>JALHLU010000001.1:0-488127 GCA_022844345.1 Hyphomonadaceae bacterium
CACGTTCCCACGCGTTACTCACCCGTCTGCCACTCCCCTTGCGGGGCGTTCGACTTGCATGTGTTAAGCCTGCCGCCAGCGTTCGTTCTGAGCCAGAATCAAACTCTCAGGTTGAGGTTCGATCCCGACGAAACCTCATCCGTAATGGACAAGGTCGCTGCAAAGCATTTGCGTATATTTGACGGGAAACCCGTTCACATAAAACCCAACTCACGTTGGGCAGTACTTGAACTGGCTTTCCTTAGATAAACGCAAACCGTCGATGTCGAATATGGGTTTCGCCCAGGCCGAAGCCCGATCGAGAACCCGGCAAGCAACACCGCCGCCCGCGTTTCTCTTCCACTCACAATGTCAAACATCCCGCGAACAATGGCCTTTCGACCGGCTGTCCGCCGCATCCGTACCGGCCCTTGTTGGCCGCCCCGTTTGCGTGAGGCGCGGGGTATAAGCCCGAGCCCGTTTTCCCGTCAACCGACTTTTTTGAACTTTTTTCAGCAATCCACAGGACGCCGAAGAGGCTCACAAAAAGGACGACAGAGGCTTCTTCGGGCCCATTGCGGGGCCCGCGTCAGACCAGCTGTGGTCGGCGGGAGGGCGGTATATACGCTTGTGATCCTGGGCGTGCAAGCGGGATTTTGATCTTTTCGCGCGAATTTTCAGTTCACCGCGGAACCTCTTGGAAGGCGACACAAACGTGCCAAAAGGCCCGGTTTCAAAGGCTGTTTGGGCAATTTGTGATCTATACGGGGCGGGCCTGGCGAATTCGGAAGCGGAAGCTGCGCCGCCCGGACGAGGCGAGTCGACCCTTGATGTGCCCTCCCCTTCTGCATCTGCGGCTTGCGTTGGTCGCCAGGAATGTCTGGAATCGATTCCGGCCATGCCGGACGCCGCTGGGGACCTCGACCACGATCAGACTTGCAGCTGTGCTTGTCGCCGCCTCGGCGATGTTTACGCCGGGCGCACAGGCCCTGGTGATGCTCGAAGCCGCCCAGGCCTACGTAAAGATGGCCTTGTCGGAGATTCCCGTGGGCGTTCCGGGATACGACATCAACCATCGTCCGGCCGGCTGGAACGAGATGATTCTCGACGACGAACAGGAAGTCATCGAAAAAATCAGGCTGACACCTTGCGGGGGCTATCTGCTTGCCCTCGCATGCGATCAGGACTGCAGGTCGGCCGGTTTTGAGGTGTTCGACCATCTGGGCCAGTCGGTCGGCGGGGCGCATGGGTCAACGCGCCTTGGCTTTGCGTTCAATGGCGGCGGGCTGATGCACATACGGATATGGATGCAGGCCTGCACGCAACCACAATGCTACCTGGCCTACAGCCTGATTCAGCTGGATTAGCAGCGCTTCCTGCGCCTAGGGCGCGATGTAGGAGCGGATTGCGTTGACCTCGGCGTCGGCCTCGGCGATGCGCCATTTGACCAGATCGCCGATCGAGACAACGCCCATCAGCCGGCCGCCATCGACGACGGGAAGGTGGCGGATTCGCCGGTCGGTCATCTTGTCCATTGCCGATTCAATCGTATCGCGGGGGCGGGACGTGACGACCTGCCGGGTCATAACCTCGCCGACCGTGCAGTTGAGCGCCGCAGCGCCGATGCGGGCGAGATTCCGGATAATGTCGCGTTCGGATAGAACGCCAATAAGGCCGCCGGCCTCGTTGAGCACGACCATCGCGCCGACTCGCCTGGAATCAAGGAGTTCGGCCGCCTCCTTCAGAGTTGCCGACTCGGCCACGGCAAACACCTGGCCGCCTTTTTCCTTCAGTATCTGCTCAAGAGTCATGCTGGCCTCCCTGACGGTCGCTGTCGTTCACAGCCCGAAGGGTGCGGCAGGCTGCCGCAGGTTGCAACCCAATACTGGCTACTAGACGAAGAAATTCATGGGGCGAGAGGGCCAGCCTCACGCCCGGTCCAGCGCAAAGAGGCGAGCGTCCTCCCAAGGTACGCCGCGCAGGTGAGCATCGAGCATCTCTGCCGCCATGGCGCTGAAAGTTATACCGTTTCCGCCGTATCCGAAGGCTGCGAGGCAGCGTGGCCGGCCCGGTACCGGCCCGATGAGGGGCAGGGAATCATCCGTCTGACCAAACACGCCGGACCAGGCAAAGGCCGGCTCGACGTTGGCCAGGGCTGGGCAGCGATGTCCGACTTTGGCGACGAGAGCAGCGATCTTTGCAGGGGTCAGCCCGTCATGGGCGCCGGGATCGGCGAACGCCTCGTCCTCCCCGCCAATAATGACCCGGCCGTCGGCCGTGGAGCGCATGTAGAGGTAGGGCTCGGCAGCTTCCCACACGAGCGACTCGCCCGGCCAGGCGGCGTTTGGCAGGGGATCAGTCGCCAACGCCCAGCTAGAGACCAGTTCATGGCGAGCGGCCGGCACGAAATCCGGCATCTCGTAGCCATTGGCGAGGACAAGCGTCTGTCCAAGGACGATATCGCCCTCGCGCGTTTCAACCGTCACGCCCGCCAAGGTTGTCTCGTAGGTTTCCGCCGTCGCGGGCGAGAGCACCACCGCCCCTCGCCTCTTCGCGGCCTCCAGAAGGCCAAGGGCGAGCTTCACGGGGTCTGCCTCAGCTGCGCCGTCAGACAGCAGCGCGCCCTCGCCCTGGAAGCCGATCGCCGCCAGATCGCCTTCAGAGAGGAATGAGCAGTCGATCCCTGCATGGGCGCGCACGCGCAGTTCCTCGCGCAGGTCGGCCGCATCCAGCTTGTTGCCGGCCAGATAGAGCGAGGATCGCGGGCGATGGTCACATGCGATTGCGAGTTCATTAACCACGCGGTCAATGACGGCCACTTGCTGACGGCACCGCATTGCGATCTGGGCTGCGGCCTGCAAGCCAAAACGGCCTTCCAGTTCGAGCAGGCTGGCATCCAGCTCCCACAGCAGCATGGCGGTCGAGGCGGCTGTCGAGCCCGTCGCCGGCGCGCGCCGGTCGATCAGCACCACGCGGCGACCGCTGCGCGTAAACCTTTCGGCCAAGAAGGCGCCTGTTACGCCCGCACCGACGACGACGATGTCGGTTTCCAGTTCAGCGACCGGGCGATCATACTGGCTGACCGGTTGCTCCGATGGCGGCCGCCAGACAGTCGCCCCGCTGCGCAGGCGCATGCTGCCGTCATCAAGCCTGTCCATCCCGGAAAATCCGCCGCTGGTGTCGCCGGATAACGCCGCAGCGCACTGATAGTTGCCGATACTCGCCCGCTGCGTGTGTCAAAGCGGAACGCCAAGGCGGCAGCCGCATTCTTCCGCGCCTGAATTGACGCGTCCGACCATCCTTTCTCGTCCCGCGCGAGCGCAGCGCCCCAATATTCAACGTACGCATGCTGCTGGCATGTCGGTTGCAAACTCGTGGTCCAACTCAACCCACGGGATACATCCTGAGATGTCCTTCAAGAGAAAAGGCCCCGGCGTCTTCGTTTCAGCCGCGCTAGGAGCGCTGGCCGGCGTTGTGCTCGTCGGTGGCGCGGTCGCCCTCCTCGCGCTTCCCGCCTACGCCCAGCCGCCCAGCCCGGCGGCCCAGGTCTCCGGCGAGTTCGAGCGCCCCTTTGGCTACGGCTATGGCGAAGAACAGGCCGGCTATGACGCCAACACACGCGACGCCAATGGCAACCGCGTGATCCTCGACGGCCGCATCATGACAGGGATGGACCAGTCCTCGCTCTCGACCTCTTCGGCGTCGGCCGGTTCGTGGTCGCAATCCACCGCAGGCGCAGGCTTTGGCCGCGGCATCTCGACCGGCTCAGCCGTCGGCAACCAGCTCAACGTGATCACGCAAGGCAGCTGGAACACGGTGATCGTCGACTCGACCCAGATCAACAACGGCAACCAGACGACCGTGCTCAACGGAAAGATCGACCTTCAATGATGATGCGCCTCAAACTTCTGGCCGTTGCCGCGAGCGCACTTGCCGTCACAGGCTGTGTCACGCCCTGGGCCAGTGAAGCCGGGCTCTATGCGACCCCGATCGGCGATGCGCCGGTCACCGCGAACCCGACGCCCTATTCGAACGCCCTGGTCTGCATGGCCAACTACGCCACGGCGACCGGCAAGAACCGCCCGCGCATCGCAGTTGGCCGTGTGCTCGACTACACCGGCAAGGAAGACCTCGAAGGCGGCCGCAAGGTGACGCAGGGCGCCTCTCTGATGGCGATGTCGGCCTTCGCCAAGGCTGGCGCCATGCTGGTCGAGCGCTTCGACACGTCGGTGTCCGAACTCGAGCTCAAGTATTCAAACAACCGCCTCATCGGCGCTGATCCCAGCGCTGACACGGGCCCGGCCGCTCCGGAGTTCCGCCAGATCATGGCGGGCGAGATCCCGGGCTCCGACTATTACTTCGTCGGCGGCATCACCGAACTCAATTCCAACATCCGCTCTGTCGGCGTCGACGTATTCGTCGGCGACCTGGACCCGACCGACATGAAGGGCCGCGCCGGCTTCAAGGCTTTCGTCATCAACGTCGGCGTAGACCTGCGCCTCGTCTCGACCAAGACGCTCGAAGTCGTGGATGTGATTTCCTACCAGAAACAGATCATCGGCCGCGAAGTCTCTGCCGGCATCTTCGACTTCGCCAACGGCAACATCTTCGACGTCGGCGCCGGCGAGCGTGCGATGGAACCGATCCAGCTTGCGATCCGCTCCACCATCGAGCGCGCCGTGCTGGAAATGACCGCCAATCTCTATGGCGTGCCGAACGCCGACCCCTGCGGCGCGCTTGCCGAGGAAGCCAGCGACATGTCGCTGCCGCAGTCGGTGACCGGCACGACGATCCGCCTGCCCGATGGTTCGGCGCTGACGTCCGACGGCGATGTGCGCGCTGATCCGAACCGCTGGAGCGACAAACGGGACGATGGCGTCAAGGCAGCCCTGCGCGGACGCCGCAGCTAGGCCGCACGAACAGAGGGACGACGCCATGAACCTGCTCACCCGCCTTGCCGCCGCCGCTGGCCTTGCCTGTGTGCTCGCCGCCCCGGCACTCGCCCAGAACAACTCCACTGCGCTCAACGGCCAACTCAACTGGGGCGATGTCGTCGCTGACATCACGGTTGTGACCCGCAGCGGCGCGCAGAGCGCAACTGCCGCCGCCACCGCGGCCGGTAACTCTGTCTCCGGCGCCAACATGGCGGGAGCGCTGGATGCTGAATCCGATCAGACCAATTCGGGCGCAACCTTCGCCCACGCCACCCTACGGGGCGGCAATGTGCGCGACGGCCTCGTGATGGCGACCGCGCAAGGCAATGCCGCCCAGGCGCAGACCGTTGGCGGCGATCTCAACATCGGGGCTTCCCAGACCGCGAATGGTGGAGACGTGCTGGCCTCGGCGCGTGCGAGCATCGCCAATGGCCAGACGCTTTCGGCTGTCGCCAGCGCCGCGTCCAACAACGCCGCGCTTGCTGCTGATCATGGCGACATGAACATCGCGATGACTCAGGACGCCTCCAACTCGGCCTACGCGGCTACGGACGTTGACGCCTGCTGCGTTGGCCGCACGGTCGCGGGCGCGTCGTCGGCGATCAACGCTTATGGCTCGTCGTCGACGACCTCGACCGTGTATGCGGACTACACGCAGACCTCGACTGGCGCGCAGTCGCAGGCCGCGACCGACGTCTATCAGTATCAGGGCTATGACGTGACGGCGGCATCGACCGCCGCCGCCAACTCGGCCACCATCAACAACGAGTGGGGCTATGCCCAGCTACGCGGCCGCCAAACATCCACCACCAGCGTTTCGGCCGATACACGCGTGACGCTCGGTTCGTGGGATGGCACGGCTGCCGTTTCAGCTTACGGCGTCGGCAACGCAACGCTGGCGACCAATGTCGGATCCGACATGGTTCTTGATGTCACGCAGCTGAACACCGGCGGCGTCGACGCCAACGCGCAGTTCAACACCGGCAGCGGCGATGGCGGCGATGTGGTTGTCGCCTCCACCGCGATCGGCAACGCCGTCACCGGCTATGTCTGCTCGCAATGTGGGGACGCGTCCCTGACGAGCACAGTCAACCAGGTCAATGGCGGCGCCATCACCTCCACCGGGTCGATCAGCGTCAACGGCGCCGGCGCCATCTATGGCTCGGCCTCGGCCATCGGCAACTCGGCGACCTTCATCACATCGCAGCGCAATAACTGAGGCGCACCAGTCAAGTTTCCCAGGGTCCACCACCTAACCCCCGGTCGCCCTGGCCCGTTCAGTAGAGTTAGGCCCATGACGGGGGGCAGCGTAGAGTAAGTGTAGAGTAGCGAGCGGCGGCTTTCTCGGACGGAGAGCTGCCGCTTTTGCTTTTGGGCGGACGAAAGCCTCAGTTCTCCAGCAAGAACCGCATGCCCGCATTTGCTTCGAGACGCGCTATCAGCTTGGCGCCGAGGGCGGCGCCCGGCGTCCACACGCCGCCGCCGGCTTCATCGCGGCCGACATCGCGCGCGAGGCACAGCGCGCTCTCTGCGATCATCTTGGATGTGGAGCCGTAGCCGGGATCCTTGTCGCCTTTCACGCCTGCGCGCATCACGCGGCCATCGGCAGTCTCGCCCTGGAAGCCAACATCATAGAAGCCTGTTTCGCGCTGCTCCTTCGTTGGTCCCTGCCCGGGTTTGGGCAGCACGAAGGTGCGCAACACCGCTCGCGCGGGAGCAAAGTTGAGCAGGCCATTCAGCATGTCACCGCCGCGTTTGGCAGCCTTTGCGCGCTTCTGTCCGGCGGCGCCATCGCCCGTCAGCGTCATCTCGTCATAGACGAAGTCCGCGCCCCATTTCTGCTTCAGCAGATAGTTGGAGCGATGCACGTTCTTTGTGTTGATTGTCGCCATGATGAAGGGGGCCGCCCACTGGCCGCTGGCGTCGAGCACGACGGCCTCGCCTGATGGCTGGGCGGGGCCGGTGAAGCCGGGCGTGAGTGCGAACGGATTGGCGAGCGTCTTCAGCATGGAGGGATCGCGCTTGGAGGCTTCCAGCGTCGCCATGAGGCTGGCGACCGTGCCGCCGGAGAAGCCGCCCTTCATCTTGCGTACGCGGCCCCGTACACGCTGCAGAGGGACGCCGAGGCGACTGATTGCTTGATCCTGCAGGAAGGTCACGCCGAGGTCGAACGGGATGGAGTCGAAGCCGCAGGAGAAGACGATGCGCGCGCCAGTGGTCTTTGCCTGCGCATCGTACTTCGCGATCATCGCGGCCATCCAGGCAGGCTCGCCGCAGAGATCGACATAGTCCGTGCCGGCCTTCACACACGCCGCCACCATGGGCTCGCCGTAAAGCTGATAGGGGCCAACCGTGGTGATGACGACTTTCGTTCGCTGCGCCATTGCATCGAGTGAGGCGGGGTTCGACGCATCGGCGATGACGAGCGGGACCTCTGCAGGGGCGCCGATCTCGCTGCGCACGGCCTCCAGCTTGGACTTGCTGCGCCCCGCCATCGCCCATTTCACATCACCGCCAGCGCCGTACTTCGCCAGCATGTGCTCGGCCACGAGGCGGCCGGTGAAGCCGGTGGCCCCGTAGACGATGACGTCGAACTCGCGATCTGCAGGCAACCTACGCTCCTGTTACGGCGGGACGAGGAGCGGCAATGACCCTCGCGGAAGCCGCGCAGCGCGCGACCGCACCAACCGCCAGCACCGCCACCATCTCAGCCGTCATCCAACTGCGCATACTCTCTTCCTACCGGTTTGTATCGGCGTAGTAGGACAGTGTCGGGCCGCAGGGCGCCTGCGGTCAATTGCCTTCGCGTCGCCCCGCGAGAAATTGCCCCCGCGGCGCCCCGCTTCCCAACGCGCCTCGTCCATGCTCATTCTCCGCCCATGGACGCTCTACTCAAGCCGACCGTCATCGCGATCCCGTTTTTCCTGGTCACCTTCATTCTTGAATGGTGGGCGGTAAAGGCTGGGCGCGCCAAGGGCCGTTACGAGACGAAGGACGCGGTGACATCGCTTTCGATGGGCGTGGGCAGCGTTGTGGTGGATACGCTGCTCGCCTCGATCGGGCTCTGGTTCCTGATGCTGTTCTGGCCGTACCGCCTGTTCGACGTGCCGGTGACGTGGTGGACATTCCTGATTGTCTTTGTCGCCTACGATCTCATTTACTACTGGAAGCACCGCTTCGCGCATGTGATCCGCTTCTGGTGGGCCGAGCATCACACGCACCATTCGTCCGAGCACTACAATCTCACCACCGCGCTGCGGCAGCCGTGGTTCGGGCCGATGACGGGGCAGATCATCATGTCGGCGCCGCTGGTGCTGCTGGGTTTCCATCCGGCTTTCATCGCCGTGTCGGCGGGCGTCAACCTTGTCTACCAGTACTGGATCCACACCGAGGCGATTGGCCGGATGCATCCTTGGTTCGAGGCGGTGATGAACACGCCGAGCCATCACCGCGTGCACCACGCCACCAACCCACGCTATCTCGACGCCAACTTTGCGGGCGTGTTCATCATCTGGGACAGGATGTTCGGCTCGTTCGTGCCGGAGCTCGACAGCGACAAGCCGGTCTATGGCACGGTGAAGCCGATCAACACATTCAACCCGATCCGCGTGGCTTACGGAGAGATCGGCGCGCTGCTGCGTGATTGCTGGAATGACGGCCTGCGCCCGTGGCGCTGGGTCGGGCGTTTCATCAACAAGCCGGGCTGGTCGCCCGACGGCAACCATTCACGATCAGCGGAGCTGAAGGCGGCCTATCTCGCAGCGCATCCAGAACAGACAGGCACGCCGGGGCTTCCGGCGAAGTATGCGGCGCAAACGAAAACTCCGCCTCAACAAGCCGTCGCGGCGGAGTGAGATTCAGGCTTTTGCCGGCTTACTACTTAGCGCAAGCCGCGTCGGCGGCCGCGATTGCCGTGAGCGTCGCTTCCAGGTCATTCGCCTCAGCGCCCTTCGCCATCTGCGTGAAGGCATCGGGCGTCATTTTTTCCTGCAACGTCGTTGTCACACAAGTGCAATAGGCGGCCGCGCCTCCGCCGCCGAGACAGAGATCGTAGGCCGCCCTTGCCTCGCCGGTGAAAGGCACGCCATCGCCACACGCCGCCAGCAGAGCCAGCGGCGTGAGCGCGATTGCGATGCGCCGCGTCATTGCGCCGCCACCCTGTCGATCCAACGCTTCACGCGCGCTTCCAGCACGGGCAGAGGCAGGGCGCCGCCGCCAAGCACGGTGTCGTGGAAGCCAGCCATGGTGAACTTGTCGCCAAGCTCCTTCTGGGCCATCGCGCGCAGTTCCTGGATCTTGATCATGCCGATCTTGTAGGCGGTTGCCTGGCCCGGCCACACAATGTAGCGGCGGATTTCGGATTCGATCGCCTTGGCCGGCACGGAGGAATTTTCCGTGAAGTAGGCCACGGCCTTTTCCTCGCTCCATCCCTTCGCGTGGATGCCGGTGTCGACCACGAGACGGATCGCACGCCAGATCTCGGCCGAGAGGCGGCCATAGTCCGAGTAGGGATCAGCGTACTGGCCCATCTCCTTGGCGAGCGTCTCGGTGTAGAGACCCCAGCCTTCCTGGTAGGCCGTCGAGCCGTACTGCGTGCGGAATTTCGGGATGCCGGTTAGCTCCTGCGCGATGGCAATCTGCATGTGATGCCCCGGATTGCCCTCGTGGTATGTGATGGTCTCCAGCTCGTAGGTCGGCATGGCGTTCATGTCGCTGAGGTGCGCGTAGAAGACGCCGGGGCGCGAGCCGTCGAGGGTTGGCGGGAAATAGTGCTGGGCGCCGCCGGCCTCCTCGCGGAACGCTTCCACGCGCTTCACGACCAGCGGAGCCTTGGGCATCAGGCCAAAATACTGCGGCAGCTTGCCCTGGATGTCCGCGAGATAACCCTCAGCCATCTTGATGTACTGGGCGCGGCCTTCGTCCGTGTTTGGCAGGTGGAACTGCGGATCGGTGCGCATGAACACGAAGAACTCGGCCAGCGTGCCCTTGAAGGCCACCGTCTCCTTGATCTTCTCCATCTCGGCGTGGATGCGCGCGACTTCCTTGAGGCCAAGGTCGTGGATCTCGGTTGCCGTCATCGGCGTCGTTGTCATCAGCTCGAGGGACGTGTTGTAGAACGCCTCGCCATCCTTCATCAGCTGGCTCGCGCCCTGCGCCTGCTCCGCCGTGTTGGCGCGATCAGCTTCAAGCCACGCGATGACACGGTCGTAGGCGGGCTTCACCGCTTCAACCAGCGCCTTGCGGGCGCCATCCTCAAGCGTCCTGGCCTCTTCCGCCGTGATCTTGCCGCCGTCGAGCAGAGTCTTGATCTCCGAACGCGCGTCCGCCCAGATCGGCGAATCCGCGCCCGCGCCGAACGGCGCGCCGCGGATCACATTTCGGGATTCCTCCAGCGCCTGGTCATAGGCGAAGCGCGGCGCATGATTGCCTTCCGCCGCCGCCAGCTTTGCGCCTTCGAGGATCTGGTCGAGGCCCCGGCCCACCTCTTTGAGGCGTGCGACATAGGCCTCCATGTCCGCCTTGTCCGAGACAGCGTGGAAGCTGATCATGAAGTTCGGCAGGAAGACGTGCGGGCCGTCCTTGACGAAGACGTAGGGCGCGCGGCGGAACTGGGCGCTCTTCTCGGCGAACTCCAGCTGCTGGACCCACAGGTCAAAAGATGTGCGGGATTCCTCGTCCAGCTTCGCTGGATCGAACTTCTCCTTCATTTCCGCGACGCTGGCGCGGCGCCAGGCAAGCTGCCGGTCGAGTTCGGCGTCGCCAAACTGGTCGAGTTCAGCATTACGTTCCTTGCGGCCCTGGAAGGTGAGCTGCAGCGGGCTGTTGAGGAGGTCTTCCTCATACTCCGCATCGAGCCAGACGGTGAGATCGGCGCTTGCCTTGGCGATCTCCTCGGCGGTCGCCGCGGGCGGTGTCGTGGGGCCGCAAGCGGCCACCAGGGCCATCAGGCCCGCTGCGAACATCAGTCTCATCAATCTCTCCTCAGGATTTCGTCTGCGTGGCGATCCATGCCCGCACGCGTTGTTCAAGTACAGGAAGCGGCATGGAGCCGCCGCCAATCACCGTGTCGTGGAACGATTTCCAGTCGAACTTGTCGCCAAGCCCGGCCCTCGCTTCGTCCCGCAGCTTCTGGATTGCGATCATGCCGATCTTGTAGGTGGTTGCCTGCGCTGGATTCATGAGGAAGCGCCGCACCTCGCTCTTGATCGAGCTTTCCGGGCGCGCCGAGTTCGCCATCGCCCAGGCCGCAGCCTCTTCTTCGGTCCAGCCCTTCGCATGCAGGCCGGTGTCGAGCACAAGCCGCACCGCCCGCCACAACTCCGAGTTCAGCCTGCCGAAATCATTGTAGGGCTCGGTGAAGCCGCCCATCGTCTTGCCCAGGTCCTCCGAATAGAGGCCCCAGCCTTCCGAGAATGCTGAATAGCCATACTGGGTCCGGAAGACGGGAATGTCCGTCAGCTCGTTCTGGATGGCGATCTGCATGTGGTGGCCCGGAACGCCCTCGTGATAGGCTAGGCTTTCCAGCGCCCACAGCGACACCGCACTCATGTCGATCAGGTGGGCATAGAATATGCCCGGCTGCTTGCCGTCGGGCGTCGGTCCGTAATAGTGCGCCGCGCCGCCGGGCTGTTCGCGGAACGCCTCGACGCGCTTCACAACAAGAGGCGCTTTCGGCAGGCGGCCGAAATACTCCGGCAAGCGCTTGTACATCACGTCGAGATAGCCCTGCGCCGTCGCGAGATACGTGGCGCGGCCTTCCTCCGTGTTGGGCAGGTAGAACTGCTTGTCCGTGCGCATGAAGCCAAAGAACGCGTTCAAGTCACCCGAAAAGCCCGTCGCGATCCGGATCTTGTCCATCTCCGCATGGATGCGCTTCACCTCGGCGAGGCCAAGATCGTGGATTTCGTCTGCCGTCATCTTCGTGGTGGTCTGCAGTTCGAGCACTGCGTTGTACCACTCGGTTCCCTTGGGAAGCGTCAGTGCGCCCACCTTGCCCGAAGCAGCGTTGGGCATGTCAGCCTGCAGCCAAGCGATCAGCCGCTCGTACGCTGGCTTCACGTGCGTCAGCAGTGCGTCCTGCGCCGCCGCCAGTTGCTGTTCGGCGTGCTTCGGCTCGGCCTTGCCTGACGCCCGCAGCGCGTCGATCTTCGCCTTGATGTCCGCGAACAGCGGCGAGTCCTCGCCGGGTCCGAACGGCGCGCCGGTAATGACCCTCCGCGCCTCATCCGCCGTGCGCTCGTATCCGAACTTTGGCGTACGGACGCCATCCGCCGCCGCCAGCTTCGCCCGTTCCGTGTTCTGGTCGATCGCAGGCCCAAGCGCTTTCAGACGCGCGACATAGGCGTCCACATCCTGCGGCTCATCTACCTTGTGATAGGTGATAAGGAAGTTGGGGAGCCCCGTGTGCGGACCGCTGAACCCATAGACAAAGTCATGCCGCAGCCAGCTGGCCTTGATCTCGGCGCGCGCCAGCTCCGATTCCCACATCGCCCAGGAGATCTTGCCGTCATCGTTCAGCTTCGCCGGGTCGGCGGCGGCCTTCATGCCGGCCACGCTCTCGCGCCGCCAGGCCAGTTGCTTCTGGAAGTCCGCTTCGGAGAAATCGCCGAGCTGGTCATACAGCTCCTTGCGGCCCATCTGCGTCAGCATGGTGGGGTTCATCGCCAGCTCTTCCTCGAACTCGGCGTTCAGGTATTCCGTGAGCTTCTTGCTCTCGGCCGCAATCTCTTCTGCTGTTGGCGCCGCCGGCGCAGCGGGGCTGCACGCAGCAGCAAGGGCCATGAAGGCCGCAGCAAACAGAAGTCTCATTGTTCGTCTCCCGACATCTGGGACCGCCGGGCTCCTGCCCGGCACTCTTGAAACAGCGAGGATGAGCCTTTCGGCTCGCTTGCCGGGCAGGAGCCCGGCATTCCCGCATCACGCCTTTTTCTGCGCCTCGATCCAGCGATCGATCTTCTTCTCAAGCACCGGCATCGGCAAGGCGCCGCCGCCGAGGATCTGGTCGTGAAAAGCAGGATAACTGAACTTGTCGCCCAGCTCCGTCCGCGCCTTATCGCGCATCTGCTGCAGGCGGATCATGCCGATCTTGTAGGCCGTCGCCTGCCCCGCTGTCGTGATGTAGCGGCGCACTTCGGACGCGATCGCGCCTTCCGCGATGGACGAGTTGTCGGTGAAGTACTTCACCGCCTGCTCTTCGGTCCAACCCTTCGCGTGAATGCCCGTGTCGACCACGAGGCGGATCGCGCGCCAGATTTCGCCCGAGAGCTGGCCGTAATGGCTGTAGGGATCCTTCAGGAATCCCATCTCCTTCGACAGCGCTTCCGAGTAGAGGCCCCAGCCTTCCGAGTAGGCCGTGTAGCCGTACTGCGTGCGGAATTTCGGCAGCTTGTTCGGGCCGGTCTCGGCCTCCAGTTCCTGCTGGATCGAGATCTGCATGTGATGGCCCGGCAGGCCTTCATGATAGGCGATGTCTTCCAGCATGTAGGTCGGCATCGCATTCATGTCGGAGAGGTGGGCGTAGTAGATGCCCGGCCGCGTGCCATCGGGCGTGCCCGACTGGTAATGCTGCGCGCCCCCCGGTTCTTCGCGATAGGGCTCGACGCGTTTCACGATGAGATCGGCTTTCGGCAGGCGGCCGAAGTATTGGGGCAGCGCCAGCTTCATCTCCTCGATGTGCTTGGTGGCGCGATCGATATACTCCTGTGCGCCTGCATCGTCGTTGGACAAGTAGAACTGCTTGTCTGTGCGCATGAAGGCGAAGAATTCCTGCAGCGTGCCCTGGAAGCCCGCCTCCGTCTTCACCTTCTCCATCTCGCCATGTATGCGCTTGACCTCGTCGAGACCGAGCTGGTGGATCTCATCCGCGGTCATTTCGGTCGTGGTCATCAGGTTCAGCATGGCGTTGTAGTAAGCCTCGCCATTCGGCAGCGATCCGACGCCCTGGGGCGTCGCCGATGCGTTGACCTTGTCTTCGGCGGCCCATGCGGCGAGCCGCTCGTAGGCCGGCTTCATCTTGTCGACCATGGCTGCGCGCAGCTGTTCGGTCAGGGCCGCAGCTTCTTCCGCCGTGATCTTGGCCGCCGTCTGCAATGCGGCGATCTTGGCCTTGCCGTCGGCGAACAGGGCGGCCTCCCCGGCTCCGGCGAAGGGCGCGCCTGTGGTCACGCGCGCGACTTCCGACACTGTCTGATCATAGCCGAAGCCCGGCATGCGGATGCCATCGCCCGCCGCCAGCTTTGCGCGCTCGATCAGCACGTCGAGCGTCGGCCCGATCGCCGCGACGCGCGAGATGTAGGCCTCCATGTCGGACTTCTCGTCGACGCGGTGCTGGTTGATGATGAAGTTGACGAGGCCGGTGTGTGCGCCGTTGCGGCCGAAGATGTAGCGGTGGCGGCGGAACTCGGCCGACTTCTCGGCGCGCGCCAGCTCAAGCTCCCAGATTTCGTAGGAGAGGCGGGCGTCCTCGCTCAGCGCCTCGGGATCGAATTTCTCTTTCATGTCCGCGACGCTCTCGCGGCGCCAGGCCAGGCTCTTGTCCATCGCCGCTTCCGAGCGGTCGTCCAGCTCGCCATAGCGGTCCTTGCGGCCCTGGGAGGTCATCTCCTGCGGAGACTCCTGCACCTCTTCCTCATACTCGGCGTCCAGATAGGCCACGAGATCCGCGCTGTTCTTCGCGATCTCCTCTGCCGTGGGCGCAGTCGGACCACATGCCGCCAGCACCGCCAGCATAATGCCAGCGCCAAAGATTGCCCTCATCCCGCTCTCCCGACTGCAATTTCCGCCCTGACCCGGGGGCGATATAGCGTGATCATTCTGCACATGTCACGGCGCACGCAATCAAATGAATGCGGGGCCCGTCCAGCGCCGTTCCCTTGACCTCCCCCGCCCGCCGCCCGAATACGGATGGAAACAAGAGGAAACCCCATGGCCCGCTTCACCGGCAAATCCATCATCGTCACCGGCGCCGCTTCCGGCATTGGCCGCGCTTCGGCGAAACTGTTCGCGGCCGAGGGCGCGTCCGTGATCGCCGCCGACAAGGCGGCAGGCGTAAACGACACTGCCGCTGACATCGTAAAGGCTGGCGGCAAGGCCATCGCCCTCGAGATGGACGCGGGCAGCCAGGCCGACGTGCAGAAGCTGATCGACCTCGCTCTGAAGACCAATGGCAAGCTCGACGTTATCTATGCCAACGCCGGCATATCGGGCGGCACGCCGAACATCTTCGAGCAGACCGAAGACCAGTGGCAGAACATCCTGCGCGTGAACCTCATCGGGCCGATGCTGGCGATCCAGCTTGGCGCACCGCACATGATCAAGCAGGGCAAGGGCGCCATCGTCTGCACCGCCAGCGTTGCGGGCATCCGCAACGGCGCGGGCTCGCCGGCCTACTCTGCCTCCAAGGCCGGGGTGATCTCGCTCGTCTCTCTGGCCGCCAACCAGCTTGCCGGCACGGGTGTGCGCGTCAACGGCGTCGCGCCGGGGCTCATCGAGACCGGGATGACGCAGCCGATCTTCGACCGCGCGCGCGAGAAAGGCACCGACGACAAGATCGGCCAGCTCAACGCCCTGCGCCGCGCGGGCCAGCCGGAGGAGATCGCGAAGGTGGCGCTGTTCCTCGCCTCCGACGATGCATCCTATGTCAATGGCCAGGTGCTTCCGGTGGACGGCGGACTGTCGTCGTCCCTGCCGATCGTGCCGCCCAAACGCGGCTAGGCTTCCAGGCACACGGGAACCGGCACCGTTAACACGCGCCAACCCGATGTTAACGACTTGCGTGCCACTGAGAGCGCGACGGTCCAGCTAGCATGCAAAGTGTCATGGCGTCTTCGCTTCACTCGGCCCTGCTTGTGGGAGACATCCCGGTCACGGGCGGCCCCACACGCGCTCGCGTGCGCAGCTTCATCGCGCGCGTCGAACAGCAGGACTATGTTGGCGCGATCATGTATTTCTATCATGCCGACGCGACCATGCAGGAAAACATGGGTGAGGTCCGCCGGGGCCGCGATGCGCTGGTGGCGCACGAAATGGAGGTCCTTCTGCGACATGGCAACATGCCGGCGCGAAAGGTCGAACGGTTCGCGATCAGCGGCAATTTCGTCTTCATCAACTGGCAGTTCGAGGTGACGTTGCCGACGGGCGAAAAGGTCCTGTTCGACGAGGTCGCAATGCAGGAATGGGATGGCGACCGCATCCGGCACGAGCGCTTTTACTACGACCCAGGCCAGTTCAAGCGCTAATTGCGCGTGGCGCTGGGGGAAAGGCGTCGAACGCTTGTGACACCACTGCCCGCTTCCTCACTTCAACGCGACCAGCGCGGCGCCGCCGCCGAGCAGCGCGAGGCCGGCCGCGCGCTTGAGATCGACAGGATAGACCGGCGCACCGAACAGACCGAACTGGTCGATCAGTGTCGACATCACCAGCTGCGCCACCACCACACACATCACGAAATTGCCGACGCCGAAATTGGGCGTCACGAAAGTCGCGCTCAGCGCATAGAAGCCCATCGCCAGCCCGCCGACCCAGGCCAGTAGCGGCACCCCAGAAAACAGGTTAGCAGCCGGCAGCGGCGGACGGAATGCGGCCACGACCAGACCAACCGTCAGGAAAGCCATTCCCACGGCAATCAGCGAGGCATGGAGAGGGGATTGCAGGGAGCGCCCCAGCGTACCCTGCAGCGCCGCCATCACCGGGATGAGCGCGCCGGCCACAGCCGCCCACGCCGCATAGAACGCCACCGAATTGACTGCCATGTTCGCCTCCGCACGCCGGGCGTCAGGTGACGCACTTCGCGCTGCTATGGCAACCGCATGATCCGTGCAGCTGGACTAATCCGTGGCCGGGCGAAGTTAGTAGCCCTGCCCCACGCCGCCATCGAGCACGAGATTGCCCGTGGCCACAGGGAGCGGGACTTTCACTTCCTTGACGATCTTGGACACGGTCTGGCGCGTTTCAGGTTCGCAGATCATCTTCTGGGACGGCATGTTCACGAGCTTGATGCCCGGACCGAACTTGCGGAGCAGTGACCGCTCGTTGCAGTCGCGTTCCGGCGTCTGGGGGCGACATTGCAGGTCGCCGGTGCGCGTGTGGAAAAGCGCCTCGCCTTTGGCGCAGGAGAACGTCTCGCCGCGCTCGAAGCTGGCGGCGCCGTTCACCATCTCGCCAAGCGTCACCTGCATGCGCGTGCCCGACATGCAGCGGTAGAGTTCGCCAGCGTAGCCGGCGACCACCATCATCTCGCCGTCAACGCGCGAGGCCGGATGCGGCGTGTTGCGATCATCGATGCACAGCGCCTGGACGGGACGTGTCTGGAATTCTTCGACGATCTTGTCGACGCAAATTTCTTCGTAGCTGAGCACATCCTCCTCGACGAGGCGGGTCTCATACCCGCCCTCTACCGAAAGACCCGAGATGGAGCTCTGCGACACACCCGGATTGGAATAGTACCCGCCGCCGCCACCGAAGAAGGCGCCGGCGCCACTTGATGCGCCAGCTCCGGCGCCAGCCACAGCGATGCCGGAGGCGAGTGTGGACGCCTGAGCCGAGGCGACCGCCATGGATGTTGCGCCGACATGGACATTTGCGGTGGCGACGCTGACGCCGGGGACCTGGACGACAATATTGCGTGGCGCCTGGCAGCATCCGCTCGACGGCGGGGGCGGTGGCGGCGAGGGCGGCGGCGCGCATGTGTTGCAGGATTGGCCGATCGCCGAAAGGGCGGCAGTCGCCGCCAGCGTGGCAATGCCAGCACCGACCAGCATGTGTCGCCATGAAACGCGCATCTCAGCTCTCCCAGAGGCCTCGCCTGGCAGGATGCAAATTGGGCGCCCAGTTCGCGTGCGGGGCTGGAACGGCACGGGCCGTTCTCCCGTCCAGCGGGAAAACGGCCGGTTTCAGACCGCGATTCCCGTAACGTGCGCATGGCCCGGCGATTGCGACCGGTTCCCTGGCGTTTGGGATTTTGGGCAATCGAGACCGTGACGGAACTATCCATGGAAGATGTGAACGCGCATCCGAACACCCAGGCCCTGCTGGACGCGTGGCGCCGGCTATCCCAGGGGGCGACGGCTGCAGCCAGCGGTCCGACCACCGACGATTATCCCGATCTTGTGGGCCGCCTGTTCGTCCTTAACCATGTCGGCGATCGCGACTATTGCTTCCGCCGCGTGGGTTACACGATCGAGCGGCTGTTCGGACGCCAACTCGTCGAGCACAACTTCCTGACGCTGTGGAGCGAGGCTGACCGCCGCCTTGTTGGCGCTGCCCTGCTGGCTGCCGCTTCCGACCGCGGACCCGCCCTCATCCGCGCGCGCGGCGAAACACTGACCGGCCGCCGTGTCGATCTTGAATTCGCGCTGGCCCCACTGCTGGACGGCCTCAACGTCCCGCGCCGCTTCCTCGGCCTATGCCAGTCGATGACAGGTGAAGACCTGCTGAACGGCCGCCCACTGCGCCGGCTACAGGCCATCGCGCTCTACCCGCCTGCCCCGAGCCTCGATCCCGCCATCCGGCTCGTCAGCTCAAGATGAAATCCAGACCTCCCGCGCCGCATTGCCTGTCGCGCCAGCATCCCGAGCTGGCCAGAAGCAATGGGCCGGGCATTGGCTCGGGCACCAGCCCGCTGAGCGGCCGGTCTGCTCCGCCCGCGTCTTCACAGACGCCTCTG
Organism: Hyphomonadaceae bacterium; assembly: GCA_022844345.1. Lineage (GTDB taxonomy): Bacteria > Pseudomonadota > Alphaproteobacteria > Caulobacterales > Hyphomonadaceae > UBA7672. The sequence goes on from JALHLU010000001.1 coordinate 18,577, forward strand.
CGATCTCCTCCCCGCAAGCATTTGTGAACCATTCTCCATTAACCCTGACGCGTCCGGGGAGAGCCATCTCCCGCGTCTGGGGGTTGCAGATGCAATTGGCGCAGGCCGCTGAACGACCGTCCATCCGTCGTATGGAAGCGGCTGATCGCCGCCGTCATCGCCGCGTGCAATGGGCCGTGCGCGTGCGCGGCCTCACCGGCGAGGGCGAGGAATTTACCTGCACCACCGTTGATGTCTGCGCTGGCGGGCTGCGCATCAATCTCGCGCGACCGCTGACCCGGGGCGAGCATCTGGTTCTCTACATCGATGGCATCGGCCGCGTCGAAGGCGTGATCGCCCGCGTGCTCAACGAGATTGGCTACGCCGTCCAGTTCAACGTTCCGCAACGCAAGCGGGACAAGATCGCCGACCAGCTGACCTGGCTGATCAACAAGGATCGCCTGGGCCTCAGCGACGAACGCGAAGGTGAGCGCCGCCCTGGCGGGGGACAGGTGATCGCAACGTACGGCAAGGGCATGACGATCGCGTGTGCCGTTGCGGACGTCTCGATTTTCGGCGTGGCGCTGAAGACCGCCGGCCCCCGCCCCATGATTGGCGACCGCGTCCAGATCGGCGAACGCGCCGGAACCTGCGTCCGCTACATCGAAGGCGGCTTCGCGGTGGATTTCCGTACGCTGCACGGCACGGATATCTAGGCGAGAACCCGTTTTGACGCGGCACATGGGGCGCACCCCGAGCGTCTGGAATTCGCCTCTCAGCTCCCGTTGCCGGAGTCCCATCAGTTCAGCATGGGCGCGCCAGTCTGTGTCGGTTTCCAAAGTTATCGTACGGAGGCGTACAGACTTCTGGATTAGGAGGGCGTTTGCTTTCGGAACGCGGTAGACATTCAGGCTCGCGCGGGGAAAAGCACAAATCGCGACGATCAACTATCGGGCGGATCATGTTCCATTCAGTGGAATGCAACTGCGCTACACCGAGCTCGTGCGTCAGCGATGAAAGGTGACCGCGGACGCCCAGATGCCCAATGCACCAAGCCCAGACAAAAGTCTCAATGGACTCCTCGATCAGCACGGACGCTCAGCACAAGCGCGACTCTCAGCGCGAGCGACTCTGCGGGCCGCTACAAATGACGCCCACGAGCGCATGCATGCCCATCCAGGTTACAGGGCGCTAGCCTCGGGCGCGATCCACGCGGAGCACTATCGCCGGCTTCTGGCGCGCTCATACGGCTTTTACTTGCCGATCGAGGTCCAACTGTTGCGCGGTCGCGACCGAAGCCGCCGTCTGGAGGCGGACCTCATGGCACTCGGCATGGCCCGGGCGGGCATTGAAGCGCTGCCCCTCTGCATTGCGCTCTTACCGCTCGACAGCCATCCCAAAGCGCTAGGCGCTGCATACGTTGTCGAAGGCGCAGCGCTGGGCGGGCTCGCGTTGGCCCGCGCCCTGATGCGCAACTCAGCGGGTGTGGCGCCGCCGGCCGCCTTCCTTCTCGGAGATGGTGAGAACGGAGGACGACGCTGGCAGGATTTCATCGCTGAACTCGAAGAAGATCTGTCGGATATGGTCGAACTCGAAGCAGCAGTGCAGAGCGCGCGTGATACGTTCGAGACCTTTGAGACGTGGATGGCTGCGTGGGATCGTTAGCATGACCAGCCCCAAAGCTTCCGATGTGAATCTTAGCAACTGCGATCGCGAACCTATACACATTCCAGGCGCGATCCTGCCGCATGGCGCGATGCTGGTGGTGGATCCGGCGACATGGACGATTGAGCAAACCGCAGGCGATTGTGAGACCTTGCTGGGGCACTCATCGGACAGCCTGATCGGGACCTGCCTACATGAAATCCTGAGCGCTCCGCAGATCGCAAGGTTGAACCAGCTCGTTCTGCATTCGAGCCTCGCAAGGCCACGCCACCTGCTCGACCCTGCCCTGCGCTCGCACCCTTCGCGGCCGATCGATGCGAGTATCCATCTGAGCGACGGTGCGCTGATCATCGAATTCGAAGACGCCGACCTTGCGAACCACAACGCATCCGATCCGCTCTTGTGCATACACGAGATGATCGACGGCCTCGGCGATGCAGCAACGCTGCACGCGTATTGCCAGATGGCCGCCGAACGAGTTCGGGCAGTCGCGGGCTACGACCGCGTCATGGTTTATCGCTTCATGGACGATGACTCGGGCTGGGTGTTCGCTGAAGCGCGACGCGAGGACCTGAGCCCGTTTCTCGACTTGCATTACCCCGCATCTGACATCCCAAAACAGGCCCGCGCGCTGTATGTTAGAAGTCCACTGCGCCTCATCACGCAGATAGACTACGCGCCGGCGCCGTTGCATCCGACATTGAATCCGCGCAGCGGCAAACCGCTTGACATGAGCCATGCCACCTTGCGCGATGTGTCACCCATCCACCGCGAGTATTTGCGCAACATGGGCGTAAATGCCTCAATGTCGATCTCGATCGTACGCGAGGGCAAACTCTGGGGGCTTATCGCGTGTCACCACCAAACGCCGAGACGGCTTCCTCGCCACCTGAGAGCGATCTGCGAACTTTTTGGATCTATATTTTCCCTGCAGTTGGAAGCGCGCCTGCGGGCTGAGCAGTTTGAGGCGAGCCTCAGCAGTCGCAAGCTGCTGAGTTCCCTCATGCAGGCTCTGGCGTCGGAAGACGATTACGCGAAGGGTCTCGCAACCCATGCGTCGACACTCCTGCACTATATCTGTGCCGGGGGACTCACGCTGCCCGCTGAGCAGTCGCGCGGCGGTATTTCTGTTAGCATCAAGAGCGGCATCCACTCAGTGGGCAAGACGCCAGACGATGCGCAGATCGGCGCGCTGACCGACTGGCTTTGCACACATATGCAGGACTTCGACGGCATCTTCGTCACAGACCGTCTGGGCGAAATCTGGCCAGAAGCCAAAGCGTTCGCGGAACTCGGTTCGGGGTTGCTCGCTATTTCGGTGTCGCGCGAGCCGCGCGATTTCCTCCTGTGGTTTCGGCCGGAAGCGGTCAAGACCGTTACTTGGGGCGGCGATCCCAGCAAGCCTGTCACGGCGGGGCCGAATGGCGATCGACTTACACCGCGAAAATCGTTCGAGGCATGGACTGAAACCGTCCGGGGCCGTGCAACGCCCTGGAACGATTCCGACAGCGCCGCCGCATTCGATCTGCGCGTCGCGTTGCTCGAGGTGGTTTTGCGGCGCATCGACGCCGCCGCGCGGGAAAGACAGCGCGCTCTAGAGCATGAAAAGTTGCTCATGGCCGAACTTGATCACCGGGTGAAAAACACGCTTGCCAATATCCAGGCGCTTGTGAGCCAGACGAGTCGCAGTTCGGAGTCGCTGGCCGACTTTGCCCAAAGCCTTGAGCGGCGAATTGGCGCGATGTCACGCGCCCATAGCCTACTGACTGAAAGTCGTTGGCAATCAGTTTCGATTGAAGGCCTGTTGCACGAGGAACTCGACGCCCACGACCTTTCACCAGGTAGGACGCTCCTATCGGGGCCACCTGCAATGTTGACCCCGAAAGCTGCACTGGCGCTTTCACTCGCCGTACATGAACTCTGCACGAACGCAGCCAAGTATGGCTCATTGTCAGTGGCGGAAGGCAAGGTTTCGGTGGAATGGAAAACTCTGCAGACCGGAGCAATTGCCCTCACATGGACAGAGCGCAACGGTCCAGCAGTCGTCACGCCACTCAGACGCGGGTTCGGCTCGACGCTGATCGAGCGCGCCCTGTCCTACGAAACAGGTGGACAGTCCAAAATGAAGTTCGCGCCGGAGGGGGTCACGTGCGAAATTTTTCTTCCGCCATCTGTAGTTCGCCATGCCGACAAGCCTAGCGGGTCCGAGCGATCTGCGAGCGCCCTGGAGACAGTGGTAACAACGTTGCCAGTGATCGCGAAGCGCATCCTCGTGGTTGAAGATTCCGTTATGGTTGTATTGCTGATCGAGACCGTCCTTGCCGATCTCGGTTGGACAATCGTTGGGCCGGCGTCGCGCTTGAAGGAGACGCTGGAGCTTATCGAAACGGAATCGTTCGACGGCGTCTTGCTCGACCTGAATCTTGATGGCGAAATGACTTGGGACGTCGCCGCCCAGCTTCAGAACAAGGGCGTCCCGTTTATCTTTTCGACGGGCTACGACGCTTCATCATTTTTCCCGGATCGCTTTGCGCATCAGCAGATCTTGAACAAGCCGTTCGGTCCAGAGCAGCTCGAACGAGAGCTGAATCGACTTTTTGCATCCGCACCATAGCGTCGCAGGTGGATCAGAGAGGGGGGCCAACAGACCGCGCAGGCGGCGGCGGAACCGCTTCTCCCATCAATCGAGTGACCGTTTAGGGCCGGCCCCTCAAACCGGACATTCGCTGCTCCTGAAAATGCATGCCCGCGCCGCAAGCGCACGCTCCCCCCGCCGCCTATTCCACGTAGCCGCTGTCCTCGAGCATGCTCGCATAGCGGTGCACCATGTTCCTGACGTTCATGAGGTGCGAGAGGTCGCCTGTCTTCATGGCATAGGTCGCGAAGCGGACGGGGCTGGCCCAGTAATACATCTCCGCCTGGTCGGCCATGCGCGCCCAGGTCTCGCCGCCCGCCTTCTCATAGCGCGCGATCAGGTCTTCCAGCGCCTCGCGGCCGGCGGCTGCGAAATAGAGCGTGAAGTCGAGTGCGGCGTCATTCACTTCCACCTGCGACCAGTCGTCGACGCCAACAAGGCGATAGTCCGCATCCACGAACAGATGGGGGTGATAGATGTCGCCATTCACCAGGACGACGCGATCGGGCCAGAACGCATCGCCGTCGATCCACTTCTGCCACAGGCCCCAGAGCTTCTCAGGCACCTTCGCCAGTGTGTTGCAGTCGTCCATGCGGATCTTCATGCGCGCGCGCAGGTCGCCGGCCCCTATCGCGGGTATGCCTGCATCGGCCGCAGCGTCGGCATCAAGCGCGTGTAGCTTCACCATCGCAGCTGCGAGACTCTCGGCAAATGTGCCTGGCACGATGCGTTGCGGCAGGCGCCAGATCAGCTCGCCCATCAGCGGATCGATCTCCGCCGCCGGCACGCCGGGCAGGACGCGATAGGCAACCAGTTTGTCGGTGTGGACCTGCCAGTCGGGAATGACGACCGGAACCTTGCCGCGCACAAAATCGAGCGCGATCTTTTCCTGCCGTCCCAGCACCTGCACATCCCCGCGCCGGGGCGCACGCAACATCCAGTACGCGCCCGACGTGTCGCGCGCCGTGGCGGTAAAGTACTCGGCATCCGAGCCTCCCGGCCGCAGCATCGACTCGTCCCCGTCGAGTGCGATGCCGTGATCGGCAGCGAGCTGGCGGAAGTCAGGTGATGACGTCATTGCGAGACTCCACTCATCTCGCCCCCCGATAGGCGAAGGAGCAGGAGGCCGGAAATGAGGCGTGGATTCTTAACCAGCCCCATTCCCGCGCTCCGCTCCAGATGCCCTGCTCCCGGCGCGTGCGCGCCTACTGCTCGTTCTTCCACACCGGCTTGCGCTTCTCGGCGAAGGCTTTTGGGCCTTCCTTGTGGTCGGCCGAGGCCATCAGCTTCGCGATGCCGGGAACCTTGTGATCGAACGCCGCCTTGAGGTCGGCGGTCTTGAGGCCGGTCAGCACGGTTTCTTTCGTCGCCTTGATCGCCATCGGCGAGCATTCCAGGATCATGCCGGCCCAGCGCTTGGCTTCTTCCAGCGCCTTGCCCTGCGGCACCACCTCGGTGACAAAGCCGATCTCTTTTCCTTCCGCAGCCAGAACCGTCCGTCCCGTGAGCATCATGCCCATGGCCTTCTTGAGCGGCACTTCGCGCGGCAGGCGGTGCATGCCCGAGGCAAGCGCCGCGAAGCCGACGCGGGGCTCAGGGAGTGCGAACTTGGCGTTCTCGGCCGCAATGATGATGTCACAGGCCAGCGCGATCTCGAAGCCGCCGCCCATGGCGAAGCCGTTCACGGCCGCGATCACCGGCTTGTAGAGGTCATAACGCGAGGTCAGCCCGCCGAATCCCGAGGCCGGCATGGGCACAGGCGATTTCTGGCCGGAGGCGGCAAATTTCAGGTCGTTGCCCGCCGAGAAGGCCTTTTCCCCGGCCCCGGTCACGATGGCGACCCACAGGTCCGGATTGGCGGCGAATTCGTCGAACGCCTTGCCCATTTCCGCATTTCCCATGGGATGCAGGCAGTTCAGCTGATCGGGACGGTTGATCGTCACGATGAAAAGCGGGCCTTCAATCTCGGTCTTGATGAACTCGTAGTCGCTCATGACGTCTCCCTTGGGGGCCCTGGGCCCTCGCTTGCCTGCCTGCTTGCCCGTTTACCTTTGGACAAGGCGCCGTCCTTACAACTAGCTGCAAAGAGGGGTTAGCGGAACACGCTCCCGGAAACTGGGCAATGACCGACACGCTTGAACTTAAGCAAGCCGTGCCAGACACGGAGTCGGACCAGGTGGAGGCAGCGCCCCCGCCCTTCGAAGGCGTTAAGTGGCGAATCAAGATCGGGGACAAGGAATATGGCCCCTATCCGCGCACGCGCCTGATAGACTTCCTGAAGGAAGGTCGCGTTACCGCTGGCACCTTCATCGCCTGCGGAACGGATAAGGACTATCACCGGGCCGACCACCACCCCAACCTGCGCTGGGACTTCAAGGGCCCCAAGAAACGCAAGTTCGGCGATCCGCGCCTCGACGCAGGCGAAACGGAAGTTCCGGTCTGCAATTATTTCATTGCCGCGCGCCTGCTGGCCGGCAACGAACGTTTCGAGCGCGTGCTGCGCGAAGCCGGCAAGATGACCCGCGCGTCGGGCGACATGTGGGTGCTGCGCTCCAAGCAGACCATCCAGCAGATCCGCAGCGCCCTCACCTTCGCCACCCGCCCCCACGAGCACTTCATCATCGTGAACGCCTCGAAGGACCGCCTCGCCTGGTACAATATCGGCGTTGAGAACGACATCGCCGTGCGCGGCGTCTGGGACTCGGACGAAGTTCAGTAGGCGACTGATCCATCGCAATACGCTAGCCTGACCGACATGCGCCCATGGCGCAGCCTTTGGAGGCGTGTCACCTGCCCCGCTCGAAACCCCACCTCGAACGCCACGCCACCGAACGCATCGGGTGGCTGCGCGCCGCGGTGTTGGGCGCCAATGACGGGATCATCTCCACCGCAAGTCTGATCGTAGGCGTCGCCGCTGCCAGCGCGGATCGCAATGCCGTCATGGTGTCGGGCGCAGCCGCCCTGATCGCCGGCGCTCTCTCGATGGCGGCGGGCGAATACGTTTCGGTCTCCTCGCAGGCCGACGCCGAGAAGGCCGATCTTGCGCGAGAGACGTGGGAACTCGCCGAAATGCCCGAGTTCGAGCGCGAGGAGCTGAAGCAGATCTATGTCTCCCGCGGCCTCACGCCGGAGCTGGCTGCGCAGGTGGCCGACCAGCTGACAGCCAAGGACGCGCTCAAGGCGCACGCCCGCGACGAGCTGGGCATATCCGAATTCACCGAGGCCAAGCCGATCCAGGCGGCCGTCACCTCGGCCCTCACTTTCTCGGTCGGCGCGGCGCTGCCGCTGGCGACGGCCCTGCTCGCCCCGTATGCCCAGCTGACCTGGTATGTCGGCGGCGCGTCCCTGATCTTCCTCGCCCTGTTGGGTTACCTGGGCGCCTGGGCGGGCCATGCAGCCCCTGCAAAGCCTATAATCCGCGTCGTTTTCTGGGGGGCAATCGCCATGGGCATAACCGCCGGGATCGGCCAGCTGTTCGGCGCGGTTGTTTGACGCTGGCGGGCCCTGGCGTGCAGCTGTGGCTGGTGTTTTCCACAGTTTCCTGTATGGGGGCCTCGCCAGACCCGGCCTCCCCCTGCGCACTGATCCCCGCAACCGGGACGGCCCGCCGACACGAAACGATCCCAGATGCCCTTCCCTGCCGTACATCCCGCGCTGGACCGCGCCCTTGCCGCGCGTGGCTATGCCGAACCCACCTCCGTCCAGCTCGCGGTCATCGAGGCTGACCAGAACCCCGACCAACCACACGCAGACATGCTTGTGTCGGCCCAGACCGGATCGGGCAAGACGGTGGCCTTCGGCCTCGCCATGGCGTCCACCCTTCTCGGGGGGGCTGAACGTTTCGAGCGGGCAGCCAAGCCGCTGGCCCTGGTGATCGCGCCGACGCGCGAACTGGCCATCCAGATCGTCCGCGAATTCGAATGGCTCTATGCCGAAACCGGCGCCCGCATCGTGCAGTGCGTCGGCGGCATGAGTGTGCGCGACGAACAGCGCCAGCTCGAGCGCGGCGCCCACATCATCGTCGGCACGCCGGGCCGCCTGTGCGATCACCTCGACAAGGATTATCTCGACCTGTCCGAACTGAAGATCGCCGTGCTCGACGAAGCCGACGAGATGCTCGACCTTGGCTTCCGCGAGGAGCTGGAGACGCTGCTGAAGGCGACGCCTGAGGCGCGTCGCACCATGCTGTTCTCCGCCACCATCGCGCGCGGCATCGCCATGCTGGCCAAGAACTACCAGCGTGACGCGATCCGCATCGATACGACCAGCGCCACCGAACCCCACGGCGACATCGAATACCGCGCCATGCGCGTCTCGCCCGGCGACACCGAACGCGCCGTGGTCAACGTGCTGCGCTATTTCGAAGCTGGCCGTGCGCTTGTGTTCTGCCACACGCGCGAAGCCGTGCGGCATCTCTACGCCAGCCTGCGCGAACGCGGCTTCCATGCCGTGGGCATGTCGGGTGAAATGGGCCAGCGCGAGCGCAATGATGCGCTGCAGGCCCTGCGCGATGGCCATGCCAAGGTCTGCGTCGCCACCGATGTCGCCGCCCGTGGCCTCGACCTTCCCGACCTCGGCCTCGTTATCCACGCTGACATTCCAAGCAACAAGGCGACACTGCTTCACCGTTCGGGCCGCACGGGCCGCGCCGGCAAGAAGGGCGTCTCCGTCCTGCTGGTGACGCACGCCAAGCGCCGCCGCACGGAGCAAGTGTTCCAGTCTGCCAATATCGAAGCGATCTGGAGCGCCCCGCCAAGCGCCGACGACATCCGCGCCCAGGATCGCCAGCGCCTGCTCGAACACCCCGCGCTCACCGCCGCCGTGTCCAGCGACGACCAGCAACTCGCGAAGCAACTCGCCGAGCGCGCATCGCCAGAACAGCTCGCCGGGGCCCTCATCGGCCTCCTGCGGGCCGACCTTCCCGAGCCTGAGGATGTGGGCGACGACACCCGCATGCGCGACACCCAGGCGCGCGAGCCGCGCGAACGCGCCATGCCGCGCACGCGCGAGGAAAAAGGCTTCGCGTCCGATGGCGATGGCGTGTGGTTCCGTCTTGATGTGGGCCGCGAGCGCAAGGCCGATCCGAAATGGATCCTGCCGCTGGTCTGCCGCGTCGGGAACATCACCCGCAACGAGATTGGCCCCATCCGCATCTTCGCAGACGAGACCAAGTTCGAGATCGTCGGCCACGCCGCAGAAGCCTTCGCGAAAACCGTGAGAGAGAACCCCGACGCTCAGGTCCAGATCGAACCCTCCTCGCCTCCGGGCCCGCAGGACAGCATCCACCCCGCGCGCGCGCGGCGTGATGATGGCGTCCGCGCCGACCGCGCCCCGCGAGAGAAACGCGACTTCGGCGACCGTGCTCCGCGCGAGAAGCGCGACTACAGCGACCGCAAGCCCTTCGCCCGCGACGACGCCCGCGTACCTCAGCGCGATATGACTGCCGCCGATCCCGCACTCGCCGCCCACGCGCCGTCAGAGCCCGCACGGACAACGCCGCCCCACATCCATCCCAGCGGCCTCAACCGCAAACAGCGCCGCGACGCTGCCCGCGCCAATGGCGAGCTGACGCCCGTCGTGCCGGATTCTGTGCAGGCCGAGCCGGTTCGCGAGGCTGCGCCGAAACGCACCTGGACGCCGGATGCCGACGCCCGCCCCGCGCGCGCGCCGAGATCCGCTCACAATCGCGATGGCGGTGATCGCAAACCCGACGGCTTCAAGCCTCGCGGTCCGAAGCCTGAAGGCTTTGCCCCACGCGGCCCGCGCAAGGATGGAGACAAGCCTTTCCGCAAGTTCGGCGACAAACCGCTCCGCGCCGCTGGCGACAAGCCCGCAGGCAAGTCGTTCAAGCCGCGCGGCGACAAGCCGTTCCGGGCCGAGAACCCCAACAAGCCTTTCCGCGCAGCAGGCGACAAGCCGTTCCGCGCGGGCGGTAAGCCCGGTGGCAAGCCATTTCGCGGCAAGCGCGACGCGCGCTAGCCGATCGACTGAGCCGCAATCTCGAAACTGCGCAGCCGCTTCTGGTGATCCCAGATCGAGCCGGTGACCATCAGCTCGTCCGCGCCGGTCTGCGCCACGAACTCCGCAATCCCGCGCTTGACCTTCTCGGGTCCGCCGACGACTGAACACGAAAGCGCCTGCGCGATCCCGTGCGCCACCATCGGATCAAGCTGGAGGTCCGCCTTCGGCGGCGGCATCTTGCCGGGCCGGCCGAGCCGCAGATTGGCGAACGCCTGCTGGATTGACGTGAACAACAGCTTCGCCTCGTCATCCGTCTCGGCGGCGATCACGTTGAGGCCGAGCATGACATATGGCTCCTGCAGCCGCGGCGAAGGCTTGAACCGCTCGCGATAGATCTGGATCGCACCCATCATGTCGCCCGGCGCAAAGTGCGACGCGAACGCGTAAGGTAGACCCAGATGCGCCGCCAGCTGCGCGCCGAACAGCGACGAGCCGAGAATCCAGACATCCACATCGGCGCCGCTCCCGGGCACGGCCTGGACAGTCTGTCCCGGCACAACCGGATCGAACCAGCCGAGCAGTTCCTGCACATCCTGCGGAAACGAATCCGCCCCGCCCATATAGCGGCGCAGCGCCCGCATGGTCGCCTGATCCGTCCCCGGCGCGCGGCCGAGCCCAAGATCGATCCGACCGGGATGAAGTTCGGCCAGCGTGCCGAACGCCTCGGCCACCATCAGCGGCGCATGGTTGGGCAGCATGATCCCACCTGCGCCGACCCTGATCGTCGATGTCCCCGCCGCCACATGCGCGATCACCACGGCGGTGGCCGCGCTCGCAATTCCCGGCATGTTGTGATGCTCGGCCAGCCAGAAGCGGCCATAGCGCAGACGCTCCGCATGCCGCGCCAGATCGAGGCTGTTCTGCAACGCCTCCCTTGTCGTGGAGCCCTCAACAACCGGTGCAAGATCAAGGACGGAGAGTTTTGTCATGGCGCACATATAGGCGCTGCCCGCAGATACGCTAGGATGGGACAGCTCAAGCATGGATGCAGAATCGGTGACCGGACAGACCACGCCGTCACAGACCTACCTGTCGCCGGAATATGTCGACCTCCAGGTCCGCTTTGCCGAACGCGTCGCTGAGGTGTCCGGCCTGCCGCTGGCCGACACCCTGCTCCGCTACACCAATTTCTTCCGCCGCATGGGCTTCGGCGTCCCCAGCCAGGACGCCCCGCCCGACGCCTGGGTCGCGTTGGTTGCGGGCTTGGACGCGCGCCCACACGAGGAACGCGTCAGGCTGTTGCACGAAGCCCTGTTCGTCTGCGGCGATGGTGCGGCCGTCACGCTGCCGGGGCGCATACAGTTCGGTTGCTTCGCCTGCGAGCCGCCCAACGCGGAAGGCTTGATCCGCATCCATTTCGGAAACCGGGTCGCCAACGCGGATGTCGGGCCGCTGCATTCTTCCCGCATCGCAGAACGCCGCAAGGAGCTCACCACCATGTTCGGCTGGCTGGCGCGGGAATATCGCGGCGCACGCCGCGTCGAGGGCGGCTCATGGCTTTACAATCTCGAAGCCTACCGCCGCCTGTTCCCGCCGGAATTCGCCGCCTCACGCGCTTCTCGCGGCGGCCCGCCCTATCTGCACGGCCTGTCCACCTGGGGACAGTTCGTCGATTTCCGCGCCCGCATCCGCCCGGAGGTGCGCAATGCATTCCTCGCGGCGCTGCCATCGCTGGACATGACGGCGCCGCACCGCGTGTTTCCGTATCAGGTGCTGTTCACCACCGCACCGTTTGCGGCGTTCCGGGCCGAGTATGCGGTCTAGCCGATCTTTTTCAGCCCTCGCGCATAGCGCTTCCAGTTCTCGACATAGTGGTGCGCTGATCCGGTGATCATCTGGATCTGTTGCCCCGTCAGCTCGCGCACCACCTTGCCCGGCGCGCCCATCACCATCGAGCCGTCGGGTATCTCCTTGCCCTCAGTGATCAGCGAGTTCGCGCCAATCAGGCAGTTCTTCCCGATCTTCGCGCCGTTGAGGATGATCGAGCCGATGCCGATCAGCGTGTTCTCGCCAATCGTGCAGCCATGCAGCATCACCATGTGGCCAATCGTGCAGTTCGCCCCAATCGTCAGCGGCACGCCGACATCGGTATGCAGCACCGATCCATCCTGGATGTTGGTGTTCTCGCCGATGGTGATCGGATCATTGTCGCCGCGCAGCGTGGCATTGAACCACACGCTGGCGTTCCGCTTGAGGATCACATTGCCCATCACGCTGGCGCTGTCAGCGATCCAGTGCTCGCCCTCCGCCTGCGGCCGCACACCGTCCAGCTCATAGATCGCCATCAACGTCTCCCGTCAGTTCTGTCCGGCCGGCGTCAGGCTCACAAGGCGGCCTGTCTCCGGATCGGGCCGCTTGCCGGTCGTTTCGGCATGGGCTGCCCCTTCGTACGTCGCATAGCCCTCGGCCTCAACTCTGATCCCGGCCTGGAAGTAGAACATGTCGATGGGGAGCGGCATGATCCACTCTGTCCGCGTTATGGCCTCGATCTGCACACGTCCATCCGGCCCGCTCATCGCCTGCCTCGGGCGCGCACCCTCGAACCGGGCATCCGGAATCAGCGTCACCTGCGCTCCACTCACGCTGCGCCCCGTGCGCGCATCAACAATCCGCACATCCAGACCCTGCGCCAGCGTGCGCTCGACCGGGATCACACACCCTGCCTGAACCATCGCCGCGACTCCCGCCGCCATCGTCTTCCATGTCGTCATGAGGTTGCGTGCCCCAACCAAAATCACACCTCACAGACTCTCGCGAGGCGCCAGCGACTCCCAAACAGGCGCCGCCGTCACAGAAATGCAGCATCGCGTGTCAGGTGGCGACTTAATGGCGCCTGTGGCGGAACTGCCTCTTTATGGTTCCGTTAATGCAGGACTAGTTTAGTTGTAGGGAAGCTGATTCGAGTGGCGCGCCCCTTGCTGCGTGTCCTTCGAGAAACGGGGAACGGGATTGAGTCGACCGCATACGGTTGCATCATCCGCCTACCAAGCTGGACGCCTGCTGAGGCGACCGCCTCCACCACGCATCATGTGTCCACGGCCAATCGCCGTCATATCTCGGTTACACCGCCGCGGCGCCTCTCTGGCTCGCGGCTTTTTTGTTTCTACGCCTGCCCTTTCGACCGCAACGAAGGAGTACCTCCATGGGTAAACGTGCTGCTGTCCGCCGCGTCCGCGCCGAATTCCAGGGTCGCCGTGATCGGGAGGCTGGAGGCGTTCAGCTCAGCGTCATAGAGGGAGGCTGGGATCCCGTTGCAGACGACGAGCGCTATCCGAGAAAGAAGAAACGCAGCGGCCATATCGCGAACGAGCATCACCAGCCACAGGCCCAGCCACGCGAACCGCAGCGCGAACAGGCCTACGTCAAGAATGTCATGCCTAAGTCCGAAGGCCAGGCGCGCCTGATCGAGGCGATCGACAATTCCAACCTCGTCCTCGCGCTCGGCCCCGCCGGCACGGGCAAGACCTATCTCGCCATCGCCAAGGCGGTTGAAGCCCTGCGCGCCGGCAAGGTCGGCCGCATCGTACTGTGCCGCCCGGCCGTCGATGCTGGTGAAAACATCGGCTTTCTGCCCGGCGACATGGAAGAGAAGCTCGCGCCCTACCTGCGTCCGCTTTACGATGCGCTGCAGGATCGCATGTCAGCCAAGCAGGTGAAGGCGATGATCGCCGAGGGGCAGATCGAGATCGCCTCGGTCGGCTTCATGCGCGGCCGCACGCTCAACAACGCCTTCATCGTGGTGGACGAAGCGCAGAACTGCACTTACGTGCAGCTCAAGATGATCCTGACGCGTCTCGGCTGGAACTCGAAAATGATCGTTACCGGCGATCCGGCCCAGTCCGATCTCCTGCCCGAACTCTCAGGCCTCGCACCTGTGGCCGACAAGATCGAAGGCATGAAGGGCGATATCGGCGTCGTCCGCCTCGCCCAGGGCGACGTGGTCCGCCACCCCCTCGTCGCCAAGATGCTGGACGTTTTGTAGTTCAACTTCGCCACACGTCTTGCCTCCCTCAGCCGCCACGCGACTGGGGGAGGCGGAGCGCGCTCCTCTTGCGTGGGCGACCGGCGGGGTCTCTCGACAGCCCAAGTCCTTGACCACTCACGCTCACAACCCTAGGTTGTTTTACCCTTGGGTTGCAAGCGGCGTGGGAGACGGGAATGGCAGACAGCGGGGCCGCGCCCTTCCGCATACTTGATCTGACCGCCGCATACCCCGCCGCGCGCGAAGACCCCTACCCACGCCTGGCGGACCTTCGCGCCCGATGTCCGCTGCATCGCGACGAAGCAGGCGGCGCCTGGCTGGTCGCGCGCATGGCCGACGCCCGCGCCATCTTCGCTGACAACTCGCACGTCAAGAATCCCGACCGCGCCGAGCCTGCCGCCCACGCTATCCGCCGCCGCCGCAACACGGTTCCCGATGGCCTCGCCTTCCCTGACGATCAGCGCGCCTCCATGCTCGAACTCGACGGCGAGGAACATGTCCGCGTGCGCAATCCGCTGGTGCAAGCGCTTTATGCCCGCATTGCCCGCTTCGAGCCCGAGTGTCTTCACATCGTCGATGCGGCGCTGGACCGTCTCGAAGACCGCGCCGGATTCGACCTCATGAAGGAACTGGCCGAGCCCGTACCGGTCAGCTGCATCGGCCACATCCTTGGCGTGCCACTCGAGACACTGGCGACCTTCCGCGCCTGGCTCGATGGCATCGTGCAGACCTTCAACCCCAACCGCACGCCGGAAGATGTCGCCGCGCTGGTCGCGGCCTCCAATGGCCTCGCCCACTACATCCGCACCCGCTTTGCTGATGCGAAGTTCAACCCGCCGGACGACCTGTTCGGTGACATGGCGCGTATCCAGGCCGATGGCGCCCCCCTCACCGATACGGAGATCACCTACAACATCCGCGGCCTGCTGATCGCCGGCAACGTCACCACCACGGACCTGATCGGCAACGCCGTGCGCCTGCTCCTCACGCACCCCGCCGAACTCGCGAAACTTCACGCAGAGCCCGCGCTCTGGCCGAACGCGGTGGAGGAGGCGCTGCGCTATGAGGCGCCTGTGGATTTTACATGGCGTATCGCCACGCACGACGAAAACCTCTCGGGCTGGCCGGTCAGCGCGGGCGCGGCGCTCAATGTCTTCATCCGCTCCGCCAATCGTGACGAGGCGGCGTTCCCAAACGCGGACGCCTTTGACGTCGCCCGCCCCCGCGCCGCGCGGCATCTATCCTTCGGCGGCGGCGCGCACATCTGCCCCGGCGCGCCGCTGGCGCGCATGGAAACGAAGCACCTGTTATCGCGCCTGTTCACGCGCTTCCCCAACCTGCGCCTCGCAGAACCTGATACGCCGCCGCACTGGCGCCACCTGCCCGGGTTCCGTGGACTGGAAAGTCTGCCCGTGCGCGTCGACTGACCATCAGGCGTGGTCCATTTCGCGACACAGAATCTGGTTCCGCTGTTTTATCCGACACACGTTTTGGAACGGTCCCCCGGTCTCCTCGTTGTCTCCTCACAGGTCACACTCCGACCAGGAGACGTCACGCCATGAGCACCCTCAAGATTGCCTTCTGCGCCGCCATATCGAGCCTTTCGCTCGCCGCATGCAACACCATGGACAGCTGGGATCCCTCCCAGAGAAACGCCGCAATCGGCGGCGCGCTCGGCGCAGCAGCCGGGGCAGCTGTCTCCGACGACGATCTTTCCGGCGCACTCATCGGCGGCGCACTCGGTGCGGCCGTCGGCTATTACACCGGCTGCCAGGAACAGGGCGGTTGCTTCGTTGGCGGCAAACAGGTCGCCGACCGAGACGAGATGATCTACGATCGCAATGCGGGCCGGTACTATTATGTCGATCGCAGCACCGGCCGGACCTACTGGGACAATGGCGAATTCCGGGGTTAGCGTTGGGTCGCTGAAATCTAACTGACGGCCTGCGCGCACAGGCCGGCTGCGAGGCGCCGCCCTACTCGGGCGGCGTCTTTTGCGTTGAGCTTCGCGGGAAAGCGTCGCATTCTTTCGCACTGACCATCAGGGGACGACGCATGCGGATAGTGATGTGTATTGCGGCTCTGGCGCTCGCAGCTTGCCAGAGCGCGCCCGCCATTCCCGCGCCGCCCGAGGGCGCCACACCCTCGCCGGCCGACGTCATCGCCGCGTCGAAACCTTCCGAGTGGCGCGTGCTCGATCCTGCGAACACGCTTTACATGGACTTCCCCGGAAAGGGCCGCGTCATCATCGAGATGGCGCCGAAGTTCTCGCCGAAGCACGTCGCCAATGTGAAAGCGCTCTCCCGCGAAGGCTTCTTCGCCAACGGCGCAGTCACCCGCGTGCAGGACAATTTTGTCTCGCAGTGGGCGCAAGCGGCAGATCCGGCCCGCCCGCCCAAGGTGGGCGTCGAACGCCTTGACGCCGAATTCACGCTTCCCCGCGCCGCTATCGCCAACTTCGACATCCTGCCTGACCCCGACACCTACGCTCCCGAAGTCGGCTTCGTGAGCGGGATGTACGCCGCGCGCGACCAGGATCGCGTCTGGCTTGCGCACTGCTATGGCATGGTCGGCGTTGGCCGCGAGAATGACGAGAACTCCGGCGGCGGCACGGAACTCTACGTCATCATCGGCCACTCTCCGCGAAACCTTGATCGCCAGCTGACCATGCTGGGCCGCGTGGTGCAGGGGATGGAGATCATGTCCTCCTTCCCGCGCGGCACGGGCGACATCGGCTTCTATGCGACGCCGGCCGAATACCAGCGCTACGCCGACATCAAGGTCGCGGCAGACCTTCCGCCCGAACAGCGCACGCCGCTGGAGATCATGAAGACCGACAGCGAAAGCTTCGCCACGCTGGTCAATTCGCGGCGCTGGCGGAAGGATGATTTCTACACCAAGCCCGTCGGCCGTATCGGCCTGTGCAACATCACTGTCCCGGTGCGGCCGGCTGCTCAGGCCGGTTGAACTCCGGCATCTTGAACTCAGGCTGCTCGAACGTCGGTATCTCCGGCATGGGCGTCAGTGTCTGTCTGCCGGGCGGGTCGATCTGATCGCGGAACAGCCAGCCGACGCCGAGGATAACACCCAGGATGAACAACGCGATCAGGATCAGCACGATGTTACGGAGTGCGTTGCGGATGACGCGCTCCACTCGCGCAATGCCGTCGGTGGTTACCTCAAATGTGGTGATGAGCGCCCAGAGGCTGTAGCCCGCCAGCAGAGTTCCCACAGGGATCGCAAGCGCCAGCAACGCTGCCTCCGCCCACAGCACAGCGCGCGCCCACGGCTTGCGCATCAGGAGGCCCAGCCCGCCAGCGAACATCGGAGCAAAATACACCAGGCTAAAGACGCCGAGCAGGCCGCCGAACAGCGCGAACTCGTCATTGTACTCGGGATCGCGCGCCATGGCGAAGCCGCCAGCCAAAGCCGCGAACAGGGCCAGCCCGGCGCCGCCCAGAACCAGATGGATCCAAGCCAGGATGGCAAGGCGCTTACGCATGCAATTCTCCCCGGCCACCGGCGTAGTTTCCAGCCTGACCGCGCGCAAGCAACCTGCCCGAAATTTCCCGCGTGCAGCGCGCTGGCGGGCAAGCTATGAGAGCGGCAAACCGGGACGGGCCAGAACCACGACGGAGCTGTCGATGACTGTAGCGATTTCCACACTGATCAAGGCCGCCAGCGCCCAGACGCTGGGCGCGCTCGGCGGCATCCTGAAGAAGGGCGCGGATCACGCGGCCGCGGCCAAAATCCCCGAGGACGTCTTTCTCAACTATCGCCTGTTCCCCGATATGTTTCCGCTGACCCGCCAGGTGCAGATCGCCTGCGACAGCCTCGCCCGCGGCGCCGCCCGCCTCGCCGGCACGGAATTGCCTGCCTTCCCGGACGTCGAGACCACATTCGCCCAGCTGGCCGAGCGCGCCGCGAAGTCCAACGCCTATGTCCAGGCGGCGTCCTCCGAAGCGATGGATGCGCGCGCACAAACCATCGTGAACATACCCATTGGCGGCGGCCAGGAGCTCCCGATGACGTGCGCCGCCTACCTGCAGGGCTGGGTCTTTCCAAACCTCTATTTCCATACGTCAACCGCCTACAACATCCTCCGCCACAACGGCGTCCACCTCGGTAAAAAGGACTACCTGCGGCCGCCGGGCCAGTAGGAGCCGCGTCCGACTCCAAACCGTCATCAAGCGGGATTACGAGGGTTTCGTTTACTCGCAAGGTGACCGTTCATGGCCCTTCTCCTCTCCCGCCGCAGTCTCCTGGCCAGCGCCGCCGGACTCGCGACGCTCGTCCTGCCCGGCCGGGCCTTCGCCCAGCGCCTCACCGGCTTCACCCACGGCGTCGCGTCCGGTGATCCGCAACCGACCCGCGTCGTACTATGGACGCGCTATGTCTCCCCCGGACTCGCCCGCCTGCGTGTCGAAGTCGCCGACGATGAAGCATTCACCCGCCCGGTTACCTCCGGCGAAGTCGAAGCCTCGCCCGCTGCCGACTTCACAGTACGCGCCGTCGTCGACAACCTGCCACCCGGCCGGTGGCTGCACTATCGCTTCGTCGCCCCCGACGGACAGGTCTCCGACACCGGCCGCACGCGCACCCTGCCCGATGGCGACACAGCTTCCTTCCGCATCGCCGTCTTCTCCTGCTCCAACGGCACATCGGGCTGGTTCAACGCCTACGCTCACGCCGCAGCGCGCGACGACATCGACCTCGCCATCCACACCGGCGACTACATCTACGAATCGCCCGTTACGCGGCCCGACGCCCAGCCCGGCATGGCGACCCTTCGCGGCCTCGCGCCGCCCGGGGAGATTGTGCAGCTTGCGGAATATCGCCAGCGCTATGCCAGCTATCGCAACGATCCGGACCTTGCTGAACTTCATCGCCGCCTGCCGATGATCGCCGTGCAGGACGACCATGAGTCCGCCAACAATTCCTGGCGCGATGGCGCAAGCGCCCACGATCCCGCGACCGAAGGCGAATGGTCGGTGCGAAAGGCTGCCGGCATGCGCGCCTGGCGCGAATGGATGCCCGCGCACAGCGACTGGTATGGCGCCCACCGCATCGGCAACCTCGCTACGCTCTTCCGCCTCGAGACCCGCCTGCTCGGCCGCTCGCGCCAGCTCGACAACGAGCTCGATGCAATCTTCGCAGCGGGCGGCGATATCGGAGCCGCGCTGACGGCGCTGCGCACCGGCGCTTTGGCCGCCCCTTCGCGCGCGATGATGAATGTGGAGCAGGAAGCCTGGCTTGCCGCCGGTCTCAAGGCATCCGTCGACGCAGGCGTGCGCTGGCAGGTGCTGGTCCAGCAGGTGATCATGGCCGCCATGCGCGCGCCTGCCCCCTCAGCCGCCTGGATCAAGGGCGGCCTCCCGCCCGAAATGCAGGCTGATGTCGATCGGCGCACGCGCCTCAACGCCGCCGGCATGCCCTATTCGATGGACAAATGGGACGGATACCCGGCAGCCCGCACGCGCCTCTACGACGCCGCGCGCCGCGCCGGCGCCAACCTCGTCACCTTCACCGGAGACAGCCATAACGCCTGGGCCTTCGACCTTGCCGATGACGCCGGCCCGATCGGCGTCGAATTCGCCGGCCAGAGCGTATCATCCCACGGCTTCGAGCGCCGCTTCAACGGCGACGCCGCCCGTATCGCCGCAGACTTCATGGCCGCCAACCCTACTCTCAAATGGATGGACGCCAGCCAGCGCGGCTACTTCACGCTCGACATAAACCGCGATCGCATCGACGCGGAGTATGTGTTCGTCCCGGCAATGCCGGCCCGCAGCGCGACCGCCACCGGGACGCGCACGCTCACCGCTGAACACGGGGCGCGCAGGTTGAGCGTTTAACTCAACCAAAGGAATAGGCGGACAGGTGGGGTCTGGTTCAACAGGCGCGCAGCCGGGATTGCTTCCCCACTCAAAGGCAGGGAGGCCCTAAAACCGCCCCTTGGTCTTGAACCCGCCGCCGCCGAAGCTGCCGCGCGTCTTGAAGCCGCCACCGCCCGAACTTCGACCACCGCCCGAACCGCCGCCGGAGCTTCCTCCGCCCCAGCCGCCGCCGCCCCATCGGCCGCCGCGCGTCGCCGCCTTGATCACCTCGCCGAGGATCACACCCGCAACCACATCGCCGACGCCGACATTGCGTCCGCGCCTTGGGCCACCGAAATAATCATCGTCCTGGCGCGGCGCCTGTTTCACCGTCGCGCGGATCGCACGCCACAGCCCGGCCGCATCGGGCGATGGACCCTTGCCATACGCCTCCAGCGCCGCCTCGAACGCGCCGCGCAGGATCATCACATAGGGGCTGTCCAGCCCCGCTTCCTTGAACTGGCGGCGCACCTGCTCCAGCGCATCGGCGCCAGCCCGGCGGCGCGCGGGAAGAGCTTCCACGCTGCGCCAGTTCACCTCCATCTGCAGCTCTTCCGTGCGCAGCTTGACCAGCGCATCGACAACGCGGTCATCATCCGTCGTCGTCGTTTCGGCCGCCAGGACTTTCAGGTCAGGGAAGCTCGCCTTCACCAACCCTTCCTCGATCACCCTGCGCGCCTGCTCCTGCGGCCCGCTGTCGCCGCTTGCGGCCTTCTCCTGCTCTTCCCGCAGCTTCGCGTGCTTCGACTCTGCTTCGGCCAGCAGGTAGTCGAGCCCCTTCAGCTTTTCCTTCGTCTGCGTCAGCGCGGCCGACAGCTTGCCGGCGCCGCGCACTTCCAGCGTCTGCGCCTCGAATCGCTCGATCGCCGCCTGCGCCTCCGCCTCCTCAAGCCGCATGGTCGCAAGATGCTCGGCGATGCGGTCGGGCAGTTCGGTCAGCCGCGCATAGTTGAGATATGCTTCGTCATACCGGCACAGCTTCGCCACCCAGCCATCCAGCATGCGCGAGAGGCCGCCCTTCTTGTACTCAGGCCGCCGGAATTTGCGCTCCCACAGATACGAGAACAGCGGATCGGCCTGGTAGGGCTTGCCCTTCTCCACGCGGTCAGCCTTGGCCAGCTCCAGCTTCTGCTCGGCCCGAACCGCCACCGCGCGGGAATGCTCGAACGCCTCCTTCAGCGCGACATAGGCCGGGTCCGCCTGCACGGCTGCCTCTGCTTCCGTCACCAGCCCCTCATACGCCTTCAGCGCCGCGTCGACCCCAGCTTCGCCTGCGCGACGGTTGGCCTCGGCCTCTTTCAGCGCCGCCTCCGCGACCTCCACTTCGCCGTCGACCCGCGCCAGGAACACTTCGTGCTCGTCCAGCAGGCGCGTCGCCCTGCGTTCGGCTTCGCTCAACGTCTCGTCGGCGCCGGTCTTGATCACGTCCAGCCGCATCGCCGCCAGTTCGCGATAACCCTCGGCCCGAAGACGCGCGAGATCGGTCCGCCGCCGCGAATGGCTGTCGGCGCCGCGCACGGCTTCATCGAACTCCGCCCGCGCCCCCGCCGCCAGCGTGTCGAGCCGGTGCAGCGCATCGCGGCCGGTGATGAGATCGTCATACGCGGCCATCAGTCGTCCCAATCCGTGATGGCGCCGCCGGGAACCGGCGCGTCGAACTGAGGCTCCAGCGCGCCGCGCGCCTTGAAGCCAAGAATGTCATTCGTAATCATGCCGGAGCCCATCTTCTCGGCGCGTACGCGATCGAACGTCTCCGGCGACACGCGCTGCGCCCAGATGTTGACGCGCTCGGTGGTGTCCTTTTCGATACTCTCGATCGGCACGGTCAGCACGCGGCCACCCGGCGCCACCGCCTCAACGACGAGATAATAGTTCAGCGCGTTCGGGATATCCTCGGACTCCCGGATGAAGCCGGTATCCTGGCCCGGCCGCGAGACAATCCTGATCTCGTATTCCTGCGCCAGCTGCTCGGTCATGCCCTTGAGCACGCCAAGCTGAGTCTTCGCCGCTCCGCGATCGCCATTGGCGACCGCCCGCTGGCCCTCGGCCGCAATGCTGGCGAGCTGCGCATCGACAACGGGATCAGTCGCAATGCCCTGGCCTTCTTCCAGCACGCGCGCAATTTCGCTGGGCATGCCCTGCCATTCCGCGTTCATCGGCCCGAACACGAACAGCTGGAAGCCCGCAATGATCGCCGCCAGCGCGCCCAGCCCCGCCAGCGTCTGCGGCAACCATTTTTTCCGGCTGACATACAGCTTCGCCAGCCTGACCGAAAACGTATCCGCCGGCGGTTTGTAGACAAACCGCTGCTCGGCCAGCGCCTTGACGCCGTCTTTCAGGATACGGTCCGGAACCTCAATGCCCTGCGCGCCATAGATTTCCTTCAGCCGCGCAACCAGCTGTTCCTCGCGCGCTTCCTCGTTCAGCTCCATGTCAACGATGCGCGTGCGATGGCGCAGTGTGTCCACCACGTCCATAGCCAGCATGATGTCATCGAGCTTGCGGGGCTCGTCCGCTACAGCCGGAGCTGTCGCCGGAGCGCGCGCCGGAACAGTCGTCTCGCTCATGCCAAAACGTCAATCATGACGTCGTGACATGGAGCGCCGCAGCCGCGCCCTGTTCGACCAGATGCGCGAGGCGCTTCTTGCCGTCCTCGACCGCATCGCGGATCTCGGCCGAGTTCTGCGTCGCCAGTTTGCGCATCTCGGCGATGATGCCGATCGAATGCTCCTGATAGCTCACGACGGAATCGACAAGCTTCTTCACAGCAGCCGCCGAAATCGTCGGGCCATAGCCCGCCTTCAGCGCCGCTTCCTGGACCTTGCCGCCGATCTCGGCCAGCACTTCCAGAGACTGATCCACGCCCTTCTTCATAGACTCGAGCGTCTGGGTCGATTCATGCAGGCCGTGCATGCCCGTGAACGTCGCCGACAGCGCCGTCAGCACAACCTCGTTGGTGCCGAAGAACGACACCGACTGCGCATAGATGCGCTCCTTGGCGTTGGTCGTCTGCACCAGCCGCGCCATGATCACTTCAGACGTGTTGTAGCCAATCGTCAGGTTGTCCGAGAGGTCCTTGGAAATCTGATAGCGCTTTTCCTCGGCTTGCAGGCGGCGCAATTCCTCGTCACGCTCCAGCTCCAGCTTCGAACGCTCGGCCGGCTCCGTGCCGCTGTAGGCCGCAACAGCCGCCGACGCCGCCGTCATCTTCGCCTTGGCTTCTTCCAGCTTGCCTTCGGCCGTCTTCAGCACTTCCAGCGCCAGAACTTCCGACTGCTTCATCGCTCCACGGAAATCCATGTAGGCTTCGAGGATCAGGAACTCCTTCTCGATCTGGATCTTCGTGTCTTTCTGTACGTCGATATAGACGTCCTTGATCTTGTCGAAGCGCTGCGCGATGTCGCCGCGCGTCATCTTCATCCAGACATTGCCCAGCCGCTCCATCGTGGAGATCTTGCCGTCGGCATACTGTTCGACGAGGCCCTTGGCGTCGTCGCGGATCGAGTTGAACGCCTGGGTGATCTCCTCATAGCGCTCGCCCACCTTGATGCCCGAGATATGCTCGCGCACCACCTCGTTGAACGTCGACGCCTGATCCAGCGTGCGCGCGATCGTCGTCACCTTGTCAGGCGACAGTTCCGTGATCTGGTTCAGCAGGGCGACAACCGGCGCCGGATCGCCCGCTTTCTCGGGAAACAGGCCTAGCTTGCGAAGGCTTCCAACGGCCTTGTCCAGGTATTGAAGCGCTGTGGGGCTGCCCGCCATCTTCTTGTCTCCCTGTGCGTGCGCCGAGGGGAGTTCGGCGCGAATTGAACAATACGTGCCCCCTTCTACCAGCTTCGCAAGATACTGGCGGCAGAATTTTTTCGAGAATCGATATCAGCCGGCTATCCAGCGCGGAAACAGGTCGAGCCATACGGCTCCGTCAGCGACCCAGCCTTCCGTGCATGCCGTCCATCATCCGCGCCTTCACTTCATCGTAGCGCGCGCCGAAATCCTCTGCCGCGAGAACGATGTCGCCTGGTCCGCCTGTCTGGTAGCGGATGAACTTGGTCAACAGCCAGTTGAGCAAGCCAAGAAGAGGCGTGTATCGCCCATTGTACTTCGCCGGATCCTTGAGCGCGATCGCCAGGGCCGTCCGCACACCGGGGCCGGAGAAGGACGTCGAGCTCGACAGCAGCTCGACCTCCTTGATCTCGCTGACGTCCTCCCAACGGATGAGCCCCGGCGAGACATCGCCCGGCTCATAGAGAAACCCCTTCGTGGTCAGCACGAAGAAGGCACGGTTGCGCACTGCGCGCAGGAAGAAGGCGACCAGCAGGAAGTGCGCGATGCCGTAGAACAACCAGAATACCAGATGCTCGGCCAGCGAAACGCGCTGCATGTCGATATCCAGCTGCACGACTCCAAACACCATGGCGTTGAGACCCAGCACGAAGGGAATCACCGCCAGCAGCGGCACGAACCGCAGGGCGCCCGACGACGCCCCGATTTCAAGGATCACCCGCCCCATCTCGCTTCGCGGACGCAGCCTGAAGATCTCACGCGCCAGGAATTCGAAGAGCAGCGCGAGAAAGACAATCCAGAACAGCAAGACGACAGCCAGCGCCACGGGATCGGACACGGGCGCCGCAGCCGGCTCGTCCGTTATTTCCACGATACGGTCGCCCGGGTTGCTGACGAAGTTCCACACAAAGGCCGCGATCATGATCGCCGCAACCGGATAGAATATTAGTTGCAGGATGCGAACAATCGTCTTCTGCCGCGAATTCATGTTGCCTGATCATCCACGCGCGCCACACAGCGCATCGAATCCCGACCCGTACCGATTTCGACCGCAATCGCGCTTTGCTTTCAAGGGGCCGCTGGGTACGCTTTCGGGGGCTGCAACACTTTGGATGTACTTGCGCGCGAGCAAACGCTGCGCCACCAGGGGCGACAGGGGAATTATCATGATGCTTCGACCTTTCGCCGCCCTGATGTTCTTTGGCGTGGCCGCCTGCGCTTCGCCCTCAACGACCCCCGTCACCCCCTTCTCCACCCCACAAGAGATGCATGCCGCCGTCGCCGCCTTCGCCCAGCCCACGCATGATGGCCGCCTTGCCGCGCTCAAGGCCCAGCTCGACGCTGCAGGGCTTCCCTACGAGGTCGAAAGTTTCGACGGCGAGCGCCCGCCGCCGGCTGCGGGTCACAATGTTGTCGTCCGTCTTGGCCCAGAAGAGGGACGGGAAATCCTTATCACCGCCCACTACGACGCCGTCGTCCTACGCAACGGAAAACTTGCCGACGGCGCAGTCGACAACGCAGCCTCCGTCGTCACCATGATCGAGGCGGCGCGCCGCCTCAACGGCCGCACGAAGCATCCCATCCGGCTCATTCTCTTCGACCAGGAGGAACTCGGACTGGTCGGCGCCGAGGCGTGGATCGCCGCGCATGGCGTCGACAACGTCGCCGCCGTCATCAATGCCGACGTCAACGGCAATGGCGACACGCTGATGTACGGCCTCAACAACGGCGCCCAGTCAGCCTTCATGATCGATGCGGTCCGGGCCGTGTGCGCCGAGCGCGCCATCTCCTGCCTCGACTTCCCCGAATATCCGCCCAGCGACGACCGCGCCTTCTCCGCCGCCGGCGCGCCCGTCATCTCGCTCGGCCATCAGCCCCGCGGCGAAGCTGAAAAGATGCGCGCCTTCCTGCTCAACCCGCCCACCTCCGCGCCCGACCCGTCGACAATTCCTGCCGTCCTCACCCTGATCCACACCCCCAACGACACCATCGCCCGCGTCGAGGCCTCCACCCTCGCCCTCGCCGCCGACACATTCACGGCGCTGGTGCTGAAGCTGGATGCGGAGCTCCCGTAGGCTGCATTGAAAGACGCGAAGTGCAGCTACCCACGTCGCGATGCGATGGATGGACTCACTCCTTGCCGCAGGTCCCAGTCCGCACGGTAAGGTTCGTGTCCTCTCCGCCCGGATACTCAAATCCCGAATGCCAGAAGTGGACGACCTTCGTCTGCGGATTGCGGTAGAGCGTCAGGAAGGCCCAATCTTCCTGCGCCGTGAAATACGAACTATCACCGAGATAGAGGCTGTGGAGCACGGCCTTGTCTGTATGGAACTCATACCTGTTGGCGTCCGGCCCCGCATAGGGAAGCTCTGAAACGACAAACCCCGACCCGCGCTCAATCCGCATCCGAAATTTCACCACGGGTTTAGGGTCGATGAACGCCTCGGGAGGTCCGGAGTCCTCTAGGTGCAGCTTCGAAATGCCCGCCCGCTGCTCTACGGCGCACAGATAATCACCCGGCTCAGGGGGCTCCGCCCACACCGCCGGCGCCAAGCCGCACAACAACGACAGCACAGCAATACGAGCGAACTTCATCGGCCCCCCGGGTTTCCGCAATCATGGGAGACACAGCATAGTGGGGAGTGATGGCGGAAGTCACGCTGTCGGCTGTCAAAGGAAGCAATCCCTGCGCTTGCCTCCCGCCCCGCGCGGCGCGAAAAGACCCCGACACAGAAGGATCGCTCCCACATGACCCGCACCGCCATCGTCACAGGCTCGACCTCCGGCATCGGCGAAGGCATCGCGCGCGCGCTGGCGGCTGCGGGCAACAACGTGGTCCTCAACGGCTTTGGCGACGCGACCGCAATCGAAAAGCTGCGCGCATCCATCGCCTCAGAGCACAAGGTCGAATGCCTCTACTCCGGCGCCGACATGACGAAGCCTGATCAGATCGAGGCGATGTTCGCCATGGTGAAGGAAAAGCTCGGCCCCATCGACATCCTGGTGAACAACGCGGGCGTGCAGCACGTCTCGCCGGTGGAGGATTTCCCGGTTGCGAAATGGGATCTCATCATAGCGCTCAACCTGTCATCCGCCTTCCACACCACACGCCTCGCCTTCCCCGACATGAAGGCGCGCAAGTGGGGCCGCATCATCAACATCGCCTCGGCCCACGCCCTCGTCGCCTCGCCGTTCAAGAGCGCCTATGTCGCCGCCAAGCACGGCATTCTGGGCTTCACGAAATCGACCGCGCTTGAAGGCGCCACCTTCGGTATTCGCGTCAATGCCATCTGCCCCGGCTATGTGCGCACGCCGCTGGTCGAGAACCAGATCGCTGACACGGCCAAGGCGCGCGGCATCTCGGAAGAAGCCGTCATCCGCGACGTGCTGCTCGCCGCCCAGCCAACCAAGGAATTCGTGAAGGTGTCAGACGTCGCCGCCATGGCCGTCTTCCTGACGACCGAAGCCGCCAACCAGATCAACGGCGCCGCGCTGTCGATCGACGGCGGCTGGGTCGCCCAGTAGTCAAACAGCGGAACGGACCTTCGATTCCGCCCGGCGTTTTTCACCACGCCGGCGCAGCAAGGCAACGAACCATCGGCGGGCCGGCCGGTCATAGTATCGCTCGGCCACGAAGGCCAGACCGATCGCCGGCACAAGGATCAACACGCCAACCAGCGGGCTGATATCCTGGAGGGTTGAGGTCCTCCAGTAGAGACGTTCGGCGATCAACACCATCGGCCAGTGCAGGATATAGAGGGCATAGGAGATCCGGGCGCTGCCGAGGAACAGCGAGTAAAGCCGTCGCGGCGGGCTTGCCCACTGCAAGACATAGATCAGAAGTGGGGCAAGCAGCACGACCAGCACGAAGTCGTACAGACCACGCTGGTCGGGTGGGCTGGAAATGAATACGCCAACTGGACACGCAGCCAGCAGCAGCGGCGCCCACAGGCGCTTCGGGCGGGTTGCCTTGCGCGGCGAGCCCGCAAGCCTGAATATCAGCACACCGGCAAAGAAGCCGAACCCGGCGCGGGCAAGGCCGCCCCAGGCGTTCTCCCATAGCGGCCCCGGATTTCCGCCTGGGAAGGTGAAATTGGCGAGGGCCAGAAGGACGGCCATCACCACCACCACGCCCGCCAATACGCGTGTGCTCCTCAGCCAGGGATAGGCGAGGGCATAAACAAGGTTCACCGCCAGTTCGAAGAATAGCGTCCATGCAGGGTTGTTGAAGGAATAGACGTCGATCGCACCCATTCCCGGCGGCGACGGCGCCATCAACAACTGTGGGATAAGCTGGAACCAGGCGAGATGCTGTTCCTGCTCGCCCTGATCGAGCTTGGCGACCAGGACGACCGCGAAGCATAGAAGCGTGCCGAGGAGATAGAGGGGGTAGAGCCGCACGATACGATGCAGCATGAAGTGTGACGGCCGCATGCCTCTCTCGAAGTGGGGCTCGTAGGCGTACGCAAGCACGAAGCCGCTAAGCAGGAAGAACACATCCACCACAAGCGCGCCGCTGGGCGCCGGAGGCAGGCCCCAGAACAGATGCGAATGGCCTATCACGATCAGGATCGCGCCGAGGCCGCGCAGGCCGTCCAGCATCACAAATGTATCGTCGTCTGTCGCAGCGATTTTGGACATGATGAACCGCTCCGGCCTCCCTTGCCGCGAGCAAACGGGATGCCAGCGCGAACCTGGGTCAGAACGGGACTGCGGGCGCTTGCGCGCCGTTCCGCTCCCGGAAAGAAGAGCCCTCCCGACGGCACACTTTCGCGCGATGGAAGAATCGACCGGGCGCGCTCCGGCTCAGGCGACAGTACCGAACGGAACCACCCTGTTGGCGCTGTCATGACCGATATCCGCGCGGCCGAGATAGGGAATGCCAGACCGTTCGCACCAGAAGCGCGCAACTTCTTCCTCGTCCAGAACGAAGTCGGGGTCGTTCTTCGGCACGGCCGAGCACCGCCCGAGTCTTATTCCGGCGCACTGCTTCAGGGCGGGGTTTGAAGTGACATGGAAGAAATACCGGTCGATCCGGTACATGTACTCGCCGACATCCTCCAGCATCAGGACATGCCCGGCAAAGTCCGGTTCCAGTGGCGTTCCCAGCAATTGCGACAGGATGGTCAGGTTGAACGCCATCGCCTTCTGCCCCGGCCTCAGGCTGGGCTCCAGCGCGGAACGATCGCCATCGACCAGCCAGGAGAGGCCCCGCAGCATCGCCGGCTCGCCATCCTCGCGGACCAGGTCCACCGGCATCGGCCCATGCGCCACGCGCTCGAATCCCGCCTGGTAAAGGCCCGCCAGCAGGAAGCCAGCATCGGAATACCCCAGCCATGATTTCGCCTGCGCATGCTTGTCCAGGCGGGGGATCACATACTCCGCCACCCGGCATGCGCCATATCCGCCCCGCGCCAGCCACACCGCGTCCAGCGCCGGATCGTTGGCGATCTCCACCAGCGCATCGATCCGCTCGTGATCCTCGCCCGCGAAATGACCTGACTGCCGGAAGCACTGCGGATGGAACACCAGCTCAACCCGCCCGCCATAGGCACTCTGCGCCAACGCCTGCGCCCGCCGCGCCAGTTCGGGCGGCATACGGGTCCCCGGCGCCGTGAGGCCGATGCGAAACACCTTTTCACTTGACCCCATTGGCCACCTGCTAAGACATCCGGCCTATGAACGACGCCATGTCCGACTCAAAAACGACCCTTGCTCATCGGGGACCCTACTTCTTCTGCGGCATTGGAGGCAGCGGAATGTTGCCGCTCGCCCTGATCGTCAAGGCGCGTGGCTATGAAGTGCAGGGGTCCGACCGTTCGCTCGACGCCGGCCGCACGTCAGGCAAGTTCGATTTCCTCCGCGCCCGGGGCATCACGCTCCATCCCCAGGACGGCTCAGGCCTCACCAGCCGCAGCCAGCTGCTGGTCACCTCGGCCGCCGTGGAAGACACCGTGCCGGATGTCGCCGCCGCCCGTGCGCTGGGCTGCCCGGAAGTCAAACGCCCCCAGTTGCTGGCCGAACTGGTGAACTCGGCCAAGGTCTCCATCGCTGTCGGCGGCACGTCCGGCAAGTCCACCACCACGGGGATGATCGCCTGGATTCTCTACGCCACTCGCCGCGACCCCACCGTGATGAACGGCGCCGTAATGAAGAACTTCGTCGCCGGCGACTTCCCCTTCGCCTCCGCCATCGTGGGCGAAGGCGACATCTTCGTGTCCGAGGTTGACGAAAGCGACGGCTCCATCGCGCTCTACCAGCCCACCATTGCCGTGCTCAACAACATCGCGCTCGACCACAAATCGATGGACGAACTGCGCCGCCTGTTCACCGATTTCGTCTCGAAAGCGCAGGTCGCCATCCTCAATCTGGACAATGACGAGACGCGCACCCTCGCCGCCCAGGTGAACCACCCGAACGCGCTTACCTACTCCCTCACCGACACCAACGCGGACTTCTCGATCTCCGACCTGATCACGCAGGCCGACGGCCAGTCCTGCATCGTCACCGAAAAATCCAACGGCGAGCGCCAGCGCATCTGCCTGCAGACGCCAGGCCGCCACAACCTCTCCAACGGCCTCGCCGCCATCGCCACGGCCCGCGCCTGCGGCCTCTCCCTGCGCGAGGCCACCACGGCGCTGATGAACTTCGTCGGCATCCGCCGCCGCCTCGAAGTCGTGGGTACGGCAAAGGACATCACCGTCATCGACGATTTCGGGCACAACCCCGACAAGATCGCCGCCACGCTGTCGACGCTTCACCAGTTCGCCGGCCGCCTGCTCATCATGTGGCAGCCCCATGGCTACGGCCCCATCCGCCAGATGAAAGACCAGCTGATCGAAATGTTCGCGCGCGAGCTCGGGCCGCAAGACGTGCTGCTGATGCCCGAGCCCGCCTATTTCGGCGGGACCGTCGATCGCTCCATGGGATCCAGCCTGATTGCAGAGGGCGTCACAGCGCGTGGCAAGAACTCGCAATCCTTCCCCGATCGCGCCACCTGCGGCGACCGCCTCGTGGAACTCGCCAACCCCGGCGACGTCATCGTCGTCATGGGCGCCCGCGACGACACCCTCTCCGAATTCGCCGCCGACGTGCTGAAGCGCGTGGGGGAGAAGGACTTCTAAGCCGGCACCGCCGGGCTCCTCCCCGGCAGCGCGTCGCATGGCGACGCGACCCCGCAAGCGTCGTGGACATTCGCTGCTTTGCAGCGATTGCCGGGCGGGAGCCCGGCGGTCCCAACTCACTAGCGCCCGCCACACACCCCGGCTACGCTCCCTGCAAAACAGGGAAGAAACGCCATGCTCCGTTCGCTAACCCTCGCCGTATCCGCTATCGCGCTCTCGGCCTGCGCCACGCCGCCCGCCACCACGACAGCATCCGGATACGACGCCCGCATCATCCGTGACGCGTTCGGCGTTCCGCACATCTATGGCAAGCGCAATGCAGACGTCGCCTTCGGCCTCGCCTATGCCCACGCCGAGGATGACTGGAAGAACATCGAGGAAGTCATCCGCTCGAGCCGCGGCACGCTGGCCGAGATCGTCGGCGAGAGCGGCGCGAAGTCCGACGATTTCATCCTGGCCTTGGGTAACACCGACATCGTCAACCGCGACTACGACGCGAAAGTCTCGCCCGCCGCCAAGGCCATCGCGGAAGGCTATGCTGCCGGCGTCAACACATGGTGCGCCGAGCATCCGGAAACCGGCTGCGCCCGCTCCACGCCCTTCACTGGGCGCGACATCGTCGCCGGCTTCGTCAACCGCCCCACATCCTTCTATGGCCTCGATGGCGAGATCGACGCGCTGCTCTCCGGCCGCGCCAACATGGAAATGTCCACCAAGACCTCCACCCGCGCCTCCCTGACCGACACCTGGGACGATATTGAGCTTGGCTCCAACGCCCTCGCCGTGGCGCCCTCGCGCTCGGCGGATGGTCACACGCGCCTCGCCGTCAACTCGCACCAGCCCTATGAGGGCCGCGTCGCCTGGTATGAGGCGCGTCTCAAGTCCGAAGAAGGCATCGACATGGTCGGCGGCATGTTCCCCGGCACGCCGCTGCTGCTGCAGGGCGCGGGCCCCAATCTCGGCTGGGCGCCCACGGTCAACAAGCCCGACCTCTACGACACGTTTAAGCTGACGGTGGACGACGACGTCTATCCCACGAAATACCAGATGGACGGCCAGTGGAAAGACCTCACGCGCAAGCAGATCAGCTACAAGGTGCTGAAGGACGCCGCGCTCACCACCGTCGAACGCACGGCGCGCTGGTCCGAACACGGCCCCGTCTACGTCACTGACAAGGGCGTCTTCGCTGTCTCCTTCGTCGGCCTCAACGAGTTCGAGCACATCGACCACTATCTCGCGATGAACACCGCCAAGACTGTCGATGAGTGGCGCGCAGCGCAGGTGAAATACAACGCCGTTCCCTCGGTCAACTATGTGGTGGCGGATTCAAAAGGCGGCATCGGCTATTTCTGGAACGCCAACATGCCCAAACGCGTCGAGGGCTGGGACCGCACGAAAATCCTGCCGGGCGATATCTCGGAGACACTCTGGAATGGCTGGGAGCCGGTCGAGCGCCTGCCCGCCGTGATCAAGCCGAAATCCGGCTATGTCGTGAACGCCAACCACTCGCCTCTGCTCGTGTCGGGGCCGGAGGACAATCCGAAAGCCGAGAATTATCCCGCCAGCTTCGCGCTCGACACGCTCGTTACCAATCGCGGCCTGCGCGCACAGGAGCTGTTTGGCGCCGACACGTCGATCACGCGCGAGGAGTTCCTCGCCTACAAGATGGACGACTGGTATTCGGCCGACTCCAACGTCGCCTTCATGACCGAGGCGCTGGACGTGGAATGGTCCGGCAAGGTCGACGCCGAAACGCAGAAGCTGATCGATCATGTCCGCGCCTGGGATGGCCGGGCCGACCAGCACAACCGCCACGCCGCCCTCGCCATCTTCACCGGCCAGGCCGTGATGGGAAGCCAGATGCACGGCGCCTACGATGACGAACGCGGCCTCGCCGCCCTGAAGCAGACTGCGCAATTGCTCATCGCCGCCACCGGGCGCATCGATCCCGAATGGGGCGAGGTGAGCCGCCTCAAGCGCGGCGACAAGTCGTGGCCGCTCGATGGCGGGCCCGACACGCTGCGCGCCGTCTACGTTGCGGGCGATCTGGCGAAGGACAAGTATCGCTCCGGCCGCGCGGGCGACACCTATGTCCTCATCGCCGACTGGGCGCCGGACGGCACGTACACGCTGGACACCATCCACCAGTACGGCGTCGCCACGCTGGACCCGGCCTCGCCACACTATGCTGACCAAGCGCCGCTGTTTGCCGAGGAAAAATACAAGCGCCCGCCGATGGAGCTGCACGAACTCCTGAAACAGGCAACGCGGGATTACATGGTGGGCAACTAGGACGGGACCGCCGGGCTCCCGCCCGGCAGACCGGCCGCAAGGCCGGTGAATGGCTGGGATAGTCGCTGCTTTGCAGCGATGGCCGGGCGGGAGCCCGGCGGTCCCGGCTACTTCTTCGCCGCCCTCTTCTCGAGTTCCTCAAGACGCGCACGCAGAGCCTTGAGCTCTTCGGCATCATTCGCCGGAGCAGGCTCGGCCTTCTTCGGCGCCGTTCCCGGCATCGCCGGGATCGCGCCGCTCCAGAAGCTGGCAAGGCGCTTCTGGTATTCGCGCTGCATCTCCTGCATCGCTGCCGGATCGAAAACGTTCCACGGCTGGGGCATCGCGCCAGACATTGCGCCGGTCATCTGGCTGGCCAGCTGCTCCTGCTGCGTGCGGATGAATGCAACCGACTGCTCGAACAGCCCGGTCATCATCTCGCTGGCCTTGGATTGGTGCAGCCGGATCATGTCCATCATCAGGTCGGCCGACAGCATCGCGCCCGTCGTCTGGCCTTCCTGGTCCATGATGATCTGCAGCAGAACCTGCCGCGTTACGTCCTCGCCGGTCTCGGTGTCTTCCACGCGGATGTTGGCGCCCTTGCGCACCATCTCGGCCACTTCCGGCAAGCGCACATAGCTGGAGGAATTCTTGTTGTAGAGCTTGCGGCTCGGATAGCGGCGCAGCTCGACGGTTTCGGTTTCGCTCATCTCAGTCTCTCAAGTCCGGTTTTCTGGCTTACTTCGCCAGCCACTGGTTGACGGCGTCGTAGAAGATCGCTGGCTGGTCGAACATTACGTAGTGCCGCGCCTCGTCGATGCGGAGCTTGTTGCCCTGCACCAGACCCGAATAGGCCGCATTGTATATCTGGTCGAGCGCGAGGCGGCTGGGATGGGCAGCCTTGTCCCAAGCATAGACCACGTCCACCGGCGCCTTGATCCGCTGCAGGTCGCCGCGAAGATCCGTCACCATCACCTCGGCCATCACGTCCGCCGTCGTCGGACGGTCGGATGTCATGCCCCACTCCACGATACGCTCGATCTGGTGGGCGCTCGTCACCAGCTTCTCGCTCGTCCGGCGCAGATCATCCAGCAGTTGCGGCTTGCTCTTGTCGATGTAGGTGCGGCGCGAATGCTGCGCGAGGCCGGCCATCGATGACGGGGTCGCGAACGGCGTGATCAGCACGGAGAAATAGGCCGGCACATCCACCACCATCAGCCGCTCGACCGTGTCGGGGTGATCGCGCGCGAGGATCAGGCCAACGAGGCCGCCCATGGAATGAGCCACCACCGGAACCGGCTTGCCGATCTGCTTGCGGATATATCCGGCCAGTGCATCCGACATCGGCTTCAGGAAATTCATCGGATCGCGGAACGCGCTCGGCCCGAGCCCGGCAAATCCGCGCATGTGCGGCAGGTGCAGCTTGTAGCCCGCACCAAGGCATTCGGGCGCCTCGTCCCAGGTGTCCGGGGAGGCAGCGAGCCCGTGCAGCATGACGAGGTCACGGCCACGGCCCATGGTGGATGCCGTGAACAGTTCGCCCTCCCAGGCAAGGGTGTCGCGCTTCAACCAGCGAGTCAGGGAGCCAAGCTGCATGTGCGGCGACGTCTCCAGCGACCAGGAACAACCAACATAGTGAGCAGGTGCAGCAATCCCCAGCCCCCCCCTCTATCCGCTTCCGTACGATTCCAGAAGCCCGCAATTGCCGCAGGGCGGCGAAACGGTTCCCGGCGCCTTCCGCTACGGCGGTATTAACTTTCGCCTGCCACCAGACCGGCCTCTCGCATTAGAATCTTTTGACGCGATCCGGGCGGGTGTTACCTTTCTGAAAGATCAGGCTTCGGGCGCTTCCATGACAGACGGCATGAGTTCAGCTGGCGCGTTCGAACTCAGCCAGAATTTCCAGCGCATCAATTTCCTTTTGCAACGGCTTTTCCTCGCCCTCTCGCGGCGTGAAATCCGCAACCCGGGCGTCGAAGGTCCGGGCCAGCCCTTCTTCCTGCGCGCCGCCGTCAGCCACGCGCAGGGCTGGATGAGCAACCCGATGAAGGCGATGAACTCCCAGATCCAGTTCTGGCAGAACACCACCGCGCTTTATGCCGAACTCACGCAGGCCATGCTCTCGGGCGGCAGCCGTCTCACGCCCAAGGCCGCAGGCGACGACGAGCCGGTCGACGCCCGTTTTGCCGACGACGAATGGAGCAAGCATCCGTTCTTCTACTACCTGAAACGCCAGTACCAGATCATGTCGGAATATCTGGAAAGCATCGCAGACACGGCCTCCACGGGCGAGGACGAGAAGCACAACGAACAGGTCCACTTCTTCACGCACCAGCTGGTCGACCTGTTCTCGCCGGCGAACTTCCTCGCCTCCAATCCGGTCGCCATCAAGAAGGCGGTTGAGACCAATGGCCGATCGCTGGTCGAGGGCCTCGAAAACCTGGTGAAGGACCTTGAGCGTTCAGGCGGCGACCTGCTCGTCACCCTGTCAGACCCGGAGGCCTTCAAGGTCGGCGAGACGCTGGCGACAGCGAAGGGCCATGTCGTTGACGAGACCGAGCTGTTCCAGCTGATCCGCTACGAACCGGCGACGGAAAAAGTATATGCGCGGCCGCTCCTGCTGATCCCGCCCTGGATCAACAAATACTACATCCTCGACCTGCAGCCGAAATCATCGCTGGTGAAATGGCTCACCGAGCAGGGCTTCGCCGTCTACATCGTCTCTTGGAAGAACCCGCGCGAGGAACTTCGCCATTTCGGCATGGACAGCTACGTCACGCATGGCGTCGTGCCTGCGATGAAGAAGGTGGATGCGCTGCACGGCAATGACGGCATCAATGTCGTCGGCTATTGCATCGGCGGCACAACCCTGTCGCTGACGCAGGCCTGGCTGCAGAAGACCAAGCAGGACAATCCCGCCAAGTCCTGCACATTCTTCACCGCCCTCACCGACTTCGAGGACCCCGGCCCGCTCAAGTCCTTCATCGACGAAGGCTTCATCTCGGGCATTATGATCGAGGCGCAGCGCAAGGGTTATCTCGACCAGCGCATCATGGCGCGCACGTTCAGCTTCCTGCGCCCGAACGATCTCGTCTACGGGCCCGCCGTGAAAGCCTACCTTCTCGGCGAGGCGCGTCCGAAATTCGACCTGCTGTTCTGGAACGATGATTCCACCCGCCTGCCCGAACGCATGGCGCGCGAATACCTCACGCACCTTTATCGCGACAACCTGTTCGCCAATGGCGGCTTCGAGATCGAAGGCGTCAAAGTCGGCCTCGATGATATCAAGATCCCGCACTATGTGGTGGCCTGCGAGAAGGACCACATCGCGCCGTGGACGGCGTCATTCAAAGGCCTCACGCGTCTCAAGGGCGGCGGGCGTTTCGTGCTCGCGCAGTCGGGCCACATCGCCGGCATCGTGAACCATCCCGACAAGAAGAAGTACGGCTACTGGGTCAGCGACGCCGACCCCGGCACAGACCTCGACGCCTGGCGCGCCGGCACCGAAGCCCGCGACGGCTCGTGGTGGCCGGACTGGGCGGCCTGGCTTGGCCGCCGCTCCGGCAAGAAGATCGACGCCGCCGACTCGTTCCCCAAATCCGTCCCCCGCCTCGAACCGGCGCCGGGAAGGTATGTGCGCGAGTAGCGCATGAGCTTCGTAAAGGAGGTCGGCCAAGCACGTTGGCTCATGCGATCCGTCCTGGTGTTCGCGATCGCGTCCCTGCTGACAATTGTGCTCGGCGTCATCGTGATGGCGCAGGGCGGCGTGCCGCTCGGCATCTGGATCCGCAATCCGGTCGCTTTGCTTGTCGCGCTCGGCGTCAGCGCATTTCTCGCACCGCGCGGCTGGCTCCTGGGCTGGGCTGCACCTGTTGCGCTGGTGGTTGTCGCACTCACCTTCCTCGGCCCCGAACAGGAAGGCGTCCATCGCTGGCTCGATCTCGGAGCGGTTCAGCTCAACGCCGCCGCCCTCGTCCTGCCGGCCGCCATTGCTGCGTTCCTGCACGAGCGCGCCATTCTCGCGTCGACGTGCTTTGCGCTGATCGCCTTCGCACTGGCATGGCAGCCCGACATCTCCCAACTGTCCGGCTTCGCAGCCGCCGGCGTCGTCCTCGGGTATGCCCGCTATGGTTGGCAGGGTGCGGCCTCGGCCCTGCTGATCACAACAGCCGCCATCGCGCTCTGCCTATCCCGTCCCGATCCGCTCGCGCCGGTCGCCCATGTCGAAGGCATCTTCGCGATGGCATGGACTCAGTCGCCGGCCATTGCGGCCGCGATGGGGGCAACGCTTGCCACCGCCGCGCTCAGCCCGCTACTGCTCTGGCGCACAGGCCGCGTCGGTTGGGCCGGCCTCGCCCTGGCAAGCTATTTTTCGGCGACCTCCCTCGCGTTCCTGTTCGGCGCCTATCCAGTTCCGCTCGCAGGCTACGGCCTCAGCTTCGTCCTCGGCTGGACCTTCGGTTTCGCCGCACTCGTCTCGGCGCCGGGCGCTAATTCCCTAACGTCAGCCTAACGTCTGCTTCGCACCTGCGGAAAGTTTTTCGCACCTGCGGCAAAATTCATCTTGCCTTTGCCGCACTGCGGCATTAGATGGGAGTCACAGAGTTAGGACCACCCTCTCAGGAGACTCCCCATGAACCCGATGACCGACATGTTCGACTTCAACAAGAACATGGAACAATTCTCGAAGATGATGCCGGATTTCGCCAACGCGACCCCGCTCAAAGCCTTCACCGACATGCAGGCCAAGTACCGCGAAGTTGCGGTCGAAGTCCTCAACAAGAACGTTGAGCTGACCACCGCCTGGATGCGCGACGCTGCGAAAGACGCAACGACGCTGATGACGGCCGAAACCCAGCCGACCGCCTACGCCAAGAAAGCCGGCGAACTGGCCCAGGCCACGATGCAGGACATCCCGGCTCGCCTGATGGCCTACGCTGAAGTTGCGAAAAAAGCCCAGACCCAGCTGCTCGACACCGCCGTCGCCCTGACGCCGAAAGTCGTCGAAGAAGCTGCTGAAGCCACGACCAAGGCTGCCAAAGCCGCCAAGAAAGCCGCCTAAGCTTTCTTCGCGCGTGAGCGCCGGGTCCGGATTTCCTCCCCCGGACCCGGCAGCTCCCTCCCCCTCCCCGGGGACAATGCCTGACCCGACAAAGGGCGCGTTGAGTTCACATCGATCTCCGCGCCCGAGTCGTTCGTAGATTTCCCCGCTTGTAAGTACCGGCGAGTGCAGACCCGGGCCCGAGGTTCGTTGCAGCAGTTGCTGCTTTTCGCGCCTCCCGCAGGTTGCCGGCGTATGCGTAAATGGAGTTGGCCGATTCGAGTCTCGTCGGCCGCGTAGAGTACAAAGTGTAGAGTGATGGGAAGGCGCGCTTCATCGAAGCGCGTCTTTCTGTTTTCTGGCGCAGCTATTCCGCCATCGCCTGCGCAGCAGACGACAGACGCGTCCGCGCGCCCTCTGCCGTGCGCACGCCAAACACCGCCGCAAGGCCCTGACGTTCCGCCATTGCAAGCCCATCCGTGAGCCCCAGCGCGAACAGAGCCGTCGCCCAGCCGTCCGCATCCATGCAACGCTCGTGAATCACTGCAACGCCGCAGAGATCGCCCGCCGGCGCCTCGCCCGTCCGCCCATCCAGCAGGTGCGAAACACCCTCGCGCCGCCGCACGAAATCTCCCGACGTGGCCGCCGCAAGGTTCACCAGCGCAACATCCGTCGCCGGTGGCTCCCCCGGCGAAGGCGGCATATCCGAAAGCTCCAGCGCCACCCACCATGGCTGCACATCCGGCTTCACACCCCGCCCCACAAACTCGCCCCCGATCTCCATCAGGAAGCTCTGCACCCCAAGCGCGCTCAGCCGCGCCGCGCAGACGTCCACCGCATACCCCTTCGCGATCGAGGACAGATCGATCGCCACACCGCCCGGCTGGAACGCGCGATGGGTTTCAGGATCGAGCTTTACGTCCACCCTCGACTTGTCATCCCGGGCGAGCCGAAGGCGAGACCCGGGACCCATGGAGATATCGTCGGGCTGGATGGATGGGTCACGAATAGCGCTGCGCGCTTCCGGGATGACAACCGGAGACTGGCTGGGCCCAAACCCCAGCATATCCATCCGCCGTGCCAACGCCGGATCATACGCCCCGTCAGTCAGCTCCGCGATCTCGAGCGCGCGCGACAGCACGGCGAAGAACTCCGGCTGCAGCTCACGCCACCCCGCCTCCGCACGATTGAAACAGCAAAGATCGGATTGCATCTCCCATCCGCTCATCTGCCGGATCATCAGCGAGAACGTCTCTTCAAGCGCCGCCATCACATCGGCGTTCGCAACACTTTCCGCCGCCGCGAACGAAAGCGACCAGCCCGTCCCCATCGTCGCGCCCGACAGCCGCCGCACCGGCGCATCGATGCGCGAGGCGCGCACGTCCGCTGGCTTCATGCCCTTCGGAATGAGGAGGCGAGCGCCGGTCATGGTCCCCTTGCTGTCAGTTCGCCCTGCCAGGTGCAAGCAAAGAGGCCCCGCAGCGAACCGCGAGGCCTCGTGGCGGCATCATCACTCTGGCCAGATCAGCCCGGCAGGACTTCCAGCACAGCCACATAGGTCGACATCGAGTTGACCGGCTTGCCTTCCATCGACGACGTGCCGCGCGATTCCGCTTCCAGCCAGTACATGCCAGCATTCTCGAGCATCAGCTTCACCGTGCCATCCGCGCCCGTCTTCACAACGAGTTCGCCGGCTTCCTCGCGATAGCGGTCGCCGCCCGCGATGACCGTGACTTCAACGTTGGCGGCAGGCTTGCCATTGTCGGTCAGCTTGAAGGTGATTTCCTCGCCCGAGTAGAGATCGTTCGGGTGTGTAACGGGAACCAGCTCGAGGCCCTTGCCCGTGGGTTTGATCTCGCTTGGCGCGCCGTTGGTGACGAACGTCTCGACGCGGCGGCTGGACAGCGTCAGCTCAACGCCGGGCTTCTTGTCGATGCCCTGCACGATATACTCGGCCATCGTGCCGCGCCAGCGCTTCGTTTCCGTGCCTTCCTTCCACGACGCGTTGAGACCGCTACTGGCCTGCGCGATGCGATACGTGCCCTTCTGGTCGAGCTTCAGGTCGAACGTGGTGCGATACTGGCCGACCGTGGCGTTCGCCGGCTTCACCGAGGAACCATCCGGCGCCGTGATGCTGATCGCGTCGATCTGCATCGGCCGGTGATCGGGGAAGAACAGGTTGTTCGACACCGCGCCGTCGATCGTGACCCACGCATTGTCGCCCGAGACCACCGTGGCCGAGGGCAGGATCCATGCGCGGTGTGCGTGCGCCGCGCCAACCATCAGCGTGGCGACGGTTGCCGCAACAATCAGTCTTTTCGCCAGGGTCTTCATGATGTCTCTCCCGGTTTGATCTGGATTACTTGGTAAGCTTCAGCGTCACGGCGCCGAGTTCGGTCTTGCCGGCGGCCGAGCCCGTGGCCTCTGCGCCCGGCGCCCACTTGAACGGAATCTCGACCAGCTCCTTGCCGCCCACTTCGCGGCTCGCCTCGACGATGATCTTGTAATCGCCCGCCGGAAGGTTCGCGAACGGAGCGCCAGCCGTGTCGAATTTCATCGTGTTCCTGCCCGGCGGCTTTGTCGGGCTGGAGACGCCATCGACCGGCAGGTCGAGTTCACGGCCGGTGCGCCGCCACCACTGGCGGATATCCTTCAGCCACTTCTCGCCTTCCTGGTCCTTCAGCTTGATGTCGTACCAGACCGAAAGATTGGCCGCGACCTTGCCGCTCGCGTCCTCGATCCAGATGGCGACATACGGGCGGTGATACTCTGCAACGTTGAGCTTGGGGATTTCCACGGTCAGCTCCAGCGTGCCGGCATGCGCCGCACCCGCCATCGCCACCGGAACCGCAAGCATCACGACATCACGCATCAGCGCCCGTCCTCAGACATGAACCAGGAAAACGGCGATCAACGCCGGAACGACAAGACCCGCGCCGACGATGAACCAGGTCGGCGCCCGGCGCGGCGCATGCATCCACAGCAGCACCAGGCCGGTGATGCAGAAGAGGATGGCCGCAACCGAAAAGATGTCGAGGAACCAGAACCACACCGGGCCCGTGTTCCTGCCTTTGTGAAGATCGTTCAGCCACGAGATCGGGCCGCGATCCGTGTTCTCAAAAATGACGTCGCCCGTCTCGCGGTCGACCGACAGCCACGCATCGCCGCCGGGCTTGGGCATGCCGACATAGACCTCGGCCTCCGACCATTCGCCCGTCCTGCGCGACACAGGCGCGCCAACTTCCTTCTCCAGCCAGTCCGCCACAGGTTTCGGCAGGATCGCCGTCTCGCCCTCGGGCGGCGCATCGCTCAGATGGACGAGCAGCTCTGCTGGCATCACCGCCGTCCTCTCGACGACGACCGGTTGCCCCTCGATCTGCCCGGCATGGTTGAGCGTGATGCCCGTAACGGCGAACAGCAGCATGCCAACCAGCGTCGCGGCCCCGGTGATCCAGTGCCAGACGCGCGCCTGCGTCATCCAGAACAGCCGGCGCACCTTGGCCCGGTGGACCTTTTGCGCGGCCTTCTCAGCCTTCAGCCGCTCGGCGCCTTCCGGCGCCGCCGCTTCCAATTTCTCCCCTTCGGCCATCCGTCATCCTGTTGCATGGCGGCCCCCCGGCTCGCCCCGCGATTCCCGGCCGAAACCCCGGCCTGTTTGAAACGAGCGTTACGATAGCATCGCCCTAATTGCAACCCATTCTCATTTGCAGGTAGCAGCGGGACGTCCGTTTTTGCTGCCAAATCTGGCGCCGCGACCGCTGGTCGCTGGCCAAACGTCATCTTGCTTGAGGCCCAGCCAAGGGCGTGCATGGTGACGTCTCAACTCTCCCCACTTCCCTTTCCGAGGACACCCATGGCGCTTTCGAATCGGCTCACCCTCACGCTGGCGACCGCCGCCCTGCTCTCAGCCTGCACAACCGTTGCAGCCCCGCATGGCGTCTCGGCCGAAACGTGGGCGATCCACCAGCGCCTGATGACGCTCGACACCCACCTCGACACGCCCGCCTTCTTCGACACGGTGCGCGGCTACGACATCATGGAGCGCCACGATGTCGAGCGCGACGGTTCGCAAGTCGACTATCCGCGCATGGTCGAAGGCGGCCTCGATGGCGGCTTCTGGGTTATCTACATGGGGCAGGGTCCGCTGACGCCGGAAGGCTATCGCAATGTTCGCGACGCAGCCCTCCTGCGCGCGGTGGCGATCCACAAGATGGTCGCCGCCAACCCGGACGAATTCGAGATCGCCCTCAACGCCGCAGACGCCGCGCGCATCAACGCCACCGGCAAGAAGATCGTCTACCTGTCGATCGAGAACTCCTACGAGCTGGGCGAGGACCTCTCCCTCCTCGACACGTTCTACAAGCTGGGCGTGCGCATGGCGGGGCCGGTGCATAACGGCAGCAACCAGCTGGCCGACTCAACGAATCCCGGCCCCAACCCGCCCGTGAACTGGGGCGGCCTCAGCCCCATGGGCAAGGACTATGTCCGCCGCGCCAACGAACTCGGCATCATCCTCGACGGCAGCCACGCCTCCGACGCCGCGATCGAGCAGATGATCGACCTGTCGGCGACGCCGATCATCCTGTCGCACCATGGCGCGGACCATCTCAACGAACACCCGCGCAATGCGCCCGACGCCTTGCTGAAAAAGCTCGCGATGCGCGGTGGCGTCATCCACATGAACGCACTCGGTTCGTTCATAAAGCCGCTGCCGCAGACCAAGGAACGCACCGACGCGATGACCGCACTGCGCACCAAATGGGGCAACCCCAACACGCTGGAGAGCGCGCGCTACGAGCAATATCTCGATGAACTGGGCGCGCTGAACAAGCAGTTCCCCGAGAACCGCGCGACGTTCGAGGACTACATGCAGCAGGTGCTCTACACCATCAAACTGGTGGGCGTGGACCATGTCGGCTTCGGCGCCGACTGGGATGGCGGTGGCGGCCTCGACGGCTTCCGCGACATCACCGCCCTGCCCAAGATCACCGAACGCCTGCTCAAGGAAGGCTACACCGAAGCCGACCTCGCCAAGATGTGGGGCGGCAACGTCGTGCGCCTGCTGAAGGCGGCCGAGGACTACAAGGCGGGCCTGGGGAAGTAGTCGCCGGGGCCCACGGGCCCTACCCCAATCCCGGTATCAGATCCTTCAGCATGAACGCGGCCGTGAACAGCAGATAGCCGCCAAACACCCGTTTCAGTTTCACCGGGTCAAGCTTGTGCGCCGCCGCCGCCCCCAGCGGCGCGGTCCAGATGCTCATCGCCGTGATCGCTGCAAGCGCAATCACGTTCACAAAGCCGACCGAGCCCGCCGGCAAACCGCTCTGCCCGAAGCCGGCGATCATGCTTCCGATCGCGCCGGGGACCGCGATAATCGTGCCGAAGCCCGCTGCGGTCGCCACGGCGCGGTGCATGTTGACGCCGCTCATCGTCATGATCAGCACGGCCGGCGTGCCCCCGCCAATGCCAAGCAGTGAGGAGAATGCGCCAAGCCCCGACCCCAGGGCCGCCCGCGCGGGTCCTTTCGGCATGTTCTCTTCCGTCTTCACCTTGCGGCCGAGTATCTGGAAGACGAACTGCAGCCCGAGCGGAATGAGAAAAATCCCAAACGCGATTTTCAGCTGGCTGCCGTCCATGAAGCTCGTCAGCACGACGCCGGCGATCACGCCCGCCACCACCCAGGGCAGCCACCCCTTGAGAATGTTCCAGTCCACCGCCCCGCGCTTGGCGTGCGCCTGAACGGACCGCAGCGACGTGAAGAAGATCGTGGCGAGCGAAGTTCCGATGGCCACGTGCATGATGTGCTCGTCCCCGCCATCGTGCGGCAACACGGTCAGC
The DNA here is from genome assembly GCA_022844345.1 of Hyphomonadaceae bacterium. Classification (GTDB taxonomy): domain Bacteria; phylum Pseudomonadota; class Alphaproteobacteria; order Caulobacterales; family Hyphomonadaceae; genus UBA7672. Next base: position 62,795 of record JALHLU010000001.1, read on the forward strand.
ACCGCGGCCAGCGCCGGCACGACAACGAAGCCGCCGCCGATGCCGAACATGCCGGCAACGAAGCCGGCAAACAGGCCGGCCACCAGCATGGAGGCCACCAGCAACCCGTATTGCTGGATCGCCACGCCGAACCAGTCTGCCTGAAAGGCTATCTCGCCCATGTCGTTAAGCGCCACTCGGGGTACGTCCAGCTGCGTCGGATCAGGAGGTCTATGAGACCGGCATGCGCACCGGCGAGAGAGGGAGCAAGGCCGGCGGCTCCCCACAGCCGCCGAACCCTCCCCGGCGCCGCGTATTGCAGCGCCAGCGCCCAGATGGCGCCCACACAGGGGAATGCGCGCCCCTGCGTGGGCCACCTTTCCGGGTTTGGGCGCCGCCTAGAAGGTCTGCTTGGCGCGGACGTAGTAGAACCCGCCCTGCCAGTCGACGATCGAGTCGGAACGATAGATGCGTCCGTTGGTCGTTTCCTGGAGATAGGGGTTGCCTTCGGCCGGATAGGTGTCGAGCACGTTGCGTGCGCCGATGGCGATCGCCAGGTCGTCCGTCACGTCCCAGCCGAACTCGATGTCGAACAGCACTTCAGCGGGCATCTCCTGCTTGGCGAGGCCTTGCGGATAGGCTGTCGGTGGCCGGTTGTTCAACGGATCGTCTGCATCGGTGCGGCAAGTGAAGCCATCCGTGCCGGTGCCGGTGAGGCAGTTCGACACAGTGTAGTCACCCGTGTAGTTCGCCCGCGCCATGAATGTGAAGTCGCCAAGCCTGTGCGTGGCCGAGAACACGCCTCTAAGTTCGGGCGCGGCGTTCTCGAAGTCAAACACGTCTTCCTCGAAGAACAGGTTGGCGATGTTCACCTGCTCGATCGAGAACTTGTTGTAGTTGAGGCTGGTGGTGAACATCGTCGAGCCGAACTCGCCCCAGTCAGCATCATAAGTGACGACCAGATCGACGCCTTCGGTCTTCGAGTCGAACGCGTTCTGGAAGAAGTTCACGCCGCCGATGGTGTCAGCGCCGGGAACGCCCGCAGCCAGCAACGCCGTCCGGATCGCCGGGGTCACGTTGATGGTGGCGGTGGCGTAGAACTGATCCTCGAGGTCGATCTGGTAGAAGTCCAGCGTCACATCGAGCGGACCGAAGCTGCCGGTGGCGCCCAGCGAGTAGTTGGTGGACTTTTCAGGCTGCAGTTCTTCCGCGCCGAGGAATTGCGACACGGGGTTGGTTGCCGGGAAGAGACCCACGGCCACCGGCTCGCCCGCCGGAAAGCGCGTCGAGACGTTGATTGTGGACAGCTGGCCGGGCGTCGGCGCCCGGAAGCCGGTGCCAACCGAACCGCGGATGTTGATGTCCGGCGTCAGCGAATAGCGGCCCGACAGCTTGTAGTCGAACGTCTCACCGAAGTCGGAGTAATTTTCGAACCGCAGTGCGAGGTTGAGGAACAGCTCCTCGGTGACGTCGGACGCAAAATCGACATACGCCGCATAGCTGTCCCGGTTGAGCGAGCCCGAATAGGCCGGGTTGTTGCCCGGGAAGCCGTCAGAACCAACCGCGAGCTGCGTGTAGACCGGGTCAGACGCGGTCTGGCAGTTGAGGTTTGTCATGCCGACCGCGAGCCCCGCCGTCGTGGCAGTACGTGCGCCAACAGTCGTTTCGTTCGAGCAGAAGTTCCACGGGTCCTGCAGGGCGTAGGGCCCGGCGATCCACGAGGTTTCTTCACCTGGAACGATCTCATAGCCCTCGTCGCGGTATTCTGCGCCGAAACCGATATCGAGCGGATTGGCGAAGAAGGCGACCGGCACGGTGTAGACGAAGTCGGCGTTGAGCGCGAACTCGTCGGAGATCAGATCACCCGGATGGAATTCGGTTGGCGAGACGTTGCCAAGCGACGGGTTCACCGTGTTCCACAGCGTATAGTAGATCGTGTCCTTCCCGTAGCGACCCGTGAAGTCATAGGAAAAATTCTCCGCGAAATCGCCCCTGATGCCGCCGGTGAACGAATAGTCCACGACATTGCCGCCGAAGCGGGGGGTGCGCCCAGCCGGGTAGTTGGTGAGGTACTGGAAGATCGAGCCGCTCTGCGTACGGATTCGCGACGTGTTGATGGAGGCGACAGGGCTGCGATAGTTGAAGTCGCCGTCCGACGTCGAGTTCGAGTAGTTGGCGAAGCCGTAAAGCTCCATCGTGTCGCTCAGCTTGTAGCCGGCGTTGACGAACATCCGGAAGGCTTCGGATTCCGGCTGGCCCCAGATCTGGACGTTCGATGAATCGAAGTCCTCGCCCGATCCGAACAGGTAGGCGTATTGCGGGTTTGCGACGAGATATTCGGCGACGCTGAAGGAACCCTGCTGCCAGTTCACGCCATTGGTGTTGCCGCGCTGGATGTCCCACTGCATACCGCGATTGGTCGGCTGCGCGCTCGTGCCTTCGACGCTGATGTTGACGAAGCCGTTCTCGCCCAGCGCAAGGCCGAGGTTCGCGGCGATCAGCAAGTCCTCGCCGTCGTCTTCGTAATAGGAGCCCGCCTGGAACTGGATTTCGCCGCCTTCAGGCGCATCCTTCAGGATGAAGTTCATGACGCCGGCAATGGCGTCCGATCCGTACTGGGCTGCCGCGCCGTCGCGCAGGACTTCGATCGCCTTGATCGCGGATGCCGGGATGGTTGCCACGTCAGGCCCCTGCGTGCCTGAGCCGCCGATGGAGACCAGCGCCGCGCGATGGCGCCGCTTCGAGTTCACCAGAACCAGCGTCTTGTCAGAGGCTAGGCCCCGCAGCGCGGCCGGCCGAATGAAGGTCGCGCCGTCTGAGATCGGCTGACGCGCGATCGTGTAGGACGGAACCAGCGTCTTGAGAATGTCGTTGGTGTCAGTGAACGAAATGTCCTCGATCGCCTCCGCCGTCAGCACATCCACGGGTACAGCTGAATCCGCAACGCTCCTGCCGGTCCGCGTGCCGGTGACGATGATGATGTCTTCCTTTCCGGGCGGCTGTTCAGCCGCATCCGCCGGTGGAAGCTCCGGCCCGCTCTGCGCTTGCGCTGCTCCGGCCCCTGTAAGCGCGGCTCCCGCCACCGCCACACACATCAGCCCGTGATAAAGAAGTCTGTTTCTCATGATGGTCCCCGTTTGTGTCCTGCTCTCCTCTGTTTCCGTCCCCGGACTTTTTTGACGCGCGTGTTCTTGTCGGTCTGATGAGGCCAATGCTGCGTGCACGGGTACAGCCGAACCCGACTTGCAGCGGGCAAAAACCTGACGATGTCTGAATGGAAGGCGCCCCGATTCCGGAGGCGCAACGGTAGTCAGGGCGGAGCTGCGAATGCAGCCGCCCGATGCGAATTTTTCCTATCGCGTTTCAGCATTATGACAGCGCCGACGCACTGCGCTACGCGCACGTCACGTTTGCGTGCACATCAGTTCGTTTTGATGGTGTTGCTGATGAGCGCTTGGGCGCACATGCACAACGTAACGACAACCAGCCTGCGCCAACATCGCCGCCAGAGGGCATTTGCGCGTTTCCTGCGCGCTCTTGCTGAATGGTCGATCAGGATTCTTCGCCGCCGCCCGACGTTCGCGATACACTGTAGCAGCGATATGCACGTCTGCATGCGAAGCTGCCCAGCGAAGCATCAGGTTAGCAGCAGCAAGGCAGGCGCGAGATACGCCGAGAGAGGCCTAGCTTCGCACTTCACCTTGGCGCAGGCCCAGCGTAGCGTCTGAGCCACGACAGGGAGACGACCCGAATGATGCGTTTGCTTACCCGACGTGCGCTCATCGCGCTTGTTGCGGGCCTCGTGCTGGCTCCGGCCGCATTCGCACAGGCTTACCAGCCGCCGCGCACGCCTGATGGCAAGCCGGATCTGCAGGGCATGTGGACGAATTCCAGCATCACCACGCTGGAGCGCACCAACCCCTCCCTGCCCCTCGTGCTGAATGACGAACAGCGGGCCTCGCTGGAAGGCCAGCGCCAGCAGCAGGAAGTTTCCGCCAACAGTCCCACCAATCCCGAAGTTGGCGCGCCCACGCCTGGCGGCGCAATTGGCGGCTACAACGCCTTCTGGCTGGATCGCGGCATGCGCGTTGGCGTGATCAACGGCGAGGCGCGCTCGTCCTGGATCACTGACCCGCCGAATGGAAAGATGCCGGTCTCTGAACAAGGCAAGGCCCGCATCGCCGAGATCATGAAAACACGCAACGAGGATGGGCCAGAAGGCATGAACCCCGCCGACCGATGCCTCATCGGCTCGCGCGGCTCGGGCGGGCCGCCCATGCTGAACAACATCTACAACAACACCTACCAGATCGTGCAGACCGCCGACCATGTGATGATCGACGTTGAGATGATGCACGACGCCCGCATCATCCGCCTCGGCCAGACGCACAAGCCAGAGCCGGTGAAACAGTGGCTGGGCGACTCGATCGGCCACTGGGATGGCGACACGCTGGTCATCGTCACGCGCAACTGGATCCGCTGGCACGGCGACTATGAGCCCATCTTCCTGTCGGAGCAGGCCACCGTCACCGAACGCTTCACCCGTACCGGCCCGGACGAACTCACCTACGCCTTCGAGGTCGATGATCCCGGCTTCTATACCCAGACGTGGAAGGGCGAGATGCTGTTCACCACCTCGCCCGGCGATGTCTTCGAGTTCGCCTGCCACGAAGGCAACCACGCCCTCGAAGGCATCCTGCGCGGCGCGCGCTATCTGGAACGAACGAAATAGCCGGGACCGCCGCGTTCTCGCCCGGCAGCCGCCAGATCCTACTTCACGTAGGCCCGCACGACCGCATCAAGAAAATCGCGGCCTTCATACAGCGACTGCACGCGCAGCTTCTCGTTGAGACCGTGCGCGTTGGTCTCACCGCTCTTGGAGAACATGCCGCTCAGGCCATAGGTCGGGATGCCGGCATTCATCAGGAAGCGGCCGTCAGTCGCCCCCGCGATCATCACGGGCGCAACCGGAACGCCGGGCCACATCTTCGCGGCCTGCGCCTTCACCGGTCCCATGATCTCGTCGGTCAGCGGCGGCGCGGACGATCCCTCACGGCGGCGTACGATGGCGACCTTCACGTTTGGATCGCCTATCGCCTGCTCCAGCGTCTCCTTCACCTGCTCGGGCGTCGTGCCCTGCATCACGCGGCAGGACAGCGTCGTCTTCGCGCGCTGCGGCAAGGCGTTGGGCGCATGTCCCGCTTCCAGTTGCGTCGCCACGCAGGTCGTGTGCAGCGACGCGTTGTAGGTCGGATCGGCCAACAGCACCGCGAGCCCCGCCGGGTCATCGGGGTTCTTCGCCACAGCCGACATCGCCTTGCCGATATCGCCGCCCAGGATCGGCCCCGTGATGCGGAAGTATTCGCGCGTCACCGGCGTCACCTGCACCGGGAAAGACAGCGTCGACACTTTCTTCGTCGCCGCCATCAGCTGGTAGATCGCATTGTCCGGTGTCGGCCGCGAGGAATGCCCGCCCGGATTTGTGGCCTCGAGTTCGAACACCTGGTGGATTTTCTCGCCCGCCTGGATCTGCAGCACCAGAGCCTTGCCATCATCCGACAGCAACCCGCCGGCGCCCTCGTTGAGCGCAAAGGCGACATCGAACCATGCCTTGTGGTTCTTCAGGATATAGTCGATGCCGTTGATGCGGTTGGAGGTCTCCTCCCCGCACGTCAGCGCCATCACAAGATCACGCGACGGCTTGAAGCCGGCTTCCTGCTTCAGGCGGATCATCATGTCGAGCCACACGGCCGCCTGACCCTTCATATCGGCAGTGCCCCGGCCATAGAAATAGCCGTTCTCCTCGAACAGCGTGAAGGGATCGCGCTCCCAGTCCGCGCGGCGCGCATCGACCACATCGATATGGCCCATCAGCAGCACGCCCTTTTTGGCAGGGTTTGCCGCACGAATCCTGGCGACGATGTTGCCGTCATCCGGCCGGTCCGGCGGAATGATCACCTCGTAGTCGCCGGCAGCAAAGCCGGCCGCCTTCAGCCGCGCTTCCGCCGCACGCACGACCTTGGTGCAGGAGCCCGTGGTGGGGGAGGAGTCGATCTCGACCATCTCCTCATAGATGGCGCGGAAAGCCGCCCGGCCTGAATCAGCGGGCTGCGCCAGCGCGATCAGGGGAATCGCCGTCGCGGCCAGTATCCCCACTGAGATCAAAGTCTTGCGCATGCGTGTCTCCAGGAGGCCGCAGATTCATCGTGCCGGGCCTTCGCCCTGTTTGGCCCAAACAGCCAGCCCGCACAATCTGGCCTCAGCCAGGAGCCGCTATTGGGGGACGCCAAACTGGGCGAGCCGGGCATTGTACCGCCCAACCGCCGCATGCACCGAGCCCACAATCTCCGACATGCGCGCATCGGCGAGCTTTGGCGCCACGCGGATCCGGCCCGCACTATCCTCGTAGATGAGGCCTAGACTGATCAGATGCTTGACCTTGCGGCGAACAGTCTCGCGCGGAAGACCCAGGCGATCCGAGACGAGCAGCATCGTTATCGACCCGCGCACGTCGTCCGGTGGTACATCGACACGGGCGAGTTGCGCGACTAGCTCGGGGTCATTCAGCAAAGGACGCATCGTAGCTTCGGCAACACACACATAGATGGCCAGACTTTCCAGATCGATGTCTGCAAGATTCCCGAGAGCGTAGAGCATGTCGAGAAACAGCTCCGCAGATGCGTAGGCTTTCGGGCGCAGGTCGGGAGGAATCTCTGACATGACACGTCTCGATAAACACGATGGCGCCGTGCTTGGAAGGCGCGCCACTGCAAATACTTGGGGGACTTGATCACACTCCGGATACCCAAGATGGGTACCCAAATCCGATAGGCGCCTTCACCGGTTAGCGCTTGTTGAGAGTCGAGGTCTAGAACGGACACCAGATTCAGTGGTGTCGAGATGAATGAGCAAGTCGAGCCGGACCACGCGAAAGCCGCCGATGTCATTCTGAGCTTGCGTTGCAGGTCATGCGGCAAGCGTCATCGTGTGAAGCAGTATCCGGCAGCCTCGGACGGACGGGCGGCCGAGACCTTTCTCTTTACCTGTATCGGGTGCGAAAAGACCGAAATCCGCACGCGCAAGGAAATCGTCCCGCTGGACGCAGAAGGGCGCGTCCGCGAAGACCTCACGCCCAGCAGACCCCCGTCAGCATCCCCGGAGCCGACGGCAGCATCCGGCGCTGGCTTCCATCCAGCGCCGCAACGCCAATCTCCCCTCCCAGCGAGGTGAACGCCATCCGGTTGCGCGGCGGATCAAGCGCAATGCCGATTGCCTCCCGCAAGCCGCGCAGCACCACCGTGCGATCCAGCCGCACAGCCGGGTCGAATCCCGGCGCCGGGTCAAGTGGAGCGCGCGAGATCGTGTTGTCGCCGCGATCGGTCCAGTAGATCATGCGCGCGGCAAGATCGAGGTCGAGATCGATCGGCTCAGGCAAGCGCGAGAACAGCGTCAGCATGTCCTGCCGGTTCGTCACGCTGGAGCCACGCGGCATGGCCATCCCGATCCGGCGGATCATTCCCTGCGAGGCGTTGTCGCCGCCCTTCTGCGTCCAGTAGACATGGCCCCTCGCCGGATCCAGCGCGACGCCAACGCACCAGCGTGTTTCGTCGCCCTTGTCGACCACGGCGTTGCCGGTCAGCACCAGCGTCTCGATCCCGGACCCATCCAGGTTGCAGCGCTTGACCGCCATTCCCTCGCGATCGGCCCAGTAGAGCTTGCCCGCCGTCTCATCGATCTTCAGCTGTTTGGGTGTGAAGGCGCCGCCTGCCGGAACGATGGTCGTCAGACCTGACCCATCCTTCTCGCACCGCATGATCGTTCCGTCGCGCTCCGCTGGCCGGCCCATGTCGGTCCAGAAGATCTGTCCCGTCGCCGTATGCACCGCGATGCCGTCGTAGATCATGCCTTGCGGCCGCGACCCGTCGGCAGGCGACTGATCGAGCAACGTCGCCATCGCCCCCGTATCCGGGTCGGCCGTGTAGACGCGGGATTGGCCCAGATAATAGAGCCGGGGTGCGGGTCCCGCAGGGGCAAGCCCTGGCACGCTTGCACACGAGGCAAGCACCGCCGATCCGGCCAGTCCCACGAAAAGCTGCCTGCGGTCCACACCCGTCATGTTCAACCCTGGTCCCGATCACCTGCCAGGCAAGCCTACCCCACTCGCCGCGCGCCGCAAATCGGTCAGGATCAGCCTGCCGCGAACGCAACGCATGACGCGGGAAGACCCGCACATGGCAAACGTCCGGATACTGAAATTTTATCCACCCTTGCGCGCGCAAGCTTGACCCGGCGCGCAAGCGCCTGAAAACGTGCTCCCAATGTCGCGCGAGATCGTCCGCCCATCTGGCGAAGTGATTGGCCGCCCAAAACGCGGCGGCCTCTACATGTGGGCCCTCGCCATCGTGGTCGGGGCGCTCGTTGCGTTGCTCGTCGCGCTCTTCGGCGTGCTGGTCACATACGCGCAGTTCCTGGCCTATGGCGCGGCGTCCGGCCGGCTCTCGTCCCGCCTGCTCGACCTGCCATGGTGGAGCCTTCTGATCGGCCCCATCGTCGGCGGCGCGATCATTTCAGTTCTGTTACGGGCCGGCATCTCAATCGGGTGGGGGCCTGCGCCGCGCCCCTTCGGCCTGCAGGACGTGCTCCAGCATCGCCGCTTGCGTGGGTCGATCCGATCGACGACCCTGTCGCTGCGTGACAGTTTTCTATCGGTTCTCGTGTCGATCGTCTCACTCGGCTGGGGCGGCAGCGCGGGACGCGAAGAACCCGCCGCGCACATGGGCGCCAGTCTCGCGGTGCTGCACGGCCGCCTTCTCGGACTGGACCTTGCCTCGCGCCGCATGCTGATCGCGATGGGCGTAGCCGCCGCCATATCCGCCTCGCTGCACGCGCCTATCGCAGGGGTACTACTCGCGAGCGAGCTGATCCTGCGCCGCGTGCGATTGACCGCGCTGGGCCCCGTTATCGTCGCCTCGGTCAGCGGCTGGCTGGCGGCGACCTGGCTGACGGGGTCGCGCCCGCTGATCGCACTGCCGGATCCCGGCGAGATCACACACCTTGCCCACGCTGCTGCACTCACCGCGCTGCCCCTCCTCGTGTTGATCGGCTGGATCGCCGCGATGATCTGGGCGCGCGCACCCATCCTCGCTGGTGCAGCCGCCGGGCGCATCGGCCTGCCGCTTTGGTTGATGCCAGTGGTGGGCGGCGCGCTGCTGGGCGTCATCGCGCTTGGCTTCCCTCAGGTGCTGGGCGTGGGGTTTGAACCGCTCGCCGCCGCCGTCGCCGGAAACTACGGCGCCGAGCTGATGCCCGTCCTTCTGGTCGCCAAGATCGCCGCGGCTGGCGTCACCATGTCGTTCCGCTGGGGCGGCGGGCCGATCGCACCAGCGCTCTTCATCGGCGCGATGGCGGGCTCGACGCTTGCGGTCGTGGCCGGCCTGCTGTTCGGCATTCCGGCGCCACAGGCCTATCTCGGCGTCCTCGGCATGGCCGTATGTGTGGCCGTCCTGCTCGATGCGCCATTCGCCGCCGCCGTCCTAGCCTTCGAGCTTTCCGGCTCGCCCGAAATCGGCGGAGCAAGCCTCCTCGCCTGTTACCTCGCGTGCATGGCGGTGCGCCGCGTTGCACCGATGCCGTCAGAGGAAACCGGACAAACCCTCCGCTGGCGCTGACTTGCCGAACCGGCCGCGGCGCTGCATCGTCCGCGCCGCGATCTTCGCATGACGGCCAGAGGGCGGGACAGTGACAGGCAACGGCGCTTCGGCTCCCATTTCCCCGCCGCAGGAAGACATCACCGCCTCGCCGCTGCATCCGGGCGGGCTCGGCTGGGTGCTTGGCGTGTTCATCGTCCTGTTCGTCGCCTTCTTTCTGCGCGCCTCGCCGCTCGCTCTCGACCCTCCGCGCGAGACCAATGCGCCCGACCAGTTCAACGTCACGCGCGCGATCGACCGGCTGGGCAAGGTGCTCGACGGCACGCCGCATCCCGTCGATTCCACCGCCCTCGACGAAACCCGCACGCGTCTCCTGCGCGAGATCAGCGCGCTCGGCTATACGCCGGAAATCCGGGTCCACAACATCTGCCAGCCGTTGAGCCAGGGCGGCATTCGCTGCGCCTACGTGCAGAACGTCTTCTTCCGCGCTGGCCCCAGCGATGGCCCCGCGCTCGTCCTCGCCGCGCACTATGACAGTGTGGACGCCAGCCCCGGTTTTGGCGACGATGGCATCGGCCTCGCCGTCTGGCTCGAAGTCGCACACCTGCTGAAGGCGGCCCCGCCGCAGAAACCGGTCGTGTTCCTGTTCACCGACGGCGAGGAAACCGGCCTGCTCGGCGCCCAGGCCTTCGTCGACAACCGTGACGCCTATGGCTTCGATGTCGGCCGCATCATCAATCTCGAGGCGCGCGGCGTGCGCGGCCCGGCGATGATGTTCGAGACCGGCCATCCCAATGCTGCTCTCGTCACCGACTGGTCGAAGAGCGGCGCGCGTCCCTTCTCCAACTCCATGATGACAGCGGTCTACGAACTTCTGCCCAACTCCACGGACCTCACAGTCTTGCTTGGTGCGGGCCTCAACGGCGTCAACATCGCCATCTCCGATGGTCTCGATTTCTATCACACAACCCGCGACAATCTCGCCATGCTCGATCGCGCCAGCGTCCAGCACATGGGCGACCAGGCGCTCGGCGCCACTCGGGCCTACCTGGCGGCGGACTGGAGCGCCGACGCCTCGGCTGGAGAAATCGTCTACTCCGACATTGCCTCGCGCCTGTTTGTCTCGCTGCCACAGGTGTTCGCGCTTGTGCTGCTCGGTCTCTGCTTCGGCGTCTCCGCCATGTTACTCATCCGCCCCTCCCGCGACAGCGGCTGGCGCAAGCTCGACTGGCGCGTGATTGCCCTGCCGCCTGCGCTGCTCATCGGCGCAGGCCTTACCGCCTTCGCCCTGCAGCAAGCGATCGGCCTCGTGCGGCCCGAGCCCGCATTCTGGACTGCCAGCCCCCAGGCGCTGAACATGGCGATCTTCGCCGCGACGCTTCTGGTCAGCGCGGCTCTGATGGTCTTCCTCGCACCTCGATCAGAACCGGGGTCGCTTTTCGCCGCTGGCTGGTTCTGGTTTCTTGTCCTTGGCATGGGTCTCAGCTTCGTCTTGCCCGGCTTTGCGATGATCTTCCTTATCCCCGGCGTCGTGTTCGTGATGGCGGGCGCCGCCGCCTGGCTCTTCCCGCGCTATCAACTCGTGGCCTACGGCGTCGCCAGCGCCTTCCTCGCGCTGATCTTCTTTCCGCTGATCCACCTGCTCGATGTCACCATGGGTCTTGGCATGGCAGCGATGTTCGGCGTCGTCGAGGCGATGGTGCTCGCCCCCATGCTTGCCCTGGTTGGCTCACTGGCGGCGCATCGCAAGCCAATCCTCCTGGCGCTTGGCGGCGTGCTCGGCGGGGCCGTGATCGTCACTGTGATCGTACCCGCCTACAGCGTCGATCGTCCGCTCGCTCTCAACTTCACCGCGCACTACGACATCGACGAGAAATCAGCCGCCCTGTTCGCCGGCGCCCGCGCTGGCGCGCTTCCCACCGCAATCCGCGACCAGTTTGCCGTCGGGGCGTTGAAGTCCCCGCCCGGAGCGGCGCCCAACCTGCCGTCTCGCGAACTCGCGTTCGGAGACAGGATGCCCGCATCCGCGACCATACTCCGCGACAGCACCAGCGCTGAAGGCCAGCGCACGCTGGGCGTCCAGCTTTCCGGGCCCGGCGCTCGCAGTCTTCGCCTGCGGCTTCCCGCGTCGGCGCGCCCGCTAAGCATTGCCTATGACGGCCGCGCCTATGCAACGCGGGCAACTGCCAGCGGCGAGTATGTGATCGACATCACAGGCGCATCGGCTGACCGCGCGGTGATCGAGATCACGCTCGGCTCAAGCGAGAAGGCCGAATGGCTCGTACAGGGCATCTGGCCCGGCCTGCCCCCTGATGCAGAACCAACGGCAAGCGTGCGTCCGGACACGACCGTGCGCATCCAGATGGGCGACGTCACTATCACGACGAAGAAGCAGGTGTTCTAGCTCAGACCCGCCCCATCACACGCGTAACATGCAGCGTGTCGGCGTACTGCTGGAACTGCGTGACCTTGCCGTCCTTGACGCGCCATACGTGAACGGCTTGCGGATTCATCGCCTTGCCCGTCGCCTTGCACGTTCCGCCATAGCGGCCCAGCATCACCACCGTATCGCCTGCATCGAGGATTTCCTCGGGCAGAACGCCAAACCCGTCGAAGTCCCCCAGGATACGTCCGAACACGCCCTCAAGCACGGCCTGCGGGCCGCTATAGGGATTGCGGTCGGCATAGGGAAAGTTCTCCGCTTCGTTCCACACAATGTCCGGCGCCATGGCGCCAAGCACAGCCGGAACGTCCCCCCGCCCGAAAGCCTCGTAGATACCCTTGATGAGGGCCACGTTTTCCTTCGACATTGCGTTTCGTCCTCCCTGAAGCCGCAACGACTAACACGTTCCGGCCTCAGGCTGATAGCGTCCCTAACCACTCGCTAACCATTGCCGCGCGACACGTGATACACGCGACGTCTGAGACCGGCTTCGCGCCAGACTGATCCGAAAAGCTGCGAGAAAGAACATGTCCGCCAAAGACCCCCTGATCGTCGCCGAAATCGCACGTGTGATCGCGAAGGAGCTCGGGGTCGGGGAAGGACAGGTCGCAGCAACGATCCAGCTGATCGAGGAAGGCGCCTCCATCCCCTTCATCGCGCGCTACCGCAAGGAGCGCACCGGCGGCCTCGACGACACGCAGCTGCGCACGCTGGCCGAACGCTTCGAATATCTCACCATCCTGAACGATCGCCGCGAAGTCGTCCTCCGCTCGATCCGCGAGCAGGGCAAGCTGACGCCGGAGCTGGAAAAGCAGATCCGCGCCGCGCAGACCAAAGTCGAACTCGAAGACCTCTATGCGCCCTATCGCCCCAAGCGCCGCACCAAGGCCTCCATCGCCCGCGAAGCCGGCCTCGAGCCGCTGGCCGAACGCCTCCTTGCAAATCCGGGCCTCGACCCTGTCGCCGAGGCGCTCGCATACATCGCGTCAGACAAGGGCGTCGAGAATGCAGACGCAGCGCTCGAAGGCGCGCGCAGCATCCTGATCGAGCGCATGGCCGAAACGCCCGCCGTCGTCGGCCAGATCCGCGAGAAGGTGTGGAGCGGCGGCCAGCTTGGCTCGGCCATCGTCAAGGGCAAGGAAGCCGAAGGCGCGAAATTCGCCGACTATTTCGAATTCTCCGAGAACATCTCCAACATGCCGTCCCACCGCGCACTCGCCATGCTGCGCGGCCAGAAGGAAGGCGTCCTCAAGATCGACCTCGACCTGCCCCACGACGAGAAACAGCGCCATCCGGCCGTCAACACCATCATGGCGGCCTTCAATATCCAGGACCGCAATCGCCCGGCCGACAAGTGGCTCGCCGAAACCGCGCGCCAGGCCTGGAAGCAGCGCCTCGCCCCGTCCTCGCATTCCGATCTCGTTGAACGCTTGAAAGAGCGCTCGGACGCCGAAGCCATCCGCGTCTTCTCCCGCAACATGAAAGACCTGCTGCTCGCCGCGCCCGCAGGCCCCAAAGTCGTCATGGGCGTCGATCCAGGCATCCGCACAGGCTGCAAGGTTGCCGTCGTGGACGGTACCGGCAAGGTGCTCGAGACTGCCACCATCTATCCGCACGAGCCGCGCAAGGACTGGAACGGTTCGCTCGCGACGCTTGCCGTCCTCGCCAAGAAACACGGCGTCCAGCTTGTCTCCGTCGGCAACGGCACAGCCAGCCGCGAAACCGACAAGCTGGTCGCCGAACTTTCCGCCAAGATGCCTGACCTCAACCTGACGCGCGTCACTGTTTCCGAAGCCGGCGCGTCGGTCTATTCGGCCTCCGAACTCGCCGCGAAGGAATTCCCCGATCTCGACGTCAGCCTGCGCGGCGCCGTCTCCATCGCGCGCCGCCTGCAGGACCCGCTGGCCGAACTCGTGAAGATCGACCCCAAGGCCATCGGCGTCGGCCAGTACCAGCACGACGTTGACCAGAACGCCCTCGCCCGCTCGCTCGATGGCGTGGTGGAAGATTGCGTCAACGCCGTCGGCGTCGATGTGAACACCGCCTCGGCCGCCCTGCTCGCGCGCGTCTCCGGCCTGAACAGCGCGGTCGCCGCCAACATCGTCAGCTATCGCGACGAACACGGCCGCTTCGAGGCGCGGACTCAGCTCAAGAAAGTCCCGCGCATGGGACCGAAAGCGTTCGAACAGGCCGCCGGCTTCCTGCGCATCATGGACGGCAAGCACCCGCTCGACGCCTCCGCCGTCCACCCGGAAGCCTATCCGGTGGCCGAACGCATCGCCGAGAAATCCGGCCGCCCGCTGAAATCGCTGATCGGCGACAAGGCCTTCCTCGCCATGCTGAAGCCCGAAGCCTTCGCCAACGAACAGTTCGGCGTGCCCACCGTCACCGACATTCTCGCCGAGCTGATCAAACCGGGCCGTGACCCGCGCCCGGAGTTCAAGACCGCAACCTTCGCCGACGGCGTCGAGAAACTGTCCGACCTGAGAGTCGGCATGAAACTCGAAGGCACGGTCACCAACGTCACCGCCTTCGGCGCCTTTGTCGATATCGGCGTCCACCAGGACGGCCTCGTCCACATCTCGGAACTCGCCGACAGCTTCGTGAAAGACCCCAGCGACGTCGTGAAGGCCGGTCAGATGGTCACCGTCCGCGTCAAGGAAGTCGACATCGACCGCAAGCGCATCGCCCTGTCGATGAAACGCGAAGTCCCCGGAACACAAGGCGCCCACGGCGCGCCGCCGTCTTCCTCGCAAGGCAAGCCAGCCCAGGGCAAGCAGGCCAAGCCCGGCCCGCAGAACTACTCGGCGGGCCCGGCCAAATCAGATGAGTCGAGCAACCCGTTCGCCGCGCTGAAGAACCTCAAGCTGAACTAGCCCGGCAACCGTCGATTCCTTGACGTCCGCGCGTCCATTGGCAATCCTTCTCGTGCTTGCGAGGAAAATGCTGGATGGGTTGGCGGATACGAACTTGCCTTGCGACAGCGCTCATTGCGCTCGCCGCGCCGGCTCACGCACAGGAACCCGGCCTGCCCATATGGGTCGTGAAGGACGCGGACTCCACGATCTATATCACCGGCACCATCCACCGCCTTCGCGAGGGCATGGACTGGCGCAGCGCGAAGCTGGACGCGGCGCTGGATGAATCCGGCGAACTCTGGCTCGAGCTGGCCGAAATCGCCGCGCCGGGCGGATTGATGGAAGCCGTGCATCCGGTGCTTGAACGCTTTGCCGCCCATGACGGCACGCCGCTGTCGCAAATGCTGACCGGGGACGAGAATGCGGCCCTGCACGCGGCTCTCGTAAAGGTCGGCGCGCCCCAACGCGTGTTCGACAATCTCGACCGGATGGAGCCTTGGTACGCAACCTATGCGCTGGGTCTCTCGCAACTCATGGGCGGATCGTACGACGAGAAAAACGGCATCGACGATGCACTTGCCCGCCTTGCCATCGAGAAGGGCATCCCGGTTCGCGGCATGGAAAGCATCGAGGACCAGATCGCGCTGATGACCGGCGGAAGTATTTCCGATCAGCTGGAAGAATTGCGGATCGTGCTGAAGGCCCCGCCGGGCCTCGGCCAGGCGATGGAGCGCGTCAGCGACCTTGCCTATGGCAGCTGGATAAAGGGCGAGATCCACATGGTCGAGGCGTTGGTCGCGATGATGGGCATCAGCGCGGGCGCCACCGGCGGCAGCACGGACGCATTGCTTTACGATCGCAACGCGAACTGGGCCGATGTGGTCGAGGAACTCCTCGACGGCTCCGGCGTCTCCTTCATCGGCGTCGGCGCCGCCCACCTCGTCGGGCAAGACAGCCTGCAGGTCCTGCTCGAACAGCGCGGCGTAAAGTCGAAGCGGTACTAGAGTCAGCCCTGCAAGGCGTGCTTCAGTGCCGCTGGATGAAACCGTCCACCTTGCGCCAGGCTGGCACATCCATCGGCTCGCCATGCGCCACGCGCACCGAGTGGATCACCGCCTCGATCTCGCGCCGCCAGAAGTCGAGAAACTGGTTGAGCCGCGGAAACTTCGGCGCCTCGTCCAGCGTCTGCCACATGAAGGTCTGCAGCAACTTCGGATGATCCGGCATGTAGTAGAGCACTTCGGCCGTCAGCAATCGCGCGCCCTTCAACCTGCGCTCGAATTCGCTTCGATCATCGTGCTGCACGATCAGCTTGCCACACAGCTTGTCGCTCATGACCCAATCAGACTCCTCTGCAACCACAGTTCGAAGCCTGCGGCCTGGAATGTGAACGTCAATGAAACGCACGCAGCCCGTGTGCAGATTGGCATTCCGCCATCCCGACTGCTGCCAGACCGGTCAGACGTGATGATCACGCCGGCAGGCTGGCCTTGATGCGCTCCGCCTGTGCGATCCACACGCGAGCTGCGGTCTTGCGTCCGGCCTTCGCCTGCATCTCGGCAAGACTGCGCGCCGCCTCATAGGCCACGGCATGCTCGCCCGTGCGCAGCGACGCCGCCATGCGCAGCCGCAGCCTGGCCTGCACGACGCCCGCCGGAACCGCAGCCGGCGCCGCCGCCGTCACGGCCGCCTTCGCCGCTGGCTTCTCCTTCGCCGCCTGCTTCTCAGCGACGACCGGCTTCGCCGGCGCCTCCGCCTTTGCCTTCTTCTTTCCACCGAACAGAAAAGAGAACAGCCCCATCGTCAGTCCCGTCCTTGAGCCCTGGCCCATCTTTGAGCGCTCGCGAAACTACCAACGACCGTCGCTTGTGCACCCCCAGCGCATTAAACATGCAGTGGAAAACTCCCCGGCGCCCGGTTTCTGGCCGTGCGGCGCCTACTTGCCGGTCATCCGGCGTCTTGACCCAGATCACGCCTGCGGCAGGCTGTTCGTGCCGGTGTAAAGGCTTGGAGAGGATCCGTCATGATTGCAGGTCTGCGCCGGTCCACGGTTTGCCTTACGCTACTCGCTCTTGGCCTCTCGGCCTGCGCGACGCCCGAACCTGCGCCGTCCGCAGACCCGGGAGTTGCGCGTGGCCAGACCCTCGCGCGCCAGTATTGCGCCGCCTGTCACGCCATCAGCACGGCAGATCGCAGCCGCATCTCAGACGCCATTCCCTTCCGCGACCTGTCGCAGCTCTACCCTGTCGCCGATCTCGCCGAGTCGCTGGTCGAGGGCCTGATGACCGGCCATCCCGACATGCCGGAATTCCGCTTCTCGACCCAGGCGGCGAACGACCTGATCAGCTTCATGGAAAGCATCCAGGCGAACTGATCACTTGCCCAGCTGCTCCACGATGAAATCCTGCGCGCGGGTCAGCCCGGCCGCAGCCGGCCAGTGTGCGGCGCCCGGAAACGTCTCAAGCTTCGAGTCATAGCCAGCCAGTTTCAGCGCATCCTGGAATTGCGCGATTCGCCCGGGCGACACGGTGGGGTCTCCGTCATTGTAGACGATCAGCACATTCGCCGCAGCGCCCTCTTCCGCCTTGCAGTCGCCATTGGCGACGATCCCCGCCAGCGACACCACCGCCTTCACATCCGGCGAGACGCATGATCCGCCATCGAAAGCCACCCCGCCGCCCTGGCTGAACCCCACCACCACAATCTGGTCATGGGGAACACCCAGCCCCTCTGACACCTTTCGCACCGTGTCGGTCGCAAGCTGCTTCGCCTTCGCGCGTGTATTCTCAGTGTCCTCCCCGCGCAGCACATACCACGACCGGCCGCCGCCAGCTTCCAGCGGACCATCGTTGAAGATGAAGGCCGCATCCGGAAGCCGCTTCGCCAGCGTGTCCGCCAGCGGCTTCATCGCCGCCCCGCGCTGCGTATAGCCGTGGAACAGGATCACCGCCTGCTTCGGCGCCTTGCCCGAGCGCGGGTCCATCCCCGCCATGCCGATGTCGGCCACCGTCTGCGCCTGGGCCGCGCCGGCACCGAGCCCGGCGGCAATCCCCGCAATCGCAAGAAGCCTCAGCATGCCGCACTCCCGCCAGCTCTGATCCCACCCAGCTCGAACCTCCCGCCGCCCCTGCCGTAGCGCAACCCTCCTGCTCATCAAGCCGAGGTGATCGCCCCGCCTTGATGCGGCGCGCCCCTGCTTGATCCTGCTCAAGGCGCAGCGCGAATGCGCTGTAAGCCTTCGCGCGAGACGCCCCGGCAAGCAGGGCGCCCGGAAAGTACACCGAGGGGAAACATCATGGGGGACGCCAACGGGAGCGACGCCAACGGCCTTCCGGCCGTGAACACAATCAGCCTCACCGCGCCTTTCGGCTGGCTCGCCGGCGCCTGGCGAGACCTGTGGCAGGCGCCCGTGGTCTTTCTCGCCTATGGCCTCGTCGTGGCGTTTCTCGGCGCCGCCATCGCGCTTGGGCTGGCATTCACCGGGCTTGCCTTCTGGGCGGTCGCGCTGGCCGCAGGCTTCATCTTCATCGCGCCGATGATGGCCATGGGCATCTATGAAGGCGGCCGCATGCTGGAGGCGAGCAAGCGCCCCACGCTCGTGCGCGTCGCCTTCGTGCGCGCGGCCTTCCGGCGCGACGTGGCGTTCCTTGGCCTCGCCCTGCTGATCATCTTCGGCATCTGGCTGGAGCTGGCGCTGATCACGGCCGGCCTCGCCGCCAGCCGCATCTACCCAACGCTCGACGCCTTCATCCAGTTTGCGACCACGACGCCCGCTGGCCACACCATGCTGATCTGGGGCACGGCCATTGGCGGCATCCTCGCCTGGCTCACCTTCTCGCTGGTGGTGGTCTCCGCGCCCATGCTGCTCGACAGCCGCCGCGACATCTTCACGGCCACCGTCACCAGTGTCCGCTGCGTCGCGAAGAACACCCTGCCCATGCTGATCTGGGCCGCGATCATCGCCACCCTGATCCTCGCCTCCCTCGCCACCGGCTTCTTCGCCCTGATCGTGGTGATCCCCTGGCTGGGCCTCGCCTCATGGCGCGCCTATCGGGCGCTGGTGGTGTAGGGGCTGGGTCCGCGACGTTGGGAATGGCTAACCCTTGAAGACCTTCTCTCGGTGATACTGCAAGTAGGAGGCGTGGGGCCGTACGTCTCTCCGTTCCGGCAGCATCAGCTTGCGATCCGGTCGAATTAGGCGCTTCGCGTCATCAGGCAGGAACTTGTCTGCAACGAGAATCGAATAGTCGTCCGCGATCGAAATCAGTCCCCGGTCGAACATCCAGTGCGCCGTACCTGACAAGGCAACGCCGTTTCGAACAGAGTCCGACCCGCCGCCATCGACAGAACGGATGTGCGCGGCCTGAACCTCGGGTCTCCCCCCGCCGTTAATGATCTTAAGACCAGTGACGGCGCACGTCTTATTGTAAGCTGTTACAACTCCCTGAGCGAATGCTCGGTCCCTGAACGGTCGAGTCACCAAGCGCTCGACAAGGGGGCGCTCAAACTCAGTTCCTTCTTCCTCCAGCGCGGGGAGTACTCGTGTTGCTATCGTCCCTGGCGCCGCCGGGGCGATCGCAACACGATCCTTTAGCGTCGCCACAAAACCAGCACGGAGAATTAGCTCGTATTCTTCGTCGGGTATTGTCCGCACTGCGCGTCCAAACGCGCCTTTGTTCGTCGAACCATCATTCTTTTGCAGGAGAGACTCGTAATAGTGGTCGCCGTCCTTGAAAGGCACAGGATGATCAAAATCGAGATAGGTTTGCGGGTCCACATAAGCGTAGAAGTGGTCCGCAAGCCCAGGGTCAGGCATAATGCGCGTGAGCTGCGCTGTTGCGAAGTAGGCCTGACGTCCGCCCGAGCTGGACAAGTCTGTCGAAGATCTGCGCGGCTCATAGTAGACGATCCAGTCTCCCAAGGCTTCTTCGGCCTGCCGAAGGTACGTCCGCGGGAAATGGTAGTGCGCGCTCGGTATGTCATCGTAACCGGGGTCGGCCTTTGATGTGAAAACAGCCTTCGCCACGCTAACCCCAGCCCCACTCGTTGCGCGGAGTAAGGTCGTGCTTCTCACCCTGCCACGTCACGAATTCGAGCGGCGACATGCCTTCACGCCACCATCGCATAAGCTCGGCCTTGCTCAGGCCCGCATCTCTGGTGTTGATGCTGAACTCGGTCCGCATCCGCCTATTCACATCCGCTAGCCATCTGGCGAAGGTCATTGGTCCCCGAGCTCCCCACCGAAGCGCCAGCCAAAGTAGCTTACATTCTGCACGGCGGCCGCACCAGAACAAACCGTAAATCAACGCGCTACAGCGGCGCCCTTGCGCAAAGGGAAAACCCCAGCCAGATCAGCGCTCAATGAGCGATTCCCGCGACCCTTCAGACATTCCGTTCCCCGACGATGAGCGCGAGCCCGGTTCGGACGACGACACCCCCTTGCCCGATGGTCTGAACTTCCATCGCCTGCCGCCTGCGGACGAAGACCTGCCGGAAGACACGCGCGAGGATATCCCCGCCGATCTTACCGATGATCGCGTCTTCGATGATCGCCCGATCTCCCAGCGCGCCTCCGCGCGTCAGGCGCCTCCGGGCGACGGCGGCGTCAACGCCGCCTGGCTCGACGGCCTCAACCCGCAGCAGCGCGAGGCGGTGCTCTCCACCGAGGGCCCGCTGCTCGTCCTCGCCGGCGCCGGCACGGGCAAGACGCGCGTGCTCACCACCCGCGTCGCGCACATCCTGGCGCAGCGCAGGGCGTGGCCATCCCAGATGCTGGTGGTCACCTTCACCAACAAGGCCGCGCGCGAAATGCGCGAGCGCACGCTCGCCCTGATCGGCCCCGAGGGCGAGGGCCTGCGCTGGTTCGGCACATTCCACTCCGTCTCCGCCCAGATCCTCCGCCGCCATGCCGAGCTGGCGAAGCTGAAATCCGGCTTCACTGTTCTGGATACGGACGACCAGCTGCGCCTGATCAAGCAGATCCTCGAAGCTGAAGGCATCGACCAGAAGCGCTGGACGCCGCGCTATCTCGCTTCGCTCATCGACGGCTGGAAGAACCGCGCCATCTGGCCCGAGAAACTGCCGCCCGAAGAGGGCCGCCAGTTCGCCGAAGGCAAGGGCGTGAAACTCTACCAGCTCTACCAGAACCGCCTCGCGACACTGAACGCCGTCGATTTCGGCGACCTGCTGCTCCACACCATCCGCATCTTCACCGAACACCCCGAAGTGCTGGCCGAGTACCACGCGAAATTCAAATACATCCTGGTCGACGAATACCAGGACACCAACGTCGCGCAGTATCTCTGGCTGCGACTCCTCGCGCAGGGCAGCAACAACATCTGCTGCGTGGGCGATGACGACCAGTCGATCTATGGCTGGCGCGGCGCCGAGGTCGACAACATCCTGCGCTTCGAGAAGGACTTTCCCGGCGCCAAGGTGATCCGCCTCGAACAGAACTACCGCTCCACCGCCCACATCCTCGCCGCCGCCTCCCACGTCATCGCGCAGAACACCTCCCGCCTCGGCAAGACGCTGCGCACCGACGCGGGCGAAGGCGATCTCGTGAAGGTGCGCGGCGTCTGGGATGGCGAGCAGGAAGCCCGCCTCATCTGCGACGACATCACATCGTGGAAGCAGTCAAACCGCCGCTATGCCGAATGCGCCGTGCTCGTGCGCGCCTCATGGCAGATGCGCGCCTTCGAGGAACGCTTCATCGTCACCGGCACGCCCTATCGCGTCATCGGCGGCCCGCGCTTCTTCGAGCGCCAGGAAATCCGCGACGCCCTCGCTTATCTCCGCCTCATCCGCTCGGAGGCCGACGACCTCGCCTTCGAGCGCGTCTGCAACACGCCCAAGCGCGGCATCGGCGACACCACCATCCAGAAAGCCTACGTCGCCGCCCGCGAGCTCAACACCTATCTCACGCGCGCCACCGACATGATGATCCGGGGCGATGAAATCCGCGGCCCCGCCAAAACCGGCCTGCGCCGCTTCCTCATCGACATGGAACGCTGGCGCACCCAGGCCGGCGACACCGAACACCCGCGCCTCCTCGAGATCATCCTTGAGGAGTCCGGCTACACGGACATGCTGCAGGCCGACAAATCCCCGCAGGCCCAGTCCCGCCTCGACAACCTGAAGGAACTCGTGCGCGCGATGGGCCAGTTCGGCACGCTCAACGAATTCCTCGAACACGTCGAACTCGTGATGGACAACGCCGAAGGCTCGAACAGCCACGACCAGGTGCAGATCCTCACGCTCCACTCCGCCAAGGGCCTCGAATGGCCGATGGTCTTCCTGCCCGGCTGGGAGGAGGAAG
Source organism: Hyphomonadaceae bacterium (assembly GCA_022844345.1). Classification (GTDB taxonomy): domain Bacteria; phylum Pseudomonadota; class Alphaproteobacteria; order Caulobacterales; family Hyphomonadaceae; genus UBA7672. The sequence continues at coordinate 85,040 of JALHLU010000001.1, forward strand.
TGTTCCCCTCCCGCCGCAGCCTCGACGAACAGGGCGCCAAGGGCCTCGAGGAAGAACGGCGTCTTGCGTATGTGGGCATCACGCGCGCCCGCGAGCGCGCCTACATCTCCTTCGCCGCCAACCGCCAGATCTACGGGCGTTGGACTTCAGTGCTTCCAAGCCGCTTCGTCGACGAACTCCCCGCCCAACACGTCGACGCCGTCAGCGAGACCGGCTACGTCGCCCCCAGCGGCGGCTTCTACGGCTCAGAGGTAAAGTCCCAATGGGACCGCCCGTCCTCCACCGCCGCACGCGAAGACTCCGCCGTCTTCGACAACACCAGCGCCGGCCGCGCGTCTCCACTGTCCCCCCTGAAAGGGGGGACGGCAGGGGGGTCAGGCTCCGGGGGCGGTTTCAGAGGCGGCTACGACAGCCCCGGCTGGCGCCGCGCCCAGGAAGCCTCCGCCACACGCGGCGCCACCCGCCCGCCCGACATCGAAGGCCGCGCCTTCCGCTCAGGCGACAGCGACGGCCGCCCGCTCCAGCGCGGCAAGACCCCCGGCGACATGCTCGCCTCCTCCGACCCCGCAGCCAGCAGCGGCCTCCAACCCGGCCAACGCATCTTCCACGAAAAATTCGGCTACGGCCGCGTCACCGAAATCGACGGCGCGAAGCTCACGGTCGCGTTCGACAAGGCGGGCGTGAAGAAGGTGGTCGAGAGCTTCGTGAAGCGGGTTTGAAAATGTCCAACCGCGTCGTCGCCGATGCCCGCCGACATCACTACGTCCCAAGGTTGCTTCTTCGCCGGTTTGGCAAGGCTCGACGATCCGGCAAGCACCAGATCCATGTCTTTGACAAACTTACAGATAGGCAATTCCTCACGGCGATCGAAAACATCGCAGTCGAAACGGACTTCAACGCGATCGACAACGGTCAGACACGTTTGTCGCTCGAAGCTGGCATGGCACAAATCGAAGGGGACGCAGCCGCTCGCTTGGGGACAATAATCGCAGCAAGAAGCCTCACAGCGGCATCAGCTCAGGACCGAGCGATTCTGTGCGTTTTCGTAGCGCTACAATTCCTGCGTGGTCCCGATTTGCGAGCACGCTTTGCTGACATGGCCGAGCACCTGAGAGAACGCGTAGCTCGCATGGGTGGCAAAGTTCCATCCGACCTTGACGGCCCTCTGGAAGGAAACAATCTCAAAGCCCTTGCCTTCCATATGATCCAGGACTCGCTGGGCGATTTTGCCAAGCTACTTGGCGCAAAGGCCATGGGCCTGTTCGTGGCAACAGGCGAACAGCGTTTCATCATTGGCGACACCCCGGTCGTCCTGAAGAACGACCGAAACCATGGGCCGTACGGAAACATTGGGCTTGCTGTCCCAGGAATCCAAATCTACCTGCCGGTCTCACCCGAACTTGCGCTTGGGTTCTGGTGCCCCACGCTTCTCGCAGAGTTTGTGAACGGTCTTGAGGAAGGACGACGGACAGAAAGAGCGGCTTCCGGATTCGCGCTTCTCAGTTCGCCGCCCCAAAGAGCGGAAGCACAAACTCAACTGGATAAGTTGCGAAAGAGCATCACAGACTTGGAACAGATACAGTCAGGTTTTCTGACTGGCTCGCTGATGCCAGCATCAGACGACAATGTCATCCATTTGAATAGTCTGCAGGTTATGTATGCAGAGCCATGGGTTTTTTCCGCGAGCGCGAACTTCGAGCTGCCAAAGCGCATGATCAACGACAATCCGAAGCACAGAGCGGGGCTTAGGATGAAGGTCAACTAGTTCTCCACCGATCACGCATAAAATGCTCCATACCTCTTGCCCTATATACCACAATGTCATATATGACAGTGTATGAGGCCGCTGCACGAGATCATCGAGACGCCGGCCTATCTTGCCGCCGCCGAGCGCGCTGGCATGACGGAGGAGGATCGCGCGGCTGTCGTCGATTTCATCGCCGCCAATCCGCAGGCGGGTGACCTCATCAAGGGCTCCGGCGGCGTCCGCAAGGTGCGCATCGCGAAGCCCGGCGGCGGCAAGAGCGGAGGCTGGCGCGTGCTGACCGCGTGGATATCTGACACGGTCGCCGTCCTGCTGGTGACGGTCTACGGCAAGAACCAGCGCGGCAACGTCTCGAAGGCGGAAGTCAACGAGATGGCGAAACTGATGAAGGAACTGAAGGCGCAAGCCCGAGGGAGAGACGAATGACCACCAAGGCAAAACCCCGCAAGCGCGCGCCCGCGAAGCGCGCCAAAGTCCCCACCGTCGGCCAGAGCGCCATCGCCGGTCTGCGTGAAGGCCTCGCCCACATGCGCGGCGAGAGCGTGCCCGGGCTTGTCGTGCGCAAGCCGGTTGATGTCGCCGCCGTGCGCAAGGCCACCGGCCTGTCGCAGGACAGGTTCGCCGCCGAGTTCGGCCTCGCCGTCGCCGCCGTGCGCGCATGGGAACAGAAGCTCCGCACGCCCGACCTCGCGGCGCAGACCCTGCTGCGCGTGATCGAATCCAACCCCGACGCCGTCAGGCGCGCGGTGCGCACGGCCTGAGCTTCACCGCTTCTCACACGTCGGCGTGCCCGTGAGGTCGCGCATGCAGCCGTAGCGGCCTCTCGGCGTCACCGCCGTCCAGTGGGTGTTCAGCATGAAGCCGTGCAGGCCCTCGATGCGGATGTCGCCGGGGGCGGAGCCTTCGAGGGCGGTGATCGCCTCGTGCGACAGCGCCTCGTATTCTTCAGGATCGTCGAGCGGAATGCTGGCGCAGCCCGTAAGGAAAGCGGCCGCAAATGTCGCGATGATGATGCGCATGTCGTCCTCCCCACCCCCAGCCATCGCGCCAATCAAGTCCAAACAAAGGCGCGGGGCCGGAATAAGAACATTGCTGGAACCCCGATAAGGGTGCACGGCTGGTAGCCGTCCCGTTGCTGCGGACTTCCGCCTGCGCCGAGAGGCGTGGAGCCAAAATGACCAAACCCGCAACAGCCGCCCAGCGCGCCGCCGAATCCAATCGCGAACGCCAGATGCTCGAGAACCACCGCGACGGCCGCAAGACGCCGCCGCCCCGTGATCCGGAAGCCGCCAAGAAGGCCTACGACGATCGCCACAACACGCCGACCCACAGGCGCTAGCGCGCTTCCTGCCCCGCCCCATCCCCATCACACGCAGGAACAGCCACATGGCCATCTACAAGAAGACCTTCTCCTCCAACGCTCCCGCCGACGGAAAGCCTGCCGGCCGCTCCAGCCCGGGGAAGACGCCCGCCGTCTCCAAGGCGCCGGTCACATCGTCTGACAACAAGCGCGCCTTCGACGCCCGCCCCAAGCCGTCCGACGACAACCGCCGCGAGGAACGCGTGCGCCCCACCCAGCATGTCGATCCCGCCCCGCGCGACCCCTTCGACAAGGCCGATCCCACCGAGGACTAGCGGAACCTTCCAGGCCCCTCACCAAAGCGTGCCCCGCGGCGCGCTTGGCAGCGGCCTGCCGCCAAGGCAATCTCCCCGGCAGCGGCCTTTCAAGAGCCGCACCGTCCGGGGAGATTCGTCCATGCCGCGCAGCTTCGCTCTCGCGCTCGCCGCCCTTTTTCTGGCCCTGCCCGCCGCAGCGCAGACAACGCCCGCGCCGGTAAAAACCGCCGCCGAGTTCACCGGCGACTACCAGCCCCCCCGCCTCTCCGATGGCCGGCCAGACCTGCACGGCTTCTGGTCGAACGCCTCCGTCTCGCGGCTGGAGCGACCGCAGGGCTATCCCCTCGTCCTCTCGGAGGAACAGGCCGCCGAACTCGAAGGCCGCGCGCTCTTCAATGTGCGCCTCAAGACGGAGAAGGACTTCGTCGATCCCAACGCGCCGCCGCCCGAAAAAGGCAAGGCCCTCCCCGGCGTCGGCAATTACGATGTGGCGTGGACCGATCCCGGTTCGATCGTCGCCACCATCAAGGGCGAGAAGCGCTCGTCCTACATAACCTTCCCGTCCGACGGCAAAATCCCGGCGATGACCGAGCAGGGCCGCGCCATGCGCGCCGCCGCCACGCGCCGCCCCGGCACCGGCTATGACAATCCCGAAGAACGCGGCAGCTCCGAGCGCTGCATCATCATCGGCACCAACGGCCCGCCCTTCGGCAACTATCTCTACAACAACAACTTCCAGATCGTGCAGACGGGCGATCATGTGATGATCATGTCCGAGATGATCCACGACGTCCGCATCGCGCGCATCGGCGGCAAGCACCGCGAGACCGGCGTGCAGGCCTGGATGGGCGATTCCATCGCGCACTGGGATGGCGACACGCTGGTGGTCGAAACGCGCCACATCGATCCGCGCTCGGGCGGCGCCTTCATCTCGAACGCGGGCAGGATCACCGAGCGCTTCACCCGCATCTCCGGCGACCAGGTCCTCTACGAGTTTGAAGTGGATGACCCCACGGTCTACACCGCCGCCTGGGGCGGGCAGATGCCGCTCACCCGCCTCGAGGACCAGCTCTACGAGTTCGCCTGCCACGAGGGGAATTACGGCCTCGTCAACATCCTCCAGGGCGGCCGCAGCAACGACCGCCAGGGCCTCGCCCACACCGGCGGACAGGATCGCGGCGAATAATCAGCGGCGCAGCTTCGCGTTTTCCGCTTCGAACATCGCACGCACAACCTCGCCGTTGGAGGGCTCCTCGGCCAGCGTCTCGGCGTTCCACAGGCTGCGCTCCGTGTCGAAGAAGTCGCCGCCGTAGATGTGCAGCCCGGCCGTGAACCGCCCCAGCGGATTCGTCACCGAGTGGATCGCATCCTCCGCCATCTCGCACACATCGCCCGCGAACATCGCCCTCGCCCCGCCCGCCACCAGCCCGCGCGGTGAATGCGCGCTCTGCTTCCAGAACATGTTGTCCTCGCGCCCGGTATAGATGCCAATCATCGCCCACATCAGATGGTTGTGTGGCGACAGCGTCATGTTCGGCGCCCACTTGGCGGCAAAGATCGTCAGGCGCGGCGAGCGCAGCAACACGTCGAGCCCCGCCTCCGCCGGCTCCCCCATGCCCTTCAGCACAGCGGCATGATCCGACACAGCGCGCGTCAGATGCTCCATGATCGCCGCGCGCGGGTCCGCCTCATCAAGTGAGGCGACGCAGTCTGCCACAAATCGCTCGCGGTCGAAGGTCATGCGACAGCAGTATTGCGGTGCATCGATCGAGGCAACCTCGCGTCCGCGCGCGCGTTGTTCGCTCGACACACCACATCAGAAAAGGAGCGCACATCATGCCGCGCCATGAATCCGTAGACTTCGAAACCAGCCACCCGATCCACGATTCCGTCTTCGGCGATGATCGCCACGGTCTGCCGGCAGACGGAGGCATGAGACCGACGCGCCGCACGCACACCATGCCCGGCACATCCGCACAATCGGAAGGCTTCCAGCCGATGCGCGATGTCGGCGACACCGATCAGATCGATCGCCAGCCGGACGGATCGTTGAAGCGCTGAGCACCGAAGTTCCCATCAAATTGACCTGGGTTAGACATGTGGAACGGCGCTGACCCGGACACGTTCTTTCAATGCGCGATGGGGGGAAGTTCAATGTTTCGCGCAGAAGCAAGTCTGGAAAAAGGAACGCCTCATGACCAACACTCCCCGCGATCACAACACAAACCCGGACAACAAGATGAGCCCGGACAATCGCCCCGATCAGGCCAACGTCAACGACCCGAACGGCGAACGCGACAATGACGGCCAGCGCCGTCAGCAGCAGGGCGAGCAGAACAAGCCCGGCCAACAGGGCGGCCAACCGGAGAAGCGCCCGGACGACAAGCGCGACGATCGCAAACCCCAGCAGCGCTAGGCTGCTCTGACCCCTCCGACGGAACCTCCGGCCCTTCGGGGTTGCGGTTTCATGGGATGCCCGGCTCCGCAAGGAGCCGGGCCTTTCCATATCCAGATCCCAGCGCTTGCGGCCAAGACTTGCCCACCCTGCGGGCAGGCCTATAAGGCCCGCTTCGTCTGGGACCCACCTCCATGTATCGCGTGCACTGCCTCCTCCCCCGCGCCGACGCCGAGCGCCTGTCTGATGTGCTTGCGGAGATGGACCCCTCGCCGGCATCCGCCGTCTCGGTCGAGGAAGCCTCGCGCATTGCCTGGAGCCTCGACGCCTTCTGCACAAATGAGCAGCTCGCAGCCGAAGCCGCCGCCCTCATCGAACGCGAGGCGCCCGGCATTCCCGTCTCGACCCAGAAGCTGGAAGACAAGGACTGGGTCGCCGTCTCGCTTGCGGGCCTGCCTGCCGTGTTGGCTGGTCCGTTCATCGTGGCCGGCTGGCACGAACTCGCCCATCTGGAAGGCGGCCGCATCCCGATCTGGATCGAGGCCGGCCCCGCCTTCGGCACCGGCCATCACGGCACCACCAAGGGCTGCCTCCAGGCGCTGGCGCTGGAGCTGGACCGGCGCCGTCCGCGCCGCGTGCTCGATATTGGTACCGGCTCAGGGGTGCTGGCCCTTGCCGCCCTCAAGCGCGGCGTTCCTTTCGCCCTCGGGACAGACATGGACGCGGATTCGATCCGCATCGCGCACGAGAACCGGAAGAACAACAAGGCCGGCCGGCGCCTCAAACTGCTCACCGCGCGCGGCTCTGGCCATGCCGCCATCCGCGCAGGCGCGCCCTATGACCTCGTGTTGGCCAACATCCTGGCCAAGCCCCTGGTCGGCCTCGCCCCCGAAATCGCCCGGCTCGTCGCCCCGGGGGGGCGGGTAATTCTCTCCGGCCTGCTGACGCATCAGGAGCCGCAGGTGAAAGCCGCCTATGCCGGTCAGGGCTTTACCTTGAAACACCGCCGCCGCCTCAACGGCTGGTCTACACTGGTCTACGCGCGAGCCGGTTAGCGCTGTTTCTGGGGCGGACCAGGCAAAACTCCAGCCGGTTCGCTTCAAATATGGGCGCGTCTATTTCGAGGAGCGCGATCCATATCCTGTTGCGGGCGCGGGACCGGCAAACTATCCAACGCATATGGAAGACGCCTCCGGTCTCATCGCGCGCCAGTATGAGTCGTGGGCCTATCCGCCGCCGTTTCCCGACATCAAGGCCAGGCTCGATACGGGCTATGTGCAGATGGGCGACCCTGCCCTCTACAGCGCGGCGTTGTGGCCTGAGGGACGGCCACGAGACCGCCTTCGCATCTTGGTCGCCGGCTGTGGCACCGTGCAGGCCGCCGTGCTTGCCTACACCAACCCTCATTGCGAAGTGACCGGAGTCGATCTTTCCGAGGCGAGCCTGGCGCATGAACGTTTCCTGCAGGATCGTCACGGCCTCTCCAACCTGCGCCTCTATTGCGGCGACCTGCGCGACGTTGCGAAGATCGGCAGGGACTTCGACTTCATCATCTCAACCGGCGTACTGCACCACATGACCAATCCCGGTGCAGGGCTGCGTGCGTTGAGCGAGACGCTCGCGCCGAATGGCGTGTTCGTTGGCATGGTCTACGCAGCAACGCGACGCACCGGCGTCTACATGATCCAGGACGCACTCAGGCGCATGGGCGTGGCGGCGGATGCGGCGGGCGTTGCATTCACGCGTGAGGTTCTGGCAAGCCTGCCGCAGGGCCATTTCGTCCATCGCTATCTCGAGGTTGCCGGCGAACTGCAGCACGATGCGGCGCTGGTCGACACGTTCCTCAACCCGCAGGATCGCGCCTACACCGTTCCGCAGGTCTTCGATTTCATCGAGAGCAATGGCCTTGCCTTCCAGCACTGGGTCGAGCCGTCATGGTATTATCCCGAGGGCGCGCTTGCGCCGGGATCGGCGCTGGCCGAACGGCTCCTGCAGCTGCCGCTGCGCGACCAGTGGGCGGCAGTGGAAATGCTGACCGCAAGCATCGCCACGCATGTCTTCATGGCGCGGCCAGCTGCGCTCGATCCTTCGATCTACCTGCTCGATTTCAACAGCGACGAGGCTATGGGCTACGCGCCTCTGTGCGCACCGGGCATCCAGCGGACAGGCCCGTCGCATTACCAGCGCGGATCAATACAGATGCAGCTCGGCCCGGCCGAGCAGGCGCTGTTCGAGAACGCCAACGGCCGGCGCACGCTTGCAGATTTGCTCTCCCACCCACAGCTCGCGCGGCTGCGCGACCGCGACGCGTTTGGCCGTGCCGTGACGGCCCATCTCTGGAAACTGGGACACCTGATGGTCTCAAAGGCGCCAAAGCACAGGAGTTGAGGCTTTCCCTGGACATGACAGACGCCGCGGACAGGTCTAGAACTGCGCCACTCCCCATTTGAGGCGCAGACATGAGACAGACATACGAAGTCATCGGCGGCCCTGATGTTGGCCGGGCGTCCCTCCCGCTCCTGCGCGCCGCGCTCAAGGAAGCCGGGCTCGACGGCCTCTACATCCCGCATGACGACGAGTATCAGAACGAATACCTGCCCGCCTGCTATGAGCGCCTCGCCTGGGCGACTGGCTTCACAGGCTCAGCCGGCGCGGCCTTCGTGTTCCAGAAAACCGCCATCGTCTTCGTCGACGGCCGCTATACGCTTCAGGTGAAGCAACAGCTCGCCCCCAAACTGTTCGAGGTGGGCGACCTCATCGATCCCGGCCCGTTCGGCTGGCTCGCGAAGCAGACGCTCGCCGGCCAGAAGATCGGCTACGACCCACGCCTCCTCTCGCCCGATGCGCTCGACAAGCTGGTCGAGGCCGCAGCCAAGGCAGGCGCCACCCTTGTCGTCACGGACCCCAACCCGCTCGACACCGCCTGGACAGATCGCCCGTCCGAGCCGACGCAGGCCGTTGTCCCGCACGATGTCGCCTTCGCGGGCGAAAGCTCTTCATCGAAGCGCGCGCGCCTCGGCCGGGCGCTGGCCGAACAGAAGCTCGACGCTGCTGTCATCACCTCGCCAGCCTCGATCGCCTGGCTGTTCAACATCCGTGGCGGCGACGTCTCGCGTACGCCGCTGCCGCTGGGCCGCGCCTTCCTGTTCTCCGACGGACAGGCCGAACTCTTCCTCCACCCCGCCAAGATCGGACCGGAGCTCGGCCAGCATCTCGGCAATGAAGTCACCCTCCGCCCGCAGAACGAGTTGGAGCGCCGCCTCGCCAAGCTGGAAGGCAAGCGCGTCAGTCTCGATCCGTCCGCCGCTTCGTCCTGGTTCTTCAACACGCTGGGCAAGGCCGGCGCGCAGGTCGTGCGCGGAGCCGATCCCGTCATGCTGCCACGCGCCAGAAAGAACGCCGTCGAAATCGAAGGCGCCCGCAAGGCCCATCGCCGCGATGGCGCAGCCCTCGCCCGCTTCATGCGCTGGTACGAAGCCAACGGCCAGACCGGCGAGGTCACCGAGATCGACTGCGCCATGAAGGTCGAGGAATTCCGCGAGAAGACGGGCGAGCTGAAGGACCTCTCCTTCAACTCGATCTCCAGCGCCGGCCCCAACGCCGCGATCAACCACTACCGCCCGGATACGCAGACCAATCGCCGGCTGGAACGCGGCTCGCTCTTCCTGCTCGATTCCGGCGGCCAGTATCTCGACGGCACCACCGACGTCACCCGCACGCTCGCCATCGGCGAGGCGAGCGAGGAGATGAAGGAGCGCAACACGCGCGTCCTCAAGGGCCACATCGCCCTCTCCCGCGTGCGCTTCCCGAAAGGCACAACAGGCTCCGCCCTCGACATCCTGGCGCGTCTCGCCCTGTGGGAAGCCGGCATCGACTATGACCACGGCACCGGCCATGGCGTCGGCTCCTATCTCGGCGTGCACGAGGGTCCCCACCGCATCGCCAAGGCGCCGAACACCGTGCCGCTCGAGCCGGGCATGATCCTTTCGAACGAGCCCGGCTACTACAAGGCCGGCGCCTGGGGCATCCGCATCGAGAACCTCCAGGTCGTCACCGAGCCCAAGCCGATCCCCGGCGGCGAACGCGACATGCTGGGCTTCGAGACGCTGACGCTGGCCCCGCTCGACAAACGCCTGATCCTGCCCGGCCTCCTGACCGAGCAGGAATGGGTCTGGATCGACCGTTACCACGCACGCGTGCTGGCCGAGGTCGGCCCGCTGCTCGACGAAGATGACCGCGCCTGGCTGGCCGAGGCGTGCAAGCCGCTCTGAATGGAACTGTAGATGAAGAAACGCGATCCCCTCGCCGCGCTGGCCGTCATGCTCGCCACGCTGACGTCCGCCTGCGCCTCGATGAGCTATGAGGCAGGCGACAGCGCGTTCACCTCCTGCCCCGCCTACAAGCCAGCCTACGACGTCACCGATGAGTTCATGACCACCTTCAACTCGAAGGACGCCGAAGCCTGGGGCAAGACCTTCCACTTCCCGTCCGTCCGCATCGCGTCCGGCAATGTCCGGGTCATCAACGGGCCGCAGGATCTCGAAGCAAGCTTCCCCGCGCTCGCCGCCCAGGGCTGGGACCGGTCAGGCTGGGCGATGCGCAAGGTCGTCCAGTGCGACGCCACGAAGGCGCACATGCTCACCACCTTCGTCCGCTACCGCGCCGACGGCTCGGAGATGTCGCGCTTCAACTCGCTCTACATCGTCGAACAGAAGCAGGGACGCTGGGCGCTCACCGCCCGTTCAAGCTTCGCGCCGTAAGTGGCCTCCATCTTCTCTTCCCCCGGCGGGCTCAAGTTCGGCGAGGACCCCGAACTCTATGATTTTGCACGGCCGCCTTACCCCGAGGCCCTGTTCGCCTGGCTGCGCGCGACCTGCGCCCTCGGTCCGGACAGCGACTGTTTCGAGATCGGCGCCGGCACCGGCCACGCCACCCTGCCCATCCTCGCCACACCGGTGCGCTACCTCCTCGCCATCGAGCCAGACAGCCGCCTCGCAGACCGCCTTCGCAGCAAGACCAGCGACCCCCGCCTGCACATCGAGATCGCGCCATTCGAGCGCGCGCATCTTCCGCTCGGCCTGTTCGACTTCGGGTTCGCCGCCATGTCGATGCACTGGCTGCGCCGCGGCCGCGCGCTTGCGCGCATTCGCGACGCGCTGAAGCCCGGCGGACATTTCGCGATGTGGTGGAATGTCTATCACAACTCGGCCGAGCCCGACGCCTTCGGCCGCGCGACTGAAGACCTGTTCCGCGGCATCGAACAGGACCCCAACGCCACAAGCGGCGTCGGCGCCTTCGGGCTGGATGTCGCCGCACGCACGGGCGAACTGCGCAATGCCGGCTTCAACAACATCGAACACCGCGTGTTCGACCAGCAGATCACCTTCACGCCGGAAAAACTCTCCGCCCTCTACGCCACCTTCTCCCGCGTCCGCATGGCGCCGGAAGAAACACGCACGCGATTGCTCAGCGAGGCGGAGCGTGTGGTGCGGGAGGAGTTTGGTGGTGAGGTGACGCGCACGGTCACGTGCAGCGCGTATGTGGGGCGGCGGTGAGCAGGCCAACTCTCTGAACGCCCGCTTGACGAGCAAGATGCGATGTTATATATCTTCTTACCTAAGGGGATCTTCCATGCCGCCGTTTCTTCTTAACATGCCTGACCAATTGAAAGTTCGTGTAAATGAACTTGCAAAACAAGACGAGGTTTCCACAACCCAATGGATTCTGCTTGCTCTTGCGGAAAAGGTCGGTGAACGCCGGTCGAGTCGTGCTCGGGCAGATGGGGTTCACAGCAAAAAAAAGGGCTCGACCACCACCGTGAAAGGTAACGAGTTCTCTTTCGAGAAGAACAGCAAAGGCGGACTCTGGGTCGAATCTTCGACGGGGTCTCGCTGGGACGTTCCTGCAGGCCAGTTCGCGTTCGCCAAAGCCATTATTGAAGAACACGGGCGGTTGGAGATGGGTGGCTCCCGCGATCAACCCAAAAAAGGATCGCTAGGCGCAAAATTGCTGAGCCAGTTCAAGGTGAACAATGCGTCGTACATTGTGCCGATTCTGCGCGACGAAAAGTTCTGCTCTGTCGAACTTGCGAGCGATGGACGTACATTTTGGGTAACTAAGAATCCCTAATCCTCATCCATCTTCAACGCCGCGACGAACGCCTCCTGCGGGATCTCCACCTTCCCGAACTGGCGCATGCGCTTCTTGCCCTCTTTCTGCTTGTCGAGGAGCTTGCGTTTGCGGCTGGCGTCGCCGCCATAGCATTTGGCCGTCACGTCCTTGCGCAGCGCGGAGATCGTCTCGCGCGCGATCACCTTGCCGCCGATCGCCGCCTGGATCGGGATCTTGAACATCTGACGCGGGATCAGGTCCTTCAGCTTCTCGCACATGGCGCGGCCGCGCTGTTCGGCGCGCGCGCGGTGCGTCAGCATGGAGAGCGCGTCGACCGGCTCGTCATTGACCAGCACCTGCAGCTTCACGAGGTCCCCCTCGCGGCGGCCGATCTGGTTGTAGTCGAACGAGGCATAGCCCTTCGAGATCGACTTGAGGCGGTCGTAGAAATCGAACACCACCTCGTTGAGCGGCAGCTCATAGCGGATCATCGCCCGCGCGCCGACATAGCTCATTTCCTTCTGGATGCCGCGCCGGTCCTGGCACAGCTTCAGAATGCCGCCGAGATATTCGTCGGGGGTGAAAATGGTGGCCTCGATCCACGGCTCATGGATGTCCACGATCGCCATCACATCCGGCATGTCGGCCGGATTGTGAAGGTCGATCGTCGAACCGTCCCGCATGTGCAGTTCGTAAACCACCGACGGCGCCGTCGCGATCAGGTCGAGGTCGAACTCGCGGCTCAGGCGCTCCTGGATGATTTCGAGGTGCAGCAGACCCAGAAAGCCACAGCGGAAGCCGAAGCCAAGCGCCGCCGATGTCTCCATCTCATAGGTGAAGCTCGCGTCGTTGAGGCGCAGCTTGCCCATCGCAGCGCGCAGGTCCTCGAACTTCGCGGCGTCGACCGGGAAGAGGCCGCAGAACACGACGGGCTGCACTTCGCGGAAACCGGGCAGCGCCTCGAGCGCGGGCTTGCGCTCATCGGTGATGGTGTCGCCGACCGAGCAATCCGCCACAGTCTTGATCGAGGCGGTGAAGAAGCCGACTTCGCCCGGGCTCAGCTCATCGACATCGATCAGCTTGCCGGGCCGGAACACACCGACCCGGTCCAGCACGAAGTGCGCGCCGGTCTTCATCATCTGGATCGCCTGGCGCTTCTTGAGCGAGCCATCCACGACCCGCACAATGACGACGACGCCGAGATAGGCGTCGTAATACGCGTCGACCAGCAGCGCCTTCAGCGGCGCACTGACGTCGCCCGTCTTCGGCGGCGGCAGGCGGGTGACGATGGCTTCGAGCACAGTGTCGACACCAAGACCGGTCTTGGCGGAAATCTCCAGCGCGTCGGAAGCGTCAATGCCGATCACGTCCTCGATCTGCTGCTTCACGCGCGGCACGTCGGCGGCCGGCAGGTCCACCTTGTTCAGAACGGGCACGATCTCGTGGTTTGCGTCGATGGCCTTGTAGACGTTGGCCAGCGTCTGGGCCTCCACGCCCTGCGAGCTGTCGACCACCAGCAGCGAGCCTTCGCAGGCCGCAAGGCAGCGCGAGACCTCATAGGCAAAGTCGACGTGGCCGGGCGTGTCCATCAGGTTGAGGACATAGGTTTGGCCATCCTGCGCCGTGTAGTCGAGGCGCACGGTCTGGGCCTTGATGGTGATGCCGCGCTCCTTCTCGATATCCATCGTATCGAGGACCTGTTCGGTCATTTCGCGCGCGGTGAGACCGCCCGTCATCTGGATGATGCGGTCCGCCAGCGTCGACTTGCCGTGGTCGATGTGGGCGATGATGGAGAAGTTTCTGATCTTGTCGCGGGGAGTCATTTTTTGTTCCTTGGGAGCGGCGTCTAGCAGAAGGGTCGCGGGGGGCCAAGCAGGGCCTCTCGCGCAAGGTGCAGGACGCCGGATTCCCCTATTTTCCCGGACATTTCCGCCCGGGATTCTGGCACGTCAGTTGCCCGGTCCGGTGGATGACCCCACCTGACCGCCCCACCCCGGGCCGCCTTTCGCGTGCAGCACGAACCCCGGCCTGGCTGATCGCCGGGCTCGCATTGGGCGCGCTGGCAATTCTCGGACTGGCCATCCTGCTCGGGATAGGTCGGCCAACCGCCGATGACGACCGGGCTATCGCCGCCCGCGAACACCCCTCCCAGCATACCCCGGAGGCCCTCGCCGCCATGCCCGCGCCGGGCCCGGTGGCCGACGCAGAGGCCGAGGCCGCGTCAGCCGCAGCCGCGTCAGCCGCCGCGCTGCCACAGATGGGCGAGGCCTTCATCGACCGGTTCGACCGCGCGGACATCACCAACCGCTGGTTCATCTCCGATGGCTGGTCAAACGGCCCGTGGATGGTCAATGACTGGCGCGCCAGCGAGGTCGAACTCACGCCCGCCGGCCTCACCCTGCACCTGCGCAAGAACCCGGAAGGGTCCGAGTGGGCCTATGGCGCCGGCGAGATCCGCACGCACGACTTCTTCCGCTACGGCTATTTCGAAGCGCGCATGCGCGTGCCACGCGGCAGCGGTGTGATCACCGGCCTGTTCACCTATGCCGACCGCACAGACAAGCTGCGCCCCAACGAGATCGATATCGAGATTCTCGGCCGCGATACCGGGGCGGCGGAACTGACGCTGCACGAGAACGGGAAGGCCACCTGGCACAAGCATCGTCTGTCGTTCGATTCAGCCGGCGGCTTCCACACCTATGGCTTCGACTGGCAGCCCGGCTATGTCCGCTGGTATGTGGACGGCAAGCTTGTCCACGCCGAAACCGGCGGCGCCGCCCAGCGACTGGTCCGGCCACAGCAATTGCTCGTCAGCCTGTGGGGCAGCAAGAAGCTCGGCGCCTGGGCGGGAGAGCTGAACCCCTCCGAAGGACCCTGGCGGCTCGACCTTGCCTGCATCGCCTATGCGCCGTCCTACTCCGGCCCGCTGTGCGACTGAACCCGTAGGACGATCCCTGGTTGTAGGTCGTGACCGGATCGACGCCCTCGGCGAAGGCGGCGTAGGATGTGCCGCTCGTGGTTCCGCTCTGCCAGTGAAATCGAGAGCGGCATTCCGCAGGGGATTGGGGTCTTTAGCGCTTTGTATCTGACACCTTGTTGATCGCGGGCGGCTTCAGGCGCGTTGCCGGGATCGCGACTTTCCGGTATCAATTTGTCCATCAGCGACGATCCCGGAGATGGATCGCGCGACCACGCTGGAAGGACATCACATGAAAGCCAGAACCCTTGGGCTTGCGCTGGCCTCGGCCGCCGCAGTCGCCATGATCGCGACGGGTGTTGTCGCCAACGGCCAGGTGGCCGGCGCGAACGTCGCGGCGACGCAGGTAAAGGCGCCGGAGCGGGCCGACAATTTCCGGCTCGTCGACCAGAACTCGCGCGCGCACCTTCTGGCCTATTACAAATACGCCCCCGCAATCGTGATCGTCAGCCACGTGACCGCCTCGGCGCAGATGAATGACGCGGCGCTGGCCCTCCGCAACCTGCAGGCCTCCTTCAAGACCTCCGGCGCGGAACTCCTCTTCATCAACTCCACCCCCGGCGTGAAGCGCGAAGACATCTCCGCCGACATGAAGGCGCTCGGCCTCGACGCCCCCGTGATGATGGACGACACGCAGCTGGTCGGCGAAAGCCTCGGCATCAGCCGCGTCGCGCAGGCGCTGGTGATCGACCCCAAGACCTGGAAGATCGTCTATTCCGGCCCCATCGCGGGCCACCTCTCCGGCAAGACCGGCGGCAACACGACCGCCTACGTCGCCGACGCCGTCGCCGCGCTGGTCAAGGGCGAACCGGTGAAGATCGCCACGGCCGAACTCGCAACACCCGTCATCGCCTTCCCGAACCGCGAAGCGAAAGCCACGCACGCCAGGATCTCCTATGAGACCGACGTCTCCCCGATCCTCGCGAAGAACTGCGTGGCCTGCCACTCCGAAGGCGGCATCGGCCCCTTCGCGATGGACAGCTACGAGAAGGTCAAGCAGTGGTCCGGCATGATCCGCGAGTCGATCCGCACGGATCGCATGCCGCCCTTCCACGCCGACCCGCATGTGGGTTCGTTCACCGGCGACATGAACCTGACGGCGAAAGACACGCAGACCCTGATCCACTGGATCGAGGCCGGCGCGCCCCGCGGCGCGGGCTCAGACCCGCTGAAGATCAACGCCAAGCCCGCCCCTGAATGGGAGCTTGGAACGCCTGACTACATCATCGAACTCCCGGCCTACGCCGTTCCCGCCTCGGGCGTGGTCGACTACCAGAATCCGGTCGTCCTCAACCAGCTGCCCGAAGGCCGCTGGCTGCGCGCCTCCACGGTGAAGCCGTCGGACCGCCAGGCCGTGCACCACCTGCTCTCCAACGGCGTGGGCGGCTATGCCGTCGGCGCCGAGACCTCGAAATATCCCGACGGCACCGGCACCTGGGTCGCCCCGGGCCAGAAGTTCCAGTTCCAGATGCACTACACGCCCTATGGCAAGGAAACGGTCGAGAAGACCCGCGTTGGTCTTTACTTCTATCCGGAAGGCTCACCGCCCGAGATCATGCGCCGTTCCGCCGTCGTGCTGAACGCGGGCATCGAAATCCCGCCCAACACGCCGCGTCACGAGGAGGTCGCCTACATCACCTTCCCCGAGAAGGCGACGCTGTACTCAGTGTTCCCGCACGCCCACTATCGCGGCGAGAGCATGGCGATCTCCCTGCTCAAGCCGGGCGCGGCGAGCGAGGAGCTGATCCTCTCTATCCCGAAATACGACTTCAACTGGCAGCGCGGCTATGACTTCAAGCAGCCGATCAGCATCGCGCCGGGCACCAAGCTGATCACACGCTACGTCTACGACAACTCCAAACACAATCCAGCCAACCCTGACCCGACGATCAAGGTCACCTGGGGCGAACAGTCGTGGGAAGAAATGCAGTACACCGCGCTCGGCTTCCGCTGGGACGATGAAACGGTCGCCAACCGCAAGAACGACTACCAGACCCGCCTCGAGGAGTCGCGCACCATCGGCATGATGGACACGAACGTCGACGGCAAGGTCGCCAAGGAAGAAGTTCGCGGCCGCATGTCCCAGATGCTCCTCTCCAACTGGGACCGCGTCGATCTCGACAAGGACGGCTTCATCAGCGCCAGCGAGATGGGTCCGATCAACCAGCAGATGAACGGCCGCATCCGCGCCGCGCAGGAACAGCAGAGCGTCGGCCAGTAGACGCTCTTGCTCCGGCAAAATGAAACAGGCGGACCCGCAAGGTCCGCCTGTTTTCGTTTGTATTCCCGACCAGTGAGCCTGGCCCCTCGTGGTTCGACGGGCGCATGGCTGCGCCATGCTGCTCACCATGAGGGTCCTTCGATAGCAGTTGTACCCTGAGCCCTCATGGTGAGCAGTAACGACATGCCACGCATGGCGTTACGTCCGTCGAACCACGAGGGCGGCCGCGCTCAGACCGGCTTCAGCCTGTGATGAACGACGCCCCACTCATTGCCGCCGGCATGGCCGAACAGCCCGGCCGTGGCGAGGAAGAACAGCCGCCAGCGGTTCTCCCACAGGCGCGCGTCCGCGCCGTAGACTTGTCCAAGGATCGCGCGGATCGCCTCGCGATTGGCGTCGAAATTCTTCAGCCAGTCGAGCGCCGTGCGCTCGTAGTTCTTGCCGTTCCACCACCAGTCCTGCTCCACCGCGAACAGGTCCGGGAAGTTCGCGATCAGGTCCCGGCTCGGCATCACGCCGCCCGCGAAGAAGTGGTGCGCCACCCAGTCGGCAGGATCGTTGACGTCGAAGCGATACGGCGCAGTGCGATGCGCGAACACATGCATGAACATGCGGCCATCAGGCTTGATCCACCGGCGGCAACGTTCCAGCAGCGCCCGCCAGTTCGACATGTGCTCGAACATTTCCACCGACACGATACGATCGAACGTCTCGTCCGTGTCGAAGACGTTCATGTCCGCCGTCACGATGCGCAGGTTGGTGATGCCCTGCCGCGCGGCGCTGGCCTCGATATGGGCGCGCTGGCTGGCTGAATTCGACACCGCCGTGATCGTCGCGCCGGGGTAGCGCGCCGCCATGAACAGCGACATAGACCCCCAGCCGCAACCAAGCTCAAGGATATGCTGGCCATCGGCGAGCGCAGCATTTGTGCAGGTCGCCGTCAGCGCCCGCACCTCTGCCGCCTCCAGAGTGTCGCCCGCCTCATAGAGACAGCTCGAATACTTGAAGCGAGGCCCAAGGCACAACGCGAAGAACTCCGCCGGCACTTCGTAATGCTGCGCGTTGGCGTCCGCCGTATGCGTCGCGATCGGATGATTGCGCATCTCCTCCGCAAAGCGCGCGGACGCATCAGCCGGCGTGTGTCTCAACTGCCGGCGTACATTGCCGACCAGGAACGACACCGCACCCTTGCGCACGATGTCCGGCAGGGGCGCGCCCTCGAACGCGATGATCGCACGTGACACCAGGCTCATGCCGATACTTTCTTCGGGGGCCGCGGAAAGAATGCGCTGACCCGGCGCTGATATGCGCGAAATCTGTCACCGCGGCTGGCGAGCATCGCCTTCTCCAGCGCCGGCACGCCGGTGCCAAAGCGCAGCAGCAGGAACATCATCACCGGCGCAACCAGCGTCGCCCAGCTCCATGCCACGGACGGATCTAGCGCGATCACCGGATAGGCAAGCCAGGTGACCCATTCGAAGAAATAATTGGGATGGCGCGACCAGCCCCACATTCCCTTGTCCATGATGTCGCCATGCTGCGCTGTCTTGCGGAACCGGCGCATCTGTTCGTCGGCCATGCCCTCACCAACGATCCCCGCCGCAAGCATCGCGGCTCCCAACAAATCCCGCAGGCCAAGTTCGGCTCCCACGCCGCCATGGCTCGCTGCGAAAACCGAAAGGCTCAACAGCGCCGCGGCCGGCGCCTGCACGATGCAAAGCAGATACATGTTGCGCTGGAACGCCCCGCCCCATTCGGTGCGCAGGCCTGCATAGCGCCTGTCCTCGTGCCTGTCCTTGGCGACGCGGTGCGCGATGTAGCCGCCCAGCCGCACCGACCAAACCGCCGCCAGCGCCGCGACCAGGTATTGCCGCGCCACGCTTTCCGCCGGTCCCGGCCAAAGCGCGGCCGTGACACACGCCGCCCCGGCCCCGAATGTCCAGAACACGTCGACCCAGCCGCCATTGCGGGTTCCCAACTGGACAAGCCAGGCCGCAGACATGACCAGCGCCATGCCTGCGAATACGGTAAGAATGGCGTCGAATGGGTTCACGGTTGACTGTACGCGCCCTTGATGCTGACGGATCAGGCAGAAGGATTGCGGACTGCCGTCACAGACCGGTATGCCGAACCAGACCCCCACCTGTCCGCCCCCTAAACGGGGCGGGACCTTGTTTCACGAACTTACCTCGCATTTGAGGGCGGTGGCGCATCAGGGTTCCGCCCCGTTTAGGGGGCGGACAGGTGGGGGTCTCTATCACCGTGTTCCGCCGTTTGCGATTGCCCCCGCTGGCGGGTCAGAACAGGACGAGGACAGCATGTCCATCAGCTCAACGCCAACGGGCCTGAAGGTCACCGGCCTCGCCAAGAGTTTCGGCGGCAAGCGCGCCGTGGACGGCATCGACTTCGAGGTCCGGAGCGGCGAACTCTACGCCCTGCTCGGCCCCAATGGCGCGGGTAAAACCACGACCCTGCGCATGATCGCGGGTCTGCTCAACGCCGACGCCGGCCATGTCGAAGTGTTCGGCGTCGATGCCCGCCGCGATCCGCTGGGCGCCAAGCGGATGATCGCCTGGCTGCCCGACGAGCCCCTGCTCTATGACAAGCTGACCGCGTGGGAATATCTCGAGTTCGTCGCCGGCCTGTGGGACGTCGATCCCGCTGAGTCGCGCCGGCGCGCCGAGGATCTCCTGCGCCTTCTCGGCCTGTGGGAGAACCGCAATGACCGCTGCGAGACTTTCTCGCGCGGCATGAAGCAGAAGGCCGTGCTCGCCGGCGCTCTCATCCACGAGCCAAAGCTGCTGATGCTGGACGAGCCGTTGACCGGCCTTGATGCAGCGGCCAGCCGCCTGGTGAAAGATCTGATCCGCGAACGTGTCGCCGCCGGCGCAGCCGTGATCCTGACCACGCACATCCTAGAGGTTGCCGAGCGCATGGCCGACCGCATCGGCATCATCAAGGATGGCAAGCTGCTCACCGAAGGCAGCCTCGGCGACCTCCAGGGCTTTGCTGGCGCGCAGGGCCAGTCGCTGGAAGACGTCTTCCTGTCGCTCACCGCCCGCACCGCCCCGGATGCCACGCCCGCATGAGCAAGCCCGGCAGCATACCCTGGCTGATGTCCCACGAACTGCGCCTGTTCTGGCGCAGGGGAAAGACGCGGCCGAAGAGCGGGCTGATCATCCTCGGCCTGCTCATGTCGCTCTGGCTGCTGTTCTCGTTCTTCCTGCTCCAGCGGGTCGGACCGATGATCCCGGCGCCGCCTTTCGTGAACAACCAATGGGATGGCCTCGTCCTCGCCGCCGTGGGTATCGCCATCGCCTTTATCGGCTCGGTCATGCTGTCGAGTTCCACTCTGGCGGCGGTTGACGTCATCTACACGCGCAACGATCTCGACCTGATCCTGTCTTCGCCCCTGTCGCCCTGGCGCGTCCTGGCCGTACGCGCCGCCGCCATCGCCATCGGCGCCCTGCCGCTCTATGCGGGCTTGCTGGGCCCGCCCCTCCTGTGGCTGGCGATCTTCTCCTCGCCCCTGTGGCTCACCTCCATCATCTTCCTCGTCACGCTGGCGTTTGCCGCCACTGCGTTGGCCCTGCTGGTCGTCACAGCCCTCTTTCGCCTGATCGGCCCCAGGAACACACGCATCCTCGCGCAGATATTCAGCGCTCTGGCGGGCGCCGGGGTGTTCCTGGCCTTCCAGTATTTCAACATCGCCAGCGGCCGCTCGCGCGAGGAGGAGCAGGCTGCGATGGCCGCCTTCATCGCTAACCTGGAACTTGATCCGGGCGCCTGGTGGCTGCTGCCCTCGCGCGCCTTCACCGGCGATATCGTGTCGATCCTGATCTGGCTGGCGCTGGTCGCGTGCCTCTTCCCGTTCGCGGTCTTTCTCTTCAGCCGCCGCTTCGTGGGCGACGCAGCCGCCGCATCCGGCATGGGCCAGCGCAAGCGCGTCGCCGACGCGCGCATCATCAGCCTGCGCGGCGGCGTCATGGCGTCTGTCATCCGCAAGGAATTCCGCCTGCTGCGCCGCGACCCGCTGCTCCTCTCGCAGATCGGCATGCAGCTCCTGTATCTCCTGCCGCTGGGCTTCATCCTGATGCGGCCGGGCGGCGCGCTCACCATCACGGAAGAAACCTTCGTGCCCGTCCTCACCCTGCTGGCCTCAACCATCGCCTCCAGCCTGGTGTGGATCACCGTCTCGGCCGAAGACGCGCCGGACCTCATCTCCTCCGCGCCCGTCGCTCCCGCGATGATCGACCGCGCCAAGCTGGTCGCTGCGATCCTGCCGGTGCTGGTGCTGATGGCGATCCCCCTCGCCGCCCTGCTCTGGCGAGATCTCGCCGCAGGCCTCTGGGCCCTGGCTGGCGTTTGCCTCGCCGCAACCGCCTCGGCCCTGATCGGCCTCTGGCGCCGCATGCCCGGCTCCCGCCGCGAATTCGCAAGGCGGCGCGCCAAGGGCTCGGTGATCGCAGGGCTTGGCCAGGCCTTCGTCGCCTTCGGCATCTCCGCCGCAGCCGCCCTAGGCGCCTACGGCCTGCCGCTCATAGCGCTAATCCCCGCCCTGATCGCCGCCGCCGTCCTCGGCGTCCTCTACAAACCCAACGAAAACGGGCCCCCGAAGGAGCCCGTAGTAGTACGAAGTAGCAGTAGTAATAGTCCTAGACCTTGATCGCCTGCGCCGGCAAATCCGCAAACTTGCGCCCATCCTTCGCCATCGCGCGCAGCAGATCCGAGACCTTGATCTCATCCACATTCTTGGCCACGCGCTCGGTAACCTCCAACACGCGCTGCAGACCCACCTTGTCGCCCAGATACATCGGGCCGCCCTTGTCCTGCGGGAAGCCATAGCCATTGAGCCAGGTGACATCGATGTCGCCCGCGCGCTGGGCCATGCCCTCCTCAAGGATCGCCGCGCCCTCATTGATCATCGGGAAGATGCACTCCTCGAGGATCTCGTCGTGCGAAACCTTGCGAGCCGGCACGCCCGAAGCCGCCGCGAACTCCTTCACGATGGCCTCCACTTCCGGCGAAGGCGTGGCGTTGCGGGCCGCGTCATAGTCGTAATACCCCGCGCCCGACTTCTGGCCACGGCGCGGCGTGCGCTCGCAGATCATGTCGCGCAACGGGTTCGCCGTGGCCGCGCCGGGCTTCCAGCCGATATCGAGACCGGCAAGATCCGACATCTGGTACGGGCCCATCTTGAAGCCGAACTTGTTGAACGCCGCATCGATATCCCACGGCATCGCACCAGCCTTCAGCAGGAAGCCAGCCGCCTGACCGCGCCGGGCCAGCATGCGGTTGCCGATGAAGCCCGGGCACACGCCGGCAAGCGCCGCGACCTTGCCGATCTTCTTCGCCAGATCCATCGAGGTGGCGACCACAGCATCAGAGGTGTGCTTCGCGCGCACGATCTCGAGCAGTTTCATCACGTTGGCCGGCGAGAAGAAGTGCAGGCCGATCACGTCCTGTGGGCGCTTGGTGACCGAGGCAATCTCGTTGATGTCGAGGTAGGATGTGTTGGAGGCGAGGATGCAGCCGGGCTTTGCGATCTTGTCGAGGTCGGCGAAGATTTCCTTCTTGATCGCCATGTCCTCGAAGATGGCTTCGATGATCAGGTCGCAATCGGCAAGGTCCGACCGATTCAGCGTGCCGTTCAGCAGGCCCATGCGGATGCCCACTTCCTCCTGAGGGAAGCGGCCCTTGTCGGCCGAGGTCTGGTAGTTCTTCCGGATGACCCCAAGACCGCGATCGAGCGCCTCCTGCTTCACTTCCACGATGGTGACGGCGATGCCGACATTGGCGAAGTTCATCGAGATGCCGCCGCCCATCGTGCCGGCGCCCAGCACGCCCACCTTCTTGATCGGCTTGATCTCTGTCCCGGCCGCGAGGCCCTGGACGTTCCACGACGCCTTGGTTGCCGCGGCGATGTAGGCGGAGATCTCTTCGGCGGTTCCTGCGGGGGCGGTCAGGCTGGCTGTCATGGGCGGTCCTCGACTGGGGTGGCGCGGGCAATCCCGCGTCCGGTTTCCTGAAAAAGCGCGTGTTTCCGTGCCGCGAAGGCGGCCATCCGTCAACTCGCAGGGCAAAATCGCCAGAGCCTGACCCGACGAAGCTGCGACACTCGGTCAGGTGAGCTGCCCTAGCGTAACATACTTGCTTGTTCACAAGCCAATATGTTGGATGGCTACATGGCTGGCCGCAAACCACTTGGACGTGACGAGATGATTCTCGTCGAGGAGACGCACCGCCAGACCCAGGCGGAACGGCGAGAAACCGCCGAGCGCGCGATTCTCGAGGCGGCCGTCTCAATCGTTGCCGAACGCGGCGTCGATGAACTGACGCTCAATGCGGCGGGCGAAGCTGCCGGCTATTCACGCGCCCTGCCGACGCACTATTTCGGGACCAAGGGCGCGCTGCTCCAGGCCTTGGCCGACCATATCGTGGCAACCTACAATGAACGCGTTCGTTCTGCCCCGCTGGGGGAACACCCTGTCGAACGGCTCTGCGATCTCGTCGCATTCAGCATCGACGACGCGATCCGCGATCCGACGAGTGTTCGCGCCTATCAGAGCATCATTGCGGCCGGGCTCAATCACCCCGAGCTGCGCCTTGTTGTGGATCGCATGACCCGGCAGTCCATCGACGATCTGGCGGCTGTTGTCCGTGAGGGACGGGACAACGGCCAAATCCGGGCAGACGCCCGCCCCGATGCGGAAGCGTCTGTCATCCTGGCATCTTTGCGTGGAGTCCTGTTTCAGTGGCTGATCATTCCCGATCACGTGGAGCTGTTGCGCGTGCGCGACAGCCTGGTAGCGAGCATACGCAGGTCGCTGGCGGCCTGAGCGAGCCTGCCGCCCGCAGCCTCGAATACTGGGCCGCCGTTCGCGGCGGTGCGCTTGCCC
Source organism: Hyphomonadaceae bacterium (assembly GCA_022844345.1). Lineage (GTDB taxonomy): Bacteria > Pseudomonadota > Alphaproteobacteria > Caulobacterales > Hyphomonadaceae > UBA7672. The sequence goes on from JALHLU010000001.1 coordinate 109,025, forward strand.
TGTTCGAGGGCGAGGTGTCGCTCACCTATCGCACATGGAACGAGTACGCCGACATGCTGGCCGATGCGCTCGCTGGACGCGGGCTTGGCCGCGACGACATCATCGCCGTGCGTTGCCGCAACCGTATCGAATGGGCGGTGATCGCCCTCGCCTGCGCCAAGATCGACGCACGGCTCCTGACACTCGACGCTGACCTGACGCCACCTGCCGTCCGTGACCGGCTTATCGCAGGCCGCGCGTCCGCACTCATTGTCGGCGATGTAGCCCCCATCCGTCTGGTCGAGGCGCTGGAGGGCCTGCCATTACGGCTCAAGGCCAGCATGGATGGCGCTGCAGGGGGCTTCTACAGCTTCTGGGACCTGTTTCCGCCCGTGGCTCCGCCACGCTTCGGCGCCGCGCAACCTGTCGTGATGGGGTGGACCGCGCGCGCGGAAAACCGTACCGCACCGCTTGGCTTGCCAAGGCGCCGCGCAGCGCCTGCCTCCCTATCGCGTCCGCCCGTCCCCGAGATCGGCGTCTCACTTATTACGCTCCCGTTGCATCGCATGTGTGCTCCGGTACAGTTCTGGACCGCACTGATCGCTGGTCGCGCTATCGCTCTCATGCGCGAGTTCTCTCCGGCGGCAGCGCTCGACGTCATCGAGCGTCGGCGGGTCACCCACTGGACAGCCCTGCCGGAAACATTCGCGGGGCTGCAAGGTTTCGGCATGGATGCCGAACGCCGCTATGCCATGCGCTCCATCCGTGAACTCGTACTGGGGGGAGCGGCCGCGCCGGACTCGCTCCGCCACTGGTTGGCGGACACCTTCCCCACCATCCTTTGCGAGGCCTATGGCTCGCCCGAGACCGGCCTTATCGCCTGGATGGCGCCGCAGCAACGCGCAGGCCGCCCCGACAGCTGTGGGCGGGCGCTGCGCGGGGTCAGCGTCGAGGTGCGCGACCTTGATGGGTGCAGGCTGCCGAAAGGCTCGACCGGACAGATCTGGGCGCGAACGCAGCGCTCAATCGAATGCGAACTGCCCGGCTCAGGCGATCCCGGCCGGCGCGATGCTGACGGTTTTGTCGCCACGGGAGATGCCGGCCGCATCGATGAGGATGGTTATATCTACCTCAGCGGTCGCGCAAATATGCTTGGGGAGTTGGACCTGCGCCGCGCAGGTTAGGGTGGCTTTCGCAGCGCGTTGGCGCGCGGCACAACCTTGCTGTAGCCTCCCATAAAGACTCACGGGGAGGACAACATGAAGAAACTTGCGGCTCTGCTGCCGGCTTCGGCCTGCGCTCTGGCGCTGGCAGCCTGCGGCAACCCGACGAACGCACCTGCTGCTCCGGCCACCGCACCCGTCGCAACTGCCGAGAACGCTGTGCAGAAAGACCCGCTCCTTTCCGCTGTCGGCATAGGCGTCACTGATCTCGAGCAATCGACTGACTTCTACGTCAACGTCATGGGGATGGAGAAGGTTCGCACCTACGAACTCAGCTACATGAACGAAGTCCTGCTGCGTTACCCCGATGGCGAGAGCTACATTGTGCTGATGCACTGGATCGACGGCTCGAACCCCAATTACAAGAACCTGCCGATCAAGATTGTCACGCGCGTGAATGATCCAATTGCGCTCGCGGCAAAGATCAAGGCCGCCGGCTTCGAGGTCACGCGCGAACCCCAGCCGTCCAACCAGGTCGGCGGCGCGGTGGTCGGGTTTGCGAAGGATCCAGATGGCTACGTGCTCGAACTGCTGCCGCTTCGCCAGCCGGCGCCAGCCGCCAACTGACAACGGGCGCCGCCAGGCGGCATTGCCTTTCTCGACGGAGTTGACCGCATGAGACTTTCCGCACCCCGCATCACACCGCTTGAGGATGCCGAGTTCACGCCCGAACAAATCGAGCGCCTCTCCAAATCGCGCGGCAAGGACGGCGCGATCCTGAATATTTTCCGTACGCTGGTTCGCGCGCCGGACGCCTTCCGGGCCTTCTCGTGGTGGGGCGGATACATCATGTCGCGCAACTCCCTGTCCCCGCGCGAGCGCGAGATCGCAATCCTGCGCGTCGGCTGGCTGTGCAAGTCAGGATATGAGTGGACCCAGCACCATCGCATCGGCCTGCAGTCAGGGCTCAATGCTGACGAGATCGAGCGTATCAAAACCGGCGCGGGCGCGGACGGCTGGACTGCTGCCGAAAAATCGCTGCTGATGGCGTGTGACGATCTCAACCGCGACCACTTCGTCTCCAGCCCGGTGTGGTCCGAACTGGGCAAACACTATTCGGAACGGCAGTGCATGGACCTGGTGTTCACCGTGGCCCAGTACACCCAGGTGTCGATGATCCTGAATTCCTTCGGCATCCAGGTCGAAGACGGCCAGACCGTCGATCCAGACCTCAAGGCGCCCTGAATTACCGGAAGACCGACATGACCGGAAGACTGGACGGCAAGACAGCAATCATCGTCGGCGCAGGTCAGACGCCCGGCGAGACGGTCGGCAATGGCCGGGCGATGGCAGTCCTGTTCGCACGGGAAGGCGCGCATGTGATGTGCGTCGACCGCCACATCGCCAGCGCCGAGGAGACCGTGAGACTGATCGCGGAGGAAGGCGGCCAGGCATTCGCTTTCGAGGCCGACGTAACGAACACGCTGTCCTGCGCCACGATCGCCCGCGAGGCGGTCGTGCGCCTCAAGCGTATCGACATCCTGGTCAACAATGTCGGAACCGGACGTGGCGACGCCCCGCCCCACGCCATCGAGGAAGAAGCTTGGGACCGCATCATGAACATCAACCTGAAGTCGATGGCGATGACGATCCGCCACGTCCTTCCCGTGATGCGCCAGCAGAAGTCCGGCGCGATCCTCAACATCTCGTCGCTGGCCGCCATCGCCGGCCATCACATGGTCACCTACGAAGTCTCGAAAATGGCGGTGAACCGCCTGACCACCGTGGTGGCCTCAGGTAACGCCAAGCACGGTGTGCGCTGCAACGTCATAATGCCGGGCCTGATGGACACGCCAATGGCGATGACAGGGATAGCAGCCGCAACAGGCAAGTCTCCTGATGCGTTGCGGGCTGAACGCAGCGCCCGCGTTCCGATGGGTCACATGGGAACGGCCTGGGACACGGCCTTTGCGGCGCTGTTCCTGTGTTCGGACGAGGCCCGGTTCATCACTGGCGCGGTGCTTCCGGTTGACGGTGGGACATCCATCGCTATCGGATAAGGTCTGGAAGCACAGGCCATTTTTGCCTTTGAATTAGGCGCTTAGCCAGTTTTGTGTGGCCAGCGGCCACAATGGTCAATGACCCGCTAACGAATTCGGTGCATGGTTCAGTCTGGTTGGGCCACGACCCTGCGCGCAAATGTTCAAGAAGTCCGACAAGAAGGCCAGCGACCCTCTCGCCGACCGCATGCGCAAGATTGCAGCGGTTCCGGTCGAGGAAGCGACCTATTCGTCGGTCGTAACCGGGGAAAAGCGCGCCGAACGCAAGCCCACCTTCAAGACCGCGACGCTGACCATGATCAGCGGCGAACGCATCGACGTGGTGGTCAAGAACGTCAGCGCGACCGGCGCCCGAATTGAATTCCTCCGAGACGTCACTCTCACCGACCGCGTCATGCTGTCGGAACCCACAATGCGGATCCGCACCTGGGCCTATGTCATATGGCAGACGCGTGGCGCGGCCGGGCTGCAGTTTGTCGCAACCTAGATCACCGCGACCATGCGCCGGCTCGACCGAAGCGCCACGATCTGTGCAAAATGCCTGAATGACGTCATCCGTTGACCTGCCCCGCCGCAATACTTGGCTCGCAGTCCGCCGTGGCCTGCGGCTCCGGTGTCCGTCGTGCGGCAAGGGCCGGGTGCTGTCAGGCTATCTCAAACAGGCGGAGAGCTGCTCGGCCTGCGGCGAGGCCACAGGGGCGATCAGGCCGGACGACGGCCCGGCCTGGGCGACGATCCTGCTGGTGGGGCATCTCGTGTCGCCGGCATTTTTCGTTTTTGCGACAGCTGATGCTGGCATGGCCCTCAAGGCCTTCTTCTTCATTGCGGCCGTCGTGATCGGCGCGACGCTGACGCTGCTGCCGCGCATGAAGGGGCTTTTCATCGCGCTGATCTGGGCCTCGCGCGCAGGCGAAACAGAACCGGGCTGAGTTTCCCCAGCCCGGTGCTTGTTCTTCGCTATTCCGCCGGCGGCGGCGGTTTCGGCTGGTGGCCTGCATTCTCGCCACGCCCTGCCAGCAGTTCGCGGTCGTCCGCAGTCGGCGTCGTCGCCAGCTTGGCTGCCCACGGATTGATGAACCGTTCGAATTGGTCGACGAACGAGTAGACCACCGGCACGAGCACCAGCGACAGCACCGTTGATGAGATAAGGCCGCCGATGACCGCAATCGCCATCGGCTGACGGAAGCCGGCGCCTTCGCCAATCCCCAGCGCGGTGGGCAGCATACCAGCCGACATCGCAACCGTCGTCATGACGATCGGGCGCGCCCGCTCGCGGCAAGCCTCGAACAGCGCGTCATACGTGTTCTTGCCGCGTTGCTGCGCCTCGATCGCGAACTCGACCAGCAGGATCGCGTTCTTGGCGGCGATGCCAAGCAGCAGCACGCAGCCGATCATCACCGGCATCGAGATTTCCTTGCCCGTCAGCAACAGCGCCAGGAATGCGCCGGAGAAGGACAACGGAAGCGACGACAGGATCACCATCGGCTTGAAGACAGATTTGAACAGCAGCACCATGACTGAGTAGATCAGGGCGACGCCCGCCATCAGCGCAATCACGATACCGCCGAACATCTGGGCTTCGGCCTGTTCGTTGCCAACCCTGGCGCGCGTGACGACAGCCGTACCGGCCGCTTCAGCCGCGAAGATGTCGCTCATGGTCTTGGTGCCATCGACCGCCTCGGTCGCCTCGCCTGACGTGCGGCCAGGCGCAAAGTCCGCCTGAACCGACGCCATGCGTTTGCGGTAGAGCCGCTGGATCACGCCTGGGCCTGCTTCATATGACAGGTCGGCAACCGCGCCGAGTGTCGTCGAGCCGCCATTGAGGGTCGGAACACGAAGCTGCGAAAGCTGCTCCAGGTCGGTGCGGATCGAATCCGGCAGCCGCACGCGGATCGAAAGTCTCCGCTCACCTTCCGAGAATTTCGGCGTGTTGGCCTCGATATCGCCCGCCGTCGCGATCCGTGCGACCTGCGCGATAGCGTCGGTCGAGACGTTGAGGCGCGCTGCCTCGCCTGCGCGCGGGCGAATGATCAGCTCGGGCCCAGGAGGTTCCGGCGACAGGCGCGGGTTCGCGATGGCCTCAAGGTCCTTCATCTCGTTCAGGAGGGCCAACTGAGCCTTGTCTAGCGCCGCCGCATCGTCGCTGGTGAGCAGGACGTTGACGTCCGAACCACCCGGACCGCCACCCGTCATCAGCGCGGTGACGCGGATGTCCGGGATCTGCTTGAGTTGGGGGCGGATGTATTGCTTCAGCTGTTCGGTCGACATCTTGTGATGATCAACCATCACGACCGTCGCCGAGCCGGATGTCAGGCCCGATCCGCCGCCGCCGCCGCCGGCCGCGGCCGCCTGGCCGCCTGCACCGCCGGAGCCGATGGAGATGAAGACGTCCTTCACATCAGGCTGCCGCATCAGCAGGTCGTTGAGCTCTGCCGACGAACGCTGCATCTGATCGCGCGTCGTGCCCGGCGGCGCTGAAATGTTGAACATGATGTAGCCAGGGTCTTCCGTCGGGATGAAGCCCTTGGGAAGCATCGCGACGAAGACGACTGTGGCGACGAACGAGAGGCCGCCGATCCCCGACGCCAGGATGCGGTGACGAAGCGCCCAGGCAAGCGTGACTTCGTAGAAGCCAGGCAGCTTGCGCACATCGACATGGTGCTTGGTTGGCTTCAGGAAGTAGGCTGCCATCAGCGGCGAAACCAGTCGCGCCACAAGCAGCGAGAAGACCACCGCCACGGCGACCGTGATGCCGAACTCGATGAAGAACTGCCCCGGCATCCCGCCCATGAACGACGTTGGCAGGAACACGACAACGATGGCCGCCGTGGTCGCCAGAACCGCAAGGCCGATCGCGTCTGCCCCCTCGATTGCCGCACGCAGGGGCGTGTATCCCGCCAGCGTTCGCTTCTGGATGTTCTCGATCTCGACAATCGCATCATCGACGAGAATCCCGATGACTAGCGTGAGAGCCAACAACGTCACGATGTTCAGCGAGAAACCCAGCATCCAGATGACGAAGAATGTCGGGATAAGCGACAGCGGCATGGCCAACGCGGCAATCACGGTCGCGCGCCAGTCGCGCAGGAACAGGAACACAACAAGCGCCGCCAGTATCATGCCCTCGATCAGCACGGCTTCCGTGGCATGGAAATTGGCCTTGGTGTCATCCGTCATCGAGAATATCTTGGTGATCTTCAGGCCGGGATTCTGGGCTTCAAGCCGCGCGATCGCCTCAAGCGAGCCGGTCTCGACATCGACTTCAGAAGCCGCGTCGACCTTGATGATGTTGAACCCGGCCACAGGCCGACCGTTCAGCAGCGAGAAGGATCGCACCTCGGCCGACCCATCGCCCACTTCAGCGACATCTGACAGGCGCACATAAGAGGAGCCGCCACGCAGCGGAATCGTGAGATTGCGCAGTTCATCGACAGTCAGCGTCTCGCCAAGCGTGCGGATTGTGGTTTCCGATCCGCCTACCGCCGCTCGGCCACCGCCATAGTTGCGATAATTGCGCTGCAGCGCATTGTTCACGTCGGCCGCGACCACGCCCAGCGCGTTCATGCGCACGGGGTCAAGTACGACGTTGATCTCGCGGTTGACCCCGCCGACGCGTGAAACCTGGCCGACACCGCGCACGCTCTGGAGCTCGCGCGCAATGCTGTCGTCGATGAACCATGAGAGGTCGGTGGCCGACATGTCGGGGTGCGACACGGCAAACGTCATCAGAGCGCCGCCGGTGAAATCCAGGGCGCTGATGATGGGCGGCTGGATCGATTGCGGCAGTTCGGTTCTTATCTGGTTGACGCGGGACTCAACGTCGTCCTTCGCCTTCTGCAGGTCGATGCCGATCTCGAACTGGATGATCGTCGTCGAAACGCCAAGCGTGACGGTGGACTGCATCACCTCGATGTTGGGCAGGCTCGCAATCGAATTCTCGACGATGCGCGTGACCTGGTTCTCGAGCTCTGTTGGGGCTGCCCCCTCCTGGATGACGGTGGCGACCACCATCGGGAAGGAGATGTTCGGAAACTGCTTCACGGGCAGGCGCGAGTAGGAATACACGCCGGCGACAATCATGAGCGTGAAGGCGACCACAACCGGGATGGGGTTGCGGATCGCCCAGCTGGAAATTGGCAGGTTCATATTACTCGTCTCCAGCCGCGGCGGCCTGGCCTGGTACGTCCTCGGTTGGCTTGATCACGTCGCCGTCCAGCGTGAAGGCCGATCCCGTCGCCAGCACGCGCGAGCCCGCAGGCGGCCCATCGATCAGCTGCACAAAGTCGCCCGAGCGCTGGCCAAGCTTGACCGGTGTCTGACGAACGGTGTTGGCGTCATCCACAAGCATGACGGACGCGCCGCCGGCCTCGTAGCGGACCGCACTGGCGGGCACGGCCAGAACGCCCGGCGAGGAGGCGTTGAACCGGGCTTCGGCAAAGCTGCCGGGGCGGAGATCGACGTCATACGGCAGCTCGATGCGCGCACGGCCAAGATTGGTGTTCACGTCAACCCGGGGCGAGATGAAGCGGACCTTGCCCGTGATGTGCTCGCCCGTGCCGAGCATCACGTTCACAGTGTCGCCGATCTTCACATGGGCCAGCGCGGCATCCGGCATTTCGGCGTCGAGTTCGATCAGACCTTCGCGCGCAATTCGGAAGTACGGCGTCACGCCGACGGACGAGATGTCACCGGGACGGAGGGTCCGCTGCAGGACGACGCCCGCCACCGGCGCGCGCAGCACCATGCGCGACTGGCGAATCTTCATCTCGTTCACCGCAGCCTGGGATGCTCCGAGAGAGGCTTCGGCCGAAGCTGCTTCCATGCGGCGCTGTTCGAGCAGTTCCTTGGAGAAGGCGCCTTCCAGTTGCAGCGATTCTGCGCGTTGCAGCTGGCTGACCTTGAATTCCACGTTCGCCTTCTGGGTCGCCAGCGTCGCTTCGGCTTGCGCGATCTGGGCCTGCAGCAGGGCATCGTCCAGCTTGGCCATCGCCTGACCCTGCTTAACCCAGTCACCCTCGTCCACATAGACGGCGGCCACGCGATAGCCCGGAAGCTCCGATCCGACAGCGGCTTCCTCGCGAACGACCAGGCGGCCAGCGGCCAGAACCTCGTCGGAAAGGTCCCGCAACTCCACATGGGTGATCCGCATCGCCTGGGCGCCGGACGTGTCGGTGGCGGCTTTGGTACCGTCAGCCGCCTCTTCGGCTGGCGCAGGCTTGCCGCCGCATGCGTGGAGCGTGAAGGCCATCATGCCGACGCCGGCGATGGCGGCTGCGGACGTGAACTTGTGGCGCATCGTCATGTTTTTTGTCCTTGCGCTTGGATCGGGGAGGTATGCGTTTCTTGTGGGTAGGCGTGATGCAAAACTTGAGGCGAGGCTTTGCTCAGTAAGCGCTCAACCGCCTCAGGGACGGATGACAACCGCAGAAAACGACGCGCGCCGACAGGAATTCTGTCCGCCCCTTCGCCCCGAGTACCTGCCCGACGAACAGCATGTGTGGCTGCGCGCCCCCCTGCGACAGGGGGGGCGGCATTATTCTTTGGCGCAACAGCGCTCGCGTCCGCGCTTGCGGACGTTGCGTCGTTGCCGGCCGGGGTCTCTAGGGGGAGGTCCATCGCGCCCAACTCGGAAACTCTGGCGTTTCCCTATCTCATTCTGTTATACACTGCAAACGTGGTGTTCTTGTTAAGCTGATCACGTTTGGTAATTCCGGAGCCATGATGCAGGTCCTTGAGGAAGCCGCCCCCCTGGACTCGCCCCGCGAGCGAATCCTGGCCGCCGCGCGGAAGATCTTCCTGGATGGCCCGCCGGAGCAGGCGACCATGGACGCGGTGGCCCACCAGGCCGGCATGTCCAAGAAGACGATTTACCGCGAATTCAAGAGCCAGGTTGAGCTTCTTACGGCTCTGCTCATCGAGAACGCAGCGGACATGGGGCCGGTGCTTCCGCCCGGCGCGAACGACGACATCGAGTTAGAGCTATATGGCGTGCTCGTCCGCATGGTTACGCATTTCACCTCCCCCCGCTCCATGGCTCTCGCCCGCTTGATCATTTCGGAAGTGAGACGTTATCCAGAGCTGATGAGCGCCACAAAACCGAAGGGCTTCCCCCGTGAACTCCTGGCCGATTGGCTCGCCGCCCCTGTCGTGCGGGCGAAATTCCAGATTGAGGACCCCGATGACGCCGCCGCCATGCTGTTCGGGATGGTGATGCAGGATTCGGGTTTCAAGCTGCTGGTCCTCAACACAGCAACCCTGCCCCAGCACCTGATCGAGGCCCGCGCCCGCCGCGCCGTGCAGATATTCCTGCGCGGCGTCAGGAAATAGACGAGGGCCGGCCCACGGGTCACCGGCCCTCTCAAGTCATCGACTGGGCCGCCATCACTCGCCTTCTTCGTCCAGCGCCGTATCGAGCCCCTGGTTCATGCCGACGAGAATGCCGGGAAGCGCGTGGTTCCCCTCATGGCAGGCGTATTCGTAGATTTCTTCGGTCGACTTGCGCATCGGCATCTGGCCCGTCCACGTCTGCGTGTAGCTGATCGGGTCGATCACCTCGAAGGTGTAGTCGATCTCGACATCCGACGCGCGCCGGAAGCGCTCAATGACCTTGCCCTCTTTCGACAGCGGGATACGGCCGCGCGCCTGCAGCCGGTGCGGGTTGCGGGTTTCCACCACCAGCGTGTCACCTTCCCACCAGCCGATAGAATCGCCAAACCATGGCTCGATATTGCCGGGCAGCCGCACCTCAACTTCGCCGGGCTTCTGGATGCGCACGATGCGGACATCGTGATTCATCTCGATCTCGAGCATCACGTGGTCAGGCGTCTGCACGATGCGGATATGGTTGTTGTACATCGCATTGGTCAGCGGCGGCCCGCCCTGGTTCGCAAACGACACGAGGCAGCGGTCGCCCAGCGTGCGGATTTCTGGGCCGGTGTTCACAACTGACGTCGCCGCCGCCATGCGCGAGCCCGCCGCGCTGGTGCCAGCGCGGTTATAGGGGATCTGGCCGTTCGCGGGCGAAGTGATCCAGGACGAGCGCCACTCGCCGTTCACTTTGGCGAACTCCGAACCCGGATCGATCCAGAACGCGTTGTAGCCGGCGTCGGCGTTCTTGTCCGTGAACACGCCCGCGTTTGGGTCTGTGCGGCGCTGTGAATCGCGGAACGAAGCCGTATAGCCGGCGCGCGAAGTCGCCTCACGAATCTTCTCAGCCGGGATCACCAGCGTGTCGACGCCCACATTGGCGTTGCGGCCGGTACCGCGTGTGAGCGTGGTCAGCGACGCAGTGGACCACACGCCCTGCAAGTCGGGCTTCCCCTCCGCCGTGCGCGGCGTCTTGTAGTTCGGATCCCACGGCCCGAGATCGCGAAAATACGGGATGGGGCTGACAAAAGCCTTGTCGCCGGCGATCGTCGTGGGCCCCTCGATTGGCGCTGCATTGTCGTCAGCGAAGCCCACACCGGAGCCAGCGCCCTGGCGCTGCGCGTACGCAGGCTGCATTGCCATAAGCACGGCGCCGATCGCTGCAACCGAAGCCGCCAGTATGGGTCGTTTCATGATCCTCGCTCCCTCTCTTGCGCCGCGGCTTTTGTGGCCATCCGCTGTTCGCGTGGCGGCAACCTACGGGCGGTCGCCGCCCGCTGTCGAGCGCGACGCGAACGTCAGCGCGGCCACTTCCGCGTGAACGCCGTCAGACCTGACTTAGCGGCGACAGCAGCATCCATACGCCCTCCCGCTCCGCCGGACGGCGCTCCACCAGCAGCCGGGCCACCTGGCTGTCGTCGTGGAAGGCGGCGCCCGTCGCGCTGTCGAGCATCGCCTTGGCGAGATTGTCGAGGTCCATGTGCGGCGGGTCGCCGGTGAACTCCATCACGATATGGGCCGACCAGTCGCCCCAGCGTGGCCGTACCGGAAACCGCAACCGGAAGAAGTCCTTGAGCAGCGGCTTGTAGTATTTGGCCTGAGTTGTGAGGCCCTCGACCTGCACTTCGAGCGTACCGTCCTTCTCAAGACGCGCCCGCACCTTGCCGTGCCGGGTCCACAGAGCCTCGCTGTCGGATGATGGCATGCCCGTCCCCGGCTTCCTGCTCAATGGACCGGTATAGCCGTCCGTGCGGGCGGCGCCACGCCCCGCCCCGCGCCAAGCGACACCGCTTGAACGCAAGGCGCGGCGGGTCTAGGTCCTGCCCACAATTCTGACCACTGGGAGCTGTACTGATGGCCGCGAATAACCGCACCGAAACGGATACTTTTGGCCCGATCGAGGTCGCGGCTGACCGGTATTGGGGCGCGCAGGCGCAGCGTTCGCTCGGAAACTTCAAGATCGGCTGGGAAAAGCAGCCCGCCCCGATCGTCCGCGCCCTGGGCATCGTCAAGCGCGCCGCCGCCGAAGCGAATATGGAGCTGGAAAAGCTCGACCCCAAACTCGGCAAGACCATCGTCAAAGCGGCGCAGGAAGTCATCGACGGCAAGCTGAACGATCACTTCCCCCTCGTCGTCTGGCAGACAGGGTCAGGCACCCAGTCCAACATGAACGCCAACGAGGTGATCTCGAACCGCGCCATCGAGATGCTGGGCGGCGTGATGGGCTCGAAGAAGCCCGTCCACCCGAACGACCACGTCAATATGAGCCAGTCGTCGAACGACACCTTCCCGACCGCGATGCACATCGCCTGCGCCGAACAAATCTCGACCGACCTTCTCCCTGCCCTTGAGCATCTGCATGCCGCGCTGAAGGCCAAGTCGAAAGCCTGGGCCAAGATCATCAAGATCGGCCGTACGCACACACAGGATGCAACGCCGCTCACCCTCGGCCAGGAATTCGGCGGTTACGCCAAGCAGATCGAGAACGGTATCGCGCGCATCAAGTCGACCATGCCCTCGCTGATGGAACTGGCGCAGGGCGGCACCGCCGTCGGCACCGGCCTCAACGCGCCGAAAGGCTTCGACAAGCTGGTCGCCGCTAAGATCGCGGAGATCACCGGCCTCGCATTCAAGACGGCGCCGAACAAGTTCGAAGCGCTCGCCGCACACGATGCGATGGTGATGAGTCATGGCGCGATCACCACGGTCGCCGCGTCCTGCTTCAAGATCGCCAACGACATCCGCTTCCTCGGGTCGGGCCCGCGCGCGGGCCTCGGCGAACTGGCGCTACCCGAGAACGAACCCGGCTCATCAATCATGCCGGGCAAGGTGAATCCGACGCAGTGCGAAGCCCTCACGCAGGTCTGCGCCCATATCATGGGCAACAACGCCGCCATCGCGTTCGCTGGATCGCAAGGCCATTTCGAACTCAACGTCTTCAACCCGATGATGGCCTACAACTTCCTGCAGTCCGTCCGCCTGCTTGCTGACGCCGCGATCTCGTTCACCGACAACTGCGTCGTCGGCATCGAGCCGCGCATCGACAATATCGCGAAGGGCGTCGAGAACTCGCTGATGCTGGTCACCGCCCTCAACGAACGCCTCGGCTACGACGCCTGCGCCAAGATCGCGAAGACCGCCCACAAGAACGGCACGACGCTGCGCGAGGAAGCCGTCGGCGGCGGCTATCTGACCGACGCCGAGTTCACGAAATTGGTGCGCCCGGAGAAGATGATCGGGCCGAAATAGCAATAACAATTTGGGGGTCCACTTTGGGCGTCGATCTCTACGCTGGCCCGCTCGCCAGGTACTATTCTGGCGAATGGGAAACGCAGGCGGCAGCTTGGGCGCGAGCAAATGGGGTCGCGTTCGAGACAGTCTATTCGAGCAGTCCACCCAACCGGCTCAGTCCAGATGAAAGCGCCGAAGCGGTTCAGGCGTTTCGAACCAGAGTCGCGCCGAAGCTGGGCGTATTGCCCCAATGGTCAAAAGCCTCTGATCCCTACGAAATCTATCAACTACGCGCGGAGGGATTTAGTAGTGTTGTGCTCGCCGCGGCCCTTCTCCATCGTCCGGAGCTGAAGCGGCCGACAAAGATACCCGTCGATATCCAAGAGCATCCGGCAGTCTCCGAAGCATCAACGCGGGGCTACTATATCGGCCCGATGGCAGCGTTCGAAGCGCAGGTCATCGTTCCGGGAGAAGAGCCGCGCATTTGCGGCGAAACGGACTGTCGAGGAGGCGACGTTGTCGTCGTCACCCTTTCGGTACTGCAAGATGCCGTCGAAGCCGTTCGGGTGTTCCTTGGATTTTCCGCACAGCAGCTCGATGCAATCTTGGCAAAAGGCCCACCAGAGTCAGGACCCGAGATCGCAGTCCCAGCCAAGACCGGCTGGATCTTCTCGAAGCCCAAGTACGTTCAGGACGAATTTTTGGAATGGGCTGGCTGGGGGCTTGCTTGCTTTCGCGCATGCGCCCGCTTCGCACAAGATACCGGTGCTGCGATCATCCGAGACGAATAGAACCAATTCGAACGGCGGCTGACCCTGCTGCGTGATCGTCGCTGGCTGGGTGAAGAAACCGTCAGCAGCGGCTATCGACCGAAGCCGAGTGCACGACGCTGGCGCGCCCGGAGAAGATGATCGGACCGAAGTAAAGTCCGACAGCAGGGGACGTCGACGGCGGCCACATAATGTAGTATACGTTTTGTATGAATCTTCGCGCTTGGCGGAAAACTGAGGGGCTGCAGGCGGAAGAGGCCGCGATACGATTTGGGGTAAGGCCGTCAACTTTGCTTGCCTACGAAAAGGGTGCTCGTCGCCCCCGATTGGAGGTTGCCAATAGAATTGAGGCAGCCACACGCGGCGAAGTCACCGCCGCCTCCCTGCTCGGCCTTTCCGAATCCACGCCCCGCAAGCGCGGCGTCCGCGAAGACGCGGCAGCTTTCGACGGAGCATCGCGCCTGACAATCGACGTGACGATCCCGCCTGAACGCGCCAAGGCGCTTCGGGACAGCGGCGCCGATATCAGCGCCATCGCCCGCGCTGGCGCCGAGAAAGCACTGAAGGAAGCCGAGGCCAAGGCATGGGCCGAAGCCAACCGCGAAGCCATCGAGGCCAGCAATGCCTGGATCGAGAAGCACGGGACATTCGCCGAACAGTTCGGGCTCATCTGATGGCCCGACTCGATGTGCGGCGCCTGCGAGGACCAAAGACGCGCGTCAGCCTCGTGCTGGAACTCCAGTCTGACTACATGCGGGACCTGCCGACAGTGTTGGTGGCGCCCCTGCTCGGGGTGAAGCAACTGAAGGCGTACGACGGCATCAACTCGCTTCTGAAGATCGGCGACGTTGAGTACGCAGTGCGATTGGAGCAGATGGCAGGCGTGCCTGCAGCCATGCTTGGAGAACGCGTAGGTTCAGCTGCCCACCTCGAAGCAAGCGTTTCCAGCGCCATCAACCGCATGCTCTTCTACGTGTGATCGAGCCGAAGTAGTTTGAAATCGCCGTTACACTGAAAGCGCACTATCTTCCTCTTCGAACATCGCTGGCAGGCGCCCGGAAAGTGGAGCACGCCAGCACTAGTCAGGAGGAATGATCATGCGTCTGACACTCGCCACCGTCGTTGCGGCAACACTGTCGACCGCCGCCATCACCGGAACCGCCTTCGCCCACCACGGATGGGAAACCTACGATGCGGCGAAGCAGCAGAAGGTCACGGGAACCATCGCCGAGCTGAAATGGGAACAGCCCCACGCGGTCCTCTGGATCACGGTGAAAGGCGTGCGCCAGGAGGTCTGGCTTTCCCCTCTCCAGCGCATGGTTGATCGCGGCCTGCGCAAGGAGGACCTCACGGTGGGGAAGAGCGTGACGGTCGACGTCCAGCCCCACACCAAGAACGCCAATGAGTGGAAGGCCCACTCCATAATGCTCGATGGCCGAACCGTTGATTTGATGCGCTGACGGGAACGCCGGCTCACTCTGGACCGCCGGGCCCCGCCCGGCCCCGACATTTCGTCCAACTGGTCGTGACACGGCATTGTCAGGCGGCTAACCACTGCCATGCCCTACACCGCACCGGTATCACAGATCACCCACACCCTCGCCCGCATTGCGCGGCTCGATGAGTTGGCCGCCACCGGCGCCTTCCCCAATTTCGACGCGGAGCTTGTCGCCCCCATCCTGGAAGAGGCGAACAAGCTGGCGCGGGATGTGCTCGCCCCACTCAACCCCCTCGGCCACAAGACCGGCGCGAAACTGGCCGACACCGGCGTCATCGCGGCCCCGGGCCTCAAGGACGCCTACCGCCAGTTCATCGCGGGCGGCTGGATGGGCCTCGCCTTTCCCGAAGCGTGGGGCGGACAGGGCCTGCCCAAGCCGCTGGCGCTCGCCGTGTTCGAGATGATCCACGGCGCCAACATGGCGTTCGGTCTCTGCCCGCTGCTCAGCTTCGGCGCCATCGAGGCGATCCTCGCGCACGGCACGGACGAGCAGAAGCGGATTTACCTGCCCAAACTGATCTCCGGAGAGTGGACGGGCGCCATGAACCTGACCGAGCCGCAAGCCGGCTCGGACGTCGGCGCGCTCATCACCAAGGCGGCCCCCAACGGCGATGGCTCATACGCTATCAGCGGCCAGAAAATCTACATCACGTGGGGCGACCACGACATGACGGACAACATCATCCAGCTGGTGCTCGCGCGCCTGCCGGATGCGCCGCCGGGATCGACGGGCATCTCGCTCTTCGTCGCGCCGAAGTTCTTCGTGAAACCCGACGGCTCGCTCGGCGAGCGCAACTCATTCCGTTGCATCGGCCTCGAGCACAAGATGGGCATCCACGCCTCGCCCACCTGCGTGATGGAATACACCAACGCAAAGGGCTGGCTCGTCGGCGAAGAGAACAAGGGCCTCGCCGCCATGTTCACGATGATGAACTCGGCGCGCCTGAACGTGGGTCTGGAAGGCGTCGCCGTGGGCGAAGCCGCGCTGCAGGCCGGCGTCGCCTACGCGAAGGACCGCCGCCAAGGCTCCGTGCCTGGCGAAAAGGGCTCCGTCCCCATCATCCGCCATCCGGATGTGCAGCGCATGCTCCTCACCATGGCCGCCAACGTGCAGGCCGCCCGCGCCATCTGCTACGCCTGCGGCGCCGCCGCCGACATCGCCGAACACCACCAAGATGAAGCGACGCGCAAGGCCGCCAAGGCCCGCGAAGACCTGCTGACGCCGCTCGCCAAGGGCTGGTCCACCGACCGCGCAATCGACGTCACCAATCTTGGCGTGCAGATCCATGGCGGCATGGGCTTCATGGGCGAGACGGCTGCCGCGCAATACTATCTCGATGCCCGCATCACGCCGATCTACGAGGGCACCAACGGCATCCAGGCGATTGACCTCGCCGGCCGCAAACTCTCGATGGATGGCGGGGGCGCGATGCGTGCGATGATCGCCGAGGTTCACGACAGCGCGCGCGAACTCGCAGGCGTCAACGAGCCCGGCTTCCTCCATCTCTCGCAATCGCTCGACCAGGCCGCAGACGCGCTCGAATCCGCGACGGCCTACATGCTCGCCGAAATGAGCGCTAACCGCGACAAGGGCCTTGCCGCCGCCACCACCTATCTCCGCCTTGCCGGCGATGTCGTGGGGGGCCACTTCCTCGCCCGCTCGGCGTATGAGGCGCGCGATGCGGCCGACAGCGCAGCGGCCTTCACCCTCGCCTCCTATTTCGCCGGCGACACGCTCGCGCGCGCACAAGGTACGGCCCGCGCGCTCAGCGAAGGCGCCGAGGCCGTGTTCGCCGCCGCGGGCAGCCTGTGGGCGGATGACTGATCTCCGCTTGACGGATGCGCGCATGGCGACAAACCATGCTCGCCTGTCATGGGGACGTAAATGAAGCGCCTGTTTCTTGCTGCGGCGATCGCGAGTCTCGCTGCCTGCGCCAGCCTCTCCGCGACCCCGCCGCCTTCAGCCATGGACCAGCGCTTCAGCGCCATCCACGAAGGCGAATGGGACTGGAACAAGTCTTTCGACCCCGCCGAGGTCTATGAGGATGTAGCTGGCGAGCCAATCGGCGCCCGAGCATGGCCGCGCGTCGACCCTGCCGCGCATGCCGAACGCCTAGCCTATCTCAAGGGTGTAATGGCGAAGCTCGATGCGCTCGACCCCGCGCTCATGTCACCTGAAGAGCGCGTCAACCTCGGCATCTATCGCGAGAACGTCGCCGTCCGCATCGCGCAGATCGAATTCCGCGAATACGAAAAGCCGCTGAATGCCGACACCACCTTCTGGACCAACGTCGCCAGCTCTGCCCCGCAGACCTTTCGCAATGAGGTCCAGGCCCGCAACTATATCGTCAGGCTGGGCGACACGCCGCGCTTTTTCGACGACCAGATCGCCAATATGAAGCTCGGCCTCGCGCGTGGTTTCACGCCTCCCCGCGCCACGCTTGCCGGCCGCGACCAGTCGATCACCGCCGTCTATGCAGGCCGCGCGCCTGAACAGTCGTCATTCTTCGAACCCTTCAGGGACTTGCCCGCCTCCATCCCGGCCGAAACGCGCGCCGCATTGCAGGCGGAAGCAAGACAGGTCATCGCCGAAAAGGTGTTCCCGGCCTTTGCGAAGGTCCACACCTACTATGCGCAGGAATACTACCCGCGCACCACCAGCGCGCTCGCCGCCACCAGCCTGCCCGATGGGGACGCGTACTACCGCGCCCAGATCCGCGAGTTCACGACGCTCGATCTCTCGCCGGACGAGATCCACCAGATTGGCCTCAAGGAAGTCGCGAGAATTCGCGCCCGCATGGAAGAGCAGAAGGAAAAGGCCGGCTTCGCGGGCGACCTGCCCGCCTTCCTCGCCTTCCTCCGCACTGATCCGCAATTCTATGCGAAGACGCCCGAAGAACTGCTGATGCGCGCCGCGTGGATCGCCAAGCGGTTCGACGCCAAGGCGGGGGAGTATTTTGGCCGTATCCCGCGCGCACGCTTCGCCATCCGTCCTGTGCCGGATGATATCGCGCCCTTTTACACGGCCGGTCGCGGGGGCCCGGGCGGCTACCTGCTGAACACCTACAACCTGCCCTCGCGCGCGCTTTATTCTCTGCCCGCACTCACGCTGCACGAAAGCGATCCCGGCCATTCCTGGCAGATGTCGCTGGCGGACGAACAGGAAGCCCAGCCCGATTTCCGGCGCGAGACCTACATCTCCGCCTTCGGCGAGGGCTGGGCCCTCTACGCCGAACTGCTGGGCGAGGAGATGGGCATGTACGAAACGCCCTACGAGGTATTCGGCATGCTCAGCTACCAGATGTGGCGCGCCGCCCGCCTCGTCGTCGACACCGGCGTCCATGCCAAGGGCTGGACACGCGAACAGGCGATCCAGTTCATGCTCGACAACACCGCGCTCGCCGAACACGAGGTCACCACCGAGGTTGACCGCTACATCTCCTGGCCCGGCCAGGCGCTCAGCTACTATCTCGGCGAGATGGCCATCGTCGAAGCGCGCGCCAAAGCCGAAGCAGCGCTGGAAGACAAGTTCGACATCCGTCACTTCCACGACGCCGTGCTGCAACTCGGCTCAGTGCCGCTGCCGGTCCTCACCGCCCACATCGACGAATGGATCGCCGCCGGCGGCCCCGACCCGTATGAAGGCGAGGACTAATCCGCCGCGGCTGCCTCCGCCTGCCGCTTCGGCGCCGTCAGAAATGCGGTTGCGATATAGGCGACCAGCGCACCGAGCACCGCGTAGACGAAGCCGCCTTCGATCTCCTGGAAGTACCAGGGCAATGTCTCGTAGACCTGATCGCCAATAAACAGCGCCAGAATCCAGCTCACAACTCCATTACCGAAGAACGAGATCGCCGCCCCGGTTCCCATCGCTGCAATGGCCGCCATCTGATTGCCAAAGCGGGTGTGAAGGCCAAACAGCAGCGCCACCACGATCCCCGTCGATCCAAACGAGGAGGCGACTTCCACCAGCCCCTTGATCGTGTTGCCTGACATCGCGACTCCCAGCGCGACAACACCGGCGAACGCCGTCAGCAAGCGGCCCAGCGCCACCTTGCCCTTCTCCGGAATCCCGGGAGCGAAGGGCTCCACAAGATTGCGCGTCACAATCGCGGAGATCGCCAGCAGCGTCGTATCGACCGTCGAGAGGATGGCCGACAACAGCGCGCCCATCAGGATCACATACAGCACCGGGTCGAGATAGGCCTGAGCCAATTCCGGCAGGTAGGCGTCCTGGCTTTCCGCCGTGAACCCGTTGGCGGCGCCCAGCAGGCCAAGCATGGCCGGGATCGAGCCCACCACCAGATATAAGCCCGAAGCGATGAAACAGCCCTGGCGCGCGACTGAGGGCGACGTGGCGCCCAGGAAGCGCGAAATCGCCTCCTGCGCCACCAGCGAGCCGAGGATCGGAATCATCCATGCGTCCAGCGTCGCCAACAGGCTTTCCGGATTACCTTCCTCGTCATAGCCGCTGAGCGACAGTTGCTCCGGCGTGATCTTCGCGAAATCGAAATCGCCCGAAACAAGCACGACGATCAGCAGCAACACGAGCCCGAGGATCAGAACGCCGCCCTGAACAACGTCAGTGATCACATCGCCCAGAAGTCCGCCGATCGTCGTATAACCAATGATGATGGCCGCGCCGATCAGCAGGCCGGCGCCGGTCGGCAGACCGCTGACGGTCGCCACGATCTCGCCCATCGCGAGCAGTTGTGCGGACGCCCAGATGACGGAGGTCGGAATCGTCAGAACCGCCGCGATCTTCTCCGCGACCGGACCAAACCTTTGTTTGAAGAAATCGACGAAGGTCAGAACGCCGGCCGCGCGCAGCTTGAACGCCAGCAGCATGGCCATGCCAACCAGGGCGATCGTATAGCCAAACGGATCGGCGCGACCGCCGGACAGGCCCTCGCTCGCAATAGCCCCCGATGCGCCCATCACCGATTCCGCACCGAACCATGTCGCGAACACCGACATCGCGACGGTGACCACGCCAAGCCTACGCCCGGCGACGAAATAGTCGTCCTGAACCTTGATCGTCCGTGACGCCATCCACGCAATCACGAACTGCAACACCAGATAGGCCGCAAGCGCCCAGATCAGCATCCCCGCTCTCCCCGCGAAGTCTCTTGGGAAGAACCTAGATCAGCGATCCAGCGCGTGTGAAGCGCCCGGGTCCGAATTGTGGCTCAAGCTGCAGTGGCGCCGCTCTGAATGGCAGGTTGCTGGATCGCCGCGCCATGCCCGTCAAACACCATCAGCTTCCCGCGATCCACGAACACGTTGAGCACGGCGCCGGGCGGCGGCGGCGATGTCGCCAGCGGCGACAGCCAGATATCGCGCCCGAACGCAAGCCGTTCATAGATGCGGCCGGAGATCGCCTCCTCCGCGATCGCGCGCGCCACGAAGCGCATGCAGCCCGGCGTCTCCCGCGCCAGCGTCGAATCATCCGGCCGGAAAGCCAGCGTGCATGCGCCCGCTGCCGGCGCGCCGAGCCCATCGGGCAGATGCAGGCTCGATCCGTCAGCCAGCCGCCCGCGCCCGCCCTCCATCGTCATGGACACCGTGTTGAGCGACGGCCATGCCGTTGCATTGGCCGAGGCAAGATAGAGAGGTCCGGCGAACACCTCGGCAACGGGGCCGGCCTGCAGCACGCGCCCCTCCGACAGCACCACGGCGATGCCGCCAAGCGCGGCGGCCTCGTCCGCGCCGCCGGCCAGCAACACAACCACCGCGCGAGTGCCCGCAATCATCTGGCCAAGGTCCGCCGTGAACCGGCTGCGCTGGTCTGCGCTCATCGCGCTCACCGGGGCGTCCAGCAACAGGAGCCCGGGTGGGTCCTGCATGGCCTTGCCCAGCGCCAGCCGCACCCGCTCCTCTGCGTCGAGCTGGCTGACGGGCGCCGACAACCGCCCGGACAGCCCAACCCGTCCCGCCATCGTCTGATCGAGTATCTTGCCCACCTTCTGGCCGGACTTCGGGGCCCCACCTGCGCCAACCCTCACAATGCGCGTCTTGCCCCGACGCGCCTGCGCTATGTCGCTCCCGCCCAGCCTAATCGCTCCGCCCCGCAGCTTCTCGGCGCCTGAAAGCAGTTGAAGCATCAGGTCGCGACCCGGGGCCGAAAGCCCGAGCAGGCTTGTCGGCGCGTCGCTGGTACAGGTCAGGTCCACGCCTGAAAGCAGGGGGTCTTTCCCCAACGACCTCAATGCCTGTCTCAGCTCCAGCATGGCGCGGCCTGACCGGAAACGATTTGGCCTGAACTGAGGTTTACCATCTGAACGCCCGCGCACCTGCTGCCACCCGGGGCGGCAACGAATTATCGCGCGCGGGTGGAGTCCGTCAAACGCGCGACGTCAAGCAGCCTCGAATGCCTGTCCAAGAAGGGCTTTTCGCCTGCGACAGCTTGTTACCACTCTGAAATCTCCGTGAGACAGGGACGGATTAGCAAGCCGGTACCCTTTAATCACGCGTATGATGATCACAGCGGCGGCGACCGGCCCGCACTGACTCCCGGAATGACCGAGCGGAAAGCGACAGATGAACAAGAAAATCCTGATTGGGATCGCCGGAGCCGCCATCGTGGCGATTGGCGCAGGCGCCATGTTCTTTGGCGGCGGCGCAAGCGCCGCGCCCGGCAAATACGTATTTGAAACTGTCACGGTCGATCGGGGCGACGTCTCGCGCGTCATCTCGGCTTCTGGCGCAGTCCAGCCGCGCGAAAAAGTCGAGGTTGGCTCCGAAGTCTCCGGCAAGATCACGGCGATCTATGTCGACTTCAACGACCCGGTGAAGAAGAACCAGATCCTCGCCCAGGTCGATCCTGAAACCTTCCAGAACGCGGTTGACCAGGCCCAGGCCCGCCTGAAACAGGCGCAAGCCACCGTCGACAATAGCCGGGCGTCGATCAACCGCGCCGAAGTCGCGCTCGACGTCGCTGAGAAGGCCTACAACCGCCAGAAGCTTCTCTTCTCCGAGCAGGCCATCTCGCAGCAGGCGTGGGAGCAGGCCGAACAAACATACACCAACGCGAAGCTGACGCTTGAGAGCGAGCAGGTGTCGCTGAAGTCTGCCCTCGCCGGCCACGATACAGCGCGTGCGAGCGTGCAGGACACGGTCACCAAGCTCGACC
The DNA here is from genome assembly GCA_022844345.1 of Hyphomonadaceae bacterium. Lineage (GTDB taxonomy): Bacteria > Pseudomonadota > Alphaproteobacteria > Caulobacterales > Hyphomonadaceae > UBA7672. Next base: position 131,224 of record JALHLU010000001.1, read on the forward strand.
GCACCAAGATCCGCTCGCCAATCGATGGCGTGATCCTGTCGCGCAAGGTTGAGGTCGGCCAGACTGTGCAGTCCTCGCAGTCCGTCGCCCAGTTCTTCACGGTCGCCGCCGACCTCTCCCAGATCGAGATCGAAGCAGCCGTGTTCGAGTCCGACATCGGCGGCATCGATACCGGCGATCCGGTCGTCTTCACGGTTGACGCCTTTGCGGGCGAACGCTTCCAGGGCTCGGTCGTGCAGGTCCGCCAACTCGGCGTCGAGCAGGCCAACGTCGTGATGTACACTGTCGTGGTCAACGCCCGGAACCCGAACGGCAAGCTCCTGCCGGGCATGACCGCGAACGTCGAGATCACGGCTGATCGCGTTGGGGACACGCTGCGCGTCGATTTCGATGCAACGCGCTTCCAGCCGCCGAAGGACATCATGGAAGCCCTGCGCGAAGAGATGGAGCGCAACGGCCAGGGTGGCGGCCAGGGCAGTGGTCAGGGCGGCGCACCGGGCGCACCCGCTGGCGCCGGTCCCCAGACGGCCACGCTCCCCGGAGGCAGCGGCGGCCAGCGCGGCGGCGGCTTTGGCGGCCAGGGCGGCCCTCAGGCGCAGTTCGCCGAAATGCTCAAGACGGCTGGCGTCGATGATACGCGCGTCACGAAGATCATGGACGAGATGCAGACCGAAATGCAGAAGGCGATGGCCTCGATGCCGAGCCCGCAGCAACCTCAGGGCACGGCTGCGATCATTGGCGGCGGCGGCTTCGGCCCGCCCGCCAGCATCGTACAGCAGCAGCAGCGCCAGGAACGCATGGTGAAGATGCAGCAGACTCAGGAAGCCGTCTTCCGGCGCAACCTCAACGAGCAAGAATACGCCATCGTCGCCAAGGCGCGCACGGAGATGCAATCGCAGAAGCGCGTCACGGCCTACAAGGTCGACAGCAAGGGCGACCTTGAACCCCACATGCTCGTCATCGGCCTTAGCGACGGCGAGAACGCCCAGGTCATCCGCGGAGCCGAAGAGGGAGACAAGTTCGTCATCCGCGCGACCGCGGCGGATGCTGCGCAGCCCAAGTCCTGACCGGCGCATCGATCATGACCGGTACAAGACCCCTCATCTCCTGCCGCGGCCTGACCAAGGTCTACCGGATGGGAGACCAGGAAGTACGCGCCCTCGATGGCGTCGACCTCGACATCCACGAAGGCGAGTTCGTCGCCATCATGGGTCCGTCAGGCTCTGGCAAGTCATCGCTGATGAACCTGATCGGCGCACTTGACCGCCCGACGTCCGGCGAGATGTGGATCAACGGCCGGGCGCTCTCCGAGATGTCGCGCGATGAACTGGCCGACCTGCGCAACGAAACACTTGGCTTCGTGTTCCAGCAGTTCAACCTGCTGGCGCGCCAGGATGCGTTCCAGAACGTCCGCCTGCCCCTTCGCTATGCCCGCAAGGAGGCCGGCGACATCGACGCCCGCGCGAAGGAGTGCCTCGAACTTGTCGGCCTGGGCACGCGCATGGACCACCGCCCGATGCAACTGTCCGGCGGCCAGCAGCAGCGCGTGGCGATCGCACGCGCCCTGTCCAACCGGCCGCGCATCCTGCTCGCTGACGAACCGACCGGCGCGCTCGACACGAAGACCACGGCGGAAATCATGCATCTGATGCAGGAACTCAATCGCCAGGGGATCACCATCGTCGTGATCACCCACGAGACCGAAGTGGCTGGCTACGCCAAGCGGCAGATCCATTTCCGTGACGGGAAAATTGAAATCGACACCGCGCACACCGACTTGAAACGCGCCAGCGGAGACCATTGAAATGAAGGTCGGTGTTGCAGTCACGTCCGCCGCTGAGGCGCTTTTTTCCAATCCCATGCGCAGCTTGCTCACCATGCTGGGCATCATCATCGGGGTCGCGTCGGTGATGGTCATGATGTCCATCGGCGAGGGCGCCAAGGCCCAGATCGAGGCGCAAATCTCCAGCGTCGGCACGAACGTGCTCTCGATGCAGCCCGGCAGCATGAACCGCGGGGGCCGCAACCAGGGCGGCGGCTCAGCCCGGCCGTTCAACGAGGCCGACGTGTCGGCGATCGCCGAGCAGCCCTATGTCGAATCCGTCACCGGCACGCTATCCGGTCAGGGCGTGAACGCGGTTTCCGAGGAGACCAACTGGGTCACCAGCATCCAGGGCGCGACTGCGGAGTACTTCGAGGTCAACAACTGGCCCGCTGTCGAAGGCCGCGAATTCACCCAGCAGGAAGTACAGGGCGGCGCCGCAGTCGCCCTTCTGGGGAAGACGACCGCCACCAGCCTGTTCCCGAGTGGGGATGCGGTGGGACAGCGTATAAGGGTCAACGGCGTCCCAATCGAAATTATCGGAATTCTGGAAGCCAAGGGCCAGAGCGGCGGCGGCGGCATGGGCCGGGACCGCGACGATATGATCCTCGCCCCCCTCAGCATGGTCCGCAACCGGATAACCGGCGGTAATCGCTGGGTTTCCCGGCACGTTTCCAACATCCAGGTGCTGGTCCAGGACGGCTATGATGTCATGGAAGCGCAGGATGAGCTTGCTACGCTGATGCGCGAAAGACGGCGGGTTGAGCCCGGCGCCCAGGATAATTTCAGCGTTATTAACTTCGCCGACATGATAAAGCAGCGAGCCGCCGTAGCCGAAAACATGAGTATGCTCCTTGCATTCACAGCTGCGGTATCGCTGATCGTCGGCGGGGTTGGTGTGATGAACATCATGCTTGTTTCGGTTACGGAACGGACCCGAGAAATCGGTCTGCGCATGGCTATCGGCGCGCGCGGAGCCGACATCCTCCTCCAATTCCTCGTCGAAGCCGTTGTCCTGTGCACCCTTGGCGGTCTCATCGGCATGGCGATCGGCTGGGGCGGTGTATACGCTTACGCGCAGATAGCTCAGGCCCCGATGCTCGTCTCCCCGGTCATCGTGGCCACTGCGTTGGGGGCGGCAGCCTCCGTCGGACTAATCTTCGGCTTCTTCCCCGCTCGCCGAGCAGCTCAACTCGATCCAATCCAGGCGCTTAGATATGATTGACAACAAGATGACCCGCGGCGTCTCCGCGGGCGCCCTCGCAGCCCTCCTCTCTGCTTGCGGCCACCTCCCCATCGCAGAACCCGCCTTCGAGGCGATGTCGGACAAGCGCGCGGGACTGCCCGCCGACTGGACGGTCGGACAGATGACTGGCGAGACCGCCGCCATCGTCGCCGACTACAGCGTGTTTCAGGACGCGCAGCTGATCGCCTTCGTGCAGGAAGCGCTCGAGAACAACCGCAGCCTGCGCGCCGCCATCGAAAGCGTTCGCCAATCGGAAATGGCGCTGCAGCAGGTTCGCTCGCGCCTGCTCCCGCAAGTCGGCGCCTCGCTCGGCGCCAGCATCGGCGCTCCGGTCGACGACCTCAGCAATTCGACGGATCGGTACTCGTTCGGCCTCAGCGCCAGCTACGACTTCGACATCATGGGCGACCTCAGCGCCTCGATCCAGGCGTCGGCCGCCGGCCTGCGCTCCAGCGAAGCCGTCTATGAGCAGGCCCGCCGCCAGATAGCAGCCCAGGTTGCGCGCTCCTATTTCGCCATCATCGAACAGCAGCTCCAGCTCGCGCTTGATCGTCAGTCGCTGGACCGGCAGCGCCAGACCTTCCGTATCACTCAGACCCGCTTCGACGCCGGATCGATCGCACGCGACGAACTGGTGCTGGGCGAATCCCGCCTAGCCATCGCCGAAGACTCGATCATCGCTACGGAAGCCTCGCTCCGGGCGGCCGTGCGGGCCCTTGAAACCGCGCTGGGACGCTTCCCGCAGAACAAGCTTGCCATCCAGGGCACGTTGCCTCAGCCGCCGGCGACGCCGCCGCTCGGCTTGCCAGAGTTGACCATCCGCTCGCGCCCCGACGTCGTTGCGGCCGAACTCAACATGATCCAGACCTTCGCCGACACCCGCATCGCGCAGATGGGCCCGTGGCCGCAACTCGACTCCACCCTGTCGCTCGGCGTCTCCAACTCGACCATCAACACGACGTCTGACCTTTTCAGCTTCGATGACTTCGCCCTGTCGCTCGGTGCTTCGCTCGCCCAGTCGATCTTCGATGGCGGCGCCATCGACGCCCGCGTGAAGTCGGCTGAATCGCGCGAGCGCGCCGCGCTCGAGCGCTACGGCCAGACAGTCATCAACGCCTATGCCGAAATCGTCGGCGCCATCGACCAGTTCGACACGCTGGGCTCGCGCAACGTGGCGCTTCAGAAGGCGTCGGATGCCGCGCAGGAAGTCCTCCGCCTCGGCGAGCTGAAATACCAGGAAGGCTCCGAGAGCCTGCTCAACCTGTTCACGGTGCGCGACAGCGCCGAGACGGCGGAGTCGAACCTGATCTCCAACCGCCGCGCCCGTCTCGACCAGTGGATCGTGCTGCACACGGCCCTCGGCGGCGACCCGACGAAAGCAACCCCGCTGGCCACCGCCGCCAACACGGCGGACGGCGCGCCAGTCGCGCAATAGCCGTTCGACGCAATTTCATGCCTCTGCGCGCCCGGAAGCCCCGCTTCCGGGCGTTACTTGTTGCGCGGGGAGCACCGGTTGACCACGCCCGCGCCGCGACTAGTCTCCGCCCGTTCCGGACGTAGATCAAAATTCCAACTGGAAGAGCCTTATGAAGAAAATCCTGCTCGGTGGCGCTGCCGCACTGGCATTGATGCTCACGGCCTGCGGCCCGTCCGCAGAAACAACCAAGGTCGATGCCGCCACGTTCCTGGCCAAGGCCGAGAAAGAACTCTCGGAGTTCTCCGACTACGCCGCGCGCGTGGCGTGGGTGAACGCCAACTTCATCACCGAAGATACCGACTGGCTGAACGCCAAGGCCGGCTCGGAAGGCACTCTCCTCTCCGTCCGTCTCGCCAACGAGGCCAAGGCCTATGAGGGCGCAGAACTGACGCAGGACCAGCAGCGCAAGATGAACATCCTGCGCTCGGGCATCACGATGCCCGCCCCCTCCGCCGGAACGCCAGAAGAGCAGAAGGCGATCGCGGATGAACTCTCGAACATCATGACGCGCATCAGCTCGACCTACGGCAAGGGCAAGTTCACCATCGACGGCAAGGAACTCAACCTCGAGGAACTCTCCGCCATCATCGCTACGTCACGCGACCCGAAGAAGCTGCAGCAGGCCTGGGAAGGCTGGCACACCATCTCCCCGTCGATGAAGGCCGACTACGCCCGCATGGTCGAGATCGGCACCGCCGGCGCGAAGGAGCTCGGCTTCTCCGATATCGCCGACATGTGGCTCGCCAACTACGACATGCCCTCCAAGGACATGGAAGCAACGGTCGAGAAACTGTGGGGCCAGGTCCAGCCGCTCTACAACGACCTGCACTGCTATGTGCGCGGCAAGCTCAATACGAAGTACGGCGACGCCATCCAGCCGAAGACCGGCCCGATCCGCGCCGACCTCCTCGGCAACATGTGGGCGCAGGACTGGGGCAACATCACGGACATCGTGGCCCCGCCGAGCTCCAATCCCGGCTACGATCTCAACAAGGTCCTCGTCGCCAAGGGCTATGACCCCATCAAGATGGTGCAGACGGGCGAAGGCTTCTTCACTTCGCTCGGCCTGCCGCCGCTGCCGCAAACCTTCTGGGAGCGCTCCCTCATCACGCGTCCGCAGGACCGTGAAGTGCAGTGCCACGCCTCGGCCTGGGATATCGACAATCTCGACGACATCCGCATCAAGATGTGCACGCAGGTAAACGCGGAAGACTTCTCCACTGTCCACCACGAGTTGGGCCACAACTTCTACCAGCGCGCCTACAAGAACCAGGACCTGCTCTTCAAGAACGGCGCGCACGACGGCTTCCACGAAGCCATCGGCGATTTCGTCGCCCTGTCGATCACCCCGGAATACCTGAAGCAGCTCGGCCTCATCAGCGTCGATCCGCCGGCCTCCGCCGACACCGGCCTGCTGATGGATCGCGCGCTTGAGAAGATCGCCTTCCTGCCCTTCGCCATCAAGCTCGACAAATGGCGCTGGAACGTCTTCCGCGGCTCGGTGACGCCCGAGCAGTACAACCAGGCGTGGTGGGATCTCTCGAAGCAGTACCAGGGCATCGTGCCCCCGGGCCAGCGCCCCGCCGACGCCTTCGATCCGGGCGCGAAGTACCACATCCCGGGTAACACGCCTTATCTACGCTATTTCCTGTCTTTCGTGCTGCAGTTCCAGTTCCACAAGGCCGCCTGCGAACAGGCCGGATGGACGGGGCCGCTGCATCGCTGCTCGATCTACAACAACAAGGAAGTCGGCGCGAAATTCATCAAGATGCTGGAAATGGGCGCCAGCAAGCCGTGGCCGGATGCGCTCGAGGCCTTCACCGGCACGCGCGAGATGGATGGCTCGGCCCTCGTCTCCTACTTCTCCCCGCTGCAGACATGGCTGAAGGAACAGAACGCCGGCCAATCCTGCGGCTGGTAGGCTGATCAGACCGCCCAGAACGAGAACGCCGCCCGCAAGGGCGGCGTTTTTGTCTGCACGTCACATCAGCGTAACCGCGACGGATAGCGCGGCATTCGGCAGTTGAATTCCCGGCCGACTGGGGCGAGTTTGCGCCAGCGGAAGTGGGCCCTTGAGGCCCTCCCGGGAGGAAGACACGATGAAACTGCGCAAATCCCTTACCGGCAAGTCAGTGGCTGCGGGCATGCTGGGGCTCGGCGCCGGCGGCGCACTGCTGGCGATCGCCGTGACTGCGGCTCCTATCCTCGCCCCCGCCGCCATCGGCCAGGTCCCGGCCGACCATCCCGGCGCAGGCGTCTACCAGAAGGCCTGCGCAGTGTGCCACGACAATCCCGGAGCCACGCGCGCAGCGGCCCTTCCGGCCATCAAGGCGATGCCAGCCGCGCGCTTGCAGGACGTCATAGCGCCCACCGGAATCATGGGTCCGATGTCGGCCAGTCTCTCGGCCCAGGAGAAAACCGATCTCATCGCCTGGCTCACCGCCGGCCAGGCCACCGCTCCGGCCCAATGGACCGATGCCCTGATGTGCGCCCCCGGCAAGCGCGCCGTCAGCGCCTCAGCCTCCGTCGTTTCGCAGGGCTTCGGCGTCGATGCGAAACAGACCCGCAGTCTCTCCGCCGCGCAGGCCGGCCTCTCCAAATCGCAACTCTCCAACCTCGAAGTCGCCTGGGCCATCGCCTATCCGGGCCAGGGCCAGGGCTCGGGCGCCTCGGTGCTCAGCGACGGCACCGTCTTCACCACCGGCGGCCAGCGCCTCATCGCCATCGACGCGGCCAGCGGCTGCCTGAAATGGGCTTACACGGCCAACTCGCGCAACACGCCCGCCATCGGCGAGATCAACGGCAGGAAGGTCGTCGCCATCGCCATTGCACGCGACATTCACGTCGTCGACGCCGCGACAGGCTCGCTCGTCTGGAAGGCCAGCGGCCAGCCTGTCGATGGAACGGGCGGCCAGATCCGCGGCGGCGTCATCTTCGCGAAGGACAAGGTGATCGTCCCGATCTCGGCTTCCGGCGTCGCCGCCGCCATGAACGAGCGCTTCGAGTGCTGCACAGGACACGGCTCCGTCGTCGCGCTCAACGCGGCAGACGGCAGCCATGCCTGGGAATACCACACCATGCCCGAGGCAACCTACAACGGCCAGGTCAACTCGCTCGGCGTGAAGCTCAGGGGCCCGTCGGGCGCGCCCATCTGGTCAGTCCCGGTCTATGACGCCAAGCGCAACCTGGTCATCGTCACCACCGGCGAGAACACCTCCCACCCTGGGACCGACACATCTGACGCGGTGATCGCCATCAACGCGGACACCGGCAAGGTCACCTGGCAGTTCCAGGCCATGGCGGCGGACATCTGGAACATGTCGTGCAGCGTCGAGACCGGCCGTAACGGTCCCAATTGCCCCGTCCTTTTCGGCGGCGATGGCCGCGACTTTGATTTCGGCGCAGGCGCCGTGCTCGCCTCGGCCAATGGCAAGGATATCGTTCTCGCCGGTCAGAAATCCGGCCATGCCTGGGCGCTAGATGCTGATACCGGCAAGGTGCTGTGGAGCGACCGCGTCGGCGAAGGCACGGCCCTCGGCGGCGTGCACTGGGGCATCGCAGTCTTTGACGGCAAGCTCGTCCTGCCGATCAACGATCCAGGCCTCGGCGGCGCCAGCCCCAAGCTGAAACCCGGCGTCTTCACCTTCGACATCGCCACCGGCCGCCCCGGCTGGTCCTATGCCGCCACCCCCAACTGCGAAGGCGCCCGCGCCACCGCCGTCTCTGGCTGCATGTCGCGCTTCGGCTTCTCGGCCGCGCCTGTCGTTGTCGATGGCGCCATCGTCGGCGCAACGCTGGGCGGCGAAGTCATCATCCTGGACGGCGCCGATGGCCGCGTGATCAACCGCATCGATACAGTTGGCCCCATCCCCACGCTCAACAAGGATGTCGCGGGCAAGGGCGGCTCGATCGACGCGCACGCGATCTCCGCCGGAGCGGGCATGATCTTCATCAACTCCGGCTACGGCCAGTTCGGCCAGACCGGCGGCAACGCGCTCATCGCCTACAAGCCGAAACAGTAGGCGAGCTTCATCAGCGTAATGCAAAGGCCCGCGGTTCACCCGCGGGCCTTGTCGTTTCATGAAATGCCAGCCGGCCTATTCCGCCGGTTCAGCCTGTTGCGACGACTGGGCGCCCGGCGGCGGCTTTCCGAACCCCATCTGGTCGATCTTGATGAAGGCCGGTCCCAGGATCACGAGAAATAGCACGGGCAGGAAGAACACGATCATCGGCACGGTGAGCTTGGCCGGGAGCGCCGCCGCCTTCTTCTCCGCTTCGGTGATCCGCATCTCGCGGTTCTCCTTGGCCATCACGCGCAGCGCCGATCCCAGCGGCGTACCGTACTTCTCGGCCTGCACCAGCGCCATGGCGACACCCTTGACGCCCGGATGGTTGTTGCGCTCGGCCAGATTGTAGTAGGCCGCCCTGCGGTCCTGAAGATAGGACAGTTCGGCCGTCGTCAGCGTGAGTTCCTCGGCCAGTTCGGGCGACGCCGAACCGATTTCTTCGCCGACGCGGGCAAACGCCAGCTCGATCGACATCCCGGACTCGACGCAGATCAGCATCATGTCGAGCGAGTCAGGGAAGGCGCGCATGATCGATGTCTTGCGCTTCGTGATGAGGTTTTCGAGATAGATGTTCGGGCCATAGAAGCCCACAGCGAAGCCAACAACCACCGCGCCGATCTTCATCTGCATCTGCAGGTCGTGATCGTTCACGAACCAGATGTAGATGAACGTCCCGAGACCGAAGATGATCGGCAGCGCAAAACGGCAGAAATAGAAAATCGAAACAGGGCGCGGACCGCGCAGGCCCGCCTGAACCAGCTTCTTCGCGACGCCGGGGTCCTCCAGCATCTTTGCCAGGTCCATCCGGTCGACGAACTTCTTCATCGTCGAGGTGTCCTGCACGCGCAGGGACTTCTTGGCCGACTCGCCCTCCAGGGCTGCACGGTTCTTGCGGCGCAGCTCCTCGCGCCGGTTGGCGACGGCCTTCAGGCGGCTGGTGAGCTTGTCATTGCTGAACGCAGGCGCGGCGAGTGTCATCACGGTCGCAAATGTAGCGACACAAGCGAGCCCCGAGGCCAGCGTCACCGGATCGGTCAGGAAGGAGACCCAGTCGATGTCCATGAGGTCGCCTCCGCCCTAGAAGTTGAAGTTGATCATCGACCGCATGATGTAGATGCCCGCACCCATCAGGCCGGCAGCAATCAGGAGGAGCAGGTGACCAAGGTCGGTGACGAACAGAGACATGATGTAGCCCGGCGTTGTCATGTAGACGAGCAGCATCACGATCACCGGAAGAGATCCGATGATCAATGCCGAAGCCTTGGCTTCCGAAGACAGCGCCTTGATCTTCTCGCGCAACAGTTTCCGCGAACGCAGCACGGTTGAGAGGTTGCCCAGCGCTTCCGAGAGGTTGCCGCCCGCCCTCTGCTGGATATTCAGCACGATGTTGAAGAAGTTCACTTCCTGGATCGGCGTGCGCTGGTACATCTTGTGGAGCGCCTGGTCGATCGGCACACCCATCGCGATCGCGTCGACGACAACCTGGAACTCCCCGCCCAGCGGCTGCGGGCTCTCGCGTGCGATCATCCGGAGACATTCGTTCAGCGGCAGACCCGATTTGACGCCACGCACGATGACGTCGATGGCGTCGGCGAACTGGCCAATGAACTTCTTCTGGCGGGCGCCGATCGCCATGCCGAGAATCCAGCGCGGCAGGCCGAACGCGGCCGCAAAGCCGATGCCCGCCGGCACCAGCAACTGCCAGCCCTCATTGAACCCGCCGACAAAGAATGTGCCGGCAGCCGCAACAGCGCCGATCACCAGCGATCCGATCCAGAAAGCCGGCACCGTCAGGTTGAGGCCCGACTGCTTGATCTTGTCCTCAATCGACCGTCCGACAGAACGATTGAGCCGGGCCGCTTCCTCACGGTCACGTAGCGCCTTGGTCGTGCTTTCCATCTGCTTGCGGCGCGCCGTCGCTGCAGGATCGCCAACGCGGTTCTTCGAGCCGTCGCTGATGGACTTCAGCCGTTTGGACTGCTTGCCCCGTCCGCCGCCTCCGGCAAACGCGAACCCGAGCCCCGTGATCGCGATGAACGCCAGGCCGGCGATCGCGTAGGTCATCATTTCCGGGGTCATCGGCTGTTCTCCTCAAGGGCGTCCAGCGCCCGGCCGAGTTCAGCTTCCATGTTGAAATACTTGGCGCGCTCCCAGAAGCGCGGGCGGCCGATTCCGGTGCCGCGGTGCGTGCCTGTCAGCTTGCCGTCCTTGTCCTCGCCATCGATCTCGTAACGCATCACGTCCTGCGTCACGATCACATCACCCTCGAGGCCCATGACCTCGGTAATCGAGACGACCTTGCGCGAGCCGTCGCGGAGGCGCGACGCCTGGATCACCACGTCGATCGAACCCACAATCATCTCGCGGATCGTGCGCTGCGGCAGTGTGAAGCCGCCCATCGTGATCATCGATTCAAGACGCGAAAGGGCCTCGCGCGGCGTGTTGGCGTGCAGCGTGCCCATCGAGCCGTCGTGGCCCGTGTTCATCGCCTGCAGAAGGTCGAACGCTTCAGGTCCGCGCACCTCGCCCACGATGATCCGGTCAGGACGCATACGCAGGCAGTTCTTCACCAGGTCGGTCATCGAAACGCGCCCCTGCCCCTCGAGATTGGGCGGACGCGTTTCGAGGCGCACGACGTGCGGCTGCTGCAGCTGAAGTTCGGCGGCGTCTTCGCAGGTGATCACGCGCTCGCCGGGCGCGATGAACGCCGTCAGCGTGTTGAGCAGCGTTGTCTTCCCCGAGCCCGTACCGCCGGAGATCAGCGTATTGCAACGCGATGCGCCAATGATGCGCAGAATTTCGGCGGCCGGTTCTGACAGCGACCCGAAGTTCACCAGATCGGTGATCTTGAGCTTGTCCTTCCTGAACTTACGAATGGTGAGCGCAGGACCATCGATCGCCAGCGGCGGCGCGATGACGTTGACACGCGAACCGTCGGCCAGACGCGCGTCGCAGATCGGCGAGCTTTCATCGACCCGGCGGCCGACCTGGCTGACGATTCGTTGGCAGATGTTCATCAGCTGCGCGTTGTCGCGGAAGCGGATATTGGTGCGCTGGATCTTGCCGGCAACCTCGATATAGGTCGTGCCTGCGCCATTGACCATGATGTCGGCGATGTCGTCGCGCGCCAGCAAAGGCTCCAGTGGGCCGTAGCCAAGAACATCGTTGCAGATATCCTCGAGCAGCGTTTCCTGCTCGGCCACACTCATGACGACGTTCTTGATCGAGACGATTTCGATCACGATGTCGCGGATCTCCTCGCGCGCGCTTTCCTGGTCGAGCTGGGCCAGCTGCGAGAGGTCGATGGTGTCGATCAGCGCGTTGAAGACTTCGGTCTTGGTCCGGTAGTATTCGTCCGAACGGTTGTCGATCGTCGCCACCTTCTCCTTCGGCGGAGGCGGCTGCGAGATCTTGCCGGCCGTCTTGGCGGCGGAAACCACGGGTTTGTTGGGCGGGATCGGCGCGCGCGGCGGCGGCGGCGCGGGCATATCCGCCGTAGCGCTCGGCTTGGACGGCGGGGGCGGCGGCGTCACCGCACGAGGCGCTGCCGGCGCAGCAGGCGGCGCACCGCCCCCGCCCGCAGGAGCGCCCGTCGTCGTGCGCTTGCCGAACATTCCGCTCATGCTACTTGCCCAGCAGTTTCTTCAGCATCGAAGGCTTGGCCGTCTGGATTTCGCGGCCAGTCAGCTGCGCCGCGAGTTGGTCCAGCGCCTGTGCAACTTTGGATTCCGGCGCCACGTCGAACACCATCTGCCCATTGTTGGCAGCTGTTCCGAACAGCTGCGCATCGAACGGCAGCACCAGCGTCGGATCGAGCCCAATGGCCTGGCCAAAGTCCTTCGGCGGGATCTCCGGCCGCTTGGGCAGGCCCACCATGTTGAGGACCAGTTTCGGCGGATTGTCGTTCGGCCGCGCGGCCTTGAGGAAGTCGATCAGGTTCTTGCCATTGCGCAGCGAGGCAAGATCCGGCCCCGCCACGATGATGAGTTCGTCTGCTGAGATGACCGTCGACTTGAACCAGTCCGTCCAGATATGCGGAAGGTCGAGCACCATGAATGGCACCGAACTGCGCACCTGCTCCAGCACGCGCGTATAGGTCTCGGGGTCGAGGTTGTAGGTGCGGTCAAGCGTGGCGGGGGCTGTAAACAGCGACAGGCGATCCGTCGCCTTGGTGATCAAGCGCCCCATGATGGCGTCATCGAAACGATCAGGCGACATCAGCGCGTCGGCGATCGTCGCCGCCGTATCCTGGTTGAAGTCGAGGCCCGTGGTTCCGAAGTTGAGGTCGAGGTCGACCAGAGTCGCGTTGACCTTGCAGCGCTCGGTCAGCGCCCACGCCAGGTTGTGCGCGATTGAGGAGGCGCCCACCCCGCCCTTGACGCCGGTGACAGCCAGCGTCTTGCCCGTGAACGGCGCTTCCGGATCGGTGAACAGGCCCGCGATCGCGCGGATCATCTGCACCGGATCAAGCGGCGCGACGAGATATTCCGAAACACCCCGGCGCATCAGTTCGCGATAGAGCCGGATGTCATTGGTCTGGCCAACGACAACGACGCGGATGTTCTCGTCACAGTACTCGGCCAGCGAATCGAGCTCCGCCAGCAGGGCGCGGGGATCGCCCGAACCTTCGATGATCAGCAGGTTCGGCGTGGTCTCGTTGACATAGTATTGCGTAGCGGCGGCAACACCGCCCTCGAACACATCCATCGCCACGTTCCGCATACGGCGATCCTTGGTGATCGACCGCATCAGGCCCAGCGTGGAGGTGCGCGAGCAGAAAGCGTGGATCGCGATGCGCGGGATCAGGCGATCGCCGCCCGACGGCGTCGCCTCGAACGCGTAGTCAAAGCCGAGCCCCTGCCCGGCAGCGTCGTCCGCCACAGGTTCAGCCTCGTAGGCCGTCATCGGCGGCAGGTCTTCGACCGGCGGCTGCGCCGGTTTGGGCTGCAGCCAGGCCGGCAACTCGCTGGTCTCGTTCTGCGGCGGCGGCGGCGGAAGGTCATCGGAAACGGCGGCGCGCGGCGCCGGGGCCGGCGGTTGGTCCTCAACCTCTTCGCCGAACTCCTCGCCGAACGTGTCGTCGAACGAGGCCATGTCGAAATTGGGCTCTTCGTCGGCGGGCTGCCGGTCTGAGAAAGCGATCGGGGACTTTTCGACGGCCGGCTGTGCGGCGCGCGGTGGCGGCGTCATGAAACCATCGTCGTCGAGACCAAAGTCGGCCTCCTCGAAGGCCTGCGAACCGTCACCGTCGCGCAATGCAGCCGCAAAAGTCGCGCCGAGCGGCGCGTCCATGTCGAGTTCGAAATCCTGCGCGAGCTGGTCCAGCTCGCCGTCCACGTCAAACCTGTCCCGGGGTCCGCTCATGTCGCGCCTGCTTTCTATTCCACAGCCGAGCTGATAGCGCCGCTGGCGTCGCCGTTCTTCTCCGAAGACGTCTTCTCGCCGCTGCGATACTTGCTCAGCACAATCGAGCGCCGCCCGATGTCTGCCGGATCCATCGGCTGATCGCCGACAAGGTCAGAGGGATCGGCAATCATGGCCGCGAGGTTCACCGCCACCGCGCATCCAAACGATGGCAGTGAGGCGTTCGACGACGTATCAGCGAAATCGACCGACGACAGGTCCGGGCACCCCGGCACTACCGCGTTGTAGGTCCGGTAGCTGATGATCAGCGGCGCCGCGCGGGCGCCCGTGCCGTCATAGGCGCCTTCCGCGATCCACGACTGCTCAACGCCCTCGGCCAGCAAGATGGCGCGCGCATCTGCCGACGCCCGCATCGCCGAAATGTCGTCGGGTCCGTTGCTCGGGCGGGAGATGATGACGGCGCCGTGGCCCTCGTCCTGGTAGGCCAGCGCAAATGCGCGAACGGCCTCGCGTTCCTGCAGCCCCAGCTTCTCGCCGGGAATGAGGTCGCCGATCTTCAGCTCGGCGGTCGTTTCCTGCGCCACGATCTGCGTTTGCATGCGGTTCGACCAGCCGATCTGCTCGTCGGTCTGCGCGCAGCCTCCCAGAACCATCAGGGAGGCGGCCGTGAGTGCGAATTTGTGGTGCAATGCCATTTTGCCCTGCCCCTAGTCGATGATGAAGCCGCTCGCGCCACGGGGCGCGGGGGTGTTCGCCGAGGCCGAGCCCGGAACGGCGTAGACGTCGTTGAGCTTGCCGAACAGAATCGTGCGCGCATCGCGCGAAGTGACATAGCCACGGTCCGGATCGCGGAAGCCCTGCGGGTCGGTGGGGTCCACCAGGTAAGGCGTCACGATCACGACCAGCTCGGTCTCGTCATTCTGGAAGTCGCGGCTGCGAAACAGCGCGCCAAGCACGGGGATGTCCTTCGCGCCGGGAACGCCGTCGAGGTTCTGTTTGGTCTGCTCCTGGATCAGGCCCGCGATCACGAGGCTGCCGCCCGAGGGGATCTCCACCGTCGTTTCCGCGCGGCGAACCTTCAGCGCGGGAATGGTCAGCGTCTGCGCCGCAATCGCCTGCCCTGTATTCGGGTCAACCGTCACGCCCGAGTCCGACTGGTAGCCGCCCTGTGTCGACAGCTCTGACACTTCCACCGACAGCTGCAGCGAGATACGGCCTTCGGACAGCACAACGGGCGTATAGCCAAGGCCCACGCCGAAAGGCTTGAACTCGATCGATACCTTGCCGTCGTTCTGGGCAACCGGAACCGGGAATTCACCGCCGACCAGGAACTTGCCTGCTTCGCCCGAAATGGCGGCGAGGTTCGGTTCGGCCAGCGTGCGCACAATGCCGATGCGCTCAAGCGCGTTGATTTTGGCGCCGACAGCGCTCTGTTGCGTGCCGTCCGCGATGTTCTGATAGCCGAGATTGGCCACAAGCCCGCCCAGCGCCGTGCCCTGGATCGGGAAGGAGTTGGAGGTGCCAAGCGACACCGTGTTGTCCCATGCGGGCTTGAGCACCGATCCCGTCAGCTCTTGCAGCCCGGTCAGCGGGTTCAGCGCGGTCTCAAGCGAGCGCGGCATCAGTTCCCCGAAGCTCATCGAGCCCGAAAGGTTGATGCCCATCTGCTTGATCACCGAGCGCTGCATCTCGACGAAGCGCACTTTCAGGGTGACCTGGTCCTTGCCCTCGATCGCCATCATGTTGAGCACGCTGGCTTCGTCCTTGGCGTAGGTGCGCGCAAGCTGCACGACGCGGTCCGCAGCTGAGATGTTCGGCACCGAGCCAGCCAGAATGATGTTGCCGTTCACCGCCTCAACCTGGACTTTGGAGCCCGGCACGTGGCGTTTGATCAGACCGCGCAGCTGGTCCATGCCCGCGACGCCATCGGTCACGGAAATCTCCAGCGTCTTCACCTTGCGGCCCGTATGGTCGAGGAACACAATGTTGCTCTCGCCGGGCGTGAGGCCCATCACGGCGACGCGGCGGCGATCGCGTGCCACGACGTTGGCGATCCGCTCGTTGGCGATGATGACGTCACCAATGTCGGTGTCGAATTCGATCATGTAGGACTTGTTGACGGTGAGCGTCAGCACTTCCGTCGATTCCGGCGCTGTCGGCTCGGGCATCGTCATTCGCTGCGCCGGGCCGCCGGCCAGATCGATGCCGGCGGGCGGCTGGGCAAGGACGGGCGCGGCAAGCGCGACCATGCTTGCGAAGCCCAGCAGAGCGAAGTTGCGATTGAAAGACATGATGGACCTCAACCAGCCGGCGCCGTGGAGACCGTCTCGGTCCCATAGCGATAGACACGTACGCCTTCGGCGTCCTGTGAAACGCCGTCGCGATAGACGCGGCCGGTTCCCGTCGCGCCCTGCGGCTGCGACAGGTCGGCCACAGAGCGAAGCACGAGCGAAACATCGCCGGCCTTCTTCGCCGTGTTGATGAGCGTGGAGTCCCGATCGGAGAGCTCGAGCGTCGCGCGCGAGCCCATGATCACCTCCGCCTGCCCCGTGCGCGGCGCGCCTTCGGCGTCAACCGCCGGCGGTGCGCCATAGATGTGGTCGATCGCCAGAACGCGCACGTTCGCGAGAATAAGGTCCGAGCGAATGCCCTGCATCGCGTTCGATGTGTTGGCGTTGGTCGATTCGACCTCCCGCGTCACAATCACGTCGACCCGGTCGTTGGGCTGGATAAAGCCGCCGGCCGCCGTCTCCGGTTCGATCTCAAGCGACACTGCGCGCATGCCGGGCGTCAGCATCACGGACATGAAGCCGGCCGTGCCGGGGTGAACAAGCTTGGCGATCGTGACGGGCTCGCCCTTCACCAGCGGGACGAGCGCAACCGCGCCGATCATCTTTTCGAGCGCTTCGGGATTGGCTTCCTGTTCGAGGAAGGCTTCCATCGGCGCGTCAGCCGGCCATTCCTGCCAGCGAAGATCTTCGGCGCTTACAAAGCGGCCGACGGGAATGGGGTTGTTGGCGACAAGAACCTGTTTCACCGGAATCGTGATCGGGGCCGGCGCTGCAGTGGCAGGAAGTTCGGCCGCCACCGAAGTTGATGGCTGCTGCACGGAGCGCACAAGGAACACGGCGCCAACCGCCGCGACAGCCGCTACCAGTAGAATGATCAGTCGCACGGGCGACATGAAGGCCCTCCGCCGAGTCCCCAAAGGCCTGAAAGGGGCCTTATCCTGAGCGGCAGACTTCCACGCGGGCTCTAAGGGAGAGTTAAGACGGGGGGACGAAGGGCGTTAACAAAACGCGGAAGCGCTTAATGCTTTGGGCGGAACGCCGCCTTTACCACTTTAACCGAACGCCTGCGGCGCTCCGTGCGTTCAGATGTTCGCGGCGGCAAGTCCCGCAGCGATCACGGGCGAGGCCGGCGCCGCAAATAATGCACCGATGGCGATCGCGACGGCGTAAGGCGCCCCCTCTTCCGGCGATTTAAGTCGCGCAAGCCACGCCTGCTTCGGCTCGAATTTCATCCGGCGGAGCACGATCAACACCGCCGCCAACGCGCCGCCTGCGATCGCCATGCCCATGACGAAGGGCGCGCTCGCCGCAAGTCCCGTCCACAACGAGGCCGCAGCGATCACCTTCGCATCGCCGCCGCCGAACACGTTGAGATAGAAGAGCGCCGCGCAAACGACGAGAACAACTGCGCCAAACACCAGGTGCATGCCGATCTGGTCCAGCGGCATGCCGGCGGTCAGGGCGGCGGGAATGAAGGTCACGCCAAGAAGAACGGAAACCCAGTTCGGAATCGTCATCGTGGAGACGTCATGCCAGGCGGCGTAGATCAGCAGCATTGGAAAAGCGAGGCACAAGAACGTCGTGATCATCTGTCACCCAAGATGCGAGAGGATCAAACTACAGTAATTCGCTGAATGAATTCTTGACCACGACAGTATTTGCAAAAAGAAAGAAGCCGCGGACCTTGGGTCCGCGGCTTCCAATCTTCGCGCCAGCTTGTGGGCTGGCGTCAGATTACATCTGGCCCGAGATCGTGTTGAACGTGTCGTTGGCCGACGTGCCGAGCTGGCTGACGCCGCCGATGACGGCAACGGCGATGAGGGCGGCGATCAGGCCGTACTCGATCGCGGTCGCGCCGGATTTGTTGCCGAGGAATTTCTTGAAGAGGTTTTTCATGTTTGCTTTTCCGCTATGCATGGCTTCTGTTTTCCCACCAGCGAAGTACCATCACCCGCAGTAGGTATGTTGAGTTCTACATGAGCTACATTGATATCACGTAAAGCGAACAAGAAGTTTGACTGTATTCGTGTTCATTTCCGCTTAACTACGTTCGTTATTCTTCGATTCAATACTTTGAACAGATCGCAAAGACTCCGGCCCTCGCCTGCCCCGAAATCGCGCGCATAAGAGTCTAATGACTCAAGGCACGCTGGCCGCCCATCGCCCGCGCCCCCGCCCGACCCCTGCCTTAGCCTTTGATTCAGTGTTGCTGCCTATCGTCGGCGGCGAATTGCCCGCTGGGGAGACAGCCATGCAGAAAAAATTTCTGGCCGCGCTCGCGCTGAGCCTCGCCTTGGCGCCCGCCGCCTTCGCTGATCCCTTCTCGGTTCGTGTCGATCAGACCGTCCCGCTGAAGCTGACCTCGCCGGCAAACTCCGTCGTCATCGGCAACGCAACCGTCGCGGACGTCTCGGTGCACGACGCCAACACGCTGCTGATCACCGGCAAGGCGTTCGGTTCGACCAACATCACCGTGCTCGACCGCGCCGGCAACACGATCTACTCGAACCAGCTCGTCGTCGGCGGCGAGGACGCTACCGGCATGACCATCGTTCGCGGCACGGGCACGTATTCCTACTCTTGCGTCGACAAGTGCCGCGCCACGCCAATGGTCGGCGACGCCCCCAACCACTTCTCAGACGTGATGGGCACCGTCACCGGCAAGGCCGCCACCGCCGCAGGCGGCAACTGATCCCGCTTCAGTGAGCCGGCGTCTCGAACTCCAGCCTGCCCTTTCCGCCTGTCGTCGGCTTCAGCGTGAACATCAGCGCGAGGCCGCCCGCCAGGAGCAGCAGGATCGGTGAGAAGCCGATGCGCTGGTCGTTGAACGTCTGCGTCGCCCACTCGACCAGCATCGGCCCCAGCCACACCGTCGCCGTGCTCGACATCGCGAACAGGCCGTAGAATTCCGCCACGCGATCCTTCGGCGCCAGCGTTACGATCATGTAGCGGCTCGCCGCAATGTTCGCCGCCGCCAGTGCCGCGATGAACCCCGTGACACACATGTAGAAGATGTCCGGCAGCGTATCGAACAGTCCAAGCCCGTGCAGCGCGCCCCCCGCCGGAACGAGGCCATAGAGAATGCTCTCCTGCGTCGTACCGAGCGCGATCACCACAACCACGCACAGCGCGGCAAGCTGCACCATGATCGCCTTGCGCGGACCCATCGCGCGATCAAGCTTCGGCGCAAGCCACAGTCCGCCAATCGCGCCGAAGATAGACGCCCAGATGCCGTAGATCCCGCCCTCGGCCACGCCCCAGCCGAGCACGCCCGTCGAGAACACGCCGCCGATCGCCAGCAGCGCAATGATCCCGTCCTTGAAGACGAGACATGCCAGCAGGTACTTCATGGCTTCTGGAAATTCGCGGAACAGGCCGCGTAGATAGCCAATTACGCCCAGCGCCGCGCCGAACGGGTTGAGCTTGCCGTCCTTCGAGAACACCTCGCGCGCAGCCCGCGCCCAGCTCCCGCCCGGCGGCGCGCCATCAGGCGTGTAGAGGAAGAACGGCAGCACGAAGACAAGCAGCCACACCGCCATGAACGGCCCCGCCCCGCGCTGCAGCGCGAACTCGCCCTCTGCTGTACCAAAATGCCCGGCCGTCAGCGCCACCACCACCACAGCGCCAAGGCACAGCGCCGACGACAGCTGGCCCAGCCCGATGCCCGCGCCCGAAATCTGCGACAGTGCATCCGGCCGGCCGGCCGTACGCAGCATCGCGTTGTGCATCAGCTCCGAGTAAGTGTAGCCGACGAAGCCGAGCACGAGGCACGCCATCGTGCCGTATATGCCAAGCCCCGCCGTCGGCGGCTGGAACACGCCTTGCGCATCGACGCTGCCCGGCATTGACCACCACAGCGACAGGCCGCTGGCGAACAGCATCGCCAGAAACACCAGCATAAGCGGCTTGCGCGCGCCGCCGCGATCCATCATCGCGCCCAGCACAGGTGCCGTCAGCGCGCCAATCACGCCCGCCCACTTCGTCGCCTCTGCGACCGTCGCCTGCCCCTGCACCGGATCGCCGACGACGAACTGCGCAAAGTACGGCGGGAAGACGTACGTCACGATCAGCATGAAGTAAGGATTGCGGGCGAACTCGAACAGCGCCCACGAAAAGCCAGCCGGCTGCAACAGCCCGCCAACACGCTTGTCGGCCAGGCCAGGCTCGCTTCCGTGCGCCTGCTGGGTGTTGGTCATTGCTGGTCCCCGGCCATGAAGGGCCAGATCAAGACTCGCATACTGGGTGACCCTACTGGACCTGTCGATTGCTCAATGACGTGCGTGAGATTCGGCCCCTAGGGAAACCCCCAGCTTTTCGAATACGCACGCGATGCATGCAACCGCGGGTGGGCTGCCCTATCGGAAGGGCGGCTCGTAGAACGAGCGCAGTTTCCGCGAATGCAGTGCATCGCCCCCTGCCCGCGCAAGGCTTTCCAGCGTCTCGATGCCGATGCGGATGTGCTCGCCGATGGCGCGCTCATAAAAGCGGTTTGCCGCCCCCGCCAGCTTTATCTCGCCATGCAGCGGTTTGTCAGAAACGCACAATAGAACGCCATAGGGCACACGCATGCGATACCCGTTGGCTGCGACCGTCGCGCTTTCCATGTCGATGGCGATCGCGCGGGACTTGTTGAACCGCTTGGCCGAGTCGCTGAACCGCAACTCCCAGTTGCGATCGTCCGTCGTCACGACAGTTCCTGTGCGTAACCGGTGCTTCAGTGCGTCGCCGCTCTCGCCCGTCACCTTCTCGGCCGCTTCCTGCAGCGCGACCTGCACTTCGGCGATCGGCGGCACCGGGATGTCGCGCGGCAGCACCGAGTCGAGCACATGGT
The DNA here is from genome assembly GCA_022844345.1 of Hyphomonadaceae bacterium. GTDB lineage: Bacteria > Pseudomonadota > Alphaproteobacteria > Caulobacterales > Hyphomonadaceae > UBA7672. The sequence goes on from JALHLU010000001.1 coordinate 152,322, forward strand.
CATCGCGCAGATAGGCATGCGCCAGCACATAGTCGCCAATGCGCTGCGAATGACGCAGGCCGCCGCAATGGCCAACCATGATCCAGCACTCGGGCCGAAGCACAGCGAGGTGGTCCGTGATCGTCTTGGCGTTCGATGGGCCAACGCCGATGTTCACCAGCGTGATACCCGCTCGGTTCTCCGCCATCAGGTGGTACGCCGGCATCTGGTGACGGCGCCACGGCCCGTCATTCACCTTCTGCGCCGCGTCCTTCGTCTTGGCGTCCACAACAATGCCGCCGGGCGCAGACAGCTTCGTGTACGGCCCCGGCTGCTTCAACCGCTCGACCGACCATTCGACGAAATGATCGACATAGCGATGATAGTTCGTGAACAGGATATAGCGCTGCACATGCTCGAACGGCGTGCCTGTGTAGTGCTTCAGCCGTTGCAGCGAGAAGTCGATCCGCGGCCCGTCGAACAAGGCCAGCGGCCTCACCCCGTCGGTATTGAAGAAGCCGCCATCCTGCACCTCGGCGTCGATCACCTCGTCGCCGATCAGCTCCAGCCGCGGCGTCGGAAACCAGCGCGCGAATTCCGCCGGGGGCAGCGCCTCGGCGTCGATGTTGCTCGCATGCTCCAGCACATACGGGTACGGGATCTCGGACTTCGAGACGATGACGTCCAGCGTCACATCAAAGTCCGCACAGATCTGCTCGAGCTGCTCCAGGAAATAGCTGCGGAAGAAGGTAGGCTGCGTGATGGTGCTGACATACAGCCCCGGCTCCGACAGCTTGGCGAAGGCGCGCGACAGCGGCGGCACCGGCCCGTCCGGATCATACGACAGGCGCAGCTCGGGGTAGCAGTATTCCCCCCGGGCCCGGGCGTCCGGGTCGGGGGTCACCCCCTTGGTCACGAACGCTTCGAGGGCTGCGCGCAATCGGGCGACCGCCGCTCCATAGAGCTCGGTTGCCTTGTCGATGGCCTGTGCGGGGGAAAGGGTGTCCGTCATTGCGGACACCTAAAGCCACCCGGTTCCGCCGTCAACGCGGCTTGGGCAGGCGGGATGGAGCAACTGCCAGGCGCCCCCCCCTAGCCCCGAGCCAGCACAATGATTGCGTCTTCTTCCTTGTAGACGCGGGCCGTGTGGCGCGGGGGATTGATGACGACGCCCCCCATGTTCCGTGCGCCCCGCTCGCCGGTTGATTCCCGGTAACCGAACGCGACCTCTCCCCGCTTGCGCGCCGCCTCGATGATGGTGTTGAAGTCAACGGACCGGTCGATCGCGACATAGTCGGACACAGGCCGCACATAGACCTCCGAGCCCTGGTCATCCAGCAGCTCGGCGAAGATGGCGGACAGGTGCATGTTCTCCGATGCCTGCGCCAGCATGAGGCTGACCAGCTGATTGCTGACGACGAAATCATCCGCCCGCGTGACTTCCGCCAGAGCGCGGTTGCGCGGGTCCACCATCTCGCTCACCACGCTGACATGCCTGCCCGTCGACTCCGCCAGCCGGCGCAGCTGCAGCAGCGTCACCAGCGTCCGCGTGTCCGCCGATTGAGGCGACATGGCATCGGTGTAGCCCAGCACGATCACGTGGTCATAGGTCTGGACCTCCAGTGCTTTCAGCGCCGTCTCGCGCGTGGCGTCGGAGACGCTGTGCACGATCGACAGGTTTGCAATGTTCCCGACGCGCGCCAGCTCCGCCTCCAGCTGCGGCGAGTCGGCCGCGACCATGAGCACCGACCCAGGCAGCACCGATCGGGACAACTCCTTGACGATCGAAGGGCCCTTGCGGTTCCACCCCAACATCAGGATGCGCTTGGAGGCGACCTCCACCGGCCTCTTTTCGCGGATCGCGGTCGCATCGAAAGCCGCGCGCTTGCGCGAGGCCAGCCGGACCGCGGACGCGTCCTCCGCAATCACGACCAACCGATCCGTCGCCCGTATCACAACGTCATCGGCGGGGTTCAGCTGCACGTGATTGTCGTCGCACAAGCCGATCAGCATGGCCCGGTCGATCGCGCCCAGCGCCTCGCCAAACGTCGTGCCCGTCAGGCTATCCAGTTTCGCGGTGTAGATTTCACTTCCCTCAAAACCCAGCAGCTCTGAGAACACAGCGCTAAGGCCGGGCTGCCGCGTCGATTGCACGAGAATGCGCGAAATCAGATCGTCCGCCAGCACGACCTGCACCTCCGCCCCGCCAACAGCCCTTGCCAGTTCGGCGTTTGGCGCCGCGCGGATTTCCGCGACGATCCGATAGGGCTTGGCCGACCGGTCCGGGCCGTTGGTGATCGCCAGGATCGCCTTGATGACCTGGGCATCTGGATCTTCGCCTTCGGGCGCCAGCACGATGATCGATTTCGCTTCGCCCGGGTTCACGATCGCCAGGTCGGTGAGATCGCAAGGGTCGCCACTCCGGCAAATCACTTTCGCTCCGCGCAACTGCGCCTTGGCCGCGATCTCGTCCTCCATTTCAACCTTGTCGCGCTCTGCAAGGATAACGATCCGCGGCGCCTTCCCGCCCGAGTGGGACAGCGCCAACTCGCTGACGATGTCCACGATCGAGGGCGACCAGTTGAGGATAATGGTATGCCCGTGCTCCAGCACGCGCGACCGCCCCTTGCGCAGCTCGGCAATCTTGGCTTCGAGGCCGGTGCTCAGCACGCCGATCAGGGCGGAAACGATGAAGATGCCGGCGATCGTCACGACCAGCATGACGATCCGATAGTCCCACCCCTCGTCCCCGCCCATCGTGCCGGGATCGAGGGTGCGCATCAGCGATTCCCACGCCGCCTCCAGGAAGTTGCGCGGCGCCTCGCCCTCAGGGGCGATGCCCGCGACCACCACCACCATGCCGGCCGCCAGGATGATCAGCAGCGCCAGCACGGCCAGCCAGCCGATCAGCGCGACTGTTCCCGCCGACATGCTCATGTCGAACAGGTATTTCGCCCGATCGCTTAGGCTCGGCCGCCGCACCGGCCGGTTCCGCTCGTTCATGTCGATTCCCCGCGACGTCGTAACGGCGGACTGTCTTCACAGCCGCGTGACAAGCGCAAGACGTGGGCGACAGCTCGCCGCGGCAAGCCTGTCCCTGCCGGCGCCGGGAGCCCGGCCGCAATCACTTCATGGGGAAAACGTGAGGTTGTCTTATTCCTTGGCGCCGCCGCCGCCGAACGTGCCGACCACCTTGTCGAACAGCTTCAGCGCCACTTCGGGCCTGCGCGCGATCAGCAGGCCAAGGCTCGAGATCACGACGATGGAGGCGATAGGTTTCTCGCTGATGATCTTCTTGGTCACTTCGACCGGAAGCTCCATCAGGCCCAGCACCATGGCGACGGGGTCAATGTCACCCATCAGGCTTTCAGGTTGTTGCGGTTCCGGTTTCTTCTTGGCCGTGCCCACCCAGAGCGCGATCGCCGCGATTGCAAGGAGGCCAACCCCGACCACGGCTAGCGCGGCCGGCCATGGCATCCACAGCGACAGCTGCCAGGCGGCCGCCGCTGTCAGCGACGCCACGCCCACAAGCGCAAGCATGACGCCCACAACCGCAGCGATGGCGAGGTCCTTGGCGCGGCCGAAGAAGCTGTCGAACACTTGGGCCCCCCGGGGCTTCCGCCACTATTTTCGGTTCGAAAGCGACGCGATGATATAGCCGGCGGCCAGCGCAATGCCGATCGCGGCGAAGGGATGCTCGCGCACCTTGTCGCCAACCGCATCGCGGAACTCCACGGCTTTCTCGCCCGCGTCGCCCGCCATTTCCTTGGCGCGCGCAGCGGCGGCCTTGGCCTGGTGCGAGGCGACTGTGCCCGTGTCCTTGAGCAGCGTGGCGAGGTCTTCCCGCAGCGCCTTCATGTCGGACTTCAGGGTGTCGATATCGGCCTTCGGCGTTCCGCCGCCGGACGCGCTGGTAGGTGTCGACATGGGAATCTCCCGATCAATCTGTGAAGCAGGTTAAACGTGTTGGCTTCATATAGGGTTTCATCCGTGCACGAATATGGCGGATGACGTTAATCCCTGAAAACCATGCAGAATCGAGGCCGCACACCACTTTCGCGTGTGGCGCGACCGGATAACGCCTGTCCGGGCTTCGTGTTCCTGAAAGGTTACGTAGCGGCGAAACAAGATCCTCCCTCCTGAAAGTCGGAGGTCAGGCCGGGGGGCCGCCGCGGGCGCAGTCTCGCCCTACTCCGCCGCAACCCGTTTCTGGATCTTGTCAAACTGCGACCAGACGCCCTCCTGGCCGTGCCAGTCCCCGCCGGTCGCGCCCTTGGAGTATTCCGTCGCGCGCTGTTCGAAGAAGTTGGCGTGCTCGACCCCGTTGAGGATTTCCGACAGCCACGGGATCGGGTGCTCCTTGACGCCATAGATCGCCGGCAGTTTCAGCTGCCCCAGGCGCCAGTCGGCGATGTAGCGGATGTAGTTCTTGATGTCCTGCGCCGTCATCCCCTGCACCGGGCCCATCGAGAAGGCGAGGTCGATGAAGGCGTCCTCCATCCGCACCACTTCGCGGCAGCACTCGATGATGTCGCTCTTGACCTCGTCGGTAAGCGCGCCCGTCTCGGCCGCCAGGTTGTGGAAGATGCGGATCATCCCCTCGCAGTGCAGGCTCTCGTCCCGCACCGACCACGAAACGATCTGGCCCATGCCCTTCATTTTGTTGAAGCGCGGGAAGTTCATCAGCATCGCAAACGACGCAAACAACTGCAGGCCTTCCGTGAACGCGCCGAACATCGCCACGGTGCGCAGGATGTCAGCATCCGTCTCGACGCCGAATTTCTGCATGAAATCGTGCTTGTCCTTCATCTCCTTGTACTGGGTGAAGGCCGAGAACTCGGAATCGGGCATCCCGATCGTCTCGAGCAGCAGCGCGTAGGCCGCGATGTGGATCGTCTCCATGTTGGAGAACGAGGCCAGCATCATCTTGATCTCGGTGGGGCGGAAAACGCGGGAATACCGCTCCATGTAGTTGTCGTTCACTTCCACGTCCGACTGCGTGAAGAAGCGGAAGATCTGCGTCAGCAGGTTGCGCTCATTGTCGTTGAGCTTGGCCGCCCAGTCCTTGCAGTCCTCGCCCAGCGGAACCTCTTCGGGCATCCAGTGGATCTGCTGCTGGCGCTTCCAGAAGTCATAGGCCCACGGATATCGGAACGGCTTGTACGAGTGCGAGGCCGTCAGCAGGCCAGCAGTGGTGGTCAGCTTGCCCTGTCCAGAACCTGATTTTTCAACGCTTTTGCCAGTGTCGGACATCAGAATCTCCAGCCATCCCAGTAACTCGGCCGGGCACCATATCTAGGGGCTCTGGCCTGTCACAAGAGCTATATATAGTGCCGGTATGGTTGACATTTCCTTACCGGACAGCTCGGCGGCGAGTCTTCCACAATCTTCAAATCGCGCCAGTGCGGCGCATCTGCGCATCCACAGCATTCACCGCTCCCGGCCGGGCCATTCCGCCCTTGCCCCACGCGCTCCCCCGCGTGAATGATACCGCAAAACAGCCCTGTCGGCCGTGCGCCGAACAGGGCGGGACACTCGGAGGGACCACCCATGCTTCGCTTCACCACATCCGCAGCCGTGCTCGCGGCTGCTTTCCTCGCCTCCTGCGCCCAGATGGCCCCGCAGGTCGAAGAGCGGCGCGAGGTCCGGGTCGAGGTCCACAAGCTCGCCGATGCCCGCGACACCGGCCCCCGCAACCTCTCGCAAACGGCCGCCAGCCCCGAAGCCCTCGGTTTCGACTCAGCCCGCCTCAAGAAACTCGACGACTACATGGCCAGCGTCGTCTCGACGGGCCGCGTCGCCGGCATGACCACGCTGCTTGCGCGTCACGGCCAGATCGTCAGCTACAAGAAGTACGGCGCCAGCAACCTCGAAACGGCCGCGCCGATCCAGGACGACACCATCTTCCGCATCTATTCAATGACGAAGCCAGTCACCGGCGTCGCCATGATGGTCCTGTTCGAGGAAGGCAAATGGCGCCTCGACGATCCGGTCACGCGCTTTGTCCCCGAGTTCAAGAACCTGCGCGTCGTGAAATCGATCAACGCCGACGGCACGATGGTGCTGGAGGATATGCGCCGCCCGCCCACCATGCGCGAAGTCATGAGTCACACCGCCGGCTTCGGTTACGGCCTCGCGGACGAACATCCCGTCGACAAGATGTTCCGCTCGAAAGAGGTGCTCTCCTCCACCAGCCTCAAGCAGGTGATCGACCGCACGGCAGAGATCCCGCTGATGTATCAGCCGGGAACGAGCTGGTATTACTCCGCCGCCGTCGACATCCAAGGCTACATCATCGAGAAGATCTCGGGCCAGACGCTCGGCCAGTTCATGCAGCAGCGCATCTTCGCGCCGCTAAAAATGCCCGACACGGCCTTCTTCACCGGCCCGGAAAAAGCTGATCGCCTATCGGCCGTCTATGTCTTCGACCGCGACCTTGGAAAGATCGTCGAGGCCAAGGAACTCTTCGGCGTCGCCATGCCCGACTACTCCAAGCCTCCGGCCGCTGAAAGCGGCGGCGGCGGCCTCGTCTCCACCACCATGGACTACGCACGCTTCGCGCAGATGCTGGCCAATGGCGGCGAACTCGATGGCGTCCGCATCCTTGCCCCCGCCACGGTCGAGCTGATGGGCTCCAACGTCATTCCGAAGAACGTGCTGGTGAATTCCAACGGCACGGCAGCCGCGCGCTTCAACGAAGCCGTTGGCTTCGGCCTCGACTTTCAGGTCATCACGGACGCCCGCGCCGCCGGCTCGCTCGAAGGCGACGGCTCGATCAGCTGGGGCGGCGCCGCCGGCACGTGGTTCTGGGTCGACCCCACCAATGACATCATCTTCGTCGGTATGATCCAGCGCATGGGCGGCACCGGCGGTGACGACCTGGGCACGATGGCCCGCACGCTGACATATCAGGCGCTGGTCAATCCGGAAAAGTAGGTGATCTGCCCCACACGTGCGGGATCGGTCTGGATCATCGCGCTGCGCGTTTCTGGAGCGACAGCCACTGACGTTGCAGGAGCCCGAAATGCAGCGGGCCGCCCGAAGGCGGCCCGCGCTTGATCTTGTGTGGTCAGGCCAGGCTAGTGGCGCAGCGTGTAGCTGAACGCGGCAAACTGTTCGCGCATCTCGATATCGCTGTCGCCGGCGATATCGTTGTAGCGCAGCTCCCGCTCGACGAGGCCGAACGACATCTGCGCGCCCTCGCCCGTGGAGAAGGCTATGCCGACCTGGAGATCGCCAACCGTCGCCTGGTCGCGCAGGCTTGCGCCGTCCATGGCGCGGGCGTCGGCCACGTTCCAGATCAGCGCTTCGTTCTCGGCGCCGACGAAGAAGTACCAGGACGGGGCGTGGGTGCCCTTGCCGCGCAGGTCACGTTCGGAAAGGTTCATACCAACGCGGAATTCGGCGCCGGTGCGGGCCACATTGCTGCCGGCGCGGTTGCGTTCGATCTGCGCGCGCGGCGTGAACGACATGTCCAGACCAAAGCCGGATGTGGAGCCGGGCGACACGAAGGAGACTTCACCGCCGAACCGGTCGCCCTGCAGCCCGCGGACGGGCATCGGCGTCGCAAGGTCCAGCGCCTCAAAGCGCGCCGCAGCCAGCGGGCTCGCCATCCTGGTAGGTCCGAAACGGCTGCCGACGCTGAGGGGCAAGCCGAAGTCCTGCTCGGTCGGGAGATCGAGAATGATCTGGCGCGGAGGTTCGCCGGACTGGAAGGATTGGGGGCCGTCAACAGGGCCGATTGAAAGCACGATGGCTTCGGGATCGGCCGGAGGGGTCGCACAACCAAGGCACGACGCCACCACGATGCTGCTTGCAAGACTGGCAATCATTTTAACTGCTCGTCCCAGTTACTATCTAGCCCAAGGCTGGACCCAGCAAATTACCAAAACCATAACAAACTTGGTGAAATCCGGTTCCCGTCTCGGTCCCAATACCGTCTATCGCTACGGAAATTCTAATCCAGAAAGGGTTCGCGAACAACCTTCCGGGCTCACACGGGAACTCCCAAGCAAGAAGGCGGCCTCGCGGCCGCCTTCCCCATTTGAGCGCTGAATCCGCTCGGATTTTCTACTGGCAGGCGAGGCACTCCTCGTAGTCGGTCTTGCCCCGGCCCATGTCCATTCCGGTATTTTCCTTGTCCGAACCGGCAAATCCCGCGCGCTGGATCGATTTGGAGCGGCAGTAGTAGAGCGACTTCAGCCCCTTCTCCCACGCCGTCCAGTGCAGCATGTGCAGGTCCCACTTGTCGATGTCGGCCGGCAGGAACAGGTTCAGCGACTGGCCCTGGCAGATATAGGGCGTGCGGTCCGCCGCCAGTTCCACGATCCAGCGCTGGTCAATCTCGAAGGCGGTGCGGAACACCAACTTCTCCTGCTCGGACAGGCAGTCGAGGTGCTGCACAGAACCTTCGTGCTCGAGAATCGAGGCCCACACGCCCGGCGTGTTGTTGCCGGTCTTCTCCAGCGCCGCTTCGAGGAAGGGGTTCTTCACCGAGAACGAGCCCGACAGCGTCTTGTGCGTGTAGATATTGGCCGGGATCGGCTCGATGCCGGCCGATGTCCCGCCGCAGATGATCGAGATCGACGCCGTCGGCGCGATCGCCAGCTTGTGGGAGAAGCGGGCCATCACGCCCATGTCTTCCGCATCCGGGCAGGCGCCCCGCTCTTTCGCCAGCTTCACCGAAGCCGCATCCGCGCCGCGGCGCAGGTGCTTGAACATCACATTGTTCCACGACTTCGCCGTCGATGATTCCATCGCCACGCCTTGCGACTGCAGGAAGGAGTGGAAGCCCATCAGGCCAAGGCCCACCGAACGCTCGCGCTTGGCGGAATAGACCGCGCGGTGCATTTCCGGCGGCGCACGCTTGATGAAGTCTTCCAGCACGTTGTCGAGGAAGCGGAACACGTCTTCGAGGAAGTTCTCGTTGCTCTTCCACTCCAGGAACTTCTCGGCATTGACCGAGGACAGGCAGCACACCGCCGTGCGGTCATTGCCAAGGTGATCAAGGCCCGTGTGGAGCATGATTTCCGAGCACAGGTTCGACTGGCGAACCTTGAAGCCCAATGACTTCTGGTGCGCCGGCATCGCGTTGTTCACCGTGTCGGTGAACAGCAGGTAGGGCTCTCCCGTCGCCATGCGCAGTTCGAGAATCTTCTGCCACAGCTTGCGCGCCGAGATCTCCTTCAGCACCTGACCGTTCTTGGGCGACTTCAGCCCGAACTGCGCATCCTGGCGGACCGCCTCCATGAACTCGTCGGTGATGTTGATGCCGTGGTGCAGGTTCAGCGACTTCCGGTTGAAATCGCCCGCCGCCTTGCGGATCTCGAGGAACTCCTCGATTTCCGGGTGGTGGATGTCGAGATAGCAGGCGGCCGAACCGCGGCGCAGCGAGCCCTGCGAAATCGCCAGCGTCAGCGAATCCATCACGCGGATGAACGGGATGATGCCCGACGTCTGTCCGTTCTGGCCGACCTTCTCGCCGATCGAGCGGACTTCGCCCCAATAGGTTCCGATGCCGCCGCCATTGGAGGCCAGCCACACATTCTCGTTCCAGGTCTCGACGATGCCATCGAGCGAATCGGAGACGCCGTTCAGGAAGCACGATATCGGCAGGCCCCGGTCCGCCCCGCCATTCGACAGCACAGGCGTCGCCGGCATGAACCAGAGCTTTGAGATATAGTCGTAAATTCGTTGCGCATGGGCGGCATCATCCGAGTATGCAGTCGCGACTCGGGCAAACATGTCCTGGTAGGTCTCGCCCGGCAGGACATAGCGGTCATCCAGCGTCCTCTTGCCGAAATCGGTCAGGAGGGCGTCCCGGCTGGGATCGATCTTGACGCCTTCGACAACCCGAAGGCCGCTCTGCGCTTTGGGCTTACCCCGGCGAGCGATGGTCTTTTCTTCGGTAAGGACGGCTTCTGCGGACATCGAAATCTCTCGTAAGAGGCCAAAATTCGTTAATTCCGGCCAGAACCGGCGAAACCCAACTGATTGGTGTCCCGCGCCAGCCCCGACGCTACATATAGTGTCGTCACAACCCTAATGGACCGTCAACACACTAGCGGCGGGAATCTTTTCTCTTATCCACCAGAGAGAAATTAGGGGATTTAGACGTCGTTAACCATTGACGTTTCATACGCCAGCCCGGCGGTCGACTCGACCCCCTCCCGCGCTCCCGGCCGGACCTCCTGGAAAAGCAAACCTTCCACGGGCCCGCGCCGGCCGGGCGTGGCCGCGCCCTGCAGCCATCGCGCTAGCTCCAGCGACAGGCTAGGCTGGGCGCCTTCAAGGACCCGCACATGCCCCTCACCAAGCTGATTCTCGCTGCGTCCGCCTCGCTTGGCCTTACCGCCTGCGCCGCCGTCCCCTCGGCCGCCCCGCCGCTCTCGCCCCAGGCAGCCCTCGTCCAGCGCCAGCTCGACGCCTACAACGCCCACGACCTCGAAGCCTTCCTCGCCACCTATTCTCCGGACATCGAGATCTTCGACATCACCGACGCCGCCGCCCCGCAGATGACCGGCCTCGAAGGCATGCGCGAGGTCTATGGCGGGATGTTCGTCTCGATGCCCAACCTGCGCTGCGATCTCGGCAACCGCATCGCCGACGGGGCCTTCGTCATCGACCACGAGATCTGCGCCATGGGCGAGCCCGGCGACCCGCCCGAACGCGCCATCGCCATCTATCAGGTCGAAAACAACCTTATCCGCCGCGTCTGGTTCGCCCCGGTGGACTAGGCGCTCGCCGCCCCTGCGTCACGCTTGCCGCCCGCGTCGCCTGCAGGCTAGCTCACGCCAACACACGCGGAGGGCGACATGACAGGCAAGACCACGAATATCGGCAAGCGCGTCGGGCTCGCAGCAGCCATCGCCCTGCTCGCCGCCTGCGCCAGCGTGCCGGCGCTCCTCGCCACAGCCCAGCCGGCGCCCGCATCGGCCGACACCTACATCCATGCCGGGCGCCTGCTTGCTGACCCCGCTTCCGGCCGCGTCCTCACCCAGCAGACCATTCTCGTGCGCGACGGCAAGATCGTCTCGATCGCCGCTGGCTACACCGCCGCCCCACGCGGCGCGAAGGTCGTTGATCTCAAATCCAGCTTCGTCCTCCCCGGCCTGATCGACAGCCACGTCCACCTCGCCAGCGAACAGGGCCCCGACAGCCGCATCAACGGTTTCCTCAAGACCAATTCCGACGCCGCCATCGACGCGGCAGGCTTCGCGCTGAAGACCCTGCACGCCGGCTTCACCACCGTCGCCGATCTCGGCGGGCCGTCCGAATCCATCCTCGCCCTGCGCTCGGGCGTCGCGCGCGGCATCGTGCCCGGACCGCGCATCATCTCGGCCGCCGGCGGCGTCAGCGTCCATGGCGGCCATGGCGACGCCAACGGCATGCCGCGCGATCTCGTCCCGCTCTTCCGTGGCAATGGCGTCTGCTCCGGCGCGGACGACTGCGCCCGCGCCACCCGCGAACGCGTCCGCGACGGCGCGGACATCATCAAGATCACCGCAACAGGCGGCGTCCTCTCCAACACAGCTGCGGGCCTCGGCCAGCAATTCACCGACGAAGAACTTAAAGCCATCGTGCAGGCCGCCCACGCCATGGGCCGCAAGGTCACCGCCCACGCCCACGGCGCAGACGGCATCAACTCCTTCCTCAAGGCAGGCGGCGATTCAATCGAGCACGGTACCTACGCCGACGCGGAATCAGCCGAGCTCTTCAAGGCCAACGGCGCCTATCTCGTCCCCACCCTGCTCGCCGGCGATTTCGTCGCGCGCGAGGCCGCCAAGCCCGACAGCTTCCTCCAGCCCGCGCAAAAGCAGAAAGCGCTCGAAGCCGGCCCCAAGATGCAGGACATGCTCCGCCGCATGCACGCCGCCGGCGTAAAGATCGCCTTCGGCACCGACACCGGCGTCTCCGCCCATGGCGACAACGCGCAGGAGTTCGCCCTCATGGTGGGCGCCGGCATGACGCCGCTGCAGACGATCCAGGCCGCCACCGTCAACGCCGCCGATCACTTCAGCCTGACAGCCGAAATCGGCTCCATCGCCCCGGGCAAGACCGCCGACATCATCGCGGTGGGCGGCGACCCGCTGACGAATGTCCGTGAACTGGAGTCAGTCGATTTCGTTATGGCGCGCGGCAAGGTTCACAAGCAGTAAGGGTCGGCGTGCCGAGCACGGCCTCGTGGTTCGGCGGGCTCACCATGAGGCCTGACGGCTGCTGGCGCCCAAGCGCCTCATCCTGAGCCTGTCGAAGGACGGGGCGCGTGCTCGCAGACCGTGCAAGACCAACCTACTTCGGCAGCCCCAGCGCGCTGCGCACATCGCGCCAGTCCACCATCTTGTAGTTCTGCTGGCCCGGCAGCGGCGCATCCTGGTCGTCGTGGAAGCCCAGCACGCCTTCCGGGAATTGCCCGATGGGACCAGACCACGCATCAAGCCCGTCCGTCGCCGTCACGCCATCGATCGTCTCGCCATCCACGATGGCGAAGCGGCCAACATAGGTGTGCGCGGCGCCGTCGATGCGGAACACATTGTAGGTGTCATCGCCCTGCGAGGACGCGAGCAGATACTTGTGCGCCCCATCGCGCATGATGGTCAGGCCTTCGACATCATCCGTGATGCGCATCCGGTCGACCTTGGCGACGCTGACAGGCGTGTCGCTCGACCCGGCGTTCAGGCTGAACAGCCACACGCCCACATCTTCCTCGCCGACATAGAGATTGCCGTTGTCGTCATCGACCACGCAGCCTTCCGCCTGGCTTCCCACACGCAGGGTGCGCACCAGGTTTGTCACCGGCCCCGCCTCGCCCGCCGCGATCGTCCACACACGCACTTCGCCAGACTTGGCGTCAGCGATCAGGTAGAACGTGCCGCCAACCTTGCCGACGCAGAAGCCATAAGGCTCGTAATCGCCCGTCGGAATGAACCCATAGTCCTTCGTCTCCAGCGTCACCGGATCGAGCAGGTAGGTGAACAGCCCCAGCTTCTCGTCAGCCGAAGCGCCAACCAGGACATAGTCCTTGCCGCCAACCTTGAAGCCCTCGCGCAGGTCCACATTGTTGAGCGCCCCGCTCGGGAAGAACTGCCTCACCGCGCCGTCCATGTTGTGGACGTAGAGCCCATCCGTCTTGTCCGTCCCGAACATTACGGCGCGCGAAGGATTGCTGCGGTCCGCCCAGAACGCCGGGTCGTCCGCATCAACCTGCCCGTCCGACGTCACAACCGTCTCGATCGCGGCCTTCACCAGCACCGGCGGCTCGCCATTGGCCCAGCGCGGACCCGTGGCGCAGGCGCCGGCAAGCATCAGCAGTCCAAGGGCGGCGTAGGTTTTCATGTGTCGTCCTCGAAAGAAAATGTCAGGCCCGAATCGAGATAATCAGCGCCGAAAATACATGCTCCGCCCCCGGGGTCAGCAGGGGCGGAGCAGAAACACGGGGCGTGCCCGCGTCTAGAACGAGTAGCGGCCGATCAGCTGGTAAACCGGTCCGGCTTCTTCCGTTTCCAGTTCGAACTCGTCGTCGATCGAGCTGGTCAGCTGGTTGGCCAGCAGGGCGTACTTGCGGAAGACTTCGTCCTTCGAAGCGTTCAGCAGGTTGGAGCCAACGAAGCGGACCGTGAAGTTGTCGCCGAAGGATTTCTCGACGAAAATCTCGAGGTCGGCACCGTAGGACGTGACGACTTCCTCGCCAACAACGCGGCTCTCGGCATCGCCCTGCTTGCGGTAGGTCGCGCCAAAGGCAGCTTCCCACTCATTCAGGTCGTGGATGAAGCCGAAATTGTAGACATAGTCCGACTGGCTGTTGAAGCGGCGCGAGCCGAACTCGTCGCTGACATCGCTGTCCAGCAGCGAGTAGTTGGCAAAGATGCCCGTGTCGGGCAGGCCGATGACTGACAGGTCGCTGGAGACGTCGAATTCGATGCCCCAGACCTGTCCGTCGCCCGTGTTGCGAGCCGAGTAGATGTAGGCCAGATCAGTCGGCGGATCGTCAGCCGAACCCGGCGCGCCGGTGTTGTAGACCTCGATGAGATCCTTCACATCGCGATAGAAGACGTTGACGCCCCAGATGCCGCTGCGGCCGAGTTGCTGCTCGTAGCCGACATCAAGTCCCCACGCCGTTTCGGGCTTGAGGTCCGGATTGCCCTGGAAGTCGTTCGCGCCAAGCTCTTCTTCCAGCACGCCGGAGAAGAGGAATGCGAACGGCGCGTTGCGGATCGTGCGGGCGACCGAGCCGCGGACGCGGCCGCCGTCCATCACTTCCCACGACATGTGCGCCGAGGGGAGCAGGGTCGTGTCGTCGGTTTCAGCGCCGTCGACTTCCAGTGTCATGTTCTCGACACGCAGGCCAGCTTCCCAGCTGATCGCGCCCATGTCGCCCCGGACGAGGGCGAAGGGATCGATGTTCGTGCGCTGGATGTTGCTGTTCGTGAAGGTGATGGCCGGATCGGTGTAGCCCGGCACGCCGGCTCCGCTGGAGTCCGGCACCGAGTTGCCGCCGGGAATGCCGGTGGTGCGGAAGCGGCCCGAACCAACCGAGGTGTCTCGCTCTTTCTGCTCGAACTGCAGGCCGAACTGGACCTCGATGTCGCCGAAAGCGCGCTCGTGCTCGATCTTGCCTTTGACTTCCTGGTCGTCGATCGCGAAGGGCTCCAGGTCGCGCGTGAAACGATCGGCCTCGGGGTAAACGACTGCGTCGCGGAGGTACTCGATCTCGTTCTCGAACTCCGACGTGTCGTCCTTGAACGAGGCGTAGCCGAGCTTGATCTTGGTTTCGCCGCCAGCCATGTCGAAGGTGTAGCCGCCGTTCAGCGACAGGCTTTCCTGCGTGATGTCGACATCGTTGCTGTTGAGCGTCTCGATCGAGCCCGGTGCGACAACGCCGCTTCGATACTCGATGGAGTCTTCCAGCTGCTTGCGCTCGGTCCGCACGAAGAAGCCGTCGAGCGTGAAGTTAGCGCCCTCGCCGACCGGCGTTTCCCATGCGAAGTTCGCCGAATAGTCCGTGCCATCGCGCGTATCGGTCTGGACCTCGGTGTTGTTGATCGGGGCGCCGATGTCGTCATAGCGGATCGAGAATTTTTCCTTGGGGTTGCGGCGGCCCTGAACGTTTGCGCCGATGAGCAGGCGGCCTTCGCCGATCTTCCCGCCCCACAGGGCTCCCGCCGATTCACGCACGTCGCCATCGTCGAACAGAAGCGCGCCAAGACGCACATATCCGCCTTCAAGCGCATAGCCATCCTTCAGCACGATGTTGAGCGCGCCCGCCATCGCGTCGCCCGAGCGGTTGGCCGAGGCCGAGCGAATGATCTCGACGCGCTGGATCAGTTCGGCCGGGATGCGGTCAACGAAGAAAGACGCTTCGCCGCCATCGCCGAGCGTGCCCGACGAACCGGCGCCCGGCACTTCCTCGCCATTGATCAGGATCTGGGTGTAGGCGGGGTCGAGGCCGCGCAGGCGCACGCCATCCGATTCAAGAACGTCGGACAGGAAGGTCACCGACGGCACGCGCTTCAGCGCATCGCCAGCCGACAGCGGCTCGAAGCGCTGGAAGTAGTCGAGGCCATATTCCAGGACCGGCGCGGTCTCTTCCGACCGGTTGCGGTAGGTGATGCCGTTGATGACCACAACGTCGTCAGCGCTCATGACCGTCAGGTCGTCCTGCGTGGTCGTCACGGTCTGGGGCTGCGGCTCGGGGCCCGTCTGAGCAAAAGCCGGCGAAAGCGCCGCCAGTGAAATCGCCGCGCCTGCAACGCTCGCCAGGTGCGAGGCCTTGAGCATTTTCGCCATTTGGGAAACCCCTCCATCTCGGATGTGAGCGGGCTCTAGGCGCGATTGATGACAGACGGCCAACAGTTATGTTTCAGTTGCGTGACGGGCCTTAACCTGTGTTTCCGGGCCACACTGGGCCCCGGGGCGATTGCAACAGAAGCGTGACGCCCTTCCTTGCCGCCCCGCCGCCTTGGCGTTATGAGCGCGCGCATGGCGGTCAAGATTATCGGCATCGATGCGGACGACACGCTCTGGCACAACGAGCCGGTCTTCCGTCTCACGCACAAGCGATTCAACGAACTGCTTGGTGAATTCGCCCACGAAGACGCCCTCGAGGCCAAGCTCGCCGAAGTCGAACGCGAGAACATGAAGACCTACGGCTATGGCGCGAAAGGCTTCACGCTTTCCATGCTGCAGACCGCCCTCGAAGTCTCGGACGGCAACGTCTCGCCCAAGGTGCTGCGCGAGATCCTCGACGCAGGCCGCGAGATGATGACGCACCCGATCGATCCGCTCCCCGGCGTCGAAGACGCGTTGAAGGATCTCAAGCAACGCGCGCGTCTCGTCCTGATCACCAAGGGCGACCTGTTCCACCAGGAATCAAAACTCGCCGCCTCCGGCCTCGGTTCGCACTTCTCCGGTGTGGAGATCGTTTCGGAGAAGACGCCCGACATCTACACGAAAGCCTTCGCCCGCCATGGCGGCGCCGCCGAAAACTCGCTGATGACCGGCAACTCGGTGAAGTCGGACATCCTGCCCATGCTCACCGCCGGCGGCTACGCCGCCCTCGTGCCCTACCCCCTGGTCTGGTGGCACGAAGCCGCCGAAAAGCCCGACGGCCACCCAAAATATCGCGAGGTATCGGCTTTGGGTCTGGTCAACCAATGGCTCGACGAGATCAGCTAGCCGGGACCGCCGGGCTCCCGCCCGGCGCCCCTACTTCGGCACAACCTTCAGCAAACGCGCATTCGGCCCGTCTGTCAGCAGGTACAGCGCGCCATCCGGCCCCACGCCAATGTCGCGATAGCGCTCGCGCGCGCGGTCGGAGAAGTTGAAGCGCTCCTCGCCCTTCACCGTCTCGCCATCCATCGTCAGCCGCGCCACGAAGCTGGGGTTCAGCCCTGAGGCAAACACGCTGCCCTTCCAGGCGGGGAACAGATCGGCGTTGTAGTAAGTGAGCGCCCCCGGCGCGATCACTGGATCCCAGTAATACACCGGCTGCTCCATCCCGGCCTTGGCCGAGCCCTCGCCGATCCTCGTATGCGCGCCGCCATACTCGACGCCATAGGTGATGGTGGGCCAGCCATAGTCCTTACCCTTGCGCGCGATATTGATCTCGTCGCCGCCCTGAGGCCCATGCTCCAGCTCCCACAGCTCACCCGTCGCCGGATGCAGGAACGCGCCCTGCGAATTGCGATGCCCGTAGCTCCAGATTTCCGGCAGCGCGTCGTCGCGCCCGACAAACGGATTGTCCTTCGGAATCGACCCGTCCTTGTTGATCCGCACGATCTTGCCGATTGCGCTCTTCAGGTTCTGCGCCTGCATGCGGCCCGGAAGCGCGCCGCGATCGCCCAGCGTCACGAACAGCGTGCCGTCCTTCGCAAACACGATGCGCGAACCAAAATGCTGGTTCGACTGCAGAGACGGCGTCTGGCGCCAGATCACCTGGATGTTCTCGATCTTCGGCGCAGCGCCATCAACGAGCTTGCCCTTCGCCACCGCCGTGTTGTTCGTCCCGTCGCTCTTCGGTTCGGCATAGCTCCAGTAGATCATCTGGTTGGACGCAAAGTCCGGATCGAGCGCCACATCCAGCAGCCCGCCCTGCCCAACGCCATGCACCGCCGGGACGCCATCCTTGATCGGCGCCGAGAGCGTCCCCGCCGCGTCCGCAATGCGGAACTGGCCCAGCTGGCGCTCGGTGATCAGGAATTTACCGCCCGGCAGGAACTCCACCGCCCACGGGCTCGCCAGACCAGAGGCCACAATCTCCTTCACCTCATACGCCACGTTGGATTTGATCTCCGGCGCGCGCGTCTGATTGGCGAAGGCCGGCCCATAGCCCGCCTTGTTCGGCGTCCGCGGCTCATTCACCGGCGGCTGCGCGATCGCCACAACCCCAACGCCAACGGCGATGGCTGCAGCAGTAAGGGCAAGTGCAAGACGTGCGCGCATGCTTCGTGAACTCCCAGGGCGTCTGTTGGTCTGTTCCATAACTAGTCCCGTTTGCCGCTCCGTACACCCGGAACATGCATCACGGGGTTGCGAGGGCCTTGCCCGCGCGCATTCTCCCCCTAATCGTAGGGCTTCCGTCACGGAGCCCACCCATGCGCCTCCTCCTCGCCCTCCTCTCGCTTCTCTTCACCGCAGCCGCCCCCGCCGCCTTCGCCCAGAAGACCGAACAGGCCGTGTTCGCCGGCGGATGCTTCTGGTGCATAGAGGTCGACATGCAGGGCCTGCCCGGCGTGATCTTGGTCGAGTCCGGCTACACGGGCGGGCCTGAGCGCAACCCGCAGTACAAGGACGTCGCCCGCCAGCGCACCGGCCACTACGAAGCCATCCGCATCACCTACGATCCGGCGAAGATTACCTACGACCTGCTGCTCACGCGCTACTGGCCCCTGATCGACCCGACCGACGATGGCGGGCAGTTCTGCGACCGCGGCCGCTCCTATCTCCCCGCAATCTTCGTGACGCCCGCGCAGAAGTCCGCCGCCGAAGCCTCGAAGAAAGCGATCATCGCCTCAGGCCGCGTCAATGGCGAGGTGAAGGTCCCGATCCTGCCGCTCGGCGAATTCTGGCCGGCCGAGGAAGAGCACCGCAACTTCGCCAGGCGCAATCCGGAGTACTACGCCGCCTACCGCAAGGGCTGCCAGCGCGACACGATCCTCCGCCAGGTGTGGAAGCCGGTGGGCTAGCCTGCCCGCTTCGGCCCTTCCGGCCGCGTGCCGACGAAGATCGCGCTCGCCAGCAGCGCGCCGCCGATCACCCACACCCACACCGGCTCCACGTGCGCGAACAGGACGATCACGAACGACACCATCATCGATCCGATCGCGATGAACTTGATGTTGCGTGGGATCGCGCCGTGCTCGCGCCACGCAACCACCGTCGGCCCATAGCGCGGATGGTTCACCAGCCACGCCTCCAGCTTGGGCGAGGACCGCGCAAAGCATCCCGCCGCGAGGATGAGAAAGATCGTCCCTGGCCACAACGGCGTCATCACGCCCGCAATCCCCACCCCCGTCAGCACAACGCCAAGCAGGAAGAAGAACGGGCGCAGCAGCGGATGGCCCTTGCGCGGTGCGTCAGTCATACGGCGATCAATGTTGCGGCGCAGCCAAACTAGCTGCCCACCCCCTCAAATTGCAACTTGTTCTCAGAAAGGACTGCCGCCCCTGCCCCCCCCCGGGACCGGACTACCATTACCCCTTCACGCTTTCGGGAACCTTGCCGCCGCGTCCTTCCCTGTAACGACGGTTCTCCCTATGGTCCGCCCCGATGACCGGCCTACAGAGTCGGCTCAATACAGGGGAGAAAATGTCCACACATCCGCTCAAGCTCGGATCGCGCCTGCTCGCCGCAGCCGCATCCTTCGCCTTCCTGGCCGCTGCCTGCACCGAGCCGCCGCCGCCAGCCGAGCCCACGCCCGCCGCGCGCGCATTCGATGACGCCGCCTGGCCCGCCGCCGCCGTCGCTGATCCCGCCACGCTCGGCTTCACCGCCGAGGGCCTCGCCGCGCTTGACGCCCGCATGGCCAAGTCCGTCGCCGACCAGGATGTCGCCGGCATGGTCTACATCCTCGGCAAGGGCGGCGAAATCGCAGCCTTCAACGCCCACGGCGTCCAGTCCGGCGATCCGAAAACCGGCGCGCCGATGACGAAAGACTCGCTCTTCCGCATCTACTCGATGACCAAGCCGATCACCGGCGTCGCCATGATGCAGCTGTTCGAACAGGGCAAATGGGCGCTGGAAGATCCGGTCTCGAAGCACGTCCCCGAACTCGCCGGCCTTAAAGTGCTAACCTGGAAAGACGGCAAGCCCGTCATGGGCGCCGATGGCAAGCCCGCGCTCGCCGCCGCCTCGCACGAGCCGACCATGAAGGAGCTGATGACCCACACCGCCGGCTTCGGCTACGGCCTGTCGGGCGATGATCCGGTCAACACCGCCTTCCGCGACACCGGCGTCCTCGTCTCGGCAAACCTCGAAGAGATGATGGGCAAGATCAAGGACATCCCGCTGATCTACGATCCCGGCACGCGCTGGTACTATTCGGCCGCCGTCGATATCCAGGGCTACATCGTCCAGAAGCTCTCGGGCCAGAAGTTCGGCGACTACCTCAAGGCCAACATCTTCAACCCGCTCGGCATGAACGACACGGCCTTCTTCGTCTCCGAAGCCAACAAGCCGCGCTTCGCCGACGTCTATCGCTGGGACAAGGATGCAGGCGCCCTCGCCGTCAACCCGGAACGTCCCGACCGTCCGCAGTTCACCGATCCCAACCGCATGGAATCCGGCGGCGGCGGCCTCGTCGGCTCCACGCACGACTATGCGCGCTTCGCCCAGATGTTCCTCAACAAGGGCACGCTCGGCGGCAACACCGTGCTCAAGCCAGAAACGGTCGAACTGATGCGCACCAATGCCATCGGCGAACTGCGCCTCTATTCTGACGGCACCACCGCCAACCCCGGCCTGGCGGGCGTCGGCTTCGGCATGGACTTCGCGGTCTATGACGACTCGTCGATCACCGGCCAGCCTTACGGCAAAGGCACGCACTACTGGGGCGGCGCTGCCGGCACCTGGTTCTGGATCGATCCGGCCAACGACCTTTTCTTCGTCGGCATGATCCAGTCGATGGGCGGCGCGCGTCCCGATGCGATGAACTATCGCAGCGAGTCCGCGAAGCTGGTCTACGGCGCACTGGCGAATGCCACGCCAGCCGCTCCGGCCGACGCGGCCCCGGCCACCCCGCCGAATCCGTAAGCACAAGCGACGGAAAACGAACCGGGCGGCGTTGGGACCAGAACCTCAACGCCGCCCTTTTTCTTTGGCGCTGCAAATGTGCGCCGCGCAGGACTCAGAAGCCTCCCGGGAGACACCACGATGAAGCGCCCCGCCCCGTTCACGAACACGAAGTTCTGGCTAACCGCCGCCCTCGCAAGCGTGCTCGCGGCCTGCACTGCGATGGAGGCCCCCGCCCCGGTCGCGGCGAAAACCGCGTGGCCCACTGCCGCTGATGTCGTCGCCTCGGCGCCAGCCTTTGCGCCCGCAGGCCTCGCCGCGCTCGACGCGCGCATGAAGGAAGCGGTCGACCTCGGCCAGGTCGCCGGCTTGCAGTATGCGCTGGTGAAGGATGGCAAGCTGATCGCCTACAACACGTTCGGCGCTCAATCCTACGACGGCCCGCCCGTCACGGACGACACCATCTTCCGCATCCGCTCGATGACCAAGCCCATCGTCGGCGTCGCCATGATGCAGCTCTGGGAAAAGGGCGCGTGGAAGCCCGAAGATCCCATCACCAAATTCCTGCCCGAACTCGGAATCCTGAAAGTCGCGACCAACCGCGACTCGCTCACCGAGGGCCTCGTGCCCGCCACGCGCGCGCCGACAATGAACGAAGTCATGACCCACACGGCAGGTTTCGGTTACGGCCTCTCGGCTGGCAACGCGGTCGACAAGGAATTCCAGCGCGACAACCCGCACGCCCAGCCGAACCTGCAGGCCGCGATGAAGCGGCTAGCCGAAATCCCCCTGCTCTTCCAGCCCGGCGAACGCTGGAGCTATTCCTACACCGTCGACGTGCAGGCTGCTGCCCTCGAGAAGATCACGGGCACAACGCTGGGCGCCTATCTCGATGCCAACATCTTCAAGCCGCTCGGCATGAACGACACCGCCTTCTTCATCTCGGAGGAAGACTACAAGAATCGCCTCGCCACCGTTTACACGCGCAACGCCGCAGGCGAGCGCGAGGTCTATCCCGATGGCTACAGCTTCACCGTCCGCAACCACCATGAGTCCGGCGGCGGCGGCCTCACATCCACGACGCACGACTATGTCCGCTTCGTGCAGATGCTGCTCAATGACGGCTCGCTGGATGGCCAGCAGATACTCAAGCCCGAAACCGTGAAGTTGATGATGTCCAACCAGATCGGTGACACCAAAGGCGTCTTCGGCGGCGCCGGCTTTGGCTGGGGCGGCGCTGTTAAGCTCGCCGCGCCCACCGAAGCCTCGCCCGCGCCCGCCGGCACGTATGACTGGTTCGGCATCGACGGCACGTGGTTCTGGGTCGACCCTGTCAAGAAAATCGGCTTCGTCGGCATGATCCAGCGCCGCGGCAATGCGGGCGCCGGCGCGATCAACCTGCGCAGCGAGTCGCAACAGCTGGTCTACAAGACGCTGGTGAAGTAGCGGCGAGCGCCGCCCAAGCGACAGCCTGCGCTACGGTCTCGGGCCCGCGTCCAGCGAGGCCTGGCTGTCGGCGCAGCCTTTCAAGACTTCCTCGCCCACCTTCGCCTCGGCTTCGAGCGGATAGGTCCGGTCACTCATGCCGTCAGAGCATGCGGCGGCCTTGAGCGTGAGCGTCAGGCCTTCCGCGGCGAACACGGCCGCTCCGCCTTCCATGCGCGCGCCGGGATTGGCGACACGGAGTTCCTCCCGGTCGACGCCGGTGAGGATCAGCAGGTCAGGCCTGATCTCGACGCCCCAGAACGGCTCCGTTCCGAGCGCCTGCGCCGGTTGCGCGAGATCGATCCCACCGATCACCGGCGGCGCGGAAGGCTGACACGCCGCGGTCGCGAGCAACAGGACAGCAACAACACTTCTCATCTCACGCATCCTTCGCCAGATATCCTTCGACCGTCGCATCAATCGCAGGCCGGCCGATGCGCCTGATCTCCCAGCGCAGCTCAACGCCCGAATTCGCCTTCACCGCCGCGCGCACATCCTCACCCAGCCCCTCGATGTCGGCGGCCGTAGCCTCGCCGGTATTGAGCAGGAAATTGCAATGCAGCTCGCTGACCTGCGCCCCGCCCCGCCGCGCCCCGCGCATGCCGGCCGCATCGATCAGCTTCCACGACGAACGCTGGTCCGGCGTTCCCGGCGGATCGGGATTGGCGAACGTCGACCCACCCGTCTTCTCGCGGATCGGCTGCGTCGTCTCGCGCCGCGCTTTTAGGGCTTCGATGCGTGCGAGGATCACGGCAGGCTCTTCCAGACCCGTCCCCTTGAGCGTCATCCCCGTCACGATCACGTCGTCCGGCAGGTCGGTGTGGCGATACTCCATGTGAAGTTGCGGCAAGCCGATATCGCCCAGCACCCCCTGCATCTCGATCTTCCGCCCGCGCCGGTTATAGCCCTCCAGCTTCACCAGCGCGTCCTTCAGCTCGCGGCCATAACAGCCCGCATTCGTAGGCACCGCGCCGCCCAGCGTGCCGGGTATACCGGAGAAAAAGTCGAGCCCGCCAATCCCCTCCGCCGCCGCGCGCTTGGCCAGCGCCAGATCAAGCGCTCCGGCCCTCGCAAATAGCGTGGTCGCATCCACCTTCTCGATCTCGCCCCAGTACCGCCCGGCCAGCCGCACCACCACGCCGGCAACGCCGCCATCGCGAACGATCACGTTGGACGCGGCGCCCAGCACCATCACCGGAATGATGGGATCGAGCTTGTAGAGGAACTGCGAGAGATCTCCCTCATCCGCGGGCAGGAACAGCGCATCCGCCTGACCGCCGACACGAAACCACGTGAACGGCGCCAGCTGCTCATCACCAAGCAATTTGCCGCGAACCGGAGGAAGACGATCGAGAAATGCGCTCATGCCACACGAAGTAGCGCGGGCGCGCCGCTTAGGCTAGCGGCCGGACACTTACCGGCAGGCGCGTTGCCCGCCCACATCGAGATGGAAATGGTTGGCGTGGGCTTCGTTGTAGTCCGGCCCCAGCGTCACATCGAAGAGGTCGCACGCCCGCTGCCGGATCTCGCGCAGGAAGTCGCCCGCGGCGCCCTTCGTGTGATAATCGCCCAGCACCGTGATTGTGCGCCCATCGGCCAGCACGAAGGCGGCGACGTCGATCGCCTTGGCGAACGCATGCTCGGAAAGCTTGTCGGTATCCGCCACGGTGCGGCACTGGAATGTGCCGAACACCTTGATCTCCTCGACCGGCGAGCCGAGATACTTCTCCGCCGCCGGAATCACCACATGGCGCTCCCACAAGTGCAGCTTGGCGGCGAGACCGCAGGTCATCGGCAGCTCTTTCGGCGCGCCGGGGTTCGGCTCCCACGACGCCAGCGAAGAGGAGATTTCCACCGCTTCGGTAAATCCGCACTGGCCCTGCTTGGTCGCCGGAACTTCGGTGAACGTCACAGACGCCGCCGACAGCGCTTCATGGCACGCGTTAACATCGCGCGAGAGCTTCTTCAGCTGCGATGCGTCAGCCAACGCGCTGAACAGGGTGAGGTCCACGCCCGGCGGCTTGGGCGCCTCGTCGACGACCACGGGCCGCGCAAACGTGGTGCGAGCGGATGTCGCCTCCGCGCTGCGGAAGTTCGCGATCGAAAGTCCGGCGCCCAGCGCGATAACCAGGCCGGCCGATGCGGCGATAAGGGAATGCGTCTTCTTCATAGCCACTCGTCTTCTCGCAAACAGGCAAATGCAAAGGCGGCGCCCGGGCCACTCGTTCCGGGACAGGAAAAGCGCTCTCAAGGTTACCGGGAGCCTAACCGGACAGCGCGTTGCGAAGTCGTAAGACAGCGCATCAGCAAACGGTTAACCATGGAAATGCCGGGGCCGTCAGCCCTTCTTCAACTCATCGGCGAGCGAATTGGCATGGGACGTGATGTCGCCCGCCCCCAGGCAGACAACCATTTCGTCCCCGGTCCGGATCGACTTGCGGATTTCCGCCGGCAGGTCGGACAGGTTCACCATGGCCCGCGCCGAGCGATGGCCATGGTTGATCAGCTCCTTCACCAGGCTCTCATGGCTGATCCCGTCGATAGGCTGCTCGCCCGCCGCATAGACCGGCGCGATGATCACGTCGTCTGCATCGTTGAGACACGTCGCGAACTGTTCGAACAGGTCGCGCAGGCGCGTATATCTGTGCGGCTGCACGACGGCGATCACGCGCTTCTCGCGCCCCTGCACATCGCGCGCAGCCTTCAGCACGGCGGCGATCTCCACCGGGTGGTGCCCGTAATCGTCGATGATCCGCACGCCATTCCATTCGCCCACCGGCGTGAAGCGCCGCTTGACCCCGCCGAACTTCATCAGCGCCGCGCGGATCTGGCCCTCCGTTCCGCCCAGCTCGCGCGCAACCGCAATCGCGGCCAGCGAGTTCTGCACATTGTGCCGTCCCGCCATCGGCAGCTTGAGACCGACCCAGCGCGTCTGGTCCGCCTCGCCGCGCGCGCGCAGCACAAGATCGAACGTCGCGCCGGTTGCTTCCGAGCGCACATTCACAGCCCACAAATCGGATTGCGGATTGAAGCCATAGGTGATGCGGCGGCGGTCTGGAATGCGTGATGCCAGCGCCTGCACTTCAGGATGATCGGCGCACAGCACGGCGAAGCCATAGAAGGGAAGGTTCTCGACAAACGTGTCGAAGCCTTTGCGCAGCGCTTCCATCGAGCCGTAGTGATCCATGTGCTCAGGATCGATATTGGTGACGATGGCCACTGTCGGGCGCAGCTTGGTGAATGTGCCGTCGCTCTCGTCGGCCTCCACCACCATCCACTCGCCCTGCCCCAGCTTCGCGTTCGAGGCATAGGCGTTGATGACGCCGCCATTGATCACGGTGGGGTCGAGGCCGACGCCATCGAGCAGCGCCGCCACCATCGAAGTCGTCGTCGTCTTGCCATGCGTGCCGGCGATGGCGACTGTCCATTTCAGGCGGATGAGTTCCGCCAGCATGTCGGCCCGGCGCACCACCGGAATGGCGCGCGCGCGCGCCGCATCCACTTCCGGGTTGCCGCCCTTGATCGCGGTCGAGATCACCAGCGCGCCGACGCCTTCGATGTTCTCGGCCCTGTGACCGATCATGATCTTGGCGCCGCGCGCCGCCAGGCGATCGGTGTTGGCGCTCGCCTTCATGTCCGAGCCGGAGACCTGATAGCCAAGGTTGATCATCACCTCGGCGATGCCGGACATGCCAATGCCGCCAATGCCCACAAAGTGCACCGCGCCGACGTCGAAGGGAATGGTTCTACGCATGGAATGAGTGAGCGCGTTGTGCAGTCATGGTCAAGTCTTGGCGTTGGCCTACGTCATTGTTTTCGCGACAGCACGCTTCCGCAACGGAGACTCGTTCACAAGGGAGACTTGCGAGCAGCGGCGCGCAGCTTGCTCTCCTTGTACGCGAACTGATTCCGTGTTCCATTCCCGCCACGTTGATCCTTCGGGTAGGGACGAGGAGAGTACGGTCATGAAAACACGTTCTGCGATGTTCGTGGCGGCTGCGACTCTCCTGATCGGGATCGGCGCAATTCAGTCAGCAAGCACCCAGGTTGTGCAGGCGCCGGCAACAAAGCCGTCAACCGCGCAGCCTTCGACCGCGAAACCCCAGCTGCAGCAACCTCAGATACAACTCCCTCAGACGCCGCAGACGCTGCCGAAGGTGAACCCCCAGCAGGTCAATCCGAATATCCTGCAGGACCCGCGGCTCACCATCCCGCTGACCCCGGTCATGTTGCAGCCTCTCCCCGGTTGGGCTGATCTTCACGCACACCCCGCCTCGCACCTGAGCTTCGGCGCGAATGCGAGCGGTGACAATGGAATCTTCTGGGGCAAGCCAGGTCTCAGTCTCGCAACATCCAATCTCAACGCCGACATGCCGACCTGCTCGCCCGACAAGCATGGCGGTTACGACGACGATGTCGTGCGCCACGAAACGCGCAAGACGGTGATCGGTACGATCGACAACATCACCGGCTACACGCACGGTCCAGGCGGCGCCCCTGGCTTCTCGAACTGGCCCAACTCGCGCAGCCTTACGCACCAGCAGATGCACATCACCATGCTGAAACGTGCGTTTGACGGCGGACAGCGGCTGATGATTGCAAGCGTCACCGACAACGAATTCCTGAGCGCGTTGTGGACCAAGATCGGCTACAACGCCGCTGGCAACCAGGTACCGCTGCACGACCCCAACTTCAACCTCCAGTCAGCGCGCCGGCAGCTCACCTTCATCAAGAGCCTTGTCCGCGCCAATCCGGACTGGATGGAAGTTGCGCTGACAGCCGCCGACGCCCGCCGCATCATCACCGACAACAAGATGGCGATCATCCTCAGCCTCGAGATGGATACGCTGTCGCCGCGCCAGGTTCTGGACCTCGTGCAGAACGATGGCGTGCGGCACGTCATTCCCATCCATCTGATCAACAACGAGATGGGTGGCGCGGCTGTCTACACGGACGCCTTCAACACGGCCAACGCCTTTGTGAACAGCACGCGTCAGAGCGGCAACTGGAACAATCTCGGCTCCAACGGCTTCTTCAGCGTCCGCTATGACCCCAAACTTTCCGGCCGCCTCGGACGGCCGCAGACGCTCATCGCGGAGGGAGGCAACCTCGTTCAGGGCGGCGCCATATGGCCGAGGCAGGTCGATGACCCAGTCTGGGCTTCCCTCGACTACGACCGCCCGCTGTCTTCAGGCGGACACCGAAACGCGCTGGGCCTCACGACGACCGGAAAGACGCTCCTGCGTGACCTCGCCCAGCGTGGCATCCTGATCGACATCGCGCACATGGGTGAGAGTTCTGCAGACAGCGCGCTGAACTTCGCATCGATGAACAGCTACCCCGTCATGAATTCGCACACCGGCATGCGAAATCACGACGAGACAGCCTCCAACGAACGCGCACTGCCCTGGCGGCATCTGACGATCATCAAGCAGGTCGGGGGCGTGATCGGCCTCGGCACCGAAGGAACCAGCGGGCAGCAACCCATCATCATCCAGCCGGCGATGCCGCAGAACACCGAGCTGGTGCGCTTCACCGGCGCCTATACGACTCGCCCATGGACGCCTGACTCGCTTCCGGGAAATCCGCTGGTCTCGAACCTGACCGTCACGATCAAGACCGGCGGCGACGACCTGCGCGGCGGCAACAACTGGGTGAAGGCCCGCGTCACGCTGGGCGCTCCCGGCGCGGCCACACGCGACCTGGAGTTCGACCTCAGCCGCGGCGCCAACTGGGCCAACGGCTCGACGAAATCGGCGACCTTTGCCCTGCCCGCCGGGACCCGGGCTGACGACATCCGGCGCTTTGCGCTTGTAACAAACCCGAATGGCAAGAACAGCGACTTCGACAGCCCGGACAACTGGAATGTCGATACCCTTCGCGTCGACGCCACCCTGTCCGGCGTCGACACCATTGGATCATGGCTTGGCGAGTACAAGGAAGTGCTCGAGGCCATGGGCGGTCGCGGCGTCGCCATCGGGACTGACATGAACGGCTTTGCACCCCAGGTGCCGTTTGCATCCCAGCCGGTGCGCTATCCGCTGACGGTGGCGCAACAGTTCCGCACCTGGAAGGCAGGCTACACACCGCCGGCTCTGACAGCGCCACGTATTGGTTCACGCGCGCTCGATTTCCAGCGGGATGGCGCGGCGCATTACGGCATGCTGGCCGATTTCATGCAGGCCGTAAGCCAGAAGCCTGACTCACAGGGCGCGATCAACGGGCTGTTCCGCTCGGCCAACGACGTCGTCGTGATGTGGGAGAAGGCCGACGCAAGGAAAGGCCAACCCTTCACCATCCCACCGGGCTGATGTTGCCGGACTGTCCTGGGAAAGAATACACGGGGCGCGCCAACCAAAATGGCGCGCACCCGTGCTTCGTAAGAGTTCCGCCTAGAAATCGATGACCTTGTCCGCTTCAAGCATGAGCGCCGCTACGCCTTGATGACTTCCCAACGTGGCGCCCGGACGAAGGTCCGGCGCTGTCATACCTGCGAGCTCGGCGCAGTGCGGGCAGACCATGACCTTGCCGCCCGCGCCGACAAAATCCGACATCGCCTTGGAGATCGGCCCGCTATCGCCCCAGGTCAGGTCTCCGCGCTCGCGCTTGTCTGCAAGGCGCACACCCTCGCGATCCAGGAACACAGTCACGCTTGCGCCGGCCTTCTGCATGTTGGTTGCGAGCGAGAATGCCATGAAGGCCGAGTGCAGGTCGTTCGTGAAACTTCCGAGGTGGACGACGATCTTCTGACTCTCCACCTGCTGCGCCATGGCAGGCCCCGCCGTCAGCGAAGCACACCCTGCGGCCAGCGGCGCCGCAGCAAGGACAGCTGCGAGAACGCGGCCAGTGAAGGATTGGAATGGTTGCATGCGACAATCTCCTTATATTAGAGTTGTCTCATGTTTTCAGGCGGAGCGACTTCTTGGCTTGATGCCGATCAACCGCGCCCAGCCGGATGCCGGACTTGTGATGGCGCGCGGCGTCACACCGCCTTCACGTCCGCCGCCTGCTCCGCAAGGTCCGCCAGATCTCGCGCCGCGTTCGGCTTGCCCAGCTGCCACGCCGCCTTGGCCCGCGCACGCAGGACGCCGGCATTGCTGATCCGTTCAAGCAAGAGCGGCGCAAACGTATCGACCGTAAACACCGGCTCGGGCACGACATCGGCCGCAGCCCCGGTCACCATGCCTTCGGCATTCGCCGTCTGGTGGTCGTCCATCGCAATACCAAGCGGAATGAGAATCGACGGCCGCCCGGCGATGGCGAGTTCCGTCACCGTCCCCGCGCCGGAGCGCGCGATGACGAGATGCGCCGCCGCCAACCGCTCATGCATGTCGGAGAAGAAGGACTCCACTGTCGCCTTGATTCCAGCATCTCGATACGCCGCACGTACAACCTCAATCTGTTCTTCGCGCGCCTGCTGCACCACATTGAGCCGTGCGCGTTGAGCCTCGGGCAGCGACACGATCGCCCTTGGGATCACTTCTCCAAACAGCCGCGCGCCCTGGCTTCCGCCCGTGATAAGAATGTTGAGCGGCCCAGTGTCCGAGAGCTCCGGATAAGCCGTCTCACGTACAGCCTTGATGGCGTTGCGCACCGGATTGCCGACCACGCGTCTGTGCTCCTCCGCGCCAGGCGGCAACCGGTCGAGGCGATCGAACCCGCACGCGACAAATTTCGCTGACTTCGCGAACAGCCGGTTCACGCGGCCGAGCACGGAGTTCTGCTCGTGAATGATGATCGGCAACCCCATCGCCCGCGCCGCCGACAGCGAGGGATAGCTGGGATAGCCGCCGAACCCGGCAATCAGCTTCGGCTTGGTCTTCTCGAAATTGCGCCGCGCCTCGGCCGTACCCTTGCGCAGCTTCAGCGCGGACGCGATCAGCTTGTGCGGCATCTTCGATCCGAAGGTCGCCGCTTCCACCTCCAGCCGCCAGTCGGCCGGAAAGTTGGTCGCGTATTTCTTGCCACGCTCGTCCGTGACCAGCGCCACCTGCCAGCCGCGCGCACGCATTTCATCCGCGAAGGCCTGCGCGGGGAACATGTGCCCGCCGGTTCCGCCGGCCGCGATCACCACGAGAGGCTTTGTAGCTTCGGCCGTCATGCATGCCTCAGATGAGCAATATGGGAGAGGGAGGATTCAGGCTGCCTGCGCGTGAGCGCAAGGGCGAGGCCCAGTGTCAACGCGCTGCCCAGCAGCGACGATCCGCCGGACGACACCAGCGGCAACGTCATGCCCTTGGGCGGGATCAGCGACAGGTTCACGGCCATGTTCACCGCCGCCTGCAGGCCGAAGATGGCGTAGAGCCCGACGCCGGCGGCTCGGCGATACATGTCTTTCTGGCGCGAAGCGTCCATCACGCCCTTGATGGAAATCACTGCAAACAGCAGCGTGAGCAACGCCAACAGGATGAGCCCGAACTCCTCGCCCGCGACGGAGTAGATGAAGTCGGTATGCGCGTCCGGCAGGATGCGCTTCACTCGCCCTTCGCCCGGACCGACGCCGAACATGCCGCCACGCTCGATCGCCATGCGCGCCACATCGATCTGGAAGGTGTCGTTCGCATCTGGATTGATGAAAGAGTTGATGCGGAACCGCACGTGCGGAAGCAGGAAGTAGAGCCCCGTGCCCAGCAGCGATCCGCCGATGACGAAGCCTGTGGCCCACAGCCATGGAAGACCGGTGACGAAGAACACGATGATGAACGCCGCCGTAAGGAGCGCTGCCTGCCCCACATCAGGTTGAAGCAGGAGAAGGCCGACAGTCGCCGCATAGAACGCAAAGGCAATCGGCGCCCACGGTCCCGCCGGGAATTTCTCGCGCTGTGCCAGCAGCCACGCTGTCATCACCACCAGCGCAGGCTTCACGATTTCCGACGGCTGGAACGTCGTGCCCCAGAGATAGAGCCAGCGGCGCGCGCCTTTCGCCTCGTGCCCGAACACAAGTAGCCCCGCCATAAGAAGGAAGCAGAGCACGAACAGAATGCCACACACCCGTCGCGCCCAGACCGGACCCAGCAGCGACGCGCCTATCAGAACGCCGGACGCCATAGTGACGAAGAACGCCTGGCGATAGACGAAGTAGAATGGGTCATCGAGCCTGAGCTTGTTCGCGGCGGCTGGACCCGCCGCCAGCGACAGCACCATCCCCGCGCCCAGAAGTATCAGCGCAGCTGCAATGAGCCCCTTGTCGACGGTGCGCCACCACTCGGCGATGGGCGACCTGTCAGACCTCTTGAACACCTGCATGGCGTGGGCCTAGGCGGGCTCAGTCGGGGTGCGGCGCTTCACCAGCTTTGCCGCTTCCTGACGGAAGGCGTTGCCGCGTTGTTCAAAGTCGCGGAACTGGTCGAAGCTGGCGCAGGCCGGCGAGAACAGGACGACGGGGTTGGCTTCACCGCTCGCGCGCGCATCGTTGAAGGCAGCCTCGACGGCGGCATCCAGCGTGCGGCACTTCACATGCTCGAGCTTGTCGCCGAGCGCGCGTGCGAACGCCTCGGTGGACTCACCGATCAGGTAGGCCTTGCGGATCTGGCCGAACAGCGGAGCGAGGTCGTCGATTCCCTCCTCCTTCGGACGGCCGCCGACAATCCACCAGGCATTCGGAAAAGCGCGGATCGCCTGCTCGGCCGCCTGTGCGTTGGTCGCCTTCGAGTCGTTGATGAAGCGCACCCCCTCGATCGCCCCGATTGTCTCAAGGCGATGCGGCAAGCCCGGGAAAGTCAGGATCGCCGCGATTATGTCGGACGGCTCAAGGCCCAGCGCGCGGCAGGCGGCATAGGCGGCAGCGACGTTCTGGTGGTTGTGGCGGCCTGGAAGCGCGCGCGCCGTCGAGATATCGACCGGCGGCTCAGCGCGGCCCGACAGCGAATCCTGCAGCATGCCATCCAGAACTGCGACACCGCGGCCAAGGCCATACTCGGCGGAGACGGGGATCACACGGCGCAGCCCCTCGCACGACAGCTGCGTCGCCATCACGCCGGAACGCGTATCGTCGACGCCGACGATGGCGATATCGTCCGGCCCCTGGTTGCGGAAGATGCGGCGCTTGGCGCTGACATACCCGTCCATGCCGCCGTGGCGCGACAGATGGTCGGGCGACAGGTTCAGCATCACGGCGACGTCGCAGCGCAGGCTCTCGGCGAGATCGAGCTGGTAGCTCGACAGTTCGAGCACATAGATCGCCGCGCCGTGCAGCCTTTCGAGATCAAGCACGCCGACGCCGATATTGCCGCCGACGCGAACATCCTTGCCGTTGGCCTTCAGGATATGGCCGATCAGCGCGGTCACGGTCGACTTGCCGTTGGTTCCGGTGATGCCGACGATGCGCGGCCGGTCAATTTCCTTGAGGTCGTTCACGGCGCGGGCGAACAGTTCCATGTCGCCGATAACCGGCACGCCCAGCATCTGCGCCATGCGCACAAAGCGGTGCGGCTCTGGGAAGCGCAGCGGGATGCCCGGCGAGAGCACGAGCGCGGCGAAGGTCTGCCAGTCACGGCGGTTGAGGTCGACCAGCGGCACGCCCGCAGCTTCAGCCGCCTTGCGCGCATTCTCGTTGTCGTCCCACGCACACACGCGGGCGCCGCCGGCCATCAAGGCCTTGGCCGTCGCGATGCCCGACCTGCCAAGGCCGAACACTGCGATTTCCTTGCCCTCGAATGCGTGGACGGGGATCACGTGGGGCTCACCTCAGACGCAGCGTGGCGAGGCCCACGAGGGCGAGGAGGAAGGCAATGATCCAGAAGCGGATGACGACGGTCGGTTCCGACCAGCCCAGCTTCTCGAAATGGTGGTGCACCGGCGCCATCTTGAAGAAGCGCTTTCCGGTAGCCTTGAAGTAGACGACCTGGATGATGACCGACAGCGCCTCGAACAGGAACAGCCCGCCGACGATGGCCAGCACCATCTCGTGCTTCACGCACACCGCCATCGCGCCGAGGCAACCGCCCAACGCCAGCGAACCCGTGTCACCCATGAATACCTTGGCCGGCGGAGCGTTGTACCAGAGGAAGCCAAGCCCTCCGCCGACAAGCGCCCCCATCACCACCGAGAGTTCCGCCGTTCCCGGCGTGGGCGTCAGCAGGAGATAGTCAGCCAGGCGCGGCGTGCCGGTGGCGTAGGCGATGAAGCCGAACGTGGCGCCCGCGATCATCACCGGCCCGATGGCAAGGCCATCAAGCCCGTCGGTGAAGTTCACTGCATTGCCGGCGCCGACGATCACGAAAGCCCCGAACGCGATGAAGCCATAGATCGTCAGGTCAAACATGAAGTCTTTCAGGAAGGGCAGCGCGAGGCCGGTGGCGTATCCAGGAAGCGGCTCGACCTTCAGCGTGCCATTGGCGATGGCCTGCGCCGTCGTCTCCTGCGCGTAGTGCGAGATCCAGAACACGGCGACGCCGGCGATGACGAATTCCATCAGCAGCCGCACCTTGCCGGACAGGCCCGCCGTGCCCTTCTTTGTGACCTTCTGGTAATCGTCGATGAAGCCAACGGCGCAGAAGCCGATCGTCACGAACAGGACGATCCAGATGTACTGGTTTGTGAGGTCCGCCCACAGCAGCGTCCCCGACAGGATGCCCAGGAGGATGAGGAAGCCGCCCATGGTGGGCGTGCCCTTCTTCGACTGGTGGCTTTCAGGCCCATCGGAGCGGATGGGCTGGCCCTTGCCCTGGCGCGCGCGCAGCCAGGCAATCATCGGCGCGCCGAAGAGCAGCGTCAGGATCAGGCCCGTCGCAAGGCCAAGCGCCACCCGGAAGGTGATGAAGCTGAACAGGTTCAAGTCGCCGCCATACGGCGACAGGAGGTGATACAGCATCTTAGGCCCCTGACGCCTTTTGCGGTCCTGCGGCAGTCTGGCTCATCTGCCGCAACGCCGATCCAACACGCGCCATGCCGGATGCATTCGAGCCTTTGATCAAGACCACGTCGCCCGGTTCTAACCAGCTTTTCACGACTTCCGCCGCTTCTGCCGGACCTGTGACATGAACGACTCTGATGGATGCGTCACGCGCGCGCAGTTCGTCGGCAAGATGCTTCATCTCCTCGCCCGAAAGCACCGCGACCGAAGCCTTCGCGGAAAGAATTGCGCCGGCAAGCCCGGCATGAAGCGCAGCGCTGCCCTCGCCGAGTTCCCGCATCTCGCCTAACGCAACGATCTTGCGTCCCGGCCTGCGAGCCAGACCTTCGATGGCGGCGCGCATGGATTCCGGGTTGGCGTTGTAGGCGTCGTCGACCAGCGTCACTTCGCCACCCTGCAGCAGCGCGAGCGTCTCGGCGGTGCCGCGACCGGCAGGAGGGGCATAGCCCGAAAGCGCTTCTGCCGCATGGCGCGGCGCGATGCCCGTGATGGCGGCGGCGATCAGCGCCAGCGCGGCGTTGGCGGCCCAGTGCTCGCCCACGGCATCAAGACTGACCGTGACCTCCTCACCCATCACATCGATCGCAATGCGCGAGGTGTAGCCATCTGTTTCATAGGCGACCGGCGATGCGGCGTGCTTCTCGCGCGCGCCGCCATAGGTGAACACTTCGGCAGTCGGCTGCAGCTCCAGCGCCCGCCGCTTCAGCCGCTCGAAGAAATAGTCCTTTATGGGCAGGATGGCCGATCCGCCAGGAACGAGACCTGCGAAAATCTGGGACTTCTCATCCGCCACGCCCTCAAGCGAGCCCATGCCCTGGAGGTGGGCCGGCGCGATGCGCGTGATCATGGCCAGGTGCGGACGCACCATGGCCGAGCGCGGGGCGATCTCGCCGGGCGTGTTCATGCCGATCTCGAAGATCGCACGCTCCGTCTCGCGGGCCATGCGGGCGAGCGTCAGCGGGACGCCCCAGTGATTGTTGAACGACTTGTCCGACCAGTGCGCCCGGCCAGCGGCGCGGAAGATTCGCGCCAGCATTTCCTTCACGCTGGTCTTGCCGACCGAACCGGTGATCGCCGCGCAGGTAGCGCTGGTGCGCGCCCGCGCCGCAAGTCCAAGACGTTCGAGCGCGGGGAGAACGTCGTCCACCACCAGACCCGGCCGCCCTGCCAGCACATCGCGCGAGACAAAGGCTGCGCCCGCGCCGGCGGCGAAAGCGTTGTCCACAAAATCATGCCCGTCGCGCGCATCCTTCAGCGCAACGAACAGATCGCCCGGCGCAATCGAGCGCGTGTCGATAGACACCCCGTTGATCGCCCAGTCGCCATGGGCCTTGCCGCCGGTTGCGGCAGCGGCTTCGGCGGACGTCCAGAGAGGGGAATCAGCCAATCGCGCCTCCCACGTCCTTAAGCGCCTCGCGCGCCACATCGAAGTCCGAGAAGGGGATCGTGACCCCTTTCACAATTTGCCCGGTCTCGTGGCCCTTGCCCGCGATCAGCAGCGCGTCCCCGGCCTTGAGGCGGCGGACGCCTTCGTTGATGGCGGCGGCGCGATCGCCGATCTCGCTGGCATCTGGCGCACCCTTGCGGATCGCCGCGCGGATCAGCACGGGATCCTCGGAACGCGGATTATCGTCGGTGACGATCACTTCATCGGCAAGCCGCCGCGCGACATCGCCCATGATCGGGCGCTTGGTGGAATCGCGATCGCCGCCACATCCGAACACCACGATCAGTTTTCCCCTCACATGCGGCCGTGCTGCGCGCAGCAACACGTTCAACCCGTCCGGCGTATGGGCGTAGTCGACGAAAACCGGCGCCTTCGCCAGAGTCTGTCCGACTAGTTCGAGTCGGCCATGCACGCCCTTGAGGTTGGTCAACCCGTCGAGCACGGCATGGACATCATCACCCAGAGCCATGGCGATACCGGCGGCGCAAAGAGCGTTAAGCGCCTGGAATTCTCCGATCAGCGGCAGGTGGATCTTGCGTTCGTTTCCGGCGCCCCCACCCCACTGGATCACGAGATCCTGTCCCGTGCCGCGCGGCAGGGCTTCGGAAATGCGCAGGTCGCGGCCGCGCCAGCCAACCGTGAAGGTCTTGAGCCGGGCTTCACGCGCCACGGCCTCGAATGCTTCAAGCTCCGGACTGTCCGCGTTGACGATCGCCGGCGCGCCAGCGGGCAGCAATTCGGAGAACAGCTTCATCTTGGCGCGGCGGTAGTCGTCGAAGTCCTTGTGGTAGTCGAGATGGTCCTGCGTGAGATTGGTGAAGGCGCCTGCGGCCAGCTTCACGCCATGCAGGCGATACTGCGACAGGCCGTGGCTGGACGCTTCCATCGCCGCGTGCGTCACGCCCTCGCGCGCAAGATTGGCGAGCGTCTCGTGGATCGCCACCGGGTCGGGCGTCGTATGGCCAAGGTCCATCACGCCCGATGGACCAATGGCGCCGAGCGTGCCCATCGATGCTGACTTGCGGCCCATGCTGGCCCACACCTGACGCAGGAAGTCGACCGTCGAGCTCTTGCCGTTAGTGCCGGTGACCGCAGCAATGATTCCCGGCTGCAGCGGGAAGAAGGCGGCGGCGGCCCTCGCCAGCACGAGGCGCGGCTCGGGGGCCTTCACGGCAGGGACGCCCCACTCGCCCGCGCGGTCGTCCGTAAGCACGGCTGCAGCACCGGCCTTGATTGCGGTGTCGATATAGTCCCGACCATCCTTCGCCACGCCCTGCAGCGCCGCAAACAGAAAGCCAGGCTTCACCTTGCGGCTGTCAGCCGTGATGCCGGCGATCTCGACGGAGCCAAGATCGGGCGCTAGATCCGGAACGAGTGCGGAAAGCTTCATTGCGCCACTCCTTCTGAGCGCGGGCCGTCTGATCCCTGAAGGCTCGCCGCCTTCACGGTTGGCGCGCCAAGCACAGGTTGCACGTCCAGGAGCGGGGCGGCGCGTGCGATCACATTGCCTGCGATCGTGGCCGCCGTCACCGACGCGGTTCGTATCGCCCCCGTTCTGGGTTGGGCCTCATCCAGGACGACAAGCACGACGAATTGAGGGCGGGATGCAGGGAATACGGCGGCGAACGACGTGATATTCCGGTTTGGATCGTAACCGTCTGGCGTCGGCTTTTCGGCCGTTCCGGTCTTGCCCGCCACCTCATAGCCTTGCGCTTCGGCCAACTTGCCTGACCCTTCCACAACCGTCCGGCGCAGCATCGCAAGAACGGTCGCAGCCGTCTCGCGGCTCATCACGCGCTTGCGCTGAACGGTGGCCGGATCGACGGGCTCGAGGAAGGTGGGCGTCACCAGTTCCCCACCCGTCGCAAAGGGCGAGTAGGTCATGGCGAAGGCCAGCGGGCTCACCGAAATGCCGTGACCGAAGGCGACCGTGGCCATCGCCGTCTGGTCCCATTCGGCGGGCGTCAGGGGCGATGCGGTCTGCGGCCCTGTGATGGTGACGCCGCCAAGAAGGCCGAGGTCGCCGAGGAAGGTCTTCAGCTTTTCCGGCCCGATGCGCTGGGCGATCAACGCCGATCCGATGTTCGAGGAGTAGACGATAATGTCGCTTGCCGACACCGAGGACGCGTTTGCCAGCGGGTGAGGCTCGCGCACAACGGCGGACCCGATCCGGACAGGCGCCGAAACGTTGAAACGGTCGGCGGTGGAAAGCTTGCCGGCTTCCAGCGCGGCGGCCACCGTCAGCGGCTTGTAGATCGAGCCAAGCTCCATGCGGGCGTTGATCGCGCGGTTGGTCTTTGCTTCAGGCGGCTCGTCGCCACGCTTGCGAGGATCCGAAGCCGGCCATGACGCGATGGCGCGCACGGCCCCCGTGTTCGCATCGATCAACATGCCGGCAGCGCCCTGCATGTCGAATTGCTGGAATGCGGCCTCCAGTTCTTCCTCCAGCACGTACTGCGCGCTGGCGTCGATCGTGAGGCGCAGCGGGTCGCCGCCTGCCTTGAGGCGCGCGTCGTAGATCTTCTCGACACCTTCGAGGCCGGCGCCATCCACATTGGTGTAGCCCAGCAGATGGCCGGCCAGCGATCCGTTCGGATAGACGCGCTGGGGCTCCTCGACAAAGCGCAGAGCCTCCATGCCGAGGTCTTTCACCGCGCGGCGCTCGCGCTCGGTGACGCCGCGGCGAACCCAGACGAAGCGGCGCTTCTTGTCCGACAGGGTCTGCGCCAACTGCGTCGTATTGAGGTTCGGGAACACCGACTTCAGCGCGTCCACAACCTCGCCCACATCCCAGATGGCGCTCGGATCGGCCGCCAGCGACCAGCCCTGAAGCGTGGTGACCAGCAGCTGGCCATCGCGATCGACGATGTCGGCGCGGCGCACCTGTTCGACCACGGCTGCGCCATCGTCGTTGCGCTGCGGGCTGTTGAAAACGACCCACGCCGACCGGCCCACGATGACAACGAAAACCAGCGCCAGCGCCGCCGCAATCATGCGGACGCGACGCGGACCCCAAACGTCCTCGTATGGCGGATCAAGTACGCTCATTGCTGAGTGGGAGACACCGTGGAGGGGGCTTCAGGCGTAGCATCCGGCGCAGGCAGCGTGAGCCGCTCTTCGCCCAGACGCTGCTTCAGCGCCTCGGCGGCCACGTATTGCCCAGGCGATGCCTGCTCCAGCCCCAGGCGCTCGCGCGCGATCGGTCCGATGCGCTCGGGCCGCGTGAGATAGGCCTCCTCCGCCTTGAGCACGGCGATGTCCTTCTCGACTTTCACGGTTTCAGCCTTGAGTTCGTCGATACGCCCCTGCGTTTCCTCGGCGCCAAGCTTGGCGCGATAAACAGCAACGGCGAGCCCCGCGACGACGACCAGTCCACCGATGATGACGAAACGGTTCATTGCGCGGCTCCTTCAAGTTGTTTCAGCCCGGGCAGGCGCAGTCCTGCTTCCGGCGCGGCATTCCACGGCGGGGCGTCGGTGCGCAGCGCCCAGCGCAGGCGCGCCGAGCGTGCGCGCGGATTGGCGGCAAGCTCAGAAGCATCCGGTTCAGTCGCCTTGCGCTGGAGTAGTTCGAACGTGGGAGGCGCGCCGTGCGGAAGACCGGGGATGTGGCGCGAGGCGCCCGGATCATTGCCTGACCGCGCTCGCAGGAACAGCTTCACGATACGGTCTTCGATCGAATGGAATGTCACGATGGCAAGCCGTCCGCCGGGCTTGAGCACCCGCTCGCACGCGGCCAGCGCGCGCACGAGTTCGCCGGTCTCCTCGTTCACCCACATACGCAGAGCCTGGAAGCTGCGCGTTGCAGGATGCGTGGGCTTGCCGCGCCGGCCCCCGACAGAGCGCTCGATCTCGTCGGCGAGGTCGAGCGTCGTCTCGAACGGTTTGGAGCGGCGGCGCTGTACAATGAAGCGCGCGATACGGCGGGCGGCGGGCTCCTCGCCGAGAAAGTGGAAGATGTCGGCAAGTTCGCCCTCGGTGAGGCGGTTTACGGCGTCGGCGGCGCTCGGCCCCCTCTGCCCCATGCGCATGTCCAGCGGTCCATCGCGCATGAAAGAAAAACCGCGCTCGGCCTCGTCGATCTGGAAGGAGGAGACGCCAAGATCGAGCATCACGCCATCGACCTGCTCATGGCCGGCGGCGCGGACAATAGCCTCCAGTTCGCCGAAACGGCCCGGCGCGGGAACGAGGCGTGGGTCCTTGCCCGCATGCGCCCAGGCGCGCTCCATCGCCTCGGGGTCGCGGTCGATGGCGATCAGCTTGATGTTGGCGACAGCCAGCGCCGCGCGCGCATATCCGCCGCCGCCATAGGTGCCATCCACCATGACCGCGCCATCAACCGGCGCGAGCGCATGGATCACCTGTTCCGCAAGAACAGGAACATGCGTTCCGGCGTGGGGGGAGACGGGGCCTGAACTCATTCCTGCCCCACCGGTCCAGGGCGGCGGGGCTTGGCCTTGAGCAGGCCGAGGCTGTCGAGTGCGAGCGCGCGCATCTCGGCCTTCACGGCGTCATAGGCCGCAGGCTCCCAGATCTGGAAGCGGTCGCCCAGGCCGACAAAGCGCGCCTTGTCGGTAATCCCGGCGGTCGAGAGCAGTTCGGCGTCCAGCACGATCCTTCCACCCTCATCGAACTTGGCCTGGCGAGCCTCACCCATGATGTAGCCCGCCAGTGCGAAACGTCTTCTGTCCATCAGATCGATGTCGCCCATCGATTCCTCGAAGGCATCCATCAACGCCTGCCCGGCCCCCTCGACGCAGGGTTTGTCGAGCGACGGCCAGAGATAAACGCTCTCCGCCCCGCCCAGCACCTTTCGAAAGGAAGCCGGGATGGACACCCGCTTCTTCGTGTCGACGCTGCTCTCGTAGGAGGAGAGAAACATGCCCCTGATTGCCCGCTAACCGCCGCCCCCGGATGGGACCGCGTACCCAAAAACACGCGCCACAGAGCCCCTTCCGTGGAGTTTTAGGGGATAGCATGGGAGGGTATGGGCAACAACGGGACATTAGGTCGTCGTTAACCATTGAGCGGAACAAACCAAGTAGATCAGTGAGTTCTATCGCCCTGATTGTGGATAAGTGGTTTACGACGTGTGAATTCCCTGTCGCGGATGGCCGGAGTTACTGGCGTTTCTGGTGTGAACGACTGCGTCGCGTCTTTCCACAGGTATTGGATGACAGTAGCACGGGGAAAGCTGATCAGGCGGCCTGTAAGCCGGGTTCTGTCCAGGGTCTTGCAACCCATGGGCGACCATTCCTCTGGGACGCCCCTCGCGGGACGCCTCACGCGACCAACCCGGACGGAGCGCGAAGGCGCGCCTGTCAGTTGCCTGACGCCCGTCCCTATTCGGTCTTGCTCCAGGCGGGGCTTGCCTTGCCATCCCTGTCACCAGGGACGCGGTGCGCTCTTACCGCACCCTTTCACCC
Source organism: Hyphomonadaceae bacterium (assembly GCA_022844345.1). Classification (GTDB taxonomy): domain Bacteria; phylum Pseudomonadota; class Alphaproteobacteria; order Caulobacterales; family Hyphomonadaceae; genus UBA7672. The sequence goes on from JALHLU010000001.1 coordinate 193,239, forward strand.
TTACCCTGCCGGTTGCCCGGCCGGGCGGTTTGCTTTCTGTGGCGCTATCCCTCGAATTACTCCGGGCGGACGTTATCCGCCGCCTTGCCTACGTGGAGCCCGGACTTTCCTCCAGCAGTTGCCCGCCAGCGGTCGCCCGGCCGCCTGATCAGTTGAAATTGTATCAGGCCCTGCCCGATTAGGCGATTCCAGTCGCTGGTGAGGCCGAAACGCCGCAGGACAGCAATAACTGCCTTTGGTCATGGCCTGTTCAGGTAGGCGCGTCTAATAAGCCTGCGCAACATTACCTGGAGGGTTTGCATGATCCGGACGTCTGCTGTTCTTCTCGGCCTTGCGGTTCTCGCGGCCCCGGCGTTCGCAGAGCCTGGCCCGGCCGAAGGCGGCGCCCTCTATGACGTGCGCTGCAAGATGTGCCATTCGGGCGGCATCCCGACGGCTCCGGCGCAGGACAAGCTCGCCCTGCTCGACAACGACAAGATCGTCGACGTTCTCGCCAACCCGACCGGCATGATGGCCAGCGCCGTCGGCGGGCTCAGCGACGAAGACCGCCGCAACATTGCCGTGTACCTTACCGGCAAGACGATGCCGGCAAAGGGCGACCTGCCCGAGGTCAAGGCCAACTAGGCTTCGCAGCGATCCTTCAATTCACGCACTGGACAATCCCGCGAAGGCAGACACCTTCGCGGGATGTTCTTTTTGCGCGCCCTGTCAGCCTCGCTGATCCTTGCCTTCGTGGCCTCTCCGGCGCAGGCGCAGGACTATGCCCCGCCGAAGAACACGATGGGGCAACCCGATCTTGCCGGCCACTGGACCAATGCAAGCTCGACTGTGCTTGAACGCGATCCGCGCTTTGGCGACCGGCTGACGTTGAGCGAGGAGGAGGCTTCCGCCCTGCCCCGCGGGACCAACGCCATGACTGTAGGCGGCAAGGTGCGCACGTCATTTCTGGTCCTGCCCGCGGATGGGCAGTTGCCTGATCTCACGCCGCAGGCGCGTGCGCAGCTCGAGGATCGCCGCGCATCATTTCCGCGCGGTCTTGGCTATGGCCGCGGCGACAATCCGGAATCAATGACCCATGCCGAGCGATGCCTGCGCGACTTCGGCTCGTCGCTTGGCCCCCCGATGATGCCGGTTGGCTACAACAACACCTATCAGATCGTGCAGACGCCCGATCACGTCATGATCCTCGTGGAGATGATCCACGACGCACGCATCATCCCCATCGGCGGCCAGCATCGCCCGCAGGCAATCCGGTCGTGGATGGGCGATTCCATTGGCCGCTATGAAGGCGACACGCTCGTGATCGAGACAACGAATTTCCGCCCCGGCCTCGCCTTTCGCGGCGCGCCGGATGACATCACGCTGATCGAACGCTTCACGCGGGTCAGTGACAAGCAGATACTCTACAGCTTCGAGATAGATGAGCCCGGTGTTTTCACGGCGCCGATCCGCGCCGAGATTGCAATGAACGCAACGCGCGGGCCCGTGCTGGAATACGCCTGCCATGAGGGCAACTATTCCTTCGGCAACCAGCTGCAGACCCAACGGCTGGCTGAAGCGGAATAGCCGCTACTTCGCGAAATGTTCGATCAGGGCGTCAGCCGCAGCGGCGCCCAGCGCGCGCGCCTCTTGTGGCGAGATGTGATCCCAAAGCTCGACCGTGATGCCCGGCGCCTTCAGAACTTCAAGCGCCCAGCCCTTCGACGTGCCGCCATCGGGGTTGTGCGAGTAGGTCCATTCCGGCGGCGCCGGCAGGACACGATCGAACGTCTCCTTCAACGCCGGCAGGAAGCCGATCGTCGGCGAGGGCGCATCAAGCGGAGGCGCATAGATGACTGTTCGATCCGTCGAATGGAAGTCCATCATCGACACAACGCGCCGGCTGCCCGCCTGTTCGCGTATCCACCCGGAAAGCGCGCGCGTCTCGGGCTGGGTGAAGCCGCCCCAGTCGCGATTGAGGTCCATACCACCCGCATTGAGGCGCCAATGACCGCCATCGACGCCATCGGGATTCGGCATCGGCGCGAGGATGATCCGGTGGCGGCCGCGGAAGGTCAGCGCCTTGGTGTCGGAGCGGCCGACCAGGCGTTCGACAAAACCGCGAAACGCCTCCTGCCCCGTCGTTTCGGGCGGATGCTGCCGCGTGATCGCGACGACAGCATCAATGCCGCCGCCACCGACAAATCCGATCAGCGGCCGCCCTTCAAGCGAGCGGCCATACTCGACCTCTGTAAACCCGGCTCCCATCAGCGCGCGGCGCGTCCAGTCGAGATTATCGCGCGCGGGCGACAACGGCTGTCCCGCGACCCAGGTGACGCCGGGCTTGATGTCGAACGAAATCCGCGCACGCGTCTTGCCCTCGTTGAGCTGCACTGCGCTGTCGGGCAGCACGGTCCAGCGCGCGCCATCCGTGCTGACAAACGGGCGGTAGCGGTGCGTATAGTCAGTGTAGTCGAGCGTGGTCACTAGATTGCGCGCCGTCTCGCTCGTGACGCGGAAGGCAAACCAGGGGCTGGGATTGATGCCTTCGACGAGCGCAGGCTCATGATCGACGGAGACAACGACTGAACCATCCGGCGCGATAACACAGTCATGCCGGCCGGCAGCGGCAAAGTCGATGTCTATGGCGAAGCCGTGCGCGGTGCAGATGCCGCTGAGCGCCGATGGCCCCAACATTGAGCAGCCACCCAGCGCGAACATCGCTGCAATCGCAATTGCACGCTTCATCACCGCCCCTCCGCAACTCGCCCTGAACGCGTACGGTTAGGGCCTAATCGCTCGTGGCGATAGGGGGGCGGATGAGGGGTGCGTGGGGTCTAGTTGCGGCGACCCACAGGCGCTGTGACTGTTTCCGTCACGAAGGCTGCGACTTCGTCGGCCACTTGCTGCGCAGCAAGCGCGAGTGCGGCGGCGCGCGCGCGGGGCGCCCGATCAGGGGGCGTACCGGCCGAAGAGAAGGTTTTCTGGGCGATGGCCCGGCGCGTTTCAGAATCCATGATGCTGACCTGCACTTCGACACGGACAGGCGTCGTCTCGCGTCCCGCTGATAGGTCCACGATGCGCCAGCGCACGTCGTAGTCCACTTCCGCGCCAAGCTGGCCAAGCACGGCCCGGCCAGGCCCCTGAGCCTGTGACAGCGCGTTGACCACGGCGCCCTGAAGAAGCTGCGGCGCTGCATCAGACCAGCGAACGTCGCCGAGATAGACGAGTTCCTGGTCGTCACGCACGGCGATGTCAGCGCCGGCAAAGGCGCGCCCGGCTTCCGGCGGGAACACCGCCACATCCGCCAGCAGCGGCGCGGTGGGCGCTTTGGCCCGGTCGGCCGGCAGCGATACCAGCGCAGACGGGACCATCTGCTCCGGCAGGATCGAGAGGCAGCCGGACGTCGCAAGGGCGGCGGCAAGCACGGCGATGATCTTCACGCGCATGACTTAGCGCTCCACCGGTTGGGGCTGCTGATAAACAAAGCGGCTGGGGTCCTGTTCGATTTGCGCGATCAGGGATTGCAGCTGGATGATCACGGACTGAACGTCCTGTGCGGTGTTGCCCACCTGGCGCAGCGCGCGGGAGGCTGAAGGGGTCAGCTGGGTGTTGATCTGATCGACGGCGACACCAACGCCCGCGAGCGTCGTGCGCGCCTGGTCCAGCAGCGGCTCGATCTTGTCGATTACTTCTGTTGCGTCAGTCGACAGCGTGGAGACGTCGCCGCTGATCGAGGCGGCCGCCTCCTCAATAGACCTGGCAGCTGTCTCGAGGGCGGCGATGGTCGGGCCAAGCTGTGCAATGGCGACGTTCGCATTGTCCAGCAAACCGTCGTCTGCCGCGATCTTCGCGGCGGCGATGTCGAGGCTCTTCAGGGCAGAGGAGAAGTGCTGGAGGTTGTCCTCTGACAACATGTCATTGAGACGTTTGATGGTGTCCCCTGAAACGCCGAGAAGATCCTGTCCGCCCTGGAAGAGTTCGTCGACCAGCGTGCGGCTGGTGCGGATGCGCGGCGTGACGCCCGGCTCGGCCACAACCAGCGCGCTCTTCGGGTCGCCCGCAAGGATCTGGATGAAGGTGACGCCTGTGATGCCCTGGAAGTTCAGCTGCGCTATGCTGTCGGTACGCACTGGCGTTTGAGATTCAATACGGATGTGCGCGATGACATTGTTGGGGTTGTCGCGATCCAGGCGAAGCGTCGTCACCTCGCCGACCTTGATGCCGTTGAAGCGGACCTCGCCGCCCTCGGAAAGGCCGTTCACCGGTCCTTCAAAAATGACGTCATAGTCCGAATAGCTGCGGTTCAGCGGGTTGCCCGCGATCCATAACGTGAAGAGCGCCAGCGCTCCCGCCGCCAGGAGCACGAACGCTCCGATAAGCACATAGTTGGCCTTGGTCTCCATGGCTTATCTCACTGCCGCCCGGCCGCGCGGGCCAGAGAAGTATTCCTGAATCCAGGGATGCGGATTCTCCCGGACCTCATCCAGAGGTCCAATTGCAAGCACCTTGCCGTCGCTCAAGACTGCGACCCGGTCGCAGGTTGCCGCCAGCGTGTCGAGGTCATGGGTTACGAGAAACACGGTTAAGCCCAGCGCGTTGCTCAGTGAACGCACAAGTTCGTCGAACTTTCCCGCGCCGATGGGATCGAGTCCGGCCGTGGGCTCGTCAAGGAACAGGAGCTCCGGATCCAGCGCCAGCGCCCGCGCCAGCGCCGCCCGCTTGCGCATCCCGCCCGACAGGTCCGATGGTCGCTTGGGCGCAGCCTCGAGTTCGAGCCCGGCGAGCCTGATCTTGAGGTCGGCCAGTTCGCGCATCAGGGGAGCAGGAATTCGCGTGTGCTCGACCATCGGCGCCATGACGTTCTCGCGCACGGTTAACGTCGAGAACAGCGCGCCATCCTGGAACATGACGCCCCAACGGCGCTCCACCTTGATCCGCTCCGCGCGCGACAGAGTGGTTATCTTCTGACCGAACACTTCGATCTCGCCGGCATTGGGCGTGTGCAGCCCGACGATGGATCGCAGCAGCACGGACTTGCCGGTGCCGGAGCCGCCGATAACGCCGAGCACCTCGCCCTTGCGCATATCAAGGTCGAGGTCCTCGTGAACGGTCTTGGGGCCAAAGCGGTTGACGAGGCCGCGCACGCGCACGGCGATCTCGCCATTGGTGGGGCCGCCTGTCTCGCGGGCCGGAAGGGCGTCAGCGACGGTCATACGTTCAACATGTAGTAGAGGACTGCAAACATTGCATCGATGGCAATCACGAGGAAGATAGCCTGCACGACCGCCGTGGTTGTGCGGCGGCCGAGCGAGACGACATCGCCTTCCACCAGAAGGCCTTGCCGGCAACCGACCATGGCGACCACGATGGCGAAGACAGGCGCCTTCGCAATGCCAACCCAGAAATGCCGCGGCGGCACGACTTCCTGGAAGCGTGAGAGGAACATCTGGGGCGATATGTCCATCGCGCTCCAGGCTGCGACCATGCCGCCCGCGATGCCGGCGAGCGTTGCAGCGAAGGTCAGTAGCGGCGTCATCAGCAGGAGCGCTATGAGACGCGGGGCGACCAGCGCCTCCATCGGATCAAGCCCGATGGTGCGCATCGCGTCGATCTCCTGGCGCATCTTCATCGCGCCGATTTGCGCGGTGAAAGCGCTGTCGGTACGGCCCGCCAGCAGGATAGCGGTGAGCACGGCGCCAAACTCGCGCAGCATTCCGATGGCGACGAGTTCCACCGTGAACACGGACGCGTTGAACATCGCCAGCAGGTTCGCGCCGATGAAGGCGATGACGAGGCCAATGAAGAAGGACAGGAAGCAGACGATGGGCAGCGCATCGAGCCCGGCGTCCTCCATCACGGCGACAACTGACTTCCACCGGATGCGGCGCGGGTTCAACACGAGGCGCCACATCGTCGCCATGGTCTCGCCGATGAAGGACAGGAGGCCCGTGAACTCCGTCCACGCTTGCACGGCGCCGCGCCCCGCCCTGTCGAGCAGCGCGATCATGCCCGGCACGCGCGGCGGATCAGGGGGCGCTGCGGGGCTGGCCTTCCGTACACGGCCAAGCACGCGCACGATGGAGGGATGTTCGCCCTGGATAGTGATTGGGTCGTCGATGCCGTCGAGCGCACCGAATGCGCGATCGATCAGGTAGGCGCCCGATGTGTCGATCCGGCCGAGGCCGGAGACATCGAGGATCGCCTCTGGCGTGATCTTGGACTGGCGGAGCTTTTCCTCCACCTCGGCAACAGTAAACACCGTCCAGTCGCCAAAGATCGACAGAACCTGCCGTCCGTCAGCGGCGGCATCCACCTGAAAACGTGTCGAACTGCTCGCCATCGTCCGGTCTTACATGAAAACGTATAGGAAACATCAAACGCCCAGCCCCCGCGATGCGGTTCCCTTCAGGGTTGCACCCGCCCGTGAGGCGAACCATCGCGCAGGCGCGCGTTTACCTGCTAGAAAGCAACAAAGAGCTGGAGGAACCATGCGCGCGATCGTGGTTGCGGCATCGCTGTTGGGTCTGTTGCTGGTCGCCGCGGGCGCGGGGGGCGGCCATGGCGTCGTGCCGGTTGAGGCCCTGAGCCGCTGGCAGTCGGCCTTCGTCTATGGCTTTGCGCACACATTGGCGGCGATCCTGGCGGCCGCCATGCCGTTCCGGCATGTGCTGCAGTATGTGGCTGCATGGTCGTTCGTCCTCAGCGTGGTGCTGTTCTCTGGCGTGCAGATCGCCAAGATCATGCTGGGCGGAATTGCGATGTCACCCACGCCGTTCGACCAGGTCAGCTTCCTGGTCCCCGCCGGCGGCGTTGCCTTCATCATGGGATGGCTGATGCTGGGGCTGTCGGCCCTGATGACGCGCAGCCGCCACAGTTTCGAGTAACGCGACTAGCGGCTGATGGAGACCGGATCAGCTGCCTTTGTCGCAGCCAGCTGGTCTGCCACGCGGCGCGCACGTCCCAAGGCTTCGTCAAGCGGCGCGAGTTCCAGGGCGATCTGGTATTCGCTGGTCGAGCGCTTGTTCACCTGCACGAACGCATCCGAGAGCGAATCGCGCGCCTGGCGAGCATGAATCAGCGCGCGCTCGAATTCTGTGACGTCGGTGCTGGTCGGTTCCGCATCTTTCATGAGGTTTTCGGCAAGGCGGCTGAGCCCGTCAATTCCGGTCGCAGACGCCTTCATGTCGTTGCGGATTCGGGTGACCACCGCTGCAGGCGCGCCCTTATCGGCGCCAATCACGCGCCAGTAGGCGCCCAGGGTTGCATCCTTGCCGGCCAGCATGTCGGCGATCGACGCGAGACTTGCCTCGCCCGTTGCAAGGCTTTTGTCCCGGGTTTGCCTGCAGAATTCTTCGGAAGGGCCCTGCAACGGCGAAACATCGGCGATGAGGGAAATGTCGGCGCTCACCGGTTCGTAGAGCGCAACGGTTGTGCAGGCGGTCGCCGGGACCGCCATTGCGAATGGCACAAGGAGGAACCGCAAACGCGACACCGAACCTAACCCCGAAAGTTCGTTGCTTCTGAAATGGGTATAGATGCGTCGCACCCAAAAAACAAACATCGACTAGATTAGTTGACGCTATGTTGCCTGTCGGTAGATGAAGCATCAATGAATGAAGACAGACCCCGCCGCTCGCTGTACCCACCCATCGAGCCTCGCAAGACTGGCCGGCTGGCCGTCAGCGCGTTGCACGAACTCTATTGGGAAGAGGGCGGACATCCCGATGGATTGCCCGTAATTGCGTTGCATGGCGGGCCCGGCGGCGGGTCCAGTCCTGAAATGCGACGGTTCTTTGACCCTCGCCGTTACAGGATCATCATGTTCGACCAGCGGGGCTGCGGCCGGTCGACGCCCCATTCGGAACTGCGCGAGAACACGACCTGGGACCTCGTCCGCGACATCGAGACGCTGCGCGCGCATCTCAGCGTCAAGAAGTGGGTTGTGTTCGGCGGATCATGGGGCTCGACCCTCGCCCTCGCCTACGCCGCCATGCACCGCAAGCAGGTGCTGGCCCTGCTGCTGCGCGGGATCTTCCTGCTGAAGGAAAGCGAGATCCGCTGGTTCTACCAGGACGGCGCCAGCAACCTCTTCCCGGACGCCTTCGACCGCTATGTCGCACCGATTCCGGAAAACGAGCGCGGCGACCTGCTGAAGGCTTTCTACAAACGCCTGACCGGCAAGAATGCTGCGGCCCGCGCTGAAGCCGCCGCCGCGTGGGCGCGCTGGGAAGGCGAGACGCTATCGATCCAGGGACCACGCCAACGCCCGCCGCGCTTTGACGAAGCAGACTTCCTCGATGCGTTTGCGCGTATCGAGTGCCACTACTTCCACAACAAGGGCTTCTTCGATTCCGACGGCTGGCTGCTGGACCAGGCCGCAAAGTTCGGCGACCTGCCCGGCGTGATCGTACATGGCCGCTATGACGTGGTGACGCCGCTGTCGTCTGCGTGGGCGCTGAACAAGGCCTGGCCAAAGGCAACGCTGAAGATCGTGCCGGACGCGGGGCATTCCTCGCTCGAGCCCGGCATTGTCAGCGAGCTGATCAAGGCCAGCGACGGGTTTGCCGAGAAGCTGGGTTAGCGCCAGACCATCGTCGCCGCTCCTCGCTCATCCTTGACCCCTATAACGTTATGCGTTACATTTCGGAATGATCCAGGGATTTGCTGACCCGGAAGCAGAGACAATCTGGTCCGGCGAGCGAAGCCGACGGCTGCCGCCGGACATACAGGCAGTCGCGCTCAGGAAGCTGCGTTTGCTGAATCAGGCGCGCACATTGAACGACTTGCGCATTCCACCTGGCAACAGGCTCGAAGCATTGCGGGCCGATCGCGCCGGACAACACTCGATCCGGATAAACGACCAGTGGCGCATCTGTTTTGTGTGGACGGAAGGAGGACCAAACAATGTCGAAATCGTCGACTACCACTAGGAGCCGGCTCCTGCCCAACCCGACACCGGGCGAGATTTTGCTGGAAGAGTTCCTCAAGCCGCTGGATCTCAGCCAGAACGAGCTCGCGCGCGCCATTCATGTGCCGCCGCGGCGGATCAACGAGATCGTGCTGGGCAAGCGCGCGGTCACGGCGGACACGGACCTGCGCCTAGCCCGCTATTTCGGCATGTCAGAAGGGTTTTTCCTCGGACTTCAGGTCGATTACGATCTCATGCAGAAGCGCCGCGAACTGGGGGCGGACCTCAAATCCATCCGCCCGCGCGCCGCATAAGGCGCAACATTGCCGTTAGTCCGTCGTCGTCAGCGCGCCTTCGACCATCGCGTCGAACCCTGCCGCATCGAGTTTCTCGCGAATGCCCAGCACCAGGATCACGCCGATGGCGATGGGGATGACCCAGCGCACCAGCACGCTCCAGACGCGGAAGAAGGGCATGCCGAGTTCGGCCTGCATCATCTTCTTCTCAATTACCCAGCCTGCGAAGATCGCCATCAGGAAGCCGCCGATGGGCATCAGCAGGGAGGAGGCAACGAAGTCGACGAAGGTGATGTATTCGTGGCTGAAGATGTAGCCGGCGCCGATGACGAACGCCGCAAAGCCCACGCCAAGCGCTGCGCCCCAGCGGGTGACGCCTGTGCGCTCGTCCAGCCAGGATACCGCCACTTCCATCAGCGAGATCGAGGACGCCAGCGCCGCAAACAGCGCCAGCAGGAAGAAAGCGCCGCCGACGATATTCCCCAATGGCATCTGCGCCAGCCCGATCGGCAGGTTCACGAACAGCAGGCTGAAGCCAGCGTCCGGATCGCTGCCCACGGCAAAGACCAGCGAGAACACGACAAGCGCCGCGACCAGCGCAACGAGCGTGTCGCTTGCCGCCACGATGGCGGATGAGCGCGGCACGTCTGCGTCCGTCTTGAGGTAGGCGCCGTAGGTGATCATCACGGCGGCGCCGACGCCGGTGGCGAAGAAGGACTGCGCCAGCGCATCAAGCAGCATGGAGAAGGAGAAATCCTCCGGCCGCACGCGGGTGAGGAAGGACACCGCCTCGCCGAAGGCGCCTTCGGCAATGGCAAAGCCCAGCAGGATCAGCAGCACCATCGCGAAGACGGGCATGAGGATGGAGGACGCGCGCTCGATCCCGCGCTTGACTCCACGTCCGACAACCGCGACCGCCGCCGCGATGAAGAGCCCGAGATAGACGAGCAGCATCGGCAGGTTGTCGCGCGAGGTCACCGCCTCGAAGCGGGCCTGGGAATCCGCGAGCTGCGCGCCGTTGTCGCCGAATACTCCCGACAAGGCCATCGGCAGGTAGGCCATGAACCACGCAGAGACCACGCAGTAGAAGGTGAGAATGAAGAAAGCGGCGAGCATGCCCAGCCAGGCCACCCCGCCCCACCACTCGCTCTTGCCCGAGGCGCGCGCCAGCGCCTGCACGCTTTCAACTGCGGAATGTCCAGAGCGGCGGCCAACGGCATACTCGGCCGCGAGGAGCGGGAAGGCGATCAGCGCGATACAGACGAGATAGGCGATCACGAAGGCGCCGCCGCCGTTCTCGCCCGTCGTGTAGGTGAAGCGCCAGATATTGCCGAGGCCGACCGATGACCCCACCGCGGCCAGCACGAAGCCAAGCCGCGATGACCAGGTTTCGCTCTTGCGGTCGACCCGTCCGGCGATGGTCATGCGTCACTGCCCCTCAGCTTGGACCCTGCCCGGCCCAGGCCGGAATCACAGGAACCCGCGAAGGGTCATATCGTTCGCGCGGTTGAGGTGTACAGCCATTAATAGCCCAAAACCTATCATGACGGTGACAATAGCCGTGCCGCCATACGAGATCAGCGGCAAGGGTATGCCCACGACGGGCAGGAGGCCTATGACCATTCCGATGTTGATCGCGACGTAGAGCATCAGGGTCACCACGAAGCCTGATGCCGCGAGAGACCCGAACGAACTTCGCGATGCCCCCGCGATGATCATGCCCTGCACGATGGCGATGGCCCAGGCGGCCAGCAGGACGACAGCTCCGGCAAAGCCGAATTCTTCCGCGATGATCGTGAAAATGAAGTCGGTGTTCTGCTCGGGGATGTATTCGAGCTCCTTCTGGGCGCCTTCCATGAAGCCCTTGCCGGCAAGGCCGCCGGAACCGATGGCGATCAGTCCCTGCTGCAGCTGGTATCCGGCGCCAAGCGGATCAGCATCGGGATTGAACATCGTCATCACCCGCTCGCGCTGATAGTCGTGCAGGCCGAAGAAATAGACCACCGGCGTAAGGGCGGCGACCAGGAGGAGGATCCCGCCCACCACGCGCAGACTGATGCCCGCGAAGAAGATAACCCCGCAGCCAGCGCCCAGGATCATCAACGAGGTGCCAAGATCCGGCTGCACGAGCACGAAGCCGACGGGGATTGCGACCATCACGAAGGCGACAATGTGAATCCAGAGTTCGGAGCGGCCAGCCGCGAACATCTGATGATAGAAACGCGCGAGCGCCAGCGGCACAGCGATCTTCATCAGCTCTGACGGTTGGAGCGTCAGCGGGCCGATCGTCAGCCAGCGCTGCGAGCCGTTGACCACATTGCCCGCCACCTCGACAAGCAGGAGCAGCACAAGACCGATGCCGTAGCCCGGATAGGCCAGCGCCGCCCACAGCCGCAAAGGCAGCAGTGCGACGGCCAGCATAACGCCCAGCATGAAGATGAAGCGCCACATGTGAGCGATCGCCATCGTGGCGTCGATCTTCAGAAGACCCGTTTCAAGGTCGTGTGCACTCGATCCGGCAGAGAACAGGACAAGCGTTCCGAACACAGCCAGTGCAATGATCGTCAGCAGCAGAAACCAGTGCAGCTGCGTCAGCTTGTAGAGGAGCGTGTCCTTCCGGATCATGTCGGCTGCGCCGTCCCGTCAGCCGATGCGATATCGCGCGCTTTGGGCACGAAGGCCTTCTTGGCGCCTGGATCATAGCGAAGAGCGTGGGCAAGCAGGTCTTTCGCGATTGGCGCCGCGGTGGACGAGCCTGACACGCCGTGTTCGACCACGACGGAAATTGCGTAGCGCGGATTTTCGGTTGGCGCGTAGGCGACGAACAGGGCGTGGTCACGCAAGCGCCAGGGTAGTTTGTCGTTTGATATCGCGCGTCCGCGCGCATCGCGCCGGCCCGAGAGGTCGATGACCTGCGCCGTGCCGGATTTGCCGGCCATGCGCGCGCCGGTATAGGGCGCGGGCAGCGTATTGTCGGGATCGAGCAGGCCCGAGCGCAGGGCCGTGCCGCCGCCTTCGGACGTCACGGCGAACATTCCGGCGCGAACCGCTTCGAGCACGCCCGGCTTGAACTCGCCCATCGGCACGATCGTGTTGTCCGGCACGCTCATACCGCTGACGACAATGTGCGGATCGGGCATGGCGGCGCCGCCTGCCACGCGCGCGGTCATCACGGCCAGCTCGAACGGGGTCGCCGTGACATAGCCCTGCCCGATGCCCGCACTGATCGTGTCGCCCGGATACCAGCGATCCTTGATGCGCGGGTGATTGAGCTTCCACTCATTGTTCGGCACGACGCCGGATTTGCCGCCCGTGAGGCCAAGCTCGTAGCGATGGCCGAGGCCGAAGCGCTTGGCGACCTTGGCGATCTCCTCGATGCCCGTCTTTTCGGCGGCCCGATAGAAGTAGCAGTCGCACGACACCTGCAGGCCGCGGTGCATGTTCACCGTGCCGTGACCCTCGTGCTTCCAGCAGTTGTAGAAGCGATTATAGTACCAGGCCTTGCCCGGGCAGTGGACCGTTTCGTTCGGGGACATGGCGCCGGTTTCAAGCGCAGCTGCCGCAACCACCAGCTTGAAGGTCGAGCCCGGCGGATAAACGCCGTCATAGGCCTTGTGATAGAGCGGGTTGCGCTCGTCCTCGCGCAACGCCTTGTAAGGCGTGTTCGCAATGCCGCTGACGAAGAGATTTGGGTCCGGTGCGGGAGTAGACATCATGCAGATGACCTCGCCCGTGGCGATGTCGATCATCACGGCGCTGCCCGCTTCGGCGCCAAAGCGCTGGATCGCATAGTTCTGAAGTTCGGCATCCACCGACAGCACGACATCGACACCGGGCTTGCCGGCCAGGTCTTCGCTCGGCAGGCGGTCGATCACGCGGCCGGTGGCGTTCTGCAGCAGCCGCACCTTGCCTGGGTCGCCCTTCAGGGCCTGCTCGCCATAGGCCTCGATGCCCTGTTTGCCCACCCGCATGGCGGGATGCTTGTAGAGCCGGCGCACGGTGCCGACGCGCGCCTTGCCTTCGGGAGAATCCGCCGCCTGCCCGACACTGGCGAGCTCATGCTCGACCATGCGCTGGATGTCGGCCTCGTTGGCTTTCGCCACGTAGCCAATGGTGTGATAGAAGGCCGATTGCAGCGGATAGGATCGCAGCTCGCCAACCTCTGCGCTGATGCCAGCCAGTTCCGGCGCCATCACGTTGACCTGCGCGAACTCCTCCCAGGTGAGATCGTCGGCGATCAAGATATCGCGGTGGCCCGGCGGCGTCGTGGCGTCCTGCAGCAGCGTACGTTTCTTGGCTTCTGTCAGGCGCAGCAGGCGGCCAACCCGTTCGATCACGTCCGCAATCTCGTCGCGCGTCTTGCCGGCGACTTCGGGGCGCAGCGTGACGTAGAAGTTGCGCTTCGAGCTGGCGAGTTCGCGGCCGCTGCGGTCATAGATCGTGCCGCGATGCGGCGGCGCAGGTTCAAGCTTGATGCGCACCTCGCGCGCCTTGGTCTCGAATTCGGCCTGACGCAGCAGCTGCAGTTCCGCGAGCCGCGCGGTGAGACCGACGAGGACAACGCCGCCCGTGCCGAGGAAAATCATCCTGCGGGAGGGAAAAAGGTTTTTCCAGTCACGGTTCATCGTCTGGCCACCCTGATGCTGGCCGGCAGGATCAAGAAACGGACGACAGGATACAGAAGCGCCGTCATTATGAAATCACCCGTTAGCGCGTTTCGCGCAAATCCGGGATGGCCGGCGATGCTTCCCGCAATGGTGAGCGCGAGGCTGACCACGATGAAACCGCCCAGCAGCGAAATGATCTCGGCGCTGATGACGCGGATCGGCGGCTGACGATCCCAGGCGACAAGCGCTACCGCATACGCGGCCAGAAGCGCCATCGGCCAGGCGCCGATGGGAGCCTCGCCCATATAGTCCATGGCTAGGCCGAGCAGGATCAGGCAGCCAGCGACCCAAATCGACAGCCCGAAGGAGGCAAGCGTCGCGGTCAGCCACAGGCCCGCAATGGGCCACCACGCACCCGACATGCCTACCTTCATGCCGTAGGCCGTGACCATCGCCGCGACCGCCGTAAGCATCAATACCCAGAGCCGCCAGGCCACCGTCACTGGGCGCCCCCCTGCCCGGCGGGAGGCGGCGGGGCAGCCGGCGGCGTGACGCCGGCGACCGCCGGCGAGGTGGTCGCGACCGGGGCCAGTTGGATGCCGACAGTACGAAGTGTGGGTTCGGTGTTTTCCTGCGGCAGACCTTCACCGAGGCGCGGCGCGGTTTCCGGCGAGGCGAAATCGGGCGGGGGCACAAGGCGCACGAAATCAACGCTGCCCTGGTCGATGGCCAGGTCGAGCCGCCATTCATCGCCGACCTTGCGGGCGGTTCCGACGCGCACGCCGAGCGGCATCTTGCCATCATCGCCCGACGTGACCCAGATCTCGCCGGGTACGATTTTGTCGGGCGTTTCCGGCTCGATCAGGCGGGCGCCGGTTCCATTGTCGCCCACAAGCAGGGCCCGGTCGCCCGAGCGCGTGCCCATAACCGGAATACGGCTGGCGAAGTCGGTCAGCATCAGGATGCGGGAGGTGTATTCGCCCACGCGGACGACACGCCCCACAAGACCGTTCTCGTTGACCACGGCAAAGCCCTCGCGAACGCCGTTGGCTGCGCCGGCATTGGCGATCCGGCTGGCGGAGAACGGTCCGGTCTCTTCGGCCACGACGCGCGCCGTCACCGACTGGCCCTGCGTTTCGCCGACAAGGTCGAGGAGCCGCTCATAGCGCTCCATGCGGATCGCCATGGTCTCGGCGAGATCTTTCCAGCGCGTCAGGTCACGAACCTGCGCTTCAAGCTCTGCGATGCGCGCCTTGTCTTCCTCGCTGCCGCCAAGACCGAACAGGGACCAGCTGGTCACGCCCGATGCGAAGGTGGCGAGGCTGGCGGTGGTTCCATCCATTGAGCGGCGCGAGGCATCAATGCCCGAACGGACGGCGGACGAGGTCTGGATTGCAAGCACGCCGACCATCGACAGGCCAAGCCCGACGACAACCGCCCGCGCGCCGGGGCGCGGTACACCGGATCGTCTGTGACCATACCAGGCCATCGTGGCTCCTCGCGGACATCGCCGTCCTGCGCTTCAACCAGAGGAAGGCGATTAGACCTCCGGGGCCAGCACGCCCTTCATTTTTTCCAGATTCTCGAGGACTTTGCCCGACCCGAGAACGACGCACTTCAGCGGATCTTCCGCAACCGTTACGGGCAATCCCGTACGCTCGCGCAGGACCACGTCAAGATTGCGCAGCAGTGCGCCGCCGCCGGTAAGCACGATGCCCTTGTCGACGATGTCCGCCGCCAGCTCCGGCGGCATGGCTTCCAGGGCCGTCTTCACCGACTCGACGATCTGCGTGACCGGCTCGGTCAGGGCCTTGGCGACCATGGCCTCGGTGATCTCGATCTCCTTGGGAACGCCGTTCATCAGGTCACGGCCGCGGATGTCGAGCGACATGCCCTTGCCGTTCTCCGGGGCTTTCGCCGTGCCGATTTCCTTCTTGATGCGCTCGGCCGAGGCTTCGCCGATCAGCAGGTTCTCTTCGCGGCGCAGGTAGTTGACGATCGCGTCATCCATCTTGTCGCCGCCGACGCGGACGGAGCGGGAATAAACGAGGCCGCCAAGCGAGAGCACGGCCACCTCAGTCGTTCCGCCGCCGATATCAACCACCATCGAGCCCGACGGCTCGTCGATCGGAAGGCCTGCGCCGATGGCAGCCGCCATGGGCTCATAAATGAGGTGGACCGCCCTGGCGCCGGCCATCTGGGCGGACTGGTGGATTGCTCGGCGCTCGACCGGGGTGGCGCCGGCGGGCACGCAGATGATGATCACCGGCGCAATGAAGGATCGGCGGACCTGCACCTTCTGAATGAAGCGCTTGATCATTTCCTCGGCGACTTCGAAGTCGGCGATGACGCCATCGCGCATCGGGCGGACGGCTTCCATGTAGATCGGGGTCTTGCCAAGCATCATCTTGGCTTCCTTGCCGACCGCGTGAACGACCTTCCGGCCATTCTGGTTCACATAGGCAACGACCGAGGGTTCATCGAGCTGGACGCCCTGTCCCTTCACATAGACCAGGGTGTTCGCCGTCCCCAGGTCGATCGCCATGTCCGTGGACATAAGGCTGAAGAGTTTGCCGAACATGGGCGCGGGGCTCCCGATCGCGCGACTCACGCCGCACTTATTCTATCGCTCCCCGTACCCTTCCTCGCGTTTCGAAATCCCTAACGCAAGGGGCCGCTGTCAATATAGATTGATGCAGACGGTACGGAGCGTATCGCCGCCGTTTTGGGCAGGCAATGCGCGCCTGACTCTGCGACCTTAGGACGAATCCGGCGCCGTGACGCCCAGATTTCAGGCGCAGAACACGGGACGAACCGTACCCCGGCCAGTTTTCCTGAACTTTGGCCCGGCCCCTTGCCAGACCACCCGGCGCAACGCCAAGACTTGCCTCGCTCCATGACCCGACAGCCCCGCCCTCCTCAGCCGACATGACAGACACCCACGCTGCGGCCGAACCCGGACATTCCGGACCCGGAAGGTTTGCCGCTTTCGGGCACCGGTCCTTCGTACTTTATTTCCTGGCCCGGCTGTCCACGACCTTCGGGGCGCAGATCCTGTCGGTCGCCGTGATCTGGCACATCTACGACCTGACCAAGTCGGCGCTGTTCACGGGACTGGTGGGGTTGGTCCAGTTCCTTCCCCTCGCCCTGCTGGTGCTGGTGACTGGAACGGTTGCGGATCAATTCGGCCGCAGGATGATCATGGGGCTGTCGATCGTGCTGGCGGCCGCTTGCGGGCTGGCCATGCTGGCGGCAAGCGTTCTGATGCCGGAGTTCCGGCATGGTCCATCGCACGAGGGCGCGATCATCCGTCCGGCTGAGGTGAGCTCGCTGGCAGGCGCGCCGGTCGTCGGGCCGTTCGACACCCCGGAGCCTGTAGAATTGGGCAGCCGGCTTTCGTTTCGGCTTCCGGCCGGGACCTTTACCGACCCGGACGGCGATACGTTGACATATTCGGCGGCGATGGCGACGGGCGCGCCGCTCCCGCCCTGGCTCAGTTTCGATCCCGCAACGCAAACGCTGTCGGGCGTTGCCGGATTCGAGGATCGCGGAACGGTTCCGGTAAGGATCACGGCGGTCGATCCCACAGGCGCAAGCGCAAGCGCGGACATCCGGGTGCATGCCGTCCAGTACACCGCAGCCTATGTGATGCTTGGCATCCTGGTGGTGTTCGGCATTGCGCGCGCCTTCCTTGGACCGGCCTCGTCCTCGCTGGTGGTCTCGCTGGTGCCGACCAAGGATTTCGCGAACGCCGTGACCTGGAACTCGTCGGCCTGGCAGGCGGCGACCATTGTCGGCCCGGCGGCCGGGGGGCTGCTGGTCGGACTCGCCCCGGATGTCGCGTATGGAACCGCGTTCGCATTCATGAGCCTGGGCGCGTTGCTCGTTTTCGTGATCCCCAGACCGCCCAAGGCGCCGCCGAAGGAACGCCCCACCCTCTCGAACATGCTCGACGGGTTCCGCTTCATCTGGAAGCAGAAGATCATTCTGGGAGCTGTCTCGCTCGACCTTTTCGCCGTGCTGATGGGCGGCGTGATCGCGTTGCTCCCGATCTATGCCGAGGAAGTGCTGAAGCTGGGACCGGCGGGCCTGGGCTGGCTCCGCGCGGCGCCGGGGATCGGCGCGATCTCTGTGGCCATCCTGCTCGCGAGCTTCCCGATCAGGGACCATGCCGGGCACATCATGTTTGTCTGCGTCGCGCTGTTCGGCGCATTCACGGTGGTGTTCGGACTTTCGACTGTGGCGTGGCTGTCGATACTCGCGCTGATCCTGCTGGGTGCGGCCGACATGGTGAGCGTGGTGGTGCGCGAGACGCTGCTGCAGCTGTGGACGCCGGATGATGTGCGCGGGCGGGTGAATGCGGTGAACTCGGTGTTCGTGTCGGCCTCGAACGAGCTGGGCGAATTCCGCGCGGGCACGATGGCGCATGTGATCGGCGTGGGCGCTGTGGGCGCGGTGCCGGCGGTTGTTCTTGGCGGCGCTGGCGCCATTGTGGTGGCGGGCGCGTGGGCGTGGATGTTCCCGCAACTGCGCAAGGCGCGGCGGCTGGATGGGTCCGACGTCGAACTGCCGAAGCAGGGGTGATGGTGATGGCATACTGGCTGGTGAAATCGGAGCCGGACGTTTTCTCGTGGGATGACCTCGTGAAGGCGGGCAAGAGCGGCACGGCGTGGACCGGCGTGCGCAATCATGGCGCGAAGCTGCACCTGATGGCGATGAGACAAGGCGAGCGCGTGCTCTACTATCACTCGAACGCTGACAAAGCGGTGGTGGGCATCGCCGAGGTGGTGAAGACTGCCTATCCCGATCCGACAGCGACGAGCGGGCCGTGGGTGTCGCCGGATATCCGCGCCGTCGAGAAGCTGAAGACGCCAGTGGCGCTGGCCGACGCAAAGCATGATCCGGTGCTGAAGGACATGGTGCTGGTGAACAACACGCGGCTATCCGTGCAGCCCGTGACCGAGGCGGAGTGGAAGCACATGTGCAAGCTGGGCGGCGTTAAAACCTGATCTCCCGCGTGCAGCCGATCGCCTCGATGAACACCGGATCGTGGCTGACCACGATCAGCGCGCCGTCATAGGCAATGAGCGCCTGTTCGATCACCTCGATTGAATCGATGTCGAGGTGGTTGGTTGGCTCGTCCAGCAGCAGGAGTTGCGGCGGCGTTGCGCTGGCCAGCAGTATGGACATCGAGACGCGAAGGCGCTCGCCACCGGACAATGTGCCAACGACCTGGTGGGCCTTCTTGTTGCGGAAGGCGAAGCGGGCGAGCGCGGCGTAGGCGGCGTTGTCATCAAGCTCCGGGTTTGCGGCGCGCATGTTCTGGAGCAGCGTAAGCCCATCATCGAGCGTGTCGGCGTGCTGGTCGAGCATGGCGATGCGGCCGTCGAGACGGCGGATCGTTCCTGAGGCGGGCGCGCGCTCCCCGGTGATCAGCTTCAGCAGTGTGGATTTGCCCGCACCATTGCCGCCGGCGATGTGGATGCGTTCAGGGCCGGTGACCTTGAAAGTTAGCGGGCCGAACAGGATGCGGCCGCCTGCTTCTGCGGTCACATCCTCGAACTGCAGCACGAGTTTCTGCGAGGGAAGGTTCACGCTGGGCGCGACGACGTTGAGCGGCACGAGGACTTCAAACTTCGCCTTGGCTTCGTCGAGCGCTTCGTTGGCCGCGGAGAGCTGGCGGTCGGCGAGGCGGTTGGCGGCGCCTTGCGAAGCTTCGGCGCGCTCCTGCTTGAAGTCGAGCATCATCTTGCTCTGGCCGGCTGTGGCGCGCCCTGCCTTGCCCGCGGCGTCCTTGCGCTGCTTCATCTCGCGCTGCAGCTGCACCTGATCCTTCACGCGCCGCAGGTCGACTTCCGCCTTGTCGAGCGCGCCGGCCGCCGCAGCCCGGCGGGCTTCGCGCGCCTCTGCGAAGGCTGACCAGCCGCCGCCGAAGACGGTGACGCCGATGGGCGTCAGTTCGACGATGCGATCGACATGCTCCAGCAGGTCGCGATCGTGGCTGGCGACGAGAGCGGCGCCGCGCCAGTCGTCGATGAGGGCGAGGATTGCCGCGCGGCCCGGGCCGTCGAGATTGTTGGTGGGTTCGTCGAGGAGGAGGATGTCGGGCGCTTCCAGCCAGAGGCGGGCGACCGCGATGCGCGTGCGTTCTCCGCCGCTGAAGCCGCTGATGGTGCGGGTAAGATCGCGTTCAGGGAGGTCCACCTTGGCCAGTGTTTCGGCAATGCGGTGTTCGAGTGTCCAGTCGGCTTCAGCCATGTCGTCGGCAGAGCCTTCTCCGCGTTCGAGGCGTGCGAGACGCGCGAGACCATCGGCGACGCCGAGGGCCTCAGCCAGTGTGATCGTGTCGTCAGGCCAGCGCTGCGCCAGCTCGCCGACAGTACCGGCGATGGTGATGGAGCCGGACGCGGGTTCGCCCTGCCCTGCGATCAGCGTCAGGAGCGTGGATTTGCCCGAACCGTTGCGGCCGACGAGGCCAACGCGTTCGGGGCCGATGGTGAGCGTGAGATCTTCGAACAGCGTGCGGTCGCCGGGCGTTTTGGCGGCGACGCAGTCGAACGTGATTGAGGGAAACATGAGGGGCACTTGAAGTGAAGTACACGGGAAGCTGGCGTGGAAACGACGCGCGGGATCAGGCGGGTTTCGACGGCTTCATGTGCGTGGCCTCCAAGGATGCGGGGTATCTGGTGGAGCGCGAGTGGAATGTCAATGTTTGGGGCGCGGCGGCCACACGCGCTGAAAGCTCCACGGAGCCGAAGCGCCTGGAGTTTCGCGGTGATTTTGCCTTCCCGAAACGGTGGAGGGCTGGGGACGCGGGATGACCCGCTGATTTTAGTCCGTAGTCTGTCGTCCGTAGTCCGGTTCGCGGAGTCCCGCGTCCCCGCGAGCGGGTTACCCCGTTCGCATCGCCCCGCCCTACAGGTTTCTGCAGAAGCCCTCCATGCGGAGCGACATGTGCATATTGCGCTTACTCGTGAGGGGGTGTGGTGAGATTGCGGGCTTCCTACAGCGGATTTTGCGTAGTGGGTTGAGAGTGCTCGCGAAGATTCTGCAGGCGCCACATTTCATTCGACCGAATTGAACAATCACTGGTTGTTATCCCGGCCGGAGTGCGAAGCAAGTCGAGCCGGGACCCATCGAGAGCTCGTCGTGGCGGAGGAATGAGTCCCGGACAGCGTTTGCGCGCTTCCGGGATGACAGTCGTTGTCTGTCTATCAGGCCGCTGCGCCCGTCGCCTTCGCCCTGCGCACGTCGAGCTTGTTCAGCGCGTGCACATACGCGCGGGCGGAGGCGACGAGGGTGTCGGGGTCGCTGGCCTTGCCGGTGGCGACGAGGCCCTGTTCGGCGAGGCGGACGGAGACTGTGGCTTGCGCGTCGGTGCCTTCGGTGACGGCGCTGACCTGGTAGAGTTCGAGGACGGCCGTGTGCGGGCAGAGCTGGCGGATGCCGTTGAAGACGGCGTCGACCGGGCCGTTGCCTGTAGCGTTGGCGGCGCGCGGCTCGCCATCGACGATCAGTTCGAGTTCGGCGGATTGCGGACCGTCCGTGCCAGCGACGACTTTCAGGCGCTTGAGCGTGATGCGTTCCTGCTTGCCGGCCATCTGTTC
The DNA here is from genome assembly GCA_022844345.1 of Hyphomonadaceae bacterium. Lineage (GTDB taxonomy): Bacteria > Pseudomonadota > Alphaproteobacteria > Caulobacterales > Hyphomonadaceae > UBA7672. Next base: position 214,639 of record JALHLU010000001.1, read on the forward strand.
GTCGACGAGGGCGATGATGTCTTCATCGAACACATGCTTCTTCTTGTCGGCGAGATCCTTGAAGCGCTTGAACGCGTCGTTGAGGGCGCCGGCTTCGAGCACGTAGCCCAGCGATTCCAGCTTGTCGCGGAAGGCGTTGCGGCCGGAGAGCTTGCCCATGATCAGCGAGGTGGAGGGCACGCCCACATCCTCTGGCTTCATGATCTCGTAGGTCTCGCGGTTCTTAAGCATGCCATCCTGGTGGATGCCGCTTTCGTGCGCAAAGGCGTTCTTGCCGACGATGGCCTTGTTGTACTGCACCGGGAAGCCGGTGATGGACGACACCATCTTGGAGGCACGGCTGAGCTTCGGCGTCACCACCTCGGTGTAGAACGGCAGTGAGTCGCCGCGGACTTTCAGCGCCATAACGCATTCTTCCAGCGCGGCGTTGCCGGCGCGCTCGCCCATGCCGTTGATGGCGCACTCGATCTGGCGCGCGCCATTGATGACGCCCGCCAGCGAATTGGCGACGGCGAGGCCCAGGTCGTTGTGGCAGTGGGTGGACCAGATGACCTTGTCCGAGTCCGGGATGTTCTCGATCAGGCGGCGGAACAGCTCGCCATATTCGGCGGGGTGAGAGTAGCCGACCGTGTCTGGGACGTTGATGACGGTGGCTCCGGAGTGGATCGCGACTTCGATCGCCTTGCACAGGAAATCGAACTCGGTGCGGGTTGCGTCTTCAGCCGACCATTCAACATCGCCGGCGTATTTGCGGCTGTGCGTGACGGAGGCGCCAATGGCTTCGAGCACGGCGTTGGGGCCCATCTTCAGCTTGTGCTTCATGTGCACGGGGCTGGTGGAAATGAAGGTGTGGATGCGCGGGTTCTTCGCCTTGCGGAGGGCCTCCCCTGCCTTGTCGATGTCGGTGAGCGTCGAGCGCGCCAGCGTGCAGATCGACATGTCCTTGGCCAGTTCGGCGATCTGGGAGACGCACTGGAAGTCGCCTTCGGAAGAAGCGGCGAAGCCCGCTTCGCAGACATCGACCTTCATCTCCTGCAACAGTTCGGCGAGTTCCAGCTTCTCGCGCAGGGTCATCGAGGCGCCGGGCGACTGTTCGCCATCGCGCATCGTCGTGTCGAAGATGAATACGCGGTCTTTGCCAGAATTTGTGGTCGAGGGGGTGGTCATCGGGGACGTCCTGTCAGGGCTTCTGTCGGAGGGCGGGTAGCTAGTGCACCCCCTGGACGCGCGACCCGCGGACCTAGGCCCGGATCACGAACGCGCCCAGGGGCTGCTAAGCAGCCCCGGCAGGGAAAGAAGAAGGGTGAGCCCCTGTTTGCGCATGCAACTTCTATCGTTCCGCTTGTGGATTGCGTCAAGCGACAGGAAATTGTGCCATGGGCTGGCGGGGCTTGAGGCAGGTTCGTGCCTAGACGAAGAACGGGGTGGATTAATCCTGCGGCGCGGGGTCTTCCGGTTTCTGCAGGTCGGGCTCGCCCTGCACCGCCCGGCGGGCGGCCAGCGCGACCGAGATCCAGATCGCGACGACGGCGATGACGATGCCGATGGCGAGCGCGATGCCGCCGCCCATGGCGGACAGGACCGACTGGCCGAGGAGCGCGACGATGAGGATTTTCGGGATCGAGCCGACGATGACGCCGGCGGTGTAGCGCCAGAAATTCGCCTGGCTGGCGCCGAAGGCCATGTTGACCACGACCGCAGGCGCGGTGGGCACCGAACGGACGATGAGGCTGGCGAGGAAATCGTTCCGGCCGATGAAGCGCGAGAGGCGGTTCACGGTTTCGCCGCCATAACGGCGGACCAGGTCCGAGCCGCCCATGCGGCCCATCGCGAAATGGATCCAGGCGGCGATGACCGTGCCGATCATCGCATAGGTGCAGCCGAGCCACGGACCAAAGGCGACAACGGCGGCGGCGAAGAGCACGAATTGCGGGGCCGCAATGAAGCTGGTGACAACGAAAAGCAAGACCGTCATCGGCAGGCCCCACGGTCCGGTGCGGAGGGAGGCCAGGTGTTCGTCCATATGGTCGGCGAGGCCGGTGAGGCTGGCGATCACGGCCATGGCGATGACCCCCGCCAGAAGCGCAAGCGACACCCAGATGGTGCGCCAGGCGGCGGAGTCCATGTTGTTGATGAAGGCGAAGAGCTGCTTCATGAGGGGGCGAGACATGCGGCGCCGGTTTCGCGACGTCAAGAATCCGTGACGGTTCGTGAGGTATGCCCTCTCGACAGCCGCAGCGGGGATGGCCAAGGTCGCGCCGCACGTTGCCGCCGTCTGGAAACGCCGCAGGGACATATGATTCACATGATGAAACACGCACGAATTCTCGCCGCTTTCGCCCTTGCGCCGGTTCTGGCGCTTTCAGCCTGTGACACCATGGCGCCGGGGCCGGCCGACGCGGCCGGGGGGGCATCGGCGGGCGGGGGGTGGGTTTACCCCAGCCTGGGCCGCGAGAGGCCGCTGGTGATCGGCCACCGGGGCGCCTCTGGCGACGTGCCGGAGCATACGCTGGAAAGCTATCAGCGCGCATTGAACGATGGCGCGGATTGCATCGAGCCGGACCTCGTGATGACGAAGGACAATGTGCTGGTCGCGCGGCATGACCTTTACCTGTCGACGACCACCAACATCGCTTCGAAGCCGGAGTTCGCCAATCGCAAGCGCAAGACGGACGATCCGGACTACGGCACGCGCAACGACTGGTGGGTTGAGGATTTCACGCTGGCGGAGATCAAGTCGCTTCGCGCCGTGCAGCCCTTCCCCGGCCGGCCGAAAGTCTATGACGGGCTTTACCAGGTGCCGACGTTTGACGAGGTTCTGATGCTGGCCAAGTCGCGTGTGACGGTGGCGAGCAATCCGGTGTGCGTCTATCCGGAAGCCAAGGCGCCGGCGCACCATGCGAAGCTGGGCAAGCCGGACATGGGAGACGAAATCCTCGCCGCCCTTGGCCGCCACGGTATGGCAGGCAAGGGCTCGCGCGTGTTCATCCAGGCGTTCGAGCCGGACTTCATCAAGGCGCTGAACGCCAAGACGGAGCTGCCGGTTGTGATGCTGATCGGCGACAAGGCGGCGTATGACGCCATCATGGCGCGGCCGGATGCGCCGTTCTGGGATGGGCTTGGGCCCAACACCGGTCTGCTGATCGGTCCGGACGGCAAGTCGACGGGCGTGGTGGAAGCAAGCCATGCAAAGGGCATTCCGGTTCACCCGTGGACGTTCCGTGATGACCAGCCGGTGAATGGCGAACCGATCGAGACGACCTTGCGCAAGTACCTGGCGCTTGGGATCGATGGATTCTTCACCGACTTCCCGATCACCGGCTATCGCGTGCGCAACGAGGCCCAGTTCAAGCCGTAAGTAGCTACCGCTACGGCATCACTTCCGATGCAGGCGTTGGCGCACTAGGCTCTGCCCGAGCGGCGATACAGCCGGACGGGAGAGCGCGATGAACAATAGCAGCATGATCCGCAGCAGCCTTCTGGCATTTGCCAGCGTGCTTGTGCTCGCGTCCTGTGGCCCGACGGAGCCGGCGGCGACTACGCCCGCAGCGCCGGAGGCCGCCGATCTTTCGGTGCAGCCCGAAGAGCGTACCGCACTGGACGAATATGTCGCTAAGGCGGATCCAGCCTACAAGTGGGAGTTGATCGGCACGTATCCGGGCGATGGGCAGACAACCTATGTGCTTGAGATGACGTCGCAGACCTGGCGCACCGAGGCGGACGTGGACAAACCAGTGTGGACGCACTGGATGACCATCGTGAAGCCCGACGTGGTGAAGCACGACAAGGCGTTGCTGTTCATCTGGCAGGGGGACAATACGGACCCGGCGCCGGTGAAGGCGCAGGATCGTTCGATCCGGATTGCGAAGGAGACGGGGTCGGTCGTCGCAGAGGTGGGCATGGTTCCCAACCAGCCGCTGCGTTTTACTGATTCATCCGACACGCCGCGATGGGAAGACGACATCATCGCTTACACCCGCGTGAAGCACTTCAGCACCAAGGATGATGAATGGCTGGTGCGCCTTGCCATGGTGAAATCAGGCGTGCGCGCACTGGACGCGACGCAGGAGTTCATGAAGTCGGACGCGGGCGGCGGAGTGGACATCAAGGAGTTCGTCGTTTCGGGCGCATCCAAGCGGGGCTGGACGACGTGGCTGGTCGGCGCGGTGGACGATCGCGTGATCGGCATAATTCCGACCGTGATCGATGCGCTGAATTCGGAGGAGATCACCAAGCAGCATTTCGAGATGCTGGGCTTCTTTGCGCCGTCGCTGGAGGATTACGTCAATCACGGACTGTTCCCGCACAAGATCGGCACGCCGGAATACCAGGCAGTGCTGGGCATCGAGGACCCGTACAACTATCGGGAGCGGGCGCGGCTTTCGATTCCGAAATTCATCGTGAATGCTTCGGGGGACCAGTACTTCCTGCCTGACAATTCGCGCTTCTATTACGATGCGCTGCCGCAGGAGAAGCGGCTGCGCTATGTCGAGAATGCGGCGCACAACCTGCGAGGATCGGATGCGCAGGATTCGATGCTGGCCTGGTACAATTCGGTGATCACGGGCGGCAAGCGGCCGGATTACATCTGGAACAAGGTGGATGTGAACGGCATCGCCTTCCGGCCGATCGAGACGCCGAAGGCGGTGCGGCTGTGGCAGGCGCACAATCCCAAGGCGCGCGATTTCCGCATGGAGGCCGTGGGGCCAATCTATACCTCGACCGTTCTGCAGCCGCAGGATGACGGAACCTACTTCGCGCAGGTTCCGATGCCGACGGAAGGCTATACCGCCTTCTTCGTCGAGGCTGAGTGGGAGAGCGGGATTGCATCCGCGCCGTTCAAATTCACCACCGAGGTGAGCGTCATCCCCGACACCAAGCCGTACAAGTGGGAAGATGCTGCGGCGAAATATGCGGAAACGAAGAAGTAGAGCAGTGAGCTCGCCCGCGTGCTTTCAGTTGCGCATCGCCTTGCGCCTGGAGATCGCGGGCAAGGCGCGGCGGTAGCTGTTCACGGCGACGCCTAGGCCGATGGGTTGGGAGCCCACGTGCTCGAAGGCCTGGCTCGCCTCGACTTCTGCGAAGAGCGGGCGGCCGCGGCCGAGCGCGATGGGGACGACGGCGAGCTCCACCATGTCGATCAGGTTGTGCCGAAGGAAGCTGCCGGCTGTGACGCCGCCGCCGAACAGCCAGATGTCTGTGTCGAGATCCTGCGCGGCCATGCGCGCACGCAGCGCAGCGAGGCCTTCGGCGGGATCGCCGGCGTGGGTGTGGACGGTCTGCGGCCCCTGCCACACAGGGCGTGATGTCATCACGAGCGCGGGCGTCTTGCCCCACATCCAGCCGCCCATGCCGATTGCCTGGTCATAGGTAGAGCGGCCGACGATGATGCCGCCGATCTGTTGCATCCACGGGCCGATGAAGCCCATGGCGACCTTGCCGAAGGGTGCGAGCCATTCATGCCCGCCATCAGGCGGGGCGATGAAGCCGTCGAGTGAGACGGCCACGTGATAGCGGACGAGATGCATGCGCCCCTCTGCACAGTGATGGGCATGTACGCAGGGGCGTGCTGACAGCGAGGTGTCAGCAGAGGACTGCTGGTGGCGTTACCCTGCCCGGCTTGTGGTTGACCTGGGTCAGGCGCAGGCTGCGCACGGACGGCAAGCTTGGCTGCAGGAAAGGCGCGACACATGTCCGACATGCCGAAAAAGATACGTATCGAGCAGCAAGGCGGGGTTGGCCTGATCTGGTTCATCGGGTGGCTGTTCACTATCGGCTACGCCAAGCTGAACTTCTGGGGTGGCCTCGCGGCGATCCTCGTGTGGCCGTACTATCTTGGCGACCACATGGCGGCGGGCGCCGCCCTTCCCCCACCCCGGGGTTGAAGGCTGAAAACAAACGGGCCGCGGAGTGATCCGCGGCCCGCTGCATTTTCAGAGGATCAACAAGCCTAGGCGGCGTTGCCAGCCATGGCCGCCAGCATCAGCAGGGCGACGATGTTGGTGATCTTGATCATCGGGTTCACGGCGGGGCCCGCCGTGTCCTTGTAGGGGTCGCCGACGGTGTCGCCGGTGACGGAGGCCTTGTGGGCGTCCGAACCCTTCTTGTGAACGACGCCGTCCTTGTCGCGGAAGCCATCCTCGAACGACTTCTTGGCGTTGTCCCACGCGCCGCCGCCCGAGGTCATCGAGATGGCGACGAACAGACCGGTGACGATGACGCCCATCAGCATGGCGCCGACGGCCGAGAGAGCCTGGCCGACGGCCGTGGCCTGTTCGAGGCCCTGACCAGCGCCAATGCCCCAGATGACAGCGAACAGCACGATCGGCGACAGCACCGGCAGCAGCGAGGGGACGATCATCTCCTTGATCGCGGCCTTGGTGAGCATGTCGACGGCGCGGCCGTAATCAGGCTTGGCCGAGTAGTCCATGATGCCCGGGATTTCGCGGAACTGGCGACGGACCTCTTCCACGACCGCTTGCGCGGCGCGGCCGACGGCCATCATCGACATGCCGCCGAACAGGAACGGCAGGAGGCCGCCGAACAGCAGGCCAACCACGACGTAGGGGTTGGACAGCGAGAAGTCCGCCTCGACGCCATAGAGCAGCGATCCCTGCACAGCGCTTTCGGCGAAGTGCGTGAGGTCTTCCGTGAAGGCGGCGAACAGCACGAGAGCGCCAAGACCGGCGGAGCCGATAGCGTAGCCTTTCGTGACGGCTTTCGTTGTGTTCCCGACGGCGTCGAGCGTGTCGGTGGTTTCACGAACCGAGTCATCGAGGCCCGCCATTTCGGCAATGCCGCCGGCGTTGTCGGTGACCGGGCCGAAGGCGTCGAGCGCCACGACCATGCCGGCGAGCGCCAGCATCGTGGTGACGGCGATGCCGATGCCGATCAGGCCGCCCATCGAGTAGGTGAAGATGATGCCCGCGATGATGATCACGGCCGGGACGGCGCACGCCTCGAGCGAGACGGCGAGACCCTGGATCACGTTGGTGCCGTGGCCCGACACCGAAGCCTGGGCGATGGACCGGACCGGGCGATAGCCGACGCCAGTGTAGTATTCCGTGATCCAGATGATGAGGCCAGTCACGACGAGGCCTGCAACACCGCACCAGAACAGGTTCATGGCGGGGATGGCGGTGCCGAGCGTATCCGACATCGTGACCGTGGTGGCCATCGGATCGCCGAGCGCCAGCCAGATCGCGCCGTAGAGCGCGGGAACGGAGAGCACGGCTGAGGCGATGAAGCCCTTGTAGAGGGCGCCCATCACGTTGCGCGAGTTCGGCGTGAGACGCACGAAGAACGTGCCGATGATCGAGGTGACGATGCAGACGCCCGCGATGGTGAGCGGCAGCATCATCATGCCGGACTGGGCATCGCCAGCGAACTGGATCGAGGCAAGAACCATGGTGGCGACGATGGTCACCGCGTAGGTTTCGAACAGGTCGGCCGCCATGCCGGCGCAATCGCCGACGTTGTCGCCCACGTTATCGGCGATGGTGGCGGGGTTGCGCGGATCATCTTCGGGAATTCCGGCTTCGACCTTGCCCACCATGTCGCCGCCGACGTCGGCGCCCTTGGTGAAGATGCCGCCGCCGAGACGGGCGAAGATGGAGATCAGCGACGCGCCGAGGCCGAGGGCGACCATGGCGTTGACCACGGTGCGGTCGCCCGGCGGGAGACCGAGGCCGACCGTCAGCAGGGCGTAGTAGCCGCCAAGGCCGATGATCGCGAGGCCGACAACGAGCATGCCGGTGACGGCGCCCGACTGGAAGGCGACGCTCAGACCCTGGGCGAGGCCCTTGGAGGAGGCTTCAGTGGTGCGGACGTTGGCCTGCACCGAGATCTTCATGCCGATATAGCCGGCCGCGCCCGAGAGGATCGCGCCGATCAGGAAGCCGACGGGGGCCTGCCAGTTCATGAAGAAGATGGCGACCAGCACCACGACGACGGCACCGATCATGGCGATCGTGCGATACTGGCGGTTGAGGTAGGCGTTGGCGCCTTCCTGAATCGCTTTTGCGATTTCCTGCATCTTGGCGTTGCCGGTCGGCAGGGCCATGAGGCGCTGGGTTGTGATCACGCCATAAGCAACCGCGATTGCGCCTGCGATTATGGGAAGCCATAGCGAAAGTTCGCTCATCGTCATCCTCTATCAGGTTGAAAATGGACGACTTCCCGCGCAACTCCCCCAGAGAGTTGCGGTTGGCCCGCCCGCAAGGTGGGCGGAACATGCCGATATTTCCATGCTGGCGCAATACACTTCGGGTACGCTTCGATCGTCAGATTGCCGTAGCGGAATCGGAGTTAAATGGCAGTTTCAAGACGCTTACCCGCGCGTCGACGGCGCAGCCGAGCGAGGCGGCGGCGCTGGCGACGTCGGCTGTGACAGTGGTCAGGCCCGGCCGGCGGTTGATCAGGGCTGTCATCAGGCTGCAGTCGGCCGACATGTCGTGCTTGGAGGCGCCGGGCGGCATGTCGTCGGACCAGTAGTGCGGCGCGCCGCCGGTGAAGAAGGTGAAACCGGTGATGCCGATCCGGGCGGGTTCGAGGATCCGCGACAGCAGGTGCACGCCGTAGATGCCGGTAGTTGCCCCCGTAGCGTGCGCAAGGTCCCTGCCCGTCAGATCCGGCGCGTAGGTGTGCAGCACGTCGGCGTCGCCAACCCAGGCTTCGAAGTCAGCGGCGGCGCCGCGCCGCGTGAGCGAAGAAATCACCAGCACCAGCCTGCAACCGAGGCCATCGAGCGCCGGCCATTTGCGCGCCTCGACATAGGGGTTGGTCACGAGGATATCGGTGCGTGATCCCAGGTCCGCCTCGAACCCGCGTGTACGCGCTTCGTTGAAGCGAACGACAACGTCGAAGCCATCTATCCAGGCGCCGAGGCGCTGGTTGCGCAGGCTTCCGGCGTTGCCGACGAAGACGACGGACCGGCCGATGGGAAAGCGGTTGACGAGATCGAATGGCGCAACGAGTCTCATGCCGCTGACGCCTCGTCGCGTTCCATCTGCTCGCGGATCTTGCGGGCGTGGCCGTAGCCAAAGTTAAGGACGCCGGATTTCAGTTTCGTCCTCCCCGGAGTCGCGTGTCCCAATGATGGACCGAGGCGGGCATGCTTATCCGATTGGAGCGACGGCGCAATTGGGACGCCGCAATCAGGGCCATTGCACGCCTTGCACGCGCATGCTGGAAGGGCGGATGCCGAGCGCCTCCCCATCAAATCTTATCAGCCGGACGCCACCCATTTTGATCGCCGTTGTCGGCGTGATGCTGGGGTGCATCATGGACGCGATGGTGAAGACGCTGGGGGCGGCTTATGGCGTCGTGCTGATCGCGACGGGCCGGTATGTTTTTGGCGCATTGTTTTCAGGCGCAGCAGTGGCGGTGGCGCGGGCGCGGTTGCCGGGAGCGGCGGGGATGCGGCGGCACGCGTTGCGCGCGGTGATCATCGCGGTCTGCTCGCTTCTGTTCTTCAACTGCCTGTCGATCCTGCCGATCGCGGAGGCGACGGTGCTGATCTTTTGCGCGCCGTTGATGATCGCACCGCTGGCGCGGCTGATCCTGGGGGAGCGTGTACGGGCAATGGCGGGGGTGGCTCTGGTCATCGGCTTTGCCGGGATGATTGTAACCGTGCAGGGCGCGGAAGACGCTGGCGACACTGCACGGCGGCTGGAGGGTGTGCTGTCCGGCGTGTTTGCGGCGGCGCTCTATGCGCTGTCGATGGTTTTGCTGCGTCAGCTGGCGCGCAATGACAGCGCGGTGACGACAGCTTTCCTGAGCAACCTTTTCCCGGCGGTTTACCTGCTTCCGTTTGCGTTGTGGCTTGGGGTGGCGCCGCAGCCGGCAGACCTGCCGCTGTTTGCGCTGACGGGGCTTACGGGTTTTGCGATGTGGTTCATGCTTACAGCTGCGTATGCGCGGGCGCCGGCGCAGAGCGTTGCGCCAGCGGAATATACGGCCCTGATCTGGAGCGCCCTGCTCGGCATCGTGTTCTTCGCCGAGACGCCGCGCTGGGAGGTCTGGACCGGGGCCGGCGTGATCGTGCTGGCAGTTATGCTTGCCGCGTGGGACAGCCGCCGCGCGCAGCAGAGGGCGGCAGCCTGATCAGCCGATCAGGTCGCTTGCCCGGGAACGAAAATTCCAGCAGCTTTCGCCCACTGACCCCGCAGGGTCGGGAAATGGGGAGACACATGAAGCGCATTTTTGCCATGGCCGCACTGGCGGCCGGTTCGGGACTTGCTGCGGGCGCGGCCGACGCGCAGATGGCCATCAGCGGCAGCGTCGGCACGACGGGCGCGACGGTCGAGGCGAAGGTCAAGGTTGCGCCGATCATCGCGCTGCGCGGGGGCTACAACTATTTCCAGTACGAAGCCGACGACACCTATGACGACATCGCCTATGCAGGCGATCTCGATCTTTCGACGGCGGGCGCGTTTGTGGATCTGCATCCGTTCGGCAACGCGTTCATGCTGACGGGCGGCGCCTATTTCGGCAAGAAGACACTCGACCTGTTCGCGACGCCGACGGCCAATGTGGAGATCGGCAGCCAGACCTATACGCCCGCGCAGGTGGGCACGCTGAACCTGACTGGCGACCTGGAAGACACTGCGCCATTCGTGGGGCTTGGCTGGGACTCCAGCTTCGACACCAAGGGGCTGACCTTCCGTTTCATCGCCGGCGCCATGTTCACGGGGACGCCGGACGTAAACCTCACGGCCACCGGCGGGACGTTGACGAATGATCCGGCGTTCCAGACGCAGCTGGCTGCGGAAGAGCAGAACCTGCAGGATGATATCGACGACTATGAAATCTTTCCGGTGGTCCAGCTCGGCTTGGCGCTGTCGTTCTAGATCGAGCCGCAATCATCCTGAAACGAAAGCGCCCCGCGGTTGATGCCGCGGGGCGCTTATTTGTTTGGAGGGATGCGCCAGCTTACTGCGCGCCGGGATTTTCCTTCAGAAAGCGCTCCGTCTCCTTGGCGACTTCATCCGGCGTGCAGGCGCCCTGGTAGGTGGCCTGCGCCTTCATCGAGAAGCCGACCGGGATCGGGCCGAGATTGGCTGAACCCTTGGCGTGGATGGTCATCGACTTGTCGGTGTGCAGCAGCGTGGCGTCGGCCGTGCCAGTCGTCTTGCCGTTGCAGATCAGCTTGAACAGGAAGCCGCCCTTGATGGCGCGGACGTTGTCGACCGAGCAGCCCTTCTCAAGGTCGCTGGCCAGCTTGGACAGCGTGATCTTCGATTTCTGCGGGATGAGGCACTCAAGGTTTTCCTCCTTGAGCGGCACGCCAGCGAGGCTGGTTTCCTGCATCCACTTGTATTTGCCGGGGGCGACCTGGACCGAGCCATCCTTCAGCGTGTCGGCGGTGGCGCCACACACGGCGAGCAGCGCGACGCCAGCGGTGATCAGAAGCCTCATCTCAAATCTCCTCGAACCTGAATCCGGCAACCCGAACCCTGCTGCGCTGGCCGCTGTTGATCTAGCCGGGCGCTCGCGAACATGAATGCCGGGTCCCACATGAACGCGGCCCGAATGAGGCGGCCGCGAAGCCGTCACATTCACGCCGCACGGTAGCCACGGACGGGCAGAACCGCCATCAGCAGCGCGCCCGCGATGTAGCCGCCAAGGTGCGCTTCCCAGCTGATGAGCATGCCGAGGGCGTAAGGCGCCACAACAACAAGCAGCACGTTGATCATGGCGAAGACCGCGCTGAACGTAACGAACTCGCGGGCCCAGAGCGGGCGCTTGCCGCCACGCGGGTCGAGCAGGAAGGCGGCCGCCATCAGGCCGGACGTTCCGCCCGAGGCGCCGATCAGGAAGGGCGCGTTGGCGTCAGCGAGCGCCAGGTAAAGCGCCGAGCCGCCCACGACGGAACCGACGAACAACAGCATCCAGAAGCCCCAGCCGCGCACATCGTTGCCGAGCGCGCGGGCGACCGGCGTGCCGAAGGCGAGCAGCATCAGCGAATTGATAATCACGTGCGTCCAGTCGACGTGCAGTAGCGCGGTGGAAACCAGCGTGATCAGGCCGGAGATGTGATCGGGGTAGACTTCGGGTGAGCCGGCCGGCGCCCAGAAGCGGAAGGGGGCGATGGCATAGTCCCACATGATCCGGTCCTGGTCGTCGCCGGACGAAAAGGTGACAAGCGCGTGCAGCACGACCAGGAGCGCCGACATCAGGATGACGAGCAACGGCGCGTTGATGATGGGCTGGCGCGGTCCAGCATTCGAACGTGGAGGGTTGAGCTGATCTGGCATAAAGCGAACATGGAGGCTGGGCGCGCCGGGGGCAATGGGTAGAACGGGCTAGAGCCCCTTCCCCATGCGGACGCCGGGGACGTCTATGCCGTCTTTCGAGGCGGCGGTTATACGTTCGATGTCGTGGTAGCCGCAGGCGCGATAGAGCGGCTCACCGGACATCGTAGCCATGAGTTCCACGGCCTTGAAGCCGGCCTCGCGGGCGGCGTTCTCGCAGATCTGGAGGATCAGGCGGCCAACGCCCCGGCGGGCGAAGTCCGGATGCGTATACATGGCGCGGATGCGGGCGGCGTCCTTGCCCATGTCGAGCAGGGCCGCGTTGCGCTGGGACGTGGAATGGTCGCCGCCATAGAGCGTGGCGCGCCGGGACCAGCCGCCGCAGCCGGCCAGCCTGCCCTCGTCTTCCACCAGAAAATATGTGCGGTCGGCGATCAGCTGGGTGTCGAGGCCCATGATGGATTTCGAGAGCTCGACCTGTCCGGGATCGAGGAAGACCTTCAGGTGCTCGGCGATGGCGACATCCATCAGGGCCCGGACGGCGGGCAGGTCGGCTTCGGTGGCGAGGCGGTGAGTGAAGGCCATGGCGGACCCGAACGCTGCGTTATCCCGGCAACCTCGTATCGAGGGCCTGCTTGTTGTCGAGGATGAAATGCTGAATATGCCCTCGGGAAACGAGGCAACGATTCATGTTCAGGCAGGAAGCGGCATGGATTGCCGCGCGGATCGCAGCGCTCGACCCGGCGGATGTCGGCACGGTCGCCAATATCGGATCATCGACCCTGCAGTTTCGCACCCAGCGGCAGCCATGGGTGGACGCCGAGCTGTTCGCGCCGCTGCGGACGCGGGGCGTGCCGGTGGTGCATGTCGACCTCAAGGCGGAAGAAGGGGTGGACCTGATCGGCGACATATTGAGCGAGGATGGCTATGCCGCCGTAAAGGCGTACCGGCCGCGAACGGTCCTGCTGTGCAACATTCTCGAGCATGTCCACGAGCCGGACCGGATGACGCGGCGGGCCTTCGACCTGGTTGAGCCGGGCGGTCGGCTGATCGTATCGGTGCCGCGCAGCTATCCGCACCACCGCGACCCGTTCGACACGATGTACCGGCCAACCCCGCAGGAAGTCGCAGCGCTGGTGCCGGAGGCGCAGATGGCGGAGGGCGAGATCCTGCCGACCGAGTATCACTGGCACGACATCTGGCGAAATCCGAAGAAGCTGCAGCGCAAGCGCGCCCTCTGGCTGTTCGTGAAGTACAAGGTGACGATGGTGGTGCTCGCGAAGGCGGCCTAGCGAAAACGACGGAGGGCCCGCCGTTGAAGGCAGGCCCTCGTTTGCATTTCTCGCCGGGGGAGCCCCGAGCCTAGTTCCGCTTGCGGTCGACGAGGCGGTTGGATTTCGACCACTGCATCATGCCGCGAAGCTTCTCGCCGACTTCCTCGATCGGATGATTGCTCATCTTGTTGCGCATGGCCTGGAAGGACGGCGCGCCGGCCTGGTTCTCGAGCACCCAGTCGCGGGCGAAGCGGCCGGACTGGATATCGTCCAGCACCTTCTTCATCGCAGCCTTCGTATCGGACGTGATGATGCGCGGGCCGGTGACGTATTCACCGAACTCGGCGGTGTTGGAGATCGAGTAGTTCATGTTGGCGATGCCGCCTTCGTAGATGAGGTCCACGATCAGCTTCACTTCGTGGAGGCATTCGAAGTAGGCCATCTCCGGCGCGTAGCCAGCTTCGACCAGGGTTTCGTAGCCGGCCTTGATCAGTTCAACGAGGCCGCCGCAGAGCACGGCCTGTTCGCCGAACAGATCGGTTTCGGTCTCTTCGCGGAACGAGGTCTGGATGACGCCGGCGCGGGTGTTGCCGATAGCTTTCGAGTAGGAGAGCGCCACAGCCTGCGCGACGCCGGTGGCGTCCTGATGGATGGCGATGAGGCCCGGCAGGCCGCGGCCCTGCGTGTATTGATTGCGCAGCGTGTGGCCGGGACCCTTGGGCGCCGAGAGCGACACGTCCATGTCGGCGCGCGGCTTGATGAGGCCGTAGTGGATGTTGAAGCCGTGGCCGAACATCAGGTGCTGGCCCTTGCGGGTGTGCGGCTCAATCTCGTTGGCGTACATCACGGCCTGCTTTTCGTCAGGCGTGAGGATCATCATCACGTCAGCCCATTTGGCGGCCTCGGTGGGCGTGACCACTTTCAAGCCCTCCTGCTCGGCCTTGGGCTTCGAGGCTGAGTTGGGCTGCAGGCCGACGACTAGATCCTTTACGCCGGACTCGCGCAGGTTGAGCGCGTGGGCATGGCCCTGGCTGCCATAGCCAATGACGGCGACCTTCTTCGACTGGATGATGCCAATGTCGGCGTCGGCTTCGTAGTAGACTTTCATGGCGGTCTCACCTTCAGAACTCGCCGGTCAATACGTGAACGGCAGGCTTCCGCAAGTCGCAATCCACCTCGGGAAATCAAGGCAAAGAGCTGCGCATTAGCCCTTCCGGCGGGTCGCATTTCACTTTGGTGGCCTGCCTATTGCAAGGTTTTCCCCCAAAGTGATGCGGGGAAAGCTCTGTCGTGACCCAGGATAATACGCTTCCGGCGGTCGGACGGTCGCTTCTGTCGCGCACTTTGGGGCTTCCGCACGATGCACTCACCGTCGCTTTTGCGTGCGTAGCGGTGCTCGCGGCCCTGCGGTTCTTGGTTTTCTTTCCGTTGGCGCAAGGCGAGTTTGGCTATGCCGCCTGGGTTGAGGACGACTTCTTTTACTACGCAGTAATTGCCCAGAACCTTGCCGATACCGGACAATCGACGTTCGACGGCGTGACCCTTTCCAATGGCTACCACCCGCTCTGGATGCTGGTCTGCACTGCGCTCGCCGCTGTCTTCGACATCCACTCGCCGGGGTTTTTCATCGCCATCTTCGTAGTTCAGACGCTGCTGGTGGTGGCGGGCGTGTGGGCGTTTACGGCGCTGGGACGCAAAGCGGTCAGCGCAGGGTTTCTTGGGCAGGCAGCACTGACGGTTGGCTCAACCGTTTACGGCGTCTGCCTGACGATATGGGCCGCGAACGGAATGGAAGTCGCCCTGCTCGCGCCCCTCACGCCCATGCTGCTCCTTTCGGCCTGGAAGTTCTGTGAGAATCCCGACCTGCGCGGGGCCTTCATCGCGGCGGCGCTTCTGTGCGCGAACATCCTTTCCAGGTTGGACATGGTCATCGTGTTCGCCCCGCTTGGCCTGGGGATCCTGGTCCTTCTGCTCCGCCGTCAGGGCCTGGCCGCGGTGCTGAAGCTTTCTCCGGCGCTTGCGGCGTTTATCCCGCTGGCGATCTATCTGATCATCAACGTTGCGGTGTTCGGCAGCGCGATGCCGATCTCGGGCCAGGCAAAGCGCCTTATGGTTGAGGGTGCGCAGTTCGGATTCTCGGCGAAATCCATCCAGTCATTTTTCGCCACACCAAACCTCAACTTCTACATTTCTCCGGTCGGCGTAACGCTGGTGACGATCGCCGGCGCCGCTGCTGTGCTTGCCATCAAACGCCTGCGCTCCACGTGGGCGGGGACGGGGTTCCTGCTGCTGGTTCTCGGTGTCGCCCTTTTCTATGAGCAGGCTGCGGTGACCAGCGACTGGAAGCTGTGGCCCTGGTATTTCTTTCCGCTGATGTTCACTGCCGGGATCGGCGCCAGCATCCTGACCGAAGTGGCGCTGAAGCAGACGCCCTTGAAGGCAATGCCCGCCGCCGTCTGGCTTGCGCCGGTGCTGTGCGGCCTGCTTGTGGGGTTTGCGCTGAAGGCAAACACATGGCTGATCAATAGTCCGCCGTCCGTGAGCAATGCCCTCTACACGCGCGCCTTGCCTCTGCGCGAATTCGCGCTGGCCAACCCGGGACGCTATGCGATCGGCGATGGCGGCGGGGCGGCGGGCTTTCTGATCCCCGGCGCGATCACGCAGCTGGAGGGCCTCGTCAATGACGAGCACTATCTTGAAGAGCTGAAAGCTGGGGGGTCGCTCTACGCGTCCCTGAAGCGGCAGAATATCGACTACTACATCACGTCGCTCGACTACGCCGAAGGCGCGGGATGCGTCGACCTGGTCGAGCCTGTTCAGGGCGGGCCGCGGGTATCGCGCATCAAGGAAACGGCTTGTGAAAAGCCGATCTTCACCAACCGCACGGACTGGATCCAGTCCCAGGTGTGGGATGTGCGTGACGGCCTGAACTAGAAACCGCTTACCGCTTGCTCAGCCCGGACGGCCTTCGGGGTCGGGTTCGGTGATCTGGGGGCCGGGGTCGGGAACGCTCATGTCCATCGTGGCCTTGAGATCGCCCGCGGCGTCCTTGCCCCAGACGGTGACATAGCGGCCCTTCTCGATCTCCTGGCCGCCGGAGCTGATCACATAGAGGCCGGTGGTGACGGCAAGATCGCCCGAGGCCGAGCCGTGGCCGCCATCGGGCGTCCAGTTGACCATGAAGCCGGGGGGCGAGCCTTCGAAGCCGGCGGCGATGGCTTCGGCGCCCTGCACCACTGCGCCCGGCTGCAGGAACTTCGAATCCGTCGCGTGCATGTATTTGAGGAAGGCGGCCTTGAGGCCTTCGGCCTTCGCCATGGCGGCAAAGTCGCGATCGGCCTGCATGGCGGCTTCGAGCGTGGCTTCAGGTGTAGTCTTCACATGGACGTCGACGCCAACGCCGACTTCCCCGGAACAGGCGACGACCAGCGACAGCAGCACAGCGCCGAATGCGTAGCGATACGGATTGCGTTTCATCCTGCCTTCTCCTTCCCTCGTTGGATGCTGAGCACGCCTGTGCGCGAGACCTCGACGAGGCCGAGGGGGCGCATGAGCTCGACGAACTGGTCGATCTTCTGGCTGGCGCCGGTGAGTTCGAAGATGAAGCTCTCGTTCGTGGTGTCGATCACGTGGGCGCGGAAGATTTCGGAGATGCGCAAGGATTCCACGCGCTTCTCCCCCGTGCCGGCGACCTTCACGAGGGCGAGTTCGCGCTCGATGCCCCCGGTGGAGTTGGTGACGTCGATCACCTTGGCGACGGGCACAAGTCGAAGAAGCTGCTGCTCGATCTGTTCGAGGACGTGGTTGGTGCCCGAGGTGACGATGGTGATGCGCGACTGGTGCGCGTTGCGATCGATCTCGGCGACCGTGAGCGATTCAATGTTGTAGCCGCGCGCGGCAAACAGGCCGACGACTCGGGCGAGCACGCCCGGTTCGTTATCGACGATGCAGGCGAGCGTGCGCCGCTCGATCAGCTCGGTCGAGGGCGTCATGTCATAGGCGGAGGCGGGATCCTCGCGGCCATTCTTCGGCGACAGGCGGGCGCGGGGCGCACGGGACATCAGGTGACCTCCTTCAGTTTCTCGCCGCGGCGGACGGGATCGACCGCCTGGAACACTTCGGCCATGAACTTGCGGCGCTGTACCGTGAGCCCGGCGATTGCATCACGATCCGGGCCGGGCGAATAGCCGGACTTGTCGACCAGCGTGTAGGCGTCAACCAGCGTATCAAGCGCGGGGTGGCGGCGGCCCTGGAAGCCAGCTTCCTTGTCCTTGCCATAGTCGCCATCTTCGCGATTGGGGAAAAACAAGCGACCGCGATCTATGAGTGCGGAAAGCTGGGCGCGCACGGCGGAGCGCCGGCTGGGGAATTCCGGGTCGCTATAGGAGACGCCCTTCTCCGCAACCATTTCCTGCGCGGCGGCCAGCAGCGCGATCACTTCGTCGGACCAGCGGATAATGTCGCTGTCGTGCGCCATCTTCATGGCGACGGCGTTGCGTTTTTCCTGCCGGTCGACCAGCCGCATGTTGAGAATGAAGGAGGCAAGCGCCAGCACAGCCGAGCCGATGGCAAGCCAGTGTTCGATCCCGAGGCTGTCGAAGAATTCCTGCATGGTGTCCTCTCGCCTATGGCTTCATGCGGTCGGCGCCGCAAGCATCGTGGGTGGACGTCGGAATGGCGTAGGCCTGCCACACGACCGGACCCGCTGCTGCGCCGACGCCGGCAGAGTCGACTACGGCCTGCAGACGATCGGTGAGCACAGATAGGACCGCGACTTCGGCGCAATCTGTTCCGGCACGCGGACGCTCGAAGTAATGTTGATCGCCCTGCAACCGGACGAAATTCCAACCTGCATCCGAGATCGCCACAAACACCCCGGCATCAAGTTCGCCGCTCACGACATCCTCCGACTGGAACAGAAGACAGGTCATCTTCGGCGGATTATTGTAGTCGGCAGCGATGACGGTTTCGCAGCTTTCGATCACGCGAACACCCATCGGCGGCACGATTCCGATGACGCTCGGCAGCGCGGCGTCCGCGCCAAGAGGATCGCCGCCGGCAAGCTCGCCTGGCGGAAGGCCGGCCTCGGCTTGCGCAGGCGGCGCGCCCTCAAGCGCCGGGGGCGGCGGCTCGCAGGCAGCGAGCGCAAGTACAAGAATAGAGAAAAAGCGCTTCATGCGGTCATCATCCTGCCCCGCTGCATGCCATCGGCAGGCGGACCAATGGTCAGGACTATCACAGCCTCGGCGCCCATCGCGTCTTCCCGCCTAGACCAGCATCTTACCGGCCTCGCCGATTTCGTCGCCGGTGATCTTGCCGAGGATCATCTCGTTATGGGCGGCGCCCGAGGGGATCATCGGGAAGCAGTTCTCGGCCTTTTCGACGCGGCAATCGAACAGCACGGGCTTGGGCGTGTTGATCATTTCGAGGATGGCGTCGTCCAGCTTCGCCGGATCATCGCAGCGGATGCCGTGGCAGCCATAAGCCTCCGCCAGCTTCACGAAATCCGGCAGAGCGTCCGAATACGAGTGGGAGTAGCGCTCGCCATGCAACAGCTGCTGCCACTGGCGCACCATGCCCATCCATTCGTTGTTCAGGATGAAAATCTTCACCGGCAACTCATGCTGGATGGCGCAGGACATTTCCTGCATCGTCATCTGCACCGAGGCATCGCCCGCGATGTCGATGACGAGGGCATTGGGATGGGCCGCCTGCACGCCGATGGCGGCGGGGAGACCATAGCCCATCGTGCCGAGGCCGCCCGACGTCATCCAGCGGTTGGGCTGGTCGAAGTGGAAGAACTGGGCGGCCCACATCTGGTGCTGGCCAACCTCCGTGGTGATGTAGACGTCCTTGTCGCGCGTGAGCGCATAGAGACGTTCAATCGCATATTGTGGTTTGATGAGCGTCTTTGAGTTCGGATAGGCGAAGCCCTTGCGCTCGCGCCAGGCGTCGATCTGCGCCCACCACGCCTTGAGGTCCGGCGCCTTGCCGTCCTTCCTCGACCACGTCTTGAGCAACTCGGCGAGCGCCTTGCCGCAGTCCGCAACGATGGGAACATCGACGCGAACGTTCTTGTTGATCGACGACGGATCGATGTCGATGTGGATTTTCTTCGAGCCGGGCGAGAAGGCGTCGAGGCGGCCCGTGACACGATCATCGAAGCGCGCGCCGACGCACAGCATCACGTCGCAATCGTGCATGGCGTTGTTGCTCTCGAACGAGCCATGCATGCCGACCATGCCGAGCCACTGCTTGTCTGACGCCGGGAATGCGCCGAGGCCCATCAGCGTCGAGGTGACCGGCCAGCCGGTGGCCTTCGCCAGCGCGCGCAGCGCTTCGGATGCGGCGGGACCGGAGTTGATCACGCCGCCGCCGGAATAGATGATCGGGCGCTGGGCGCCCGCCATGATGGCGACAGCTTCCTCGATCCGCTTGTCCTGCGGCTCTGTGCGCGGATGATAGGTGCGGTGTTCGATGGCCTTGGGGCCGACATAGCGGCCCTTGGCGAACTGAACGTTCTTCGGGATGTCGATCACCACGGGACCTGGGCGACCGGTAGTGGCGATGTAGAATGCCTCGTGGATAACACGTGCGAGGTCGTTCACGTCGCGGACGAGATAGTTGTGCTTGGTGCAGGCGCGCGTGATGCCGACGGTGTCGGCCTCCTGGAAGGCATCCGTGCCGATCAGGTGGGTGGGCACCTGGCCAGTGATGACGACCATGGGGATCGAATCCATCAGCGCGTCCGTGATCGGCGTCACCATGTTGGTGGCGCCGGGGCCGGAGGTGGCGAGCGCAACGCCGCACTTGCCGGTGGAGCGGGCATAGCCTTCGGCCATGTGGCCGGCGCCCTGCTCGTGCCGCACGAGGATGTGGCGGACCTGCTGTTGCGCGTAGATCGCATCGTAGATCGGAAGGACCGCCCCGCCGGGATAGCCGAAGATCGTGTCCACGCCCTGGTCGGCGAGCGCACGGAGGACGATCTCGGCGCCCGTCAGCGTTTCGGTGGCCTGGCTTTCCATCTTGCTGTTTCCGTCCATCTTCGCCGCTCGTCCGTCTGTGTGGGCTTTCTGTGGGGCCCTTGGTTGAAAAGTACGTGGGGAAAAAGAAAAAGGGCCACGTGGGCCCTTTGGTGTGCGTCTCGCCGTTCGGTCCCGGTGAATTACCGGGCCGGCGGCGAGCCAGTTACGCGTACGAGAGCCATGCGGCGCTCGGACATGGGTCATTCTCCCAAGTTCACTATGGAAAAGGCCAATACCGTTTCACGCGCGGAGCGTCAACGGGGCCGGACGGGCAAGATTTGACCTGCCGACAGCCAGAAACGGGCTTGGCGCCGTCCGTTACACTACACGAATGGTTCGTGTAGTGTAACGCTCGCAAAAGCCTCCCGGGGCTTTACACTACGGGAGTAGTTCGTGTAGTGTAAATCTATGAAGGCCCTGCCCGCCACACTTCAGACGACCTATGCAAACCTGTTGCAGGCGCACCTGAACAGGCCGTCCTTTGAATTCGAAGGAGCGCCGTTCACGCGCAAGATCAGCGGCAAGACGTATTGGTACGCCAACCACCGCACGGCGCCGGGAGCGGCGCTGAAGCAGCGCTACCTTGGGCCGGACACGGACGATATGCGCCTACGCATCGAGACGATGCAGGCACAACGCCAAAGCCAAGCGGACTTTCGTCAACACGCCTCCAGCCTCGTGGCGCAACTTCGCGCGGGGGGGATTTCGGGGCCGGACCGCAAGACAGGCCCCATGCTTCGCACGCTGGCGAACAGCGGCGTATTCCGCCTGGGCGGCACCCTCGTTGGTACGCATGCCTTCCGGCACTACGACCTTACACTGGGTGTGCATTTGTCGGATGGCTCAGGCTGGGCGACGCAGACAGACGATATCGACATAGCTGGCTTCGAGAAGCTTTCGATGGCGATCGAGGATTCGGCCGACCCTGATCTTGCCGAAGGTCTGGCGCACCTCGGCTTTCAGCGCCGCCCCACCGTTGGGCGTAAGCCATCGACGAGTTGGATACTGCCTGATGCAAGCTATGCGATCGACTTTCTGACGCCGTCATTCGATGACGATGAGAAACCCGTCGAATTGCCTGCGCTGAAGATGTGGGCGCAGAGCCTGCATTTCCTGAACTATCTGATCGCGGATCCCATCGACGCCGTGACGCCGTACATGGAAGGGCTGCTGGTAAAGATACCGCGGCCCGAGCGGTTCGCGGTTCACAAGCTGATCATCTCGCAGCGCCGGAAGGGCGCTCGCGCGAAGCCGCGCAAGGATATCGAGCAAGCGCGCGCCATCATCTGGGCAATGGCGGAGGATCAGCCTTACGCGATTCACAACGCGATTGCAGAGGCGGATGAGAAAGGTCCAGCGTGGCGGAAGGCGCTGGATCAGGCGCTGTCCATTACATTTGAGGCCGTCGCACCGATCTACAACTTTGATCGCGATATAATCCGCTTTCCCGGAAAAGTACTCGGCGAAACTCGTCCTCGTCTGTTCGAGATTAGTGGCGAGGCGCTAGACGATCACTTCGACGGAAACCGAGGCGAATTGAATGAGCGGCACGAGCCAGCGATCCGCAACCATTCAGCAATCGAAGCCGCCATGCAGTGGAAATTTCGTCGCGATCCGTCGCCATCTACCCTTCTAACTTCGGCGGATGTGGATCAGTGGCAGATCGAAAAGCGAAAGGCGCGCTAACCCGCCCCCACCTCTTCCCACAGATCCGCGATGACGCGGGTGCGGACGTCGAGGCGTTCGGAGGGGATGCGGGGCCAGAGGGTGAACTGGTGGGCGATCCAGGTCATCTGGCGTTTGGCGTAGCGGCGCGTGTCGCGCTTGCAGCGTTCGACGGCGTCCTCAAGAGACATGCGTCCCTCGAAGTAGTCGCAGAAGCCGGGCATGCCGTGTGCGCGCATGGAGGGACAGTCGCGTTCGAGACCGCGGGCCCATAGCGCGCGCGCTTCGTCCAGGGCGCCGGCCTTCATCATCGCGTCCACCCGGGCGTCGATACGGCCGTAGATTGTCTCGCGCGGCGGGGTCAGCGTGACGCCGGCCCAGCTTCCGGCCGGAAGGATGGGCGTCGCCGCGCCGTGGAAATGCGAGAGCGGATGGCCGGTCGCCAGCAGCACTTCGAGCGCGCGGGCGATGCGCTGGCGGTCGCCCGCTTCGATGCGCTGGGCCGTGATGGGATCGCGCGCTTGTATTTCGGCCCATGCGCCGGGCAGGTCATTGGCGACGCGATCACGCGCCTCGCGCCTCAAGCGGTCGTCGATAGCGGGGATTTCCGACAGGCCTTCGGTGAGGGCCGTGAGGTAGAGCCCCGTGCCGCCGACCACGATGGGAACTTTCCCGGCGGCGGAGATTCGCGTGATTTCGGCTGCGGCCTCCCTGGACCAGTCGCCGGTGGAATGGCGCACGGACGCATCGACATGACCGAACAGGTGGTGCGGTGCTGCGGCGAGTTCTTCGGCATCGGGCCGGGCGGTCAATATACTGAGATCGCGATAGCACTGCATGGCGTCAGCGTTGACGATCTCGCCATCAAGCCGGTGCGCCAGCGCGATCGCCAGCTTGGTCTTGCCGCTGGCGGTAGGCCCATGAATGAGAATCGCCGGACGCATATGCGTATTCAATATCAGACTTTACTGCCCCACCTCGGGCGGGCGCAGTTTGCGCATGACCGCCGCGCCTGTTACAGCGCTGGCCCGCCCTAACCTGACCCGGCGCGCCCGTCCATGACTGAAGTCCTGACCCTTGTTTCACAGGCCGCCGATGTCGCGCCGCTGGCGAACCGCGCGCCCGGCGGCGTGGGCCATGTGACGGACAGGTCAAGCGGCGGCTGGCGCATTGCGGAACGGGCTGTGGACGCCGATGCGGGACTGGTTCCCTGGCTGGAGCAACAGGCTATGGCGCATGGTGTGGATTGGGCGATTACGCCCAGGGCCAACCGCAGGAAGCGCCTCCTGATTTCGGACATGGACTCGACCATCATCGGGCAGGAGTGCCTCGACGAGCTGGCGGACTTTGCGGGACTGAAGGCGGAGGTGTCCGCCATCACAGAGCGGGCGATGCGCGGCGAGCTGGATTTCGAGGGCGCCCTCACCCAGCGCGTGGCGATGCTGAAGGGGCTGGGGCTGGAGGCGCTGGCGGCGTGCCATGAAGAGCGCGTGCGGCTGAACCCCGGCGCGCGCGAGCTGGTGGAGACGATGAAAGCGCATGGCGCGCGCTGCGTGCTGGTGTCCGGCGGGTTCCGCTATTTCACTTCCCGCGTGGCGGCGATGGCGGGCTTCGAGGCGGATCGCGCAAACACGCTGATCGACGATGGCGCGAAGCTGACTGGCGAAGTGGGCCGGCCTATCCTGGGGCGGGAGGCGAAGCTGGCGGCGCTGCTTGAGGAGACTGCGTCACTCGGCGGGAATGCGGATGATGCGCTGGCGATGGGCGATGGGGCGAATGATCTCGATATGATCAAGGCCGCTGGGCTGGGCGTGGCCTACAAGGCGAAGCCCGTCGTGGCGGCACAGACGCGGGCGCGGATCGAGCATACCGACCTGCGCGCGGCGCTGTTCTTCCAGGGATACGGCGTTGGCGAGCTTATCTGCGGTCCCAGCGCCTAGCGCGCGCGCACAGCCACGTAGAAGACTTCGTCTTCACCCCAGAGCTGAAGCAGAACGGGCTTGCCGGCGGCTTTGGCGGCTTCGGCAGCGGCGATGGCCTGTTCGGGGGACGAGACGGGCTGGAAGTGCACTTCCGTCACCACGGAGCCGAGAGGGATCTTGCCGAGCGCGTCCGAGCCGCCCTCGACCGATTGGACCAGAACGCCACGCACCGAAGCGGGAATGTTGCGGCGGCGGCGGTCGCCATCCTCGATGGCCTTGAACTGGATACCGAGAATGTTCGTGAGTTCGCGCACGACGTCAGGCTCGTCCTCGCGCGCGGCGCTGGCGGCCGAGCCCGGCGCAAGCTTGACGGTTGCTGTCGCCTGCTTGCCGTTACGCAGATAGCGGACCGAAATCTCTGTTCCCACCTGGGTAACGCCCATGATGCGGAACAGGTCGCGGCTTTCCTTGATCGGCTGGTTGTTGAGCGCGGTGATCAGGTCGCCCTTCTTCAGGCCGGCAGATGCAGCAGCGCCGCCTTCGGCGACGGACGTGATGATGGCGCCCTGCGGGTTGGAGAGACCGTAGGCTTCGGCGATGGCCTGGTCGACCGGGCGGGCGGTGAGGCCCATCGTGCCGCGGCGGGTTTCGCCGAATTCGCGCAACTGGTCGACAACGACCTTGGCGAAATTGGCGGGCACAGAGAAGCCGACGCCGACGGAGCCGCCAGCTTCACCCGGCGAGATGATCGCCGTGTTGACGCCGATGACTTCGCCGCGAAGGTTGAACAGCGGACCACCAGAGTTTCCCTTGTTGATGGCCGCGTCGGTCTGGATGAAATCGTCGAAAGAGCCCGCGCCGATGTCGCGCGCGCGGGCCGAGATGATGCCGGCGGTGACTGTGCCGCCAAGGCCGAACGGGTTGCCGATGGCGACGACCCACTGGCCTACGTCAGCCTGATCCGAATTGCCCCACGGAACAGCCGTCAGCGGCGTGCGGGGTTCGACCTTGAGCAGTGCAAGGTCCACATCCTCATCCGTGCCGATCAGCTTGGCGGCGAGCACCGAGCCGTCGGACATCACAACGTCGATCTCGTCGGCGCCTTCGATGACGTGGTTATTGGTGACGACATAGCCCGTGGCGTCGATGACGAAGCCCGAACCCAGCGAGGACTGGCGGCGCACCCCGCCCTGGCCGCGGCCGAGCAGATCGTTGAACTCGTTCAGCGGTGAATTGGGGCCGAAGGCCGGGAGACCGCCGCGGGCCACCGTCTGCCGGGTGGCGATGTTGACCACGGAGGGCATCAGCGACCGGGCAAGGCCCGAAAAATCCTCTCCCATCACGGGACGGCCGGCGATGGCCGGGCCAGCGGGGCCACTGGGCTGCGCAATGGCGTGGGGCGGCGCCTCCATCTTGAGGAGAGCCGGGGCGAAGAAGGCGCCAGCGACGGCGGCGACCGCCAGAACCGGAACGCCGACCTTGATCAGGAGGGACCGCAACTGAGGCTTGGCGGACATACTTACGAGGCTCCCGGTCAGCAGCCCGCTCGGGCTGGCAATACATGCGGACACTGGCGCTAAAGACGCCGCGCCGCAAGGCGAGGCAAGCACGGACACACCCTCGCAATACGCAACATTCGCAGCAAAATGCGGAACAATGATGGCCGAAGGGCCGTCACAAGGGTGTGTGGCTGTCACGCCGGCCGGAGCCGGCCCGCGATCAGGCGGTGCGCGCGGCGGGCGAACCGGCCTGCGCTGGCGCGTCGAGGCCCATCACCTTGTACATCCTGGCGATCAGCTCCCGCTGGTCGACCGGCTTGGAGACGTAGTCGGTCATGCCAAGCGCGAGGTATTTTTCGCGATCCCCGCCCATCGCGTCGGCCGTGAGCGCGATGACGGGCAGGTTGGCCCAGCGGGGATTGGCGCGGAGACGCTGGATGGCTTCCTTGCCGTCCATGACAGGCATGTGGACATCAAGCAGCACGATGTCGAATTCGCCCTGGGCGATCTTGTCGAGCGCCTCCTTGCCGTTGGTCGCCTCGGCAATGTCGCAACCCTGGGGCGCAAGGAAGAGCTTGATCACCTGGCGGTTGATCGCGTTGTCATCGGTCAGCAGCACGCGCAGGCCGCGCAGCGACCGCTTGGCCGGCTCGAGCGCTCTTGTGGGCTCCGCCTTGGCGGGAGCTTCGGGCAGCGCTTCAGTGGCGCGGAAGGTCAGGCGGAAGGTGGAGCCGCGGCCCTCTTCGGAGGTGACGGTGATGTCGCCGCCCATCATGCGGGCCAGTTGGCGCGAGATCGCAAGACCAAGGCCCGATCCGCCGAACTTGCGGGTTGTGGCGCCATCTGCCTGGGTGAAGACCGTAAACAGGCGGCCGACCGTTTCCTGGTCCATGCCGATGCCGGTGTCCGAAACATCGACCGCGACCATGTACTGGCCGTCGCCCTGGCGCGTGGCGGAGATGGCGACTTCGACGCGTCCCTGCCCCGTGAACTTGATGGCGTTGGACAGGAGGTTGGAGACGCACTGGCGGACGCGGGTTGGATCGTAAGTGAGGCGCTGGGGGAAGTTGGAGTCGTAGCGCACAAAGAGATCGAGGCCCTTTTCCTCGGCCGTCGCCTGGAACAGCTGGCGCGTGCGCTTGATAGTGTGCAGGAAGTCGCCGGCCACGCAGGAAATCTCGAGTTTGCCCGCTTCGATCTTGGTGAGATCGAGCACATCGTTCAGCAGCGCCATCAGCGACTTGCCGGAATCGAGGATGACGCCGACCTTGTCCTTCTGCGCCGGGTTGAGGCCATCGCCTTCGAGCGCCTGGGCCATGCCGAGGACGCCGTTCAGCGGCGTGCGGATCTCGTGGCTCATATTGGCGAGGAACTGCGATTTGGCGGTCGAGTTGGCTTCTGCCGACTCCTTGGCGGCGCGCAGCTCGGCCTCCAGGGCCTTCCAGCGTGACAGGTTGACGATGATACCGATCACGCAACGCCTCGAAGGATCGTCTGCGTGAAGCACCCGCGAGCGCATCTGGACCCAGACGTACTGGCCGCTGGCGGTGCGAAGCCGGATCTCCTGATCCGTCGCATCGATTCGTCCGGCCCGAACCCCCCTGATCCGCTCTGAGCCAAGCGGCACGTCGTCGGGATGGGTCCGCTCGGTGAGTGTCCAAAGCGGCGACTTGACAGATTCAATGCCGAGAAGAGCCGCGAAGGTTTCGTCGGGGTGGAACGTGAGGGGGTCGAGACCAATCTCGAAATATCCGTCGCCCGTGGACGACACCACGAATTCCAGCTTCTTGCGCGCCGACTGGCTTGCGTCGATTGCGCGGCTCAGCTGCCGGCTCGACTGCGAGGCAGACCAGGCAGCCTGCGCGATGCAAACGACCGTGCCCAAAGCCGTCACCGATGAAGCCAATGGGGTCAGCCCGGGAAGATGCATCCAGATCGTGTGGAGCATCATGTACAGGAGCGCGATCACCGGCACGCTGACGGTGAGCACGAGAGCCCAGATCGAGTTCTGGCGGTTGAAGACCGCGTAGATGGCGGATGTGGTCGAGGTCGCCACAGCGATGACGACAGCGGCGGGATCGCCGGTCGAATAGAGGGAGAGCGCCAACACCGCCCACGTCACGTAGGAAACCATGCCGGCGATCGTACCTGGAACGTTTGAACGGTCCTGGGCCGCCAGCGCGCGTCCGACCAGCACGTCCGTAGCGGCCATGGACGCGATGGCCACAACGACGAACGTCGCCGTGAACTGCCATCCGAGGAAGTAGTTCACATGGGGAGCTGCAAACAGCGCCAGGACGGAGACAACAACGATGCCGCTCTTGTCCGCCGGCGCCCAGACTTCCCGCCTGAGCCACCCCGCCAACTTTTGACCTGCCCCCACCGGTCTTTCCAAGAGTCGCCCCAATGCGTGTGCTGACGAATGCTTATCGCGAGCCGGAAAAATAGCCCAAAGCTGTTAAGGACACGTGCAAGGCCGGAACGTTCGAACGGCAGCGGCGGCGCATTGGCAGCGTTGTCTCAAGCTTAACGAATTTCGCAAGCATGGCGCGCGGCGAATCTGGCTCTCTTCGGCGCGGCCTGTTAGGTGAAGGGCAAGAAGAGGTTTCTCATGCCCGTGTTGCGCCCCGTCGATGCATCCAGCCATGTCTATCTGATCGACGCGTCGGGGTTCATTTTCCGCGCCTATCACGCCCTGCCCCAGCTGACGCGCAAGTCGGACGGGCTGCCGGTGGGAGCGATCTCCGGCTTCTGCAACATGCTGTGGAAGGTGCTGGAGGACCTGAAGGCTGGCGAGCAGCCAACGCACTTTGCCTGCATTTTCGATGCTGGCGCGATCACATTCCGGAACGAACTTTATGATCAGTACAAGGCGCAGCGGCCCGATCCGCCAGAGGATCTGATTCCGCAGTTTCCGCTGGTGCGCCGCGCCGCGATCGCTTTCGGGCAACCGGCGCTGGAGATGAAGGGGTTCGAGGCGGATGACCTGATCGCCACCTATTCACGCCAGGCGGCGGCAAAGGGCGCGCGCGTATCGATCGTCTCGGCGGATAAGGACCTGATGCAGTTGATCAACGATCAGATCTGCATGCTCGACACGGTGAAGGATCGCAGGATCTGCGCGCCGGAAGTGTTCGAAAAGTTCGGCGTGACGCCCGACAAGGTGATCGATGTGCAGGCGCTGTGCGGCGACAGCATTGATAACGTGCCGGGCGTGCCGGGAATAGGCATCAAGACGGCGGCGCTGTTGATCCAGGAGTATGGCGATCTCGAAACGCTTCTCTCTCGCGCCTCGGAAATCAAGCAGCCCAAGCGCCGGGAGTCGCTGATCGAACATGCGGACAAGGCGCGCCTCTCGAAAGTTCTCGTGACGCTGAAAGATGATGTGCCGGTTGAGGTGCCGCTGGAAGAGCTGGGCGTGTCCGATCCCGACCCGGCCCCCCTGCTCGCCTTCCTGCAGGAGATGGAGTTCAGGACGCTGACCACACGCGTCTCGCAGACGCTTGGTGTTGCGGGCGCTCCGCCGCCGTCCTCCTCTGCAGGCGGGGCGGCGCTGGCGAATGCGCTGGCCGCCGAGAAGGGCAATGGCGGGGCAAGGCCCACGGCAACCGCCGCCAATGGTGCGCCAGGCGAGAGCTCTGCTCCCGTTGCAGCAGAGAATGCGCCGTTCAACCTCGACGCCTACGAGACCGTGACCACGGTGGAGCGGCTGGCCGAATGGATCGTCTCGGCGCGGCGGCAGGGCTTTGTGGCGGTGGACACGGAAACAGACGGGCTCAATCCGGTAAGCGCCTCGCTGGTTGGCGTTTCGATGGCGCTGGAAGCGGGTAAGGGCTGCTACATACCGCTCGCACACGGGTCGAACAGGACCGATCTCCTGTCCGAGGAACGGCCACAGCAGATCGAGATGGCGACAGCAATCGTCCTGCTGAAGCCGCTGCTTGAGGACCCGTCGGTTCTGAAGATCGGGCAGAACATCAAGTACGACATTTCGATCTTCCGTGGTGTTGGCGTCGAGGTAGCGCCCATCGATGACACCATGCTGCTATCGTTCGTGCTTGAGGCGGGCCAGCACAATCACGGCATGGACGAGCTGTCGCAACTGCATCTCGGGCACACGCCGGTTCCGATCAAGGAGCTGATCGGCACGGGGAAATCGCAGATCACGTTCGACCAGACGCCCATCGACAAGGCGACGCGCTATGCCGCCGAGGACGCAGACGTCACGCTCAGGCTATGGGAGCGGTTGAAGCCGCGCTTGTCGAACGAAGGCGTTGCGACTGTCTATGAGACGATGGACCGGCCTCTGGTCCATGTCGTGTCGGCGATGGAGCGGGCGGGCGTTTTGGTGGATCGCGAGCGGCTGTCGCGCCTCTCCGGAGAATTCGCGCAACGCATGGCGGCGCTGGAGGACGAGGCGCACAAGCTGGCCGGGCGTCCGTTCAACCTGGGCAGCCCCAAGCAGGTGGGTGAAATCCTTTTCGACGAGATGAAGCTGGGCGATGTGGTCGGTGCCAAACGCACCAAGACGGGCGCGTGGGCGACGGGCGCCGATGCGCTGGAGGACCTTGCGGCCTATGGCCATGAATTACCGAAAGTGCTGCTCGACTGGCGCATGCTGTCCAAGCTGCGCTCGACCTATACCGAGACGCTCAGCGAGGCGATCGACAGGAATACCGGGCGTGTCCACACATCCTATTCGCTGGCGGGCGCGCAAACGGGGCGCTTGGCATCGACCGATCCCAACCTGCAGAACATCCCAATCCGTACGGAAGAAGGCCGCAAGATCCGCGAGGCGTTCATCGCCGCGCCGGGCAATGTTCTGCTCTCAGCCGACTACTCGCAGATCGAGCTTCGCCTGCTCGCACATGTTGCGGATATTCCGAGCCTGCGGCAGGCCTTCCATGATGGCATCGACATCCATGCGATGACGGCGAGCGAGATGTTCGGCGTGCCCGTGAAAGGCATGGACCCGATGATCCGCCGCAACGCCAAGGCGATCAATTTCGGCATCATCTACGGCATTTCGGGCTTCGGTCTTGCGCGGCAGCTTTCCATCCCGCGAGAAGAAGCCGCCGCCTACATCAAGAAGTACTTCCAGAAATTCCCGGGCATCCAGGACTATATGGAGCAGTACCGCGCCTTCGGCCGCGAGCATGGCTATGTCGAGACCATCTTCGGCCGCAAGGTGTGGCTGCCGCAGATCAAATCGCCCAACGGCGCCGAGCGCTCATTCGGAGAACGCCAGGCGATCAACGCGCCGTTGCAGGGCTCGGCGGCTGACATCATCAAACGCGCGATGATCCGCATGCCCAAGGCGCTCGAGGATGCAGGGCTCCAGGCGAAGATGCTGCTGCAGGTGCATGACGAACTGGTGTTCGAGTGCCCGGAGAAGGAAGCGCAGGCGTTGACCGAAGTGGCGGCCAGGGTGATGTCGAACGCGCCCCACCCTGTCGTGCAGATGAAAGTACCGCTGGTGGTGGAGGCGAAGTCGGCGAGGTCTTGGGCGGAGGCGCACTGATGCCCCTCTCCCCCGCCGATCTCCGCTTCATCACGCTCTCTTTCGAGGAGGCGAAACGCTCGCTTGAGCAGGGCGGGCTTCCCATTGGCTCGGCGCTCGCACGGGGCGAGCAGCTGTTCGCATCAGGCCACAACCAGCGTGTGCAGCAGGGCGATCCGGTTGCGCATGGGGAGATGGATTGCCTGCGCAAGGCGGGGCGGCAGCTGACCTATCGCGACACGACGCTGTATACGTCGCTGTCGCCGTGCATGATGTGTTCGGGCACGATTGTGCAGTTCAAGATCCCGCGCGTGGTGATCAACGACACTGTGAATTTCGGGGGCAATGAGGCGTTCCTGCGCGGCCATGGGGTCGAGGTGATTGACGCTGCGCACCCTGCCTCGATTCAACAGATGCGCGATTTCATCGCGGCCAATCCGGTCCTGTGGAACGAAGACATCATGGAATAGCCCGGATTTCGGAGGGTTTACGGGTCGCTTCCTTCACCAGACTTGGCTAAACAGGCGGCCCTTCAGAAGAGACGCCTATGGCCCGCAAGACCACCAAGACCCCGAAGAAATCCGCCAAGCCGGCCCATATCGCCGGGACGCTTACCAAGGCCGACATTCCGGAACTGGCGGGCGGCAAGGGCGCAAACGCGCCGCAGATGGCGTCCCCCACCTATCGGCTGGCGGCGCTGGACCAGGAGTACATCTTGAGTGACAGCCAGCGCGGCCTGCGCTTCATGCTGGAATACAACAAGGCCGAAGAGGCGCTGGACCGCTGGGGCGTGCGATCGACCATCGTCGTGTTCGGCTCGGCGCGGTTCAGCGAGAAGGGCTCGGCTGATCACCGCCGCTGGTACAATGACGCGCGCAGGTTCGCGCAGATCGTCTCCGAGAAAGGCGGCGCAAAGCTTCGCAACAGCCATCCGCGTGACAACGTGATCGCGACCGGCGGCGGACCGGGCATCATGGAAGCCGCCAATCGTGGCGCGCATGACGTTGGCGCGCCGTCGATCGGCTACAACATCACCCTGCCGATGGAGCAGGAGCCCAACGCTTTCTCGACACCGGACCTGACGTTGCGCTTCCACTATTTCGCGATGCGCAAGATGCACTTTGCGATGCGCGCGAACGCCTTGGTCGTGTTCCCCGGCGGCGTCGGCACGTTTGACGAACTGTTTGAAATCCTCGCCCTGCGCCAGACCGGCAAGGCGCCCCCGATCCCGATCGTGCTTTATGACCGCGCGTTCTGGGAAGAGGTGATCAACTTCAACGCACTGGTGAAGCACGGCGTCATCTCGAAAGTGGACGAGACGCTGTTCACCTATGCCGAAACCCCCGAGCAGGCCTGGAAACAGTGCGTCGATGGCGGGGTGATGACGCGCTGGCTGCAGGAACAGCACACGAGCTGAGCCGGCGCTACGCGAACAGGCCGTGGAACATGGGCCTCACAAAAAGGTCCACCGCGTTCTCCGCGTTGACGCCATTGGCCCATCCCTTGAGCTGGGCTGCCGAGCTGACCGTGACCATCAGCATCTCGCCGGCGATGCGCGCGTCGCACAGGCGCCCCGAACCATCGAGCTGGGCGTCTGTCGCCATATCGGCGAAACGCATCACCACCTGCGCCATCTGGCGCTGCATGGTTTCGCGCTGGGCAATGTCCACTGACATCAGGGCCGAGTTTCGCAGCAATGGACCCGCAGGCGTCTGCTGGCGGCGGACGAGCGCTGACACGGCGGCGTAGGCCTGGGCAAGGCCTGCGCTTTCGGTTGCGACAGCCTGTCTCTGCGCATCCTGCAAAAGGCCAAGCGTGCGATTGAAGCAGGCCACGACAAGGTCGCCCTTGCCTTCGACGTGGTGATAGAAGGCGCCCTTGGTGCGGTTCAGCTCGGCGGCGATGCGTTCGACGGATGCGCCGCGATAGCCCTGCTCGTTGATCAGCCGCGTCGCTGCGAGAAGGAAGCTCTCCAGCGAGCTCTGACGCGGCGCTTGCGTGGCTTCCTCAGGGGCTGGCTCGGGCAGCCCTTGCCCCGGCGCGGCGAGCCCGTTGAAGAGAATGTCGAGAAACATCCGCTCAACACGCTCCATGGATTCGACGGGATATGATGGGAGCCAGAACACCGAGCGGATCAGCTGCGCTAGGAGGAAATGCGCGCGGGCGTTGAGGACGAGGCGGTGCTCGTACGTGTCGTCCGGGGATTGCATGATAGCGCGCACCGTGCGGAACAGATCCGCATAACGCGGCCAGACCTCTGCGGCGTGCTGCTCGTTCAATGAGCGCATGTCGCCGAAGATCATGACCTCTGGACTGGCGCCCGTGCGGATGCTGCGGCGCATGTCGAAGTATTCGCGCACCAGGCAGCGCACGCGCTCTTCGCGGTTGTCGCCTTCGCGAGCGCGCTCGAAGCGTACGGCGTGCGCGGCGATGGACTGCTGGAATGCGGCGGCGACAAGGTCTTCCTTGCGGCGGAAGTAATGGCGGATGCTGGTGAGGTTCATGCCCGCGTCGCGGCCGATATCCTCAAGCGTGGCGCCGCGCACGCCGAGCGTGTTGAACTGGCGCGCCGCCGTCTGGATGATCTGCTCGCGTTTCTGCGCGTAGCGGGCCGTCTGAGGACGATCCACTTCCATCGCGTGTTCGGAGAGTTCAGCCCTGCTCACGCGTGCACCTGTCACCAGCCACCCTCCGGACGTGAAATGCGGCCGCGAGAGCAAAACGTCGCCCGGGGCCTTTTGAAGTCTAGATAGACTTCAAACTACGGATGGTTCTAGCGCAAGGTTGACTCTTTCGGAATTCCGCGATGCAGGCCCGGCGATGGAGGCTGACGCTGACGTCAGCGGATACGGGCGTCCGGCGCCCTCAGGAACTCGTCGGACTGGGCCAACAGGTAGAGCTGGTTCAACAGCGAGAGAACATTGCCCGTGACGTCTTTCGGACCGCTCTCCTCATCTCCCATTTGCGGCGCGATGAAATAGACGCGGCCGGCATGCTCCACACGCACGGCGAAGGCGCGCTCGGCGCGTTCGGCATAGGTCTGGAACAGGATCACATTGCCGGCGACCGTCGGCGTTTCTTCGGTACCGTTGCGTAGCGTTTCGCCGAGGAAATAGATCATGTCGTCGAAAGAGCGCGTGCGGATCGTCGCAAGCGGAGCGCCGGAGCGCACGTCCACGAAGCCCCAGGCGGGGATCACAGGATCGCAAAGCAGCAGGCGGCGGTTGAACCTGTCCGGCGCAATCACGGCTTCGCCCGGCCGCGCGGCGCGGTCGTCATCCGCGAGCACGAGTTGACGGCCGGTGAGGGTTTCGACAGTGCGGATCGTGTCGCCCATGCTGCCGCCGCGTCCGCCATCGACGGCCGAGGCGCCGCCAAGCGTCTCGCGCAGATAGACCGGGTCATACGGCGTGCAGCTGCGATCATCGAGCGACGGCGCAGGCATCGGCCCGAACACAACGTCGCCGCGCTTGGCGGCGTCGATGATGGCGACATAGCGCTTGAGGTTGGCGGCGTCCGACGCCGACGGTGCGGTGGAAAACTCGTCGCCATCGATATACCAGGGCTGGGCGTCGCCAGCGAACGTGACTGCGTCGACAAAGAGCCACATCAGCGTCTCGCGTGGCCAGCCCGCCAGCCAGTAGCTCTGCAGCATGTCAGGCTGGATCGGCTTCAGCAGGCCTTGCGTGCTTTCATTGTTCGAGAACGGGTTGACCGAGTACTCCGCATTGGCGGACTCGTTGCGCGATATGCTGGCGGACGAGTTCGCAAACGGCAGCGGCGCGTTGCCCAGACCAAGCGGCCCGAGCGAGGCCGATCCGTTGAGCGACAGGGTCGGGTTCGATTTGATGCCCGACAGGGTGGTGTAGTTGGTCGGCCAGCGATCGCGCGCGCGCAACACGTTTACGGCGATGATGGCCGTCATGGCGCGCGTATGCGCCTCGTTCAGCGTGGCGGCGTTGTCCTCGATGTTCTCGGCAAGGCCGGTGGCTCCAAGGTCGCTCACGATAGCGCAGCCCTGCATGCACAGCGCGCCCAGCGCCAGACCCGCAACCTTCAGGATATCCATCACTTCCGACCCCTCGCGCAACCTGAATACCGCCCTGCACACAAGAAGCGCCCCTCATCGCCGGTCAAGCGAATGCAGGCATCAGGCGACCCTCTGACTTGGTAAGCGCGAACAGGCGGGAAAACGGGTCAGCGACCCCGGTCAGGGTTTGGGGGCCTCCAGCTCATAGAACCCGGCGAGTTCGAGGCGGACGGTGACGTCGTTCGCCGATAGGTTGTTGAGCCACCAGCCGTGGATGCCGTCCCAGGGGGCGGTGAAGACGCCGCTTTCGGGCGATCCGCCGGTCTTGGAGTAGAACATCAGGTCGCCGACGCCATCGACCTTTTCGGTGTGGCCGTGAAATTCGACCTCCATCAGGCCCGGGTGTTCGAGGGTCCCGTAGCTGACGTTGTAGACGACGCCCTGCCCCTTTTTCATCGTGAGCTTGTATTCGAGGCCCTTGCCCGCCGGGACGGGAATGTCGATCACGTCTGTGCGCCACCTGGCTGGCTGGATGGAGACCACGCCATCGCGAAGCGGATACTCGCGCCAGCCCTTTACGGCTTCGGGAACAGGTGGCGTCGCAGCGGCGGGCTCGACGGCGGGCGCCGGCCTTGCGGTTTCGGCAGACGGACCGCCACACGCGGACAGCAGCAGGCAGGCTGCGGAAATAGCGGCGGCGATCGGCTTCATGTGGGCGTCCTTCAGGCGAGGTGCTTGCGGAAGAAGTCGAGCGTGCGGTTCCAGGCAATGCGGGCGTTCTCTGAATCGAAGCGTGGCGTCGTATCGTTGTGGAAACCGTGCTGGCAACCTTCATAAGTGTGGATGGTGTAGGTCTTGCCGGCAGCTTTCAGGGCCTCTTCGTAAGGCGGATAGGTGGCGTTCACGCGGTCGTCGATGCCGGCGAGCGTGATCAGCAGCGGCGCATTGATCCTAGCTGCATCCTCCGGCTTTGCGGCTGATCCATAATAGGGCGCAGATGCAGCGAGCGTTGGCACGCGGACGGCGACGCTGTTGCAGATCCCGCCGCCAAAGCAGAAGCCCACAATGCCGACCTTGCCCGTGCAGTCTGGATGCGCCTGCATCAGCTTCACGGCTTCGATAAAGTCTTCCAGCATCTCGGCGCCATTGCGCGTGGCCTGCATTGTGCGGCCCTGATCGTCCGTGCCGGGATAGCCGCCGAGCGGATAGAGCGCGTCGGGCGCGAAGGTAAGGAAGCCCGCCGCAGCAGTGCGCCGGGACACATCGGCGATGTACGGATTGAGCCCGCGGTTTTCGTGAACCACGACAACGGCCGGCAGTTTCGCCGACTTCGGCTTTGCCGGGCGCACGAGATAGCCGCCCATCTGCTTGCCCTGCTTTCCAGCGCCATTGACCGAATCATAGGTGATGCGCGTGCCGATGATGCGGTCGTCGTCCTCCGCGATCTGGAGCGCAGAGGCGTAGCGGGGCAGCAGCGTCTCCGCCAACATCGCGACAGTCACACCCCCAACAGCGAACTTGCCCAGCCGGTCCATGAAAGTGCGGCGGTCGATGTCGTTGTGACAGTACTGGTCGTAGAGATCGAACATCTCCTGCGTCGGCTGGATGCCTGCCAACGTTGTGGTGCTGTCTGCCATCGTCCCTCTCCCTGTCTGGCCCTTTTCCGTCCGGTGCGCGCGCTCAGGTTGCCCCTGCGGCGCGCCCTTGAGGGCCAGCTGGCGACCACGCCAGATAAATGGGTCAGTGGCACTTAACGAAGGTGTTAGCGGACGCAGGGGCTAACTTACGCTACGGACAACTTGACGGCGTCTACCTGACACTGTCTAGTGCTTGAAGGCCGCCTCCCATAAGCGGCCACAACGGAGATCAAACATGACCCGCCTTTCCTCCCTGATTATCCTTTCTGCCGCCGCAATCGCCCTCGCCTCACCGGCCCTCGCCAAGATTTCGGTCCAGGGCGCTGAAAAGCTCTGCAAGAACGAAATCACCAAGCAGCAGCCGCAAGCTGTGTCGGTGAAGGTCGACAAGGAATCGACCCGCGCCAACAATGCGAGCTTCACCTACCTGTTCAAGGTGAAGACGTCCGACGACACAACGTCGAAGGTCTACTGCACGGTCGACCGCAACACGGACACCGTGACGGCGATCACGCCTGCCGCCTAATCGACAATGGTCAAGGCCGGGCGGTCCGCACCGCCCGGTCACACCATTCCTGTGACAACCTTCCCGGACTGCGCGTTGCTCGCCGCGCGGTGAGCTTGGCCCCTTGCGGGCTTTCGAATGGCGTGGGGCGCAACTGCAAGGCCACCGCTCAGCGGGGCGCGCGCGTCTCATAGACCATCAAGAGCGTGCGCTGCTTGGCAGAGAAGTTGTCGTCCGAGATGACGTAGAGCCTCACGCGGCCATCCGGCAACTGCCGCGCCGCGATCCCCTCGAAATTGTCGATCGTCACGAAGACATTCATTTCTGCGAGCACGCGCGATGACGTGGCGCGATAGCGGGCGTGACTGCGTTCTTCGATCTCGTTGACAAATCGGGCCGGGAGACCGGCCTGATCGAGCATTGCCTCCAGCCGCGTCTCGACAAAGGCGATGGCATTCGACGCCAGCGCATTCGACGACCGGTGAAGGCTGAACAGGCGGAGGCTCCCATCGCTTTCCGGCGGCAGCACGTCGAGGCCGACGAGTTCCGGGGCGCCTTCGCCAATGGCGAGATCGAAGTCAGGCGCGGCCTCGAGCGCACGGGCCGAGACGGGGGCGGATCCGCCCGCCTGCGTTTCAAGGCCGGTCAGCAGCATCCAGTCGCCGGTGATCGCAAGGCCTTCCGGACCCTGGTTCTCGCTGACCTTGAGGCCGTTGCGGTCGAACGTCTTGTCCAGTGAACCGGAGAAGCCGCCGAAGGCGATCGGCGCACCCCGCGCGGCGGCGCCGCATTCACCCAGGTCATAGGCCAGAACCCTGTGATCGCGCTCGAAGGAGACCAGCGCGACATCCCCATTGATTGCGAGGCCCTCGGCATCCCGGCCCGCCTTGCCCTTCAGCGCCTTGCCTTCAGCGTCGAGCAGGCCCGCGACGAGCGCGCGCTTCGGCGTCACCCCGTCCGCCGAAAGGTCGATCCAGACAAAGTTTCCATCGTCGCTGACCGCCAGCAAGCCGCCATCGGAACGCAGGTCGAGGCCAGAGAGGCCGCCGAACCGCTTGTCGTTGCTCGTGAGATGGAAGCCGGCGACAAAGGTCAGCTCGCCAATGTCCCGCCGGAAGGGATTGACGCCCTGAAGGGGAACTGGTGTCGCGGCGAGGTCGATCAGCGCGGGTTCCTTGCGCTCCACGCCGCGAGGACACGAGGTGCGCAGCAGGGGATCGAGATAGTCGCGGCGCAGGCTGGAATCGCTTCGGGCGATCAGGTCTGCAATCGGATCAGCGGAGGGCGGTTGTCCAAGCGCTGAGGCGGCCAGCAACACAGCGGCAACGGCGCCTGCAGTTACGAGCCCACCTGTCCATCCAAGGCCGCGCCCCATGCCCTTGTCCCGATCCTGTCCTGGCAGATGGGTGATGCCCCCACCGTGTGGCGGGCTCAAGGCGATTTCACAGCAGACGAGGTGGCCGACGTCCGGACATGCAACACTCCGCTGGCCGTCTATTTCAGGTCGGCCGGCAGGGTCGGCGTTGAGAGGATATGCTCATACGCCGCCCAACGGGCCGCCGGGTCATTCCCCGCCCTGTCGACATAGTCTCGGACCAGGACCTCGCCGGAAGAATAGTTGATCACGTAGGACCGGTAGTCCGTCTCGAAATCCAGCGACTGTTCGGCGGCTTCGCGGCCAACAAGGCGATAGCGCTCGGCCAGTGCGATAGCGCGCTCGCGCGTGATCGCGCCGTCGAGATGTAGCTGCGAGATGGTGAGCAGGGCGCCATCCAGCTCGGCAGTGGCGCGCCGCAGGGCGTCGAAGGCCGGCGCGGTTGCGGGGTCGAGACCAGCGAGCGGGTAGAGTACGCTCATTTCGAATGCCAGCCGTTCCTCGCCGGGGAAAGCCAGATCCACGCCAAAGTCCGCCCCGCCCTCATTCAGCGGCGCAGCAGGCGCATAGAGCGGAGCAACCGAAAATTCGGGCCAGCCTTTCGTGCGATATGCGCGCTCGTTGTAGATGCCCTGCAGGTGGTGGCCGGGATAACCTTCATGGCAACCGAGAATGAGCACGTTGCCGATCGACACCGGCAGGTCTGTATTGATCTGGATGAGCGAGCGATTGCCGCCAAGATAGTAGTTGTACGCGCCCCAGCTCTTGTCCTTCACCAGCTCCATCGTGAAGGTCTCGCCCTCGGGCAGCGGGATGTGCGCGGCGGTGCGGCGGCGGCATTCGTCGATAGACGCGTGCATGACTGCATCGAGCCGCTCGGCCGGAACTGCATAGCGCGCGCGGAAGACCTGCACGCGCAGAGAGAGTGGGCCATCGCCCGGCAC
Source organism: Hyphomonadaceae bacterium (assembly GCA_022844345.1). Lineage (GTDB taxonomy): Bacteria > Pseudomonadota > Alphaproteobacteria > Caulobacterales > Hyphomonadaceae > UBA7672. The sequence continues at coordinate 254,269 of JALHLU010000001.1, forward strand.
GATCTCGTCGATACGTGCGAGAGCGCCATCGTAATGCGAGAGCGGCTTGAGATCAGGGACAAGCGCGAACAGGCGTTCCGCCTCCTCCACGAAGGGCGCGCGCAGGCCATCGATCATGTCCAGGCGAAACCGCGCCGAGGAGATGTTGGCCGCCAGCACCCTGGCGCGCTGGGCTGACACCGGATCTGCGGACGCGAAGCCGGCGAGCACGCCCACGAGGCGATCGGCCTCCGCCTTCAGCGCCTCGTGCGAACGGGGATTGGCCTTTGCCGCCTCGCGCCATTCGGCAGGCCCGAAATAGGCGTCGACATAGCCGGGCTCGTAGGTGTCGATCTCCAGCGTCAGACGGACATAGTCTTCGGCGATGGCATTGATGTCGCGGGTCACGCCGCCCTCCATGCTGGCGCAAGCGGCAAGCAGAAGCGCCAAGGCCGACGCGACAAGTCCCTTCATCGGCCGGCGCCCCGGCCCTTTGCGACTTCACCGAATGTGGTGCGCTTGACGGCGCTCGCGGCCATGGCTGCGGCGCCGCGGCCAGATGAGCGCGCATCCCGCGGCGCGGGTTCCTTGGCAGCCGCCTTGGCGATTGCAGCCTCCTTCTCGCCGAAGAGTTCGGCCAGCTTGTCCGTCATCGCCCCGCCAAGCTGTTCGGCGTCGACGATGGTGACGGCGCGGCGATACCAGCGCGTGACGTCGTGGCCGATACCGATGGCGATCAGTTCGACTGGCGAGACCCCTTCGATATGAGCGATGACTTCGCGCAGGTGCGCTTCAAGCGGATTGCCGGGGTTGATCGACTGGGTTGAGTCATCCACCGGCGCGCCGTCGGAGATGACCATCAGGATCTTGCGCTGTTCGGCGCGGCCCATCAGACGGTCGTGCGCCCAGAGCAGCGCCTCGCCGTCGATATTCTCCTTGAGCAGGCCCTCGCGCATCATCAGGCCGAGATTGCGCCGCACGCGGCGCCACGGCGCATCAGCCGACTTGTAGATGATGTGGCGCAAGTCGTTGAGGCGGCCCGGCGCAGGCGGTTTGCCGGCCTTGATCCAGTCCTCGCGGCTGAGGCCGCCCTTCCAGGCCTGCGTCGTGAAGCCGAGAATTTCGACCTTGACGCCGCAGCGCTCGAGCGTACGCGCCAGGATGTCCGCGCAGAGAGCCGCCACCATGATCGGCCGGCCGCGCATCGAGCCCGAATTATCGAGCAGCAGCGTCACCACCGTGTCGCGGAATTTGCTCTCGTCCTCCATCTTGAACGAGAGCGGCGCGGTCGGGTCGACGATAACGCGCGTTAGGCGCGCGGTGTCGAGCACGCCCTCTTCGAGATCGAACATCCATGAGCGGTTCTGCTGCGCCATCAAGCGGCGTTGCAGCCGGTTGGCGAGACGGGAGACAGCGCCCTGCAGGCCCTGCAGCTGCGCATCAAGATAGGCGCGCAGGCGCGTGAGCTCTTCAGGATCGCACAACTCGTCGGCGTTCTTCACCTCGTCATGGACCGTGGTGTAGGCGTGGTAGGCTGACTTGAAGGCGTCGCTGTCGCGCCAGTTGGGGCGGATCGGCGTTGCGGGTTCATCCTCGTCGGATTCCGTCGCTTCCATCTCGGCGTCGGCATCGTCGGAGGCGGTGGCTTCGATCTGGTCGCCGGGCTCGCCCTCGCCAGCTTCGCTGGAGTCCTGCTCCTCGCCTTCACCCTCGCCTTCGCCATCCCCCTCGGATTCGTCCGGCGCCTTGGACTTGGCCTCGCCTTCCTCCTCGTCCTCGCCGGTCTCGTCCTCGCTCTCCTTGGCGGTCGATCCTTCATCGCCCATGCCGAGGTCGCGCAGGAGGTCGCGCATCAGGTCCGCGAAGGCGGCCTGGTCGTCCATCGCGCCGCGCGCACGGGCCAGCGGACCTGCGGCTTTCTCGGCAAGCTCCGCGCGCCAGAGCGTCGCGACAGATTCTGCCGCCGCCGGAAGCGTGCGGCCGGTCATCGCCTCGCGCAGCACGAACTCAAGCGCATCGTCCATCGGTGCGCGGCTGCGGTCCGTGACTCGGGAATAGCCGGCGCGCTCGCAGCGCTGTTGCAGGACAGCGTCAAGATTTTCGGCCACGCCATCCATCGCCACAGCGCCGATCGACTCGATCCGCGCGCGTTCGGCCGCCTCGAACAGGCGGCGGGCATCCTCGCGTTGAGGCATGGCCCGGGCGTGCTTGCGCGCGTCATGGTGGGCGACTTTCAGGGCCAGCGCATCGGCCTGGCCGCGGGCGCGCGCGGCGGTGACGGGCGTGAGGTCCTTAGGCGGAGTGGTCAGGGTGATCTGGCCGTCCTGCATCCGGCCGCCATCGACCGAGAAATCCACGGCAAGCTCGTCCTGCCCCGCCAGCGCGCGGGTCGCGGCGCTGAGGGCGGACTTGAAAATATCCGAACGGTCTGTCGGCCTGGTCATGGTGATCCGTTTAGAACGGGCCTGACGCAGTGGGAAGGGTATCTAGCCATCCCGGGTCGCCTCTATGGCCGAGAGGGGCGATCCGATGCTTCCGGCCACAAGGGCGGCAAGGATTTTCGGCATTGGCCACACGCGTGAAAGCGGGGCCATCAGCCAGTCGCGGACAAACGCAATGGCCCGGCTGTCCGACTGGTAAGCCGGCGTGAACATCCAGGAGGCGAGCTGGTAGAGCCGGATGTGGCCTCGGCGAGACCGGCAGTATGCGTCGAGTGCGAGCGATATGTCGCGGTTCGCCTCCAGCGCGCAGGCGAGGCCGAGCGCGTCGAGCAGGGCCATGTTGGCGCCCTGCCCGAGCTGCGGACTGGCCGAGTGCCAGCTGTCGCCCACATGCGCCATGCCGGGGCTGGCTGGCGAGGCGCGGGTTCCGTGGCAGTAGGCGGCGAAGATCAACTGGTCGCGGTTGGTGACCTGGCTGATGAAGGGCGCCGCCTGCGGCCACAGCTGCAGCGCTTGCTGCCGCCACGCGTCAAGGGGGGCTGCGCGCCAGGCGGCGAGGTCGGCATGGCGCAGGCTCCAGAAGAAAGCGGCCTGTCGCTGTTCGCCAGCCCGCAGGCTGCCGATGGGCAGGACGCCAACCATCTTGCGGGCGGCTTCGTAGCGCTGCTCGAGCGCGTTGGGATCGAACGGCGCAGCGACGGGCCCATCCGGCCAATCGACATTGCACCAGAGCGCTCCGAAGGGCAGCGGCGGCAGGGGCGTGTGCCGGGCCAGCGGCGACTTCACGCCGAGCGCATCGACGACAAGATCGAAACGCGGGCTGACGGCTCCCCCGGCGAAGGTGAGGCGGCCGTCACGGGCGCCGGTCACCTCGCGGCCGCCCTCCATTTCTGCACCGGCCTCGCGCGCGGCGTCGAACAAAGCCTCGAACAGAGCGCCGCGGTGGACAGCCAGCCCCTCACCCGCCCCGCCGCCGAGCGCGCGATACCGGACATCGAGCACGACGCGGTTCGAGGGCATGGCGCGGCCGAAGAGGCGGCGGATGGGCGCACCCAGCGACCTCATGCGCGCGGCCAGGCCGATCTCATCAAGTACTGCGAGGCCAACGGGCTGGAGGATCAGGCCGGAGCCAATGGCCGAGGGCGCCGCCATGCGGTCGAACACCACCACACGCTCGCCCCGGCGCGCCAGCAAGGCCGCGCAGGCAAGGCCGGCAATTCCGCCGCCCGCGATGGCTATCGATCGCTGCGCCATACGCCCCCTAGTTTGCTGGCGATGCAGCCGCGAGGCCGAACGCGGACGCGATCCGGCGCGCTGCCGTTTCCGGATCATCGGCTTCGCTGTCGACCACGAGATCGGCGGCGGGCATCGCTGCTTCTGCTTCCAGGAAGGACGCGCGCAAATCGCGCAGCAGGTCGAGCGAGACGAGCTTGCGGAATTCCATGCGGCTGTCGTTCGCGATGCGGCGTTCCTGCTCTTCGGGGGAGATGACCAGGCGGGCGAATTTCACCTCTCCGCCAAGGGCTCGCACAAGTGCGGCCACGCGCTCGGGAAAGCCTTCAGGCACAGTCTCTTCCGGCGCGAAAGTGAAGATCAACGACTGGCTGGATGAGGCCGCCGTCTCGAAGCCCGCCATCCACATCGCCTCGCGCAGGCGGATGAATTCCGGATCGCCGAACGGAAGCCGCTCCAGCAGCGCATCGACGACGAGATGATTGTGAAACAGCGGCAGGCCGGTGAGCCGCGCCAGTTCGCGGGCGACAGTCAGCTTACCCGACGCCGCCCCGCCCCAGATGAAGATCAGCTTCATGCGCGGTCGAACAGCGCCAGCGTCCGTTCGAACGCCATCGCGTCGGCGGCGGCGTCGTAGTCAGCCGAGTTCCTGCGTGAGAAGCCGTGGCCGGCGTCGTAGATGTAGACCGGGATATCCGGGTGCGCGGCCTCGATCTTGTCGACCGCGCCGACGAGCGGGATGTGCGCGTCCTTCGCGCCGAAGTGGCAGATGGTGGGGCATTTTGGCTTCATGCCGATCATCTGCGGAATGTTGCCGCCGTAATAGCAGGAAGCGGCGGCAAGCCCGTCGATACGCGCGGCGGCCAGCCAACTCATCGAGCCGCCATAGCAATAGCCGGTGACATAAACCCTTCCTGAAGGCGCGAGCACATCGAAGGCGCCACCGACATCGTTCATGGCGTTATCGGGGCCGTTGCCAATTGCGAGATCGCGACCACGCGCCATACCGGCCGCAACATCCTGCGCCTGCACGATGAAGCCGGGGGCCGCGCGATCATACATCGAAGGCGCAATGGCTTCGTAGCCCGCTGCGCCGAAGCGCTCCGCCATTTCCTTGACGTGATCCGAAAGCCCGAAGATTTCCTGGATCACGATGACCCCGCCCTTGCGTGGGCCCTGCGCGGGCACACGATACGCATCGAGCTCAAAACCGTCGCGGCTTACGAGGCGGATCGTGGCGCCGGTGGTCATGGTGAATCACCCCAGGGTTCAGCCAGTCTTGAAAAGAAAACCGATCACGGCGGCAGCAAGGCCCGTGAGCAACATCAGCAGCGCGAACGCCATCAGGCATCCGGGACCCATGTCCGTGCTGAATTTGGACTTCCGGAGCCGCCAGGCAAGGAACCCGCCCGCGATGAGCATGGCGAGCCCGATCAGGATCATCTTCCAGTCCACAGCGTCCTCCCCTGAACGAGTCCAACCGCAGTCCTATACCGGCTGACGCCGGAACGCTAACCCAGCTCCTTGACCATCACGCGCATGGCGCGGCTGCGGCCCGGGCGCAGCCCCCCGGCGAAGGTCTTGGCGCCGATGTCGGCAAAACCCCAGCGCTCGTAAGCGGCGCGTGCCCATTCAGCGTGTTCCATCACATCCAGCCAGATATAGACGCGGCCCTCTGACTTCGCCTGGGCTTCCGCTGCCTCAAGCAGCTTCTTGCCCATGCCGCCGCGGCGCGCGCCGGGCAACAGGTAGATACGGGGGATTTCCGCCCCGCCTTCCCTCTGGTTGATCGGCTCAAGCGAACCAACGAACATGGTCAGGAAGCCGACGCTGGCCCCATCCTGACGGGCGAGCCACACGCGCGCGTCTGGCCGCGCCAGGGTGGCGAGCATGGCGTCTTCGCCGAACGATTTCAGCTGGTGGAAGAAGCCGACCGCGTCGTCCCAGTCGTCATGATAGGCGGCAGCGTAGGCAGCCGGGCCAATAACGCCCAGGTCAGCGGCGTCGGCCTCAGTGGCGCGGGTGATTGCGATATCGGTCAGAAGCCTGCTCCTCGAACTTGTTGGGGCGCCGGAGGCCTGTCAGCCTGCATCTGCAATACGCACCGGGACATCGGGCGTTGCAACCGGCGAAATCTGTTCTTCGAAAGCGACGCGGAGGATTTCGCTCCACGCGCCGCCCAAGGGGCCGCGATGGGGGCCGCGATGCACATGGGTTGTGCGGGCGTTCGCATCGACCACCCAAAGCTCCTGCACGCCCATGCGGGAATAGAGTTCGGCCTTCTTGCCGAGATCGTAGCGCCGGCTGGAGACCGCGATCTCGATCACGAGCGTGACCTTTTCGCCGGACAGGTCCTCAGTCTTAACGTCCAACGGGTAGATGCAGATGTCCGGATCGAGCGCGGTATCTTCCGGAAGGATCAGCGTCGAGCCGGGTGCCACCCAGAAGCGGTCACCCAGGCGGCGTTCCAGATTCTTGGACAGCCAGCGTTGGATTTCCTGGTGCAGCGGCCCCTGCGGCGACATTGGAACGATCTCCCCCTCGACCAGTTCGAACTTGGCCTCAGGGTCGATCACGCCCTGCTCCATCATGTGGAACAGGTCCGCCACCGAAATTTTCGGCTTCGCGTCCTTGATGATCGTCGGCGCGTCCATGGCGATAACCTACGCCAGAATACCCACCTACGCCACCTTCACCATCGCTGCGCTCTCGGGCAGCTCCTGCGCGAAGGCGCGCTGGTAGAACTCGGCGATGGCGGGGCGTTCGAGCTCGTCGCACTTGTTCACGAACGTCATGCGGAAGGCGAGACCGATGTCGCCGAAGATCAGCGTGTTCTCGCCCCATGTAATGACGGTACGCGGGCTCATCACCGTCGAGATATCGCCGGCGATGAAGGCGTTGCGCGTCATGTCGGCGACGCGGACCATTTTCGAGACAGTGGCCTTGTCGATATCGGGAACCTTGGCGGAGACGATTTCCACCTCGGCGTCGTGCGTAAGGTAGTTCAGCGTCGTGACGATCGACCAGCGGTCGAGCTGGCCCTGGTTGAGCTGTTGCGTGCCGTGATAGAGGCCGGTGGTGTCGCCGAGGCCCACGGTGTTGGTGGTGGCGAAGAGCCGGAAGTATGGGTGGGGCTTCATCACGCGGTTCTGGTCGAGCAGCGTGAGCTGGCCGGAGGATTCGAGAATGCGCTGGATGACGAACATCACGTCCGGCCGGCCGGCGTCGTATTCGTCGAACACGAGCGCGATGGGCCGTTGCAGCGCCCAGGGAAGAATGCCTTCACGGAATTCGGTGATCTGCTTGCCGTCCTTCAGCACGATCGCATCCTTGCCGACGAGGTCGATGCGCGAGACGTGGCTGTCGAGGTTGATGCGGATCAGCGGCCAGTTGAGGCGGGCGGCGACCTGTTCGATGTGGGTCGACTTGCCGGTGCCGTGATAGCCCTGGATCATCACGCGGCGGTTGTGCTTGAAGCCGGCCAGGATCGCGCGGGTGGTTTGTGGGTCGAACCGGTAGGCCGGGTCGAAGTCAGGCACGTAGGGCGACTTCTCCGCAAAGGCGGGAATCTTCCAGTCGAGTTCAATGCCAAAGGTTTTCTTCGCGTCGAGCTCTTTCGTCGGCGCGAGCGAGATCAGGGCGTCGGAAGCGTCAGTCACGGCCATGGGAGGAAAATCTCTCGTATCCAGTCAGCCGATATAGGCGCGAGGGCGGACACATTGCAACGCAGCACATCGGCTCATTCTGGGGCCAATCCCGGCAGCGATATCGCGGAAAATGCCGTGCGATTCCTCAGAATCACCCCGTCGAGTGGTTGCGCCTGACGGCTGCCGCTGTTTTGCTGGGCGGCGGATCAGTTGTCGGGAGGGGATGGATATGGCGAAGGTTCTGGGAATTGGCGGCGTATTCTTCAAGGCGAAGGACCCGGCTGCCCTGGTCAACTGGTACCGGGATGTTGTTGGCCTGCATGTCCACGATTGGGGTGGTGTTTTCATGACCCCTGAGGCGATGGCGGCTCATCCCGGGGCGGGCACGGTGTTCAGCCCCTTCAAGCAAGACACCACCTATTTCGAGCCCTCGACCAAGGAGTTCATGATCAACTTGGCGGTGGACGATCTCGACGGCGTCCTGGCCAGGTGCGCCACGCACGGCGTCATCCCGGTGAAAACCTTCCCCGAGGAGGCGAACGGCAAGTTCGCCCACATCATGGACCCCGAAGGCAACAAGATCGAACTGTGGGAACCGAAGCCGATGGGCTAGGCGCTATGCCAGCCCGCTGGCCTTCAGCGCCTTGAAGGCGCGGATCACGACTGTGAGGCGGTGTTCCATCGAGCGGTCGCCGCCGTTGGAGTCGGGGTGATACTGCTTCACGAGGACACCATAGCGCTCGCGGATTTGCGGAGCGTCGGCGTGGTGCGGCAGACCCATCTCGTCGAGCGCGCGGGTCTGCAGGCGGGTGCGGCCGCGTTCGGGCTGGGCCGCATCTCCCTTGCCGACATGGCCGTTGTAGAGCCAGTCCTTGGCGCCGCGCCAGGCGCGCGGGTTGTTCATGCGGGCAGCCCGGCCAGCGGCGCCCACGGGGCCGCCGCCGAACTTCCAGGTCGGCTTGTGGCCAAAGCCGGCTGAGGCCTGGAACGCGGAGATCTCGTCCTCGGTCATGCCGGAGAAGAAGTCGTAGGTTTCGTTGTATTCGGCTGCGTGGCGCTGGCAGAACCAGTGGTGATCCTGCTCGGCGACCGCCTGGCCAGGAACCTGGATCACGCGCGCCGAGTAGGGCTTTGGCGCCTTGCAGAGGCCCAGCTCGTCGCAGCCCCTGTGCTCGCACCGTTGAACATACGCGCTCGCCTTCCGCCGCCCACCCGGAGGGTTGACGCGGACATCGATGAACTTGACGCGGTAGCTCCGCATGTAGTCTTCGGCTGCCGTCATGAATTCGATCTTGGGATGCGTTCGTTAATGCCGCAAGAATTGACAACTCGCACGGAGCGCATACGGGCCGCCCTTGCTGCAGTTTTTTCTCCGGATGAGCTGGATATAGTGGATGAATCCCACCTGCACCATGGCCATGCCGGTGCGGCTCCTGGCGGGGAGACGCACTATGCGGTGCGAATCCGGTCAGCGCAGCTTGCCAGTCTTTCGCGGCTGGCGCGGCACCGGGCGGTCAACGACGCCCTGAAGGGTGAGTTCGCGACCGGGCTTCACGCGCTGCATATCGACGCGGGCTGAGCACATTGGCGGCCCTGCGGCTGCTGGAACTGGGGCGCGTTCCGCTGAGTTTGGACGGATCAGCCTTGGGGCTGCGCCCAAAAAAGAACGGCTCCACCCTGCGGCGGAGCCGTTCTCCAACCCAGGGCCTGGAGGTCTGTAGCCCGTCCCACGGACGTCACTCTGCTGGCGCCGCACGGTTCTGCAAATCGGGGTTGGCCCCTAGAACCTCCTGGTACCGTCCGGCGCCACCCTGTTTTCACAGGATCAACTTCAAGCGGGTCGCGATCCGGATGGCGTCGATCATGTTTCGCGCCTCCAGCCGGCGCAGGATTTCGGTGACGTGGCATTCCACTGTCTTTTCATGGCGGCCAAGCGTCTGGGCGACCTGCTTGTTGGACATGCCTTCGGACCGCATCAGGAGGACTTTGAGCTGGGTCTTTGACAGGTCCTGCGAGGGCTCGCCTTCCCCGTTCTCGGACTTGCCGCCGGGGCCCACCTTCAGCATGCGGGCGCCTTCATTGGCGAAGACGTCGAAGGCCATGCGCAAGGCCGCCCGGGTCTGGCGGTCCTTTTCGAGGTCCATCCCGGCAATCATCATCACAGCGATACCGCCGGAATCCAGCGTTACGCGCTTGGTGAAGCCCTGGCGCATCTTGTGTTCACTGGCGGCGCCCATGACTTCGCGCATCTGACGATTGAGAACCATGCCCCGCGTCAGCTCGTCCCAGTAGCCGTACGTGCCGCCGCGCATGACGCCCTGAAACACGGGATCGGACGCGTCATAGCCACGCTCAAGATAGAGTTCCAGCCACTGGCGGGAGACGTTCGACAGCGAACGGTCGATGACGACTGCGCCTCGTTCACGGCGGAGATACAGGCACGCGAAGGTGGAAGCCCCCAGCGGCTCGACGAGCGACATAAGGCTGGAGCCGAGCGACTTGCGGGTCTGCACCTCGGCCGCCTGCTCGGCAAACGCGAGAGTGCGATCAGCCAGCGTCATGTCAGAGATCTTTAGCCCTTCAATTTCCCCACCAACCCTAAGCTAATGTCGGTTTCGGGATTCAGGAAGCGGCCGTGGTCTCGATTTCGAGAAATTCCCTGAGCGTATCGAGCGTTACGCTTCGCTCGATATAGGCTTTGCCGATCCCATGCGAGAGAATGAGGGTCAGCTGGCCGTTGCGGGCCTTCTTGTCGTGCGCCATGTGCGCAAGCAGTTCATCGCCGCGATAGGGGCCCCCGCCGAGGTCCGCCACGCGCGTGGCGAGACCCAGTGCTTTGAGCAAGCGTTCGGCCCTGACAGCGTCCTGGCCCGGGCAGAGGCCCAGCTTCACCGAATAGCGCATCGCCATCGCCATGCCTGCGGCGACGCCCTCGCCGTGCAGCAGGCTGGGCTGGAAGCCGTTGGCGCGCTCAAGGGCGTGTCCGAACGTATGCCCCAGGTTGAGGAGAGCGCGCTCGGCCTGTTCGGTCTCGTCGATCGCGACGATGCGAGCCTTCGAGGAACACGAGACGCGGATCGCCTCAGCCAGCGCCGGCTTGTGGCCTTCGGACAGGGCGGCGGCGTTCGCCTCAAGGAAATCGAAGAAGGCAGGGTCGTCGATCAGCGCGTATTTGGCGACTTCAGCCAGGCCAGCATAACGTTCGCGCACCGGCAGCGTGTCGAGCACGTCGAGATCGGCCAGCACGAGGACGGGCTGATGGAACAGGCCGATCATGTTCTTGCCGGCCGAGCTGTTGATCGCAGTCTTGCCGCCGACGGAGCTATCGACCTGGGCCAGCAAGGTGGTCGGGATCTGGACGAAGCGTGCGCCGCGTTTGAGCAGGCCGGCGGCGAGACCCGTGAGGTCGCCGACCACGCCGCCGCCGAAAGCGAGGACTAGATCGTCGCGCTCGGCGCCGGCTGCGATGAGTTCGCCCAGCACGATGTCGAGATAGGCGAAGGACTTCGATTCCTCGCCCGGCGGCACGGTGACCATCTGGCCCCTGATGCCGGCCGCGACGAGACCATCGACCAGACGCTGTCCATGCAGGCGGGCGACATTGTCGTCGGCGACGACGAAGACCCGGTCGCGGCCCGGCTTGAGATGCGGGCGAACGAGTTCGCCGGCGCGGGCGATCAGCCCCTCGCCGATGAGGATGTCATAGCCCCGCTGGCCCAACTCGACCCGGACAGTTGCGCGTACTTCACTCATGTCAGCCCCAGCTTTTCGCGGATCGTCTTCGCGGCTTCTGCAGCGGGGGCGTCGCCCGAGTCCACCACAATGTCCGCCTCGGCATAGATCGGCGAGCGGACCGCGTTGAGGTCAGCCAGCACCTGACGCGGATTGTCGCGCTTGAGCAGGGGCCGGGTGTCGCGGCGGTTGACGCGTTTCCAGATAAGGTCGAGTTCGGCGCGGAGCCAGACCGTGGTGGCCTTTTCCTTCATCAGGGAGCGTGTGTCCGGGTCGATATAGGCCCCTCCTCCGGTTGCCAGCACGATAGGCGGGCCGTTGAGCAGGCGCTCGATCACGCGGCGTTCTCCGCGCCGGAACTCTGGCTCGCCATGGCGTTCGAAGATTTCCTGCACGCTGAGGCCGGCGGCCTTCTCGATCTCCTCGTCGCTGTCGACGAAGGGGGCGCCGAGGCTTTCGGCCAGTTTCCGGCCGACTGTGGATTTGCCGACACCCATGAGGCCAACCAGCGCAATGGTGCGCTGCAGGCGGCCATTGGCTGGGCTGGCGGCCGGGCCGCCCCCCCCGCCAACGCCGTCTTCTGGCGCTTCCGATTGAGCAGTCATGGCTTGCCCTGTATCCCGAACCGCACGCTTATACAGGCGGCGACCTGCGGGGCAATGATCAGGCCGGACCATGGACAGCACGCATGACATGCGCGGCTGGACCGTGGCGGCCGCGTCTGGTTCATTCCCCCGGCGGTTCGCGTTCGTGGCGTTGAGGCTTGGAGGTTGATGATGGCGCGTGGAGGCTTTGCACGGCGGCGCAGGCCGATGTCGCTCAAGCTGATTGCGATCATCGCGGGCATTGGGCTGGTGGTTCTGGCAGGGGTCATGTTCTGGGCCGCTGGCCAGGCGGATTCGCGCCGGCCCGAACAGCAGGAGATAACGGTCCCGGCGACCAATATCGGGCCAAACGCCCAGCCCCCGGGAGGCGGCGGCAATGCGCCAACGCCGTAGGTTCCCGGGCAACAGGCTTCTGTCCGCAGCGGTTCTTGCGATCGCGATGGGCGCATCTGCTTCCGCGCAGGTGACGAGCAGCTCCCTGCCCGCAACCGACCCGTGGGGCGTCGGCTGGCTTGGGGCGAATGACGGGCCGCTGCCCACCACCTTCTGGAACAACACCAGCGAGACGACGCTGGCGCCACTGTTCAGCGCGCTGAAGCCGCGCGAGCTGGCGCCATCGGCGCGGCAGGCGTTGCGGCGGGTTCTGATGTCCAAGGCGAAGAGCCCGGGCGGCGTCACCCTGATCCCCGAGCGGCTGCGGCTGCTGGAGGAACTGGGCGAGACGGAAAGCGCGATCGACCTGCGCCGCCGGTACAAGGACACCGACTGGGGCAAGCAGGCTGATCTGGCGTCGGCCGAGTTCGACCTTGCCCGCGGCGAGAAGGATGCGGCGTGTGCGCTGGCCGGCAAGCAGGCTGCCGGCGGCAAGGCGTGGCTGCCGGTGCGGGCCTTGTGCGCGGCGCTGGCTGGCGATGTTGGCGCCGCCAATGTGCTGGTCGAGCAGATCGTGGCGAGCGATGAGGCGGTTGGCCTGTGGTTGCTCGGCGCGCTGGCGGCGATCAATGCGCCGGAGCTGAAGAAGGCGGAAGGCCGGTATGGCGCGCCGCTCGAGGCGGCGGTGTCGGTGGCCGCGAAGCTGCCGGTTCCGGCCAACGCGCTCAATGGCATGCGCGCGGACATTGCGGCGGCGATTGCAAAGAATACCAGCGCCACGCAGGCGCAACGGCGTGGGGCTTTGCGCGCAGCCGTTGAAGGCGGGAAGCTGAAGGCTGCAGACATTGCCGCTGTGCTGGCGCTTGCGCCCGATGTGGCGCCGGCGCGCGGGGCCAAGCCTGACCTTGTGGCGCAGGCCATTGCGACGGCGGCCAACAAGGAAGCGGCGCCCGCCGCCAAGGCTGCGGCCTATGCGGCGGCGCTGAAGGGCGCCGAGACGCTGACGGATGCGCGCATTGCGGCGCTGGGGCTGCTGGCGCCGATCAAGGCGCTGCCGCGCAACGATGCGACGCTGGCCTATGCCGACCAGTTTGCGCGCGCGAGCCTTCTGGCCGGGGACGTTGGCCTTGCCGGCGAATGGCGCAAGCAACTGGGCGCGATGGCGGCGGACAAGCAGGATCCTTGGGCCCTTGCCCGGCTGGACCTGATGCTGTCGCTGGCCGGGGCGAAGACCGACAAGCCCGTCGTTCTGCTCGACCGGATGATCGCGGCGACGCAGCCCAAGCCCGACGCCAAGCCGGGCGCGGCGGCCTCCTCGGGCGAACAGCAGCTGGCGATACGGCGGATCGAAAATACGCGGATGCTGTTCCTTCATGTCGGGCTGGGCCGGGAGCTGAGCGGGGAGCAGCGCACGCTGCTCTCGACCTTGCGCACGGCGGGACGCGGCGTGCCGGACGCGGCGATTGCGCGGATCACGGCGGCGGCGCGGCAGGATGCGGATGGCGAGGCGATGCTGGCGGCGATTGGCCAGCTGGGGAATGATATTTCGGCGCTGTCGTTCGCTGGACTCTCGGACTTGCTCGTGCAGTTGAGCGCGGTAGGCATGGGCGAGGATGCCGAAGCCATTGCGCTGGAAGCGATGCAGGTGTGGAAGGCGTTCTGATCGGGCGCCGGTTCCGCATGCCCTCCGCATGCCCTGATCCATCGGCTAACTTCCCATAAACCCGGAGCGCGCAATGTCTCGCGATGCTCGACACGCGCCGGATTGAAGCTTTTCTTGACACGCTGCGGGCGGAGCGCGGGGCGGCGGACAATACGATTGAGGCGTATCGGCGGGATCTTGAGGATGCGTCCTCCTTCCTGCGGGCCAATCGGTCTTCGCTGATTGATGCGGGCGAGCGGGACCTTTCGGCCTTTGTGCGCGACCTGCATGAGCGGGGCATGTCGGCGGCGACGGTGTCGCGGCGGCTTTCGGCGTTGCGGCGGTTCTTTCGTTTCCAGCTGGGCGAAAATGAGCGGCAGGACAATCCGACCTCGCGGCTGGATGGGCCGGCCACGCGGCGCGATCCGCCTGACGTGCTGTCGCGCGAGGAGGTCTCGCGGCTGATTGCGGCGGCGCAGGGAACGGAGGCTTCCGACCTGCGGACCATCTGCCTGATCGAGCTGTTGTATGGGGCGGGGTTGCGGGCGTCGGAATGTTGCGACCTGCCCTTGTCGGCGCTGCCGGCGCCGGGGGCGACGGTGTTGATCGTGCGCGGCAAGGGCGACAAGGAGCGGATCACGCCGCTGGGCAAGCCGGCGCTGATGGCGCTTAAGAATTACATGGCCGTGCGCGAGCAGTTCCTGCCGAAGTCGGCGGTGCGGACGGCGGCGATGCGGTATGTTTTTCCATCGCGCGGGGCTGGCGGGCGGCTGACGCGGCGCAGGCTGGGGCAGATACTGGAAGACCTGGCGATGAAGGCGAATATCTCGCTTGAGCGGGTGACGCCGCACGCCCTGCGCCACGCTTTCGCGACGCATCTTTTGTCTGGCGGGGCCGACCTGCGGGCGGTTCAGCTTCTGCTGGGCCACGCGGATATCTCGACCACGCAGATCTATACGCATGTGGTGACAGACGAGCTGCGCGACCTGCTGGAAGCGGCGCATCCGATGGCGCGTGCTTGAGGCGCCTGGCGTTCAGACATCGCGACGCCGGAAAGCCTTGAGACAGACCCCCACCTGTCCGCCCCCTAAGAACGGGGCGGGACCCTGTTGGGCGAGCTTAACCAATTTTGAAGGACGGTAGTCCAAGCAGGTTCCGCCCCGTTCTTAGGGGGCGGACAGGTGGGGGTCTGCTTCGGCGGGCCGCGCCTTTTCGAGTCGATGTCCCTTTCTCACTCACCATCTTCGCGGCTGTAGACGACCTTTCCGCTGACCACGGTGATCGCGGGGTCGGCCGTGAGGATGCCGGCTTCGGGGATGGTCATGATGTCGGCGGTGAAGCCAGTGAAGTCGGCGAGCTTGCCGGGTTCGATCGTGCCGAGGTCGTTCTCCTGGAAGGCGGCGATGGCCGGCCAGAGGGTGAACATCTTCAGCGCCTCTTCGCGCGTGACGGCCTGTTCGGGATGCCAGCCTTCGCCGGAATTGCCCTTGAGGTCCTTGCGCGCCACTGCGGCGTAGAACTCGATGCGCGGATCGCCCTGCTCCACTGGAGCGTCAGAGCCGCCCGCGATGATGGAGCCGGCGTCGATCAGCGCGCGCCAGGCATAGGCGCCGGCGAGACGATCGGGCCCGAGGCGCGCCGGGGCGAAATAGAGATCCCCGATGGCGTGGCTGGGCTGCATCGACGGGATGACGCCCAGAGCCTTGAAGCGGGGAATGTCCTCGACGTGCAAGATTTGCGAATGCTCGATGCGCCAGCGCTTGTCGGGGCCCGCGACACCGGCGTCGGCGAAGGTCTTTTCCATCCAGTTGAGGAGGAGACGGTTGCCCTCATCGCCGATGGCGTGGAAGGCGACCTGGATGTTGGCGCCGGAGGCTTTGCGCAGGATCGCCAGCGTTTCGGCTTCCTGGGCGATCTGGAGGCCGCTAATATCCGGGCGGTCTGAATAGGGCTCGGTGAGCAGCGCGCCGCGCGAGCCGAGGGCGCCGTCCATGTAGAGCTTGATTGCTTTCGTGGTGACGAGGCCGTCTTCGCTAGCGCCCCAGAGGCCGCCCTCGGTCATCATGTCGAAGGCGGCGCCATCGACGGCGTTGTAGATGCGCATCGGGACTTCACCGGCAGCCGACATGGAGTTGAGTGTCGCCATATGCGGGCCGATGGCCGACATGTTGTGGAGACCCGTCCAGCCGAGGCCGACTTCGCGGGCCATGGCCTTGGCGTAGGTGGCGCGGACCTGCGCATCGGTGGGGGCGGTCATCAGGGCGGCCATCGGAGCCATGGCGTTGTCGATCAGCATGCCGGTGGGCAGGCCCTGGGCATCGACCTCGATGCGGCCGCCTGCGGGTTGGGATGTGGGCTTGCCGTCGAGCGCGACGGCTTTCAGAGCAGCTGTGTTGGCGACCATGGCGTGGCCGTCTGCGCGTTCGAGCACGACGGGGCGTTCGCCCGTGACGGCGTCGAGATCGTGGCGGGTTGGGAAGCGGCCTTCGGGCCAGTGGGTTTCGATCCAGCCGCGGCCGATGAGCGGCTGGCCGGGCGGGAGTTCGTCCGAGGCCTCCATCACGGTGAGAACGAGATCGGCGATCGAGTCGACATCGTCGAGGTTCAGCGTCTGCTCGCGCTCGCCAATCCCGTAGAGATGGGCGTGGGCGTCGGTGAAGCCGGGATAGAGAAAGGCGCCGGCGAGATCGATTTTCCGGGTCGCCTCGCCTGCGGATTTCAGCAGCTCCTCGGCGGCGCCGACTTCGACGATGCGGCCATCCTTCACTGATACCGCGGTTGCAGGCAGCTGGCCATCGACGCCGGTGTAGATGGTGGCGTTGTGGAATATCGCGTCTGGCGGATTTGCGGGCGCGTTTTCGCAGGCGCTCAAGCCCATGATGGCAAGTGCGAGAGCTGAGATTTCAGCTAGCCTAAGTCGCATGAAGGCCCCTCCGGAATTAGGTGGCACGTTAGCGATGGCTGGGGTGGGCGCAAGCGGCTCGGGCGTTCGAGGCACGGGTTCGCGGTCTCGCAGGTGAAGCCTGCGAGTTGCGTTACGGGGTGGCTCCTTCAATCGAGTGTGGGGTTGCTCGCACGAGGGTTGCGGCGAGAGCTGTGAGCGCGGCCTCGTGGTTCGACGGACGCAACGCCATGCGATGCATGGCCTTGCTGCTCACCATGAGGCCTGACTGAAAGCTCGACACACCCACAGCCTCATGGTGAGCAGCATGGCGGAGCCATGCGTCCGTCGAACCATGGGCTCCGAGGGGATCGGCGTTGCGGAGCTGCTTCAGCCTGGCGGCGTGGGCTTGCGCGCGTGCTTCCATTTCGGTGCAGGCGATGACGAGGGCGGCGATGCGAGCGATGAGTTCGGGCAGGCTCTTGGCGTGGGTGAGGTGTGGCGTGCAGCGCTTGTGCGGCAGGCCGGGGCGGATGCGGGCGATCTGGCAGCCGCGCATGGCGATCCAGAGACGGAGGGAGTCTTCGGCGTCGAGGATCAGCAGTTCGAGCTGGAGGCGAAGCGCAGGGTTGATCAGGAGTTCGCTGAACGTTGCTTCGTCCTTCGCGGCGTGGACGAGTTGCAGCGCGCGATGACGTAGACCTTCGGCGACCTGGCGGATGGGGTCCGCCGGGAAGAGCGCGCGCAGGATGATCCAGAGCCAGGACATGGGGAGCATTGTGCGCTCATTCCGGGCCCGGCTGGTTCTGCGCGGCTACGTCCTACGAGTTGTGATCGCAGGGTGTTGGAATTGCGGGGGAAGTTTTTTCTGTCTCCGGCAGTTTCGGACAGGCTGTTTCACACAAACCGGGCTTTGCGAGAGACCCCCTCCGTCATCCGCGCTTCGCGCGGCTGCCACCTCCCCCGATCGTGTGGCGATCGAGGGAGGCAAGAGGCCGGGTGGGGTTCAGCGGTCCATAGAAACGAAAAACCCCTCGCCTTGTCAGCGAGGGGTTCTGGAATTCTTCGGATCAGAAACCTGCCTCAGGCAGCGGCTTCGGCAGCCTCGGCGGCTTTCTTGGCGATGTTTTTCTTGATCTTGAGCATCTTGGGCGAGAGCTCCTCGTCCTTCGCCTTGGCGAGGAAGCTGTCGAGGCCGCCGCGCTTGTCGATGGTGCGGAGGGCCGCAGCCGAGACGCGGGCCGAGTAGGACTGGCCGAGTGCGTCCGAGTGAACGGTTACGTTCACCAGGTTCGGCAGATAGCGCCGCTTGGTCTTGATGTTGGAGTGGCTGACAGTGTTGCCGACCATCGGCTTCTTGCCAGTGAGTTCACAAACGCGGGACATGGCCCACCCTTCCTGAAACGTCTGCGCGGTTCAAAAACCCCAGAAAACGGGGATTTCGGGCCCGGCGCTGAAAGCGAAGCGGGGTGATTAGTCAGGTGGACGGGGACTGTCAAGTTCGGGCTTGCGGCCGGGCGCCCCCGAGAGGGTTACCGCGCCGGTCGAGAAATCGCCAGATTCTGCAGCTCTAGGGAGAGGGAGCGGCCGGCAGGATGCGGGCTGCGGAGCGAATTAATGGCCGTTTTCACCGCCCTTCTCTCAGCCGGGGGACTGCTTTTCCTTCCCCTGCTGGGACAGAACGGCCTGTCGCAGATCGCGGCCGGCGGCGCGAACATGCGGCTGGAGGCGGAATACGAGGCGATCACACCGGTGCCGTGGGTAGGGCGGCACAAGACGGCGTCGGCCTCCCTGGTGGTCGACCTTTCGCCCAACAGCTATCGCGTGACGATGAGCAGCCGGGCGGAGGGCTTCATCGACTGGTTCGTCGACGCCTCCACCACCATGACGTCGAACGGCGCCCTTACCGCGTTCGGGCTGTTCCCTGCCCACTTCGACAGCACGGTGAGGGACGGATCGAAGCAGCGGCGCGTGATCGTGGATTATACCGGGCGCGAGGTGCTGGTCTCGGTGAGCCCGAAATTCGGCAATTGGGGATATCCGGCGACGTCCAACGCGCAGAAGCTGGAGGCGGTCGATCCGTTGACCGCGATCCTGGGCATGACGATGCGGATCAGGGCGACGCCCGCCAACCCGTGTGGCGGGCCGTTGCGCATGTTCGATGGCAAGCAGCGCTATGACATCCGCCTGCGCTATGTCGCGCGGCTGACGTGGGACTCGGATGTCTACAAGGGGCCGGCGCTGAAGTGCGAAGCGGAGTATATCGAGATCGCGGGGTTCGATGCGAAGTCGGCGCAGCAGAAAGAAGACGATCGCAACGATATCGCGTGGGCAAACTTCATCCTGGCGGAACTGGACGGCGGCGCCCTGACGCCGCCGCTGAAGGCCGAGCTGCGAAGCAAGCGGAGCGGGAAGTACACGATCCAGGCGACGAAGCTGAGATATGGGCGGGCGGGTTAGTCATCCCGGTCTTGCCTTTTTGCGTGGATGGGTCAGGTTTGAAGCATGATCGACTGGTCGCAATGCACGGCGGTTGAACGCATCGAAGGCAAGGTGAGCGGCGCCTGGCTTTTCAAGGACTCGCGTGTGCCAGTTAAAGCGCTGTTCGAGAATCTCGAGGCTGGCGCGACAGTCGACGAATTCCTTGAGTGGTTCGAGGGCGTGTCACGGGCGCAGGTTGAAGCTGTTCTACGCTTGTCAATGCAGGATTTGACCTCCCCCCCTTAGGTTGCATTCGACAACGTCCGTTGGCGAAAGCGAGCTGCTTGTGAAGACTTTCACACTCGATACCAACTGCTTCGTCGACGTTGCGCGAGCACGACCGGACATGCGTCACGTTTTGGCGTTACGCGACGCTCATCGTGCGGGCAAAGCTAACGTCGCCATTGTTGGAATTTCAGCGTCAGAGAAACAAACCTCGGGCGGTTATCTCGCAACATTCTCGGCATTCCAGACTGAACTCGAAATGTTGGGGCTCGGCTGTCTCGAAATACTAAAACCCATTGGCTACTGGGACATCACATACTGGGACTGGTGTGTTGGGTCCGATGCAAATCTCCTTGCTCTTGAGCAAGCGATCCATTCGGCCATGTTTCCTAAGTCGCAGTTTGACCTAACTGATCACATCGCGAAAAGCGGCAAGACACCAAGCAACGCAGAGGTCGAATGGCGAAATCAAAAATGCGATACACTGGCCTTGGCGAGTCACGTGATGAACCGCAGGGAGGTCTTCGTAACGCGCGATCTCGACTTTGATGGCGCACGATCGTTGGCCAGCGTCGGCCAAATCGTCGTACCGAGTATCGCGGCAACCATGATTTAGATTGCCGCTATCCACAGCCTCGCCTGTTGACCCCGAGCGTCTCGCACCCCAACCTTGTGGCTGGACCGATCCCGAGTCCGCACAGGCCTTGAGCCTACAGGGAAGACGGATATGCGCTGGCGCCCGATCACTCCCCTCGCCCTTCACGTGCAGGCGCAGCTGCGCCTTAGCCTGATCGCCTGATCCGCAATACATCGGGAGGGCAGCCACTGGCCGCCGGCGACAACACCCGTATCCGGGCCATTCTTGGTCCGACGAACACCGGCAAGACGCACCTTGCGGTGGAGCGCATGCTGGCGCACGGCACAGGCATGATCGGCCTGCCGCTGCGCCTGCTGGCGCGCGAGATCTATGACCGGATGGTGAAGGTGAAGGGCGCGAAGGCGTGCGCGCTGGTCACCGGGGAAGAGCGCATCTGGCCGGAGGGGGCGCGGTATCTGGCGTGCACCGTCGAAGCGATGCCGGTTGGCGAGGGCGCGGACTTTGTCGCCATCGACGAGATCCAGCTGGCGCAGGACCCGGACCGGGGACACGTGTTCACCGATCGCATCCTGCGGGCGCGCGGGCGGCATGAGACGATGCTGCTGGGGGCCGACACGATGCGGCCGGCGCTGGAGCGGCTCGACCTGCATATCGATTCAGAGCGGCGCGAGCGGTTCTCGCAGCTCTCCTATGCGGGGCCGATCAAGATCACAAAATTGCCCAAGCGCTCGGCCGTCGTCGCGTTCTCGGCGGAGGAGGTTTATGCGATCGCCGAGCTGCTGAAGCGGCAGCGCGGGGGATGCGCGGTGATCATGGGGGCGCTGTCTCCCCGCACGCGCAATGCGCAGGTGGAGCTCTATCAGTCGGGCGAGGTGGACTACATCGTTGCGACAGATGCGATCGGGATGGGGCTGAACCTTGATGTCGGGCACATCGCGTTTGCCTCGCGCCGCAAGTTCGACGGGCGGCAGCGGCGCTTCCTGCGGGCGGACGAGCTGGCGCAGATTGCAGGGCGCGCGGGGCGGTTTCGGGATGACGGGACTTTTGGTGAAACTGCGGATTGCGCGCCGTTCGAGGAAGAGACGGTGGAGCGCATCGTCAATCATCACTTCGAGCCCGTCGAGTATCTGAACTGGCGCAATTCGGATCTCGACCATCGCAGCATCGATGGGCTGCTGGCGTCGCTGCGGCGGCCATCACCGGATGTGATCCTGCGGCGAGCGCCGGAAGCGCTGGACGAGATGACGCTGGCGTCGGTGGTGCAGGACAGCGATGTGCGCAATGCGGCGCGGAGCCCGGCGCATGTGCGGCGGCT
Organism: Hyphomonadaceae bacterium; assembly: GCA_022844345.1. GTDB lineage: Bacteria > Pseudomonadota > Alphaproteobacteria > Caulobacterales > Hyphomonadaceae > UBA7672. Next base: position 275,420 of record JALHLU010000001.1, read on the forward strand.
GTGGGATCTCTGCACCCTGCCCGACTTCCGCAAGCATGGGCCGGATGCCCACCTGAAGCTGGTGCAGACGTTCGTCGAGAAGCTGATCGAGCCGGGCGCGCGCATCAAGGACGAGTGGCTCTATGCGCAGGTTGAGCCGCTGGACCGCGCCGAGGGCGATGTCGACATGCTGCAGCAAAGGCTGTCGGCGATCCGGACATGGACCTATGCGGCCAACCGCGCGGACTGGCTGGAGAATGCCGCGACCTGGCAGGGTCGCACGCGGGAGATCGAGGACAGGCTCTCGGATTCGTTGCACCAGGCGCTGATGAACCGGTTTGTCGACCGGCGGACATCGGCGCTGCTGAAGTCGCTGAACTCCGAGGAAGATGCCCCAGCTGACATTGGTCCGATGGGCGAGGTGTCGATCGGCGGGCATGTGGTGGGGCGGCTGGACGGGCTGGTGTTCCATGCCGAGGCGGCAGGCGAGAGCCTGGCCGGGCGGGCGCTGCGCGGAGCGGCGCTGAAGGCGTTGCGGCCGGTCATCGAACGGCGGCTGGCGGCGATTGCGGGGGCGAGCGACGAGGAGCTGAGCTTCGATGCGGCGGCGGGGACCATCGTGCATTCGTGTGGTGCGGTGGCGAAGCTGGCGGCGGGAGCGGAGTGGCACGGCCCGCGCGTGGAACTGCTGGGCGCGCGCGATGCCACGACGGCGGACCGTGATGCGGCGCTGGAGCGGCTGGCGCGCTGGTTTGCGGATCATGTGAAGGGGCAGCTACCGGCTCTGCACAATCTGCGCGAGGTGCTGGATGGGAAGGACCTGCGCGGGGCGGCGCGTGGGGCGGCTTACCAGTTGCTGGAGACAGGCGCGTCGTTCGACCGGCGGAATCAGGGGCCAGCGTTTCAGCTGGGACCCGAGGAGCGCGCGTTGCTTGCCGCGGCTGGCGTGAAGGCGGGGCGGGTGGCGGCGTGGATGCCGGGGCTGATGAAGCCGACGGCGGCGCGGCTGATGCTGGCCATGCGGGCGGTGCATTCAGGACAGGCGGCGCCGGATGCGCCGTCGCAGTCGTCGTTCCCGCTGAAGGATGGGGCGTGGACGGACGCGATGCTGCACACGGCGGGGTATCTGCGGCTGGGGTCGCGGGCGGTGCGGGCGGACCTGGCCGAGCGGCTGGCGGGGGCGCTTTCTCAGGCGCGGCGCGGATCGGAGACGTCGGCGTTTGTTGCGCCGCCGGAGCTGGCCGCGCAGGTGGGATGCCCGTTGGCGGAATTTCCGGCGATGCTGCGGGCGCTTGGGCTGAAGCCTGCGGAGAAGGACAAGGAGACCGGCGCGGTGAAGCTATGGCGCTTCCCCTCGCAGCGGAGGCATGAGCCGCGCAGGGTTGAGCCGGTGGCTGGTGGTGCTGGCGCTGAGGCGACGGCTGGTGCGGAGGAAGCTGGCAAGCGGGAGGGTGCACGGCCGGAGCGGACGAGGCGTCGCGGCCAGCCGCAGGGCGCGCCGCGCGGCCAACCACAACCGCCTGCCCGGCCGCAGCCGCCGCCGAGCGGACCATTCGCGGTGCTGGCTGATCTGATCATCATGCAGCCGCAACTGCGTACGTCACCGCCTCAACAAAGGCGGCGGAGGAGACGGGGCAAGCGGCCGGTCGATGCGAGCGGAGTATCCGCGCCGAAGGCGGCGTCGTGAGTGGATTGGTGTCCCTGCTTTGCGAGCGGTTGCTCCGCTCATTCCGACGAAAGTCGGAATCCAGGGCGGGTCTGGAGGCTTGTTCCGACGTTGGGCTTCGCTTGCTGCCCAAATCCCGCGGTACCGGGCAGACCGTTCCTGGGTCCCGACTTTCGTCGGGACGAGCGCGGATGGGGCAGTGCTTCAAGATGTGTGGCGTTGCCCGATGACCGACGAGCGCATGCGCATCGACGTTTTCCTGTGGCGGGCGCGGTTCTTCAAGGCGCGGACGGGGGCGACCGAGGCCATTGAGGGCAAAGGGGCGCGGATTGAGCGGAACGGACAGGTGCGGCGGATCGACAAGCCGGCGACGCCGGTGGAGCCAGGGGACATATTGTCCTTCGTGGCGCCATCGGGGGTGATGCTGGTGAAGATCGTGGCGCTGCCCGAGCGCAGGGGGCCGCCGGCAGAGGCGGCGGCGTGTTACCAGTCGTTGACGCCCAGCTGATAGGCGAATGGCGGATAGTTGAGCGGGGCTCAACAGGTCAGCGAATTGACAAGATGGCCTGCTGGCTCCATCTCGCGGCCCGTAAAACGAGTTGTCCTGCCCATGACCTACATCGTCACCGACGCCTGCATCCGATGCAAATACATGGATTGCATAGAAGTCTGTCCGGTGGACTGCTTCTACGAGGGCGAGAACTTCCTGGTGATCCACCCGGAGGAATGCATCGACTGTGGCGTCTGCCAGCCGGAATGCCCCGTGGAGGCCATCGTGCCGGATACGGAAGACGATGCGGACGGCAAATGGCTGAAGCTGAACACCGAATACGCGAAAGTCTGGCCGAACATTACCCTAAAGGGGACGCCTCCGGCGGATGCTGACGATTACGCTAAGGTAAAGAACAAGCTGGAATCGCTTTTCTCGGCCAAGCCAGGCCAAGGCAACTGATTCGTTAACGCCCATATTTGGGGCGAAATGCCGCTAGCCCTAATGAAATCAGGGCTCTGTGCCCGGCTGAGCCTGCAGCAACAGCTTGAAAATCCTTACAATTGTGCTATGTAGATGACACGCCGACGGGCGCTAGCACAACGCATCAGGTCAAAACTCTTCAGCCGCGCATCTTCAGGTGAGCGGGATGGGGCTGTGACACTTGCTGCGAGTAATTGAGGTGATCAGAGCATGACGACGAAGAAGCAGCCGGCCAAACTTGTCGAGGGTCTCTTCAATGTTGGACAGCATGTCGTCTACCCCGCGCACGGTGTCGGCCGTGTGACAGGCGTCGAGACACAGCAAGTCGCCGGCATGAAGCTGGAAGTGTTTGTGGTCGCCTTCGAGCAGGACAAGCTGATCCTTCGCGTCCCGGTCGCCAAGGCGGCGTCCTCGGGCATGCGCGCCCTCGCCTCCACGCGTATCGTTGGCGATGCGCTGAAGACGCTGGGCGGCCGCGCGCGCATCAAGCGCACGATGTGGTCGCGCCGCGCCCAGGAATACGAAGCGAAAATCAATTCCGGCAACCTGATCCAGATCGCGGAAGTCGTGCGCGACCTGCACCGCGCCGGCGACCAGCCCGACCAGTCCTATTCCGAGCGTCAGCTCTATGAGTCGGCGCTGGACCGGATGGCGCGCGAGCTGGCGGCTGTCGAGAACATCAAGCACGCCGATGCGGTCGAGAAGCTTTCGAAGTCGCTGGCCAAGCGGGCTGCCTGAAAGCAGGCCGGCCTGGCTGACGAAACGGTAGATTGAACAGGCGGGGCGCCCCCAACGGGAGCGCCCCGTTTGCTTTTGGGAACCGCCCTTTCCCGGGCGGCGTTCCGCGCTACTTCCCGCCATATCGCTTTTTTCCGGTCCCTGACGGGGAACCGCTCCCGGCCTGCCGGGTTTGATTGTCTGAGCGCTGGCCCCGGCTGGCGCCCATCGGACAAACTCACCCGGAGTCCGTCATGGCATCCACTGAAAACCAGGCGTCAGGCGCAGACCGCCGCTTCGTGAAGCTGGCGATGGCGGCGCCCATGCTCGAGCGCGAACACGAGCTGAACCTCGCCCGGCGCTGGCGCGAGGAGCAGGACCAGGACGCGCTGCACGAACTCTGCACCGCCTACATGCGGCTTGTTGTGGCGGTGGCGTCTCGCTTCCGGCATTACGGCCTGCCGATGTCTGACCTGGTTCAGGAGGGCAATGTCGGGCTGATGATGGCGGCGGCGCGCTTCGAGCCGGAGCGGGAGCTGCGCTTTTCCACATACGCAACGTGGTGGATCCGCTCGTGCGTGCAGGATTTCATCCTGCGCAACTGGTCGATCGTTCGCACGGGGACGACGACGGCGCAGAAGTCGCTGTTCTTCAACCTGAGGCGGCTGCGCGTTCTGTTGCGCGATCCGAGCGAGGGTGGCTTGTCGCCGGAGAGCCGGACCTATGTGGCGACGCAACTGCGCGTGGACGAGAAGGAAGTTGACCGCATGGCCTCGCGGCTTTCGGCGTCTGACCGGTCGCTGAATGCGCCGATCGGCGAGGATGGCGAAGCGGAATGGCAGGACCTGCTGGCGGACGAGACCGCCCTGCCCGAGGACGAGACGATGATCGCGCGCGACCGCGCCACGCGCAGCGCCTGGTTGGCCAAGGCGCTGGGCGAGCTTTCAGAGCGCGAGATGATGATCATCCGCGAGCGGCGTCTGGTTGAAGACGGCGTGACGCTGGAGTCGCTGGGCCAGAAACTTGGCGTCTCGAAAGAGCGCGTGCGGCAGATCGAACATCAGGCGCTGAACAAGCTGAAGTCGGCGCTGACAAGGATCGTGGGCGATCCGGAAGAGGCGGGGCTTATTCCGGCGGGGTGAGGGTGGGTTATTCTGCGGCGACGGGGCGGACGTGCAGGCGATCAGTATCTGTGGAGGGCCTCACGGCGTCGGCCGGGACGGAGACGGTGTCGATGGTGCGGCCGTCGACCGTGAATAACTCCAGCATGTAGCCGGCCACCGCCGCATCGCCCGGGCGTGTGTGGATGTGCACGACGACACCTACATCGCCCGCGACGAGGCCAGCTTCGGGAATATCCCGGATCAGGACGGCGTATGCGTGCTCGGCAATCATGTGCGCCTCGGCAATGGGACCATGGTGACGAAACGCGGGGCGGTTTGTCCAGTGTCGATCTGCCAGACAGTTCTGACCCAGACGATAGCGTCAGGGGCCCTCAAGGGACCGTCAATACGATACTTCACACCAAACGTGGTCGATTCCTCCTCGGTTACATCGTTCGAGCGGATGTGATCCAGCAAGGCGTTGCGGACAGCCGAAAGGTCCGTCGCCGCGAAGCCGTGCGCGATCAGGAACTGGCCCTTGGGCCAGCCATCCTTGTGCGCCGGGTTCATTACGTATCCCGTGAGCTTGGCATCCTCCACGATGGCGAGAGCTGCGTTGGGCGCGATAGCCATCACACCACCTCCACCTGCGGCCAGTGGGTGATGCGGATGAGTGGGACGCCGCCTTTCGCGACTGGGCGGGTGTCGATGCGGCCTCGGATGCGGAGGCGGGCGCTTTTTGCGAGCTGAACGTCGGGCACGCCGAGGCGTTCGCCTATGTCGAGGCGGATGCCTTGCGGGGTGAGGTGGGCTTCGGTGTCGCCGGGGATGTCGCCTAGCGATGTGACCTCGCCTTCGACGATTGCGAAGTTGGGGGCGGCTTCGAGGTCGTCGAGCGTGCGGATGCGCCAGTGGGGTTCGGACCAGAGGCCGCGTTTGGCCGAGCGCGCTTCGGATTCCATGGCGAGCAGCTTGCGGGCGCGGGTGGAGTTGTCGGGATAGGAGCGCACACGGCCGAGGCCCTGGCGGGCGACGAAGCCGTTGAGCCAGAGATCGCCGCCGACTTCGTCGCGGGCGATGACGTGGGCGATGGCGCGCTCGTAGCCGTCGCGGCTGAGACCGCCATACCAGAGGCGGGCTTCGCGCCCGAGGGCGGCGCGTTCGAGCGCGTCGCGGGCTTCGATGGCGAAGGGTTCATCAGCGCGGCCGCTATAGCCTGGGGCGGGCGCCTCGACCTCGGCGAGGCGGACGCGCAAGCCCGTGTCGAGCGCGAGGGCGTCGCCATCCATGACGCGGGCGATTCGGCCGCTTTCGCCTTCGGACAGGTCCGCCTCGCCGGCGCAACCGCCAAGGGGGCAGCCGCTGGCGATCGCGGCCAGTGCAGCCAGCGTTCTTCGCCGCGTAAATTGAAAGTCCCCGGCCCGCCCCATGGCCGGACTTTAGGCCGGGGGAACCGAATCGCAATCGCATGGACCGGGCTGGCGGGTGGAGGCGCAAGCAGGCATAAGGCCGTCCGACGACCCCGTAGCTCAGCAGGATAGAGCATCGGTTTCCTAAACCGGAGGTCGCAGGTTCAAATCCTGCCGGGGTCGCCATCCGGCGTGGCGGTTTAGATATCTGGCCGTTTTCTGCCGGATTTCACGGCGAATGGCGGCTAGTGTGCCTGCGCGGCACATGACCTTACCGTCACAATGTCCCTGGACTGGGGCTGGGGCGCCGTCGCCCGTTGCGCGGAATTTGCAGCCCCCTTAGAACGCTCATTCAGGGCCGCGATACAGTTGCGGCGGGACCGGTTGATGGAATTCCTTTCGGGCACCTTCAAAACGCTGGCGGACGCCTGGGCGTCGCTGGAAGCGGCGCTGGCCGGCTCCCCCTCCCTGGCGGGCATCGGGCTGTTGCTGGCTGTAGGCGCGGGCGTCGCCGTCGCGGTGCTGGCGCTGGCCGGAGTGGTGCGGCTTGGCTTCGCCATGCGCCGGGCCGCCATCGCGAAGGGCATCAAGCGCCAGAACGAGATCGGGGCCCGCATCGTGGTCGTACGCGGCGGCGGCGGCCGCCGGAGCGGTATCGCAGGCTTCCTCCACAAGGCGGTCGATACGCACCTGAAGGACTACATGTTCGGCGGACCGTTCTCGGTGATGTCCTATCCCGGCAGCCTGGATGGCGATGCCCGCGCGCAGCAGCTGCTGCAGCGGACCGAAGCAGACGTGATCATCTGGGCCGAAGCGCCGCGCGGAACCAAGGGTTCGGCGCGCATTCTTGCCAGGCCGACCAACACATTCGAGGCGGCGCGCCAGCCGGTGACGTTCGCGATGCCGAAGGAAAAGTCTGCGTGGAACGATCCGCTGGCCCGCGCGATGGCCTATGCCGCCGCCAAGCAATTCCGACCCGCGCTGGGCCGGCCGCAGGATTTCCGCGCAGAGCGGCTGCAGCCCGTGGTCGAAACCGTTCTGTCGATCCTGGCGCAGAAGCCGAAGGCGGACCCCGCCCTTCTGGCCGAGATGGTGGACGACAGCTCAGCTGGCGCTCTGCAGCTGGCCTTCGCAGGTGATGATGCGTGGATCGACAAGTCGGTCGAGATTGCACGTTCGACGCTGGGCGAGATCAACCGCTCGGCGGCGCCGGATCGCTGGATCGCGGCAAATATCACGCTGGGGCGTGCGCTGCGCCTGAAGGCCGAGAAACGGTTTGATCCTGTGATGCTGCGCGAGGGCATTGCCTACCTGACCGAGGCGCTGGAGGCATTGCGCTCGGAGCCGCGACTGAAGCTGGCGGAATCGGCGGCGCAGGCCATCGGCGAGGCGCAGAAGCTTCTAGGCACGCGCCGAAAATTCTCGATCTCGGGCGGCGGGATTTAGCCGCCCGGATTTCGGCGACAATAGCCGCAATTCCTGCTGCTCAGGTCCTAGATGTGCAGCAACCCCGATCATCCTTGAGACGGACCCCCACCTGTCCGCCCCCTAAGAACGGGGCGGAACCTGCTCGCACTACCGTCCTTCAAAATCGGGCAAGCTCGCCCAACAGGGTCCCGCCCCGTTCTTAGGGGGCGGACAGGTGGGGGTCTGGGTCGGCACTCGCGGCTGGAGCGACAGTCCGCGTTATCGCTAAGCGGCCTTGCTCTTCTGCGCCTTGGGCGCGCAGGCGGCGCACAGGCACTTGCCGGCGAGGTAGGCGCTCACATATTCCTCGCCGTATTCGTAGCCGAGCTCTTCGCCCGGCTTGATGTTGCGAAGCGCGAAGATCCAGACGCGGTTCTTGTAGATCTCGATCTCGCAATTTGGCTTGCAGGAATGGTTGATGTAGCGCGCCGTGTTCGAGCGGGGGCTGCCGTCGATGGTGAGCCGGGTGTTGATCTCAAACAGATAGCGGGAGTTGCTGGCTTCACGCTCGGCATTAGTCATGGGCGTGCCGGTGTATTCGATCACGCAGGCACCCTTGGGGATGGCCGACACCGCGAACAGGCCGAGGCCGGCGCTGGAGCGTTTCACCGCGAACTCGAAATCGCCGGGCTTGTAGCGTCTGCGGGTCGTCATGCGTTTCGATCAATCTGTCTGGCAATGTGAAGCGCCCTTCATGCTGAAGCCAGCGCGGCGCGCAAGTGGAAATGGCCCGCGGCCACACGAAGAAGACGAAGATCACGCGCGCCGCCGCGCATTGGGGCGCCTCTGGTCAACGCCCTCCGCCGCGCTGCAACAAATCTGCATCTGCCACAATTCCCGCCATTGACTTGCCAGATTACAGGCGTAGTTTTTGATGAGATTACAGGTGTACGATGCAATCGATCTCGGAAGCCGAAAGCCGCATCATGGAGGCCCTGTGGCGCAAGACGCCGCTGACGGCCGAACAGATCATCTCCACGGTGGGGCCCGAGAATGGCTGGGCGCCGGCCACGGTGAAGACCCTTGTAACGCGCCTGCTGAAGAAGAACGCCATTGCCGGAGCCAAGGAGGATGGCGGCTATTTCTATCGTCCGCTGATCAGCCGCGCCGACTGGGTGCAGAGCGAAAGCCAGGGCCTGCTTGACCGGCTGTTCAAGGGCGAGGTGGCGCCGCTTGTCGCGCATTTTGCCGAGCACAGGCAGCTGTCGTCCAAGGATCTGCGGCAGCTGAAGGCGCTGATCTCGAAGATCGAGGAGGATGGCAAATGAGCTGGCTGCTGCCCGGCCTTGTCGAGATCAATCTCGCTGCTGGCGGCGCCATCCTGTTTGTTCTTCTTGTCCGACGCGGCATGGCGCGGCATTTCGGGCCGCATGCGGCCTATGCGCTATGGACCATCGTTCCGGTGGCCATGGCGGCGACGCTGTTGCCGGAGCGGACGTTGTTTGCGCTGGAGACGGATTTCCTTTTTGCCGGACTGCCGGCGGCGATGGCCGCGCCGGAAGCTGGCGCAGGCGCCGCTTGGCTTCCCGCGGCGCTGGGCGTGCTTTGGCTGGCCGGGGCTGGCGCACTCGCCGCGCTGTTCGTGCGCAGGCAGCGGGCCTTCATGCGCGATGCCGAGATCGGCCTTGCAGGGCCCGCTATTGTGGGCTTCCGCCATCCGCGCATCGTGACGCCAGATGATTTTTCGCATCGCTTCAGCCATGACGAGCGCAAGCTGATCATCACGCATGAGCAGGTTCACCTGGAGCGGAGCGATGCGCGGATCAATGCGGTCGTCGCCGCGATGCGCTGCCTGTTCTGGTTCAACCCGCTGGTTCATGCCGGCGCGCGGGCCTTGCGCATCGACCAGGAACTGTCGTGCGACGCCGAAGTGGTGGAGCGCCGCCCGCGTGTGCGCCGCGCCTATGCCGAGACGCTGCTGAAGACGCACCTGTCGGCGCAGGCCTTGCCGGTGGGCTGCCATTGGCCTGCCGAAGCGCCACATCCGCTGGCCGAGCGGATCGACCTTCTGGCGCGGCGGCCTGTATCCGTGCGGCGGCGAGCAGCGGCGGCCGTGCTGGTCGTGTCGCTGGCGGGCGGAGCGGGATTTGCGGCGTGGGCGGCGCAGCCGGAGCGCACCGTCATCCGTCCAGGCGTCGATGTGCTGGTGCCATTCCGTCCGATTCCGGGCAACGGGCAGGATGGCGCGATGACGCGCGCAACGCTTGTCGCGTCCTCGTTCGAAGCGCCAGCCGTGCCGCATCACTGGCGCGGCGAGTCTGAAGTCGTCGCCGAACTCTGCCTGTCGGCGGCGGGGGCGGTGGAAAGCGTTGCGCTGGTGAACGGCTCCGGCGACAAGCGCATTGATGCGGCGTCACTGGCCGCGCTGGGCAAGGCGCGGTTCGAGCCGGCCATGCGCGATGGCGTGGCCGTCGCCGCCTGCAATCAACGCATCACTCTGGAATTCACGACAGCGGAAATCAGGCCGGGCGGTGCGCCGCCATGAGCTAGCGCCCGCCCGTCCAACCTATCGCCAGTCTCGTCAACGCCACGCCAATCAAGGTCAGGGAGGTCTCCATGTATGGAGCCATGAGAGAACGCGCGCTTGCTTCAACCCGCCTCGCCGGCGGCGCGACGGCGCTGACCGTGACCGCCGGGCTTGCTGTTGTGCTCGTGTTGGGGATGGGCGGCCATATCGTGACGGTGAAGGAAGACAAGCTGATGCTGTCTGTCATGCCGGAGCGGACGGAGAGCCCGCCGGAGGAACGCAAGGTGTTCGACGACATGAGCGATGTGTCGCTGGATGTGGTGCGGCCGGATGTGGTGGTGGAAGATTTTGTCTACGACGAAACGCCGATCCAGGTGGACGCTGGTCCTCCGCTTCGCGGCGAAGCAGGGCCGGACATTCGCGAGATATCCGCGCGTCCTGGACCGCCAACAGCGCCTACCGTGGTGCGGACGGCGGCGAAACTGATCCCTGGCCCTCCGCCGCCCTATCCAGCGTCGCCGGTCAGGTTGGGCATCGAAGGTGTCACAGGGGTTGAAGTCTGCCTTGATGTGCGCGGAAGTGTGACGTCCGCCGCGCTGGCCGAAAGCAGCGGCAACAAAGCGCTGGACGATGCCGCGCTGAAATGGGTGCGCAATGCCAAGTTCACGCCCGCGAAACTGGATGGCGCGCCGCAGGCGGTGTGCGGACATTCCGTCAGCTACGAGTGGAAACTCGACCGGCGCTAGCCGTCGACAGGTTTAAGCCTCGCCCCAGTAAGGCGAGGTGGCCGGCACGCCAGGACGCCCCACGTTCCGGCCGGCCATTCTGGCGCCCCTTCCCGCTATCCGGGGAAGGGGCGCATTTTCTTGTTCAGCGCGCGCCCTTTGCGCCGTCGATGACGCCGCGGCGGAGGCGGACCATGCCGCGGATCCAGCGGTCGTAGTCGCCGGTCTTGCGCTGCATGTAGGTGGTGACCTGTTCGTGCGGCAGGATGAGGAAGCTTTCGGTGGCGAGGCCTTTCACGACGGCTTCGGCGACATCTGAAGGCGCGAGTACGCCGTCGACATTCTGCGAGCCGGCGGCGCCGCCGAGCATGGGCGTGTCGACAGCCTGTGGGCAGAGAAGCGAAACGCCGATGCCGTTTTCCTTCGCGGCGATGGCGAGGTGTTCGCCGAAGCCGATGGCGGCGTGCTTGGTGGTGGAATAGACCGCCGAGCCGATCTGGCTGAGCAGGCCAGCGGCCGAGACCGTGTTGAGGAACCAGCCGGATTTGCGCGCGATCATGCCGGGCATGGCGTGGCGGGCGGCGTAGACATGCGCCATCACATTGACGCCCCAGGCGAGTTCCCAGTGCTCGTTCGGCGGCGAGCCGGGATTGTCGATGTCGGGGTCGTGGCGCGAGATTCCGGCGTTGGAGCAGAACAGGTCGATGCGGCCGAACCTCTCCTCAGCGGTGCGCACGATGTATTGGACATCACCCTCGCGTGTGACGTCGGTGTGGAGGCCGATGCCGCCGACGGACTTCGCGACGGCTTCCGCGCCGGCGCCGTTCATGTCGGCCACGATCAGGCCGGCTGCGCCTTCCTTGTGAAACCGCTCGACCAACGCCTTGCCGATGCCGCTGGCGCCGCCAGTGACGACGACGATCTTGCCCTGTACGTCCATGTTCTCTGCCCTGCTCTCAAACCGGGCCGGAACATGCCAGAGCGTGCAGGATGCGCCAGTGCTTTGCTATCCAGCGATTGCGGTGAGCGTTGACACAGACCCCCACCTGTCCGCCCCCTAAGAACGGGGCGGAACCAGGTTGAGAGAACTTACCTCACTTCGAAGGGCGATGATGCAACAGGGTCCCGCCCCGTTCTTAGGGGGCGGACAGGTGGGGGTCTGGCTCGGTTTGCGCCGGTGACCCTAGTTCCCCTCGGACAGCGCCAGATTCACGATCGCTGCCGCCAGTCTCTCGCGTAGGGCTTCGGCGTCTTTCGGTGGGACGCCGGGGGCGATGGTGAGGTTCACGACGGCGGGGGCGTTGGCGCAGGCGGAGTTCTTGCGCGCGGCGGCGGCCATCAGGCCATCCATGTTGCTGGCGGCGCCGTTGACCGTGATGGCGGCGCCGGGGCCGTAGGAAATCGAGAGGCCGACGGCGTTGCAGGCGGCGGCGGTTTCGGGGCGGTAGTCCGGCAGGTCGCGCTCGGCCACGACGGGCGCGGCTGGCGCGGGCGCGGTTTCACACGCGGACGCCAGAAGGCCGCCAACCAGCAGCAGGCATGCGCGCATTGAACTCTCCCATTCACACCGGACGATTGACCATAACGCACGCGGCGAGGCTGTCGACCTTACTCGTTAACGCGTGCGAATTGGCGCGCGGGCGGAATATCTGCAGCGTGCAACGATTGAGGACCGGGCCACAAATTTCTGCGCGTGGACGCCGCACCGGCAGGAAGTGCCGGTCGGCAATCCGTGCACCTGTCGGCGATCACGTTGATATTGAGGGCGTGGCGCACGGAGAACGCCGCGAACCGGGATTCATTTGCCGATAATGCGTGTTCATGAGTCGTGAACACAGCGCAGGCATTTTCACGGACATGATACAGCGTGAGTACACCTGGTCTTCGATCTTTGCCTGGGGGCTGACCCTCTCCGGCGCCGTGCTGGCGACAGGCGGCGCGATTGGCATGTTCTGGCCGCATCTCGACATCAGCTGGATGTGCGTGGTCGCATTCGCCGGCATGATGGCCTTCGGCATCGGGCTGGTGAACTGCTCGGCGGCGGGTGCGCTGCAGGCGATCAAGCATCGCAAGCCCGACGGACGGCAGGTGGAATGGGCCGTGCTGTTGCCGGCGCTGGCCTGCACGATCGGCTTCGTGTTCGCCACCAATGTGGGCGTTCACATGGGATGGGAGATCGTGATCGCCAATGCGCCGGAGGGCGCGAAACTGCCGCCCGCCGTGATCATCGACGCGGTGTTCTACATCTTCGCCTTCGCCAAGCCGGCCATGGCCTGGATTGTCGAGGGCCGGAAGGCGATGGACGCCGAGGCCTATGCCGCGCACCGCGCCATGCGCCGCCAGGAAGCCGAGGACATGGCCGAGTCCGAAATGATCCGCGCCGAATTCGCGCGGGCCGGCGCCGCGGCGCCGCAGTTCGAACAGGCGGCCGAAGCGGCCACACAGCAGGCCAGCGCTGAAGGCGCCGGGCCAGCCCCCGCCGCCGAGGCCCCGCCGCAGCCGCGGGAGACCGCCCAATACGCGACGCCCGACCCGGCCGAGGACGCGCCGAAGTCACGCGCCACCAAGAGCCGGCGCAAGCCCCGCACCGTTGAAGAACAGCGCGCCGCCGCCATGAAGGCCGCCGAGCGCCGCTTTGCCTCTTTCCGTGACCAGCACATGGGCCGTGTCACCGACATCGAGCAGGCGCGCATCGAACAGTCGGTGACGCCGCTTCAGATCGCGCGGGCGTGCGACACGCTGATTGCACGCGGCGAGAAGCCGACCCTGCGCCGCGTGGCGGAGATCATGGGCGTCTCGCAACTGCGCATCGAAAAGAGCTGGCCGGCAGGCGTGCCGCTGGATGGGACCGGGGAGTTCCGGGCGGCTTAACGAATACGCCCTACCAACACGACCCGCTCGTCCTGACGAAAGTCAGGACCCAGGAACAATGGCGCGACGCGCACTGACTTGAAGCCACAAGCCTGAACAAGCCGCACCACCCGCCCTGGGTCCTGACTTTCGTCAGGACGAGCGGGACAAGGTGAAAGGTCTCGGACCTAAACCTACCGCGCGAACTTCTTGAACGTCGGACGCTTCGGCTCGACCGCTTCGGCGCCCAGCCTGCGCTTCTTGTCTTCGAGGTAGGACGAGAAGTCGCCTTCGAACCATTCGACGTGGCTGTTGCCTTCGAAGGCGAGGATGTGGGTGGCGACGCGGTCGAGGAACCAGCGGTCGTGGCTGATGATGACGGCGCAGCCGGGGAAGTCTTCGAGGGCGGCTTCGAGGGCCTGGAGGGTTTCGACGTCGAGGTCGTTGGTCGGTTCGTCGAGCAGGAGGAGGTTCGAGCCTTCCTTCAGCATCTTGGCGAGGTGGACGCGGTTGCGTTCACCCCCGGAGAGCTGGCCGACTTTCTTCTGCTGGTCGCCGCCCTTGAAGTTGAAGGCGCCGACATAGGCGCGGCTGGGCTGTTCGATGCCGCCGATTTCCATGATGTCGAGACCGCCTGAGATTTCCTGCCAGACGGTGTTCTTGTCGTTGAGGCTGTCGCGCGACTGGTCGATGTAGCCGAGCTTCACCGTCTCGCCGACCTTGAACGTGCCGGCGTCGGGCTCCTCGCGGCCGGTGATCATCTTGAACAGCGTGGTCTTGCCCGCGCCGTTGGGTCCGATGACGCCGACAATGCCGCCCGGGGGCAGCTTGAAGGACAGGTCTTCCATCAAGAGCTTGTCGCCGAAGGCCTTGTTGAGGTGTTCGGCCTCGATGACGATGGAGCCGAGGCGCGGGCCGGGCGGGATGCGGATCTGGGCGGTCGTGATTTTCTCGCGCTCGGCCGCTGCGGCTTTTTCCTCGTAGGCGTTCATACGAGCCTTGGACTTGGCCTGGCGGGCCTTGGCGGATGAGCGGACCCATTCGAGTTCGCGGGCCATGGATTTCTGACGGCCGGCTTCCTCGCGCGATTCCTGCGCGATGCGCTTGGCCTTCTTCTCGAGCCAGACCGAGTAGTTGCCCTCGTAGGGGATGCCCTGCCCGCGATCGAGTTCGAGGATCCAGGTGGTGATCTGGTCGAGGAAGTAGCGGTCGTGGGTGACGAGGATCACGCAGCCCGGGAATTTGGAGAGGTAGTTCTGCAGCCACGCCACCGATTCAGCGTCGAGGTGGTTGGTCGGTTCGTCCATCAGGATCATGTCGGGCTTGGACAGGAGCAGCGCGCAGATGGCGGCGCGGCGGATTTCGCCGCCCGAGAGCTTGGTGACGTCTGCGTCGCCCGGCGGGCAGCGCAGGGCTTCCATCGCCATCTCGATCTTGCTGTCGATGTCCCACGCGTCGGCCGCGTCGATCTGTTCCTGAAGCTTGGTCATCTGCTCCATGAGTTCGTCGGTGTATTCCTCGCCGAGCCTGGCGGAGATGGCGTTGAACTCATCGACCATCTGCTTCTCGGGGCATTTGGCGGCGATGTTGTGGAAGACGTCCATCGAGGGATCGAGCTTCGGCTCCTGCGGCAGGTAACCGATCTTGATGCCGTCAGCGGCCTTGGCCTCGCCGATGATCTCGTGATCCTCGCCCGCCATGATGCGCAGCAGGGTCGACTTGCCCGAGCCGTTGACGCCGACGATGCCGATCTTGGCGTCCGGCAGGAAGTGCAGCCGGATGTTCTCGAACACCTTCTTGCCGCCCGGGTAGATCTTGGTCAGGCCGTCAAGGTGGTAGACGTATTGATAGGCGGGCATCGGTATGTCCTTTGGGGGAAGCGCGGCAGGTAGATGGCAGCCTAGGGCCCGGGGATCAAGCGAAGGTGGAATCTGGCGATGACAGGTATGTTCCGCCCGCCGCGGGAATGGGCGGAAGCCGCCATAATGCAGCCCGCAGTGATGCCTGAAGCTTGAGTTCGGCTCGGCTTTCGGGATAGCTGGCGGCGTCAACAGGGGACAGCTTCAAATGATCAGGCTTTTCAACGCCGTTGGCGCTTTCGTTGCGCTTGGCGCCGCTATCGTGCTTGCCGCCGCGCCGGCCAGCGCCCAGGTTGTCGATGCGTCTTCGCCAGAGGACGTAGCCGCCGTGATGGAAGCCAACGGCCTTGGAGCCGAGATCGAGTACCTCGATGATGCGGAAGGGCCCGTCATCAGCTCGTCGACCGACAGCCTGCAGTTCCTCATTACCTTCGAGGCCTGCGACGAGGACGGCTACGAGTGCGAGCTGATCGTGTTCCGCTGCGGCTTCTCGATGGAGCCCGAGGACCAGCCTGATCTGGACATGATCAACGGCTGGAATGGCGAATTCTGGGGCAAGGCCAGCCTCGATGAAGAGGGCAACCCCTGGATCGCGCTGGAGATCAACGTCATCGGCGGCCTCACGGAAGGCAATCTGGTGGACACGCTGACCTGGTGGGATGGCATGATGAATGAGTTCGCTTCCTACATCGGATATCAGCCGTAAGCATGCCGGGATCGCGCAAAATCGCCCTGGGTCTGGCTTGTGTGCTGCTGGCGGCCGCCTGCAGCCCAGAGCCAGCGGCGTCGCCTGAGGTCGAGGCGGGACCGTCTGCGTCGACGACAGAGATCAGCGCGACCTGCCGCAACGGGGCGCCGCTGCCGATCACCGGGCTCTGCAATACGGCGGACCCTTCCCTCTTCCTCGCGATCGACGACACGATCGAGACGTTTGCGACACGGTGCCTGTGGCGCACGGAGGAAGTGCAGTTTTCGGCGGACGATGTTCTCGTCTTCCGCGCGCAGGACTGTTCGCCGGAAGGTTGGGTGCGCAACATCTACAGCCACGTATCCGGCTATCTGAAGCATCGCATGGATGGGACGCCAGAGGATCAGGCGGGCTTTGCCCTTCAGATCATTCCGCTGGCGGCGGGGGAGACGGCCGAGGAGGCCGCGATGAAAACGGTGGCCCTTGCGCCGGAGGAAGAGCGCGGGCGTTGCGTGACGAAGCCGAACACGATCACCCGCCTGGCGGGCCGTCCATTCGACCTGGCGCCTCAGCCGGATTTCATGGCCGAGCTGGAAGCGGCTGCGGACGGGCTGTTCAGCGCGTGCGGTCCGAATGGCTTCACGAACGAGGCGGTGCAGGTCTGGGAGGGGCGCGCAAACGTCGCGCTGTTCCACATGCTGGGTCAGGACACGCCCCCCTGGGACCCGGCGAGCTTTACCTTCTATCGCAAGGCCGCGGACGGAAGGTGGGCGAAAGCCTCCTGATCGCCATGCCTTGCCGCCATATCGCCGCATGGGGCGTGCATGGCGATGACACGACAACGATTTGATCAGATGGAGTTCGACATGCGGCATGCTGTTTTCATGGTTTCGCTGGCGGCGCTTGCTGGAGCCGCCGCGTGCACGACGCCTGAAGCCATGATCGAGCAGCCTGCAGCGCAGCCGCAGCCCATGATCACAGGTGGCTACGGCCCCGCGAGCCTCGACAATGAGTGGGTCAAGGCCGCGCAGGCGGTGGCGGTCAACGAGATCTACAGGGTCGACAAGACCAGTGCGACCGTCCAGACGGTTGAAGTGCAGCAGCAGGTGGTGGCGGGCATGAACTTCCGCTTCGACATCACGCTGTCGGACAATTCGCGGTTCGGCGTCACCGTCTATCGCGACCTGCAGGGCGGCATGCAGGTGACAAAGTTCGAGAAGCTGGGCTGAAATCAGGCCATCATCGCGCGGCAGACGGCTTCGAGGCCGCGCGCATCCCGTTCGTCGAACGCGGCGAATTCCGTCGAGTCGACATCGAGCACGGCCACTAGCGCACCTGACGAATCGAACACGGGCACGACGATCTCGGAGTTCGAGCGGCTGTCGCAAGCGATGTGGCCCGGGAACGCGTGAACGTCGGGCACGATGATGGTCTCGCGCGAAAGCGCGGCTGCGCCGCAGACACCCTTGCCGAAAGGAATTCGCAGGCAGCCGAGCGTGCCCTGATAGGGACCGACGACCAGTTCCTGCGGCTTGAGCGGATCGACTTCGTAGAAGCCGCACCAGAAGAAGCGGTCGCCGAACGCCGCCTTGAGAAGCGAGACGGTTGTTGCATAGCGCGCCGTGCGGGAAGTTTCCCCGGCAACGACCGCAGACACTTCAGCCAGCAGTTCTGAATATGCCGTGGCCCTGTCGGGCGAATACGCCAGCTGCGCTTCCGCCATGGCCTAGGGCGCCTTCGCAAGGCGGCCGTAGAGAACTTCCAACGTGCCCGCGAGTTCCTTCTGCTTTTCCGCGCTCAGGCCCTCGATCGCAGCCGTGAGGCGGTGGACAGGGTCATGCTCAAGCAGGGCGCGGCCAGAAGCGGTGAGATCGATGCGGCGGATGCGGCGATCTTCGGAATCGGCCCGAACGGTGACAAGGTCCTTGCGGGCAAGCGAAGACACTGCCCGCGACGCAGGCGCGTGCGTGACGCCGAGATAGGTCGCCACGCCGCCAACCGTGCGCGACTGCCGGCTTGCCCTAGCGAGATAGCGGAGCACAGCCCACTGGCCGGCGTGAATGGCCCGGGGCCCGCGCGCATCGTAAACCGCACGGGCGGTCTGTTCGAGAAGTTGAGCGACACCGCTGGCGTCCATGATGTTCGCAATCCCCTGTCGTCGAGGCAGCCAGTCAAAGATACTTGGGCATCGTGGCCCGCGCTACCCGGCGTGTCGGGCTGGCCAGTAGCAACTTACGCTATTACGTCAACGTCAACTTGAAAAGACACAACAGTAAATTTCTTGCCGCGCTCAATACAAAACCTGAATATCCATGCATTTCTGCAGAGAATCTCCAGTTCAGTTCGATTTTTTGGGGAGGGATGCGTTACGGATTTTCCCAGTCTCTTCCAACGCGCAGAAGTTATAAGTCTCGTATCTCGAAGTTTTCGCGACGCTTCCGTCTGTATACTTCATGAATACTTGGAGCGGGTGAAGGGAATCGAACCCTCGTCGTAAGCTTGGGAAGCTTCTGCTCTACCATTGAGCTACACCCGCGCGCAGCGTTCTTTGCCTATACATGGCCCTGATCGCTATGGGGTTAGTCTACGCGACTGCATACTATACGCAAGATATTCCAGGACTTGGTTTGCCCTGAGCCCTTCGCCTGGCGCCCTGACAGTTACAAAGAGCGAATTGGGCGCCATAGGGTGCGGGTTTCCGCTTGACCGGGTGGCCGGCGCGGCCCTGAGGTAAGACAATGGCGATGCCGGGGGCATTTGTAATATTTGGCGCGACGGGCGACCTGGCCCGGCGAATGCTGTTCCCGTCGCTGTATTTCCTGGATGCTGATGGCCTCCTGCCCGCAAAGCTGCGAATCATAGGCGCGGCGCGGTCGGCGCTGACTGATGCGGAATTCCGCAAGCAGGTGGAAGGCTGGGTCCGCGAGCGGGCGGGCGCGTTCTTCTCGCAACCGGCGTGGGAGAGCTTCGTTACCCGCCTCACCTACGCTGCTGGCGATTCAACCTCACCGGACGCATACAGGGTTCTTCAGGAAAAGCTCAGCGGCGCAGAGGGTGGCGCGCTGTTTTACCTGTCGACGTCGCCCGCGCTCTACATCCCCATCGTGAAGGGTCTTGCGGCTGCGGGTCTCACCTCCCCGCCCAATGGCGTGATTGTGGAAAAGCCGATCGGCAACAGCGGGCGCACGTGCGACGAGATCAACAGCGCGATTGCAGAGCAATTCCCCGAGAGCCGGACCTTCCGGATCGACCACTATCTCGGCAAGGAAGCGGTGCAGAACCTGATTGCGCTGCGCTTTGCCAACGCGCTGTTCGAGCCGCTGTGGAACCGCCACGCGATCGACCATGTGCAGATCACAGTGGCCGAAACGCTCGGCGTCGAAGGCAGGTTTGGCTACTACGACGAGTACGGCGCGACGCGAGACATGGTGCAGAACCACCTGTTGCAGCTTCTCTGTCTCATCGCGATGGAGCCGCCATCCGACATGCGGCCGGAAACCATGCATGGCGAGAAGGTGAAGGTGCTGCGCGCGCTGCGCCCCATCCGCGATTCAGAACTGATCGAGAAGACCTCGCGCGGCCAGTACACACGCGGCGTCGCTGACGGGAAAACAGTTCCCGGATACAGCGACGAGGAAGGCGGCAAGGCTTCGGACACCGAGACCTTCGTTGCGCTGTGCGCCCATGTCGACAACTGGCGCTGGGCCGGCGTGCCCTTCTACCTGCGCACCGGCAAACGACTGCCAATCCGCCATTCGCAGATCGTGGTCGAGTTCCGGGATGTGCCGCACTCGATCTTCAAGGGCGCCCCGCTGATGGCCAACCGGCTTGTCATCACGCTGCAGCCGGCCGAATCGATCTCGCTCACCATCATGAACAAGACGCCGACGCTGACGCAGGGCGGATACGAACTTCAGCCGCTCTCACTCAACCTGTCCCTGATCGACGCGTTCAAAGGTGAGAATCGGGTTCGCATCGCCTATGAGCGCCTGCTGCTTGAAGCGATCTCCGGCAACACGACGATGTTCGTTCACAGGGACGAAGCGGACGCCGCCTGGCTTTGGATCGACCGCATCATCGAAGGATGGGCGCGCACGGGCCTGAAACCCACCTCCTACCCTGCTGGCAGCTGGGGCCCGGCAGGCGCCTTCGCATTGACTGAACGAAACGGACACAGCTGGCACGAATGAGCACTGTCAACGGCCACGAGGAATCCTTTTTCCAGGATCGCAAACGCCTGTTCGTCGGCCTGGCGCAGGACTTCCACGACAGGCTATCCGAAATCATCCGCAAGCGGCGC
Organism: Hyphomonadaceae bacterium; assembly: GCA_022844345.1. Taxonomy (GTDB): domain Bacteria; phylum Pseudomonadota; class Alphaproteobacteria; order Caulobacterales; family Hyphomonadaceae; genus UBA7672. The sequence goes on from JALHLU010000001.1 coordinate 295,623, forward strand.
AAGGCCTCTCTTGCGCTGGCCGGCGGGACGACGCCCGGGCCGCTGTATGACGCGCTCTCCAATGCGCTGCTGCCGTGGGAAAAGGTGTCGATCACACTGACGGATGAGCGGTGGGTGAGCCCGGAAGATCCGGCGTCGAACGAATACCTCATCCGCGACCTGCTGATGAAGCGGCGCGCGGCGGGAGCGACGTTCGTGCCGCTCAAGACAAATCACGCCAAGGCGTCAGGCGGCGCGGGAATTGCGGAAAAACGCATCACGCCGATCATGCCGTTCGACATCTGCCTGATCGGCATGGGGCCGGACGGGCACATCGCCTCGCTGATCCCCGGCGCCGAGGGCTATGCTGCGGCTTCCGACCCGAACACGCCAAAGAAGCTCGCCGGCATTCACGCGCCGGGCGCTGCCGGCGCGCCAGAGCGGATGACGCTGACCGTGCCCGGCCTCCTGTCGTCGCGCCGCATCGTCGTGCTGTTCATGGGGCAGGACAAGCTGAACGTGTACAACGAGGCCAAGGCTGGTGAAGGATCCTCGCCGCTGCGGGAATTGCTGGCGCAGAAGAAAGTGCCGGTCCACGCCTTCTGGGCGCCGTAGCAACGAGACCCGGTCAGCGCATGACCAACGCTGCGCGACGGATGTTTTCGGGATCGCGGCCGTGGAGGCCACAGTAAGCGGCGGGGATCTCCCAGGTTCCGCGCGGCGACTGCACAACACCCACGCTCTGACCGCCGGTCTGCGTCACCGTCGCCGTGTTGTTGCGGCCCACCTGGAGAAGGCACGCCACGTTGTTGGCGCCGGTCTGCGTGATCGTACCGGAATTGTTGCGGCCGATCTGGTAGACGCCGGCCGAGTTGTTGGCGCCGTCCTGGCTGATCTGGCCGGTGTTGCCGGCGCCGCGCTGTGTGATGGCGGCATTGTTGCGCGGGCCGTTCTGGCCAACGGCGGCGCCATTGCCTCGCCCTTCCTGCTGGATCACTACGCGGCCAGGTGCGGCGCGGACTGGCTCGATGCGAACGGGCTCGACGTGAACGGGTTGGGCGCGAACAGGCTCGGTGCGGGCGGGCTTGTTTTGTTTGGCGAACAGCGAGGGATAGCTGTTTTGCGCGTGCGCGGCGGAGGCGCCCAGGGCGCTGATCAGCGCGACGGCGGCAAGCTTGAAACGCAGGCTGGACATGACACTCACTCCGGAAGGAAACGCTGACTAGGACCGCGTGTCGCGGCAGATCTCGCGGCCATCGGCGCGAACTTTCAGGACGGCGCGATATGTGTCGCCGCGTTCGAACGAGATCTCGGACGCGCCGAGCTTCACGCGCTCGCCGCGGGCGGCGCCGAACGGGCCGCCCTGGCTGATGTCGGACGAGCCGGCGTCGCCGGTCTTGGTGATGACCAGCGAGTATTCGCCATTGAGGGGGCGATCAGCGCGGACAACGGGCGTGATGCGGATGCCGCTGGGCGTGCGGACCACGTCGATATCGCAAGTGAAATGGGCGCGCACGACAGCAGGCGGCGCGACCGGATCGGGCGCGATGACACGCGGCGCGGGGGCCGGCGGGACGATGGGTGCAACCGCTTCAGGCGCCGGCATGCGCAGCGGAGGCGGGCCGCCATCAAGGACGGGCGGCGCGGGGGGAGCGGCGCCGAGCGAGGCGACCAGGCCGCCATCAGCCATTCCACCGTCAGACTGGGTGACGATCGCGGTGTTGGAGCCGCTGGTGGAAACAACCTCCTGCGAGACGGCGGACGAACAAGCCGCCAATACAAGCGAGGCAGTGGTCATCATCAGGCGGAGAGAGATGTCTTTGGTCATGGGAAGTGCTCCCGTTCGTTTGTGCCGCTGGAGGGTTCCGGCGGCGTGGGGCCCGGCGAGCGAACCTCGCCCGCCGGGCCGCCGATGCGTTAGTTGTAGCCGCTCTGCACGACCACCGAGATGTTGCCGGAGCCGGTCTGGCGAACCGTCACATCCTGGCCGTTGCCGGTCTGGATGATAGCCGAGGCGTTGTTGGAGCCGGCCTGATCCGTGATGGCGCGGTGGTTCGTACCCATCTGCGCCGTACCGGCGACGTTGTTGTAGCCGTACTGGTGCGTCTGGGCTTGCAGGCGCAGGCCGTCCTGAGCCGTGACGGCGAGGTTGGCTTCACCGCGTTGCTGCGTCGTCGACCTGTTGCGTGTGCCGTACTGGTCGACGCGCAGGAAGTTGTTGTAGCCCGACTGCACGCTCTGCGAGTAATGACCGCGGCCGCCCTGCACCGTGACCGAGCCGTTGCGATCACCGTTCTGGGCGACGGCGACGCCGTGGCCACGACCGGTCTGGTCGATCTGAACGCGGTTGCGGCCCTGGGCTTCGGCGACGCCTGCTCCAGCAAGGATGGCCATCGCGAGCGCTGCTGAAAGAATGCGTTTCATGAGTAGAACTCCGTTTGCTCTCGCGCACCTATCGAAGCGCGACACGAACAAGATGGGGCTCGGCGGATGAGCGGCGGCTGAACAGCGCGTTCGGTCTGCAGCGCCAACTGCATGACTTTTGGTGACAGAGTTCGGTGAACGCTTCTTCAGAGTCGCGTTGCAATCTCGCAGAAGCGGTCGATGTCATCTTCGTCGTGATAGAGGCCCAGACCGATGCGCAGCACGTCGCCGCGCAGGTCGGTGATCACCTCGGCAGACGCAAGCGCGGCCTGCCATGCGGATGCGCGGGGGCTCTCAAGCGCCAAGAACCGCGCGCGTGGTTGCAGGATGCCTGCGTTGAGCAGGCGCGCAGAACCAAGGCCCGTTTCATCAAGCTCTGCAGCGAGTGAGTTGAGGAGCGGGTCGACGTGCGCGTTGACCTTTGACGTCGAGAGGCCTTCGCGCTTGAGCATCGCCTGCACGGCGTTGAAGCGGTAGAGGCCGGATGGATCGAACGTGGCGCCGGCATAGCGGCGCGCGTCTTTCGCATAGCCCACCTGCCCTGGTTTCAACGCGAGATCATCGAAGGCCGCGAACCAGCCCGTGTTTTCGGGACGCTCGCCATAGCCGGGCGGCGCATGGAGGAAGCACACGCCCTCGCCCGCCATCGCATACTTGTAGCCGCCGGCGAGGTAGAAGATGTGGTTGGCGAGCTGCCCGAGATCGACGTCGATCGCCATGAAGGCGTGGTAGCCGTCGACCACCACCCAAGGTCCATCGGGATGCGCGAGGGCGGCGAGGTCTTCCAGCCGGCGGAAGATGCGGCCCGAGCCGAACATCACATGGCTGACGAAGATGAGATCGTGATCGCCGCTGCGGGCGCGCTCGATAAAGGCGTCGGCGAAGGCCGGGACATCGGTGGCGATGGTTTCGAGATCGATGGCGCCGGATTCGGTCCAGCGCGCGGACTGGCGACGGAAGGAGTGGAATTCGCCGTCGCTGGCCAGCACGCGCGCCTTTGGCTTGCCGATGGCGGACAGGATGCGCACGATCAGTTCGTGCGTGTTCGGCGCGAAGACGATGCTGTCGGGCGATGGGAGGTTGAGTTCGGCCGCTATGTGGCGCTGCGCTTCGGGCCAGACCTCGCCCATGATGCGATCCCATTTGTGGTCGGCGAGACGCGCAGCGTCGCTCCATGCCTCCTGCTGTCCATCGAAGCTGGCGTCGGGCCAGAGGTGATGGCTGTGCGCGGCCATGTGGAGGCGATGGGGCGCGGCGGCGAGCGAGCGCGCGAAGAGGTGCTTGAAGCTCACAGCCGGTTCCTGAGCGTCCAGAGTTCAGGGAAGCAGCGCTTGCCCAGCGTGCTCTCGAGATAGGAGACGCCGGCCGAGCCGCCCGTGCCGGGCTTGCCGCCGATGATGCGTGCGACCGTCACGGCGTGGCGATGGCGCCAGGTGGCAAAGGCGTCGTCCACATCGAGGAGCTTTTCGGCGAGCTGGTACAGGTCCCAGTGCCGGTGCGTGTCGCGATAGACCTCCGCCCATGCTTCCTCGATTGCGGAATTGGGGACGTAGGGCTGCGTCCAGTCGCGGCTGAGCGCGCTTTCGGGCAGCACGAAGCCGCGTGCGGCGAGCGCGGCGTTGGCGTCGTCCCACAGGCTGGGCGCTTCGAGCGCGGCGATGAGGGCGGCCTGCGCGGCGGGGCGATCCTTCTGGATGGCGATATGCTTGCTGTCCTTGAGGCCGAGCATGAACTCCACCGTGCGGAACTGATCCGACTGGAATCCGGAACTGGGGCCGAGCACGGCGCGGAAGCTGGTGTAGTCCGACGGCGTCATGGTCGCGAGCACGTCCCACGACAGCGTCATCACCGCCTGGATGCGCGAGACGCGTGCGAGCGATTTGTAGGCCTCGATCAGCGCGCCCTGGCGGACGAGGCCCTTGGCGAGGCTCACCTCGGCGATCACCTGCTTGAGCCACAATTCCTTTGTCTGGTGGACAATGATGAAGAGTGTCTCGTCATGCGTCTGGGACAGCGGGGTCTGGGCCGAGAGCACCTGATCCAGCTGCAGGTAACGCGCATAGGTCATGTCTGAGGACATTGTGGGTCTCCTGCCCGGCCGCGCGAGACTGCATCCAGCCCGAATGAGGAGGAAGCAGGCCTTTCCGCCGGATGCAACATTGGGCTATCGCTGGCGTTGGTAAAGCGGAGAGCGCCATGACGGGACTGCATCCGAAAATCGCCGAGGTCACGGCCCGGATAGAGGAACGCAGCCGTGATTCGCGGGCCGACTATCTGGCGCGCATGCAGGCGGCGCGCGATGCGGGGCCGGGCCGGCAGCATCTTTCGTGCGGGAACCTGGCGCATGCTTTCGCGGCGGTTCCGCTGGGGGACAAGCTGACGATGCGCGGCCGGGCGCCGAATATCGGCATCGTGACCAGCTACAACGACATGCTGAGCGCGCACCAGCCGTTCAAGGACTATCCCGACATCATCAAGGATGCAGCGCGCAAGGCGGGCGCGACCGCGCAGGTGGCGGGCGGCACGCCGGCGATGTGCGATGGCGTGACACAAGGGCGGCCGGGGATGGAGCTGTCGCTGTTCTCGCGCGATGTGATCGCACTGAGCACGGCGGTGGCGCTGACGCATGATGCGTTCGATGCCGCCCTCATGCTGGGCACGTGCGACAAGATCGTACCGGGGCTGGTGATTGGCGCGCTGGCGTTCGGGCATCTGCCGGTGATTTTCTCGCCGGCCGGGCCGATGCCCTCGGGCATCAGCAACAAGGAAAAGGCCAGCGTGCGCGAGAAGTTCGCGCTTGGTCAGGTTACGCGCGAGCAGCTGCTTGAGGCGGAGGCGGCGAGCTATCACACGGCTGGGACGTGCACCTTCTATGGCACGGCAAATTCCAACCAGATGATGATGGAGCTGATGGGGCTTCACCTGCCAGGCACGGCTTTCGTCAATCCGGGCACGCCGCTGCGCGATGCGCTGGTGCGCGCGGCGGCTGTGCGTTGCGTGGAGCTGGCGCATTCGGGCGAAGGCGCGATGGCGCATATCGTCGATGCGAAGTCGATCGTGAACGCCATTGTCGGCCTGATGGCGACGGGCGGGTCGACCAATCACGCACTGCACCTGCCTGCGATGGCGCTGGCGGCGGGCATTGTGGTGGACTGGAACGACTTCTCGGAAATTTCGTCTGTGACGCCGCTGCTTACGCGGGTCTATCCGAACGGCACGGCGGACGTGAACCAGTTCCATGCGGCGGGCGGCATGGCGTTCATCACACGCGAACTGCTGTCGGCCGGGCTGCTGCATGGCGACACCAACACGGTCGCGGGCAAGGGGCTGGCGGCCTACACGCAGGAGCCGTGGCTGGATGGCGACACGCTGCGCTGGCGCGATGGCGCAGCGGAGACGCTGGACGAGACGATCCTGCGGCCGGTGTCTTCACCGTTCGAGACCGAAGGCGGGATTCGCCTGCTGCAAGGAAACCTTGGGCGGGGGGTGATCAAGATCTCGTCCGTGCCGAAGGATCGGCGTGTGATCGATGCGCCGGCGGCCGTGTTCGAGACGCAGGCTGGTTTCACCGCCGCGTTCAAGGCCGGGAAGCTGGATCGCGATGTGGTCGCCATCATGCGTTTTCAGGGTCCGCGCGCCAATGGCATGCCAGAGCTGCACTCGCTGACGCCGGCGCTGACGGCGCTGCAGAACAAGGGGTTCAGGGTGGCGCTGGTGACGGACGGGCGCATGTCGGGCGCATCGGGCGCTGTACCGGCGGCGATCCACATGACGCCGGGGGCGGATCAGGATTCGTTGCTGGCGCGCATACAGGATGGCGACCGTGTGGTGCTGGACGCGGAACATGGCACGCTTGAACTGATGGTCGATCCCTCCGAGCTGGCGGCGCGGCCGCGTGCGCAGGCGCCGGCGGCGGGACATGGCTGGGGCCGCGAACTGTTCGCGCCGCTGCGGGCGCTGGCCGGCGATGCAGAAGCGGGCGGCGGGATATTTCATTTTGTTGGAGCTGGAGCACGTTCATGAACGTTGATGAACTCATGGCGGTGCAGCCGGTGATACCCGTGATCACTGTCGAGCGTGCTGAGGATGCGATCCCGCTGGCGAGCGCGCTGGCGGGCAATGGATTGCGCGTACTGGAAGTGACGCTGCGCACGCCGGCCGCTCTCGCCTGCATCCGCGAGATGACGAAGGTGTCCGGCGCGATTGTCGGCGCGGGGACGGTGCTGTCGGCCAATGATGCGATGCTGGCGCGCGAGGCGGGGGCGACGTTCATCGTCACGCCGGGTCTGTCTGCGGCGACGGTTGCAGCGGCGCGCGAGTCGGACATCCCGATCCTGCCGGGAATCGCGACCGCGACGGAGTTGATGCAGGGGCTCGACCTCGGGCTGACGCGGTTCAAGTTCTTCCCGGCGGAACAGGCAGGCGGGCGCGCGATGCTGGATGCGTTCCGCGGGCCGTTTGGCGCGGTGAAGTTCTGCCCGACAGGCGGCATCTCGCTGGAGCTGGCGCGCGACTATCTCAAGCGGCCGAATGTCGGATGCGTTGGCGGCGGCTGGGTGTGTCCCACGAAGCTGATCGACGCCAAAAAATGGGACGAGATCGGCGCGCTTGCGAAAGAGGCGGCGGCGTTGCCGCGCGGCTAACTCGCGCGCAGTTCATCGCGGCGGGGCGGGCCGGCCATTGCGAGCATGGCGATCTGGACGGCCAGCGCCAGCGTGAGGTATCCGGCCGCGCCCATGATCTGGGGCATGGGGCCATCGCCGAACAGCATGAGGCTGGTGTTCGTAGCAAGCAGGTGATCGCGCAGGACGCCGAGGCCAACAAAGCCGGCAAAGAAGGTGGCGACGCCGGACCATCCCATGGAACGCATCATGCGCCAGCTGATCAAGCCCGCCGCGCCGCCGAACACGAACGCCACGGAAAGCGCAAGGGCCAGCGTGGCGAGCACATCATCCGTGGAGGGATAGCTCCACCAGCCCTGCTGCGCCGCCAGCGTATCCCAGCCGATGTGGAAGACCGCCGCGACGACGCCGCCGGCAAGGGCGGCTGTGGCGCGCTTGCTGCCCGCACGCGTGAGCCAGACCACCGCCGCAAAAACGGCGGGAGACCCCAGGCAGACGGCAATGAGCACACCCGTCGACACGCGTGACCCCAACGCTTGAAGACCCAGAGCCTACGCTTGTAAGCAGCATGACGAAAGAGTCATCTGGGCAGTAACTTCAAAAATTCATCGTCGCGCCAGCGCGTCGCGCCCGGCGTCATGGCGCGCAGGATTTCGTTGGCCTGTCTTGCGACAACGAGGCGACGGTTGCGGAAGAGGTAGAGCCGTTGGTCGCCGGCGCCAGCAGCCATGACGATATCCTCGCCCTTGGCGGCATCGCCGATGGCGTCGCCATCGATGCCGGAGCGCGGGCTCGGCCCGATAAGGCCGGGACGCAGCAGCCACCATGACAAACCGTAGCCAGGGTTTGCCGAACTTGCTTCGAAAAGCGCTGCGTGAATCCTGGGGTCCATGCCCTTGCCGCCATCAAGCACCCATTGGCCGAACTTCGCCCAATGCGGCGCCGTCAGGTGGGCGCCTTGCGGGAGGAAAGGATTGCCATCGGCGCCACGTTTCCAGTCGGTGGGTTTGACGCCGAGCTGGTCGAACAGGCGGGCCTGCAGCCAGACGGCCGGATCTTCCGGCTTGCCGGCGGCGCGCAGCTTTCGTTTCAGGATTTCACCGAAACACTGGAAGTCTGTCGGCCCGTAGGCGAACTTCGCGCCGGGATCGCGAACCGCCTTGGCCTTGATCGCGTCGAGATAGGCGGGAGGCCGGGCGATATCGCCCTCGCCCTGCAGGCCGGAGGTGAGCGACAGCAGGTGGCGGATCGCGATCTTGCTGCGGCGATCTCCCTGCCATTCGGTGAGGGTATTCGCGGCTGGCTCGTCGATATCGAGAAGGCCGTCAGCTTGCGCGAGGCCGGCCATCACGCCGGTGAAGCTCTTGGTGCCGCTGGCCAGCTCCCATCCCTTCTCGGGTGCGCCGGGGTCCGGATAGGTCTCGAACAGGACCTGGCCATCCTGCATCACCAGAAGCGAGACGCCGCGCCGTTTGGCTGAATAGTCAGCTGCCGCCGCATAGGGGCCGGAAACCGGTGGGGCGTCATCGCTGCCGAGGCGGTTGCGAAGGCGCTGGGCGCAGGCTGTGCCTGAGAAAGCCGCCGCGCCAATGCCGAGCATGAGTGTCCGTCGTGTCGAAATCATAGCCGCCTCCAGCTGTGTGTCATTTCGATACTCTACGGTATCTTTTCTGAATGACGCTTGAATGCGGGGCTGAACCGAAAAATCTCCCGATCAGTCCTCGGCCGCCTGGAAGTATTTCGACAGACGCAGGCCCTGCCCCGCATAGGTGGAGTACGAGCCGGCTGCGCCATAGGGCACGTCGGGTTCGGCGGTGAGTTTCTCGAAGACGAGGCGACCGACGGGTTGGCCGTCTTCCAGGATGAACGGCACTTCGCGCGAGCGGACTTCGAGCACGGCCTTGCCCTTCGAGTGCGTGACGCCGAAGCCAGGATCGAAGAAGCCGGCATAGTGGGCGCGGAATTCGCCAAGCTCGGGCGCGATGGGGGCCATCTCCGCGGCTTCGTCCAGCGGAATGACGATCTTTTCCTTCGAGGCGAGGATGTAGAACTCGCCCGGGTCGAGCACGATGCGGCCGCCGCGCGCGCGGACGGGTTCCCAGAAATCGTCGATCGCGTGGGCGCCGATGGCGGCGAGATCGATGACGCGCGAGTGACGCTTGGCGCGATAGCCGACAATGTCGGACTTGGTGGGGAACAGGTCGAGGCTGAACGTCATGTCGCGCACGGGCTTGGGCGGGCCGCGGCGGACGCGAAGTTGAAGCAGGCGATCACCCGTGCGGGCGAGGACGGAAAAGGTGCGCGGGGATATCTCGGCGTAGAGTTCGCCCGAATAGCCCGCCGGCACGCCATCGAAGGCGCGGGCGCGATCCGAGACGGCGCGGACGAAGACGTCGATCCGGCCCGTGGAACTCTTGGGATTGGCGGCGGCGGAGACATCCTTCGGCAGGCGCAGGCGTTCCTGGAGTGGGACGAGATAGACGCAGCCGGTTTCGAGCACGGCGCCACGCGTGAGATCGAGGGTGTGCATGACCAGGCTGTCGTCCAGCCGGTCGGCGACGATGGACTTGCCGGGCAGGAAGCTGGCGCGCAGGCGGTAGGCGACCTTGCCGAGGCGCAGGTCGAGGCTGGCGGGCTGGATCTGGTCAGGCTTGACCCCGCCCTCGGCCAGGATGGCGCCGGAAGCGATGATCGCCTTGAGTTCGCTGTCGGGCATGACGCCGGGCGTGGCCCCGCGCCTGGCGGGCGGCTTGGCGAGGGTTTTGGCTGGGGCCTTGGCGGGCGGCTTTGTCGGTGGCGTCTTCTTCATTGGCCCTTCATGCACCGGGCGGCGTCACCTTGAAAGCCTGCTGTATTTCCTGGAAGGGCGGCAGTGATTCGCACCGCGCCGCGTGGGAGGCCAGCATCGGCCACCCTTCGGAGATATCGAACAGGCCGGGGTGCGCATCGCCGAGGAAGCGGACGGCGCAGGCCACCGTGACATCGGCGTGACCGATGGCGGGTCCGAACCACCAGGGGGTCGTTCTGGCGGTCCTGCTGTGTTCAAGCGCGCTGAGGCAGCCGGTGATCTGGCTGCGGCAACGATCCACCCAGGCCGGCGTTGCCCTCCCATGGACAGCGCTTTCGTAGACCAGCGAAACGGCCTTGTCTGCGAGTCCGGTGGCGAGCGCGCAGACATTCAATGCCTCGCGCCTTTCCGCTCCACCCGCCGGCATCATGACGAGACCGGGCGGCGCCATCTGGTCCAGCGCATCGAGGATGGCAAAGCTCTCGATCAGCGCCTCGCCCGTGTTGAGGACCAGCGTCGGCACGCGCATCAGCGGATTGTACTGGGCGATCTTGTCGGCATCGCCGAACACGGACCAAGGCTTGTGCTCGAACGGCATGCCGTAGAGCCGCATCGCGATAGCGACCCGGCGCACGAACGGACTGTCATACTGGCCGATCAGAATCATGAAGCTGTCCCCGCCCAGGATAATAGCAGGTTTCGTCGCGGCGCGAACGCCTGTCGTATTTCCACAGGCTCACGCGGGGCCAATCTGACGCACGGGTCAGGGCTTTATATTATCGATCACTTATATACATCAGAGCCATTGCAACGGCTTGCTATGGCTCTGCGATCGTTGCCTGATGCGGCATCGCCGAGGCTTTCACCGGTTGAGGTCGGCCATGGAATTTGACGCACTTCTGCTGTCGCGCCTGCAGTTCGCTTTCACAATCGGATTTCATATCATCTTCCCGGCCTTCACGATCGGGCTGGCTTCGTTCCTTGCCGTGCTGGAAGGGCTGTGGCTGGCGACGAAGAAGCCAGTCTATCGCAATCTCTACCTCTTCTGGGTCAAGATATTCGCGCTTTCCTTCGGGATGGGCGTCGTGTCGGGCGTGGTGATGAGCTACCAGTTCGGCACGAACTGGAGCGTGTTCTCCTCCCAGGTCGGCAGCGTGATCGGGCCATTGCTGGCCTATGAGGTTCTGACCGCGTTCTTTCTCGAAGCGTCGTTCCTTGGTGTGATGCTGTTCGGCTGGAAGAAGGTTGGCCCCAAGCTGCACTTCTTCTCCACCATGATGGTGGCCATCGGGACGCTGATGAGCGCGTTCTGGATCCTGGCTGCGAACTCTTGGATGCAGACGCCGCAGGGCTTCGCCTTCGCCGAGGACGGCACGATGATCGCCACCGACTTCATGGAGGTGATCTTCAACCCGTCCACGCCCTCGCGGTTCATGCACATGGTGCTGGCCGCCTATCTCACCACGGCGATGGTGGTTGCTGGCGCATCGGCATTCGCCCTGCTTGCGAAGAAGGCCGTCGCCGAAAGCCGCATCGCGCTGCGGATGGGCGTCCTGATGATGGCGATCGTCGCCCCGCTGCAGGTCGTCGTGGGGCACGAAAGCGGCGTGGTTGCTCACGAATACCAGCCGGCAAAGGTCGCGGCGATGGAAGGCTGGTGGGAGACGCAATCGCAGCAACCGACCCTCCTGTTCGGCTGGCCGGACGAGGAGAACGAGACAACGCACGGCGCCATCGGCATCCCGGGCATGGGATCGTGGTTCGTGGCGGGCGACGCCAACGCCGAACTCGAGGGCCTCAAGGCCTTCCCGAAGGAAGAGCGGCCGCCAGTGTGGATCACCTTCTGGGCGTTCCGCGTCATGGTGGGAATGGGCCTGATCATGGTTACGCTGGGCATCTGGGGCGCGGCGTTGTGGGCGCTGAAGCGCGTCGATGGCGCGAAGCTGTATCAGCGTGCGCTGGTGCTGGCGGCGCCTTCTGGTTTCGTCGCCGTGCTTGCCGGATGGATAGCGGCCGAGGTCGGACGGCAGCCTTACGTGGTCTATGGCGTACTGCGGACGGCGGACGCAGTCTCGCCCGTGGCGGCGGGATCTGTCGCGCTGTCATTGCTGTTCTTCATGGTGGTCTATGCTGTCGTATTCACGGCCGGTGCGCTCTACATCCTGAGGCTCATGGCGAAGGGGCCTGACACCGAGGAAGAACCGCCGAAGGACACAAGCGAACCGCCCGGCACGCCGCTCGGGACGGGCGTCGCCAGCGCAGCAAGCGTGGAGGCATAGACCATGTTCGGCATTGAACTCTCCATGATCTGGGCCGTGCTGATCGCGGTCGCCGTTTTCCTCTACGTCGCGCTTGATGGTTTCGACCTTGGCGTCGGCATCCTCTTCCCATTTGCGAAGGATACGCGCGAGCGCGACCAGATGCAGGCGGCCATCGCGCCGGTGTGGGACGGCAACGAGACGTGGCTGGTGCTGGGCGGCGGCGGGCTGTTCGCCGCTTTCCCGAAGGCCTACGCGGCGCTGATGCCGGCGCTCTATCTGCCCATCATCCTGATGCTGCTGGCGCTGATCTTCCGGGGCGTGGCGTTCGAGTTCCGGCACCATGGCCGCAACACTGGCAGGAAGTGGTGGACGGTCGCGTTCTCGGCCGGCTCAATCGTGGCGGCGGCTTCGCAGGGGCTCATCCTCGGGGCCTTTGTGCAGGGCGTGAACGTCGTGGATGGCGTGTTCGTTGGCGGCGCGCTCGACTGGCTGACGCCCTTCTCCATCCTCGTCGCGGCTTCGCTGGTTGCGGGCTATGCGCTGCTGGGGGCGGGATGGCTGGTCTACAAGACGCAGGGCGAACTGTTCGAACGCGCACGCGGCTGGGTGAAGCAACTGGCGCTGTTGACAGCGCTCGGCATGGGGGCTGTGAGCCTTGCCACGTTGGGCGTCGATCCGCGCGTCACCTATCGCTGGGGTCTCACCATGACCTCGATCGACTGGGGTACGTTCATCGTGCTGGCGCCGTTGCCGATCGCGGCTGGCGTGCTGTGCTTCCTGCTCTGGCGCGGCGCGGACCAGCGCAGGCATGCGCAACCCTATCTCTACACGGTCGGCCTTTTCTTCGTGGGATATATCGGCCTGGCGATCAGCCTGTGGCCCTACATCATCCCGTTCGCGATGACGCCTCAGGATGCGGCGGCCGCAGACAATGCGCTGGAGCTGATGCTGTGGGGGGCGCTGCCGATGCTGCCGATCATCCTGGGCTACACGGCGTATGTGTACTGGCTTTTCCGCGCGAAGGTGTCCGATGAAGCCTCCTACCATTGAGGGGCCGCCCGAACCCGGCGATCCGAAGCCGCCGCTGGGCAAGAGCCTGATCTGGTTTGCGGCGTTGTGGGTGGGCGGGCTCGCAGCTGTAGCGGCGGCGGCCTATGCGCTGAGGGCGTTGATCCTCTGAACTCCCGGAGGCGCCTTGCCTCCGGCAAGGCCACCGCTACGATGACATGTCATGTGGGGAACTCTTCGATCACTCCTGGCCATCCTTTTTGCGGCGCCCTTGACGCAAAGTGCGTTCGCGACTCCTGAACAAGATCAGTATGCCAACTGGACCGACTGCCCAGGCGTCAGAAGTCTGGTTGGCGTAGAGGCGGGCCTCGCCGAGTGTGTGGCCAATTCTGGCGCGACGGCATCTGAAATAGTGACGGTCAGGCTGGGCGACTCCAAAGAAACGCTGAATGCCCAGTCATCCATGCCATTGGATTTTGATCCTTTCTTTTTCACAGACACCCCCGTCAATCTGATCTGGTTGCTGAATGATCGCGAGTTCCTGTTCGACAACGTTGGCGGAACGGGACAATCAGTTCTGACGCTCGATCTCGACTACAATAACCACGACCTGAATCGCATCACCTTTGAATGGCAAAATCGGCCTTTGAACCTCACCGAAGCGATGGTGCGGGCAAAGAGGTTTGAAGCGTGGCTGGCGGAGGCTGGTTATGGTCCGCTAACTATCGACGGTGAAACGACGCGGCCATTCGCGATTGTCGAGCGAAACGTGTACCCGCCAAAAGAACACTCAGGCGACTGGGCTTCCGCCGAAGCAACGCTGTCCAGTGAGGATGATTTCGTCGAGCGGATGCTGCTTTATAGGCTCGCGCTCGCGGACTCTGAGGTGATGGTTGTTGTCGAGAACAGCCGACGCAGCACCTGGAATTTCGGCAGGGCACGATCCGACCCACCCGGCTTTCGTCGATCAATCTACGATGGGACAGGTGGGTATGAATGGTCACTGGAAGTACAGATCTCTCGCCGTCCTGTTTTTTGAGATCGATCACCCAACTGGCCTGCCTCCGACCCAACGCCCCCCGGGCCTTTCACCGTTTAGCCCCGCTCACTGGCGCGGCGGCGGTCTTTGTCCTAAACGGCGGTCCTCTTCAACCGAAAGGCAGCCGCCATGACCAAGGACACGAAAGACCGCAAGCCCGGCAATTGGCGCCCGCAGACCATGATGGTGCGTGGCGGGACGACCCGGTCCGAGCATGGCGAGACGTCCGAGGCGCTCTTCCTGAATTCGGGCTTTGTCTATGACAGCCCCGAGGAACAGTCGGCCCGCATGGCCGGCGAGAAAGCGGGCTACATCTATTCGCGCTACGCCAATCCCACCGTGCGCATGCTGGAGGAACGGCTCTGCCTGCTGGAGGGCGCGGAGGATTGCCGCGCGACGGCGAGCGGCATGGCGGCGATCCACACGATGCTGGTGGCGCCGGTGAAGCCGGGCGATCGCATCGTGGCGCCGCGTGCGCTGTTCTCGTCCTGCATCTGGATCCTCAAGAACGTGATGCCGAAGATGGGCGTCGAGGTGACATGGGTGGATGGATCTGACCCGAAGGAGTGGGAGCGCGCGCTGTCGAAGCCGTGCCGCTTCGTGCTGATCGAGACGCCGTCGAACCCGATGCTGGATGCGGTCGACATCCGTATGGTGGCCGATCTCACGCATGCCGCGGGCGGCGAGCTGATCGTCGACAACGTGTTCGCCTCACCGATTCTGCAGCGGCCGCTTGAGCTTGGCGCGGACTGGGTCGTCTATTCGACGACCAAGCACATGGACGGCCAGGGCCGCACGCTCGGCGGCGCCATTCTCGGCAAGGCGAAGGCGATCGAAGACAATATCCAGCAATATTATCGCCATACCGGCCCTTCGATGTCGCCATTCAACGCGTGGATCGTGCTGAAGGGTCTCGAGACGATGGACCTGCGCGTGCGGGCGATGAGCGCTAATGCGCGCAAGATTGCCGATCGCCTCGCCGGCAATCCGAAAATCACGGCCGTGCGCTATCCCGGGCGCAGCGATCACCCCCACCACAACATCCACGCCGCGCAGATGCCGGAAGCCGGCGGATCAATGGTGGCGTTCTCGCTGAAGGGCGGGCGGGAAGCCGCGTTCGGGATGCTGAACAAGCTGGGCCTCGTCGACATCTCCAACAACCTTGGAGACGCCAAGTCGCTGATCACCCATCCGGCCACGACCACCCACCGGACGCTGACCGACGAGGAACGCGCGGCTATCGGGCTGGATGACACCTGGGTGCGGCTGTCGGTTGGTCTCGAGGATCCGGAAGACATCGTCGAGGACATCGAACGGGCGCTGTAGCGCCCGCCTGCCCGACAGCCGGGCTGAACGAACGGTTTAGTTGCGATTGCAAATGTTTTGTTTGCAATCGCAACAAACACGTCCATATCCCTCTCACAACACAAACACCGCGAAACTGCGGTGGGGGGCGTGGATGTCATTTGAGGGACTGTCTGCCATGAAGAAGTTGTTCGCAGGCGCAAGCCTGTCCGTGATCCTGCTCGCCGCTTGCGCGCCCGCGCCGGCCACCGAAGCCGCGCCTGCCGCTGAAGCCGCTACAGCGACCGCGCCCGCCCCTGTCGCGATCACGGTTCCGGCGGGTGAGTATGCCTCCGATCCCAATCATTCGAGCGTTGGGTTCAAGCTCCAGCACCTCGGCCTGTCGCTCTATGCGCTGCAGTTCAAGACGTTCGATGCGACCGTGACGTTCGACCCGGCCAACATCGCGGCGTCGAAGGTCAGCGCCACCATCAAGGCCGCCGATATTCTGTCTGGATACCCGGGTGACTACGTCGCCAACCATGCCGGCACCAAGTTCAACAGCTGGGAGGATGACCTCGCCAACTCGACCAACTTCCTCGACGCTGGCCAGTTTCCGACCATCACCTTCGTCTCGACGTCGGTCGAGCCCGCGGGCGAGCGCACAGCCAAGGTGACCGGCGACCTTACCCTGAAGGGCGTGACCAAGGCGGTGACGCTGGACGTGACCTTTGCCGGCGAGACCGCATCGCACCCGTTCTCGAAGGCGCCGGCCATCGGCTTCTCGGCCACCGGAACGTTCAAGCGTTCGGACTTCGGCCTCGACTACCTGCTGCCGTCCATCGTCGGCGATGAGGTGAAGGTCGATATCGAAGGCGACTTCATCCAGAAGACTGCCGGCTAAGCCCGCCAATCTGTTTCGTACACGCAAGGAGTGCGGGCGCTTGTCGTTCGCGCTCCTTGTCTTTACTCGGGGTCTTGTCCCGGACCTCGGGCGGCGGGATGAGGCTGTAAGTCGTGGCGCGTGCTTTCACCTATGAAGCCAGCACTGAAGGCGTGATCGTTCGGGTCCGGCCGGTTTTCGTCGAGGAAGAAAGTTCGCCCGAGGACGAGAAGTATCTCTGGGCCTACCATGTCGAGATCAAGAACACGGGCGAGCGGACCCTCCAGCTCATGACCCGGCACTGGCGCATCACTGACGGGGACGGGCGCACGCAGGAAGTGGTGGGAGATGGCGTGGTTGGTCAGCAGCCTGTGCTGCGGCCTGGGGCCAGCTTCGAATACACGTCCGGCTGTCCGCTCACGACGCCGTCGGGACTGATGCGCGGAACCTACACGCTACACGACCGCGAGGGCGACAGTCTGGTTGTCGAGATTCCCCTGTTCGCCCTGGAAAGCCCCTACGAAACGCGGCTGCCGAACTAGCCGGCCCCCAGAAAGCGCGCGCCGGGCCGATGTAACCCCCACGCAATGCACTTGCTACGCAGTGTAACGCAGCCGGTAACGGTAAATAACTGACTGAACCACAACGGTTTTCCTATTCCCTACCGTGAACAGGGGGGCGCGCATCCGCTTTGGCCGCGCCCGCACGATAAAAAACGGACGGGAGGACGACCGTGTCTTTTGCCATTACCAACCGCCACGCGCTGGCGGCCGGGGCCAGCCTTCTTGCCATCTGCATGGGCGCCCAGGGCGCGCTCGCCCAGACCGGCCCGTCGACCGAGCCGGAGCCCGGCCGCGACGTGGTGGTCATTGTTGGCCAGACCATTGAAGAGACGCTGCCGCAGGAACTGGCGCGCTATGGCTCCGTGGTCGAGACGATGACGTCCGAGGAGATCCGCGAGGGCGGATACACCGACGTCTCCAACGCGCTGCAGATGGAAGTGCCCGGCCTGTTCGTCGCTCCGCGCGGCGGGCCGTTCAGCTATCTCGACATTTCCCTTCAGGGCTCCAGAACCCAGGACATCCTGTTCCTGGTCGACGGCGTCCGCATCAATAACCGGCTCTATCCCGGCACGATCACCGACACCCTGCCCTCGTCCATGGTGGAGCGGGTCGAAGTGGTGAAGGGCGGCCAGGGCCTGTTCTATGGCACCAACGCAGCGGCGGGCGTGATCAATGTCGTCACGCGCGGCTATACGGATGAGTTCGACGGTCTGGTCAGCGCCGGTGTTGATTCGCTCGAGGGCTACCACGTCGACGGCTTCATGCGCGGCAGGCTGGGGCCCGGCAATATCGTGGTCTATGCCTCACAGGACCGGGGTCCGGGCTTCGAGATGTTTGACAACATCCAGCCCTCCTCGACCAATCGCGAGCGCAGCTATGACGTGCGCACCATCGGGGCCAAGTATCGGCTCGAGCTGTCCGACACGTTCAGCATCGACGCGCGCTATCAGCACAACGACGCAGACCTCGAATACCTGCGCTACAACCGCTCCTTCCGCGGCTCCAACAATCGCGACGAGGAGATCGCAAGCCTGGGCATCGACTGGCAGGCCACGCCCGATGTCGAAGTGCTGGTGAAGGGATACTGGCACGATTGGGACACGCGCTACACGGACATCCTCAACAGCGTGCTGCCGCCTTACACGCAGACGTTGTCGTCCAACAATCTCTACTGGGGATACGAGGACAAGGGCGTTAACGCGCTGGTGAAATGGACGCCGGGCGGCCCGTTCGAATACCTCGCGGGGTACGACTATCAGACCTACACCGCGCTCGATCAGGTGTGGAACATCGAGCAGACCGAGGAAGACGTTCAGGCCTTCTTCGCGCAGATCCGCTCGACGGATGAACTGATCACGAACGGTACGTTCGCAGCCGGTGTCCGCCACAACGACACGGGCGGCGCCACATCGACCGTGTGGAACGTGTCTGGCCGTTATGACTTCACGCCGTGGCTTTACACGCAGGGCACGATCGGCACGTCGTTCCTGCTACCGACGGCCGAACAACTGTTCCTGGTCGAGGCCGGCGAGTATCTGGGCAATCCGGATGTCGAGCCGGAAGAAAGCACGAGCATCAACGCCACGCTTGGCGGCGAATTCAATGTGGGACCGACGATTGCATGGTCGGCCACCTACTTCCATCGTGACATCGACAACCTGATCGACGGCTGCGATTTCGATCCGCTCGACACGCAGGCCTGCGAAGTTGATCGCACCCAGGCCTTCCGTGGCATTTCGCCAGCGTCTCTCTTCGCGGACTATGCCGGCGTGTTCTACAACGTGCCCGGCGAAGTGCAGGTGCGCGGCTTCGAACTGTTCGGCGTTGCGGATTTCGGTAACGGCTTCAGCGCGATAGCGAGTTACACGAACTCCAAGTCGGAAGTTGAAGGCACGAACGCGCAGATCGCACGCATCCCCGAGGCCTACGCCAAGATTGGCGGGCAGTTTGACGGGGATAGCTGGGGCATGCAGGCGAACCTGTTGTGGACCGGCGAGCAATCCTCTGTCGCGGGCGCTTTCGGCAGGATCAACTATGGCGACTATGTTGTGATCGATCTCGCCGGTCACATGTATCTGGACGCCGACAAGCATCACAAGCTGGGCGTCAGGCTTGAGAACGCGCTCGACGAGGAATACGCCACGCGCGTGGCGGCGGGCGTGGTCGATGGCGGCGGGCCAATCCTGGTGAGCAATGTCGGCGCGCCGCAGACGTTTCGCGTGACGTACAGCTACGACTTCTAGTTCGGGCGGGCGCTGTCTCCGGCCTCCTCCCCACCGGAGATGGCGCCCAGGAATTCTCTCGCATGATCATCACGCCGCTCATCATCTTACACCGCTATGTCGGCGTCGTGCTGGGCGTGATCATGACGCTGTGGTGCATTTCCGGCTTCGTGATGATGTACAAAGGGTTCCCCGAAACATCGCAGGCCGAACGTCTCGCGGGGCTTGCCCCGCTTGATCTGGCGGGATGCTGTGCGGAATTACCGATCGATGCAGACGCTTCGGCAGGGGGCCTGCAGATCGAAATGCTGAATGGCGACACGACCCTGCGGCTTGGCCGCGAGGCGGCCTACAGTCTCAAGTCAGGCATGCCGGTGAGCGTGCTCGATGAAGCCGGCGCGCGTGGCGTGGTGCAGGCTTTCGCCTCGGGCAACGGAATTGGCGGCGAGATCGCACGGATCGAGCTAATCGAAAATGACCAGTGGGCCGTATCCGGCGCGCGGCAACAGCCGCTCTATCGTGCGGAGTTCAACGACACCGACAACACGCTTGTCTATGTCAACGGAACGTCCGGCGAGGTCGTGCAGGACGCCAATTCCGGCGAGCGCTTCATCGCCTGGCTCGGCGCCATTCCACACTGGCTCTACCCCGCCCTGCTACGCACCAACCAGCCGTTGTGGTTCGGCACGGTGGTGTGGTTGTCGGCGATCGGCTGCTTCCTCGTCGTGACGGGGATGGCGATCGGCTTCGCCCGCCTGCGCGGCAAGTCGGGCAAGTGGTGGCCCTATCGCAACCGGCCAATGTGGATGTGGCACCACGTGTTCGGAACGTTCGCTGGCATTCTCGTGCTGACGTGGACGTTTTCGGGCCTGCTCACCATGCGGCCCTGGGGCCTGTTGGAGAGCGAGCCTTCTCTTGAGCGCGGGGAAATCGCCAGCACGATGACCTGGAGCGAGGCCCTGCCGGTTATCGCGGCGATCGCCGGCGATCCGGATGCAGGCAATATCGTCTCCGTGCGCGGCGCGCCCTTCATGGGAGAGGCCTACCTCGTGGCCCAGATGCGTGATGGCATGCGTGTCCGCATTGGCGCGAACGGCCGCTCGCCCTTGACGCTGGCTGAAGTCGAAGCAGGGCTTGCGGCGCGCGGCGGGACGATCGCAACAGGCAAGCTCGATGTGCTGACGGCGGAAGACGACTATTATTACGGACACAAGCGCGAGATGGAGTTTCCCGTCTATCGTCTTGTAATCGACGATGCAGACCAGACCCACGTCTATTTCAACGGAACGAGTGGCGACGCACGCGTGGTGGATGCGACCGCCAAGCGTTATCGCTGGCTGGAAAACGGGCTGCACAGTCTAGATTTTTCATTCCTGCGCGCGCGGCCGTGGTGGGACATCGTCACGCTGATCCTGCTGGCGCTGGTGACTATCGCGTGCGCGACGGGAGCGTGGCTGTCGTTTACGCGGATCGGCCAAGACTACTCACGTATCAGGGAGCGCTTCCGCCGCAAGTGACCCTGCCTCGATCATGGCCCATGCCCCCGCTCTCCTCCTCCTGTAGGGATGGCCATGCCAACTGCCGCCGCGGATTCCGGTTCGCGGCGGCTTCTTGTTGGGTGATCGATTCCTAGAGCTGGTCGGCGGCGAAGCGATAGACACGGCCGCAGAACTGGCAGTCAGCCGAGATGGCCCCATCTGCATCGGCCAGCGCCTTGATCTCGCCCTTGTCCATCTGGCTGATGGTGTCGAGCAGCTTCTCTTCCGAGCATGTGCACTTGTCGGACAGAGCCTTGGGCGGCTCCAGCCTGACGCCGTTCTCGTGGAAGAGACGGAACAACAGCGTGCCGGAGGACAGATCCGGATCGACAAGTTCGATATCCTCGATCGTGTCGAAGAGGTGACGCGCATTGTCCCACGGCTCGTCCGTGGCTCCGCGTGCATCATCGCCCGCGACTTGCTGGATCAGCGCCCCGCCCGAGCGCCAGCGCTTCGTGCCGCCGGGTTCGGAGACTTCCGCTACCGCCAGCCGCACGCGTGTGGGCACCTGCTCGGACTGCGAGAACCACATCTGCGCGCATTCGGAGAGCGTGGCGCCTTCGATCGGCACCATGCTCTGCCACGGAGCCTGGTTGGGGTCAGACGGCTGCAGCATCAGCGCCATCACCCCACGGCCGAGCGCCTGCGGGATATGCGGGCGCTGACCCTTGTTCACGCGTTCGACGCGATCCCACTTCTCCTTGTTGAGGCGCAGGTAGCCGCGCACACCGCCATCCGAACGCGCCTCGGCGACCAGCAGCGAGACAGGGCCTTCGCCCTGCGCCTGCACCAGAACCTTGCCTTCGAACTTCAGCGAGGCTGACACGAGCACAGCCAGCGTCACGGCCTCGCCCAGCAGGTAGGCGGCCCAGCGCGGATAGTCGTGACGCTTGAGGATGGGATCGAGCACGCCATCACCCAGCCGCGCGATGCGGCCGCGGACGGATGTATCCTCGATCTGGAAGGTGGCGACGATGTCGTCGCCAGCGCCCAAGAGGTGAGTTTGCACAGTGGGTTCGGCCATGACCGGGGAGCTAGCATGTAAGGACATGCGCGCCAAATGGGGTCGGCTGGGCCATTATTCAACGGCCGGGGAACTCGCCTGCCGCCCCCGCCGGCAGCGGTCGGAACAGAAGCGGACCTCATCCCAGCAGCGTTCCCATTTCTTGCGCCAGGAGAACGGCCGGCCGCAGGATGCGCAGGGCTTGGATGGCAGGTTCGTCTTGGCGACTCGCCGGCCGGGCGGGCCCTTGCCATTTCTGCCGCCCATGGCGATGCGCTCCCAGCCAGCCGGCCTTTTTGAGGAAGCCGGTAAACCCTTTGGCCGGAACCCGCGTATCAGGACCATGTTCCATTGTGGCCGCCAACCCATACGAGCCTGCCGCCATGCCGGATTTCCGCGTACGCGACTCCTGGAGCCCAGCGCGTGACCTTCACCTCACTTCCGGACGGTTACACGGCGGCCGTGTTTGGCGCCTCGGGCGGCATCGGGTCGGCGCTGGTTGACGAACTCGCCGCCGACCCGCGCTGTGTCATCGTGCGCGCCGGTTCGCGCTCGGGCGGCGGTCCTGCGGGCGAGAAGATCCTCCCCTTCACATTCGACCTTGCAGATCCTGCCTCCATCGCGCGGGCCGCAGAGACCGTCGGCGTCCCAGACCTCGTCCTGGTGGCGACAGGCACGCTTCACGCGAATGGGATGCAGCCGGAGAAGACCTTCCGCTCGCTTGAAACGGATGCGATGCAGCGCGCCTTCACCATCAATGCGGTGGGCCCGGCCATGATCGCGCGCCACATCTTTGGGCGCGCCAGCCGTGACAGCCAGGTCGCGTTTGGCGCGATCTCGGCGAAGGTCGGGTCGATTTCGGACAACCGGCTGGGCGGGTGGTACAGCTATCGCGCGTCCAAGGCGGCGCTGAACCAGCTGGTGAGGACCTTTGCCGTCGAGCTTGCCCGCACGCATCCACGCAGCGTCTGCGTCGCTTTGCACCCCGGAACGGTGGACACTGCGCTGTCGAAGCCATTCCAGAGCGCCGTCGCGGCGGAGAAGTTGTTCTCGCCCCAGCGTGCGGCGCAGCAGCTTCTGGCCGTACTGGATGGGCTGGGGCCGGAGTCATCCGGCCGGTTGATTGGTTGGGACGGGCGCGAAATCTCGCCCTAATAGTGACGAGCGGACCCATGCTATCGTCGCCCCAGCGATAGCCCCGGATCCGCGATGGAAGGATGGCTCGCATGAGCGACAGGACGAAAACACCAGCGCCCCGGACGGAGACTGCGGCTGACCAGCCCGTCTCGGCCCGCATCCGTGCGCGCATTCAAAAGGCAAAGCGCCGGTTCCATGCCAACGACAACATTTCGGCCTATATCGAGGCTGGCGAGCTTGAAGCCCTTCAGGCTGAAGTTGAAGGCAAGCTACGGGGTGTTCTGGAGAGCCTGGTGATCGACACCGAGAGCGATCACAACACGCATGACACGGCCAAACGCGTCGCCAAGATGTATCTCAACGAGGTGTTTCACGGGCGCTATCACCCTGCTCCGCCGGTGACCGAATTCCCGAATGCGGAGTCGCTGAACGAGCTGATGATTGTGGGACCGATCACGGTACGCTCGGCCTGTAGCCACCACCTGTGCCCGATCATGGGGAGACTGTGGATCGGCCTGATGCCGAACGAGCATTCGAACCTCATCGGCCTGTCTAAGTATTCGCGCCTAGCTGAATGGATCATGTCGCGTCCGCAGATCCAGGAGGAAGCCATCACGCAGATGGCCGAACTGTTGCTTGAGAAAGTGCGGCCGGATGGCCTTGCTGTCGTGATGGAGGCGGATCACTTCTGCATGCACTGGCGCGGCGTGCGCGATACGCAAACCAAGATGATCAATTCGGTGATGCGCGGGTCCTTCCTCAAGGACCAGTCGCTGCGCCGCGAGTTTCTTTCGCTGCTGAACCTGAAGGACTGATGGCCATGCTTGTCCGCTGCCTCTACGCCAGCCGCGCCGCCGCAGACTCCGACCCTGCAATGCTCGACGACATCCTCGTCCAATCCCGGCGCAACAACCCCAAGCTGGGCATCACCGGCCTGCTCTGTGTTTCGAAGGATGTATTCATTCAGCTGCTGGAAGGCGGCCGCGACGAGGTGTGCGAACTCTACAACTCCATCATCCGCGATGGCCGGCACCAGCATGTGCGCCTGCTGGCCTATGAAGAGATCAGCCAGCGCCAGTTCGGTAACTGGACGATGGGCCAGGTGAACCTGTCCAAGGTGAACCCCAGCCTGCTGCTGAAATACTTCAAGCGCGCCGAGCTTGATCCGTTCGACGCGTCGGGCGCGGCGACGCTTGCGCTGCTGCACGAACTGGTCGCGTCGGCGTCGATCATCGGGCGGGGAGAGTAGGCTGAGCTCATGAACATGAACCGCATTCTCGCATTGGTGTATGCCGGCGCGGCGCTCGCAATCGGTTACATGGCGCTGTCGATTGCGCTTGGGCCCAAGGGGGACGCGTCGGGATGGGTGATGGCCGCGATCTTCGCGGGCGTGACGGTGTTCGCCGCGTGGCAGGCCTGGAAGGAATGGAGAACCGGCGAGACGCCGCCCCATGCACGGCCCGCGCCGGCCAAAGGCAAGCAGTCTGCGCCAGTTGTGCCGGTGGATGCTCCCGGCGCGTGGCGCGGGCCGCCGGTTCGGCTTGAGACCCAGATCGAGGCGTTGAAGGGTGCGGGACTTACGCTGGCGCCGGGACGGACAATCGAGGAATTGCTGACCTCTTGGCCGCGCGAAGACTATGAGAGCGATCCCTACAACCTTATCCTCTTTGTGTACGGCAGCGATGTGGAAGCCGAGCCGTGGGGCCGCGCGTTCTGCGAGCGTGGCTGGAATTTCGACATGGAGTGCCTTGTCCAGAAGGGCGACTATGTGTCGGCGTTTGAGAACCTCCTACGCATAACGGGCCAGCCGCAGCTTGCGAGCGGGCTGTCGGACAATTTCAACATAGACGCGGAGACGTGCGAGATCCGCTACACGCTGAAAGGCCAGCCGAAGGTCCTGAAGGCCAGGGTTGACAATGACTGGGCCGACCCCAAAGCGGTGGCGGCGTTCGTGCGCGACATCGAAGCGGCCATCGGCGACGGTCGGCATTTCTGGGCGGCCGACAACGGACAGGCGTCGATCCTGTTCTTCCTGACCGATGCGGAAGCAGCAAAGGTCAACGAGCTACGCGAGGATATCCTCGTGCGCTGCACCGCCGACTAAGCTGCGTCAACGTCGGAAGCACCACTCCAGGATCGCCTTCTGGGCGTGGAGGCGGTTTTCGGCTTCGTCGAAGACCAGCGATTGCGGGCCGTCGATGACGTCCGCGTCGACTTCCTCGCCGCGATGTGCCGGCAGGCAGTGCAGGAATTTCGCGCCGCCATTGGCCGCGCGCATCAGGTCGCCGCTGACCTTGTAGGCCGCCAGATCGGCAAGGCGCTTGTCGGCGTCCTTGTCGCCCATCGACACGAAGGTGTCGGCGACGACGACATCGGCGCCGGCGACGGCTTCCTTCGGATCGCGATAGAGATCGATGCGGCCCTGCTCGGCGCGCGCGCGCTCCACATCCGCCATGTCGGGATCGTAGCCGGCGGGCGTAGCGACCGCGAGCGAGAAGCCGAATTTTGGCGCGGCATGGATGAAGGTGTTGGCCATGTTGTTGCCATCGCCCACCCAGGCGATGCGCGCGCCTTTCAGCGTGAGCCCCGCCTCTTCCAGCGTCTGCAGGTCGGCCATGATCTGGCAGGGGTGAGACTTCTCGGTGAGACCGTTGATCACCGGCACGCTCGCCGCATCGGCCAGCGCCACGACATCGGCATGGCGATTGGCGCGGATCATGATCGCATCGACATAGCGCGAGAGAACCCGCGCCGTGTCTTCGATGGTTTCGCCGCGGCTGATCTGGGAGTCGGTCGCCGTGAGGATGAGCGACGATCCGCCAAGCTGGCGGATCGCCATGTCGAAGCTGACGCGGGTGCGGGTGGAGTTCTTTTCGAAGATCATCGCCAGCGTGTGGCCGGCAAGGGGGGCGTCACGGTCAGCCGTGCCTTTCGGCAGGCCTTTCCGCGCCGCCTTGCGCGATTTTGCAATGTTGAGGATCGACCGCAGCTCCGCCGACGGAATCGGCCAGAGATCCAGAAAGTGGTTCATGACCCCGCGGCCGTCATCATGCTGGCGAACTGCTGGTCGATGATGTCGATGGCTTCACGCACATCGTCCTCGGTGACGATCAGCGGCGGCACGAGGCGCAGCGTATTGGCGCCCGCCGTGCCAACGAGAAGGCCGCGATCGGATAGATGGCCGCGCAGGGGCAGCGGATCATCGCGCATCCGGAGGCCACGCATGAGGCCCGCACCAGTGACATCAAGCACGAGTTCAGGATAGCGGCCCTTCAGGCTTTCCATGCCTTGCTGCATCGTGCCGGCAACGCGGCGCACCTGCTCGAGGAAGCCGTCGCCGGTCACCACGTCGAGCACGGCGTTGCCGACCGCCATGGCGAGCGGACCGCCGCCGAATGTCGTGCCGTGAACGCCCTTGGCCATGCCCGAGGCGGCTTCTGCGGTCGCGAGGATCATGCCCATCGGGAAGCCGCCGCCGATGCCCTTGGCGGCCGCGAGCAGGTCTGGCTCTGCGCCCGGCACCCACTGGTGATGGAACAACTTGCCCGTGCGGCCAGCGCCGCATTGGATTTCGTCATAGATCAGCAGCACGCCATGCTCGTTGCAGAGCTCGCGAAGGCCACGCAGGCACTGGTCCGGGACGGCGCGCACCCCGCCCTCGCCCTGCACCGGCTCGATCAGAACAGCGGCGAGGTCCGGCGCCTTGATGGCCTCCTTCAGCGCTTCGTGATCGCCGAACGGGATCGAGCGGAAGCCCTGCAGCCGCGGGCCGAAGCCCTCGCGGTACTTTTCCTGCGCGCCTGCGCTGATGCCGCCAAGCGTGCGGCCGTGGAACGAGCCTTCGAACGACAGGATGCCGATGCGCTCGGGCTGGCTTTTCGACCAGTGATAGCGGCGCGCGATCTTGATGCAGCCCTCGATCGATTCCGCGCCCGAGTTCGAGAAGAACGCGAAGTCCGCGAATGTCAGATCGACATAGCGCTGGGCCAACCGCTCCTGCCCCGGCACGCGGAACATGTTGGATGTGTGCCAGAGCGTGTTGGCCTGCTCGGTCAGCGCTTTCACCAGCGCGGGATGGCAATGGCCCAGCGAATTGACCGCGATGCCTGCGATGAAGTCGAGATAGGGCTTCCCCTTGTCGTCATACATGCGCACGCCCTCGCCTCGCTCGAACACGACCGGGCTCGGGCCGTAGACGGGAAGCACTGCGTTCGACATCGGGGCATCTCCTTGGTGACGCCGGCTGGGGAAACTCTGGACCTCTTTCGGGGCTCAAAATGAAGCGCGCTGAATGAGGCCGAACACCACAAGTGTCAATGAAAATAGGGGGCGGGATGGGGGCCGCAGATCGCCTGAACCTTCCCGCCTCAGGCCTTCAGCTTGTAGCCCGATCGCAGCAGCGCCCAGCACCAGCCGCACAACGCCAGCGTGATCGCGAGGCAGAAAGCGCCGCCAGCCAGAAGATTGCTCTCGGCGTGGCCGGTGAAGCCGTAACGGAAGCCATCGATGATGTGGAAGAAAGGGTTGAAGTGGCTGATCGTCACAAAAGGTTCGGGCAGGCGGCCGATCGGATAGAACGTGCCCGACAGCATGGTGAGCGGCATGATGACGAAGTTCTGCACCGCCGCCATGTGATCGAACTTGTCGGCCCAGATGCCGCCCAGCAATCCCACCGCGCCCATGAACAGGGATGCGACGACGGAGAAGTAGAGCACCGCCCAGATGTTCGCGACCTGGAAGGGCGTGATCTGCATGATCCAGATCGCAGCATAGGTGACGACGCCGACAAGAATACCCCGCGAGACCGCCCCCGACAGGAAGCCCAGCGTGAGTTCGCCCGCCGACAGTGGCGGCATCAGGAAATCCACGGAATTGCCCTGCACCTTGGCGATGATCAGCGAAGACGAGGTGTTGGCAAAGGCGTTGTTGAGGATCGCCATCATCACGATGCCGGGGGCGAGGAATGTCTCGAACGGTACGCCGCCGACCATGCCGCCACTGCCCTGGCCGAAGGCGAGCTTGAAGACGAACAGCATCAGCAGGCTGGAGACGACGGGTGCAAACAGCGTTTGCATGCCCACTTTCCAGAACCGGTGGGTCTCGCGCAGGCACAGCGTCCAGAGGCCGATCCAGTTGACGGCCCCGTACTGTCGCGGGCGCAGCGGCCGGTCGGCGGCATCCATTGGGGGGCGGGTCAGCGTCTGGTCCATGGGGTCTGTTTACGCTTCCTGCCTTGTGAGGCCATGGAAATGTTGTTCCCGCGGCCATGCCTCAAGCACCGCCTGGCTAAATGGTCCGAACAGAACCGCTTGCGGCGGCAACTCGGCGCGGCCGGAGTTCTCCCCAGGAAGCAGCGGTGAGTCCAAACCGAGTCCGCCTGCAGAACTTCCCCTGAAAGTTGAGTCTTCCCGGCCACAACTTGAATCAACCCGCTCCGCGGCCTCGTGACTCAGTCAGCCTGTGTACAACCCCAATATATTGATTAACCTGTTGAGAAGCGCCCCAGCATATTGCGGCCTGAAGGTCTGCAGCTACTATCCCTAGAAATTGGGCAAGGGGCCGCCGCAGTACCGACCTATATCTAGTGTCTTGCGCGATTCCCTAAGGCTGTGGAGACAGATTCATGGGCTGGACCGAAGAACGTGTTGCAGAGCTGAAGAAACTCTGGGCCGAAGGGCACAGCGCCAGCCAGATCGCGAAGCGCCTAGGCTCGGTTACCCGCAATGCGGTGATCGGCAAGGTGCACCGGCTCGGACTCTCCGGGCGGGCGACTCCCTCGCGCCCGGTCAAGCGGCCGCCGCGCCTCGCCAGACCGAAACCCCAGACGATGCCCCGCCAGGCCTCTTCCGCCGCGCCGCGCGGCAACACGGCCGTCGCCGTGCGACCGGAGCAGACCCAGACGCACATCAGCGAGGCCGAAGCCAATATCGAACCCAAGCGGCTCTCCAACGGCGACATGGTCACCGTGCTCACCGTCAAAGACTCCATGTGCAAATGGCCGATCGGCGACCCCGCCGACAACAATTTCGGCTTCTGCGGCCATGCCAGCTCTGATGGCTCGCCCTATTGCGCCGAGCATGCCCGCGTCGCCTTCCAGCCGGCCAAGAAGCGCGAACGCCGCGCCCGTGAGTTCGACTACATCCAACGACTGGCCGGCTGATCGGCTTTACAAGTTCTACCCGCGACGGCGCCGCCCCGGAGTCCTGCTGGATTCCGGGGCGGTTTCGTTTGTGGGTGCAGGTTGACACCTAGATGTTCAGTCACGGATTTCGGAGCTTCTTGAGAGTCCGGAGATCGAGACGCCGCATGCGTCCCGATCCTTATCCGAACACCCCTACTTTGACACGAGGTCCTTCTGCAGCCGCTTCACACAAAGCAGGAAGAACACGGCAGGGATGATGTAGAGAATCGAGACGATCATCAGGGAGTCCTGCAGCGCCTTGGCATTCGCTCCGGGGCAGTAGGCCTGCGCTGCTGCTGGCAGTTGCGCCAGCAGGTCCGCCTGCCGGCACGCGACACGGTCGAGACCGGCAAAGCCCGCCCCGCTGGCCTGCATGTTGAACAGGAAGTCGCTCACATACCCGATGAAGGGCGGGCCAGCGCCATAGCCCAGCAGATTGATGACGAACAGCAGGATTGCCGTCGCCGTGGCGCGCGTACGCATGCCCACGACGCCCTGTCCGATCGTATACTGGGCCGCCAGATAGCCGTACTTGACCGCGGCGCCGACGCACAGACCGACCAGAACAAGCCAGATGTTGTCGGAGCTGAAGGCCAGCACATAGAACGGAATGCTGAGCGCCAGACCCAGCGCCGGGAGCCAGGCGATCGCATTCGGATGACGCCTGACGATCTTCTCGGCGAGATAGCCCGTGAAGGCCACGCCGATTGAGGCCGCTGCAGCTGTCGGAACGTTGATGAGCAGCGTCGCCTCGGTGAGTGTCAGCCCGTGCGTGCGCATCAGGAAGGGCGTCTGGTAGGTGGAGATGCCGTAGCCGCAGAAGGCCGCCAGCGTGGCGCCCCCCGCCATCAACCAGAAGGACGGCTTGGTGGAGAGCTCCTTGAGCGCGGCCCGGAAACTAGCCTTTTGCGTCCGCGACACGCCCGGCGGGTCGGAATAGCCGCGCGGGGGCTCCCTGACCGTCAGCTTGAAGGCGATCGCCACGAGGACGCCAGCCAAACCAATCCAGATGAAGGCGTTGCGCCAGCCGAACGCATCCGCCACCGGTCCGCCGATCAGGTTCGCCGACAGGGTGCCTGCTGTCACGCCCATGGCGTAGTAGCCAAGCGCCGTGGAGCGGCGTTTTGGCGGATAGTAATCGGCGATGATGGAGTTGGCGGGCGGCGTGCATCCTGCTTCGCCCACACCCACCAGCACGCGGCAGAGCAACAGCATCATGAAGCCGCTGATCACCACGCCGCCGATCTCGACCTCACCGACAAGACCGCTTGCCGCGGTGGCGGCAGACCACAGGGCGATGCAGATCGTCATGATCCACACGCGGTTGCGGCTTTCCGACATGTGGGCCAGCGGAATGCCGACGATGGAGTAGAACAGCGCGAACCCAAGCCCGGTCAGCAGGCCGAACTCGCCGTCGGTGATGGCGAGCTCCTGCATCACCGGCTCAGCGACGATGCCCAGCAGTCCACGGTCCAGGAAGTTCAGGACATAGACGAGCAGGAGTGCGTTGAGCACGTAGCTTCGATACGACTTGGTCCCATATCCGGTCAGGTGTCCCTGGCTTTCACCAGCCGGGTCGCCCGCGCCAACGGCGCCGGTTTGCGTGCTCATGTGAATCGTCTCCCGCTTGCGCCGGGCGTTGTGGCCGCGCCCTGACAGCTACTGCAAATGCTTACGGCATTGCGGGCATCGGTCCACCCCGAAATGCAACCACATACGCGCGCTCGCATTGACAACAGCGTCATGCTGCAATGCAAACGGCCGGACCCGATGAAGGGCCCGGCCGTGTAACCGTGACTACGTTTTGTCAGTCTCAGACCGGCTTGGCGACCATGTCCTTCTTCAGCGTCAGCGAGGCGATGAAGAAGAGTCCCGCTGCAGGAATGAAGAACAGCGTCTGCAGTGACATCGCTTGCCGCACGCCCTCGCCATAAGCAGTCCGGCAGAGCGCCAGATTCTCTTCCGAGATCGTCAGGGCAGCAAGATCAGCGGGTCGCGCTGTCACCGCCTTGATGCACTCGGCATGGGTCAGAACGCCGGAGGGATCCAGCGACGTGATCTGCATCTTCATGAAGGTATCCGACATGATGCCCAGGAATTGCGGGCCGATGCCATTGCCGATCAGGGCGACGATCAGCAGCAGGATCGCGATCGCCGTTGCGCGTGCACGCATCGAAACCACGCCTTGCCCGATCGTATATTGCGAACCCAGATAGGAGTAATGGAGCACCGCGCCGATGCCCCAGACGATCAGCTGCGGCGTCCCCGGTTCCATGTAGAAACCGAAGATGTAAAGCGGCACGGACAACGCGAGTCCGATGGCCGGCAGCCATGCAACCACCGTCACCGAGCGCGGCGTCAGCAACTGGCTGAGGTAGCCGCCGAGGAACGTGCCAACCGCCGAAACAAGAGCCAGCGGCACACCATAAGTCAGGGCGAACTCACCTGGGCCGATGCCGTGCAGGCGCTGCATCATCGGCGCCTGGAAGCCAAAGTGCCCGTAGCCGACAAAGGCGACAAGGGCCGCGCCGACTGACATCGTCCAGAAGGTCGGTTTGGATCCAAGCTCCTTCAGCGTCTCGCCAATGCTGGCCTTCTCGACGCGCGAGGTTCCCGGCGGATCGGAGAAGCCGCGCGGCGGCTCCTTAATCGTGAACAGGATAACGATTGCGACGATCACGCCGGGAAGGCCGAGCGCGATGAATGCGAAGCGCCAGCCGAAATTGTCGCCCCAGCCCAGCTGTTCGTGGATGTCAGGCAAGCCTATGGAGGCGAAGAAGCTGACGACCGCTTCGTCGCTCAGGCCCCCAATGGGGCCGCCGAAGCCATTTGCCAGTGCCGTACCGATCGTCACCCCCATCGCGAAGATGCCGAGCGCGTTGGCACGACTCTTCGGCTTGAAATAGTCGGCAATGATCGAATTGGACGGGGGCGTGCCGCCCGCTTCGCCGATCGCCACGCCGATGCGAGCAATCAGCAGGAAGACGAAGCTGGTGGCGAAGCCGCACAACGCCGTCATCAGCGACCAGATCGCGATGCAGGCAACCAGAATGAACACACGATTGAACCGGTCGGCCAGCATCGCAATCGGAATGCCCATCAGCGCATAGAAGATCGCGAAAGGCGGTCCGTTGAGGAAGCCGTACTGGGTGTCGTTGAGCCCGAACTCCCGGATGATCGGCTGCGCGACCACGCCCAGCAGGCTACGGTCAATGAAGTTCAGCATGTAGACGAAAGTCAGGGAGAGCAGCACATACGCTCGGTACCCCGGTGTTCCGAAACTCTGCCCTCCGGCCGGGGCCTCGCCCGCCGGTGTCGATGCTATCGCCACGTTGTCCTCCCTGCGGCTGCTCCCGAGCCGTCGTGGTTGCACCCTAACCTTGGTTGCTCCAAGGGCAAGCGGAATGCGGGTAAAACCGGCGACAACGCTTGCCGCAGCGCAGCAATAAAACCGGGTTGTGCAGGCAGATCAGATCAGACCCTTTGCCTTCATGCTGACTGTCTCGGAAGCGCCGACCACAAGATGGTCGTGCAGCCTTATCTCCAGCGGCGCGAGCGCCTTCTCTATATCGCGCGTTAGATCGATATCGGCGCGCGAGGGCGTGGGATCGCCGCTGGGATGGTTGTGGACGAGGATGACAGCCGAGGCTGACAGTTCCAGCGCGCGGCGCGCGATCTCGCGCGGATACACCGGCGCATGATCGACCGTGCCGCGCCCGGCGATCTCGTCGGCAATCAGCTTGTTCTTGCGGTCGAGATAGAGCACCCGCGCCTGTTCGGACTTCTCGTGGCGCAGGGCGAGTTTCACGTAGTTGAGCAGCGCGGCCCAGTTGGAGATGACGGGGCGGTCCGCGATCTGGTCAGCCGCTGCATGGTGCAGCAACAGGCTGGCAGCGCGAATATAGGACGCGGCCGTCTCGCCAACGCCCTTCACCTCCATCAGCCGCTCGGGCGGGGCGGCAAGAACGCCGGACACAGTCCCGAACCGCGCCAGTAGCTCCTTCGCGATCGGCTTGGTGTCGACGCGGGGAATGAAGGCGTAGAGCATAAGTTCAAGGAGTTCATAGTCCTTGAGGTGTCCGCCATCGCCTTCCAGCACGCGCTGGCGCAGGCGCTCGCGATGGCCGTGATAGTGCCGCGTCGGGCCATCACTTGTACCGGATTTCGTCTTCCCCCCGCCCGCCATCGTATCAGTCTGCGGATGCGCCCATGGTGTGCGGCGTGTGGAGCCCGGCCGGCGACAGGGTGAATATCTCGACACCCGTCTCAGTCACGCCAACCGAATGCTCGTACTGAGCCGAGAGCGAGCGGTCGCGCGTCACCGCCGTCCATCCGTCGGCCAGCAGCGCCACATCGCGGCGGCCGAGATTGATCATCGGCTCCACCGTGAAGATCATGCCCGGGCGGATTTCATCGCCCTGGCCGCGGCGGCCGAAGTGCAGGATGTTCGGCGAGTCGTGGAATACACGGCCAAGCCCGTGGCCGCAGAAGGCCTCCACCACGGAATAACGCTGGCGTTCGGCATGTTCCTGGATGGCGGCCCCAAGGTCGCCCAGGCGCAGGCCCGGCTTGATAGCCTCAATGCCCTTCATCATGGACTCGTATGTCACGTCCATCAGGCGCGAGGATTTGCGTTTGACCGGGCCGACCGAATACATGCGCGAGGTATCGCCATGCCAGGCATCGACGATCACCGTCACGTCGATGTTGACGATGTCGCCTTCCTTGAGCTGCTTCGGGCCGGGGATGCCGTGGCAGACGACATGATTGATCGAGGTGCAGACCGTGTGGCGATAGCCTTTGTAGAAAAGGCAGGCCGGCATGCCGCCGCCATCAAGCACGAACTCGCGCGCAAGATCATCGAGCCTGCCGGTGGTGACGCCGGGAACGACATGGGGAACCAGCATGTCGAGGCATTCGGCGGCGAGGCGGCCGGCACGGCGCATGCCCGCGAAGGCCTCCGGGCCATGAAGCTTGATCTCGTTGGTGTGGCGCGGCGGCGAGTCGGCGGCGTCAATGAACCCCATGGTCATGGGCGTGTCCTCTTGTATCGGCCGCTGTCCTAGCACGCCCAGCGGCCGCTTGCGAACGCCAGAATGGCCCAGATATTCTGGCGTTTCCTAGTTCAACTTGGCTCGCCGCCGGGGCGGCGCGGGTGCGAACGGCTTCGGCAGGGGCAGAGCGGGCACCCCCTCCTCAACCAGCTCCTTGGCTTCATCGGGGGTCACCTCGCCCCAAACGGGCCGGTGTTCGGCCTCCCCGTAGTACATGGCGCGCGCCTCGCTGGCGAAGCTGTCGCCGACATAGTCGTGGGTGGTGGCGATGTGCTCGCGGATCTCTGCCGCAACCTTTGCGGCGGCAATCTCGGCGGGCACGGCCCTGTCGGACGAGCGCACGGTTGGCGCCATGATCTGCTTGTGGACCTCCGTCGATCCGCAAGTTGGACATTCGACCAGCTTGCGCTTGCGCTGGCGGTCGTACGCCTGCGAGTCCGAGAACCATGCCTCGAACTCATGTTCCCCCACACAGGCGAGAGAATAGCGGATCAAGTCTCGGCGCTCCCTTACAACAATAGCGGTCAGAGGACGGCAGGTTCGGCCAGCAATGGATCGAGCCGGCCCTGGTAATCAAGATCGTGAATGTCGTCCGACCCGCCGACATGCCGGCCGTTGATGAACACCTGCGGGAAGGTTGAACCGCCATGGCTGCGCTGGATCATCTCGCGCCGCTTGTCCATGTCATTGCCCGCGCGGTACTCGACGAAGTCGATGCCCTTGGAAGTAAGCAGCGACTTGGCCCGCGTGCAGTAGCCGCAATACTCCCGCGTATAGATTTCAACCCGCGCCGACACCGTCAAACTCCTGACCTGAACCGCCAATCGACCACTCAACCCGCGATCATGGCGTCCGAACCTGAACCTCACATTATAACAGAGCGTTGAAACCCTGGAATCGTTCCAAAACTATATGGGCGGCGCTCTTGGACCGGCAACACGAGCCAGCGTGATCACATCGACGCAGGCTGCCCCTGCCTTCCTGAGCGCCCTCGCGCAGGCTTCCGCAGTGGCGCCGGTGGTCAAAACATCATCAACCAGAACGACGCGCTTGCCCTTCACCAGCTTCACCCGGCCCCGGCGCACGCGGAAAGCGCCCTGCACATTCCGCCGCCGGGCGTCCGCCGACAGGTTGCCCTGGATCGGCGTCGACCGGACCCGCTTCAGCGCATCAACAGACAGGCGGACGCCGCTGGTCCGCGACAGGGCGGCGGCCAGCCAGCCGGACTGGTTGAAGCCCCGCCGGATAAGCCGGAAGTAGTGCAGTGGGACGGGCGTAATCAGATCCGCCTCGGCCAGCAGCTCGGACCCGGCGCTCGTCATCCAGCCCGCCAGCGTTACAAGGCCATCGCGTCTGCCCTGGTATTTGAGGCCCAGCACGAGATCGCGCGAGACATCGCCATAGATCAGCGCAGCCCGCGCCCGGTCATAGGCCGGCTGGCGAACCAGGCATGCCCCACACAACTGGTCAGGCTCCACGTCAATCTCGAACGGCAGACCGCAGCACCGGCAGAGGGCGCCGGTGACGAAATTGAGCTTTGACCAGAGCTCGGGCTCAAGCGGGCCGGGGCCTGGCAATTCCCGGTGCGTAATCAACGACCTCTGAGGCCAGATCAGGCCCGCAACGCGCCGAGCCGCCCGCAAATGTGCAGGCGAGCGGCCCCGGCGCGGCTTACCGGCGGGCCCGTCCCCAGCTACATAGGCGTCAGATGACGGCTCCACCCCTCCCCCCTTCGCCGGCCAGGCCAGCCCCCACGGCGGCCGACCCCATGCGGATTTTCGACCGCAGCCTGCATGCGCGCCGGCGCGCCCGCGCAGCCGGTCGCTACGCGGATCATTCTTTCCTGAAACTGCTCGCGGCGGAAGACATCGCTTTGCGCCTTTCCGCCATCACCCGCCAGTTCGACCGTGTGCTGGACCTTGGGGCTCATGACGGCTTGCTGGCTGACACACTGCGCGCCGACCCGTTGGTCGGGCCCCAGCTGGGCAAGATCACCACAGCCGACCTGGCGCCGGCCTTCCGCCCGGATGTTGTCGTGGATGAAGAGGCGCTGCCCTTCGCAGACGCCTCCTTCGACCTCGTCGTTTCGGCGCTGTCGCTTCACTGGGTGAACGACTTGCCCGGGACGCTGATCCAGATCCGGCGGGTGCTGAAGCCAGACGGCCTGTTCATCGGGGCAGTGCTGGGCGGACGCACGCTGATCGAGCTGCGCCAATCTCTGCTTTCGGCGGAAGATGAGATTCGCGGCGGCGCGGCAAACCGCGTCTCACCCTATCTCGATGTGATCGACGGGGCTGGCCTGCTGCAGCGCGCCGGCTTTGCCATGCCTGTGGCCGACAATGATGCGCGCACTGTGCGCTATGCGCACCCGATGCGGCTGCTCGGCGACCTGCGCGGCATGGGCGAGACGGCGGCCTTCGCCAGCCGCGAGGCGCCGGTTCTTACGCGGGGCATCCTGATGCGTGCGATGGAAACCTATGTGCGGCGGTTTGCCGATCCGGATGGTCGCGTGCGCGCGACGTTCGAATTCGTGACGCTTTCGGGCTGGGCGCCCTCGCCCGATCAGCCAAAGCCGAAACGGCCGGGCAGCGCGACGATGCGACTGGCGGACGCCCTTGGCGTGCGCGAACAGGGAGCTGGCGAAAAGGCCGGATAGAGCCGCTGTCTTACGGCGTGGAATCGAACCCGGCCTGCACTGCAGTGAACGAGGTGTTGGTGCTCGACCCGATTGCGGAAGCGCCGCCGACGACGGCGATCGAGATGATGCCTGCGATGAGGCAGTATTCGATCACAGTCGCGCCGGAGCGATCACGGAACAACTTCATGAGTGCATTGAGCGTTTTCATGCGCGTGCCGCCTTCGACCAGTCAATGAAATGCTCGAACAGGGGCAGGTCTGCGGCGGGAGCGGGATAGCTCTTGATCTCACCAGCAGACACCCAAGCGAGCTGTTGACCTTCCTGAGCAACGATTTCGCCTTCCCACGACCGGATCAGGAACACCGGCATCAGAAGATGGAACCGTTCGTAGGCGTGCGAGGCGAACGCAAAAGGCGACATGTCGGCTTCGGCTACATTGACGCCAAGCTCTTCCATCAGTTCGCGCGAGAGCGCGCCCTGAGGGCTTTCGCCGGCTTCAACCTTGCCGCCTGGGAATTCCCAGAGACCCGCCATCGTCTTTCCCTCGGGCCGCTGCGCCAACAGCAGCCGCCCGTCGCTTCGAACCAGCGCAGCCGCTGATACAACCATGAGCGTGCGCATAGCCCTCATCTCATGTTTGGGTGTGCGTGACGTGCAATCGGACTCTCAACTTCTGTAGGCGCCGTTTATCTTCACGTAACCATCCGTGAAATCGCAGGTCCACACGCGGGCCCGGCCGTGGCCGAGGCCGAGGTCTGCACGGATGAACACTTCCTGGCCCGACACGGCGCGTGTGGCGGCCTCTTCCGAATAGGTCGGCGCGCGCGCGCCATCCCTCGCCACCAGGTGGTCGCCGAACCACAGGGTCAGCTGGTCGCGCTCGACGGGCTCGGCCGTCTTGCCGATGGCCATGACCACCCGGCCCCAGTTGGCGTCGCCTGCCGCGATCGCTGTCTTCACCAGCGGCGAGTTCGCGATCGAGCACGCGATGACCTTTGCGGAGGCGTCGCTCGCGGCCCCCTCCACCCTGATTTCGATGATCTTCGAGGCGCCCTCACCGTCGCGCACGATCTGTGTGGCGAGATCTTCCAGAACACGATGCATGGCCGCGACGAAGCCGGCGAGCCTGGGGTCGTCTGGATCGTGGATCGGTTCGCCACCGGCCGCCCCTGTCGCGAAGAACAGCAGCGTGTCGGACGTCGACGTGTCGCTGTCGACAGTGATGCAGTTGTAGGTGAGGTCGCCCAGCCGCGAGATCAGCGCCTGGCACACATTGGGGGCGAGCGCCGCGTCGGTGAACAGGTAGTTCAATGTCGTCGCCATGTTGGGCTGGATCATGCCCGACCCCTTGGCGACGCCGACTATGGAGACGTTGCGCCGGTTGAGATCGACCGTCTCGCCGGCCGCCTTTGCGAACGTGTCTGTCGTGCGGATGCAGTTGGCGACCTTCTGCCAGTCTGGCGCGCCAAGGCCGCTCCAGACGGCTTCGACCCCGCCCGAGACGATCTGCGGCGGAAGTGGCTCGCCAATCACCCCGGTGGCGGAGATGAACACTTCATGCTCGCCGCAGGCCGACATTTTCCGGGCCGACGCGATGGTTGCTGCGTTCTTGGCGATGCCGGCCGCGCCGGTGAAAGCGTTGGAATTACCGGTGTTGACCACCAGCACGCGCGCCGTGCCCCCGCCGGCCTTCAGCGCCGCACGGCAGCGGTCCACATCGTCCGACCGCGTGGATGACATCGTGAAGATGCCGCCGACAGATGCGCCCTCGGGAAAGTGCATGACCAGCAGATCATCGCGCACCTTGCCCTTGTAGAGGCCAAGCGAGTGCGTGACCGCTTCGATCCCGCCCACCTTGGGCAGGTCGGGAAAGCGCGCGGGCGCCAACGGTGAAACCGGCAGGTCAGACGCAGTGGCCAAGTGTGAAACCCTTATTGCGGCGTGGGTGCGGGCGCGGGCAGTTCGCGTGTTTCGGCAGCCGTGCCGCCTGAAGGCGGAGGCGGCGTCGCAACCGGCGGCGGGCTCGCGGAGACAGGCGGTGTCGGGGCGGATGCGTCCGGAGCAGGTTCAGCGGCAGGCCTCGGCGCAGGGCGAACCGGGGCAGGTTGGGCCGGCCGCGCGCCATGCGGCGAGTTGCGCTTCACGATGCTTGCGTCGGCGCGTAACTCCGTGAGTATCTGCTCAAGCTGCTGTGCCTTGAGATAGCGTTCGATACGGTCGCGGAGTTCCTCAATCGAGGGCGGGCGCTTCTTGCGCACTTCTTCGACCTTCACGATGTGCCAGCCCTGCGCGTCTTCGAACGGACGCGAGATGCCGCCCTGGGACACGTCGCGGATGACGCGCGCGAATTCCGGCGATGCGTCCTCGGCCGTCATGTAGCCAAGGTCGCCGCCGTCCATCCGGGTCGCCTCGTCGGTGGAACGGCGGGCGGCGGTGACGGCAAAGTCGGCCCCAGCCTTCAGCTCGGCGGCGATCTTGTCGATCGCATCCTTGGTCGGCGCGAGGATGTGGCGGAGCCGCGCCTCGTTCTCCATCTGCTGCTCCAACAGCTCGACCTGCGTCTCGTACATCTTGCGGATGGCCGCCTCGTCGATTCGTTCGGATGCGATCACTTCGAGCACGATGTTGCCCAGAATGTTGTCGCGGGCGGTTTCCAGCCGGTGCCGGGCCTCGGGATCCTCGTCCAGACCGCGGGCGACCGCCTCCATCGACAGCAGCTTCACCTCGATCAACTGGTCCAGAATCTCGTCGAATTCGACGCTGCTGGGCTCCAACGTTTCGCCCTCGGCGATCAGCCCCTTCATCCGGGCTTCCATCTCGACGTCGGCGACGTAGATGATCTGGCCGTTAACCGTTGCGGCCTCGGCCGTCCGGTCGACGGATACGGCGGCAGGTTCGGGCGGCTCCTCCCCGCCGCATCCGGCCAGCGCGACTGAACCGCACAGGAACAGGGCTGTAACCCAACGGGAGCGTGACCCAAAAGCCATCCAGAGGCTCCTCAAGCTGCTAAAGGCAGTCCGGGTATCCAGTGCTTGGCCAGTGGTCGGATTGACACTGGGAATGCTGGTCCTTACGTCTCGGCAAGGCGCAAGTCGAGGGACTTCCCGGGTCATTTCGGGAGAGTCGGCGGTTTGTTGTCTGTGTAGCTGCGGCCGGATCACTCCCCCGTATACACGTGTTATAAGTGGGACGCCGCGACCATCTCGGCTCGCGTGAGGCTGGCAGGCGGAAAATCGGTATGCTTGGGATCGCCCAGAAGATATTTGGTTCGGTCAACGAACGAAAAGTCAGGCCCTTTAAATCCATCGTCCAGCGCATCAACGCTCTCGAGCCGGTGACCGAGGCCCTGTCTGATGAGGCGCTGCGCCAGCGCACGAAGGACTTCCGCCAGCAGGTCGCCAATGGCGCCAAACTCGACGACATCCTTCCCGAAGCCTTTGCGACTGTCCGCGAGGCGGCAAAGCGCACGCTCGGTCTGCGGCATTTCGACGTGCAGCTAATCGGCGGCATGGTGCTCCACAGGGGCGGCATCGCCGAGATGCGCACCGGCGAGGGCAAGACGCTTGTCGCCACCGCGCCAGTCTACCTCAATGCACTGGAAGGCCGGGGCGTTCACGTCATCACCGTCAACGACTACCTCGCCAGCCGCGACGCGGAATGGATGGGCAAGGTCTACCGTTTCCTCGGCCTCTCGGTCGGCAAGATCGTGCACGGGCTCGACGACGCGCAACGCCGCGCCGCCTATGCCTGCGACGTGACCTACGGCACCAACAACGAGTTCGGCTTCGACTACCTGCGCGACAACATGAAATATTCGCTGGCTGACATGGTCCAGCGCGGACACCGCTTCGCCATGGTCGATGAGGTTGACTCCATTCTTGTCGACGAAAGCCGGACGCCGCTGATCATCTCCGGCCCGACGGACGACCGCTCCGAGCTTTACCAGCAGATCGACGCGATCATCCCGCTGTTGTCGAAGGAAGACTACACGCTCGATGAGAAACAGCGTTCGGTCGTCTACTCCGAGAGCGGCAACGAAAAGATCGAAGAGTTGATGGTGCAGGCCGGCATTCTGCAGGGCTCGCTTTACGAACCGGCCAACATCTCTCTGGTTCACCACGCCAACCAGGCGCTGCGCGCACACAAGCTGTTCCTGCGCGACAAGGATTACATCGTCAAGAATGGCGAGGTGATGCTCATCGACGAGTTCACCGGCCGCATGATGACTGGCCGCCGCCTCTCCGAAGGCCTGCACCAGGCTATCGAAGCGAAGGAAAAGACGAGGATCCAGCCCGAGAACCAGACGCTGGCCTCGATCACCTTCCAGAACTATTTCCGCCTGTACGACAAGCTCGCCGGCATGACGGGCACGGCCTCTACCGAGGCGCAGGAATTCCAGGACATCTACAAGCTCGAAGTCGTCGAGATTCCTACCAACCGCAAGGTCCAGCGCATCGACGAGGACGACGTTGTCTACCGGACCGCAAAAGAGAAATACAAGGCGATCATCGCCGACATCAAGGACTGTGTCCGGCGCAAACAGCCCGTGCTGGTCGGCACGGTGTCAATCGAGAAATCGGAAGTTCTCTCCAACCTTCTCTCGGCTGAACGCATCCAGCACCAGGTGCTGAATGCGCGCCACCACGAGCGCGAAGCCTTCATCGTCGCACAGGCCGGCGTGCCCGGCGCCATCACCGTCGCCACCAACATGGCGGGCCGCGGCACCGACATCCAGCTCGGCGGCAACGTCGAGATGCGCGTGACGGACGAAGGCTCCGCCATGGCGGAGAAGCTGGGCCGCGAGCTGACCGAAGACGAGCAGAAGGATCTGCGCGCCAGGATCGAGGCTGACGTTGCCGCCAAGAAGGCCGAGGCGCTGGCCGCCGGCGGTCTCTACGTGCTCGCGACCGAACGCCACGAAAGCCGACGCATCGACAACCAGCTGCGCGGCCGAACCGGCCGTCAGGGCGACCCGGGCCGCTCCAAGTTCTACATCTGCCTCGAGGACGACCTGCTGCGCATCTTCGCCGCTGAACGTCTCGACGCCATCATGCGCGGCCTGGGCATCAAGGAAGACGAGGCCATCACCCACAAGTGGATGAACAAGGCGCTCGAAACCTCGCAGAAGCGTGTCGAACAGCGCAACTTCGAGATCCGCAAGAACCTCCTGAAGTTCGACGACGTCACCAACGATCAGCGCAAGGCCGTCTTCGAACAGCGCATCGAATTCATGCGCGCCGCGAACGTGACCGAGACGGTCACCGAGATGCGCCAGCAGCTGATCGACGACATGTGCATGCGCCACATGCCGGAGAAAGCCTACCAGGAACAGTGGAACATCAAGGACCTCGAGGAAGAGGTCGCCGACGTGCTCGGCATTCCCGCACCCGTTCGCGAATGGTCGAATGAGGAAGGCGTCGCAACGCTGGAGATCGCCGAGAACCTGCGCGCGGCCGCTGACGCACACTACGCGAACAAGGCCGCCGCGGTTGGCGAGGAGCGCATGCGCTGGCTCGAGAAGCAGATTCTGTTGCAGGCCGTGGACACGCGCTGGCGCGAACACCTCTGGCACCTCGACCAGCTGCGTTCGGTCATCCATCTGCGCGGCTATGCCCAGCGCGACCCGCTGAACGAGTTCAAGAACGAAGCCTTTACGCTGTTCGAACGCCTGCTGAGCGATCTGCGCAGCGACGTTACGCGTCTGCTGATGCGCGGCCAGTTCGTGACTGAAGCGCCTCCCGGCACGGATGCTGGCCCCGCGCGCACGCCGACGCAGCTTGCGTCCCGTCCGGTGGCGGCCCCCGCACAGGCTGCGCCCACGCCACAGCAGCAGTCGCAGGCTGGCAGCGCAACGCCTGCAAGCTGGGCCTCCACGCCGCGCAACGCCCCCTGCCCCTGCGGCTCGGGCAAGCGCTACAAGAGCTGCCATGGCGACGTGAGCAACGCCGCGCGGGCCTGACACGGCCCTGCTTCAAACAACAAGAAGCCCGGATGCTGAAATGCATCCGGGCTTTTTCTTGGGTTCAGTCGAGAGACCTACGCCAGGCCTTCGCGGCCGATGGCATAAAAGCGGTCCTTGCGCTGGGCGCGCAGGTCGTCTGGCGACATGCCTTCCAGCGTCTTGAGCTGGATCTCGATGGCGTCGCCCACTTTCTCGATCGCGTTCTTGGGCGCGCGGTGCGCGCCGCCCATCGGCTCGGGCACGATTGCGTCGACGATCTTGAACTTGAACAGGTCCTGCGCCGTGATCTTCATTGCCTCGGCTGTATCCTTCGCGCGCTTGGCGTCGTGGAACAGGATGGATGCGGCGCCTTCCGGCGAGATCACCGAATAGACCGCGTGCTCCATCATCAGCACCTTGTTGCCCGAAGCCAGCGCCACAGCGCCGCCCGAACCGCCCTCGCCCACGATCACCGAGATCATCGGCGTATCGAGCGTCAGGCACGCCTCGATGGAGCGCGCCAGAGCTTCGGCTTGTCCACGCTCCTCGCCGCCCTTGCCCGGGAAGGCGCCAGACGTATCGACCAGCGCCACCACCGGCAAGCCGAACCGGCCGGCCAGTTCGATGAGGCGCACAGCCTTGCGGTAACCTTCGGGCTTGCCCATTCCAAAATTGTGTTTGAGGCGCGTCTGCGTATCGCGGCCCTTCTCGTGGCCGATGACAACAACAGGCTTGCCGCGAAAACGAGCGAGGCCGCCGAGGATGGCGTCGTCGTTCATGAACTTGCGATCGCCGGCGAGTTCGACGAACTCTTCGAACAGGTGATCCACATAGTCGAGGAAGTGCGGCCGCTCGGGGTGGCGCGCCACCTGCGTCTTCTGCCAGGCGGTGAGGTGCGTGTAGATGTGTTCGAGCTGCTTGTTGGCCTTCTCACGCAGCTTGCCGACCTCTTCCTCGACCGCCGCGCCGCCCGCGGCTTCGAGTTCGGCGATCTTCTTTTCGAGATCCGCAACGGGCTTCTCGAATTCGAGGTAGGTGGAAACGGCCATGGGGAGGCTCCGAATCTTGAACGGGCCACATACCCCCGGGGGACCGCGCTCGCAAGCACGCAG
Source organism: Hyphomonadaceae bacterium (assembly GCA_022844345.1). GTDB lineage: Bacteria > Pseudomonadota > Alphaproteobacteria > Caulobacterales > Hyphomonadaceae > UBA7672. The sequence goes on from JALHLU010000001.1 coordinate 339,300, forward strand.
CATGCAAGCATCTGAACCGATTTGGGATTTTGCCGGCTTTAGAGCCGGAAGACGCCTTCGATAACCGTGCGCGCCCGTCCGATCAGCTTCACCCGCTCGCCTGAAAGGCGTGTGGTGATGTGAGCCCCTCGCCCCGGATAGGCCTGGAAGCAGTTCAGTTCCGTCTTGCCGAGCAGCTTGGAAAAGTAGGGGGCGATGATGCAATGCGCAGAGCCCGTCGCCGGATCTTCGGGAATGCCCGATCCCGGCGCGAAGAAGCGCGAGACCACATCGAAGCCTTCCGATGCGCCCGGCGCTGCACAGATCAGGTTGCCGCGTCCGCCTGTCGCTCCACCCGAGATTTCGTTGACACGCGTAAGGTCGGGCTTCAGCGCGCGCACCTCTTTGGGCGTTGCGAAGATCGCCATCAGGTAGGGTCCAGCGACGATACGATCAGGCGTTGCGCCCAGCGCATCGCAAAGCCCTTCGGGCATCGGCACGTCGCGCGGCGGCTGGGCCGGGAAATCCATCTCCAGCTGGCCATCCGCAAGGCGCTTCACCGTGAGCCTGCCGGCCTTGCTGTCGAACGCAATCTCCGGCCCGTCATAACCAAGGTGCGAGAACAGCGCGTGGGCGCTTGCCAGCGTCGCGTGTCCGCACATCGGCACTTCAAGCAGGGGTGTGAACCAGCGCAGGTCCCACACGCCCGGCGTCTTGGCGACCACGAACGCCGTCTCGGCCAGATTGTTCTCCGCGGCGATGGCGAGCATCACCTCGTCAGACAGGAAAGCGTCCAGCGGCATGACCGCGGCGGGCCCGCCCATCATGGCGCGCTCGGCAAACGCATCGATCTGTAAGAATCGGTACTCGGCCATGGCTTGACCCCTTTCGGCGGAGAGCAGCCGTTTAGGCGTCCGGACGCGCAGCGTGAAACGATAGTTTCTCCCGGATCGGTTAGCTCCCCTGCCAGATTTCGTCCCACGGGACATGTTCACTGTGGCGCCGCACAAAATCGCTTTGCGGCCCCCAAAACCTTGGAGACACGCTGTCATTTATCTGTCACAACACTGTCATGAAAATGATACACGCGATTCTGGTGGCTGGCGCGGCGAGCCTTTTGCCGTCCGCAATGGCCGATGAGCCCGCCTCGAAAGAGGCCCGCAACTACGCAATCACGATCTCCTCGGAGGTAAGCCCGGTCGCCGAGCCCGAGCTGCGATACCCCTACTGGGCCGGCTCCAGGGGAATCGAGGGCACGTGCGATGTGACCTTCACGGTCTCGACCCAAGGCAAGGCTGACGCGATACGCGTGGGCGCCTGCACCTCGGATATGTTCCGGATGTCGGCGAAATCGACGGTCGAGCAGATGCGCTTTGCCCCGCGCGCAGCGCCTGCGGACGGCGTCAAAATGCAGATCAGCTGGGCCTTCGACGCCCCACGCCTGCAGACCGCCAGCCTGAAGTAGGCATCCTTCCAACCTCACGGCGGCGCGTCCCGATCGGGGCGCGCCGTCTGCGTTTGGGCATCAGGTCCCGAAGGTCACGCCGGCCGCCACTCGGCGAACATGATCGCAAACGCCTCGGGGTCGCGTGAGGGCCAGCCATGGTCGACGGGACCATTGCCTTTGCCGAGACCCGGCGCGCGCGTGATCGCTTGCACAAGATAGGCGCGCGCCAGCGCTACCGCGTCCGTCATCGTCAGCCCGCGCGCCAGCCCAACCGCAATGCCTGACGCCAATGTGCATCCCGTGCCATGCGTTGCGTTGGTGGCGATGCGTGGGCCGTCGAAGAAATGCTCGCCTTCCTGCGTCGCCAGCACATCGACAATGACATCGCCCGGCACATGCCCGCCTTTCACCAACGCTGCACGCGCGCCCATGTCGAGCAGCTTCTCCGCCGCGCGGCGCTGTCCGTTGAAACCATCGACGGCTTTTCCCGTCAGCACTTCGGCCTCCGGCGCGTTAGGCGTCACCAGGGCTGCGCCCGGGATCATCAGCCGCCGCACGGCGTCCACCGCGCCCTGCGGCAGCAGCACGTCGCCGGACGTCGCCACCATAACCGGATCGATCACCCGGGGGATGCCCGCTGCGATCTCCTCGAACGCTTCGGCGATCGTCTCGACGAGCAGCTTGTCGCCCAGCATGCCGGTCTTCAGCACATCCGCGCCGATGTCCTTCAGCACCGCTTCCATCTGCGCGCGCACAGCCCTGGGCGGCGTCGCCACGACGCCCGATACGCCCAGCGTGTTCTGGATCGTCAGCGCGGTGATCGCCGTGGCCGCATAGCCGCCCAGCGCCGTCACCGTCTTGATATCCGCCTGAATGCCCGCCCCACCGCCAGAGTCCGATCCGGCAATGATCAGAACCCGGCCCCGGAACCTTTGCTCGGAGGATTTGTCTCTTGGTGCTTCAGCCATGACGTCCCTTAGCCAGTTCTGAGGGCGCAAGCCACCGGCATGCACTCATCCCGGCGGCGGAAATGGCGTCCTGAAGTCGAACGCCCCGGCGGTCGGGCCGAGCTTTTCCAGGAGATTCAGCCGCGCCCACGCCTCGCGCAGGCTCGGCGTCGTCCCGGCCGGTATCCACCAGATCGCCAGATACGCCGGCAGATCGACGAACCATTCCTTTCGCCTTCGCATCACACTGCGATGCGTGTGGTTGCGATAGGCGAATGCCGCAAGGTGGTCGAGCGTCTCCCACACCGTCAGGTTGATGGTGACATCCGGGTCAGCGAAGATGGAGAAATCGGCATTCTCTCCTTCACCGATCATGCGCCAGACAAACCCCGGCGAGGCCTCGGCGACAGCGTTGACCTCGTCCAGCGCAGCCTCGAAATCCGCATTGACGGGAGAGTCACGTGCGACGCGGAATTTCGCGATGTTGATCTGCGCGATGTGCCAGCCCACGCCTGTTCACCCTGCCGCCTGTTGCCTACAATGCGATGCATCGATCGGAGACGGCAATGGCCGCCAAGCCAACCGCACGCACTTGCCCGAAGGGGCATGCCTACGTGAAGAGCACAGACTGCCCGACCTGCCCGAAGTGTGAAGCTGAAAGAGCGAAGGCTGGTTTCTTCATCGACGGGCTGAGTGCGCCAGCGCGCCGGGCGCTGCAGTCCGCCGGGGTCAGCTCGGTCAAGACGCTGGCGAAGCATCGCGAGCGCGACATTCTTGCACTGCACGGCATAGGTCCGTCCGCGCTGCCCAAACTTCACGCGGCACTGAAGGCGGCCGGACTTGGCTTCAAGCCCTAGTTACGGACGCGGCTTCGGCCCAGTCGGTGTCGCGCCCGCAGGAGCAACACCCTTGTAGAAGGTGTCGATGGTTGCCTGCGCGACCGCATTGCCGAAATCGGCGATGCCCATCTTGCGATAGTGTTCCAGCGCGAACACGCACTTCTTGTCCCCAACCACCAGGTCCGCGCCGAAGTCGGGAATTTCCTTGGCTTCCCGCCATTCGAAGCGGCCATAGATCGCCACGCTGCAGACCTTGAAGTTCAACCCGCCGCACGCCCTGAAGTAATCGTCACTGCGCACGTCATCAAGGATGTTGGTCACATCCACCAGGAAGAACGGCAACAACATCTTGTCGAGGTGCTTGTTCTCATCAAGCGGTTTGACGATGTCGATCTGGCGGCCATCGACCAGCGCGGGCCAGCCCATGTTCTGGCGATACCCGACAATGGTGGCGACTGGCTTGCCGATGATGTCTGCGGCCTTGTCGTAGTGACAGATGGAATCGACATGAGCCTGCAAACGCTCGAACTCGATGGCGGCGTAGTCCTTGCCGTCAAAGCTTTGCACCTTGGCGTCCTTGAGGATGCCATCGCCCCATTGCCCGGCCGGCACTTCCGGCAGCGGCGTGGCGTACTTGCCAGCGCCTGCAGCAGGCGCGCCGGGAGTTGCAGGTGATGGGGGCCGTATAACGGCTGGGGCACCCTGCGCGGATGCTACGCCCCCTCCCAGCCCGCAAAAGGTCAGGCCAGACACCAGAATCGCAGCAACGAGACGCATCATCCCCTCCGGCGCAGGTTTGCCTCACCCTGTAGGCGCAAGACGCCGGGAAAGGGGGACCTGCGGGTCAGGCGCACTCATCGAGAACTGGCTCAACCACGCTTCCGCCTGGCGGCGGGAAGGGCTGCCTGAACGTGAACGCGTCCGGTGTCGGGCCATGTGATTCCAGCAGCCCAAGCCGTTGCTTTGCTTCCATGATCGCCGGCGTGGTCCCCGCCGGAACCCACCAGAGCGCCATGTAGACCGGCATCTCCTCGAACCATTCGCGACGGCGGCGCATCACGCCGCGATGATCCATATTGCGATAGGCGAACGCCGCCAGAGCATCGACGCTTTCCCACACCGACATGTTGATGGCGATGTTGGGATCGTCAAACGGCTGCAGGTCGACCGCGCTATTCCCCTCGCCTGTCAGCCGCCAGACGAAGCCGGGCGACGCTTCCGCCAGCGCATTCACGTGGTCGAGCGCCGCGATGAAGTCCGCATTTGCCGGATCATCTGCCGGCTTGCGGAAGCGCGCGATATTCACCTGCGCAAGATGCCAGCTCATATTCATCCACTCGTCAGCGACACGAACACATCTTCAAGATCCGGCTCTTCCGTCGCAAGGTCTGCGATGCCGATACTGGCCTCGCGCATGCGGATCAATAGTTGTTCGATCGACTGCTCGCCCACCTTGTAGGTAATCGCCAGCTGGCCATCCTTGCGCAGCACCGGCGCGAGATCCGCAAGCGCGGCGGGAACCGCATCCAGCCCCTGTGCGGGCCGCACCACCAGCGTCTTCTGGTTCATGCGCTTCAGCAGTTTCGGCGTAGGCTCGCACGCCACCACCTGGCCGTGGTTCACGATCGCGATCTGGTCGCACATCTCCTGTGCTTCTTCGAGGTAGTGGGTGGTCAACACAACGGTGACGCCCTGCGCGTTCAGCTTGCGCACATATTCCCACAGCGAGCGGCGCAGCTCGACATCGACGCCGGCCGTTGGCTCGTCGAGGATCAGGATCGGCGGGGAATGCACCATCGCCTTGGCCACCATCAGGCGCCGCTTCATGCCGCCGGAAAGCTGGCGCACATAGGCGTGCTTCTTGTCGCCAAGGCCCAGCGCGTCGAGAATTTCGTCGGTCCGCCGTTCGGCCGCCGGTACGCCGTAGAAGCCGGCCATCAGCTCCAGCGTCTCGCGCGGGGTGAAGAACGGGTCCATGTTGATTTCCTGCGGCACGACGCCCAGCGCGGCGCGGCTCTCGCGCGGCTTCTTGTCGGCGTCGATTCCCCAGATCTTTACCCCGCCTGACGTCTTGTTCACGAGGCCAGCCAGGATGTTGATGAAGGTGGACTTTCCCGCCCCGTTCGGCCCCAGCAGGCCAAATATCGAGCCCCGCGGGATCTGCAGGTCGATGCCCTTCAGCGCCTGCTTGGCCGGCATCTTCTTGGAGGCGGCATAGGTCTTGGTCAGGCCCGTCGCCTCGATGGCAAGCAGGGGCAGGCTGGAAACGGAACTGGCGTCGGCCAAGGGATACGTCCTGAGGGAGGGCCGCCGCATTGACGGGTGGCCAGAGCAAACCATAGGTAAGGCGCATTCCGCCGGGCTGCAAATCAGCCTTACTGAATCGAGGACGAGATGGGCTCCACGACGATCCCCCCCGGAACCGGCCCTGCCGATGGCGCAGCCTGGTATCGCGACAATCCGGAAGTGCAGGTTGTGACGACCAAGAAAGTCGCCTGCGATGGCGGCGGCGGCGCGCTGGGCCACCCCAAGGTCTGGTACGACATGTCCGAGGAGGATTTCGTCGAGTGCAAGTACTGCGACCGCCTTTTTGTCCTTAAAGACGGCAGCCGGGACCCAGGAAAATAGCGTGTAACCTGCGTGTAACGCACTGAAACTGCGGCTGTTACGGTTATTCACCTGCCGCAGGCCTCTAACCTCCTTCACAGAGCCCGTTACCTTGGCCTAAGCCAAGGCTGAATGATGCCGTCTGGTACGGTAACTCGGCGGACGGCTGAGTGTGGAGGAAGACCCGAATGATCCGCTTCAACCGCATGCTGGCGGCAAGCGCCAGCCTGCTGGCCCTCTCCACGCTCGCGCTATCGCCCGCCCTCGCCCAGGAAGCGCCGCCCGCCGCCGGCCCTTCCGCAGATGACCCACAGGATCAGACGCGCGACGTGGTTGTCATCTTCGGCCGGGCCGAGGAACAGATCGGCGTGGCCCAGTCCGCCTCCGAAGGCGTCGTCGGCTATGCCGACCTGTCCACCCGCCCGATCAGCCGCGCCGCTGAACTGGTGGAAGTCATCCCCGGCATGATCGCCACGGAGCACTCGTCCGGCGGCAAGGCCAATCAGTATTTCCTGCGCGGCTTCAACCTTGACCACGGCACCGACTTCGCCGGCTTCGTCGATGGCGTGCCGATCAACCGCCGGTCTCACCCGCACATGAGCGGCTATCTCGACCTCAACTTCCTCATGGCCGACCTAGTGGAGCGCGTGGAATTCAAGAAGGGCGTCCAGTACGCGGAGAATGGAGACTTCTCCTCGGCAGGCTCGGCCTCCTTCATTCTGTATGACCGCCTGCCCCAGAACTATGTCCAGGCCCGCATCGAGCCGGACGAGTATGCCATCAGCGCAGCCGGCTCGTGGAATATCGGCGACGGAACGCTCCTTGTCGCCGCAACCCACGAAGGCGGCGAAGGCCCCTTCGACCTCGACGCAAATCTCGGCAAGAACGTCGTCTATGTGAAGTACTCGCAGCCGGTCGGCGAGGCGAAATTGCGCCTCGGCTTCATCGGCTACACCAACGAGTGGACGCCCACGGATCAGGTTCCGCTGCGCGCCGTTGAGTCGGGCGCCATCAGCCGCTTCGGCACGATCGACCCCACCTCCACCAGCGACACGTCGCGCTACATCGGATATGCAGCGCTTGAGTGGGACGACGCCAGCGTATTGGGCTATGTCGAGAAATCGGCGCTCGATCTCTATCACAACTTCACCTACGCGCTCGATCCGGTCCTGGGGGACCAGTTCCTGCAGGTCGAGGACCGCTTCGCCGCTGGCGCGCGCGCAAAGATGAAGCGCGAGTTTGAACTGTTCGGCATGAAGGCAAGCGGCCGTGTTGGCGCTGACATCCACGCCGACTGGCTGGCAGAGACAGGCCTTTACCAGACCACCAACCGCGTCATCAATTCGGCCATCCGCAATGACGAGGTCGATGTCCTCGCCGCCGATGTGTGGGGCGACGTGACGCTGCACTGGACCGACCGGCTACGCACCACCTTCGGCCTGCGCGCCGACTACATTGACCTCGACGTCACCGCCATCAATCCCGCCAACTCCGGCAGCGATAGCGGCGTGCAGTGGAGCCCGAAGGTCAATCTCGCCTACCGGCTGACCGACGACTTCGAAGTCTATGGCGGCTACGGCCTTGGCTTCCACACCAACGACGCATCCGGCGTTGTTCTGACGCAGGACCCGATCACAGGCGACCCGGTCGATCCGGCGACTCTCTTCGCTGAAAGCAAGGGCGGCGAGGTCGGCCTGCGCTGGGAGCCGGACAGCACGTTCAACCTGACGGCTGCTGTCTTCGCGCTCGATTTTGACAGCGAACTCATCTATGCGGGCGACGCCGCCGTATCGGAGCCCTCGGACCCGACAAAGCGCCATGGCGTCGAAGTCGCCGCTTTCTGGAATCCAGTCGACTGGCTGGCGTTCGACGCATCCGCCGCCTGGTCGCACACTCGCTTCAAGGACGCGCCATCAAACTTCGACCGCGTGCCCAACTCGGTCGAAGGCGTCGCTGCGGCCGGCGTCACCTGGCTTCCCGGCGATGGCTGGGAAGGCTCGTTCCGCGTCCGCTATCTCGGGCCCGCCCCGCTGATCGAGGACAACTCCATCCGCGCGCCGTCGACCACGCTGGTTAACGCGGGAATATCAAAGACCATCGGGAATTTCGAAATCGGGCTGGACGTGCTGAACCTGTTCGACGCCGAGGACTACGACATGGTTTATTTCTACGAGAGCCAGCTACCGGGAGAGGCCGCCCCGGTGGAGGACATCCACTTTCACCCGGTCCACCCGCAGACATTCGTGCTCAGTCTGAAGGCCGTCTACTGATCCTGGCCACGATTCGAAACACGGCCCTGCCGCTCCGGATCTGACTGCTTCCTTGCTGGAATTGTCAGACTGCGGACAATTTGCCGGTGGCATGTTGCAACAGCTTTCGTTAAGGCGCGTTGGATTGAAGGGCAGCGCCGGGCGCCATGAGAGCTTCGACTTCCAGGATCATCTACTGTGCCGGGCTGTTCGCGCTGACAGCCTGCGCCCTGTTGCCCGTCCCGGCGACGGCTCCCGATCCCACGACGGGCGTCGCTGTAGCGGCCCCCATCAAGGTCGAAGTCCGCCTGGCCCAAACCATCCGCGAACGGATCGAGCTTGAGACCAGCCTGCCTGCCCGCCACCCCGAACTTGTAAGCGCGGCGGCGACCGAGGAAGCGCTGCGTTCGCTTGCCTTTGCGCATGATCCTGCCGCCTCGCGCACGGAACTTATCGCTGCGCTGGCTGACCAGCTCTCCAGTGCGCTGGCCGAACGCGGCCGCCTTGCCGCCCAGTCCTCAGATGGGGAGCGCCGGGCTCAGGTCGAAACCGTCATCGCCGCCCTCATCGGCGCCATCAATGCGGAAGTGCATAGCACCCGCGCCTGATCCAGGCGCTAGGGCATCTCCTTGAGAGCCGCCTCCACGCCCGGCCGCAGGACCGCAAATTGCGGATCAGCCGACAGCACGACATTGGCATGCAGCGACAACAGCAGGGCCATCGTGTTGTGCCGCCAGGCAAGACCCGCCTCCGTCGTGAAAATCGTGTCCGCGTCCAACGGAGTCGCCAGCGCCGTGATCCACTGCGTCCATTCCGCTTCGCTCATCACGCCGCGCTGGGCCGCAAACAGGATCGGCCGCGCCAGCCGTTCCGGCTCTCCGTGCACATAGGCATGGCTCTCAGGCGCCACTTGCGCGCCAGTCGCCGACACGATCAGCCTCAACCCCTCCGCGTCGATGCGAGGATTGAGCGCCAGCTGCATCAGCAGGTCAGACCCATGCGCCACGGCGTGGCGCCAGCCCTCCGCGTCGCTGAACCCGCGGTAGTCAGAGATGTTGATGAACCAGTGCTGCGCATCGGCCAGCAGCGTCACAAGCTCATCCTCTACCATGAACGGCGCGATGCGGTCCGCCCGCGCGACTTCCGACAGCGCCAGAGCCGCGAACGACTGCCCGAAGCCCAGCGGGTCTTCGACCTCAAGCTTCAGCCGCGCGGTCAGGTCTTCGAGCAGCGCACGCATCGTGGCCTCGCTGAGCTGTCCCTCGCGTAGCATGCGCGACAGCCCCTCGAAGGCCACGCCATCGCGGAGCAACGGATCGCCGCTCGCAAGACAGGCCGTGATCGCCTTCGCAAGATCTTGGCGCTCCTGAACATCCACGATCTCGAAGCCGTCCGCCTTCAGCGCTTCCAACTTTGCCCGGTCCCAGCCATCGGGCGGGCATCCAGGCGAAAATCGCTCGACTATCGCAGCATCGCCCGGCGGCGCATGCTGGCTGAACGGCAGATTAGGCGCCGGGTCGCCTGTGAGCGGCGCTGCAGTCTCAGGCGTCTGCGCGCACGCCAACAGCAGCGGCAACATCAGGATCGCGGACAATCGCTTCATCCTCTGACCCTGCTTTTCGATGCCCCGCTTTTCAAGGCCCGATCCGCCCCGATTTGTGCTGACACAGCCTGATCGACTTTTGTACGAACCTGCGCTCTTAGTGTCGCCAGCAGCCGCATGGCGGCGCGGGCTTGAAAGGCAACCCATGATGCGTTCTACCCTGTCCGGCGCTGCCGCACTCGCCGCAGTCCTGCTCGCCGCCTGCACGCCGGAAACAACCGCCCCGGAAACGGCTCCGCCGCCCGTTGCAGATATTGCCGCGCCTGAGACGGCAGCGGCGCCCGAGAATCACAGCCTCGTGCCCACTATCAGCTGCGCCCCCAACGCGATGTTCACCGCCGCCACGACGCGGCAGGGCCTCATCGACACGCACGGCGCTGAAAACATCTCGGAGGCAAAAGTCCCTTGGGTCGACAGCGAACTCGACGCGGTCATCCTCTGGGCCGACAATCCCGGCATGCGCGCTGAAGTTCTCTGGTTCGGCGACAAGGCAGGCAAGCCCGAAGCCGCGCGCGTCTCTGGCGGGCCGGAATCACTCTGGGTCGGGCCAGAGGGCCTGCTCATGGGCTCCACCGTTGCCGACATCGAACAGGCCAATGGCGGCCCATTCATCATGACCGCATTCGAAAATCATAATCATGGCGAAGTCTCGGACTTCCTGGGCGGCAAGCTCGATGCTGCTGCCGGCGCGGGCTGCCGCTTCAGCCTCACACTCGATGCGGCGGAAGGCGCGCCACAGGCCGCCATCGCCGCTCTGTCCGGCGATTCGGAAAAATCCTTCCGGTCCGACAGCCCGGAAGTGCGTGCAGCCAACCCGGTCGTCGTCGAAATGACGACCCTGTTCATGCAGTAGGCCTGCAGGCATTCGGAACATCTGAGTTGGGGGACTAGATGGTTGGCGGATACGGTCAAAGCCGGTCCTTGGGTCTTGAGCTGCGCAAGCCCGTGAACGTATTCGCGCCGCTTGGCTGGATGGCGGCCAGTCTGCTGAACCCCGGCGCCTATTTCGCGTACCTCGTCTGGGGCCTGCCTGAATTCAATATGCAGCTGTGGGCCTGGCATGCGGTTGCCCCGCTACAGTTCGGCATCGCCTTCGCGATGATGTTCCTGCGCCAGGGCGGTTTTGGCATCGGGGCCTTCAGCTTCTTCGTTATCATCTGCACGCTGGGCGCGTGCGCCCTCACCGGCCCTGTCTACGCCCTGGCGACCTACGCCTTCCAGCAACAGGGCGCCGCCATCGGAACGCTGGGCGACCTGCCGATCCTGTCGTTCGGCGATGGCATGCTGCACGCAGGAACCAATGTGCGCCTCTCGATGATGTTCGGGACCATCGCGATAATTCCCGCGATCATCCTGCTGCGCATCGCCGCCTTCCAACGTATCCCGCCGCGCAAGGCTGCAGGCGCTCCGGCGGCTTCGGCCCAGCTGTTCTGAGTGCGCCCTTCCCGGCGGCGGCGTCGCGGCGTAAGACAGCGGCCATGAGCTTTCTCCCGCCCCTTTCCGGTTCGGCCCAGGACGAGACCGTCGAGCTTCGCCCGAAGTTCGATGCCGACGGCCTGATCGCCGCCATCGCGCAGGATGCGGAGTCTGGTGAGGTTCTGATGCTGGCATGGATGAACGCCGAGGCCCTGCAGCAGACCATCGACACAGGCCGCGCCGTCTACTGGTCGCGCTCGCGGAAGTCTCTCTGGCGAAAAGGCGACACGTCCGGCCATGAGCAGCATATCGTCGATATCCGCGTCGATTGCGACCAGGACGCGGTGCTGCTGAAAGTCCGCCAGTCGGGCGCAGCCTGCCACACCGGCCGCCGTTCGTGCTTCTATCGCATCGCATCTCCGGCCGGGCTCTCGAAGGAATAGGCCCTTCCCATCCTGCTACGCCCCGGTATCGTGCTTCGAAAATTCCGGGAGACGCCCATGTTCAGGATCATCGCCGCTGCCGGCCTGCTTGCGATATCGGCCTGCACCGCCTCGCCTTCTCCCTCGGCGCCAGCTACATCCGCCACAGCGGCCGCAGAATGGAACGCCGCCGCACTCGCCGAAGTGGTCGCCTACGTCCAGTCGCAGAAGTCCACCGGCTTCCTGATCATCCAGGACGAAAAGACGATCGCGGAACACAACTGGCCGCTGCCCGATGACGCTGCCTCTCAGACCTTCCGCGCCAACTTCGTTCATGGCACGGAGCCCAACGGCGCCCTGCGCGAGGACGTGGCGTCGCAGCAGAAGGGGCTCATCGCCCTTCTCGTCGGCGTTGGCGTCGACAGGGGCCTGATCGATATCGACCGCCCGGTCTCCGGCTATATCGGCTCGCGCTGGTCGAAGGCCACGCCTGAGCAGGAAGGCAAGATCACGGTCCGCCACCTGCTCGAGATGAACTCCGGCCTCAAGGAAGACCTCAGCTACGATGCGCCTGCGGGCACGAAGTTCTTCTACAACACGCCAGCCTACGCCAAGCTCAAGCCGGTTCTGGAAAAGGCGGCGGACCAGGAACTCTGGATCATCACGCAGCTCTGGTTCACCAAGATCAGCAACATGCACAGCACCGGCTGGGAAGAGCGCCCCGCCGCCTTTGCCGACAGTGGCAATCCCACCGGCCTCGTGACCACGCCCGGCGATCTCGCCATCATGGGGCAGATCATCCTCAATCGCGGCAAGAAGCCGAGTGGCGCGCGTATCATATCCGAAGCGCAGCTTGATGCGATCTTCACGCCCACCGCCACCAACCCCGCCTACGGCCGCCTCTGGTGGCTCAACAACGGCGACTACTCGGTCAATGTCGGCGCCGCCTCGCCGCGGCGCGAGGGACGCTTCATTCCCGCCGCGCCCGGCGACACGCTGTCGGCCCTCGGCGCGCAGGATCGCAAGCTGTTCGTCGTGCCGTCGATGAAGCTGATCGTCGTGCGTACCGGCCAGGCCGCGCCTGACCGGGAGTTCAACAACAAGCTATGGCAGATGATCATGGCGGCGGCTCCCAGGACTTGACGCCGCCGCCCTGAGTTAATCTTTCGCCCCAGCATTTCCCCATTTCATGCCTGTAATCCGCCTTGAGCTGGCGGCACGCTCCCCCCATCGCCACATGGGCCACAGCGCGCCAAAGGGGATGAACATGAAACGCGAGCTAGCCATTGCCGGGATCGCACTTGTTGTCTCGATCCTGCTCTCTGCGCCGACAATCGCCGAGCCAAATCGTTCGGACGCCCAAGTGAAGTTCGGCCCAGCCCCGCTCGTCTTCATGCTCGAGCGCTAGCTTCCCATCTTCAACCAACCCGGCGACAGGTCTTCCCATCCGCGTCAGGCATGCTAACGCAGTTTAAAACTTGCGGAGGATGCCTACACCATGAAGAGCCAAGCCATCGTCGCCTACGGCGCACCGCTGGAAGAAGTCACCTCCGACATCCCGGCGCCGACGGGCACGCAGGTCCTCGTCAAGATCACGCACTCGGGCGTCTGCCATTCCGACGTCCACCTGCAGGATGGCCATGTCGATCTGGGCGATGGCGACAAGATCGACTGGTCCAAGGGCCGCACGTTGCCGCACACGCTGGGCCACGAGATCGAAGGCACGCTCTCGGCGGTCGGCCCGGATGCACAGGCCCTGCTCGATGGCCGCAAAGTCGGTGAACGCTTCGTCGTCTTCCCGTGGATCGGCTGCGGCGAATGCTCCACCTGCAAGCGCGACCAGGAACACATCTGTTCGAAGCCCCGCCAGCTCGGCATCCAGGTCGCGGGCGGCTATTCGGAATACGTCCTCGTCCCGCATCCAAAATACCTCCTCGACGCCACGGGCGTACCGGAAGGTCTTGCCGCAACCTACATGTGCTCGGGCATCACGGCGTTCTCCGCGCTGAAGAAGGCGCGCGAAGTCGGCGCGGGCGACACCATCGCCATCGTCGGCCTGGGCGGCGTCGGCATGATGGGCCTGCAGTTCGCTCGCGCCATGTTCCCTCAGGCGCGGATCGTCGGCTGCGACATTGACGAGAAGAAACTGGAGGCCGCGAAGGCCGCTGGCGCCGCAGCCGTCTACAACTCCAAGGACCCGGCCGCCGTCAAACAGCTCAAGCTGGATAGCGATGGCGGCGCGGCCTATGCCGTCGATTTCGTCGGCTCGACGCCGTCGTTCAACTTCGCCAACGGCGCCATCCGCCGCGGCGGCGCGATCATTATCGTAGGTCTGTTCGGCGGCAAGATGGCGACCGCCATCCCGATGTTCCCCAGCCGTCCTTTCTCGATCATCGGCTCCTATACGGGGCCCCTGGGCGAGACGATCGAGATGATGGAACTGGTGCGAGCCGGCAAGATCCAGGCGATCCCGATCGAGAAACGCCCCCTGTCGGACGCCAACAAGACGCTCGATCAGCTGCGCGAGGGCACGATTGTCGGCAGGGTGGTGTTGAAGCCGTAGCTCTTAGGCCGCGACGCCGGCCAACAGCGGCCGTTCGCTCATCGCCAGCGCGATCTTGGTTGTGAGTTCGCGCTGGTCCAGCGGCTTGGATACATAGTCCGACATGCCAAGCGCGAGGTATTTCTCGCGATCCCCGCTCATCGCGTCCGCCGTCAGGGCGATCACGGGCAGCATGGCCCACGCCTCGCTGCTGGCGCGGATGCGGCGGATCGCTTCCTTCCCGTCCATTACCGGCATGTGCACATCGAGCAGGACGAGATCGAACGGCTCGTCGTGCAGGCGGTCGAGAGCCTCCTGACCGTTCACCGCCTCGACGAATCTTGCTCCGAGTCGCGCCGCGAACAGCTTCACCACCTGACGGTTCACCGCATTGTCGTCCACCAGCAGGATCTTGATCCCACGCAAGCGCTGCAGCTGCGCATCAGTGATCGCGGGCAAGTTCTGCTCGGCCTGACCGCTGGAGTTTTTCTCGGTCACCGCCTCGGCCACAAACGTCAGCGTGAACGTCGAGCCTGAGCCTGGTTCACTGGTCACCGACACATCCCCGCCCATCAGACGCGCCAGCTGACGCGTGATGGCAAGGCCAAGACCCGATCCGCCGAAGCGCCGGGTGATCGTGGCGTCGGCCTGCGTGAAGGTGGAGAACAGGCGCTGGAGCACGGACTCCGTCATGCCGATGCCCGTGTCAGTCACCGCCACGCTGATCGCCCACTTGCCCGGCTCGGGCTCGTTGCAACCAACATCGATCTTCACGTGGCCGCGTTCGGTGAACTTGATGGCGTTGGACAGCAGGTTTCCGACGCACTGGCGCACGCGAACCGGATCATAGCGCAGCATGCGCGGCATGTTGTCGGGCAGCGTCAGGTCGATGCTGAGACCACGCTCCGCCGCCTTCGACAGGAACAGCTGCCGCAGGCGCTCCAGGGTCACGCCCATGTCGCCATCTGTGCAGGCTATTTCGATCTTGCCTGCCTCGATCTTCGACAGGTCGAGCACATCGTTCAGCAGCGCCGTCAGCGTCTTGCCGGATTCCAGGATGACATCGACCTTTTCACGCTGGCCGGCCAGCAGACCGTCATTCACCAGCGATTGCGCCATGCCCAGAACACCGTTCAGCGGCGTGCGGATTTCGTGGCTCATCGAGGCTAGGAAGTTCGACTTGGCGACGGTGGCCGCCTCGGCCTGCCGCTTGGCCTCGATCAGCGCCAGTTCCTGCTGCTTCTGCGCCTGGATATCCAGCATCAGGCCGACAGCACGCGCGGGAACACCATGCTCGTTGCGTTGCACCCGCATGAACAGGCGCACCCACTGCTCGCCACCATGGGGGCGGTAGAGCCGCGCGTCGATCGACTCCACCTCGCGCGAGCGCAGACAACGCTCCCAGCTTTCGCGGACGGCAGGAATGTCGTCGTCGTGATACATGCCGAACGGCATCGTCGCATGGCGCGTCAGCGCCTCTGCCCCGGCTAGCGCCTGATATTGCGGCGATGTCCAGCGCTCGGACGATCTTAGGTCGATCTCGTAGACGCCAGCGCTGGCCGCGCTCATAGCGATCTCGAGGCGATCGTGCATGATGGCCGCCTGGTCGCGCGCATCGACCAGTTCGGTGATATTCTGCGACAGGCCGAAGATCTCGAACTTGCCCGACGGCGTGCGCCGCCCTGAGCAGAATTGGGCCAGCGTGTGCCGCCATGTGCCATCGGGCTTGCGCCGGCGCAGGTGCAGCGTGCCCGTGCCGCCCTCGGACATCAGGCGCTCGCGCACCTGTTTGTCCTTCTCGATGTCGTCCTGGTGCAGGTCCTTCACCACGTCTGCCAGGCGATAGACTGGCATGGGTTCCCCACGCTTCACCAGCGCCTCGGAGAAGTGGAACGTCTCATCGTCCGGATTGAACCGGAACACCCCGATGTCGGCGTCGCGCATAAGGCGGTCGCGGACTTCGATGGACGACACCAGCCGTGCGATCGTCTGCCACTCGCTGGTCACGTCGGCGAGCGTCACGATTCCAAAAGCCGGCCCTTGGCCGCGGCGCGGCCTCAACCACCTGTCGCCCTGCTTGCTGGCGAAACGATAGACGACGCCTTCGCCGAACGACCGGTGTTCGGTCGACAGGGTTTCCATAATGTCGGAAAACTTCCGGGGGCCCAGACCTTCGGCCGTAAGCCCGGTCAGCTGCCAGAAGCGATCATTCGCGCCGAGGACATCATCGTCCTCGGAGACGTGCACAGCCGCCTGGCCCAGCGCACCAAGCTGCGCGAGCAGGGACGGCGTATCGATCCCGTGAACGTCGGACAATGTTGCAGTACCCATGGGGAGACGGCGATATCGCGTTATGGCCGAAGGGTAGCCTGCTGCGTATTAATGCGCCCTTTCCGCCCAACCAAGAATCCCGAATTCCTCAGGAAATTCGGGCATTTTTGCCGTTTGACTGAGCCTAACCGCCCGTCACATTGGCATTCGCCATGATGCGGCGCAGCCCGCTGATCCCACCGATCTCGCTTTCCCGGGCCACGAAGTGGGCGTCGGTCGAGGCATAGTACGATGGCGTGCGGACGCTTGAGACCCGGATGAACTCCGCCTCTACCTGGGCGGCGCTCAGGGTCAGGATCGTGAACCCTTTCGAGAACGCGTTATAGTAGAGCACCTCGTCATTGGCCTCCGGCATCAACCAGTTCAGTTCCTCGAACGGCATGGAATCCCCTGCCCCGTTCGACGTCACCGAGGTGCAGCCGAACTCGACGCCGCGCCGCTGTCCGCCGGCATCGTGTAGTTCGTTCGCCCACGCTGTGTGTGTGTCGCCGGTCAGAACCACCAGCTTGGCATTGGCGTCCTTGGCCGACTTGTAGAGCCGCTCGCGAGCCGCCGGGAAGCCGCTCCACGCATCGAGATTCCATTCGAAGCCATAGCGCTGCGTTGTGTAGAAGCGCTTGGTGCCCGCTGAGACCTGCGCGTATTTCTCCGGCGGCAATCCCTTCTCGAGATCGGGGATCTTCACCTTCGCCATCGTCACCTGATTGCCCAGCACCTGCCACTTCTTGCCGGCGGCGGTCGACTTCTTCAACTCTTCGGCCACCCAGGCTTCCTGCTCGGGCCCCAGCATCGAGCGGTTGGGATCGTTCACCTTCGCCTTCAGCGCCGTGACAGCCGCCGGCTTGTCCGCTTCCGCAGCCAGGAATACTTCGTCGAAGGTCAGGTCCTCGCCACGTCCGACCAGCCGGCTTTCCAGCAGCAGAAGCGTTGCGAGATCTCCGATCTCGAACTTGCGCCAGATCGCCTCGCGCGCACGGCCCGCCACAGGATCGCGCACAGGCATCCATTCGAGATAGGCCTGCACGGCTGCAGCCTTGCGCTCGGTCCAGCCGCCCTCGGTCTCGACCTGATGGTTCTCTGCTCCGTCGCGATAGGAGTTGTTGGTCGATTCATGGTCGTCCCAGGTACAGAACCACGGCGCGATGGCGTGCGCGGCCTGGAGATCCTTGTCTGACTTGTACTGGGCATGGCGGGCGCGATAGTCAGCGAGCTTGACGATCTCGTGCGACGGCACGTGGTTGCGGCCGATCTCCTTGCCGACCGCGCCGCCATAGCCGTTGACGCCGTACTCATAAATGTAGTCGCCAAGGTGGATCACCGCATCGATGCCGCCCGCAGCCCCGCGCTTGGCGATCTCGCGGTAGGCATTGAAGAACCCGAATGGCCAATTCGAACATGAAACCACCGCCATGCGGTAATCAGCCATCCCCCCCGCCGGCAGCGTGCGCGTAGCCCCGCCCGGAGAGGGCGTGCGGCCAACCAGGAAGTAGTAGTAGTAGAGCTGCCCCGCCTCTAGCCCATCGGCGTCCACCTTCACGGTGTGGTCCCGCTCCGGACCGGTCGACGTCGTCCCGCGCTTGACGACCTGTTTGAAGGCGGGGTCACGCGCTACGATCCATGTCACCGGCACAGCCCCGGGCGCGTCCGTGGTCACCCGGGTCCAGAGAAGCACAGACGTCTGGGTCGGGTCGCCGGAAGCCACGCCATGCTCAAACGTAACCTTGTGTCCGAAATCCGCCTCCGAGGCTGCCGGATCCGGCGTTGCACAGGCCGCCAGGCCAAAGCCAGCTGCGCCAAAGCCCAATGCACCGCGCCGTGTCAGCCTGGTCATGGATTTATCCCTCCCGCCGGGGTACTTGCCCGCTAGTCGAATAGAATCCCTACCTTGCAGCGCATCGCGACGAAAGCATGACGACGGACACTCCCCCCGCCCTAACTCTGACCGCCCCGGCGGAAGCTGCCGGGGCGCGCCTCGATAAATGGCTGGCGGACGCGGGAACCGGCATGTCCCGCTCCCGCCTGCGGGTCCTCATTGAGGAAGGCCGGGTCACGCAGAACGGCCAGCCAGCTACGGACGCCAGCGCCAAGGTGGTCGCCGGAGCCGCCTACGCCATCGACCTGCCCGCCCCCATGGACGCCCTGCCGCAGCCGGAGGACATCCCGCTCGACATCGTCTTCGAGGACAAGCACCTCATCGTCATCAACAAGCAGCCCGGCCTTGTCGTCCACCCGGCCGGCGGCTCCGAGCGTGGCACGCTGGTCAACGCCCTGCTGTTCCATTGCGGGCCCGAGCTCACCGGCATTGGCGGGGTCGCCCGGCCCGGCATCGTCCATCGCCTCGACAAGGATACATCCGGCGTCATGGTCGCGGCCAAGAGCGAAGCGGCCCACACCGCTCTCACCAACATGTTCGCCGCTCACGACATCGAGCGGGCCTATCTCGCCGTCACACGCGGCGCGCCGCGTCCACTGGTCGGACGCATCGAGACGAACATCGGCCGCTCGCCCAACGACCGCAAGAAGATGGCTGTAATGAAGGAGAAGCACTTCCGCGCCGACCACTGGTCCGACGATTCAAGCCAGGAGAACGACGCGCCGCAAGGAAAGGTGGCCATCACGAACTATCGCGGCCTCGAAACCTACGGCCGCCTTGATGCAACGGGAACGCAGCCCGCCGCCGCCCTCGTCGAGTGCCGGCTGGAGACCGGTCGCACACACCAGATCCGCGTGCATATGGCGCACATCCAGGCCCCCGTGCTCGGCGACCAGACTTACGGCAAGCACCGCTGGCTGCGCGCCGACGGCAAGGGCGCGGCTTTCGAACGCGCCACCGCCACCGCAAAAGCGTTCGAACGCCAGGCGCTCCACGCGGCCATCCTCGGTTTCGTCCATCCCATCACCGGCAAGCAACTGCGCTTCGAGCGCCCGCCGCCCGCCGACATGCAGGACCTCATCGACGCGCTGAGAGCGATGCCGCGCTGAACGCGCTGCACGTGTGCCCGCCCTACTCTGCGACCTGCCACACATGGTCGAAGAAGTAGCCGCATACGGCGAATGGCTCGCCATTGATTTCCGCCGGCATGAACTTCGCCCCGCGCGCCCAGTCGAGCGTCGCAGCATCGAGGACCGCTGCACCCGACGACCGCACCACATGGATGTCGGCCAGCTTGCCGTCTAAGGTCACGCATGTCTCAAGCGTCGTAACGCCCGAAAGTTCGTCGCGTACGGCGATGGCGGGATATTCGGGCGGCTCGGTGTCACTCGCTATGGCGGGCCGGCGCGTCAGGCCGGGCAGATCGGGCTTCCACTGCACGAAGAAGCGCGGGCGGGGTCCGCCTGCTCCCGGAGTAGTGGCGGCAGGGCTCGCGCTCGCGATTGCAGGAATGGCTGTTATGTAGGGATCGGGTCCATTCGGCGGGGTGGCGCATCCAGCGAGAAAGGACACACAAAGAACGCAAGCCAGCACGGGTGTGGTCAGCGCACTTGAACCGGGACGTTGTGCGTGCATGCCGCCTCTCCGTCTCCCTGAAGACGCCTACGTGAGGACGCGCCGCCAAGCATGTGTGGCGCTCGCCGGGATCGATGACTACTGAACTCCCCGGCAGGGTAAGTTGCAAGCCTCAGCCGGAGGCCATGATTTTCTGCCATTCATCGCCCGACATGAACCCGTCGCTGTTGGTGTCGATGTACTGCTTGAAGACGAAGGCGTGGTAGCCGAGGAATTCCCTCTGCGAGAGCGTGCGGCCGCCCTCGGCATTGCTGGCCTTGAAGATCGCGTTGGCGTTCGACTTCGACTTGCCCCGCAATGATTCCCGGAATTCTCCCAGATTCAGCTCGCCATCCCCGTCCTTGTCGAACTCGGCCAGGCGCGGCTGTTGGTAGGTGAGGTACTCGTTGAGATCGACCTTGCCGTCGCCCGTTTTGTCCAGATAGGCGATCACCATTCCCGGCTGCTGCGCCAGCGCGCCAGGCGCCGGGACGACAGTCGCCGCCAGTATGATGCCCGCCCCGATCAATAGGTTGCGCATCGTCACAGACTCCCCATGTGTTGGCTCCTGAGTCCACGGCCCAGAGCTGTTTTCTACCGGCAATGATACCACCCGGACACAAAATTGGCGAGCCAGGCGCCTGCGGAAGCTGGCTCCCAATCTCTGCCGGGAGGGTCGGCTATTAGCGCCGCTGCATAATTCACATAGAAACAATTGGGGAACGAGGACCTTTAACCTCCCACTGCGCGTTACCATCTAGCGCAGAGGACGGACGGGGGCGGGACCATAATCCTGCCGAGAACCATCGCTAGTCGGGAGCCGTAACGGCCTAAGGACCGTGACGCCGTCGGACGAGACGACCGCTCGCCTCCCCCTCCCTCGTGGGCGGGCGCATAAGAGTAAGGAGATGGAAATGGCTGGCTTTTCACTGACGCTCTCCCCCGAACAGGGGCTATCGCGCTACCTCTCCGAGATTCGCAAGTTTCCGCTGCTTGAGAAGAACGAGGAGTTCATGCTCGCGCAGCGCTGGGCGCAGGACAAGGATCCTGCCGCCGCCGAAAGGCTCGTGACCTCCCACCTGCGCCTCGTCGCCAAGATCGCCATGGGTTACCGCGGCTATGGTCTGCCGATCGGCGAGGTGATCTCCGAGGGCAACGTTGGCCTGATGCAGGCGGTGAAGAAATTCGACCCGGACAAGGGTTTCCGCCTGGCCACCTACGCCATGTGGTGGATCCGCGCCGCGATCCAGGAATACATCCTGCGCTCGTGGTCGCTGGTGAAACTCGGCACCACGGCCGCGCAGAAGAAGCTCTTCTTCAACCTGCGCCGTCTCAAGGGCGAGATTTCCGCTCTGGAGGAAGGTGATCTACGTCCCGAGAATCTGGCGGAAATCTCCCGGCGCCTTGGCGTAACGGAAGAGGAAGTCACCTCGATGAACCGGAGGATGTCTTCGGGCGGCGACGCCTCGCTGAACGCGCCGATTGGCGGCACGGAAGGCGAAGCCGAGTGGCAGGACTGGATTGCCGACGACACGCCGGGCCAGGCCGAGCGCATGGCGGACAATGATGAGTTCTCCACGCGCATGACCCTGCTCGAGAAGGCGATGGAATCGCTCAACGAACGCGAGCGTCACATCATCACCGAGCGCCGCCTGAAGGAAGAACCGACCACGCTGGAAGACCTCTCGACCGAATACAATGTCAGCCGCGAGCGTATTCGCCAGATCGAGGTCCGGGCGTTCGAGAAGCTTCAGAAAGCGATGCGCGAAGCCGCGCGCGAACACGGGCTTGTCGAGGCCAACTAGGAACTGTCCCGGCCCGGTCGAAAGACCGGGCCGGATCGCTTCGGGGGGCTGCATTTTGAGGTCCCTCACGAACAGGACGCGCGAGGTGAGTCTTCCTGAGCCGCCATCGACGATGGCCTCCTGGAGACCGCCACGCGCCGCCCGCCTCTGGAACGTGCGGTGGTCCCCGCGAACCCGAGGCGGGCAGACTTTTTTGCAAACCGTCAACTGTTCCGCTTCTGGATGGAACCCGGAACCGCCAGCCGCGTTGTCCTATCGAGCGGGACCTTTATCGTGATGACCTTCAATCTCCATGCGAGATGGAACAGGCTCATCTGCAGAAACACCTTGCCAATCCCCGCCTTCAGATCAAAGCCCTCGCATGGGGCAGGCCTGATGGCGGGCGGCGAGGAGACAGGTTCCATGACCCCCGAAGACATTGCGCCGCCCCAGAACCTCGAAATACAAATTCAGGCTCTCGCAAGCCCTGAGCTTCTGTCTGATACTCCTGACCTTGCTTCCGCACTGGAAACAGACCGCTTCAAGCAGTTCCTCGACCACATGCCGTTTGCGGTAGCGGTCGCCGAACTCGCTCCCAGCGAGACCATCACATACGCCAACATCGGATTCGAACGCCTGATCGGCGAGGCCGCGGGAAAAATCCTCGGTGAGTCCTGGAGCATACTGCCGGGCGTCGCCGCCGGCTCAAATGGCGGCCCGCCCCTCAACGAGGCCGTCACCGGCGAGGACGACTATCTCGGCGTATTCCAGATTGGAAAGGGCCCGGAGTCCATCTCGGTCGATGCATGGTCCAACGTTATCCTCAACGATGCGGGCGAGCCAGCCTACCGGCTTGTGGCGCTTGCCAACATTGCTGATCGCACCGCCACCGATCAGGAAAAACTCGAACAGCAGGTGCAGGCGAAGGATGTCCTGCTTCGCGAGCTGCAGCATCGCGTGAAGAACAATCTCCAGATGATCACTGCGCTTATCCGCCTGGAAGCGCGCAACCTGCGCGGCAACCCGGCGAAGGAGCCGTTCGACCGCCTCGCGGGCAGGGTTGAATCTCTCTCGCTTCTCTATCGCTCCATGGCGGAAAGCCGCGTCGACGACAGCATCGACCTCGGCGTCTATCTCAGCCAGATCGCTTCCTCCGTCATGCTCGCGCACGCGATCGAGGGCATCCGCCTTGATCTCAAGGTCGATGCCTGGCCGGTGTCGATCAATGTCGCCATGCCGACGGGGCTGGTCGTCAACGAGCTGCTGACGAACTCGCTCAAGCACGCCTTCGGCGGCCGCGAGGGCGGCACCATCACCCTGCAAAGCCTCGTCAGCGAAACCGGTTGCAAGGTCATCGTCGCCGATGACGGCGTCGGCTTGCCAGATGGCGTCGATTGGCCTGTCCCCGGCAAGATGACGGCGCTGATTGTCCAGTCACTGAAGCAGAACGCAGGCGCTCATCTCAGCATCGCCTCGACACGCAACGGCGGCATGCGGGCCACCATCATGTTCAGCCGCGCCAACGCAGCGCCAGAGGCCGTCGACACGGCGGAGTGATCGTCAACTCACCGCAGGTTCGAGCATTTTCAGCACGCCCGTATCCGCGTCGATCTCTGCCAGTGCGCCGACCGGGAGGGTGAACTGGTTGTCGATATGACCGAATTCCAGCCCCTGAAAGACCGGCACGCCGAGCGGGACAAGGTGATGCTCCAACACCTCTGACAGCGTGAAACCGCCGAGCGTGCTTCCGCTCGCCTTGCAGTTGGTGCATTGCCCAAACACTACCCCAGCCACCTTGCCCAGCACGCCGCCGAGGCTCAGTTGCGTCAACATGCGATCGATCCGGTATTCCGCCTCGTCGACGTCCTCAAGGAACAGGATGGCGCCCTCGAAGTCTGGCAGGTAGGGCGTTCCCATCAACGCGGTCAGCACGGTCAGATTGCCGCCCAGTAGCCGTCCACTCGCCTTGCCCCCGCGCAGGGTGCGGATGCGCCCCGAACGCTGCACCAGTCTGTCTTCTTTCCCCACGGGGTTCGCGTACGCGGGCGTTGCACCATCGAATGCGACCGCGCGGAAATTGTCCCACGACAGCCTGCCCCACGCCCCGCCCGCATTCGGCCCGTGCAGCGTGCCAAACCCCGCCTTCGCCGCGAACGCCATGTGCAGTGCGGTGATGTCGCTGTAGCCCAGCAGCAGTTTCGGATTTGCGCTTACCACGCCCCAGTCGATGTGCGGCAGGATGCGCGCACAGCCCCATCCGCCGCGCACGGCGAACACCGCCTTCACGTCCCGGTCGGCATACATCGCATTGAGATCGGCTGCGCGCGCACCGTCATCCCCCGCCAGATACCCCGCGCGATCAAGCGCATGCGCGCCCAGCTTCGGCTTCAGCCCCATGGCGAGGATCGTGTCCGTCACCAGCGCCATGTCGAACTGGTCGCCCAGCGGACTCGCAGGCGAGATCAGCCCCACCGTGTCGCCCGTCTTCAGCCGTGGCGGTTTCTTCGACGCCGCTGGCGCCGCCTGCGCAGGCCCGCCGCGCGCGACGGCCAGCGCTCCCGCCGCAACGCCCAGCCCAATCAGCGCATGCCTGCGATCAATCATCCGCGCATTCCTCCGGCCGGCTCCGGGCTCTTGCATGCGGTCGCGCTGCTACCCGCACAAGCCTCCCACACTCTTGAGCAAGACCTTCAGCCGCGGGCGCCCAAGCCTGTAGCACCATGAAACCGAGCGATTTGGGCCCACGCCAAAGTATTTGTCGTGTTTGCTTGACACCCCGCGAGTGTCCAGTTTACTCGACATTATGCACGTGACATAGCATGACACATCCCATAGATTCAGGACTGCGTGACAGGCCGGACGATCAAGACGAAATCGAAATCACGCCCGCGATGATCGAGGCGGGAGCGCGAATGTTGATGGCTACGGTGGACTTTGTGTCTTCCGAGCCAACGGCGCGCCTCTTGGTCAAAGACATTCTAGAGGAAGCTCTCCGATTCAGGACTTGAGTTCGTCAAAGGAACGCTGCACCAGCCCGATCATCGTGCGCTGGTAGTCAATGAACGTAGCGGATATCTGGGCGACTTGGGCACTGGTGTAGGCGTAGACGCCTTGGCGCTGGAACCAATCGTCCGGGTATTCCCGAAACGCCTCCATCAGTTTCGCTGGGGAGACTTTCTTTCTCGAAGCGTATGAAGCGGGCGCGACGTAATAGCCGGATGCGGTCGTCCGCACGCTTCCGTCGTCTTCTGTGGTGTGAACGATACGTTGACCGACTATGCCGTGTGCAATGTGGTTGCGCTTGGTCGCAAGAAGGCCCGTGTCTTTTAGCGTCTGCTCAATGTCCGCAAGGAACAGGCTGTCCTCAGACAAGACGGCACGGGCTGCAAACTTCACCATGTCCGAACGCTTAGAGTAGTCTTCAACCACTCCATAAGCGGCCTCTGCGCTCCCCTTCTTGGAGCGCGCGAGACGAGCAAACAGCATTCCTTGAAATTCATCCATCATTTCCCAAGCGGACAACGCTCTTCCAATAGCCAGGTGCAGACCATCGGCTTCAGCGTCACCCTTTCGCTCGATTGGGAATTCGTCTTTAATTATCGACCACGGTCTTTGGGTCTTAGGTTGCCTGCTTGCCATGAAAAAATCCCCCAGCTCTGAAGAGCGGAGCGCCAACGAGACGGCGCGCCTTCGTGACGAGGGGCTCAAGCGCATGCTGAAAACGCCCCCCAAGCCCCATAAGGACCACCCCAAGAAATCGGAGTCGAGTCCTATGAAGCCCAAGGGTCGGGGGTAATCGGGTACTTTGGTTTTCGCCACCGCCTAGGCGGTGGCGATGCTTCCTTTAGGGCTGCGCAACACCAGACGTTTGCCAGCGGCGCCCTTGATCGCAAGCGTTGCGCGGTCATCGTCGTTGAAGCCCAGCTTGGTCCGCGTGTTGTGGCGGAACTCAAATTCAGTGACGTAGCGCTGCAGGTACTTCTCGCCGCAGTGCTGATACACGCCCGTCATGCCGCGCTTGAACACGCCAAAGAAACTTTCGGCAGAGTTCGAAGTCACGTCCCCACGAGCGTATTCTTTCGCGGTGTGCTTGACGGTTTCATGCGCGGCGAAGGCTTTGCCAGCGCCTTTGTAAAGGTGGCTTTCGTCCGTGTGCAGGCGGCTCTCAGGATGGACGTTCTCGCGCACGATCTTGGCGACCGTTTCCTTGTCGGCATTGGCGACGTGGAACACACGAGCCGAACCGCCTAGCTCAACGAGGGCAACGACTGAACGCTTGTTGGCAGGGCCACGGCTGCCGCGACGCTTGACGCCGTTGGCGGGCTTATCAGCGGCGAAGGGCTTGCCGTCTTTTTTCACGGGCGAAGGGTTCTCGACCTTGCCGAAGTAGGTTTCGTCAGCTTCCACGACTTTGCCGGGGCCGCCCATCGGGCCGCCGCGCTTCATCGGCTCCATGCGCAGAGCTTCGCGGATACGCATCGCCATGAACCAAGCAGATCGATACGAGCCAAGGCCAAGCATACGCTGCATTTGAAGGGCGGAAATGCCTTTCTTGCTGGCGGCCATCAGGTGCATTCCCAGCACCCATTTGTGCAGGGCGATCTTGGAGTCTTCGAAGATCGTTCCGATGGTCACGGTGAAGGGCAGGAGGCAGGCGCGGCAGTTGTAGAGGCCGGGGCGGTGGCTCTTGCCCTTCATCAGCGTGGCCTCATCGCAGACGCCGCAGTGAGGGCACACCGGGCCTTGCGGCCACAGCAGCTTTTCCAGATGGGCGCGGGCCGCATCGTCGTTGTGGAACATCGGCTGGGAGAGATCGGTCTTCATGAGACCAATCTAGGGATTGTGGACACTATGTCAAGTGCATAATGTCGAGTTTACTTGACACTCAGTCAAGGAGAGTTGACATGCCCACATCGCTCGAAACCGCCCTAAACGAAGCACCCGAGCCCAGCGCGAAGCTGGGCGCCGGCTTCTGGGCCGCGTGGGCCGCCGGCATGGCGGCCGCGTTCGCTGCTTTCGCGGCGACGCTCTGGTTGATCTATCCGCAGCTCGACTCGCTCGCCGGCAAGATGGCCGGCGGCGCCATCATCATTGCCTTCACCCTCGGCTTCATCTTCATCGCCAACATCCCCAACGTGATCCGCCGCAAGCGCGGCGCCGGCGAGCGGATGCGCGAACCGTATCGCCGCTACATGCGGCGCTTCCTGCCGGCGATGTTCACTTACGTCATCCTTCTGATGGCCGCGATCAGCTACGCCAAGGCCGCCGAGCCCACGGGCATTATCGCCTGGCTCGTCGCCATTGCGCCGGCGATCCCGATCCTGTTCGCCATTCGCGCCATCTTCCTGCTGCCCGTGGACGAGGATGACGAATACCAGCGCGCCCGTATCTACAGCTCCTATGCCTGGGCGACCGGAGCCACACTCATGGTCTGCACCACGCTGGGCTTCCTCGACATGTTCAGCGTCGTCCCGCATATCGAAATGTGGATCGCCTTCCCGATGTGGGCCGTCTTCATGGGCCTTGCGCGCTGCCTCCCGCTCGGGAGCGTCAAGTGAAGAACGACCTCCGCGTGCTCCGCGCCCAGAGGGGCTGGAGCCAGGGCGACCTTGCCGATGCACTCGGCGTCTCTCGCCAGTCGGTCAATGCGCTCGAGACAGGTAAGTTCGATCCCTCCCTGCCGCTTGCATTCCGCATCGCCCGCCTGTTCGGCAAGCGCGTGGACGAGATTTTCGACGATGAACTCGGCGGCTTCGACAAAGCCGCTGAATAGCCCCCCCAACAGGAGACCACGAAAATGCGCTCGATCCTCAACGCTGCAGCCGCAGCGATCGCCCTCGCTCTGCCTTCGCTCGGCTTATCCGCCGCCTACGCGCAGGAGCGTTTCACCACTACCGTAACCGGCCCGGAGGACGCGCCGGTCGTGATCCTCATCCCCGGCCTCGCCTCATCGCGCGAGGTCTGGACAGCAACCGCCGCCGCACTCGACGACACGCACCGCGTCCATGTCCTGAACGTGCGTGGCTTTGCCGGCGAGCCGGCTGGCGCGAATGCCGACGGACCCGTGCTGCAACCGCTGATCGACGAGATCGCAGCCTATGCCACGGCGCTGAACAAGCCGGCTCTCATTGGCCATTCCATCGGCGGCCTCATCAGCCTTGAAGCCGCCGCCGCCCGGCCCGGAGAGATCGGCCGCGTCATGGTGGTCGATGCGCTGCCGTTCTACTCGTTGCTGTTCAACCCCGCCGCCACCGTCGCGATGTCGAGGCCCTATGCCGAGATGAACCGCACGCAGCTTCTCGCGATGACGGACGAACAGTTTGCAGCCACGCAGACGCAGACCATGACGATCATGACAAAGACCGAGGCCGCGCGCCCCACCCTGATCGATTGGTCGTTGACGTCCGACCGCCGCGTGGTCGCCCAGACGATGTATGAGGTGACGCTTGACGATGCCCGCCCGCGTCTTTCAGCTATCACTGCGCCGGTCACTGTGCTCTACGCCTACGACCCAGCCATGGGCCGTCCTGCCGCCATGGTCGACCAGATGTACTCCGCGCCCTATGCCGGGCTTGCAGGCGTAAACCTCAAGCGCGTTGACGGAAGCTTCCACTTCATCATGCTTGCTCAGCCGGAGACGTTCGCCGAGGAGGCCGCAGCTTTTCTAAGGTAGCGATCGGTACATGTGACACATGCGATATTTCGCTCCGCCGCTGCATTGCGCCTTCACGGCGGAGCGAAAACCGGCTACGTCCTGACACTGTCAAGCTGACTGGAAAACCCCATGGCCGATACCGCCGCCCTCAAGAGCTACAACGACATCCCGCTTGTCGACTTCACGCAGAACTCGCCAGAGGCTTCCAGCTACGACATGTTCAACGCCTGGCGCGAGGCAACGCCGCTGGTGAAGGTGCCGATCGGTTTCGGCCACATGGTGCTGGCGCTCCGCGCGCGCACGGTCGAGCAGATCGTCGGCTCCGAAACGCGCCAGCTGGAAACCGAGAGCAAGCTGCTGCAGGGCGTCTTCGATGGTCCCATCTATGATTTCATCGCGCAGGTGATGCTGTTCGCCAACGGCGAGGTTCACCAACGCCGCCGCCAGCCCGTGGCGCGCACCTTCGCGTTCAAGCTGATGGAGGCGATGCGCCCCAAGGCCGCCGCCATCGCCGCCGAACTGATCGAGGAACGTCTGGGCAAGGGGCCGTTCGACTATGTGCAGGAGTTTGCGGCCCAGGTTCCCGCCCGCATCATCGCCGACATTCTCGGCATCCCGCGCTCCGACCTTCCCATCTTCATGCAGTGGATTTCGGACACCGCCGAAGCCATCGGCTTCATCGACGTCGCCCGCCGTCCGCAGATCGAGGAAAGCCTCGTCGCCTTCAACGCCTATGTCGACAAGCTGCTGGCCGACCGCCGCGCCAATCCGCGCGGGGATTTCCTGTCGGACTATGTCGCCGCCACAGCCGCATCCGGCGACATGAGTGAAGGCGAGATCCGCGCGCAGGTCGTAGGCCTCATCCTCGCCGGCTCGGACACCACACGCAACGCGATGTGCATGACGCTCTACCAGCTGCTCAATCACCCCGAACAGTGGCGCGACCTGATCAACGATCCTGACGGCCTCAAGAAGAAGGCCTCGGAGGAAGGGCTGCGCTACGAGCCTGTGGTCGCAGGCATCCCGCGTGTCGCCGTCAATGACATGACCCTTGAGGGCTATCACATTCCCGGCGGCGCGATGATTTCGATCTCGCTTCTCTCTGTGCTGCGCGACCCGGACGTCTATGCAAATCCTGACAGCTTCGACATCCACCGCACCGACCAGCAACGCTGGCACCTCGCCTTCGGGGCCGGCGCTCACCGCTGCGCGGGCGAAGCCCTCGCCCGCGTCGAGCTGGAAGAAGTTCTTGCCGCCATCGCCCGCCTTGCCCCCAATACGCGCATCGTGGGACAGGCGCCGAAGCTTAACCCTGGCGCAATCCGCACGGTCGACCAGATGCGCGTGGAGTTTGCCTGACGTCGAGCGATCGCTCGAATTTCATCGATCCGCACCACCGGCGCTTAAGAGCGATGAGGTAGCGTGGCATTCATGGCCACTGCGTCTGCAGCTCCCGCATTCCGCTCCGTCGCGCATCGCCGCGCCGTCATGCAGCATATCGGCGCGACCATCGTTCCGGCGGCGCTCACCTTCGCGCTGCTCGCGCCGGTGATTGGCCTCGTACTCGTCTGGGGCAGCACATTTGTCGCCCTGGTCTGTAACGCCATCGCCACAGGCGGAGCCTCAGCGCCTGCCGCCATTTCGGCGACTGTTGATACCGTCGTCGCGGGATATGCGGCATCCGCCCTGGCAGCGGGAATCGCTGGCGTCTGGGCCGCCCTGCTTTCACCCTTCGCGCCAGAGAACCCGCGCTTCTACAGTGCTGCGGCCATCATCGGCATGATGAATGCCTTCCTGTTCGTATCAGTAGATGCTGACGCCGGCCTGTTCGGGGGGCAGCTATTTGTGGCGCTCACCGGCGCGGTCAGCGTCTTCGTGTGCGCCTGGCTGCTCAAGGATGCTGTGCTAAAGCGCGACGAAGCTGAGCGCGACAGGCTGTCTCGCGATCGCGCGCAACGTATTGCGAAGGAACGCGCGGCCTTATCCCCGTCGGCCTCAGCTGCAGATCGCCGCTGATTTCTCTTCGGGCAGGACGCAGGCCGCGCTCGGGCGATATTCGCTGCCGGCCTTGAAGAAGATGTCGGCGCGGCGTTGGTTGGCGCAGTCCCGGCCATCGGCCAGTCCGGACAGCTCGCCCTTGCCTTCGAACTCCGTCACGACAAGCCCGTTGGCGCGAAGGAAATCCGCTACTACGCGCGCCCGCGCTCCCGACAGTGCAAGGTTGTAGACGGACGTGCCGCGCGTATCGGCAAACGCATGTACGATCAGCGGCTCACCCGCATGCGGACGGAAAGCTGCGATGCTGCCCAGAAGTTCGGCGCGCGCGCCATCAGTAAGCTCGGCGCTGCCGGTGCAAAACCACGCGTGCGACGTCAGCGCTGGAAGTGTCGCTGGAGTCGGCTTCGCTGCCGCGACCGGTGGCGGTGCTGTTACGGCTGCCGGGGCCGGCGGCCGCGCTGGCGCTGGAATTGGCGCAACCACGGCTGGCGCAGGCGCAGCTTCGAGCTGAGCTGTCTCTGCAGCTCCGGCCGCAGGCGCATCGGGCGGCGGCGGCGCTGCTTCGGCGGGCGCTTGCGGCATCGGCCCCTTGGGTTTCAGGTCCACCACGCCATCGCCGAACGGGTCGACGAGCGGGGTGAATGTCTCCGGCGGGCCCGTATCGGTCGCCGCAAACTGCGTCGATAGCATCGGATCATCGCCCGCGATCGCTTCGTTGCCGTCCTTGCCGCGCAACAGCCAAAGCAGCAGCAAAGCCAGGATCACAACGCCCAAGGCGATACCAGCGATGTCGTCCTGATTGAACCCGCGCCTCGCCCGAACGGCGCCGCTTCCGCCGCCCGAACCGCCACCGCCGCCGCCAGAGCGTGGAGGCTCCGGCGTCGTGAGCGGCGGCGCAGGTGTTTCAGCCTTCGGCGTGGGCGGTTGCACCGGCGCGGGCTTGTCGAGCGTATCGACGGACGCAGCCGTCGCAATGCCGCCGCCCGCCACAAGCACCAGCGACGAGGATTTCGCAGCCGGACGCTGGCGGGCTTCCGGCTCCACCCTGTCTGCCCCAACCGTTTCGCCTTGCCCGAACATTAGATCGTCGACCGGCGCCTTGTGGGACGGCTGAGCTTTCGCCGCAGTCGCCGCCTCAGCCTGCGCCTTGGCCGGAACTACACGCAGCTCTGCGCGCTTCGCGACCCGTTCTGGTGTGGCGGGTGCGAACGCGGCTGTCGCTGCCGCAGCGGATTTGGCGTGTGCGACCTTGGTTTCGCCGCTTGCCTTCAGGGCGTCAGGCTTTCGAGAATCAGGCCTCGATCCACTCGCCTTCTTCGCGAATGCGTCCTGCTTCGGCCGAACCGGATCGAAGGTCGACCCGCCGCCCGATCTGAAATGGTCGCCAGTTGCCTTGTCCGCTGCGCGCCTGAAATGGTCTGCGCCCGAACCGATACGGTCCGCGCCCGGCGCGCCGCGCCGGGCGAAGGCGTCCCGCGTTGAGGAGGTCTCGACCATCGGCCCCTCGCTCCCCCGCCCGGGCTTCTCCCGTGCGGGTTTACCATGGTCATACCCGTCCCCGCCGGTCTGCGGCAAGTAAAACCGGGCTAATCTGGAGGGTCATTGCGCCAGTATGGCCGGTTGCTTTGCAGCACTACCGCAGCGCGCTACACCCCTATCCATGACCGATACCCTGCACGACCCCATCGCCCTCGCCCAGGCCCTTATCCGGAAGCGGACTGTGAACCCGTGCCAGGACGGGGCGCAGGATCTCCTTGCTGATGCCCTTGAATCGCTGGGGTTCCGCACGAAGCGCTACCCGTTCGAGGGCGTGGACAATCTCTACGCACGCCTTGGAGGGGCCCAGCCCAACCTGTGTTTTGCCGGCCATACCGATGTCGTTCCGGTCGGCGATGATGCGGGCTGGACGGTAGATCCCTTTGGCGCGGAAATCCGGGACGGCGTCCTCTACGGACGCGGCTCCTCCGACATGAAAGGCGCCATCGCCGCTTTCGTTTCGGCAACCGCCCGCTTTCTCGACGATCACGGCCGGCCCGATGGTTCCATCTCGCTGCTCATAACGGGGGACGAGGAGGGCCCGGGCCTGCACGGCACGCGCCGCCTGCTGCCCGCCGTGATCGCCGATGGCGAAAAGCTCGACCACTGTATCGTCGGCGAACCGACCTCCGAAGACATCATCGCCGACATCGTGAAGAATGGCCGGCGTGGATCGCTGAACGCCGTGATCAAGGCGGTCGGCAAGCAGGGCCATGCGGCCTATCCCGAGAAATCGGCAAACCCGATGCCGGCACTACTCGATGCGCTGCAGAAGCTCCGCGCCATGAAGCTCGATGACGGTAGTCCCGGCTTCCAGCCGTCCAACCTTGAGATCACCACCATCGACGTGGGCAATACCGCGCACAACGTTATACCCGCGCAGGCCCTCGCCAAGTTCAACATCCGGTTCAACCCCAACCATACCGGGGCCGGGCTGATGGCGCGTATCTCCGACCTGATCAGCACGACCGAGCGCGGTGTGACCGTAACGGTGGATATGCGCGTGACTGGCGAGGCCTTCTACACCGAGCCCGGAAAACTCACCGACCTGATCATCGGCGCGGTGAAGGCGGAAACTGGCCGCGAGCCCCAATTGACCACCGGCGGCGGCACGTCGGACGCCCGCTATATCAAGGATGTCTGCCCCGTGGCTGAACTTGGGGTAAGGAATGAAATGGCGCACAAGGTCGACGAGTGCATCCCGGTCGACGAAATAGAAACGCTTTGCCGGATATATTACCGCCTTCTGGCCAGCTATTTCGCCGCTGCCTGATCGCGATACAGCCGCATTTCTCCGGCATGATCGCAGCCTGGTGAATTCCTCATCACCACGCACCTGACGCGGCGCATTGCTTGCTTTGCAAACCTGTCGCACGCGCGGCGGTGGACTATGTGAGAACAGGCCCCTTCCGGGTCGTTGTCGAGTTGAGTTAATGGCGTTCGTCAGGGCATACGCAAATTGCGCCTTTGCGGTCCTGCGGGCCGCTGGCGCCGCTGTGTGTGTCGCACTCGCCTCACCAGCGACCTTCGCCCAGGACGTGCGGGAGCCCGACCCATCACAGGTCAATCCGGCTGAAGCCCAATCGCCTGCTCTCCAATCGTCCGAGGCCGGATCATCCGAAGCAGGGCGTGTTCCGATTTACGACCTGCCCCCCGCCCTCGCCGATGCGCTAAAGGCGCTCCAGCGCGAAGAGCCAAGACCCGCAACCCTGTTCGATGCGCGCCGACAGGCAGACCGGGCTGCACAACTGGCCGCGACCCTCCTTGAGTCCGAAGGGTACTACCAGGCCGAAGTCGAGCCCTTTGCCGATGGCCAGAACGAATTCCGGCGTGGAGTGCGAGTCGTCGCCGGCCCGCTGTTCACCTACGTGTCGCGGACAATTGACTATCTCGATGCACCGCCCGATGAGGCGACCCGCGCCGAACTCGAGAGCCTGCTCGCCCCGCTCGCGCTTGGGGTGCCGGCGCGCGCAGAGCCCGTCATCGAAACTGGCGATGCGCTTATCGTACGCCTGCGCCAGGCTGGCTATCCCGATGCAAGCGCTGACCCCGTCGATGCGCTGGCCGACGCAGAGACCAGCACGATCGAACTCACCTTCCGCGTGAGACCAGGCCTGCGCGCCTCCTTCGGCGACCTGCGTGTCACCGGACTCGTGCTGACCAATCCGCAGTTCGTCGAGAACCTCAGGCCCTGGGCCGATGGCGAGCGCGTGACGCCGGCAAAGATCGACGCGTTCCGCAGTCGCCTCGCGGAGACGGGCCTTTTTGCGAGCGCAGCCGTCAGCCTCGATGGCGCGGGCGCGCCGGACGCCAATGGTGCCGTCCCGCGCGACGTTGACGTGGCCCTGCGCGAGCGCGAACGTTTTACGATCTCGGCCGGCGCCTCGGCTTCAACCAGCGAAGGCGTTGGCGTCGATGGACTCTGGGAGATGCGCAACTTCTCCGGCTGGGGCGACCGTGTGCGCGTAACCGGCCAGGTCGCTACGCTCGAGCGCCGTATCGGCACGAGCTATCGCCTGCCGCATATCGGCAAGTACGGGCGCAATCTTCAGTTCGCAGCCGAAGTCGAAGACTTCGAGACCGACGCCTTCGACCAGACCGGCGCCAACGTCAGCGCTACGATCGAAGAACAGCTCACGCCCCGCGTGCGCGGATCGCTTGGCGTCGAGGCGGGATTCGCCAGCATTCTCGACCAGAAGGCCCGGATCGCCGGCGGCCTCCGCCGCGACGTCTACATCCTCTCCGGCTCCGGAACCGCCGAGTATGTCGGCGTGCGCGACGTACTCGATCCCCAGGATGGCATCCGCGCGCGTATCGCCATCGAGCCAGGGCTCACCTTCGGCGACACCAACATCTTCTTCACACGCCTCAGCGGCGAGGCCTCGATCTACTCCGATTTCGGCACGAAGGATTTCATCGGCGCGCTGCGCGGCCGGCTCGGCGTCATCGCGGGTCCGGAAGGCGCGCCGCCCGACCGCCTGTTCTTCGCTGGGGGCGGCGGGTCGGTGCGTGGATACGAATATCAGTCAATCTCCCCGCGCGATGCGACGGGCGAACTGGTCGGCGGCCGCTCGCTCGTGGAACTGAGCGGAGAAATCCGCTGGCGTCAGAGCGATACCCTGGGCTTCGTCGCCTTCCTCGATGCCGGCGCAGCTGGCTCCAATGTCGAGCCCCCGATCGACTCCATGCGCTTCGGCGCCGGCCTGGGTCTGCGCTATTACACCGGCTTCGGGCCACTCCGGGCGGATATTGCAGTCCCGCTGAACAAGGAAGACGGCGACGCCGACTTCCAAGTCTATATTTCCATCGGACAGGCTTTCTGATGGACAACACCCCACCCACACAAGCGAAGAAGAAGAACCCGGTCTGGCTGCGCATCAGCTTCTGGCTGATGGGGCTGGTTCTGCTTCTGCTCGCGACAGTTGTGGTGCTACGCTTCTGGATCACCAGCGACGGCGGGCGCGCCTTCATCACCTCGCAGATCGACGGCCGCAAGCTCGGTCCGCTGGGCACGATCCGCATATCAGGCCTTGATGGCGATCCTCTGAATGCCGCCACCGTCGCCGACATCGCGCTGGTCGACGATGACGGCGTCTGGTTGCGCGCGCGAAATGTCCACATCGAATGGGCGCCGGCTGGCCTGTTCGTCGGTGAGCTGGAAATCCGCAAGATCGGCGTGCGCATCGTCGATGTAATGCGGACGCCGAAAGTGGCGATCCAGGAAAACGCCGGATCCGGCCCCGACATCGGGATCAGGCTCGACGAACTCGTTGTCGAAACGCTGCGGCTTGAACAACCTGTGTTAGGCATCGAGGCGCGCTATGCCCTCGGCGGCGCCATCGCCAGCCCGCGCAATGGCTCGGGCTTCGCGCGCCTCGCCCTGACCCCGCAATCGGGGCCCGCAGACACCGCCAACGTCACGCTCGAATGGACGCGCGAAGGCGCGCTTGAAGGCCTCGCCAACGTCGCGGGCCCGCATGACGGACTCATCGCGAGCCTGCTGCAGGGACCGGAAGACAATTCCGTCGGCTTTGTGGGCAAGCTTGATGGCACGATGGAAAACTTCACCGGCGAAGGCACGCTGTCCTTCGGCGGCGTCGCCGCGGCGAACATCGCCGTTAGCCGGCGCGGCGACAAAGCCACTCTGATCGGGGAGTTACGGGGCGAGCCCTGGCCGTTGCTCGCCCCTCTGTTCGAACGTACGGGAGGACCGATAGCTTTCAAGGGCGAAGCGAATGTCGCAGACCTCAAGGCCGCGCCGCTGACGCTCGACGTCTCAGCCGCGGCTGGCGCCGTGAAGCTCGCCGCCAGCGCCGACCTGGAGGCCTTTACGCTCACATCGCCTGTCGCCGTCGACGCCAGCCGACTCGATCTTGCGCTCATGGCCTCGCCGCTGTCCGGACTTGCCGACGCAAAGGGCGAGCTCAAGCTCGACCTGCCGGCAGACTTCAGCTGGACCGGGAACATCGTCGCCACCGAGCTGGCCTTCCCCTCGGGCTCGGCCGAAACCGCTTCCGGCCCTGTGACCCTCCGCAAGGAAGGATCAGCCATCACCTGGCGCTCGACGGCATTCACACTGCAAGGCGCCAGCGTTGATGCGCTACCCGACCTCGCCCCCGCACGCTATACCGGCGCGACCGCTGGCGAGTTCAATCTGCGAACCGGCGCGCTCGAACTCTACGACACGCAGATCGAGGGCGCGGCCGGCTCCGCCACCGCGCGCGGCACGCTATCTACCCGCACCGGCGCGATGGACATCAACGGCTCAGCACGCCTTCTCCGCCTGCATGACCTCGCCCCGGTCTCCGGCGGAGCCAATGGCCGCTGGAGCCTGCGACAGGCGTCGACCAGTGCACCGATTCGCATCGAGATAGCTGCGGATGGACGCGGTCTTACCTCTTCCATTGAGGGATTCGCCGCACTGATCGGCCCGCAGCCGCATGTCGAGGTCGCAGGCGTCATTCGCGGCGGCCGCTTCACGCTTGAAGCCGGCCGCATCGAGTCCGCCGGCCTCGGCGCCGACATGACCGGCCGCATCAGCGACAACGGCGAGATCCGCGGGACAGCCAGCGGTCGGCTCAGCCGCCCGCTCGAGTTTGGCGGCGCCACATTCCGCCGCGCCTCGTTCGACGCCGACATCTCAGGCACGACTGAAGCGCCCCATATCAACGCACGGTTTTCGGATGCGGACCTTGTCGTCGCTGGAACCGAGCTTTCAGACGTCTCGGGCCGCACCAACCTCGTCATGGGGAAGAACCTCGCGGGCGACTTCGCTGTTGAAGGCGACCTGCTGGGCCAGCGGCTGCGCACGACTGGCGAGATCGCATCCGGCGAAGGCGACATCCGCATCAACGATCTCGCCGCAGAGCTGGGCCAGCTGCGCGGCCGCGCCACTCGCCTCTCTTTCGGCGAGGACGGGATGGTCGCCGCATTCACGGCGGGCGGCCCTCTCGCCGGCCTTGCCGGCATCGAGAGCGGCGCTCTCACCCTAACTGGCAATGTCAACATGGGCGAAGACTTTGACGCCGACATCGCCGGCCGCATCACAGACCTGCGCACCGGCGCGGCCAGCATCGAACTCATCGCTTTCGAAGGCAATGCGAAAGATGATCAACTCGACCTTACCGCCAACGTTCGGGGCCGCGTGAGCGCGCCGGTCCAGCTCGCCCTTGGCATCACCGGACGCCGCGAGGGAGAAGCATGGTCGGGTGAAGCCACACTCAATGGCGATGTCGATGGCCTCGCGGTGAAGACTTCGCGCCCCGTCGTGTGGCGCTATGCCCCCGGCGGTTGGTCGGCAGACGCCATGCTCGCCGCGTTTGATGGGACGCTTGAGGCGAGCATCGCTTCCTGCGAAACATCGGTCAGCGCGCGCGCCGACCTGCAGAAGGTCAACTTGCGCGCGCTGTCGCAACTGGCTCGCTTCACCCCGGTCAACGGCATAGCCACCGGCCTCGTCACATTCAGCAATGGCGCAGCCGGCGCCACCGGCGACCTGCATCTTGCCATCGCAAACGCGAACCCTGTCGGAGTCACGGCCAGTCCGGTCAGCCTCGACATCAGCGCGGCGCTGCGCAATGGCGTGCTCACGGGCGAGAGCACTGGCGCAGGTCAGGGCTTCAGCCTCGAAGCCCGCTCGCGTCTGCCCGTACGTGTAGGTGAGGGCTTCGACGTCGGCCTCGATCCCGGCGCCCCGCTCTCATCCGAAGTGTTGCTCACTGGCCGCGCAGAACAGGTTTGGGCGCTGTTCGGCCCCGAAAATCAGTCAATGCGTGGCGAGCTTCAGGCCAACATGAAAGCCGGCGGCACGCTGTCGGAGATCACGCTCACTGGCGGCTTCGCCATGAACGACGGCGACTACGAACACGGCGAAACTGGCCTGCTGCTCGCAAACATCGACGCGGCGGGAGATTTCAACGAGCAGTCGGCGCGCCTGACCAAGTTCGAGGCGACCGACGGAAACGGCGGCCGCTTGACTGCGCTTGGCGCCCTTGACTGGACCGGCGACGCCGCTGGCGAAATCACGTTCACAGCACGCAGCCTGCGTGCGCTTGGCCGCGACGATCGCTTCGCCGTCATGTCGGGCGATGGCGCGCTGGAACTGACCAGCAACGCCATCACCGTCACGGGCGACTTCACCGTCGATCAGGCGCGCATCTCGGTCGAACAGCCGGCGTCAGCCAGCATCCCCACGCTGCCCGGCCTGCGCCGCGTGAACTTCCCGAACCACGTCGAGGAAGCGCCAACCGACGCCAGCAACGCACCCTGGCTCCGTCCCGTCCAGCTTGACCTCGAAGTGAGCGCAGCCCGGCGCATCGTCGTATTCGGCCGCGGTCTTGACACGGAATGGGCTGCCGACTTCCACATCACCGGCCCGATTGCCGACCCGTCCATTGCAGGTTCGGCCGCGATGGTGCGCGGCAGCCTCGACCTTGGCGGCCGCCGCTTCACCTTCGACACCGGCGCCATCACACTCGATGGCCCGATCCGCCTCGCGCGAATCGATATCGCCGCCGACCGCGTCGCCGACGACATCACGGCAAGTGTGCGTGTCTCGGGCACGCCGGTTGATCCCAAGTTCACGCTGGAATCATCGCCCTCCTTGCCGCAGGACGAAGTGCTGGCCCGCGTCCTCTTCGGCCGATCCGCCGCGCAGCTTTCGGGGCTCGAAGCGGCCCAGCTCGCCGCTGGCCTTGCGCAGCTTGCAGGCGGACAAGCCGTGTTCGACCCCATCGCCTTGGTGCGGGAGGCGACCGGCCTTGATCGCATCTCGGTCGGCGCCGAGGATGGCATCGCAACAGTCTCGGCCGGCAAATACCTCGCCGATGACGTCTATCTCCAGGTCGGAGCCGGTGGCTCGGGCGGCGTCGCCGCGGAGGTGGAATGGGAGCCGATTGGGGGCCTTGCGATCATCTCGTCGGCGGACGGTAATGGCGACACCAAGATCTCGGTGCGCTGGAAAAAAGACTACGGCGCGCCCCAGGCGCCGGAGGTCGAGAAGCCTGCCGAGCAAACCCCACAGTAGGCTAAACGCACCAAAACACGCGCGGACATGCGGCTGTCGGGGACACGCTGACTACTTGAGCGGCTCATAGGACACCGCCGTCAGATACAATCCATCCGCCGGCGCAACCGGTCCACACATCGTGCGGTCGGCCGCTGCAAGGATTTCGGCGATCCAGCCGACGCTTTCGCGGCCACGGCCCACTTCCACCAGCGAGCCAACCATGGAGCGCACTTGCCGATGGAGGAAGGAGCGCGCGGAGGTTCGCACGGCGATCTCCTCGCCATGACGCTCGACCGAGAGCGAGGTCAGCGTCTTAACGGGGGTGTCGGCCTGGCAGTTGGCGTCACGGAACGTCGTGAAGTCGTGCCGGCCAACGAGCGCCTGTGCGGCCTCGTGCATGATTGCAGCGTCCAGCGGCGCAGCGAGGCGCCAGGCGCGCTTGCGATCCAGCGCAAGGTCGGCGCGGCGATTGATGATGCGGTAGAGATAGCTCCGCGCGGTCGCATCGAACCGGGCATGAAAATCCGGGGAGGCATCGATGGCTTCCAGAACCGCGATGGGGTGCGGGCGGAGATGTGCGTTCAGCGCGTCACGCACCTTCTCGGCGCGGATTGTTTTCACCAGATCGATATGCGCCACCTGCCCCGTCGCATGCACGCCCGCGTCAGTACGGCCGGCGCCGATGACGAGCACAGGCGCCCCGTCGAGCGCTGTTGCTGCCTCCTCAAGCGCGTTCTGGATCGAGGGGCCGTTGTCTTGCCGTTGCCAGCCGGAATAGGCGGCGCCGTCGTATTCGATGATCAGGCGATACCGCGGCATCTAGACTCCAAGAGCCGAGGGAAAGATCAGTTCGCCCGACATGGGCGGACCATAGCGCATGCGCACGGCCATGAAGTGCGGGCCTTTGAACTTGCAGTTGAACTCAGCTGCGGCGCTCTCGGAGAATCCAAACCTTGGATAGTAGTCCGCATGGCCCAGCACGAACACGATCGGAGCGCCGGAGTCCTGCAGCATCTTCAGACCCGCGCGTACCAGTTGAGAGCCGACGCCGCTGCGCTGCAGGGATGGATCAACCGACATCGGCCCGAGGCCCGCGCCGCCCAACTTGCCGCGCACCCCCATCGGGTAGAACAAGATGTGGCCGACAAGGCGGCCGTCCTTCTCGGCTACCAGCTGCAGCAGGACATCGCCTGCCTTCTCCAGCTCGGCAACGATTCGTGCTTCGTCCGGCCGTCCAAAGGCGCGCGTGTTCAGATCCGCAATGGCAGGGCGGTCGGATTCTGTCGCCAGTCTCAGTTTCAGGTTTTCCATTCCATGTTCCCGTTCATGACAGCACCTGGCCGCGCGTGATGGGCTTGCTGCGCTGGAAATCTTCCGCGTTCACCTGCCCCTTGCCTGCACGCTGCAGGCGCGTCAGGCGCACGGCTCCTTCGCCGCAGGCTATTCGCAGACTGTCGTCGAGCACTTGGCCCGGACCTCCCGCGCCAACGTCGGCGCGGGCGTGGAGGACCTTGATGCGCTGGCCATCATGCTCGAACCAGGCGCCGGGGAAAGGAGACATGCCGCGAATGCGCGCGGCGACTTCGCGCGCTGGGAGCCGCCAGTCAATGCGCGCCTCCTCTGGGGAAACTTTCGACGCGTAGGTTACGCCCTCGGAAGATTGCTCTGTCAGAACGGCTGTTCCCGCTTCCAGCCGCGCGAGGCCTTCCACCATCAGGGCCGCGCCCGCCATGCTGAGCCGGTCGTGGATATCGCCCATCGTGTCGTTTTCGGTGATGGGCGTCGTCGCCGTCAGCATCACCGGGCCTGTGTCCAACCCCACATCCATCTTCATCACCTGCACGCCGGCCACCTGATCGCCGGCCATCACGGCGCGATGGATAGGCGCGGCGCCGCGCCAGCGCGGC
This sequence comes from Hyphomonadaceae bacterium, assembly GCA_022844345.1. Classification (GTDB taxonomy): domain Bacteria; phylum Pseudomonadota; class Alphaproteobacteria; order Caulobacterales; family Hyphomonadaceae; genus UBA7672. Next base: position 380,556 of record JALHLU010000001.1, read on the forward strand.
AGGATCGAGCCGTGGAGATTGAAGCATCCGAGGCGCGGCGCATCGAGGATCGCCCGGGGCAGCAGCAGGCCATAGGCCACCACCACCGCGACATCGAGGGCAAGCGCAGCAAAAGCGGCGCGGTCTTCCTCCGCCTTGAAGTTCACCGGGGTCCGCACGGGAAGCCCATGGCGCTCCGCAAGCATGTGAACACTCGTCGGCCGCAATTCCCTGCCGCGTCCGGCCGGACGCGGCGGCTGGGAGTAGACGCAAGCGACGTCGTGCCCGGCGGCGATGATCGCCTCCAGCGTCGGAACCGCGAATTCGGGCGAACCCATGAAGGCAAGGCGCAAGGACATGCTGCCCTTCTAAGGCCAGATTGCGCCGGGGGGAAACGCTTGCTGCCCCGCGACAATCACGGCGCCACATGCTAGAATCCCTGCCATGGACCTGAAATTCAGCGAGATCTTGCTCCTCGTCGTCGCGATTGCGACGCCCATCGCGATCCTCGTCCTCGCCTTCATTCCAGGCGGCTTCAACTGGGCGCCTTATCTGCTGTCGCATCCGGTGTGGCAGCCGGTGATCTTCTATGGTGGCGCGCTCTTTCTATTCGCCGTCCTGGGCTGGCGCATCTATCGCCGCATCCGGCCGTCGGAGCGCAAGTCCGATGCGGTGAAGCACGTCAGCCCAACCAAGATGCCGAAGGTCGAAGGCTCCGAAGCTGTGCGCCGGTATCGCGAAGGCAAGTGATCCACGGGCCGCCGGGGCGCCTACGTCTCGGGTTGATTGCTGCGGCGGGAATCGTCACCATTCCCGATGCAGGGCCAACCGCGATTCCCGACGTACCCGCTTACCCGAGAATGACAGCGTTGATTGGCCGTGGCGGCGCCGACACGCAGCGTTCAGACCGGGGCGGCGGTGGCGTAGCGCCAGGCTAGTAGCAGGGCAAGCGTGAAGACGCCGGCGAGAAAGACCGGTGTTGCAAAGCGTTTTACGTACTGGAAGGTCAGCGCCTGGCAGATCGCGAGAGCGATGTAGATGGGCCATGCGCTGATGAGGCCCATGAGCAGGCCGGCCGGTGTTGGCATGGCGGCGGGCGGTGCGGTGCTGGCCTGCCCCAACACCATGCCGGGCAGAGTGCCGGCGAACCAGACAGCCGCGATCGCGGCGATGAACACCAACGCGTGCTTGATCCAGAAGGCGTAGGTCTTGGCGGCGTGGTTCATCTGCGACTCTGACATGCCTCAGAATGGAAGCTTGAAGCCGGGAAGCATGCCCCCGATGCCCCCGGTAGCGTCCTTCATGGCGTTTGCCATCGCCTCGTCGAGCTTGCGGCGTGCATCCGCATGCGCGGCCTTGATAAGGTCTTCGACCATCTCGCGATCGCCCGGCGTCATCAGCGAGGGGTCTATGGAGAGCGCGTGGAGTTCGCCCTTCCCTTTCAGGGTGACCTTGACCATGCCGCCGCCCGAGGCGCCTTCGGCGGTGAGCTGGTCCATGCGTTCCTGCGCCTCCTGGAGGCGTTTCTGCATTTCCTGCGCCTGGCGCATTATATCGGACAGGTCTTTCATCAGTCGTCGTCCTCATCTTCCTCGGGGTCGGGGATCGCTTCTTCGGCCCGCTCGCGATAGCCGAAATCGACGTGAATCACGTTCGGGGCGGCGTGGCCGTCGTCAATTTCGTCGGTCTCTGCAGCCGCGTCGATACGCAGCACTTTTGCGCCGGGGAAGACGCGCAGCGCCTCGGCAATCTTCGGAAGGGCGGCGGCAGCGGCGAGCCTTTCCTCGTGCACGCGCTTGCGCTTCTCCGAAACGCTTTCGGGGCCGCCATCGTTGGATTGCTCCACCTCCCACTCCACGCCGGAGACATCTTCCAGCCAGTCCTTGATGCGCTGGGAAAGATTGGCGGGAGCATTGGGCGCGGCGGTGTAGCGGAAATGACCCCAGGCGATCTCAGCCGGGCGGACGAAGCGTTCGATCTCGTACTTCAACGCGATCTCGCGGCGGGCGTCGAGTTCTGCGACGATCTCGCGCAAGGAAGAGAGGCGGACGCCTTCGTGCGGTTCGTGGTCGACGATGGGGTGGGACGCGACCGCAACGGGGCCGGAGGATTGCTGCGCGGATACGCGCGCTTCGGGCCGCGGCTCGGGACGCGAGTCAGGCCGGGATTCAGTACGGGATTCTGGGCGCGCGTCAGGCCGGGACTTTGGGGGGGGCACAGCGGCCCCGCCCGCAAGCATGCGCGCCGCATCTTCTGGCGAGGGCAGGCTCGCAGCGGCGGCGAGGCGCAACACAACCATCTGGGCGGCTGCCGGCGGATCAGGCGCGCGGGCGCAGTCCTCGAACCCCTGCAGCAGCATGCGCCACATGCGGGCGGACAGCGCCGGTGACGTTTGCTTGGCGATGTCCTGCGTGCGGCGTGCCCAGTCGGGCGGGCCGGCGAAGGCGTAGGCGTCTCCAAGCGCCTGGGCGCGGGAGACTTCGACGACGACATCCATCAGGTCCTTGATGAGGACGGGGGCGTCGGCGCCCTGTTCCAGCAAGTTCATCGCTTCTTCGAGCGCGAGCTTGTGATCGCCGGCGACGATGCAGTCCATCAGGTCGAGCACGCGCGAACGGTCGGCGAGGCCGAGCATGTCGCGGACCTGATCGGCGGAAACTTCGCTGCGCTCTCCCTGGACAATGGCCTGGTCGAGAATGGAGAGTCCATCGCGGGCCGAGCCTTCGGCGGCGCGCGCGATCAAGGCCAGCGCTTCGGTGGAGACTTTCGCGTTCTCCTTTGCGCAGATAGTGGCGAGATGGTCAGTGAGCTGCTCTGTCGAGAAGCGCTGCAGGTTGAAACGCTGGCAGCGCGAAAGGACGGTGACAGGGACTTTGCGGATTTCCGTGGTGGCGAAGATGAACTTCACATGCGGAGGCGGCTCTTCCAACGTCTTCAGCAGCGCGTTGAACGCGGCGTTGGAGAGCATGTGGACTTCGTCGATGATATAGACCTTGTAGCGAGCATTGACAGGCGCGTAGCGCGAGCCGCTGAGCAGGTCTCGCATGTTGTCGATGCCGGTGTTGGAGGCGGCGTCGAGTTCAAGCACATCAGGATGCTGCGAGGCCATGATGGCGGGTCCGTGCATTTCGCCAACGCCGTTCTCGAACAGGCTCATCGACGGGCCATGCACGTCCTTCGTCTCGAAGTTCAGGGCGCGGGCCAGCAGGCGCGCGGTGGTGGTCTTGCCGACGCCGCGGACGCCGGTGAGCATGAAGGCGTGCGCAATGCGGCCGGTCTTGAAGGCGTTGGCGAGCGTGCGGACCATCGCCTCCTGGCCGACGAGATCCTCGAAGCGCGTCGGACGATATTTGCGGGCGAGAACTTGGTAGGCCGTGGGCCCCACGGGCGGGTCATCGCCGAACATGGACGAGGTCATCGTGTCGCGCGGTTCCGCGACATCGTTCTCGGGGCCTTCTTCAGGCGGTTTTGGTGGCTTCCGTCCGGCCATGATCCCTATATGGCCCATGGGGCGGGGATTAGCCAACCCGAGGCGGGCGAACGACAAATTACCTTGTGGAACAGAGCGATCGCCGGCGCCGAAATGTCGTGAGGTGCAGACTGGCCACGACCCGAGCTAAACTCGTTACGGCTGCTTCCTTCCGGACCTGACCGGGTTGGCGAACCGCCCGTCCGCAGCCAGCCTGCGGTGGGGGTTATAGGTAGGGCGGCCAGGGAGCGCAATGTCGCGGCTGCGCGGGCGGTTGCTCTTGTTCGCCATCTCTGGTCCGGGCCAGGGAATCATGAGGGAACTTCTGCCCTGCAGGTTGGGACCGGGGACATGACCGCGCCGCCGTTTGACATCCATATTGGCTATCGCCGGGGCGACCGGGAGATTGCTGCTTCGCTGGCGCGGCGGCTGGAGGGGCGCGGACTTGCTGTGTGCTATGACGCTGGGATCGGCGGCGAACGCACGATTGCGCCGGACGCGGCGGCCCAACAGGCGCGCATAGTCGTGCTGCTTGTGTCTTCCGAACTCCATGATGGACGCGAGCTGCGCCCGATGGTGGCGGCGGCGGACCGGCTGGCGCGGCCGGTGGTCACGTTGCTGCTCGAAAATGTGCAGCCCGACGGCGCAGCTCTCGAGGCGCTGGCGGATCGGATCTGGATTCGCGCGCACCCCGATCCCATGTCGCGGATTGACGACATTGCGGATCTGCTGGCGCAGCTGACTGGCAGGGGAGCGCCCAAGGCCGAGCCGAGGCCGGAGCCCGAGACGCTTGAGGGCCGGGAGCAGACCCTTGATGCGGCGATTTCCGAACTTCTGAACGATACGATCGACCCTGAGGAGCGTGCGCCGACCGACCCGGCGGCGTATGTCGGCAAGGCCAATTCCGGCGGCGCCCCTGCCCCGATCCGTGGCGGACCGGCAGCGGCGGCGGCCAAGGTTGTGACGCTGGGCGTCTATGGCGCGATGGCGCGGCGCCATGCGATACGCAGCTTCCGGTCGAACATCAGGAAGCTGTAGTGCCCCTTTCAAAAGCCGCCGCCGACATCCCTCTGGTTCCCGCCGGGCTGGATCGCGCCGCCCATCACCGCCGCAACGAGACCTGGCTTGAGGCGGCGTTCAATTCGGAGCGCGCGCGTGTGCTGCTGATGCGCGAGGGCCAGATCCTGGTCGAGGGATCGGCGCCGGCAGCTGCGCCGGCCGAGATTGGCGCGCCGCTTCCGCCGGGCCGCCCGCTCCTCTGGCTGGGGTCGCAGGCAGGCATGCTTTCGCCGAAGGCCACACGTGTATTCCTCGGCGAGACCGTGAAGGGCTCGCCGGTGTTCGCGCTTGAGATGCCAACCTCGTTCAGCCTTGATGCCTCGCCGATTGCTGGCCTTGGCGTGTTCGACGATTTCCGCGCGGCTGCGTCCGCCTTTGACGCCTTCAACGGGGGATGCGCGGCGACCGCGCGCGCGCTGTTCGAATGGCATCGCCGCCACGGCTTCTGCGCCAATTGCGGAGACCGGACGAAGATCGTCGAGGCGGGCTGGAAGCGCGCATGCGGGGACTGCAAGGCGGAGCATTTCCCGCGCGTTGATCCGGTGGCGATCATGCTGGCGGTGCGCGGCGACAAGTGCCTGCTCGGCCGGCAGGCCGTGTGGCGGCCGGGCTTCTGGTCCTGCCTTGCCGGCTTTGTCGAGCCGGGCGAGACGATCGAGCAGGCGGCTGCGCGGGAGCTCTTCGAGGAAGCCGGCGTGCGCTGCACGACGCAGGCGGAGTACCTGTTTTGCCAGCCTTGGCCGTTCAATCACTCGCTGATGATCGGGATGATCCTCGAAGCCGATGGCGACGAGATCACAGTGGATACGACCGAACTTGAAACCGCGCGCTGGTTCACGCGCGAAGAAACCGCCGCGATGATGATAGGCGCCCATCCGGAGGTTTTCGCTCCGCCGAAGTTTGCTGTGGCGCACCACGTGATCAAGGCTTGGCTGGAGCGGGGATGAGGGGGCTAAATTCCCACCAACCCCACATCATCCGAGAGTGGATCGATCATTGTCGCCAAGCGCGGATCGTCGAGGGCTTTGGTGTAGGCGCCGGCGTAGATGGCGCGGAGCCAGTTCTCGATCTGGAAGACAGATACGGACGGCTCGTCGGAGACTGAAGTGAGCGCGAGGAGCCACATGGGCGGGGGTTTTCCGAAGGCGTCCAGGGGCAGGATGTAGTCGAGGCCGGCGAGGCGGCGGCAGCCGAGGCGGCGATAGAAAGCAAGGCGGCGGGCCTGCAACTCCTCTCCCGTGAAGGCGTCGACCTCGACCAGGGCGGTGCGCTCCTGGCCGGCCATCATCCGGCTGGCGAAAAAAAGGTTGGCGCCGATATTGTTGCCGCGAAGGCGCTCTGACACGGCGGCATATTCGAACAGCCAGAAGTCAGCATCTGGCGGCGCCCACGACACAGCGATGCCGACCAGTTCCTCGTCGAGGCGCGCGCCGAGGAAGCGATAGTCCGGCCGATGGATGAGTCCGCGAAAGATGTGTTCGGGACGCTGCTCGGATAGCTCGATCGAGTCGCGATAGAGCGCGAAGGCGGCATCGAGCGCGGGCGCATTGTCTGGCGCGATGGGCTGCAGGCGAATCTCGGACATGTGGGGCTCCTGCTCCCATTTAGGCGCGCGCGCCTGAAACGAAAACACCCCGCGGGGCGACCGCGGGGCGTCTCGTATCAGATCGTCTGATGTACGTACGAGGCCTAGAAGCCGCGGACGTAGGAGAGCGAGATCGCATCGACGTCGCCGGCGTCATAGTCGTGACGCGTGTAGTCGAGACGGATGCCATCGATCGGCGAGAGGTTCAGCGTGCCGCCAACGCCATAGGCGAGACCATCTTCCGAACCGCCCGGCGAGGTTTCGATGCGGGCAAGGCCAACGCGGCCGAACACGTCGAACGACGGGGAGATCGGCAGCTTGCCGACGACGAAGATACCCAGCTCGTTGTCGAGCTCGGTGCCGCCATCATCCGACACGCCGAAGGACGCTTCGCCTTCGATGGCGACGTTCGGGGTTAGGCCGACGCCGACGCGGCCGGTGATGGCGCCAAGTTCGGCGCCGCCGTCGCCATCAAAATGGGTGTAGCCGCCCGACACGTAAACGTTGGACTGCTGCGCATTGGCGGTCATGAGGGCCGGCGCGACGAGCATGGACGCGGCGGCGAGAGCGATTTTCAGTTTCATGGGGAAGACTCCAGTTGTTTCTCTGGAGCAGGTTCCGATGGCATTGCGTGATGCCGACGGTGAGACCCGCTCTGGTTATAGTCCGAGCTGCGTTTGCGGACCGGTTGAAAGGGCCGCCTGCACTTCTCACATCCACCCAGCAGCGGGTGGTATGCCGACTAAATAGGCATTGCTCAAACCAGTTCCGCTGAAGTTGCCGATTAAAAATCGTTAGGTGTCCGGGGCGCAACACACGACGCACACATGTTTCCGGAACCGCAATACTTGTGGCCAAACCGTGTCGATGCTTGGTGTCGAAGCTTGATTACTTTGGGAATGCTTTTTGGAGTCGAAAGTCCAGCATTTGTCGGCAGTTTTCACGGTCCACGCACTTGCGGACCAGCTCTGAAGCGTGAATTTCGCTCCTGAATTGTGGCCTTGCGGTGGCGATCACAGATTACGGCAATGTTCCGTGAGCGGATCGTCTCTGGCGGGCCTGCAGGCCTACATAGGACTTACATCAGACCGGATGGGAGCGCTGGCGGTAGACGTTTGCTTCGAAGACGCCCAGGTGGCGGACCTGGGTGGAGAAGAAGCCTAGCTCTTCCAGCGCGCGCTGCACGGGCGGCTCGTCGGGGTGGCCCTCGACTTCGGCGTAGAACTGCGTGGCGTTGAACGAGCCGCCGACCTGGTAGCTCTCCAGCTTCGTCATGTTGACGCCGTTGGTCGCGAAGCCGCCCATGGTCTTGTAAAGAGCGGCCGGCACGTTGCGGACGCGGAAGACGAAGGCGGTGACCCATGACTTGCCGGGCACGTATTCCGGTTGCTGGACATTGCGGCTCATGATCACGAAACGCGTTGTATTGTGGGCCGCATCCTCGATGTTCTCGGCGAGAATATCGAGGCCATAGACCTCTGCGGCGAGGCGCGGGGCAATGGCGGCCTGGGTGGGATCACCAAGGTCCCTCACCTCGCGCGCGGCGCCGGCTGTGTCGGAGCTGGTCTTCGCGACGATGCCACGCGAGCGCAGGAAGTTGCGGCACTGACCAAGGCCCATGATGTGGCTGTGGGCCGCCTTGATATTTTCGAGCTTCGATCCCCGGAGACCCATCAGCTGGAAGCGGATCGGCATGAAGTGCTCGCCCATGATCATTAGCGGCGAGGTGGGCAGCAGGTGGTGGATATCGGCGACACGCCCCGCAATGGAGTTTTCCACAGGGATCATGGCCAGCTCCGCCTCCCCGGTGGCGGCGGCATGGAAGACATCCTCGAACGTCGCGCACGGCAGGGGTTCGAGCTCCGGGTGGACCTCGCGGCAGGCGATGTGGGAGTTGGCGCCCAACTCTCCCTGGAATGCGATCTTGCTCATGCAGGCTTCTATGCCCCCGGCCAGGCAAAGAGAGCAACAGGCATAGGGGCTTAGGGCGGGGGCGATGCGTCATTTCGCCGGACTTTCTCCGATTGCCGCCCTACCGCTAAACTGGCAGAAAGCGTCGCGCGTGCGGGCGCGAATCGTCTCTTTCGGGCGCCCAGCAAGAGGGGCTTCAGGCCATGAGTGATCTCGGCTTCAACAAGATTGCGTTCTGCATCCTCGGAACCGGCCTTGCGGTGATTGGCCTCAATGAGGCCTCGCACGCCATGTTCCACCACGAGGAGCATGAGTTCGCTGGCTACTATGTGCCGATCGAGGCCGCCGCGACTGGCCAGGCGGTGGTTGAAGGCCCGCGCGACTATGGCCTGCTGCTTGCTGCCGCCGACGTTGCAAAGGGCGCAGAGCAGGCCAAGAAATGCGTACAGTGCCACACCTTCGACGCTGGCGGCGGCGCGCTGCAGGGCCCGAATCTGCATGGCGTGCTGGGCCGCGACATCGCCTCGGTCGCCGGTTTCACCTATTCGTCCGGCAATGGCTCGCTGTCGGCCATCGACGGCGCCTGGGACTATGAGAAACTGGATCACTTCATCGAGCGTCCGAAGGGCTTTGCCTCGGCCACGAACATGAACTTCGCCGGCATCAACAGCCGCATCACCGGCTTGTCTGACCGGGTGAACCTGATCGCCTACATGCGCACGATGGGCAGCGAGAGCGTTCCGCTCCCCGCCCCGCTGCCGCCGCAAGAGGCTGCTCCGGTGGAGGGCGAGGTTCCGGCTGACGGTGCGGCTCCCGCCGACGCTGCGACACCGCCGGTGGATGGCGCTGCTCCGGCTGTGCCGGGCGCGACGCCTGCTCCAGCCCCTGCCGCGCCCGTGCCGACGCCCTGATACTTCCTTATAGTGCGACTTTCCCTGACGCGATAGCTGGACACAGCTCGCGCGAAGGTGGAACCATGCCTGCAGGAACGCCTGCCGGCGGATGAATAGCCTGGCGCCAGTCCGGGCATTGATGCGCTGCGCCGCCGTGAGGGCCGGAGGACACGACGCATGACGAAGTTCACACTCAATGGAAAAGAGATGACCGTGGAGGCAGACGCCGACACGCCACTGCTGTGGGTCATCCGGGACGAGGCAGGCCTTACCGGTACGAAGTTCGGCTGCGGCATCGGAATGTGCGGGGCGTGCACCGTGCATGTCGGCGGCAAGGCGCAGCGGTCCTGCCTGTTGCCTCTCAGCGCGGCCGAGGGACTTGAGATCGTGACCATCGAGGGGCTGGACCCCAAGGGCGAGCATCCGGTGCAGAAGGCCTGGCAGGACTTGCAGGTTCCCCAGTGCGGCTACTGCCAGTCTGGCCAGATCATGCAGGCGGCCGCCGTGTTGAAGGACAATCCCGATATCTCGGACGCCGACATTGACGCGCAGATGACCGGCAACCTGTGCCGCTGCATGACCTACACACGCATCCGCGCCGCCGTGAGGCAGGCCGCCACCGCGATGAAGGGGGGCTGATCACATGACACGTCTTTCAAAATCTGAATCAGGTTCGCTCGCCCTCTCCCGCCGCGGCTTTCTTGTTGCGGCTGTCGGGACCGGCGTTGCGTTCTCATTCCTCACAGCCTGCGAGACGGGCGATCCAAACGCGCCCGCTTATGAGCCGACGCAGTGGTTCGCGATCGACGCCAACGGCATCGTCACGGTGAACATCATCCGCGCCGAGATGGGCCAGCATGTCGGCACGTCTATCGCGCGCATTCTCGCCGACGAGCTGGACGCGAAGTGGGAGGATGTCCGCATCAACCACGTCGACTCTGATCCGAAGTGGGGGCTGATGGTGACGGGCGGTTCGTGGTCCGTCTGGCAGTCCTATCCGCTCTACTCCAAGGCGGGCGCGGCGGGGCGTGCGGCGATGATCGAGGCTGGCGCAACAGCGCTGGGCGTCGAAGCCGCTTCCTGTTCGGCCGCCAATGGCGAGGTGATCTCGGGCGACAAGAAGATCTCGTACCGGGACATCGTCCGCAGGGGCGGGCTGACGAAGACATTCACGCAGGAAGAGATCGACGCGCTGGCGATCAAGCCAGTGGACCAGCGCAAGCTGATCGGCAAGCCGGTGACCTCGCTGGATATCGTCGAGAAGACCACGGGCGCTGCGATGTTCGGCATCGACGCCAAGGTGGAGGGGATGGTCTACGGCTATCCCATCATTCCACCTACGCGGAATGGCGGCCAGGTCAACTATGTGATGGATCCCGCCGCCAAGGAGATCAAAGGCTATCTTGAGACCGTGGTGCTGAAGGACAAGTCGAACACAGTACCCGGCTGGGCCGTGGTGATCGGCGAGACGTGGTGGGCGGCCAAGAAGGCGGCCGAGGCGATCACGCTGGAATACCAGCCTACCGACACCATGGAAGTATCCGAGAAAGACATCCAGGATCACGGACGCAAGCTGATCAACGACGCCAGCAAAGGCGTTGTGTTGGCGACAGGCGCCACAAACACCGCGCCCGTCTTCCGTGCGGCGAAATCCACGCTGGATGCGGAGTACACCACGGCGACCGCCCTGCACTTCCCCATGGAGCCGATGAACGCGCTGGCCTTCGAGAAGGACGGCAAGTGGGAAATCCACACCGGCAACCAGTGGCAGAGCCTTGTGCTGCCGTGGCTGGCCGCGGCGCTGGAGGTTCCCGAAACAAGCATCGTAATGAAGACCTACAGGCTTGGCGGCGGCTTTGGCCGCAGGCTGAATGGCGACTATGCCGTGGGCGCAGCGCTGGCGTCGAAGGCGATCGGCAAGCCTGTGAAGGTGGTGCTGTCGCGCGAGGCGGATTCCAAGTTCGACTCGGTGCGCTCCCCCTCCGTGCAAAAAATGCGGATGGCATTCGACAAGGACAACAACGTCATCGGCATGGAGCAGCACGTTGCTTGCGGCTGGCCCACGCAAGTGATGATCCCCGCCTTCATGCCGCCTGGCGAGGACGGCAAGACCTATGACCCGTTCGCGATCAGCGGGGCGGACCATTGGTATTCGGTAGGCGCGCACAAGGTGCGTGCGGTGTCGAACGACCTTGCCAATGCGACGTTCAGGCCAGGGTGGCTGCGGTCTGTCGGACCGGGCTTCACCAACTGGGCGCTGGAAAGCTTCATGGATGAAGCGGCGCACAAGGTGAAAGCCGATCCGGTGCAGTTCAGGCTCAACCTGCTGCGCGCAGAAGGCGCCAACGCTGGCACGGCGCCGAACTCGGTCGGCGGGGCCTCGCGGCAGGCCAATGTGGTGAAGCTGGCGGCCGAGAAAGCGGGCTGGGGCCAGCCGCTTCCGGCGGGCACGGGGCTGGGCCTTGCCACCTCGTTCGGCCAGGAGCGTAACATGCCGACCTGGGTGGCGTGCGTGGCGCGCGTCAATGTCGATCGCGCCACCGGCCGGGTAAAGGTGGAGAAGCTGACGCTTGTGGCGGACGCCGGGACAATCGTCGATCCGGATGGCGCGCGCGCGCAGATGGAAGGCGCATCGCTGTGGGGCCTGTCGCTAGCGCTGCACGAGGGCACCGAGTTCGAGAACGGCAATGTGAAGGCGCTGAACCTTGGCGCCTACACGCCGCTGCGCCTGTCGGATGTGCCGGAGCTCGACATCAGCTTCGTCGAAAGCTCCGAGGTTCCGGTGGGCCTGGGCGAGCCGGCGACGACGGTGGTTGGCCCAGCCATCGGCAACGCCATCTTCAATGCTGTTGGCGCGCGCCTGCGCCATATCCCGATCACGGCAGCCGCCGTGAAGGCGGCGATGAGCTGATCCGCGCCTATCCCTCCGAGGGCGCATGATCGCACGCTGCCGGGTTCGGCCCTGGTGGGGATCGCAGGATCTCCACCAGGGCCGCATCATTTGGAGAGCGCCAATTCCACTGGCGGAAATTGACCGCTAGGCTGTCTGAACCCAGATATTCCGGGAGAGAACATGACCGCCGGCCTGATGCAGACTCCGCCTCTGCAGATTATCGATATCCTGAAGTTCGCGGCGCGCGCCCATACGAAACGCGAGATCGTCTCTCGGCTCGTGGATGAGCCGGCGTGGCGATACACTTATGCGGACGCGCTGAAACGGGCGGCGCAGGCAGCCAATGCACTGAAACGATTGGGCGTGCAGCATGGCGACCGGGTGTCGAGCCTCGCCTGGAACACGCACCGGCATTTCGAGCTGTTCTATGCCGTGCCGGGGATTGGCGCCGTGCTGCACACAGCGAACCCGCGGCTGTTCGATGACCAGATCATCTACACGATCAACCACGCCGAAAGTTCTGTGCTGCTGTTTGACCGGAATTTCCTTGCCGTGGTGGAACGGATCGCGCCGCACCTGAAGGCGATCAAGACATATGTGATGCTGTCGGACGAGGCGCGGCTAACGCCCGGAACAGTTGGCGCAGTAGGGTATGAGTGCCTTCTCGACAAGGAGAGCGCTGAGTTTGCGTGGCCGGTGGTCGAGGAGAATCTCGGGGCGTTCCTCTGTTACACGTCGGGCACGACGGGCGACCCCAAGGGCGTGCTGTATTCGCATCGCGCAGTGGTGCTGCATGCGATGGCGTCTGGGCTGGCGAGTGCGTTTGGGTTTGATGCGTTCGACGTGGTGATGCCGTGCTCGTCGCTTTATCACGCAACCGCGTGGGGGCTGCCGTTTGCTGCGCCGATCAACGGCTGCAAGATCGTCCTGCCATGCGACAAAATGGATGGGGCCAGTCTGCAGGAGTTGATCGTCACCGAGGGCGTGACGTTCTCGGGCGGCGTGCCGACCATCTGGACCATGTATCTTGCCCACCTTGAGAAGACCGGCGAGACGCCGGGCAAGTTGCAGCGTGTCGTGATCGGCGGGTCGGCCGTGCCGCGTGCGATGGCGGAGAGCTTCAAGAAGAAGTACGGCGTTCGCGTTCTGCAGATCTGGGGAATGACGGAGACATGCCCGCTTGGCGTCATCGCAACTCCGACGCCGGAGCTGGCCGAGGCCGGCGAAGACGCGATGGATGAGGCGATCTGGACGCGGCAGGGGCGGATGCAATTCGGCATCGAGCTGAAAATCGTGGACGAGGATGGACGCGACCTGCCGTGGGACGGCGAGAGTTCGGGCGCGCTGCTGGTGAAAGGGCCCTGGACGATCCGGCGCTATTTCCGGAAGGACATGGACGCGACGGATGAGAATGGCTGGTTCGACACGGGCGACATCGCCACCATCGACGCAGCCGGCTTCATGCGCATCACTGACCGCAAGAAGGACGTTATCAAATCAGGCGGGGAATGGATTTCCTCGATCGATCTCGAGAACTTTGCCGTGGGATGTCCGGGCGTGAAAATCGCTGCAGTGATCGGCGTGCCGCATCCAAAGTGGGAGGAGCGGCCGGTTCTGGTGATCGAATGCCATGAGGGCGTCGAGCTGACAGAGGACAGCGTGCAGGCCTTCCTGGAGCCTCACATCGTGAAGTGGTGGAAACCGGACAAGGTGATCTTTGCGTCCGTACCGCTGACGGCGACGGGGAAGATCGACAAGAAGGTGCTGCGGGCGAGTTATTGGGAGGTGTTGGGCGGTTCGTGAGCCTCGCCCCTCGTAGTTGACGGGGACTCTCTCAGCGCTTGCCTTTCATGCTGCCCAATCCCAACGCCACAGCCTTCCGCCCCACCGTCGGCAGGGCCGCGAGCGCGTCTTCGTGCGTGAGCCACTCGCCTTCAATTTTCACGCGCGAGCCAGCCTCTGCGCGATAGACTGCCAGCTTCAGCGCGAAGTGCGTGAAGACGTGCCGCACTTCGCCGACGTGATCCCATGCGAATCCGCCGGGCGCTTCGCTGAGCGGGTCGTCGGGCTTTGCTTCTGACCAGCCGCTCGTGGGCGGCATCATCATGCCGCCCAGCAGGCCGGACGGCGGACGTCGGATGAGCAGCACTTGTCCGCCGCGCCCGAGTACGAAGGCGGAGCCATGACGGGTGGGGGTGGCTTTCTTCTCGGCCTTTACGGGATAGCGGTCGGGATCGCCCTGCGCCCTCGCCTCGCAGAATTCAGACAGGGGGCAGATGAGGCAGTTGGGATTGCGCGGGGTGCAGATCGTGGCGCCGAGATCCATCAGCGCTTGCGCAAGATCGCCTGCGCGCTGGGAATTCGGGAGGGCGTCAGCCATGTCCTGAGCGCAGGCGGAGATCACCCGCTTGGAAGCGCGCCAGCCCGCTTCGGTTCCATCCGAGCCGATGGCGTGGAGGCGTGAGACGACGCGCTCGATATTGCCGTCGACCGGGGCGATGCGTTCGTCGAAGGCGATCGAGGCGATGGCAGCCGCGGTGTAGGGGCCAATGCCGGGGAGAGCACGCAGGCTGGCCGCATCCTGTGGAAAACCGCCCTGCTCGGCCACCACTTTTGCACAGGTATGGAGGTTGCGCGCGCGGGTGTAATAGCCAAGGCCGGCCCAGGCGGCGGAGACGTCTTCCCAACTGGCGCTCGCCAGATTCTGGACGGTCGGCCAGCGTTTGCGGAAGGCCTCGAAATAGGGCGTGGCGTGGGGGATTGTGGTCTGTTGGAGCATCACTTCCGACAGCCAGACCAGATAGGGATCGGGCGCCCGCCCGGCATCGCGGTCGGCCGGGCCGATGCGCCAAGGAAGGTTCCGCCCATGGCGCCGGTACCAGCAATCCACAGCGGTGAGTAGCTTTTTCAGGCCGTTAGCTGGTATGGGTTGACGCGGCATGTTCTTGGCCATTCCGACGAAACCGGTTCGGTGGCAAGAAGGAGCATGACCATCGACTGGGAAGCGCGCGAGAGGGAACGGGAGGCGGAGGTTCGCCTTGCCGAGTTGCGCACAGTTCCCGTCTACCGGCCGGCCAAGCCGATGAGCGTTGCGCTGAACCGGGCGTTGCGGCCGATCCTGAAGGATGCGGGGCCGGCGCCGGAAACGCTGAAGTCGCGCTGGTCGGAGATTGTCGGGCTGAAACTGGCGGCGATCACCGAACCGCTCCGAGTATCGAAGGCAAAGGGCGGGTCTGTGCTGCACCTTCGTGCGCCTTCGGCCGCAGCGCCAATCATCCAGCACGCCAAGGACCACATCATCCAGCGCGTGAACCTCGCTTCGGGGTCGAAGGTAACGGCCCTGAAGATCGTGCAGACCGCGCCGCCCAGGCAGCTGTCGTTGGTGATTCCCAAGCCGCTGACGCCGGAGCAGCGCGCAGAGATGGTGCGTAGCCTTTCGCCGGTGAGGGACAGTTCGGTCCGCAAGGCCCTGGGCGGGCTGGGGGAAGCGGTGCTGACGGGGATGAGAAAGTCGTAATCCGGCTTCAAGCCCCAATAACGCCATCGAGAACTTGTCTTTGTTGACCGCGGGGGCTGGTTTCGCCAAAACCAGCGCAAGTCTCAAGGAAAGCCTGCCCATGATGTTTGCGATCAAAGCTTCGACCTTCCGCCGCGCAGGGGGCGTCGCCGCCGGGATGATGGCCATGGCTGTGCTGGCCGCGTGTGGCGGGGAGAGCGCGACGCCTGCCTCCAACTTCAAGCCGGTTCCTGTGACGCCCGTGCTCGGCGACACCCCACAGGGCGAGGCGACCGCGCCAGTTGAACTTGTGGAATACGCCTCCCTCACCTGCTCCCACTGCCGCGATTTCGCGCGGCAGGTCTATCCGCGCCTGAAGCGCGAATACATCGACACCGGCAAGCTGCGTTACATCTATCGCGATATGTCGATCGACCCGCAGGAGTTCGACATCACCCTGGCGACCCTCACGCGCTGCAAGGGGCCGGAGTTGCATCACACGCTGGTCGACGAGATGTTCGGCAACTATGCCAGCATCATGGAGTCGGCCCAGAAGGGACAGGCAGCGGCGGTGCTTTCGGGCATAGTCGCCAAGCACGGCATGACGTGGGACGAGGCCGTGACCTGCATGGACCATACGCCGGCCATTCGCGAGGCGATCGCGAAGTCCGGCATGGAGGGCGAGAAGAAGCTGTCCGAGAATGGCCGGCCGGGCCGCTCGACCCCGAGCGTTTTCGTCAATGGCACGCTGCTGAGCGACATCAGCTACGAGGGTGTGAAAGCGGCAATCGAGGCGAAGCTGAACCCGGACGCGGCGCCTGCTGCTCCTGCGCCGACTACGCCTGCGCGCTAGGATGAAGCTGCTCACGCTTGCCGCCGCTGCGCTGGCGCTGGGCCTGGCGGCCTGCGAGGCGCCGCGCGAGCCGGAGCCCCATGAGACGGTGTCGATCTCGCCGTTCATGGGCGAGCCGGTTCTGGGCAATGCTGCGGCGCCAGTGACGCTGGTGGAATATGCCTCCACCACGTGCGCGCACTGTCAGGCGTTTCATGCGCAGGTGTTTCCGGACCTGAAGGCAAAGTACATCGACACCGGTAAGGTGAAGCTGCAGTTCATTATGATGCCGACACGGCCAGTGGAGATCGCCCTGGCGGGCGAGGCGCTTGCGCGGTGTGCCGGCGAGGACCGGTATTTCGATGTGATCGACATGCTGTTCGCAAAGCAGGACGCGCTGATGTCAGCAGGACGCAATCCCTGGCAGCTGCAGCAGGACCTTCGAGCGATTGGCGCGGCGTTCGGGCTCGACAAGGACGAGGTCGGCACCTGTATCGCCAACGAGGCGATCGTGGAGCTGACCCGCGCCGGCGTTCAGGCGGCGCCAGCCGACATCACCGGCACGCCGAGCTTTGCGATTGGCGGGGTGAAGCTGGAGCTTGCGACGCTGGAGGATCTGTCGGCGGCGCTGGATGCAGCGGTTGCGGCGGCAGAGGCGGTGCCGGTTCCTGCGGAGTAGCACCGATCCACTGCGGAATGGCGGACTTCCTCCCCCATCCCGCGACAGGCATTGACCCCTGGGGCTGCCGCTCGTAAGGGGGCCAGAAGCCCGGTTTTGTGGGCAAAACGGGATGTCCCTTGCACCTGACCGGGCTCAAGATCGCGGGCTTCAAGTCGTTCGTCGATCCGGTAGATGTGCCGATCGAAGAGGGGCTGACTGGCATTGTCGGGCCGAATGGCTGTGGCAAGTCCAACCTGCTTGAAGCGCTGCGCTGGGCGATGGGGGCGACTTCGGCGCGGGCGATGCGCGGCGGAGAGATGGACGACCTGATCTTCGCGGGAACCGAGGCGCGGCCCGCGCGGGAGATGGCGGAGGTCACGCTTCTGCTGGACAACCGCGACCGGGGCGCGCCGGCCGAGTTCAACGAGGAAGACACGATCGAGATCCGCCGCCTGCTGCGCCGGGGGGCAGGATCGAGCTATCGCATCAACGGTCGGACGGTGCGTGCGAAGGATGTGCAGCTTCTGTTTGCCGACGCATCGACGGGCGCGAACTCGCCTGCCCTCGTGCGGCAGGGGCAGATCAGCGAGTTGATCGGCGCGAAACCACAGAACCGGCGGCGCATTCTTGAAGAAGCCGCGGGCATCGGCGGGCTTGCCGCGCGGAGGCACGAGGCCGAACTCAAATTGAAGGCGGCGGACGAGAACCTCGCCAAGCTGGCCGACATCATGGCCGAGGTGGAGAAGCAGGCGAACGCGCTAAAGCGGCAGGCAAGCAAGGCGCGGAAGTATCGCGCGCTATCGGAAGAGATTGCGGCATTGGAGGCCCGGCTGGGGGCTGCGCGCTGGCGCGGAGCAGTGAGCGAGACTGTGGAGGCGCGCAAGGCGCTGGAGGCGGCGAAGGCAGACGAGCAGAAGGCTGTATCGGCGCTTGCGCGGGCGACCACGGTGGAGTTGGAGGCGCGCACCGCGATCGAGCCCTTGCGGGCGGCGGAGAGCGATGCGGCCGGCAGGCTGGGCGTGGTCAAGCTGCAGCTGGCGCGGATCGAGGCGGAGCGGGACGCTGCGAAGGAAGCGGTGGCGCGGCTGGAGCGCGATATTACGCGGCTGATCGAGGAGACTACGCGGGAGACAGTTCAGCGCGACGATGCAACGGCGCGCGCGGATCGAGCAGCGGCCGGGCTGAACGCATTGCCCCCCGAAGACGCCAGCGCGCAGGCGCGGCGCGAGGCGGAGCTGGCGGCGGCGGTGAAAGCCGCGATGGCCCAGCTGCAGGCGATTGAGCAGGAAACCGATCAGCGCCGCGTTGCACTGGCGCGTGCAGAGGCCGAGGCGAGCGCAGCGCAGGCCGCCGTGAAGCGCGAGGAAGAGCGGCACGCGCGGCTGGTGACAGAGCTGGCGAAGGCGCAACAGGAACTGGCGTCCATCGGCGACCCGGCGAAACTGGAAATCGCGCTGAAGGACGCGCGGCAGCGCCATACGGACGCCGAAGCGAAGGCGCAGGCAGCGCAGTCTGCTCTCGCCGCAGCGATGCGCGCAGTGGACGAGGCGCGAGCGCTGGAGGCGCGGCTGACACCGCCGCTTCTGGCTGCGGAGCGCAAGGTTGGCGAGCTGGAATCCGAGCTGAAGGGGTTGGATCGCCTGTTGCGGCAGGTGGCGGCGACAACGGCCCCGCCGGTGATGGATGGCGTACGGGCGCCGGGGCTGGAGCGGGCGATTGCGGCGGCGCTTGACGACGATCTGGATGCGCCGGCGGACACCGCCTCGCCGGTTCACTGGTCTGGTCTGCATGGCGATATTGCGGCGCGTCTGCCTGATGGAGCTATGCCGCTGAGCGATCTGGTGGAGGCGCCGGCGGAGTTGCACGCGCGGTTGACACAGTGCGGTCTGGTGGATCGTGCGCTTCTTGAAGGCGTTGGGGGCGCGGCGCTGTTGATGCGCCTTCTGCCGGGGCAGAGCCTGGTGAGCCGTGAGGGCGATCTGTGGCGCTGGGATGGTTTCGTCCGGTCTGCGGATGCGCCGCTGACGTCTGCCGAGAAGCTGGAGCAGCGCGCGCGGCGCGCGGCGCTGGTTCCTGAGATCGCGGCGGCTGTCGCGGAACGCGACGCAGCGGCGGCGGCGCGGGGCAAGGCATCGCAGGTCCTGACCGGCGCCGAGATCACGCTGATGGCGGCGCGGAAAAACGTGCCCGAGCTGATGCGAGCGGCGGCGCAGGCGCATGAAGCGGCGATCAGAGCGGAGCAGGATGTGGAGCGTCTGTCGCTACGCGGGGCGGCGCTGAAGGATGGCGCGCAACGGATGACAGCTGAGCTTGATATTGCCGCGCGGGCGCTGGCGCTGGCGAAATCCGCGCTGGGCGCGGCGCCGACGGAGAAAGATCGCGCTGTCATCGTGGAGCTGGCCGAGAAAGTGAAAGCAGCGCGCGATGCGGAGCGCACTGCAGCGTCGGCGCTGGATGCGTTCCTGCGCGAGAGCGAACGGGCCGCAGCGATGCGGACGGCGCTAACGCGCGATCGCGAGGAATGGCTGGCGCGGGCGTCGGAAGCGGGCGGGCGGCTGGCGGCTATTGCGCACGACCTGGAGCAGGCGCGCGCCGAGCATTCGCAGTCAAAGGATCAACCTTCCTTGCTTGCAGCCCGGATGGACGAACTGGCGGCGGCAGGCGAGACGGCGGAGTCCGCGAGACGCGATGCGGCCGACGCGCTGGCTGGCGCTGAAAGCGCGCTGCGCGAGGCCGAGCTTGCTGCGCGGGCGGCGCGCGAGACTTCCTCTGGTGCGCGCGAGACGCTGGTACGCACGGAGTCTCGGCTGGAGGCGGCGATCCGCCGCGAGGCCGAGATCGCCGAACAGGTGCGCGCGGCGTTTGACCAAGAGCTGGACGAGCTGGAACGCCGGGTCACGGCGATTCTCGAACAATCACGCGCGGCGCGGGCCGAGCATGGGGATGTAGACTTGCCGGAAGAAGAGACAGCGAACGATGCGCATGTGCTCGACACGCGGCTGGCGCAGTTGCGCCGGGAGCGAGACCAGCTGGGCGCCGTGAACATGGAAGCAGACGAGCAGCTCACCGAGATCTCGAAGCGCATGGGCTTCCAGACCGAGGAGCGCGATGATCTTGCCGCCGCCATCGCGAAGCTTCGCGAGGGGATCGACGCGTTGAACATGGACGGACGGCAAAGGCTGCTGGATGCGTTCCAGCTGGTGAATTCGCATTTCGGTTCGCTGTTCACGGCGCTGTTCGGCGGCGGACATGCGGAGCTGCGGCTGACCGAGAGCGACGATCCGCTGGATGCGGGGCTGGAAATCTACGCCTCGCCACCGGGCAAGCGCCTCGCTCAACTCTCGCTCATGTCGGGCGGGGAGCAGGCATTGACGGCGACTGCGCTGATCTTCGCTGTGTTCCTGTCGCGCCCTGCCCCGATCTGCGTGCTGGACGAGGTGGATGCGCCGCTGGACGACGCCAATGTCGACCGGTTCTGCCGCCTGCTGGAAGAGATGCGCACGCGCACGGAGACGCGCTTTGTGATCATCACGCACAACGCCGTCACCATGTCGCGCATGGACCGGCTGTTCGGCGTGACGATGCAGGAGCGCGGCGTCTCGCGGCTTGTGGCGGTAGACTTGCAAGCGGCCGAGCGGCTGGCGGCGGCTTAGCTGCAATCCCCTGGGCCCAGGCTACACCAAACAATGCCTTGGCCCACGACCGCGCCCCTCCGGGTTTTCTGGGGTCAGAAGCCCTCTCACGGCTGCGGCGTTTTCGCTTTTGGAAATAACGCATGGAAACAACGTATTACCGTCATGTTTCTGCGTGACATTTGCTTGACTGGACTCAAGGCCGCCCATATAGCTTCGCGCGCGGCGGGACACTGTTTTTCCTATCGGAATTTCAGGGTCTTGGCGCACGCAGGGCCGGACTTTTCCCCTCCCAGGCGGACTTTCGACATGAGTGATGACGATCTGAACAAGCGGATCGCCAAGGCTCAGGCGGAAATCGATGCCCGGGAGCGTCCCAAATACATGGGGACCGGCAAGGGGATGGGTGTGGGCTTCCGCATGGCGTCGGACTTCGCGGCCGCCGTCATTGTGGGGGTAGTCCTGGGATGGGGACTGGATACGCTCTTCGGGTGGTCACCCTGGGGGCTTCTAGCCTGCCTCATGCTCGGGTTCGGCGCTGGCGTCAGGAATGTCGTTGCGGCCGCGAGCAAGGCCAACCGGGACGCGGCAGGCGCGTCCGGTGACAACAAGGGTGAAGGCGAAGGCGCATGAGAATTGCCACCGACCCGATGCACCAGTTCCAGATCACGAAGCTGTTCGATCTGAACCTTGGCGGCTACGATGTTTCGTTCACGACGTCGGCGCTGTGGATGGTAATTGGCGTTCTGCTGGTGATCGGCGTGCTTGCGCTTGCGACCGCCAAATCAGCGACAATTCCGAATCGCATCCAGTCGCTGGGAGAGATCTGGTACGGCTTCATCGCCGGCATCGTGAAGGATGTGAACCACGCGCCGGGCAAGCCGTTCATCCCGCTGGTTTTCTCGCTCTTCTCGTTCATCTTCATCGCGAACATCATCGGGATGTTCCCGTACTTCTTCACCACCACGAGCCACATCGCCGTCACCGGCTTCATGGCGATCTTCACCATCGGCCTCGTCGTCGTCGTGGGCCTGATCAAGAAGGGCCTTGGCTTCTTCAAGATTTTCGTGCCGTCGGGCGTGCCCGTCGTGCTGCTATTCATCGTTACACCGATCGAGATCATCTCCTTCCTCTCCCGGCCGATCAGCCTCGGGATGCGTCTGTTCGCCAACATGCTCGGCGGACACGTGGCCCTGAAGGTGTTCGCGGGATTCGTGCCGTCGCTGGCCGTGGCGTTGGGCGGAGTTGGAATGCTGATGGGCGGACTCCTTGTTATGCCCCTTATCGTTGGTGTGACGGCACTCGAGTTCCTGGTGGCTTTCCTCCAGGCATACGTGTTCGCCATGCTCACATGCGTCTATCTCAACGACGCACTGGGCGAGGCGCACTGATCACCACCAACTGACGACCAAGGAGAATACAATGGAAGGTCTCAATTACGTCGGCGCTGGCCTCGCCTGCCTCGCCATGCTCGGCGCCGCCATCGGCGTGGGCAACATCTTCGCCGCCTACCTCGATGGCGCGATGCGTAATCCGTCGGCCGCCCCGGCGCAGTTCGGCAACCTGATCTTCGGCTTCGCCGTGACGGAAGCTCTGGGCATCTTCGGCTTCGCCGTCGCCCTGATCCTGATCTTCGCGGTCTAAGACCACCCCTACCCTCTACGGGAGACAGCACGTGGCGACCGAGACGGCAGAGCACGCAGCAGCAGGCGGACGTTTTCCGCCGTTCGATCAGATCGCGACCACCGGGGTATCCCAGGTGTTCTGGCTGATCGTGACTTTTGCGATCCTCTACATCGCGGTCGCCTACGTCTTCCTCCCGAAGATCCGGAAAGCGATCGACGATCGTGACGGCGCCATCAAGAGCGACGTCGCGAAAGCCGCCGCACTTTCCGCCAAGGCCGATGCGTCGGTGAAACTGTTCGAGGCCGAAATCGCCGCCGCCCGCGCCAATGCGCGCGACACGGCATCGAAGGCAAAGGCTGAAGCTGACGCCAAGACGGCTGCCGCGACCGCCGCGAAGGAGGCCGAGCTCAATGCTCGCCTCGCCGCTGCGGAAGCCCGGATTTCCGAAACCCGGGCCAAGGCGATGACGAATGTCGCCGCCGTGGCGGAAGACGCCGCAGCGGCGATTGCCGAACGCCTGACGGGCGTGAAGCCGTCTGCGGCCGCCGTGAAGGCCGCCGTTTCCGGCGCGATGGGAGGCTAAGATGGCCCCGAATGAAACCGTCGCTCACCTGACCGCCGGCCCGGCCGAAGCCGGCCCCCTGCCCAGCTTCAACCTCCTGGGTTGGAATCTCGACTTGAATGACCCGACTTTCTGGGCGCTGGTCGGCCTGCTGATCTTCATCGGCATCGTAGTCTACATGAAGGTGCCGCGGACGATCACGAAGTCGCTGGATGATCGCGCCGCCAAGATTTCGGCTGAACTGTCTGCGGCAGAGGCGCTGCGCGAGGAAGCCGAGGCGAAGCTCGCCGAGGTTCAGAAGCGCGCCGCCGAGGCCGAGGGCGAAGCCAAAGGCATCGTGGAGGCTGCCCGCCGCGAAGCCACCCAGCTGGCCGCAGCCGCCGAGACAGCGCTCGTTGCGCGGATCGCCGCCCGCGAGAAGATGGCCGAGGAGCGCATCGCGCGCGCCGAAGCTGACGCCATTCGCGACGTGAAGATTGCCGCCGTGGAAACCGCCTCGCGCGCCGCATCCGCCCTGCTCTCCGAGCAACTGGCCGGCAAGGGCGGCGACGACGAATTCGCCAAGAGCCTCGCGGCCGTGTCGAAGGCGCTGTCGTAGGGCTTTCGCCAGAACAGAATGCAGAACGCCCGCTCACAGGAGCGGGCGTTTTTCGTTGCGCCTTCACGTATTCGCCTGAATTTCCAATGAACATTGGACCATGCGCGCGGTCCTTGCCCTGCTTCTTCTCTCGCTCACCATGCTTGCCGCGTGCGGCAACGAAACCGGGCGCGCAGGCGCATGCGTCGAGCACATCTTCGAGGGCGATGAATTCACGACATGCACATATGATCCCGCGAGTCAGGAGTTCAGACTCGTCTGGCTCAGCCCGTCCGGAGTGGCGCCCTATCGTAGTTTCAGGTCACTCTCGGCGGACTACCACGCGAGCACGGTTGCGTTCGCCATGAATGCCGGCATGTACGACGCCACCAGCGCGCCCATCGGGCTCTACATCGAGAAGGGTCGCGAACTACGCCCTGTCAGTACGACGGACGGTCCTGGCAACTTCCATCTGAAGCCCAACGGCGTTTTCTGGATCGACGCGACAGGTGCGCCGCACGTGACTGCGACCGACGCCTACATCGCGCTCAAGCCCGCGCCTGCATGGGCCACCCAATCGGGGCCAATGCTGGTGATCGATGGCACCCTCCACCCTGCCTTTGACGCAGACGGCGCCTCGCGCAACATCCGGAACGGTGTGGGCGTCGACGAAGGCGGCAAGGCCTGGTTCGTGATCAGCGAACAGCCCATCTCGTTCGGAAAGTTCGCGCGATTCTTCCGCGACTCGCTCCACGCAAGCGATGCGCTCTATCTCGACGGCGCCGTCTCGAGCCTGTGGGACCCGCAGGCGGGCCGAAAGGACACGAGCCATCCACTCGGCCCGATTGTTCTGGTCTGCGCGCCGTCCTGTTGACGGTCGCCTACTTCACTGGACGCAGATCAAGCCAGGAGCGGATCGTGCCGTTCACAAGCTCTGCTGCGTCGTGCTGGACGAAGTGGTTGGCGTCCGGAGCCATGAGGATGGTAGTGTCCTTCGCGACGTGATCCCAAGTGTCATTGTGGCCCATGGAGAGCAGCGC
Organism: Hyphomonadaceae bacterium; assembly: GCA_022844345.1. Lineage (GTDB taxonomy): Bacteria > Pseudomonadota > Alphaproteobacteria > Caulobacterales > Hyphomonadaceae > UBA7672. Next base: position 404,771 of record JALHLU010000001.1, read on the forward strand.
CGTGTCCTTCATGCCGTGGATCACCAGCACCGGTACGTTGATCTTCGGGAAGCTAGGTGGGGCTGCGTTGGGATCGGGCGCGGAAGGATAGTTCGCGCGGTAATAGTTCATCATGCCCGCGAAGCTGGAGCGCTTGAACGCCTCGACATACTTCGCCTTCATCTCCGGATCGCGGACCCAGCCGGCGAGACCTTCAGCCGTCAGTGAGTTCTCCGAACCCTCGCGCTGGAAGTTGCGGGCGTAGTTCGAATTTTCCGGTGCTGCCTGAAGTTGCCGGCCCATGTTGGCCGGGTGCGGCACGGAAATGATCACCAGGCGCTCCAGCGTTTCAGGATGGCTGAAGGCGTAGTTCCAGGCGATCGCCGCGCCCCAGTCGTGGCCGATGACGGTTGCCTTGCTGTAGCCTTCAGCGACAATGACGGCCTGCACGTCTTCGACGAGCTTCGGCATGGCGTAGTTGGCCACGCCCTCAGGCTGGCCCGAGAGATTGTAGCCGCGTGTGTCGATGGCGACGAAGCGATAGCCGTCGTTGAGCGCGGGTGCGAGCTTGTTCCACGAGCCGGAGAAATCCGGGAAGCCGTGTATGGCGAGAACAAGCGGCCCCTTGCCCGAGGCCATGTAGTGGATCTTGGTGCCGTCAGCGCTGGAAGCAAACTTGCTTTCCGCAGCGATGGCGACAGCGGCTGGCGTAACGGCCTGGGGCGGGTCCGCCATGCCGGGGGTCGGCGAGGCTTGCGTCTGGCATCCAGCCGCCAGGGCAGCGAAAGACACTCCCAGAATGATCGCGCGCAGCATGGGCACTCCCTCCATCGTTTCCGCGTCGACTGTTTCGCCGGCGTCTTTACCTTGACGATGTCAGGCTAGACCGGAGTGCGGGCGCTAACAATCGCCGCATGGACGAATTCGCGTGAGCGCTAGCTAGGGGGCATCACACCAGTGAAAGCGGCGCACAAGCTGGCTCTTGGCCTAGGGGGCCGACGTTTCGCTGAGGTGGGCGGCAAGCAGCGTCTTTTCCGCCGGGGTCAAGAACATCGCCACGGCGGCCATGAATCCGGTATCCAGCGCTTCGAGAATTTGCTGGGGAGAATTGGCGGCGATTCGGGCGCGGGGAGGAGCGCGGCCGGCCTCATGGCAGGTTGCGCACCGCTCGTTGTAGAGGCGCTCGCCGATCACACTGGGTTCGGCTTTGCCGGGCGAGACGGCGTCAGGTGCTGCTGTGGCGGGCGGCTGCGCATGCGCAGCCCCCATGGACAGCAACGCCAGACCGGCGATTCCGGCCCGCATCAGATGCAAGGCCGCCAAGCGGATCATCAACCCTCGAGGTCTTCCTGGAGGATGGTCATTTCGAGCTGGTAGCTCGTCTCGCCTTCGTCCTCGATCAGATAGACGAGGCCGAGATGTTCCCCGCCGAGCGTGACTTCGACGCTGTCATTGACGCGCGGACGGGGGGCCAGGGCGATGCCCGGGTTCAGGGTGCGCTTGAGATAGGCCTCGATGCGCTTGACGGTTTCCGGGTTCATCGGGGCGGCTCCTGAGGTTTCGGCCGGAGACTTAGCCGCCTACCGGTCCGGCGCCAACCCTGTCGTGCGATCCGAAGCCGCACCCGATTGAGAAACGCCGGGACTCAACTAGCCTTGGTCCATTCCCAGGGACCGAACCCATGAAGAAGATTGCCGCCGCCAGCCTTGCCGCTCTCATGCTCTGCGGCGCCTGCCTGACAAAGGAAGACCTCGACTGCTGGTATGAAGACTGGTGCAAGGACTTCGCGCCGACGAGCAGCCGCTAGAGCCCCATATCGAACTTCTGGTCCATCGTCTGAGCTGGCTTCATGCAGGCGCCGCCCACTGGCTTTGCCGGGACGCCCGCGACCGAGCATCGTGCGGGCACGTCGGACAGCACGACAGAACCGGAGCCCACGCGAGCCTCGTCGCCCACAGTGATGTTGCCAAGGACTTTCGACCCCGCGCCAAGGAGGACGCCATTGCCGATCTTCGGGTGGCGATCCGTATAGACCTTGCCCGTGCCGCCAAGCGTCACGCCATGCAGCATGGAGACGTCGTTGCCGACGCGCGCGGTCTCGCCGATCACCACGCCGGTTGCATGATCGATGAAGACGCCCGAGCCGATGGGCGCGGCGGGGTGAATGTCGACGGCGTAGAGTTCGGACTTCCGCGACTGGAGGAAGAAGGCCAGCGTCTCGCGCCCCTCACCCCAGAGCCAGTGGCCGATGCGGTGCGTCTGCAGCGCGAGGAAGCCCTTGAAGAAGAGGAAGGGCTGGAGCGTGGAGCGTGTTGCGGGATCGCGGTCGAGCACGGCCTGAAGGTCCCGCTCCGCGGCGGCGACGATGGAAGGATCGGCGCGATATGCCTCCTCGCAGATTTCGCGGATGGCGAGCGCATTCATGTCCGGTCCGCCTGCCTTCTGGGCAAGTTGATAGCTCAGCGCGTCGGCAAAGGTTTCATGGTTCAGCACGGTGGCGTTGAGATAGGACGCAAGCGCCGCTTCGTTCTGGGAAGCCTGCTGTGCATCGAAGCGCAGCTTGGTCCAGACCGGCGCGGACGCGCCAACTGGATTCGCTCTTGCGTTGGTCATTTCGCCTCTCCGTGGGTCCGTGACCGTCTTGTCCGGCCAACCCGTCAGGAACCAACAAGCATGCGCTTCGCCAGTTCGGGGGGCAACGCCCCGGTCCGGAGCAGATGGTCGGCCTTGAGCAGCATGACAAGGGAGAAACCATCGGTGATCTCACCCGAGACCGCCATTTTTACGGCTTCTGCGAACGGAACTCTTCGAACGGATAGTTCCTCTGAACTGTCCTTCGCGAATGTGTGATCAGGGGCGAGGTCCCAGGCGATGAAGGCGAAGGCCCGCTCATCGGTGATGGAGTTGGACAGGTGGACGTCGGCAAGCAAGGGCAGCCAGTGACCGGCCTTGAGGCCCGCCTCCTCTGACAGCTCCCGCTGGGCGCCTTCGAGCGGCGGGACATCTTGCGGGCCACCGCCCTCGGGCAGCTCCCATGAATACCGCCCGAAAGGAAAGCGTTGCTGGCCGATCAGGACGGTGTTTCCAGATTCGTCGATGGGCAGGACGCCAAGCGCCAGATTGTGGATGTGGACAAGGCCGTAGGTGGCGTCTGCCCCGGTGGGAGCCACGGTCTGGTATTCGCGCAGCAAGACCCACTTGTTGTTGTAGATCGTTCGCGCGGACTTGATGCGCCATGGCTTGGGATGGTCAGTCATGCCCTGCGGATACAGTGAATAGGCTGTCGGGAACAGGGCGTAGCGGCTGTCCGGTTCATTCCGAGACCCAACTCCCTATTCCCTCTTCTGTCTCAACCCTCTAGGTTCCCGGAACCGCAGCTCCGGAGCGTTGCATGTTTCTGAAATCACTCGCCACCGCCCTTGCCGCCTCGCTGGCAGCCGTTTTGCTGACTGCAGCTTGCGGCGGCACGACCGTCGCCGGGCGCGACAAGATCGTCCTGGTCGAGGGCGACGCGTTCAAGGGCCCGGCCGATGCAAAGGTAACCGTGATCGAATACGGCTCGCCCACCTGCCCGGGGTGCAAGCGCTGGCACGACCTGTTCTGGCCGGAGGTAAAGCGCGACTATGTCGACACCGGCAAGATCAAGTTTATCTTCCGTGAGTTCGCGATTCATGGCGCGATTGATGCGGGCATCTTCTCTGTCGCGCGTTGCGCCGGAACGGAAGACTTCTTCAACGTGCTGGACGAAGCGTTCACGCGCCAGGACAAGCTGGTGGCGGCAGCGCAAACGGGCGATGCAATGCCAGAGCTTCGTTCATTGGGTGCGAAGTTCAACCTGAGCGAGGCTCAGGTAAACACCTGTGTAGATGAACGCGCGAATATCCGCCGCATCAACGATGTCGGCACGGATGCGCGGCAGAAGGGCATCAACTCGACGCCAACCTTCGTTGTGAACGGGGTGAAGATCGCCGATTCCGACTGGAGCGCTGTGAAGATCGCGGTGGATGCGGCTCTTGCCGGGGGCGATGTGCCGGTGCAACCCGTGGCGCCCGCTGGCGATGATGGCCATGGCCACGCACCAGGCGAGAGCCACTAGGGATGCCGGCCAAGGCCAGCCTTCCGCCTGAGCCTGAATTCGGGGCGCCGCTTGCGCCTAGCCATCCATCGCCGGAGACGCTGAAGCTTCTGGCACTGCGCCGGTCGACGCCCGTGTCTGCGCTGAGCGACCCGGGGCCTGCGGCGGACGACATCGACACCATGCTGCGCCTTGCCATGCGCGTGCCGGATCATCGCAAGCTGGAGCCGTGGCGTGTGGTGATCATCGAGGGCGAGGCGCGCGCGCTGTTTGGCGACGTGCTGGCGGCAGCGCGACGCCTGCGCGATCCGGATGCGACGCAGGAACAACTGGCGGCGGAGCGGACGCTGCCGTTCCGGGCGCCGCTAATCCTGTGCGTCGTATCCTCGCCCGTGCACGACAAGAAGGGCACACCCGTGTGGGAGCAGCAGCTTTCGGCCGGGGCGCTGTGCCAGAACCTGCTGATCGCATCGCAGGCTATGGGCTGGGCCGGCGTGTGGATCTCGGAAGATGCGGCCTATGACGGGCATGTGCACGCGGCGCTGGGCCTTTCGGGGCACGAACAGGTGGCCGGCTTCATCTATCTCGGCACGGCGAAGGAACAGCCGGTAGAGCGCCAACGACCGGACATTTCGGCCAAGGCGACGCGCTGGACGGGGTGACGCGGGCCTTGTGCAGACTGCGTCCTTGACGCCCCCTGTCCACCCCCCTAACTAGCGGCCGTTTGCGCGGCTGGCTTCCCGAGTCGCGCAACTCCGGATGGAGGCGCCCAGATGACCAAGCTTGCCACAGGCGCCATTGCCCTCGAGGACGGAACGATCTTCTGGGGCGAAGGCCACGGCGCGAAGGGCGTGGCTGCCGGGGAACTCTGCTTCAACACGGCAATGACGGGGTATCAGGAAATCCTGACTGACCCGAGTTACGCCGAACAGATCGTGCTCTTCACCTTCCCGCACATCGGCAATGTCGGTGCGAATGTTGACGACCAGGAAGAGAGCTCGGCGCAAGGCAAGGTCGCTGCGCGTGGGGCTGTGTTCAAGGCGCCGCCGACGCTGCCGTCAAGCTGGCGGGCCACCGACGAGCTGGGCGACTGGCTGGCTGCGCGGAACATCATCGGGCTTTCGGGTATCGACACGCGGGCGCTGACGCGGCGTATCCGCGAGCTGGGCATGCCGAAGGCGGCGATCGCTCACGCGCCGGACGGCAAGCTGGACGCCAACGCTCTGGTGGAGGCGGCGCGCAGCTGGAAGGGCGTCGAGAATGCCGACCTCGCGATCAATGTCACGACGGGCCAGCGCTTTGACTCGACCGACGGGCTGTGGACGCTGGACTCGGGCTTCGTCGATCTGGAGAATCCGAAGTATCACGTCGTGCTGATGGATTTCGGCGTGAAGAAGAACATCCTTCGCAACCTCGCTGGCATTGGCGCGAAAGTGACGGTTGTACCGGCCAAGACGAAGGCGGAAGACATTCTCGCGCTGAAACCGGATGGCGTCGTGCTGTCAAACGGCCCGGGCGATCCGGCGGCGACGGCGATCTATGCCGGGCCGGAGATCCAGAAGCTGGTCGCGTCCGGCGTGCCGATCCTCGGGATCTGCCTCGGCCACCAGATGCTGGCGCTGGCGCTGGGCGCGAAGACGCGAAAGATGGCACAGGGCCACCACGGCGCGAACCACCCGGTGAAGGACTTCACCACCGGCAAGGTCGAGATCGTGTCGATGAACCACGGCTTCACGGTAGATGTGGACACACTTCCGGCAGGCGTCGAGGAGAGCCATCGCTCGCTTTTCGACGGGACAAACTGCGGGCTGTCGGTGGCGGGCAAGCCGATCATCTCGGTGCAGCATCACCCCGAAGCGAGCCCGGGGCCGCAGGACTCGTTCTACCTGTTCGAGCGCTTCGCGAAGTTCATGGCGGAGCGGAAGGCGTAAGTCTTCACAGCGTGTCCGCGCTTTCGAGCAGCGCGGCGACAAGCCCGCGCTCCTCAAGCGAGAGCTCCGGCCGCCAGACGTTGAAAATCAGCACGGTGCGCGTGTCTGCGCCCTCATTGCGAGCCTCGTGCTCGATCGTGTCATTGAACGCGAAGCCCTTGCCTTCTTCCCACCGCCTCACCTCCCCGCCGACGCGCAACCAGCAGCCTTCGGGAACGATCAGCGGCAGGTGACAGACCAGGCGTGTGTTGAGGAAGCCCGTGTGCGGCCTGATCCAGGCGCCTGGCGTCAGCTTGGAGAACAGGACAAAAGGCGCGCGGCCTTTCACCTGCTCCAGCGGCGCATGCTCCACCGCTGCAACAGTCTTCGGGCAGCGCACAGCGATCTGCGGGACCGGCGCCCCGTCCTTCCAGACGTAAGCCGCCGTCCAGTCCGGACTGTCCAGCAACGCATGTGAGCGGTCCACCGGCGTGTTCTGTTCGGCCTCGATATAGGGTGAGAAGACATCTGGCGTTTCCAGGAGTCCTAGCAATTCATTCCTGATGTCGTCCGTCGCCGCCTCAATGGCGTCGAACCAGGGGAAGCCTGCGCGGTCGTAGAAGCCGATCGTAGGGAGTTCGGGGAAGTAGTAGGAGCGAGGCTGCTGTTCGAAGCGTTGCGCCTGCCCTGAAAGCAGCGCCAGCGACTGCGTAAAACGCGAACTCGCCAGCTCGCGATTGTATCCGGATGCGGCGAGCGATTGCTGCATGTGGGCAAAAATCTCGCCGCTCAGGTGCGCATGCGCCGCGTGGGCGCGCTTGATCTCGCGCGCGCCGTCTGGCGGCAGAAGCGCAGGATCGGGGACTAGCTTCACCAGCAAGCCATAGAAGCGGATAGCTGCGCGCCGGTCGCCGCGCGCCTGCAGGGCGTCGGCCTTCATCAGCAGGGCACGGAGGTTCTGCTGATCGAGGTCCAGCGTGCGATCGAGCGCCGCCATCATTGCAGCCTCATCACCAAGCGCGCGGCAGGCAAGCGCAAGGCCGAGCCAGGCATCAACCGGGGCCCGGCCCGTTGCGACAGCGTCCTCGAAATGGCGCCGCGCTGTCGCTGCATCGCCGCGATTCAGGGCGGCCATCGCCGCCGCGCCGAGTGAATTCAGATTCTGTGAACTCGCCGTCATGGCCCCACCAAGTAATCAACATCCCGGAAAACGCTGTCATGCGGCGCCGCTAAGGGCAACTCCGCCCGGCCTCAATCATCACCAATACCTTTCCGGCGGACTCACGTTTCATAAGCATTTCAGCAACCGGATTTTTAATCCCGGCATGGCAGTTTGGTCCAATCTGGAACAGGGCCGGCCCATGTCTTCCATCGACAACACCGCCGATATCCACGCGCGCCTTGCCGCCGCAGAAGCGGCGCTGCACGCCGTGGGACAACAGATTTCACCAGCGGTACGCCACATCGACATCGCCGTGCTGATCCCAGCGTTCAACGAGGCAGCGACGATTGGCGACGTAGTGCGCTCTTTCCGCGTCGCGCTGCCGCACGCGCGTATCTATGTCTACGACAACAATTCCTGGGACAGCACGTCGATGGTCGCGCGCGAGGCTGGCGCGATCGTCCGCCGCGAGCCGCTGCAAGGCAAAGGGCACGTCGTGCGCCGCATGTTCTCGGACATAGAGGCCGACGTCTATGTGATGGTGGATGGCGATGCAACGTATGATGCCGCCTCCGCGCCGCGCATGGTGTCTCGCCTTATCGAAACGCAGGCTGACATGGTGGTAGGCGCGCGCATCACGGAAGAAAAGGCGGCCTATCGCGCGGGCCATCGCCTTGGCAATCGCGTGCTGACCGGTCTAGTCGCAAAGCTGTTCGGTGACCGGTTCACCGACATGCTGTCCGGCTATCGCGCCTTCTCGCGCCGCTTTGTGAAATCCTTCCCTGCTCTCGCCTCGGGCTTCGAGACGGAGACGGAGCTGACAGTCCATGCGCTTGAGCTCGACATGATCACGACCGAAGTACAGACGCCTTACGGTGCGCGACCGGAAGGGTCTGTCTCCAAGCTTTCGACGTTCCGTGATGGCTTCCGTATACTCGCCACGATCGGACGGCTGATGCGCGATGAGCGGCCGCTTATGTTCTTTGGCGCGATATCGGGTGTGGTGATGGCGCTCGCGCTATTGCTGGCAATGCCGCTGCTGGGCGAATACATGGCGACCGGTCTGGTCCCACGCTTCCCCACGGCGTTCCTTTGCGGGACGCTGGCTGTGCTCTCCTGCATCAGCCTTGTGTCAGGGATCATCCTTGAGACGGTAAGCCTTGGCCGGCGCGAGATGAAGCGGCTGGCCTACAACAGCGTCGAGAGCCTTGCTGCAAAGCTGGAGCGGTTTGAAGAGACGCGGCTGACGTTGACCTCGCTACGCGCGCAGGCACTGTCCGAAAATCCGCCGATGGCATTCCCACGCCGGCGGACCCATTAGTTCAAGTCTGTTCCGCAATGCCGCCTGTAAGCCGCGACCGCGCTGGGCATAAGCTTCTCGAACATCGACGCACGCGCTTCAGGGTCTGGGTGAGTTGAGAGGAACTCCGGCGGGCGGGCGCCATCACCGAGTTCGGCCATGCGGCGCCACAGACGCGGTGTCTCGCGCGGATCAAAGCAGGCGCGGGCCATCAGTTCGAGCCCGATCAGGTCTGCCTCGCTTTCGTGCGCGCGGCTGAAGGGTTTGAGGACGCCAAGGTCCGCACCGAGACCGAACGCGCCCATCACCATGCGCTGGGTATCCATGCCCATGTCTCCGAACGCAAGACCGACGGCAACCTGGCCGAAGCTCATGATCTGCTGCTGGCTCATCCGTTCACCCCCATGGCGCGCAAGGGCATGTCCAATCTCGTGGCCCATGATGGCGGCAAGCCCATCGTCGTTCGCAGCCACGGGCAGCAGGCCGGTGTAGATGGCGACGAAACCGCCGGGCAGCGCGAAGGCGTTGGGCGTGTCGGCGTCGATGACATTGAACTGCCAGTTGAATGTATCTGTCAGCGCGCCCCACGACGGCAGCGATCCGGCCGTCTTGCCCTCGACCGTCATGACGGCGCCTTCGGCTTCCCAGGCGGTTGCCGCGGCCTGGAGGCGGCGGCCGATGGCGCGGATGCGTTCGACCTCTCGGGTTTCATCAATGGCGCAAGAGGTAGCGCCGCGCGCGCAGAGAACGGGCTCCTCTGCAAGGACCTGCATATAGGCCTCGAGGCCCATTCGGTTTTCGTCCTCGATCGAGGTGGTGATGGTCTGCGAGCGGCCTGTGATGCCGGTCTGCTGGCTGGAGAACCACCAGATGACCAAGCCGACGGCGATGATCAGGATGATCATCCCCCGCCCGCCCAGCATGCCGGCGAGGCCCTTGGACCTGTCGTATCCGGGTATGCGCATCAGTCAGCTCCCGCACCTGCGGCAGAGGTTACAGGCGGGCGGCGCGCGGCGATAGCCGCTTGCATGGAGAGCTGTGGGGCGTCATCTAGGGGGCATGTCAGAACGCCCCGAAACCAAGCTCCAGATCCGCATCCTGCCGGTGACCCCGCTGCAGCAGAATTGCTCGCTGATCTGGGACACGGCCTCCAAGCATGCCGTGCTGGTCGATCCCGGCGGGGATGTCGACACGCTGATGGGCGCGCTGGAGCATTTCGGGCTCACGCTGAAGGAGATGTGGCTGACGCATGGCCATCTGGATCATGCAGGCGCCGCCGATGAAATTCGCAAGCGCACCGGCGCGCCCGTGATCGGGCCACACAAGGATGACCAGTTCTGGCTCGATCAGATCGAAAGCTCGGCCGTGAAGTACGGCCTGACGGGCCTGCGCAATGTGACGCCAGACCGGTATCTCGAAGATGGCGATGTGCTGGAACTTGAAGGCGTGAAGTTCGATGTGGCGCACACGCCGGGCCACACGCCGGGGCATGTGGTGATCAGCAACCGCGAGGCGAAGATCGCGTTTGTGGGCGACGTGCTGTTCCAGGGCTCGATCGGACGGACGGATTTTCCGCGCGGCAATCACCAGCAGCTGATCGACTCGATCACGGGCAAGCTGTGGCCGCTGGGCGATGACATGACGTTCGTGCCGGGCCATGGCGCGACATCGACCTTCGGACAGGAACGGCGGAGCAATCCATTCGTGGCGGATCAGGTCACGGGGTACGGCGGGACCGAGAAGGGCGAGGGATCGAGCTTCGATCAGCGGACGGCTAAGCGCTACACCTGATCGGGAACGTTTTCAGTCATGGTCTGCCTGCGACTGGCGCCGATGGCGGCGAAGCATAGCGCACCGACGAGGAAACATCCCGCCCCAGACCACAGCGCGAGATCGTAACTGCCGGTGAAATCGTGAACCTGCGCGAACAGGACGCCGCCGACCCCGGTGCCGGTGACAACGGCCGCGTTCACGCATCCCATCAGCGTACTGAAGGCCTTGAGGCCGAAATAGCGGGCGATGAGGAAGGGGCCGACATCGCCTTCCGCGCCCTGGCTGAGGCCTGCCAGCGCGATGCCGGCGATGACGAGTGGCATGTATCCGCCCTGCCCCAGCAGCATGAGGCATCCGGCAGCGGGAACACCCATGGCGATGAACGTGACCAGTTGCGGCGGGAAGCGGTCGAGGCAGAAGCCCGCGACGAGGCGGCCGAAAAAGACCGAGATGGCGAAGGCGGACAAGACCGAGGCAACGGTTGCGCCATCGAAGCCCTTGTCGCCGATCAGCGCCGCCATCTGGGCCATCAGGCCGCCCGAAGGAATGTTGATGATGAACATGCCGGCGACCAGCAGCCAGAAGGCAGGCATCCGCGTTGCCTCGCCCAAGCGGAAGGAATTGACCATCGCCTCGGGCCGCGTCTTCACCTTGGGAAGTAGCAGCAGGCCCACCGCGGCGCCTGCAACCGCCATTGCCCCGAGCATCACCCAGCCGGCGCGCCAGCCATATGTCTGCATGACGAAATTCAGCAGCGGCGGTGTGATTGCCGCCGTGAGGGTGACCGATGACAGAGCCGTCGAGAGCGCCAGCCCGCGCGAACGCACGAACACTGCGTTGATCGGCCGGGCCCATGTGATGCTTGTGGTGCCGAGACCGAAGAACACCAGCAGGAATGTGAGCGCGTAGTAGAGCCAGATATTGCCGTTCTGCAGGCTCATGCCGGCGCAGGCGCTGGCAAAGCCGATCGCTCCCAGGATGATCACCGGCCGGACGCCGATCTTGTCGGCGAGCCTTCCAACGAGCGGGGCCAGAGATCCCGCGATCAGGCTGGCGAGGCTGGCGAAGGCCGCTTCGCCCCGTGTCCACTTGAACGCGGCCGTGTGGTGCTGAATGAACAGGCTTGCCACGAAAGGATAGAGGATCAGGCCAGCTGCGGCGCCAACCCCGGCAGCCAGCACGATGCGCCAGCCGATTCGCCATTCGGCTCCCGTCGAGAGGCCTGTTTCCTGCGCCTGACCCGACATCCCAGCCCCTATTACATTTTACAATGTAAAATAATACAGCGGCGCGATGCGATCGCCAAGCCATGGCGTTGGGGAAGCTGCGGCGCGAATTTGCAGGAAAGGGTTACGAGCCGGTCACCCCCGGGACCGCAGCGCCCTACTCCCGGTAGAGGCAAGCCCAGATCTGGGCCTGGCTGGGGCAGACCAGCTTTGCGCAACCGACCGCACGGTTATCCGGCGACACGATTCGGGCGTAGGCCGCGCACTGGGCGGACCCGTCCGGGCATTTGCCGCCCGCAGCGTCGTAAGCTGCGCGGCCTTCGCGCCAGCGGGAGACGACATAACCCGGGGAAATGTCCTGCAATGCGTCTACCCCGCCAAGGCGGCGGAGCGCGGAAGCCCAGTAAAGGCTTACGTCCTGCCCGCGCACGGACCGGCCGGTGGACGCCATGGTGCAGGCGCCCTCACCAGCCGTCCGCGCCGTGGCGCGGGCGGCGTCGGTCAGGTCAGCCGACCAGGCAAGCGGTTCAAGACCCAGCCGGGCTCGAACCTGATTTTGGGCCGCAAGCATGCCGGAAAGGTCAGCCGGCTCCACATCCGGCACAGATGATGGAACGACGCGCGCCGTGCTGGCGGCCGCCGGACGGACCTGATCGCCAAGAGCGACGTCCTGAGCATAGGCGAGACCTGCCAGCGAGAACGCCAGCAGGACCAAGCGCATGCTTCCGAAAATGGTCTTTTTCACCGGGATTGTGCCACCGCCCGAAACATGAGCCGATCACGTAGTCTGTTTGTCACGAAGCGCAATCCAGACACGCAGGTTCCCCTGCAAAATAAGCTCTGAGTTGCAGCGTCCAGAGGCCGCTGGCCCGATCTGGGACACGAGGGTTGCGCCCCCCTGTCCCCACCGATAAACCCTGCCGCGATTTGCCGGCGTTCGGCCTCGCTCCAAGCTCTTCCTGGTGACATGCCCAAGCGCACAGACATCAAGTCCATCCTGGTGATTGGCGCCGGGCCGATTGTCATCGGCCAAGCGTGCGAATTCGACTATTCTGGCGTGCAGGCGATCAAGGCGCTGAAGTCGGAGGGTTACCGGGTGATCCTGGTAAACTCCAATCCCGCCACAATCATGACCGACCCGGAACTGGCGGATGCAACCTACATCGAGCCGATTACGCCCGAGATGGTCGCGAAGATCATTGCAAAGGAAAGGCCGGACGCCCTGCTGCCGACGATGGGCGGCCAGACTGCGCTCAACTGCGCGCTGAAGCTGGAACAGATGGGCGTGCTCAGGGAGTTCGGCGTCGAAATGATCGGCGCGCGGGCCGAAGCCATCGAGAAGGCGGAGGACCGCAAGAAGTTCCGCGAGGCGATGGACAGGATCGGGCTCGACAGCCCGCGCTCGGCGATCGTCGCATCGCCAGAACTTTCCAACGTTAACGGCAAGGTCGTTTACGATCTCAAGGCCGGCTTCATCGAGGCAATGAAGCAGATGGAGATTGTCGGCCTGCCCTGCATCGTGCGCCCGGCCTTCACGCTCGGCGGCCTTGGCGGCGGCGTCGCCTACAACCGCCAGGAGTTCGAGGACATCGTGACACGCGGCCTGCAGATGTCGCCGGTCAGCCAGGTGCTGATTGACGAGAGCCTGCTGGGCTGGAAGGAATTCGAGATGGAAGTGGTCCGCGACAAGGCGGACAACTGCATCATCATCTGCTCCATCGAGAATGTAGACCCGATGGGCGTCCATACGGGCGATTCCATCACGGTTGCGCCTGCTCTCACGCTGACCGACCGCGAATACCAGGTGATGCGCAACGCATCGATCGCCGTGCTGCGCGAGATCGGCGTCGAAACCGGCGGGTCAAACGTGCAGTTCGCGGTGAACCCGGACAATGGACGCCTGGTTGTCATCGAGATGAACCCGCGCGTGTCGCGGTCGTCTGCGCTGGCGTCGAAGGCGACGGGCTTCCCGATCGCCAAGGTCGCGGCCAAGCTGGCCGTGGGCTACACGCTGGACGAACTCGACAACGACATTACGGGCGTGACGCCGGCCTCGTTCGAGCCGACGATCGACTATGTCGTCGTGAAGATCCCGCGCTTCGCGTTCGAGAAGTACAAGAGTACCGACCCGGCTCTGAACTATCAGATTCAGACGCTGACGACGCAGATGAAGTCGGTCGGCGAAGCGATGGCCATCGGACGAACCTTCCAGGAAGCGCTGCAGAAGGCGCTGCGCTCGCTCGAGACCGGAATTTCGGGATTCGACGAGCAGGAGATCCCCGGCGGCGACAGGAGCTCCCTGATTGCCTCAATCTCGCGGCCGACCGAGAAGCGGCTGTTGAACGTCGCACAGGCTTTCCGCGAGGGCCTGACGGTAGACGAGATCCATAACGCATCGAAGATCGACAAGTGGTTCCTGCGCCAGATCGCCGAGATCATAACAGAAGAAGCGCGCATCGCGTCCGGCGGCCTGCCGGAAACCGCCGAGGAATGGACATGCATAAAGGCGATGGGCTTCTCCGACGTGCGCCTTGCGAAGCTGACCGGGAGGAAGGAACTCGACGTGCGCGCGGCGCGGCACGCCGCAGGCGTGAGGCCGGTCTACAAGCGCATAGACACTTGCGCGGCCGAGTTCGCAGCCAAGACGCCCTACCTCTATTCGACATACGAAACCGGCTGGATTGGGCCCGATGGCAAGGTGATCCCGCCGCAGAACGAGGCTGAACCGAGCAAGCGCCGTAAGGCCATGATCCTCGGCGGCGGCCCCAACCGGATCGGCCAGGGCATCGAGTTCGACTACTGCTGCTGTCACGCAGCGTTCGCGATGGCCGATCTCAAGATCGAATCCATCATGGTCAACTGCAACCCGGAGACGGTATCGACGGACTACGATACGTCTGATCGCCTCTATTTCGAACCGCTGACGCTGGAAGACGTGACCGAAATCATTCACGTCGAACAATCCTCGGGCGATTTCCTCGGCGTCATCGTGCAGTTTGGCGGGCAGACGCCGCTGAAGCTGGCGCAGGGACTGAAGGCGTCGGGCGCACCAATCCTCGGCACCACGCCGGACTCGATCGACCTCGCCGAAGATCGCGAGCAGTTCTCGCAGCTACTCGACCGGATCGGCCTGAAACAAGCTCCGAGCGCCATTGCACGCACGGACGAGGAGGCAATCGCCGCCGCAGGTCGTATTGGCTACCCGGTGATGCTGCGTCCGTCCTTCGTGCTGGGTGGCCGCGCGATGGAGATCGTTCACGACGAGAAAGACCTCCGCCGCTATGTACGCGAGGCCGTGCAGGTTTCGGGCGACACGCCGCTGCTGGTGGACCGCTATCTTTCCGACGCCATCGAGGTGGATGTCGATGCGATGTGCGACGGCACAGACACGCATGTCGCCGGCATCATGGAACATATCGAGGAAGCGGGCATTCACTCGGGCGACTCGGCCTGCTCGATCCCGCCCTACACGCTTTCGAAGGAGATCGTCGCACGGCTATCCGAGCAGGCGCGCAAGCTGGCCAAGGCGCTGAATGTGCGCGGGCTGATGAACGTGCAGTTCGCGGTTAAAGACGACGAGATCTATGTGCTGGAGGCCAACCCGCGCGCCTCGCGCACCGTGCCGTTTGTCGCCAAGGCGGTCGGGCGCCCCTTCGCGGCGATCGCAGCCAAGGTGATGGCGGGCGAGAAGCTGGCTGGCTTCAACCTGGGGCCAGGGCCGATCTCAGGCAAGCGCTTTGCGGTGAAGGAAGCGGTCTTCCCCTTCTCGCGCTTCCCAGGCGTCGATCCCTTGCTCGGGCCCGAGATGCGCTCAACCGGCGAGGTGATGGGCATCGATACATCATTCGATGCAGCCTACCTGAAGAGCCAGATCGCTGCAGGGATGTCGCTGCCGGACTCTGGGTGCGTATTCATTTCGGTACGCGAGAACGACAAGCCGGCGATCGAACAGCCGGTGCGCGACATCGTTGCGCTTGGCTTCACCATCATCGCGACGGCTGGGACCGCGCAGTATCTTTCCGCCAAGGGCATCGCCGTTCAACCAGTGAACAAGGTGGCCGAAGGTCAGCCCCACATTGTCGATGCGCTTATCAACGGGAAGGTCCAACTGGTGTTCAATACAACGGAAGGGGCGCAGTCGCTTCTCGACTCCGCCTCCATCCGGCGCGCCGCACTGGCCCAGAGCATCCCATATTATACAACAATTTCAGGGGCCCGCGCCGCCGTTCAGGCGATCCGCGTTCTGAAAACGCGCCCGCTTGAAGCCGGCGCACTTCAGACCTACTCTTGAAGCTGTGAACCGGGCGGTCTCTTGCCGCCCGGTTGATGATTCCGTCTCATCGCGGCGCAACCTTTAGGACTACCCATGCAGCGCATTCCCATGACGTCTAACGGCTTTGAAGCCCTGCAGGCGGAACTCAAGGTCCTCAAGAGCGAGGAACGCCCGAACATCATCGCGGCGATCTCGGAAGCGCGCAGCCATGGCGACCTGTCGGAGAACGCCGAATATCACGCCGCCAAGGAGAAGCAGTCCTTCATCGAGGGCCGTATTGCGGAACTCGAGGACAAGCTGGCGCGCGCCGACGTGATCGACACGTCGCGCCTTGCGGGCAAGACCGTGAAGTTCGGCGCGACCGTAAAGCTCACCGACGAGGATTCGGGTGAGAGCTTCACCTACAAAATCGTCGGCGAGGACGAAGCGAACGTGAAAGAGAAGAAGATCTCGATTGCGTCCCCGATTGCGCGCGCCATGATCGGCAAGGAAGAAGGCGACACGGCCGAAGTCTCCGCGCCGGGTGGCGCCAAATCGTACGAAATCGTCTCCATCAGCTGGAAGTAGTTCGCGGACGCCGTGTCAGCTGAAAAATCAGGGCCCTCGATCTGGTGCGTTTCAGACGGCCGGGCAGGCATTCTGAATCAGACACTGGCGCTGGCCGCGGCCCTCGGCGAGCCCGAGCGCGCCGCAAGGCTGGCGGATATCCGCTCCAGCGCGCATCGCGATGGGCCGCTGATGCTTCAGCCGCATGGCTGGCAGTTGATGCTGCGGCCGGACCTGTGGCTTGCGCCGCTGAGCGCGCTGCCTGCTGAACAGCGAGACCAGTTGAAGGCGCCTTGGCCGGATATCTGGATCGCGGCGGGGCGGCGTTCGATCCCCTACTCGCGTCTTGTGAAGAAACTCTCGGGCGGCGCGACGCTGGTTGTGCAGACGCAGAATCCGAGGATGTCGCCGGCCGGCTTCGATCTTGTGGTCCCTCCCGAGCATGATGGCGTTGCAGCCGCCCCCAATGTGTTCCCCATCATCGGACCGCCGGTGTGGTTCTCGAAGGCGCGCATTGCGGAGGCGCAGGCGAAGTTCGCGTCGCTGAATGCATCGCCGGGGCAAAAGGTGCTGATCTCGATCGGCGGGGACTCGAAGACCCACAGGATGAGTGACGCCAACATCGCCGCCATCGAAGGCGCGATCCAGCGTCTGGCTGAGGGGCGCACTTTCTGGATCACGGTTTCACGGCGCACGCCGGAGCAGGCGCGCGTGCGTTTCCGCAGACTGGCCTCGACGCTCAAGCAGGCCGTGTTCTGGGAGAATGAGGGGCGCGACGGGCCGAACCCCTATGTCGCCTTCCTGTCGACATGCGACCTTGCGCTTGTGACCTGCGAAAGCGCCAACATGATTGCAGACCCCGCCTTCTTCGGAAAGCCGGTCTACCTGCTGAAGCTGGATGGCGGCTCGCCGCGCTTCGACAGGCTTCATCAGGGCTTCATCGGCCAGGGCGCGGCGCGCTGGTTCACCGGCGGACTGCAGACCTGGAGCTATCCTGCAATTCGGGAAGCCGCGCGGGCGGCTGACGAGATCGTCAGGCGGGTGCTGGAACGGCAGCCAAAACCCCAGAAAATCTCAACTGAGCCAATGTGATCCGGGTGGACCCTTTTCTCGCAGGGCTCACATCCCCAGAATATCATTATCCGTGCGCCATGCCCCATTTCGCGTGCCGGTTTGCCCCGTTAGGAAGGGCAAAAGACAGGACTGAACCATGACCGCCCCCCGCCATTCCCAGATCATCATCCTCGGCTCCGGACCGGCCGGCTATACGGCCGCGATCTACGCCGCGCGTAGCCTGCGCAAGCCGCTGCTGATCCAGGGCATCCAGCCGGGCGGGCAGCTGACCATCACGACGGACGTCGAGAACTATCCGGGGTTTGCTGACGTCATCCAGGGGCCATGGCTGATGGAGCAGATGCAGGCGCAGGCGATCCATGTCGGCACAGAGATGGTCTCCGACCACATCATCGCGGCTGACCTGAAGAACAGGCCATACACGCTGAAGGGCGACAGCGGACAGGTATACACCTGCGACGTGCTGATCATCTGCACAGGCGCGCAGGCGAAGTGGCTGGGCCTCGAGAGCGAGGCGAAGTTCAAGGGCTTCGGGGTGTCGGCATGCGCGACGTGTGACGCGTTCTTCTATCGCGGAAAGGAAGTGATCGTCGTCGGCGGCGGCAACACGGCCGTGGAAGAGGCGCTGCACCTGACGCACTTTGCGTCCAAGGTGACGGTCGTTCACCGCCGCGACCATTTCCGCGCCGAGAAGATCCTGCAGGACCGGCTGTTCAAGAACCCGAAGGTCAACGTGCTGTGGGACACGGAACTCACCGACGTGATCGGCCAGGAAGGTCCGCTCAGCGTCACCAAGGCGAAGCTGCGCAACCTCAAGACCGGCGAAGTGACCGAGCAGCCCGTGCACGGCATCTTCATCGCCATCGGCCACGCGCCGCAAACCAGCCTGTTCGAAGGACAGCTGGAGATGAAACCGGGCGGGTATCTGAGGACCGCCCCGAACTCGACAGCGACGAGCATTCCCGGCGTGTTCGCCGCCGGCGATGTGGCGGATGACGTGTTCCGCCAGGCGGTGACGGCAGCCGGCCTTGGCTGCATGGCTGCGCTGGAGGCTGAAAAATACCTGGAAGGCATGCCGCATCAGGCTAAGCTGGCTGCCGAATAGGCAGACGGCGGAGACCTTGATGAATTGGACCCGGATCGCGGCAATGCTGGCTGCGCTCGTGGCGTTCACGCCGGCAATGCCTTTGCAGGGGGCCATTGCGCAGCCTGATCCCCGCAAGTGCGCCAACACCGAGTTCGCGGCGCGCTCCCAGCCGCTGGGCGAGTTCGGGCCATTTGCAGGCGCAAGCTTCAAGGCCGAGGACTATCATGACGTTGATGGGCCGAGATGCCGGATCATCACCTTCTATCGTGTGCCGCCCAAGGTACCGGGTGCGACAGGCGCCGAGATCAGGCGCAATTTGAAAGACCTCGCAGGCAAGGGCTCCGCACCTGTATTCGTCGCGCGTTATGTCGATGACAGTCGCGCGGCGGCATTCGTTTCCCGCTGGACGGATCAGGCGAAGTGTCCCGCACTGGTGCCTGCCCTTGATAAGCTTGAGCCGATCCTGGCGCCGAAGGTCATCGGCGACGGCCCCTATCGTGGCATGGAAGTTAGCGGCGACGATGGACCAAATGTGCGCTTCTGGATGAACGGACAGGTCTATCCGCAGCCCAATGCGGACTACACGCTGAACTATGCGCTCGATGGCGCGCACGGCTCCGCGTTCGGCCAGTGGCTGGACGAGACCTTCAAGGAGCTCGACGGATGCTGGAGCACAGACGCGCCGGTGATCCCATGAGCAAGCAAGCTGCATTTGCCGCTTGGATCGCGAAGCTGCAGCCAACCGGCATCGAGATCGTGCCGGGGGTGGAGCGCGCGCTGCCAGGCAAGCTTGATGCGCCGGATGTGAAGCCGGGCGAGCCGTTGCGCGCAGGCGGCTATGGCGAGGATCGCGGCGTCTATACGCAAGCCCTTTTCGCGCCCGAGGGCGAGGAGCCGCGCACGGTTCATCTAGGTGTCGATGTCTTTGCGCCGGCAGGCGCTGACGTGGTCACGCCGCTGAATGCGCGCGTGCACTCCTCACGCATCAACGATCAGCCGGGCGATTATGGCCCGGCTATCATCCTTGAACACACGCCGGTTCCGGGGCTGACCTTCCACACCCTGTATGGCCACCTCAGCCGCGACAGCCTGAAAGGCTTGAAGCCGGGCACGGCCTTCATGGCGGGCGAAAAGTTCGCGGAGCTTGGCACGCGGCGCGAGAATGGCGGATGGTCGCCTCACCTGCATTTCCAGATCATCCTCGATATCGGCAGCGCCAAGGGCGATTATCCCGGCGTGTGCAAGCGCAGCGAGCGCGACCACTGGCTGGCGATCTGCCCCGATCCGGCTCCGCTTGTGGGCATGAAGGCTGGCGCAGGTGGTAGCTGACGACTAGGCTCGCCCTAACCGGCGATAGACCGGAGGAGGAAGCCACATGATCCGCGTGCTGGCGGCCGCTCTGGCCGCCGCCTTTTTCGGTTTGAGCGCGATTGCGCAGCCGCCCACGCCGGCTGGCCAGACAACGCCGGCGATGATTCCCGAGGAAGTCGCGCAGCTGACCTGGATGCTGGGCACACGCGTCCATACCAACCCAGATGGCAGCCAGGTCTATGAGGCGTTCATCGGACCCGTGAATGGTGTCGTGACGGGCACGGCGCTGACCAGCATTGGCGCCGACCGCGCCTATACAGAGTATCACCGCATCGGGCCGAATGCAGATGGCGTCTATGGACTCGATGTCGCCAACACACGCTCGGGCATGAAGTGGAGCTTCACGCCGCTGAAGAGCATCGAGCAGGGCCGCATCACGTTCCGGAGCGCGGACGGAAAACTCACCATTGCCTATTTCTCGGACGGAGCCAACGGCATCGAAAGCGAGGTGATCCGCATCGGCGCGGACGGAACGCCAACGACGCAGCGTTGGCACTTCAAGCCGATCGTGCCGCCAGTTGTGCTGCCAGTCCCGGTTCCCTGAAAGCTACTTCGCCGCCTCTACTTCGCCGCCATGGAGCGCAGCATCCAGGCGGTCTTCTCAGCGATAGCTACGCGTTGCGTCATAAGGTCGGCGGTGGCCTGGTCGCCTGCTTCCTCCGCGGCCTTCAGAGCGCCGCGCGCAGACCGCGCAAGCAACTCGTTGCCGCTAACCAGGTTGGCCAGCATCGCTTCCGCTCCAGGCACGCCCTCATCGCCCGGCACTTGGGATTTGGCCCCAATCTCGGCGCCGAACGGCGCGTACTCGCCAAGCGAGCGGATACGCTCTGCGATCAGGTCCAGCGACAACCACAGGTCGTTGTACTGCGTCTCGAACATGAGATGCAGCGTGTTGAACATCGGGCCTTCGACATTCCAGTGATAGCCATGCGTCTTGCCATAAAGGCCGTAGGTGTCTGCCAGCACCTGCTCGAGCGCGGCGACGATCTTCTTGCGGGCCTTGGTTTCGATGCCGATGTCGATGGCCATTGGTCTCTCCGGTCGCTCTCAATCGCTTTCTAGATAAGCGCGGCCGACACCTTGGCAAGCCATACGAAGTGATGGCCTGCGTCCTATTTTGCGGACTCAACCCAGTCCAACAGCTTGATGAGACCATTCGGCGCATGTTCGTGCGGCAGGTGGCCGGCATTGCGAACGACCTCGATCCGCGCATTGGGCAAGATTTGTGCAAGGCGCAAGGCATGGATCGAAGTGCTGACGACGCTGTCGCCATCGCCTGCGAGCAGGGCGATGGGCATGGCCAGCTCCGGATAGCGATGCTGCTGGGCGATGATCTCGGGCTTTAACGGGATCAGGTCGAACGCGTTTGCGCGCATGGCCGAAGGACGAATGGCGCGGCCGACCCCAGCTGCGTCGAAGTATCCGGGCGGCAATGGCGAGGGAGCGAAGGCCTTGCGTGTTCCCTCCTTCGCCGCAGCCAGCGCAAAAGGGCGCGACAGCACATGGTTGAACAGGCTGCCCACCAGCGGATGCGCCGACCAGTACAGATGCCAGGAGACGCCACCCGGCCATTCGTAGGCGACCGGAGCGATGAGGACGAGGCCGCCAACCTTGTCCGGATGATCGAGCGCAAGACGCAGGGCGATGGCGCCGCCATAGGAGTGCGCCATCACGATGGGGCGCTGCAGTTCAAGCGCATCAATCACACCTGTCGCGACCTTGGCCTGGAAGGCCAGCGTCGAGGCTTCGCGCGGCCTTTCCTCCGAACCTCCCATGCCGGGACGATCATAGGCCGTCAGCCGGAAGCGTGGCTTGAGCGCGGGAAACACAGTCGGTGTCCAAACGCCGATGTCAGACGAAGCACCGTGGATGAGCAGGACATCCGGGCCCTCGCCTACCTGGGTGACGTAGGTGCGGACGCCATTGGCCTGAACATGTCTCATGCCTGCATCCTACCCGGCGCGGCGAGGATCGGATGGATCAGGCGGCGGCCAGGACACTCTCGAACAACTTCACGCCGTCATTGCCGCTTTCCTGGCCCGCCATGGCGCGCTCGGGGTGGGGCATCATGCCGAGCACGCGGCCGTTCTCGGAGAGGATGCCGGCGATGTCGCGCGCCGATCCGTTCGGATTGCCGACATAGCGGAACGCAACGCGCCCCTCGCCTTCCAGACGATCAAGCGTGGCGGCGTCGGCGAAGTAGTTGCCGTCATGGTGGGCGATCGGGAAGACGACCTCGCTCTTGTCCTTGTAGGCGGCCGTGTAGGCCGAGGAATTGGTGGCGATCGACAGCGCCTGCGGGCGGCAGCAGAAATTCAGCGAGGCGTTGCGCAGCAGCGCGCCGGGCAGGAGGCCCATCTCGGTCGCCACCTGGAAGCCATTGCAGATGGCGAGCACATAGCCGCCGCGCGCGGCGTGCGCCCGCACTGCCTCGCCGATGGGCGAGGCCGCCGCCATGGCGCCGGAGCGGAGATAGTCGCCATAGGAGAAGCCGCCTGGCAGGACAATCAGGTCTAGCCCGTCAGGCAGCGCTGCGTCCTTGTGCCAGACCATGGCCGGGTCGTGGCCGCTGACCTGCCTGAGCGCGGTCTGCGCGTCGCGATCGCAGTTGGAGCCGGGGAAGACGATGACGGCGGATTTCATTGCGTTAATCCCTCTGCGATGAGCGATTAGCAGGATTTAGCGCGAGTCGCGAGTGCTGCCGTTGCGATCTGACCCGTGTTGAAACAGCCCAAAGCTCCGACACATCTTCCGTATGCTGGGTGAACATCGCTTTGGGTTATCCGGCCGAAACTTCTTTAGACAAACCTGGCGCGTGTCGATCAGGTTGCGGCACGCAACTATGGCACAGGGCGTGCTTGGTGCGACCGGAGTGGAAGCAAGGGCAGTGGAACCAGACCGCCGGGAGTCCGCGCAGAGGGCGAACCCATGACCCGGATCTGGTCCATCCAATACCTTCGCGCCGTGGCCGCAATGGGTGTTGTGGTTTTCCACGCTGCAGAGTCCAGCGAAAGCAAGTTCGCGATTGGCGCGGCCGGGGTGGACATATTCTTTGTGATCAGCGGCTTCATCATGGCAACCTTGGTGCTGGCCGAGGACGCTCAACCGTCTGAATTCCTCGCGCGTCGCCTGATACGCATCGCTCCCCTATATTGGCTAGCGACACTCGCAGTCTTGGCCGTCGCCTGGGTGAAGCCGGGTTTCTTCTACAACCTCGATACAAGTATCGGGAATTTGCTGCTCTCGCTCGCCTTCGTACCGCACAGCGCCACCGGCCAGCTAAGCGCTCCAACCCTTTGGCAAGGCTGGACGCTCGAGTACGAGATGTTCTTTTACTTGCTATGCGCTATCGCCCTTGTGCTTCCGCTGAGGCGCCGACTGTTTTGGTTGTGCGCAACGCTAACGCTGCTGGTTGGGGTAGGTTTTGCGACGTCTCCGGAGCATCCGGTGGCGAAAGTGTTCACGGGCCAACTCCTGCTTGAGTTTTCGGGAGGCGTCGTGTTGGGCGCCGCTTGGCGGGCTGGCGCCATGCCGCGCGCTTGGGTGGGAGGAGCGATGCTGTGTCTTGGCGTTGCGCTCTTTGGATTGCAGCAGGCCAGCATCATCTCCGGATTCGGCCTGCGCGTAATCGACTGGGGAGTTCCTGCTTTGCTCATCGTTGCAGGCGCCCTGAGCCTCGAAGCAGGCGGTCGGGTGCCGCAGTTCGCGGCTGGCCGGATCGCTGGCGATGCGTCATATGCGCTCTACCTTACGCATGGGTTTGTGGTCAGTCCTTTCATCTGGTTCTTCCCGACTGCGCCAATCGAGCTACGCATTTTGGCTTGCACCGCTGGGGCGATGGCACTTTCACTGGCGGTACACCTTTGGCTGGAACGTCCGCTCAACCGAATGCTCGGAGGCGCGATACGCAAGAGGACCGAGGGGGCAGCGCGGAACTGATTTGCCGCCTTACTTGTAGAAGATCACCCCCGCTCCTGCCGCGATGAGCGTGAAGCCCACCGCGTGTTTCCACGTCATCGGTTCGCCGAGCACCCAGACGGAAAATCCGGCGAACACCACCAGCGTGATCACTTCCTGCATCGTCTTCAGTTCAGCGGCTGAATAAACTGAATGGCCGATGCGGTTTGCAGGCACGGCGAGACAGTATTCGATCAGGGCGATGCCCCAGCTGGCGAGGATAACCCAGTGGAGCGGAGACTCCTTGAACTTCAGGTGGCCATACCAGGCCATCGTCATGAAGACGTTGGAGCCGATCAGCAATGCGATGGGCGCCCAATGAGCAAACGTCATGACTTCACCAACGAGAACGGGCCCGGCGGGGCGATCTCCTGATTTTCGCCTGATTCCGGGGCCAGCAAGAGCCCTTATGGTCGGCTGTCTGCGGAGGGGTAGATGAACAGGTTTGCGTTTCTCGTTGTGGCTGCGGCCGTCCTTGCGACCGGCTGTAACACGGTGTCGGGCCTGGGGAATGACTTGCAGGTTCTTGGCGGGGCTGTCGCGGGCGCTGCCGCCGAGGTGCAGTCAGGTCAGTCAGCCGGAGGGGCGGAAGCCGGCGCGGCCCAGGCGGCGGCCTGCACGCCTGACGCGCATGGCCGCGTCCTGTCCAAGGATTGCGGCCCGCCGCCACTGAACAAGCCTTCCGACCCCGCGCCGGAATAGGCTTCCGAACACCCGCCTTGCCCAATGGCGGGCCACGCGGGTAGTCTGAGGGTCGGGGTTACTGCCTCAACGGATGAAATCAAGGGGACGACGCGATGCGCAAACTTCTGCTGGCCGTTATGATCGCGGCGCCGCTGCTGGCCTCGGCCTGCAACACCATCGAAGGCCTCGGCAAGGACGTCCAGGCCGCCGGCAAGGCCGTGTCTGACACTGCGGACGACGCCAGCAAGTAGCGCGCGAAGAGCTTCAGCCGATCTCGATCGCGTAGCGCTCGACGACGGTGTTCGCGAGCAGTTTCTCGCACATTTCCTTCACGCGGGCCTGCGCCTGTTCTTTTGTGAGACCATCGGCAAGATCGATCTCGATCGTCTTGCCGCACCGCACGCTTTCGACCTCGCCGAAGCCGAGGCGGCCAAGCGCATCGCCCACGGCCTTGCCCTGAGGGTCGAGCACGCCAGCCTTCAGCGAGACGTGGACTTTCGCTTTCATCGTGATCGCCTGCTTGCCGTTGCCAACCCGCGAGGCGGGTTACTTGCCATTGAAGGACAGGATTTCCGCCCCGCCCGCTTCCTTGATGATTCCAAGGCGTCGCGCAACCTCGGCATAGGCCTCGGTGACGCCGCCCATGTCACGTCGGAAGCGGTCCTTGTCCAGCTTCTCGCCCGTCGTCATGTCCCACAGGCGGCAGCTGTCCGGGCTGATCTCGTCGGCCAGAACCGTGCGAACCATCTCGCCTTCATACAGCCGGCCGAACTCGACCTTGAAATCGACCAGCTTGATCTGCGCGCCGGCGAACAGCCCGGTGAGGAAGTCGTTGATGCGCAGGGTCATCGCCAGGATGTCGTCGATCTCCTGGTGGGTCGCCCAGTTGAACGCGGTGATGTGCTCCTCGGTGACCATCGGATCGCCAAGCTCGTCCTTCTTGTAGCAGAACTCGATGATCGAGCGCGGCAGCGGCGTGCCCTCCTCGATGCCGAGGCGCTTGGAAAGCGAGCCCGCCGCCACGTTGCGGCAGATCACCTCGAGCGGGATGATCTCGACTTCGCGGATAAGCTGCTCGCGCATGTTGAGACGCTTCAGGAAGTGCGTCGGCAGGCCGATATTGTTCAGCTGCGTCATCACGAACTCGGAGATGCGATTGTTGAGCACGCCCTTGCCATCCAGCACGGCGCGCTTCTCGTTGTTGAAGGCCGTCGCATCATCCTTGAAGTACTGGATCAGGGTGCCAGGCTCTGGGCCCTCATAGAGGATCTTCGCCTTGCCTTCGTAGATCTTCCGCCGCTTGGCCATATTCGCGTCTCCTGGGCCAGACAGCGGCTTCCCCGCGTCCGACTCGTGTAGGAAGGGGCCTATTAGCCCATCCTGGACGGGACGTCGCGTATGCCGTCGTCGCGGGGGTGTTTTCCGCCCTTCCCAAGGGCTATATCGACATGAGATGCACGGGGCGCAAGCGACCCAAGGGAGACGAAGTGTGAGCGGTTTTGACAAGCGTGAACGGGCGGAAGAAGGTAAATTCGCCCTCGATCAGGAACTTCGTTTCAAGGCGAACGCCCGCCGGAACAAGCTTCTGGGTCTCTGGGCTGCTGAAAAGCTGGGCAAGTCGGGCGAAGCTGCCGCCAATTACGCCGTTGAGGTGGTGAAATCCGACTTCGAAGCCCCGGGCGACGAAGATGTCTTCCGCAAGGTCAAAGGGGACCT
The DNA here is from genome assembly GCA_022844345.1 of Hyphomonadaceae bacterium. Taxonomy (GTDB): domain Bacteria; phylum Pseudomonadota; class Alphaproteobacteria; order Caulobacterales; family Hyphomonadaceae; genus UBA7672. The sequence goes on from JALHLU010000001.1 coordinate 430,904, forward strand.
CGACGCGGGCGGCGTGGCAATTACGGACCACCAGCTGCAGCGTCAGATGACCGAGCTGATGGAAGTTGCTGTCGAGCAGGTCAAGTCCGAGAAGAAATAACGGGCGCACCCGGCGCTCAGATTTACCAAACGACCCGCCCCGCCGCCCGGCTTGCTGCCAGGCGGCGGGGTTTTTTCGTGCGTGTGTTTCGTGACGGAACGGCGCGTGCCGCCCGCTTGGTGAACACTTTTCATAAAACAGTGTTTACCGATTGGGCGCTTCCGTTAGCGATTGGCGGGCATCTTCCGCGCTGAAGATCGGCCCCCGCCGGTCTGGCCCGACCGGACCTCGCCTGATCCGCATTTCCGATGCGATCGCGCCAGACGTCCCCCCTTGGCGCCCAGGGGTCCGGTTGGAGCAGCAGCGCACGACCCCTCGCGCCGAACTGCTCCGCCATCATGGCCTTGGGCCGGAGTCCGGGAGGGGCTCCGGCCCATGTTTTGTTCAGGCCTCGCCAAACACCCGCCTGAAGATCGTGTCCACACCCTTGAGATGGTAGCCGAGGTCGAACATCTCGCTCAGCTCCGCCTTGGTCAGCAGCTTCGAGACGTCAGCGTCGTCCACGAGATTGTCGAGGAAGTCGCCTTCCTTGCGGTTGGCGTCGCGCCAGACTTTCATCGCGTTGCGCTGGACCATGCGGTAGGCGTCCTCGCGGCTCGCGCCCTTCTCCACCAGCGCCAGCAGCACGCGTTGCGAATTGTGCAGGCCGCCGAGGCGGTTGAGGTTGGACAGCATGTTTTCCGGATAGACCAGCAGGTTCTCGATCACGCCGGCAAGGCGGTTGAGCGCGAAGTCGAGATGGATGGTCGCGTCAGGCCCGATGCCGCGTTCGACACTTGAGTGCGAAATATCGCGCTCGTGCCAGAGGGCGACATTCTCCATCGCCGGCACAACGGCCGAGCGCACAAGACGCGCAAGGCCCGTGAGATTTTCCGTCAGAACCGGGTTGCGCTTGTGCGGCATGGCGGACGAGCCCTTCTGGCCCTCGGAGAAGAACTCCTCCGCTTCCAGAACCTCCGTGCGCTGCAGGTGGCGGATCTCTGTCGCTATGCGCTCGATGCTGGAGGCGATGACCCCCAGCGCTGCGAAGAACGCCGCGTGACGATCGCGCGGGATCACCTGGGTGGAGACGGGCTCCACGGCGAGGCCAAGTTTGGCGGCGACCAATTCCTCGATGCGGGGATCAATGTTGGCGAAGGTCCCCACGGCGCCCGAAATGGCGCAGGTCGATATTTCTTCGCGGGCGGCTTCCAGCCTCTTCTTGCCGCGCACCATCTCCGCGTAAAAGCCCGCGAGCTTCACGCCAAAGGTGGTGGGCTCAGCGTGGATACCGTGCGACCGGCCGATGGTCGGCGTCATCTTGTGTTCCAGGGCGCGCTTCTTCAGGGCGGCAAGCACGCGGTCCATGTCTTTCAGCAGGATATCGCTCGCACGCTGCAGCTGCACAGCGAGACAGGTGTCCAGCACGTCCGACGACGTCATGCCCAGGTGAAGGAAACGCGCCTCCTCGCCGACATGCTCGGCGACCGAAGTCAGGAAGGCGATGACGTCGTGCTTCACCTCGCGCTCGATCTCGTCGATACGCTCCACATTGAAGCCGCCGCGCGCGCGGACGGCGAGCGGCACGTCCTTGGGGATCGTGCCGAGTTCCGCCATCGCCTCGGCGGCCAGCGTCTCGATCTCCAGCCAGATGGAATAGCGGGTCTCGGGCGACCAGATTGCCGTCATCTCGGGGCGGGAATAGCGGGGAATCATTGAGGGCGCTCCGGTGGGGTCCTGGCGAGGCTTTAGGCCGCTGGGCGGACCTTGTCATCCCGCCGGAACGCCCCTGCCTAGAAGGCCGAATATCCGCAGACTTTGACAGGCCGGGGCCGGGTCCCCGATACTCCCTACCCGCCAAACGCAAAGGGGCCGCCATGGCCGTCTCGATCCACCATATCAGCGCGCGGAACACGGAGCTGCTGGCCCGGGTAGCGCCCGACGTGTTCGACGAACCCATCCAGTACGACCGGCTATCCGCCTATGTCGCCGATGCGCGCCACGCCCTGTTCGTCGCCATGGAGGATGGCGTCGTCGTCGGGCACATCCGGGGCAACGTCCATCTGCAGCCGGACCGTGCATCCGACCTCTACATCGACAATCTGGGGACAGCATCCTCGCACCAGCGGCGCGGGATCGCCGCCTCCATGATGCAGGCGATCTTGGGCTGGGGCGAATCGCAGGGGTGCACGTTCGCCTGGGTGGCGACCGAAACCGACAATGACGGAGCCATCGGCTTCTACGGCGCGCAGGAGTTCTCGCAAAGCACGATAGCCATGTTCGAGCTGGAGATGGACTAGACGTTCAACGCGTAGCCGGCGGACCGCACCGTGCGGATCGGATCATCCGCCCCGCCCTTGCTCAGCGCCTTGCGCAGGCGGCCAATGTGCACATCGACCGTCCGTGTCTCGACATAGACGTCCGAGCCCCAAACCGCATCGAGCAGCTGCTCGCGGCTGAACACACGACCGGGGTGCTGGATGAAATAGTCGAGCAGGCGGAACTCCGTCGGCCCAAGGTGGATGTCGATGCCGCCGCGCGTGACCTTGTGGGCGGCGCGATCGATGGAGATGTCGCCGACGACGACGACATCCTCGGCGAGCGCCGGACGGATGCGGCGCATCACGGCGCGGATGCGCGCGGTCAGTTCCGACATCGAGAACGGCTTGGTCATGTAGTCGTCAGCGCCGATATCGAGGCCGCGGATGCGGTCGCTTTCCTCGGTGCGCGCAGTCAGCATGATGATCGGCAGGTTGCGCGTCTGCGCCCTGGAGCGGAGGCGGCGAGCGACCTCGATGCCGGCAAGCTTGGGCAGCATCCAGTCAAGCAGGACGATGTCGGGCTGGCGCTCGTCGATCAGCAGGAGGGCTTCCTCGCCGTCGGTCGCCGTTGCGACCTCATAACCTTCCTTGATGAGGTTGTAGCGGATCAGTTCGACGAGTGGCGCTTCGTCCTCGACGATCAGCGCATATGGCCGCGTGGCGGCGGCTGGACGCATGGTCGGACGCTCAAGGTCAGTTGCTGTTGAGGGCATCGACTTTCGGCCTTTCGACGGGGAGCTGTTCGCCAGTGACGAGGAAGTGGATTTCCTCGGCAATGTTGGTGCAATGGTCGCCAATGCGTTCGAGGTTCTTGGCGACGAACAGAAGATGCGCACAGGCGGAGATCGTGCGCGGATCCTCGATCATATAGGTGACGACTTCGCGGAAGAGCGACTGGTAGTGTTCGTCCACTTCCTCATCGCGCACCCAGACGCGGTTGGCCGCGTCAGTTTCCTGGGCGGTGTAGGCGTCAAGCACGCGCTTCAGCTGTGCCGTGACGAGGCGGCCCATGCGGGCGACGCCCTTGAGGGCGTTCACTGGCTCGATGCCGTCGACGAGCTTCACGCGCTTGGCGATGCTCTTGCCGAGGTCGCCGATGCGCTCGAGTTCAGTGGCAATCTTGAGAGCGGAGATCGTCTGGCGCAGGTCGCGCGCCAGGGGCTGCCTGAGAGCAAGCAGGCGAAGGATCTTCTTCTCGACCTCGACCTGCAGCTGGTCGATCTGGGGGTCGCGGGCGACCACGGTCTCGGCCAGGGCGAGATCGCGCGAGGCGATGGCCTGGATCGCATCGGATAGCATGTCTTCCGCAAGCCCGCCCATGCGGGCGAGATCACCGGAGAGTTCCTCCAGATCCTGCGAGAAAGACCTGACTGTATGTTCCGTCATGTCCGTGCCTCCTCAGCACACCCTACAGCGTTTCGGCCTCTATCCGAAACGGCCGGTGATGTAGTCTTGGGTGCGTGAGTCCTTGGGGTTCGTGAAGATCGCCTCGGTTGGCCCGGCTTCAACCAGCTTCCCGAGGTGGAAGAACGCTGTCTGCTGCGAAACGCGTGCTGCCTGCGCCATCGAATGGGTAACGATCACAATACAGTAGTTCGACCTGAGTTCGTCGATCAGCTCTTCGACCTTGGCTGTCGCGATGGGGTCTAGCGCCGAGCATGGCTCGTCCATCAGGATGATTTCCGGATTGACCGCAATCGCACGCGCGATCACCAGGCGCTGCTGCTGACCGCCGGACAGGCTGGCGCCGGAAGCGTTCAGGCGATCCTTCACCTCGTCCCAGAGCCCGGCCTTGCGCAGCGAGGCCTCGACTATCTCATTGAGTTGGCCGCGAGAGGTTGCAAGGCCGTGCAGGCGGACGCCATAGGCAACGTTCTCGAAGATCGATTTCGGGAAAGGATTAGGTTTCTGGAAAACCATGCCGACCTGGGCGCGCAGGACGACGGGATCGACCGACTTGTCATTGACGTCCATCCCGTCGATCTCGATGCGGCCGGTGACGCGGCAGCTGGGAATGGTGTCATTCATGCGGTTGATCGACCGCAGGAAGGTGGACTTGCCGCAGCCTGAGGGGCCGATCAGGGCCGTGACGGACTTCTCGGGCATGTCGAGAGAAACGTCGAACAGGGCCTGCTTGTCGCCATAGAAAACCGAGACTGTCTCAGCCTTCACCTTGACGTCGGCCTTCACGGCCGCCGTGCGCGCGGCCACAACCGTTTCCATACGCAGAGGAGGCATCGGGTCCATCCGGCTCATCTCCCCCTCCGGTAGGCCCGACGGCACTCGCACGGCTCCGCCCCAGCGCCGGGGTGGCCTGAGAAAACCATCTGATTGAACATCTGAGGCCCAGCCGTCTCTAAGCTTCATGTCATGTAGGGGTGGATTGTGACAGTCCTGCGAACCGGCGCCCATGACTCGGCGCGACATCGTGGACGCCTTGAAAAGCGCCAACCTAGCCTGTGGATAGAACTGGGGCTGACGTAAGGGCGCCAGGTGGCCCCTGGATTTACACCCCTCGACCGGCGTGGTTTCTGCGGCTTTTCGCAGGTCAGCGGCAGGGAATCACGGAATGTCAGCCATTCTAAGTCTTTCCGACCACGATATGAGCCGGGAAAGGGGATTTCTTTGCTCTTATAATGCCGCGGACGTCAGCCTCCCCTCCGAGCTCGCCGCTCCTGAAGAGGCCGCGCGCGACCTGCCGCGGACCCTGCTGACCGGGCGTATCCGCCAACACCTGGCTGGCCTGCCGGTCCTCGACCTCAAGGCCTTCTGCGCCGAGGCGAGCGACGCCCAGCTGCGCACTGCGATGGTCCGCTACTCCTTCATGGTCCAGGCCTATGTCTGGGGCGAGCCCACAGCGCCGGCCTCGCTGCCCGCCCCGCTGGCCGTGCCGATGTGGGCGCTGGCCAGACGCCTGGGACAGCAGCCCCTGCTGCCCTACTCGGCCTACGTGCTCGACAACTGGGACAGGCTGGACCGCGCAGGCCCGATCAGCCTCGACAACGTCTGGATGATCCAGAACTTCCTCGGCGGGCAGGACGAAGCCTGGTTCGTCCTGGTGCACGTCGCCATCGAAGCGCGGGCCGGTGCGATGCTGGCGGAAATCCCAGCGATCCTCGAAGGCGTGAGGAACGCCGATGCGCAGACCGTCGAAACGAGCCTTGTCGAGATCAACGCCGGCTGGGACGATGTGAACGCCATTTTCGATCGCATGCCCGAGCGCTGCGACCCCTACGTCTATTTCCATCGTGTGCGGCCATACATCCACGGCTGGAAGGACAACCCTGCTCTCGGCGAAGGCCTGATCTACGAAGGAGTCGCAGAAACGGGCGGCAAGCCCCAAGCCTTCCGCGGCCAGACCGGATCACAATCGACCATCGTGCCGTCGATGGACGCCCTGCTCGGCATCGGCCACGCGGCCGACCCGCTGCGCACCTTCCTCGACGAGCTGCACATCTACCGTCCGCCAGCCCATCGCACCTTCGTGGAAAAGGTGCGCGCCCTGTCACAGCTGCGGGCGTTCGTGCAGGCCTCCGGCAATGCGAACCTGCGCGAGGTCTACAACGCCAATGTGCGCAGCCTCGCGCGCTTCCGTACGCGCCACCTCGAATACGCCGCCAGCTACATCAACAAGCAGGGCAAGGACTCTGCCGGCAACGACACCGATATCGGCACCGGCGGCACGCCCTTCATGAAGTATCTGAAGAAACATCGCGACGAAGCAGAACAGCATCTGTTGTAGGAAGCCGCACGGTCACAACGCCATCTCGTCCTTCAGGCGACGGCGTCGCTGGCACAGCGAGACACCTGCAAACAGAGCAGGCCGGAGCATCACTGCTCCGGCCTGTCCATGTTCAGCCGTCAGATCTGGATCAGTAGTTGACCCGCAGCGTCGCGCCGATCGTGCGCGGGGCGCCGAGGAAGGCGTTGTAGACGCTGATCGAGTCGTTGTTCTCGTCGACCTGGAACGGGCCGTTGAAGCCCACCTGCAGGTAGTCCTGGTCGAACAGGTTCTGGGCGAAGAGTTCGAGGTTCCACTCATTGTCGAGACCGCCGACGCCCACGCGCGCATTCACGACCGTGAACGCTTCCTGCTCCTTCGAGGGGTGCAGGTCAGAACCGGTGTTGTAATCCGACATGTACTTGGCCGAGACGTTGGCGCGGAACAGCAGCCAGTCGTTGACGGACTGCTCCCACGTGGCAGCGAGCGAGCCTGACCATTCCGGCGCAAACGACAGCGTCTCGCCGGGCAGGCGGCGAAGGCTGTTGAACCGCGCAGGGTTGATCAGGTCAGCGGCTGTGAACTCGCTGACTTTCGTGTCGGCGTAAGTGACGCCCGCCTGGATCGTGAGCTGTTCGAGGGGCGTGTACCAGACGATGTCGGCATCAACGCCCTTGGAGACAACTTCCGGCAGCGTCTCCACGGCGAAGGCGGTGCCCGCGAAAGTGTTGAGCTGGAAGTCGTCATAGGTCTGGTGGAAGAGTGCGAGATTCAGCAGCAGATCGCCATCCATCAGCGTGTTCTTCGCGCCGATCTCGTAGGCGTCGACATACTCGCCCCGGAAGGACGTGTCCGGGTCCGCCGTGAAGTTCGGGCCGGTCGGCGTGACGACGATGGCGCCCTCGCGATCAAGGTTGAAGCCTCCCGACTTGAAGCCGCGGGCATAGCTTCCGTACACCATCGTGTCTGGCGTGATGTTGTACTTCAAGCGAACCGTTCCACTGATCGCCTCCTCCGAGCGGTCCTGCGTCGTCGTGCCCAGCGCATCGAAATCATTGTTGAGCTGGTTGAGGCAAAGGCCGCCGACGATGCTTTGCGCCGCCGCCGCGCCAACAGCGCCAACCAGCACCCCAAAAGCCGCCTCGCCCTGGTCGCAGGACGTGCCAGTCGTGGTGTAGGTGCTGTCGAGCGATTTCTCATCGCGCGTCCAGCGCAAGCCAACCGTCAGGCCGAGATCATCCGTAAAGGTCCAGGTGTTCTCGGTGAAGATCGCGAACGTCTCGCCGGATTGGTCATAGCTATCGCGCAGACCCGAACCGGGCTGCATCGCCGTAGCCGGCGTAACGCCGATCAGCGCCGGAGCGCCACCGAGCACGCGCAGGGCGAAGTAGTTGTAGAAGTCCGCGCCCGACAGCAGAACCGATCCGGATTCCACGTCCTCCTTGGCGTAGAAGCCGCCCACCAGCCATTGCAGCTGACCCGTATCGCCGGCGGCGCGCAATTCCTGCGACACCTGGCCGAAACGCGAGAAGTTCGAGCCATCATCCGGACGGTAGACGAGATCGGCCGTCGTGAAATCCGAGTCCTGGCCGTTGACCGAGCGCCAGTCGCGAACCGCGCTGATCGACGTGATCGTGATGTCGTCGTTCAGATCCCAGTCGAACTGCAGCGATGCGCCCTGGTCGCGTACATTCTGCGTCGTGTTGCGGTTCGACAGCGCCCGGCGATCGAAGGGTGTGGCGACCGTATCGATCGAACCCGGGCGCGTGGCGTTGATCAGGTTGGCGCGCGAGTTGGCGGCGCCGCCGATGAACAGCTGTGTCGCCGCGCAGCAATTCTCGTCGCGCTCGGTGTAGTCGAAGATCGCGCGCGCCCGGAAATTGTCAGTTGGTTCGGCCAGCAACTGGCCGCGGACGGTGAAGAAATCGAGATCATTGTCCTTGTCCAGCGTGCGCGGTCCCGTGCCCGTCTCGACATCCATAAAGCCATCGCGCTGGCGCCGCGCGGCGAACAGGCTGCCGGCAAGCCAGTCGCCCAGGATCGGACCCGTGACCGAGCCCGACACGCCTGCAGCGCCATAGTCACCGACATTGAATTCGGCCGCGCCGCCGAAATCGAAGCTGGGCTCCTGCGTGAGGATGTTGATGACGCCTGCCGAAGCGTTCTTGCCAAACAGTGTTCCTTGCGGACCCTTCAACACCTCGATGCGCTGGATCTGACCAAGGTCGCCAAAGCCAACGCCGTTGCGCGGGCGATAGACGCCGTCGACGGTGACGAGGACGGATGATTCAAGGCCGATATTGTCGCCGACCGTGCCGATGCCGCGAATACGCGCGGTGGTCGAGGCTTCGCTCGACGTCGACGTCACCGTGAGGCCCGGCGTCAGGAGCTGCAGGTCCTTGATGTCGTCGATGCCTGCGTCCTGCAGCAGTTGCTGTCCGATCGCTGTGACCACGATCGGAACGTCCTGCAGGTCTTCCTCGCGTTTGGTCGCGGTGATGACGATCACGTCGCGACCCGGCTCCTCGATTGCCGTTGTGGCTGCAGGCTGGTCCTGGGCGAAAGAGGGGGCGGCGATCGCAGAAGCGATCGCGCAGAGCGAGATGGTTGCGTACATGCGGCTGGCGGTCAGGGTCATGGGGGAGTCCTCCGGTTCTTGTGTCCGCGCGTCGCCAGAAAATCACCTGAAGACGCTGGGGCGCCTTTGGGCGCACTCCGGGCTAGCTACATCACCTTTCCGCCTAGGGAAGTACGATCGCGCACGTTCACGCAAAGTTTTCCCTGATTTGTGCTATTCGGGTCGCATTTTTATCCCGCATCGCTTTGTGCGGCGCATCATTTTGCTTCGCGTGCGCACCATTCGCACATTACGCGCACGGCAATTTACCCCCATACCTTACGCAGGGGCTTATTGACTCTCTGATTCCGGTTGGGGGGGTTTAGTCCGCTGTCTGCGCCAGCCGCTGTTCGAGCGCTCCAGCATCGCGTGTGGTGAACTGCGCGATGACTTTCTTCGCCTCCACCACGGCGGCGGCGGTCGTTGTCTCGCCAGATTGGATCTTGTCGGCCAGCTCAAGGAGCGGGGTATAGATCGCCTCCGGTTCGCCCTTCACGGTGAGGGCGAAGGTCGCGCCCGGCGTTTCGAAGGCTGACCATTCGCCGCGAACCGCCGCCCAGAAATCCTTCGTCGCGTTCCAGTAGTCGAGCGCCACGTTCTCGTCGAAATCAGCATAGTGACGATAGGTGTTGACGCCCTGCTCGCGCGCGATGATGCGCGGCTTTCCATCGATCATCGCCAGCTTGGAGTTGTCCTGCTCGTGCACCCAGCCATCCCATGTGATGGCGTGGCGGTTCACAGCGAGAACGGCAAAATAGTCATCGCGCCTTGTCGCCTCGCGGCGCGGTAGCGGACGCAACTCAGCTGGCGGCGTCCAGGCGCTGATGCCGTTGGCGTGGCTCCATTCGCCAAGCGCACCATAGCGCGGCGAGTCTTCGACCTGGTAGACGGTTTGCGACCATTTTCCAGCGCGTTCGGCTTCCGGGATGATGCGGTTCTCCCAGGCATTGCCGCCGACGAAGGTGAGGACGCTTTCCGGTTCGTAGCGCCAGTCCTGACGCCAGTGCTTGATCGGGAATTTTTCCTCGCCCGCCTCGATGACTAGGATGTGCTGCAGGCTGATGAAATCGCCACGATCCTCAATCACGCGCACGACTTCATAGCCGCCCGAGCGATCAGGTTCGTTGATCTTGTAGCCGTCGAGAAAGGAGACGGTCTCGAAGAAGTCGAACCGCACGCGATAGTCGCCCGCCATCGCCATGATCGCCTTGCGATCCTGTTCATAGCTCGCCTGCTCGCTGGCGCTCATCGCGGCCAACGGAGCCGGCATGGATGTCTGTTCGGGCACGGGCGGCGTCGCACATGCCGCCAGAATGGCGACTGCGCTGCCGGCGAAAATCCAGCTGCCCCAGCGGTTCAGCCGTTCTTTGATGGACCTGATCTCCATGGCGCATCGCCTTCCGTTTGCCTGATCCATGCGGGGTTGGCCTTTACTGCAAGTCACTTGCATCTGTAAGTCAACGGCTTGAACCAGCCTGCGCTGCCGAGTGCGTCCGCCGCCTGGCGACCCTAGCGTTGCGCCATTGGCAGCACGACGCCGAAGGCCGATCCGCGTCCCGGCACGCTTTCGACGAGCAGCTCGCCGCGATGGCGCTGGACCACGTGTTTTACAATGGCGAGCCCTAGCCCGGTACCGGGGCGCAGGCCTCGGCCCGGATCGACACGATAGAAGCGCTCCGAGAGGCGCGGCAGGTATTGCCGCTCGATACCCGGGCCGGCGTCCGTAACGCGCAGCGCCGCGCTCATCGCTCGCCCGGGGCCGGGAGAGGCCACGATGGACATGTGGCCAGCGTCGTCCCACTGGCGGCCCGCGCGCGCAGCTGCGCCATCGGACGACATGCCGCCGACCAGATCAACTTGCACCACGCCCTTGTCGTTGGAGTACTTGACGGCATTGTCCACGAGGTTCTGGACGACCTGCGCCAGTTCATCACGTATGCCCGTGACCATCACCGGATCATCCGCGCCGGTTACGCGAACCTCAACGCCCCGCTCTGCAGCCAGCGGCTCCAGGGCGTCGACAACCTCGCGAACAACATCGGCAAGATCGGCCTCTCCCTCGGGCGGGCGGTGCTCGACCAGTTCGATGCGTGACAGAGACATCAGGTCGCTGATCAGGCGCCGCATGCGATCGGCCTGACCCTGCATGATCTCGAGAAAGCGTTCGCGCGCTTCGGGATCGTCGCGCGCCGGGCCACGCAGCGTCTCGATGAAGCCGGACAGCGAGGTCAGCGGCGTGCGAAGCTCATGGCTGGCGTTTGCGAGAAAGTCGACGCGGGCGAGCTCGGCGCGCTTGATGTCTGTGAGGTCGTGCATGCTGACCAGCACGCCTGCCCCCAGCGGCGCCGCCACGCATGAGAAATAGCGATCCGTCTCGGCGCGTTCGACGAACTCGAACCGTTGCGGGCCGGCGCCGCGCCTCACGTCCGCAACAGCATCCAGAAGTTCTGGACGCCGCACGACGGCGCTGAGTACGGGATCGGCACCCACAAAGCGGAACTGCCGGCGCGCGGCGGCGTTGGCCGATTCGACCTTGCCCTGTGCGTCGATGTACATGGCGGGCTCGGGAAGCGCCTCGATCAGATCACGGCGAAACAGCCTCTCCTGCGCAATACGCGCCTGCGCTTCGACTGCAGCCGCGCTTGCTTCGTCCTGACTGGCGACCTGCGCCGGATCAACGGTCCCAAAGAACCAGACAGTGCAGAAAGTCGCCACCGCGACGATGGCGAAGACGCCACCGGCCCAACTGGCTTGCCCGGCGATCACAAGCACCACGACCGTCCCGATGGCAACCGCCGCGATCGTCCCCATGTCCCGCGCGCGGCCGTGCGCGAGGGCAGCAAGGCGGCCTGTCAGGTTGGGTCTCGACGGGAGGTTTGTCATGACTGATCGTGTACGCTGAGAACGCTGATTTGTCTTGCTTTTCGTGTGAAAGGCGATCGGCGTCTTATTGTTTTGCGATAAGGAACATTGACACTTTCCCAGCGCCGGGACAAATCGTGCGAGTCGCCAGCCAGGCTGGCAGAAACCATCCAAGAGGCGCCTTTCATGCGAATGACCCTGTTGCTGGCTGCGTCGGCGGCCGTCCTTCTTGCCGCCTGCGCGAGCGAAACAGTAGAGAACGCGCCTGCGCCTACGATCGGCGAATTCGGCGTCGATCTGACCAACCGCGATCCGGCCGTGAAGCCGGGCGACGACTTCTTCCGCTTTGCAAATGGCGCCTGGCTCAAGACCTTCCAGATGCCGGCGGACAAATCACGCTTCGGGGCATTCGACGAACTGGGCGAAAAATCAGAGCGCGACGTCAAGGCGATTATCGACGGCTTCGCAACGAGCAACCCGGCACCAGGCACGAGCGTCGCCAAGGCCGCCGATTTCTACGCGAGCTGGATGGACGAAGCGACCCTGGAGGCGCGCGGCGTCGAACCGCTGAAGCCCTATCTCGCCCAGATCGACGCGGTCAGCGACCGCGCTGGCCTGCTGAAAGTGATCTCCCAACCGTGGGCCGCCGCGCCATTCGGCATCGGGATCGAAGCCGACGTCGCCGATCCGACCCGTTATGCGGTGTGGGGCGTCCAGGCTGGCATCGGCATGCCTGACCGCTCCTATTACCTGGAGGAGACGGAAAAGTTCCAGCAGTACCGCGCAGCCTACAAGACCTACGTCACAACCATCTTCCAGTTGCTGGGCGACGCGAACCCCGCGGCCTCGGCCGAGACGGTGATCGCGTTCGAAACCGAGATCGCCAAGGGCCATTGGACGCCCGAAGAGATGCGCGTCCCCGACAAGGCCTTCAAGGCGATGGACCTCGCCGGCTTCAAGGCGCTGGTTCCCAACATCGATATCGTGGCCTTCGCGAAAGACGCAGGCATCCCGAGCCTGTCGAACATGGTCGCCTATGGAGACACAGCGATCACGGCGGGTGCAAAACTTGTCGACACCCAGCCGCTTGATGCGTGGAAGAAGTACCTTGCCTTCCACCTCGCTTCCGACAACGCGACCTTCCTGACGAAGGCGTTTGACGATGCATCGTTCGACTTCTTCTCGAAGACGCTGCGCGGCGTCACTGCTAAGCGTGATCGCTGGAAGCGTGGCGTCAATCTGCTCGACGGCAATATGGGCGAGGCGCTGGGCGAGGCGTATGCCGCGAAGTTCTTCCCGGCCGAAAACAAGGCCGAAATGGAAAAGCTCGTGGCCAACCTCAACTCGGCCCTGAAATCTCGCATCGAGACGCTTGATTGGATGGACGCGCCGACCCGCACCGAAGCGCTCAAGAAGCTCGGCAATTTCGAGGTCCGCGTCGGCTACCCGAACAAGTGGCGTGATTACTCCGCTCTTGAGATCGACAAGGCGAAGCTATTCGAGAACGTGATGAACGCCCGCAAGTTTGAGTGGAACCGCCAGATCGCGCGGCTCGGCAAGCCGGTCGACCGCGAGGAATGGGGCATGAATGCGCAGACGGTGAACGCGTCCTACAACCCGTTGATGAACCAGATCACCTTCCCGGCTGGCATCCTGCAGCCGCCCTTCTTCGACATGCACGCAGATCCGGCGGTCAACTACGGCGCCATCGGCGCCGTGATCGGCCACGAGATCGGCCATGGTTTCGACGACCAGGGCTCGGCCTTTGACGACATGGGGGTGCAGCGCAACTGGTGGTCACCGGAAACGCGCGAGCGCTTCCTCGCGAAGACCGGCGCGCTCAATGCCCAGTACGACAAGTACTGCCCCTTCCCGGACGCCTGCATCAGCGGCGCCCTGACGACGGGCGAGAACATCGGGGACTTGGGCGGACTGATCATGGCCTACACCGCCTACAAGCAATCGCTGGGCGGCAAGGAAGCACCGGTGATCGAGATCGATGGCGTGAAGTACACGGGCGACCAGCGCTTCTTCCTGTCCTGGGCGCAGGTCTGGCGTTCGATGGCGCGCGAGGACGACACCCGCCAACGCCTTGTGACCGGCCCGCACTCGCCGCCGGAGTACCGCGTCAACGGCGTCATGCCGAATATCGACGCCTGGTATGAGGCGTTCAATGTGCAACCCGGCGACAAGATGTACATCGCCCCGGAACAGCGCGTCCGCATCTGGTAAGCGCTGATCCAGACCTGTCCCTGGCGGCCGCCGTTTCTATCTGAAGCGGCGGCCGTCGTGTATTCGGCCGCTTGACTTGGGCGCTGCAGGGGAAAGAGTCGGCGGATCTGCCGTTCTGGGGGATTTCGTTGCCAACAGCCGCAATCAAGCATCTGGCCGCTGCCACCGCAGCGTTGCTTGCGCTGACCGCCTGCGCAACGGCAATGGTTCAACCTGCGGCCAGCGTCCGCGCCGAAGCGCCCCAGCGCGCCAGCATAAACGTCAAGCCAAGGGAAGTCCGCAATCATCCGGCGGGCAATGACTTCTACCAGTTCGTGAACCAGGACTGGCTGGCCGCCAACGAGCTGCCGGCCGACAAGGCCTCCATCGGCGCGGCGGAAGAACTGTCCGAGCAGTCAGATCGCGATGTTCGCGCCATGATCGAGGAGATTGTCGCCTCCTCCCCCCGCGCCGGCACGATCGAGCAGAAGATTGCCGATCTCTACAGCGCGGCCATGAACGAAGCGGAGATCGAGGCGCGCGGAACAGAGCCGCTCAAGCCGCATCTCGCGCGCATCCGCGCCGTGCAGACGATCGACGATCTCATGCGCCTCATGGGCGTGATCGGATACAACTCCCCGATCGGCGCAGGCGTCGCCCCCAGCCCTGCCGACCCGGATCGCAATGCAGTATGGGTCTCGCAGGCCGGCCTCGGCATGCCGCATCGCGGCTATTACCTGGACGACAGCGATGAGATGATGGGCCTGCAGGAAGGTTATCGCGGCTACGTCGCCACCATCCTTGGCCTGATCGGCTATTCCGATCCTGAAGACGGCGCAGAACGCATCTTCGATCTCGAGCGCGCCATCGCGGAAATGCATGTCGACGAAGATCGTTCGCTGAGCGCGGACGAAACCATGCGCGCCATGTCCTACGCTGAACTCAAGGCCTATGCGCCCAGCTTCGACTGGGACAGGTTTCTCAGCGAAGGCGGGCTTTCGGGCGGCGACCTCTATGTCGTGATGGACCAGACTGCGGTTGCCGACCTCGGCGACCTTGTGCACGACTACCCGATCGAGGACTGGAAACTCTGGATGGAGTTCCACATCGCACACCAGTTTGCGGACTACCTGCCCCAGGCGTTCGCGAATGCAATGTTCGACTACTATTCCGTGCAGCTGTCCGGGATCACCGAGAAGCCCGAGCGCTGGCAATTCGCCGTCGGCATCGTCAACACGCACCTTGGCGATGCGGTCGCCCAACTCTACGTGCAGCGCCACTTCTCCGAGGCGGACAAGACGCAGGTCGATTCCATCGTCACCCACATCCGGACTGCGTTTGAAACGCGCATGCGGTCGCTCCAATGGATGGACGACGAGACCCGCAGCGCCGCCCTTGAGAAGCTCGCCGCCCTGCAGGGTATGATCGGTTATCCGAACCAATGGCGCGACTTCAGCGGTTACACAGTCGAGCCCGGCAAGCTGGTCGAGAACATCTACGGCTCTTACGCGTTTGAATGGCGCGAGCAGCAAGTCGATCTCGGCAAGCCGGTCGATCGCACGCGCTGGCCGACCCACGCCCACATCGTCAACGCCTTCTACAATCCGCTCGGCAACACCTTCGTGCTGCCGGCCGGCATCCTGAAGCCGCCCTTCTTCGATCCCTCGGCGGACCTCGCCGCGAACTATGGCGGCATCGGCGCCGTGATCGGCCACGAGATGAGCCACGGCTTTGATGATCAGGGCCGCCAGTTCGATGCCTCTGGCCGCACCTTCAACTGGTGGACCGACGAAACCGACGACCTCTTCGTCGCCAAGTCCAACCGCCTGATGCGCCAGTACAACGGGTATTGCCCTTTCCGCGATGCGTGCGTGAACGGCCTTGGCACGCTGGGCGAGAATATCGGCGACCTTGCGGGTCTCGAGATCGCCTACGCCGCCTACCGGCTGGCGCTTGCCGGGGAGGAGGCGCCGGTCATCAACGGCCTCACGGGCGATCAGCGCTTTTTCATCGCCTATGCCAAGACCTATCGCGACAAGGTCCGCGAGGAAATCGCCCGCGCCATGCTGGAAGGCGACAGCCACGCGCCCAGCCGCTATCGCGTCAATGGCGTCGTCCGGAACATGGACGCCTGGTATGCAGCCTTCGATGTGCGTCCCGGCGACCGGCTCTATCTGGCGCCAGCCCAGCGCGTACGTATCTGGTAGGTGGTCGCATAGGCCAACACGCGAACATGTTTTGCCTCCAGTGACGCAAGCGTGTATTCGCCGCGCGTTGAGACAAGTCCGGGCGCCGATGTCGATCCCAGAATTTACCCGCTATGCGCGCGAGGCCGCCGCCGCCATCGGGGCCACATTCGAAGACATTGATGGCGGACGCGGCTATCTCTGGCGTGTCTCGCGCGGAGGCCGCAGCGTGCTGGGCGGTGGCGGCGGGATATGCGCTTACCCCATCAATAGCGCAGTCGCCTATACGATCTCGCGCGACAAGTCGCACACCAAGTCTGTGCTGAAGGCCTCAGGCCTGGCTGTCATCCCGGGTGGTCTTTTCTTTGCGCACACCCTTCGCGCGGCGCTGCGCGATTCCGGCCGCGAAGTTGCTGACGCCGTGGTGTTTGCCGGGCGGCAGGGATTTCCTGTATTCTGCAAACCGAACGCAGGCTCACGCGGGGACTTTGCGGAAATCATCGCCGATGGCGATGCCATGCGTGCGTATGCGACACGTCTCGCGCCCCACTACGAAGGCTTCCTGGTCGAACCCTTGTTGCAGGGGGCGGAGCATCGCGTGCTGGTGAAGGACGGGCGCGTCATCTTTCATGCTGTGAAGGCGACTCCCGTGATCGTCGGCGATGGCCGCACCAGCGTTGCGGCGCTGATCGCGGCGCTCGACCGCTCAGCCCTCGCGCCCGGCGTATCGGCCAGCACGATCACCGGTCATCCGCATGATTCCATTCCAGCGGCTGGTCAGCGCATCGCCCTGCCAGGCCGGCGAAACCTCTCGGCTGCGGGCGGTATCGAAAAAGTGTCCGAACAGGCCCCGGCGCCTCTTGCGGCCCTGGCAGTGTCGGCGGTTGAGGCGCTGGGCCTCAGAATTGGGGCCGTTGACCTGTTTGACCTTTCCACCGCGGGCGATTCCTCCGATCCTGTGGTCATTGAGGTCAACGGCAATCCCGGCCTGCGCACCCTGGAACTTGCCGGCCGCGGCGACCTTATCCGCGCAATCTGGACGTCCATGTACGAAGAATGCCTAAGCTGATGATCCGTGAGTAGCTGATGTTCGGCCTGCCAAAATTCGGAAACGGCATCGGCCTGCACCGCATGGAGCAGTTCATGCTGGCGCACCGGATCGACCGCGCAGCCCTTGCGCGCAAGTCGGTCGTGGTCACAGGCACGAATGGCAAGGGCTCGACGGCGCGCTTCGCCATGTCGGCGATCGGCGCGGCAGGATTGCGCGTCGGCTGCTTTACCTCGCCCCACCTTTTCGATGTGCGCGAGCGTTTCACCATCGGCGCAGACATGATTACCGCCGAAGCCTTCGAGCGCCACAGCGCCACTGTCCTTGCCTTCAACCAGGCGCGACCCGCCGACGACCGCATCGGCGCGTTCGAATTCCTGTTCCTCACCGCCCTGCTCTGGTTCCAGGAAGAGCGGCCAGACGCCATCGTCTGGGAAGCGGGCATCGGCGGGCGCTACGATCCCGTGCGCGCTGTTCGCGCCAGCGTGTCCGTGCTGACCTCTATCGAGCTTGAACACACCGAACTGCTGGGGTCGACGGAGGAGTTGATTGCCTACGACAAGGTGGATGCTGTCGCCCCCGGAGGTTGTGTTGTCCTGTCGCCATCGATCCCCGAGAGGCTGGCCACGCGCATTGCCGCCTTCGCCGGACTGTCGGGCAAGGCGACCTTGCCGGCCCTGGCAAGCCGGCGCCTGGGCGCCGTCACCAACGAACCCAGGGGAGCGCGCTTCACCTACGGCTTCACCGCCACAACGCCCGAGGCGGATCATCTGGTGAAGCTGAAACTGGCCGGCCGCCACCAGGTCGACAATGCGGTCACCGCGCTACGCGCCGCTGAGATCTGGCTCGGCCTCAAGCCCGAAGAAAACGCCGAGCGGCACATCACCATGCTCGGCGCACTGCGTCAGACGACATGGCCGGGGCGCTTGCAGAAGGTCGCCGAGAGGCCGGATCTCTGGATCGACGTCGGCCATACACCATGTGCGATCGAGGCCGTTACCCGCACCTTTCAGGAGTTCATCCCGCGCGAGAAGACCCTCGTCGTCTTTGGCGTGTCCGGAAGCAAGGAAGTGGCCGCCATCGCACGCACTGTGGCCGCGCGCTTCGACCATTTCATCCTGACCCGCGCATTCAAGGCGGGGGCGGAGGTTGCCCAGTTCGAGCCAATCTTCCGTGAACAGGCTGCCGACGTCACGATTGCGTCCGATACGGTCGAGGCCACGCGCCTTGCGCGCGAACGCGCCCAGCGCGACGGGCTATTTGTCCTCGCAATCGGAGGACTCTTCCTCGCCGCCGAAGTGCAGCGCGCCTGGGAAGGCGGCGATCCACGCGAGATCGAATTCCTGTAGCCGCCTTCAATAGTGGTCGAGATAGGTTCCAACGCGGCAGGTGTAGCCCTCCGGCGGCGGCGTCAGCTTGAAGGCGTTCGGGGCGGTTCCCTTTGGATGCGACGCCATGGTCTGCAGCGCCCAGAGATTGAACGCATCGCGGTTTACTGACGGCCAGCGGTGGCCATGCGTTCCCGAACAGGCGACGTGCACCACATTGGACAGCGAGCTGAAATAGTTCGCGCCAGCCTGCGTTGAAGGCCGGTAGTCAGCGCAGAAGCCAATCGGCGGACCGCAATCGTATGTATCCGGCGCGCCGCCCCACATCGTGATGACGATCAGGGGATCGAGCTTCGCAGGCAGCGGGTGCGGTCCGATCCGGCCCTGATGGATTTTCGTGGGGGCGGCGCGTACGGCCTCGACCGCCTCCTTGAACGCCAGCGGAGAGCCGTCGTCATTGGTGATGTACCATTCGCCCGACAGCGGCATGCCGCCGGCCCAGAAATCGGAATTGTAGGTGAGGACGCGATTGGTCAGCGTGCCGCCCGCCGAGATGCCTCCCAGGTAAAGGCGCTTGGCGTCGAGCGTGTACGCCGTGCCGACGCAGCGCACCATGTCCTCGAAAAACAGCGAGTCCGGTCCTGCATCTGTCTTCCACTTCTCGCCTTCTGCATTGGCGGCGCGGCCATCATTCCATGGCTTCCAGTTCCAGCCGTCCGAGCCAGGACCATCGCACTCCTTGAAACCGATGTCGGGGTTTTGCGATGCGCATTGCCGCACGGGGCCGATCACCATGAAGCCATGCTCGGCCAGTTTGGCGTTGTTACCCGATCGCTCGACGAACAGGTTG
Organism: Hyphomonadaceae bacterium; assembly: GCA_022844345.1. Lineage (GTDB taxonomy): Bacteria > Pseudomonadota > Alphaproteobacteria > Caulobacterales > Hyphomonadaceae > UBA7672. The sequence goes on from JALHLU010000001.1 coordinate 450,127, forward strand.
GCGTTGGCGGATTCGACGGTGCCGGACGTCGGCACCCAGACCGGAGCAGGGCCTGCTGCATTCTTCGGGGGCACAACGATAAAGGCGCGCATCATGCCGCCGGATGGGAAGTTGGTGTTGAGGCCTTCCTTCACCTGATAGCCGTCCGGACAGGACCAGAAATCCGCCGCCTGTTCGCCATCCTGCGGCGCACCCGCGCATCCCGACAGCATCAGCGCGATAGCCCCTAGCGCCGCCACGCGCAGTCCACACAGTTCCCGCATCGCGATCCTCCCTGTCGTATCCTTGTTGGTAGGGAGATCAGCGGCTGACGCGCCCAGGGTCAAGCGCCTATTCGGCCGCCCTCGTCTTGCGGCGCTGCGGCTTGAGCTGGCCCCCATCCAGCGCATCTTCCTCACCCTGGAACATCTTGCGGAGATCTATGGTCGAGCGCTGCCCGACATGGCGGAAGCTGGTGCGCAACCAGATTTCCGCCGCATCGCGACCCTTCGCAAACAGCATGTCGATGAAGTCCGGTTCGACATTGAACTTGGAAGAGGCGCCCAGTTCAGCAAGCGAGGCTTCGTCCGCAATCGCATGCATCAGTATCTTGCGGTATTCCGTCCCATCAAGCCGCCCGGCCTCGATGAGACGCGTTACGAAATCGACAGAACGCAGATCGTGCAGGAGCGCGGCATTGAACGTGATCTCGTTGACGCGGTTGATGATATCGCGCGCAGTCTTCGGCGCCCCTGGCCTGCGGATCGGATTGATCTGCACCAGGACCACATCATCCGACCTGCAGTTGTCGAACAGCGGCCACAGCGCCGGATTGCCCGTGAAGCCGCCGTCCCAGTAGGGCACGCCATCGACCTCGACCGCCTGGAACAGCCAGGGCAGGCACGCCGACGCCATAACGTGATCAACACCCATCTCACGCTTGTCCCACACCTTCGCGCGGCCCGTCTCCACATTGGTGGCCGAGATGTAGACCTTGACCTTCGACTTCCGCACACGGTCGAAATCGACGAGCTGGACGACAAGGTCCCTCAGCGGATTGGCGTTGAACGGGTTGAAATCGTAAGGGCTGGCAATCCGTGTAACGAGGTCGAACATCACGAACAGCGGCGAGGTATCGAGGTTCCATCCGCCCAGCATGGCTTCGATCGGTGAGCGGCGCAGAGGACTTTCGCGAGCTTCATTCAGCACGCCGGTCCAGAAGCGCCGCAGCGAGGCGCGCGCCTCCTCCCGGTCGCCGTCGGCAAATCCGGCCGCAAGCGCCACGGCATTCATGGCGCCAGCCGATGCGCCGGTTATTCCTTCGATCTCGACACGCGGGTCTTCCAGCAGGCGATCAAGCACGCCCCATGAGAAGGCGCCATGCGATCCGCCGCCCTGCAGCGCAAGGTTGATCGGCTTCGTCTCTGACGTGCGCGCCTGGGCCATGGCGGGGCTCCTGAACGATTAGAGCGGCGCCAGGGGCCTAGGCGTCAATGATTTCGATGACGGGATAGCCAAATCGCGCGAAAGCCGGCTGCATGGCGGCCTTGTTTGCCGCCCCGCCCGTCACATAGGCAATGGCATCCCCCGTCGAAGACGATGGCGTGACAACGCGAACCGCCTGCCGCGCCACTGCCTCGCTCGTGTCGATCAGCCGGACGCCCGGCGGGCACGCCGCAGCGATTGCCTCGCGGATCAGGGGGAAGTGCGTGCAAGCCAGCACCACGATATCGATGTTCGGCCCATCCGGCGGATCGAACATCGGCTTCACCGCATAGGCGACCTGCTCCTGGTCGATGGCCTGCCCGCGCACAGCGCGCTCGGCTATATCCACCAGACCGGCAGACCCACGCCGGATCACGATCTTCCCTGCCGCGAACTGGCGCTCAAGATCATCAAGATAGGCGCGACGCACGGTTCCCGGCGTCGCCAGTATGCCGATCACGCCTGTCTTCGTCTGCTCTGCAGCGGGCTTGATGGCCGGCACGGTGCCAACCACCGGCACGCTCACCTTCGCGCGGATGTCGGCCAGCGACAGCGTTGAGGCGGTGTTGCAAGCGATCACGAGCACATCAGGCTTCGCCACATTGACCAGCGTGGCGCACAGCGCCGGCAGCCGCGCGCGCAATTCCTCGTCCGACTTCACGCCATAGGGAAAGAAGCCCGAATCCGCCGCGTAATCGACGATCCAGTCCGGCGCCGCCTTGCGCAGCGCATCGGCGATGGTGAGCCCGCCCACGCCCGAGTCGAAGACAAGCGCGCGGGTCATCGCCGGGGCTCAGCCCTTCTCGCTCAACGGATTGACCAGCGGGCCGTAAAGGTCCGTGCGCCGGTCGCGGAAGAATCCCCAAGCGGCGCGGGCGCGGTCGACCACATCCATGTCGATCGTGGCGACCACGACGCCCTCTTCCTTGCGATCAAGATCGCCCAGGATCTCGCCAGTGTGGTCGGAGATGAAGGAAGTGCCGTAGAATAGCTGGCCATTCTCGTTACCGACGCGGTTGGCGGCGGCGACAGGCGTCACGTTGGATACGGCATGGCCCAGCATGGCGCGGCGCCAGCGCGCGGCGGTGTCGAGCGAGGCGTCGTGCGGCTCTGAGCCAATCGCAGTTGGATAGAGCAGCACGTCCGCCCCCTGCAGCGCCATTGCGCGGGCAGTTTCAGGATACCACTGGTCCCAGCAGATGCCGACGCCGATGCAGCCCTTCTTCGTGTTCCACACGCGGAAGCCAGTGTCGCCCGGACGGAAGTAGTACTTCTCCTGATAGCCCGGCCCATCGGGAATGTGCGACTTGCGGTAGATGCCCATCAGCGATCCATCCGCATCCACCATGACGACGGTGTTGAAATAGGCGGGCCCCGCCTTCTCGAAAATCGAAACCGGAATCACGACGCCAAGCTCGGCCGCCAGCTTTGCCATCGCCTTCACGGCGGGGCTTTCGCGCCAGGGATAGGCGCGCTTGAAATTCTCTTCTTCCTGCGACGTGCAGAAGTAGTGGCCCTCGAACAGCTCGGAAGGGAGGATGACGTCAGCGCCCTTCCCCGCCGCTTCGCGCACGAGTTCGCTGACGCGCTTGATGTTGGCCTGCGCATCGTCCGTGAGGGCGGACTGCAGGACGGCGAGCGTGATCTTGCGGGCCATGGCGGCCTCCTTACGCGGGCTGTTGCTGCGTGATGCAGTGGAAGGAGCCACCGCCAGACAGGATATGGCGCGACGGCAGGCCGATGACATTCCGGCCCGGGAAGAATGGCTTAAGCGCATCCACAGCGGCCTGCGCACTCGGCGTTCCATAGGTCGGCACGACGACGGTGGCGTTGCCGATCAGGAAGTTCATGTGGCTGGCCGGCACGATATCGCCATCCTCGTTCTCGACGCGACCTGGCGAGGGAATGCGCACCACCTGCAGCATGCGCCCACGGGCATCGCGCTGCGTCCTCAGGAAGTCTGCGATTTCATTCAGGCGTTCCGCATTGGGATCGTCCGCGCCGGCAGGCGCCTGGCACGCGACAACGCCGGGCGCAACGAAGCGCGCGATGTTGTCGACATGGCCGTCAGTGTGATCGTTCAGGAGGCCGCGCTCGATCCAGATCACCGCACGCCCGCCCAGCGCATCGCCCAGCAACGCGCGCACATCCTCGAACGACATCAGCGGATTTCGGTTGGGATTGAGCAGGCATTCGCGCGTGGTGAGGATCGTGCCCTCCCCGTCCCAGTCGATCGCGCCGCCTTCGAGCACACGATGCCACCGGGTTGCATCCGCCCCGGCCTCGATGGCCACGAACGCGCCAACCGTGTCGTCATGCTCCAGGACGTACTTCCCGCCCCAGCCATTGAAAGTGAACAGCGCGCAGCGGTCCGCCGAGTAGAAGATCGGGCCGGTGTCGCGCAGCCAGATATCGCCGTATTGCGCGTCAATAAGTTCGGCGACCTCGCCGATGGCCTTCTGGGCCGACAGCATCGCTGTCGGGCCATTGACCAGCACCCTCATCTTGTCGCCAGGCCGGCCGTCCTGCCCCGGGGCAGCCATGGCGCGCACCATGGCGGCGACTTCCGCCTGCGCCGGCGCAAGGTTCTCCAGCCACAGCTCCTCGTCCGCCGGCCAGGCGGTCCAGATCGCGCTGTGAGGCGCCCATTCGGCGGGGGGGTGAAGGATGATGTCGCTCATGATCCTGCGCTCTAGCACCTGCACGCCGGGGGACAAGACCCGGTCGCGAGCGGAGCAATATGGCCCCGCCGCGCCCGCAGAGAAGGTCCTGGAACGAAAAGAGGCGGCCCGATGGGCCGCCCCTTCACACTCACACGCAACACTACAGAAGAAACTAGAAGCCCCAGCTCGCGCCGACCCTGACGGTCCAGAACGAGACGCCATCCACCGGATCGTCGATGTTCGGCTGCGCCAGGCGGCGGTAAATGAAGCGGTTGGTGGCGGCGTCGCGATCGACCTCGACCACGCCAACACGCTGCGGGAACGGGGTTTCATAGATCACGCCCCACTCGTCGTTCAGCAGGTTGCCGAGGTTCTCGAGGACGATGAAGGCCGAGCCCTTGCCGAATCCGGTGGGGAACTCCTGCTCGATCTTGAGATCGAACTTGTTGTTCCAGCCGCCTTCGAAGGCGTTGCGCTTGGTCTGCGCGCCACGGGCGAGGCCCACTGCGTCGGCCCAGTTGAAGAAGTCGGTCGTGTTGAAGTTCGTGGCAGCGCCACCGCACAGCGTGTTGTCCGCCGCCGTGGCGTTGGAACAGAACACGACGTTCGGGTCGCTCGGGCCGGTCGGCACGTACAGCAGGTGCAGGCTTTCGTTGTTGTCGCCCCAGGTGTCGACCGTGCCGCCGAACGCAAAGGTGTAGGAGTACGGGCGCGACTGGTAGTGTTCACCGAACAGAGAGACGCGCGTCTTGAAGTCCTGGATCCATTCGTTCTCCCACGTGATGCTCGTGGTGAAGCGGTTCGGGATCAGGAAGTTCGATTTGGCCTGTTCCGGGTTGTTGATGTCGCTGACCGCGATCGAGCCGAAGTTAGAACCGGCAACCGACGACGACATCGAACGCGTATCCTTGGCGTTGATATGCGCGTAGGCGACCGACCAGTCGATACCCCAGTCTTCGATGCTGTTGGAGAGCGCGATCGAGTAGACGTCCGTCTGACCGCCTTCGCCCGCATTCGTGAGCAGCAGGTCATCGGCCGTGCGCGTGGCGCAGGCAGCCGTCGGCGCCGTAGCCGCGTTGAGGCAATCCGGGTCCGACCGGTCCGCACGCTTGTACAGCGGCGAGCCATCCGGAGCGGTGCCGACGCGAACCAGGCCCGTGTTGACGATCGTCGAGGCGTTGTTGGTCACGCCGCGGATGTAGTCGAGGTCGAACCGGTAGCCATCGCCAAGGAACGGCAGGCCGATCATGCCAGCGTCGAGTTCGTAGGTGGCGCCGAGAGAGAACTTCCATTCCGAAGCCGGCTGGAAGTCAGGGTCGATCGCGGCAACCTGCGAGTTTGGGGTCTGCCCGGCGACGTTATTGATCATCGTCTGCGGGATGCCCCACAGCGCGTTGTTCGGGTTGATCGCCTGGCCGCCCGCACGCTCAGATTGACCGTTGGGATTGTTGAGGATGTTGGGTGGCACCGGCGTGGTGCCAACCTGGAGACGCACGGACGTAATGCCGTCGTTGGAGTAGGAGTTGGACACCCACACGTTCGGGTTGCCGCCGGCGAAGAGACCGGCGCCGCCACGAAGCGACAGGCGATCCATCACATCCCATTTGAAGCCGAAGCGCGGCTGCAGGATGCCCTTGCCGTCCAGGTTCTCCGTGTTGTCAAAGCCGTTGCGAGCCTCGAAGAACGAGTTGGCGCGGGGGCTGTCGGAGTTGGTGTACCAATCATAGCGCAGGCCGAGCGTGACGTCGGCGCTGTCGCCGACAGCGAACTGGTCCTGAAGATAGACGGTGTTGATGTCGTACTTGAACGTCGCTGCGGTATCTTCCGGGTTGTTGGTGCCAGCGGCGTTGCCGTAGATGACCTGCGATGGCTGGCCCGCCTGGAAGTCCGCGATCGAGTTGAAGAAAAACTGTCCCTCGACGGCTTGGGTGAAGGCGTTGAAGATATCGTAGGTCTGACGCTCAGCGCCGAAGCCCAGCGTGTGCTCGCCAAGCTGGTAGTTGCCGCTCGCCTTGACGGTGAGCACTGTGTAGTCGAGGTCGTTGAAGTGGCGGCTGTCGTCGCATCCGAAGAATGCAGTACGGCTGGGATCGACGGTGATCTGCACTTCGCCGATGACTTTCCCGTCGCGGCAAAGCGCCGTGGCGTCCACGTCGTTGTACGAAATGCGCAGGGCGGTCGAGAAATCGTCCGTCCAGTCGGAGTAGACCTGAGCCGAGTAAGCCTTCAGTTCAGCGCCACGGTCGTAGAGGTGGTTGCCGTATTCGAAGCGGGTCGAACCCGAGTCGGACTCGGTGAGGTTCAGGCCCTTGTTGTAGTTGTAGGTCAGCGCCGCGCGGTGACGGTCGTTGATGTTCCAGTCGATACGGGCGAGGTACTTTTCGTCGACCGCCGGATCCGAGGTCGGCGTGCCGCCCAGGTCGTCGATGCCATAGACGGTGCGGGCGATATCGATGATCTGCTGGTACTCAGCCTGCGTGAAGCCCGAAACTTCCGTCGTTGCGCCGGAACCAACCGGACCACGGCCGAACAGGTTCACGCCTTCGAAGCGCTCATAGGCGCCGAAGAAGAACAGAGTGTCCTCGATGATCGGGCCGCCGAAGGCGAGGCCGTAACGCTTCTCTTCGAACTCGGGAACGAACACGTTGCGGCCTTCAATCGAGTCGCCGCGCATATCGTTGTTGGTGAAGTCGAAGAACACCGAACCAGTGAAGTCGTTGGTGCCCGACTTCGACACCATGTTGATGGTGCAACCCGTGAAGCCGCCGTATTGCGGGTCGAACGGGGCGAGTTCAACCGAGACCTGACTGATGGCGTCGAACGGGAACGGCAGGCGTTCCGTCGGATAGCCGTTGTTGTTGAGACCGAAACCGTCGTTGAGGCCGATGCCGTCAACGGTCACCGAGTTGAAGCGCGGGCTGGCGCCTGCGCACTGCACGCCGTCCGTGCCGGCCGTGCCGCCAGCCGTCTGGTCGAGATAGATGCGCGGGTCGTTGCGGATGATGTCCTTGATGTCGCGGTTGATCGCGGGCTTTTCGGCGAGGTCTTCAGCCGAGAACACCGAAGCGGGGCCAATGGCGATCGGAGCTGCGCCAGCCTGGGTCGCCGTGATGACAACCACGTCGCGCAGATCTTCGCCCGAAAAGGTAAGGTTGAGGTCCGTTGTGGAGCCGAGGTCAAGGAAGACGTCGGTGACTTGCGTGGGCTGTTCGCCAGCCTTCGAGACCGAGACGTTGTACGGGCCGCCCGGGTTCAGGCCGCGAATGTCGAACGATCCTCCCGGCGTCGACATCACGCTGCGGGTCAGGCCCGTGCGGGTGTCCTGGATGGTCACCGTGGCGTCGCCCGCCGGGGTGCCGTCCGCGTTGGACACGGAGCCCTGCACGCCTGAGGTCGTCACCTGCGCGAAGGCGCCCGGCGTCAGCGCGGCGGAAAGCGCAACAAACGCAACACCGCCGGCCAGTCTCTTGAAGTTGATCATTGTCACCCCTTGGCCACCTGGAAGACGGCGACTCCGCCGCTCCCGATTTCTATCGCGCCGATAGCCTGTCGACCGCAGGCGCTCAATGACCGGCGTATGAATGTTTCTTGACGCGCTTGCCACCCGCATCATGCGACGTTTTGCGCACGTTTCGTGCGCGGCTCGATCGATGCGTGGCCGCTCTCGTGAAACTCTGCACAGCCTGTGGATTTCCTCACCCCCGCATCCGGCCTTGATTGTTAGGAAAAATTCCGCACTGCAGCATTGCCAGACCAAGACGCTTTCGCGCCGTGTACGGAGGTGGCGTCGGCGCCGCGCCGGACGGCGCCCCTCCGTCAAGCTGAAGTGGAGCGCCTCACTTTGGTGCTGCGAAGCTCAGAATGTATCCAATTTCCGCGCGCAATGTGGCTGTGGCGCCACGGCCTGCCCCAGCGGCGCGCTATCTCGCTCTACAGATGGCTGTCCGGGGGCAGGAATCGGCTTCTGCCCTCTCGCAGGCCCCTGTAGGGTCCGCTGCAACCTTGCAGGAACAGCGCGCCGATGAATGCCTTGAAGTCCCTCTGGCGCGACAATCCAGTCGCCTGCGTGCTCGTGACGATCGGAGCCCTGGTCGCCCTGCGGATCGGCATGGTGATCGCCACGCCCCTCGAGATCGGCCCGGACGAAGCCCAGTACTGGCGTTGGTCGCGCACGCTCGATTTTGGCTACTATTCCAAGCCGCCCATGATTGCCTGGGCGATTGCGGCGTCCACCGCCGTGTTCGGCGACAGCGAGTGGGCGATACGCCTGCTCTCGCCGGTGCTGCATGGCGTCGCCGCTGTCTTCCTGTTCCTCCTGGGGCGCAAGGCGTTCGACAACCGCATCGGCGCATGGTCGGCGGCGATCTACCTGCTGATGCCGGGGATCTTCCTGTCCTCCACCATCATGTCGACAGACGCCGTGCTTCTGCCCGCGTCCGCCGCCGCACTGTATTTCCTCTGGTGCTTTCGCGAGTCCCCCGGATACCGGAACGCCATCCTCGCCGGGGCCTGCATCGGCCTGGCCATGCTCGGGAAGTACGCGGCGCTCTACCTCTATGGCGGCGTCGCACTGACCGCCCTGATCGATCGCGACATGCGCAAGGCTGTGCTCTCGCCAGCGGGCGGCGCGCTGGTGATCGCCTCGCTGGTGGTCCTCGGGCCCAATCTATACTGGAACGCCGCTAATGATTTTGCCACGGTTGGCCACACGGCCGACAATGCGAACATCGCCGAGGCCGGCTTCAATCCGCTGAATGTGTTCGACTACCTGGCGGATCAGATCGCCGTATTCGGGCCGGTCACGATGCTGCTCCTGTTGGCCGGCTTCGCCACCATCGTCGGCCGGAAAGACAAATGGACATCGACGCGCGAGTTCTGGCTCGTCTGCTTCGTCGTGCCGCCGCTGTTCGTTATCATGGGTCAGGAAATCCTGTCGCGGGCGCATGCAAACTGGGCCGCCAGTGCCTACCCCGCCGCCAGCGTGCTTGTCGCCTCGTGGATCGACCGGGCCTTCGGCCGCCCCACCGGCCGCCTCAAGGTGGGGCCGTTCATCAAGGGCGGCGTCGCCCTCAACGTCTTCATCGGCGTCCTCTTCAGTGTGATATGGACGCTCCCCTGGCTGGCCGACGCCACCGGCGCCTCAAACGCGATGAAGGGCGTGCGCGGCTGGAAGGAGACGACCCGGGAGCTGTCCGCACGGGCCGCCGAGCTTGGAGCAACTGCAATTCTCGTGGACGACCGCGAACTCTGGCACGGGCTCGACTATTACAGCCGCAACACGGAGATGGCTCCTGTCCGGCAGTGGCAACGCTGGCCATCGCCCCGCAACCATGCCGAACAGGCGGGCGGGCTTCAGTCCACCGAGGATGCACGCGTGCTGGTTGCAAGCATCAGCGCAGACCTGCGACCCAAGATTCGTCAGGATTTCGCCAGCTTCGAGGAGCTGGGTTACCTGACCATCCCTATTGGTCCAACGCGTGCGCGCAAGCTGAAGCTATACTTGGCCTCGGACTACGCGCAGGCGCCGCGAACCCCGGAATTCGAAGCGGCGTTCGAGGGCAAGTCCGAGCCCTGAATTGCGTCAGCCCCCACCTTCGGGCGCTGCCCCTTCGTCTGTTCCAGGCTCGCGAATAACGGGCGTCACGCGCATGCCCGGGCGGATGTTCTCCTGCCCCTCGGCAACAAGCTGCGCCTCGTCTGGCAGGCCAGTGACCCAGGCGCCGTCCTCGCTCTCGTCGACAATGTCCGCCGGGGCGAAGCTCACCACGCCGCCCACATCGAGATAGCGGATGCCGATGCGCCCCTGCTCATCCGTCGTCATCAGCTTCGGGCTGACGCGGTGGGCCTTGCCGGGGCCGATATCGATCTTGATCTCCGCCGTGCGTCCCACTGGAATCTTGTTTCCGGGGTTCGGCGTCGCGATCTTCACGAGGAAATTCCGCGAGCGCGGGTCGGCCACGCGCGAGACATAGCTCACGGCGCCGGCAACCTCGGACCCGTCCGGCAGCCGCACGCGCGCCGGCGCGTTCTGCAGGATCTGCGTCGCCTGCCGCTCATTGGCGCCAGCGACAAAGTTGATCGGATCAAGCCGCACGACCGTGCCGCACGCGGTTCCAAGGCTGACGAACTGCCCCGTGGTCGCCACGCGCTTTTCGAGGACGCCACGGAAGGGTGCAACAGCCTGCATCCGGTTGAACTCGTTGCGGGCGACTTCGAGGGCCGCCTGCGCCTCGTCGAGTTCGCTGCGCGCCGACTTTACCCATGCTTCCGAGACCCAGCCATTGGCGAAGCGCTGCTGGGCGCTGGTGAAGGCTTCGCGCTTGCGCGCGGCAACCGCCTCGACCTGGCGCACCTTCGCTCCGGCACCATCGACGTCAAGCCCGCACAGCAGGGCTCCGGCTTCAACGACATCGCCTTCCTTGCCTGGCGTGGTCGTGACTTTTCCAGCCGCCCCGAAGGCAACCTCGCCGATTTCCGCCTCGCTGCGCCCACCAAGCGAAAGGTAGAGCGTCCGCGTCACTGCGCTGGAGCGCACGAAGACGACCGTTCCATTGTGCTGCTGGGGACTGTCCGGCAGCACCTTGTCCAGCGTCGGCACGCGGTCGGCAGCCACGTTTGGGGTCGTATCGCCCGGCATCAGCGCGCGGATGCCCACCACGGCCGCGATCAAGGCGATCGCCCCGAGCATTATGCTGAGCAGGCGTGGCAAGTGTTCTCAGGCCTCCATGGCGCCCCGCCCCTCGCTTGGGGCGCAGGACCGGCATAGTCGGGACATCCCGTCAGATACAGTATCAAATTGCCGTCACAGCAGAGAATGCGCCGCGGGCGAGAATATGGCAGGCGTAACTCGCCCACGCCACACCCCGGCTGTTGGGGCTAAACATTGGCATTAGTTGCTTTTGGCGGGCCGAACCCCTAGGTCCAGACCGCCACAAATGGTCCCGGATGGGGGCCGTCCGCCAGCCTCACAGGACACCCTGCAGCCATCATGACTGAAGCCGCCGACAAGCCTGCTGAAACGGCGAAATCGCCCAACGCGCCGACGGAGGAAACCGTCCTGTCGGTGAAACACTACACCGACCGGATGTTCGCCTTCCGCATCACGCGGCCGGGGGCTTTCCGCTTCCGCTCGGGCGAGTTCGTCATGATCGGCCTGCCCGGCCCAACCGGAAAGCCGCTGCTGCGCGCCTATTCCATCGCCAGCCCGAGCTGGGACGAGGAGCTGGAGTTCTTCTCGATCAAGGTTCCCGATGGCCCGCTGACCTCGAAGCTCCAGCTGATCCAGCCCGGCGACAAGGTTCTGCTCGGCCGCAAGTCCACCGGCACGCTGGTCCACGACGCGCTGACGCCGGGCAAACGGCTCTACATGTTCTCGACCGGCACCGGCCTTGCCCCATTCGCCTCGATCATCCGCGACCCCGACACCTATGAACGCTTCGAGCAGGTGATCCTCACGCACACCTGCCGCGAAGTCGGCGAACTGAAATACGGCCAGGACCTCGTCGCCTCGTTGAAGGATGACCCGCTGGTCGGCGAGCACGCCCACCGCCTCGTCCACTACACCACCGTCACGCGGGAGCCCTGGCCCAACCAGAAGCGCATCACGACTTGCATGGAAGACGGCCAGCTCTATCGCGACCTCGGCGTGCCGCCGCTCGATCCCGCCGTCGACCGCGTGATGGTCTGCGGCTCGATGGACATGATCACCGACATCAAGACCCTCACCGAGAAAGCCGGCCTCAAGGAAGGCTCAAACGCCAGCCCCGCCGAGTTCGTCATCGAGAAGGCGTTCGTGGGTTAGACCCGCACCTTGGCCTTGCCGTACACGAACTCCTCCCCATCGAGATCGATCTTCGGCATCTCGTCTTTCTCGCCCCAGTAGTCCTGTGTGTGCTGCCAGTCGCGCAGCGCTCCACGTTTCGGCAGAAGGTGGATACCGCGCGTGATGTAGCCCGGATTGAAGTCCTCCGGATCGATCCAGCTCTGCAGCTCCATGTCCTTCAACCGCTCGGGGATCGCCACCTCGACACGCTTCACGCCGCGCTTTTTCATGTGCGTCAGCAGACGGCAGACGAAATCCGCCACGATATCGACGCGCAGCGTCCAGCTGGCGCGGAAGTAGCCGAACACCCACACCATGTTCGGCAAGCCGGTGAACATCATGCCGCGATAGGTGACCGTGTCCTTCATTTCTAGCGGCTTGCCATCGACCACAAATCCGATGTCGCCCTGCGGACTGAGATCGAAACCCGTCGCCGTCACGATGATGTCGGCCTCAAGCTCCTGGCCCGACTTCGTGAGAATGCCCTTCTCCGTGAAGCGCTCGATCTCGTCTGTGACGACAGACGCCTTGCCCGAGGCGATGCCCTGAAAGAGATCGCCGTCGGGAATGAAGGCGATGCGCTGGCGCCACGGGCGATACTTCGGCGTGAAGTGCTTCTCGATGTCATAGTCCTCGCCGAGGAACAGCTTCACTGCGGCAAGCAACTCCGCCTTCACCGCCTCCGGCTCCTCCTTCGAGCGCCGCGTGAAATCATCCTGCGTCTTCAGGATCTGCCGGCGCGTGATCTCGTGCACCCACGCCTCATCCACATCGAGCGCGCGCAGTTGCTCGGCGATCTCGATCGCATTGCGCCCCGGAATGAAATAGGTCGGCGAGCGCTGCAGCATCGTCACGTGCGAGGTGTCATTCGCCACCGCCGGGATCAGCGTCGCGGCCGTAGCCCCCGACCCGATCACGACCATCCGCTTGCCCTTGTAGTCGAGGTCATCCGGCCAGGTCTGCGGATGAACGATCCGGCCCTTGAAGTCCGCCATGCCCGGCCATTCGGGCGTGTAGCCCTGCCCATGCCGGTAATAGCCCTGGCACATCCAGAGGAAGCCGGTCGTGAATGTCCGCGTGGCGCCATCGGATTTGCGCGTCGCCGTGATCGTCCAGAGATTGTCCGCGCTCGACCACTCGGCCTTCGTGATGGTGTGGCCATAACGGATGTGCGGGTTGAGCCCGTTCTCCTCGATCACCTCTTCCATGTAGCGCAGGATTTCCGCGGCCGAAGCGATGGGCGGCCCCACCCACGGCTTGAAGCGATAGCCGAACGTATGAAGGTCGCTGTCCGAGCGGATGCCCGGATATTTGTGCGTGATCCAGGTGCCGCCAAAGGTGTCCTGCGCCTCCAGCGCCACAAAAGTCGTTCCGGGCGTCTGGTGCTTGAGGTGATAGGCAGCCCCGATCCCGGATATTCCGGCCCCCACGATCAGCACATCGACGTGCTCGGCGCCTCCGCCATCTGTGGCCCTGCTCAATGTCTTTGCGGCAACGCTCATATGGACGTTTCCCATCATGTTTGCCCTGTCACTTGACAGCATTATCCGGCTCAGGAAAAGCACATGCTTGATTTCGATCATCCGCACGCGGGCATTCGTGCGCTGACCGATGGACAAAAAGGCCGTGTTCAGGGACGACCTCTAGGCGAACGAAGCGGGAGGCCGAAGGGCGGACCGCCGTTCGTGACAACGCTTTGGGACGCCGTCCCGATGGAGCCCGTCCCAATGATCCGCAAGTTCAGTCTCCTCGCCGTGCTGGCCGCCTTAGTCGCCACGGCGCCCGCCGCCGCCCAGCAGGATCAGCAAACAGACGACGACAAGGTCGTGGTTGTGGGCCGCGTCGCCGAAGACGCCGTGCGCGACTTCGTGGCTGAGGTGGGCGCCGCCCCGGCTGGCCAGAACCTCGCGCGCTGGGACCGGCGTGTGTGCGTCGGCGCCGCCAACATGACGCCGCACTACGCCCAGAGGCTGATCGATCAGGTTTCCAGGGTTGCCCTCGCAATCGGCCTCGAGATCGGAGAGCCGGGCTGCCGTCCGAATATTCTCATCCTTGCAGACCGGGATGGCGACGCCCTTGCCGTGCGTCTGGTCGCAGATAGCCCCGAGGGCTTCCGGCCCGACCGCACGTCCAGCAACCTGGGCAGCGAAGCCCTGCGACGGTTCCAGACGTCGGACGCGCCAGTGCGCTGGTGGCACGTTACCCAGACGGTTGTCGCTGACACTGGCGAGCCGGCCACCGGCGGCGCCACAGTCCAGGTCCGCGGCGCGTCCCGGATACGCAGCAATGTCCGCCAGGACATGGCCAACGTCATCGTCATTCTGGATACCAGCCGGATCGGCGCCGCCTCGTTCAGCTCACTCGCCGATTATGTTTCGATGATTGCGCTTGCCCAGGTGGATGCCGAGGCCGACATGCGTGAATTCCCCACCGTCTTGAATCTTTTCGCCAATGAGACAGGCGACCGTACGGCACGCATGACGCAGTGGGACCTCGACTATCTGATCTCGCTTTACGACACGCGCGGCGATGCAGCCAATCCGAACCGCGAGGCGCGCGATATCGCCCGCGGAATGCAGGACCAGCCGTCAACCCTCAAGGACGCTGCCGGGAACTGACACGGCTGGGCGCCTGACGAAATCAATAGCAGGTCTGCGTCAAATCCCGCGCATGAAGCCTTCAGGGCCTGCCGCCGCGAAATTGCGCCTTTGACCATTCTGGCGCTTCATCTACATGCGGAATAGAGCCATCTGGTCGGCGGCGCCCGTAGAGGCGCAATACGGGAGACGCACCAATGTCCGAAGCGCACATGTATCCTGTGCCGCCCGAGTTCGCGGCCAAGGCTCATGTAGACGCGGCGAAGTACGAGGCCATGTACGCCGCCTCCATCACTGACCCAGAGGCGTTCTGGCGCGAGCATGGCCGGCGCCTGCGCTGGATGCGGCCCTATACCAGGGTGAAGAACGTCAACTGGGACATCTCGAAAACCAACGATCCCAACGACCTGCGCGTCAAATGGTACGAGGACGGCACACTCAACGTCTCGGCCAACTGCATCGACCGCCACCTGCCCCACAAGGCCGACACGACCGCGATCATCTTCGAGGGCGATGACCCGTCCGTCTCGCGGAAGATTTCCTACGCCGAGCTCTATTCGGAGGTCTGCCGCTTCGCCAATGTGCTGAAGAGCCAGGGCGTCAAGCGCGGCGACCGCGTCACCATCTACATGCCGATGATCCCCGAGGCGGCCTATGCGATGCTTGCCTGCTCGCGGATCGGCGCCGTCCATTCCGTCGTATTCGGCGGCTTCTCGCCCGACAGCCTCGCTGGACGCATCGAGGATTGCGGCTCCACCTGCATCGTCACCGCGGACGAAGGCGTGCGCGGCGGCAAGCCGGTCCCGCTCAAGGCCAATGTCGACGAAGCCATCGACCATCTCGGCGACCGCTCGCCCGTGACCTCCGTCATCGTCGTCAAGCGCACGGGCGGAAACATCACGCTCAAGTCTGGGCGCGACGAATACTATTCCGTCCTCGCCAAGGACGAAACCGACGAATGCGAGCCCGAGGAGATGAGCGCGGAAGATCCGCTCTTCATTCTCTACACGTCCGGCTCCACCGGAAAGCCCAAGGGCGTGCTGCACACCACAGGCGGCTATCTCGTCTGGGCGTCGATGACCCACGAGATCGTTTTCGACTACAAGCCCGGCGAAGTCTTCTGGTGCACGGCCGATGTCGGCTGGGTCACCGGCCATTCCTACGTCGTCTATGGCCCGCTCGCGAACGGCGCCACCACGCTGATGTTCGAAGGCGTTCCCACATGGCCGGACGCCTCGCGCTTCTGGAAGACGATCGACAAGCACAAGGTCTCGATCTTCTACACTGCCCCCACCGCCCTGCGCGCGCTGATGGGCGCAGGCGACCAGTTCGTGACGTCGTCCTCACGCAAGTCGCTGCGCCTGATGGGCTCCGTCGGCGAGCCGATCAATCCGGAAGCGTGGGAGTGGTACTACCGCGTCGTCGGCGAGCAGCGCTGCCCCATCGTCGACACATGGTGGCAGACGGAAACCGGCGCCACGCTGATGACGCCCTTGCCTGGCGCGCACGCGCTCAAGCCCGGCTCCGCTGCGAAACCCTTCTTCTCGATCCGCCCGCAACTTGTGGACGACAAGGGAACGGTGCTTGAGGGCGCAACCGCCGGCAACCTCTGCATCCTCGATAGCTGGCCCGGCCAGATGCGCACGGTCTATGGCGACCACGCGCGTTTCGTCGACACCTACTTCAAGACCTATCCCGGCAAGTACTTCACCGGCGACGGCTGCCGCCGCGATGAGGATGGCTATTACTGGATCACCGGCCGTGTTGACGACGTCATCAACGTCTCGGGCCACCGCCTTGGCACCGCCGAGGTCGAAAGTGCGCTCGTTGCGCATCCGAAAGTAGCCGAGTCCGCAGTGGTCGGTTACCCGCACAACATCAAGGGCCAGGGAATTTACGCGTACGTCTCCCTGATGGCGGGGCAAAACCCGAGTGACGAGCTGCGCAGGGAACTTGTGAACTGGGTCCGCAAGGAAATCGGTCCTATTGCGACGCCAGATGTCATACAGTTTGCGCCTGGGCTGCCTAAGACACGGTCCGGGAAGATCATGCGCCGCATCCTGCGCAAGATTGCGGAGAACGACTTTGCGAACCTTGGCGACACTTCAACTCTTGCAGATCCTGCGGTGGTAGATGACCTCGTTAGCAACCGCGCAAACAAGTAGAGCTAGCTAGACCGCGTGGCCCGCGAAAACGGAATACTTGAGGACTGGCACGACGCCCGGGGGTTTGGCTTCATCCGCCGGCCCGACGGATCGAAGCTGTATGTCCACATGAAGTCTATCGGGAAGAGCACCGAGCGTCCCCAACCTGGCGACAAGCTTTCCTACGAAATCGGCGAAGGCGCTGGCGGCCGTCCCGCCGCCGTCAAGGTCCGGATCACAACCCCGCCTGCGAAGCCTTCGGCCGCTGCGCAGCAATCCGTCGCTGAACCAACACAGGGCGCGAAGCCTGCCGCCGTCAACGCCACGCGTCCCGCGCGCGAGCCAAAACCAGGCTTCCGCCAGATATCGATGCGCACGGCCGCTGCCGCAACCATCATCGTCCTGCTTGGCAACAACATCATGCTGGGCCGATTCCCCGTCTGGGTCGGCTTGCTCTACATCATCGGTGGCATAGCCTCGTGGCTGTTCTACCAGGCCGACAAGCACGCAGCCGAAAAGCGGCAATGGCGCGCGCCCGAGCGCAGCCTGCACCTTGCCGACCTCGCCTTCGGCATCATCGGCGGCCTGCTTGCCCAGCATGTGCTGCGGCACAAGACCTACAAGCCCGGTTTCGTGACTGTCACTGCGCTGATCACGGCGCTGCACGTGCTGACGCTTGGCCTGGTCATGCTGGCCGTCTACGTCCCCGGCGGCGTCGGCGACTTCTTCCGGCATTACTTGGGAGCTTAGGCCGCAGCCTCACACCGCGATATCGAACTCGTCGAGATCGAAGTCGCGGTCGTCAGCGGGCTGCTCCGCAGCGCCAGCCCGGGCATAGCGCGCGATCGCCTCGAACAGCGTCTCGCGTACGATCGGCTTGGCGACGTGATCGTCGGCCCCAGCCTCCTTGGCCTCCAGCACGTGGTCGTCGGTCGCGTTGGCCGACACCGCCAGCATGGGCGTCGGCACGCGCCCTTTTTCCTTCTCCCAGGCGCGAATGGCGCGCATGGCGGCAAGTCCGCCCATGATCGGCATCTGCAGGTCCATCAGGACAAGGTCGAACTTGCCTGCCGAGAACTTGTCGACGGCTTCCTTTCCATTCTCGGCAAAGGTGATGTGCAGCCCGCTCTGCGCCAGCAGCAACTCAACCACGCGGCGGTTCATCGGGTTGTCTTCAGCCACCAGCAGGCGAAGGTTCTCTATGCTGGTCTCGGTATCGAAGTCCTCTACCGCCACGGTGGTCAGCGCGCCCAGGGCGGCAATGCGATCGCGCGAAATCGGGATGGTGACCTCAAAGGTCGATCCCTGGCCCTGCTTCGACACCGCGCTCACTTGTCCGTTCATCAGCTCGACAAGGCGCTTCACGATGGAAAGACCAAGCCCGAGCCCGCCATACCGGCGCGAGGTCGAGATATCGGCCTGCTCGAACCGCTCGAAGATGCGCTCGGCGACTTCCGGCGCGAACCCAACGCCAGAATCGGTCACCGCGAGGCGCAACTGCGTCCTGTCGCCGGCGATTTCCTCGACGCTGGCCGAAACGCTGATGCCGCCCTGCTCGGTGAACTTCACCGCATTGTTGAGGAGGTTGCCAAGCACCTGGCCAATGCGCACCGGGTCGGCGCGGAACACCCCATCGCAGCTTGCGGAGACGAAAGCGTCAAAGCGCAGGCCTTTGGCCTCGGCGCGCGTACGCGCTGCCTCGCAGGTGTTGCGCAAAGCCTCTTCCAGTTCGAACGGCCGTACGTCGAAACTGATATCGTCGCCTTCAAGGCGCGAGAATTCGACCAGGTCGTCCATCACGCGCAGCAGCGTCTTGCCCGATGTCGAGATCAGGCGAACCATCTCGCCCTGGCGCTCGTCCAGCTCAGTGCGCGCGAGCACTTCGGACACCGCAAGCACGCCGTTCAGCGGCGTGCGAATCTCGTGGCTCATGTTCGACAGGAAGTCGGACTTCGCCGCCGCCGCAACCAGTGCGCGCTGCTCGGCCTCCATCGCCTTGATCTCGATGTGCTTGCGCGCCGTGATATCCTGGATGACAGCGAATGCGCGCGCTGGCGAACCTTTCACGGTCTTGAGGATGCGGACAGAGGCGGCGTGCCAGATCTCGCGGCCATCCACGAACGTGACGCGATACTCCGCCGTGTAGGGTGCGCCGCCGGCGAGGTGCGCACGCCACTTGTTGGCCAGCATCTCGCGGTCGGAAGCGTGGATCCAGCTGTCGCCGCCGGTCAGAGAGTCGAATGTCGGGCGCTGTGGGAAGAAGTGCTTCCAGTCGCCTTCGACAAACGTCTCACGCATCTCGAAATCGAGTTCCCAGATCATCATCTGGGTGATCGCGAGTCCGAACGACATGCGCTCCTTGGAGCTTTCGATCTCGTGCTGCGCCTGCACCAGCGCGGTGACATCCTCGTGCACGGCGATCATGCCGCCGATCTGCCCATCGCCATTGTGCCAGGGGGCAGCCGACCATTTCAGCCAGCGCTGGTTTCCGCTGTGGCTATCATATGGATCCCGCTCATGGCTCATCACCTCGCCGCGCAGCACGCGCCGGTGCATGGCGCGCCACTTCTCCGGTATCCATGGCTGGATTTCGTAGATGTTGCGGCCGAGGACTTCGCCTTCGGTCATCCGGTGCGCTGCGATCCAGCTGGAGCTGGCCATGACCACGCGCAGTTCGTTGTCGCACATGCAGATCGACATCGGCGCGGCCTGCACAAAGCGGCGCACGGTTGAATCTGCGTTGAGGGCCGCCTGCAGCGCGGCATGGCCGTCCGTCTTGTCGACGACAACGCCGTGCATCGCCTCCACCTGCCCGCGCGCATCGATCGAAGGCGAACCAGCGACGCGCACCATACGCGTCGTCCCATCCGCGCGACGAAGCCGAAAGGTCTGCTTCACGGACTTGCGCTTCTCGAAGGCCTCGCGCGCGGCCTGCACGACCGCCTCCCGGTCTTCCGGCACGATCATTTCAACAAGGTCAGTCAGCACCAGCGGCGGCGCCGCCGGATCGAGCCCGAGGATGCGCGAAGCGCCGGGCGAGCATTGCAGCTTGAAGTCACGTCCCGCGCGCCAGTGGCCGATATCGTCGACCTGCTCGACAGCATCGCGCGCCGTTGCCGTCTCCTGCCGCTCGCGCTCGAGCAGGTCCTGCCGCGTGACATCGCGGCCGACGAAGGAGAC
This sequence comes from Hyphomonadaceae bacterium, assembly GCA_022844345.1. Lineage (GTDB taxonomy): Bacteria > Pseudomonadota > Alphaproteobacteria > Caulobacterales > Hyphomonadaceae > UBA7672. The sequence continues at coordinate 469,997 of JALHLU010000001.1, forward strand.
GAGGCCGGACTCACAAAGCCAGGACATCTCCGCATCGATCAGGCGCGTCTCGCCGCCGATGCGGAAACGCATCTGCATCGTCCGGATGGGAGCCTTGTCGTTGAGGCTGCGCAACGCATCGCGCACAGCTTCGCGCTTGTCCGGGTCGACGTAGGAGAGGATCGAGGCGTCATGCGCGCCGCCGGCCGGCCCGGTCAGGCGGCGATAGGCGATGTTGGCGCGAACAACGCGGCCCTCCTGGTCGATGAGCGCGAACGCCTCCGTTGCGGCGTTCAGGAAATGCTCCGTCGCGCTCGCGAAGCACCTCTCGATCACCTCAGGGGGCGATCCTGAACCCAGAGGAAGCGGTGTCGACGTCATGGACCTTTGGCGCCTGTGGAAATCCCTGGAGCCAGTTACATCGGAGAAGGGTTAACAAAACCGTAGGTCCATGCCGGTCTTGGAGGCCAAAACCCCAGGCAGCCGCCGGGATTCGTGGGAATTTTTTGCCTTAACCTTGATCAGGAGTGAAGGCTTCGCGCGCCACCCCGATCCGCTCCATGCAGGAATGGAAGGCGGTCCAGTCATCACCATCCGCGATCGTCGCCCAGATTGCCTCGACATCCTCGATCAGCAGAGAGACCGGCCGCTCCTCCCGGAAGTAGGCATGCGCCAGCCGCTCGGGCCGATCCGGCGCATGTCCAAGCAGGGCCTCACGCACAGGCGCAAATCCCGGATCACGATAGAGCGCAGCGAGTGGACCCGCGTCCGCGCGCGCCTCGCTGGCGGCGCCGCAGAACCAGTCAAAGAACACCTGCGGCCATGACGCACGCGTCTCTCCCATCCAGGTGAAGAACGTCTTGAACAGGCTGAGATCCGCCTCCTCCCCTTTCGAGGCAAGGCCCAGCACCGCAAGCACCCGCCGGCGGAAAGCATCGCGATAGAGCGCCTCGAACCTTTCAAGCTCGGCCTCCAGCGGCGGCGCGCCCGCCACCAGCGTCAGGGCCGAAGCCAGCTGGGACAGGTTCCACAACGCCGCCGAAGGCTGGCGTCCGAACGCGTAGAGCCCGGTCTCGTCGAAGTAGGCCGCGACAAAGCTGGGATCGGAATAGGGCAGGAAACGCCACGGGCCATAGTCGAAGCTCTCTCCCGTCACCACCATGTTGTCGGTGTTGAGCACGCCATGGACGAAGCCCGCCGCCATCCACTGCGCGGCCAGTTCGGCGGTGGCTGTTGTCACTTCGCGCAGCAGGCCCGCCGCCGATGCTTCCATGTCCGCGCCCTGCGCAGCGGGATAGTAGTGGCGAGTGCAGTAGCCGACGAGCCTGCCGACTCCATCAGCATCCCCCGCATAGGCCAGCCGCTGGAACGCGCCAAAGCGGATATGGCTGTGCGACAGCCGCACCAGAACAGACGACCGCGTCGGCGAGGGCTCATCGTTGCGCGCCAGCTGCTCGCCCGTTTCGACAAGCGAGAAGGCCTTCGACGTATAGACGCCCAGCGCCTCCAGCATGCCCGCCGCCAGCACTTCGCGCACGCCGCCTTTCAGCGTCAACCGGCCGTCTCCCGTGCGGCTCCAGGGCGTGCGGCCCGATCCCTTGGTGCCAAGGTCAAGCAACCGCCCGTCATCGTCCCGCAGCTGCGCGAACAGGAAACCGCGGCCATCGCCGATGTTCGGATTGTAAGATTGGAACTGGTGGCCGTGATACGCCAGCGCCAGCGGCCTTTCGAGCGACCCATCGAGCGGCGCAAACTTCCCGAAGTGTTCGACCCACTCCGCGTCCGCCAACCCGCCCAGCCCCACACGCTCCGCCCAGCGCTGGTTGCGCCAGCGGATCGTGTGCACCGGAAAATCAGCCGGATCGACCGCGCTGTGAAACCGGCTGTCGAGTTCAAGGATGACGCGTTCGGGCCTGAACGACATCACGGCGCGGCTGGAACCAGCACCACCGGAATCCGCACCGACCTTGCAGGCCCGCGAATATCGTTTTCGACGTCGATATGCTCGGGCATGTCCTCGCTGAGGATAAGTTCGGCTGGCGTTTCCTTCGTCACGTTGAAGATCATTTCAGCGCGGAAGTTCACAGGCCCCGGATCGGTCCAGTTCGTGTCGCCCGCCTGCATCGCCGGCGCGGTCACGATCACTTCGCCCTCAACCACCAACTCAGCCATGAACTGGCCTTCGAAGAACCAGTTGTTGATCGCGACGCCTTCCGCAATCAACGGGCTCGTCACACGCGCGCCGGTTGCCGGCAAGCTGACGCTGATCTCGCCTTCGGGCGCAGGCTTGTATTTCGCGGCATCGCTATTGGCGATGTCGTCCGGCAATTGCGGCTCGACAATCTCCGGCGCAGCCGGGGCCGCCGGCGCTGCTGTCTGTTCAGGCGCACAGGCCGCAGCCAGCGCCAGCATCGAAGCTGCAATCGTCAATCGCACGGACATGGAATGTCTCCTCTACTCCCCCATTACCTAGACCAGTTTCGCGCGCCGCCAAAATGCCGCCCAAATCTTGCGTCAGACGGTCGCGGGCCGGGGGGATACCTCTCCCGGCATCCTGATGGAGCCACGGCAGCCGATGAGGCGACTGAACCTACGCAGTTCGCCCCTGTGTTTGAACATGGGGGCCGGTCGGCGCCCCGTGCATTCGCTCGGAAGCGTCTGACCTCGCATTACAGAACCGGCGTCCGCCTGCCCTGAAACTGGCGCGCGCCCTTGCCTGCCCCGCCCCAACCGGCGGGATCGCAGGCGTGTGTCGAGAGGAGACGCGGCCATGGTCGCGCAATTCATCCAGCGTGCGCCGCAGCGCGCGCACACGGCGACGCCCCTGCTGGCGTTTCTCGCCGGCGAATTCGCCGACGCGATCGCCCGCGTGTGGGCAGCGCCCCATGGCGACTTCTTCGCCCTGCCGGCTGCGCGCCGTCACGCAGCGGCGATACTCGTCTCTGGCCGGGCGGCACGCGAGCCGGCTCCGTCCGAACTGCGCCGCCTGGTCGAGTTCCAGCGCGACGCGCTCGTCGCCGAAGCCATCGCCGGTCCCAACGCCAGCGGCCTGATGCGCGCGCTGTCCAAGGCGGGCGAGCCGCTATGGCGGATCGCGGACTACGCAACCTTCATGGACCTCCTCGCCGAGCCCATGGCGAACGAAGTCCTGCGCCACCTCGACGAAGTTCGTCCGGCGGCGTTTGCGCCGATCTCCATGCTTCCTCCGCTGCTGCGGATGGCGCCGGTGGTCCGCGTGATTCCGTCGGCCCAGGCAGCGGCCGATCTTGCGCGCGCCTTCCGCATCGCGGTCCGCATGCGCACGCCCGACGCTGCCGCACGTCTGGCGCGCCGCTGGGGCTCGGGCGGCGACGTGTCGGCCGTGTTCCGCCGCGCGCAGGAAGACCTGACGCCAGACGCCTTCCGTCCGGCCGACGCAGCCCCGGCGCTTCCCGCGCCGTTTGCGCGCATCACCACGCGCAAGCAGCTGGAGACGCTGGCGCTGGAATTCCGCAACTGCCTGGCCGACCACGCCCAGCGCATCGCGGAAGGCCGCATGGCCGTCTATGTCTGGCGCGATGCTGTTCCCGCAGCCGTCGCGCTCAACTGGGACGTCGCGGGCTGGCGCCTGTCGGAAGCGAAAGCCGCCGACAATGTCGACCTGGAGGAGCCGCGCCTGCGCGAGCTGGTGCGCATCCTCGATGCGGCGGGTGCCCGCACGGGGCCGTCGGTCCAGTCCCTGGTCTCGCGTCTCGACGACTGGGCCAACGGCACGGCCTACCACCACCCGCTCGGCCTCAGCTTCATCGAGCAACTGGCCCTGGGCGACATCTGGACCTGAACGGCGGAGAGGGCGGCGTTCGCCGCCGCCCTCAAAGCCGGATCTTGCCGCTCACGATCTCGCGGTGAACATCGGTGGTGATCGGGCGATACGTCCCTGCTTCGTTGTCCGCGACGAACAGCGCGTCCTCGGTGTTCATCGGATCAAAGCCGTCTTTCACGAGATCGACCTTGCGATATTTCAGCGTGCCGGTCGTCTCCGCCTCCGCCTGGAACCGGATGAAGATCGGCCGCGCATAGGCCGGCAGGTGTGCCGTCATGTGCGCGTGGAGCGCTTTGAGATCCACGCCTTCTCGCGGCGAGATGGCCGCCATGCCTGCACGGCCGTCATTCCCGGGCACGGCCACGCCATAGACGATCGCATGCGTGACCCCCGGTAACGAGGAAATCGCGATCTCCACTTCGCTCGTTGAAACGTTCTCGCCCTTCCAGCGGAAAGTGTCGCCGATCCGGTCGACGAAATAGATGTAGCCGTCCTTGTCCATCTTCATCAGGTCGCCGGTGCGGAACCACTTGTCGCCCTTCGCGAACACGTCGGTCAGGATTTTCTTCTGCGACTGTTTTTCGTCGTTGTAGCCATCGAAACGCTGGCGCGGCTCGCGCGTGATTGGCCCCACCGCTTCGCCGACTTCGTCGGACGCCGCCTCGATGCAGAGCCCATCGGGCCCACGTATCGGCATCTCCGTCTCGACATCGAACCGCACGATCCGCGCCGGCAGGCGAGACCGCAACAGGCGCGGTATGCGCCCCACCGCGCCGATCTTTCCGTCGAGATTGAAGAAGTTCACATTGCCTTCGGTCGAGCCATAGAACTCGACCAGCCGCTTGATGCCCGTCCGCGCGACGAACTGTTCCCACACATCGGCCCGCAGACCGTTGCCGAAACCCTTGGTGATCTTGTGGCTCTTCTCCAGCGCGCTCGGCGGCTGGTTCATGAGATAGCGGCCCAGCTCCCCGATGTAGACCAGCATGGTCGCGTCATTGTCGATCGCTTCCTGCCAGAAATGCGAGGCCGAAAACTTCCGCCGCAGGATGATGCACGCGCCCGCGTTCAGCGCCGTGCCGACCCCGCACATGCCGCCGGTCGCATGATAGAGCGGCAATGTCAGCAGGATCCGCTCATTGTGCCCCGCCTCGGTCGCGTCCTTGAACACGCGCATCAGGCCCCGCGCCCGCACACCGGTAATCTTCGCCGCCTTCGGCAGGCCAGTGGTGCCAGACGTATATATGTAGAGCGCAACCTCGCCGCCCTTCATGCCTGCACGCACCGACTTGTCGAGCCGTCCCGGCGCCGCCTTGTCCACGGCCGCGTCGATCTGCGTGAGCCCTTCGGCCGCCCCGCCCAGCACGAATGCTCCCAGCGGCAGCTTCACCGATGCGCGGGCCGAGGCGAAGTTCGCCGCCAGTTCCGGGTTCATCACGATGGCCTTGCAGTCCACCACATTGATGCAGTGTGCTAGCCCCGCGCCCGAAAGGTTGTAGTTGATCAGCGCCGTCCGCACCGCGATCTTCGCCATGCCCGCCCAGAAGGCGATATAATCCGGCCGGTTCTCCATGAAGAGCGCAACCGTGTCGCCCGCCTTCAGGCCGACGCTCTGCCCCCAGTGCGCAAACCGGTTCGCCCGCGCCTCGAAGTCGGCATAGGTGATCTCCTGCCCCTCGAACGAGATGAAGGGCCGGCCGGAATGGTCGTCGACCGCGTCCTCGATGGCGTCGGCCACTGTGTATTCCGCATCGGGATCAAACTTGCCGATCGCGCCGATGATGCGGCGAAAACCGTTGATGTAGATCCAGTCGCTCTTGAGGCCGTCGAGAAGGTTCATGGCGGGCCACCGGCTGGGAAAAAAGTCGCGAAGCAGTCAAACGTTACCAGCACGCGATTAAGGCAGCGTTGCAGGCTAACGAAAGAGATGTGTAGCCTGCCGTCCAGCGCAACCACCCATGGCCGGGATGCTGCGCCGAGCAGGCTTCGCTGCACTGCGGCATGAATGATGGAGACAACCTTGCGCCTATCTCTTCTCGCCCCGGTCTTCCTGGCTGCAAGTCTCGCCATGTCAGCCTGCGCACAGACGCCCGCGCCGTCTGCGGCGCCGCAGCTACCGCCCAACAACAGCCCGATCCAAATGAACCGCGAAGGACCCGCCACGCGCAGCCCCGTCCGCAATCTCTCGCCCATCCCCGGCGAGGAAATCACCACCATCCGCTACTGGAAGATCAAGAAGGGAACCTATCCGCAATTCCTGAAGGCCTCGCAGGACGGCGTCTGGCCCTTCTTCGAGAAGATCGGTTCGCGCATCGTCGGCATGTGGGTGGTGATCCCGCCGCCCGGCGGCAAGGAAGCCTCAGCTGACTATGACGAAGTCTACCTCACGACGCGCTATGCCAGCGTGGACCACTGGGCCGCCACGCGCGACGCCGCCGCCATGGGCGGCGATGGGCCGGACTACGCCAAACTGCAGGAAGCGCTGGCCATCCGCCAGTCGCTGACCATCGAGACAAAGGTGACATTCCTGCAGGGCGTCGTCGGCCCGCTCCCGCCGGTCTACATGCCCGGCACCGGCGAGAAATTCGTCCCCGCGCCGTGAAGCGCTAACCGGCGCAACTTTCCGGCTTGATCTCGATCCGCGTGAACTTCACGCCCACCGGCCCGATATTGGTGATGGCGTGCGGACCTTCGGGCCCAGTCCACACGGCGCGCGCGCCAGCCGACGCCTCAACCTCATTCTCACGCACCTTGATGAACTCGCCATTCATCCAGCGATACTCGGTATAGAGAAACTTCGCGCCGCCCTCGCCGCCCGTCTCGCCATGGATCACGCTCGGCAGCGCATGAATGTGCACCGGCTCGCTGGCGCCGGGCGGCAGGCGGATTTCCAGCACGCGCACATGCTCATCCTCGAACATCACGCGATGCGAGTAAGGCGCAGCCGCCACCGCGTCGTGCGGATGACTGGCCGGATCGCAGAAATTGGGATCAGGCGGCAGATGCCGCTGCGCGGCCGCCGGGACGCCCGCAACCACAACGGCCGCCAGGGCCAGAAGTCCGCGCCACATGCGGATCATTGCTCTCTCCGCCAATTGCCTGGCGCAGGAAACCACGCGCGAACCAGCGGCGCAATCATGTCAGCCACGAGAGCCTTGACCTTGCCCGCGCGCCGTGGATTAGCGGCATGAGGAGCCCACGATGACAGAGCTGTCTTTCCGCTATGCGCGCCAGGCCGATGCGCCCGCTCTCGTCGACCTGATCGAGCGCGCCTACCGCGGTCCCGAAACCGAAGGGAGCTGGGCTTCGGAAGCCCACCTCCTGAAAGGCCCGCGCACCAGCCTCGAGGAAGTGCTCAGCCTCATCGCGCGCGAGGATTCGCGATTCCTCATCGCCGAGCGCGGCGGACACCTGGCCGGCTGCTGCCTCCTGCAGGGCCTCAGCCAGCCGGGCGAGCCGATCAACGCTTCCTATTTCGGCATGTTCGCGCTCGACCCGGGCGCGCAGGGCGGCGGCCTCGGCAAGCAGATCATCGCCGAAGCCGAGCGTCGCATCCAGGATCTCTGGGGCGCCAATGAAATGGTCATGACCGTGATCAACGTCCGCACCGCGCTAATCGCCTGGTACGAGCGCCGCGGCTATCATCTCACAGGCGCGACGCTGCCCTTCCCCTTCAGCGAAACCTCGGGCGAGACAACGCGCGACTTCCACCTTGTCGAGATGCGAAAACGGGTGGCATGACTCCCTGTGGCGCCCTTCTCTACCACCTCCCCGGCGCGCTCCACCTGCCGCGCGAGCGCTTGCCGTCGGAAAAAAGGATATGACGATGATGCTTCGCGCTTTGGCCGCCACCGCAGCGCTCTCGGCCTGCGTGGCGACACCGGCCCCTTCTGATACAGCAGGTCCGCCCAGCGGCTCTTGCGACGCAGCTTTCTCCTACAGCGCCGAACACTATGGCGTGGCGCTGCTCGTTGTTCAGGATGGCGCAACCGTTTGCGAAGCCTACGCTCCGGGCATGAGTGCGGATCAGCCGCACGCGTTGTTCTCCGGCTCCAAGGGCTTCAGCGGGATGATGGCGGCGGCCGCGGTTGCGGATGGTCTGATCAACCTTGACGAGCCGGTCGCGGGCGTTCTTGCCGAATGGCGTGACGATCCGCTGCGCAGCCGCATAACCTATCGCCACCTGCTGTCGCTCTCTAGCGGGCTTGCAACGACGGGACCCCGCGCAGCGCCAGGCTTCTTGGAAGCGGTAGCCACACCGGGATCAGCTCCCCCCGGCGAAGTGTTTGCCTACGGCCCGGGCGTCTTTCAGGTGTTCGCGGAATCCTTGCGCCGCTCGCTGGAGGCGGCAGGCCGCCCCGAGGCGCCGACCGGCTACCTGGAGCGGCGGATACTGGCCCCGCTCGGTGTGAAGGTCGCCGCATGGGGCGGTCCCGTGGCCGGGCCCGATCCGAACCTCGCGGCTGGCGCCAGCATGAGCGCCCGCGACTGGGCCCGGTTCGGTGAACTCGCGTTGAGACCAGAACTTGCCGCAAACGTGAAACTCGATGCCGAGGCCTATGAAAGCCAGTTTCGTCCACAGGGTGCATATCGCGGCTACGGATTGTCGTGGTGGCTATCGACGCCGCTCGATGAATCCGTGCGCAACGGGCTCGATCCGGTCGCCCGCACCGTGGACCTGCCACAGGGCGCGAATGCCGGCAGATTGCCCGCCGATTGCGTCGCCGCGGCAGGCGCCGGCGGTCAACGCCTCTACGTGTGTCGGTCGCTCGACCTTGTCGCGGTGCGCTTTGCGGACGACCCCACACTCGCGGGGCGATTCGCGGCTTCGCAGGACCCCCAGACCCGAGGGTCTGCCGCGGTCGGATCGTCCCGTTTCTCGGACTCGCAAATGCTGGAAAAGCTGATCGCAGGTCTTCCGGCGAGGCCGTAGCTGTAGCCGGCGCCTTCGGAGATCGTTATCTTCCCCATCATGGTCCGACCCCTTCGCATCGCCCGCCGCTTCAACGGTCCGCACGATTCCGGCAATGGCGGCTATTCCGCCGGCCTGGTCGCGCAGCTGTTTCCCGCCGCCAGCGCCGTCGAGGTGACGTTGCGCGCGCCGATCCCGCTCGAGCAGGACCTCAGCGTCGAGACAACGCCCAGCGGCGTCAGCGTGACCTCAACCGGCGATGCTCCGACCCTTATCATGTCCGCGCGCGCCATACAGCTCGAGACGCCTGACGCCCGCTCGCCCGGACTCGAAGCCGCGCAGGTCGCAGCGCAGACTTATCGCGGCCCGGAAGACCATGTCCTGCCGCACTGCTTCGTCTGCGGCCCCGCGCGCGGCGTCGGCGACGGCCTGCGCATTTTTCCGGACTGGCTGAAGGACCCGGCCGGCGTCGAGAACCCAAACCTCTTCCCCATCGTCGCCGCTCCCTGGCAGCCCACGCCGGATCTTGCGGACGCCTCCGGCCTCATCGCGCCTGAATTCATGTGGGCGGCCCTCGACTGTCCGGGTGCCTTCGCCATCGATGCCGAACCGATCCTGCTCGGCCGCATGTCGGCGCGCATCCTCGCGCGGCCATCGACGGATGCCCCCATCGTCGTCATCGCCTGGCGCAAGGGACAGGACCGGCGCAAGCATTTCGCAGGCTCCGCCCTCTTCTCCGAAGCCGGAGACATGCTCGCCTTCTCCGAACAGACCTGGATCCAGATCGACGCCCACGCCCCGCCAAAGGAGCTCTAAGCGAGGATGCCGGCCTCAACGGCGACGCTCCTGACGACGCCAAACGGGCCGCCTGAAACACCTTCCGGCTGGACGTCCGCCCCCTTGTGACGGCACAACCCCATCATGGTTCTCGCTATTCTCCTCGTCATGGGCGTGCTGGCGCTTGGCGCGCTGGTTGCCTGGGTTCTGGCGATCCAGCTGTCTTACCGGATCGAGCGCATCCGCAGGCCAGACCTGCCGCGCCCCCGCGTCGTGATAACCAACATGTTCGCCACCGCCTTCTGGACGGGCGAGGCAAAGCCGGAGGAACGCTCCCTCCAGAAACAGCTTCGCCTGCGCCTGGGCGTCTCGGTCGGGTGCTTTCTGCTGCTGGCGCTGCTCAGCTTCTTCCTGCCGCTGGCCGGACGCGAAGATGCGCCCCCGGCCGGCGCCGCAGCCGCCCCGGCCGCGCCTGTGTCGTACCATCCCGACGGCACGACGCTGGTTTACATCCGCTCGAACCAGGATGGCTCGCTGCCCGAACGCATCCTCGTGCACATCCGCAATCCGCAGGAACTGCACGTCGCCAAGATGATCGACGCCTGCAAGAGCGCCGCCTACGTCACCGCCCGTTTCGCCGCTCCCGCTGCTGACGCCACATCGGCCGAAGCGCTTGGCCTCATCGGCGGCCGCCTCCAGCGCGACGCAACCCAGCTGCCGCAGGCGTGGGTCGACCTCGCGACCGGCCCCGCGCGCACGCTCGCCGTGCGTCTCGGCGCACAGGATGCCGAGCCCATCATGTTCGACGCCCCGCCCGCCCCCTGGCGCATGTATGATTTCGATCTCGCCGAGTTCGCGCTGTTCGGTCCGCGCCAGCCGAAGGACTTCACCTTCGGCCTCGCCCTCGCCTGGCCGGAGGATGACGCGCCTCTCCTGCGCATCCTCGGCGAGGCCCGCGCCGATTTCCTCTACTCATCCGACAAGGGCGCGAAGAACCACTTTCGCATCTCGGGCCCCGCCTTCGAAGACACACGCGCCGGCAGCCGCGGCGGCGAGATGATCACCGACGCTGTGTTCGGCCACGTCATCGAAGCCCGCTTCGGCCTTCCCAACCATCCCGGCTACGCCAACTTCATGCTGAAGCTGCTGAAAGTGTCGTCCGGCGCCGAAGGCCAGGCCGCCTGGCGCGACGCCCTGATGCGCCACTGGCAGGGCTGTCCGCCACCGGCCTGATTGGCGGCTTGCCACCCACTGCAACACCGCTATCCTGCCGCCATCCCGAGGGGCGCGAACGGATGTTCGCTGAGATCGGCGCCAATGCCGGACGGCGACATGCCTGAAGGCGCCCGCGCGAGCACCCTTAGAACCTGATCCGGGTCATGCCGGCGAAGGGACAGGAGAGACAAGTGAACGACACGCCGGACCGTCCGAATACAGAAAGCCCCCCCGCAGAACATCTCCCGGCCGGCGCCATCCCGGTCGAGAAACTGCTCACCGGCCTGCGCGGCCAATTGCAGAAGGGCGAGCATGTGCTCTGGCAGGGCCAGGGCTATGGCCGCGCGCTCGGCGCGCTCAACCGCGCCCTGCTGATCCGCCTCGGCCTTGCCGCCGTCGTGATCCTCGCCCTGCTCGTCATGGTGATACAGGGCGACCGCTCGGGCTTCAAATGGCTCGCCTGGGTTGTCGGCGGCATCCTGCTTGCCCGCGTCGCATGGTTCTTCTGGAGGTCGTCCTCCGCGCCGGGGCGGCAGGTCGCCATGCTCACCAACCGCCGCCTTGTCTCGGTCGACCTGCTGCGCCCGCTTGCGACCTGGTCGATCGCCGCCGGGGGCCAGGGCCGCGCCGATGGGCGCGTCGTCGATCCCCAACCCATCATTGTCACGGGCACGAAGGAACGCGGCCACATCCGCCTCAACCGCAGCCCGCAGAAGATGCACGCCTATCCGCCCTTCATCCTCTTCAACACCGAACGCCCGCTCGAAGTCGCCGAGAAGATCAGGAAGACGCTGGGCATCGTCGCGCCCATCGAAGACAAGACGAAGTGACCAACGCCGCCGACATCTGGACCGCCCATCTCGCGCCCGGCGAAACGCTGGTGTGGAGCGCCTCCGCCTCGCCTGGCCTGCGCAACGCCGACCTATCGCGCCGCCGCATGCTTTTCGGCCTCGCCGGCGCAGCCTCACTCATCATCGCGCTGATGCTTGGCGTGCGGTTCGTGGAATCGCTCGCCATCAACGCGATCCAGCCTTCCATGCTGGCCGCGTTCACGCCGCTCTACCTGGTTTTCGCGCTGGCCATGGCCACGCTCGCCCTGTGGGGCGTCCGCCGCGCACTGGAGAATCCGCCCGCCGCCGCGCACTTCGCCATCACCGCGCAGCGCCTGATCGCGCTCGACGATGACGGCGCCATCATCGACCAGATGGCTGGCCCCGAAGTCGACGGCGTCATCGCCGGCGGCCGCCGCCGCACGCCAGACGTCTACGTCCTGCGCAAGGACGATCCGAAGGAAGAACGCGCCTTCGCGATGGAATATCTCGACCGCCCGCTGGAAGCGAAGGCGATCATCGAGGAGACGTTCCCGTCCGCGCCCGTCACGGCGGCAGACGCATGACCGACATCCTCGCCGTACAGTCCCCGCTCACCCTCAAGCTCGCCCTGTTCGTCGGCGCGTTCCTCGTCGCGGCCGCCAGCGCGCTTGTGCGCCCGTCCATCGCCGCGAAGCTGCTCGCCAGCATCGAAGCCTCGCCGGGCGTCATGCACGCGACCGCCGCCGTCACGGCCTTCGCCGGCGGCGGACTCCTTGTGGCGCATTTCGATTTCACCTCGATCACCGCCGCCCTCGTCACCCTCACCGCCATCTGGTGGGCGGTCGAAGGCCTCGGCCTTCTCGCCATCGGCCACGCGCTGAAGATCGCGAGCCCCCAATCCGTGCGTCTCTATGCGCTCACCAACATCCCCGCCCTCATCATCGGCGTCTTCCTCATCATCGCCGGCGTGTTCGGCCAACTGGAGCCCACCCCATGAACAAGCCCATCGATCCGCGCGAGCTTGAGCCGTTCCGTGTCACCACCGGCCCGCTGCCCGCCAGCACCAAGGGCTACTCCCCCGCGCCGGGCTTCCCGGATGTGCTGGTCCCCTTCCGCGAGATCGCGCTGCATCCCACAGCGAAGGAGCCGCCCGTCCGCGTCTACGACACCACCGGCCCCTACACCGACCCCGCCGTGCAGATCGACGTGCACGAAGGCCTGCCCGCGATCCGCGCCAGCTGGATCGCCGCGCGTGGCGATGCCGAGGCCTACACCGGCCGCCATGTGAAGCCGGAAGACAACGGCAATGTCTCCCTCGAAAAGCTCGTCACCGAATTCCCCAACCGCCGCGACCCGCTCCGCGCCAAGCCTGGCAAGCACCTCACCCAACTCCAATACGCCCGCGCCGGCGTCATCACCGCCGAGATGGCCTACGTCGCCCACCGCGAGAACATCTGCCGCGAAGCCATGCTCGCTGGAGCAGAAGAACGCCGCGCCGACGGCGAGGATTTCGGCGCAGACATCCCCGCCTTCATCACCCCCGAATTCGTCCGCAGCGAAATCGCCCGCGGCCGCGCCATCATCCCCGCCAACATCAACCACCCGGAGCTCGAGCCCGTCATCATCGGCCGCAACTTCCTCGTGAAGATCAACGCCAACATCGGCAACTCCGCCGTCACTTCCTCGGTCGAGGAAGAAGTCGAAAAACTCGTCTGGTCGATCCGCTGGGGCGCCGACACGGTGATGGACCTCTCCACCGGCCGCAACATCCACAACATCCGCGACTGGATCATCCGCAACGCCCCCGTCCCCATCGGCACGGTGCCGATCTACCAGGCGCTCGAAAAAGTCGGCGGCGATCCCGACAAGCTCGACTGGGACGTCTTCAAGGACACGCTCGTCGAACAGTGCGAGCAAGGCGTCGACTATTTCACCATCCACGCCGGCGTCCGCCTCGCCTACATCCACCTCACCGCCAAGCGCGTCACCGGCATCGTCTCGCGCGGCGGCTCCATCATGGCGCGCTGGATGCTCAGCCGTCACAAGGAGAGCTTCCTCTACGAACGCTTCGACGAGATCTGCGATCTCATGGCGAAGTACGATGTCTCCTTCTCCCTCGGCGACGGCCTCCGCCCCGGCTCCATCGCCGACGCCAACGACGCCGCGCAGTTTGCCGAACTCGAAACCCTGGGCGAGCTCACGAAAGTCGCGTGGGACAAGGGCTGCCAGGTGATGATCGAAGGCCCCGGCCACGTGCCGATGCACAAGATCAAGGTGAACATGGAAAAGCAGCTCGCCATGTGCGGCGAGGCGCCGTTCTACACGCTCGGGCCGCTCACCACGGACATCGCCCCCGGCTATGACCACATCACGTCCGCGATCGGCGCCGCCCAGATCGGCTGGTTCGGCACGGCCATGCTCTGCTACGTCACGCCGAAGGAACATCTCGGCCTGCCCGACCGCGACGATGTGAAGGTCGGCGTCATCACCTACAAGATCGCCGCCCACGCCGCCGACCTCGCCAAGGGCCACCCCGCCGCCAAGCTACGCGACGACGCCCTCTCAAGAGCCCGCTTCGAATTCCGCTGGGAAGACCAGTTCAACCTCAGCCTAGACCCCGAAACCGCGCAAAAATTCCACGACGCCACCCTGCCGAAGGACGCCCACAAGGTCGCCCACTTCTGCTCCATGTGCGGCCCCAAATTCTGCTCGATGAAGATCACGCAGGACATCCGGGATCACGCGTCCTCCCTCGCCGAAGGCGGGGGAGGTGGCGCGCCGCAAAGCGGCGTGACGGAGGGGGCTGCGCTCGACATAGTCGAGCGCGGAATGGCCGACATGAGCGCAAAGTTCGCGGAAGTCGGGAAGGAGCTCTACGTCAGCGAGAGCGGCCAGAAGCGCGAGGCGATTGATTAATTGCAGCCCCTCGCCTTCTAGCCTTTACTGGGACCTTCATCGCCTCGCAGCAGCTGGCTGGTGCCAGCGAACGCGCGGGCTCAGTCCATACACCACAAACACCCCGAAGCACGCGAAGACCAAAGCTAAGGGCGCCGCCGAAACAGACGGCCTCCGCGTTCGACCCGCGCATTCAGCGCGAAAAGAACTCCTCGAACACGCGATACGAGGACATGCCGTAGCCTTGAATGAAGTTGGGGTCGTTGATCACCGAACCGTCTTGGGATCGCATTGCGACGGTCATGAGGACGGGTATGGGCCTTGCGTCACCGCACTTCTTGTAGATCTCGAATCCGGACGTGCCCTTGAACGTGACAAAGTTGTGGGCGACAGCAATCTGGCCGTCGGTCTTGATTGCAGGCGGAACCGCGACTGACATGCGCTTGAGCTCCGCCACCCGATTCCAGTCGATAAATTTCACGTTGCCGATTGTTCCGACGGCGAGGTAGTCGCATTCTGAGCTGTCGGCGGCAGCCTTGCGCAGCTCCTCAATCTCAAACGACGGCGCCCCGCTACACACCGAATCGGGAAACTCGTGCACATAATAGTCTCTGGTCTCGGCAAACTCCGGCGGGAAGTGCTGTGAAATGTGAAGCTGGTTCAGATCGAAATCGTCCGTCAGCGGACGGTCCGGCTTCGCCTGTATGGGGTTGCATAGTTGTTCTACCTCGCGCTGACCATCGGGGCGTTCGACCAACCTCCCTAACGGCAGCAACATATCCTTGAAGTCCGAATACAGCCTGCAGGTTGAATGCTTCAGGACAACATGACCCGGCATCTTTGCGAGACAGCGATTGCGCCCAAGTCGGTCGGTCACGCTATAGAGTGAGCTTGTGCCGGCAGTCACGCCGTCGCACACAACAGACGCTTGAGCGCCGCACAGCGTCGCAAGCGTACGCAACGCGCTGACTTCCTCGGGATCAGGCGCTTCCTCAAGCAACGCGTGACGTAGCGCGCTATGCACCTGAGCGCAGTTCGAAACATTGTAGTATTTGTCCTGAAACAGCCTTGCGACATTGAGATAGCAGATGGGGTAGGATCGACTTGACTCGAACATGCGCACGGCATGGGGATCGTGGATCTTGTTGGACGACGGTTGCGGCTGCCAGAATATCTCGGTTGCCCGCCCATCTTTCTGGCCGGACTGACGCTGTTCTCCGATGACGCTTTGGCTGGGTAGCAGCACAAGCAAAGCGAGCAGGACGATGATTTTGCTTTTCATGACCCGGCAAGCGCCCCCTGGATGTCCCTTGGGCCCATACTTTCGTTGCCTACAATGAAACGTCAAGGATACATGCCGCAAGCATCACGAAGACGCCCCCTCCTTTCACGCACCAAACCATGAGCAAGCGGCGTAAGGGCTTCCCAAGCGAGACGCACGTCAACCGCAGACCTCGCTTCATCAAGGGCGGCGAGATCGAACTCACCGATCCTTCGACGGACGCGCCCTGCGGGCGCTGCTCAGGATGAGGGCTGGGCCGTAACGATCCCTGCCCCTGCGGTTCAGGACGCAGGTTTCAAGAACGGCTGCCTGACGTCCGGCCGCTATGACGGCGCCGAGCGCAAGGACTACTTTCAGATAAGGCTGAGAGGCGCGCGGGCTGCGAAGCCTGAGCGCCTCGCTCAGCAATCGCCGTCGCGCTGCAGCGATATCCGCACGGTCAGGCGCTGGCGGCCGCCCTGGTCATCCGTGTTCATCAGCACGCCGCCTGATACGGTGAGCGAAGTGCTGCCGGAGCTGAGGACGGTGAACGTCCCCTCCACCAGCCGACCCGAGCAACTGACATCATAGACGCCGCCGCCACGCGAAGAGGTGCTGCAGGCCGAATTGTAGTCGTTGAGGTAGGCCGCCACCACATGCGCCGGGTCGCGGAAGTCCTCCATGTCGCTGAGGCAGATCTGCTCCGACGCGCTGCCATGGTCGGCCGACCAGTTGAGTGTGTATTTGCCCGCCATGAGGCCCGAGCCGCCCTGCGCCAGCGCCACCCCCGAAAACCCGGCAATCGCCAAGGCCAGCACGCCGCCGAACAGTTTCACACGCATCCGCCACACTCCCCGTCTGCGCCGCTTCTAGGCGAGCGCCGCGTGCAACGGAAGCGCCGGCAACAGCAGCTAGCGCCGCGCCCTGCCACTCTGGAAGCGTGTGCGCCGCACACGCGTTCCCGGCGCAGGCCGGGATCCAGTCCCCGGAAACATGTGCGCGAAGCGCTCGACCGGGTTTCGGCGCGCTTCGCGCGGCTCCCCGCTTAAGGCTGGATCCCGGCCTGCGCCGGGAACGCGTGGCAGGGCCACGCTTCCAGATGGCAGCGCCCTGAACGCGAGACCCCTTCACATAAGGAGCGCCGCCGCCCTACTTGCAGCGCACGTGGGGCACGCCCGCGCCGCCTTCGGTGATCCAGGTCATCGTTTCCGGCGATGACGAGACGACGCTGAAATTGCGCTCATAATCGTCGCCGCCCTCGCCGCTCTTGCACTGCAGGATCATCATCGTGCCCGCGCCCTCGGGCGTGGTCGAGCTGATCGTGCACGCATCCAGCCCCATGGCGACGGTGGACGCCGTGATCTCGATCACGCCGTCCTTCGCGTCGTTCGTCGGCGCGCATGCCTCCATGGCGACGCCCCAGCGTCCGACGAGGTCTGTCAGGATCGCGATCTGCGGCGGCGCCATCGGGGCCGGCGGCGGCGCGATGCTCGGCGCGGCAGGCGCCGCCGGCTCGCTCGCCGGCGCAGGCGAACAGGCCGCCGCCAGCAGGATCGCGGCGCACGCTGGAATAACTTTCATCGAACCCTCTCCCTTGTTCCCCAGCCACCTAAGGCGAGGCCCGCTCCACGGTCAACACAACGCCCCGGTCAGGACGGCACGCATATGTGCGACCGCGCACACTCGCAGCCACGCCTCGTCCTTCGACAAGCTCAGGATGAGGCTTGGTGGTTGCTGCAAAATAGGCCTCATGGTGAGCCTCCTCACCCTGAGGAGCCGCCGCAGGCGGCGTCTCGAAGGGCGAACCACGAGGCCGTGCTCCGTGATGCCAGAGTTGTGGGAAACCGCTGTTTCAACTCCGTAGGAAACTCAAAAAACTTCGCGCGCGTTTTCAACGCGATGCCGCCGCGATTTGCCGGATGGGGACGCGCTGAATCGGCCGGGGTCGCAGCGCGCATATACTCCCACACATGGAATGGCTCTGGATCATCCTGCGCTGCCTCTTCCCTCGCGATCCCCTTCGCCAGGTCGCCGAGGCCATGCGCCATCGCGTCAAGCAGCTGATCCATGTCTCGACGGACGACCTCACCCTCGGCCATCTGCTGATCGACCCGGCGCTCCGCCTCCAGCTCGAACTGCTGATCCTCGATGCGGAAGACTGCCTGCGTCTGTGGATCGCCATGCGCGGCTGCCAGATCGCGGGCATCCGCCCCGGCGCGCCGCGCAAGCGCGCGACGCCACACCTCACCCGCCCGAAAGACCTGTTCGAACTCCTCGCGCGCATCGCCGCCCTCGCCCACGCATGCGAAGGCATGGAGCAACGCGCGCAGGCGCACGCTGACAAGCTGAAGCGCCTGCGCGACGCTGACCCCCTCGGCGCAGTCCGCACTTCGTGCGGCCCCCACCGTCATGCTTCGCATGCCACCTCCCCCGCCTTCGGCGAGGGAGGACAGGCGCGGTGCTCCCACCCCCAAGGCG
>JALHLU010000001.1:488137-563896 GCA_022844345.1 Hyphomonadaceae bacterium
GCCCACCCCCCCCGCTTGGGGGGGGGGTGGACGGCGCCTGTCCTCCCTCGCCGAAGGCGGGGGAGGTGGCGCGATGCGAAGCATCGCGACGGAGGGGGCCGCCCGCAGGGCGGATGCCGCCTCAATGCGAGGCCCCCCACACTCGATTGAAGGAGCGAACCCGTAAACGCGCCTCGCAGGCTCACATCCTGCGAGACCGCGAACCCGTGCCCGGAACGCACAGCCGCCTGACCCCACCCCTCCATCGCTTCGGGAACAAAGCCGCAAGGCCCAACCCGGCATCGATGCAGATCTCACTTCAAACCACCACTTCGCAGGCCTTGCCTGCGAGAACGCGCCCCTACACCCCGGCTTCCACCGAACCTCAACACGACCTAACCTCGCGGGCATGACCTCCCGCTTTTTCCGCCGCGCCATTTCATGGGACGATTATCGCGCCGCGATCGATCTCGTGGCGCCGCCGCATGTCGATGCGCCGGAAGCCGAATACAACATCGCGCCAGGCAGCCACGCCCCCATCCTGCGCCGCGCGCCTGAAGGCGAATACGCCCCGCGCCACGCGATACAAGTCGCGCCGGCCTTCTGGGGCCTCGTGCCGGTGTGGTGGAAACAGCCCCTGTCGGACAAGAAGTTCGCGACCTTCAACGCCCGCGCCGCCGACATCGAAACCAGCAACACCTTCTCCGGCGCCTTCCGGCAGGGCCGCTGTCTCGTGCCGGCCTCGGGCTTCTATGCATGGAGCAGCGGCGCGCCCTTTGCCTTCGCGCTCACATCCGGCGCGTGGTTCTGCTTCGCCGGCCTGTGGAGCCGCGCGATGATCGACGGGTCGGAGTTCGACACCTTCGCCATCATCACCACCGAGCCCAACCTCGCCGTCGCCGGCATTGCCAACTCCATGCCCGTGATTCTCTCGCCCGGTGACTACACGCGCTGGCTCGACCCCTACGACCGCGATCCGCACGCGCTGCTGAAGCCCTGCCCGTCAGACAGCTTGCGCGCCTGGCCCGCCAACCCCGCCGTCGGCAATGTCCACAATCAGGGCGAGGCGATGCTGGGCGAGTGAGCGAGTCAGAACGTCGCACCCGCGCACCCTGTCTGCATCGTAATGCCCGGCGCGCGGTTTTCGCCGCATTCTCTGCGTTTATGACCATGATGCCGCGCAGAATCGCGGCGCAGCAGAGGTTCAAAGCGCTGATGTCGTTCCAGGAAGCCGCCCAATCGCTCCGCGCCGACGGCAAGGTCCGCATCAATGCCGGCCACTTCTCGATCGAGGAACTCGAGGCCGCCGCCGCCCTCGCAGCCGAGCGCCAGGCCAGCCTGATCATCGAGAACCTCAAGGCCTGCACCTGCGCCGACATCGCGCGCATCAACGCCGCCGGCGGCCGCCAGGTCTCCTTCGCCGACCTCCACCTGATCTGAATCAGCCCTTCGGCAGGTGGCTGCGCAACACGCGCGCCAGGTCCGCCGGAGCCGCCGTGGGCAGTTTCGCGAATGGGTTGTAGCGCATGGCGAACGCGCCGCCGCTCAACGCGATCAGGATGGCCATCACGATCAGGGCGATGCCCTCGAAATCCATCCGCCCTTCCACCAATGGGATCAGCACCAGCAGGGCCCCCAATATCGCCATCACGGCGCCCAGCACCGCCATCGTCCAGCGCACCCCGGGTCCGCCGCCAAGCTCCAGCTGAACGCCCGGCTTCACCCGCGCCAGCCCCTCCAGGATCGCCGCGCTGGCCGCGACGAACGCAGCCGCGTTCTCGTCATGGGCAGCGTCCGTGATCTGCCCGCCATGGTTGATCGCGAACTTGCCGCCCCTGTGCATCAGCACCAGGGAGACAGACGAGGTGCGCATGTTGAGCTCGAGCAGCCGCCCGCCCGCCACCTCGCTGAAATTGACGCGCTGTATACGCGACCCGCGCTTCAGCTCCGCGCCAGCCTCGTCGACCTTTACCTCGCAACGCGCGCCAACCAGCGCCGGCTTCCAACCGAATGTGAACGCCATGGCGGCTATCGCCTCTGCCAGATCAGGCGGCCCATATCGCTCTGCGTCACCAGATAGTCTCCCGAGAAGCTATAGGTGGCAGCGGGCGTGTAGTCCGGCAGGCCCATGCCATGCACCAGCAGAGTGCCGTTCGCAGTGCGCCAGCGGCCGTCGAAGTCCAGCGTGCGCCCGCTGTTCGACGACCATTCGCCACCGCCGCCAACCGACTGGGTGTATTGCTGGATCGTGCCGTCAGCGTTCAGCTGCATCGTCATCACGGTGGAGAAAGACGCAAATCCGCCCGCGCCGCCCGGGCTGTTGATCTGCTTTTCATTGATCCACACGCCCACGAGATTCTGGTCCAGCATGCTTCCTCCCTGCGCCTGCGCCGGCGCCAGCGTTGCAACAAGAATTCCCGCCAATGCCGCCGCACCCCAGCGCATGCTCACTCTCCCCGATCCAGTCGCGTTGCGTAAATGCTAGCCCGAAGCGCACGACATGGCGAGCTTCGCGCCTGCGCTTGCCTACCCTTTGAGACGAGTGGAGCGCCGAACCCAGGAGATCGGCGACTGGTGGATAGATACCCCCACGTTCCGCTTCACCCCACGCAGCCCCGGCACGCTTGCCTTCGAGCCGCCTGCCGGCGATGCGCCCGGGCGGCTGGTCGAGCGTCTGCCCAACGGCAAGGTGTTCGAGATCGGGCCGGTTCGCGACTGGCGGCCCGGCGAACGGCTGGTGGTCAGCTGGCGGCAGGCGACGTTCGGGCCCGATCACGCCACCGAGGTCGAGGTGCGGTTCGAGCGGGTCGGCGGGGAAACGCGCGTTACCGTTGAGCACCGGGGCTGGGACAGCGTCCCGCAGGAACACGTTGCCCGCCATGGCTTCCCGCTCATCCGCACCAACCAGCTTCAAGGCGATCAATGGCGCGCGGGCCTTGATCGCATCAGAATACGTGTCTCGACCTTCGCCACAACCAACCCTGATTGACTGGCCACCCCCGCCCGCGTATCCGCGCTGGGTCCAGACTGGAGCCGGACATGTCCGCTGCTGATGCAACGCCGAATGCTCCGCTGGCCCGGAAGCCCGGCAAGAACGCGTTCTTCTTCATCATCGTGACCGTGTTCATCGACATGATGGCGTTCGCCGTGATCATGCCGTCCATGCCCTATCTCGTGGCAGAGCTGCTCAATGGCGAAGCGGCCGTGCTTGAGGCAAAGCGCCTTGCAGCCTCCGGCAATCTCGGCCCCCTGGAAACGATGCTGTCGAACGCCGCGCCCTGGGGCGGTTACATCACGACGGTCTATGCGGTGATGAACTTCCTGGTTGCGCCCATCCTCGGCGGACTGTCGGACCGGTTTGGCCGGCGGCCCGTGCTGCTGGTGTCGATGGGCATGCTGGCGATCGACTTCGTGATCATGGGGATGGCGCACACGGTGTGGCTGCTCTTCCTGGGCCGCGTCCTGTCGGGGATTTCGGGCGCCACGCACTCAACTGCCGCCGCCTACATCGCGGACGTGACCGAACCCAAGGCGCGCGGCCAGGCGTTTGGCATGCTGGGCATGGCCTTCGGCCTTGGCTTTATCCTCGGGCCGGCCATCGGCGGCTATCTCGGCCAGTTCGATCCACGCCTGCCTTTCTTCGCTTCGGCGGCGCTGGCGGGCGTCAACTTCTGCTACGGCCTTTTCGTCCTTCCGGAATCGCTGGCGCACGAACACCGCCGCCGCTTCGACTGGAAACGCGCCAACGCCTTCGGCACGTTCAAGCACCTGATGCAGGTGCCTTATCTTGCATGGTTCATGCTGGCGCTGGGCCTCTTCAACGTCGCACACTGGGTCTACCCGGCGACGTTCAACTATTTCGCTGGCGTCGCCTTTGGCTGGAATGAGGGCATGATCGGCCTGGCGCTGGTCGCCGTGGGCGTCGGCTCCGCGGTCGTGCAGGGTGGCCTCACGGGGCCATTGATCAAGCGCTTTGGCCCGACGCGCATAGCCGTTTTCGGCTTCGTGATCTGCGCCATCACCTTTGCGGCCTATTCTATGGCGACGGAAGGGTGGATGATGTTCATGATCATACCCTTCGGCGCGCTCGCGGGCGTGCTGGGACCTTCGATCAACCAGATCATGTCGGTGCGGACTCCAAGAAATGCGCAGGGCGAACTTCAAGGCGCCATCGCCAGCGTTCAGTCGCTGACCAACATATTCGCTCCGCTGATGCTGACGCAGGTGTTCCACTACTACACCTCGCCCGCAGCGCCGATCTACTTCCCCGGGGCCGCGTTCGCGCTTGCGGCCATCGTCTGCACCATCTCGCTGATCCCGCTTATGCGCGGCCTCCAAACTGCGCCGAAGCTCGAGGAGCAGCCGCCGGACCCGGTTGGCGATACCCCGCCGGAAGAAACGCCAGCAGCCGCCGCCCCGGCAGCGCAGACCGCCTGACATGGCAACGTCGCGCCCCGCCCTCTTCCTTGATCGCGACGGCGTCATCAACGTCGACCGCAACTATGTCTTCCGCGTCGAGGATTTCGAGTGGATCGAAGGGGCGCAGGATGTGATCCGCCGCTTCAATGACATGGGCTGGTGGGTATTCGTGATCACCAACCAGTCAGGCATTGCACGGGGCTACTACACCGAAGAACAGATGCAGGCGCTACACGACTGGATGGCCGGGGAGCTTGCAATGACCGGCGCGCGGATCGACCGCTTCTATCACTGCCCGTTCCATGAGGACGGAACCATCCCGCGCTATCGCAAGGACAGTTTCGACCGCAAGCCAAAGCCCGGCATGCTGATCCGGGCAATGACGGATTTCCCGGTCATCAAGGAACGCTCCTTCATGATCGGCGACAAGCAGGCCGATATGGAGGCGGCGATGGCCGCAGGCGTGCGCGGCTTCCTGTTCGGCGGCGGCAACCTCGCAAGCTTCACCGACTGGGTTCTCGCCGACATGGGCGAGAAGGCCTGAGCCCTACTGGCGCTGCTCGGGCGGGGCTTGCGGCATGACTTGCGGCATGACTTGCGGCTGGATCAGGTCGGGGTCAGCCGGCATCGGCGCCTGCACAGGCGGGGCCGCTTGCGGCGCAACCGTGGCCGGCGGCGCGTTCGGCGCAGCGGCGCCCGGCGCGCGATACTCGATCGCGCCCGAAGGCGTCTGCACCGGCGTCGTCACCGGATCGCAGTTGAGTGCGCTGCGGCGGTCGATCGCCTGCTGCTGCAGGTTCATAGCGACCTGGTTGCCTTCCTGCGGCTTCAGCATCACGGCGTCCTGCGTCGCGACGATGTCGTACACAGCGCCATCGCCCAGCGGCTGGCCGCTCAGCGTGTTGTGCGCGACCTCGCGCGCGGCCGCGAACTTCCACGCCTCGGCGATGGAATCGAGCAGGCTGTCATTGTTCGGGTTGTCGATGGTCTCGACGCGCGGGTTGTAGGTGTTGGTGCAGTTCGCGTTGAAATAGCCGCCGCGCACCGTCGCCACCTGGAACACCGCGTCCATGCCGACCACGTTGGCCCATGGCTTGAAGGTGATGATCGGGCCGCCGACGAAAATCTCCTCGCCCGTCACCTGATAGTCATGCGGCTGGCCGCGCAGCTGGCCGTTGTCCATCAGGTCGATGCTGGCGATCCAGTCAAAATCGGCCATGCCTTTCTTGATGGTGACGACGCCGACTGGCCACTCCTTGGAGAGCTGGGCGTAGGTTTGCAGGTTGAGACCCACCAGGCCGATGATCGCGGCGCCCGCCAGCGTCAGCCCGCCGAACAGGACGCGCACGATGCCGCCGCCCAGTTCAGCCTTGAACACCTTGGCGACGCCGCCCACCAACATCAATACGCCGACAAGCCCCACGAATGCCGGAAGCAGCCACCAGATCGCCATACGTGTCACCTTCGCCCAATGCGGGGTCACGCCGCTGACGGGCGCGCCTGACCCAGACCCAACGGCTGTTTACCAAAAGGCGCAAGGCCTGCCCACCCACAAGCTGTGCTGCGGGGGCTGTCAGCTGAGTCTTGCCGAAAGTTCAGAATACGCGGGGGCGTTCCTGCCGTTCGAGGTGCAGGCCGCATTCTTCCTTCTTGAAGCCGACCCAGCGGCCTGACCTCACGTCATTGGGGTCGATCGGGCGGACGGTGCAGGGCCAGCAGCCAATGGAGGGGTAGCCATCGGCGACCAGTGGATGGCGCGGCAGATCGCGATCCACGAAGTATTGCTGGATGTCCTCGGCGTCCCACTCGATCAGCGGATTGATCTTGTAACGGCCTTCCGAGAATTCGACGACCGGCAGGCGGACACGGCCGCCGCCATGGAACCGCTTGCGGCCCGTGATCCAGGCATCGAACCCTTCCAGCGCCGGCGCAAGCGGGCGCACCTTGCGCACCTCGCAGCAGGCGTCCGGATCGGTCTTGTTGAGGACCCCCTTTGGATCGGCCGCCTTCACCTCCTCCTTCACGGGATGAGAGGTGCGGATATCCGTGAGGCCGAGCTTGGCCGCCAGTGTATCGCGATACTGGAGGGTCTGGTGGAAATGCATGCCCGTATCGATGAAGACGATGGGCATCTCGGGATCGACTTCCGAGATAAGGCCGAGCATCGCCGCACTCTCGGCGCCGAAGGACGAAACATAGGTTAGCCGCCGGCCGAACTCGCGGAGGGCAACGCGGATGATTTCCTGCGCCGGCTTGCCACGTAGTTCCTCGTTGAGGCGCGCGGCCTTCTCCTCGGGTGTCTCGATCGTTGTGGCGAGCGCGTTCATTCGGCGGCCTTGGATTGTCGCGCACGCTGGCGCTTCACGAAGATGGTGTCGGTCGTGTCCGCGGCGGACTGGTAGAACTCTGAAAGCTCATGTGCGGAAAAATCGTAGACAGCTTCAGCATCGGCTTCGTCGATCACCATGGCGTCGAAGCCGGAACGGATCATCAGGCGGAGCTGGTCGCGCAGCACTTGTCCCGTGGCGCGGATCTCGCCCGTGTAGCCATGGCGCCGCCGCAAGAGCTGGGATTGCGATAGCGCGCGGCCGTCGGTGTATTTGGGGAAGTCGAGAGCGATCAGGCTGATCTTCTCGAGCCACGCTGCGATGTCGGCGGGATCGTCCGTATTGGCGAGCTTCACGCCAACGGAATGATTGCCCGCCAGAAGGCTCGCATGCTCCGCCTTGAGCCGGGCGAGAGACACAAGCACGGGCCCGCTTTCGGGAAGCTCCTGCCCATCCTCGACCAGCGTCCACACGTCCGCATCGATCCTGCCGTCCTTAAGCAGCGGCATAGAGCGCCTCCTTGAACGGCGCCTGGCCAACGCGGGACATGGTGTCGATGAATTTCTCGCCGCCGTCGCGACGCAGCGAGAGATACGTATCGATCACGCGGCGGATGGCCGGCGCGACTTCCTCGTGCCTTAGGCCGGGGCCCTGGATCGTGGCGATGGCAGCCTTCTCGTCCGCACGACCGCCGAAGAGCACCTGGTAGAATTCCTCGCCCTTCTTGTCGACGCCGAGAATGCCGATATGGCCCACATGGTGGTGGCCGCAGGCATTGATGCAGCCCGACACGTTGACGTGCAACGTGCCGACCTCGTCCTCGAATTCAGGATCGGCAAACACCGCCTGGATCTCGTTGGCGACAGAGATCGAGCGCGCGTTGGAGAGGTTGCAGTAGTCGAGCCCCGGACACGCAATGATGTCCGATCCAAGACCGGCGTTCGAAGCATGCAGGCCAGCCGCCTTGAGCGCTGCGTAGACTGCAGGCACGTCATCCAGCTTCACATGCGGCAGGACAATGTCCTGCTCATGCGCCACGCGGATATCGTCGAGACCGAAGCGCTCGCCGATGTCGGCCATCGCACGCATCTGGTCGGAGGTCGCATCCCCCGGCGCCTCGCCCTGCTGCTTCAGCGCGATGTGGGCCGACGCATAGCCCGGCGCGCGATGCGGGCGCAGATTGTTCTTCGCCCAGCGCGCATGCTCGCGGCTTTCCGACTTGAAGGCCTCGAACGCAGGCGAGGCGGCGGAAAGCATTTCAAACTTCGGCGGTGCGAAGTAAGCCGTAATGCGATCGATCTCTTCCTGCGGCAGGACGACCTTTTCCCAGCTGTTCTGCGCAGCGAACTCTTCCTCGACCTGGCGCTTGTACTCTTCAAGCCCAAGCTCGCTCACCAGGATCTTGATGCGCGCCTTGTACTTGTTGTCCCGCCGGCCATGGCGATTGTAGACGCGCATATTGGCTTCGAGATAGCTGAGCAGGTCTTCCTTCGCGACCCACTCGCGTACCGTCGGCCCCACGAAGGGCGTGCGGCCGAGGCCGCCACCGACGATGAACTCGAAGCCGACCTTGCCTTCGGCATTCTTCTTCATGTGCAGGCCGATATCGTGCACGCGCACGGCAGCGCGATCCGTCTCGCCCGCCGTCACCGCGATCTTGAACTTGCGCGGGAGGGACGAGAATTCCGGATGAAAGGTCGACCACTGGCGAATGATCTCGCACCAGGGACGCGGGTCCTCGATCTCGTCGCGGTTGGCGCCGGCGAGGTGATCCGACGTCACGTTGCGGATGCAGTTCCCGCTCGTCTGGATGGCATGCATCTCGACGTCTGCCAGCACGTCGAGGACGTCTGGCATGTCGGCGAGCGCGATCCAGTTGTACTGGACGTTCTGGCGCGTTGTGAAATGCGCATAGCCCTTGTCGTAGACGTCCGCGACCATGGCGAGCTGGCGCATCTTCTTCGCGTTCAGCTGGCCATAGGGAATCGCCACGCGCAGCATGTAGGCGTGCAGCTGGAGATAGACGCCGTTCTGCAGGCGCAGCGGCTTGAAGTGTTCTTCCTTCAGCTCGCCCTTGAGCCGACGCTCCACCTGGCCGCGGAACTGCTGCGCGCGCTCCCGGACCAGCGTGTCATCGAACTCGTCGTAACGGTACATCAGGCAGCCTTCTTTGCGTGCTCGATCCCGAGGTCACTCTCGACCCGCGCGATCCAGCGCTGCACGTTGGGGAATTCGGACAGGTCAAAACCGCCCTCGTCCGCCACGCGCGTGTAGGCCACCAGCGCAATGTCGGCGAGCGTGAGACTGTCGCCGACGAAATAGCTCGAGAAGGTGAGCTGCAGCTCCATGACGCCAAGCGCCCGGCGGCCGCGCGCGAGAAGCTGGGGATCAAGCTCCTCGTCCGTCATGTTCATGAACTTTTTCCGGAAGCGGCGCACGGCGATATAGGGTTCGTGGCTGTACTGTTCCCAGAACAGCCAGCTCATCATTTTCGCTTTCTCGAACGGATCGGCGGGGATCAGCTCACTGCCGCCGCCGATCTCGGCGAGATATAGGATGATAGCGTTCGACTGCGGCAGGATACGGCCATCGGGCAGGCGCAGCACGGGCACCTGGCCAGACGGGTTCATCGCCATGAAGGCGTCCGATCGCGTGCCGCCCTCGACCACGCTGATCTCGACCCAGTCATGATCGATGTCGAGGTATTCAGCGGTCCACTTCGTCTTCAGGCAATTGCCCGAGATTGAATCGCCGTACAGCGTCAGCTTGGTGACCGAACGGTCTGGCATCAGTTGTTCCCCGCCTGCTTGCCGAACATCGGATGATTTGTCGGCCCACGTGCGCGGATGGTTTCGCGGATTGTCTCGCGGCCTGCAACCTTTCCGTCGGGGGTAACCTGCATGAAATAGGGATCAGACACGCGGGTCTGGTCTTTGGCCGCCCATGCGAGAATGTCGTTTGCGCCAATCCCTGTCAGCACTTCCGCGTCGGCGAGATCTTCAGACCAGTTGCGGTCCTGCGTCAGATAGACGACGCGGCCCGTGGCGGAGAGCCAGGCCGTAACCACTTTTGGAATATCGGGACCGAGCTTTGGACGTTCGGAGCTCACGAGAACATCCTCCAGAGATCGGTAAGGGATGGTTTCGACTTGACGTCGTTGGCTTCAACCGAGCTGGCCGGCGTGACGCCGATACTCGCTTTGCGGGCCACGGTCGCCACCTCGCCGATGACCAGAAGCGCGGGGCCCTGGATGCCGGCGGACTGGATGAGCTCAGCCGCGCGATCGAGCGAGCCAAACACCGCGATCTCGTTTGCCCGCGTCGCATTCTCGACGATGGCGACCGGCGTTGCGGGGTGCCGCCCCGCAACGATCAGGCGTGCGGCGATCATGCCGGCCGTGCCGACGCCCATGAAAACCACGACGGTCTGGTTGGGCCGCGCGAGGTAGGCCCAGTCGAGATCGGGCTCCTTGCCGAGCGCGGCATGGCCCGTGACGAATGTCACCGATTGCGCAACATCGCGATGGGTCAGCGGAACCTGCAGGGAGGCTGCGGCGCCGAGCGCGGAGGAGATGCCGGGCACGACGCCGACTTCGACACCTGCTTCGCGCAGGGCTTCGACTTCTTCCCCGCCACGGCCGAAGATGAAGGGATCGCCGCCCTTGAGGCGTACGACGCGTTTGCCAGCCTGGGCCGCCGCGATCATGCGGCGATGAATCTCGTCCTGCGGGACGGAGTGCTCGCCCTTCGACTTGCCGACCGGAACAATTTCGGCTGACGCTGGGATCAGGTCGAGCACGCCCTTGCCGACCAGCCGGTCCACGAACACGACATCGGCGGACGCGATCTCGCGAACGGCGCGAACCGTCAGCAGGTCCGGATCGCCCGGTCCGGCCCCCACGAGCACGACATGCCCGTATCGAGAATTTTTCGAGGGTCCGGACGGGCCGGTCATCTGTTCGCCCTTTAGTTTTTCTTACGCCCGCGCATATAACACACGGAACGCCAGGGGGTGACCCAAGCGCTTGTCCTAATGTCGGCAAATGGCCGGATAGCGGGTTCAGCGCAATGGACCATTCCTAAGCCCAAGCATTAGTCGCCCTCACCACCAAAATGACGGGGAAACTGCCGCAAATGGCCCAGGAAGAACGCCTCCCCGCCCTGAACGCCCTGCGCGCCTTCGAGGCCGCGGCCCGTCACCTGTCATTCACGCGGGCGGCGGAGGAGCTGAACGTCACGCCGGGCGCCATTTCCCAGCAGATCCGGCAGCTTGAGGAATTTGCCGGCGCCCCGCTTTTCCGGCGCACCGGACGGCAGGTCCTGCTCACCGACGCGGGCCAGGCCGCCCTTCCCCTGCTGACCAACGCTTTCGAGATGATGGCCGAGGCCGTGCACCACATGCGGGCCCCGGCGCGGCGCGACCGGCTGATGGTGTCCTCCGCCCCGTCCTTCGCTGCGAAGTGGCTGGCCCCGAGGCTGGAGAAGTTCCAGGGCCTGAACCCGGAGGCCGAGGTGTGGGTCTCGGCTGATCTTGCCATGACCGACTTCAACCACTCCGACATCGACCTCGCCCTGCGCTATGGCAAGGGGACCTATGAGGGCCTGCGCTCGGAAAAGATCATGTCGGAGTCGGTGCTGCCGGTGTGCTCGCCGGACCTTATGGCGGGGCCGCACCCGCTGCGCTCGCCGGCCGACCTTGCCCATCACGTTCTGTTGCACGACGAGAGCCCGGAGAACGATCCGTCCCGGCCCGACTGGAATTCATGGCTGAAGGCGCGCGGCGTCACGACCGTCGATGGCAATCGGGGCCCGCGCCTAACGCAGTCATCTCTGGTCGTCGAAGCAGCGGCAGCGGGCCGCGGCGTGGCGTTGGCGAAATTCGCGATCGCATCAGGCGACCTCGAGCGCGGCCGCCTGATTGCGCCTTTTGCCGATGGCGCATCCGATCTCGAATTCGCCTACTGGATCGTCTACCCGAAGTGGCGCACGCCCTCGAAACTGGCGCGCACTTTCATGGCGTGGCTGAAGTCCGAGGCGCAGGCGGGGGAAGTCACGGGGGTCTGATGCGCGGCGCACCGGTTGCGAGTACGGTCGATGAATGGCTGAAGCAGCTCGCGCCTGATCAGCGCGTGGCGCTGGAGAAGCTGCGCGTACAGATCAGGGCAGCGGCGCCGGGGGCAGAGGAAGTCATCTCCTACGGCCAGCCGACTTTCATACTGCACGGCCATCTCGTGGGCTTCGGCGCGTTCAAGAAGCATCTGAGCTTCTTCCCGATGATCTCCGTGGTTATCGATCAGAATGCTGATGCGCTGGCTGGCTTCGTCACATCGAAAGGCACGATCCAGTTTACCCCGGACAAGCCGATACCGGCGGCGATGGTGAAGAAGATCGTGAAGGCGCGGATTGCGCAGAACCTCGAAGTGACCAGCGAGCGCGCGGCGGCGAAGACGGCGAAGACAGCAAAGCCGCGGGCCAAGAAGTAGCGATCAGAACTTCACCGCAGGCAGGCTGTGAAAAGCCTGTTTCAGGGATTGGGCCCACGAGTCGCTGATCTGGCGGAATTCCTTGTGGTCACTTTCGATGCGCTGGGCCTTGGCCTTGAACTCGCCAGCCGGGATCACGCACAGATCGAGCGGCATGCCGACGGATAGGTTCGAGCGGAGCGTCGAATCCATCGAGACGAGGACAGCCTTCACGGCATCGTCGATCGACGTGTCGGGACGGATGACGCGGTCGAGGATCGGCTTGCCATACTTGTGCTCGCCGATCTGGAGATAGGGCGTGTCGTCATAGGCTTCGATGAAATTGCCGGCGGTGTAGACCAGGAAGAGACGAAGCTCGCCGCCCTTTCTCTGCCCGGCCATGATGATGGTTGCGTCGGCCGCTGCGCCCTGCGCCTCGATCTCGGCGCGGTCGCGCTTCTGGACTTCGCGCATCGCCTCACCGACCAGCTGGGCGCCGCGATAGAGCGTATCGCAGGTCATCAGGCTTTCGATTTCTGGATCGGTCTTGCTGTGCTTGATCGCCGCCCCAAGCTTGGTGATGACGCCCTGCGTGATGCCGAGATTGCCGGCGCACATCAGGGCGACAACGCGCTCGCCCGGCTCTTCAAATACGAACATCTTGCGGAAGCGCGCGATGTTGTCGACGCCCGCATTGGTGCGGGTGTCCGACAGCAGCACGAGGCCAGCCTTGAGCTTGAGGCCAACGCAGTAGGTCATATCCGTCCCAATTCCCCGGCGGCTCTTGTGTTCCGGCTCATAGCGGCCCCGCTATTGCTGCGTCTGGCCCTGTGTATTGTTTTCCTGGCCGCCTTGATTCTGAGACTGCACCTGCATCTGGCCGATGTCGACCGAGGCGCTAAGCCGCTCCTTCGACCCGCCGAGCACATTGCCCCGGATCGGGGCGGCGTCGGCCGCATCAAGGCCGCAGCCGAGGCGGACATAGCGGTCGGTAGGACACAAACGGTTGGCCGGATCGAACCCGACCCAGCCGATATCGGGCACGAACGCTTCCGCCCAGGCGTGCGTTTCGGTGGGTTTCTCCTCAAGGGCGAGCAGGTATCCGACAACATAGCGTGCGGGAACTCGCAAGCTGCGGGCCGCGGCGAGGAAGACATGGGCGTGGTCCTGGCACACGCCCTGCCCGGCCTTCAGCGCCTGGGCGGCAGTGGTGTGCGAGACGGTGGAACCCGGCTTGTATTCGATGGCGTCGGCGACGGCGTTGAACAGGCTGTGCAGACGATCAAGCGGTGTTGCGCCCGAGACGCCCGCCGCCAGCGCGTCGATCTTCTTGTCGGTTTCGGTGAGAGGGGTTGTGCGGAGGAAGACTGCGGGGCGAACAGCCTCGCGCAGGCCGCGCACCACGCCGGCGGTATCCTGCGTCTCGATCTCGCCTTCGGCCACGACTGCGATTTCGTCTCCCGCGCCATGGCAGGTCCAGATCGCTTCGCGGTCGGCGGTCGCCGTGGTGAGAAGGGCCTGCAGCGGCTGGCCGTTTACCGACACGGTCCACGCATGCACGCGCTGGCCATCGAAGGATGGCGGGAAGAGCCGGACGCGAAGCGCGCACCGCTCCGCAGGCGGATCGTAGGAGTAGGTCGTGGCGTGGCGGATTGTGAGACGCATGAAACTTCGACCGGACCCTAGAAGTGATACGCCTTGCTGATTTCGGACGACAGGCGCCGCGTCGTTCCGATGGCGTCTGATACGAACTCGTGAAGCCCGCTCTGGAACAGCTCCTCGATGCCGATCCTGTCGAGACGTTCGACCATCTCGCTGGCGACCAGCTGCGGCGAGCTCTTTTCGCCGTAGAGATCGGCAAGATCATCAAGGAAGCGCTTGATCGACCGGTAGCAGTAGGACACCGAGCGCGGGAATATCCCGTTGAGAATGAGGAAGTCGGCAATGCCCCAGGGCGTGTAGTCGCCTTTGTAGACGTGGTGATAGGCGCGCAGGGCCGAGGTGGCGCGCAGCACGCTGGTCCACTGGTGATAATCGCGGCCGCCGCCGACCACATCGGTTTCGGGCAGCAGCACATAGTATTTCACGTCGAGCAGGCGAAGGGTCATGTCGGCGCGTTCGATCAGCCCGCCCATGCGCAGGAAGTAGTAGCCGTCATTGCGCAGCAGCGAGATTTCCGAGGCGCCGCGGAACGCCGCCGTGCGGTTTTTCGTCCACTCGAGCAGGGTCGGCAGATTCTTGAGCGCGGTCTCGGCGTCCATCTGGCCGAGCTGACGCCAGCCGTCGTTGAGGGCTTCCCACATGTCCTGGGTCAGCGCCGTGCGGATAGCGCGGCCATTGGCTCGGGCCGAGTTGAGGCATGAGCGGATCGAGGAGGCATTGTCCGGATCGAGCAGAAGGCGTTGCACGACGGCGGAGGCGTTTAGCCGCTCCTCGCCCGCGATGTCGGGCGCCGAACCGGAAGCTGCGGCGACCGAGCGCCATTCCTCCATCTCGTTCGAGCCGGGCAGCATCGCCATGCGATAGCCCATCTCGATCAGGCGCGCGGTCGCATCCGCACGCTCCATGTAGCGGCCCATCCAGAACAGGTTTTCTGCGGTGCGGCTCAGCATGGCATCAATCCGCCAATATCCATGTGTCCTTCACCCCGCCGCCCTGGGAGGAGTTCACGACGAGCGAGCCCTTCTTCAGCGCGACCCGCGTGAGGCCGCCGGGCGTCAGGCGGATTTCCTTGCCGACGAGGCAGTAGGGACGGAAGTCGACGTGGCGATCCTCGATGCCCGCCTCACCAAGGATCGGCGCGGTGGAGAGGTCGAGCGTCGGCTGGGCGATGAACTCGGACGGGTTCGCCTTGATCTTGGCGCGGAAGGCCTCGATCTCCTTCTTCGATGCGTGCGGGCCGATCAGCATGCCATAGCCGCCGGAGCCGTGGACGCGCTTGATGACGAGGTCCTTCAGGTTGTCGAGCACATATTTGAGATCGTCGGGCGCAGCACAGCGCCAGGTCTGCACGTTTTCGAGGATCGGCTTTTCGCCGAGATAGAATTTGATCATGTCCGGCACGAATACATAGATCGCCTTGTCGTCGGCGACGCCCGCGCCGGGGGCCGAGCACAGCGTGACGCCGCCCGAACGATAGACATTGAACAGGCCCGGCACGCCCAGCAGCGAATCCGCCTTGAAGGTGAGCGGGTCGATATAGGTGTCGTCGATCCGGCGGTAGATCACGTCCACCCGCTGGGGTCCGCGCGTGGTGCGCATCCAGCACAGGCCGTTCTCCACAAACAGATCCTGAGGTTCGACCAGTTCGATGCCCATCAGGTCGGCGAGGAAGGAGTGCTCGTAATAGGCCGAGTTGAGCGAGCCGGGCGTCAGCAGAACGACCGTGGGGTCATCATCGCACTTGATCGGGGCGACTTCCTCGAGCGTCTTCTTGAGCTGGCTCGGATAGCTGTCAACGCTTTCGACGATGCCGGCATGGAAGAGCTCCGGGAACATGCGCATCATGATCTCGCGGTTCTCGAGCATGTAGGACACGCCCGACGGGGTCCGGCAGTTGTCTTCCAGCACCTGGAACCTGTCGCCATCGGTGCGGACAATATCCACGCCGACGATGTGGCTGTAGACGCGGCCCGGCGGGTCGACGCCGATCATTTCCGGCAGGAAGGCTTCGTTCTGGTAGACCAGCTCTTCCGGGATGACGCCGGCGCGCAGGATCTCGCCGCGATGATAGACGTCATACAGGAAGGCGTTGAGGGCGCGGGAGCGCTGCTTGATGCCGCGCGAAAGCTTGCGCCATTCCGAGGCGCCGAAGACGCGGGGGATGAGGTCGAACGGGATGAGGCGCTCGGGGTCGCCGCCCTCGCCATAGACGGCGAAGGTGATGCCGATCTTGCGGAATATGGCCTCGGCCTCGCTCTGGCGCAGGGCGAGGCGGTCAATTCCGGTGGCGTTGATCCACTCGGACACCTTTTCATAGGGGGCCCGGATCGAACGGTCGTCGGAGAACATTTCGTTGAACATGCGACCCCAGTACTCGGCGACCCCAGTCCTAGCCCCCGGAAGCGTCCCCGCGAAGGCGTGCAGGCCGCCCCCTTCCGGTGGCGACAGGCAGTGCCTAAACTTTGGGCATGGAAATCAGCGCCACGCGAGTCCGTCTGAAAACAAATCGTTCAAAAATTCATTGCTGTCACGGGGCTTCATGGCCACATCGGTCGAGGACAGGGGTGGAACACGCGCTGGCGCCCATAGCTTGAAGCCGTACCGCCCTTTCGGGCGGCGCCCGTTCAGACCCGACAGGATGCGATGCCCCGGCTGATTTTCCAGAAACTCCTGCGTGCTGCGCTGAGCGAGATCGGGGCGGTGTTCGCCGTTGGGGTGGCGGCCCTTGGCGTGCTGCTGTTTGCGCTGATCGCGGACGAGACGCTGGAGGGGGACACCCACGATTTCGACCAGATGATCCTGCTGGCCCTGCGCGAGCCTGGGGAGCCCGGCAATCCGGTGGGGCCGTGGTGGCTGGAACAGGCGTTCGCCGACATCACCGCGCTGGGCGGGTATACCGTGCTCAGCCTTTTGGTGGCGGGGGTTGCGATCTACCTGGTCTCGATCGGGAAGCGTGCCTCCGCCCTCCTCGTCGTCGGCGCGGTGGCGAGCGGCACGCTGGTAAGCATTCTGCTGAAACTGGGATTTGACCGGCCCCGGCCGGAGCTGGTTGCTCAACTCACGCATGCGCAGAGTTCCAGCTTCCCCAGCGGACACGCCATGCTGTCGGCGATAACCTATCTGACGCTGGGCGTGCTGCTGGCGCGGGTGCACGGGCGGCGGCGGACGAAGATTTTCGTGATGTCGTTTGCCATCGGGCTGACGCTGCTGATCGGGATGAGCCGGGTTTATCTGGGCGTGCACTGGCCGACGGATGTGCTGGCCGGATGGGCGCTGGGCGCGGCCTGGGCGGCGCTGTGGTGGCTGGCGGCGTGGTGGCTGCAGCGGCGCGGCGGGATTGAGAAGCCGATGGAGGCGGAGGAGTGAGCTTCCTTCGCATCTTATTCCGCTCATTCCGGCGAAAGTCGGAATCCAGGGCTGACGGTGAGGCTTGTTCCCGCCTGAAGCTTCAAGCCTGTTCAAGGAGCTCAACCGTTCCTGGATCCCGACTTTCGTCGGAATGAGCGGAGATGGGGCGGCTTCCAATCCCGCAATTCCCGCACTAGCAAGCAGGCATGGCAGCCCTGCCCTCCCTTGAAGCTGAGCTGAAAGCGCGCGCCGTGGCGCTCGGCTTTGACGTTGCGCG
The DNA here is from genome assembly GCA_022844345.1 of Hyphomonadaceae bacterium. Classification (GTDB taxonomy): domain Bacteria; phylum Pseudomonadota; class Alphaproteobacteria; order Caulobacterales; family Hyphomonadaceae; genus UBA7672. The sequence continues at coordinate 505,611 of JALHLU010000001.1, forward strand.
GATTGCGCGGGCGGATGAGGCGTGGGAGGCGGGCGAGCGGCTGGGCGCGTTCGTCGGCGCGGGCTTTCATGGCGACATGGGCTGGATGGCGCAGACGCTCGATCGGAGGAAGCATCCGACCGCGATGTGGCCGGAGGCGAAATCGGCGCTGGTGGTAGGGCTGAATTATGGGCCGCAGCATGATCCGCTGGAGCAGCTTCAACATCGCGAGCATGCGGCGATTTCGGTCTATGCGCAGAACACCGACTATCATGACCTGATGAAGCGCAAGCTGAAGCAGCTGGCTTCGGGCTTTGCGGCTGACACAGGTCATGACGTGAAGATATTCGTAGACACGGCGCCGCTGATGGAAAAGCCGCTGGCCCAGCGCGCCGGCATTGGCTGGCAAGGCAAGCACACCAATGTGGTGAGCCGCGAGAAGGGATCGTGGCTGTTCCTTGGCGTGATGCTGACGCGCGCGGAGCTTATCCCCGATGCGCCGGCGGAGGATGCATGCGGGACGTGTTCGGCGTGTCTCGACATCTGTCCGACGAAGGCGTTTCCGGCGCCCTACCAGCTCGATGCGCGGCGGTGCATTTCCTATCTGACGATCGAGCACAAGGGACCGATCCCACGTGAGCATCGCAGCCAGATGGGCAACCGCATCTATGGGTGCGATGACTGCCTCGCCATCTGCCCGTGGAACAAGTTTGCGGCGAGCGCGCGCGAGAGCGCATTTCATCCCAGAGCCGAACTGAAAACGCCGCTACTGGCGGACCTGGCGCAGCTTGATGATGCGGGCTTTCGCGAGGTGTTCGCAGGCTCGCCGATAAAGCGGATCGGGCGCGACCGGTTTGTCCGCAACGTGATGGTGGCGATTGGAAATTCAGGCTCGCTGCCCCACGCGGACTTGTGTATCCAGATGCTGGATGATGGTTCGCCGCTGGTTCGCGGCGCCGCCGTCTGGGCGCTGGGTCAGCTTTCGCCATCCGCCTTCGAGACTGAACGCATGCGCCGTGGCGCGAACGAGGCGGACCCAGACGTCTGCGAGGAATGGGATGGTGGACGACAAGCTCGATAGCTCGCTGGACAAGCCCGGTGAGGGCGATGGCGCAGCGCCGCAGGGCGGCGGCATCGGGCGCTGGCGTGCGGGCATGACCTCGCAGGGCGAAGCGTATGACGACACGAAACCGCTGTGGCGCCGCATTCTCGTTGGCGTGACGAAATGGTCCGTGATCGGAATAGCCGGCTTCTTTGCGCTGAGCCTGCTGGCGGTGTTTGCAATTGGCTGGACCGGGCCGCCTCCCACGCTCAACATGGCCGGCGTTGCGATGGGCGGAACCGAGGTGCGCTCCAAATGGGTGGACCTCAAGGACATCTCGCCCCACCTGGTGCGCGCCGTCATCGCGACCGAGGACCAGGCGTTCTGCACGCATGACGGTTTCGACTTCAAGGAGATCGACAAGGCGCTGGCCGATGCCGAACGCGGCGGGCGTGTGCGCGGGGCGTCGACCATATCGCAGCAGACCGCGAAGAACGTGTTCCTGTGGAATGGCGGCGGCTGGATGCGCAAGGGCGCCGAGGCGTATTTCACGCTGGTGGCCGAATGGATGTGGTCGAAGCCGCGGATCATGGAAATCTATCTCAACGTGGCCGAATGGGGTGATGGCATCTTTGGAGCCGAACAGGCCGCGCAGGAGCGCTTCGGCGTTTCGGCCAAGGACCTGACGCCCAAACAGGCGGCGGCCCTGGCGGCTGTACTGCCCAACCCCAACCGCATTCGCGTCGACGGGAACTACGCGACCGGCCGGCGCAACAATCAGGTGCAGGCGCTGATGGGCATGGTGAAGCGCGACAAGCTGGATGCGTGTGTGATCGGGCCGTGATGGTCATGGGATCGCGTGTTCGCAGGTAGGGCCTGCGAGGTAGGGGTTTTGAGGTCAGGTCACATCGTGGCCGGATAGGGCCTGGTGGCTTGCTCCGGACGGTGATGGTTGGGGTGGCTCCGTGCAGCCTTGGGATTTGCGCACGGGTTCGCAGTCTCGCAGGCGGGGCCTGCGAGTTGCGTTACGGGTTCGCTCCTTCAATCGAGTGTGGGGTTGCTCGCACGAGGGTTGCGGCGAGAGCTGTGAGCACGGCCTCGTGGTTCGACGGGCGCAACGCCATGCGATGCATGGCCTTGCTGCTCACCATGAGGCCTAACAGTGCTTTAGAAAATGTATCCACACCAACCGCCTCATGGTGAGCAGCCGCGCAACGCGCGGCGCCATTCGCGGTGTGTGGCGAACCATGGGCTGCGAGTCCGAGCGGATCAGCGTCGCGCAGGCGCTTGAGCCTGTCAGCGTGAGCCTGCGCGCGTTGCTCCATCGCAGCGCAGGCTTCGACCAGGGCGGCGATGCGGGTGAGGAGTTCAGGCAAGCTCTTGGCGTGCGTGAGATGTGGTGTGCTGCGTGGATGCGGGGCACCGGGCCTTATGCGCGCGATCTGGCAGCCGCGCATGGCGATCCAGAGGCGGAGGGAGTCTTCGGCGTCGAGGATCAGCTGTTCGAGGTGGAGGCGCAGGGCTGGGTTGATCAGGAGTTCGGCGAGCGTGGCTTCGTCTTGCGAGACGTGGACGAGTTGCAGCGCGCGATGACGTAGGCCTTCGGCGACCTGACGAAGGGGATCGCCGGGGAAGAGCGCGCGCAGGATGATCCAGAGCCAGGACATGGGGAGTATCTTGCGCTCATTCCGGGCCCGGCTGGTTCTGCGCGGCTACGTCCGACAAGTTGTGGCGCGAAGGGTTTGAAATGGCAGGCGAAGTTTTTTGAGTTGCCCACGGATGTGAGAAGGCGGTTTCCTACAAATCGCGCCTCACGCGCGACCCCCTCCGTCACGCCGCGAAGACGCGGCGCGCCACCTCCCCCACTTGCATTGCAAGTGAGGGAGGCAAGTGCACTTGCCTCCAGCAGCCGCTGCGCGACTGGGGAGGTGGCGCGACGCGTAGCGGCGTGGCGGTGGGGGTCTATCGATTGGGCAGGCGCCGGGCGGCCGCGCTTCAGTTGCCCACAATCCGCGTGCGGGGCTCCAGGGCGGAGTCGAGGCCGGCGGGGTCTTCGATGCCTTGCAGGCGCATGGCTTCGCGGACGTCGCCGCGGAGGACCACGACACTCACATCCTTTGGCGCGAGGCGCATGGCGGCTTCGACGTCGGCCCAGGCTTCGGCGAGGCGGTTGAGCTTCAGCCGGGCCTGACCGCGCAGGCGATGGGCTTCGGCGTCGCCGGCAGACATGACGATGGCGGTGTCGAGATCGTTTGCGGCGGCGGCCCATGACTTCTTCATCACATGGGCGCGGGCGCGATCCTTGAACAGTTCGCCGTCGCTGGGACGCAGCTTCATCGCATTGGTGAGCGTGATGATGGCTTCATCCGGCAGGCCAGCGAGGAGCCAGGCATTGCCCGACTGCGCGAGATAGACGCCGCGTTCGTCTATGCTGCCGGCGTCGGGCGCGTTGGCGAGTTCTTCGAGGCGAAGGGCGCCTTCGGCCTCCTCCCCCATCGCAATGAGGGCGAGCGCCGTGCAGTGGCGGGCGGCGGGGACGTTGCCGCGCGACATCCAGGTGAGCCCGTCCTGGTAGGCGACTTGCGGATCGCGTTCGATCTGGTCGAGGCACTGTTCCAGCTTTTCACCTTCGCGCTGGGCGAAGGCGGCGGGGGCGGACGCAAGGATCGCGGCAAGCAGCAGGATGGAACGCATGGACAGGCTCGACTGCATCGGTGCTGGCCGGGAGGGCCGGGCGAGTCCATAAGCCGTGGATCAGGATTGGGGCAAGAACATGCCTGCAGTGCAGCTATTCGCGTTCGGGTTCGGGTATGTCGCGGGCTTTCTGGCCGCGCGATTGCGTGCGCACGGCGTGGCGTGTGGCGGGACTGTGCGCAGCGAAGCGGGCGCCGCGGCGTTGCGGGAACCTGGATATGATGCGGCGGTGTGGCCGGGGGCGGATATTGTTCCGCCTGAAGGCGCGGACTGGCTGATCTCCGTGCCGCCGGATCAGGAGGGATGTCCGGTGTTTCGGGCGTTCGGGCATCTGGCGGGACAGGCGCGGACGATTTCGTATCTGTCGACGACGGGCGTTTATGGCGACCTGCAGGGCGGATGGGCGTTCGAGGAAACACCTGTGGCGCCGCTGAGCCGCGAGGCGATCAATCGGGCGCGGGCCGAGGAGCAGTGGCTATCGCTTGGCGCGATGGTGTTCCGCCTGCCCGGCATCTATGGGCCGGGGCGTTCGGCGCTGGAGCGGGTGCGCGAGCCGGGGGCGCGACGGATCGTGAAGCCAGGACAGGTGTTCTCGCGGATTCACGCGGGCGATCTGGCGGTGTTGCTTGAGCTTGCGATGGGGCGCGTGAAGCGCGGCGAGATTTTCAACGTGTGCGATGACGAGCCGGCGCCAGCGGATGAAGTGCTGGTGCATGCGGCGGGGTTGCTGGGCGTTGAGCCGCCGCCGGCTGTCGCCTTCGAGGATGCGGGCCTGTCGCCGATGGCGCAGCGGTTCTATGCCGAGTGCAAGCGCGTATCGAATGCAAAGGCGAAGGCTGTGTTCGGCTGGCGGCCGGAGTTTGCGACGTATCGGGAGGGGTTGGCGGATTGCCTTTCCCATTCACTGAGATGAGGCTGGCACTGCGATGATCCTGGACCGTCACACATGATCGAACACCCATGATCGACCTCTATGGATGGAGCGGTGCGCTCCAGGCCTCTTTTGCTTCGCATGTCGCGCAGGGTTTGCAGCCGGCGCGCGTGACGGCGCATCATCGCTCGCTGTGGCGCGTGGTGACGCCGGAGGGGGAATGCAATGCGCGGCTGAGCGGGCGGTTTGCACTCGATGCGGCGCAGGGGGAGCATCCTGTCGTGGGCGACTGGCTGGCCGTCAGCACGGCGGACAGCGCGAACGAGGTTGTCATTCATGCACTGCTGCCGCGCCATAGCGTCTTCTCGCGGCGCGCGGTGAGTGGCGGGGGCGCGCAGGTGATCGCGGCCAATGTGGATGTGGCGTTCCTGGTCGCGGCCCTGAATGGCGATCTCAATCTGCGGCGGCTGGAGCGGTATCTGGTGGCGGCGCGCGAGAGCGGGGCATCGCCGGTGATCGTGCTGACCAAGGCGGACCTGTGCGCGGATCCTGATGTTGAGCGGCAGAATGTCGAGGCGATTGCGGGCGGCGCGCCGGTCGTCACCTTGTCGGCGCTGACGGGCGATGGGCTTGAAGGTCTGGCGCCGTGGTTGAGGCCGGGGCTTACGGCGGCGCTGCTGGGGAGTTCGGGGGCGGGCAAGTCGACGCTGCTCAATGCGCTGGCGGGGCGGACGCTGATGGACACGGGGGCGATCCGCGCGAGCGACGATCGGGGGCGGCACACCACGACGCATCGCGAGCTGTTCCGCCTGCCGGACGGGGCGTTGCTGGTGGACACGCCCGGGATGCGGGAGTTCGGCGTGCTGGCCGAGGACGCGGCGCTGGAGGCGAGTTTTGCCGATGTGGCCGAGCTGTTTCCGAACTGCCGCTTTGGCGATTGTGCGCATACGACCGAGCCGGGGTGCGCCGTGCTGGCGGCGCTGGCGGATGGGACGCTGAGCGATGAGCGCTGGCAGGCCTATCTCAAGCTGCAGCGCGAACTCGCCTTCGACGCCCGCAAGGGCGACCCGATTGCCGAAGCAGCGCACCGCTCGCACTGGAAGCAGATTCACAAGTCCCAGCGCGCCAGGAACAAGATGAGGCGGCGCAACGAGGAGGATTAGGGTGACGGCGCGCGCGATTGCTGGCGGGGAAGGTCCGGGCTTGGCCCAAACCTGCCATTCCCCGATCTGTGTTTCCTGATCCTTGCGCAACGCGACGCACGCCTACCCCGTAATCGGTATGCGCTCGTCGTCGGCAAATGTCGTCACAAGCACTTTGAACAGCACCTTCCCGGTTTCGTCCGTCACATCGATTTTGATGAACGCTGTCTCGTACAGCAAGGTCGGCATACCGTGGAGGATTTCACCCGCGAATCTAATGCCGGCAAATCGCGCGGCGGCTGGGTCGGGGAGGTCTCTTCCCTCCACGTCCAGTACGTGGTTGCCGCCGGCGACCTGAAAATAGTATCGAGGCATAGGGCAAAATCCCACGAGCAGCGCTTAGGCGTAGGCCATCTGGCCCCGGTCGCGGTGCAGCCTTCGGCATAGGGCATTCCCACCCCGAGTCTGTGCGGCATCGCTCATTGTCGCCAGGTTCTCGGGAACCGTGTCGCCTTCCCTATCGCTAACCTGGTGATCGACAAACCCTATCTCGCTCAGCGCCGAGTTTCGCGCGTTCATCAAGGGCCTAGTTCGCGAGGCTCAACAGAAGAGTGGCGCCCAGACGCAGCCCCGGGAGTAGCGGCGCCGCGCGCGCGCCTCCCATCGCGGGGGCAGTTTGGCAGGCATGTGTCGCTTTCAGCGAGAGATTGCCGCTCGACAGGTTCGCACCACCAGCGCGTTCTGATCCGAAAACTGTCGGTGCGCGACTCGCCGAAGTGCGGCGCACGCACCGCTTCCGTTGCGGGCGCTCTTCTGGCCCAATTGTCCGATCTATGTCAGATTCGTCTTTCCTCTCGTTGGCGAGAATGGGGCTCATGATCGGCTTTTTCAAACCTCCGGTCTTCGACGATGCTGTCCTCGGACGCCTGGAGCGCTCGCATGGAATGTGGCGGGGCACGCTTTCGTTGAGCGGCGCGCAGCCGACACCTCTGGCTCTTTCAGGTTCAAACCGTGAGCCCGATACCCAGGCTTTGGTTGCCGCGAGGCTGATCACAGCTTCATTCAACGATTGGCGGCCATCGATCCAGCAAGCGCTCCTTGATCACTATACGCCCTACGCGGAAGCGGCTTCGGGAGAAGAGCCCTCTGCGCTGCGGGCGCTGACGCCTACCATCCGCGAGCCAGAGCAGATCTGGGCCCACGTATCACTTCAGTCCATCACTGTTGCGAAGTTGAGCGGCGTTCTCACGACCGAACTGGTTTACGCCGCCGCCTGGGATGAGGACCACATGCTTGGAGCCCGATTTCAGTCGGGTATTTTCATCGAATTGTGCGGAAGCGTTTAGGCAGAGCACCTCGCGAACTAGGTCTCTGGAATTTCAAACCCGATCGTGGGCGTGCAGCTCTCATATCCCGGCCATTGCGACGTATCGAACTGGATCCAGTAGCCCCACTTTGAAATACGGCCCGGCGGATCGTCCTCAACCTTGGGGCCAATGATGCCGTCGGCGGCGTCTGGCCAGATTTCGCACTCCTCGAAACAGCGCTCGATCCATCCTCGCCCGAACCAGGCATCGCCGCGATAAAAATCTGCGCGTACCCAAAAGCTTGGGGCAATTGAAAGCTCGATGCGTCCATTGATGGCGTTTGAAAGAATGATAAGCGCATCTTGATCCGTTTCGCGCGCCACGTTCACCGCAATGTCCCGTCCCGCGCGGTCACGCCAGATCGGAGAAAATCGGGCAAATCCGCACAGCAAAGACAAGAGCCCTTGCGCGGAAGCCAGCGTCGGCGGCCCATCACCGTCCCATGCAAAATGAGGTGCGCGGATTGGCGGGCATGGCTGCATACGCGCAGGAAACTTGGTTCGAGGCGGCAGGTCAATCGCCGCACCGGCCTTGAGACGCACAAGGCTGGAGTTGGCCCGCCATGATGTCCCAAGGTCGCGCCGCCCATGCGTCCGATAGACAGATTTTGGCGCGCTTCACCCCTGCCTCTTTTCCACCTGCTCCACCATCGCCAGCACAGTCGCGATCATGCGCTGGATGTCCTGCGGTCTTGAGAGGCGGTGGTCGGCATCCTTGATGAGGGTCCAGGCGACGTCGCGTGTGCGGAGTTTGTCGGCGAGGTCGAGGGAGTGGGTCCAGGGCACGTCGGTGTCGAGGCCGCCGTGGAGGATGCGAACGGGGATGTCGAGGGGAATTTCGGAGTCGAGGATGTTCCAGTCCCTGCCCTCCTCGATCAGCATCTTGGTGATGGGATAGCCGGCGGGGTCATACGGAGAGGGGCGGGTCCAGTGGCCCTGTTCCATGATCTGGCGTTTCTGGCTGTCGTCGAAGCCTGCCCACATCAGCTTGTCTGTGAAGTCGGGCGCAGGGGCGAGAAGGACGAGGGCTTTCACGCGCTCGGGCCGGGCGAGGGCTGCGAGCAGCGCCATCCAGCCGCCCATGGAGGAGCCGACGAGGACGAGCGGGCCTTGCGTCAGCTGGTCGATGATGGCGAGGGCGTCGGAGCGCCAGCGGCCGATTGTTCCATCGGCGAACGCTCCATCGCTTTCGCCGTGGCCGAGATAGTCGAAGCGGGTGAAGCTGCGGCCGGTGGCGGCGACGGCTTCGTGGAGCAGGCTCGCCTTCTCGCCCAGCATGTCGGAGTGGAAACCGCCGAGCCAGACGACGCTGGCGTGGTGCGGGTCGGCATGGGCGGGCGAGGCGGAGCTGCTGCGATAGGCGAGCTTTGCGCCGGCATGTTCGAGGAAGCTGGGCGGGGTGGTGTTCATGCGGCTGGTTCTGATCGGTTTGCGCCGGGATGAAAAGGCTCTATGGGAGCGACGGGGATAACGGACAGTGGAGTATGGACGCTTGTCGCTTCAGGGCGCCGCGATCCTTCAGGTCATTCCGCATCTGGGCGCAGGCGGCGCCGAGCGGACGACGATCGAGGTAGCCGAGGCGCTGAAGGCGGCCGGGGCGATCCCGATTGTCGCCAGCGTGGGCGGGCGGCTGGAGGGCGAGTTGGGGCGCGTGGGCGGGGAACTGATCCGCATCGACAGCCTGGCGACCAAGAACCCGCTGCAGGTATGGCTGAATGCCGGCGTGCTGGCGAAGATAGCGCGCGAGCGGGGCGTGACGCTGATCCATGCCCGCAGCCGGGCGCCGGGGTGGAGCGCGTACTGGGCGGCGAAGCGGATGAAGCTGCCGTTCGTGACGACGTATCATGGCGTCTACAATGCGAAGTCGGGGCTGAAGCGCTGGTATAATTCGGTGATGGCCCGCGGCGACCGGGTGATCGCCAATTCGGACTACACGGCGGCGCATGTGCGCCAGCAGCACCCGGATGCTGCGAGCCGGATCGTAACCATCCATCGCGGCGTCGACATTGCGCGCTTCTCGCCCGAGGCGGTGAACGAGGTGCGGCGTGCATCGTTGCGGAAGGCGTGGCGGCTGGATGAGCAGTCTGGCGCGGTGATCCTGCTGCCGGCCCGGATGACGGGGTGGAAGGGCCATCGCGAGGCGATTGCGGCGGCGGGATTGCTGGCGAAGCAGCAGCCGGAAGCGCGCTGGAGCCTAGTGTTCGTGGGCGACCATCAGGGGCGGCTGGATTATGTGGCGGAGCTGGCCGAGCTGATCTCGCAGCATGGCGTTGACGCGCGCGTTCGTATGGCCGGGCATTGCGATGACATGCCGGCGGCCCTTGCCCTTTCGGACATCGTGATTGCACCTTCCAGCGAACCAGAGGCATTCGGGCGCGTTGCGGCCGAAGCGGGAGCGATGGGCGTTCCCGCGGTGGGCTCGGCCATCGGCGCACAGGGAGAGATCATCGTGGACGGGGAGACCGGCCTGATCGTTCCGCCGCGCGATCCGGCCGCGCTGGCGGCGGCCATGGAACGGCTTCTGGCAATGGACAGGACCGGCCGGAACGCGATGGGCGGCAAGGCCAGAGTGCGGATTGGCGAGCGGTTTACGACATCTGCGCTTCAGAAGGCGACGCTTGCAGTCTATGAAGGGCTGATGGACCGGTCCAAATGAGTGCGCCACCGAACTATACGCCGCCGCCCAACCCGGGCGACACGCTGCGCCGCGTGCTTGTGATCAAGCTGGGCGCGATGGGCGATTTCATGCAGGCGCTCGGCGCTTTCCGGGTCGTGCGGGCGACCCATCCGTCGGCCCGGATCACGCTGCTGACCACCCCGCCCTATGAGGCTTTCGCCAAGGCGTGCCCGTTTTTCGATATCGTCGAGGCCGATGGCCGCCCCAAGGACCTTAAGGGCAAGGCCGACCTGATCCGCCGGCTGCGCACGGCCGGATACGACATGGTCTACGACTTCCAGAACAATGACCGGACCACGCAGTACTTCATGGGGCTGTCGGGCAAGAAGCCGCTGTGGTCGGGGCATGCCAAGGGCGCATCCCACCAGCACATGAACCCCGATCGCGGGAACATGCACAATTTCGACCGGCTGGCCGAACAGCTGCGTCATGCCGGGCTTGGGCCCAAGCCGCAGGGAGATCCGAGCGGGTGGGTGATCGGCCAGGACCTGATGCCGAGCGTGGACTGGGTGCGCCCGGCCTTCCGCGATCCGCCGCGCTTCCAGCCCGCCTTTTTCGGCCTAAACGGCCCCTATGCCCTGATGATCCCGGGGTCTTCGGCGGAACACCCTGAAAAACGCTGGCCGGTGGATCGTTTTGTGAAAATCGCCAACTGGCTGGCCGATGGCGGCATCACGCCGGTTGTGCTGGGCGGCAAGGACGAGGGTGATATCGGGGCCCAGATCAACCGCAAGGAACCACGGGCCAAGAACCTGGTGGGGCGGACCGACCTGTTCCAGCTGGCGACGCTGGCCCAGCGGGCGGAACTGGCGATTGGCGGGGATACCGGCCCAATGCACCTGGCCGCCGCCGCCCGGACGCCGGGCGTCTGCCTGTTCGCGCAGGACTGGACCGAGGCCATGGAACAGGAAATGCGGACCGTATGGGACCCGCAGACCCGGCTGGGCCGCGCCGCGCCGCGCGGCGGGCCGATGATGATCGTCTATGCAGCCTCTCTCGACGGAATCAGTGTCTTTGACGTCAAGCAGGCGGCGTTCCGTCTGGGGGTGCTGCCAGCCGGTATGAAGCCCGAGCCTGCGGCTGCGCCGGCTGCCGCAACCGTGGAGCCTGCGCCACAGGAACCTGCCGCCGATACGGAACAGGCGCTTGCGAGTGGTTCCGATTCTTGAATATTTGCGCCGGAACGGGCATATTCCCCGCCCGACCAGTCACCATGGAGAACTACAATCGCTCAGCGTCCGCAAGCGGCCCAGTCGCCCAAGAAGGAAGGTCCGCAGATCAACGAGGACATTCGCGCGCCGCGCGTCCTCCTGATTGACGAAAAAGGCGAGAAGCAGGGCGAGATGCCGCTCGAAGCCGCGCTCGATGCGGCGAAGGAAGCTGGACTCGACCTCGTGATGGTCGCGCCCGACAACGAGCCGCCGGTCGTGAAGATTTCCGACTACGGCAAGCAGCGCTTCGCCGAGCAGAAGAAGAAGGCCGAAGCCCGCAAGAAGCAGAAGTCGGCTGACCTCAAAGAGATCAAGCTTCGTCCGAACATCGACAAGCACGATTACGAAGTGAAGGGTCGCTCGATCCGCCGCTTCTTCGAGGAAGGCGACAAGGTGAAGATCACCATGCGATTCCGCGGCCGTGAGATGGCTCACCAGAACATCGGCATGGAATTGCTGATCAAGGTGAAGGCCGAATTCGCCGACGTCGCGAAGGTGGAATCCGAGCCGAGGCTCGAAGGCCGCCAGATGGTGATGGTGCTGTCGCCGCGCTGAGGCGTTGGGGACGGCGGTCTGCAAAATTGTGGGAGTAGCGCGATGCCTGCTGTGATTGGGCGCGTGAAGGCTGGTCGTGCTGGTGCTGGCCTTTGCGCGCTTGCGCTTGTGCTGGCGTCTGGCTGCGGCGCAGCTGAAGTGATCGCCACCAACAGTGACGGCCCATCGCCTTCGCGGGGCGTGACCTCGCTGCAGACCGCGCCGTATGACGATGCAGGCGCGCCAGTGCACGCAACGCCGGCCCCGCCAGCGGCCAGTACGCCGGGTGTGCAGGCGCCGGTTGTGCCCGGACCGGACGGTGACCTGCCCGACTTCACGTCGATCGCGGCGAACTTCAATCCGGCCATCCAGCGTTTCGTGTGGGTGCTGCCGCCCGGCGTACATGGCGAAGGGCCGTGGGGCTTCACCGTGCAGGTGCGCCACCGGGGCGAGGTGAAGCACGAGGGCGAGATGCCGCTGGTTGCCGAAAAACTGCAGGGCGGCTCGCGCCCGGAATACCCGGCGGGCTACGAGATCATCCGCCTCACTGACGATGGCAAATGGGCCGAGCGGTCGTCGGCGCTGGACAAGGTGATCCTGGGGATCATCGAGCAATATGGGCGCGGCGATGGCGAGGTGGAGTTCGCCAACAAGCTGAACCTGTCGCTGGAGCCAGCCGCGCGGCAGCTTTACTGCGTCGAAGGCAAGGTGGCGGATATCCGGCTGTACGTGGAAGAGACAGGCAAGGCCGAGCTCGTGCCCATGATGGAGGTTGCGAACGAGGCGTTCAGCCGGATCGCGATCCTGCAGGGATGTGATGACTGAGACTGCCTGCCCCTAACTGACGGTTCACTTGCAGGCCCGGGGGAAAGAACTAATCTCCTTTCCATGAAACACATTCTTGCAGCCTGCATCGCCGGGATCGCGCTTGTGGCGTGCTCTCCTCCTGCATCAGACACGGCCGCTTCGGGGCCTGTTGCGGCCGGTGAGGTTGCGCCGGAAGCCAACCCGGCGCCTCCGCCTGTGGGGGCTGACCCCGCCCTGCCGGACACCTGCGGCATGGCCCAGCATGCAGCCCTGGCCGGACAACCGATCACGGCCGCTGGCGTGCCCGCAGAAAGCCCGCAGGTGCGCCATATCCGTCCTGACTCGCAGGTCACGATGGATTTCAGCCCGACGCGGCTGAACATCGACATTAGCGCGGACGGCGTGATCACCGGCTTCCGCTGCGGCTGATCCTGAGGAGCGGCGCCAGTCCTTCCCTTGGCCAGCATTGCCTTTGGAGTGACGGCATGATGCGCGCTGCAATGATGACGTGTGTGTTGGCCTTGATGGCGGCGTGCGCGGCGGGACCGGACCCGGCCCCCGCAGAGCCGGCGAACCCCGCCCTGCCCGCACTGACTGAAGATACGTGCGGGGCGAGCATGTATGGCGAGTTGATCGGCAGGCCGATAACGGGACCGGGCGTGCCGGGAGAGAGCCGCTTCAATCGCCGGATCCTGCCGGGCACGCAGGTTACGATGGACTATGTCCCCCAGCGGATGAACATCGAGGCCAATGCGCAAGGCGTGATCGAGAAGATTACCTGCGGTTGATTTTCTGCGATCGGATGTAACCTTCCGGCACGCTGCCGCGAACCAGCCTTGTGGCCGCCCGTTGTTCGCGCCAGCCGTGGAGGGATTCAATGAAGAACCTGCTCGCCGCCATCCTGTTGGCGTCTGTTTCCGCTGGCGCCATTGCGGCGCCCGGGCTGAACGCAATGGCGCAGGTCCCGGCGGGCATGGAGCTGGGACCGAAGGTTGGCGCCAAGGCCCCGGCGTTTTCGGTGGTGGACACGGCGGGATCGAGCCAGACGCTGGCCTCCATCGCCGGCGCGAAGGGCGTGACGCTGGTGTTCGTGCGGTCGGCCGACTGGTGCCCGTTCTGCAAGGCGCAGCTCAAGAACCTCAACGCGGTGGCGGGCGATCTGGAAAAACTGGGCTGGCCGATGGTTGCGGTGTCGTATGACCCGACCGAATTGCTGGGGGGATTCGCCAAGGCGAACGGGCTTGTCTATCCGCTGATGTCCGACCCCGGCTCCAAGGCGATCGATGCATTTGGCATACGCAATGAGGGCGTGAGCGGAAGCCCCCGTTTCAATGGCATTCCGCATCCGATCATCCTGTTCATTGCGAAGGACGGCACGGTGAAGGCCAAGCTGTATGAAGAGGCCTACCAGAAGCGGCCGCCCAGCGAAGTGGTGCTGAGCACGGCGAAGGGCCTCTAGCGGGCAAGCAGCATCCGTTTGCCCGGCAGGGCGGACTGCGATAAGGCGGAGCGCCGACGCATTGGGGCCGGCCCGGTCAGCATGGCGGATCGCACTTGAAGCGACAGTTCCTTGTGTTCGCGGACAAGATGTTCGCGCGGTCCGAGGGGTTCATCCACCAATCGTATAAGGCATTCGACCAGCTGCAGCCGGTTTTCATCGGCAGCGAGCTGCGCAGCGAGGCGCCGGCGGGGACGAAGGCGATTGCGCTCAATCCGCTGCATGGGTTGCTGGGCGAGACCGGGTTCAAGCAGTTCGGGCTGGTGTCGGCGAAGCTGAAGGCGCGCCTGCTGGCGGAAAAGCCCGCGCTGATCCATGCGCACTTTGGCAAGTCGGCGGCGTACGCCCTGCCCCTGTCGCGGGCGCTGGGTGTGCCGCTGGTGGTGACCTATCACGGGGGTGACGCGACCAAGACGGCGAACACGCGCAACAGCGCGCTGCGTGTCTACAATCGCAGACGGGCGCAGCTGTGGCGGGATGCGGCGCTGATCGTGCCGGTGTCGGAGTTCATCCGGGACGAGCTGGCGAAGGCGGGATGTCCTGCAGACAAGATGACCGTGAACTATAACGGCGCTGATCCGGGACGCTTTGCGCCCGGCGACAAGACGAAGCTGATCCTGTTTGCCGGGCGGTGGGTGGAGAAGAAGGGGATCGACACGCTGGTGTCGGCGCTGATCGCAGTGCGGGAGCAGCTGACAGGATGGCGCGTGCGGCTGGTGGGCGATGGACCGCTGAAGCCGCAGCTGGAGACGCAGCTGAAGGCGGCGGGGCTGGAGGTGGAGCTGCCGGGGTGGGTCGCGCCCGAGGACATGCCGCGCCACTTTGCCGAGGCGATGATCGTGTGCGTGCCTTCAAGGCGCGCGGCGACGGGGGACGCAGAGGGGCTGCCGACCGTGTGCATCGAGGCGATGCTGTCAGGTTGCGCCATCGCGGCGACGCGCCATGCGGGGATTCCCGAGTGCGTGAAGGACGGTGTTACGGGCCTTCTGGTTGGCGAGAGAGATCATGCGGCGCTGGGCGAGCGACTGGTGCGCATGACGGGAGACGTTCAGGCGACGCTGGCGATGGGCGCCGCAGGACGCGAACTGGCGCTGAAGGATTTCAACCTCGAGCGCCAGTCGGCCAGCTTGCAGGATGTGCTGCTTGGTGTGGCGAAGAAGAGTTAGGCCGCTCGACGGATCAGTGAGAGCAGGATCAGCACGATGATCGCGCCGACCATGGCGTAGAGGATGCTGGTGACCAGCGCATTGCCGACCGAGAAGCTGAGGCCGAGTTGCGGCAGAAGCCAGGACGACAGCAGCGCGCCGAGAATGCCGATCACGATATTGCCCATGATGCCGAAGCCGGCGCCCTTGACGATGAGGCCGGCAAGCCAGCCGCCGATGCCGCCGATGATGAGCGCAATGAGGACGCTTTCGAGTGTCATGGAGTGTCTCCCTGGGGGCGGATCGGCCCGTATGCGGAGGGCGTCCCGACCGGGCGGCAGCCTGACAAGGCTCGCTGACGGTCATGCGGCGACAGGCCGGCCCGGGTTAACAATGGTCCAGCGCCACAGAAGTTCCGTGACGAGCCCTGCCCCTGCCTTGCGTCTGGACGCCTTGCTTTTCCGCCTTTCCCGCGTATAACCCGCCCCTTCCACAGGACCGGACAGGCTAATGGCATGCCTCCCGGGACTTATTTCAGGCGTCGCGCCGTTGATTTTCTTCGGAAAATTTTCGGGTCGGACTGTCGCCAACAGGAGATGAAAATGCCGAAGATGAAGACCAAGCAGGCCGCTGCGAAGCGGTTCTCGCAAACTGCGTCGGGAAAGCTCAAGCACGGCGTCGCCGGCAAGCGCCACCGACTGATCAGCCACAATGCGAAATACATCCGCCAGAATCGCGGCACGGAAGTCGTGTCCGAGTCTGACACCCCCCGCATCGTGAAGAAGTTCCTGCCCTACGGCGTCAAGTAAGCCGTTCCGCGGCGTTTCCCCTGATCAGATAATCGGAGTTTCCCTATGCCCCGCGCACGCGGCCGAGTTCCGGCCCACGCCCGTCACCGCAAGGTCATCAAAGCCGCCAAAGGCTTTTACGGCCGTCGCAAGAATACCTTCCGCACCGCCCAGGCCGCCGTCGTCAAGGCCGGCGTCAATGCCTACAAAGGCCGGAAGCAGAAGAAGCGCAATTTCCGCTCGCTCTGGATCCAGCGTATCAACGCCGCCGTCCGTTCGGTCGACGATACGCTCACCTATTCGCGCTTCATCGACGGCCTCGCGAAAGCTGGCCTCGGCGTCGACCGCAAGGTGATGGCCGACCTCGCCATGCACGAACCGGCTGCGTTTAACGCCCTGGTGGAGAAGGCCCGGGCGGCGCTGGCGTAAGCCAGAGTTCTCTCCGACGCTTTTCTCCGCTAGTTCCGACCGCAAGCGCGGGGCGGACTATGGCCCCGTGCGCACTCAGATCCGCACGAGTCCACGATGGCTATCGAACAACAGGTTGCAGAGATCGAGGCGGACGCCGCAAAGGCGATCGCCTCGGCGCCTGACGAAGGCGCGCTCGAAGCCATCCGCGTGGCCGAGCTTGGCAAGAAGGGGCGCGTGTCGCTTCTGATGCGCGAGTTGGGCGGGATGAGCCCGGAGCAGCGGCAGGTTGCGGGGCCTGCCCTCAACGGCCTCAAGGATCGGCTGACCACGGCAATCACATCGCGCAAGGCCGAGCTCGAACTTGCGGCGCTGAATGTGCGCCTCGAAGCCGAGCGTGAGGACCTGACGTTGCCGCCGCGCTTTGAGCCGGTGGGTGCGCTGCATCCAGTGATGCAGGTGTTCGAGGAGCTGGCTGCGATCTTTGCCGACATGGGCTTTGCCGTCGCTGAAGGTCCGGACATCGAGGACGACTTCCACAACTTCACCGCGCTCAACTTCCCGCCGGGCCACCCGGCGCGGGAGATGCACGACACGTTCTTCATGAAGCCTGCGGCCGATGGCAGCCGCAAGCTTCTGCGCACGCACACCTCGCCGATCCAGGTGCGCGCGATGCTGGCGAACAAGCCGCCGATCCGCGTGATCGCGCCGGGGCGTGTGTACCGGAAGGACTGGGATGCGACGCACACGCCGATGTTCCACCAGATCGAAGGACTGGTGATCGACGAGACGGTGCACATGGGACATCTGAAGGCGTGTCTGACGGATGCTTTCTCGCGCTTCTTCGAAGTTCCGAACACCACGTCGCGCTTCCGCCCGCACTTCTTCCCGTTCACCGAACCGAGCGCGGAGATGGATATCCGCTGCGATCGTTCGGGCGGCGAGATCAAGGTCGGCGAGGGCAATGACTGGCTGGAGATTCTCGGCTGCGGGATGGTTCATCCCAACGTGCTGCGCTCGTGCAATATCGATCCTGAAGTCTATCAGGGCTTCGCCTTCGGCCTCGGCGTCGACCGGCTTGCGATGTTGAAATACGGGATGAACGATCTGCGTCCGTATTTCGAAGCGGATGTTGAGTGGATCAAACACTACGGCTTCAAGCCGTGGCTGCTGCCGACTGTCACTGGAGGCCTCTCGTGAAATTCACCCTCCCCTGGCTGAAGGACTATCTCGATACGAGCGCGGGCCTGCCCGCGATTCTCGAGGCGATGACACAGGCTGGCCTCGAGGTGGAAGAGGCGCATGATCCGCGTGAGGCGCTGAAGCAGTTCACCGTCTGCCGGATCATCTCGGCGGCGCAGCATCCGAATGCGGACAAGCTGCAGGTCTGCCAGGTCGAGACTGTGGACGGCATGAAGGAGATCGTGTGCGGCGGTCTCAATGCGCGCCCCGGTCTGGTGACGGCGTATGCGCCGATTGGCGCGTTCATTCCGGGCTCGGGGATCACGCTTGTGCCCAAGCCGGTGCGCGGCGTGGTTTCCAACGGGATGCTGTGTTCGGGCGGGGAGATGAAGACGGATGAGGATCCGTTCCGCCTGCGCATTGCGCGGTTCGATGACTGGAAGTTCCGGCCCGAGGCGCTGGGGATTTCCGAGGAGCAGGCGATTGCGGATGGCGGGATCATCGAGCTGCCGGACAATCTGAAGGTTGGCTCGGCCGTGGCGGATGCGCTGGCGCTGGATACCGTGATCGATTTCGAGGTGACGCCGAACCGGCCGGACTGGCTGGGCGTTACCGGCATTGCGCGCGATCTGGGCGCGAAGGGTCTGGGCAAGTTCAAGCTTGAGCCCGTGAAGCCGGTGAAGGGGACGTTCCCCTCGCCCGTGAAGGTGCGCATTGAGGCGGCGGATGCTTGTCCGGTGTTTGCGGGACGCCTGATCCGTGGTGTGAAGAACAAGCCGTCGCCGGACTGGATGCAGAAGCGGCTGAAGGCCATCGGCATCAATCCGAAGAACATGCTGGTGGATGTGACGAACTATATCTCGTTCGACCGCTGCCGGCCGCTGCACGTCTATGACGCTGCGAAGCTGAAGGGCGATGTGCGCGCGCGGCTTGGGACTGCGCAGGATTCGTTCGTCGGGCTTGATGGCAAGACGCATGCGAACCTGTCCGAGATGTGCGTGATCGCGGACGATAGCGGCGCCATCGGGCTTGGCGGCGTGATGGGCGGCGAGTCGACGGGCTGTTCCATCGACACGGTCGATGTGTTCATCGAGAGCGCCTACTTCGACGCCAACCGCACGGCGCGGACCGGGCGCGCGACGGGGATAATCTCTGATGCGCGATTCCGCAACGAGCGCGGGATCGATCCGCATTCTTGCGTGGACGGGATCGAGCTGGCGACGAAGCTGATCCTTGAAGTGTGCGGCGGAGAGGCTTCCGAGGTTGTTGTTGCGGGCAAGGTCCCTGAAGGGCCGGCGCCAGTGGCGTTCAAGCCGCGCGACATGAAGCGGCTGACCGGGCTCGACATGCCGGCCAAGCGCATGGAGCAGATCCTGCGCGCGCTGGGCTTTGAGCCGATTGTGCCGCCGAAGGCGCAGCATGACGAGCAGACGATCTGGGCGACGAAGGTTCCGTCGTGGCGGCCGGATGTGGAAGGCTCGGCGGACATTGTTGAAGAGCTGATCCGCATCGAGGGTTACGACAAGCTGCCGGACGAGATGCTGCCTGCGCCGGAAGGACCGGTGCGGGTTGTGGTGACGCCGATGCAGAACCGCGTGCGCGTGGCGCGGCGGGTTCTGGCGGGGCGCGGTTTCCTCGAGACCGTGACGTGGAGCTTCATGCACCATGAGACGGCGGCGCTGATGATCGGCGGGGCGAACAATCTGCAAGCCGCGCTGACCATCGACAATCCAATTGCGTCGGATCTCGACTATATGCGGCCGTCGATGCTGGCGAACCTGGCGCAGGGCGCGCAGCGCAATGCGGATCATGGCGCGGACGATGTGCGCCTGTTCGAGGCGGGGCCGGTCTATCCGGGCGACAAGCCCAACGACCAGCGCATGCATGTGGCCGCCGTGGTGAAAACCGCGAAGGGCCGCGACTGGCAGGGCGCGCCTGCGCCCTACAACGCCTTCTCGGCCAAGGCGGACCTGTTTGCGATGCTGACGGCGCTGGACCAGTCGCCCGACAAGTTCCAGGTGGGCGCGCCGGAGGGGGCGTTCTGGCATCCGGGCCGGGCGGGGACGCTGCGGCTGGGGCCGAAGCAGGTGGTGGCGAGCTTTGGCGAGCTGCATCCGCAGTTCCTGAAGGAGCTGGGTGTTGATGGACCCGTGCTGGCGATCGAGCTGGCGCTCAATGCGCTGCCGCTGGCGAAGGCGAAAGCGACGAAGACGCGGCCGGTGCTGGACAAGGCGGACCAGACGCCGGTGCGACGCGACTACGCTTTCGTGGTCGAGGAGAAAGTGCCCGCCGGCGACATCGTTCGGCTGGCGCTGAAGGCTGATCCCAAGCTGATCACCGCTGCGCGGGTGTTCGATGTCTATCGCGGGGCGAGCATTGGCGAGGGCAAGAAGTCTGTTGCGGTGGAAGTCACGCTGCAGCCGCGCGGCGCGGCGATGACGGACGAGCAGATCGAGGCGGTGGCGCAGGCGATCGTGAAGTCTGTCGCCAAGGGCACGGGCGCAGTGTTGCGGGGTTGATTCCTAATCGAAATGAGATGAACCGTTTCACCTGGTTCCGCTCATCCCGACGAAAGTCGGGATCCAGGAACGGTGTTGCGGCGCGAACAGGCTTGAAGCTGCAAGCCTGAACAAGCCTCGCCATCAGCCCTGGGTCCCGACTTTCGTCGGGACGAGCGGAAACGGAGCGGAGGCTTCAATTCAGTCGGACAAAACGGAGAACGCCTCCCCGTTACCGGGGAGACGTTGCTGTTTCAGGCGTCGAGATGATCACGCCGCGTCCTTCAGTTCCTGTTGCACGCGCTCGGCCAGCTGGCGGAGGGTGAAGGGTTTGGGCAGGAAGCTGATGGCGCGATCATCCTCCAACGTCTTGGCAAGGTCGCGTTCGGCGTAGCCCGAGATGAACATCACGCGCGTGTTGGTGAGCCACGGGCGCGCTTCCTTTAACAGGGCCGGGCCGTCCATGCCGGGCATGACGACGTCGGAGATGAGGAGATCGATATTGCCGGATTGTTCCTTGATGATCTCCAGCGCCTTTTCGCCGTCGCTGGCCTCGATGACCGAATAGCCAAATGAGGCGAGCAGCTGGGCGGCAATGCCGCGCACGCCATCCTCGTCCTCGACCAGCAGGATCGAGCCGCGGCCGGCAAGGTCGCCGCCACGCGACGGAGCGGAGGAAGACGGCGCCGGTTCTGCGGTTTCGAGAACGCCGCCAGCGGCCGCCTGTTCCTCAACGCCATCCCAGGCCGGCATGAAGATCTTGAACGTGGTGCCACGCCCGACCTTCGAGACCGGATAGATGAAGCCGCCAAGCTGCTTGACGATGCCGTAGACCGTGGCGAGGCCAAGGCCCGTACCCTTGCCTTCCGCCTTGGTGGTGAAGAAGGGCTCGAAGATCTTCTCCATGATGTCGGGCGGAATGCCGCCGCCATCGTCAACCACTTCGATCAGCACATAGTCGCCATCGGTGACGTGGGTGAAGCCGTCCTTGCGGGCGGCAGCCGCATCCGAGCGCGAGGTGCGGATGACGAGACGGCCGCCGCCGCTTTTCTCGATCATCGCATCGCGCGCGTTGGTGCAGAGATTGGTGACGGCGGTTTCAAGCTGGCCCTTGTCGGCCTTGATGCGCGGCAGGTCGCGGCCGTGGACCACGTCGAGCTTGATGCGTTCGTCGATGATGTCGCGCAGCAGGACGTAATAATCTGACAGCGCATCGGTGACGTCGAACACCTCCGGACGGAAGACCTGACGGCGCGTGAAGGCCAGCATGGTACGCACCAGCTGTGCGCCGCGCGAGGCGAACTCGTTGATCGACTTGAGCTCGAAATAGGTGGGATCGCCCGGGGGGTGGCGGATCTGCAGCTTGTCGACATTGAGGATGATGCCAGCGAGCATGTTGTTGAACTCGTGCGCGAGTCCGCCGGCCATCTTGCCGAGCGCCTGCAGCTTCTCGCCCTGGGCGAGGCGCTGTTCGAGCAGCTTCTTCTCGGTGGTATCGATGACGTAGGCGGTGGACGGGCGGCCCTGGCGATCGAGCACGACGTAGAGATCGACCGATTTCTGGCCTTCGCCGGCGAGCTTGAAGTTGACGGCGCCGTCGAGCGCCTTCGACAGGTCCTGGGCCAGTGCGGCCGTGCCCTGGTCGGCGACGAACAGGTCGGCGAAGCGCCGGCCCGGCTGGGCGCGGCCGCCGGTCATCTCGACCAGCGTGCGGTTGGCGTCGAGCATCACGGCGCTTTCAACGCCCTCGCCATCGAGGCGGACGACGCCGAAGGGCGCATCCGAGAACATGGTGTCGTCCGAGCGCCCGGCATTGCGGAGGTCGGCCGCGGGGGCGCCGCTGGATGGGGCGGCGGCGGGCGGGGACGCGCGACGAACCTGCTGCTCGGCCGCGCTGGCGACATAGACGACCGAGCGCGTGTGGGCATCGGCGCCCTTGCCCGACCAGGTCGTGATCAAGGTCGCCGTGGTCTCGACGCCGTCGCGGGCGCGCAGGACGACTTCGGCGCGCTGGCTGGCGGAGCCGCGCACTTCGCGCTTCATCAGCTTGAGGCCTTCGGGGCGCATGATGTCTTCGAGGCGAAGGGCGCTATCGCCGTCGGGCAGGCCGAGCATCTGGCGCAGCGTCTGGTTGATGTAGACGACGCGGCCGTCGCGGCGGGCGGAGAAGAAGCCGATGGGCGCGTCTTCGACATAGAGCGCACGCGCATCAACCGAACCCGCAGAGGCGACAATGGCCTCCACGCGGCGCAGGCGCCAGAGCGACCATGTCTTGGCGAGGGGGGCAACGCTGGCTTCGTACTGCACCGGCGCATGTGAATCGCCGAACAGGAGCGCAGGCAGGAGTTCCGAGCGGGCGACACCCATCTTGGCGGCCTTGGACAGGCGGTAGATCGGTGCGGCCATGCCGGGATTCGACGAGAACAGGCGATCAACCGAGGGCGCGTGCGCGCTGTCGCCGACGACATGGGCGAGCTGGGCCAGTTCGAGATAGGCGGCGTTGGCGGCGACGCTGGCGCCGCCACGATCCGAAATGAGCGAGGGTTCGGCAAGCGCGTCCAGCCAGAGGTGGCGCTTGGGCGTCTGGGCGGCAGCTTCGGCGGCGCCGCGATCGGGGAAGACACCCAGCCGGCGGCCGGCGCCGCGAACGCCCCACATGACCAGAACCAGCGTCATGGCGCCCAGCGAGATGACCAGCACAGCGCCAGCAGGACCGACCGCCTCGCTCCACGTGATCGCCATGCCGGCGGCCCCGCCAGCCACGACCAGGGCTGCCCAGAAGGTCAGCTGGATCCAGTCGAATCCCTTGCGCGGCGCGCCGGGCGCGTCCGCAGGATCGATGGTTTGTTCGATGAAGTCAGTCATGGACGGTCTTCCGCTGGCTAGCCGGACAGTATTGGGGTGATTCGGCGCCCGGGGTGTTAGCCGGGCCTTGCATGTTAACGATCTGACTCTGCGAGGGAATCCGCCTCGGGACCCCCACAGATTGTGCCCTGTTTTGAGTCCCTTGGGAGGACCGGCCACAAGGGATGGGGTGCGGGGAGTCAATGTTTCGCATCCGAATCGGATTGAGGATGCTGTGGAGAACTTCGACCCGCGGAGATAGCGAGCTCATCGCGCCCTCCCCTTGCCGGCGTTCATGACGAAGCCGATGACCTTGGCGACGGCCTCGAAATGCTCGCGCGGGATCGACTCTTCGACTTCGACAGCGGCGAACAGGGCGCGGGCCAGCGGCACGTTCTCGACGATCGGAATGTTGTGCTCCTTCGCCTTTTCGCGGATGCGCAGGGCGACCTCGTCGGCGCCCTTGGCCATGCAGACCGGTGCGGCGTCTTTCTCGGGATCATAACGCAGCGCGATCGAGTAGTGGGTCGGGTTGGTGATGACGACGGAGGACTTCTGCACGTTCTGCATCATGCGCTTGCGCGAGCGCTCGAGGCGGATCTGGCGCAGGCGGGCGCGGATGTGCGGGTCGCCTTCCTGTTGCTTGCTCTCGTCGCGGATATCCCTGCGCGACATTCGCATGCGCTGCATGAAGGTCCAGCGCTGCCAGACGAAATCCATGGCGGCGATGATGCCGATGACGACGATGGCGGCGATCAGCAGGCGGCCGGCGATGGCCTGGGTCATTGCGAGCAGGCCAGCGGGTTCAAGCTGGCTCGATTCCGAGATGGCGGTCGCCTCGGGCCAGACGGCGTAGATCATCGCGGCGGTGATGGCCGCCATCTTGAGGATGGACTTCACGAGGTTCATCCAGCCCTGCGCGCCGAACATGCGCTGCAGACCCTTGCCCGGCGACAGCTTGGCGAGATCGGGCTTGATCTTCTCGCCCGTCCACAACGGGCGATGCTGGACCAGGTGTCCGAGCACGGTGGCGACAGCGATGGCGCCGAAGATTATGCCGAGCGGGACAAGAAGGGACAGAAGCAGGCTGCCCATGAGTTGTTGCGCGCCGCCATCCTGCAGGCGGAAGGCGTGGGGGTGATCCATGATGCGCGCCAGCGGATCGGCGATCATGGCGCTGAGCGGGCCGGCCGCAGACATGATGCCGGCGGAGGCGAGGATGAGGAACCAGATCGGGACATCGAGCGACTTGGCGACGTCGCCCTTCTTGCGCGCCTCCTCCAGCTTATGCTGTGTCGGATCTTCTGTCTTCTGACTGTTGTCCTGGTCTTCGGCCAAGGCTTGCCCCCTATCGCACGGCGAGGAGACGCATCTGCGTCTCCATCGCGTCGAGCCAGACCATCATTCCGCCGCCAAGGCCGAGCGCGATGACGGCGAGTCCGAGCATCACGGACAGCGGCATGGCGGTCATGAACACCTGCACCTGCGGGATGAGGCGCGAGACAAGGCCAAGCGCGATGTTGAAGATCAACGAGAAGACGAGAACGGGGGCGGCGATCTGGATGCCGAGACGGAACGAGTTGGACACAGCGTCGATGACGAACCGGGTGGCGTCGCCGATTTGCGGCAGGCCGCCAGGCGGGAAGATGGCGTAGCTGTCGCCGGCCGCCTCGATCATCACACGGTGGAGGCCGACCGACATGATCAGCACGAGGCCCATGAGCGAGAAGAAGCCGGAGAAGACGGCGGCTGGCTGGCTGGCGATGGGGTCGATCTGCTGGGCGAAGCCGAGGCCGGAGGCGATGCCGGCGGTGGCGCCAGCGACCTGAAGCGCGCTCATCATCAGGCGCGCGCCGAGACCGAGGATGAGGCCGATGATGATCTCGCTGATGATCAGCGGGATCGCGCCGATGATGCTGCCAGGTAGCGGCGGCGCGCTGGCGGCCAGCTGGGGCGCGAGTGTTGCTGTCACCAGAATGGCGAGCGCCAGACGCATCGCAGCAGGAACGGCCTGTTCGCCCCAGACAGGGGCGACCATCATCACGGCGCCGAGGCGCGCGAAGAGCAGCGCTCCGATCCAGGCGTATTGGTTCAGCCAGTCCAAGCAACGCGGCCTTTCAGAACTCGGCTATGCGGTTGAAGACCTGTTCGGCGAAGCCGGCGAGGAGCGCACCCATGAGCGGCAGGAAGATCAGCAGCGCCGCGAAGATTGCGATGATCTTGGGCACGAAGACGAGCGTCATCTCCTGGATCTGCGTCAGCGCCTGGAAGAAGGCGATGACGAGACCGACGACGAGGCCGGCGATCATTGCGGGCGCGCACATCCAGACCGTGGTCCAGAGCGCGTCGCGCCCGAAGTCGAGAACTTCCAGGCCATCCATGCCTGTTTCTCCATGCGATTATGGTTTCCGGCCGTTAACTCTCGCAAACGAGTGGTTAAGAAAGGGTAGGCAAAACCTGCCGGGGCTGCTGCGGGAACCCGATTTTCCTGGGTTTTTCCGAGGTGCGGCGAATTAATCGGCCCAGGGTGGCGGCAAAACAAAAGAGCCCGGACCTTTTGGGGTCCGGGCTCTCTGTAGAAATTCGCAGGAGTGATCAGTCCTCGATCGGGATTCCGACGAAGAAGCGCTGGCCATCACGTTCGACCTGGAGGAGGACGGCAGTGCGGCCCTGCTTGCGGGCGGCGTCGACGGCCTTGCGAACGGCTTCCGGCGTGGAGACCGTCTCCTGACCCACCTTCACGACACGGTCGCCGGTGCGGATGCCGGAATCGGCGGCGTGCGAGTTGACGCCGACCGAGGTGATCACGACCGTGCCGTTGCGGGCTGCAAGGCCCAGGCCGAGCTCGGCAAGCGAGATGCCGCCGGTGTCGCTGGGCGCCACGCTGGCGAGCACGGGTTTTGGCTGGGCCTCATCCTCGAGCTTGGCGATGGTGACGCGGACTGTCTGTTCACGGCCATCGCGGATGAAGCGCATGTCGCGGCCCGTGCCGGCCTTGGTGTCGGCGACGGCGCGGGTGAGGTCCTGGACGTGGTTCACTTCGCGATCGCCAAAGCGCAGGATGATGTCGCCCTCGCGCAGGCCAGCCTTGGCGGCTGGGCTGTCGGCGGTGACATTGTTGACGACGGCGCCCTTGGCCGGGACGTTCAGGCTGGCTGCGATCTCGGGCGTGACTGGCGAGATGGCGACGCCGAGCCAGCCGCGCTGGACTGATCCGGTTTCGATGATCTGCTGCACGATGCCCCGGGCCATGTCGGAGGGGATCGAGAAGCCGATGCCGACATTGCCGCCGCTGGGCGTGTAGATCGCCGAGTTGACGCCGATGACGGCGCCCGACTGGTCGAAAAGCGGACCGCCGCTATTGCCCTGGTTGATGGGCGCGTCGACCTGGATGTAGTCGTCGTAGGAGCCCGAGCGGATGTCGCGGCCGCGGGCCGAGACGATGCCGGCCGTGACCGTGTTGGCGAGGCCGAAAGGCGCGCCGATGGCGAAGACATTGTCGCCCGGGCGGGCCCGGTTGCTGTCGCCCCAGACAAGGCCGCGCGGCAGGTTCGATCCTTCAACCTTGACGACGGCGAGGTCTGTGCGCGGGTCCGTGCCGACGACGGTCCCGGAAAGTTCACGGCCATCCTGAAGCACGACTGTCAGGCTCTTGGCCTCGTCGACGACGTGGTTATTGGTGACGATGTAGCCGCCTTCGAGGAAGAAGCCGGAGCCGGAGCCGCGACGGTCAGGCGCTTCGCCTCCAGGACCGCCGCCGGGACCACCGGGGCCGAACTGGAAGTAGTCCTGGAAGGGCGTGCCGGCGAAGGGATTGGCCTGCGGGCCGGACATGCGCTGGACCGGCGAGGCCTGGCGCACTTCGATCTGGACGACGGCCGGGGAGACGGTTTCGACCAGGTCTGCGAGGTTCGGAAGGCTTCCCCAGCGCGCCTGCTGCCCCGCTGCGGCCTGAGCTCCAAGCTGCGCCGCCATGGGAGCGGCGATGGACGCGCCCTGGCTGGACAGGTGGGCGAAGGATGGGGCGGCAAGCGCGAGGGCGCCGAGGCTGACGCCAGCGACAAGGCCGCCGACAGCGCCAATGATTGTTCCACGATTCATGTCAGTCTCCGTGTTCGCACAGAACCATCGGATGCTTGAGATTGGTTCGATGCTTCAATTCGCAAGGGCTGGACGCCACACAGAAAACGGGCCGGACCGGCGGGTTTTCGGGAAGCGCCCTCATGATCGAATTTCGATGCGTAAATGTGGAATTTTTCGGGCGGGAATGGTCACAGGCTGTAACGATCGTTGCGGCCTCACGCCGCGCGTTCGTCCTGCCAGACGGCGGTCTCGAACAGGCTGGGGGGAACGTATTCGTCCCGGAACCAGGGATTGCGGCGGCGATCGAACAATTCCCGCAGCCAGGTGACCACGGTTCGGACCCGCGGCGTCCGCCGGGCGCCCTCGTGGAAGCTGAGCCAGACCTTGACCGAAGCCAGCGGCGGGATCGGGAGGGAGACAAGGCGCGAATCCAGCCGCGCCGCATAGCTGGGCATAACAGCTATTCCCGCGCCTGCGGCAGTGGCCTGCAGCAGGGCGGCCGAGCAATCGGTGAGGATGGTGGGCTCGATCAGGGCGGCGATCTGGGCCGTCTTGTCCTTCCAGCCGGCGTTCTCGCCATACATCATATGATTGAGGACGCGGTGATTGGCGACGTCGAGCGGCCCTGTGGGCGCGCCGTAGGTGTCGATGTAGCTGCGGCTGGAGAAGACACAATAATGCAATGTGGCGACCGGGAACGAGATGGTATCTGCCTGGTGCGGCTGATCGAAGCCGACGACGACGTCGGCATAGCTCTGCCCTTGCTTTGGCAGAGTCCGGTCTGACTGAAGAGAAAGCCGCAAGCCAGGGTTGGCCGCGAGGAACTCCGCGAGACTTGGCGCAATACAGTAGGCAAGCACGCCATCATTCGACCAGAGCTTCACTTCACCTTCGGCCTTGGTCTCAAGTCCCTTGAGCGTGTTCTCAAGAGAAAGACTTGCGCGCACCATGGTCGTGACGTGATCGAGCGCTTCAGCACCAGCCTCAGTGAGTTGAATGCCTGAGGGCGAGCGGTCGAGAAGACGCGTTCCAAGTCTTTGCTCGAGCTGGCTTAGCCGTTTTGAAATCGCCGACTGTGTGACGCCCAACTGTTCTGCTGCTGCATTCATCGAGCCGGCAGTTGCAACAGCATAGAAGGTGCGAAGGTCGGACCAGTCGACCAGTTCACGGACAAGCCGCTCGGTCCCTTCCCTGGTCGTCATACCCGGTCTGCCTGAAATGAAGTGGCGCAGTCTTCCAGTTTGTGGTGAATGGTTAGCAACTGATTAACAGCGCGGGTGGTTGGGTGATGGCGGCTCTGATCTGGAACGCACGCACGCAGCTGAAATCGCTCGGCGGTGCGCGGTTGCACGCGAACTACATGCCTGGCGCGTCCGAGGCGATGATGGCCTCGGTAAGGCTTACACATGTGGTGAGTGACGCGGACTATGCCGCCGTGCATTCGCTCGCGACGTCGGAGTTGGGGCCCGGTCTTGCTTCGCTCGCAGAGATCAAGCGCGTCGATGATCTTACGGGCGCATCCATCTGGGTTGTTCGCCGCAATGATGCGGTGACGGGGTTCCTGGCACCGCTGGCGCTGACGGAGGCCGGCGTTGCGGCGCTGGCCGATAGTACGTTCGATGCTGCAAACATTGATGAAGCCTGGGTTGCAGGGCTGGGTGAACCGCTCGCGGGCTTCTACTGCTGGTGTTACGCGGGCAAGGATCAGGTGAGCCGCGGCGCGCTTGTGCTGGGTCTGCGCACGCTGATCGACAAGCATTTTACCGACCTGCCCTTCTTCGGCAGGGATTCAACCGACGCCGGCGCGCGCATCATGCACCATCTCGGCTTCTTCCCGTTCGATGACACACCGCACCTGTTCTGGCGTTGCTGCTCGCTGATGGAGCCGGTCTCATGCTGAGTGTCGGCTCAACCAACCAGCGGAACGACCTGGCCGTCGAGATCGTTCGCGATCTTTCCGATTTCATGAAGGTCGTGGCGATCCGCGCGTCTGTGTTCCTGGCGGAGCAGGACTGCCCCTACGACGAAGAGTTCGATCACAACGACCTGTCGTCGCTGCACCTGATCGCCTACCTGCGCGGCGAGCCGGTGGCGACGCTGCGGGTGCGCTGGTTCGCCAACTTCGCGAAGATCGAGCGCGTGTGCGTGATGAAGCATGTGCGTGGCGGGGCTGTCGTGAAGCTGATGATCGAGACAGCTGTCGATATCATCAGCCGCAAGGGGTACACGCTGGCGATCGGCTATATCCAGAAGCGGCTTGCGCCGTTCTGGAAGCAGCTTGGCTTCCTGCCGCGCGAGGGACGGTCCGATTTCCGCTTCTCGGACTATGAATATGTCGAGTGCCAGCGCGTGCTGCCGGCGCGCATGGATGCGATTACCATCGACAGCGATCCCTATGTCGTGATGCGGCCCGAGGGCGCCTGGGACCGCGAGAACGTGCTCGACCGTTCGGCGTCGCGACCTGCGGTGGCCTGACCGACATGACAAAACTTCCGAGCAGGCTTCTCTGCATCGACCTCCAGGCCGATGCGGTTCCCGGGTGTGACCCCGATCCGGCCGCTGTGATGGCGGCTCGCAATCTCCTCTCAGTCGGCCGCAGGCTGGGGTGGACGATCGCGCACACGCGCCGGCGCACGCTGCCCGTTATCCGCACGCGCAACGGCTTGCAGGCGACCAGCGTCAACCCGTTGATGACCGAGCAGGTGTTCTTCCATGACGGCCGGTCAGTTGCGGAGGCCTATGGCCTTTCCGGCCTGCTGCGCGGCTGGCGCGAGGAGACTGTGCTGGTCGCGGCCTACGATCCGGTGGCGCTGCTGAGTTGCGTGCTGGCGTGCCAGGAGCCGGGACCGCGCCTGATGCTGGTAGAAGACGTGATGCCGATGAAGGCGCTGGAGGGGGCTGCGCGCGTTGGACTCTTCCATGGCGATGACTGGCGGCACAGCTTCAAGGGCGCCACGCTCGCCAGGCTGGTGAAGGACGCAGCCCGGGCGACCGGCGTGCATGTGCTTCCGCTCCCGGAAGGGTCGCAACCGGGCCTGTAAGGCTGGCGGCAGACCAGTGGCCGTGGCAGTCTGCGCGGCAGCAAGAAACGACCTCGGGGATGGACATCATGCGCGGCGCGATTTTCGCGGCGGCCTTTGCGCTGGCCGGATGCGTGACACTGCCGGCGAGCCAGTCAACTTTTTCGCCTCGCCTGTCGACGCCGCGTCTCGACGTGGTGGACACGAGCAATCTAAGCGAGGCGCAGCGCGACATGCTGGGTGCGCGCGCCAATCTCAACATCTACCGGACGCTGGCGCATCACGTCGATCTCTACAATCGCTGGTCGCCGCTTGGACAGGTGCTGCTGAATGGCACCAGCGTGTCGGCGCGGCATCGCGAGCTGGCGATGCTGCGGATGGGATGGCTGTGCCAGTCGCCGTATGAGTGGTCACAGCACGCGCGGATCGCCAAGGCGTCTGCAGGCATGACCGATGCGGAAGTCCGCGCCATCGCGGCGGCGCCGGACGCGGCTTCGTGGTCTGACATTGATCGGGCGGTCATGAGAATGGCGGATGAGCTTCGCTATGACGCCATGATCTCGGATGCGACGTGGGCGGAGCTGCGAAAGGTTTATTCGGACAAGCAGGTGATGGAGCTGCTGTTCACGGCCGGGCAGTACCAGCTGGTATCGATGGCCCTCAACACACTGGGCATACAGGTGGAGCCGGAGGCCGTGGATTTCATGCCCATCGGCCTGCCCCTGCCTGCGCTGGCGGGCCGTGCTGGCGGGCCGCGCCTGACGGAGCCGCGCATAGCGCCGATCACGCCAGACAGGTGGACAGCCGAGCAGCGCGCGATGATTGCGCCACAGACCCGGCCAGACGGGACGGCGCTCAACCTCTATACCACCATGCTGAACCATCCGGGCCTGTATGGCCCGCGCGCTCGGTTTGGCTCGTACCTGCAGCGCGACAGCCTGCTCGATCCCGAAACGCGCGAACTGCTGATCATGCGGACGGCGTGGAATATCCGGGCCGAGTACGAATGGGCGCACCATGTCGCGTACGCCAAGTCGGCGGGCTTGAGCGACGCACAGATTGCCGACATCGCAGCGGGCGCGTCGGCGATGGGCTGGAATGCACGGCAGCGGGCCGTGCTGACGGCGGCGGACGAACTGCGGCGCGAGGCGTTCATTTCCGATGCGACGTGGGATGAGCTTGCCAAATACTATGGCATGAAGCAGCGGATCGAGATCGTATACACGGTGGGAGGCTACATGATGACCGGGCTTGCCATCAATTCATTCGGCGTCCAGGTGGAGCCGGGTTATCCGGCGATGCCGAAGTGAAGCGGCTGAACCAACTGGGCTGAGTAGACTGTGCAAACATGAGGGCTGACGTGAAACTCCGTACCGTATTTCTGACGACTGCCGCCTTTGCGCTTGCTGCGGCCTGCACGCCGGCCACCGAAACGCCGGCGGCGGAAGCCCCGCCGGCCGCCGAGATTGCTGAACCGTCGACGGCGCCGAGCGGCCCGGCCGCCGACAACACGACCGACTCGCTGGCGTCCACGCCGACGGATGCGCCGGCAGTGGCCGACGCTGGAGCCATTCCGGCCGCGCCGCCGGCCGCAACGCCGGCCCCGGCGGCAGATCCTGCTCCTGCGGTGATGGCTGCCGGCAAGGCCGCTTACGCCCAGTCCTGTGCGATGTGCCATGGTCCGGCGGGCGCCGGCACGCCGATGGGCGTCGCCCTGACGGCCGGGCTTGAGGCCGCAGCCATCAAGGAAAAGATCGTGAAGGGCAAGGTGAACGCCACCGACACGATGCCCCCGATGGGGGCCCTGTTCTCGGAAGACCAGCTGAATGCGCTGGCCGCGTTTGTCGAGGCTGGCCTACCGCAGTAGGCGCAGCCCCCAGGCCGAATACGGGCAAGGTTGGGGCCGGGCGCCGTAGAATTAAGCAGCTTACGCCACTGCCCCGGGAAAACCGTGGCGAGGGCGCACGGTTTGTGGAACGCTGCGCCCCATGTCGATCAAGGCCAGCATCTATCACCTTACCCATTACATGTATGACCAGCCGGTGGTGCTGGGGCCGCAAGTCATAAGACTGCGGCCGGCGCCGCATTCGCGGACGCGGGTGATCTCGCATTCGCTGAAAGTGTCACCCGACAAGCATTTCGTGAATTACCAGCAGGACCTCTATGGCAACTGGCTGGCGCGGTATGTCTTCCCCGAGCCGGTGCGCGAGCTGAAGATCGAGGTCGATCTCGTCGCCGACATGACCGTCTACAACCCGTTCGACTTCTTCGTGGAGGAGAGCGCGGAGACATGGCCCTTCGAGTATCCGCCGGAGATTGCGGATGACCTCGCAATCTATCGCTCGACCGAGCCGATGGGGCCGCACCTCAAGAAATTCCTTGCGGGCATTCCCAAGGGCCGGCTGCGTACCGTCGATTTCATCGTGATGCTGAACTCGGCCGTGGCGAAGGCGGTGGGGTATGTGATCCGGATGGAGCCGGGCGTGCAGACGCCGGAGGAGACATTCGAGAGCGGCAAGGGATCGTGCCGGGATTCAAGCTGGCTTCTGGTGCAGGCTGCGCGGCATCTGGGATTCGCGGCGCGGTTTGTGTCGGGCTACCTGATCCAGTTGAAGCCCGACCTGGTGGCGCTGGATGGGCCGCCGGGGACGAGCGTCGATTTCACTGACCTGCATGCGTGGTGCGAGGTCTACCTCCCAGGTGCGGGGTGGATCGGCCTTGATCCGACATCGGGGCTGCTGACGGGCGAGAGCCACATCCCGCTGTCGGCTACGCCGCACTATCGGAACGCTGCGCCGATTTCGGGCGGGTATACCGGCACGGCCAATGTGTCGTTCGCGTTCGACATGAAGGTGAAGCGCGTGGCCGAGCATCCGCGCATCACCAAGCCTTTTTCCGACGAGAGTTGGGCGGCGCTCGATGCGCTGGGCGAGAAGGTGGATGCGGCGCTGAAGGCGGGCGATGTGCGCCTGACGATGGGCGGCGAGCCGACGTTTGTTTCGATCGACGACTTTGAAGCGGACGAATGGAACACGGGCGCGGACGGGCCGACCAAGCGCAAGCTGGCGGACAAGCTGATCCAGCGGCTGCGAGACCGCTTCGCGCCCGGCGGATTCCTGCATTATGGGCAGGGCAAGTGGTACCCCGGAGAGACGCTGCCGCGCTGGACGTTCTCGCTTTACTGGCGGCGCGACGGGTTGCCGATCTGGCACGATCCTGAGCTGGTCGCAGGCGAGAATGGCGCGGGCACGGCGACGAAAGTCGAGGCCGAGCAATTGCTGCAGGCGATGGCGGAGGAGTTGGGCGTTGGCGCGGAGATGGTGATTCCCGCCTTTGAAGACCCCGCGAACTGGATTCTCAAGGAGGGAAATCTTCCGGAGAATGTGACGCCGGAGAATTCGAAGCTGAAAGACCCCGAAGAACGCAACCGCATCGCGCGCGTGTTCGAGCGGGGCCTGACCGAACCGAGCGGCTATGTTCTGCCGATCCAGCGCTGGCAAGCCAAGGCGAGCACAAAGGCGAAGGTCGGCAAGGGCGCGGCAAAGAAAAAGAGCGCCGTGGCGGAGACGCCGGGTCGTGTTGCGACCAAGGGACGGTGGAAGTCCGAGAAGTGGAAGCTGCGGCGCGGGCACATGTTCCTCGCGCCGGGCGACAGCCCCGTTGGTTATCGCCTGCCGCTCGAGTCGTTGACGTGGATTCCGCCCCAGCTTTATCCGCACGTGATTCCGGCTGATCCGAGCGAGGAGCGTGGGCCGCTGCCAGACTATGCGGCTTTCATCGGCACGTCGCAGGGCTATGCGCTGCAAGGCAATCCGCCGGCTGAGCAGGCGCGGGCACAGTTCACGGCGAGCGAGGGCGGGCGGCAGCAGGTTCAGGAGCAGTCGTTCTCCGAGGTCGCGGGCTCTGTGCGCACGGCTATGTCGGTGGAGGCGCGCGAGGGGCGGCTGTGCGTGTTCATGCCGCCGGTGGAGCGCATCGAGGACTATCTCGAGCTGGTGGCGGCGGCGGAAGCGGCGGCGAAACAGATCGGGCTGCCGGTGCACATCGAAGGGTATGCCCCGCCACACGACCCGCGCATGAATGTGATGCGCGTGACACCGGACCCGGGCGTGATCGAGGTGAACGTGCATCCGGCCACGAACTGGCGCGAGTGCGTGGACATAACCACGACGCTCTATGATGAGGCGCGGCAGTGCCGGCTTGGCTGCGACAAGTTCATGATCGACGGGCGGCATACCGGCACGGGCGGCGGCAACCATGTGGTCGTCGGAGGAGCAACGCCGAATGACTCGCCCTTCCTGCGGCGGCCGGATGTTCTGAAGAGCCTGCTGCTGCTGTGGCAGAAGCGGCCGTCGCTATCGTATCTGTTCTCGGGCATGTTCATCGGGCCGACGAGCCAGGCGCCACGCATCGACGAGGCGCGGCATGATGCGCTCTACGAACTCGAGATCGCGCTGTCGCAGATCCACACGCCAGGCGCAGGACCGGGTGGCGATCCTTACACGCCGCCATGGCTGGTGGACCGGCTGCTGCGCAACCTGCTGGTGGACGTGTCGGGCAATACGCACCGCACGGAAATCTGCATCGACAAGCTGTTCTCGCCGGACGGACCGACGGGGCGCCTCGGCCTCGTCGAGTTCCGCGGCTTCGAGATGCCGCCAGATCCGCGCATGAGCCTGGCGCAACAAGTGCTGGTGCGGGCGATCATCGCGCGGATGTGGAAGTCTCCGATCACGGGCAATCTCGTGCGGTGGGGAACGACGCTGCATGACAGGTTCATGCTGCCGCATTTCGTGTGGCAGGATTTCCTCGACCTGCTGCGCGATCTTTCGGCGCATGGTTTCGAGCTGCGGCCAGAATGGTTCGAGGCGCAGCTGGAATTCCGCTTCCCGTTCTGCGGGGAGATCGAGGTAGAAGGCGTGAAGCTGGAAGTGCGGCAGGCGCTTGAGCCGTGGCATGTACTGGGCGAGACCGGCGCGATTGGGGGGACGGTGCGTTATGCGGACTCCTCCGCCGAGCGCGTGCAGCTGAAGCTGACGGCGGCCGATCCGGGGCGCTATCGCGTGGCAGCCAATCGCCGGCCGGTGCCGCTGCAACAGGTGGGCAATGGCGAGGCGGTCGCGGGGGTGCGTTACAAGGCGTGGAAACCGCCGCTGTCGCTTCACCCGGTGCTGCCGACCAACGTGCCGCTGGTCTTCGATGTGTTCGATACCTGGTCGGGCCGGGCCATCGGGGGATGCGTCTATCACGTGGCCCACCCCGGGGGGCGGAGCTACGACACCTTCCCGGTCAACGGCAACGAGGCTGAGGCGCGGCGTCTGGCCCGGTTTGAACCCCATGGACATTCTCCGGGGATGTATCAGCTTGGCGTTGAGTCGCCGCACCCGGAGTTTCCGCATACTCTGGACCTGAGGCGGGCGCCGGGTATCTAGGCGGGATTCCAAAGGGGCTGACGTGTCGTCCGCGAAACCACAAACCGGGCCAGATGCGGTCACGCGGCTGCTGGCGGGCTATCGCCCCCTGCCCGGCGTGTCCGATGAGCTGCTTGATGCTGCGGGAGCCGTGAGGCCAGCCTGGCGCGGCTTCATCAGCCATGTGGCGGCGATGGCGCCGGAGGAAATCTCTCACCGCATCTCGCAGGGCGACCAGTATCTTCGGGATGCCGGCGTGTTCTTCCGCCAGTATGGCGACGGGCAAGCCGAACGTGCCTGGCCGCTGAGCCATATCCCCGTCATCGTCCATGAGAGCGAGTGGGGGACGATTACCGAAGGGCTGATCCAGCGCGCCGACCTGCTCGAGAGCATCGTGGCTGACCTTTATGGCAGCCAGCGCCTTGTGATGGAGGGGCATCTTCCGGCGTCCCTGGTGGCGATGTCGCCGGAATGGCTGCGGCCACTGGTGGGCGTGCGGCCCCGCTCGGGCCAGTTCCTTCACTTCATCGCGTTCGAGATTGCGCGCGGGCCAGACGGCCAGTGGTGGGTGCTGGGCGATCGCGTGCAGGCGCCATCGGGCGCGGGTTTCGCGCTGGAGAACCGCGTGGCGACGGCCCGCGTCTTTCCGGACCACTATGCGCGGGCGAACATCCACCGGCTTGCCGGATTCTTCCGCGCATTTCGTGACATGATGAACGATCTGCGCGGCGACACGGACAGCCGGGTTGGCATCCTGACTCCCGGGCGCCTCAACGACACTTATTTCGAGCATGCCTACATCGCGCGCTATCTTGGCTTCATGCTGCTGGAGGGCGAGGACCTGACGGTCGAGAACGGCCAGGTGATGGTGCGCACGATTGCGGGGCTGGAGCCGGTGAGCGTGCTGTGGCGGCGGATTGATGCAGCGTTCGCCGATCCGCTGGAGCTGAACGAGCAGTCGCGGCTTGGTGTGCCGGGGCTGGTGGAGGCGGTGCGGCGCGGGCAGCTGGCGGTTGTGAACGCGCTGGGGACCGGCATACTGGAGACGCGCGCGCTGCTGGCGTTCATGCCGCGCATTGCGCAGGCGCTGCTGGACGAGCCGCTGAAGCTTCCGAACATCGCAACGTGGTGGTGTGGACAGGAATCGGAGCGCGCGCACGTTCTGGCTCATGCCGACCGCATGATGATTGGCGAGGCGCTATCGACGCGCATGCTGTTTGATTCGGAAGACCGCACGCACCTTGGCGCGACACTTGCCGAACGCCAGCAGAGCCTGAGCGACATGATCGACCGGCGTGGGCCGATGCTGGTGGGACAGGAAGCGGTGACGCTTTCGACGACGCCCGCGATGGTGGATGGCGCGCTGACGCCGCGGCCGATGAGCTTGCGCGTTTTTCTTGCCCGCACGCCCCGCGGATGGCGCGCGATGCCCGGGGGCTATGCCCGCATCGGTCGCTCGCAGGACGCAACGGCCATTGCGATGCAGCGCGGCGGATCCGTGGCGGATGTCTGGGTGCTGTCGGACAAGCCGGTGAGGAACGAGACGCTGCTGCCCTCGCCCGCCGCCCCCTATAAGCGTTCGCGGCGCGTCGAGCTTCCCAGCCGCGCGGCGGACAATCTTTTCTGGATGGGACGCTATGTCGAGCGGGCGGAAGGCCTGATCCGGATGCTGCGCGCATGGCATGTGCGCCTGGCGGAGGCGGGGCGGGACGACACGCCATTGCTGACGCATGTGCGGAGTTTTCCGGGGTTTCATGACGCCGATCCGACCAGCGAGGCGCCGGGGGCCCTGCTCGCCGCCATCAGCGCGGCGACAGCAAGCGCGAGCCAGGTGCGCGACCGGTTTTCCATCGACGGATGGAACGCGCTGAACGATCTTGCGGCCAGCGCGCAGGCGGAGCTGGGCAATGTTTCGCCGGGCCATGCATCTGCGCGGGCGCTGGGTCGGCTGCTACATCGGGTCACCGGATTCTCGGGCCTCGTGCATGAGAACATGTACAGGTTTGCCGGATGGCGCTTCCTGTCGATCGGACGGTCGCTGGAAAGGGCCGTCAACATGTGCGAGGCGCTGGCCTGGTTTGCGGCCGAGGCGGCGCCAGAAGGCGCGCTCGATCTTGTCGTCGAGGTGGGCGACAGCGTACTGACGCACCGGCGACTCTATGCGGTGGCGACCGGCCGCTCGACCGTGATTGACCTGCTCGCGTGCGACGCCAACAATCCGCGTTCGGTGCTCTACCAGTTGGCGGAGATGAAGGAGCAAGTGAGCTTCCTGCCCGGCGCGCAGGAGGCCGATGGCATGTCCGAGCTGTCGCGGGCGATCCTGAAGCTGCATGCGGAGATAGCGGTGGCGGCCCCTGAAGACATCGATACGGCGCGGCTGATGGATCTTCGCGCCGACCTGTGGCGGGCGTCAGACTTGCTGACGCAGGCCTATCTGCGCTGATGACATGATCTACGATATCCGGCTCACCATCGAGTATGTCTATCGCGCGCCGGTCGCGGGGGGGCGGCATGTCCTCTACATGACCCCGTCACAGGCGAGCTCGCAGCGGGTGATCACGTCATTGCTGGACATCACGCCGGCGCCGGACGAGCGCATCGCCATGACGGACTTCTTCGGCAACACAGCTGTCGAAGTCGCGTTTCGGGCGCCGCATGCGGAGATCGCGTTCAGGCTGCGCGCGCGCGTCGAGCGTATTGCGCCGGAGGATAAGCCGGATATTTCGCCCGCGTTGCCGGCGCTGGCGAGCGAGCTTGCCGGCTTGCGGTCGCTGGCGGCGGACTCCCCGCATCACTTCCTTGCGGACTCGCCGCGTGTGAGAGCGCAGCCCGAGTTCGAGGCCTATGCGCGTGCACAGGTCGCGGACGACAAGCAGACGGTGTGCGCCATCGTTGCGTCTATCGGGCAAGCTCTGGACCGTGACCTGACGTTCGATCCGGGATCGACCAATGTTGACACGCCGCCCGAGGAGGCCTTCGCGGCGCGCCATGGCGTCTGTCAGGATTTCACCCACATCATGATCGCATGTCTGCGGTCGATCGGTATTCCGGCGGGCTATGTGAGCGGCTTCCTGCGGACGCGGCCACCGCCTGGCGAAGAGAGGCTGGAAGGCGCCGACGCGATGCACGCCTGGGTACGCGCCTGGTGTGGCGGGGCGACGGGCTGGGTCGAGTATGATCCGACCAATGGTATCTGGGTGAAAGACCAGCATATCGCCGTTGCGCATGGGCGCGACTATGGTGATGTCGCCCCGGTTCGCGGCGTGGTGCGGACGTCAGGCGGGCAAACAAGCAAGCAGGCCGTAGATGTCATGCCGCTGGGCGAAACCTGAGGACGTCAGGTCGCCTGACAGCCGATCATGCCGCCGACCGGCAGGACGGTCACGAATCCCTTCTGATCGCGCGTGCGCAGTACGCCGCGTTCAATCACGGCGCCATCCTTGAGCTGGGCCTCGCGATCGTAGGTGAGATCGATCTCGAAGCTGTACTTGCCGCCGGCGAAGGTCTGCTTCTCGTAGTGTCCGAGCACGGCCTCGCCGCTTGCCTGTTTGCGGTCAAGGCGGTGTTCGCGGTTGCCGATGCGCACCAAGGCGCGGGCCGGGGATTCTGTCGCGAAGAGGATGAAGACCGGGCGTTCGGTCTTGCTCCACAGGAAGAGGCCGCAGCGGCCGGCGGCCAGCGTCTGCGCCGGCAGGTTCTGGAGCTCGATGGCGCCAACGCTTATGCGGTCGCCCACGCTTTGCGCAAACGCTGCGCCGGCAATCGAGATTGCCGCAGCCGCACAGGCCAGTCTTGTCAGAACGGTAGCCATCGCGCCGCTCCCCTCTTCTCGTATGAACCACTATCACTTTGTAGCAGCAGGCCAAACGCCGCGAGGCGGAGGGCCACTTCAGGGTTTTCCGTGCGATACTGCACCGACCATTGGGCGGCGCCGGAGTTTGCAAGATCCAGCACGAGCTGGGCGCTCTCGCCATCGCGTTCGCCGTTCATCACAAGACGGCCGACCGGCCCGTGGCAGGCGGCAGCGCCCGACATCATGGGACCGTTTACGCCGAGGACCTCGCCGCTTCGCATGAGCGTGTCGCTTTCGAGGATGCCCTGGGCCGAGATGCAGGCGTCGCTGCCCAGCAGCACATCGACATTACGCAAGCTGGTTTGCCCGGGCAGGCGAAGCGTTTCACTGACTGGCAGACCCTGGAGGAGGAGTTCATCGGAGGTGAGGCGGCGTTCGCCATCCATACCGAGCTGAAGGCGGGCGGCTCCCGTAATGTCGCGGCCGGACAGGTCGATATCGGCGACGA
This sequence comes from Hyphomonadaceae bacterium, assembly GCA_022844345.1. Taxonomy (GTDB): domain Bacteria; phylum Pseudomonadota; class Alphaproteobacteria; order Caulobacterales; family Hyphomonadaceae; genus UBA7672. The sequence goes on from JALHLU010000001.1 coordinate 545,112, forward strand.
CGCGGCCAAACAGCAGATCAGCCGCAGAGACCCTGATGCCGACATCGCCGGCGTCGAGCTGGCCAATGCGCGCGCGCGTGAGCGTTGCATCCCAGATCGTTCCGCTGGCGCGGGCGAAGGACAGCCCGTCAGGCGTCGGCTGCAGGAAGGCCTGGGCGGGAGCAAAGGCGACAGCGCCACCCGCGAGCGCCAGACCGAACACGGCGACATGCCAGATCCTGATCATGTGCGCCTCGCCGCGAGACTTGCATCGCCCTGGACGAGATCGCCCTCGCCGGCGCGCACGATGGTGATGCGGGTGACCGCAAAGCCCGCGCGCTCGACGGCGTCGATCCATCCATAGATGCTGCGCGAGGCGGCGGGCTGAAAGGATATGCGGACGCCGGTGGGGCCGTCGGGCTCGATACGCGTGGGCGACAGGCCGAACTGGGCGGCGATGGCGGCGGCGGCTCCGCGCGGCGTGCCGTCGGAGGCGGCCGGCGCGACTTGCCCAGCGCCGTCTGTAGGAGCCGTGCGGAGGCGGGCGACGTCGTCGCGCAGCTGCACGGCGCTGGCGAGGTCGGCGGCGGCGGCGGTCCGATAGCTGTTGGCGGCCTGCCATCCAAACCAAAACAGGCCGAGAAGTGCGACGAGTACGCCGACCTGGAGCAGGAGCTGCTCGCGTGGCGTGCGCGAGGCAAACCAGGATGCGAGTGCGCCCATCATGCGCCTCCCATCGAAACGGAAACCGAGGAGCGTCCGTCAATCGCCTGCATCGGACCGACATCAATCTGACCCGCGGCCTGGCGAAGGCCTTCGACGGCGGAATCCAGCTGGGGCTGCAACAGGCTGGAGAGACGGAGGTCAACTGTGCGCCCAGGCGCATCAAGGCGGACCTCGTCGAGCTGGACGTCCGGATGAAGTTGCAGAACGTCGGAGATCAGCGGATTGGCGGCGATGACGGGGTTAGCGGCCGGCCGCTTCATGGCGTTGAGGGCGGCTGTCACCTGTGCACGGAGATTGTTGACGCGTTTCACCTCCGGGCGCGCCTCACGAAACGCTTTCTCCGACGCCGCATGGACTGCCTCGGCCGAGGCAGCGTCGCGCATGCCGTCCCAGGTGGTTATGCCGATCTGGAGCAGGCCCAGGGCCACAGCGAGGCCGGCGGCCAGTCCCCACGCTGCCAATGGAGACGCGGAGGCCTGCGACCGTTCGGACGAAGCGCCTGCAAGGTCAGGCGCGAGCGCCGGCCGCCTTGCCGCAAGCCGGGCCAGGCGGATGGGTGGGTCTTCAGCGTCCGTCTCCGTCACGTCGACCCGGAGGGAGCCAAGCTGAGGGGCGAGGTCAGCGCGTGTCCAGCCCTGCAGGCGGACGGCGTCGATGGTGGCGCCAAGCTGAGCCATCCACTGACCCATCACGGCTGGAGCGAGGCCTGAATCCATCGTGAAACCGCCAAGTTCGCCGGCGGAAACCAGAGTGCGGTCTCCCAGTCGCAGCACTTCGATGCCGCCACGGTCCGGCGCAAGGAGCGAACAGTCGAGATAGACCGCCAGCGGCTTGAGACGCATGGCGGCGCAGCGGTCCAGCCAGGCCGTCAGACGCCCGCGCGACATCGCCGCGGCGAGGCGGCCATCGTCCTCCCCGGCGCCGCCGACGGCGAACACTGTGTCGACGGTGTCCGTTGCGAGACTATCCTTGAACAGGTGGGCCGCAGCGGCGCGGGCCTGGGCTGCGGAACGTGTTGGCGTCGCGAGGCGGCGCAGCTGCGCGTCGAAGCCGGGGATGACGAGGAGGCACTCGCCCTGGGCGCCGCGGATGGCGTCGCCCGAAGCGACCATGCCGCTTGCTGCGACGCCAGTCGCACCCGCCTGAAGACGCACCCAGGCCATCGGCTCTTCGGGCGTGTTTCCGGCGATCAGGACAATCACGGCGGTGCTCACAGCAGGTTGTTCGCGACGCGCGCGCCGAAGACTCGCCGCACGACACGCCCGCGCCCGGCGGCGGTATCCACGAGGGCGACACTTGTTTCTGTCACATCGCCGAAGTTGACCCTGATGCCGATCACATACCAACGCGACAGTTTTGTGAACATCGCGCGACTTTCGTCACTGAGTTGTATTGGGGCGATGCGGCGGTCTGCAAAGAAGGCGTCGAGGGTGGACCATCCGCCAAGCGGACGCTCGCGGATCAATGCCTCGGCCGAGGCCAGCGGCAGTGCAGGCCCGAATATGACTGCCAGCAGCGGCGCCTGGTCGGGACGGAGCGTGTTGATCGCAATCACGTTAGCCGACGTGGTGGGTCGTACGCAGGCAAGGCGGGCGAGCCGCGAGGTAACGCTCGCATCGAAGCCAGCGATGGAGCGCATCTCGCTGGCGTCGCCGAGAAGGTGGTTGGCAGGCAGCGCGACGGCAGAACCGCCGCCATAGGCTTCGTCCTCGGCGCCGCCAAGGCCGGGGACGGTGTCGCTGTCGATCCAGTCGGCCAGCGAGGCCGCAAGTGTGCGATGGGAGCCGATGCCAAGCAGCGCCAGCAGACGCGAGAAACGCGCCTGTCCATCTTCGCTGGCGACCAGCGGACCGCCCTCCTCCTGCCTGACGAGGCTGTTGAGGTTGAAGCAGTTGTCGCCGCTAGCCACGGTGACCTGCATCGAGCCATTGTCGAGCGGCAGGGTAAGCGTGCGATCGAGCCAGTCTGACGGGTTGACCGCTTCCGTTGCGGTGGCGGTTGCGGCCTGGTCGATGCGGCGGATGGCGTAGGCTTCAGCGCCGAGAAGATACCAGCGGGTCTGGTCCATCTGCGCCTGGTTGCCGGTGCGTTGCGTGCTGAAGCGGGCGGCTTCCACGACGGAGATCGCGAGCACGCTCATCACAGCAACCACGACAAGGACGGCAGCGAGGGCTGCGCCGCTTTCGCCGTCGGGGGAAGGTCGGGGGGCGCGCGCCATTTCTGTCAAAGCCCCGTCAGCGCTTGAAGCCGCACGCGTCCATAGCGCGGAAGCGTGACTTCGATGGCGACGGCCTGTGGGACCATGGACATGGATGTCGGCCAGTCTTGACGCCAGCCAAGCCCGTCGTGGAATCCGAACGCGACATCTCCTGCTGAGGACAGGACCGTGCGATCGCGCGTGACGGCATTGGGGCCGGGATCGATGGCGGCGCGAGTGGAACGGACGAAGCTGCCTGTCTCATCGAGGCTGTAGCTTACGACGGTCAGGGACGTGGATATCTGATCTTCCGATCCGGGCTCGCCCTGGGCGCGGACAAACGACATGGTGGGACGAACGCCGCCAACGGCGTGGAAGGCGAACGGCGGGCGGCCGGGATCGCGCGTGACGCGCGGGGCAATCTGGGCAAGGTCCGCCGCCAGCAGGGCGCGGGCCGACTGGAGTTCACGCAGGCTATCCTGCGCTTCCTCGACATCGGCCTGGGCATAGAGGGTCTGCGAGAGAAGCAGCACGCCGCCGCCAGCGACCAGCGCAAAGATGAAGAGCGAGACGAGGGCTTCGACAAGCGTGAAGCCAGCGTCGGATGGCGCAGCTGACTTCATGGCGCGACGCCTCCGGTGAGGCGGAAAGCGGACACTTCGGCGGAGGGCGCCGCCTCGCCGGCGAGGAAGGCGGCGGCTTCGATGCGAACACTTTCGGGATCACCTGTGGAGAACACATCCATACGCCAGCGCCAGCTACGGCCGGCCAGCTCAACCTCGCCTTCCGTGGCGCCGAGCGATGGGGGCGTTCGCGCCGCCATGACGTCGATCAGCGCGTTCTCGATGACAATTGCCCCGAGCGCGCGCGTTTCGACCCGCGAGTAGGTTTCCACCGATTGCGCCTGCATGGCTATGAGCGCGACAGCCGCAAGCGCGAACACAAAGAGTGCGACCAGCGTTTCGACGATGGTGATGCCGGCGTCGGCAGGCGCTTGATCAGGAGACACGTTCGACACGAACTTCTCCCTGTTCGTCGATTTCCACGCGCCAGCCACTGCCGGCCTCACCGAAGCGGAGACGCATAGATGTGGAGCCGCCAAGAGGATCGAAACGTGCAAGACGGCGGGTTTCGCTGTCGCGTTCCGCAGGTTCGGGCATTTCAATCTGAGGGGCTTCATCGGCTGGCCAGGGCTGGAAGCCGAGCGAGGGCACAGTCTCGAGCCGGCGCCAGCCATCCTCGTCGAGGCGCTCGAAATGGTAGCCCTCATTGGTGGCGACGAAAGCCAGCTGCCGGTTCATGAGGATGCTCTGGTCGCTGGCGAGGTCGATACGCGCGGCCAGGCGTTCCAGCGCAGAACGGAGACGCGAGTCGGCGCCGGGCGACATGAGCAGCACAGAACTGGCGACCAGCGCGATGATCGCCAGCGTGGCCATCACCTCGACCAGCGTGAAGCCGGCCGAGCGGGCGCCGCTATCGTGCGTTGACGACGTCTGCATCAAGCCCCTCGCCGCCGACCTTGCCGTCGGCCCCCATCGAATAGAGGTCGTAAGGGCTGTTCTCGCCGGGCGCGACATACTGGTATGGCCGGTTCCACGGATCTTTGGGCAGCTGGCGAATGAATGGCTGGCGTTCGGCGCCAAGCGCAGTGGCCGGCGCAATCAGCGTTTCGAGCCCCTCTTCGGTGGTGGGAAAGCGGGCGGCTTCGAGATGGAAAAGCGTCAGCGCCTGGTCGATCGCGGCGATGTCAGCCTTCGCTTTTTCCACGCGCGCCTTGTCCTGGCTTGGGAGGACGTTGATGGCGACGATGGCGGTGATGAGGCCGATGATCAGGATCACGACCATCATCTCGACCAGCGTGACGCCAGCCTCGGGATGGAGGCGCTGGGTCGAGGCGCGAGGGGCGGCATCGGTGTGATCAGGAAGCACGGGCATCTCCATCATCCTGCTGCAAGCTGGTTGAGCTGCAGGATCGGCAGCATGATTGCCAGCACGATGCTGGCGACAATTGCGCCCATCAGGACGATGATGAGCGGTTCAATGAGGCTGAGCGCTGCCTGCACAAAACCCTCGAATTCCTCGTCGAGATGGTTGGCGGCGCGGTGAAGCATATCTGGCAGTTCGCCGGAATTCTCGCCGCCGACGGCCATGTAGACGACGACGGGCGGAATGAGCGCAGACTTGCGCATGGCGCCGGAGAGCGGCTCGCCCTCCTGGATGCGATCGCCCATGGCGTCAATGGCGCGGGCGAATGCGCGGTTGGAGGCGGAGTCACGCGAGGCGCGGACGCTTTCGAGAACCGGAAGACCGCTCGACGACAACATCGACACGGAGCGAACGAAGCGGCTGGTGCTGACGGCGCGGATCCACTTGCCGAGCAGCGGCAGGCGCATCATCGCCGCATCGAAGCCAAGCCGGATATGTGGCTGGCGTAGCGCCGTGCGCGCCGCCACGAAGGCCCCGACGATGGCGATGAGCAGCACGGGCCAGTAACGCGCAAGCCCTTCCGAGACGCCGATCAGGATCTGCGTCACCAGCGGCAGTTCGCCATGGAAGGCCTTGAACTGTTCGACGAGCGCCGGAACGACGAAGATCATCAAACAACCAACAACGGCGGCGGCGACCGTCATGAGCGCGGCCGGATAGATCATCGCGGTGGCGATCTTCGAGCGCAGGGCGTGTTCGCGCTGGAGATAGTCCGCAAGGCGAGTGAGCACGGGGGCAAGATTGCCGGATCGTTCGCCGCCGGCGATGGCGGCGCGGTAGGCGCCCGGGAAGCTGGACTTGTGGCGGGCCATGGCGTCGGCCAGCCGCATGCCTTCCTGGATGCCTGAGCGGAGATCCGCCATAATGTGGCGGGCGGCAGACTGTTCCTGCTGGGCCGCGAGCATGCCGAGCGCTTCGTCGACCGAGATGGCGGCGCCGACCAGCGTGGCGAGCTGGCGCGTGACGAGCAGACGCGTCTTGTGACTGAGCGAACCGCGCGTACGGACCGGCGCTGCCTTCTGTGTCCGGGCGGCGGGCTGGGCGCCGGTGGGCGAGACCTCAACGGGATAGAGCTTGCGGCCAGCGAGCGCGGCATGGGCCGCGCGTTCATCGCGGGCGTCGATTCCGCCCCGCCGCTCGCGGCCTTCGAGGTCGATGGCGACATAGGAGTAGCGGGCCATGGCCTATCCCGCCTCCCCCGCGCCTGCGCTGCGCAGGACGTCGCTGAGGGACGTGACGCCAGCAGCGACACAGGAAAGGCCGCTGGCGAAGAGGCGTTCCGAAGTGCGGAAGGCGTGGGCGGCCATCGCTTCTTCGGTGGCGTTCGCGTGGATCAGACGGCGGATCTCATCATCGACCACCATGCATTCGTAAAGACCGATGCGCCCGACATAGCCCGAACCACTGCACTCGGGGCAGCCGCCGCCTTCGAAAGCTTCGGGCTTTGCGCCGATCGATGCGAGGAGCGCCGCTTCGCGCTCGCCAATCACGGCCGGCCGCTTGCACGCTTCGCAGAGACGGCGGACGAGACGCTGGGCGACGACGGTGCGCAGGGTGGACGCCAGCAGGTAGGGTTCGATGCCCATGTCGCGCAGGCGCGTGATGGCGGCCACTGCATCGTTGGTGTGCACGGTCGAGAAGACGAGGTGGCCGGTGAGCGAGGCCTGCACGGCGATCTGGGCGGTTTCGGCGTCGCGAATTTCGCCGACCATAACGACATCGGGGTCCTGGCGCAGGATGGCGCGGAGGCCCGCGGCAAACGTCATCCCGATGCGGCTGTTCACCTGGGTCTGGCCAATGCCTTCGATCGCGTACTCGATCGGATCTTCGACCGTGAGGATGTTTCGGCTGCGATCGTTGAGCAGGTTGAGGGCGGCGTAAAGCGTCGTTGTCTTGCCCGAGCCTGTGGGTCCCGTGACGAGCACGATGCCGTTGGGAGCCGACATGGCGGCCTGGAAGCGCGCTAGCGTGGCCGGCGCCATCCCGAGACCGTCCAGGCTGCGCAGGCTCTGGTCCTTGTCGAGGATACGCATCACCACGCGCTCGCCATGGCGGGAGGGAAGCGTGGAGACGCGGACGTCGACGCCGCGCCCGCCGAGGGTGAGCGAGATGCGGCCGTCCTGCGGCAAGCGTTTCTCGGCGATGTCGAGACGCGCCATGACCTTGATGCGCGACACCAGCCGCGACTTGGCCTTGGCCGGGACGTTCATCAGTTCGCGCAGCACGCCATCGACGCGCAGGCGAACGATCACGGTCGATTCGAAGGGCTCCACGTGGATATCGGAGGCGCCGCGATTGATCGCTTCGGAAATGAGACCGTTGATCAGGCGGATGATCGGCGCATCATCCTGGCTGTCGAGCAGGTCTGCCGTGGCGCCGGCTTCTTCCGACAGGGCATCGAGCGAGACTTCAGCATCAAGGCCCGTGACAATGCGGCGCGTGGCTTCGGACGTGACCGCGTAGCGCTGCGACAGGGCGGCGTCGAACGCTGCGGGATCGAGCTGGACGATCTCGAAAGGCGCGCCAAGCGCGCGGCGGACTTCGACAAGCGCCAACGCGTCAGCTCCGGCGCGCATGCCGACCCGCCATGGCGCGCTGTCGGAAAGGAGCACAACGCCTCGGTCTCGCGCAAAGGCGTAGTCGAGGGAGAACCCCTCCCCCGCCGATGCGGGCGCCTGGGTCATTGCGGAGCTGGCGGCGTGGCCGCCTCGGACGTTGCGGCCGGCGCCACTGCTGCAGGAGCGGCTGCCGGCGGCTGGGTGGTGAAGTTGAAGAAGTCGCGCTCGATCTTGTCCTGGATCACCGGGTCGAGGCCGTCGAAGCCCTGGACTGCCTGGTACTGGCGCAGTGTGACATCGCGGGCCTGTTCGGGCGTGCTGACGATGGTTGGACGCAGGAAGACCATGAGATTGGTGCGGCGGCGCGATTCGCCGGTTGAGCCGAACAGGCCACCAACCAGTGGAATGTCGCGGAGGCCCGGAATGCCGCTTTCGGTTTTCTGGACGTCTTCCTGTATGAGGCCGCCGAGCACGATGATCTGCCCGGCGTCGACCTGAACGACCGTGTTGATTTCGCGCTTGTTGGTGATCAGGTCGGTGGACGTGGACGTGACCGGGCCGAAGATACTGGATACTTCCTGTCGGATAACGAGGCGGATCACGCCGCCTTCGCTGATCTGCGGCGTCACTTCCAGCTGCACGCCGACATCTTCGCGCTGGATGGTGCGGAACGGGTTGGTGTTGGCCGAACCGAGCGCCTCGCCAGTCGTGATCGGAATCTGCTGGCCGACCATGATCGACGCGCTTTCATTGTCGAGCGTCAGGACCGAGGGCGTCGAGAGGACATTGCTGTCGCGATCTTCCTTCAGCGCGTTGACGATGAGGCCGAGGATGGCTCCGTCATCGGTTTCACCACCAATACCGAAGAGGCCGCCCGTCGAACCGAGGAGCGAAGAGACCGCTGCCTGCTGGAGTTGTCCAAGCGCCGGATTGTCGGTGGTGTCCTGATTACCCGTGAGCAGCGCGCCGGTGACGGCAAGGAGGTTTGGCGCCGAATTTCCATAGCTGGTCGAGAGGAATGGAACCGCGCTGTCATTGCCGCCAGCGATGAGGAACTGAAGACCGAGTTCCTGGGCGGCAGTGTCCGATACTTCGACGATCACGGCTTCGACGTTCACCTGCTGGCGGCGTTTGTCGAGCGAGTTCACGACTTCGGAGAGCGCTTCCTGCACGTCCGGGTCAGCGCTTATGATCAGCGAGTTGGTTGCCTTGTGAGCCGCGATATTGGCGCGGCGGTTGGCGGCCGGCGCGCCGTCGGCGCCGGATGGGCCTTCCATGGACGCCGAAATCTGCTGGAGGATCGGCACGACCTCCTCGGCGACAGCATAGGTCAGTGGGATGACCACCACGCCACGACGGAAATCAGCCTGGACGTCCAACTCCTGCAGGAGCGGCGCGTAACGATCGAGCAGCGCGGGTTCGCCGCGCATGACGACTGTATTGCTGGCGGCCAACGCCACGATCTGCACAGCGGGCCCGCCATCGGCGGTGATGATGCTCTGCATCGAGCGCACCATCTCCGACGCAGACGTGTTGGACAGGCGGATCGAGCGCAGTTCGGTATTGTCGCGATCAAGCGTCTGGATCACCTCGCGGACACGCACGAGCGTTGCGCCATAGTCGACGACGATGATGGAATTTCCGCGGCGGATCGATGTGGCTGCGCCGCGCATCGACAGCAATGGCCGGATCGCGGTGGCCACGCTTTCAGACTCCGCGTGCTTCAGCGAGAACACCTGCGTGACATAGCGATCGGCCTCTGACCCGCCGCCCATGCTGGGCTCTCGCGCAGCAACTTCATCCGGCACGATGCGATAGGTGTTGGCGCCGGCGGGAGCGGCGACAAAGCCGTGGACGCGCAGCGTCGACTGGAAGACCTGGAAAAGTTCGTTGGGAGAAAGCTGCCGCGTGGAGACGATCGTGACCTTGCCGGTTACGCGGGGATCAATGATGAAGGTGCGGCCGGTTACATTCGCCACGTCCTCGATGAAGGCGCGGATATCGACTTCGCTGAGGCTAAGGGAGTTGTCCGCCGGTTGAGCGATTGCGGGAGCGGCTGGCACCACGCCAACGCCGGCTACGCCGCATGCCGCGGCCGCAAGCAGAACTCGGACAAAGTCCTTCATAACTACAAACCACGCGTAACCTGAAGCCGGACACGCTGGCCAGTCTTGCGCTCGATTTCGAGCGTGATCTGTCCGGCCGTTGCGGCGGAGATGAGACGGGCCTGGCCACTATTGGGGCCAACGCCGTTGACAGAAACGATGAGATCGCCGGCCTGGACACCGGCATCTCTCACCTGCTGCGGAGCAGCGCCAGCGGCGCGCCACGCATAGGGCTGATCGTTGCGGTGTTCGACCTGGCCGCTGGTTGCGACCAGCCAGCCCGCAATATCGGCCTCGCGGCCGAGGGGAAGCGATACGGTTTCCGCCTGGCCATCGCCCGTCCAGGCCGGCGCTGCCGACGCCATGACAGCGGCGGGAGAAACGAATTCCGGCTGCGGCCGGCCAAGCAGGGCCAGCGCCAGCGAGGGCGCGACAGGCGCGGCGCGCTCAAGCGGAATGATCTGCTCGCTGTCCCCGAGCGAGACGACAATGTGGTTCGGCTGGATCGCATCCAGCCGGACGCCGTCCACGATCTCGTAGCCGACGAGGAAGGAGCGCTGTGCGCCATCACCGAGGATGAGGATAGCCCCGCTGTCTTCAGCCCGGGGCGCGACTCGCAGACCAACAAGGCGGATGCCGCTGAGATCTGCCTGGACGCCAGGCCCGCCAGCATCTGCAAACTGCAACGGAGCGAAGGGCGAGCGTATGTCTGCAGCGGCAATTTCGACGCTGGCGTCTGGGGTGACGTCGCTGACGGCGAGATCTGGCACTTCAGGCGAGACGATGCGCCAGCCGATCTGAGCGCATCCGATGGCGACGCCGGCCAGCAAGGCCATCTCGGCGCCGGGGCGGATCAAGGCAAGCGCGCCACCGCGCCAACGCGAAACAAGAGAACGACCGACCTGGTGTGACGATTTCATGACAGCCCGCACCGCCTCACCGATCACCTGCCCGCGAGCCATGACGCTTTTGTTGCGTCCTTTGCCCCCTCGCAGGACCAGATTGCACTAACATCACATTTGCGAACTCTGTGTGACAGTCGCCGCCCAAGAGACGCGATCGTCTCGGGCGGAGACATCAAGGCCACGGTCGCACATTGAAATCGTGGTCTGAAAGGCGGGTTTGCGCCTGCGGTGGAATGCTGTGAGCGATTCCGCCGCAGGCGCGATCCGGTCCTAGAACTCGGCCGCGAGGCTGGCCGAGAAGACCTGGCCGCGGTCGTAACGATCCACATCGTTACGACCGCGGTCGTAGATCTGGTATTCTTCGTATTCCGCGCCGCCAAGGTTCCGGCCGGCCAGCGTCAGCGTCAGGTCGTTCTCACCCCACGTCAGCTGATGCTTGTAGACGAGGTCCACATTGATGCCTGAATGGTCGAACACGGGCTCCACGCTGCCCTGGCCGCGGCGGAGGATGCGATCATCCGTCCAGCCCAGAAGCAAGGTGAGCTGCGAGTACGGCGTCTCGTATCCGAACTGGGCATTGACGATGTGTTCGGGCGAGCCCTGCAGCTGCGTTCCGTCGAGTTCGAAGAAGGAAGACGGTACCGGCAGCAGGGTTATCGGGCTGATCACCGTGGTGCCCGGCCCAGCTTCTACTTCCGACTTGGTGTAAGTGTAGTTCGTCTGGAACAACCAGCTAGCGTCGTCGAGGATGCCGATGCTGAACGGCATATCGAACAACAGCTTGTACTCGAACTCGGCGCCGACCAGCGTCGCCTTGGGAGCGTTGATAAAGCGCGTCTGGTAGCGATCGACGCGGATCACAACTTCCTCGATCGGGTTGGTCACTTCCTTGTAGAACGCGCCAAGCGTGAAGAACTGGGCTTTGTCGAAATAGTATTCGAAACGGGCGTCGTAGTTGGTGAACTCGGTGTCGACCAGGAAGGGGTTGCCTTCGTACACGCGGTCCGTGTCCGGATCGACGAACGGCGTGCGGGCCAGCTCGCGGAACTGCGGACGCGCGATGGTCTGCGAGTAGCCGAGACGCATCTGCATGTCTTCGGCGAAGTTCCAGGTGAACGTGGCGGCCGGCAGCCAGTACTCGTTGGAAAGCGACACGGGCGCTGCCGACGGCAGGCCAAACCGGTTATAGGTCCGCACTTCCTCGACCGCATCCTCATAGCGGACGCCAACCGAGGCGCGCACCAGCGGGATCACCTCAATGTCCGCGGCCACATAGGCGGCCATGTTGGTCAGGCGGCCTTTGTAGCTGTCGTCGGGGCCAGTGAACTCATTGAGGACGAAGCGTTGCGGGTCAATGTTGTCTGGCGAAAGAAGATAGTCGACGCGCGCAGTGAGGACATCGTTGGGCGTGAAGCCGCGCGGACCTGTCCAGGCGAACTGCAGCAGTTTGAAGTCGCGGATAGCGTTCGAGTAAACGGCGCCAGCGGAAATCACCGCGTCACGGTTCTCGCCGATCGGGAGGGTGTAAGCCGCATCGACACCAGCGCTGGCGACTTCGTCGGCGAGATTGGAGAAACGGATCCGGTTACCCAGACCGCCGCCGCCGCCGAAGATCGGCGTGCCGTTGACGATATCATAGCGGATTTCGCGCTCATAAGGCGCGCTGCGCGTGGAGCGGGCGAAGGCGGTGCGCCAGTCAAGCTGCAGGGCGTCGAAGGTATGCTCGCCGGCCAACTGGAAGGAACCCAGCTGGCGCTCATACCAAGCCGTTGCTTCGGTGCGCACGTTCTCGCCGAGGTCGGCGCCGGGGGCATCGAAATCCGTGCCCTGCTCGATCTGGCCGTACTTGGATGTCGAACGAACAAGCAAGCCGGTCGCCGTCAGGTTGTGGTCAGTCATTTCGAGGCTGGCGCTGCCGAAGGCGTTGAAAACGACGTCGCCAACGGTAGTTTCGGCGCGCGTGTCGGTGGTCAGCGCGTTGCCCACGACCTCTTCGCGTTGGGCGCGCTTGGTGCGCCACGAATTTTCGTAGCCGACGACGCCCACGAGCCCGAGCGTGTAGTCGTCGCCATCAATGGCCGTGCCAGCGGTCATCTCCAGTTCGAAGTCAGGCAGCAGATCTTCCGCGAACAGCACATTGAGCGGAGAGTTGGCAAGGCTTTCGCCGACCTGCTCCAACTCGTCATCCGTGAAGTTGGAGTCGTTTATCCGGACGTTCTGGTCAACCGCCCAGGTGAGCGCACCGGGAATTGGGCGGACATGATCGTCAATACCAAGCCAGTCAAGGTCGCTGCCGCGATAGACGGTGCCGCGGCTATAGGTCGATTCCGTAGACCAGGCCGTTCCGACCTTGGCGTTCACGAAGGGATAGACCGGAATGCGAAGCGTCTTCAGGTCGATGATGCCGCCGCCGAATTCGCCCGGAAAGTTCGGCGAGTAAGTCTTCTGGACCGTCGCCCCGTCGAGAATGTTGGACGGGAAGAGGTCAAGCGGCACCTGGCGGCGCAGCGGCTCCGGGCTGGGCAATGGGGAGCCATTAAGCAGGGCCGACGAATACCTGTCACCGAGGCCGCGAACGTAGACGAAGCGTCCCTGCACAATTGACAGGCCGGTGAGGCGCGTCAGTGCGGCGGCGGCGTTGTCGTCTCCGGTGCGGGCGAGGTCTTCGCTCGACAGGAAAGCCGAAACCTCTGACGTTTCACGCATCGGCTCGGGGATGAATTCACCAAGCACCACCACGACGTCGCGATCGGGATCGGACTCATCATCGGCCGGCGGCTGGTCGGCAGGGTTCTGGGCGGCGACCGGCTCCTGCGCGAGGGCGATCTGGGGCGAGATCAGAAAGGTCGTCAACAGCAACGCGCGGTTGAAGAGAAGAGCTTTGAGGGCCATCGGCTTTCCCATAATCGAAGGTCTGGAGCGGTAGCGGGCGGCGTCCCCAGACGCCGCCCTGTACGCGTTGTTTAGCAGCTCGAACCAGCGGCCAGGCCGCAGCTCCAGCCCTGCCACCACGTGTCAGCGCTATTGCGAACTGCGCCGATGTAGTTGGTGGCGGTGAAGAAGGCATTCAGCGTCGACGGGTCGATGGCCGGCCGTGCATTCTCCGTCCCGCCGTTGACGAAGGTGTTGGTAAGCGTCGAGGCGACCGTGGTGGAATTGTTCGTCCCCGCGTTGATGTAGCCAAGCGTGGTGGCGTTCGGCTGGTTCGGGCAGTCCATGAGGACCGAGGTGAACACCGGCGCGGGGCTTGTGTTGGCGTTGGCCGCTTCAGCGCAGACGCTGGAGCCGCGGACGACCGAGTTGACGACGCGACCCGAACCACCCGGCGTGCCGCTCGTGTTGTTGAACGAGAGGCCCTGGATGTTGGCGCCAGCGAAGTTCTGCGGAATGCCGACAAAGGTGAAGTTGGCAAGTGTCGGGAATGTGTTGAGACCCGCGCCGCTGTTCAGCGAAGAGACCGTGCGGTTCGAGCACTCAATCATGCGGTCCGGACCACCCGAGAGCGTAAGGGCCTGAACGATGATCCCGAACTGGAGATTGCCGCCATAGCCCTCATCGCAATCGAAGGAGTCGTCGAGCGCACCGGTGATAATAAGGTTCCGGATGTTGACCGACCCGCCGAAGAACTCGACGCCATCGTCGCCCGAGTTGTGTATCTGCACGTTGTTGATCTGCGTGCCCGAGCCGACGCCGCCCAGCGTGAGACCGTTGAGGTCGTCGCCAGCTGCAGCCGAGGTGAGGAAGGCGCCGGGATACTTGATCTGCAGGAAGGTGATGCGGCCGGAGTTGTCGGCAGCCGTGGCGCCGCCATAGAGAGCGTCGCGGCCAGTGGCGGCCGTCACGCCTTCGATTGCGTTCTGGCAATCCACGCTGCCGGAGGCGACAGCCGAGTTGCAACCCTTGATCGGCGCGCGGCCAAGGACGATAAACCCGCCCCATTCACGCGAGGCCGTGAGCGCGTTCGACTGGATGTTCGTGACATCGGCGAGCGAGGTCATGACGACCGGCGCGATGGCGGTGCCGTTGATGAACACCTGCGAACCGCGATTGATGATGATCATGTCGGACGCCGCGTCTCCATAAATGGTGACGCCAGCATCAACCGTGAGAGTCGCAGCAGCGCCCGCCGTGCCGGCAGCGCCGCGATCAACGCCCACATCAACGCGGTTGCTGATTTCGTAGATGTTGCCAGCCGTGAGGCGGAGGTTGCCGGCGACGACGCCCGAGAGGATGCAGCGGTTCTGGCCGTTCAGCGTGCCGCCCGCCGTGGTGCCTGTGGGGCAGCCCAGGTTGGGGAACAGGTTGAATGTCCAGCTGGCAGCCCAGTTGGAAGCGGCCGTTTCCGTCGGCGAGAACGCGCCAATATAGTTGGCCGTCTGGAAGAACGGATTCAGGGTCGTGGCATTGAACGGCGTGCGCGCGAGTTCGGCCGGGCCCGGGAGGAGACCAGACAAGGAGCTGGCTGTTGTCGTCGTGTTGTTCGTGCCGGCGTTGATGATCGCAAGCGAGGCGGCGTTCGGCTGATTGATGCAATCGAACAGAACCGAGTCAAAGCGCGGCGCAGGGCTGGGGTTGGAGTTTTCCAGCGAAGCGCAGTTGCTCGAGCCAGTGAACACCGAGTTGACGACACGGCCCGAACCGCCGGGCGTGCCGCCAGTGTTGTTGAACGAGATGGCTTGAAGCGCAGACCCGGCGGCGTTGGTGGGAACGCCGATGCCTGTGAGGTTGGCGACAGTCGGGTTGGTGTTGAGGGAACCGCTGGCGCTGGAGATGCTGCGGTTGGACCATTCGAACATGCGATCGGGACCGCCGGTGCGGCCAGTCACCGACTGGCGGATGACTGCGTATTGCACGTTGCCGGTCCAGCCTTCATCCGTATCGAGGCTGTCGTCGAGCGCGCCGGTGATGACGATGTTGCGCAGGTTCACGCCGCCGCCGAAGATTTCGATACCGTCGTCGCCGGAATTGTGGACCTGGGTGAAGCTGATGTCGGTGCCCGAGCCCACGCCGCCCAGCGTGAGACCGTTGAGGTCGTCGCCAGCAGCAGCCGATGTGAGGAAGGCGCCGGGGTAGCGGATCTGCACGAAGCGCATCGTGCCGGAATTGTCGGCCGGCGTTGCGCCGCCGTAGAGCGCGTCACGTCCGGTCGCGGCGGTAACGCCCTCGACCGCGTTCTGGCAATCCACAGTGCCTTGCGCGACGGCCGTGTTGCAGCCCCGGATAGGGCCGCGGCCGAGAAGAATGACACCGCCCCATTGCCTGTCGGTCGTATTGGCGTTGGCCGTTCCCTCGATGTCGATGCGGCCGGTAAACACGATCGGCTGCGAGGCGGTACCGACAGCATTGATGCGGCTGCCGCGGTTGACAATCAGCATGTCGCCAGCGACCTGACCGAAGATACGGACGCCGGGGTCGATCGACAGCTGCGCGGAGACGCCGGTGCTGAGCGTGCCGGCGGCGCCGATGTCGCGGCCGATATCGACGCGGCCATTGAGGCGGTAAACGACGTTGGCGACGTTGGTGAGCGTCGTGTTCGCGAGGACTTCACCGGTGAGGTTGCATACGGTGAGCGTGCCCAAGGCGCCGGCGTTGGTCGTGCCGGACGGGCAGACTGCCGTGCCGCCGCCCGTGCCGCCGCCACCGCCGCCGGTTCCGCCGCCAGGGGGCGTGCCGGGGTTGGACGCGCCAGGAGAGGCAATATCGGACCCCTGCGTACAGGCGCCCATTGCAAGCACCAATGCAATGATGCTCGATCGCATGGCTGTCAGCTTTCTCATGAAGTCCCCTTCCGGCCCGGTTGCGCGACATCCGCGTGCGGATGCCGGCTGCTTAATGACGTGCGGGTCTTAGGAGAGGACCTTATCGGATTGATGACACCGCAAGCCGCAACCGCGAGACTCCAGGAATGTCTTATGCCAACGGGAGAGTTGCGGTGTGTGTGGTGTATCCAGGCAACAAACGTGACGATTTTGAATCAATCATGTGACGTTCCAGTTTCCGCGATAGGGCTGTCGCGTCGGCGCCAATTCCGCGCTAGCTGCCAGGCATCATATAGAGTGTCACGTGACCGGTGAGGCAGACCCAAAAGCGCAGGATCGATCGCCGCGGCGCGTGCTTGGCGGGCTTGCATCTGCGCTCGCGCTTTCGCCGGTCCAGACCGTCGTCGCGATCTTCCTGGGCGCCACGTTGGGTGCGGTCGCGCTTGCACGCCCAGACAATCCGTTTCCGCTGGCCGGCGTGGCGCTGTCGCTCGCGCTCGCGTGGGCTGCGATGATCGACGTCGATCGCCATCGCCTTCCCGACCTGCTCACGATTCCGCTGATTGCAGGCGGCCTTCTCTACTGGGCGGTCACCGACGCAAGTCAGGCGCTGCATCAGTTGATCGGAGCGGCGGCGGGCTATCTCTCACTCGTCCTGGTCGCCCTGGTCTATCGCCTGCTCCGCCATCGGGAGGGACTTGGGCGCGGGGATGCAAAGCTGCTGGCGGCGGCCGGCGCCTGGCTCGGCTGGAAAGCGCTTCCCCTTGTCGTGCTGGCTGGGTCGGTAAGCGCCCTGGTTTTTGTCCTGATCCTTGCGGCCATTCGTGGACGCCAGATACTCGCCCAGCCGCTGGCCTTCGGGCCATTTCTTGCGGCCGCTTTCTGGCTGCTCTGGACCATCAGGCCGTGGCCGGTTGCCTGAAACAGGCCCGAGGGCCGGGGGGTGGGGCAATCCCCGCTGAAAAACGGGTCACATCTCAGCATTGGATATACCCCCGATATCCGCGATAAACGGGACGTTGCAGACCCGCCCACGGCCGCCTCGCAACCATTCAGGGCCGCCGCCTTTGCGCTGCCGGCGTACGGCGGATCGGCCCGAACCGATGGCCCCCCCCCCAGCCAGGAACCCAAACCTCCGCTCAATCAGGCATCCCGGCCGCTAGCCCTCCTGCCCGGGGGGCGGAATCCGGGCGTCTGGCAGGGACTGCTTGCCTTTGGAAAATCCAATGCTATACCGCGCGTCCCGCGGAGAGGTGCCGGAGTGGTCGATCGGGACGGTCTCGAAAACCGTTGTACCTTCACGGGTACCGTGAGTTCGAATCTCACCCTCTCCGCCAGGCAGACCTAGGTCTCCCGACCAGTTCCGGAAATCGTCGCGAATAGCCCGCTTTTGGCGGCGCTTCGGCGCATGCTGGCGTCTCTCCACTCACCGAAGCTACCGCGCATCGCCCGATTTCGGGCCGGCGTCTCTCGTGGCCGCAACTTCGGTCCCATTGGTTCGCGGGGGCGGAGTAGAACATCCCAAGTTCCCTGCGAGCAGGGAATTTCTGGCTTTATCATCCGCATGAGGCTCAAACCAGGAGAACGCTGTCCGCATTTTCAACGCGTTAGTTGGGAATTCCCTGCTCGCACAAAGCAGGGAATTTTTGGCGCCGTTGCAGGGAATGAAATTTCACAAGCAGGAAACCAAGTAGCGCTTTCGACGGACGCGGATTTGCGGCCACGCCACCGACAAGCGGACGCTAGTGCGCACATACGTATTGGGCATTCGCACAACTGCCCCCAACAGTCGCGCGCTTGGAATCGCAAAATTGTTTCTCCGCCGACGGAGACAACTACGGGTAGCATCTGACCGAGCGGCTCTGCTGTCGCGTGCCGCTCTCTCGCCTGATCGACGGAGCATCAGCAGATTCGGAGCAATGGGCTCATTGTTGAGCCACCCCCCAACCGCATGCGCGGGACTTGATCGCACATGGATCTAAGAGATCGAGCGCTGAGTCCGCAGTCCGACCATGATCGTCCCGGAAAGGATCGGGGATGCACTCGGCATCGAACTTTCAACGCCGATAAAAAAATTCCGCCAACTATTGACGGTTCCGCCCCAGCTGTGGCGTCGTGGAGTACGACCTTGGGAATGCAAGCGCTCAGGTTCGTTTTGTTGACCGCCTGCTGGGTGGTTGAAATTGAGATACGAGCGCTTGATGAAGATGCCGAAGAGCCACCCTCCCCCACCCGCTGGTCGCGATCGCGCAGGCAAGGCCCAGAGCAAACCAACGTCGGTTGGATTTGCGCGCGAGCACGAGGTTATCGTCAGGGACCAGTCTGATCCGGCGAAAGCGCTCGGGACAATGCGGGTAGGACCCAAAACGCGAATCAGCATGCGGCCCATTCGCAAAGGCGGCAGAGAAGCCCTCGAGGTCATTCACCGGCGCTTGCAGAGACAGCGCAAAGCTGATCGGCCCCCACGAGGTGGTCCGGGTTCAATGTTAGTTGAGCAGCGCCTCCTTTGCTAGCGGGAGCATGGCCGGCGGAGCGCTTGCGCTACGCGGAGCCGGCCATGCGGCGAGCGC
>JALHLU010000002.1:0-289017 GCA_022844345.1 Hyphomonadaceae bacterium
CGGAGGGAGTCTTCGGCGTCGAGGATGAGGAGTTCGAGCTGGAGGCGCAGCTGCGGGGTGACCAGGAGTTCGGCGAGCGTGGCTTCGTCTTGCGAGACGTGGACGAGTTGCAGCACGCGATGGCGCATGGCTTCGGCGACCTGGCGGATGGGGTCGCCGGGGAAGAGGTAGCGCAGGATGATCCAGAGCCAGGACATGGGGAGTATATTGCGCTCATCCGCGGCCCGGCTGGTTCTGCGCGGCTACGTCCTACGAGTTGTGATCGCAGGGCGTTGGAAATGCGGGGGAAGTTTTTTCTGGCTCCGACAGTTTCGGACAGGCTGTTTCCTACATTCGCGAAACACTAACGGGGTCATTCTCGGCCTTGTGCCGAGAATCCCGGTTGGCTGTTGCGGTGGGATTTGTTGGCTTTCCCGATGAGGCGGCAACCGGCATCCCCGAGATGCGCCTTCTGCTTACCCGAGGATGACAATGGTGTGGGTGCTGAGCCAAATCAAACCGATGAAGGCGAGACCCGGGACCCATCGTGTGGGCTCGTCGCGGGTCGCTGGCTTGTCAGGCCAGCAGGAGCCAGCAATAGGCGGCGTAGTGGGCGAGGAGGAAGAAGCCTTCGGCGCGGCTTACCCGGCCGCCTGTGTTGGCGTGGAGCAGCACAAGCAGCGTCGCAACGTAGAGCGCCGCCCAGTCGCGCGCGAGCAGGTCGGCGGGAACGGCGATGGGCTGGATCAGGGCGGTGATGCCGAGGATGCCGAGTATGTTGTAGATGTTGGAGCCGATGATCGCGCCGAAGGCGACATCGGAGCGGCCCTTGAGCGCGGCCATGACGGACGTGACAAGTTCGGGAAGCGACGTTCCCAGCGCGACGATGGTGAGGCCGATGATGGTCTCCGACATGCCGGCGGCGAGCGCGATTGTCCTTGCGCTGTTGACGAGCAGGTCGGCGCCGAAGACGAGCATGACGAGGCCGCCGATCGCGAAGGCGGCTGATCGCCAGATGGGGGCGGGCCCGGGCTCGTGCAGTTCGACGCCGGCTTCGAGCATCTGGCCAGCGGGACTGGAGCGGCGTTCCATCATGAAGGTGAGCACGATGTAGGCGGCGAGGGCCGCGAGGAACAGGCCGGCCACGGGGCGCGAGATTTCGTCGAGGAAGATCGCCACGGCGATGAAGACGGCGGTCGCAAGGACCATGGCCCAACCGTCGCGCTGGACCGCGCGGGCGTCCACCGTAATGGGGCGGATGATGGCGACGATGGCGAAGATAAGCAGGACGTTCGAGATATTCGAGCCGACGACATTGCCGACCGCGATGCCGGGCGAGCCGGCGAGGGCGGCGCTGATGCTGGCTGCTAGTTCCGGCGAGGATGTGCCGAAGCCGACCAGGGTGAGGCCGATCATCAGTTCCGAGACGCCGAAGCGGCGGGCGACGCCAACGGCGCCGCGGACAACGAATTCGCCGCCTATGGCCAGCAGGACGAGCCCCCCAGTGAGGGACAGGCCCACAAGCAACCAGTTGTCCAATGTGCGCTCCCCGCGTCTTGCAGGGTTTGCTTACGGTAAACTGGCGGTGGCGAAAAGCGGGTGGTGGCCCGGGATTTTCCAGAGAATGGCCCCGCGTTGAACCTTGACTTTATGCGAGCCGGGCACGACCAAGCGGCCCCCGCTGGTCGCATTCCGCAGGGTGGCGCGGCGCCTGGTGCGCCCGGAGTGGTGTGATGTCCCTGTCGATTGGCGTCGATTTTGGTACGACGAACACCGTTGCGACCATGGTGAATGCCGCAGGGCAGGTCGAGGCGGTGCACTTCGAGCATGGGGGCGAGGCGTTTGACGCGTTCCGGTCGGTGCTGTGCTTTTCGGAGGCGGATGATGGGGCGGGGCGCGGGCCGAACATCGATGCCGGGCCATGGGCGATCGACCGCTTTGTGGAGCTGGCGGGGGAGTGCCGTTTCATCCAGTCGTTCAAGACGTTCGCGGCGAGCGCGCATTTCACGGACACGCTGATCTACAATCGCCGCATGAAATTCGAGGACCTGCTGGCGAGCTTCCTGCGGCGGGTGCGCGTGCATGCGGGCATGACATTTCCCAAGCGGATCGTTATCGGCCGGCCGGTGAGCTTTGCGGGCGCTGATCCGGATGAGGCGCTGGCGCGCACCCGATATGAGGCGGCGTTGCGGGCGGTGGGGTTCGAGGAGATCCACCACGTCTATGAGCCGGTGGCGGCCGCCTACTTCTTTGCGCAACGGCTGAATACGGATGCGACCATTCTGGTGGCGGATTTCGGCGGCGGCACGAGCGATTTTTCGGTGGTGAGGTTTGCAAGGGGCGCTGACGGGCTGGAGTACAGGCCGCTGGCGCATACGGGCGTGGGCGTTGCGGGAGATGCGTTCGACTATCGCATTATCGATGCGGTGGTGGCGCATGCCTTCGGCAAGGGCTCGGAGTTCATGAGTTGGGGCAAGGCGCTGCCCATTCCCAATTCGTATTTCAAGAAGTTCAGCCGCTGGAACGAGCTGTCGGTTATGCGGAACTCGCGCGATTATCGCGAGCTGCAGGATCTGGCCCGCTCCAGTCTCGATCCCGAGCGCATCCGCGCCTTTCTTGCGTTCCTGGATGCGGACGCCGGCTATGCGATGTACCGGGCGGTGTCGGCTGCGAAGACGCAGCTATCGCATGCGGATGAGGCCGTGCTGTCGCTTCATGTCGCCGGCGTGGATATTGAGCGCACCATCCTGCGCAGCGAGTTTGAGGCGTGGATCGCCCCGGAGCTTCAGGAGATCGATGGCTGCGTTGATCGTGCGTTGCGGGAGGCGGGCATCGGGGAGATGCAGATTGATCGCGTGTTCCTGACCGGCGGATCGTCCTTCGTGCCGGCGGTGCGCGCGCGGTTCGAGGACCGGTTCGGGGCGGACAAAATCGAGACGGGCGACCAGCTGGTGTCGATCGCGTATGGGCTTTCGCTCATCGGGCGGGAGCGCGATATCGGGCGGTGGGCTGTCTGATGCGGGCGTGGGGCAAAGGGGCTTGCCATGGCTGTCGCATCCGCGTTTTGGAGGCCCGTGCGCAGGTACTCCGTGGCCCCGACGATGGACTGGACTGACTGAAGAATTCAATCAGGGCGCGGGACGGGATTTGGTGCACTTCCGGCGCAGTCATGAGATGCGACGCGCGCTTCCGGAAGTCATCGCAAGTCGTTTCGCGCTGGGATTTGGGAGGGCGGCCGAGCGTGTTCAGAGACTGGAATATGTTCGACAGCGGTCAGCCATTCAGCCAGCAGCGACCGCGCAGAATTGGCCCGAAGTCGGCATTGGCCGCACGTTCCGAATACCTCAAGTATTCCTGCAAGGGCTTGGCAAGAGAACGTTTCGGATGTCCGGCGTCAGAAGCTGCAAGACTGGTTGAGGTCTTTCACCAACGGAACAAATTCGACTCATTGCGGCCCACGAGGCAGCGAAGACAAGACAAAAGTCCGGGCCGCAGTCCGCCGAGAAGCATGTCCGTCGGCGGACGCGGCTGAGGTTCTCTGCAGAGTTGGTGCTCGCTCTCGCCCAGTTCAGAACCTCTTCCTGAGATCCAGATAGACCTGCCGCCCGCGAACGTTGTGATAGCCGGCATCGTAGCCGTTGGTCTCGTCTGCCAGCGGCGGATTTTTGTCGAACACATTGTTCAAGCCCAAGCGAATCCTCAGGCCGTCGAGCGCCCCATCCGGGTGGTCGAAGTCGTACTGAAGGTACGCGTTCGAGGTCATCCAGTCCTTGACGATGAAAGGATCGCCATTCGGGTCCAGGCCCAAGCCTGTGTCGATGAACTCGCCCGTATACTCGGTCCGGAAACCGGCGCCGAAGCCGCTGTCGTGGCGCCAGGTCAGGTTGGCGCCCCAGCGCCATTCGGGCTGGCCGTCCTGCAATATGATGCTGCCTTCCTGCGAGACCGTGATCTCGTTGGAGATGGCGCCGGCATCGACGGCATCGCGGATCTGCTGCGAAGCCGGAGACAGGCCAATGAAATATTTCTCCAGCTTCGTCGCATTGAGGCGGAGGCTGAAGTCGCCGACTGGCGTATCGTCAAGGTCATAATAGACCGCAAAGTCGATGCCCTCGACGTCGACCGTTTCATTGTTGTCGTAGGTGTCGCGGATGAACAGGATCTCGCCCGCCGGGTCGAGGCCGGCCGCGTTATAGTAGGCGATCTCGTCAGCGTTGGGATCGGCCCGCACAACGTTGGGGTTAGAGGAACCCTGCAGCCTGAGGAGATAGTCCAGGCTAATGTGGTTCTCGGCGCCAAACACGCCGACCACGTTCTCGCGGCGGATGTCCCAATAATCGACCGTGAGAGTCAGCGGGTTGAGAAAGCTCAGGAACCCGTCGAAGCCGCTTGGCTCAAAGACGATGCCGTAGGTGACGTTTGTATCGTCTTCCGGCCCGATATCATCGGCGACAGCGCGGCGTTCGATCCGCCCTTCCGTGAAGCCCGTGCAGGCGGCGAAGGTCGCGAAGGTTCCGTTGCGGAGTCCCGCCTCACATGCATAGGAATCTTCTCGGCTGTTGGACCGGTCCACGCCCTCGTTGATAACGATCAGATTGGGCGCCCGGAATCCCTGGGACCACGCCCCACGGAACTTGATGAAGTCGAACGGCTTCCACGCTGCCGCGATGCGCGGCTTGACCCCGCTGCTTCCAAAATCCGAATACTCCTCGAACCTGGCGGCCACCTGAAAGTCGAGCGTGTCGACCAACGGGATCATCATGTCCGGACTTACGACCGGGATGGAGAATTCTGTGAACGCGGCAAGCACGTTGCGCGAGCCGCTGGAATCCGGCGTCGGGCTGGTCCCGTATACGTCGGTCTCGCTGAACTCTCCCGTGACCGCGTCCGTGAAGGTGATTGTGCCGTCGAGGCGCGGGTCGCGGTCCTCGGTATAGCTCTCGTAGCGCGCTTCAACGCCGAGCGCGAAGCCGACGTCCCCGCCCGGCAGGGAGAGCAGGTCGTTCTTTGTGATCTTGTAGTCCACGAGCGCGAGATCAGTCTCACTCTTGCGGTATACTTCGATCAGGAAGGGCGCGATGAGTTCGGCCGAGTTCGGCGTGCCGTCGCGCAGGGAGGGGTTGGCCAGATCGCCGCCGTTGAAGATGTTGTAGACATTTGGCGTCTCGTTGAAGAGGGCCTGCTGGAAGAGCGTGCGCGAGACCGAATTGTTCTCGACATCCTTGGCGCTGGCCACGTTGTAGAGCAAAGCGCTGTCCCAGTCCCAGCCAGACGAGCCGAACTCGCCGCGGGCGCCGACGAGCGCGCGGATCTGTTCGTTGCGGACGTTGATGTCCCGGAAGCCGACATCATCGAAGCGGTAGCGGCCCGCATCGGTGAAGACGGGAATCCCGCCGACGGGCACGTTTGTGAGGCCGGTCAGCCGGTTCGGGTTCGGCCTTCCATCGGAGAAATTCACCGGTCCGAACGGGTTGTAGTAGTAGCTGGCCGGGATGGAGATCTCGGTCGCGCCGATGCCGTTGCGCGGCTCGTTGGTGGAGTGCGTGTCGGCCACATAGTAGCCCAGTTCGCCGTAGAGACGGACGCCATTGTCAAAGTCGTGGTTCAAGAATGCGAAGGCGTTGAAGCGCTCGCGGTCTGAAATGATCGAGCGCTCGGTCGCGCCGTCATAGCGAAGTGCGGCGTCCTGGGTGCCGTCGTCGATGCAGATGCCTGGCACGGAGAGCGCTCCAGCTGTGGCGCCGAGACAGCCCGCGAGGGTGGAAGGCTGGATGTGGAACACGCCAGCGGCCGAGGTCAGGAATACCCCATTCCGCCGGACGCGTGTTGCGGTCGTCGTTCGCAGAGACCACTGGCCCCATACGGACTGGGTAGCGCGGTTGTCCAGCGAGGCGTCGCCCTCGAAGGTCGTGCCCAAGGCGAATGGCCTGAGGTCCTCGCTGCGGGCGACATCGATTTCCTTGGCGAAGAGCCCGTCGCGGTTGGAGTATTCCGCTGAGAAGGTGATGTTGGTGCGGTCGTCGTTGAAGTTGTGACCCGCCTTGAGTGTCAGCGTCTGTTCGTAGAGACCGTTGCCGGTCGCCGTCAGGTACCGCGCGCCGACTTCGAGGCCTTCATAGTCGTCGTCGAGAATGGTGTTGAAGACGCCGGCAACCGCATCCGTGCCGTAGATGGCCGAGGCGCCGTCGTTCAGCACTTCAATGCGGGAAATCCCCGACACAGGCAGCGCGTTGACGTTGACCGTGGTGACCGGGGTCGAAAGCTCCGCCTGGGTCGAAGGGTGGTTCACGAACCGGCGGCCGTTAAGCAGGACCAGTGTGCCGCTCGACCCGATGGAGCGCAGGTTGATCGAGGCAACGTCCCCGCGGGCGTCGTTGGAGGTCGTGTTGTTGTCATTCCGGAACGCCACCGAGCCCTGCCCGGGTAGCGAGCGGATCAGGTCTTCGCCATCGACGCCGCCAACGGCCGCAATGTCGTCCTCGCTGACGAGCGTGATCGGCAGCGCCTCGTTGATCCGGGCTCCCTGGATATTCGTTCCAGTGACGACAACAACGTCCCGCGTCTCGGTTTCCGGCTCGACCTCCTGTGCGAATGCCTGGGCGCCCGTCATCGCCAGGATCGGCGCGGCCGTCAGCATCAGAAGGGTCTTGCGGCTGTTCATTGTCTCGTACCTTTTTTCCGTCCCGACGTGTCGCACCCAGCGCGGATGCGGTCACGCGAAACGAGGTTTCGCCATGGGTGCGGATGGCCGCCCGTGAAAGGGCCTACGGCTAAGAGGGTTTAAGTTTGATTCCCGCCGCCCACCGCGCGTTGCTGAGTAAGTTGAAAGCGCGCGCGTTTGTCTACATTTATCGGACGATTCCGGTTGTTCTGGACCCCATTGTGGCTTGCGTGCTTCAATTTGGAAGCTCGCAATTCGCCTCCCCAAGGTCAGCCTTCATCAGTTCGCCAGTTTGTCGTTGCCTCGCGCGATCCGAATAGCTGCGACGGTCTGGTCGACCTGCTCGCCGGCAAGACCCAGATATGTCGTCGGATCCAGCAGCGAATCGATCTGGTCCCCGAGCAGCGGACCAATGGCCGGGTCGGCGAGCAGCGCGGCCCGGAACGAAGTCCCCCCCTCCGCGGCAATGGCCGCCGCCACGCGCACATGCTCCTCGGCGCGCTCACGGCCGATGTCGTTGGACAGGTGAAGGACGATGCGCTGGGACATGATCAGGCCGTCAGTGCGGCCGAGGTTGGCTCGCATCATCGCCTTGTTGATCTCCAGGCGCTGGAGCAGAACAGAGGTGTCGGACAGCATGTCGGATGCGGCGATCGTGATCTCCTCGACAACCGTGTTGGGACGCGAGGTGTTGTCCCGCTCAAAAGCGTTCACCACGTCGTCGAGCAGAACCTCGGCGAGGCGCGGGATAGTCCGGCCGTGATGGATCAGGGCCTCCGAGCGGCTGGGGTTGGCCTTGTGTGGCATCGTGCTGCTGCCCACGGCTGTCTCCGGCCGGCCCTCCGACACTTCGTCGATGTCCGTCATCTGCAGACGGAATATCTCCTCGCCGATCGCCGCATTGGACTTCGCGATCAGCGCCAGGACGAGCGCATACTCAGCATAGACGTCGCGGGCGCCGTGCCAGTCCGCAGGATCGGGCTCCGCCAAGCCAAGTGATCTTGCCACGCGGCGCTCGATGTCGGCGCCCTCGGGCCCAAGACCGAGGTGGGTGCCGACCGCCCCCTTCAGCACGCCAAGCCGCTCTATGCGGGCGGCGACCTCCTCCAGGCGTTCAATGTTGCGGCGGTTCACCGAGGCCCAAACCGCGACCTTCTTGCCGAACGTGATGGGCAGCGCGTGCTGGCCCAGCGTGCGACCGATCATCGGCGTGTCACGGTGGGCCTCGGCAAGCGACAGCAGCTGGTCCTCGATCGCGCGCATTTCGCGGATGAGATGACGGATAGAGACCCGTATCTGAAGGGTCAGAACCGTGTCGTAGACGTCCACGGTGGTGACGCCGTAGTGCACGTAGTCAGCCGCCGTCTTCGACATCGAGCGCTTCCACACGTTCAGGATCGCGACCATGCGATGTCGCACCTGCGCGTATTCGCGGCGGACCTCCTCGATCGGGGTGTAGCGGATGTTCGCCTTGTCCATGATCTCGCGAGCGGCGGCGTCCGGAATGACGCCTTCGGCGGCTTGTGCAGCAGCGATCGCGGCTTCGACCTCCAGCACAAGCTGGTTCTGATGCTCCGGAGTGAACAGGTCTTCCACCGATTGCGGCGGCGTCTGCGCGGCCGCAACATGTGCCCCGAACAGCATCAGGATGCTGGCCAGAAAACCTGACGCTCGCATCAATTTTTCCGGGCGCATTCGCACGATCCATCCTCCCTGTGGCAGCCTTGGCGGCTGGCGTCGTGGCCGCGGATCAGAGCTGCGGCCGCCGACGCCATCAGGGCGTTGCTGTGATGCGCGCCCGGTACAGTGAGTTGCCGCCAGCCGAATGCCACGCCAAGCGCCGCCGCTTGATTCTCAGCAGCGCTGAAGAACGTCTGACCGCGAGCAAAGCGGTGACGGCCCTGCATCATCGCTTCTGGCGTGCGCCGAAGATTGGGGTCAGCCTCGTCGATATCCTTGTCGCCGAGCAGAACCACGACGTTCTTCTGCAGCGCACAGTCAAGACGAGCCCCGTCCAGCGTCGACTCTGCAAGCCCATAAGGAAACGCGGTTCCAAAGTCCGGCATGGTGTACCAGCCCGCGTTGGCGATGATGAACAGATCGGCGCGCGTGTCCGCCTTGAAGTAAAGGTAGCGGTGGACGAACTGGGCGCCAGCGGAATGTCCAAAAAGCACATAGGACGTCTGGGCGCCGCCCATCCGGTTCACCGCCTCGGCGACCAACGGATCGATGGCGGAAAAGGACCACAACCTCTCGTCGACCGGCGCGCCGGTCTCTGCATCGCGGACGTTCCCGAAATTGTAACCGGCGGCGTTTGGAAAGTCCGCATCAGAAAAGGTTGGCGCGAGGATGATCAGATCGTGCTCTCGGGCGATCTCTATCCATTCGTCACGATACCGGTCGCCATCCCGATTGACGCCGTGCATGACCACGACAACCGGCAAGCCGGCGAGAGGTTCGTCCTCCGGCGCGTAGGTCCAGACCGGTATCGGTGGACCCGCCCAGTCGCGAAAGACGAACTGGCCCGCACCCCGGGCGAGCTCGTGCGGCGCCGAAACTTCTTGCGAAACGGACGGGTAGGGGGAGCTCTGACACGCAGCCGCCAGCGCGATCGACAACCCGGCGCCCACCAGCGCCGCGAAAGCGCGCGCGACGGGGGAGATCGCGCCGGGCGTATCGGCGCGCGCTGGCAACAGGTGCGTTGCGCGGTCAGGTCTGGGCGAAGTCAGGGTGGTTGCTCCGGCAAGGTTCGCGGCGTTGCTGTCAATGTCGTCATCAACGCGGATCGAATGTCAATCGGCGCGCAAAGTTGGCTCTGACGCGCTCTCGACAATGGCCGCCGTGCACCGGCCCGCCCGGATCAGTCTCTGCAACAAGTCGAGCATGCCTCGATCGTACATTTACCGCCTGATCCTGTTGCGCCGGATGATCTGCTTCTCGGCCTGGCCATTCGACCCAGTTAGAGTGATGTCCGCTTTGATCGCGATCTTGTCCTTCGCGACGCTGCGGGCATAGGAAGTGATGCAGCTTGTGGCCGCGGCGGCTATCCAGTCGCGAGTGTCCGGCATTGGCGAGAGGTGGCCGGATCGATCTATGGGATCGACTGTCCGTTTAGCGCGATTGCGGTCGTAGTAACAATCGTCCCAGCTGCGCCGCTCACAAAGAGCTTCGCGAAATGCGGTGAAGCGCGAGGTTTGCGCGGCCTATGGGGCGGATCAAGTACCAAGCCTGGCCAGCAGAATCCGGACCTCCGCAGCTTAGTTTGTCTTGTTCCGCATTCCGCTGTCGAACTGGCCGTCGACCAGGGTGATGCGGCGCGTGCAGCGCGAGGCAACCTGCTCGTCATGGGTGCAAATGAGGAATGTCGTCCCGTCCTCGCGGTTGATCTCACGCATGAGTGCGAGGACTTGATCGGCTGACGCCCTGTCCAGACTGCCTGTAGGCTCGTCGGCCAGAACAAGCTCTGGGTGGTTCATCAAGGCTCGCGCGATCGCGACCCGCTGCTTCTGGCCTCCCGAAAGACGAGCAGCCGGGAAATTCATCCGGTCCGAGAGTCCGACACGTGCAAGAAGTTCAGATGCTCGCTGACGGATGGCCGAGGTAATGCCGCCGCCTGCCGCTGCAGCAGGGAAGCTGACATTCTCCAACGCGGTGAAATCGGGCAGCAAATTGTGGAACTGGAAGATGAAGCCAAGGCGCTTGTTGCGAAAGAGAGAGCTCTTGGTGTCGGAGAGGGTGTCGACGCGCTCGCCTCCAATCGTGATGATGCCCGCAGTGGGGCGCAAAAGGAGCCCGACTATGGATAGCAGCGTCGACTTTCCCGACCCCGAAGCGCCAAGAAGGGCCACCAGTTCTCCCGGGTCAAGCGTGACGTCGACGCCGAGCAGGACGCGCGTAAACTCATCGCCATTCCGGAATGTCATGACGATGCCTCGTGCATCCAGAACTGCGGTCATTGCTGGATCGCCTCCAGAGCATCGAGGCGGGCAGCCGACCGGGCCGGTATGACGGAGGCGAGGACGGCGCCGGCCGTTGTGAGGAGGAACACGAGCGCATAGCCGCCCTCCGCCGGCGCAATCGGCAGGGCAAGCGCACCGTCGGGCTTGGTGAAGGTCGCCAGCCAGCTGCAGAGACCATAGCCGGCGAGGCAGCCCAGCGAAGCGCCAACTATACCGATCAGCAGGCCCTGCATCACGAAAACCGAAGCGATGAACAGGCGGGAAACGCCGAAGGCGCGCATGATGCCGATCTCGCTCCGGCGGCGGTTGGCCGACAGGGAGAGCGCACTTGCGATGCCAATAAGGACAGAGATCAGCGAGAAGATCTGAATCAGTGTTCCAGTCTGCCCCTGTGCTGTGAGCGCATCCGCCAGGCTGGAGTTCCTGTCCTGCCACGGTGTCGCGCGCAGTCCGGTAGCCCCGCTCACGAAGTTTGCGAACGCGCGCGCCTGGCCTGTGTCCTTCAGCTTGATCTCGATATTGGTCACGCCCGACGGGAGGAGAAACAGCGGGCGTGCCGTCTCAAGCGAGACATACGCTGCGCGTTCATCCAGACTCTGTATGCCGGACCTGAAGATGCCCTCGACGACAAGCAGGCGATCGACGCCGCGATCGGTCCTGAACAATACCGGCTGGCCAACCGAAAGTCCGATTGTCTCCGCCAGGCGGACGCCGATCAGAATGCCGTTGGCATTGAGACGGGCGTCGCCCACGATGATCTCCCGGCTGACGGGGGAAATGGCGTCGAGATTTTTCGGGTCGCTCGCGGTTACGGCCACTGGCGCCGCCGCTTCTCCTCTCACAAGCACGGCGCTGCCTGTAATCTGGGGGCTTATAGCTGTAACTTCGGCTTGGCTTTCCAGTAGCGCGACTGTCGCCGCCCAAGTCCTGATCTGCTTTCGCTGAAGCATCGACACAAGCGCGACGGATTCGGTGTCGTAGTCAGAACCCGGCAGCACGCGCGCGACGCGGTCGGCAGGCTCAAGCGACACATGCGCGCTCTTGGCCGTAACGTCGTCCGTCAATCTGACCGCAAGGCCCTGGATCAAAGCGGTGATGAACACGAACGCCGTGACGCCGAGCGCAACGCCTGCGATCAGCAGAGCTGTTTGCCAGGGATTGGATCGGAGGTAACGGCGCGCGACAAGGAAAGCGAACAAGCCTAGTCTCCCGGGATCGAGGCAGGAGCCTGAGTTTCGCGCGGGCGTATCCGGGCGGAAGCGCGCGTCTGGCCGGGCGTCAGTACGACCCTGTCGCCAGCCTTTGCTCCGGCTGTGATGATGGCGTTGAGGGATGGCCATGAGTCGAGCTTGACCGGCCTTGCGGTAATTGTCCCATCTTCGCTGACGACGTAGACGCGCGGGTCCGTGCCTGCGTCGATAATCGCCTGCCGCGGAACGACGAGGGCATTCGCGCGGACACCGAGGACGATGGTGACGTCGACGGTCCTTCCTGGGGGGAGGGAGATGCTCGTATCTGGCAGGAGCTTGATCGACCGTCCGCCGGTGGCGGGGTCGACGCGGGGCGATATCTCCGCGATGCGAGCTGAAAAGATGACGTCCGATCCGGACGGCGCAGCGCGCGCGGCCATGCCGGGCCGCAAATCATCGGCATAGGCCTCGTCCACCTCGACTTCTATTTCACGTGCATCTGACGAACCCAGCTGAAACAGTGTCGTGGCAGCCGTTATGACTTGGCCGGCGTCAACCGGTCGCAACAGGACCTCACCCGCCATCGGAGCCCGAACGGTGAACTCACCCAATCGAGCTGCTGCCGCGCGTCGATCTGAGGTAGCTGCCGCCAATGCGGCTTGGGCGGATCCAGCAGCAGCGCGCGCGTTGTCTAGCGCCGCAGGTGAGGCGAAGCCCTTTGCCGCGAGCGTATCCGTGCGATTTAACGCCAATTGAACGCGGGCAAGCTCGACTCGCGCAGCTTGTTCGCGTGCCTCCAAGGCATTCGCCTCGGCAGCTTCGATATCCGACCGGATCACAGCGAGAGGAGCGCCCTTCGCGACTATGTCGCCTTCATCATGCAACAGTTGAGCAATCTGGCCCGCGTTCTGCGATCTAACATCGAGTGTATTCCGGGACTGCACGCGGCCGACGACGGACAATGCGATTTCAACGGATCGTGGCGCGAGCGTGATCACCGTGATCTCGGCTGGCTGCAGAAGCAGCCAGCTCGTGACAATGACCAGGCCAGCACCGACAACAGCCGCTACCAGGAGCCCCGGCTTTTTCCCTGGCTTCTTTGGCGTTTCGACAGTCTCTGCGTTCTTCACGCTGGACAGGTCGCGCGCGTGCGCCAAACTATGCACAGAAGTGCCGGTAGTGCTCGACGCATCATCCATCTGGTGTCACACGGGGGCAGCATCCGCGCGTCAGAGACAGGCGGACCGGTCAGGCAGTAACGCCGCGATCCCGCAAAAGGTCCGAAGATATTTGGTCTATCGTACTGTCTTCGTCGGCTTGTTGGTAGTTTCCGAGGGCCGGCGATTACCCGCCTGGCATCCGGAATGGGGACATACCCCAGCTGACGAGCGACATCGCCGTGGGCAAGAAAGTGGCTGGCTCGGCATTCCTGGCCCAAAGTCGTCGCTCGCAACTGGAGCTGAACGATTTGGGTATTGGAGGTCTCAATGCTCCATCTTGGCGCTTTCGCGGGGGCCACATAGATACTCGCATGAAGTTCGAGAGACTCGATGGGACGAAAACACACCATATCGGAAGTCTACCCGGTGAGCGCTCAAGTGCTTTGGGACGACATCCTGGACCCGAACGCACTAGCTGAGTCCATGCAGGGATCGCTTACTTACTCCGGCCTGCCCAAGGAGCCAGTGTTTGAGGGGCAGCGCATAGTCGTGTCGCTAAAGCGCTGGGGTTGGTTTCCAATGGGACGGTGGACGATGGACGTGGTCAGGCGTGACGATGATAGACGCATTCTGGAAAGCTGTGAGTTTGGAGGCTTGGTCCGCAAGTACCAGCATCGCCTGGAAGTTGAACCTCTGAACGATGGTGAAGCGCGCTATACCGACTATCTGGATCTGGACGCTGGCATTTTTACGGACCTGATGTTTCCGACGTTTGTCTCGATGTATGAGAAGAGGCATCAGCAACGGCGGAAGCGGCTGCTGGCTTCTGAACGCGGTTGAAATTTCCTGCTTCCGGCGAGAACCAACCGGATCGATCTACGGGATCGACTGTCCGCTTAGCGCGCGATTGCGGTCGTTGTAACAACCCTCCCAGCTGCGCCGGTCACAACGAGATTGGCGAAAAGCGGTGAAGCGCGAGGTTTGCGCGGCCTATGGGATTGATCTAGTTGAGGTGCGTTCCAGTCGGTCCAATGTGATCGTGGATGCGCGTCCGTCCACAAAAGTCAGTTACAATGAACAAGATAGACCGACGTTTTGCCGTCGCCCCGATGATGGACTGGACCGACCGGAATTGCCGGGCGTTTCATCGGCATCTGTCGGCGCGTGCGCTCCTGTACACCGAGATGGTGACGGCGGATGCGGTTATCCATGGCGATCGCGAGCGGCTGCTGGGGTTCGACGAGATCGAGCAGCCGGTGGCGTTGCAGCTGGGCGGGTCGGAGCCGGACAAGCTGGCGCGGGCGGCGCGGATTGGCGCGGACTATGGATATTGCGAGATCAATCTCAATGTCGGGTGCCCGTCAGAGCGGGTGCAGTCGGGGGCGTTTGGCGCGTGCCTGATGCGCGAGGCGGATCTTGTGGCCGAGTGTCTTGCGGCGATGCGGGCGGTGGTGAGTGTGCCGGTGACGGTCAAGCATCGGCTGGGCGTGGATGATGATGATCCGCGCGATCGGCTGTTCCCGTTCGTCGAGACGCTGGCGAAGGCGGGGACGACGACGTTTGTGGTCCATGCGCGGAAGGCGTTGCTGAAGGGGCTGTCGCCGAAGGAGAACCGGGAGATCCCGCCGCTCGACTATGAGATCGTCGCCGAACTGAAGCGGATGTGGCCGCAGCTGGAGATCATCCTCAATGGCGGGATTGCGGACATGGCGACGTGCGAGCGGGAGCTCAAGCGCGTCGATGGCGTGATGCTGGGGCGGGCGGCGTATCATGATCCGGCGCTGCTGCTGCAGGTCGACGCCAAGCTGTTCGGCGCGGGACAGGCGTATGCGAGCGCGGAGGATGCGGCTTATGCGTTCCGGCCGTGGATCGAGAAGCGGCTGGCGCAGGGCGTGGGGCTGCACTCCATCTCGCGGCACATGCTGGGGCTGTTCCACGGCAAGCCGGGTGCGCGGCTGTGGCGGCGCGTGCTGTCGGAGAAGGCGCCGGGAGCGCGGGGTGTTTCGGCGCTGGCGGTTTATGATGAGGCGCTGGCGGCGGTGACGAGCCGGGCGGGGACGCTGGTGCGGGGTTGAGGCGTATGAATGACTCTGCGCCCCAAGACGCGAGCGTCAGCTTCTACGACCGCCAGATAAGCTGAAATGGCGAGATCATGGACTAGGGAGCTGGCCAGCCGCGCCGCATGGCATTTCGTAATCTGTGCGCGAGCAGAGCCGACTAGTGAGCCGGCCGAAGAGGTGGACCAAAATACGGCTTAGCGCTATTTCTCGATGTCTCTCGGAAAGCAGGTCTCGCTTGAAAAGCCTGATAAATCGATGGCGTGCGACGCGGGCAGAGCGGCTTTGGCTGGAATATGTAAGGCTATGCGCTGTTGGAGATCGCGAAGAAGCTCATCGCGTGTTGATGAAGATTGAGGTGGGGGTTAGAGGCGCTCTGCTTTGGCGAGTGGGATACATTGCGGAATGTGGATTTCGGCAACGAGATCAGGATGTAGTCGACGCATTTGCGGACCTGGAACAGTCCCAAGTTGACTTGTTGGATGACACCGATTTTTACCTTTATGCATACGCGAAGTGGCGTCGAGGTTTTGCCATGAAGCGCTTGACCGGTGAGGCTCCGTCTGAAGATGGGCTAGATAGGGACATCGAGAGGATAAATCTTTCCCGTGTTCCGCCGATAATCTATCATTTGTATCCGCTGCCAATTCACCCGGATTGGTCGAGCAAATACGAGTAAGTCATCCGGCTTTTAGCTGGCGGGATTCGCCAGCCTGCCAAGGTCGCATGCGATGTTCGAGAAAATCCGTACACGGCGCTTTATCAAGCGCGCGATCACTCGTGGATGATGATCGCGTTCGGTGTGACGGCCCAGCTGTCGAGGCGGTTGAAGAAGCTCATACCGAGGAGGGAGTATTCGAGTCCATTCTCGATCACGACGGCGGAGACTTCCTCCATTTCAATGCCGTCGATCGACATGTCATTGATGATGGCGCTGGAGCCCTTGGTGCGGCCGGAGGCGGTGCTGACGTTGACGTTGCGCTGGAGGTTGTCGAGGTCGAGGCCGATGCGGCGGGCGTCGCGCTTGTTGAGGCTGACGAGGCTGGCGCCGGTATCGACCAGGAACTTCACCGCGACGCCGTTGACGCGGGCGGTGGCCCAGTAGTGGCCGTCGCTCTCCTTGCGAATGGAGGCAGTGCGGATCTGGCTGGAGGTGACCTGGACGGGGCGCATTTCCGATTCCGCGGCCTCGACGAGGGCGGGCTTGGCTTCGGTGTCGCTGATCATGGTTTCGCGCAGGGCGACGAGGCCCAGGGCGGCGGCGCAGAACAGCGCAAGACCAGGTAGGATCGCCTTCATCGCTGCAGCTTGCGTCCTTGCCACATACGTTACGGGTCCTGCTTAGCAGAAATCTGTTCAGCAAAGAACAAGCCGCGTGCAGCGGAGTTCCGGATAGCGCTCAGCCGAGCTTGCCGGCGGCCTTGAGGGCGTCGATGCGGGAGGGCAGGAGGGCCATGACCTGGTCGCGCTCGGCGTCGGAAAACTTCGCCCAGCGCGCGATTTCGCCCAGCGTGCGGCCGCAGCCGAGGCAGTTGTTGGTCTGGCCGTCGACGACGCAGACCTTCACGCAGGGGGTCTTTATGGGCTGGTGCATGGGTTGTTTATACAGGGCTTCCCGCGGCGTGGGCAGCCTTCCCCAGCGGCAATGCGACCTAGCGTCCAAGGGCCGAAAAGCCTTGACGTACCTCGCGTAAACCAGAGCATGGGGTGATGCGTATGCAATCGCTGAGCGCCTTACGTTAACGGAAACTGCTGATTCCCGGAGCCGACCATGGACGTCCAGTTCACGCCTGAAGAGATTGCCTTCCGCGAAGAGGTGCGCACCTTCCTGGAGACGGAATACCCCGCCGAGCTGCGTGGCAAGTATTCGCGGGATGAGTATTCCAAGGAGGACTTTCTCCTCTGGCAGAAGACGCTGCACAAGCGTGGCTGGGGCGCGCCGGCCTGGCCCAAGCAGTATGGCGGCACGGGCTGGACCGCGACGCAGAAGTACATTTTCCAGGAAGAGTGCGCGCGCGCCGAGACGCTGCCGATTCCGCCGTTTGGCATGAGCATGCTGGCGCCGGTGCTGATGGCGTTCGCGAGCGAGGAGCAGAAGGCCCACTACCTGCCGCGCATCATCGAGGGCACGGATTTCTGGTGCCAGGGCTATTCCGAGCCGGGCGCCGGCTCCGACCTTGCTTCTCTGAAGACCAAGGCCGAGCGGGTGGGCGACCACTACATCATCAACGGCCAGAAGACATGGACGACGCTGGGCCACTTCGCCGACTGGATTTTCGTGCTGTGCCGCACAGACGCCACGGCCAGGAAACCGCAGGAAGGCATCAGCTTCATCCTGGTCGACATGAAGACGCCGGGCGTGGAAGTGCGCCCGATCATCACCATGGATGGCGGTCACGAGGTCAACGAGACCTGGTTCACTGACGTGAAGGTTCCGGTCGCGAACCTGGTGGGCAAGGAAAATGAAGGCTGGACCTACGCCAAGTATCTCCTGGCGCACGAGCGCACGGGGATTGCCGGCGTCGCCCGCTCCAAGAAGGGCATCGAGCGGCTGCGTGAGATTGCTTCGGTGGAGCTGGACGCAGGCCAGCCGATCATCCGCAATCCCGACTTCGCCAAGAAGATTTCCGAACTGGAGATCGACCTGACGGCGCTGGAATACACCGAGCTTCGGACTCTGGCGCGTGAGAGCCAGGGCAAGGGACCCGGGCCGGAAAGCTCGATCCTAAAGATCAAGGGCACCGAGATCCAGCAGCGCATCACCGAGCTGACGCTGGAGGCGGTGGGCGTCTATGGCGCGCCGTATTTCCGCGGCTTCCCCAAGGACGGCGACAACATGTTCCCGATCGGACCGGACTACGCGCACCTGACGGCGCCGATGTATGCAAACATGCGCAAGACGTCGATCTATGGCGGCTCGAACGAAATCCAGCACAACATCATCGCGAAGATGGTGCTTGGGCTCTGAGATGCGTTGCCGGTCGAACGATGCTAGGCTCCCGCGATAACAGGCCCCCGAAAGAGGGGCGCCCCCGGCTGGGGGTAAGGGGAGGGACACATGACGGCTGCGAAAGCGGGCAACTTCGCTATCTGGCTAGTGATCATGCTGCTGTCGGTGGGCGTCGGCGGTTACGCGCTGTATTTCGTGGCCACTGGGTTTGCGGAAATGCCGCTGCAGAACCCGATGTTCGAGCCGTATGGCTTGCAGGTTCACATCGCCGCGTCGGGCGTCGCCATGCTGGTGGGCGCCTTCCAGTTCTTCAAGCCGCTGCGCGCCAAGGCGCCCGTGCTGCATCGCTGGATCGGCCGGATCTATGTGGCGGCCTGCGTGGTTGGCGGGGTGGCGGGCGGGATCATCGCGCTGTCGTCGACGGCCGGGCCGATCGCGGGCTGGGGTTTTCTTTCGCTCGCGCTGCTGTGGGTCCCGTTCACGCTTCTGGCGCTGGCGGCGGCGATGCGCCGGGATTTCGTGGCTCACGAACGCTGGATGATCCGCTCCTTCGCGTTGACGTTCGGGGCGGTCACCCTTCGCATCTATCTGCCGATCGCGATCATCCAGAACCAGGGCGCGTTTCCGGTGGAAGCCTATCAGGCGATTGCCTGGCTCGCCTGGGTCCCCAACCTGATCGTCGCCGAGTTGTTCATCGCCACGTTACGCAAGCCCCGGCGACCCAAGGTCGCGCCGGGGGCAAGTGTGGCCTGACGCTGTTGCACCATCCCAAAGCCTGCCCCTAGAAGGGGTTCGAGGAGACTTTCCATGGATTTCAGCTTCACCTCCGAACAGGACATGCTGCGCGATACGGTCGCGAAGCTGGTGGCCCAGCAGTATGATTTCGACACGCGCCGGAAAGTCGCGAAGTCGGACGCCGGCTGGCGTCCCGAAATGTGGGCGCAGTTCGCTGAACTGGGTCTTCTCGGCGCGGCGTTCTCGGAGGCCGAAGGCGGCTTCGGCAGCGGCCCGATCGAGGCCATGATCGTGATGGAAGAATTCGGCAAGGGCCTCGTCATCGAGCCCTACCTTCAGACCGTGGTGATCGGCGGCAACTTCCTGCGCCATGGCGGGACGGATGCGCAGAAGGAAGAACTGATCCCCTCGCTGATCGGCGGCGAGACCATCTTCGCGTTTGCCTATTCCGAGCCGAAGTCGCGCTATGACCTGCACGATGTGTCGACGACTGCGAAGAAGGATGGCGCGGGTTATGTGCTGAACGGCCACAAGGCCGTGGTGCTGGGCGCGCCGTTTGCGACGCACCTGATCATCACCGCGCGCACGTCTGGCGGGCAGCGCGACACGGGCGGCGTCTCGGTGTTCATCGTGCCCAAGGGCGCGAAGGGCGTGACGACGCGCGATTATCCGACCGTGGACGGCCTGCGCGCTTCGGAAGTGTATTTCGAGAACGTGGCGGTGGGCGCCGAGGCTCTGGTTGGCGCGGCCGACAACGGCCTCGCGCTGACCGAGAAGGTTGTCGACAACGCGATCGCTGCGCTGTGCGCCGAGGCGGTGGGCTGTTTCAAGGTTCTCAACGAGGCGACCATCTCCTACGCCAAGCAGCGCAAGCAGTTCGGCCAGCCGATCGCCAACTTCCAGGTTCTGCAGCACCGCATGGTCGACATGTTCATGGCGGCCGAGCAGGCGGCCTCGATGACGTTCATGGTGACGCTGAAGCTCGATGAGGCCGACAAGGCGCGGAAGATGGCGGCGTCGGCGGCCAAGGTCCAGATCGGCAAGGCGGGCAAGCTGATCAGCCAGGACGCGGTTCAGATCCATGGCGGCATGGGCATGACGGACGAACTCAATGTCGGCCACTTCTTCAAGCGCGTGACGATGATCGAGAGCCAGTTCGGGAACACCGACTGGCACCTGCGCCGGTATACGGAGCTGTCGGCTTCGTAGGACTCAGACGTTTGCAGCATCGAAGCGCCGGGTTCGCGATGCGGGCCCGGCGTTTCTGCAGTTGCATTTGAAGTGTACGCTAGGGCAGGTATTGTAAGCGCCTAACGAGCATAGGATCATTGGCCTATGCGCGCTGCGGGGGTTCCGCGCGACAATTGAGGGGACGCAGTACCATGAAGGTCATCGCCATTACATCGATCGTGGCGGCTGTCGCGGCGGCCACGCTGCTGATCTCGCCGTCGCTGGCATCGCCGTGCGCGCCGTCGGAAGCGGCGCCTGAGATGATGTCGCCGGAAGCCCCGGACGAAGCCTGGGGTTGTATCTACACAGGCCCCTTGAACAAGAAGCTCTGCGTCGAAGTCACCAAGACGTTTTGCTTCAACAGCGCGATGTTTCTGTCTGGTCGCTGGTATGAAGGCGAAACTTGCGACGACCTTGAGGCGCGCGGGGCCTACTGACGCGCGTTAGTGCGGACCCGTGGCTGACGCGGAGCGCTCAGACCTCGACGATCTTCACGCCCTTGGGCGAGGCGGCCAAGGCGATCTTGCCGGTCTTCAGCTTGAGCGCCTTTTCGCCGAAGACTTCGCGGCGCCAGCCTTTGAGGGCGGCGATGTCGGGGTTGGTTTCGCGGGCCAGTGTTTCGATGTCGGCGGCGTTGGCGATGAGGCGGGTGGCGACGCCGGCGTCGTCTGACACCTGCTTCAGCAGGACCTTCAGGAGTTCGACGATCGCGCCGGGCGGCGGGCCGGATGATTCCTGGCGCTCGACGACGGGGGCGTACTTGTCCGGATCGTCGAGGGCCTCGTTGATCGCCACGATGAGGCCGGCGCCGTGGCGGGACTTGGCGAAGCCCTGCTGCACGCCGCGCATGCGGTCGAGTGCTTCGAGGGTGCGCGGTTTCTGCTGGGCGATTTCCTGGATGGCGTCGTCTTTCAGGATGCGGCCACGCGGCTTGTCGGTTTCCTGCGCCACGCGCTCGCGCCAGGCCGAGACGTTGGCGAGGACGGCGAGATAGTCGCTGCGGTACTTGCGGATCTTCTGACGCTTCCAGGCGTCAGCCGGATCGAAGGAGTAGTTCTCCGGATCGACGAGGGCGGCGTGTTCGTCCGCAATCCAGTCGAGGCGGTCCTGGCTCTGCAGCTTGTCGTGGAGGATGCGGTAGATGCGGCGGAGGAAAGTGACGTCGCCGCGCGCATATTCGAGTTGTTTGGTGGAAAGCGGGCGGCGGGCCCAGTCGGTGAACTGGGACGATTTGTCGACCGTGCCCTTCACGACGCGGGCGACGAGGTTCTCGTAGGAGATCGAGTCGCCAAGGCCCGCGGCCATGGCGGCGATCTGGGTGTCGAAGACTGGGGCCGGGGTCGTGCCGATAAGGCGGGTGAAGATTTCGAGGTCCTGGCGGGCGGCGTGGAAGACTTTGACGCGGGTGGTGTCGGCCAGGAGGTCGAGCAGGGGCTTGAGGTCGATGTCCCTGGCCAGCGGATCCACCATGCAGTCAAAATCGTCGGTGGCGAGCTGGATCAGGCAGACCTGGGGCCAATAGGTCGATTCGCGATGGAATTCGGTGTCGACGGCGATGAAGTCGCCCTTGGCGAGCTCGGCGCAGGCGGCTTCGAGGGCCGGGGTGTCGCTAACCAGGCGGAGTTCGGAGGGCTGGTCTTTATTCGTTTCTGGCAACGGACCGGGGCTCCAGGATCGGGTCGCTCCCCGATATTGACAAGTTCGTTGGCGACATGCGCTTGTCCGCCCCAACGATCAAGCAATTTCCCGCCAGTTTTGCCGGAATAACAGGAGTTTCGCCCCGATGCATGCCTACAGGACGCATACCTGCGGCCAGCTGCGCGGGAGCCATGTCGGCAATACCGTCCGGCTGTCGGGCTGGGTGCACCGCAAGCGGGACCTTGGCGGCCTGCTGTTTATCGACCTGCGCGACCATTACGGGATCACCCAGTGCGTGGTGACGCCCTCCAACCCGCATTTCGGGAAGCTGGAGCGGATCCGGGTCGAGTCGGTCATTTCGGTTACGGGCGAGGTTGTGGCGCGCGATCCGGGGACGGTGAACGCGGCGCTGGCCACGGGCGAGATCGATCTCAAGGTTCAGGAACTGGTCGTGCTGTCGGAAGTGGCCGAGGAGCTGCCGCTGCCGGTGTTTGCCGAGCCGGAATATCCCGAGGACGTGCGCCTGAAATATCGCTTCCTCGATCTGCGGCGCGAGACGCTGCATGCGAACATCGTGACGCGCACGAAGGTGATCGCCTCGATGCGCAGGCGGATGCACGAGACGGGGTTTACGGAATACTCGACGCCGATCCTGACAGCGTCGTCGCCCGAGGGCGCGCGCGACTTCCTTGTGCCGAGCCGGATTCACCAGGGCAAGTTCTTCGCGCTGCCGCAGGCGCCGCAGCAGTACAAGCAGCTGCTGATGGTGGCGGGGTTTGACCGCTACTTCCAGATTGCGCCTTGCTTCCGCGATGAAGACCCGCGCGCCGACCGTCTGCCGGGCGAATTCTACCAGCTCGATCTGGAGATGAGCTTCGTCACGCAGGAAGACGTGTGGGACACGATGGAGCCCGTGCTGCGCGGCGTGTTCGAGGAGTTCGGCGGGGGCAAGCCGGTGACGCAGAAGTTCCCGCGCATTCCGTATGACACGGCGATCCGCAAATACGGATCGGACAAGCCGGACCTGCGCAACCCGATCGAGATGGACAAAGTCTCGGAGCATTTCCGCGGGTCGGGCTTCAAGGTGTTCGCCGGCATGCTGGAGAAGGACGCCAAGAACGAGGTGTGGGGCATTCCCGCCAAGGGCGGCGGCAGCCGCGCCTTCTGCGACAAGATGAACTCCTGGGCGCAGCAACAGGGCCAGCCGGGGCTTGGCTACATCTTCTGGCGCGAGGGCGAGG
This sequence comes from Hyphomonadaceae bacterium, assembly GCA_022844345.1. Classification (GTDB taxonomy): domain Bacteria; phylum Pseudomonadota; class Alphaproteobacteria; order Caulobacterales; family Hyphomonadaceae; genus UBA7672. The sequence goes on from JALHLU010000002.1 coordinate 22,801, forward strand.
AAGGCGGCGCGGGACCGGTCGCCAAGAACATCGGACCCGAGCGTGCGGAGGCTATTCGCCAGCAGTTCGGGCTGAAGGTGGGCGACGCGGTGTTCTTCACCGCAGGCGATCCGAAGGCGTTCTACAAGTTCGCGGGCGAGGCGCGGAACCGCGTGGGCGCCGAGCTTGGCCTGACGCAGCCGGGCCAGTTCGCCTGCTGCTGGATCGTGGACTTCCCGTTCTATGAGTGGAGCGAGGAAGAGAAGAAGGTCGACTTCGCGCACAACCCCTTCTCGATGCCACAGGGCGGGCTGGAGGCGCTGAACTCGGGCGTTGATCCGCTGAGCCTGAAGGCGTTTCAGTACGACATGGTCTGCAACGGCTACGAGATCGCGTCGGGCTCGATCCGGAATGCGAGTCCGGAGACGATGGTGCGGGCGTTCGAGATCACGGGTCTGACCAAGGACGACGTGGAAGCGCAGTTCGGCGGCATGTATCGCGCGTTCCAGTTCGGGGCGCCGCCGCATGGTGGCATGGCCGCTGGCGTTGATCGCATCGTCATGCTTGTCTGCGGGGTGCAGAACCTGCGCGAGATCACGCTGTTCCCGATGAACCAGCAGGCGCAGGACCTTCTGATGGGCGCGCCCAGCGAGGCCGCCATGAAGCAGCTGCGCGAGCTTGGACTGAGGGTCGTCGCCGACAAGAAGTAACGTCAATCGAGGGGACACGCATGAAGCGGTTGGTTGCTGGTGGTGTAGTGCTGGCGCTGGCCGCGTGTGCGGGTGGTCCTGATGTCGATGTGACGGCGCTGGCGGATGGGCGGTTTCTGTATGCGACCGTGCCCGCTGGCGAGTTGCCTGAGCCCGATGTGATGGGGACGGCGATCGAAGAGGGCGAGGTGCGTTGCCAGAAGGAAGGCAAGACGGCCCAGCTGGATTCCGCAACCGTCACGCGCGACGGCAAGAATTTCGACGAGCACTTCTATACGTGCGTCGCGCCGTAGAGCTTCGGCCCTATCGATAGACCCCCTCCGTCACGCCGCGAAGACGCGGCGCGCCACCTCCCCCAGTCGCGTGGCGACTGGTGGAGGCAAGAGCGTTGCATCTTCGCGGCGTGACGGAGGGGGCCATCGGTGAGGCCCCCCCACTTCATCAGGGTTGATGCGTAGTTAGGTACGTAAATGTCTGGTGCTGCGTTTGCGCGCTAAGGATGCTGGAGGGCATGCCGTAAACCTTGTCGGAGGCTTGTGGCGCAAGGGTTTCTGGCGTGTTGGCGCGAAGGTGGATTCACATTCATCGATCTCAACGGGATCGGTCGAATTCAACCGGACTGCCTAAGCCTGCATAAAAACGCTGCGCCCACCTTTCCCCTGACTGCGCCGCATCAGGGCTGGCGGTGGCGGGCTGGGAGAGGGCTATGACCGACGGCGTGCGCGTTCTGGTGTTTGCGTCCCAGAAGGGCGGTTCGGGCAAGACAACCCTGTCTGGCCACATTGCAGTTGAAGCGGAGCGAACGGGCGATGGGCCTGTGGCGCTGATCGATACGGACCCGCAGGGGTCGCTGGCGAAGTGGTGGAATGCCCGGGCGGCGTCGACACCGGCATTTGCACAGGCATCGCTGGACGAGCTGGATGCGTGTCTTGATCACCTGAAGGCAGTTGGGTTCAAGCTGATTGTTATCGATACGCCGCCTGCGGTGACGCAGACGATTGCGCACGTTGTGAAGCGGGCGGACCTGGTTGTGGTGCCGACGCGGCCGAGCCCGCATGACCTGCGCGCCGTTGGGCCGACGGTGGACATTGCCGACACGCTGAACAAGCCGCTGGTGTTCGTAGTGAACTCGGCCACGGCGCGGGCGCGGATCACGTCGGAGACGGCGGTGGCGCTGTCACAGCATGGCGTGGTGGCGCCGGTGACGTTGCACCATCGCGTGGACTTTGCGGCCTCGATGATCGACGGGCGGACGGTGGGCGATATCCAGCCGGAGTCGAAGTCGGCGCTCGAAGTTGCGGCGTTGTGGATGTACCTGCGCGGACGGCTGGCCAAGCTTTATGGCGGGATGGATGCGCATTGGGCCGAGAAGGCGCGCGCCGATTTCTCGACGGCTGTGCTGACCCCGGAAGGGCCGCTGTTGCCAGCGGCGGCAGTGAGCGCAGAAGACGATGAGGACTGGGAGGCGGACCTGCCAGCGTGGGCGAGCCTGGCGGTGGCGAATGCGACCGGGGCCGGGAACAGGCGGCGTGCGGCTGATCCTGCGCCGCGAGGCAATGGCGTGGCGGCGGCCCACAAGGCGGCGACTGCCGTGCTTGAGCCGCCGGAGGAACGCAACCAGCTGGAGCGCCGGCGTGGCGATCGTGGGCCGCCTCCGGGCCAGCCTGACAGGCGCCAGGCCCGTGTGTTCGGCCGGCGACCAACGCACTGAGGCGGCCGCCCATGTCCCATCCCTTTGCATCGCTGAGCGCCAGCCTGCTTGCCCGCAAGGGCGAGGCGAAGCCGTCGCAGGAACCCGTATTCGGATCGAAGCCGTGGCAGCCGCCGGTGGTTCCGGCGCCGCTGTCTCAGCCCCGGCCCCCCGCCGCGCCACCCCCGGCCGCCGCGGCTTCGATGCCTGTGGCGCCCGCTGCTGGGGCTGCGTCTGCCGTTCTGACTGCAGCCGCAATGGCGCCGGCCGACGCCAAGGTGAAGCTGAGCGAGGTGGCGTCTGTATGGCCATCGCCCCCGGCGAAGCCTGTTCACACCGTGGAGGTCGATGTGGCGGGCTGGCAGCCTGCGCGGGATGTGCAGCCGGCAACGCCGGTCAATCCCAATACGCCGATCAAGACGACGATCCGCCTGACGCATGCGCAGGTGAGGGCGGTGAAGCTGGCGGCGTTGCTGCTGGACCGGCCGCAGCAGGAAATCCTGACGGCTGGCTTGCTGGGGCGGCTGGAAGCGATTGCGTGTTCGGACCTTGCGAACTGCAACTGCTTCAAGGCGGTAATGGAGGGGTTGAGGTCGCCTGAGCCGGTGGGGGAGTTGCCGCTGGCCTATTGAGGCGATGGCCTCAGCCCGCGAGTTCTTCAACCTTGCACGGGACGACGGTGAGGCCCGGGGGCAGTTTCGTGGCGGCGTCTCCGCAGGCGGTGTTGAGCTGGTTCTGCGTTAGATCGAGCGCTGTTGAGAAATCCGCGCCGGAGAGGTTGGCGTTGGAGAGCTTCGCATTGGCAAAGCGCGAGCGCGCGAACCAGCCTCCGACAAGGACGGCGTCCTGGAAATTGACGTTCGAGAAATCTGCATCTTCGGCGCGAATGCCGAAGGCGTTGACGATGGACATGTCAGCGCCGGTGAACTTGGTCTGGTCGAAGGTGGAGAGGCTGAGGTCGGCCTGGCGGATGCGGGCGCCGGAAAGGTCCCGGCCGGTCAGCTCTTGATAGGACAGGTCGACCTGGAAAATGTCGCAGCCAGCGCAGGCCGTCTCGCCTTCAATGAGGCGTTGGGCGGTAGCCTGGCGGGAAATCGCATTCTGTTCCGGTGTCTGCGCAAATGCCGTGAGGCTCATCGCGCCGATGGCGGCAACAGCGATCAGAATGCGAGCGAACATTTATGCCAATGCAGACAAGCTCATCAGGCCAATAGCGACCACGGCGATGAAGATACGCTGTGCCATTCAAGTCCCGTTCCATGTCTCTTGCGGGTCTTTAGTCCCCCGCGGCCTCAGCAACGTGTGCGCCAAGGAAAGGTTCAATCGCGGCGGATTGCGGGCGGCAATCTGTGCAACTGAGGATCGTCGGATTATACGAATGTAAGGATTGCGAAATCCCGTTACTGAATTCCAAACGCGGATGCGTCGGGATCAGGCGGGGCGAAATAATACAAGTCGGGCGGTTAGCCAACTGGGCAAAAACTGCCGATATGCGGAATGCTGTCAGTAGCTCCGCGTCAGGCGGTCTGAACCGTTGCGCCGCAGGCTTCGCACAGGGCGACGCCGTCGTCTGGCCGCAGGGTGAAGTGGCCGCAGGCGGGGCAGGCGTCGGAGAGGTAGTCGGCGCCGCGCTGGGGCGTGATGGGTGGGCCTTCGGCTTCCTCGAGGCGCTCGGCGACGCGACGGGCGGTGAACGGGACGATGTTGTCCGGCAGCACGCCACGGCTGAAGCCCTTGGAGATGAGCTGCTCGGGTCGCATGGGCTGGACGGGCGCGGTCGGCTCCTCGCCTTCCCGTGCGCCTCCTCCCAGGCCGTCATGGCTGACGTTTTCGACTTCGGCGAGATCGTCGCGGCCGAGATAGGACACGGCGAGTTCGCGGAAGATGTAGTCGAGTATGGATGTCGCCTTGCGGATTGAATCGTTGCCGGTGACTTCGCCTGCGGGCTCGAAGCGGGTGAAGATGAAGGCGTCGACGAACTCTTCCAGCGGCACGCCATATTGCAGGCCGATCGAAATCGCGATGGCGAAATTGTTCATCAGCGAGCGGAAGGCGGCGCCTTCCTTGTGCATGTCGATGAAGATCTCGCCGAGTTCGCCGTCGTCGAATTCGCCGGTGTGCAGGTAGACCTTGTGGCCGCCGACGCTGGCTTTCTGGATATAGCCCTTGCGGCGATCGGGAAGGCGGCGCCGTTCGGCGAAGACGATTTCTTCTGGCGGCTCTGCGGCGGCAGGCGGCGGCGTGAAGCGTTCGAAGCTGTGGGCCTGCATCTCGTTGGCCAGCGGTGCGCGGGCGCGGCGGCGGGCGTCGGCGATGCGCTGCTGCAGTTCGGCGTCGACGGCTGGGCGGCCAGGTTCAATGCGGACGCCGAGGCCGGCGGCCATGGCGGCGCGCGTCGAGGCGTGGACAACCATGCGGGTGGCGTCTCCCTGGTCGCCGGGGGCGACGGTGACGACCGGAGGGCGGGCCAGCATGGGCGCGATGGCCCGGGCGAGGCGGACGCGAGCCTCGGGCGTGACGCCGTCGGCGCGGGCGAGGATGCGGGCGAGCGGGGATTTGGGATTGGAGACCGGGCGGCGGCGGCCCTGCACGGCGACGCGCGCCTCGTCCACTTCGCGGGCCGAGATGCCGAGAGCGCGCAGGAGGGCTTCGCCATCTGTGTCGTAGGCTTCCGGATCCAGGCCCAGGCGCTTGCGGATCACGTCGTCACCGACGACCCAGCGGGAGAAGGCAGCGGCGAGGCTAAGGCCCTCGCGCAGAGCCTGTTCGACGCGATCGAGCGCTTCTTCAGGCATGCCGCGGGATTCAAGGCGGTGGCGTTCAATGCCGTCGATCTGGTCGAGTGTGCGGGCGCCGAGGATACGGAGACGGACATCTTCCGCCTCGGTCTTGCTGGCGACGGCGCCGAGAGCGGCGTTGACGCATTCGGAGAGTTGCGGGGTCTGCTCGTCCTCGTGGGCTAGGAGGAGGTCGACCGGGTCCGTGCCGCTGCTTTCGGCAGCGAGCCAGCGGATGGCGGCTGGCAGGGTATGCTCAGCGGCGATAGCGCCGGCGGCCTGGTGGGCGATAGTGCAGAGGTCGGCCGCCGCTTTGGCGCCGTCCTCGCTATCGTAGGCGAGACCAAGCGACATGATGGCGGCGGCAAGGCCCGCAAGCTGGACGACGCAATCTGGCGAGACGGTGCGCAGCGCGGCCAGATCAGCGCGCAGGAGGTCGCGGTCGTGAGCGGCGGCGTAGCGGGCGAGATTGATGGCGGCGCAGGGGGTGTTGGGCTCGGCCAAGGGGGTGCCGAGAGAAACCTGGACGCCAAGGCGCGTGCGGCTGACACGCTCGATGGCGGTGGCGACTTCATTGGGCTCGATGCCGGTCCAGGTGGGGATGCTGTAGGCTTGTCGGCCTGGCTCGCGCGCGCCGGTGGCCTGGCGGCGGAGCGTGATGGCGGCGGCGCGCGGGCCGCCGGGGGTGCACAGGGCGATCTCGACCAGTTCGGCGTCGGCGCCGGCGCGGAAGGCGTCGATCAGGGCGGAGGTGGTGGGGCGGCCCTGCTCGTCGGTTTCGATGGTGAGGGCTTCCAGCGCATCGGCGACAGCCACGAACGCCTGTGTGGCGACAGCGCGGGCCGAGGCGAGGGCGGCGGCGTCGCTGATGGCGGGGAGAAGCTGGGCGGGGTCCAGGGCGGCGGCCTGGACAGGCAGGAGCGCGGCGGCGGGGGCGAGCGGGGTTATGCGGCGGGCGCGGATGGCCTCGCAGAGCGTTTCGGCGGCTTCGGATTCTCCGCCAAGGACCCGCAGGGCGGCGAGGTGGGCGTTGATCAGCCGCGCGGGCGGCGCATCGCCATCGGGATGGGCCAGCAGGGCGGCGCCTGTTTCCAGCGCCTTGGCCAGGTGGCGGCTGGTCGACCTGGTTCTGGTTTCGGCCATAAAGGGCCTCCGGCTGGGTGGCTGTGAAACAACCATGCGATAGTCTCGAGTGGATTCGAGCACGAATCGGCCACATGATGATGTGGTTCGGCCTTGCCTGCACACAGGAAATTGTCGCACAGCCAAGGCAGTCGCCGCGCTGGACCCATTTGTTCGCGGGCGCCATATTCGCGCCGCCGTATTGGTACCTATCTATCTGAATTCCCAGCGGGGACCTTGATGCTGAAGTCTATCTTCACCTGGTGGAACGGCGCCACGATTGGCGCGCGTTTCGACATCGGCCGCCGCGCCGCCTATGTCGGCAAGGACGATACGGGCAACAAATACTACGAAGAGAAGAAGCCCAGCCTGGAAGGCCGCAAGCGCCGCTATGTGATCTATCAGGGCTATGCCGAACCCTCGAAGGTTCCCTCGGACTGGCATGGCTGGTTGCACTACACCTTCGACAAGCCGCCGACGACAGACCCGCTGCCGACCAAGTCGTGGGAGATCGCCCACAAACCCAACCTGACCGGAACGCCGGACGCCTATCGTCCGAAAGGCAGCCTTGCGGAAGGCGGTCAGCGGGCCAAGAGCACCGGCGACTATGAGGCCTGGAAGCCCTGATGCGCGAATCGCTGTTCGAGACCCTGGTTGGCCTGGCCGTCGTCATCGTGGCGGGGTTCTTTCTCGTTTATTCGCTGTCGCAGCGTTCGGACGCGGCGACGGGCGATTCTTACATGTTGCTGGCCAAGTTCCCGCGCGCGGATGCGATCTCGCCGGGCACGGATGTTCGGATTGCGGGTGTGAAGGTTGGCTCTGTTACCGATGTGAAGGTGAACCCCGAGACGCTGCGCGCCGAAGTGAAGATGACGGTGAGCCGCAATCTTCCGATGCCGCTGGATTCGACGGCGAAGATCCAGGCCGACGGCCTGCTGGGCGGCAACTATGTGTTCATCGAGCCGGGCGGCGATCCGGAGAACATGCCGATGGATGGTTCGGGCGTATTTGAATACACGAGCGGCAGCGTGGATATCCTGCGCCTGCTGATCGATGCGGTAAGTGCTGCGGGCGGCGGGGGCGGCAGCGGCGAGACCGCCGGAGAGACGACGCCATGATGATCCGTGGACTTGTTGCTGGCTGTGCGGCCGTGATGCTGGGGCTTGGGCCCACGGCAGTGGCGCAGGACACGACGCCAGCGCCGTCGATGCAGTCGTTCTCCGCCGTGAAGCTGCGGGCGCTGGACAAGATCACGGGTAATTCGCGCGACCTGAGCGCCAAGGTGGGCGACTCGCTGACCTTCGGGCGTTTGCGCGTCACTGTTCGGGCCTGCTATCAGGCCGACCCGCGCGAGACGCCAGAGTCCGCCGCGTTTGTTGAAATCCGTTCGACAACGCCTGCCGACAAGCAACCCGTCGCCGACAAGCCGACCAACACATCGCGCATGAACAAGGGCCCGCAACCGATCGGGCCGGATGGGCTGCTGTTTTCTGGATGGATGTATGCGTCGAGCCCGGGTCTCAACGCCCTGGAGCACCCGACCTACGACGTCTGGGTGATCAGCTGCAGCGCTTCCTGACCTGAGACCGGTTCCGCCGGGAAGGTCGCATCGACCAGCATTGCGGCGCGCAGGCGGACGTGGAAGTCCTCCCGCGCCATTTCCTCGACACCGAATGTCTGCAGGTGCGCGGTCACGAACTGGGTATCGAGCAGGACAAAGCCGCCGCGCCGCAGCAGCGCCACGAGGTGGACCAGCGCGACCTTGGAGGCGTCGGTCTCGCGCGAGAACATGCTCTCGCCGAAGAATGCGCCATTGAGGCTGACGCCGTAGAGGCCGCCGACGAGCTGGCCGTCGCGCCAGGCCTCGACGCTGTGCGCGTGGCGGAGGCGATGGAGCGAGCTGTAGAGATTGAGGATCGGGGAGTTGATCCAGGTGTTGGGCCGGTCGGGCGCAGCCTCGGCGCAGAGTTGCATGACGCGCGAGAAGGCGGTGTTTATGCGTATCTCGAACACGTCCTGGCGGATGGTCTTGCGCAGGCTGCGCGAGACGTGGAGCCGGTCGAGCGGCAGGACGCCGCGCAGGTCGGGGTCGACGAGGAACAGGCGCGGATCGTCGTGTGCATCCGCCATGGGGAAGACCCCGCGGCGGTAGCAGTCGAGCAGTTCAGCAGGGCCGAAAACGCGGGACATGCCCCGATTGTTGCGGCATGCGGACGGAGTGGCAAGCCGGACGTTCAGCTGCCTCAGTGGGCCGGCGGAGCCGGGGGCGCGCCGGCGAGGCACGCGTTCGCTTCAGAGGCGATCTGTTCTGCCGGGGTGTCGTCGAACACGGCGACGCTGCTGGCGAAGAACTGGGCCAGTTCGTCCGGGGTCATGGCGGGTTCGGCCATGGCGCGATAACCGGCGAAAGCGGCATCGTACGCCGCAGTGTCACCGGGCGGCGTGGCTTTCGAGAGCGCGTCGGCGTGTAGGCGCAGCATGGCCATGCACTGCATGACGCCACCCTCGGGCTCGGGGGTGATTTCATTGGACAGCATGTCGTCTGCAATCAGGCGGAGGTCGAAGCCTTCGGTGAAGATGTTGTCGACCTGCCAGGCGCCATCGACCTGGATGAGGTCCCAGAACATGTCCTTCTGCTCATTGCCGAAGAGGGTGAAGGTGGCTTCCACGAAGGTGTGCCCGTCTCGCGGGGCGAGGCTGGGATCTGTAGGCGTCGTGACCTTGAGGTTCGAGAAGCCAGTGCAGTCCTGGCAGTTGCCGGCGACTTCGAAGTCGAACACGCGTTCTTCGGCGCGCGTCTCGAGCTCCTGGATCTTGAGAGCAAGGTCCATCGTCAGGGGCAGGTCGGCGAGGTTCGTGCCGGTTGCGCCCTTGGAGTCGACGAGCGGTTTGTAGATGGCAGTGACGGCTGCCTCGGGGCCGGTGGCCTGCGGCGTACAGGCGGAGAGGACGAGCACGGCGAGTGCAGCGCTGGTGCGGATCATGATGTAGCCCGATGTATTGTAGCGGATTGAGCCAATATGGGCGCGGTACGCCTGATGTGAGGCGCTGGTGCTGTGCGTGGGGCGGCGGTTGGCGGCCCTATTTCTTCATTCCCAGGAATTTTTCCAGCCAGTGGATGTCGTACTCACCCTTGGCGACATCCTCGTTGGCGGCAAGGCGGCGATGCAGCGGCAGCGTGGTTTCGACACCGGCGACGACCGTCTCATCGAGCGCGCGGCGCAGGCGGGCGAGCGCTTCCTTGCGGGTGGGGGCGTGCACGATCAGCTTGCCGATGAGGCTGTCGTAGTGAGGGGGCACGCGATAGCCGGCGTAGGCGGCGCTATCGAGACGGACGCCGAGGCCGCCGGGAGCGTGGAAATCGGAGATCAGGCCGGGAGACGGCGCGAAGGTTTCCGGGTTCTCGGCATTGATGCGGCACTCGATGGCGTGACCGTGAAAGATGACGTCCTTCTGCGTCAGCGAGAGCTTCTCGCCGGCCGCGATGCGGATCTGCTCCTGCACGAGATCAACATCGGTGATCATCTCGGTGACGGGGTGTTCGACCTGCAGGCGCGTGTTCATCTCGATGAAGTAGAACTCGCCATTCTCGTAGAGGAATTCGATCGTGCCGACGCCGAGATAGCCGAGCTTCTTGATGGCGGTGGTGACCGTCTTGCCGATGGCGGCGCGGGCCGCATCGTTGATGACGGGCGAGGGAGCTTCCTCGAACACTTTCTGATGGCGGCGCTGCAGCGAGCAGTCGCGTTCGCCCAGATGGATGACGTTGCCATGGCTGTCGGCGACGACCTGGATCTCGATGTGGCGCGGCTTCTGGAGATACTTCTCCATGTAGACGGCGTCGTTGCCGAAAGCGGTCTTCGCTTCTGTGCGCGCGGACATGAAGGCGAGTTCAAGGTCGTCCGGCGTAAGGGCAACCTTCATGCCGCGTCCGCCGCCTCCGGCGGTGGCTTTGATGAGGACGGGATAGCCGATGCGCTCGGCGTTCGCCTTCGCGCTTTCCAGGCCGGGCACTTCACCATCGGAGCCGGGGACCACTGGCACGCCGGCGGTCTGGATCGCATCCTTGGCCGTGATCTTGTCGCCCATCATCCGGATATGTTCGGGGCGCGGGCCGATGAAGGTGATGCCGGACTTCTCGACGATCTCGGCGAATTTGGCGTTCTCAGAGAGAAAGCCGTAGCCGGGGTGGATCGCCTGCGCGCCGGTGATCTTGGCGGCGGTGATGATTGCGGGGATGTTGAGATAGGACTTGGTGGCGGAGGCCGGGCCCACGCAGACGCTTTCATCCGCGAGGCGGACGTGCATGGCGTTGCGATCGGCCTCGGAGTGGATGGCCACCGTGGAGATGCCCATCTCCTTGCACGCGCGGTGTACGCGGAGGGCGATCTCTCCGCGGTTCGCTATGAGGATTTTCTCGAACATCGGTTCGCTACTCGATGACGACGAGGGGTTCGCCGAATTCGACCGGCTGCTGGTTGTCGATCAGGATCTGCGTGACCTTGCCAGCGCGCGGGGCGGTAACGGGATTGAAGGTCTTCATCGCCTCGATCAGCAGGAGCGTGGCGCCGGCGGCGACCGTGTCTCCGACCGTCACGAACTTCTTCGCGCCTTCCTCAGCCTGGAGATAGACAGTGCCGACCATCGGCGACTTCACGGCGCCGGGATGATCGCGCAGGGAGGCAACAGCGACCGGGGCAGGGGCAGCGACGGGCGCGGCGGCGGCGGGAGAAACGGCGGTGGGCGCTGGCGCTGGCGCGTAGGAAACCTGTGCCGCGGCGACGGGCTTCACGACCTTGATGCGCGTGCCGCCTTGCTCGATCTCGATCTCGCCGAGATCAGCTTCACGCAGGATGGCGGCGAGTTCCCGGATGAGACCGGTGTCGAACCTGCCATTCTTCTCGGAAGGCTTTTCGGCCATGGGCGTCAGACTCTCTTTTTTTCAGCAAGGGCGACCGCCGCCTCGATGGCGAGGCGATAGCCCAGGGGACCAAAGCCGGCGATGACGCCGGAGGCGGCAGGCGACACCAGGCTTTTGTGCCTGAAGTCTTCCCGATTCCCGGGATTGCTGAGATGCACTTCCACGACGGGAATGGTCAACACCTTGAGAGCGTCGTGGAGCGCGACCGAGGTGTGTGTATAGCCGCCCGCGTTTATGACCACGGCGGCGGCCTGTCTACGTGCTTGCTGAACCCAATCCACAAGCTCGCCTTCGTGGTTTGACTGGCGGAATTCCACCCTAGCGCCCAGTTGGGCGGCCGTATCCTGCGACAGACCTTCAAGGTCGGCTAGGGTGGCGGTCCCGTAGATGGCCGGTTCGCGCTCACCCAGCAGGTTGAGGTTGGGGCCGTTCAGGACGTAGATGACAAGGCTCATGAAAGACGCCTAGATGAGATCGGTTCGCAACGCGAGCCCCCACGCGCGGCGAGGAATGAATAGGCGAATCCCGAGCGGGATCAAATGCCTCAGACGATGAATTACCCGGGATTGGCCGATGAAGCTTTTTCTGAACGGAGAACCGGCCGAAACGCCCGAAGGGGCGACGGTTGCGGCGTTCCTGGACCAGCTGGGCCTGCCGCAGAAGGGCGTGGCCGTGGAGCGCAACCGGGAGATCGTTCCGAAGTCGGCCTATGGGGACACTCGTCTGGCCGAAGGGGACCGGATCGAGATCGTGCAATTTGTGGGGGGTGGGTGATGGGACACGAGGATGAACAGTGGTTCAAAGACATGCACTTTGTCGATGAACTCTATCAGGACTGGAGTAAGCGGACCCGGTCTGTCTCAAGTCCCTTGTCGCCTGATGAGTGGGTTGGATATCTCGCGATCGATTACCTGATCAGGATGGAGGCGGGATACTACGACAGTCTCGCCCAAGACGATGCGCCCGAACCTGGCCGGGAAACGTTAGAAGCGCTACGGGCGTTGGGTCTTGATCGATATGCGAATGACCTGCAGCGCGTGTACGCCAAACACGCGGACCCAGATGATCGGGAGGCGGCGCTGTCAGAGCTGTCGAGTGATTTCAATGGTCGCTTGGAGTTTGAATCAGCTGTCGTAAAGTATGTGCGCGAACGAGCGAGCTAAGACGTCTCGATCGCAGAGACTACTTTAGAGTGATGCCCGACATGTCTGACAAGCTTACAATCGCCGGCCGCGCGTTCACCTCGCGCCTCATCGTTGGGACGGGGAAGTATGCGTCGTATGCGCAGAACGCCGAAGCGGCGGAGGCGGCGGGCGCGGAGATCGTGACGGTAGCGTTGCGGCGCGTGAATGTGGCGGACAAGGGATCGGATCGGTTGATCGATCATCTTGATCCGAAGAAGTTCACCTATCTACCGAACACGGCGGGTTGCTACACGGGCGAGGACGCTGTGCGCACGTTGCGGCTGGCGCGTGAGGCGGGCGGGTGGAGCCTTGTGAAGCTGGAGGTGCTGTCGAATACCGCGCACCTTTATCCGGACATGATCGAGACGCTGCGCGCAACCGAGATGCTGGTGAAGGACGGCTTCGACGTGATGGTGTATTGCACGGACGACGTCGTGTTTGCGAAGCGGCTGGAGGAGGCGGGCGCGGCGGCGATCATGCCGGCCGCCTCGCCCATCGGCTCGGGGCTGGGCATCCAGAACCGCGTGAACATAAGGCTTATTGTCGAGCAGGCGAAAGTGCCGGTGCTGGTGGATGCGGGTGTAGGCACGGCGTCGGACGCGACGATTGCGATGGAGCTTGGCTGCGACGCTGTTATCGCCAACACGGCGATCGCGGCGGCGAAGGATCCCATCGGCATGGCGCGCGCGATGAAGCATGCGGTGATCGCGGGGCGCGAGGCCTATCTCGCGGGGCGCATGGCCAAGAAGATGTATGCCGATCCATCCAGCCCGCTGGGCGGGCTGATCTGATCGCTATTTCTTGTCCTTGAGTTCGGCGCGCTTGGCTTCGACCAGCGACTTGACCGCGTCGGCGTCGCCGCCGGCGAAGAAGGTGCCGTTGATGAGGAAGCCGGGCGTGCCGCGGATGCCGGCTTCCCGCGCTTCGGCCGCGAATCGGTCGATCTGAGCTGCCACTGCGGGGGTGAGCATGTCCGCCTTCCAGCGGGGGATGTCGAGACCGATCGAGCGCGCCAGGATTTCGAGATTTTCCGGGGTGTAGGCGCCAGCGGGAGCGGTCATGAGCGCAAGGTGCATTTCGCGATACTTGCCCTGCCGGTGGGCGGCAAGAGCGGCGCGCGAGGGCGCTCCGTCGCGCGCGCCCTGCCAGTGGAGCTCCTTGAACACCACGCGAGTGTCGCCGCGACGATCGTCGGCAAGTTCGATGACGGTGGGAAGCACGCGCTTGCACCAGCCGCAATCATAGTCCGTGAACTCGATGATGGTGATCGGCGCGTCCTTACGGCCGATTGAGGGGTCGTCCTTTGCCGAGGCGATCAGCTTGTCCCATGACGCTTCGGCGACAACGGTCTGCTGAAGGGCGTCCTTCACCTCATAGGCGCTCTGCATCTCGAAGAGGATTTCGGGTTCGCGCAGCAGGTATTCGCGGACGATGGCTTCGACCTCGGCCTTCTCCATGCGGCCGATGCTGTCGGGCGCCGCGACCTGCGAGGGGCCGCCACACGCTGAAAGGCCAAAGGCGATCGAGAGAGGAAGCAGAAGCGCGCGCATGGAAATCATCCTGTCAGGCGAAGCTGGCCGAACCGTAAGGCCCGACATATGGCGTGCGCCGCCAGGAATCCAGCATCACTGTTGCGTTTGGATCGACAGATCCGAAAGGCCGCTGCGGCCGCCGCGCGGGCGGTTGCGGGGGTCGGACAGGGCCATGATGTCATCGGCGCGCTGGCCGTTGGGGGTTTCGAGCGTCAGCTTGTCGCGGGCGCGATTGGCAAAGACGAAGGCGCGCGCCATGTCGCCGCGGTAGTAGGCCTCCTCGGCCGTAGCGAGGTCAGCGTCGCCGATGCGTCCCTGCCGGGCGTAGACGACAGCGAGCTGGTTCCAGGCAAACGAATTGTCGTGCTCAAGATAGATTGCGTCCTGCAGCAGCCCCTCGGCCTCGGCGAGGTCTGAGTCTTCCTTCGTGCCGATCAATGAACGGGCGAGGTTCACTTTCAGCAGGGCGTGCTGGGGGGCCAGCTCAACCGACCTGCGGTGGTCGGGGATGGAGTCGGCAGCGCGCCCACTTTCGAACAGGATCTGGCCCTTGAGCTCGTGGAAGTAGGGATTTTCCGGCTCGATGGCGATGAGTTCGTCAACGAGGGTGAGCGAGGCCTTTATGTCCACCGCGCGGTAAGCGGCGATGGCGCGGGCGTACTTGGCCGGCAGCGACTGGTCGGTCGTGGGATAGCGCGAAGCGACGCGGTTGGCCGGGCCGATGAAGCCGACGAGTTTGGCCTTCATCATAGCGAGCTGCGTGGCCGTTTCCTCGCTTTGCGGGGTGGACTTGGCGGTGATGCCGGCTGCGCGGCGCGACAGCGCGGCGATGCGGTCGCTGGAGATCGGGTGCGAACGAAAATAGGGATCGCGACGGGATTCCGACATCAGTTCCTGATAGCGGAAATTCTCCATGAACGAGGCGAGGCCATCGGCCGATTGCCCGGTCTTTTCCAGGAAGGAGAGGCCATACTGGTCGGCCGCGCTTTCCTCAACGCGCGTGAACTTGAACATGGTCATCAGGCCGAACTGCTGTGCGGACCCGAAGAGGGCCAGCGCTGCGTCGGGCGCGCCCGCGAACAGGGCGAGTGCGCCAAGGCCCATGGTGATCAGCGACGTGTTGCCGGCTGCGCCCATGGCGGCTTCGCGGGTCACGTTGTGGCCGCCGGCGATGTGGCCGGTCTCGTGCGCGATGACGCCCTTCAACTCCTCGGGCGTACGGGCTTCCATGATGAGGCCGGTGTGGAGGAAGAGATTCTGCCCGGCCGCCACGAAGGCGTTCAACGTGTCGTCCTGCACAATATAGATGTTGACGTCGGACGGCTTGAGGCCGGCGGCCTCGAACAGCGGATCGGAGTAGTCGCGCAGGATCTGCTCGATCTCGGCGTCGCGGATGAGGCCCTGGGCCGACGCAGTCAGCGGCGCGGTGAGCGCAAGCACGGCCGTCGCCAGTGCGGGCAGGACGTTCTTCAGCAAGCCCATTCCAGCACTCCATCGATCGGCCGCCCAACCCGTATGTAGCCCGGCCGTTTGCACCCTATCCGTTGGGACAGGGCAAGCAAAGGCGCGGGCGCCGTGAGTTGGCCAGCCTTGCGCAGTTCAGCGCGGGAACGCCTCAGCCGGTCTTGCGGCGGCTCCACCAGCCGGACTTGCGCGGGGCCTTGTCAGCCGCCGGCTCTTCCTTGGCCGGCGCGCCATGAATGGCGTGCCACCGCGCTTCGGCCGCAGCGTCTGCGCTTTCCTGCGCGGCAAGGTCGGCGGCAGTTGAGGCGATTTCATGGTCGCCCGGTGCGGAAGCCGCTGTTGCAGGTTCCGGCGCCGGTTCGCGAACCGGCTCAGGTTCCCGAGCCAGTTCGGCTACAGGTTCAGGCGCAGGCTGGCGCGCCGGTTCCGGGGGGGCCTCCGCCTCAGTCTCTGCAGGTGCGGCGAACACAGGGGTTGCCGCGATCGGCGGGGCGTCAACCGGCGCGGCAGGTTCCGCGACCGCGAGTTCGGGCTCCGGTTCGGCGGCAGCAGCGACCAGGAATGGCGCCGACGCGATGGCGTCGAGCATTTCGCCGCCGTCGAAGGCGATGTCCGGAATGCGACTGCGCTCGGCGCCGCGATCGCGCTCGCGTCCGCCACGGCGGCGGCGGCGTCCGCCGCGTCCGCGGCCGTCATCTCGTTCCTCGTCGTCGCGTGCGGCGACGGGTTGGGGTTCTTCACCGGCGTCGGCGCCGCCATCGGCATCCGCAGAATCGCGCGGACGGTCACGGCCGGGACGGCGGCGGCGTCCGCCGCGGCGGCCACGACGCCCACGCTTGTTGGCGTCGTCGTCATCGTCTTCCGCGTCGGAGTTGGTTTCTTCCTCGCCATCATCGTCGTTGTCAGGGCTGTGGGCGTGACCGTCGTGGTCTTCGTCGTCGGACTCGCCGTCGTCGATGATTTCGTCGTCGTCTTCCTCGATCTCGTCGGGAGCGGGCGGGGGAAGCGGCTTGAGCTTGCGCAGGTCGATCGGCTGCATCGGACGGGCTTCGATGACGTTGCCTTCGGCGCGGCCTTCGATCTTGAACTCGCCGGTCTTGAGGTCTTCGTCCGCCTCGATACGGACAACGACATGGCATTCACGCTCGATGTCGGCGATCGGCGCGCGCTTTTCGTTGAGGAGGTAGAGAGCGACTTCAGGGGCGGCGTCGACGTGAACGGTCTGGACGCGGTCGTCGGCGGCGCGGGCTTCGATGGTACGCAGGAGCTGGATGGCGGCGCTTTCGATAGAGCGGACCCGGCCTGTGCCGCCGCAATGGTCGCAGGGCTCCGAGGACAGTTCCAACACGCCGGCGCGGCGGCGCTGGCGGGAAATCTCGAATAGGCCGAACTGCGAGATGCGGCCGGTCTGCACGCGGGCGCGGTCGATCTTGAGGCAGTCCTTCATCTTCTTCTCGACGGCGCGGTTGTTCTTGCCGTCTTCCATGTCGATGAAGTCGATGACGATGAGGCCGGCGAGATCGCGCAGACGCATCTGGCGGCTCGCTTCGGCGGCGGCCTCCATGTTGGTTTTCAGGGCGGTGGCTTCGACGTTGCGCTCGCGCGTGGCCTTGCCGGAGTTCACGTCGATGGCGACGAGCGCTTCGGTCTGGTTGATCACGATATAGCCGCCGGAGGGCAGCTGGACAGTGGGCGAATAGATGCCTTCCAGCTGGTCTTCCACGCCGGTCATCACGAACAGCGGGCCATTGTCCTCGTGCTGGACGACCTTGCGCGTATGCGAGGGCATCAGCATTTTCACGAAGGTGCGGGCCTCGTTGTAGGCCTCGTCGCCTTCCACGATGATCCGCTCGACATCCTTGTCATAGAGATCGCGCACGGCGCGGAGAACGAGGTGGCCTTCCTCGTGGATGAGGGCGGGGGCCATCGATTCCATCGTCTTGCCGACGATCTGCTGCCAGAGCTTGGTGAGATATTCGAAGTCGCGGCGCACTTCGTTCTTGGTGCGCTTGGCGCCTGCGGTGCGCACGATCAGGCCGGCGCCCGAGGGAATATCGAACTCGGACGTGATCGACTTGAGGCGCTTGCGGTCAGTGATGTTGGTGATCTTGCGGGAGATGCCGCCGCCGCGCGAGGTGTTGGGCATCAGCACGCAATAGCGGCCGGCGAGGGAAAGGTAGGTGGTGAGGGCGGCGCCCTTGTTGCCGCGCTCTTCCTTGACGACCTGGACCAGCATCACCTGCCGGCGGCGGATGACTTCCTGGATCTTGTACTTGCGCTGGAAAAGGGCGGTGCGGCGCGCCTTCTTGCGCTCTTCCACATCGTCGGCTTCCTCTTCGTCGGCGCCGCCATTCTCGATTGCGCCCGTGGCTTCTTCTTCCTCGCCATCTTCGGCGTCGTCCTTCGCGATTTCCCGGTCGGCTTCGGCGAGCAGGGCTTCGCGATCCTCCTTCGGGATCTGGTAGTAGTCCGGATGAATTTCGGAGAAGGCGAGGAAGCCGTGGCGGTTGCCGCCATAGTCGATGAACGCCGCCTGCAGCGACGGTTCGACCCGGGTTACCTTGGCGAGATAGATGTTGCCGCGAAGCTGTCGCTTGTTGCGGGCTTCGAAATCAAAGTCTTCGATCTGGCCGTTGTTGACGACGGCCACCCGGGTCTCCTCCGGGTGGGTCGCGTCGATCAGCATGAGTTTGCTCATGTCGTAGAACCTCTTTGTCTGGGAGGCGGACGGCGCGCGTAAGCGCGGCCATGGTCCGCAAGTGTATGGATTGGACAGAAGACGAGAGGGCTCGGCGTCCGGTCGGGCTGACTGAATCTCGCGTAATCGCGTTCATAATTGCCCTGACCAAAGAGGCTGCAAGGTCGCAGGCCTCCACTACGCACGGAACCGCTAGCGCCCTGAGCAGGATGGCTTTTTCGGAAGGCCGTCAGCAGGGCGACAAGGCGGACCATCGCGGCTCGCCTCATGACTCACCTATGCACGGATTGTGTCCAAAGGGAAAGGGCGGTGAGAGAGAACGGTGTGTTCCTGTATTTGCTGGGCTTTTTCTTGAAATAGTCCATTGAATGGTCCATTTTATAGACACGGAGACGCAAATGCGGATTTCAGTGACGGACGCCAAGGCCCAGCTGACCGAACTCGTGCGGCGAGCGGAGGCGGGGGAGGAGATCGTGCTGACGCGGCATGACAAGCCGGTGGTGGAGATTCGGGCTGTTCAGGATGAAATCACGCAGGAGGAGCTTCGCGAGAAGCGCCGGCGGGCGCTGAATGCGTTGGCCGCCGCAGCGCCGAAGGCCGAGCCGTGGCCAGACGCGGCTCACGCGGCAGACTTTCTGTACGATGAGTTCGGGTTGCCCAAGTGATTGTCATCGACACATCTGCGCTGATGGCGGTTGCGCTGAACGAGCCAGCGCGGCCCGTTGTCCAGGCAAAGATCGAAGAAGCGAGCCAGGTGGTGGTTTCTGCGGCAACGGTCGCAGAACTGCTCATCGTTGGTCGTCGCCGGGGTCTGGGGCAAGAAGTCGAGGCGGCGCTCGAGGGAATCGCCGCCCTTGTGGTCCCGGTGACGGCTGCCATGGCCGTCAAGGTGGCCGACGCCTACGACCAATGGGGCAAAGGCGCACATCCGGCTGGGCTAAATTTCATGGACTGCTTCGCCTATGCCCTTGCCAGGGAGCGGGACTGCCCGTTGCTGTTTGTCGGCGACGACTTCGCACGGACCGATGTTAAGCAGGCAATCTGAAACCTACCCCTCGCACCTCCTCTCCTGTCCCACGACGCCGACGCGGGTGACGCGGCCGGTGGTGTTGGCGACGTCGAAGTAGAGCTTGCCATAGTCGTAGAGGGTTGTTTCGCCGCGTGTTTCGACGCAGCGGGGTTTGCCGAGGGAGGCGCGGGCGTGGATCTGCTCCGTGCCGGGGCGGACCCCGTCGGAGGTGTGGAACCGGGCGTCCTCCACGATGATCCAGTAGACCTCGTCATGCGCGCCGACCGTTAGGCCTTCGGGGAAGGTGTAAGTCGTGGCGTTCGAGTCCGGGATGGGGGCTGTGCGCAGGGGTGTTCCCTTTACGGCAAGGAGGGTGGCTAGCGGCATGCCGATCTGGACCTCGCCGACCCGGTGGCCGGGCACGATCAGGTTGTCATCCAGGGTCAGGGGCCCGGAGGCGCAGCTGGCTGTCGCAAACAGGGCGGCGAGGGCGGAAAGGCGGGCAAGGGACATGGCGGACAACTCGCTCGATGCGCCCCGCCAGCGGCTTTGCACACATCAATACAGGTCACACGCGTTGTCGAGCACGATCACCGTTCCCAACGAACAGTTAACGACGTGCGGTTAAGGCTTGGGACACGGACCAGAAGGTCCAGACAAAAGTCCTGAAGGGGCGAGCCTGCGTGCGCGCACTGGTTGCGAAAATCGCAATGCTGCTTGGCGTGCTGTGCGTCACGGCATCGAGCGCCATCGCCGACCCGCCGGCCGGGCGAGTGACATCTGTGCGGTTTGGCGGCGAGGGCCAGGCTACGCGCATCGTCATCGAGAGCGATACGCCCCTGCAATATCACGTTTTTCTGCTCGCAAGCGGCGCCAACCGCGTGGTTGTCGACCTGCCGCGCGTGCGCTGGTCCATTGGGGGGCTGACGACTGAGTCCGGGTCCGGCGCGGGCGCCGGCGTGGTGGCGGGCTACCGCTATGCCCATAACACGGCGACGACTTCACGGCTTGTGCTCGATCTATCGCGGCCGGCGACAGTGGTTCGAGAGTTTGTTCTGGTGGGGAAGGACAAGGACGAACCGCACCGTATCGTCATCGACCTGGATCCGGCGACCCCGCAGGCGTTTGCCGATGCTGCAACTGGCGACATGGGCGGGCCGCAGCCGGTCGCGCACCAGGTTTCACGCAAGCCGCTGGTCGTGATCGATCCGGGCCATGGCGGCAAGGACCCCGGGGCGATCTCGCGGGGCGGGGTGAAGGAAAAGGAAATCACACTGGGGGTGGCGCTGCAGCTGCGCGATGCGCTGGTTGCCACGGGCCGGTATGACGTTGCTCTTACGCGATCCACAGACGTCTTCATCGAGCTGGAAGACCGCGTGACCAAGGCGCGGAACCTCGGTGCGGACTTGTTCATTGCCCTCCATGCTGACGCAGGCGGCAAGCCGGCGACGCGGGGAGCGTCCGTGTACACACTGTCTCCGGACGGGGAGAAGCGCATCGACGGGGTCAGCCAGCAGCACGACTGGATCCTGGATGTCGAGGTGGACTCCACCCGGCCCGACGAGGTCAACCAGATCCTGCGCGACCTGGTGCAGCGGGAGACGAAGAACCAGTCGGCGCGGTTCGCGCTGATCCTGGCGGATGCGCTTGGCGGATCGGGCTGGCCGACGCTGGAGAATACTCACCGCCGCAAAAGCCTCTACGTGCTGCTTAGCCCGGATACGCCAGCGGCGCTGCTGGAAATGGGCTTCTTGACCAATGACGAGGATGTAACGGCGCTGCAGTCCGAGAGCAGGCGGCGGACGCTGGTGACGGCCGTGAGCCACGCGATTGACAGCTATTTCGACAGCCAGACCATGATGGTCGCGGGGCGATAGGGCGCTGGCGGTCTTCTGTTGCTGTTGCGGGACCAGAACGGTCTTGGGTCCGCGAGCTCCGGATACGACGAAAGTGGGCTGTTTTTAACGCGCATGGGGCCTGTCGCCGGACAAATCCGCGCCTTAAAGTGAACGCAAACCTCGGTGATTCCGGATTGCTGTAACAAGGCGGCCGTGCGGTGCGCCGGAAGACTCGTGACTGGCTGCGGAGCCATGTGTGATCGTGGACCGCGGTGCGACTTGCTCCAGCCTGGTGAGAGATGCAGCTGACTATGCCCCGTTGGAACTGGAAAGTGATCCTGCTGTCGATCGCGGGCGTGATCGGCCTTGTCTCAATTTCCGGCCTGATCTGGTTCTTCATGGTCACCCAGGATCTTCCCTCCGAAGATCAGCTCGCCACGTACGAGCCGCCGATCATGAGCCGCGTGCACGCCGGGGACGGCGCGCTGGTCGCGGAGTTCGCGAACGAGCATCGTGTCTATGTTCCGTCTGAAGACCTTCCTGACATGCTGGTTCAGGCTTTCATCTCGGCCGAGGACAAGGACTTCTTCAATCACTCGGGCATCGACCTGTGGGGCATGTTCCGTGGCGCGGTGCTCAATCCGCTGATGGGCCGGGACCAGGCCGGCGGCTCAACCATCACGCAGCAGGTCGTCAAGAACATGCTGCTCGACAGCACGAAGTCTGTCGAACGCAAAGTGCGCGAGGCCGTGCTGGCCATGCGCATCGAGAAGATGCTGACCAAGGATCAGATCCTCGAACTCTATATGAATGAGATCTATCTTGGCGGCCGCTCCTACGGCGTCGGCGCCGCATCGCTGAACTATTTCGGCAAGTCGCTCGGCGAGTTGACGATCGCCGAGTGCGCGATGCTGGCGGGCCTGCCGCAGGCCCCGGGGCGCGTGAATCCGTATCTCAACCGCGAAGCAGCCATCAAGCGCCGCAACTATGTGATCGGCCGTATGCTGGCGAACAACTACATCTCGCAAGCCGACGCCGATAAGGCGATCGCCGAAGAGCTGGTTGTGGTCGACCGCCTGAACACGGCCGAGAACCAGGCGTCGGGCTATTATGTTGAACAGCTTCGCCGCGAACTGCTGATCATGGAGATCACGCGTCTTGCGGCCGAGGCAGGCAAGCTGTCGAAGGACGCAACCGAGGCGACATTCAAGGCGCTGAAGGCGGACCAACAGAAGGCGCTGCGCCAGGAGTTTGAAGAAAAGGCGATGGAGTCCTTCTACGAGGGCGGGCTGTCGATCCGCTCGACGCTGGATTCCAACTTGCAGCTGATTGCCCAGACCGCGCTGCGAGCCGGGTTGGAAAGCTATGACAGGCGTCACGGCTGGCGCGGCCCGATCGACACGATGGAAGTGAGCGAGGAATTCGGCAAGGCGCTCACCGAATATGCGAGTGTCAAGGCTAACCGGCCGAAGATCGCCGTGGGCGGCAATGACTGGCAGCTCGCTGTCGTGCGTACGGTGAACAAGGATGCCGTACGGCTTGGCCTTTCGAGCGGCGAAACCGGAACGTTGCAGGTCGATGACGTGAAGTGGGCGGCGCCCTTCAAGCGCGAAGGCGGCGGGACCGGCCTCAAGGCGGGGGACATGATCTTCGTCTCGCGCCAGGCAACGCCAGACATCACGAGCCAGCTGATCACCGAGTATGGGGTGGCGAAGAAGACGGCGGCCAATGCCCCATGGCGCCTACGTCAGGTTCCGGAAGTGCAGGGTGCGCTGGTTGCGATGGACCCGCACACCGGCCGTCTGCTGGCCATGTCAGGTGGCTATTCCTTCCAGCGGAGCTCCTACAACCGGGTTATCCAGGCGTGGCGCCAGCCGGGTTCGGCGTTCAAGCCGTTCGTCTACGGCGCCGCTCTGGAAATGCAGGACCCCGCAACAGGCGCCTACAAGTGGACGCCGTCCTATCGCGTGCTGGATGGCCCCTACGTGTCATGCGCCCAGCGCGAAGGCGGCCAGGAAACCTGCTACAAGCCGACGAACTATTCCGAAGAGTTCTACGGCCTCACGACGATGCGTGTCGGCGTCGAAAAATCGCGAAACGCCATGACTGTTCGGCTTGCCAGCGAGATCGGGCTCGAGAAGGTTTCTGACATCGGTGAGCGGCTGGGCATCTACGACCAGTTGCCGGCCTATGAGGCGATGGCGCTGGGCGCGGGCGACACGACGCCGATGCGCATGGCGATTGCCTACGCCGCGGTGGTCAACGGCGGCAAGCAGGTGAAGCCGGTCATGTTCGACCGGATCCAAAACCGGTATGGCGAGACGGTCTACAAGACGGATGCCCGCGAATGTGTGGGATGTTCTGCCGAGTGGACCTCGGGTCTGAAGCCGCCGGGGCTTCCCGATGAACGCCAGCAGGTGCTGGACCCGGTGACGGCGTATCAGCTGGTGTCCATACTGGAAGGCGCCGTGCAGCGCGGAACCGCGACGACTGTGCGGTCCGTTGGCAAGGCGGTAGCGGCGAAGACTGGAACGACGAACGACCAGTTCGACGCGTGGACGGTTGGCTTCAGTCCGAACCTCGTTGTTGCGGTCTGGGTCGGCTTCGACAAGCCGCGCGACATGGGCGCAGGCGAATCCGGCGGCCGCGTCGCGGCGCCGATCTTCCGCGACTTCATGCTCGCAGCTCTCAAGGACAAGCCGGACGTCGGATTCCGCATGCCGGGCGGCGTCGAAGAGCTTCCTGTGGACGCCGACACGGGGTGTCTGCCCGATGCTTCTACGCGGCTGGTGATTTCCGAAGTCTTCCGGCCGGGCTCGGCCCCGATAGCGTCGTGCGAGCCATCGATTGTAAATGGCTATCGCGTCGACTTCAGCAGCATTGCCGCAGGCGACGAGTTGGCCGCGTCGACGCGTGACGGCCAGGTGGTATCTCAACCGGCAGATGGCAGTGCGTCCGATCTGCCAGCTGACCCCAACGCGCCGGTCGACTCCACGGCGCCGCTGACGCCGCCGCCGAGCGATGATGACCTGACCTTCGACGACGGCACTTTCTGAGTCATTGTGAGGCCGGGCGGAAGGCTGCCCCTTCCGCCCGGCGCCGCACTGCTCTAGGAGCGTTCGCTTCCACCCGCCGTTCAGACGAGACTGCCATGACGCCCGAACTTGAATCCATGATCGACACCATCCGGCAGTCGGTCGCCTTGCTGCGGAGGCGTCTTTGACTGGGGTGTCGCCGAAAAACGCCTAGCTGAACTGAACGCGCTCTCCGAGCGCCCTGACTTCTGGAGCGATCCCCAGAAGGCCCAGCCGATGATGCGCGAACGCACCCGCATCGAGTCGGCTATGAACGATATCCGGATGCTGGAGCGCGAAGCCGATGATGCGGTCGAGTTGTGGGACATGGCGCAGGGCGAGGGCGACAAGGGCGCGCTAGCGGAAGTGGAAGCGAGCATCCGTGCGGCGCTGGGCAAGGCGAAGGACGCTGAACTGAAGGCGCTCCTATCTGGCGAGGTGGACGCCAACGACTGTTACATCGAGATCAACGCAGGCGCCGGCGGGACCGAGAGCCAGGACTGGGCCTCGATGTTGCGCAGGATGTATGTGCGTTACGCCAACGCCAAGGGCTACAAGATCGAAGAGATCGACGATCACCCGGGCGAGGCGGCGGGGATCAAGTCCGCGACCATGCTGATCAAGGGCGAGTACGCCTATGGCTGGCTGAAGAGCGAGAGCGGCGTGCACCGCCTTGTTCGAATCTCGCCTTATGACTCGAACGCGCGGCGCCACACGAGCTTTGCGTCCGTCTGGGTGTATCCTGTGATCGACGACTCGATCGTTGTCGACATTCAGGAGAAGGATGTGCGCACCGACACCTACCGGGCCTCCGGCTCGGGCGGGCAGCACATCAACAAGACGGACTCGGCCGTGCGCCTGACGCACGCGCCGACAGGCATTGTGGTCGCTGTGCAGGCCGAACGCTCCCAGCACAAGAACCGCGCCAAGGCGTGGGACATGCTGCGGGCGCGGATCTACGAGATGGAGCTGAAGAAGCGCGAGGCGGCGGCGCAGGCCGAAGCTGATTCCAAAACCGAGATCGGCTGGGGACGTCAGATCCGTTCGTATGTGCTGCAACCGTACCAGATGGTGAAAGACCTCAGGACAGGTGTGGAGACTTCGGACACCGGCGGCGTGTTGGATGGCGACCTGGATGCTTTCCTGCAGGCATCGCTCAGCCACAAGCTGGGGCCGGAAACCGTGGTGGAGGATATCGACTAGATCGCATGCGGCTGCGGGCGGCGGGGGCAAAACAGTCTGCCCAGAAAATGCCCAGATTGAACCGTTGCGGACCTAAGTGTTATCGTTTATCGATAAAACATGGTCAGGCGGTTGTGATTCCGCCAAGTCAGCGGGTCGCCTCATGCAGAACTACTATACCTTTAGTTGGGCGGCAATCCTGCTCGCTTCGACCGCCGTTCCGGCGTTCGCGCAGGACGCCCAGACAGCGCCGATTGCTGTTGACGCGGCGACCCAGCAGGCCGTGATCAGCTACACGCCCGCCGACTTCGCGGCTGCGCGGCCCAACACCGCGCTGGAGATGATCAACCGCCTGCCGGGCTTCAGCTTCGATGGCGGAGACAATGTGCGCGGCTTCGCAGGGGCGGCAGGCAACGTGCTGATCGATGGCGCGCGCCCCACCAGCAAGACTGACGGTCTTGGCGATACGTTGGGGCGGGTGCCGATCGACCAGGTCGAACGCATCGACGTCATCCGGGGCGGCGCGCCGGGCATCGACATGCAGGGGCAGACAGTGGTCGCCAACGTGATCCGCAAGAAGGCGGACACGTTCCAGCAGGTCTTCTCAGTGCGGAGTTTCCTGTTCGCGGACACGGGCAAGACGATCCCGGGCTGGAACTACCAAGCGACGCGGCGCTTCGGCGAGCATCAGTTCGACCTGTCGGGTGGGCGCGGCATTTCCATGGACGACTCGGTTGGGTCAGGCTGGCGCACAACGACGGACGCGGGCGGCGCCCTCACGCTGTTCGAAAATGCGCGCACCGAAGGCGACGGCGCCGTGCATTCCTTGCGAGGCGGCTACAAGGGTCCGCAGTTCGGCGGCACGCTGAGCCTCAACGGGCTCATCAGCGCGGACGAGTTCAAGAATGAGTCGTACTTTACGACGTCCTCATCAAGCGAAGCCTTCGTGAGCCGCTCGGCAAATGACCGGGGTGAGATCGGCATCAACTACACGACGCACCTCACGCCCGACATCGAGTGGGAGACGCTTGGCCTGTTCAAGCTTACGGTCGGCTCGCTTGATGCCACCGGGGTAACGGCGGGCGGAGCACAGCTGTTCCAGATCGAGGCGGAGGCAGGGGAGCGCATCGGACGATCTGTGCTGCGCTATGCCTATGCGCCGGAGCTTTCGTTCGAGGGTGGCGGCGAGATCGCCTACAATTATCGCGAGCAGCAGGTTGCCTTGACCGTGAACGGTGCGCCCATTCCGCTGCCGGCGTCCGACGTGCTGGTTGAGGAACTGCGTGGCGAGGCTTTTGTGCAGGCCTCCTGGAGGCCGGATCCACAATGGACGCTCGAGGGCGGCCTCCGTGTCGAACAATCCACCATCGAGCAGTCTGGCGACACCAACAAGGAACGCTCGTTCACCTATCCCAAGCCCCGCGTGGTGGTTTCATGGTCTCCGACGGAGGACGACCAACTGCGCATGCGCGTGGAGCGCGAGTTGGGGCAGCTGAACTTTCAGGACTTCGCTTCCGAGGTGGATCTGAATTCTGGACAGCAGGACACAGGCAATTCGGACCTTGAGCCGAGCAAGACCTGGGTCTACGAGGCCGCTTTCGAGAAGCGTTTCTGGGATGGCGCCGCCGCGGTTCTCACGCTGCGCCATGAGGACATTTCGGATGTCGTCGACCTGTTCCCGCGCCGTGTTCCAATCGATACGGACAATGACGGCGTCGATGATTCCACAACCTTGATCGAGGGGCCGGGCAATATCGGCGACGGCACAAACGACTCGGTGACTTTCAATCTAACGCTGCCGCTCAAGAATTTCGGTTGGCAGGGCGCAGAGGTGAAGCTTGAGACGCAGTGGCAGGAGAGTGAAGTCACCGATCCGCTGACCGGGGAGGCGCGCCGCATCTCGGGCCAGCGCCCCGAGGACATCAATTTCAGCTTCCGGCAGGACCTGCCCGAGCAGAACCTCACCTTCGGTTTTGGGTGGTTCCAGGGTTGGCGCGAGACCTACTATCAGGGCGCGGCGATCGAGAACTTCAAATTGCGCGACTACTACCATTCGTTCGTTGAATGGAAGCCCGATCCAGGCTTCACGCTGCGGGCGGAGCTGAACAATCTGGACCCGTTCAGCTTCAGCATCGAACGTGAGCTGTATGACCGCGGCCGCGACCTCGACCCGCTCTCCTCGACGGAGGCCGAGCGCAGGAATTCGCAAATCCTGGGCATGGTGAGCGCGCGGTGGACGTTCAACTAGCCGCCGAGAGCCTGCGGTATGGTCCTATGCGGCGGGCGATCGAGGGGGCTCCCTGGCGCGGACTGGAGCGTTTGAACCGTCCGCAGCGGCGAGACGCCAGGCAGGAGCAAAAAGCCCTGCAAATTCATGGCGTCAGGCCTGTGGATCAAACGTCATATTCGTTTGTGTCGCGGCGCACAAATGGGCTAGAAGGGCGTCTCGAATCCCAGCGGCCGAGCCGCCCTTCTTCCGGACGAAATCTGCTTGAGCGATACGCCTGATCAAACTGCTTCGGACGGTGGCTCCGGCGCGGGCGACATTGCGCCCATTTCCATCACCGCTGAGCTCAAGAAGTCGTATCTCGACTATGCGATGAGCGTCATCGTGAGCCGAGCGCTGCCTGACGTGCGCGACGGCCTGAAGCCCGTTCACCGCCGCATCCTGTTTGCCGCCTATGAAGGCGGCTACACGCACGACAAGCCCTTCCGGAAATCCGCCAACATCGTCGGCGACGTGATTGGCCGCTGGCACCCGCACGGTGACCAGTCGATCTATGACGCCCTCGTGCGCATGGCGCAGCCGTTTGCGATGAGCGTGCCGCTGATCGACGGGCAGGGCAATTTCGGCTCCATCGACGGCGACCCGCCGGCGGCCATGCGTTACACCGAAAGCCGCATGGCGCGCGTGACCGCGAACCTGCTGGACGATATCGACAAGGACACGGTCAACTTCGAGGACAACTATGACGGCTCCCGCCAGGAGCCCACGGTGTTGCCGGCGAAGTTCCCGAACCTGCTGGTTAACGGCGCGGGCGGTATCGCGGTTGGCATGGCGACCAACATCCCGCCACACAACCTGACCGAGATCATCGATGCCGCCGTTGCGCTGATCGACAACCCGGCGATCGACGACATGGCGCTGCTGGACATTGTGCCCGGTCCCGACTTCCCGACGGGCGCGCTGATCATCGGCCGCGCTGGATCGCGCAACGGGCTGTTGACCGGGCGGGGCTCTGTCATCATGCGTTCGAGAACGGAAATCGAAACCACGAAGGCCGGGCGCGAGGCGATCATCATCTCGGAAGTGCCCTATCAGGTGAACAAGGCCACGATGGTCGAAAAGATCGCCGAACTGGTGCGCGACAAGCGGATCGAAGGCATCTCCGACCTGCGGGACGAGAGCGATCGAAACGGTATTCGCGTCGTCATCGAGATCAAGCGGGATTCATCTGCGGACATCGTGCTGAACAACCTGTTCCGCCTGACGCCGATGCAGACGTCGTTCGGCGTCAACATGCTGGCGCTGAATGGCGGCCGGCCGGAGCTGATGACGCTGCGCGGGATGCTGCAGGCGTTCATCCGCTTCCGCGAGGAAGTGGTGGCGCGGCGGACGAAGTTCGAACTGAACAAGGCGCGCGACCGGGCGCACGTCCTGATCGGCCTTGCTTTGGCCGTCGCCAACATCGACGAGATCATCCGCATCATTCGCTATTCGGCGGACCCGGAATCGGCGCGCGTCGCCCTGCTGGAGCGGGCGTGGCCGGCGATGGACATGGCGCCGCTGATCGGGCTGATCGCGGATCGCCGGACCGTGTTCAATGAGAAGGGCGAGATCAAGCTTTCGGACGAGCAGGCGCGTGCGATTCTCGCGTTGCAGCTGTCGCGTCTCACCAACCTTGGCCGTGACGAGATCGGCAAGGAGGCCTCCGGGCTTGCCGAGAAGATCAAGGACCTGCTCTCGATCCTGGCTTCGCGCGTCCGCGTGCTCGACATCATCAAGAGCGAGCTTGCCGACGTTCGCGACAAGTTCGGCAAGCCGCGCCGCTCGGAATTCATCGAGGCTGATCTCGATCTTGAGGACGAAGCCTTCATCGAGAAGGAAGATATGGTCGTCATGGTCACCCATGGCGGCTATGTGAAGCGGACTGCGCTGTCGGCCTATCGCACCCAGAACCGGGGCGGGAAGGGGCGCGGCGGCATGGAGACGAAGGAAGACGATTTTGTCGTTCGCCTGTTCGCAGCCGATACGCATACCGAGATTCTGTTCTTCTCCTCCACGGGCATGGCCTACAAGCACAAGGTGTGGCGCCTGCCGTTGGGCGCACCGAATGCGCGGGGCAAGGCGCTGATCAACATTCTGCCGCTGAAAGAGGGCGAGCGGATCACATCCGTGATGCCGCTGCCGCATGACGAGGCAGAGCGCGCAAAGCTCAACATCCTGTTCGCCACGAAGTCGGGCGGCGTGCGTCGCAATCTGCTGACGGACTTCCTGTCGGTGAACCGCGCAGGCAAGATCGCCATGAAGCTGGAGGACGACAGTGACGCTATCGTCGATGTGCAGATATGCCGCCCGGAAGACGACGTACTGCTGACGACGGCGCTCGGCCAGTGCATCCGATTCTCGGTAGATGATGTGCGGGTGTTTACAGGACGTACGTCGACCGGGGTGCGCGGGATCCGTCTCGGCGCCGGTGATGCGCTGATCGCGATGAGCGTGCTGGGCCAGATCGATGTGACCCCGGCGGAGGCTCGCGCCTATCTGAAGCGCGCCAATGCTGCCCGCAGGGCGGAGGGCGAGGAAGTCGTTGAAGATGCCGAAGACGATAGCGGTATTGAGGGTGATGAAGCTGCGCCCGCCGCCGACGCAGAAGCCAATGGAGAGGTCGAGCTGAGCGATGAACGCTTCGCTCAGCTGCAGAAGGCGGAACAGTTCATCCTTACGCTGACCGAAGAGGGCATGGGCAAGCGCGCAACCGCGTTCGACTATCGCCGCACGGGTCGCGGCGGCAAGGGTCTCATCGCGCATCGCCTGCCCAAGGATGGAAAGCTGGTTGCGTCCTTCCCGGTGGGCGAGGCGGACGAAATCATGGTGGTGACAGATGCGGGGCAGTTGATACGCTGCGCCGTGGATCAGATCCGTATTGCGGGTCGGGCGACGCAGGGTGTTCGCGTGTTGAGGGTGGCGGCAGGCGAACGCGTCGTTTCCGTGGAGCGGCTGGAGGACCAGAACGGTGACGAGACGGCCGGAAAGACGGGCGGCGGGTGAACCGCGCCCCGTGCGTGGCGCCTCTGCAAGCCGGGCCCCCGCCGTAAGCCGGGGCCTTAAGCGCATTGGGCTTTACCCCGGCACGTTCGACCCCATCACCAACGGTCACCTCGACATTATCGGCCGCGCCGTGAAGCTGGTCGACAAGCTGATCATTGGGGTCGCGATCAACGAAGGGAAGGGACCGCTTTTCTCCCTCGAAGAGCGCACTGACATGGTGCTGGCCGAGGCGCGCAAGCTGGCGCGGGGCATCGAGATCGAGGCGCGGCCGTTTGACACCCTTCTGATGCATTTTGCTGAGGAATGCGGGGCCCAGATGATCATTCGCGGCCTCCGGGCCGTTTCGGATTTCGAGTATGAATTCCAGATGGTCGCGATGAACCAGCGCATGAATCACGAGATCGAGACTGTGTTTTTGATGGCGGATCCACACCATCAGGCGGTGTCGTCGCGACTGGTAAAAGAGATTGCGCGGCTCGGCGGAAGCGCCGATCTTTTCGTTCCCGAGGCAGTGCACACAAAGTTGCTGGCCAAGTACGGGATGAAGAAGGGCAAGTAGCATGCTGCGAAAGTTACTGATGGCAGCAGCGGGGGCGGCCCTGCTGACGGCGAGCCCGGCTGCGCTGGCGGGGCCGGCGGACGATCCGGCCAACTGGCGGAAGGTCGAGGCCGAAAACCTGCTGCAGTTTACAGTGAACGGCCAGGAAATCCTGATTGAGTTGCGCCCGGACATCGCACCGGGCCACGTTGCACAGGTCCGCAAGATTGTGCGTGACGGTAACTACGACAAGACGCCGTTCCATCGCGTGATCGACAAGTTCATGGCGCAGGGCGGCGATGTCTATTCCGTTTACCAGGTCTATCCGCGCTATCCGGAGATCGCGGGCGAGTTCAACTGGCAGCGCAATCCCTCCACGCAGAAGGTGCAGTGGTTTGGCTCGACGCCGGATGGCTTCCGGATCGGTTATCTCGACGGCTTCATCGTGCAGGGCCAGCCTGACGAGGTGGCGATGATCTCCGATCCGCCGGTGGCGCGGACATGGGCAATCCACTGCCAGGGCATCGCATCGATGGCGCGCTCGCGCTCGCCCGACAGTGCGTCGACGGAATTCTACCTGATGCGGGCGCCGCGCGTGGGACCGGATTCGCCGCTCGACAAGAACTACACCATCTGGGGCCGCGCGCTGACGGGCCTCGACGCGATCCTGGGCATCAAGCTTGGTCCGCCGGACAATGACGGCCGGTTCCAGAATCCCAACCAGGCCGACAAGCTGACCAAGGCCGTCATCGTGGCCGATATCGCCGAGGCAAAGCGGCCATCGGTCTATGTGAAGCGGACGGATGGTCCGGAATTCGCGGCGACGCTCGCAGCCATCACCATCAGCGATCCTAGCCTAGCCTGCGCGCTTCCTCCTGTAGACGTCATCGTGGAAAGGCCGAGCCCATGAGCTCTGACAA
The DNA here is from genome assembly GCA_022844345.1 of Hyphomonadaceae bacterium. Taxonomy (GTDB): domain Bacteria; phylum Pseudomonadota; class Alphaproteobacteria; order Caulobacterales; family Hyphomonadaceae; genus UBA7672. The sequence goes on from JALHLU010000002.1 coordinate 54,711, forward strand.
AGAAAACACCCTGATCCTGAACCTTGAGACGGGCGCAGTGACGATCCAGCTCCTTGCCGACAAGGCGCCGGGCCATGTCGAGCGCATCAAGGAGCTGGTGCGCGAGGGGTTCTATGACGGCGTGGTGTTTCACCGCGTGATCGACGGCTTCATGGCGCAGGGCGGCGATCCGACGGGCACCGGTATGGGCGGTTCCAAGAAACCGAACCTGCGCGCGGAGTTCAACGATGTAAGCCACCAGCGCGGCGTATGCTCGATGGCGCGCTCGAACGATCCGAATTCGGCCAACAGCCAGTTCTTCATCTGCTTCGATGACGCGTCCTTCCTCGACCGCAAATACACGGCCTGGGGCAAGGTCGTGAGCGGCATGGAGGCGGTGGACGCCCTGCCCAAGGGCGAGCCGCCCAAGAAGCCGGGCAAGATCGTGTCGGCGAAAGTCGCCGCCGACGTCTGAGGACCGCGACGGACTGAACTGGTCCAATAGGCAATTGTGAGGTAACGCAGGGTCGGGTTGCGATTTCGCGACAGGTGCCCATGGCCTTACCATCCGATGTTCCCACCGTCCCAATCCGCCCGAAAGGCGGATTTCTGACGGCGTTGCGCAACTGGTTCTTTGCGGGACTAGTGGTGGCGGCGCCGATCGGCATTACGTTGTGGATCGTCTGGAGCTTTGTCGTCTTCGTTGATCGCGCCGTCACGCCGCTGTTGCCGGCGGCCTGGGATCCGGAAATTTGGCTTGGGTTCCCGCTGCCGGGGCTGGGCATTATTATTGTTGTGGTCGGCCTGACGTTGCTGGGCGCGATCGTCGCCAACCTTTTCGGGCGGACGATGGTGCGGGTCGGCGAGTTGATCCTCGCGCGCGTGCCGCTCGTGCGATCAATCTATTCGGTCATCAAACAGGTGGTTGAGACGCTGGCCTCGAACGACAGTTCCTCATTCAAAGAGGCTGTGCTGGTCGAGTATCCCGGCAAGGGGCTGTGGGTGCTCGGCTTTGTGACCAGCCGCAATCCTGATCCGGAGATCGCGAAGGGGCTGCCGGACCTGGTTGGCGTGCTGGTGCCGAGTTCGCCCAATCCCGCGATGGGGCAGCTGGTGTTCGTGACGCCCGAACGAATCCGGCCGCTGGAGATGTCGGTGGAGAAGGCGGCAAAGCTGGTGATCTCGTTCGGCATCCGCAGCGCCGACCAGATCGACGCGGGGAATGCCGGTAAGTAGGCTTACGCTTCAGCCTCGCTGATCACCGAGGCAATGCGTGGGGCGAAGAGGTCACGCGCCCGCAGGACGGCTTTGCCGCGCGAGCCCGCGAGCGTGGGATCGCCCATCAGGACAGATTTGGCATCGGTACGCGCGATCTCGATGAGGTTGGTATCCTGCGTGAGGTCGAGCACGCGGAATGTCGGCAGCCCAGACTGGCGCAGGCCCAACAGGTCGCCCGGGCCGCGCAGGCGGTAGTCGGCCTCGGCGATTTCGAAGCCGTCAGTGGTCCTGCGTAGGGTGTCTAGACGTTCCTTGCCGCCTTCGGTGAGCGGAGCCTGGTAGAGCAGGAGGCAGCTGGACGCCTTCTCGCCACGCCCGACGCGGCCCCGCAGCTGGTGAAGCTGGGCGAGGCCGAAGCGTTCGGCGTGTTCGATGACGATGATGGTGGCCTCGGGAACGTCGACGCCAACTTCGATGACGGTGGTGGCGACGAGGACGCGGGCGTCTCCATTGCGGAGTTTTTCCAGCGCGGCGTCGCGATCCGGGCCGGGCATGCGGCCGTGGACGAGTTCGACGGGCGCCTTGATGAAGCCGGCGAGAATATCGCGGCGGGCGATGGCGGAAGCGTCGCCGGCATCTTCGGAATCGACGGCGGGGCAGATCCAGAAGGCTCGCTCGCCGCGGTCGACGGCTCGGGAGACGGCATTGATGACTTCGTCGATCCGCGTGTCTGGAACGGCGGCGGTGACGACTTCCTGGCGGTTGGTGGGCTTTTCGCGGATGACGGAGATGTCGAGATCGCCGTGGACGGCGAGGGCCATGGTGCGCGGGATGGGCGTTGCGCTCATCACCAGCATGTGGGGGCTGGCGCCTTTCGAGGTGAGGCGCAGGCGGTCAGCGACGCCGAAGCGGTGTTGCTCGTCGATGACGACAAGCGCGAGGTCGGGGAGTTCGACGTCCGACTGATAGAGCGCCTGCGTGCCGGAGATGACCTGTGTCTTGCCGGCGCGGATGTTGGCGAGGATGGCTTCGCGGCCGGCGCCCTTGTCGCGTCCGGTGAGCGCCACGACGCCGATGCCGGCGGGGGCGAGGAAGCGGCCGAGGGCGTCGGCCTGCTGCCGCGCGAGGACTTCAGTGGGAGACATCAGCGCGGTGATGCCGCCTGCAGCGGCGGCCTGCGCGGCCGCGAGTGCGGCAACCAGCGTTTTACCCGAGCCGACATCGCCCTGGATCATGCGGCGCATAGGGGCGGGCCGGCCCATGTCGATCGCGACGTCCTTGTAGGCGTCCATCTGACCGCGCGTGGGCGTGAAGGGGAGCGCATCGACGATGGTCTTCTCGACGCCGATGGCGCGGGGGATGGGCCATGCGTGACGGCGTTCCCGGGCGAGGCGGGCCTGCCCCATGGCGAGTTCGCGGGCGAGCGCTTCGTCATAGGCGAGGCGTTGGCGGGCGACCTCGAAGCCGTCGGGGTCGTAGACCTTTGGCTGGTGAAGGCGCAGCAGCGCCTGCTTGAATGCAGGCCAATGGTTCTTGGCCAGCAGGTGCGGGTCGATCCATTCGTCAAGATCGGGAATGCCATCGAGGGCTGCGGCGACGAACTTGCGGAACTGGCGGGGCGTGATGTTCGCCGTCATCGGATAGACGGGTTCGACCTCGGGAAGTTCGTCGTCCTTGTCGGGTGTGACGACATGATCGGGGTGAACGATCTGGCGGCCGCCCTGATAGTCGCCGATCTTGCCGGAGGCAATGATGGTATCGCCGACCTTGAAGGTTTTCTCCAGCCACTGCCGGTTGGCGTGGAAGTAGGACAGCGTGATGAAGCCCGTGTCGTCGCGCAGGCGGACGCGGGCGGGAAACTTCATCCTGGCGTGCTCGAGCTTGTCGACCACGCCCGTGACAGTGGCTATCTCGCCGACCTCGACCGAGTCGATGGTGGCGCGGTTGCGGCGGTCGATCCAGCTGGTGGGGAGGTGGAAGAGAAGATCGAGGATCGTCTCGCCGTCGATCAGCCGCGCGAGGACGGGGCGCACTTTCGGGCCGACGCCGGGAAGGCTGTCTATGTCGGCATAGAAGGGATATAGGACTGGATCGCGCATGCTGGCGTGATGCTAGCCGGTTTGCGCAGGCCGCAACAGGCTCGGCTGGCACTGGCGCGTCTGGCAGTTGGGGGCTAGACCGCGCGGATGAGCGATATCGAGACGCGGCGGCGCAAGTTGAAATTCCGGGCGGACCGGCGGGGCTTTCGCGAGCTTGATCTCTACATGCAGCAGTTCACTGACGCGCACCTTGCGGCGTTCGACGCGCGCCAGCTGGACGAGTTCGAGGCGGTTCTCGATATCCCGGATCAGTTCGTATTCGACTGGATCATGGGTCGGGGCGAGCCGGAGGCGGCGCAGCGGTCGGAAGTTCTCGACCTGCTGCTTTCATTCCGGTATGCCGCGCCTAAGTAGGTGATTGCCTGGCCGAATGCTCGCCGGGCTGCCGTTGATCGACATTGCGAACCTGGCGCTCAACGAGGCGTCCGGGCCGTGTAGCTATTCTGTTGTGAGCCTCCGATGCGCGTCTGGGATACCCTTGCGGGCCAGAAACAACCGGTGCGGGTCTATGAGACGCCGTTCATCGCGGACGTGCGGCTGGTCGCGGAAGCAGCGCAGAAGCGACGGGGCGCATCGCTCTACATCGCGAAGGATGACCGGCATGCGCTGATGGCGGTGGCGGCGGCGAAGTTCTTCGCTCCGCTGCTGGAGGTGGTCCACCTGCCGGCGTGGGACTGCCTGCCTTATGACAGGGTCAGCCCGAGCCCCGCGATTGCAGCGGCGCGATGCGCGGCGCTAGCGCGGATCGCCAGCCGCAATGTGGGATCGCGCCCGGCGCTGGTGATCACGACGGCCTCGTCGATCGTGCAGCGCGTGCCGCCGCGCAAGCACATGGGCGTGGCGGCATTCGTCGCGCGTGTGGGTGAGGAAGTCGCGTCAGACAAGGTGCGAGCGTATCTCGACATCAACGGGTATTCGCGTGCCTCGACCGTGCGCGAGCCGGGCGAGTATTCGATCCGCGGCGGGATCGTGGACATTTTTCCGGCGGGGATGCCGGAGCCCGTGCGGCTGGACTTCTTCGGCGACGAGTTGGAGGCGGCCAAATACTTCGATCCCGAGACGCAGCTTTCGACGGCGGTCATTCGCGAGATCGTGCTGGCGCCGGTGAGCGAGATCGATTTCTCGGAAGATGCGCTGAGCCTGTTGCGGAAGAATTTCCTGGGCGAGTTTGGCTCGCCCGGTGGAGATCCGACCTACGAGGCGGCGCGCGAGCGCATTCGCCGGCAGGGCGTGGAGCAGTGGTTGCCCCTGTTTTACGATAAGCTGGAGACGCTATTCGACTATGTCGGGCCGGATGCGCTGATTGCGCTGGATGCGGCGGCGGCGGAGGCGACGAGCGAGCGGCTGGCGCAGGCGCTGGACTATTTCGAGGCGCGCAAGCAGGCGGCGGTGGCGAGCGGGACGATCCAGCACGTGCTGCAGCCAGACCGGCTCTACCTGACGCCGAAGGAACTGGGCGATGCGCTGAATGCGCGGGCGACGGCGACGTTCACCACGCAGAATGCTCCGGAGAAGGCCGAAGGCCTGATCGGGCGGGCGAAGCCGGGGCGGAGCTTTGTGCTGGAGCGGGCGAACCCGGACACCAACCTGTTTGACGCAGTGGTTCGTCATGTGCGCGAGCGGCAGGCGGCGGGCAAGAAAGTGATCGTGGCCGCGTGGAGTCCGGGATCGGCCAGCCGGCTGGTAGGCATTCTCGACGACCACGGTATTCCAAATGCAAAATCGGTCGGTTCGTGGCCCGAGGTTGTAAAGGGGCAGGTTGCGGTTGCGGAGATCGCGGTCGAGAGCGGGTTCGAGGACGACGATCTCGTCATTATCTCCGAACAGGACATGCTGGGCGACAAGCTTGCGCGGCCGCGCAAGCGGAAGTCTTCAGCGGCGGTGATCGCGGAGGCGGCGGCGCTTTCGGCGGGCGATCTGATCGTGCACGTTGATCATGGCGTGGGGCGCTATGAGGGGTTGAAGACCGTTACCGTGCACGACGCGCCGCATGATTGCCTTGAGCTGATCTATGCGGGCGGGGACAAGATCCTGCTGCCGGTCGAGAACGTGGAGCTGATCTCGCGCTATGGCGCGGAGAGCGGCGAGGGCGCGCTCGACAAGCTGGGCGGGGCGGGATGGCAGACGCGCAAGGCGCGCGCCAAGAAGAAGATCATGGACATGGCGGACGAGCTGATCCGTCTCGCCGCCGAGCGCGAACTGAAAACGGCGCCGCGAACGGATTCGGCCGATGGCGTGTTCCGCGAATTTGCGGCGCGCTTCCCGTATGAGGAGACGGATGACCAGCTCTCGGCCATCGAGGATGTGATCAAGGACCTCACATCAGGCAAGCCGATGGACAGGTTGATCTGCGGTGACGTTGGTTTCGGCAAGACGGAAGTGGCGCTGCGGGCCGCGTTCCTGGTGGCGATGAGCGGGATGCAGGTGGCCGTGATTGCGCCGACAACATTGCTGGCGCGGCAGCATTTCCAGACGTTCTCTGAGCGGTTTGCCGGATGGCCGATCAAGGTGCGGCACCTGTCTCGCTTCGTGACGGCGAAGGAGGCGGCTGAGACCAAGGACCTGATCGGCAAGGGTGAGTGCGATGTGGTGGTGGGCACGCACGCGCTGCTGGGCAAGGGGATCGACTTCAAGCGGCTCGGCATGATCGTCGTAGACGAGGAGCAGCGGTTTGGCGTGAAGCACAAGGAGCGGCTGAAGGAGCTGAAGGCGGACGTGCATGTGCTGACGCTGTCGGCGACGCCGATTCCGCGCACGCTGCAGATGGCGCTGACGGGTATTCGCGATCTGTCGATCATTGCGACGCCGCCAGTCGACAGGCTTGCAGTGCGCACCTACGTAGTCGAGTTCGATCCAGTGACGATACGCGAGGCGTTGCTGCGCGAAAGGTATCGCGGCGGGCAGAGTTATTTCGTGGCGCCGCGCGTGGCGGATCTGCCGTTCCTGGAGCGGTATCTGAGAGAGCAGGTGCCGGAGGTGTCGTTCCTGACCGCGCACGGGCAGATGGCGGCGACCGATCTCGAAGACCGGATGGTGGAATTCTACGAGGGCAAGGCGGATGTGTTGCTGTCCACGACCATCGTGGAGTCGGGCATCGATATTCCACGTGCGAATACGATGGTAATCCATCGGGCGGACATGTTCGGACTGGCGCAGCTTTATCAGCTGCGCGGGCGCGTGGGGCGGGCAAAGATGCGGGCGTATGCGTATCTGACGACGCCGTCGGAAGAGAAGCTGACGGATGGTGCGGACAAACGCTTGAAGGTGCTGCAGTCGCTCGACAGCCTCGGCGCGGGCTTCATGCTGGCGAGCCACGATCTCGACATGCGCGGCGGCGGCAACCTGCTGGGGGATGAGCAGAGCGGGCATATCAGGGAAGTGGGCGTCGAGCTTTATCAACAGATGCTGGAGGATGCGGTGAAAGCGCTCCGTTCCGGCGAGAGCCTGGACAGCCATGAGGTGGCGGATGAGTGGTCGCCGCAGATCGACATTGGCGCGGCGGTGCTGATCCCGGAAGGGTATGTCGAGGACCTGTCGACGCGGTTGTCGCTTTACCGGCGACTTGCGGACCTGCAGACGGACCAGGAGCGCGAGGCGTTTGCTGCCGAGCTGATCGACAGGTTTGGTCCGCTGCCCGATGAGACCAAGCAGTTGCTGGAGATCACGGCGGTGAAGATCCTGTGCAAGCGGCTGGGCGTGGCGAAGGTGTCGGCGGGGCCCAAGGGCGCGCTGGTGGGCTTCCGCGACAATGCTCCGCTGGATGGCATGAAGCTGATTGCGTATGTGCAGAAGCGGCCGAACCATCTGAAGCTGCGGCCGGACATGAAGCTGGTTCTCAGCGGGGCGTGGGTTGATGCACCGGCGCGGCTGGCGGGCGTGAAGAGCCTGCTGCGGGATATGAGCGGGTTGCTTTAGGAGCGGATGATGACCGGTCGTGTTGCGGGACGTGTGGCGCTGGTGACGGGGGCGTCAAGCGGGCTGGGCAAGCGGTTTGCTCAGGTGCTGGCGGCCGAGGGCGCGAAGGTGATCGTTGCGGCGCGGCGGAAGGAGCGGCTGGATGATCTCGTGAAGGAGATCGGCGGCAATGCGTTTGCGGTTCAGTGCGATGTGACGGACGAAGCGCAGGTTGTCGCCATGTTCGATGCGGCCGAGGCGAAGTTCGGGCTGGTTGACACGGTGATCAACAATGCGGGCATGACGCACGCGAACAATGCGGTGACGCAGGACATCACGGAGTTCCGGAAGATCATGGACCTCAACGTGACGTCGGTGTGGTGCGTGGCGCGGGAGGCGGCGCGGCGGTTGATCCATGCCGGGCCGGAGAAGTCGGCGCATGGGCGGATCGTAAACATCGCCTCGATGGCGGGGCGGATCGTGATCCCGAATGTGACGGCGTACAACACGTCGAAGGCGGCGTGCGCGCATCTCTCGCGCTCCTTGGCGCGAGAGTGGGCCCGGTATGGGATCAATGTGAATGCGCTGTCGCCCGGCTATGTCGCGACGGAGCTGACGGAAGAATGGCTCAATGGAGAGGGCGGCGCCAAGACAATCGGCAAGAGCCCGCGCCGGCGGATCATGGATGAAACGTCCCTGGACGAGGCGCTGCTGTTCCTGTGCTCGGACGCCGCGAAGTATGTGACGGGGACGGATGTGCTGGTGGATGACGCGCAGAGCATGGGCTAGGCGCGCACCGGCCCCGCCTTACATCGGACCTGGCGGCGGTGGCGGAAACGCCAATCCATCCGTGCCTGCCATGCCCGTGCCCGCAGTCACGGCGGCGTAAACAGCCTCCCCGATTGGCGAGAAGCCGATCACGCGCGCCAACAGTGTGACAACCAAAAGTACGCCGATCCCCCAGAACCATGCCGGGTGAGGGCGGCCATGCACCCGCCAATCGCGGATAATGCCGAAGACCGGAAAAATGAGCGCGACGAGGCACGCGGTCTCGAAGGCATAGGGCGGCAGGAATGGCATCGGCAACAGTCGGCCAAAGCCAGGCCCCATCAGCAGAACGAACGCGCCGACGTGGAGGCGTGCGTGCCAGTCGGACCGACGCCGCAGGACGATGGCGGCGAAGAACAAGCCCGCGAAGCCGATCAGCGTCAGCGGATTGGCGATCAGGAAGTGCTGCGGCTGGAAGAAGAAGGGCGTGCGCGCCGTCTGTATCGTGGCGATGGTAACCAGCGGGCCAAGGATCAGCAGGCCGATTGACCAGACGACCGCGAGCTGCCCCAGCTTCCGGTGGGTCGCGACATTTCCTGCGGCCACAAGCCAGCTCTGTGCGAGCGTGATTGCCACCCATCCCATGAAGACGATGGCGTGGGCGTGTACAATGGTTGGTGCAGAGAAGCTCGATCGTCCCAGCGCAAACTGGGCCACGAACCCGGCCACCAGGACGACGGCCATCACAGAAATCAGGTTGCGCAAGAACCGGCGGTCATCGGCCACCGGCGTAATCAATGTCGCGTCCATTCCCGAACTCCCGCCCACTACAGCAGTAATCTAGCTGCCAATGCCGGCGCACGTCCACCACGCGCAAGGTACAAGGGAGCGAATGTTCAAGACAGTGTCAGGAAGGCGCGCGTAGCACCTTTTCCATCGGCCGGCCCTTTGCGAGTTCATCGATGAGTTTGTCGAGGTACCTGATGTCCTGCATCAGGGGCTCCTCGATCTCCTCGACGCGGACGCCGCAGATGACGCCGGTGATCTGCTTGCGGGCGGGATTGGGTTTGGGCGCCTTGGTGAAGAAGGCTTCGAAGCTGGTCTTCTTCGCGAGGTGTGCGTCGAGGGCTTTCTGCGTGTAGCCGGTGAGCCAGCGGATCACCTGGTCGACCTCGGCTTTCGTACGGGACTTCTTCTCCGCCTTGGCGATGTACATGGCATAGACGCTCGCGAAGCTCATCGCGTAGAGGCGCTGCCAGTTTGCTTCGGTCTTGGGCGTTGTCTTCATCGATGCCTTCTCCGCCTCCGGCTCGCGGCAGGAAGATGCGGGCAACTTGCCGCGCGATCAATCGCACATGGATCGCTCTCATTGCCGCCACGACACGCTTGACGCGTCCGGAAAGCCTCGCTTTCCGTCAGGGCTGCCGGGAATGCGTCCGGCGGTCCTGGAGACGTGTGATGGCATCTGGCCCGCTGGTTGGTGTGAAGATCGTGGAGTTCGCGGGGATCGGGCCCGGGCCGTTCTGCGGGATGTTGCTGGCGGACATGGGCGCGGACGTGGTGCGCATCGATCGCGCCGAGAGCGCGGGGCGCGGGCATCCGGATCTTGCCAATCGCGGCAAGCGATCCGTCGCGATTGATCTCAAGAAACCTGAGGGCGTCGAGGCGGCGCTGAGTCTGATGGACAAGGCGGATGGGCTGATCGAGGGATTTCGGCCGGGCGTGATGGAGCGGCTGGGCGTTGGGCCGGATGTTGCGCTGAAGAGGAATCCCAAGCTGGTCTATGGGCGCATGACCGGGTGGGGCCAGACGGGGCCGTGGTCGAGCATGGCGGGGCACGACATCGACTACATCGCGCTGACGGGCGCTCTCCACACGATGGGGCGGAAGGGAGAGCCGCCAGCGCCGCCGCTGAACCTCGTGGGCGATTTTGGCGGTGGAGCGCTTTACCTCGCGATGGGATTGCTGGCGGGCGTGATCGAGGCGCGGACGTCGGGCAAGGGTCAGGTGATCGACTGCGCGATGATCGACGGGGCGGCGTCGCTGATGACGATGTTCTTCAACATGAAGACGGTGGGAATGTGGACGCCGGAGCGGGATTCAAATCTGCTGGATGGTGGGGCGCATTTCTATGACACGTATGAATGCGCAGACGGGAAGTGGCTAGCGGTTGGCGCGATCGAGCCGCAGTTTCATGCCGAGCTGGTGAAGGGGCTGGGCCTACCGGCGGATGTGTTCGGCATGTACATGGATCGCGCGAAGTGGCCGGAATACTCGTTGCGCGTGGCGGAGGTCGTGAAGACCAGTGCGCGCGATGAGTGGATGAAGGTGTTCGATGGGACGGATGCGTGTGTTGCGCCAGTTCTGAGCATGGATGAGGCGCCCAAGCATCCGCACAATGCACAGCGCTCGACTTTCGTGGAGGCGTTTGGCGTGACCCAGCCGGGGCCCGCGCCGCGTTTTTCGCGTACTGCCGGAGCGGTAAACGGGGCGCCGCCGGTTGCGGGCAGGCAGTCGAAGGACGTGCTGGAAAGCTGGGGGATCGAGGCTGAACGGGCCGCCGCGTTCGTGGCCGCAGGGGCCGTGGTGCAGGCTTGAGGGGGGGGCGGTTAGCGTTCGATTCAGTCTGAAATACGGCGTTAAACCAGTGGCTTGCCGGTATTTGTTTCGCCTGAATAACGGACAACGGCCGCCTCAATCGGCGTTCAGACTCACTCACCTATACCAAGCACATACCGCCGGGACGCCTTGATGTCCCTCGATGGTTCCCGACGGTTCTGTTCCTGTGCAACTGGGCCGGCTCCCAAAGAGCCGGCCCTTTCCTTTTCAGGCGAAGCGAGCGGCAAAGTTTCGCGCTTGATTGTTACATCATCACAGTGACATTTCATCGATAATCGCTAAGACCGAGGCAAGAATTCCTGGAGCGTGAGACGATGCGGGTTTGGTTTGCTGTGATTCTGGCAGCTTTTGTGATGACCGCTCCGGCGGGCGCTGAGGATGCGAACCGTCAGACCAAGGGCAATTGGGACGACAAGTTCAGGCAGCTCGAGGTCGATCTTCCGACGCCCAACACCTATCGGACAGCGTCGGGCGCGCCAGGCGAATCATACTGGCAGCAGCAGGCCGACTATGTGATCAGCGCGGCGCTCGACGAGAACGCCAAGCGCATCACGGCGACGGGCACAATTACCTATCGCAACAACTCGCCCCACGCGCTGAATTATCTCTGGCTGCAGCTCGACCAGAACATCTTCAAGCAGGACTCGGCGGCGCGGCGGACGCAGCGCACGGCGAGCCCGGGTGTGGACGCGCTCGGCATTGGCACGCTGCGGCAGCTGCAGTCCTATACGGAGACGCCGCACGGATTCGAGATTCAGTCAGTGACAGATGGCTCCGGACGGGCGCTGCCCTTTACGATCAACGACACGATGATGCGCATCGATATGCCAAGGGCGATTGAGCCCCGGGCGGCCGTGACCATGAAGATCAACTGGGCGTTCAACATCGTGGACAACGGCCTGTTCGGCGGCCGCGCGGGCTATGAGCATTTCCGAGACAACGACACGTTCCTGTTCTTCCAGGCGCAGTGGTTTCCGCGGCTGGTCGCGTATACGGACTACACGGGCTGGCAGCACAAGCAGTTCCTGGGCTCGGGCGAGTTCACGCTGGAGTTCGGCAACTACGACGTTTCGATCACCGTGCCGTCGGATCACATCCTGACGGCGACGGGCGTACTGCAGAACCCCAACGATGTGCTGACCTCTGAACAACGCAGCAGGTTGGCGCAGGCGCGGCGGGAATACGACAAGCCAATGTACATCGTGACGCCGGAAGAAGCGCTGGCGAACGAGAAGGAAGGCGTTTCCACAACCAAGACATGGCGCTGGAAGGCGCAGAATGTGCGGGATTTCGCGTGGGCGTCGTCGCGCAAGTTCATCTGGGATGCAATGGCCGTGGATCAGCCCGATGGGGATGATGTGTTGGCCCAGTCCTTCTTCCCGACCGAGGCTGACCCGCTGTGGTCGCTTTATTCGACACGGGCGGTGGCGCACACAATTGATGTCTATTCGGAGTTTTCGTTTCCCTATCCCTATCCGACAGCGATCTCGGTCAACACATGGCTGGGCGGGGGGATGGAGTATCCGATGATCTCCTTCAACGGCTATCGGCCGGTGAAGGACGACAAGGGCGTGAAGACCTATACGCGGCAGGCGCGCAACGGCCTCATCGGCGTCGTGATCCACGAGGTGGGCCACAACTATTTCCCGATGATCGTGAACTCGGACGAGCGCCAGTGGACGTGGATGGACGAGGGCATCAACTCGTTCCTTGAGTGGATGGCCGAGCTGCGCTGGGACGAAAAGTTTCCGGTGCTGGGCGCGAACCCCAACGCGCTTGATGAGATTGGCGCATACATGATGTCGGAGGATCAGGTTCCGATCATGACACAATCGGATTCGGTCCTGCAGTTCGGCAACAACGCCTATAACAAGCCAGCGTCCGCGCTGATCGTGCTGCGCGAGACGGTGATGGGGCGCGAGCTGTTTGACTTTGCGTTCCGGGAGTATTCGCGGCGCTGGAAGTACAAGCGGCCGACGCCATCGGATTTTTTCCGCACGATGGAAGATGCTTCCGGAGTTGATCTCGACTGGTTCTGGCGTGGTTGGTTCTACACCACGGACCATGTCGATATCGCGCTGAAGGATGTACGCGAGTACCGGCTTTCCACGAAGAACCCGGAAGTCGAGAGCGACCTCCAACGCGAACGGCGCGACGAGACGCGTCCGGAGCCGGTGACGGTTCAGGAGAATCGCGACCAGGGCCTCAAGACCTATATGGACGGGCATCCCGACGCGCGGGACTTCTACAGCGAGAACGACGAGTTCGAGCCCAACAACAAGGACCGCAACGACTACCAGTCGTTCCTGTCCGGGTTAAAGGAGCCGGACAAGTCGGCGTTCGAGCGGGCGCTTCGGGAGAACCCGTACATCTACTTTGTCGATTTCGAGAATGTGGGAGGGTTAGTCTCGCCCCTGCCGCTGCGCTTCACATTTGAAGACGGTACGACAAAGGATACCATGATCCCGGCCGAGATCTGGCGCTACAACAGCCAGAAGGTGAGCAAGGTGTTCGTGGAAGCCAAGCGCGTGGTCTCTGTGGAGCTGGACGCGCGTCATCAGACGGCAGATGCGGTCCGTACGAACAACGCGTTTCCGCAGCAAAATGCGCCCAACCGCATCGATGTCTTCCGCGGCGGCGGCTTTGGCGGCGGTCGTAACCAGATGGCGGACGCCATGGTTGAGCTACGCGCCAAGGAGCCGCAGCCGGCAAGCACGGCTGCACCGCTGGCGCCCACGGCGACGCCCGCACCGGCTGCTGCGCAGTGAGGCGGCAGCGCGCCAGCACAACGCGTCGTACAGTCCTTATGGCTGGCGGCGCGCTTGGCGCGGGGCTGCTCTGGGCGCCGCCGGCGCTTGCGCACAGGGCGCAGACCGTGTTGTCGACGGTGATGTGGAATGCCGGCGGGTCGACCTTGGACGTGATGCACCGACTTCATGCGCACGACGCTGAAGTCTGTCTCGCAATCAAGACAGGCGTAGCGCAAACCGACATGAGCGAACTGCGCACACAGGCGCAGCTGATGCTTTACGTCGAAGAGACATTCGGCCTCACGGATGCGGGCAAGCCGATCGCGCTTTCACCGCTGGGGGCTGAGATACAAGGCGAGGCGGTGCTACTCTATCAGGAGTGCAGGCTCGCGGCGGCGCCGCAGAACCTCGCGATCGAGAACCGTATCCTGCGCGACGTGTTCGAGAACCAGACGAACCTTGTGAACGTGAAGTTGTCGCAGCGGACGCGCACGCTTTTGTTTTCTGGAAGCGACGGGGTGAAGAAGGCTGAGGGCCTGCTGTAAGCCGCTCGGCCTGCTCCGAGTTGAGTCGATGACATCGCCCTGACAGGTTGGGGGCAGAGGAGCGAGAGGCATGTTCAGACGTTTGGCCGCTGCGGCGGTCCTGTTGCTCGCCGCGTGTGGATCGGCGCCAGCGCCCAGCAATTCGGCCGAGGGCCCGAAAGATTCGAAGGTCATTGAGGTGATGATCCTGGGCACTTATCATATGGGCAATCCTGGCGCTGATCTGAGCAACGCGAAGATTGATCCGGTGACTGTGCCGGAGAAGCAGGCGGAGCTTGAGGTGCTGGCCGCTTCGCTCGCGCGATTTGCGCCAACGGCCATTGCGGTCGAGCGTGTCGCCATCGATCAGGCGACGATGCTCGACCACCGTTACCCGGAGTTCAAGCCTGAGGATCTGACAAGCAACACCGACGAGCGCGTGCAGATCGGCTATCGCCTTGCAAACACGCTGGGCATAGAACGTGTCTACGGCATCGACGAGCAGGACCGGCCCGGCGAAATGTCGTACTTTCCTTTTGAACTCGTCTTGGGTTGGGCGGAGGCGAACGGTCGCTCCGGTGATCTGGAGGCCGCGATCGCTGTCGCGCAGGCGATGACCGCCGATCTGGAAGTCCGCCAGAAGACCGAGACGGTGAGCCAGCTGCTCGCCGACTTCAATCGAAGCGATAGCGTCATGGGCGCCGGCGGTCATGCGTTCTACATGGACCTACTTTCGTACGGGGCTGGACCGGATCAACCGGGCGCGGTGCTCAACGGCCGCTGGTACACCCGCAATGCGGTGATCTTCGCAAAGCTCCGGCAGGTCGCGAGGCCGGGCGACCGCATCATCGTGATCTACGGCGCGGGACACAGCTACTGGCTTCGCCAACTGGTCGAGACAACGCCGGGATACCGATTGGTCGAAGCGACTGACTACCTGGGAGAATAGGGCGAGCAACGCCGCGCGCGCCGTCCGACTGCGAATTTCCGGCTTGCCTTGACATCGCTGCTGCAAGTCCATGCTGGCTAACGAGCTCTCCCGCGAGTTAAAAGCCAGGTTCGGGATGCGGATGCCCAGGGGACAAACATGTTGCGCATCGTGATTGTTGCCGTGCTGGGCGTCGTCGCCCTCGTCGGCGGCGCTGTGGCCTTCTTTCCTATGTCGATGGCGGCGGATCTGGCCTCCCGGCAGATGCCCGGCTTCAAGTATTCCGAGGCGTCCGGAAGCGTCTGGGACGGGAAGCTGACCAACGTTTCCTTTTCAGAGCAGCAGATCGGCGACCTGTCCGTAAAGGCGAACCTGTTCGCCCTGCTCACAGGCAAGGCCACGGGCGTGCTTGGCCTCGTGCGGGAAGGGTTTGCGGGGCAGGCGGACCTCGCCTACGGCCTCAGCGACGGCGCGCTCGACATCAAGGACCTGAAGATCGACGGCAGCACGGGGATGGTGCCCGGAATGCCCGCGACCGTGGCGCAGGCCGACGGCAAGTTTACGCTGCAGATCAAGGAGCTGAAATTCAACAAGGCGTTGTGCGAGACTGCGTCGGGCGAGGTGTGGACCGACGCGCTGACCCGGGTGAACGTTCGCGGATGGGTGGGGCCGGAACTGCGCGGACCGGTTTCCTGCCATGACGGCAAGCTGCAGATGCAGGCTGCTGGCAAGGCCACGACAGGGGAGGATGTGCTCGCCAACCTCGACGTATCCTCGAACCTCGACATGAACCTCACGGCAACGGTGAGCAACGCCAGCCCGGCGGCGGTGGAGGCTCTGACGCAGTTGGGTTTCGTGGCCGAAGGGAGCACGCTGACCCTTCGCCAGGGCCTGGGGTCTCAATAGCGTTCGCAATAGACAGGTTTGCTGCTTGACCCCGGGAGCGAGCCCGCATAAACGCTCCATCCTTCGACACCGGCGGATGCGGGTGTAGCTCAGTTGGTTAGAGTGCCGGCCTGTCACGCCGGAGGTCGCGGGTTCGAGCCCCGTCACTCGCGCCAGGTGTCGAATGTCGCGGGCGGCCGCAAATGGGCGCTAACCCTACGTTTCCAAACGAATTTATGGCAGCGGCGCCGGACACGAAAGTGTCCGCCGCGACCGCCGTTCTTGTTGGCGGGGAGGGGCGGCCCAGCGATCCCGTGCGGGCAATCCCGATGCTGCTCTCGGCCATGGCTGGCGGATCGGGGGCGGCGGCAGAGCGACTCGCCGTTCTGGCCGCAATGGGGGTGGCGAGGCCGTCCAACTGGGTGGAAGCCATCAATCTGCTGGTGAAGGCAGCTGAACTTGGCCACCGGCCTGCCCAGGGCCAACTGGCAGTCCTGGCGGGCGAGGGGCCAGTGATAGCGGGAGAGGCCAGTCCCGACCTGTGGAAAACTCTTGCTCGGCGAATCGACCTCAAGGGCCACCTTAAGGCGCTCAGGTTGGTGCAGGAGCGCGCAGAGCCCGCGATTGCCATGCTGACGGGCCTTGCGACCCCCGCGATGTGCCAGTGGCTGATCGCGAAGGGGCGGTCGAAGGTGGCGCGGGCCAAAGTGGGTGATTACCAGAGCGGCGGATGGGTCGAAGACCCGATTCGAACCGGGGAAGCGGCTGGATTCGGCCTCGCAGACACCGACCTGATTCTCGCGCTGACGCAGAAGCGGCTGGAGCTGGCCTCCGGCCTGCACGTGCTCCAGCAGGAGGCGCCGCACGTGCTGAGCTATCAGCGGGGGCAAGAATACAAGGCGCACTTCGACTTCCTAGTGCCCGGCGAACCGGCCTTCCAGCACCTGCTCGCGACCATGGGGCAGCGTGTGGCGACTTGCCTTACATGGCTGAACGATGATTTTGAGGGAGGGGAGACGCCATGCTTTTCCTCAACGTCCGCACGTCTGACCGCAAGCCTGACCCCATGACACTTCACGTCGGCCTGCCGGTTTCCAGCCGGCGCAAATGGCTGTTGTCGCAGTGGGTGCGCGACCGGGTGCAGCCCATCGTGTGAATGCTTCGTTTCGCTGGGGCTTGCGAGCTTCCATCGCAGCTCTTTGCCTACTCTTCACGCCTTTGATTGAGGCCGGAAAGTCATCGGTCAGCCAAGTTTGGGGACAGCGGCGGGAGGCTCTATTGCCTCTCGCGTCAAAGCGGACTAGGCCAGCGCAAAAATATGACCGAGGGTTCATATGGAAGGCGTACAGACGCTGGTCGTCGAGTATCTGCCGGTCGTGATCTTCCTTGCGATCGCCATCGTGCTGAGCTGTCTCTTTCTGGTTGCGTCGTCGCTGCTGGCGCCGCGCAAGCCGGATGCAGAGAAGCTGTCCGCGTATGAGTGCGGGTTCAACGCCTTTGATGATGCACGCATGAAGTTCGACGTGCGATTCTATCTCGTCTCCATCCTTTTCATCATCTTCGACCTGGAAGTGGCCTTCCTGTTCCCGTGGGTATTCCAGGTGGCGCAGGGAGAGATCGTGGCCTTCTGGTCGATGATGGCCTTCCTCGGCGTGCTGACGATCGGCTTCGTCTATGAGTGGCGCCGTGGCGCCCTGGAGTGGCAGTGATGGCTGAGCCCAAAATTGCTGCTGGATCGGCGGGCCGGGTTCTGCGTCCCGAGGGCGGGGCCATCGTTCGCGCCGATGACCCGTTCTTCAAGGGGCTTTCGGACGAGCTGGCCGACAAGGGCTTCATCGTCGCGGCGGCTGACGACCTGATCACGTGGGCGCGCACGGGCTCACTGATGTGGATGACGTTCGGCCTGGCTTGCTGCGCGGTCGAGATGATGCAGGCGTCGATGCCGCGGTATGATCTCGAGCGGTTCGGCGCCGCGCCGCGCGGTTCGCCGCGCCAGAGTGATGTGATGATCGTCGCCGGCACGCTCACCAACAAGATGGCTCCCGCGCTGCGCAAGGTCTACGACCAGATGCCGGAGCCGCGTTACGTGATCTCGATGGGATCGTGCGCCAATGGCGGCGGGTACTATCACTATTCGTACGCGGTCGTGCGCGGGTGTGATCGGATCGTGCCGGTGGACATCTATGTTCCTGGCTGCCCGCCGACAGCTGAAGCGCTGATCTATGGCCTTCTGCAGCTGCAGAAGAAGATCCGTCGCGAGGGGAGCATCGAAAGATGAGCGTGATCCCCTCGAAAGACACGATGGTCGCGGAGCTGAAACTCCACCTGGAGGCTACGCTCAAGCCGGTGAAGTCGGCGAAGGTGTCTGCCGGTGAGCTAACGCTTACGGTTGAGCGGGACAGCATTGTGAAAGTGCTGGAATTCCTGCGCGAGGACAGCCAGTGCCGCTTCGAGACTCTGGTGGACCTGTGCGGCGCCGACTATCCCACAGAGCCCGAGCGGTTCGAGGTGGTTTATCACATGCTGTCGATGCGGCTGAACCAGCGCATCCGACTGAAGGTGCGCACCGACGAGATGACGCCGGTTCCCAGCGCCACCGCCGTCTTTCCTGTCGCCAACTGGTACGAGCGCGAGGCGTTCGACATGTATGGCATCATCTTCTCGGGCCATCCCGACCTGCGCCGGATCCTCACTGACTATGGCTTCGAGGGCTATCCGCTGCGTAAGGACTTCCCGCTCTCGGGCCGCGTGCAGGTGCGCTACGACGAAGAACAGAAGCGTGTCGTCAACGAACCAGTGAAGCTGGTTCAGGAATACCGCAACTTCGACTTCCTTTCTCCTTGGGAAGGCATGCAGGCGGTTATCCCGGGCGATGAAAAAGCCGGCGAGGCGAAGAAATAGCCATGGCCGACGACATCAATCACAAATCTGCCGACCTCGATCTCGACGATCGCAAGTTCACCATCAACTTCGGGCCTCAACACCCGGCCGCGCACGGCGTGTTGCGTCTCGTGCTCGATCTCGACGGTGAGATCGTGGATCGCGTCGACCCGCATATCGGGCTGCTGCATCGCGGCACCGAGAAGCTGATCGAGTACAAGACATTCCTTCAGGCGCTGCCCTACTTCGATCGGCTCGACTATGTCGCCCCGATGAACCAGGAGCACGCCTACTGCCTCGCCATCGAGAAGTTGGCGGGCATCGAGGTTCCGCGCCGGGCGCAGTTCATCCGCGTGATCTATTCGGAGATCGGCCGTATCCTGTCGCACCTGCTGAACGTGACGACGCAGGCGCTTGACGTCGGCGCGCTGACCCCGCCGCTCTGGGGGTTCGAGCCGCGCGAGGAGTTGATGGGCTTCTATGAGCGCGCTTCCGGCTCGCGCATGCACGCTGCCTATTTCCGTCCGGGCGGCGTTCACCAGGATCTTCCGCCGGAACTGGTGGAAGACATTCACAAGTTCTGCGACCCATTCCTGAAGACGCTGGACGATATCGAAACGCTGGTCACCGAAAACCGGATATTCAAGCAGCGCAACGTCGACATCGGCGTGGTGTCCGTGCAGGAAGCGCTCGACTGGGGTTTCTCTGGCGTGATGGTGCGCGGGTCGGGGCTTGCCTGGGACCTGCGTCGCGCCGAGCCTTATGAAGTCTACTCAGAGCTCGCTTTTCAGATTCCGATCGGCAAGAACGGGGACTGCTGGGACCGCTATCTCTGCCGCATTGAGGAGATGCGCGAGAGCATCAAGATCATGAAGCAGTGCATCGACAAGATGCCGGTCGGCCCCGTGCTGCCCGAGCATTCTAAGTTCGTGCCGCCGCGCCGCGGCGAGATGAAGACATCGATGGAAGCGCTGATCCATCACTTCAAGCTCTACACCGAAGGCTTCCACGTGCCTGCTGGCGAAACTTACGCCTGCGTGGAAGCGCCTAAGGGCGAGTTCGGCGTCTACCTCGTGACGGATGGCGGCAACAAGCCCTATCGCCTCAAGGTCAAGGCGCCAGGATTTGCTCACCTTCACGCCATGGACCACATCTGCCGGGGCCACATGTTGGCTGACGTGTCGGCCATCCTTGGGTCGCTCGACATCGTGTTCGGGGAGATCGACCGTTGAGTCACCGTCGTTTCCATCATCCCGAACACCACGAGCCGTTCGCCTTCACGAAGGAAAGCGAAGAGACCATCGCATGGTGGGAGAAGAAGTACCCCGCCGAGCGCCGCGCCTCGACAGTGATCCCCGCGCTGTGGATCACGCAGAAGCAGAACAATGGCTGGCTGTCGGAGCCAGCGTTGCGAGCGGTCGCTGATCGCCTAGGCATGACGTATATTCGCGTCTACGAGATCGCGACGTTCTACACGATGTTCAACATGGAGCCGGTGGGCAAGTACCACTTCCAGGTTTGCGGCACGACGCCGTGCATGCTGCGTGGCGCCGAGCGCCTGAAGGAATTCTGCGAGCGCAAGATCGGGCCCAAGGGGCACGTTTCGGGCGGCGGGAAATTCTCGTGGGTCGAAGTGGAATGCTTGGGCGCGTGCGTCAATGCGCCGATGATCCAGATCAACGATTACTATTACGAAGACCTGTCGGTTGAAGCGCTCGAGAACATCATCGACGACTTCGCTGCGGGCAAGGAGCCGGCGCCGGGGCCGTATGTGAAGCGGCAGACCAGTGCGCCCGAAGGCCCGCCGACATCGCTGACGGACGAGGCGCTGTACGATGGGTCAAAGGCCAAGCCGCTCGCCAGCATTCCCAACGCTCCCAAACCGCCGGAGCCGGCGCAGACATGAGAAGCGTGATGGCGGAGTTCAAACCCAGCAAGAAGATGAAGGCTGAGCTGATACGCGCGGCGCTGCTGGAACTCGGCTGCTGGGCGGCAGGCGGGATTGCGTTCTATGCGACGGGCAACTGGGTTTGGATGGCTTGCGGGATACTGGGCGGCATGGGCTTCAGCCTGCCGGCGATCATCAAGCTGGTGAGAGAAGCAAAGGATAACGATCGTGCTTCTCGATAAGGATCGCATCTTCACCAACCTGTACGGCCGTCACGACTGGCGCCTCGAAGAGGCGAAGAAGCGTGGCGCGTGGAATTCCACCCGGGAGTTGATGCAGTTCGGCCCGGAGTGGATCTGCGACCAGATCAAGGCGTCGGGACTTCGCGGCCGTGGCGGCGCGGGCTTCCCAACCGGCCTCAAATGGACCTTCATGCCGAAAGTGGTGAAAGACCGTCCACACTATCTCGTCGTCAACGCGGATGAATCCGAGCCCGGCACCTGCAAGGACCGGGATATCATGCGTCACGATCCACATCTGCTGATCGAGGGCTGCCTGATCGCGTCTTTCGCGATGCGCGCCAACAAGTGCTACATCTACCTGCGCGGTGAATACATCTTCGAGCGCGAGACGCTGGAGAAGGCGGTTGCCGAGGCCTATCAGGCCGGGCTCGTCGGCAAGAATGCGTGCGGGTCTGGCTTCGACTTCGACATCTACATCCACCACGGCGCCGGCGCTTACATCTGCGGCGAAGAGACTGCGCTGCTCGAAAGCCTGGAAGGCAAGAAAGGCCAGCCGCGCCTGAAGCCGCCATTCCCGGCGAATGCCGGCCTCTATGGCTGCCCCACGACTGTGAACAATGTGGAGTCGATCGCCGTTGCGCCGACGATCCTGCGCCGTGGCGCGGGCTGGTTTGCCGGTTTTGGCCGACCGAACAACACGGGCACGAAGGTGTTCTGCATCTCCGGTCACGTCGAGCGGCCGTGCAACATCGAAGAAGAGATGTCGATCCCGCTGAAGACGCTTATCGAAGAGCATTGTGGCGGCGTGCGCGGCGGCTGGGGTAACCTGAAGGCGATCATTCCGGGCGGCTCGTCCGTGCCGATGATTCCGAAGGATATCTGCGACACGGTGCTGATGGATTTCGACGCGCTGCGCGATGTGAAGTCGGGGCTCGGCACGGCGGCTGTCATCGTGATGGACAAGTCCACCGACCTGATCCGCGCGATTGCGCGCCTTGCCTACTTCTACAAGCACGAGAGCTGCGGCCAGTGCACGCCGTGCCGCGAAGGCACCGGCTGGATGTGGCGCGTGCTGGAGCGGATGGTGAAGGGCGAGAGCGAAACGTCGGAGATCGACACGCTGCTGGATGTGGCGTCCCAGGTTGAGGGTCACACGATCTGCGCGCTTGGCGATGCCGCTGCGTGGCCAATTCAGGGGCTGATCCGTCACTTCCGTCAGGAAATCGAAGACCGCATCACGAACTATCGGCAGGGTCGCCCGCACGTTCAGGGCGTAACACTGACGGCGGCGGAGTAGGGACATGACCGACACCGTCAAACTTGTTGTCGATGGCGTCTCGGTGGATGCGCCGAAGAGCTACACGCTACTGCAGGCTTGCGAGCTGGCGGGGGCCGAGATCCCGCGCTTCTGCTATCACGAGCGGCTGTCGATCGCCGGCAACTGCCGCATGTGTCTTGTCGACTGGGTTGGCGCGCCGAAGCCGATAGCGTCGTGCGCCCAAACTGTGGGCGACATGGCGCCCAAGAAGGACGGCACGCCTCACGAAATCTCGACCCGCAGCCCGCGCGCCATCAAGGCGCGCGCCGGTGTGATGGAATTCCTGCTGATCAACCACCCGCTGGATTGCCCGATCTGCGACCAGGGGGGCGAGTGCGACCTTCAGGACCAGGCCATGGGCTATGGCCGCGCCGCCTCGCGCTATCAGGAGAACAAGCGCGCGGTCGACGACAAGAACATGGGCCCACTGGTCAAGACGATCATGACCCGTTGTATCCAGTGCACCCGCTGCGTGCGCTTTGCGGCCGAGGTTGCCGGCGTGGACGAAATCGGTCTCGCCAATCGCGGCGAGGATGCCGAGATCACGACGTATCTCGAGAAGTCGCTGACGTCCGAGCTGTCGGGAAATGTGATCGACCTGTGCCCGGTGGGCGCGCTGACGTCGAAACCCTACGCGTTCAATGCGCGTCCGTGGGAGCTGCGCAAGACCGAGAGCATCGATGTGATGGATGCGATGGGCGCCGCGATCCGCGTGGATGCGCGTGGGCCGACCGTGATGCGCATCCTTCCCCGCGTGAGCGAGGAAATCAACGAAGAGTGGATTTCGGACAAGACGCGCTTTGTATGGGATGGCCTTGGCCGCCAGCGTCTCGACAAGCCGTATGTGCGCACTAATGGAGCGCTGGCTGCTGTGACCTGGGACGAGGCGCTGAAGCAGGCGGCGGAATTCCTGAAAGTCTCAGGCGACCAGATCGGTGTGATCGCCGGTGACCTGGCGGACGCCGAGAGCATGAAGGCCGCGCTGGATATGGCGACGTCGCTTGGCGTCAAGTCGATCGACTGCCGGCAGGATGGCGTGAAGCTGGGGCTGGCCGCAGACGGAACGAAGCTGCCGCGCGAAAGCTATCTGTTCAATTCGACCATCATGGGCATCGACGAGGCGGACGCGATCCTGCTCGTCGGGGTGAATCCGCGCAAGGAAGCGGCCGTTCTGAACGCTCGCATCCGCAAGGCCTGGCTGCGCATGGTTCCGATTGCAGTGATCGGCGAGCGCGTCGACCTGACATACGACTACAAATATCTGGGCGCTGGTCCTGACTCGCTGGGCGAGCTGAAGGCCGGCCACCCGGCGTTCGACGAACTGGCGAACGCGAAGCGTCCTCTGATCATCGTCGGGCAGGGCGCGCTGACGCGTGGCGATGGCGCGGCTGTGCTGAATGCGGTCTCGGCGCTCGCGGCGAATGTTGGCGCGTTTGTGGACGGCTGGAACGGCTTCAGCGTGTTGCACACGGCCGCGGCGCGTGTGGGTGGGCTCGATCTTGGTTTCCTGCCGGCGGCCGGCGGCAAGGATGTGGCGAGCATCATGGCGGGCGCGCAGTCCGGCGAGATCAAGACCGTGCTGCTGCTGGGCGCGGACGAGATCGATACGTCCAGGCTCGGCGCGGCGAAGGTGATCTACATCGGCAGCCATGGCGACAATGGCGCCCACCGCGCCGACGTTATCCTGCCGGCGGCGGCGTACACCGAGAAGTCGGCGACGTATGTGAACACCGAGGGCCGCGTTCAGCGGACGCAGCGCGCCGTGGCGCCAAAGGGCGACGCGCGCGAGGACTGGGCGATCATTCGTGCGCTGTCGGCCTATCTCGGCAAGACGCTTCCTTACGACAGCCTCACGCAACTGCGCGAGACGATGGGCAAGGACCATCCGACTTTCCTCGGGCTGGATTTCGCGCCGGGCCGCCATGGGGGCAGCATGGCTCCGCCCTATGGATCCCCCGGAGCGATCCAGTCTGCGCCGTTCCGGAATGCGGTCACCACGTTCCACCTGACCAACCCGATCGCCCGCGCCTCGCGCACCATGGCCGAATGTGCCGAACTCGCTGCGGGGCATAACCCCGCCGTGGCTGCGGAATAGGAGGGCGCAATGGAGAACCTCTTCACTTGGGGCGGCGGGATGTGGGGCGGTATCGGCCTCGCCGTGCTGCAGATCCTGGCGCTCGTTGTCATCCTGCTGGTGTGCATCGCCTTCCTGCTGCTGTTCGACCGCAAGGTCTGGGCGGCGGTGATGATGCGCAAGGGCCCGAACGTGGTGGGGCCGTTCGGTCTGCTGCAGTCGTTCGCCGACCTCATAAAGTTTGTGCTTAAGGAAGTGATCGTTCCGGCTGGCGCCAACAAGACAGTGTTCCTGATGGCGCCGATCATTACGCTGACGCTGGCGCTGGTCGGCTGGGCGGTTATCCCGGTTGCGCCGGGCTGGGTGGTGGCCGACCTCAATGTCGGCATTCTTTATCTCTTCGCGATCTCGTCGCTTGGCGTCTACGGCATCATTATGGGTGGCTGGGCGTCGAACTCGAAGTATCCATTCCTTGGCGGCCTGCGGTCTGCGGCGCAGATGGTGTCCTACGAAGTCTCGATTGGCTTCGTGATCGTGACCGTGCTGCTGCTGGTAGGCTCGCTCAATATCTCTGATGTCGTGCACAATCAGGAAGGCGGTTTCTGGAACTGGCACGCGTTTGCGTTCCCGACGATCTTCGTCATGTTCCCGATGTTCGTGATCTTCTTCATCTCGGCGCTGGCGGAGACCAACCGCCCCCCATTCGACCTGCCGGAAGCGGAATCCGAACTCGTGGCCGGCTATCAGGTCGAGTACTCGTCCTCGCCGTACCTCATGTTCATGATCGGCGAGTACGTCTCGATCGTGCTGATGTGCGCGATGCTGTCGATCCTGTTCTTCGGGGGCTGGCACATGCCGGTGCCGATCCCGGGCGTTGACGGCCTGCCCTCGTGGTTGCTGAGCCTTGGCGGGTTGCTCGTCTTCATGGTCAAGGTGACCTTCTTCTTCTTTCTGTTCGCGATGGTGAAGGCGATCGTGCCGCGTTATCGCTACGACCAGCTGATGCGGCTGGGCTGGAAGATATTCCTGCCGACCTCGCTCGCAGCGGTGGTTCTTGTGGCGGCTTACGCAACCTTCACGAATGCGCAGATGCGTCCGGGCTTCGAAGAGCTTGATGCAAACAGCAGTGGGGCGCTGGAGGCATCCGAACTGATTGCTGTGACGCTGCCGGCGGGCATGGACCGCGACAAGGACGGCGTCATCAGCTGGAACGAGTATCGCCGCAACGCTGGCGCGGTGAATTAGGAGACGTCATGTCGATCGGCCAGGCCATTCGGGGAGCGATGCTGACGGACTTCCTCGGCGCGTTTTTTCTGTCGATGAAGAAGTTCTTCAGCCGCAAATACACGATCAACTACCCGTTCGAGAAAGGGCTGCTGAGCCCGCGCTTCCGCGGCGAACACGCCCTGCGTCGCTATGCCAATGGCGAGGAGCGCTGCATCGCGTGCAAATTGTGCGAGGCGATCTGCCCGGCGCAGGCCATCACCATCGAGGCCGAGCCGCGCGAGGACGGCTCGCGCCGCACGACGCGATACGACATCGACATGGTGAAGTGCATCTATTGCGGCTTTTGCCAGGAAGCCTGCCCGGTGGACGCCATCGTGGAAGGCCCGAATTTCGAGTTCGCCACGGAAACGCGGGAAGAACTCTACTACGACAAGGAGCGGCTTCTGGAGAATGGCGACCGCTGGGAACGCGAGATCGCACGCAATCTGGAACTTGACGCGCGCTACAGATAGAAGGGCGCGGCTTGCGGGGGCGAGTCGGGCACGGCACTAGACTTTCAACGGCCCCGTCCGGGGCGATCTGGACCAAAGGAAGAGGGAGGCTGGAGCTATGACGCTGATCGCTTTCTACATCCTCTCGAGCATCGTGGTCGCATCGGCGCTGTTTGTCGTCGCGGCGCGCAATCCGGTGCATTCCGTGCTGTGGCTGATCCTGACCTTCTTCACGTCGGCGGGCCTGCTGGTGCTGATCGGGGCCGAGTTCCTCGCGATGCTGCTGGTCGTGGTCTACGTCGGCGCAGTCGCCGTGCTGTTCCTGTTTGTCGTCATGATGCTGGACATCGATTTTGTGGCGCTGAAGCAGGGCTTCCAGAATTACCTGGTGATCGGGATTTTGCTGGCGCTGACGCTGCTGGCTGAGATCGGCATCGTGGTGGCGGCGGCGACCTTTGGCGGCGGGACGACGTTCGATCCGAACCCGGGCGGCGTCACAAACGCCGAGGCGCTCTCAAACGTGCTTTATGACGACTACCTGCTTCTGTTCCAGATGTGCGGGATCGTCCTCCTGGTCGCCATGATCGGCGCCATCGTGCTGACGCTGCGCTCGCGGCCGTCGGTCAAACGCCAGAACATCGCCCAGCAGACCGGGCGCAAGCGCAAGGACGCCGTCGAACTCAAGGACGTGCGGCCTGGACAGGGGATCCCGTAATGGCTGGAGCGGAACTCGGTCTGGGCCACTACATGGCCGTGTCAGCGGCGCTGTTCACTA
Organism: Hyphomonadaceae bacterium; assembly: GCA_022844345.1. Lineage (GTDB taxonomy): Bacteria > Pseudomonadota > Alphaproteobacteria > Caulobacterales > Hyphomonadaceae > UBA7672. The sequence continues at coordinate 81,270 of JALHLU010000002.1, forward strand.
TCGGCGTGTTCGGCATCTTCGTGAACCGGAAGAACATCATCGTCATCTTGATGTCGATCGAGCTGATCCTGCTCTCGGTGAACATCAACATGGTGGCGTTCTCCGTTTTCAACGGCACGATCATGGGCCAGGTTTTCGCGATGCTGGTCCTGACGGTCGCGGCGGCGGAGGCAGCAGTGGGCCTTGCCATCCTGGTCGTCTACTTCCGAAACCGCGGCGAGATCGCCGTGGAAGACGTCAACGTGCTGCGCGGCTAGGGGAGCAAGGCATTTGACCTTCCAGGAAGTCGCCGCAATCTTGATCGTGCTGTCGCCGGGCATCGCCGCGGTGGTGGCCGGGCTCGGCCAGCGCGTGCTGGGCGACAGGGGCGCGATGGCGGTGACGACCGCCATTGTCGTGACGGCTGCAGCGCTCGCGGCATGGCAGTTCTTCGCATGGTCGCTGGGCGGCCAGGCGGGAGGGGCGCAGACCATCGTGCTTTCGCGCTGGTTCAACGTCGATACGTTCATCGCCGACTGGGCGATCCGGATCGATGCGCTGTCGGTGACCATGATGTTCGTGGTGACCAGCGTCTCGGCGCTCGTGCACATCTATTCCATCGGGTACATGGCCGAGGATCCTCACCGCGCGCGCTTCTTCGCCTACCTGTCGTTGTTCACCTTCGCGATGCTGATGCTGGTGACGGCGGACAACTTCATCCAGCTGTTCTTCGGCTGGGAAGGCGTGGGGCTCGCGTCCTACCTGCTGATTGGGTTCTGGTACAAGAAGCCGTCGGCCAATGACGCTGCGATCAAGGCGTTCGTCGTCAACCGCGTTGGCGATTTCGGATTCGCACTCGGCATCATGGCGCTGGTGTTCATGATCCAGCCGGTCGCGGGCGTGGACTATGCCCAGTACGGCATCAAGGAATTCTCCTCTATCCAGTTCGACACCGTGTTCGCGGTTATCGCGAACAACGCGCCGGTCGACATGGTGGGCGCAGCTGGCGCCATGCCGATCAAGGAAGTCACGTTCGACTTCCTCGGTGTACATGTGTGGGGCCTCGAGATCGCGGGCATCCTGCTGTTCATCGGCGCGATGGGTAAGTCGGCCCAGTTCTTCCTGCACACATGGTTGCCGGACGCGATGGAAGGGCCGACGCCGGTCTCCGCGCTGATCCACGCAGCGACCATGGTGACAGCGGGCGTGTTCCTCGTTTGCCGCGCTTCGCCCCTTTATGCGGAGGCCGAGGTCGCGTCGAACGTGATCACGGTGGTCGGCGCGGTGACCTGCCTGTTCGCCGCAACGGTCGGTCTCGTGCAGAACGACATCAAGCGCGTGGTTGCGTATTCGACCTGTTCGCAGCTGGGCTACATGTTCTTCGCCGCTGGCCTTGGCGCTTACGGCGCGGCGATGTTCCACCTGTTCACGCATGCCTTCTTCAAGGCGCTGCTGTTCCTTGGCGCGGGCTCGGTGATCCACGGGATGCACCACGAGCAGGACATGCGCTTCATGGGCGGTGTCCGTCCCAACATGATGTTCACTTGGGCGATGATGTTGATCGGCACGCTGGCTCTCATCGGATTCGGCATTCCGGGAACGGATATTGGCTTTGCTGGCTTCTTCTCGAAGGACGCAATCATCGAGAGCGCGTTCGCATCTGACTCCGCGTTCGGGCCGTTCGCCTTCTGGTGCTCCATCGCGGCGGCGCTGCTGACGAGCTTCTATTCGTGGCGCCTGATGTTCATGACGTTCGAGGGCAAGTTCCGCCCCAACCCGCATGCGCATCATGACGATCACGGCCATGGCCATGATCATGCACACGCCAAGCCGAAGGACGGCCGCGCGCCGGCCCATGAATCGCCGATCGTGATGCTCGTTCCTCTGCTGCTTCTGGCGGCAGGCGCAGTGTTCGCAGGCCTGCTGTTCAAACCGGAATTCTTGACGAAGAACGCCGATGGCTTCTGGCAGGGCGCAATCGTGCGCGAAGCCGATCCGCTTTATGGCCCGTGTGGCGTGCACCCCTATGGCGATGCTGCGCATTGCGCGGCAGATGGGGCGCATACGCCTGCGCCGTCGAACGCTGCAGCTTCAGCGGCGGAAGAGTCTCACGGTGTTGTCGCTGCTGAGGAGCATGCAGCTCCCGATGCGGCTCATGCGGGTGAGCATCATGAACTGCCGGCATGGGTGATCTGGGCGCCTTTCGTGGTGACGGTGACGGGCTTCCTTGGCGCTGTGATTTTCTACTTGATGGCCCCGGGCGTACCGCGACGGATGGCGGCGAATGGCGGGCCGATGCACTCCTTCCTGTCCCACAAATGGTATTTCGACGAAATCTACCACTTCGTGTTCGTAAAGGGCACGGCCGCCTTGGGCGATCTGTTCTGGAAGGTCGGCGACAAGAAGATCATCGACGGCCTTGGTCCCGACGGCGTGACTGGTATCGCGAAGGCAGGTGCGGGTGGGCTCTCGAAGCTGCATACCGGCTATATCTTCCACTATGCGCTCGTGATCCTCGTGTCGGCCGTGATTTTCGTGGCCTTCGTTCTGGCCGGGCAGGGACGCTGACGCATGACCGGCCCGCTTATTCTCACCCTGACGACCTTCCTGCCGCTGGCAGGCGCGCTGGTCATTCTGGCGCTGCGCATTGTTGGCGGCCCGGTGATGGCGGGCAGTGCATCGAAGGGCATCGCCCTGCTGACCTCGCTGGTGACGCTGGGCGTCTCGCTGATGGCTCTGGCGCAATTCGATCCGGCGCAGGCCGGATACCAGCTGGTTGATCACGCCCCATGGTTTGGCGGCTCGTCCTACAAGATGGGCGTTGACGGCATGGCCATTGCGCTGGTCGTTCTCACGACTGCGTTGACGCCGCTTTGCATCCTGCAGTCGATGAAGTCGATCGAGGACCGGCTGGCCGAGTACATGATCTGCTTCCTCGTGCTCGAGGCGCTGATGATCGGCGTGTTCTGCGCGATGGACCTGATCCTGTTCTACGTCTTCTTCGAAGGCGGACTGATCCCGATGTTCCTGATCATCGGGGTGTGGGGCGGCAAGAACCGGCTTTATGCGGCATTCAAGTTCTTCCTCTACACGCTGCTTGGCTCCCTGCTTCTGCTGGCGGCGGTGATCTACATGTCGGTCGTGGCCGGTACGACGGATGTGCCGACGCTGCAGGAGGGGCTCCATCCAGTCACGGGCGCGCTGCTGTTCCCGCCGGAGGTCCAGACCTGGCTTTGGCTGGCGTTCTTCGCTTCGTTCGCAGTGAAGCTGCCAATGTTCCCGGTCCACACTTGGCTACCGGACGCGCACGTCGAGGCGCCGACGGCGGGCTCGGTGGTGCTGGCGGCGGTGCTGTTGAAGATGGGTGGCTACGGCTTCCTGCGGTTCTCCTTGCCGATGTTCCCTGACGCATCGCTGCTGTTCCAGCCGTTGATGTTTGCGCTGTCGGTCATCGCGATCGTCTACGCTTCGCTGGTCGCGTTCCGGCAGACGGACATCAAGAAGCTTGTGGCCTATTCGTCGGTTGCCCACATGGGCTTCGTGACGCTCGGCATTTTTGCGTTCAATGAGGCGGGCATCCAGGGCGCCATCTTCCAGATGATCAGCCACGGCATTATCTCGGGCGCGCTCTTCTTTTGCGTCGGCGTGATCTATGACCGGATGCACACGCGCGAAATCGCCTTCTATGGCGGCCTCGTGCATCGCATGCCGGTCTATGCAGCGCTGTTCATGCTGTTCTCGATGGCCAATGTCGGCTTGCCGGGCACCAGCGGTTTCGTCGGCGAGATCCTGACGATGGTCGGCGGCTTCCAGGCGTCAACCTGGGCGGCGGCGGGCGCTGCCCTCGGCGTGATCTTCTCGGCCGTCTACATGCTCACGCTCTACCGCCGCGTCGTGTTCGGCGAGATGACCAATGAGAAGCTCATGGACATCAAGGACGTGACGCTGCTCGAATTCTTCATCCTTGGACTGCTGGCGGTCAGTGCGCTTGGCTTCGGCGTCTTCCCGGGTCTGGTCTTTGACCTGACCGAGGGAACGACGAACGAAGTGCTGCGGATGATCGGCCAGGCAGGCCAGTAGGAAGGCGCCATGGATTTCCTCGCCGACATCTCAAACGCCGCCCCGGAAGCTATACTCGCCGGGTTCGGACTTGCGGGCCTGCTGATCGGCGCCATTGGCGGAGATCGGATCTCCGGCCTGTTGCGCTTCCTCGCCGTCATCGCGCTCGCCGCGGCTGCGGCTGCTGCTGTCGTTCAGTTTGGCCGCGGCGAGTCCATTTCAGCATTCGCCAGCGATCCCTTGGCCCCCGACGGTCTCTACAAGGCGACGATGTTCACAATCTTCGCGAAGGTGGTCGCGTATGGCATGGCGGCTGCGGCGCTGCTCATGTCTGGCGGGTCCCTGAAAACCGCGCAGATGGAGCGGTACGAGTATCCGCTGCTGGTGGTGTTCGCCTCCCTCGGCGCCGGCATGATGCTGTCGGCCAACGATCTGATGACGCTCTACGTTGGCATCGAGACGCTGAGCCTGTCGTCTTACGTGCTGGCTGCGTTCCGGCGTGACAGCGTGAAGTCCGCGGAAGCGGGGCTCAAATACTTCGTACTGGGCGCGCTGGCGTCTGGCTTGCTGCTTTACGGTTCTTCGCTGGTCTACGGCTTCACCGGCGGCACCGGATACGCTGCGATCGCCGCCGCGCCGGAGTCCATCGGGCTGACCTTCGGCCTCGTATTCGTGATTTGCGGGCTGGCGTTCAAGGCGTCGGCTGCTCCCTTCCACATCTGGACGCCAGACGTCTATGAGGGGGCGCCCACGCCGGTGGTGGCCTTCTTCGCCACAGCGCCGAAGATCGCGGCGGTTGGTGTGCTCGCACACATCCTGTTCTCGGCATTCGGGACGCATGCTGCTTCCTGGCAGCAGATCCTTGCGATCATCGCCGCTCTGTCGATGCTTATCGGCGCATTCGGCGCACTGATGCAGAACAGCATCAAGCGCATTCTCGCCTATTCCTCGATCTCTAACGTTGGCTTTGCGCTGATCGGCGTCGCGGCGGGCGTTGAGGATGGCGCGTCGTCTGTGCTGGTTTACATGACGCTCTACGTGGTTGCGACTCTCGGCATGTTCGGCGGCATCCTGGCGCTGCGCCGGGGCGGCAAGGCGGTCGACCAGGTCTCGGACCTCAACGGTCTCGTGAAGTCGAAGCCCGGCATCGCGCTTGGCCTCATGGTGCTGATCTTCTCGGTGGCGGGCATTCCTCCGGCCGCCGGTTTTTGGGGTAAGCTGCAGGTCTTCACGGCCGGCATTTCGGCTGACCTCCTGTGGCTGGTGCTGGTTGGCGCCCTCGCGAGCGTTGTGTCGCTCGGCTACTATCTGCGGATTGTCTGGGCGATGTTCATGAAACCCCCGGGCGAAGCGCTTGATCGCACGGAAGTTTCAGTCGGCCTGATCGTTGCTCTGACCAGCCTCGCGATGTTCCCTGTGCTGACGATCTTCATACAGCTGCTGCTGGATGCAGCTGCGCGCGCTGCAGGCGGCTAGATGGTCGTCGAACTGCTCTCGCAGGCCTGGCCCATCACAAGGTTCGGCGAGATCGACTCCACCAACGAGGAAGCGAGACGCCGCACGTCCGAAGGGGACGCGGGGCCGCGCTGGCTGGTCACCGAGATGCAGACGGCGGGGCGTGGCCGGCTGGGCCGCGCCTGGTCTTCGCCGAAGGGCAATCTGTTTGCGACCGCGCTGCTCCCGTATCCGCGGCCGCCGGCCGAAGCGGTGCTGGCGTGCTTTGCGGCGGGGCTCTCCGTTCTGGATGCAGCAAAAAGTGCGGGCGTTGATGTCAATGCGGCCAAGCTGAAATGGCCGAACGACATATTGGTAGGACCCGCGAAACTTTGCGGCATCCTGATCGAGACGGGACAGATCCATGGGCAGCTATGGATGGCGGCAGGCTTTGGCGTGAACGTGGAAGTTGCGCCTGAGCGGCCCGATCGGCCGACGACGTGCCTCGCCAATCTTCCGGGCGGGGCAGGTCTGACGGCGGAGGGTGTTCTAACGACGCTGGACATGGCGTTCCGCGCGCGCCTTCGGAGTCTGCTGGTGGAGGGATTCGAGCCCACGCGTACAGCCTGGTTGGAACGGGCGGCCCACCTGGGACAGCGGGTGGAACTGACGCCGGCCAGTGGCCGCATCGAGGGCGTCATGACCGGCCTTGGGCCTGACGGGGCGCTGGTCCTGCGCAGGGCCGATGGGGCCGAAACCCATGTTCGGGCGGGCGAAATTTCGCTATTGGGTTAGGTAATTGAGTTAGCCAAGGGGCAAAGGGAGCCGCCGATGCTGTTGGCGATCGACACGGGCAACACCAACACGCTGTTCGCCGTCCATGACGGGAGCGAGTGGCGTGCACAGTGGCGCTCGTCGACCGATATGACCAAGACTGCGGACGATTATGCCGTCTGGCTTTCGACGTTGATGGAAATCAACGGGCTGAGTCTCAGCCAGATCGACGACTGCATCATTTCGACTGTAGTGCCGCAATCGCTGTTCAACCAACGGAACTTTGCAAGGCGCTATCTCAACGTCGAACCTTTTGTGGTCGGCGAGAACGTGGAACTGGGCGTCGCCGTCCACATCACCAAGCCAAGCGAGGTCGGCGCGGACCGCCTTGTGAACGCGGTTGGCGCCCATGGGAGCTATGAAGGCGCACTGATCGTGATCGACTCCGGCACGGCGACGACCTTCGATATTGTCGGCGAGGATGGTTCGTTCGAGGGCGGCATCATCGCACCGGGGATCAACCTGTCGATGAAGGCGCTGCACGAGGCGGCGGCCAAGCTGCCGCGCGTGGCGATCCAGAAGCCAGACCAGGTGATCGGCAAGGATACAGTGGCGGCGATGCAGTCTGGCGTGTTCTGGGGGTATATCGACCTGATTGATGGGCTGGTCGAACGCATCAAGGACGAGTACGGGAAACCCATGACCGTAATTGCAACCGGTGGCGTTGCGTCCCTGTTCGAGGGCGCAGCGCGACGGATCGACCATTTCGACAGCGATATCACCATCAAGGGTTTGCGTATCCTCTATGACCGCAACATCACTCAGGCGGCCAAAGAGCTGAAATGAGCAAAGCCGAACTTGTCTTCGCGCCGCTGGGCGGATGCCGCGAAATTGGTATGAACCTCAACGCTTATGGCTATGGTCCGCCCGATGCCCGGCGCTGGATCGTGGTCGATGTCGGCGTGACGTTCGGCGATGACACCACGCCAGGCGTTGACCTGATCATGCCCGACCCGGTTTATCTTGAGGGTCTTGCCGAGGATATCGAGGCCATCATCCTGACGCACGCGCACGAGGACCATATCGGCGCAATCGGATGGCTGTGGCCCAAGCTGCGCGCACCGATTTATGCGACGCCGTTCACGGCCTATCTCGTGGCCGAGAAGCTGCGCGAACGCGGTCTGACGGACGAAGCCGAGCTTCACGTCATGCAGTTGCGCGAGAAGCGGACCTTCGGTCCGTTCGAAGTCGAGATGGTGACGCTGACGCACTCAATCCCGGAACCGAATGGTCTGGCGATCCGTACGCCGCTGGGCATGGTGCTTCATACCGGCGACTGGAAGATCGATCCCGATCCGATCATCGGCGAGGACTTCGACCAGGCGAAGATCGAGGAGTTGGGCCGCGAAGGCATCCTCGCGATGGTTTGCGATTCCACGAACGTGTTTGAGGAGGGCGAGGCTGGTTCCGAAAGCCTCGCGCGAGAAGCGTTGAAGCGCGCTGTTGCCGAGCAGACGGGACGGGTCGCCATCACGGCATTCGCATCAAACGTCGCGCGCGTGCACTCGGCTTGCGAAGCGGCGCGGGCGAACGACCGGTCGATCTGCCTGCTGGGCCGCTCGATGATCCGGATCGCGGGCGCTGCCCAATCAGTGGGGCTGCTCAAGGAGTTCACTTTCCTTGAGCCAGAAGCGGCGGCGGCCCTGCCGCCGCAGCATGTGCTGTATCTCTGCACCGGCAGTCAGGGCGAGCCGAATGCGGCGCTGGCGCGCGTGGCGCGGGGCGATCACCCCTCCGTGCGGCTCGGTGCGGACGATACCGTGATCTTCTCTTCCCGCGTCATTCCAGGGAATGAACGCGCCATCGCCGAAATCCAGAACATGCTGGCCGAGCGCAACATCAAGCTGGTGACTGACAGGCAATTTGACATCCACGTTTCCGGTCACCCCTGTCGTGATGAGCTGCGCAGGATGTACCTGTGGGCCAAACCGCGCATCGCCGTGCCGGTTCATGGCGAGCGGCGGCACATCATGGAACACGCGCGTTATGCCCGCTCGCTGCAGGTGCCCGAAGCGATCACGCCAGACAATGGCGATGTCATCCGCCTGGCGCCCGGGCCGGTTGTCGTGATCGACCAGGTCCCAGCCGGGCGGCTGCATGTCGATGGCGAGGTGCTGACCTCCGACAAGGCTGGCGGGATGTGGGAACGCAAGAAGATGGCGTATAACGGCCACGTCACCGTCAGCGTCGTGATCGCAAAGGGCAAGATCGAGGACGGCCCGACGATTGTTGCGCGCGGGTTCTCCGAGCCGGATGGACGACCAGCGGACGAGTCGCTGGAGCCGCTGGACGAAGCAGCGGACGCCGCGATGGCCGGCATGAAGCGCGCCGACCTCGGAGACGACGACAAGATCGGGAAGATACTGACCAAGGCCGTGCGGCGGGCTTCTGAAGTCCAGTTCGGCAAGCGGCCGCTGGTCGATGTGACGGTACACAGACTCTAACGGAGAGATGCGATGACGATCGGACGCCTTAATCACATCGGGATCGCCGTGCCCTCGATCGAGAAGGCGTTCGAGACCTATCGCACGCTCTACGGCGCAACCGAGTTCGTGCAGCCGTTCGACATGCCGGCGCAGGGCGTGCGTGTTGGTTTCGTGAACCTTCCAAACACCCAGCTGGAGATCATCGAGCCCCTGGGCGAGAAGTCGCCGATCATCAACTTCCTCGAGAAGAACCCCAAGGGCGGACAGCATCATGTCTGCTTCGAGGTACCCGATATCCACGATGCCAAGGCGGATATGGAGAAGAAGGGGGCCAAGGTTCTGGGCGAGCCGCGGATTGGCGCGCATGGGACTCTGGTGATCTTCATCCACCCGAAGGATTCGGACGGTGTGCTGATCGAACTCATGGAAACGCCTAAAGGTCACCACTAGGTTCGCAGAATGGGTATTTTCGAGGCGATCGTCGTCTACACCGGCGCGTGGTGGTTGATTTTCCTGCCGACCTTGTCGGCTGGGCAGACCAGCCAGCGCCAGTCGGGGACAGTTGTTCCCGGTTCGGAAGGCGGCGCGCCAGAGCGCGTGCCCTGGCTCGGCAAGTTATTGGTACCCACCGTGGGCGCAGCCCTTGTCACCTTCCTGCTCTGGCTCGCGCTCCATATGCGCTGGCTGGACTTCATGATTGCAAGGATTTAGCCCCGTTTCGGCCGCATTGCGTGGGCGTCATTGGGCGGCTATCAGCCTGACTAGACTGCCGCTTTCCAGGACCCCCAATGCGCCTTTCCCGCTATTTCCTTCCTGCGCTCAAGGAAGCGCCTGCCGATGCGCAGATCATTTCGCACCAGCTCATGCTGCGTGCCGGGATGATCCGCCAGGAGGCGGCGGGCATCTATGCGTGGCTGCCGCTGGGCTTTCGCGTGCTCAAGAAGGTCGAGAAGATCGTCCGCGAGGAGATGGATCGTGCTGGCGCGATCGAGCTATTGATGCCGACGCTGCAGCTCGCTGATCTGTGGCGCGAGTCCGGGCGCTATGACGCCTATGGGCCTGAGATGCTGCGCATCACGGACCGACATGAGCGCGAGCTGCTGTACGGGCCCACGAACGAGGAAATGATCACGGAGATCTTCCGCGCTTACGTGAAGAGCTACAAGGACCTGCCGCTCAACCTCTATCACCAGCAGTGGAAGTTCAGGGACGAACGTCGTCCGCGTTTCGGCGTGATGCGCGGTCGCGAGTTCCTGATGAAGGACGCCTATTCGTTCGATCTTGACGAGGCGGGCGCGCGGCGGGCCTACAACCGGATGTTCGTGGCTTACCTCAACCTGTTTGCGCGCATGGGCCTCAAGGCTGTGCCGATGCGTGCGGACACGGGCCCGATAGGCGGAGATCTCAGCCACGAGTTCATCGTACTGGCTGAGACGGGCGAGAGTCAGGTGTTCTGTCACCGGGATCTTGTCGAGATGGGCGCGCCGGGTCCGGACGTGGACTGGTATGGCGACCTGCAGCCGCATGTGGATGCGCGCACGTCGCTCTACGCCGCGACAGAAGAGATGCACGATGCGGCCGCTTACGATGCGCTGCCCGAGGACAAGAAGCTGTCTGCTCGCGGCATCGAGGTGGGTCACATCTTCTATTTCGGCACGAAGTATTCCGCGCCGATGAATGCGATGATCACAGGCCCGGATGGCAAGCAGGTTCCGGCCCAAATGGGCTCCTATGGCGTTGGCGTGTCACGGCTGGTCGGCGCAATCATCGAGGCGAGCCATGACGAGAAGGGCGTGATCTGGCCGGCGGCCGTCGCGCCGTTCGAGGTCGCTGTGGTCAGCCTGCGGGCGGACGATGCAGATGTCTCCGCTGCTTGCGAGACTGCCTATGGCCAGTTGATGAAGGCGGGTCTCGACGCGCTTTATGATGATACGGGCGAGCGCCCCGGCGCCAAGTTCTCGACGATGGAACTGATCGGCGTACCGGAGCTGATTGTGATTGGGCCCAAGGGCCTGAAGTCGGGGCTGGTCGAACTGCGCAACCGCAAATCGGGCGTGACCGAAGAGATGTCGCTCGAGGCGGCGATCAATCGCTGCGCCGCCGGCAGGAAGGCCTAGATCGATGGCGGCGTCAGCAGACAAGCGCGTGACAGAGCGGCCTTTCGGGCCCTTCGAACGCATGCTGGCGATGCGCTATCTCGGCGCCAAGCGTGAGCACGGCGGTCTCGCATTTATCTCGGTCGTATCGGTGATCGGCATCACGCTGGGCGTCTGGGCGCTCATCCTCACCATGTCGATCATGAACGGGTTCAGGCTCGAATTGATCTCGAAGATCGTGGGCTTCGAACCGCATGTGTTCATAGATACGCGGGGAGCTCCGGCCCCTACCATTGAGACTTTGATGGCTGATCTGCGCAGCCGGCCCGGGGTCGAAGCCGTCGAGCCGATCCACGAGGGTTTTGGCCTTGCCTCGGCGTATGGACGCAGTCAGGGCATCGAGATCCGCGGCGTGCGGCCGGAAGATCTTCGGACAAACAAGCTGGTGGCCGGTAGCATTGCCGATGGCCAACGCGCGATGGCTAATCCAAACGAGCCATGGCCTCGGACACCTGTAGGGCAGGGCTCACTCGACCGGTTTGGCGATGAAGGCGCGTTGTCTAAGGACATCGTTCTTGGAAGTTCTTTCGCCTACTCGCTGGGTGTTGGCGTCGGCGACAGGGTCAAGGTTACCCAGCCGGACGGGCCAAGCACGCCGGCTGGCCGCTCGCCTCGCAGCATCACTTATACGGTGAGCGCGATCTATCACGCGGGCAACGACCGATATGACCGGCTGATGGGTTTCCTGCCGATCGAGGCGTCAAAGAACCTCTTCGGATATAATGATGGCTATCCGATCGTGGGGGTGCGGCTGGCCAATCCCAATGCGGCCAATGACTTTGCAGAGAGTATCGCGGGCAACGTGCCCTATCGGGTCCAGAGCTGGATCCAGCGTAGCTCCACTTATGTCACGGCGCTTGAAGTCGAACGAAATGTCATGCGGCTGATCCTGTTCATCGTGGTTGTGATCACGGCGCTGAACATCATCACCGGCGTGTTGATGCTCGTGAAGAACAAGGCGCGGGATATCGCCATCCTGCGCACCATCGGCGCGACGCGCGCGGGCGTGGTGCGCATCTTCATGATGACGGGTACGGTGCTTGGCATGGTGGGCGTCGGCACCGGCGTCCTACTCGGCGTGCTGTGTGCGATCTACATCGCGCCGATCCAGCATTTCCTCGAATGGCTGTTCAACGTCGAGTTGTTCCCGGCGGATATCTACCAACTCGATTCGCTACCGGCGAAGCTGGAGTGGGGCGAGGTTGCATGGGTTGGAAGCATGGCGTTCGTCGTGACGCTATTCATGTCGATCATCCCCTCGATGTGGGCGGCGCGCCTGAACCCGGTTGAAGCGCTGAGGTTCGAGTAATGACGGACGCAGGCGCTGAAATGAGGAAGCCCGTGCTCTCCCTTCGCGGGGTGGAGCGGCGGTACAAGTCGGGCGACAAGACCCTGCATGTTCTGCGGGGCGTTGATCTCGATCTTTTTCCGGGCGAGATGGCGGGACTGATTGGCCCCTCCGGCTCGGGCAAGTCATCGTTGCTTCACGTCGCGGGACTGCTCGAAAAGCCTGATGCGGGCGCCGTGATGTTCAACGGACAGGACGCGCTCTCGATGTCGGACTCGGCTCGCACCATGGCGCGGCGGCTGGAACTGGGTTTCGTCTACCAGTTCCATCATCTGCTGCCAGAACTGAACGCGGTCGATAACGTGGCGGCGCCGCTGATGATCAACGGCATCTCGCGCACGCGGGCCCGCAAGCGTGCGCAGGAATTGCTGCACATGATGGGTCTCAGGGACCGCGATCACCACCGCCCCGGCCAGCTTTCTGGCGGGGAACAGCAGCGAGTGGCGATTGCCCGCTCGCTGGCCAACAAGCCGAAAGTCCTGATCGCAGACGAGCCCACGGGTAACCTCGACCCCACAACATCTCGCGTGGTTTTCCAGAACCTTTTCGACATCGCGAAGCAGGAAGGGGTGGCTGTTCTCGTCGCGACCCATAACGTTGAGCTCACGAGCTACATGGACCGCGTCCTTGCCCTGAACGAAGGACGTCTTGAGGCGGCGCCCCAACGGGCAAGTGCCGACTCGGTCTAAGCTCGGCAAGACCGAGGCTGATGGCGGAGACCGGCGTGACGACACCTGAGGCACCGCGATTCATCCATCTGCGCGTCCGTACGGCGTTGTCGCTCCTGCAGAGCATGATCCGGCCGAAGGATCTCGCCAAATGGGCCGGCAACAACGGCGTGCCGGCTGTCGGCGTCACGGATGACAACCTGTTTGCGGCGCTGGAGCTGGCCGAGGGGCTGACCGAGGCCGGCGTTCAGTCGATCACGGGTCTGACGCTTGAAATCCTCGAACCCGGCGTGACGGGCGAGCGTGGCAAAATTGCCCTGCTGGCTCAGAACGAGGCCGGCTATCGCAATCTCATGAAGCTCTCGACGGCGTCGTTCCTGACGCCAGCAGGGGCTGGTCGCGAAGTTGCCTTCGCGACCTTGCTGGAACATGCCGATGGCCTGATCTGCCTGACCGGTGGCGCTGATGGCTTGCTGAGCCGGCGCGCAGCGACGGGGCGCGTGGAGGAGGTTCGCGCGCGGTTGAAGGACCTGCAGGGCGTGTTTGGCGGCCGGTTGTATGTGGAGCTGCAGCGCCATGGCCGGCCGGAGGAGGCCGCCGCAGAGGGCGTGCTGGTGGACCTCGCCTATGAGCTTGCGCTGCCGCTGGTTGCGACCAACGACGTGCGCTTCCAGAAGCAGGACCAGCATCCTGTGCACGACGTTCTGATGTGCATCGCGAACTCGGCCTATGTCAGCCAGGCGGACCGCCCACGCGCTTCGCCACAGCAATACCTGAAGTCGCCCGCCGAGATGGCGGCGACATTTGCAGACCTCCCCGAGGCGCTGGCCTCAACCGTGGAGATCGCACGGCGCTGCGCCTTCCGGCCTCGCAAGCACAAGCCGATCCTGCCGCCCTTCGACACCAAGCGCGGCCGCAATGAGTCGACCGAGCTCAAGGCACAGGCGGAAGCGGGTCTCAAGGAGCGCCTCAAGATCGTCCAGCCGGCGGCTGAGTTGTCCGTCTACAGGGAGCGTCTGGAGTACGAGATCGGCATCATCGAACGGATGGGCTTTCCCGGCTACTTCCTGATCGTGTCGGACTTCATCAAGTGGGCCAAGGCGAACGGCATTCCGGTGGGGCCGGGACGGGGCTCGGGCGCTGGTTCGCTGGTAGCGTGGGTGCTCACGATCACCGACCTTGATCCCATCCGTTTCGGCCTTTTGTTCGAGCGCTTCCTCAATCCCGAACGCGTCTCGATGCCGGACTTCGACGTCGACTTCTGCCAGGAACGGCGCGGAGAAGTGATCGACTATGTGCGCGAAAAGTATGGAGCCGATCGCGTCTCGCAGATCATCACGTTTGGCACGCTGCAGGCGCGCGCCGTGTTGCGCGATGTTGGCCGCGTTCTACAGCTGCCCTTCCATCAGGTCGACAAGCTCGCAAAGCTGGTGCCGTTCAATCCCGCCAAGCCGCCCACGCTGGCGGAGGCGCGGGAGATGGAGCCCAAGCTCGACGAGGCGATAGAGGCGGAGGAAGAGGTGGCGGACCTCTTCAATACCGCCCAGCAGCTTGAGGGGCTTTACCGCAACGCATCGACGCACGCGGCCGGTATCGTCATCGGGGATCGCCCTCTGGTCGATCTGGTTGCGCTCTATCGCGACCCGAAATCGGACATTCCCGCTAGCCAGTTCAACATGAAGTGGGCCGAAGCAGGCGGCCTTGTGAAGTTCGACTTCCTCGGCCTCAAGACGCTTACGGTGATCGACCGGGCGATCAAGATGATCGCGGACAAGGGCGAGACCGTGGATCTTGCCCGCCTGCCGCTGGATGACGTCAAGACGTATGAGATGCTGCAGAAGGGCGACGTTATTGGCGTGTTCCAGGTCGAAAGCCAGGGCATGCGGCGCGCGCTCGTGGACATGGTGCCTGACCGCTTCGAGGATCTGATCGTGCTGGTCGCGCTCTATCGCCCGGGCCCGATGGCGAATATCCCAGTCTATTGCAGCCGCAAAAAAGGACTGGAAGAGACGAACTATTACACCGACGCGTTGACGCCGTGGCTAAAGCCGATCCTGGAGCCGACTTTCGGCATCATTACCTACCAGGAACAGGTGATGCAGATCGCTCGCGACATGGCCGGGTATTCGTTCGGCGAGGCCGACATGCTCCGCCGCGCCATGGGCAAGAAGATCCGCGCCGAGATGGACAAGCAGCGCGCGCGCTTCATGGAGGGCGCGCTTGCGAACGGGATTTCGCAAGCCGACGCAGACCTGACATTCGAAGCCTGCGCCAAGTTCGCGGACTACGGCTTCAACAAATCCCACTCAGCTCCATACGCACTGCTGACCTACCAGACGGCGTGGCTGAAGGCTAATCACCCGGTGGAGTTCCTTGCCGCATCGATGAGTCTCGACATGGGCAATACGGATAAGCTGGCAGTGTTCTTCCAGGAAGCACGCCGGATGGGGATTGAGGTTCGCCTACCGGATATCAATCACTCCGGAGCAGACTTTACCGTGGAAGAGGGCGCCGTCCGCTACGCCCTTGGCGCCATCAAGGGCGTCGGCAAGCCAGCGATGCTTTCTGTGGAAGATGCACGGGCCAAGGGCGGACCGTTCAATGACCTGCAGGACTTTGCCGAGCGTGTTGACGCGCGGCTGGTCAACCGGCGCTGCTTCGAGGCGCTGGCGAAGGGTGGGGCATTCCAATCTGTAGAGCCGAACCGCGCGAAGGCGTTTGTTTCTGCGGCCACGCTCTCTGCGCTGGCGGCGTCGGCTGAGGAACAGCGCAACTCCAACCAGGTAAGCCTGTTCGCGGATGAACCTCCCCAGAGGCTGCGCCTTCCAGAAGCGGCGGCGTGGGGCGAGTCAGAACGGCTCGACAACGAGCTTGCCAGTGTTGGCTTCTTCCTCAGCGGTCACCCGCTCGATGACCTGCTGATGGGAAGCCTCCGTTCACAGATCACCCTGGCGGCCGAGCGCGAGACTGCGGGCCAGGACCGGCAGATGATCCAGATGATCGGCGTCGTGCGCGCGCGTGTGGAAAAGCCGGCGAAGGCGGGCGGCAAGTTCGCGATCGTTACACTATCGGACCCTTCGGGTGAGTACGAACTCTTCGTCAACGACGAGTTGCTGCAGAGCTCGCGCGACACGCTTGAGGTCGGGCAGCGCGTGATCTGCAAAGTGCGCGTGCGGAAGGTAGATGAGGAGCTTCGCTTCTCGATGGATAGCGTGAAGGAATTGAGCAAGGCATCGATCGGCCATCACGAGACTCTGCTTGTCCGGTTGAGTGCTGATGCGCCGCTGGACCGGATCGCACAGGTCGCGGCCGCACTGCAGAACGGGCCCGCCCAGGGCGCACGCGGGTTGATACGGCTCGAGATTCCGGTGGAGGGCGACCGGGTGGTTACTGTTGAGCTTGAGGGCCGCTTCCCCGTGGATTTCGGAGCTATGCAGGCATTCAAGTCCGTACCGGGCGTCAATCAGGTCCGGCCGGCGGCTGCCTGATGTTTGGCTGGGGGAAGAAGCCTTTCGATCCGTCCCGCTTCGATGCAGCTTGGGAGCGTTATCTCGCCGCCATCGAGAAGGCCTATCCGGCTTTTCGCGGCCTGTTTGCTGCGGGGGCGGACGCTCACGAGATTGATCAGGCAGAGCGTGAGGTTGCCGCCAAACTGCCGGCGGACCTTCGTCACCTGCTGGGCAAGCATGCCTGGAGCCTGGGTGGGCAACCGGTGCTACCGGGGTGGGAGCTGTTTTCGCCCGCGCGGATCGTCGATGAGTGGCGGATCTGGGAAGAACTACGCCGGACCGAGTTCGTGCCGGACGCAATCGGCTGCCAGCCCGAAGGGCCGATCAAGCCCGATGAATGGTGGCGGCTGGGCTGGATTCCCTTCTGCGGTGATGGCGGCGGAAACCACCTTTGCGTGGACATCGATCCCGCGTGGGGTGGAGCCCCGGGCCAGGTGATCAGTATGTGGCATGACGAGGCCACACGGGCGCTGGTGGCTCGCAGTCTCACTGATTTTGTTGAGATTCTTGCTCGTGACGCTGAATCGGGCGCAATTGCCTGGGATGCGGAGTGGGGCGGGGTCCAGGTCGCGCCTGACCGCTGACCCCGATTTCGGGGGCATTTTCCGGGCGTCTTGCCTCAAATCCAGAACGCGCCTATACGGCCGGTCATTCCGACACGCGGACCCATTCCGGTGCGGGCGCAAGCCTGTTCTGTCCGCGGCGGCCAACCGGATCAGGAGACTACATGGCACTGCCCGACTTCTCTATGCGCCAATTGCTTGAAGCAGGCGCCCACTTCGGACACCAGGTTCACCGTTGGAACCCCAAGATGAAACCCTTCATCTTCGGCGCGCGTTCCGGCATCCACATTCTCGACCTTTCACAGACCGTCCCGCTGCTGCACCAGGCTCTGGTGAAGGTGCGCGAGACTGCCGCCAAGGGCGGCCGCGTCCTGTTCGTCGGGACGAAGCGCCAGGCTGCTGAGTCGATCGCCGAGGCCGCTGGCCGTTGCGCGCAGTACTACATGAACGATCGCTGGCTCGGCGGCACGCTGACCAACTGGGCGACCGTGTCCAACTCAATCAAACGCTTGCGTGAACTCGACGAGACGCTGCAAGCGGGCGGCGAGACGGGTCTCACGAAGAAGGAACTTCTCGGCCGTCAGCGTGAGCAGCAGAAGCTGCAGCGTGTTCTCGGCGGTATCCGCAACATGGGCGGCCTGCCTGACCTGATGTTCGTGATCGACACCAACAAGGAAGCGATCGCCGTCAAGGAAGCCCGCAAGCTGGGCATCCCGGTTGTCGCGATCATCGACACGAACTGCGACCCGCAGGAAGTCGACTTCCCGATCCCGGGCAATGATGACGCGCAACGCGCCATCCAGCTGTACTGCAACCTGATTGCCGACGCTGTGCTCGATGGTCTTTCGGAATCCTCGATGGCGGCGGGCGAAGATCCGGGTGCTTCGGCGGTGGTCAACGAGCCGGCGCTGGCCGCAACGGCGGAAGCCGAAGTCCAGGCCTGAGGCGATATTGCAGGAACGCCGGCAGGATCCCATCTGTCGGCGGTTCGGCCCCGGTCTGCCTTAGTGGCCCGGGAATCTGTTACAACCGGCCCGTAATGGCGCCTGGAACACCGGTTCCGGGCGCTTTCGGGCTGATCTGAAGTCCAGGAGGATACAATGGCCGAGATTACCGCCGCGCTGGTTAAGCAGCTTCGCGACAAGACTGGCGCGGGCATGATGGACGCCAAGAAGGCGCTCGTCGAGAATGCCGGCGATATCGAGGCGTCGGCCGATTGGCTGCGCGAGAAGGGCATCCTCAAGGCTGCCAAGAAGGCTGACCGCATCGCGGCCGAGGGCCTGATCGGCGTTGTTTCCAACGGCTCCGCCGCCGCGCTCGTTGAGGTGAACTCCGAGACGGACTTTGTCGCCCGTAACGAAAGCTTCCAGAACGCTGTCCGCACGATCGCCGGGATCGCCTTGGCGAACGGTGGAGATGTCGTCAAGGTTGCGCATGCGGATGCGCCCGATGGTTCGGGAACGGTCAACCAGATGCTGCAGAGCCTTGTGGCCACTATCGGCGAGAACATGACGCTGCGCCGCGCAGCCGCGATTTCGGTCGGCGAAGGCGTGGTCGCGACTTACATCCACAATCAGGCCTCGGACGGCCTGGGCAAGATCGGCGTGCTTGTCGCTCTGGAATCGCCTGGCGACGCTTCGCGCCTGAACGACCTTGGCCGCAAGGTGGCGATGCACGTCGCCTCGATGAAGCCGCTGGCCGCGACCACTGCGGAACTTGATCCCGCTGTGGTGGAAAAGGAGCGCCAGATCCAGACGGCGTTGGCATCTGAGTCGGGCAAACCGGCCAACGTCATCGAGAAGATGGTGGAGGGCCGTATCCGGAAATTCTACCAGGAGTCCGTCCTGGTGGAGCAGGCATTCGTGATGGACCCGGACGTCACCGTCGGCAAGTTCATCGAAAACGCCGCGAAGAACATGGGCGCGCCCGTCAAACTGAAGGGTTTCCTCAAGTTCGAGGTTGGTGAAGGCATCGAAAAGGCCGCCAGCGATTTTGCTGCTGAAGTGGCGGCCTTCGCACAGCCCAAACAGTAAAGCCTTTGCGGAATCCGCGAATTAGCGGGTAGAATTTGGCGGCCCGGCGTTTCCTGCGCCGGGCCGTCCCCGCAAGGGAGCAGTCGAAAAGGGTGCACGATGGCGGATGCGGCCAGCCTTCCCTATAAGCGCGTTCTCCTGAAGATTTCAGGCGAAGCCCTCATGGGTGATCAGGGCTATGGGATCGACGTTCCCGCCGTCACCAAATACGCAGAAGAGATCAAGTCCGCGATCGCGCTGGGCGTTCAGATCTGTCTCGTCATTGGCGGGGGTAATATCTGGCGCGGCAAGTGGGGCGTCGATGCCGGCATGGAGCGCGCCCAGGCCGACCATATGGGCATGCTCGCCACCGTGATGAACGCGCTGGTGATGCAGAACGCACTCGAGAATGTCGGCGTACCGACGCGGGTGCAGTCCGGCATATCCATGATGTCGATCTGCGAACCTTTCATCCGCCGCCGCGCCATCCGCCACATGGAGAAGAACCGCGTCGTTATCTTTGCGGCAGGCACTGGCAACCCATTCTTCACGACGGATACCGGCGCCGCCTTGCGCGCGGCCGAGATGAATTGCGACGCCATGCTGAAGGGCACGCAGGTCGATGGCGTGTACACTTCCGATCCGCGCGTCGATGCCGACGCCGTGCGCTTTGACACGCTCGACTACATGGAAGTGCTTTCGAAGGAGCTGAAGGTGATGGACGCCACCGCCGTCAGCCTTCTCAAGGAAAACATGATACCGATCGTGGTGTTCCGCATCCGCGACAAGGGCGGCCTTGCCAATGTGCTGACGGGGCAGGGCATCTCGACGGTTATTGGCGGCAAGAAAAAGTAGGAGTGGCGGCCATGGCAGAGACATTCGACATCAAGGCCCTCGAAAAACGCATGGACGGCGCGATCGCGTCGTTGAAGACGGAGTTCTCCGGGCTGCGAACGGGCCGCGCTTCGATCCATCTGCTCGATTCTATCACGGTGATGGCCTATGGCGCCCCGACGCCGCTGAACCAGGTGGCCTCGGTGACGGCGTCCGACGCGCGCATGCTGAGCGTCAGCGTGTGGGACAAGTCGGTGGTCGGCGCGACTGACCGCGCCATTCGCGAGGCCCCATTGGGTCTCAACCCGATCATGGACGGTCAGACCCTGCGCATCCCTATCCCGCCGCTAAGTGAGGAGCGCCGCAGAGATCTGCAGAAGCTGGCCGGCCAGTTCGCCGAAAGCGCGCGGGTGGCGGTCCGCAATATTCGCCGTGATGGGATGGACCAGTTGAAGCGCATGGAGAAGGCTGGCGAGCTGAGCGAGGATCAGGTCAAGGGCCGCTCGAACGAGGTCCAGAAGGCGACCGACAAGCACATCACGCTGATCGACGAAGCGCTCAAGCACAAGGCCGAAGAGATCATGCAGGTGTGAGCGAGCCCAAATCCACCTCTCCAGCCCTGCCTGGCGCAGCCACGACCCCCGGCGACGTTGCGACGCTGCGCGCGCCTCCGCGCCATGTCGCGATCATCATGGATGGCAATGGCCGCTGGGCAAAGGCGAGAGGGCTGCCGCGCGCGCTCGGCCACAAGGAAGGCGTTGAGGCCCTGCGTCGCGCCGTAGAGGCCAGCCGCGAGCTCGGGCTTACGCATCTCAGCGTCTATGCCTTCTCGACCGAAAACTGGAACCGCCCACCGGCCGAGATCGACGCGCTGTTCGACCTGCTGCGCATGTTCGTGCGGCGCGATCTGGCGCGGCTTCATCGCGACGGGGTGTGCATCCGCATCATCGGCTCGCGCGAGGGGCTGAGTGAGGAAATTCTCGGGCTCATCGACGAGGCGATGGAGAGGACGCGGGACAATACGCGCCTCACGCTCAACATCGCATTCAACTATGGCGGCAGGGGCGAGATCGTCTCGGCCATGCAGGCCATCGCAAGGGACGTTGAGGCGGGCCGGCTCAAGGCTTCGGACGTGAACGAAGCCCTTGTCAGCAGCACGCTTTGGACGGCTGAATCCCCTGACCCTGACCTTGTCATCAGAACCAGCGGCGAACTCCGCCTCAGCAACTTTCTGCTGTGGAGCGGCGCTTACGCCGAACTCATGTTCATGGATATCTGGTGGCCCGATTTTACCCGCGAAAGCCTCGAGAAGGCGATAGATGCGTTCCGACGCCGTGACAGACGATTTGGCGGCCTCAGCGCCTGAGGCGGCGCGCCGTCAGCGCGGGCGGAGGGAAATCCTCCTCCGCGTTGCGTCGGCCGTCATTCTTGCGCCGCTGGGCCTATGGGCGGTCTTCACCGGCGGCCTTGCGCTTGCGCTGGCCACTGCGGCCTGCGGAGTCCTCGCGGCGTTCGAATGGACGCGCATGGCGTCGCAATCAAAGCAGCTGTGGGTCAATGCGACGCTTGTAGCGGTGATGGGGACGTCAGCGGCAACGGCGGTGTTTCTTGCGCCTGGCGGCCTTGAGATCGTTGCGATGGTCGCGCTGACCGGTTGTGCGGCGGCTTGCGTGGTTGCCGCCATCGGGAAGGCATCGGTGAGTTCTGTAGCCTTTGGCGCCATCTACACCTGCCTGCCGTTTGGCTGCTTTATCTGGATCCGCGAGGCGCCGCCCAACGGGCAGCTATTCCTGCTGGCGGTGCTGGCCATCGTCTGGACAACGGATGTGGCGGCCTACTTTGCGGGGCGCGGCTTTGGCGGACCGCTCCTCAGCCCACGCGACAGCCCGAACAAGACCTGGACGGGAGCAATCGGGGCCGTGGTGTGCGCGGGCCTGGCGGGAGCTGCAGTCGCGCGCAGCAGCGGCGGCGACTTCTTCCACTGGCTGTTGTTCGGCGTCGGCGTATCTATCATCGGACAGTGTGGCGACCTCATCGAGTCCCGCTTCAAGCGACTTTATGGCGTCAAGGACACGTCAGGCTTTGTTCCCGGCCATGGCGGCATTCTCGATCGGCTCGACGGGTTGATGGCGGCTGCCGTCGCGGTGGCGCTCGTCCTGCGATACCTGCCACAGCTGGCGCCGGGATTTGGCGGGGCGGCGGCAGGATGAGCGGCCAGACACGGGTCTCAATCCTGGGCGCAACCGGATCGGTCGGTGAATCCGCTCTGTCCGTGATCGCCTCCGGCGGGCCGGATGCGCCGGAGTTCCAGGTTGTCGCGCTGACGGCAAACACAAACGTCGAGGCCCTGGCTGCGGCCGCGATCGCAACACGCGCCGAAGTTGCCGTCATAGCCGACGAGAGCAGGTATGGCGTGCTCAAGTCACTGCTCGCCGGGACCGGTATCGAGGCGGCAGCCGGACAGGAGGCGGTCAGCGCCAGCGCCTCGCGCCCTGCCGACGTGGTGGTGGCAGGGATTGTCGGGATTGCCGGCCTGCCGCCGACGCTGCAAGCTGTCCGCCAGGGCGCAAGGGTGGCGCTGGCGAACAAGGAGAGCATGGTCTGTGCGGGACCGCTCCTGCGCGCCGAGGCGACACGCTCAGGCGCGATCTTCCTGCCCATCGATTCAGAACATAACGCCATCTTCCAGGTGCTGGATCGCCCCGCCCGGGTGGAGAAGTTGATCCTGACGTCGTCTGGCGGCCCCTTCCGCTCGGCCAGTCTTGCCGAAATGGCTGCTGTTACGCCGGAGCGCGCAGTCGCCCATCCCAATTTCGCCATGGGCGCCAAGATCTCCATCGACAGCGCAACGATGATGAACAAGGGGCTGGAGCTGATCGAGGCGGCCTACCTGTTCGACACGCCCGTTGAACGGATCGAAGTGCTGATCCATCCCCAGCAGATCATCCATAGTCTGGTGGCCTACGACGATGGTTCCGTGCTTGCCCAGCTGGGCCTGCCGGACATGCGGACGCCCATCTCCTATGCCCTGGCGTGGCCCGACCGGATGCCCCTGCCAGGTATGGAGCGCCTTGATCTGGCCAAGATCGGCAGGCTGGATTTCGCTCCGCCAGATACTGACCGTTTTCCGGCGTTAAGGTTGGCGCGGACGGCGGTTTCCGCAGGTGGTGGCGGGCCAATCGTGCTGAACGGCGCCAACGAGATTGCAGTGGCGGCCTTCTTGCAGCGGCGTATTGGATTCTTGACCATAGCGCAGGTGGCCGGCGAAGTGCTTGACGAGTTCCTTGGAGGCGCCTCGGCAGCCTGTGTTCCCGCGTCATTCGACGACGTCTACGAAACTGACCGGTGGGCGCGCCGCCGAACGATCGAAAAACTTAGGCTTGCAGCCTAGCGCGACCGGTTAAGACGAGTTGAGAGGCCACCACACATGAACGACCTGATCTCGATGCTCTTCTGGCCAATTTCCGGCCTGGTGCTGATCTCGATCGTGATCACCGTTCACGAACTCGGCCACTATTGGGTTGGCCGCATGTTTGGAGCGGCGGTGGAGTCGTTCTCCATCGGGTTCGGCAAGTCGATGGTCGAACGCACAGACAGGCGCGGCACGCGCTGGCGCATCAACTGGTTGCCGCTCGGCGGTTTCGTGAAGTTCGTTGGCGAGATGCAGGCGCCGACCGACACACGCGATGATCTTGCCACGGAACCGGAGACAGTCGTCGCCCGGAAAGACAACGCAAAGCCTGCGCATCCGGTGGGCCGTCCCTACACCGCGCTCAATCCCTGGAAGCGGCTTGCGGTGTCGCTGGGTGGGCCGGCCGCCAACTTCATCTTCGCCATCTGCGTGTTCGCCGGGATCAGCATGACGCTGGGCGTGCCGCAGGCGAAGGAAGTTTCCGTGCTGGCGGTGGTGACAGACAGTCCCGCCGCCCGCGCCGGGTTCCAGCCGGGTGACATCGTCGTCGAGGCTGGAGGCCGAAGGGTCGTCACCAGCTATGACGTTACCCAGGCCACGATCCTGAGTGCAGGGGAGGCGGTTACCTACCGGGTCCAGCGGGGCGACGAATTCGTGAGGCTGACGGCCACCCCCAAGGAAGAAGTCGTCCGCAACGAAGGCCTTCAGGTTACGGAAAAGTTGGGCCGCGTCGGCCTGCAACTCGGCCAGCGCGATGTCTCGGTCCGCCAGTACAACCCGATCGAAGCTGTCGGATATGGTTTTTCGGCAACGGGTGACGCCATTGGCGCCACGGTCAACGTACTGCGGCGCCTTGTCACTGGCATGGACGGCCTCGACAAGCTCAGCGGGCCGGTGGGCATCTTCAGCCTGGCCGACAAGGTTACGGACCTGCACATGAAGCAGGAGAATGTGAGCATTGTGCAAAAGATCACCGATCTTTTGATCAGCGGCATTCAGCTGGCCGCGCTTCTCTCCATTGGGGTTGGCTTCTTCAACCTGCTGCCGATTCCTGTCCTGGATGGTGGCGCCGCCGTCATGTGCGTCGCGGAGGGCGTCACTGGACGTGAAATCCCTGAAAATGTGCAGCGGATCGGACTGACAATCGGACTTGCCTGTCTCGCCAGCTTTGCTCTGCTGGTCACCGGACAGGACCTGATCAAGCTATTCGGCTGGTCGGCAGGGTCTTAGCCCTAAAAAAGCCCGGTGCTTGAGCTTTTGAGCGTCATGTTGTCTTAAGACGGCCGAGCAGGCCGCGCCATGCGGTTCGTAGTGTGTGAGGGGTAGGTTGATGCGGTCTTGGTTCGCGAGCGCCCTGGCGCTGACTGCGTCGGCCGGCGCGATTGCCGCCGCCCAGGACCTTAGCCCGTTTGGCAAGGCATGGGGGCAGCAGCCCCAGCAACCCCAGATCATCGGGCGTATCCTCGTCGAGGGTAACCAGCGGATCGAGGCGCGGACCGTCCTCTCCTACCTTCTGGTGCGCCCGGGCGATGCGTTCGACGAGGAGCGGATCGGCCTCTCGGTTCGCGCGCTTGGCGAAACGGGGCTGTTCGCGGACATCCAGATGGAGACCCGCGGCAGCGACCTGATCGTCCGCGTGCTCGAGAACCCCATCATCAACCGGATCATCTTCGAGGGTAACAACGCGGTCACGACAGAGCGTCTCGAGGAAGAGACCGAAGCCGAACCGCGTCAGACTTTCACCCTCTCGCGCGTCGAGCAGGACGTGCAGCGCATCCTGGAAGTCTATCGCCGCGCCGGCCGCTTCGCTGCGACGGTGACTCCGCAGTACAAGGTTCTGCCGCAGAACCGCGCCGACCTGATCTTCTCGATCGATGAGGGTCCCACAACCGGCATCCGGTCGATCAACTTCATCGGCAACGGCGCGTTCACGGACGATCGCCTGCGTGAAGCGATTACCACGCGTGAATCGCGCTGGTGGCGCTTCTTCGAACAGGCTGACAACTACAACCCGGGTCAGGTCGAGTACGACCGTTCGCAGCTGACCGAGTTCTACACCAATGAAGGTTACGCAGACTTCCGCGTGATCGCATCGGTCGCCGAGCTGACGCCGGATCGTCGCGACTTCTACCTGACGTTCACGATCGACGAGGGAGAGAAGTACACCTTCGGCGATCTGTCGGTGGATACTGAACTCGAGAAACTGTCAGGCGAACGGCTGGCGCTGTTCCTGCCCATGAAGGCGGGCGACCAGTTCCGCTCCGAGAGCATCCAGGACGCAATCGATACGCTCACATTTGCGGCCGGCATCGCCGGCTACGCCAACGTGCAGATCCGTCCGCGCGAGGTTCGCGACCCCGTGGCCAAGACGATCGGCATCACGTTTGACGTGGATGAAGGCGCGCGCGTCTACATCGAGCGCATCGACATTGAGGGCAATACGCAGACCCTGGACCGGGTCGTCCGCCGCGAAATCCGTCTGGCCGAAGGCGACCAGTACAACCCGGCCTCGCTCGACCAGGCGCGCAACCGGATCCGCTCGCTGGGCTTCTTCAATCCCGACAATGTGGAAATAACGGACGAGCCAGGATCAACTGGCGACCGGACTGTCGTAAAAGTAAAGGTTGAGGAAGAGGCGACAGGCGAGCTCGCTTTCTCGGCGGGCTTCTCTTCGCAGGACGCCTTCCTGTTCAGCGTCAGCGCCCAGCAACGCAACTTCCGTGGCCGCGGGCAGTACCTGTCGGCGCGAATCCAGACGACGGCGCGCCAGCAGGACGTGGAGTTCCGTTTCACCGAGCCGAAATTCCAGGACCGCAACCTCGCGGCTGGGCTCGACGTGTTCATGACGCAGTCGGACTTCTTCGACATCGCGGGCTTCCAGAACTCGATTATCGGATTCGGCGGACGGCTTCAGTTCCCACTATCTGACAGCGACGGAATGAACCTGCGCTACCGCTTGCGCCGCGACGACCTGCAGATCGATGACGATCCTCTCTCCGTCACCTACACGGACTGCACCGCGACAGGGTTTGTGCGCCTCTCTCTGTGTGACCAGCAGGGCGACCGGATTACCTCTTCGTTCGGCTACTCGCTGACGATGAACCGCACGAACGACTATCTTGAGCCGACGCGCGGCTTCAATCTGAACTTCAGTCAGGACATCGCCGGCCTCGGCGGCGACGTGAATTACCTGCGCAATGAGTTCGAAGGCTCGATCTATCATGGCTTCGCGCCGGGCTGGCGCCTGCGGGCTCGCCTTGAAGCGGGCTACATTGAAAGCTGGGGCGATGAAGGCATCCGCATCAACGACCGCTTCTTCAAGGGCGGCAACTCGTTCCGCGGCTTCGACGTAGCCGGCCTTGGCCCGCGCGAGATTCGCTACTTCTATGAAACAGAGTCCCTGGCGCTTGATGTGGGCGTCGCCCCCCCGAGCTTTACCATCCCGCAGCTCAACCAGGACGGGACCCAGGTGGTGAACGAAGCGGGCCAGCTTCTTTACCAGACGGCCCTGCGAGACGATGTAACCGGGGAGCTGTTGCCCATACAAGTGCAGCCTTTCAACGCTCTCGGCGGCAAGGCATATGCAATCGGGTCCTTGGAATTGTCCTTCCCCTTGCCGTATGTTCCCGAAGAGTTCGGGCTTGATGGAGCATTCTTTTTCGAAGCCGGTACGCTGGGCCTTCTCGACGAGGTTGATAGGGACCGGAAACTGGACACCACGTTCGAGTCCTATCGCGTCGATGACAGCGCCAGCCTTCGGGCAAGCGCGGGCATCAGCATCGGGTGGGACTCGCCATTCGGCCCGATCCGCTTCGATTTCTCGAAGATTCTGGCCTCAGAAGAGTATGACCGGACGGAATCGTTCCGGTTTGCAACCAACACAAGGTTCTAGCGTATGAAGTTCCGGAAACTTGCCCTTGCAGCGGCCCTCTTCGTCGGTCTGACGAACATGGCCGGCGCCGCCTTCGCCCAGACGAAGGTCTTCATCATCGATGAGCAGTTGATCCGCCAGCAGAGCAAGATCGGCAAGGAGCTGGACGTCGCGCTCGACAACTTCGCAGCTGCCGGCGTGGACCAGCTTGGCCTGAAGTCCTTGAAGACCGAGCTCGACACGGAAGGCGCGGCGCTGAAGCCCCAGATCGAGTCGCTCACGCCTGAAGCCATCGCGGCTAACCCGACGCTCAAAGCCCGCGTTGAAGGCCTCAACCGCAAGGCTGCCGACTTCATGCAGAAGCAGAACGCCTTGAGCCAGAATCTGGAGCAGCGCGACAGCAGCTACAACATGGCCTTCCTGCAGGTGCTCGGCCCAGCCATTGAAGCTGTCGCCAAGGAAGCCGGCGCCGATGTCGTACTCAGCGTGTCCTCAACCTGGTATGTGAAGGCGGCTATCGATCTGACGCCGAAGGTCGTTCAGCGTCTGGATGCGACCGTGCCGAACATTGCCGCCTTGCAGGCCGCCCTCCCGCAACCCCCGGCCGCGCCGGCCCCTGCTCCGGGCGGCGGCTGATAGCCGGAACTAGACAAAGGCTGGGACTGTGATCGATCCGAGGTTTTACACGCTCTCCGGCCCGTTGAGCGCCTCGGACATCGCCATCCTCACCGGGGGCACAGTTGTGCGTGGCGAGCCAGCCCACACGGTCTCGTCGCTTGCACCGGCCGGTCGGGCGGGACCACAGGATCTCAGCTTCCTCGAAGAGGCGGCCCCCCTGGAGGTGGACGTTTCACGCGCTGGCATCGTACTGGCTCACACGGCGGTGGCCGGGCGTATCGCTGGGGGCTCTGCCGTCATTGAAGCGCGGCACCCGCGTTCGGCGTTTGCCAAGGCGGCTGACCGGCTCATCAGACTCCGTACGCTTGAGCCCGGCCAACCGGCGGTTCACTCCTCGTCGCGCGTGCACCCCACAGCCAAGCTGCAGCCCGGCGTTGTGATCGGGCCAGACGCCGCCATAGGCGCGGAGGTCGAGATCGGAGCGAACGCCGTGATCGGCCCGGGCGTGCAGATCGGCGCCCATAGCATGATCGGTCCGGGCGCTGTCCTTCGATGCGCCCTGATTGGCGACGGGGTTCGGCTCTATCCCGGCGTCGTCGTTGGCGAGGCAGGGTTCGGCCTGGCCGCAGGCAGCGCCGGCGCGACCCTGACGCCACACTTTGGGCGGGTCATCATTCAGAATGGCGTCTCTATCGGCGCCAATTCCTGCGTTGATCGGGGGCTACTCGACGACACCATCATCGGCGAGGGAACGCATATCGATAACCTCTGCCATATTGGTCACAACTGCCGGATTGGCGCGCATGTCGTGATGGCGGCCTTTGCTGGCGTATCCGGCTCCAGCCGGGTGGAGGACGGCGCCCAGTTCGGCGGCCGGGTTGGCATCAAGGATCACGTCACGGTAGGCGCCGGCGCCCGCATCGCGGCAGGGGCTGCGGTGCTCGGGGATGTGCCGGCGGGCGAGGTCTGGGCAGGCTATCCCGCCAAACCTATCCGGTCGTGGCTGCGCGAGCTTGCATGGCTGGCCCGGTCAGCGCAAAAGCGTTCCACCAGAAACGACTAGCCGGCTGGCCGGCAGAGGCGCCGGAGCACATGGCCGTCACGATACATCCCACTGCGATCGTTGAACGTGGCGCTGAGCTCGCCGATGGCGTTGAGGTCGGCCCTTTCTGCACGGTGTCGGCCCGTGCGCAGCTCGGCCAGGGCGTCCGCCTCGTTTCCCACGTTTCGGTTGCGGGCTCCACGATGATCGGAGAGCGGACGGTCGTCTACCCGTTCGCGGCGCTCGGCCATCCTCCGCAGGACACCAAGTACAAGGGCGAGCACACAAAGCTCATCGTCGGCGTCGACAACCTGATCCGTGAGGGTGCGGTTCTGCACATTGGCACGGTGCAGGGGCGGGGACAGACTGTGGTCGGCGACAGATGCATGCTGATGAACGGTTGCCACGTCGGCCATGACGGCATCGTCGGGAATGGCGTCATATTCTCCACGCACGCCGTCACCGGCGGCATGGCTGTGATCGAGGACTCGGTGATCATCGGCGGCAACGCCGCCATCCACCAGCTGGGCCGCGTCGGCTTTGGCGCATTCATTGGCGGATGCGCGCCCGTTGTCGGCGATGTAATTCCCTACGGCATGGTCGGCAATGACGGCAATCTCAACGGTCTGAACATTGTCGGCCTCAAGCGCCGCGGCGCATCGCGAGAGACAATTCATATCCTGCGTGGCGTGTATCGCGACCTGTTCCAGGGCGAAGGGTATTTTGAGGATCGCCTAGAAGCGGTCGACCGGCATCACGGCGCCTTGCCTGAAGTGGCCCGCATCGTCGCCTTCGTTCGCGGAGGCGACAAGCGGCCGCTATGCAATCCGAGGTCTGCGTAATGGCGCCGGCGCGGCTGGCGATCGTGGCCGGCGGTGGCGACCTGCCGCGCCGCGTGGCGGAGCAGGCCCGTGCTTCGGACAGAAGGCCCTTTGTGGTCGGACTTGCCGGCTTTGCCGATGCGGCACTGGTCACAGAGTATGGCGGCGTCCAGCTTTCGGTTGGCCAGCTGGGAAAGCTGATTCAACTGATGCGCAAGGAAGGCTGCGAGGAGATGGTCTTCGCAGGCTCGCTAAAGCGGCCGGATTTCAGCACGCTGAAGCTGGACCTCAAGGGCATCCAATCACTGCCGCGTATCCTTGCCGCCGCCAAGAAGGGCGATGATGCGTTGCTGCGCGCCGTGATGGACGTGTTTGCCGAGGCCGGTTTTCGTATTATCGGCGCGGATGATGTGCTTGACGATCTGCGCGTCAGCGCCGGGCCATTGGGGCGGGTCGCGCCCGGAGCAGAGCACTGGCCCGACATCCGGCGCGCGGCTGAAGTCGCATCGGTTTCCGGCTCACTGGAGATCGGCCAGGGTGCGATTTCCTGTGATGGTTTGATCCTCGCTGTTGAGGCGCAGGAAGGCACGGACCGGATGCTGGCGCGGATTCCCGATCTGACGCCCGAGATTCGGGGTACGCCTGAGACGCGTCGCGGTGTTCTGGTGAAACGCCCGAAGCCGCAGCAGGAGCGGCGCATCGACCTGCCGACGATCGGTGTTCGCACCGTGGAAGGGGCCGCCGCCGCCGGCCTTGCAGGTATTGCGGTTGAAGCCGGCGCGGCGCTCGTCGTCGACCGTCAGGCCGTTGCCCGTGCTGCCGACGCGGCCGGGATATTCATCTACGGTTTCACGCTGGCGGAGCTCGCGTGACGCACGTCTTCCTCGTCGCGGCAGAAGACTCTGGCGACGCTATTGGCGCTGACGTCATCGACGTCCTGCGGGCGCGATCCCCTGATATCGAGATTTCCGGCATTGGCGGCGAGCGGATGAGGGCGCGGGGCGCCCATTCGGACGTGGATATGTCCGGGCTGGCCGTCCTAG
Source organism: Hyphomonadaceae bacterium (assembly GCA_022844345.1). GTDB lineage: Bacteria > Pseudomonadota > Alphaproteobacteria > Caulobacterales > Hyphomonadaceae > UBA7672. The sequence continues at coordinate 111,899 of JALHLU010000002.1, forward strand.
GACTGATCGAAGGGCTCAAGGCCTATGGTCGCGTGAAGCAGGCGGTGGAGGATGTCGCTGCCATCATCGCGGCGGCTGATCCTGACAGCGTCGTGCTTATCGACAGTTGGGGCTTCATGTGGCGCGTGGCGCGGGCGCTGAAGCTGCGCGGGGTTCGGGCAAAACGCATCAAACTGATTGGGCCGCAGGTGTGGGCGACGCGACCGGGCAGGGCGCGCGTGCTGGCCCAGTGGGTGGATCACCTCCTCTGCATCCACCCCTTCGAGCAGCCCTTTTATGTCAGGTGGGGTCTGCCAACGACCGTGATCGGGAACCCGGCGCTGCACCGTCTGCCGAAGGGCGACGGACAGGCGTTTCGCGTCAGGCACGGGTTGGATCTGGCAGCTCCGATCATTGGCCTACTGCCCGGCAGCCGAAAATCCGAGATGCGGCGCGTGGCGCCGACATTGATGGAGGCGACCCGAATCGTGCGCGACCGGGACCCCCTACGCCAGGTGGTATGCATGGTGTCTCCGAGTGTCGTTGAAGAGGTCCGTGCCTTGGCCGCCAGCCAGGCGTTTCCGATCACGCTCGTCATGGACGACGCCGAGAAGGCCGACGCCTACGCGGCCATGACGGTCGCCATCGCATGTTCTGGGACGGTGACAACCGAACTCGCAGCGCAGGGCGCCGCCGTGGTCACGGGCTACAAGCTCGGCTGGATAACATGGGCTTTGCTGCGCTTCTTCATGTTCAAGTCGAAATACTCGGCCCTCGTCAACGTCGCAGCCAACGCCGAAGTCATCCCCGAATTCATCCAGACCCGCTTCAACGCCCACAAGATCGCCGACGCGGCGGAGCGCAGGTTTTCTGATCCCGCGGTGCTAGAATCGCAGAGAGCAGCCCAGCGCGACGCCATAAGGATCATGTCGGGCGCAGGCCGCTCAGCCGCAGACATATCCGCCGAGACAATCCTCAAGCTCAGTTAGCCTGAAGCCCGGTCAGAACGAAGAAAGGCGGCCCCCGAGGACCGCCTTCCGATCGTACTGAATGACGCTCCGGCCTACTTGCGCTGGCCCATCGGCACGTAGTCGCGTTGCGCGGCGCCGGTATAGATCTGGCGCGGCCGGCCGATGCGCTGCGTCTTGTCGGTGGTCATTTCTTCCCACTGAGCGATCCAGCCGACGGTGCGCGCCAGCGCAAACAGCACAGTGAACATGGAGACCGGGAACCCCATCGCTTTCAGCGTGATGCCCGAATAGAAATCGACGTTTGGATAGAGTTTCTTCTCGATGAAATACTCGTCCGAAAGCGCAATCTGCTCGAGCTCCATCGCCACTTCGAGAAGCGGGTCGTTGACGCCGACTTCTTTCAGGACTTCGCGGCAGGTCTGTTGCATGACCTTGGCGCGCGGATCGTAGTTCTTGTAGACGCGGTGGCCGAAGCCCATGAGACGGACGCCGTCGACCTTATTCTTCACCTTGTCGACGTGCTTCTTCACATTCTCGACCGTGCCGATTTCCTGCAGCATCTGGAGCGCGGCTTCGTTGGCGCCGCCATGCGCGGGCCCCCACAGGCAGGCGATGCCCGCCGCGATGCATGCGAACGGGTTGGCTCCGGAAGAACCAGCAAGGCGGACGGTCGATGTCGATGCGTTCTGTTCGTGATCTGCGTGCAGGATGAAGATGCGGTCCATCGCGCGCGCGAGGATCGGGTTCACCAGGTAGTCTTCGGCCGGCACAGCAAATGACATGCGCAGGAAGTTCGACGCATAGTCGAGTTCATTGCGCGGGCTCACGAAGGGTTGGCCCGCGTGATACTTGAACGCGCGCGCCGCGATCGTCGGCATTTTGGCGATCATGCGATGCTGGGCGACCTTACGTTGCATCGGATCGTCCACGTTCGTGGAGTCGTGATAGAATGCGGACAGGGCGCCGACAGCGCCGCACATGATCGCCATCGGGTGCGCATCGCGGCGGAAGCCCTCGAAGAAGCGATCGAACTGCGCATGCAGCATCGTGTGCCGCGTGATCGTGCGATCGAACTCGGCGTACTCGTCCGGAGAAGGCAGTTCGCCATGCAGGAGGAGGTAGCAGACTTCGAGAAAGCTCGATTTCTCGGCGAGTTGTTCGATCGGGTAGCCGCGGTGCAGCAAGATGCCCTGGTCGCCATCAATATAGGTGATCTGGCTCTCGCAGCTGGCGGTGGAGGTAAAGCCAGGGTCCAGCGTGAACATGCCGGTCTGTGCGTACAGCTTGCCGATGTCGATCACGTCCGGTCCTACCGTTCCGGCATAGACTGGTAGCTCTACTGTCTTCCCGTTGGCCGTGACGCTGGCCTTACCGTTAGGTTTCACCTTGTTCTGCATCGGTGCAGTCTCCTAAATTCCACCGGCTTGAAGCCGGTCAGGCCCCAGAGCCAGCATAATCGCTCATGCGCGCGAAAGCTTCATTACGGCCTAGCAACGCCAGCACAAGAGCAATATCGGGGGCGGGCGCCCCTCCGGTAAGTACGGCCCTCAAAACAGGACCGATTTTGCCCATGCTGATGCCGTTTTGGTCGCAAAAGGTCGAGAGCGCAGCCTTGATGACCGGCTCGGACCAGTCCTCGACCCCTTGCAGAGCCGCAAGCACGGCCGAAAGCCGCGCCCGGGCCTCCTGATTGACCAAGGCGGCGGACTTTCCTTCCAGGCGTATGGGCCGAATATTGGTGAGGAATCGCGCCTGCTCCGAGAGCTGGACCAGATTCGTGGCCCGGGTCTTCAGGGCTGGCATGGCGGCTCGGATGCGAGCGGCTTCTGGAGCCGACAGATTCTGCGCGTCGGGCCGGGCGCTCCAAAGGCCAAACAGGCGCTCGTCGTCGGCCAGCGCCATGTAGTGTTTGTTGACTGAGTCCAGCTTGGCGAAATCCAGGCGGGCCGGGGCCTTGTTGAGGCCATCGAGCCCGAACCACTCGATCGCCTTGTCGTCCGGGATTATCTCGTCATCGCCGTGGGACCAGCCGAGTCGTAGCAGGTAGTTGCGCATGGCCTCGGGCAGGTAGCCGAGCGCATCGCGATATTCGTCCACCGCCGTGGCGCCATGACGTTTGGACAGCTTCTTGCCGTCGGGCCCGTGGATAAGGGGGACGTGCGCATACTCGGGCGTCGGCCAGCCCATGCCGAGATAGATGGGCAGCTGCCGGAATGTGTTCAGGAAGTGATCGTCGCCGCGAATGACGTGGGTGACGCCCATGTCGTGATCGTCGACAACGACGGCCAGCATGTAGGTCGGCGACCCGTCCGAGCGCAGCAGGATCAGTTCATCAAGGTCGGCAAAGGCGCGTGAGACCGTGCCCTGCACATGATCGCTCACGGTAAGTTCGCCTGTATCCGGCATGCGCAGGCGCACGACAGTTGGCGCACCGGCAGGCAGCGGTTTGCCCGTGTCGCGCCAGGGCGACCGGAAAGGCTTCAGCAGCTCTTCCATGCGGGACTGGTCGGCTGCAGACAAGGAGCCTTCCGCCGATCGCGTCTTCTGAAGAGCTTCGGCTTCGTCGCGCCGTGCCTGAAGCTCTTCGGCCGTGACCGGGCAGTGATAGGCGGCGCCACGTTTCACCAGCTCGTGCGCGACCTCGGCATGGCGCGCTGCGCGGGTCGATTGCAGGACCGGCGGTTCGTCCCCGCCAAGCCCCATCCAGGTCAGGCCATCCAGGATCGCGTCGATGGCGGCCTGGGTCGACCGCTCCTTGTCCGTGTCTTCGATGCGAAGGAGGAACTTGCCGCCCTTCGCCCGCGCATATAGCCAACAGAACAGGGCAGTCCGGGCGCCTCCGATATGGAGGTAGCCGGTGGGTGAGGGGGCGAAGCGGGTGATGACCGTCATCAGGTTCCAGCGCAACTTGTTGTGCGGCCCAGCTGTGGAGCGCGGGCCCTGAAGACCACATCCCCCCCTCGGCAAGCAAGGGCCGCCGGGCCGCAGGGCGCCGGCGGCCTGCTGGCCGGGTTGGGGCGCTTTCTGAAGGGCGCGTACGAGGACCAGGTGCTGCGATGGCCGCTGTTCCTGCCGCTGGGAATGGCCGCAGGAGCGGCGCTTTACATGACGGCCGCTTTCGAGCCGCATTGGGGCCTGGCGTCGGCCGCCCTGCTTGTGGGGTTGGCCGGCTGGCTCGCATTGAGCCGGCGCGGGGCGGGTATGCCAGCGTTTCTGCTGGCCTTCCTGGCGGCAGTGGGCGTGGGGACGCTGGCCGCCCAGGTGCGGACGCACCTGGTCGCGGCGCCGGTGCTGCGCGAAGAAATCGGTCCGGTTCGCATCGAAGGTATCATCGCGGAGATCGATGCCAGCGAGCGCAGCCGCCGGGTGCGCATCGACGTGCGCGCGATCGAGCGGTTGACCGCAGACGCAACCCCCGACTTTGTTCGCTTCAGCTTTCGGGGCGAGTTGGGATTCGATCCTGGCCGCGCGGTTGCCTGCCGGGCCATCCTGTCGCCCCCGCCGCGGCCCGTGGTGCCCGGCGACTATGCCTTCCATCGCGACGCTTGGTTTCAGCAGCTGGGTGCGGTCGGGTTCGCGACAGGCCAATGCGAGCCGCTGCCAATTCGGCCGCCGACCGGGGCGACCGACGCGGCCTTCCAGTGGCTGGGCGCCGTGCGGCGCGCCATCGCGTTGCACGTCTACGCGGCAGCCGGGGAGAAAAGTGGGGGCGTGGCTGCCGCGATTGTTTCGGGTGACCGCAGCTTCATTACGCCAGAGGACAATGAGGCCTTGCGCCTGTCGGGGCTGGCGCATCTGCTTTCCATATCCGGCGTGCACATGGTGCTGGTCGGCGGCGTCGTGTTCTTCCTTGTCCGATTATTCTGGCCGTTTCTCGAGCCGCTAGCCCTGCGGATGCCAGCAGTTCGAGTGGCGGCATTCGTGGCAATCATCGCCTGCACGCTATACTTCGCGATCTCGGGAATGGAGGTGGCGACCCAGCGGGCCTACATCATCGCGTTGATCGGATTTGGCGCGAAGTTGTTCGACAGGCCCGCGATCTCGCTGCGCTCGCTCGCCATATCGATGGGCGTCGTGGTCCTGTTTCAGCCGGAATCAGTTGTAACGCCGGGCTTCCAGATGTCGTTCGCGGCCTCTGGCGCGCTGATTGCGTTATATGAAATTTGGCCGCGCATGGACCGTCCAGATCGCGCCGGCATTCTCCGCCGCATCGGAGCGTGGCTCATCGCCGCGTCGGCAACCTCGCTGACGGCGTCATTGGCGACTCTGCCTTTCGCGCTACACCATTTCGACCGAGCGGCGCTGTTCAGCGTGTTTGCCAACATCGCCTCGACGCCCGTGATCACACTTTGGACCACGCCGGCCGCAGCGCTAGCTGCGGTTGCCGCGACAGTCGGCCTCGACGAACCATTGTTGTGGCTGATGGGCCAGAGCCTCGAAGTTGTCATGGCCATTGCGCACTTTGCCGCCGAGACGTCTCCGGACGTCGACGTCCCAAGACTCGATGGGGTCGGCATGGGACTGGCAGCCACGGCCATCGTGTTGTTCTGCATCCTGGCAAGACGCGGGCGCTGGTTTGCGGTCATTCCAGCCTCGGCGGCGGTGGTGGTTTGGCTCGCGACCCCGCAGGCGGTGGGGTATGTGGCGGACGACGGCGCGGTCTTTCTCGAGCAGGAGGCGAGTTGGATCGAGCTTACGGACTGGCGCAGGGAGAACGGGTTGGATCCGCTGATCATTGGCGACGCGAAGGAGAAGTCGCCATGCGCGGGGAAGGGGCAGGCGTGCGAGATCAAACTGCCGATTGGCGTTGCCGAGGTGGCGCCGGTTGATGCGCCAGCGCCGCTCGACTGCCCGGCTGCGGCACGCCTAATCCTGGCGCCGGGCGAGGGCCAGCCAGCGATAACGCTCGATCCTTGCATTTATGCAGGCAAGGGAGGCGCGGCGATTATATTCGACGGACGGGGGTTCAGCGTGCAGCCAGCGCGCCCCTCGCAAGGCCGTGCGTGGGAACAGCCGCTCTACCGCAAGCGGCCGCCGGACGAGAAGTAAGACGCCGTCAGTGATAGCGGCGGACGAGCGCCACCAGCTTGCCCTGAATCCGCACGCGGTCCGGACCGAAAATCTGAGTGCCGAACGCCGGGTTCGCTGCTTCGAGCGCTATCGAGCCACCCTTCTTGCGGAAACGCTTCAGCGTGGCGGTTTCTTCATTGATCAGCGCAACGACGATGTCGCCGGACGCAGCATGGTCGGTCTTCTTGAGGATCACGGTATCGCCGTCGAGAATGCCCGCGTTGATCATGCTCTCGCCCTGGACTTCCAGCGCGAAATGCGTATCGGGATCGAGTTCCTCGTCGGGGGCCGCCACGCGATGAGTTTCGTGTTCGATGGCCTCAATCGATGTACCCGCAGCAATGCGGCCCATGACCGGGATCATGCTGGGGCGGGCGGTGGTCTTGCGGGCGCTGCCTGCGCCTTCAACGACGCTCGGTCGGAAGGGCGCGCGGCCCGGGGCTTGGGGAACCGCGCTTTCGGGCAGTTTGAGGACCTCCAGCGCGCGAGCCCGGTGAGCCAGGCGGCGAAGGAAGCCGCGCTCCTCGAGGGCCGTGATCAGGCGGTGAATCCCCGACTTCGACGCCAGGTCCAGAGCTTCCTTCATTTCATCGAACGAAGGGGAGACGCCGGTCTCCTTGATCCTGTCGTTGATGAACAGCAGGAGTTCGCGCTGTTTCTTGGTCAACATGGCTGTCCACGACCTTCAAAGCTTCTGAGTCGCAGATAGTTCTACTATCGTTCACGTTATGGGTCAATTCCGCATGGACGGTATCTAGCGGGCGGAGACCAGCGACCGGACGGATTCCATTGGGTTTCCGGACCGCATGAGGCTTTCGCCGACGAGGAAACCCCTGGCCCCGCACGCCCGCAGGCGCGAGATGTCGGCGGGCTCGCGAACACCGCTTTCCGAGATCAGCAGCCGTCCGGCGGGCATCAGGTCGGCAAGGCGTTCGGTCACGGCAAGGTCGGTCGCCATGCGCCTGAGGTCACGGTTGTTGACGCCCATCAGCGGGGAGGGGAGGCCGAGTGCGCGCACCATCTCGGCTTCGTCATGCGCTTCCAGCAGGACCGACATGCCGAGATCGTCGGCGGCTGCATGCAGCTCGCGCGCGAGGGCGTCGTCGACGGCCGCCATGATGATCAGGATGGCGTCTGCGCCGTGGGCGCGGGCCTCCACAACCTGGATCGGATCAATCATGAAATCCTTGCGCAGCACCGGCATCGCGACGGCGTCGCGGACGGCCACCATGTCAGCCAGCGAGCCGCCAAAGCTTGGCCCATCAGTCAGGACGGACATGCAGGCCGCGCCGCCGGCTTCGTAGGCGCGTGCAACCTCGAGCGGATCGCGGCCGGGACTGATGTCGCCGGCAGACGGGCTCTTGCGCTTCATCTCGCATATCAGGGCGTTGCCATCCGCAGCAGCTATCCTTAGCAGCGCGTCGGCGAAACCGCGCGGCCTCGATGCACTCTTTGCATCGACCAGGAGCGACTCCATCGAACGCTCGCGGCGAAGGGCGGCGACTTCGTCGACCTTGTAGTCGAGGATGGCTTTCAGCCGGTCAGGCAGCTCAGCCATTTGACGCAGCCTTCAAGGCTTCGAGGGATGCCAATGCGCTGCCATCCGCCATGCTCTTGCGGGCGAGTGCCGCGCCTTCAGTGATGTCGCCAGCCAGCCCGGCCACCATGATAGCGGCGCCGGCATTGACCGCGACGAGATCAGCGAAGGGGCCGGGAGCGCCGGCGAGGATCTGCTTCAGCGCTTCAGCATTCTCCGCAGCAGTGCCGCCGCGCAACTGATCGAGCGAGGCTTTCGGTACGCCAAGGAATTCAGGTGTAAGCTCCATGGTGCGCATGGATCCGTCCTTGAGTTCGGTGACGCGCGTTGGCCCCGACGTCGAAATCTCGTCCATGCCGTCGAGGCCGTGAACAACAAGCGCATGCTCTGCACCGAGCGCGGCGAGGGCGCGGGCGAATGGTTCAACCCATTCGGCGCCGAAGACACCCAGCACCTGGCGCTTCACGCCGGCCGGATTGGCGAGCGGGCCCATCATGTTGAACACGGTGCGGATACCCAGCGCGGCGCGGACCGGCGCCACATGCCTCATCGCGGCGTGGTGAGCGGGTGCAAACATGAAGGCGAGGCCGGCGTCGCGGAAGCTCGCTGCGATCTGTTCGTCAGTCGGATTGAGATTGACGCCGAGCGCCTCCAGCACGTCGGCCGAGCCCGCCTTGCTCTTCGAGCGGTTGCCGTGTTTGGCCACCTTCGCGCCGGCGCCCGCAGCTACCAGAGCCACGGCCGTCGAGGTGTTCAGCGACGTCCAGCCCAGCCCGCCCGTGCCGCATGTGTCGATGGCGCCTTCGGGAGCCTTAACCGTTCGCGCATTCGCACGCAGCACGCGCGCGCCAGCCACGATATCGGATGCGGTCTCGCCGCGAACGCGCAGGGCCACGAGGAAAGCCGAGATCAGGACCGGATCAGCCTGGCCGCCGAGGATAGCCTCAAACGCCGCGCTCATGTCCGCAGGAGACGGACGGTCGCCTTCGGCGAGCATTGCGGCTGCGCTGCGGACGGCCTCGCTCACTTGAGACCCGCCTTCTTCAGGAAGTTGGCGAGCATGGTCCTGCCGTGCTGCGAGCCGATGGATTCGGGGTGGAACTGTACGCCGAAGACAGGGCGCGTGGCATGACTGACAGCCATCACTTCGCCATCAGCGGTTTCGGCGTCGACCGTCAGGACGTTCGGCATGCCGTTCCTTCGGATGGCGAGCGAGTGATAGCGCACGACGTCGACATGTTCGGGCACGCCGGCGAACAGTTCTCCGCCAAGCACCTTCACATCCCACACCTTGCCGTGGACGATTTCCTTGGCGCCTTCGACAATCCCGCCCATCGCCTGACCGATGGCCTGATGGCCGAGACAGACGCCGAGGATCGGCATGTCGTCGGGCGCCAGCTTGATCAGGTCCATGCAGATACCCGCTTCGTCCGGCGTGCAGGGTCCAGGGGAGAGCACGACGGCGTCTGCGCCCTTGGCGAGCGCTTCCTCCACCGTGAGGGCGTCGTTGCGGACGACTTCGACTTCGACGTCCGGGCTCACGTCCTGGAGGTAGTGGACGAGGTTGTAGGTGAAGCTGTCATAGTTATCGATCAGGAGGACTTTGAAAGGGGAGCCTGGCATCAGCGGTTCCCCCGATCATACCTGGCGGCTTCCTCGGCGGCGCGGAAGAGCGCGCTGGCCTTGTGAACCGTCTCCTGGAATTCGCTTTCGGGGTTGGAGTCGTAGACGACCCCGCCGCCGGCCTGCACGTGGATCTTGCCGTCCTTGAAGACGGCGGTGCGCAGGGCGATGCAGGTGTCCATGTCGCCGCCGGCGCCGAAATAGCCGACGCCGCCCGCGTAGACGCCGCGCGCGTGGGGTTCGAGTTCGGTGATGATTTCCATGGCGCGGATCTTCGGCGCACCTGATGTTGTGCCAGCGGGAAAGCCTGCGGCGAGGGCGGAGACCATGTCCTCGCCATCCTTCAGCACGCCCTGCACGTTCGAGACGATGTGCATGACGTGGGAATAGCGCTCGATGGTGAAGCTCTCGGTGACCTTTACGCTACCACGCGCAGCGACGCGGCCGACATCGTTGCGTCCGAGGTCGAGCAGCATCAGGTGTTCGGCGCGTTCCTTGGGATCGGCGATCAGGCGCTCCGCATTGGCTTGGTCAGCCTCGGGCGTGGCGCCGCGCGGCAGCGTTCCCGCGATCGGGCGGACGGTGACCACGCGGTCGCGGACGCGGACGAGGATCTCCGGGCTCGAGCCGGAAATCTGGAAGCCGCCGAAGTTCACGTAGAACATGAAGGGCGAGGGGTTCAGGCGGCGCAGAGCGCGATAGAAGGCAAACGGTGAGCGCTCAAACGGAGCGGTGAAGCGCTGGCTGGGCACGACCTGGAAGATGTCGCCGGCGCGGATATAGCCCTTGGCGGTTTCGACCATCTCAAGATAGCGGGCCTTGGTGGTGTTGGAGGCGAAGTCGATTTTTTCGACCGGCGCCTCGCTCGGGCGCGAGGGCGGCATAGGCTGGTCGAGGATTTCCTCGATGGCGTCGATGCGCGCCTGCGCGGGCTTTGCGCCGCCGCGTTCGGGGGCGGCGAGGATGATCTCCTGCCTGACGCCATCGAAGATCATGACGACGCCGGGGCGCATCAGCATCGCCTCGGGCACGCCATTGGGGTCGGCCTTCGGCTCGGGCAGGCGCTCGACATAGCGGACCATGTCATAGCCGAGATAGCCGAACGCGCCGGCGGCCATGGGGGGCAGGCCGTCGAGACCATCAACCTTGCAGGCGTCGATGAAGGCGCGCAGTGATCCCATGACGTCGGTCGAGGTGGAAAGCACTTCGCGGAAATCGCTTGTGAGCGATGTTTCCGCCTTGCCGTTCCGCACGCGCCACCAGAGGTCGGGGGCGAGGCCGATGAACGAGTAGCGGCCGCGCGTTTCGCCGCCGACGACGCTTTCGAAAAGCACCAGCCCATCCGAGTTCGGATTGAGCTTCAGCATCGCCGAGACCGGCGATTCCGTGTCGTCGACCCGGCGCCTGACAAGAAGCCGGGGCAAGCCCGTCGTCATTGCGCCGTATCCCGCGGCCGCATACTCTGGAAGAAGGCCTGGATCGCCTGCTCGTCGCGCTGGAACGGGACTTCCTTCTGAAGGCCGCGCTGGAACACTTCGGCAAGGTCCTGCTGCAGCGACTCGCTGATCTGACCGCCCATCTGAAGCCGCAGCATGGCCGTCGATTCCGGCGTGGCGGGCGTCACGACATCAACGCGAGCAACCCAGGCTTCGCCCCGCGATCCGCGCACCAGGCCGACTTCGCCCGCCTTGAGTTCGAAGGAGCCCGTGACCAGGGCCGGGTCAATCTGCTGGTTGCCTTCGCGCGTCACAGTGATTGGCGGAAGCGCTTCCAGCTTGCTCGCCGCGGCCGCCTGCGGAAATGCGCCGCCGGCTTTGACAGCCGCCACCATGGCGGTGGCTGCGGCGTCCATGGCCGCGATCTGCCGCTCGGCCAGCACTGCCTGCCTCACTGTATCCTTCACCTCAGTGAAGGGCGGGGTGATGGGCGCGACGATCTCGTCGAGGCGGAACATCGAGCGCTTGTTCTCTTCCTCAAACACCGTCGTCATCTGGCCGGGCGTCAGCGTGAACAGGTCGATCATCGCATCGCGGTTGCCGACGAGAAGTTGCGCCGTGTCGCCGTTTGCGGTGCGGCCCTGCGCGTCTATGGCGGCAAGGTTGAAGACCGGGATGCCGAACTGGGTTCCGATGTCCTCCAGCGGCTGGCCGCCAGCGGCGTCACGGAAGGGCTCGGCCGACTCCTCGAACAGTCGCGTTGCCTCCGGCAGCGCCATGTCGCGGCGCACGCGCTCGGCAGCCTGCTCGAAGGGCGTAGGCGTGCCGGGGGTCGCTGACTTCACCATCACGCTGAAATAGGGCTCGCCCTCGGCCAGCTGGAGCGCACGTCCGTCAAGCTTGCCGGGCGCCATCTGGAACAGGAGCTGGCGATAGTCCTCTTGCTCGATCTGTTCGGGCTGCACGCTGCGTTCGACAACCTCGATCCCGGGGGACTGGGCCAGCGCCTCTTCGATCGGAACGCCCTGCGCCGCAAGGTCAACGAAGGCCTGGACCACGTTGCGGTCAGCCGACGTGTACTCGACGATCACGCGCGTTTCCGGTGTGGAATAATCCCGGATCCGCGCGTCGTACTCGGCGCGGACCTGTTCGTCGGTGAACGCGGCGCGGTCCATGAAGTCTTCGGGCGTATAGACAAGGGCGGACACGCGGCGGCGTTCGGGCTGGGCGAACCGGTCCTTGTTGCGGTCATACCAGGCTTGAAGTTCCGCGTCCGTTGGTTGCGCAAAGCCATCGATGGCGGCAGGCGTCGGCCGCGCAAGCGATAGCGTCCGCGTTTCGCCGAAATACTTGATGAAGGGCTCAGACAGCACTTCGGGCATGTTGACCGCGCTGAAGGCTGCGATCTCGACATAGCGCTGGGTGAGGAAGTCCTGCAGGAAGGCCTCGAAGTCCCGGGGCGACATGCCGCGTTCCTGGGCCTCGGCGAGGAGAGACGTGCGATCGACCTTGCCGAAGGCGTTGGTGAGAACCTGGTTGCGCTCCAGATAAGGCTTCAGGGCTTCGGCGCTGGCGCGGATGCCCAACTTGTCGGCGAAGGCCAACAGCGTGTTCTGATACTCCAGAGACAGGAACTCGCGCTCGGCCATGCCGTTGCTGGCGGCTTCCTCGAGGCTGATCACCTCGTTCTGCTCGACGAGGACCCGGCGGATGGCGCGGTCGACTTCGCGGCGGACCTCGGCCCCCTTGATTTCGCGGTCGCCGACCTTGGTGAGCGTGCCGCCCGACAGACCGCCGCCGAACGTGTCGGGCAGGGTAACCGCAAGCGCGATGACCAGCGGGATGAAAAGCAGGACGAGCGCCCACTTCGATCTCGCAAACTTGCGCATTCCGCCGATCATGCGGCGTAACTCCCTGAAAAGTGGCGGCGACCGGTCTGGTTGTCCGCTGGAACACGGCTTGCTAGAGCATTTTGCGGCGGAGGGGAAACCCGGTTCGCCGCTGGAAAATGCGACATTGCGGCAAGAGACGGCCGCCGGGCCTGCCATAGCACGCCCCGGCAAGGGTCTGATCACGCAGGACGGGGCCACAATAGATGACAGCGCACAGAAAACTCGTCGCCGGCAACTGGAAGATGAATGGGCTCCAGGCGGCCCTTTCCGAGGTCCGGGCGATGGTTGAGGGCGCGGCGTCGATTCCCGGCGTCGATCTTGCGATTTGTCCTCCGGCGACGTTGGTTAATGCCGTGAAGGCTGAGCTTGGGTCCTCGGCCATCGGGCTGGGCGGGCAGGACTGCCATGCCGAAAAGTCAGGCGCGTACACTGGAGATATCAGCGCCGAGATGCTGGCGGATGCCGGGGCTGGCTACGTCATCGTTGGCCATTCCGAGCGCCGGGCGGGACATGCCGAGACCGACGCTGTCGTGGCCGCGAAGGCGTCCGCCGCCTACCGAGCCGGGCTGATCCCCATCATTTGTGTCGGCGAAAGCCTGGAACAGCGCGACCGGGGCGAGACCCTGGCCGTTATCGCCGCCCAGCTGGCCGGTTCGGTCCCGGACCAGGCGGCTGATCGCACCACGGTCATAGCCTATGAGCCGATCTGGGCGATCGGCACGGGCCGTACGCCCACCACCGCGCAGGTCGCCGAGGTCCACCAGGCCATGGTCGAGACCCTTTCCTCGCGTTTCGGAGGCGCAGCAAAGGGCATTCGCCTGCTCTATGGCGGCTCTGTTAAGCCTGAAAACGCTCACGAACTGATGCATGTCGAGGGCGTCGACGGGGCGCTGGTAGGGGGGGCCAGCCTCATGGCGGCGGATTTTCTGAGGATCGCCGCAGCCTGTGCATAGCGGCGCTCGGGCGTCGCACCCATGTGAAAAGGAACAGGGAGGGGCTTGGCCGCACCCTCCCGACGTGCTTTGACCCGGTCCAATTGGCCAATCAGCGTACCCATCCATGCAGAACGTGCTTCTCACCATTCACATCATCGCCTGCATTGCGCTGGTGATCGCGATCATGCTCCAGAGGTCTGAGGGCGGCGCCCTCGGAATGAGCGGCGGCGGCACAGGCGGGGTCATCTCGGGCCGTGGTGCGGCTGGAATGCTCGTGAAGGTGACGATGGGGCTGGCCCTCGTGTTCTTCATCACCAGCATTTCGATGACCTATCTCAACAACCAGGCGAACTCTGGTCCGACCACGCTGGAGCGTCAGATCCAGCAGGAAGGCGCGACAAACCCGCTTGGAAATGGCGGCCTGTCCGGCGCGCCGGCGCCTGCGCCCGCCAACACGCCCGCCCCGGCGCCGGCGATCGATCCGCTGGCCCCGGCCGCCCCTCCGGCGACTTCGCCCTCGACCGCGCCGCCTATTGGCGCAGCGGCACCCGCTCCTGCGCCTGCCGCACCTTCAACCACCCCCACCCCGGACCCGGTTCCCGCCCCGGCCCCCGCCGAAAACGGTGGATCGAACAACTAGTCGGGTTGCCTGCGGCCTGGCGCCCCCTCGCGCTGGGCCAGCGAATCGCTAAACTGGTATTCCGTCATGAAGCGTTTCATCTTCATCACGGGAGGCGTTGTGTCCTCCCTCGGGAAGGGCATTGCCTCGGCAGCGCTTGGCGCCCTGCTGCAGGCGCGCGGCTACCGCGTGCGGCTGCGCAAGTTGGACCCCTATCTCAACGTAGACCCGGGCACGATGTCGCCGACCCAGCATGGGGAGGTGTTCGTCACCGATGACGGCGCTGAGACCGACCTCGACCTTGGCCACTATGAGCGCTTCACTGGCGTCTCGGCCCGCAAGACGGACAACACGACCACCGGCCGCATCTACAAGTCGATCCTCGAGAAGGAGCGCCGCGGCGACTATCTCGGCGCGACGCTGCAGGTGATCCCGCACGTCACCGACGCCATCAAGGACTTCATCAAGTCCGACACCGACGACGTGGATTTTGTCCTCGTCGAGGTGGGCGGCACGGTGGGCGATATCGAAGGCCTGCCGTTTTTCGAAGCCATCCGCCAGTTCAGCCAGGATGTCGGCCGCGAGGCGAGCCTGTTCATTCACCTGACGCTGTTGCCCTATATCGCGACGGCTGGCGAACTGAAGACCAAGCCGACGCAGCACTCGGTTAAAGAGCTTCGTTCGATCGGCATCCAACCCGACATTCTCCTCTGCCGCGCGCCCATGCCGATTCCGCCGGAGGAGCGCCGCAAGCTGGCGCTGTTCTGCAATGTGCGCCCCGAAGCGGTGATCGAGGCGCTGGACGCACAGCACATCTACGAAGTGCCGCTGGAGTATCACGGACGCGGACTCGACCACGAAGTGCTCAGGCATTTCGGGCTGGAGAAACAGACGACGCCGGACCTGAAGCACTGGGTGCGCACATCGCAGACGCTGCGCAACCCCGACGGCGAAGTGCGTATCGCGATCGTCGGGAAATATGTGGCGCTGCATGACGCCTACAAGTCGGTGGTCGAGGCGCTGGGGCATGGCGGCCTTGCCAACAAGGTGCGCGTGAACCTCACCTGGATCCCGTCGGACCGGTATGATGATCCCAATGCCGACCTGTCGGAGCTCGACAATGTCGATGGCGTGCTGCTGCCGGGCGGGTTTGGCGAACGCGGAGCCATGGGCAAGATGCGCGCGGCTGGATATGCGCGGCGCCACAAGCTTCCCTGCTTTGGCATCTGCTATGGAATGCAGCTCGCGGTGATCGAAGCGGCGCGAAATCTCGCGGGCATCGAGGGGGCGGGAACGACAGAGTTCGGCAATCCCACCTATCCGGCCGTCGGGCTGATGTCGGAATGGGTGCGCGGCAACGAGAAGGAAGTACGGACCGCCGGCGGCGACCTCGGCGGCACGATGCGCCTTGGCGCATTCCCGGCGACGCTCAAACCCGGTTCGCGTGTTGCAGAGATTTATGGCTCGACCACGATCTCCGAACGCCACCGCCACCGTTACGAGGTCAACACCGACATCATCGGAAAACTGGCGCCGCACGGTGTGGTCTTCTCCGGGATGTCGCCGGACGGGAAGTTGCCAGAGATCATGGAGCTGACGGATCACCCCTGGTTCATCGGCGTCCAGTTCCACCCGGAGCTGAAATCGCGGCCATTCAATCCCCATCCCCTGTTCGCGAGCTTTATTGCTGCGGCGCGGGACAAGAGCAGGCTGGTCTGATCGTCCGGATTGCATCACGCTGCAGCCTGGCCTGGCGGCGGGACCAATGTCGCAGACCATGGGGCGCTGTCGCAGCCGGTGGGAACGAGCGCGATCTCGCAGCGGCCGGAAAGGGGGGATACATGGTTCTCGACTGGGTCGAGCCTGATGAGCCCGGGCCTGCCGGTTCGCCGCAGCGTAATGGCACGGCCCGCGCCATAACCTGGAAGCTGGAGGTGATGGAGACAATGCTGCGCGCCTCGCTTGAAAGGCTGGAGGGTTGAGCGCGCCTGGTCCTTCCGGGCCTGCAGCTGCATCGCGTATCCAGGGCGTGAGAATTCTTATCGTGGAGGACGAGCCCTTCATCGCGTTCGACCTGATGATGGCGATCGAGGATTCTGGCGCCATCGCAATCGGGCCAGCAGCGACAGTGGCGGAGGCGATCGACTTCCTGGCGACGGAGCAGCCCGATGCGGTGATCGCGGATGTGCACCTGCCGGATGGAACCATTGCGGCCTTCCTGGACGCCATGCCGGCCGGGTTTCCGGCGGTGGTGCATACCGGGCTTGGGCTTCCCAGCGAGGCCCGGGCCCGCCACCCTGATGTGCCGGTTCTCCCCAAGCCGACGGACCCCGGTATCCTGCTGGCCCGCCTGGCGGAGCGGCTGGAGGGACGCTGAGTCTTGCCCGAACAGGCTGGAAACGTCCCCTGAACCCTTCAGAGCTGCGATAGCGGACCGGTCTTGCGGGCTGCCAACAGACCCTGTATGAGGCCCCCTCGCAAGGACGGGCTGTCACAAAAGGACGTGCCCGCCCCCCACATTTTTTCTGCCGATTCCGAGGCGACAATGGCCGTCCCAAAGCGCAAAACCTCCCCGTCCAAGCGCGGCATGCGCCGCAGCCATGACCGCCTCCCAGGCTCGACCTATGTCGAGGACAAGGAATCCGGCGAACTGCGCCGTCCGCACCATGTCGACCCGAAGACCGGCATGTATCGCGGCAAACAGGTCCTGAAAGCCAAGGACGAGGAATAGTCGTTCGGTTTTCACTGACCCGAGAGATTTGGAGCGGCCGCCCCCAAAAGGGCGGCCGTTCTGCTTTTGGCCCGCTGGACAGCCGCCTCGGAAGGAAGCGGGCGGATGACCGTGCGATTGCAAGGCGGGGCGGTTCGCGACATAGCAGGCACGCCTTTTCCGTCGCGTCCGAATCGCGGGTGCGGCCTTCGCCTGCAAAGCCCAAGGGGACCCCTCGTGACCGAGATCGTTGACGTCTACGCCCGTGAAATCCTCGACAGCCGGGGCAACCCAACAATCGAGGCGGAGGTCACGCTCGAAGACGGGTCGATGGGCCGGGCTGCGGTGCCCTCTGGCGCATCGACCGGCGCCCATGAGGCGGTGGAACTGCGCGATGGCGACAAGTCGCGCTATCTCGGCAAGGGCGTCCAGAAGGCGGTGGCCGCTGTCAACGATGAAATCTTCCCGGAGTTGCTTGGCCTTGATGCGACCGACCAGCGCCTGATCGATCAGGTGATGATCGAACTCGACGGCACGCCGAACAAGTCGCGGCTTGGCGCCAACGCGATCCTCGGCGTGTCGATGGCGGTGGCGAAGGCGGCGGCTGATGCCTCGGGCCTGCCGCTCTATCGCTATATCGGCGGCGCCAATGCGCACATCCTGCCAACACCGATGATGAACATCATCAATGGCGGCGCGCATGCGGACAACCCGATCGATATCCAGGAATTCATGATCATGCCGGTCGGCGCAGAAACGTTCGCCGATGCGCTGCGCTGCGGCGCGGAAATATTCCACACGCTGAAGAAGAACCTTTCGGCCGCCGGCCACAATACCAATGTCGGCGATGAAGGCGGCTTCGCCCCGAACCTCAAATCGGCCGACGACGCGCTTGGCTTCATCATGAAGTCGATCGAGGCGGCCGGCTACCAGCCCGGCGAGGACGTTGTGCTGGCGCTCGATGCGGCCGCGACCGAGTTCTACAAGAAGGGTAAGTACGAGCTGGAGGGCGAGGGCAAGTCGCTGTCGTCGGACCAGATGGCCGCCTACTGGGGCGACCTTGTGAGCCGCTTCCCGATCGTGTCGATCGAGGACGGCATGTCGGAGGACGACTGGGAGGGCTGGCTCGCGCTGACCATGCTGATCGGGAACAAGTGCCAGCTGGTGGGCGATGATCTGTTCGTCACCAACACCGCCCGGCTGGCCGAGGGCATCGAAAAGGGCGCGGCCAACGCCATCCTCGTGAAGGTCAACCAGATCGGCTCGCTGACCGAGACGCTGGAAGCCGTGCAGATGGCGCACATGGCGGGTTATGCGGCCGTGATGTCTCACCGTTCGGGTGAGACCGAGGACTCAACCATTGCCGATCTGGCGGTGGCGACAAACTGCGGGCAGATCAAGACGGGGTCCCTCGCGCGTTCGGACAGGCTTGCGAAGTACAACCAGCTGCTGCGCATCGAGGATGAGCTGGGTGGCGCCTCTCGCTATCTCGGGCGAGCGACGATCCGGGCCTAGCGTTCGGCGCTTTGACCTCGAGGGCCCGCTGGAAACGGCGGGCCTTTTGTTTTGGGCGCGGGTTCGCGGTCTCGCAGGCAGGGCCTGTGAGGCGGTGGTTTTGAGGTCAGGTCACATCGAGGCCGGGTGAGGCCTTGTTGGCGGCTCCGGCGGCGATGGTTGGGGTCAAGTCCGGGCGGCTTTGGGTTTTGTGCACGGGTCCGCGTTCTCGCAGGTGAAGCCTGCGAGGCGCGTTACGGGTTCGCTCCTTCAATCGAGTGTGGGGGACCGCGTGTCAGGGCGGCGGCGAGAGCTGTGAGCACGGCCTCGTGGTTCGACGGACGCAAGGCCATGCCAGGCATGGCCTTGCTGCTCACCATGAGGCCTGACTGAAAGCTCGACACGCCAACCGCCTCATGGTGAGCAGCCGCGCGCAGCGCGGCGCCATTCGCGGTGTCTGGCGAACCATGGGCTGCGAGCGGATCGGCGTCGCGCAGCCGTTTGAGCTTGTCAGCGTGAGCTTGCGCGCGTGCTTCCATTTCGGTGCAGGCAATGACCAGTTCGGCGATGCGGCCGACGAGTTCGGGCAGGCTCTTGGCGCGGGTGAGGCGCGGCGTCGCGCGGCCGTGCGGCAGGCCGGGGCGGATGCGGGCGATCTGGCAGGCGCGCATCGCGATCCAGAGGCGGAGGGAGTCTTCGGCGTCCAGGATCAACTGTTCGAGGTGGAGGCGCAGGGCTGGGTTGATCAGGAGTTCGGCGAGCGTGGCTTCGTCTTGCGAGACGTGGACAAGTTGCAGCGCGCGATGACGTAGGCCTTCGGCGACCTGGCGGATGGGATCGCCGGGGAAGAGATAGCGCAGGATGATCCAGAGCCAGGACATGGGGAGTATCTTGCGCTCATCCGGAGCCCGGCTAGTTCTGCGCGGCTACGTCCGACAAGTTGTGGCGCGAAGGGTTTGAAATGGTGGGGGAAGTGTTTCTCGTCTCCGACAGTTCCGGACAGGCTGTTTCATACAAATCGGGCCTTGCGAGGGACCCCCTCGGTCTCGCGCGGAAGTGCGCGCGATCCACCTCCCCCGATCGCGTGGCGATCGAGGGAGGCAAGAGGCGCCGGTGTTTTGCCTTCCTCACTTGCAACGCAAGTAGGGGAGGTGGCGCGTCGCGTAGCGGCGTGACGGAGGGGTCTATCGGCGGGGCGGGGGCGCGGCGGTCCAGAGATCCCCGGCGTGGGGCTGTTGTGGGGCCTTTCAGAACCTTGCTAAGAGCAAAAGAAGGGGTGAGGTCAAATAGTTGATGAATCGCGCCACAGAGTGTCCTAGACGCGCGCGGGTGGGCGGTTTTCCGCTGGAACAGTCGCGCGGGGGCCGAAAACCGGTTCACACGCTTCGGCCCAATGGACTATGGGAGCCCGCTTGCGGGGGGCGCGGGCCGGATTCGGCTAGTCGCCTGTTGAATGCAGGAACCGGGACTTGAGGAACTGGGTATGAAACAGGGCAAGAGCTTCGCGGACATGGCGATCGGGATGACCGTTTCGATCCAGAATACCGTGAGCGATCAGGATGTCGTCGATTTCGCCCGTGTCTCCGGCGACTACAACCCGCTGCACATGGACGAGGAATACGCCAAGACCACCCAGTTCAAGGGCCGGATTGCGCATGGCGCGCTGAGCGCGAGCTACATCTCTGCGATCCTCGGCAACGACCTGCCGGGGCCGGGGGCCGTGTTCATGGAGCTGAACCTCAAATTCGTACGGCCCGTGCGCATCGGCGACATGGTGACGTCGACGGCCGAAGTGATCGAGATGATCGAGCGCGGCCATCGCGTGCGGCTGGCCGTGAAGGGCGAAGTGGACGGCAAGGTCTGCATGAAGGGCGAGGCGCTTGTCATGGTTCCTTCGGGCAAGGCCGAACAGGTCGATGCATAAAGGCGCGGCGATAGCGCTGGGGAATTTCGACGGACTGCACGCCGGCCACCGGGCCGTCATCGAAAGCGCGCGGGCGTCTGCGCTTAGGCTTGGCGCGCCGCTGGGCGTGGCGACGTTCGAGCCGGCGCCGCGGCGCCATTTCCAGCCGGATGCGCCGCCTTTCAGGCTGATGACGCCGCGCCAGCGCCAGCTTGCGCTTGACCGGCTGGGCGTCGAGCAGCTGCATCTGCTGCGGTTCGATGCGGTGATGGCGGCGATGACGGACAGGGAGTTCTGTGAGCGCGTCGTCGTGGGCGAGGTTGGCGCGCGCAGCGTGAGCGTGGGATTCGATTTCCGGTTCGGGAAGGACCGGATGGGGGATGCAGAGGGTCTGCAGCGGATCGGCGCGGAGTTGGGTTTTGGCGTCGAGGTGGTGGCTGAGGTGAAGGCGGCAGGACAGAAGGTGTCGTCCTCCCGCATCCGCGAGGCGATCGAGCGCGGCGATGTGGGCGAGGCGCAGCGTGTGCTTGGCGGCTGGTGGACGGTAGACGCCATTGTCGAGCATGGCGAGAAGCGCGGACGCACGCTGGGATTTCCGACGGCGAACATGAAACTGGGCGAGATCGTGCATCCGGCGCATGGCATCTATGCCGTGTGGGCGCGGATGGATGATGAGGCGGCCTGGCGGCCGGGCGTGGCGAATTTCGGCCGGACGCCGACGACGGGTCTGCGCGATCCGCTGCTGGAAGTGATGGTGTTCGACGCGGCGGGCGATTTCTATGACCGGCGCATGCATGTGGCGTTTGTGAAGATGCTGCGGCCCGAGGCGCGGTTCGACAGTCTTGAGGCGCTGGTGGCGCAGATGCACCGGGATGTGGCGGAGGCGCGCGGCGTGCTTGCCGGGGAAAGCCCGCCACTGCTATGAGCCATGCCATGACACGGGCGTCTATCATTCGAATTATGGGCCCGGCGGGCGCGTTCTAGCGTGCTGACCGCCGGGAAAGTCGTATCCGCCCAGACATACCCATAGATGAAGCGACGCCCAGTATGACCCGCCCTGAAAAAGACGACGCAGCCAATCCCTACAAGGACACGCTGTTCCTTCCGAAGACCGAATTCCCGATGCGTGGCGGCCTGCCGCAACAGGAGCCTGCGCGATTGGCCAAGTGGGAGGCGGCGGACATCTATGGACAGCTGCGCGCCGATGCAAAGGCGCGCAAGGCGCCGGTCTTCATGCTGCACGATGGCCCGCCCTATGCGAACGGGCACATCCACATCGGCACGTCGATGAACAAGATCCTGAAGGATCTGGTTGTGCGCACGCGGCAGATGATGGGCTATGACGCCGACTATGTTCCCGGCTGGGACTGCCATGGCCTTCCGATCGAGTGGAAGGTGGAGGAGGAGTTCCGCGCAGGCGGCAAGCAGAAGCGGGACGTCCCGACGGCGGAGTTCCGCAAGGCCTGCCGCGACTACGCGCAGAAGTGGATCGACATCCAGCGCAATGAGTTCAAGCGGCTGGGCGGGGCGGGCAACTGGAATGATCCCTATCTGACGATGGCGTATTCGTCGGAAGCGGCGACGGTGAACGAATTCCTGAAGGTCGCGATGAGCGGCCAGCTGAAGCGTGGCGCCAAGCCCGTGATGTGGTCGCCTGTTGAGCAGACTGCGCTGGCGGAAGCGGAAATCGAGTATGCCGATCGCAAGGCCAACATGATCTGGGTGAAATTCCCGGTCCGCGAGGGCGTGCACACGGATGCAAGCGTCGTGATCTGGACGACCACGCCATGGACGATCCCGGCCAACCGGGCGGTGTCGTTCAATCCTGAGATCGCGTACGGGCTCTACCAGTGCGAGAGCCTGGAGCAGGGGCTGGCGTTCGAACCGTGGATCAAGCCGGGCGATCGCCTGATCATCGCCGACAAGCTTGCCGAGAGCGTGATTAAGGCGGCGAAGGCCGCAAGCTGGAAGAAGCTGGATACGGTCAGCGCGACACAACTGCAGGCGATGACGTTGAAGCATCCGCTGCATGCGGCGGGCCTTGGCGGATACCAGTTCGATGTGCCGATGCTGGCGGGCGGGCATGTGACGGACGACGCCGGCACTGGCTTCGTGCATACGGCGCCAAGCCATGGCGAAGACGACTATGATGTGTGGCTCGCGACTGGCCACAGGAATTCGGACATCCCGAACACGGTCGACGAGTTCGGGCGCTACACGAAGGAATGCCCTGGCTTCGAGGGACTTGCGATCATCGAGCCGGAAGGCAAGAAGCGCGGACAGGACGGGCCGGCCAACAAGGCCGTGATGGACAAGCTGATCGAGGCCGGCGCATTGCTGGCGCGGGGCATGACCACGCTGCGCGATGCGCACTCGTGGCGCTCGAAGGCGCCGGTGATCCGGCGGGCGACAGCGCAGTGGTTCATCGCGATGGACCTGCCGCTCACGCATCTGAAGGGTAAAGAAGGCCAGACGCTGCGCCAGCTCTGCCTTGAGGCGATCGATGCGACGACGTTCACGCCGGAGCGTGGACGCCAGCGCATTCGCGCGATGGTGGAGGAGCGGCCGGACTGGCTGATCTCGCGCCAGCGTGCGTGGGGCGTGCCGCTGACGCTGTTTGTGGATCGCGAGACCGGCAAGATCGTCAACACGCCGGAGATGAATGCGCGGATCGTGGACGCCGTCATCAAGGGTGGGGCGGATGCGTGGTTTGGCGGCGACCCGAAAGACTTCTTCGGCGACGGCTATGATCCGGCGAAGGTCGAGAAGATCAACGACATCCTGGATGTGTGGTTCGATTCAGGGACGACGCATGCCTTCACGCTGGAAGACCGTGGTCTGAAGTGGCCGGCCGACATCTATCTCGAAGGATCGGACCAGCATCGCGGCTGGTTCCAGTCTTCGCTTCTGGAAAGCTGTGCGACGCGCGGGCGTGCGCCTTACGATGGCATCGTCACCCACGGCTTCGTGCAGGCCGAGGACGGCGAGAAGATGTCGAAATCGCTCGGGAACGTGATCTCGCCGATGGAGGTCTGCGACAAGTTCGGGGCGGATATCCTGCGTATCTGGGTGGCGTCGTCTGACTATGCGGATGATCCGAGCTTTGGCTGGAACCTGTTCACCGCGAACAGCGACAGCTATCGCAAGCTGCGTAACACAATGCGCTACCTGCTGGGCGCGCTGGATGGCTTCACGGATGCAGAGCGTGTGCCGCTCAGCGAGATGCCGGGGCTGGAGCGCTGGGTGCTACATCGTCTGGCGGAGCTCGATGAGCTGGTGCGCGGGGCCTACCATGCCTACGACTTCAAGAAGGCATTTCACGAGCTGATGAACTTCTGCGTGGTGGACCTGTCGGCGGTCTATTTCGACATCCGCAAGGACAGCCTTTATTGCGACGCGCCCTCGTCGGTGCGCCGCCGCGCTTGCAGGACCGTGATGGACGAGGTGTTCACGCGCCTTGCGATCTGGTTTGCGCCGGTGATGGTGTTCACGTGCGAAGAAGCCTGGGAGCAGCGCCATCCGGGCAAGGGCTCTGTTCACCTGCAGCAATTCCCGCAGACGCCGGAGGGGTGGCTTGCGCCCGATATCGCGGCGACGTGGGAAGCAGTGTTCAAGGTTCGCAAGGCGGTGACCGAAGCGCTCGAGATTGAGCGGCGTGAGAAGCGGATCGGTTCATCGCTTGAGGCTGACGTCACTGTGAAGATTGGTGAGGCGGGCTTGCTGGAGGCCTTCGCTGGCGAGGACCCGGCGGAGATTTTCATCACGTCGCAGGCGAACCTGATGGCGGGCGGCGAGGGGGTCGCTGTTTCGTGTGTGCGGGCGGCGGGTGTCAAATGCGCCCGCTCGTGGAAGTATTTCGATCCGGCGAGCGCTGATCCGCAATTTCCGGACATAACGCCTCGCGATGCGGCGGC
This sequence comes from Hyphomonadaceae bacterium, assembly GCA_022844345.1. Lineage (GTDB taxonomy): Bacteria > Pseudomonadota > Alphaproteobacteria > Caulobacterales > Hyphomonadaceae > UBA7672. The sequence continues at coordinate 135,982 of JALHLU010000002.1, forward strand.
GGTTCGCGAGTATCGTGGTTTGTAGGGTGACGTAATGGCTGTGACGATGGACTGGCTTTCGCGTGAGAAGATGACCCGGTCCTGGCGCTGGGCGATCCCGCTTATTGTCGTGATCGTGGTGCTGGACCAGTTGTCCAAGGCCTGGGTGCTGGCGACGCCGGAGTTCCGGGCCCTGGAATGCCTCGATGGCCTGGCCCGGTGCGGCGGGATCGAGGTTTCGCCGCTGATGGACTTCTCGATGACCTGGAACCGGGGCGTCAGCTTCGGGGCGATGCAGGCGGATGGAATCGCCCGCTGGATCCTGTTCGGCGTGATTTCCGCGATCGCCGTGGGGTTCACCATCTGGCTGCTGCGGGCGGAGCGGAAAACGACCGCCCTGGCGCTGGCGCTGGTGGTGGGCGGGGCTGTGGGTAACCTCATCGACCGGTTCATTTTCGGCGCGGTCGTTGATTTTATTGACTTTCAGGGCCCCTGGTTCGGTTGGAACCTGTTTGGCTGGCCGGTGGGCTTTCCGTGGATTTTCAACATCGCAGACGCCGCCATCTCTATTGGCGCCATATTTCTGTTGGTGGATCAGCTTCTGGTCGGACGCAAACGGACAAGCTAGAAGACGGCACGTTTGAGGTCTGACGACCGCGACAGGAGAATATCAGTGAAGCGTATCGCCATGATCGGGCTTGCCGTTGTTGCCGCTGGAACTGCGGCAGCCTGCAGCTCAACATCCGGACCCAACGAATTCCTGGTGCTCGACAAGCCGCCGCTGACCGTGCCGCCGCAATACAACCTGCGTCCGCCGACGCTGGGTCAGGCGCGGCCGCAGGAACTTACACCGGATGCCCAGGCCCGCGTGGCCGTTTTCGGCGTCGACTTTGGTCAGGCCGCAAGCGATGGCGAACGTCAGTTCATCCGCGCGGCCGGCGGCGGCACGACCGAGCGCACGGTGCGCAGCCTCGTCGATTTTGACGACGCGGAGATCCTTCGCAAGAATCGCAGCTTTGCCGACATGATCCTCAACTGGGGTGGCGCTCCGCCGCGCGAGCCAATTCTTGATCCGGCGGCCGAAGCCGAGCGCCTTCGCGCAGAGACCGAGTCGCTGAAAACCGTGACTGGCGGCGGCACGGTGGTGATCCAGCCCAAAGCGACGAGCAAGCTGCCGGGTCTGTGATACTTTCTACTGTCCTCGCCATCCTTCAGGCGTACCGGCGCGGCGCGATAGCGCTGGCCCTCCTGGTGGTTTCCGTAAGCGCAGGGCAGGCGGCGGCGCAGGAAGGCGGGGACTGGAAGCCTCAGGCATTCAGGCTCGACAACGGCATGACGGCGGTGGTGTTGCCTGACCATCGCGCGCCGGTGGTGACGCACGTTATCTGGTATCGCGTGGGGTCCGCTGACGAAGCGCCCGGCAAGTCCGGCCTCGCGCACTTTCTCGAACACCTGATGTTCAAGGCGACGGAGACGACGCCAGCGGGGGAGTATTCGCGCATCGCCGCCCGCAATGGCGGCGAAATAAATGCGCGGACGTCGTACGATTACACGAACTATTTCTTCCGCGTCGCGCGCGACCGGCTGCCGCTGATGATGCAGCTGGAGGCGGACCGCATGGTCAATCTCAAGCTGGACGATGGCGAGGTGTTCGCGGAGCGCAGTGTGGTTCAGCAGGAGCGCCGCCAGAATGTGGACAGCGACCCGGCTGCGGTGCTCGACGAGCGTGTGTGGGCGAAGCTGTATGCGGGGCATCCCTATTCCGTGCCGGTGATCGGGCGCATGGACGAGGTGGCGCAGCTGTCACGCGCCGACGCCACCGGCTGGTATCGCGACTGGTATGGCCCGGAGAACGCCATTCTGGTGGTGGCCGGAGACATCACGGCGCAGGAGCTGAAGCCGCTGGCCGAGGCAAGCTATGGCCGCATTCCGCGCCGGGGTGATCTCGTGTCGCGCGAATGGCCGGATGTGCCGGCGCTACCGGCGTCCTTCGAGCTCACGCATGCCGACAGCAAGGTGCGGCAGACGGTGTGGACGCGGAACTGGATTGGCGTGCCGATGGGGCATGAGGACGCCGAGGCGCTGCAGGTCGGGATGCAGATACTGGGCGGCGGGCGCACGGGGCGGCTCTATCGCGGCATAGTCGAGGGCGGGAAGGCCGTGACGGCGTGGAGCTACAGCGCGGAGATGGAGGCGCCGGGGCTGATCGCGGTGTCGGTCTCGCCGTCGGAGGGCGTCTCGATCGACGAGGCGCGAACGGCGGCGATGCAGATCGTCCAGACGTTCGCGCAGGAAGGGCCGAGCGAGCAGGAGTTGGCGCGCGCCAAGTCGATCATTGCGGCGTCGGCGGTCTTCCGGCGCGACAACCAGCAGCGGCTGGCCGACTGGTATGGCGTCATGCTGGCGGCGGGCGTGCCGCTTGAGCAGATCGAGGCGTGGGACGAGCGCATTGCCGCCGTGACGCGCGAGGACGTGATGGATGTCGTGACGCGTTATCTCACGCGTCCGCATCATGTGGATTCGATCCTGCTGCCGGAGGCGGAATGATCCGTGGGCTTGCTCTCGCGTGTGGCGTGGCGCTGCTGGGCGCGTGCCAGTCGCCGGGGCCGGGCGGTGGACCTGCGCCGTGGGAGAATGCGTTCTCGATGAGCGACGTGCAGGTTGTGACCTCGCCGGGCGGGATCACGGCATGGCTGGTGGAAGAGGATTTCGTGCCGGCCGTAGCCATGGAGATGGCCTGGCGCGGCGGGTCGGCGAACGAGCCGGCCGGGCTGGACGGAGTCGGCTGGCTGCTGAGCTACATGATGAATGAAGGCGCGGGCGAGCTGGACACCACCGCCTTTGGCGCGCGCATGGAAGACCTCAGCATGGACTTCGCCTGCGGTGTCAGCATGGACTGGACCAATTGCAGTTTCGTCACGCTGACGGCCACGGCGGATGAGAGCTTCGAGATGCTGCGCCTCGCATTTGCCGAGCCGCGCATGGACACCGAGCCATTCGAGCGCGCCAGACGCGAGCTGATCGTGGGGCTGAGCGCAGCCGAGATGGAGCCGAAGACTCTGGCAAGCCGCGCGATGAACGAGGCGATCATCCCGGGCCATCCCTATGCGCGGTATCCGACGGCGCAGTCTGTGGCGTCTGCGAGCAAGCAAGATGTGCGCACAATGATGCGCCAGCTGATGACGCGCGACCGGCTGCTGGTCGTTGTCGTGGGCGACATATCGGCCGGTGAGCTGGAGCGGCGGCTGGATCTGGTGTTCGGGTCGCTGCCGGCGGCGTCGCGTCTGCCAGTTGTGGAGGATGCGGCCCCCAGGCCCGCCTTGAGCGCGCCCATCGTGAAGAAACTCGACCAGCCGCAGACGCTGGTGATGTTCTCTGGCCCCGGCATCCAGCGTGAGGACCCGGATTTCTATGCAGCCTACCTGCTGAACTATATTCTCGGAGGCGGCGGGCTGTCGTCTCGCCTGGCCGAAGACCTACGCGAGAAGCGCGGGCTGACCTATGGCGTGGCGACCGGTCTCAGCGTGCAACCGCACCTGTGGCGGTGGACGGGGTCGAGCGCGACGATGAACCAGACCGCCGCAGAGGTCGTGCGGCTGGTGCGGGAGAATATCGGCCGGCTGGGGCGTGAGGGTTCGACGGAACAGGAACTCAGCGACGCCAAAGCCTACATCACCGGTGCGTTCCCGCTGGCGTTTGATTCCAACGCAAAGATTGCCCGCAACCTGCTCGGATTCCGGCAGGACGGGCTGGATGTGGACTATGTGCAGGAGCGCAACAGCCTTTTCGAGGCGGTGACCCTGGCCGACGTGAAGCGGGTGGCTGCTGAGTACATGAAGCCCGAGGCGTTCACGTTCGTGCTGGTCGGCGAGCCGCGGATCGACTGATCGCGGGCCATTCTGCTGCTCTTTCCCCTGTTTTCTGTGAGAAGCGCCCACCCGCATCGCTGCAAGGCGGCGCGGGTGGGCCTATGTTCTGGTCATGGCCGAATCGACCCTCACGCCCCCGGGACGCATTCGCCGGCTGCCGCCGGCGGCGGTGAACCGCATTGCGGCGGGGGAGGTGGTGGAGCGTCCGGCGGCCGCAGCCAAGGAGCTGATCGAGAATGCGCTTGATGCGGGCGCGCGGGCGATCCGTGTGCGCATCGAGGGCGGCGGACTGACGCGGCTGATGATCGAGGACGATGGCCACGGCATGACGGCGGAGGAGTTGCCCGTCGCCATTGAGCGTCATGCGACGTCCAAGTTGTCTGCGGGCGATGATGGCGATGTGGACCTGCTCGACATTCGCACGATGGGATTTCGCGGCGAGGCGTTGCCATCGATCGGATCGGTGTCGCGGCTGTCGATCCTGAGCCGTGCGCGCGAGGCCGATGGCGCGTTCGAGATCGTCGTCGATGCGGGGCGTGTCGAGGGGCCGAAGCCGGCGGCGTGGAGCGGGCTGACCGGGCATGGCACGCGCGTTGATGTGCGCGACCTGTTCTATGCGACGCCGGCGCGGCTGAAGTTCATGAAGACAGAGCGCGCGGAGGCGCAGGCCATCGCCGATACCGTGCGCAGACTGGCGCTGGCGCGGCCGGATGTGGCGTTCCACCTGGAGAGCGAGGAGCGCGCGATCCTGAAGCTGCAGGCGGAGCAGGGCGAGGATGCGCGGCTGAAACGGCTGGGCGCTGTGCTCGGCCGCGAGTTCCGCGAGAATGCGGTTGCGATCGAGGCCGAGCGTGAGGGCGTGCGGGTGAGCGGGTTTGCGGGCTTGCCGACGTTCAATCGCGGCAGCGCGCAGCACCAGTATCTGTTCGTCAATTCGCGGCCGGTGAAGGACAAGCTTCTGGTTGGGGTGATCCGCGCGGCTTATCAGGATTTCCTCGCGCGCGACCGGCACCCGATGGCGGTTCTGTTTGTTGATCTTGATCCGATGCTGGTCGATGTGAACGTGCACCCGGCGAAGACGGAGGTGCGGTTCAGGGACTCGGGCAATGTGCGTGGGCTGCTGATCGGCGCACTGCGCCATGCGCTGGCGGCGGCGGGGCACCGCGCGAGCACGACTGTTGCGGGCGCGGCTCTGGGCGCGGCGACCAGTCATGTGGCGCCGAGCCTGCCGTGGAGTTCGGGGCAGGCGCGTTGGTCGCCGGCGCGGCCGGTGGTGGGCGGGCTGGATTATCCGACCAGCTATCCAGGCGGCATGTCTGACAATCGTCCGGCAACGTTCGAGGCGTTTGGCGATGCGCCGAGTGCGCGCGTTGAGCCGGCTCCGGGAAAGGGTGTTGGCGCGCCGCCGCTCGGTGTCGCGCGGGCGCAGGTTCACGAGACCTATATCATCGCGCAGACGGCGGATGGCATGGTGATCGTGGACCAGCACGCGGCGCATGAGCGGCTGGTCTATGAGCGCATGAAGGCGCAACTGGCGGGCGAGGGCGTGCGGCGGCAGGCGTTGCTGATCCCGGAGATCGTGGAGCTGTCTGACGAGGAAGCGGCGCGCGTGCTGGAGCGCGCGGACGAGCTTCTTGAGATGGGGCTGGAGGTTGAACCGTTCGGGCGTGGGGCTGTGGCTGTGCGCGCGACGCCTGCGATCTTTGGCGAGATGGACGTGAAGGGGCTGGTTCGCGATCTCGCGGATGATTTCGCGGAGTACGAGGCGGGGCTCGCTCTGAAGGAGCGGATGGAAGAGGTGATGGGCAACATGGCCTGTCGCGGATCCGTTCGCGCAGGACGGCGGCTGACGGCGGACGAGATGAACGCGCTGCTGCGCCAGATGGAAGCGACGCCGCATTCCGGGCAGTGCAATCACGGGCGGCCGACTTATGTCGAGCTGAAGCTGAGCGACATCGAGAAGCTCTTCGGGCGGCGATAGGGGCACTTCGCGTTCGCTCAACGCACGTTACGGCGACGTGGGGCTGGCCAATGACTCAGCGCCCTTCTTGCGGCGGCGATAGGAGCGGGCGATGACGCGGCGTTATTGGCGAGCAAAGTACAATATTTTCGATTTCCGCGGCTTGTATCACGAGCCCCCGCCCCCGCTGGCAGAGGATGTGCTCGCCATTGGTAAGGTCGGCAAGCAACATTTGTTTCGTCTCCTGAGCGATGAGCAGGGGGAACAAAGAAGACCCTTAGCGGATTTACCGTTTGCTCCGGGGGGGCAATTTCTCATGAACATTCGCGCTGCCAAAGCGCTGCTGCCGCTGATTTCACCCTGGGTGAACATTCAACCTGACGTGCTCGTCGATGGCCAACAGTCGCACATTCTGGCGATCGTGACGCAGCAGTATGATGCGATGAACGAAGCGGCATCGATCGGCAAGAGAGGCGTTCGATCCGGCATTTGGCTGGAAGTCGAGGAACTGCATCTGATCGACGCCAAGATTGGCCCAGCGTCGATCTTTCGCGTACCAACCACTGGCCTTCAATGGGATCACATCCTTTCGGAAGAGATTGCCGACGCCATGCGCGCTTACGAGTTGACGGGTCTGACACTTCAGGAAGCGGTCGTGGAATAGCTAGCGATACTTTGTGTCGCGCAGGGTGCATTGAGCAACGCGAAATGCACCGTCGAGCCGGTTGAGCCAGCGCGGCATTTCGGGCTTGGCTCTCAATATCGGCCTACGATCCCGCCAGCATCTCCCGCACCGGCGCGAAGGTGCGCCTGTGCGCCGGGCTGGGGCCGAGGCGCTTCAGCGCTTCGATGTGCATCGCCGAGCCATAGCCCTTGTGCTGCGAGAAGCCGTAGCCGGGATATTGAGCGCAGAGGTCTACCATCACCGCGTCGCGTGCGGTCTTGGCGAGGATGGAGGCGGCGGAGATGGCGGGCTCGAGGGCGTCGCCGCCGATGATGCAGGTGATCCTGCACGACAGCGGGGGCGGGTCCTTGCCATCGACGAGGGCGAGGGTGGGGGCAAGCTGCAGGCCCTTGAAGGCACGCTTCATGGCGAGGAAGTTGGCCTGGCGGATGTTGTGTTCGTCGATCTCCTCGACGCTGGCCCAGCCGACGGCCCAGGCAAGGGCGTATTCCCGGATCAGGGGGGCTAGGGTGTCTCGCTTCTTTTCCGTGAGTTGTTTGGAGTCGTTGAGGCCCATGATCGGGCGGGCTGGGTCGAGCACCACGGCGGCCGCGCAGACGGGGCCGGCCAGGGGGCCGCGCCCGGCTTCATCAATACCGCAGATAATCTCGACAATGGCTGGCTCGAACAAGTCCATGGAAGGGGTTAGACATGAGTCTGACGCCCTCCGGCAACCTGACGAGGTCCCCATGTCCACAACTGACGTCATCCGCATCCACAAGCATGGCGGGCCGGAGGAGATGGTGTTCGAGCAAGTGGACCTGCCGCCGCCGGGGGCCGGGCAGGTGCAGCTGAAGCAGACGGCGATCGGGCTCAACTTCATCGACGTCTATACGCGCACGGGGCTTTATCCCGGGCCGACGCCGGCGGTGCTGGGCGTCGAGGCGGCGGGCGTGGTAGAGGCGCTGGGCGAGGGTGTGCGCGACCTCAAGGTTGGCGACCGGGTGGTCTATAACGGGCTGCCGGGGGCGTATGCTTCGCATCGCAATGCACCCGCCGAGAAGATGATCGTCATCCCGGAAGGCGTGAAGGACGAGGATGCGGCGGCGGTGTTCCTCAAGGGGCTGACGGTGTGGATGCTGATCTTCGAGATCAGGCGGCTCAATCCCGGCGAGACGATCCTGGTGTGGGCGGCGGCGGGCGGCGTGGGGTCGATCCTGGTGCCGTGGGCCAATGCGCTGGGCGCGCGCGTGATCGGCGTGGTGTCGACGCCGGAGAAGGCGGCGCTGGCGAAGGAGTATGGCTGCTGGGAGACCATCCTGGCGAGCGAGGATGTGCCCGCGCGCGTGAAGGAGCTGACGGGTGGCAAGGGCGTGCCGGTTGTCTATGACAGCGTCGGCAAGACGTCGGCCGAGCCGAGCCTGAGGTCGCTGCAGCCGCGTGGGTGGTTCGTGACGTATGGCAACGCGTCGGGGCCGGCTGATCCAATTCCGCCGGCGCGGCTCAATCAGGGCGGGTCGCTGATCATGACGCGGCCGGGGCTGTTCCACTTCACGAAGGAGCGGGCTGATCTTGAACGAGGCGCAGCGGCGCTGTGGGGCGCGATGCGGGCAGGCGCCGTTCGGGCGGATGTGCGCCAGCGCTTTGCCCTAAGAGACGCAGCGGAGGCGCATCGCGCGCTTGAGGGTCGCAAGACCAGCGGCGCGACCATCCTGCTTCCATGACGGACCATCCGTTTCATCAGTGGGTGGCGGCGGCGCAGCCGAAGGCGGAAGCGTGGCGGACGGCGCTTGGCTTTGTCCTGATCCTGGTCGTGTGGTTCATTTGGACATTGGCGTTCACGCTCGTCGCCATTGGCGGCGGTCTGGTCACGCCGGAGATGCTGGGCGCGGATGCAGCGGCCTCTTCGCGTTTCCTGTCGTTCACCGAAGCGGCGGTGCTGATGGGGGTGATTTTCGCAACATTCTGGGGACTATGGCTTGGCGTGTGGCTGGTGCTGAAGTGGTTGCACGGACGCCGACTGGCGAGCGCGCTATCGCATGATGGTCGCTGGAACCACGGGCAGTTCGGCTTGGGGATGGCGTTAGCGACCGCCTATCTGGCGGTGGGGTTCGGCTATGCGGCGGCGACGGGGAATGCGCCCGTTCAGGCAGAGTTGAACTTCGGGCAGTGGATGGTCGCGATGGTTCCGCTGGCGCTGCTGATCCTGATCCAGAGCGCGGGCGAGGAGATCGTGTTTCGCGGATACCTGCCGCAGCAGCTGGCGGCGCGGTGGAAGCATCCGCTGATGTGGGGATTCCTGCCTGCATTTGTCTTCGGGCTCGCGCATTCGATGAACGGGCGGCCGCTGGACGCGTTCGCGATCTACTATGTTGTGGCGGCGACGATTCTGGGCCTCGTGATGATGGCGATGGTCTGGCGCACGGGGTCGCTTGCGGCGGCGATGGGATTCCATTTCGCCAACAATTTCGGCGCCATTCTCGTTGTGGGAATTGCAGGAGTCGGACAGCCAGTGTCGCTGTTCACGTGGGCGCCATCGCAGGCGATGGCGGGGGCGTCAGCAGACGTGCTGATGCTGGGGTTACTGCTCGCCTTCGTGCTGTCGCCGTTTGCGCCGTTGCCGAAAGGTCAGCCCCTGCGCAGGAAAGATACGCGCGCGGCGCCGTAGATTCGGCTGTCGATTATCTCCCAGCCGGGGGCTGCGAGTTCGGGTTCATCCGATCCTGTTTCAGCGACGACGAGGGCTTCGGGGGCCAGCCACTGGCCGGAGGCGAGTTGCTGCAGCGCGGGCGCGATCAGGCCTTGCCGATAGGGCGGATCGAGAAAAACGAGATTGAACGGCGCGCCGACGCCGGCGGGCTTGGGGCCGAGGTCGGTGGCCGACCGGCGGTGGATGCGCGTGGCGCCGAAGAGCTGGAACGCCTCGACATTCTCCCGGATGCAGCCGCGCGCCGAGGCATCTGTTTCAACGAAAAGACAGAACGCGGCGCCGCGCGAGATGGCTTCGAAGCCGAGCGAGCCGGAGCCGGCGAAGGCGTCGATGACGCGGGCGCCGTCGAGCGGCGGCGCCCAGTCGGCGTGGGCGAGGATGTTGAACAGGGACTCGCGCGCGCGGTCGGAGGTGGGGCGCGTGGCCCGGCCGTCCGGCGCCTTGATGGTTCGTCCCTTAAGCTTGCCGCCAATGATGCGCATGGACGCCGATCTAGCATCCCGCCGCCGAAATGCTATGGGGCGGCATGGCCGGTGAGTTCGACCTTGAGATGATGCAGCGGGCGATTGGGCTTGCACGCGCGGCGGCGGCGGCGGGCGAGACGCCGGTCGGGGCCGTGCTGGTCGATCCCGCGACGGGCGAGGTGGTGGCCGAGGCGCACAACCAGCCCATCGGCTGTAGTGATCCAACGGCGCATGCCGAGGTTCTGGCGATGCGCGCTGCGGGGGCGAGGCTGGGCAATTATCGCCTGACGGGCCTGACGCTGTACGTGACGCTGGAGCCGTGTGCGATGTGCGCGGGCGCGATCAGCCATGCGCGGATCGGGCGCGTTGTATACGGCGCGGACGATGTGAAAGGCGGGGCGGTGGCCCATGGGCCGCGCTTCTTCGAGCAGCCGACATGCCACTCGCGGCCACAGGTGACGGGCGGCGTGATGGGGGAAGATGCGTCGATGCTGCTGAAGGAGTTTTTCCGGGCGCGGCGTTAGTTGGCGTCAAACGGCGGCGCGGTTCCGGCAAACATGCCTTTGAATTCCGGCTTCAGGTCTTCAGCGAAGACTTCGTGTGGGATGATGACTTCGTAGGAGCCTTCCGAGTAAGAGCCCACCGCGTACGGATCAAAGTAAACATAGAGACCGCCGAACTTGTCAGCGACGCTGGAGGGGGCGAGGGCGATGCTCGCATCTTCGAGACGGACGTTCGCGTTCGGACCCGCGCAGACGATCGGCTCGTCCATGACGGTGGCGCTGTCGATGCGGGCGAGTTTCTCCTTCTTGAGTGCTTCGCACGTCGCGATGACGACGGCGGGCGAGAAGCCCTTGCCGAAGCGAAGGAGTTTCGAGAACTCCATCTCCTCGCCCGTCTTCGCGTTGGCGAGACGGGTGTCCGTGTTGCCCATTCCGTGGGCGCCGCCCGTGAAACGATAGAGCGTACCGACCAGACTGATCAGATCGCCTGATCGCGCGAGCGGTTTCCACTCGAGCTGGTATTCCCACGTCATGGGCGTCTGGCCGTTGGCCTTCGCTTCGGCGTGGAACTCCTGCGCTTCCTTTTTTGTCTTGGCCAGGAGGTCGTCCGCCTCCTTCCGGAGTTTGGCGAGGACCGGGTCGCCCGGCTCGCCCTGTGGCAGCGCAGCGCTGAACGACAGGCTTGGATCGGAGAAGGCGATGGCGCCCGGCGCGATGGCCTCGCCCGGGGTTGGCGGCTCAGGCGGTTGCGGTGAGAGGGATTGGGCCGAGACGATGGGATCGGATCCCGGGGGCTGTGCGGCGAGTTCAGCGTTGGCGGCGGGTGCGCCGTCCGGCGAGCTGCCCGAAGTGCCCGTGGAGATCATGACCGCGCCGACGGCGGCGGCAACCGCAACGCCGCTGAATCCCATGGCGATGGCCGCCATTGGCAGTTTGCGTTTCTCGGTCATGGTCGAATCTCCGGCCCCGGCTTCAGCCGGTTATTGTCCAGAACGGCGCTGCAATGAAGGCCCAGACTGCAAACAGCAGCACCCCTGCGTCGCGGTTGGCGCGGAAGAGAACCAGGGCGAGGCGCCCGTTCGCAGCGTCGGTGCGTTGCGCCTGCTGGAGCAAGTGGAGGGCGAAGGGGAGTGTGGCGAGGGCGCCCCACGCGCCAGCCGTCAGCCAGCCGGCGGTGGCGCACAGGGCAATGCAGAGCGCATAGATCGCCGCAACGGCCGGACGGACGGCCGAGCCAAAGCGGCGGGCAGTTGATCTGACGCCAACCAAAGCGTCGTCCTCCAGGTCCTGGATGGCATAGATCGTGTCGTAGCCCAGGGTCCATAGGACGAGGCCGGCATAGAGCAGGAAGTCGGCCGTCGTGAGTTCGCCGCGGGCGGACGCTGCCGCGACCAGCACGCCCCAGTTGAATGTGAGCCCCAGCCAGATCTGGGGCCACCAGGTGATGCGCTTCATCAGGGGGTAGAGCGCGACCATGGGAATGGAGCCGAGTGCGACCAGCTTGGCGAAATCCGGCAGGCAAAGCAGGACAGCCAGCCCCACGAGGCACTGGATCAGTAGCCATGCCCAGGCCTTCTTCAGCGATACGGCGCCGGAGGGCAGCGGGCGAAGGGCGGTGCGCGCAACTTTCGCGTCGATGTCGCGATCGAGGATGTCGTTGTAGGTGCAGCCGGCGCCGCGCATGGCGACGGAGCCGATGAAGAACAGCAAGCCGAGAAGCGCGTCGCCGGGCACAAAGCCTGCTGGCATGCGCGCGAGGGCGAGACCGATGAGGCAGGGCAGCGCCAGCAGCCAGAACCCGGCCGGACGATCATAGCGCGACAGCTGGAGATAGGGCCGGGCGAAAGCAGGCGCGCGGCTGACCCATGAGCCGCGAACGGCGTCGGCTGGGCTGGCGGGGGGCGCGGGCTGGTTCAATGGACGTCCTTGCAGTGCGGTCCGTTGCCGGCAGGACCTTGGCAGGCAGTTCGGGCCGATATAGCGCAGGGATATGAGCGCGACACCCCGGCTTCATGTCGCCCCTGACCTCGCGGCAGGGGAGACCATCAGCATCGACGGCGACCAGGCGCACTACCTCTCTCGGGTAATGCGGCTGGACACAGGCGATGCCGTTCGCGTCTTCAACGGCCGGCACGGGGAGTTCGCGGCGACGATCACCGAGGCGGGCAAATCCACCGTCCGGCTGATGCTGGGCGAGCAGACACGGCAACAGGCGGCGGCGCCGGATCTGTGGTTGCTGTTCGCGCCCCTGAAGAAGGACCGGACGGATTTCGTGGTGGAGAAGGCGGTTGAGCTGGGCGTGGCCGAGATCCTGCCCGTACTGACCGAGCGCACCAATTCGGAGAATGTGCGCGTTGACCGGCTGGGCCGGCTGGCGGTGGAGGCAGCCGAACAGACCGAACGGCTGGACGTGCCGCCGGTGCGCGAGGCGCAGAAGCTCTACCCGTTGCTGGACAAGTGGCCGGTGGGGCGGACGCTCATTTTTGCGGATGAGGCTGGCGATGAAACCGGCAGGCCGTGGGGCGGAGATGCAGGCCGGGCGATGCCGCTGGAGACGGCCTTGCGCGAGATGGCGGATGGCCCGGCGGCGATTCTCATTGGGCCGGAAGGGGGATTCTCCGGCGCCGAACGGACGCGGCTCAGGTCGTTACCTTTCGTCCGCGCCGTTGGGTTGGGGCCGCGAATCCTGCGCGCGGAGACGGCTGCCGTTGCGTCACTTGCGTTGTGGCAAGCCATCAGAGGGGATTGGCGCCCGGTTTAGGTGAAGACTGCCAAGCGATAGTTTTCCTTCACAAATCGAACATTTGACGCCCCTGTCTGGCGTCCTTAAGCGGGCGTACCTATTTCGCTGGACGGACCAGCCTGGGACGCAGCGCATGACGACACCCACTCGTGAGATCGACGAGTCCGCGCCGCGTATCGCGGGCAAGCGCGAACTCGTGGAAAGACTGGCGGGCGGCGCGAAGCCGAAGACCCAATGGCGGATCGGCACCGAACACGAGAAGTTCGGCTTCATCGAAGGCGCGCTGCAGCCTGTGCCCTATGAGGGGCCGGCTTCGATCAAGGCCCTGCTGGAAGGCATTTCCCGGAAATTCGGCTGGGAGCCGATCATTGAGGGCGGCTATATCATCGGCCTCAAGAAGGATGGCGCCAGCATCAGCCTGGAGCCGGGCGGGCAGTTCGAGCTTTCGGGCGCGCCGCTGGAGGATGTCCACCAGACCGCCGCCGAGATCGCCTCCCACATGCGCGAGACGCGCGAGGTGGCGGGCGCCATGGGTGTTGAATTCCTCGGGCTGGGGTTTTCGCCCCTGTGGTCATTCGACGAGACGCCGTCGATGCCAAAGGGCCGCTATGGGATCATGAAGGCCTACATGGAGAAGGTCGGCCGGCTGGGGCGGCAGATGATGTACCGCTCCTGCACCGTGCAGACGAATCTCGACTTCGGGTCTGAAGCCGACATGGTGAAGAAGTTGCGCGTGAGCCTTGCGCTGCAGCCAATCGCGACAGCGCTCTTCGCGAACTCGCCGTTTGCAGAAGGCCGGACGAATGGCTTCCTCAGCTATCGCTCGCATGTGTGGATGGACACAGACCCTGATCGCACAGGCATGCTGCCGTTTGCTTTCGACGACGGCTTTGGCTTCGAGCAGTATGTGGACTATGCGCTCGACGTGCCGATGTATTTCGTGCGGCGTGCGGGCAAGTATATCGACGCCTCGGGACTGTCGTTCCGGGACTTCATGGCTGGCAAGCTGCCCATTCTGCCGGGCGAGACGCCGGCGATGGACGATTTCGACGACCACCTGTCGACCATTTTCCCCGAAGTACGGCTGAAGACTTTCCTCGAGATGCGCGGTGCGGACGCGGGACCTGAGGCGACGCTTTCGGCGCTGTCCGCGTTCTGGGTCGGATTGCTCTATGACGAGGCGGCCCTGGATGGGGCCTGGGAGTTGGTGAAGACGTGGACGGCGGCCGACCGGCAGTCGCTGCGCGCCAGCGTGCCGACAATGGGCCTCAAGGCGCCGGTGGCGGGACGTAGCGCGCAGGACGTGGCGAAGGATGCGCTGGCGCTGGCGGCGGCGGGTCTCAAGCGGCGCAAGCGGCTGGACGCGAAGGGGCGCGACGAGGGCGTGCATCTTGCCGGCCCGATGGAGATCGCCGAAAGCGGCGTGACACAGGCCGAGCGGCTGCTGGAGGCCTATCACGGGCCCTGGAAGCGCGACATCCGGCGTACCTTTGCCGAGGTGCTCACCTAGAGGGCAGGCGGACGAATTCCGTTGCCTTGGCCATGTTGGGGCAAGTCCTTCCCCGAGGCCGGCCATTTCCGGGCTTGAGCCTGCGCCAACCGCGTGATGATCATGCCTCTCAAGAGAGATCGCCGAGGGGCCTATGGAATTCTTCAATATCGTCATCGTTGTGGGGCTGTTTATCACCGGCCTCACGGCGATCCCCGTCTTTACCCAGATGCGGAATCACCCGCGCGGGCTGCATATCCTCTTCTTCGCCGAAATGTGGGAACGCTTCTCCTACTACGGCATGCGGTCGATCCTGATCTTCTACCTGACGCAGCATTTCGTCTTCACGCCGGGCTTCGCAAGTTCGCAGTACGGCGCCTACACGTCGCTGGTGTACCTGATGCCGCTGATCGGCGGCATCCTGGCCGACCGCTATCTTGGCACGCGGAAAGCCATCGCGTTCGGCGCGCTTCTGCTGGTGGCCGGCCACCTGTTGATGGCGGCAGAGGGCAATTCAGCGTCGCAAACGCTGAAGTATCAGGAGGCCGTTTATACGTTCGAGGTTGATGGACGTGGCGACCTGCGGCGCACATTCCTGCCGGTGGGCGAGGCGCGCTGCGAACTTAACGCGGCCGCCGGGACGGATTCGACGTGCACCATCAAGGCGTCGGAGGAGGGCGGGCTTGTGTTCACGGGCCTCCCGGCCAACGCGCCCATCCCGATGACCATACCCAAGGGCGAGTACGAGCTTGGTGTCGCCGATCGCAATCCGCTCTTCGTTGGTATCTTCTACATGGCGCTGGCGCTGATCATCGTTGGCGTCGGATTCCTCAAGAGCAACATCTCGGCGATCGTCGGCCAGCTGTATCCCCCAGGCGACCCGAAGCGAGATCCAGGCTTCACGCTGTACTACTACGGCATCAACCTTGGCGCGTTCTGGGCAACTGCGCTTTGCGGCCTGCTCGGAACGTCGGTCGGTTGGTGGGCGGGCTTTGGGCTAGCCGGCGTGGGCATGCTGTTCGGATGGCTCGTCTTCACGCGGGGCCGGCTGCTGTTCTGGACCAAGGGGCCTGCACAGCTTCCCGACAATGTTGGCCGGCCGCCTGCGCCGGAAGACCTGAAGGGCAAGGGTCTTTTCGGCCTCAGCAAGGAGTACACGATCTATGTCGGCGGCATTCTTGCCGTGGGATTGGTGTGGTTGCTGGTGCAGTCGCCCCCGGCGCAGATCCTTGATGGGCTCAACGATTTCACGCAGAGCGCGCTCGGCTTCATGAACCTGCCGCGGCAGGATCACGTGCATATCTTCTATCTGCTTATGCTCGGCTCGATCGTGTTCCTGGGATATATTTTCTACACCATGACCAAGGTGTCGAAGGTGGAGGCGCAGCGCCTCGGCCTTGCGCTGATTCTTGTGGCGGCGGCGACCGTGTTCTGGACGCTGTTCGAGCAAGCGGGATCGTCGTTGTCGATCTTCGCCGACCAGAACACCCAGCTTCCGAGCGATGGCTTGATGACCGTGACGGCGGCGCAGACGCAGTCTTTCAATGCGGGCTTCATCCTGCTGTTCGCTCCGGTCTTCGCGGCGCTGTGGGCTTGGCTTGGGTCGCGCAACATGGACCCGAACCCGACGCTGAAGTTCGGGCTTGGGATCATCCAGGTCGGTATCGGCTTCTTCATGCTGGTGATCGGCGCCCAGTTCGCCGATGGCGAGTTCCAGGTTCCGATGATCTTCCTGATCCTGCTCTACATGTTCCACACGACGGGCGAACTTTTCCTGTCGCCAGTGGGGCTGTCAGCGATTTCCAAGCTGTCGGTCTACAAGGTGTTGTCGACCATGATGGCAATCTGGTTCCTGTCGTCGGCATGGGCGCAGTATATTGGCGGGATCATCGCTGGCATGACCGAGACGGAGTCTGTTGCGGGCTCGGCGCTCAGCAATGAAGCCGCTCTCAAGGCCTCGCTGGATGTATTCTACATCCTCGGCTGGGTTGGCGTTGGTATCGGCGTCCTGCTTTCGCTTGCCAGCTTCGTCCTCAAGCACATGGCCCACGGCGCGTTCACCGAGAAGACGCCGGAAGAGTTGGCGGCAGATGCAGCCTCGAAGCCGGCAGAGTAGGCGACTCCGGCGACCCGATCACAATGCATCTATCGCGGACCAAACCGCTGGACATGCTTTTGGCCAAATCGGATGACGCACTTGTCTATAAGCACTGCGGGCCAAACCGCAGGCTGAAAGGGGCAGGAAAGCGTGAAGCAGGGGTGGAGCCTATCCATCGGGCTGGCGGCTGTTGTGTGCCTCGGCGCAGGCGAGGCGGCGGCTCAAGCTGCCCTGACGGAACCCCAGCAGTCCGATCCCGGCGCCTCGAACAAGGAGGTCTATGATCCCGCCTTCTTTGTGCAGTTCAGGCCAAACACCGCGATGGACATGGTGGGGCGGCTGCCAGGATTTTCGTTCGACGGCGGAAGCGGCGAACGTGGGTTCTCGGGCACGGCGGGCAACGTGCTGATCGACGGCCAGCGGCCGCCATCGCGCTCTGAATCCCTGAGCTCAATCATCGCGCGGATTCCGGCTGGCGGGGTGCAGCGTATCGAAGTGATCCGCGGCGGCGCGGAGGGCATCGACATGCAGGGCAAGTCGATCGTCGCCAACATCATCCGCAAGAAGGACACGGGCATCACCGGCTCCATAGGCGGAACGGTCACGCTGACCGATGCGGGCAATGTCTCGCCCAATACGACTCTGCAACTTCGCAACCAGTCGGACGGGCAGGTGCTTGAGGGGTCAGTGTCGCTTGCCCGCAACGAAGGCAGCAATGAGAACTCCTTCATGCGGCTCGACCCAGCTGGAGCGCTTCTGCGGCAGGGAGCATCCGGATCGCAGAGCGTCTATGAGCGCATAGATGCAGCCGGCTCGTGGGAGACGACGTGGCTGGGCGGCAAGTTGCGGCTCAACGGTCAAGCCAGCGGCAACCGGTCGAACTATTCGGGAGGGTCCGTGTTCGCCGTTCCCGGAGGCCAGCAGAACAATGCCGGCCATGAGGAGAACCTGTCCGGCGAAGCAGGGGTGAGGTATTCGCGGAGTTTCGAAGGCGGCTATTCGCTTGAGCTTGTCGGTTTCCAGTCGATGCGCAAGCGCGACAGGGATACCACCTTTGCGCGCGAGGGTGTGATTGGCCAGCCGGACTACGCGTCAGGCACTTTGCTGGCCTCTGAGGGTGGCGAGAGCATCACGCGAGCGACGTTGCAGGCGCCAAAGTTGGGTGAGTGGACGTTCGAAGGCGGCGGCGAACTGGTCTACAACTATTCCGAGCAGCAGAACCTCTTCTTCTTCAACGGTGCGCCTGTATCGCTCGATGGCGACCGGTTCCGCGTGGAGGAGCTAAGAGCCGACGGTTTTACGACCGCGACGTGGGCGCCTTCGGCGCAGTTGAACGTTGAAGCAGGCATGCGGTTCGAATGGTCGCGCATTGAGGCGGACAGTAATGCAGGCTTGTCCGAAAAATCACTCACCTATCTCAAGCCGCGCGTGAACGTGTCCTGGACGCCTCTGGAGGGTCATCAATGGAACGCGCGCATAGAGCGGAAGGTGGATCAACTCGAATTCGCGAGCTTCGCATCGGCCGCCGCCTTCGATGAGGAGATATTCGGCGTCGGCAACCCCGAGGCGGAACCGGAAAAATCATGGACGGCGGAGTTGCGCTACCAGCGGCAGTTCGGCGGCCAGTCTTCGGTTACAGTGACCTATACGCATGTGTTGACCGAGGACGTGTTGGGGCGGGCCATCCTTGTCGTGCCCGGCATACCGCCTGCTGCTGACCGGATTTTCGAGATCACCCGCAATGGCGGTGAGTCGACAAGCGACATGCTGAACATGAAGGGTTCCTTCGAACTGGACAGTTACGGATTGCCGGGAGGCATCCTGTCGGTTGGGGGAACGCTGATCGAAAGCAATCTGACTGACCCGGTGACGGGCGAGGACCACGATATCGACTATGTCCGGCCCTGGTCATGGAACTTCTCACTGCAGCAGACGCTCGGGAACGGCGAATTCCGGTGGAGTGTGTACCTGGACGACGACGCCGACCGGAGAGCCTGGCAACCACACTACCAGAACCGCTTTTATGGCGGACCGTTTCTGGGCGCCAATCTGACCTGGAAGCCGTGGACCGGTTGGACCTTTGGCGCGGGCGTCAACAACATCCTCGCAGAAGATTCAAAGGCGGAATTCGTGTTCTTCGATGCCCCGAGAGCGATAGGCGCAACGCCGACCTACACCGACTTCGACACAAACCGGCAGCAGCGGCAGTTCTTCGTAAATGCGCGACTGAACTTCTAACCGCCCGCGCCACCGACGGTGATGGAATCGATTTTCAGCGAGGGCTGTCCGACGCCGACGGGGACAGACTGGCCGCTCTTGCCGCATGTGCCGACCCCATCGTCCATCGCGAAGTCGTTCCCGATCATCGAGATAGAATTCATCACGGTGGGTCCGTGGCCGATGAGTGTTGCGTTCTTGACGGGCGCGCCGACCTTGCCGTTCTCCACCAGATAGGCCTCGGTGCACTGGAACACGAACTGGCCATTGGTGATGTCGACCTGGCCGCCGCCGAAGTCGACGGCCCAGATGCCCTTCTTGATCGAGCGGACGATTTCTTCGGGGTCGTGCGCGCCGCTGGTCATGAAGGTGTTGGTCATGCGCGGCATGGGGGCGTTGGCGTAGCTTTCGCGGCGGCCATTGCCGGTGGGAGCCACGCCCATCAGCCGCGCGTTCTGGCGATCCTGCATGTAGCCGACGAGGCGGCCATCCTCGACCAGCACGGTGCGCTGCGTCTCCGTACCTTCGTCGTCGAAGGAGAGCGAGCCGCGGCGCTTGGCGATCGTGCCATCGTCGACGATCGTGACGCCCTTCGACATCACCTGCTCTCCGATCCGGTCGGAGTAGACGGACGAG
Organism: Hyphomonadaceae bacterium; assembly: GCA_022844345.1. GTDB lineage: Bacteria > Pseudomonadota > Alphaproteobacteria > Caulobacterales > Hyphomonadaceae > UBA7672. The sequence continues at coordinate 155,314 of JALHLU010000002.1, forward strand.
CCTTTGCGGTTGAAGTCGCCTTCCAGACCGTGGCCGACCGCCTCATGAAGCAGGACGCCGGTCCAGCCCGGCCCGAGCGCCACTTCCATTTCGCCCGCAGGGGCGGGGACAGCTTCGAGATTGATTTCCGCCTTGCGCAACGCCCGTTCGGCCAGCGCCTTCCAGCGATCCGGCTGGATCCACTGCTCATAGCCATCGCGGCCGCCGGCTCCGGCGGAGCCTGTCTCGCGGCGGCCGTCCTTTTCGAGCGTCACCGAGATGTTGACGCGCACGAGCGGGCGCGTCTCGGCAATGCTGGCGCCTCCCGAACGGATGATCTCCACGGAAGTGTGGGAGCCGGCGAGCGAGGCGGACACCTGAACCACGCGCGGGTCACGGGCGCGGCACCATGCGTCGATTTCGGCCAAAAGGTTGGTCTTGGTTCCGAAATCGGGCGCGGCGGTTGGGTCGATATCGTCGTAGAGTCGGCGATTGACGGGGGTAGGGCCCAGGGCGAGGACGCCGCCGCGGCCCCGCTTGGCGGCGGAGGCGGCGGTGGCGGCGCGCTGGATCGCGGCTTCGGAAAGTTCGCTGGCGTGCGCATAACCTGTGGTTTCGCCCGCAACGACGCGCAGGCCAAAGCCCTGCCCGGTATCGTATGAGGCGGACTTCAGCCGGCCATCATCGAACAAGAAGCTCTCGGAGCGGACTGATTCGACGTAGAGTTCGCCATCGTCAGCCCCTTCCAGGGCTTCGTCCAGGATGCTGGCCGCCCGCGATATCCCGACGCCGGCCAAGTCGATCAGGCTGTGGTCGGTCATGGGCAGGGCTCCGTCAAACAGACTTCGATCTCAGCACCCTAGATAGGGGCTGGCTGGGCCGAAAGACAGAATTGTGTTGCCGCAACCGTCAGCTGCCGGCGGGCACAACTGTGAAGCGGCGCATCTGGGTCGCGGCCATCTCGAAATCCGGCTTGAGGATAAGGGCTTCGCGGAAATCCTCGTAGGCCAGCTGGATATTGCCAAGTTTCTCGTTCGTGAGGCCGCGGTTGTAGTAGGCGACGGCTTTTGCATCGATGTCTTCACTGCCCAGCCCAGCATTCAGGGCCTCCAGCGCCTCTGGATACCGTTTGAGGTTGTAGAGCGCCGCCCCGACATTGACCTGGGTTTCCTGAAGGTCAGGGGCCATCGCCAGGCCGCGCTGGTAGTCCGACAGGGCGCGTGCGTTGTTACCCATTCGCATAAACAGAATACCGCGATTGGTGTGGGTGGCGGCCTTGTCGCGACGCCGCATGGTCTCCGTTTCCAGCGCGCGGGAGCAGACTTCCAGCGCTTTGGGGACAGAAATATTGTTGTATTCCACAGCTTCGTAGCAGGCTTGGGCCAGCCCGCCGCCGATGACGGTCACAGCCCCCTGCCCGGACGCGGGCAGTGCGGCTGCTGCGGCAAGAGCAACGACGGAAATCCCCAATCCAAACCGGGTGTTCATCTTTCCAACTCCCTATGCCTCTGATAGCGACCACGCGCCAACCAATACGAATCGGACCGACTGCGACACTATGCACGCGCAGGGGCGATACGGAGTGGTGGCGACAGTGATCGTATCACGCTAAACGCCGAAGTTCACGCATCTAGCCGGAGGATGTGGTCAAACATGCGCAGCGGGGCTTGGAAATACGGGGCGCTTGGCGTCGCTAGCCTGCTTGGCGGCGGCGCAGCGTGGGCTGCGCCAACCCCAGGCGGTATCGACTTTCAGACGCCGGTTACCGAGACGGCGAAGCGGGTGCACGCCTTCCACACCGAAGTTCTGATCATCATCACCGCCATCGTGATCTTCGTCACGCTGCTGCTCGTGTGGGTCATGATCCGCTACAACAAGAAGGCGAACCCGAACCCCAAACAATTCAGCCACAACACGACGATCGAGATCATCTGGACGGTGGCGCCCGTGCTGATTCTTGTATGGATCGCCAAGGGCTCGTTCCCGATGCTCTACGATCAGGACGTGATGTTCGGTGTGAAGTCCCTGGACAATCTCTCGGCTCAGGAGCGCGCCGCCGAGGTTGAGCTGCGCAAGGAAGAGAACGTCGTGGACATCAAGGTCTACGGCAACATGTGGTACTGGGACTACACGTACAATCAGAATACGGACCGCGAATTCATCGTCGAGTCGCGCATGCTGAAGGCCGGCGACACAACGCGCCCACTCAAGCCTGAGCGTGGCGACATCGCGCAGCTTTCGGTCGACAATCCGATGGTGGCGCCGGCGGGCCGTTACGTTCGTCTCAAGATTTCGGCGAAGGACGTCATCCACTCGTGGGCGATGCCGCAGTTCGCGCTGAAGGTTGACGCCGTTCCGGGGCGCCTGAACCAGCTCTGGTTCAAGGTCGATCAGCCTGGCGTCTATTACGGCCAGTGCTCGGAACTGTGCGGCAAGGATCACAGCAACATGCCGATCGAGCTGCGTATTCTCGAGTGGGATCAGTATAACCAGTGGCTTGCTGCCGCACAGGCAGATCCGACCAATGGCGGAAGGGCCTACCTCGACAGCCTGCCGAGGCCGAGGCCGAGCCCGACGCAGGTCGCCGCGGCGCAGTAGGATCAGGGAGCCGTTCGATGGCTAACGAAGCAAAACATGCGGCCGGGCATGGGCACGATCACGCTCATGACCACGCGCACGATCATCACGACCCGAAGTGGTACAGCCCGGCACGGTGGCTGTTCTCGACCAACCACAAGGACATCGGGACACTGTACCTGATCTTCGCCATGGGCGCGGGGATCGTGGGTTTCGTGTTCTCCGGCTTCATGCGGGCTGAGCTCGCAGAGCCGGGCCTGCAGCTGTTCAACGGAACGGCGTTCGGCGGGTTCTTCGGCACCGAGCACAACTACAACGTCATCACCACGATGCACGGTCTGATCATGATCTTCTTCATGGTGATGCCCGCGCTGATCGGCGGCTTCGGCAACTGGTTCGTGCCGCTGATGATCGGCGCCCCAGACATGGCCATGCCGCGCATGAACAACATCTCGTTCTGGCTGCTGCCGGTTTCGTTCTTCCTGCTGATCCTGTCTATGTTCGTTCCGGGACCGCCGGGCGACATGGGTTTCGGCGGAGGGTGGGTCCTTTATCCGCCGCTGTCGGGCACAACCGGCCACCCGGGCCTAGCAATGGACCTGGTGATCTTCTCGCTTCACGTAGCGGGCATCTCCTCGATTCTTGGCGCCATCAACTTCATCGTCACCATCCTCAACATGCGCGCGCCGGGCATGACCATCCACAAGATGCCGCTGTTCGCCTGGTCGGTCCTGGTGACGGCGTTCCTTCTGGTTCTAGCCCTGCCGGTTCTTGCCGGCGCGCTCACGATGCTGCTTACGGATCGCAACTTCGGCTCGAAGTTCTTTGAAGTTTCCGGCGGCGGCGACCCGATCATGTTCCAGCACTTGTTCTGGTTCTTCGGTCACCCCGAAGTCTACATCATGATCCTGCCCGGCTTCGGCATCATCAGCCACGTCGTCTCGACGTTCTCGAGAAAGCCGGTGTTCGGATATCTTGCCATGGCCTACGCCATGGTTGCGATCGGCTTCATCGGCTTCGTGGTGTGGGCGCACCACATGTACACGGTCGGCATGGACGTGAACCTCAAGGCCTATTTCGTGGCCGCCACGATGGTCATCGCAGTTCCGACGGGCGTGAAGATCTTCTCGTGGATCGCCACGATGTGGGGCGGCTCAATCGAGTTCAAGGTTCCGATGCTCTGGGCCATCGGCTTCATCTTCCTCTTCACCGTGGGTGGCGTCACTGGCGTCGTGCTGGCGAACGCCGGGGTCGATCACAGCCTGCACGACACGTATTATGTCGTCGCGCACTTCCACTACGTGCTGTCGCTGGGCGCGGTGTTCACGCTGTTCTGCGGTTGGTACTACTGGTTCGAGAAGATGTGGGGCATCAAGTACAACGGTTTCATCGCCGGCGTTCACTTCTGGCTGATGTTCATCGGCTCCAACCTGATCTTCTTCCCGCAGCACTTCCTCGGGATGCAGGGCATGCCGCGCCGCTACGTGGACTACGCCGAAGCGTTCAGCGAATGGCACTACTGGTCCACAATGGGCTATTGGGTCGCCGCGGCCGCCACGGTCGTGTTCTTCATCGGCCTTCTTGAGGCGGTCATTCGCCGCCGCAAGGCCGAGGGCAACCCGTGGGGCGAGGGCGCAACGACTCTGGAGTGGACGCTGTCCTCTCCGCCTCCGTTCCACCAGTACAACGACCTTCCGAGGTTCAAGTAACAGGGCGCAGAGCCGCCCGTCTCCAATCAACGATTGAGGGCCGGGCGGCAACGCAACACAAGATGTCCGACGCAGGCTTTGTCAGCGCATCGACCATCGCAGCTCCCGCGAGCGCGATGGATTATGTGCGCCTGATGAAGCCGCGCGTGATGTCGCTGGTGGTGTTCACAGCGTTCGTTGGAATGATCGCAGCCCCGGCGGCGATGAACCCGGTTGCAGCGGCTTGCGCAGTTCTGGCCGTGGCGCTGGGGTCTGGCGCGGCTGGCGCGTTGAACATGTGGTATGACGCCGACATCGACGCGAAGATGGCGCGGACCGTGTCGCGGCCTGTGCCGGCCGGACTAATCCGTCCGGACGAGGCTCGCTCATTCGGGCTGATCATGTCGGCTCTGTCGGTGACGCTCATGGCCCTGGCGGCGACGCCGCTCGCCGCCGTGTTGCTTGCCTTCTCGATCTTCTTCTACGCTGTCGTCTACACGATGTGGCTCAAGCGCTCGACGGCGCAGAATATCGTGATCGGAGGGGCTGCCGGCGCATTTCCGCCGGTGATCGGATGGGCTGCCGCTACGGGCGATGTTTCGATCGATGCCTGGCTGCTGTTCGGCCTGATCTTCCTGTGGACCCCGCCGCACTTCTGGGCCCTCTCCCTGTGGACGTCGAAGGAATATGCGCGGGTCGGCGTGCCGATGCTACCCGTGACGCGCGGCGCTGCGGAAACCCGCCGGCAGATTCTGGTCTATACGCTGATTGTGACGCCGTTTGCTCTGCTGCCTTTGGCTACCGGGTTGGGCGGGGCGATTTACGGCGTGGTTGCGGTGCTTGGCGGGGCGGCATTCATCTGGAACGCCTTCCGCGTCTTTTTCAGCCGCGCGGGCGATGCGGATGCCCCTGCTGATATTGGCCGCGCAAAGGCGATGTTCGGCGTTTCTATCTTTTACCTGTTCGCGCTCTTCGCTGCGCTGCTGGTCGAGCGTGTCCTGCCGCTGCATTTCCCCCTGACGGGAGGCGCGTGATGTTGGACAAGGGCCAGATCAAGGACTGGGACGGTGGACCTGAGAAGCCGGTCGCCGCGACTGTGCCGGTAGCCGGTGTTGCAGGCGTTTTGAGCGGGGCAGGCGAGGGGGTGCCGACAGGCGAGCGCGTGACGTTGACCGACGCTCAGGTGAGCGCCCGCAAGCGCCGTGGTCAGTGGATTGCCTTGGCGCTGTTCGCATTCGTGATCCTCATCTTCGTGCTGACCATGGCCAAGGTCGGCGGCAATATCGCTAACTGGGGCACAGCCTTTGAATAAGCGCGCCAAGCTCACCACGGGAATTGTCGTCGGCGTCGCCATCGGGATGTTGGGTCTCAGCTTTGCCGCCGAGCCGCTTTACTCGACGTTCTGCAGGGTAACCGGCTTCGGCGGCACGACGCAGGTCGCAACCGACCGGCCGGAAGAAGTACTCGACCGGCAAGTTCGGGTGGCGTTCGACGCCAATGTCGATCCGGCGGCGCCCCTGAAATTCCGGCCCAAGCAGGCGCACGTCGATGTGAAGCTCGGCGAGACGATGATGGTGTTCTACGAAGTGACCAACACGTCGTCCAAGCCGGTGAATGCGATGGCGACGTTTAACGTCGTGCCGCACAAGATCGGCAGGTACTTCAACAAGATACAGTGCTTCTGTTTCGTCGAGCAGACCTATGAGCCCGGCGTGACGGTGGAGATTCCCGTGGTGTTCTTTGTGTCGCCTGACATGGCCAAGAACTGGCAGGCGGACGACGTGAAGGGAATCACACTTTCCTATACTTACTACCGCGCAGGAGAGCCGCAGGTCTCCGCTCGGCTCGAGGGCGCATCGGCGGTCAACTAGGTCGCGGGTCGTAGACATTGGACGGCGGGATGGGGCAATCCCTGACCGCAAAGCGAGGGACTGAAGCCATGGCGGGCGACGTCAAGCACGACTATCACCTGGTGAAGCCGAGCCCCTGGCCGTTGCTGGCCTCGCTCGCGATGCTGGTCATGGTTTTGGGCACGGCAGGCTCGATGAAGGGCCTGTGGTTCATCGAGCAGGGCAATTGGTGGGGGCCGGTCCCCGGCTTCATCGCACTCGTCTTTGTGCTGATCGGCTGGTGGGGCGACGTCCTCAAGGAAAGCCGCGCGGGCGACCACACCGAGGTTGTCCAGATTTCCCTGCGCTACGGGATGGTGCTGTTCATCGCCTCCGAGGTGATGTTCTTCGTCGCGTGGTTCTGGGAATTCTTCGAGATGGCGATCTACCACACGCTGCGCGCCAACCCCAATCACTCTGACCTCGCCAATCCGGCCTACGCTCCGCTGCTGACCTGGAACGAGTGGCCGGTTGGCCAGGTCAATGGCGAGACTGTGAAGACGTTCGACCCCTTCCACCTTCCGCTGATCAACACGCTGATCCTGCTGTTGTCTGGCACGACGGTGACCTGGGCGCACCATGCGCTGCAGGTGAACGACCGCAAGGCTGCGATCACCGGTCTCACCCTGACGGTCGTGCTGGGCATGGCGTTCACCGCGCTCCAGGTCGTCGAATACATGGAAGCCGGCTTCTCGTTCGACGGCTCGCTCTATGGCTCGGCCTTCTTCATGGCGACGGGCTTCCACGGCGCGCACGTTGTGATCGGCACGCTGATGCTGATGGTCTGCCTTGGCCGCTTGCTGGCCGGCGGCATGAAGCCGGAGAAGCATCTCGGCTTCGAGTTCGCTGCCTGGTACTGGCACTTCGTCGACGTGGTGTGGCTGTTCCTCTTCGCGTTCGTCTATGTGACGCCGCACCTTGTCTGGGGCGCGGGCGCGCCCGGCCTCGGCCATTGATCGGAAGTAACTGATGGCCGCGCGAGACCTGCTGGCCAGGAATGCGGGACTGATCGCCTTCCTGGCCGTGCAGGCTGTGGCCATCGCGCTGTGGCTTTCGGCCTTGCTGCCGAGCCTTGCGCCGGGCGAGCCGCCGCTGGTGGAAAGTGCTCAGCAGATCTGGAGCGGCGGCGGGCATTCCACAGTCGAGACGGACTTCCGGACCGGCCAGGGGATTGTCGGCGTGGAGCGCTTTCACCCGCTGGGTGATATTGCGACGCTGCAGCCGTCGCCCCTTTTCCTCGGAACCTTGCTGCTGTTGGCTGGCGCCGGTGCGGCGGGCTTGGCGACCTTCCTCTTCAGCACGCGGCTGCTCCTGGCGGCGGGTTTGGCGATGGGCGCGCTGGTGGCCGGACTTGGCGGCTGCGCTTTCATAGCGATGCAATGGCAGGGCGACACGGCGTTTCCGCCGAACTTCCTCAACACCTACCTGCTCAACGGCCTGACACGCGCCTTCCTCGTTCAGGTGGGGCTCGGGTTCGTGCTGCTGGCTATCCCGGCCGTTCTGGCCATTGCGGGCGTTGTGACGCGGGAACGGCCCTTGGGGTTCAGGCTGGCTGCGCTTAACTGGGTTATCGTGGCAGCCGTGTGGGTCATCTTTTACGTGGCGTGTCACGTCATTCCGTTCCCGCTTGCCGACGAGGCCTGGAACCCGATCTGAAGGATCACGCCATGGCTGTCAGCGCGCTCTCCGCCGGCCTGGGATGCAAATGCCCGAACTGTGGCGAGGGTCGCGTGTTCGACGGTTTCCTGCGGTTCAAGACGCGGTGCGAGGCGTGCAATGCAGACCTGTCGATCGCCGATGCTGGCGATGGGCCCGCCTTCTTCGTGATGTTTGCCGCGCTGATTGTGATCGTGCCGTCGGCCATGTTCTTCGAGTTTGCGTTCCGGCCGCCGGGCTTCGTCCATATCCTCATCTGGCCGCCGATCACCTTGGGTTTCTGTCTGCTGCTGCTGCGCCCTGTCAAATCGTTGCTGTTCGCGCTTCAGTGGAAACACAAGGCTGGCGAGGCGCGACCCCAGGATGGAAGCAGCGAGTAGCGGGGACTTCAGCTCCGGGCTAAACCGTCGACATGTATTTCAGGCCCCTGCCAATCCTGTCCCTCTTCGCGGCGCCCGTTCTGGCCGCGCTCATCGCGCTGGGCGTCTGGCAGGCGCAACGGGCGGCGTGGAAATCCGGCCTCGTCAGAGACTTCGAGCAGGCGGCGGCGGCTGCGCCATTGACGCTGGATCGCGTCTGCAGTGCGGGGCTTGCCGAGGGGCAGGTGATTGCCCCTCCCGCCGCGGCCGGGCGCAGCCTGCGCCTGTTTGGGAACGACGCCAGCGGGACGCCCGGCTGGCGGTTGTTCCAGGCGGCGGAAATCTGCGGCTCACAGGTGCTAATGGAGTCGGGGTTTGAGGCGCTGGTGATCGGCGGGCCGGGCGGTCAGTTGCCTGCGGGCGCAAGGGCGAAGCCCGTGATTGATCGCTATATCGTGGAACCATGGCCAGAAAAGTCGGCCCTGGCCCCGGCGAATGCCCCAGAGCGTAATGAGTGGCACTGGTTCGACGACGCAGCGATTGGCGAAGCGCTTGAGGCGACCCGGTTCGATGCGACCTTCATCGTCACGCCTTACGCCGGCATGCCCGCCTTCCTGTCGCGCACGCCGCCAGCAACCCATATCGGATATGCGGTGACATGGTTCGGGATGGCGGCAGCCTTCCTGGTGATATACGCGGTGTTCCACGCGCGGGCTGGACGCCTGCGCTTTGGCAGGGCTGGCGGATGAAGTACATCTCAACACGGGGCAATGCGGCGGCGGTCGACTTCGTCTCTGCGAGCCTGACCGGCCTTGCTCCCGATGGCGGCCTGTTCTGCCCGGTCGCCTATCCGGCGTTGTCGCCGGCGAAACCCGCGACCTATGTCGACACAGCCGTGCGCGTGCTGTCGGCGTTCGCAGGCGATGCGCTGGACGCCAAGGTTATCCGAGGCCTGTGCGAGCGGGCCTATGCGCCGTTCGCGCATCAGTCGGTTGCTCCGCTGGTCGAGGTGGGGCCGGATCGCTGGATGCTGGAGCTGCATCACGGTCCAACGTTGGCGTTCAAGGACGTGGCGATGCGCCTGATCGCTCAGCTCTACGACTACCTGCTAGAACAGCGCGGTGAGCGCATGACGATCCTGTGCGCCACGTCAGGCGATACTGGCGGGGCGGCAGCGTCCGCCTTTGCCGGTTCGAAGAACGTCGACATCGTGATCCTGCATCCGCTTGATCGCGTGTCGCCGACGCAGCGTCTGTTCATGACCGCGACGGGCGCAGACAATGTCTTGAACCTCGCGCTTGAGGGCGACTTCGACGGCACGCAGGCGATCCTGAAACAACTGCTGGCGGACGACCAGTTCCGGCGCCGGGCGGGGCTTGCAGCCGTGAACTCGATCAACTGGACCCGGGTCGCAGCGCAGAGCGTTTATTTCGCACAGGCGCAGGCGCAACTAGGCGAAGCGCGCCCGGTGCGTTTTGTCGTGCCGACCGGAAATTTCGGGGACGCGCTGGCCGCCTATGTCGCGTGGCGCTGCGGTCTTCTGGCGAAGCTCGATATAGTTGCGGCGGTGAACGCCAATGACGCGATGGCGCGCCTATTGTCCGGCGAGGCGCTGACCAAGGGGCGCACGGCGGCGACGCTGAGCCCGGCCATGGACATCCAGCTCCCCTCGAATTTCGAGCGCCTGTTGTTCGATGCGACCGGCCGCAAGGGCGAGGCAGTCGCTACCGCATACGCGCAACTGGCGGAGAGCGGGCAGGCCGACCTGCCGGCAGGAGCGGCGGCCTGGTTTGCCGCGCAAGGGTTTGCGGCCGAACGCGTGAGCGACGCAGAAACTGTCGACGAGATGCGCCGCACCCTGAGGGAGACGGGCTGGATCGTTTGTCCGCATACGGCGGTGGGCCTGGCGGCTGCGCGGCGCAGCGAGGCGGACGGACCGATCGTGTCGCTGGCGACCGCGCACGCGGCGAAATTCCCCGAAACGGTCGAACGCGCGCTCGGGCTGAAGATCGGCCTGCCGGATCGCGCTCTGGAATTCGCAACCCGTCCGGAGAAGTTCGACATTGGTCCGATGAGTGCGGATTATGTGCGCCAGCGGATCGACAGCCTCGTCGCGGGGCGCCGCTGATGCCGGACGGCCGGGAAGTCCTCACACTGAACAATGGCGCGCGGATCGTGTTCGACCCCATGCCGGGTCTGCGTACGGCTGCGGTTGGCGTCTTCCTCTCTGCGGGTGCCCGCCATGAAGCCGACAGGCACAGCGGCCTTGCCCACTTTCTGGAACACATGGCGTTCAAGGGCGCGGCGGGCCTCTCCGCACAGCAGATCGCCGAGGCGGTTGAGGCGCGGGGCGGGGTGATCAACGCATCCACTGGCTATGAAATGACGAACTACTTCGTTCGTTGCCTGTCGCCTGATGCGCCGGACATGCTGGATCTTGCCCTGTCGATGGTGTTTGCGCCCGACCATCCGGAGGGCGAGATCGAACGCGAGAAAGGCGTGGTGTTGCAGGAGATGGGGGAAGCGCTGGATCAGCCCGACGATCTGGTGTTCGAACTGATTCAGCAGGCCTGCTATCCAAACCATCCGCTTGGCCGGCCGATCCTCGGCGAGAAGGATACGCTCAAAGCGCTTCGCCGCGACGACCTTATCGATTTTGCGCAGATGAACTACTCGCCGCGCCGGACTGTTGTATCCGTTGCTGGGGCGTATGACCGTGAAGCGATCGCGAGACGGGCGGAGCGCTGGCTGGGCGATCGCGCCGCGCAGGCAACGCCCGGCACCGAACCGCCGGCGCCAGCTATATCGGGCGTACGTAGCGAGGTTCGCAAGCTCGAGCAGTGTCACCTGGTTTTGGCGCGGCCGTCGGCTTCGGCGACGTCGCCGGACCGGTTTGCCGCGCGGATATTTGCCGAGGTGCTGGGCGGTGGCATGGCCTCCCGTCTTTTCCAGCAGGTGCGCGAGGCGCGCGGACTTGCCTACACGATCGACGCCTGTTGCGACCAGCACAGCGATTGCGGCCGGATTTCCGTTTATGCTGGTTGCGATCCGGGCGACGCGCACGATGTGGCGAGCCTGACGGCTGATATCTGGGCGGACCTGGCGGTGAAGGGGCCAACCCAGGTGGAGCTTGATCGCGCCAAAGCCATTGCAGCGGCGCAGTTCGCCATGGCGGCGGAGGCGCCTGCATCTCGCGCGGGGGCGGCGGCCTACGAGCTTCTTGCATTCGACCGGACGATCAGTGTTGAGGAGACCCTGGGCCATATCGGCGCCGTAACGGTTGCAGACGTCGCTCGTGTGGGCGCCGAGATGCTGGCCGGGGCCGCGCTGGCAAGTGCGGTAGGTCCCAAGGCTGGACTTGCCGCTGCAGAGGCGTTTGTCTCGAACAGCTGATTCGCTGGGGCCTCATGGGATATCTCGCTGCCGACAAGACCGGAGCTTCCGCGCGCGCGGCCCTGTGGTCGTGGAGCGCGGCTGAGGGCGTCATCGTGATCCGCGCCGATCCCGGCGGGGTCCTCGCCAAGCTGGACGGGACGTGGACGCTGCAGGCGCTGTTGGAGCAGGTGGATGGGCTCGCGCGCGTGCGTGTTGCAACACCGCTGCGACAGGGCAGGGCAGGCGATCCCATCGACATCCGCGTGACGCTGGTTGACGGCCTTCCGGCGCACTTCTTTGGCGCCTTCCATGATGTCGGACTGGCGCGCGGCCTGCTGGTTCCCGCTGAGTCCGGCGCACGCATGGTGCATGGCGAAAGCAACGTCGAACCTGTGTTCCAGCCGATCCGCCGGCTCAGCACGCTGGAGGTGGCAGGGTTCGAGGCGCTTGCGCGGTTCCGCGCGCCGGATGGCCAGTTGGTTGGCCCCGATACGCTGGTGGGCTTGGGCGGCGACACCGACTGGACCGCAATCGCGCCCGTGATGCTGGCGAAGTCCGCAGAAACGCTGGCTGCCCTGCGCGCCGAAGGGCGCGACGTCTTCATGCAGGTGAATTTGTCGGCCGCCGAGATCGCGCGCCCGATGCTGGTGGAGGAGGCCGCCGCGATCATTCGCGAGGCGAAACTGCCGCATGGCGTCCTGCGGGTCGAGCTGACCGAGCAGGCGGCCCTGCGCGATTTCGAGGGTGCTCTGGGCGCGCTCGCCGCCTTCCGCGCGGCGGGGGCGGGGATTGTGCTGGATGATTTCGGTGCGGGGCACTCCTCTTTTGCATGGCTGGCGGAGATACCCGCCGATGGCGTGAAACTAGACCCGCGCCTGTGCCGCATGATCCGCCAGCCGCGCGCCTGCCGGATCGTGACGGCCCTGACGGGCCTGATCCGCAGCCTCGGCATGACCGTGACCGCCGAGGGGATCGAGGACAAGGTCATCGCCGAGGAGTTGCACAGCATCGGCTGCGACTTCGTTCAGGGCTATGCCTATGACATGCCGCTGCGCCTGCCGGATATTGCCGTGGCGTTTGATCTGGCGCCGCGCTAAAAGGCGCTGAATTCCCCCTCCCGAGGACACTATGGCAGACCGCAAGCCCTTCATCATTTCAGGCCGCACCGGCGACTGGGAAGTCGTCATGGGGCTCGAAGTCCACGCGCAGGTGGCCTCCAACTCGAAGCTGTTCTCGGGCGCGCCGACCGCATTTGGGGCGGCGCCCAACACCAATGTCTCGCTGGTCGATGCGGCGATGCCGGGCATGCTGCCGGTGATCAACAAGTTCTGTGTGGAGCAGGCGGTGAAGACCGGCCTCGGGCTCAATGCGCAGATCAATCCGTGGTCGCGGTTCGACCGCAAGAACTACTTCTATCCGGATCTGCCCCAGGGCTATCAGATCTCGCAGTTCGCCCATCCGATCGTGGGCGAAGGCAAGATCGATGTGGAAGCCGACGACGGTTACACCTTCACTGTCGGCATCGAGCGGCTGCACCTTGAACAGGATGCCGGCAAGTCAATCCACGACCTCGATCCCAATGCGACTTATGTCGACCTCAACCGGTCTGGCGTGGCGCTGATGGAGATCGTCTCGCGGCCCGATATCCGCTCGCCCGCCGAGGCGGCAGCCTACGTGAAGAAGCTGCGCTCGATCCTTATCGCGCTTGGCACGTGCGATGGCGACATGGAGAAGGGCAACCTGCGCGCCGACGTGAACGTCTCAGTTTGCCGCCCGGGCGGGTATGACCACTACAAGGCCACGGGCAAGTTCGATAAACTTGGCACGCGCTGCGAGATCAAGAACGTCAACTCGTTCCGCTTCATCCAGATGGCGGCGGAATTCGAGGCGCGGCGTCAGGTCGACATCCTTGAGGATGGCGGCAAGATCGATCAGGAGACGCGGCTCTACAACGCCGACAAGGACGAGACGCGCTCCATGCGCTCGAAGGAAGACGCGCATGATTATCGCTACTTCCCGGACCCAGACCTGCTGCCGCTGGAGCTGACGGGCGCATACATTGAGAGCATCAGGGCGAAGCTCCCGGAACTGCCGGATGAGAAGCGCGCGCGGTTCGTGAAGGCTTATGGCCTCAAGGACTACGATGCTGGCGTGCTTGCGGGAGACGCGGACAAGGCGACCTACTTTGAGGCGGTCGCCAAGGGTGGCGATGCGCGGCTTGCGGCGAACTGGGTCACGCAGGACCTGTTCGGCTATCTCAACAAGGAAGGCCTGGAGCTTTCGCGGTCACCTATTAGCGCCGAGCAGCTAGGAGGGCTCGTCGCGCTCATCGCCAACAACACGATCAGCGGCAAGATCGCGAAGGACGTGTTCCAGAAGATGATCGCGACGGGCGACGCCGCCGCTGCAATCGTTGATCGCGAGGGCCTCAAGCAGGTAACCGACACCGGCGCGATCGAGAAGGTGATCGACGATGTGCTGGCGGCTAATCCGGCCCAGGTCGAAGAGATCAAGGCTCAGCGCGCCGCCGGACATGAGAAGCCGAAGACGCTCGGCTGGATGGTCGGCCAGATCATGAAGGCAAGCCAGGGGAAGGCTAACCCCACGGCCGTGAACGAGATTCTTACGAAGAAACTCGGGCTCTGATCCGCCAAGTCGCCTATTGGGAGAGTTAGGCGCCTTTGGTGTTGCATTGGTACATCACAGTGTGCTTTGTTAGTCACACTGTGTTGCCGTAGCGCCTCAATGTGGCTTCCGGACGATCACAGACGTGATGGTGAGAGTGCCGGACAGCCATGCCCCATTGGCCGGGGGAGGGCAGGCGTCCTGCCAGTAGGTAGAGTGAATGGCCAAGACGGCTGACGCCGCAATGGAGCCGAGGGTCCGGCTAGGCCGGGTCACCTCCAACCTGTTCAAGCTCCTGTTCGGGCTGGCGGTCATCATTGCCGCCGGGGCGACCTACGTTGCCGTGACCGACAACAGCCCAAACGCTGCGGCTCAACCTGGCCTGTTCTGGCTGCTTCTGGCCAACCTGATCCTGATCGCCGGTGTCGCTACCGTCCTCGGCTGGCGCGTCTACCAGCTTGTTCGCGAGAACCGCGAGACCAATGGCGGCGCGCGGCTGCGGCTGCGCATCATCTTCCTGTTCTCGCTGACGGCGGCGATACCGACCGTGATCGTCGCTGGATTCCTGGCGGTGGCGATCAACCGTTCGGTCGACCAGTGGTTCTCCACGCCGGTGACCAACATCGTGCAGGGGGGCAAGGAAGCCGCGCGGGCGGCGCTCGACGATCTCCGGCTCGAGGCGGAGAAGGAAGCGCAAGGCATCCATTCTGACCTCGCGGGCGTGACCGCGCAGATTTCGCTCAACGATGTCGCCATGTATCTGCGTGATCGCAGCGAGCGGCGCGGCCTGTTCAGCCGGGTCGAATTGCTGGACGGCACCGGTGCGCCATTGTTCCAGGTGGCCGACCCGGATGAGGCGCCGCCCCAGGCATCTCCGACAGACCGCGACTGGGCCGCCGCGAACGCTGGCGCCATCAACGTGCGTGAGGACTCGGATGGGGCCGTTCGCGGCTTCTTCAAGGTGCCGCATTTCGAGAACGCATATGTACAGGTGGCGCGGACGATCCCGGCACAGGTCAGTGCGCGCTTTGCGCAGGCAGATGAATCTCTGAAGGCGTTCGAGCAGGCGCAGACCCGGCGTCAGGCCTTGAGTGTCGTGCTGGTGCTTTCATACGTGGAGGCAGCAGCTCTGATGCTCCTGGGAACGGCGTGGCTGGGCATGACAGCAGCAGCTCGGATCGCCATGCCGGTCGGGGCGCTGGCAGGCGCGGCCAGGGCGGTGCGCGACGGCGATCTGTCGGTGCGCATGCTGAGCCCGACGCACCGCGACGAGATCGCTGACCTCGCCGACGCCTTCAACGAGATGACCGACAGGCTGGCCCGCCAGACTGGCGCGCTGGACCGCGCGAGGATTGACGCTGAAGCGCGCTCCAACTTCATTGAAGCCGTGCTCACCGGAGTGGAAGCGGGGGTGATCCGCGTGGACGGATCGCTCAACATCACCATCGCCAACGCCTTCGCCCAGACATTGCTGGGCTTCATCCATCGGCCGGGCGAGACGCCGGCGCTGGGGGAGATCGCGGTCGAGTTCGTGACGGCCACCCGCCGTGCGATCGAGACAGGCCAGTCGGTGGACACCAGCATCCGCAGGCCGGTGGATGGCGGGGCGGCGCAACTGCAGGTCCGGGTGGCGCCAGAGTACGAGGGCGCCGGCGCTGTCATCACCTTCCATGACATGACGCGCCTCATCATGGGCCAGCGGCAGGCGGCCTGGCGCGATGTCGCCCGCAGGATCGCCCATGAGATCCGCAACCCGCTGACGCCGATCCAGCTTTCGGCTGAACGCCTGAAGCGGCGGTTCTCCAGCCAGATCACCAGCGACCGCGAGACGTTCGAGCGTTGCACCGACACGATCACGCGGCAGGTGGCCGATATCGGCCGCATGGTCGAGGAGTTCTCGGGCTTCGCCCGCATGCCAAAGCCGACATTCGGACGGTTCAGTCTCGGCGACATGGTGCAGTCGGTTGCCTTCTCGCAACGCATGGCGACGCCATCCATCGCCGTCACGGTTACCGGACCCGACGAACCTGTCGATCTGCTGGGCGACGAGCGCATGCTGGCGCAGGCGCTGACCAACGTCGTGAAGAACTCGGCCGAGGCGGTCGAGCGCGCGCTGGAGGCGGGCGAGGTGAAGTCGGGTACCGTGTCGATCGATGTCTTCGTTGATGGCGACGAGGCGCAGGTGACTGTACGCGACAATGGCCCGGGTTTCCCGGTCGAGGATCGCGATCGCCTGCTCGAACCCTATGTGACCACCCGGAAGTCCGGCGTGGGTCTGGGCCTGGCGATCGTCACGCGTATCGTCGAGGACCATGGCGGGCGCATCTGGCTGGGCGACAATGAACACGCAGGACGTGGCGCGCGGGTCGATATCCGCGTGCCACTGCAGCCGAGACTTGTTGAAGAACCTGTAGCGTATGCTGGTGAAGGAGTAGCCTGATGGCGGCTGAGATCCTTGTTGTCGACGACGAAGCGGATATCCGCGAACTTGTCGGCGGAATCCTTCAGGATGAGGGGTTCATTGTCCGAACGGCTGGCAACTCGTCCGACGCATTGGCGGCGGTGCGCACGCGCGCGCCGCGCCTGGTCGTGCTGGACGTCTGGCTCAAGGGTTCCGAGCTGGATGGGCTCGGGATCCTTTCCATGCTGAAGGAGATGGATCCGCTGCTTCCCGTGGTGGTGATCTCCGGGCACGGCACGGTCGAGACGGCGGTCGAAGCCATCCGGCGTGGGGCGTATGACTATCTCGAGAAGCCGTTCAAGGCCGAGAAGCTCATCGTCACGATTCAGCGCGCGCTCGAGAATGCGGCGCTGAAACGCGAGAACTCTTCGCTCCGCACACGCTCGGCGTCGTCTTATGATCTGGTCGGGCGCTCCAGCGCCATGCTCCAGCTGACCGGCAGCATCGAGAAGGTGTCGCCGACCAACAGCCGTATCCTGATTTCGGGGCCGCCGGGATCCGGCAAGGATCTTGTGGCGCGGCTGATCCATGAGCGCTCGTCACGTGCATCGGGACCGTTTGTCGTCGTCAACGCCGGATCGCTAGACTCCGAGCGGTTGGACGTGGAGCTGTTTGGCGAGGAAGTCGGAGACGGCAAGGCGCCGAAGATTGGCCTGTTCGAGCAGGCGCACGGTGGCACGCTGCTTCTGGATGAGATTTCGGACCTGCCGATGACGGCGCAGAACCGCATCCTGCGTGTCCTGGTCGACCAGCGCTTCCGGCGGCGGAACGGCCGCGAGGATGTGGTGGTCGACGTGCGCGTGGTGTCGTCCAGCGCACGCGACCTGCGCGCCGAGATCGCCGGCGGACGGTTTCGCGAAGACCTCTATTATCGCCTGAATGTGGTGCCAGTGGATGTCCCGGCGCTCGACCGCCGGCGGGAGGATATTCCGGAGCTGGTGACCTACTTCGTGCGGCATGTCGCCGGTGCGACGGGTCTGCAGCCGCGGAACTTCTCCGATGACGCGATTGCCGTGCTTCAGGCGAGCGAGTGGCCGGGCAACGTCCGGCAGCTGCGCAATGTCGTCGAGCGCCTGCTAATCCTCACAAATGGGGAACCGCCCGGGCCCATCACTGCCCAACACCTTCCAAGCGAGGCCGAAGCAGGAGCGGGGGCTGCAGGCGGTTCCATGCAGATGATCTCCATGTCGCTGAGGGACGCACGCGAGCATTTCGAGCGGGAATACCTGGCGATGCAGATCACGCGGTTTGGCGGGAACGTCTCGCGGACAGCGGCCTTCATCGGGATGGAACGCTCCGCGCTTCACCGGAAGCTGAAGGCCCTCGGCGTGGAAACGAGCCTCAGCATCAAAGAGCCGCAGGGCTGATCAGCGGGGCGCCGCTCCGGCGGGCTTATTCTGCCCCTTTTGGCGCGAGTTCCAGCGGCCGCACCCGGGGTTTACCCCCGGCTAGACCAGCCATTGCTCATTCCGCCCCCGAAGCGCTAAACGTTGGGCAAGGCCCCAGCAAAGAAGGCTCAGTACATTCATGTCAGCTGACAAAAAGCAAAACTTGCAGGACATTTTCCTGAATGCCGTCCGGAAAGGGAAAACTCCCCTGACCGTGTTCCTTGTGAACGGCGTAAAACTCCAGGGCATCGTGACCTGGTTCGACAATTTCTGCGTGCTGCTGAAAGGCGAGGGGCGCCCGCCGCAACTCGTGTACAAGCATGCCATCTCGACCATCGCGCCTAACGCGCCGGTCAATCTTTTTGAAAATGAAGACGAGGACTGATTGCCCAGGGACCTGATTGATCGCCGGCCGCCAGAAGACGTCGCGGCTGTCGTTCTGCCGGTGATCGCAGGGGCTGAGGTCGCACGTTCCCGGCTTGAGGAGAGCCAGGGTCTGGCGGAAGCGTTGGGCGTGAAGCTGGCGTTTACTGAGCAGCTGAATGTGCGCGAGCCCCACCCAGCGCGTCTGTTCGGCTCGGGGCAGCTGGACGCGCTGGCCGAGCGCTTTAAGGAAGATGGGGTAACGCTGTTCGTCGTTGATGCGGCGCTGACCCCCGTGCAGCAGCGCAACCTCGAACTAGAGCTGAAGCTCAAGGTGGTTGATCGCACCGGTCTGATCCTAGAGATTTTCGGTTTGCGCGCGCGGACAGCGGAGGGCCGCCTGCAGGTGGAAATGGCGCGCTCGCTGTATGAGCGGTCGCGCCTGGTGCGGACCTGGACCCACCTTGAACGGCAGCGCGGCGGCTTCGGCTTCCTGGGCGGACCCGGCGAAAGCCAGCTGGAGACTGACAGGCGGCTACTCGACAAGCGCATCGCCGGCTTCCGGCGCGAACTGGACGACGTACGCCGCACGCGGCGTCTGCAGCGCGAAGGCAGGGCAAGACGTGGCGCTCCGGTTGCGGCCATCGTGGGATACACGAACGCGGGCAAGTCGACGCTGTTCAACCGGCTGACCTCGTCGGACGTGCTGGCGGCGGACATGCCGTTTGCGACGCTTGATCCTACGGCTCGGGAAATCGTCGCGGCGTCGGGACGGCGCATCGCGCTGGTCGATACGGTGGGCTTCATCACAGACCTGCCGACGACCCTGGTTGCCGCCTTCCGCGCCACGCTTGAAGAGGCGATGGAGGCGGACCTGCTGGTGCACGTCCGCGATATCTCCCATCCGGACACCGAGTATCAGGCCAACGATGTTTACGGAATCCTGGAGCAATTATCCAAGGAGACCGGGCTGGACCAGCCGCCGATGATCGAGGTCTGGAACAAGGCCGACGCCCTGGACGAGTCGACGCGGAGCGTCCTCGCCACCCGGGCCGCCGGGCTGACACCGCCCGCTCTGATGGTGTCTGCGCTGACCGGGCAGGGGGTGGACGAGCTTCTGTTCGCCATTGAGGCGGCGCTGTTCCGCAACCGCCGGCCGAGGCGCGTGACCATACCGGCCGCGGATGGCCGGCTGCATGCCTGGCTGCACAACAATTGCGAGGTGGCGTCCGAAATGCTCGAGGGCGAGGACCGTGTGACGCTGGAGGTTTTCATGACCGACGAGGACGTGGCCCGTTTCAGGGCGGCCTCGCCTGACGTCTCGGTTCAGGAAGCCTAAGCGGGATGGTGCTGCCGGGGAGGATTGAACTCCCGACCTCAGCCTTACCAAGGATGCGCTCTACCACTGAGCTACGGCAGCATCCCGCTTGAGGAAGGCGACCGCATAACGGAAACCCTCCGGCATGGGAAGGCCCATCCCGGCGGCGGCCATGGTATAGGCAGGAATGTCGCAGAATCCTCCGCAAAAGCCGGAAAAATCCGTCCGCAAGGGCCTGACGGCGGCCCAGCAGCGGGAGCAGAGGCTGGCCAAGGCTCTGCGCGCCAACCTGCGGCGGCGGAAGACCGCAGCCGACCGCGAGGGGGCGGCGCCTTCCGGAAAGCTTGAAGACGGCGGGGAATAGTCGGGTCTGCGCCTTGTCGCCGCCGAATTCGGCCCCATAAACGTTGCCCATGGACAAGCTTTCGATTCGTGCGAGTGGCCCGCTTGAGGGCAGCATTCCCATATCCGGCGCCAAGAACTCGGCCCTGAAGCTGATGGCCGCCTCGCTTTTGTGCGAGGAGCCCCTGGTTCTGACGTCGATGCCGAACCTGGCTGACACGCGCTTCATGGCGAAGCTGCTGCAGAGCCTCGGCGTTGTGGTCGAGTGGCCAACGGGCGAGGCGCTGTGCCGTATGCACGCCGAGACGATCTCCTCAACAATTGCGCCGTACGATCTGGTCCGGAAGATGCGGGCGACGTTCAACGTGCTCGGCCCGCTGCTGGCGCGAGTAGGGCACGCCACGGTCTCGCTGCCTGGTGGTTGCGCTATTGGCGCGCGGCCGGTGGATCTCCACCTCAAGGCGTTCGAGGCAATGGGAGCCGATATCGTCATCGAGCAGGGCTATGTGAAGGCGGCGGCGCTGCGTGGCCTCAAGGGCGCACACATCAACTTCCCGTTCGTTTCTGTCGGCGCAACGGAGCATGCGATGCTCGCAGCAACGCTTGCCGATGGGGAAACTATCCTCGAGAATGCCGCCTGCGAGCCGGAGATTGGCGATCTTGCCATCTGTCTGAACGCCTGTGGCGCAAGGATTTCGGGCTACGGCACGCCGACAATTCGAATCCAGGGCGTCGCGAAGCTCACCGGCGCGCGCCACCAGGTGATCGCCGACCGGATCGAGGCGGGCACGTTCGCGATTGCGGCGGCAGCGACCGGCGGGAATGTCTTCCTTGAAGGCGCACGTGCCGAAGACCTCGGCGCACTGATCGATGGCCTGCGCAGGGCCGGCGTCACCGTGGAGATCGAGGCCAGGGGACTGCGGATCAAGCGTGACCTGTCAACGCCGCTCAAGGCCGTCGACATCGATACGCGCCCGCACCCCGGCTTCCCGACCGACCTGCAGGCGCAGTTCATGGCCCTGATGACGATTGCCGAGGGTACCAGCACGATCCGCGAGAACATCTTCGAGAACCGGTTCATGCACGCACCAGAATTGAGCCGCCTAGGCGCCAACATCTCGGTTCGCGGGAACGAGGCTATCGTGAAGGGCGTTCCCAAGCTGCATGGCGCGCCGGTTATGGCTACCGACCTGCGCGCATCCGTGAGCCTTGTCATTGCGGCGCTGGTTGCCGACGGGGAAACGGTTGTGAACCGGATTTACCACCTCGACCGGGGTTTTGAGCGGCTGGAAGACAAGCTTGGCCGGTGTGGGGCGATGATAGAGCGCCAGGGCGATTCCGCCTGATTTTGCGGTATCCGGCGAGGCGACCGGCCGCGCTGGAGCCTTGTGCGTTTCTGGTCTAGTGGAGGGCTGCTCCGGCCGGGTCTTGCGCCTGTCTCCGGATCGCCGGGAAGGCGTCCAATGGCTGTGGAAAACGTTATGGCGGGAAGCGCCCTGAAGCTGCTTGCAGAGGACAGTGACGGGCTGGCCATCATTGCGGCCGCCGTCCAGGACAGCCTTGTGAAGCCGCAGGACATCAAATTCGACGCACGCTCGCGGACTTTCGGCCTCGAGATCAACCGTTTCCAGTGGGAGCGGGCGGGCAAGCGCATGCCGTATTTCCGGTCCCGCGCGGTGCTGGGCTTTTCCGCCGTTGAGACTGTCCGCAGCCGCGCCGTTTCGCGCGATGTCGACGCGGTGCATGTGCTGATGGATATCCGCTTTGCGCCGGAAGCCGAGCCACCGGGCGGGGCCATCACGCTCGTGTTTGCAGGCGAGACCCAGATCCAACTCAAGGTCGAGTGCATCGACGTGACGCTTGCTGATCTCGGCCCGTCCTGGCCGACGCGCCGCAAGCCCGACCATGAGAAGAAGCGGCCATGACCATGCGCCGTTTCGATGCCCAGGCGCCGGGCTTCACCGAAGCCTTCGCGCAGTTTCTTTCCCTCAGGCGGGCGCAGGGCTCCGAAGACATTCACGCAGCCGCTGCGGCGATCGTTCGCGAGGTCCGCAGCCGGGGCGGCGAGGCGGTCGCGTCGTACACGGAGAAGTTCGATCGCCTGCGTGTTGATCCCGCGAGCCTTCAGGCGGACGGGCTGGAAATTGAACGCCTCGCCGCCGCGTGCCCGCAG
This sequence comes from Hyphomonadaceae bacterium, assembly GCA_022844345.1. Classification (GTDB taxonomy): domain Bacteria; phylum Pseudomonadota; class Alphaproteobacteria; order Caulobacterales; family Hyphomonadaceae; genus UBA7672. Next base: position 177,507 of record JALHLU010000002.1, read on the forward strand.
GATGTTCGCGAAGCGCTCGACTTCGCCGCGAAGCGGATCGAGACCTACCATGCCCAGCAGAAGCCAAGCGATCACAGCTTTGACGATGGACATGGGCTCGAACTGGGCTGGCGCTGGAGCCCGGTCGACGCCGTTGGCGTCTACGTGCCCGGCGGCCGGGCGAGCTACCCGAGCTCCGTCCTGATGAACGTGGTTCCGGCGCGGGCGGCAGGGGTTGAGCGCATCGTGATGGTGGCGCCTGCCCCAGGCGGCGAACTCAATCCGGCGGTCGCGTATGCCGCCATGCGCGCGGGGGTCACGGAATTCTACCCGATTGGCGGGGCGCAGGCGGTTGCCGCGCTGGCCTACGGGGCAGGGCAGCTGAAGCCTGTCGACAAGATTGTGGGGCCCGGCAACGCATGGGTTGCGGCAGCCAAGCGTATCGTTTTCGGCGACGTCGGGATCGACACGATTGCTGGTCCCTCCGAGATAACCGTTGTCGCCGACAACCAGAACGATCCCGCCTGGATGGCCGCCGACCTGTTGTCGCAGGCGGAGCATGACCCGCTGGCCCAATCCATCCTCGTAACCGACGACCCAGCCTTTGCCGAACGCGTCTGGGCCGCCGCCGAGGCGCAGATACCTCGCCTCTCCACAGCGAAGGCGACGGAGGAATCCTGGCGCAACTTCGCGGCGGTTGTCATTGCACCTCTCTCCCAGGCGTCCGCCATCGTGAACCAGATTGCGCCCGAACACGTTGAGCTTGCGGTCGCCGATCCCGACGCCATCGCGAAGGACATCCGCCATTCCGGCGCGATCTTCCTGGGGCGCTGGGCGCCCGAGGCGCTCGGGGACTACGTCACAGGCTCCAATCACGTGCTTCCCACCTCCGGCGCGGCCCGCTTTGCCTCGGGCCTGTCGGTGCTCGACTTCATGAAGCGCACGTCGATCCAGCGAATTTCCGAGGCCGGGTTTCGCCACCTTGCGGACGCCGCAGAGACGCTTGCGGCGTGCGAGGGATTGCCCGCGCACGGACTTTCCGTTCGCATCCGCCGGGGGGGTCCCCAATGAGCGCGGACAATCGCTCTCGTATCGCGTCGATCGAGATCGACGAGAAGAGCCTCGCTCCGGCAGGGCCAGACGCCGATCATGAACGCAAGGTCGCGATCTTCGACCTGCTGGAAGGCAACTCGTTCCGCGTCATCGGCCATGACGGCGGGCCATACAATGTCGTGTTGTCGCTCGCGGACAACCGGCTGGTCTTCGACATCAGCGAGGCGGATGGCTCGCCTGTGCGCAAGCTGCTGCTGTCGCTGACCGCGCTGCGCCGCGTGATCAAGGACTATTTCATGATCTGTGACAGCTATTACGACGCGATACGAAGCTCGACACCGTCGCAGATCGAGGCCATCGACATGGGCCGGCGGGGGCTGCACAACGAGGGCTCGCAGGTGCTGACGGAAAGGCTCGCGGACAAGGCCGAGGTGGACTTCGACACGGCCCGGCGTCTGTTCACTTTGGTCTGCGCGCTGCACGCAAGAAGCTGATTCCAAAGGGAATCGACGAATCCACGGGAAACCGTGTATATGGGCGCCGCTAGATACGGCTGCGGCCGAAAAGGGAGTTGCATGGCGAAGGAAGAACTTATCGAGTTTGAAGGCACCATCGTGGAGCTGCTGCCGAACGCTACGTTCCGCATCAAGCTGGCCAACGATCACGAGATCATTGGACATACGGCGGGCAAAATGCGGAAAAACCGCATCCGCGTCCTGACGGGCGACAAGGTTCTGGTCGAAATGACGCCTTACGACCTGACCAAGGGGCGCATCACCTACCGGTTCAAGTGAGCAGCGCCGTTCAAGGCGTTACTACTACTACCGGCTCCGGGCGGCTGGTGCTTGCCAGCGCCAGCCCGCGGCGCCTTGCCTTGCTCAAGCAGATTGGCCTGACGCCGGACGAAGTCGTGCCGGCGGAGATGGATGAGCAGCCCTTGCGGGATGAGCGTCCAAGGCAGCTGGCCGTACGGCTCGCGGTGGCGAAGGGCAGGTCGGTCTCGTCACAGGTGGGCCCCGCCTTCATCCTGTCGGCGGACACTGTCGTAGCCGTGGGACGCCGCATGCTGCCGAAGGCCGAGACCGAGGCGGAGGCGCGGACGTGTCTGCAGCGCCTGTCCGGCCGTAGCCATGACGTGCTGACGGCGATCGCGGTGCAGGCGCCTGACGGCAGGACCGTGCAGCGGCTGGTCGAGAGCCGCGTCGCGTTCAAGCGCCTGTCGCATACCGAGACCGAGGCCTACATCGCCAGCGGCGAATGGCGCGGCAAGGCGGGCGGCTATGGCATTCAGGGCTTTGCCGCCGCGTTCGTCTCGCACATCACCGGTTCCTACTCCGCCATTGTCGGCCTGCCGCTGCACGAGACCGCAGCGGCGCTCGAAGGGCTTGGCTATCCCGTGGCGCGCCGCTGGGGGGCCAGCGCGTGAAAGCGCGGCTGTGCATCGATGCGGCGATCGGCGAACAGCGCCGGGCGTTGCTGGACCAGGACGGCCAGCCTTTCCGTCTCGAGATCGAACGCTGGAGCGAGCGCGGGCGCCGCGTGCGTCTGGGCGAGGTCTGGTGGGGACGCGTGCGCGCGCGAATGCCCGGACATCGCGGCTGGTTTGTCGATCTTGGCGCAGCGGGCGAGGGGCCTTCGCGCGAAGGCGTTGTCGAGCCGACGCGGGCGGCAGCCGTCACCGAAGGCGCGATGCTGGCCTTCCGCGTGAAATCCGAAGCGTGGGCCGACAAGAGCGCGGTTCTGAGCCTGGCCGATATATCGCCGGCGCTTGCGGCGCCTGACCGGCCGGCGCTTCACGCGCCGGCGTCCGAAGATCCGTTCCTGCGCGGCATCGAGATCGTTGAAACGCTTGAAGGGCTTCCGGCGCGGCGCGAGATCGACGACGCCATCGAACAGGCCGGCGCAGCGACCGTTGCCCTTCCGGGCGGCGGCGACATTGCGATCGAGGTCACCCGGGGCCTCACGGCAATCGATGTCGATGCCGGGTCGCGCATCGCCGAGCATGATGGGGCCGCATTCGCGCTCAATCTCAACCTTGCCGCCGCGCAGGAGGCTGCGCGTCAGATATCGCTGCGGGGACTTGCGGGGCTGCTGGCTGTCGACTTCCTGCGCATGGACGCGCGGCGCGACCAGCGCGCCGTGGTGGAGCGTTTCAGGCACGCGCTTGCCGCCCAGCTGGGCCGCGCCAGCGAAGTGCTGGAGCTGTCGGGTCTTGGTCTCTGTGAAGCGGCCATAGCCCGCCGGGCCCGGCCGCTCGCCGAAGCGCTGGCGGCGGCGCCGGACGAGCGCGAGGCGCTGGATGCGCTGCGCGAGATTGAAAGTGTCGGGCTGTCGGCGCGCGCCAGCCGGATTCACGCCCGGATATCGCCAGCCGCCCATGCCTGGCTTGACCGCAACGTGGTCGACTGGCGGCCGGCGCTGGCCGACCGGATCGGCCGCCGCTGGACCCTCGAGGCGGTGGACGGCCGGACGGGGCCGCCACAGGTGTGGAGCGCGACATGACCTGCCCAATCTGCGAGAAGCCGGCCGACAAGGCGTTCAGGCCGTTCTGCAGCCGCCGCTGCGCCGATGTCGATCTCTCGCGCTGGCTCAAGGGCAGCTACGCCATCCCGGGTCCGCCGGCGGGCGAGGAAGACGGCGCAATGGCTGTGGATGACGCTGAATCCCCTGAAAACAGGCCATTCGGAAGGCCGGACAAAGGCATGGACAGGGAATAGCGGTTTCCCTATACATCGCCGCCTCATCGCTTTCCGGCGGTAAGCCCAGGTAGCTCAGTTGGTAGAGCAGCGGATTGAAAATCCGCGTGTCGCTGGTTCGATTCCGGCCCTGGGCACCATCCGCCTTTCGGTTGCCCGTTGCCCGCTCAGACCGCAATCAGGCCGATACGCTGGAGCGTCCAGAATGCGCCTATGGCGGCGATGACCCCGGCCACCGGCATCACGAAGACCGGCCTGTAGAGGCCCGGCGTCTTTGCGGCGCGCAAGACCGTCAAGACGAGCGCGCCCGCCACGCCGGTCGCGGCGAGGACGGCAAGATGGCCGAGCTCGACGCCGATCGTGACGCCGGCAAGCGCGGCGGACGTGTCGGCGCTGAGCACGGCCGGCGACATGACGGTTCCGAAGCCAAGCCCGTGCAGCAGGCCGAAAGCCACGATCACCGGAATGCGCCAGAGGCGATGGGCGTCTGGAAACGCGATGGCCTCGATGGCCAGCACCACGATCGAGACGGCGATCAGCGGCTCCACGATCTCAGGCGCAACCGAAATCATCCCGGTCGCGGCAAGCGCGAGCGTGACGGTATGGGCGAGCGTGAAGGCGGACACCTGCAGCAGGAGCGACCCCCAGCTACGGGCGTTCAGGTAAAGCGCGATGACGAACAGGATGTGGTCCGGGCCCTCCGGGATGATGTGGATGAAGCCGTACTCGATGAATGTGCCGGCGTTTTCGAACCACATGCTTGTGCGACTCCACGACGGCGACGGGTCTCCCTACGCCAAGGCTTCGGGAGACTGTGCCACCCCACGCCCTGACGGGCTGCCGGCGTCAGTCCACCCTGCGGGTGGCCTGCCACACGAAGCCCGAAGGGCGTAGTGTGGCGGAAGGGGTGGGATTCGAACCCACGGTGGAGTTTCCCCCACGACGGTTTTCAAGACCGTTGCCTTAAACCACTCGGCCACCCTTCCAGCGAGACGACATCTAGGCGGGGTTTGCGGCAAAGAAAATGGTTTACCCGCGCCGGGGGCGGGGCAGGGCGCTGGAACGGACGGAATGCCGCATTTGGGCGGTTTGAGCAGATGAAACCGAAAATTTCGGGGAACTCGAAACCCAGCCGGTAAAGCGCGCGCGGGTTTGCACCAATTCGTTCAAAATTGCCCGATCAGGCTTCATCGGCCGAAAGCCACCTCACTGTAAGGTTAGCGTCACTGCAGAACAGGCAGGCGGACAGGCCGAAAACGGCGTCCGGTCTCGGAAGGGATGATGGTGATGGCAGGGTTCAAGACGGCTCCCACGGGAGACCGCCGCGCACTTCTTGGCGTTTGCATTCTCGGCGCTGTCGTCGTCGTGGGCGTAGCCGATCCCGTGCACGCTCAAGCGCCAGCTCCCATTGTCTACAAGTCTTCGGCCTCGCCGGCTCCGGTGATGACGGCATCGCTGGATCTGCCACGCGACGGCATGAGCCTCAGGGTCGCGCCCCACGCGCCGGTTCCCACCTTCTCGAAAGCGCCTGCGTCCGCGGCGCCGGCCCGGCCGGTCAGCCTGGGACCCGTGCCGCCGGTTTCGGCAGGCGTGGAACAATCACCCGCGTTGCGCACGGTTGCGGCGCCGACTGCGGCGGGCGTTGCCGCCCCGTATGCTGGCCCTCCGTATCAGGTCGACGGCAAGTGGTTCGTGCCTGCGCATGAACCGAACTACGACGAGGTCGGCATTGCGTCCTGGTATGGCCCCACCTTCCACGGCAAGGCGTCTGCTTCGGGCGAGCCCTTCGACGAGAACGCTATGACGGCCGCTCATCCGACGCTGCCAATCCCGTCTCTGGTTCGCGTGACGAACCTCGACAACGGCCGCACGGTCGTCGTCCGCCTCAACGATCGCGGGCCGTTCGTGGACGACCGGATCATCGACCTTTCCCGCGCCGCCGCCGGCGCGCTCGACATGCACGGTCCGGGCACGGCGCGCGTTCGCGTGCAGTATGTCGGACCGGCCCCGGTCCAGCCGAATACGGCTCCCGTCACGCCCCAGCAGCCCGTCCCGCAGGACATTGTCAGCCGCCCGCTGGCTCCTGTCCTGGCGCCCGCTCCGGCGGTGCAGCCTGCTGGCGAGGCCTTCTTCGTCCAGGCCGGCGCGTTCGGCGACCTCGGCAACGCAAACCAGATGCGCGACCGCCTGCGGCCCCTGGGCGCGACCACCCTGCGCCCCGTCATGGTCAACGGCTCGGAACTCTATCGCGTGATGCTGGGCCCCTGGCCGACCCGGGCCGACGCTGAACGGGCCCGTCAGGACCTGGCCGCGGCCGGCCTGCAATCCATCGTGGTTGCCGGAAACCGTTGAGCATCAAGGGCATCGCGCCCTGTTGACGGGACCGCCCGAAGCGCCTTCATGTGACCAGAGTCCCAACGGAGTCTGAGCCCATGCGACTGCTCGCCGGAACCCTGTTTTTCGCCGCCGCGACGGCTGTGGCCTTTGCGCAGCAACCGCCCGCGACCCCGCCGGCCAGCCCGGCCGCGCAACTTGCGGCGGACCCGCTGAACACCAGCGCGCCCTACGCCTTCATCATGGATGGAGATACCGGCGTGCCGCTCTATTCCAAGAGCGGCTATGAGCCGATGGTGCCGGCTTCAATGTCGAAGCTGATGCTCTACTACATGGTCTTCGAGCGGCTGAAATCCAACCGCCTGACCATGGCTGAGCAGTTCACGGTCAGCGAGCATGCCTGGCGCACGGGCGGAGCCGGGACGGATGGCTCGACCATGTTCCTCCCTCTGAACTCGAAGGTCAGCGTCGAGGATCTTCTGCGCGGCGCCGTGATTGTCTCCGGCAACGACGCCTGCATCGTCCTCGCAGAAGGCATCTGGGGCAGCGAGGATGCTTTTGCGCGTGCAGCGACGGCGCGCGCAGCCGAGCTGGGCCTGACCGGCACGACGCTTGCGAACTCCACGGGCCTTGATCACCCCAGCCACCGCATGAGCGCGCATGACATCGCGCTGATCTCCTACCGGCTGATCAAGGACTTCCCGGAATACTATCCGATGTTCAAGGAGCCGGAGTTCACCTTCAACAGGACGCGCCAGTACAATCGCAATCCGCTGTTGCGCGAACTGGATGGCGCCGACGGCGTGAAGACTGGCCACCTCAGCGTCTCCGGCTTTGGCCTTGTCGGGTCCGCGGTGCGCGACGGCGAGCGCCGGATCATCGTGCTCAACGGGCTGCCATCCGAAACTGCGCGCAAGACCGAAGCGCCGCGCGTGATGCGGTCGGCCTTCCTCGACTTCGACACCGTGCAATTCGTGAAAAAGGGCGCGGAGGTTGGCGTTGCAGACGTCTGGATGGGCGAGCAGAAATCGGTGCCACTGATCGCCACTGAAGACTATGCGGCGGGCCTTCATGCGGATGCGGTCAAGGGCATTGCGGGCAAGCTTGTCTACAAGTCGCCGCTGATGGCGCCCATCAAGGAGGGCGATGTCGTCGGCGAGCTGGTGCTGTCGGCGCCGGGCACGGCGGAGAAGTGGATCAAGGTCGCAGCTGGAAAGCCGATCAACGAGCTTGGCTTTGTCGGCAAGGTCATGATGGGCCTGGGGGGCGAATAGGAGTGCCGAACCGGGGCCGCTTCATTACGCTTGAAGGAGGCGAGGGCGTCGGCAAGTCGACCCTGGCGGCGGAACTGTCGCTGCGATTGTCGCGCCGTGGTGTTGACGTGATACGTACGCGCGAGCCCGGGGGCACGCCGGGCGCCGAGGCGATCCGGAAGTTGATCCTGACGCCGGACGGCGAGATTGGCGGCTGGCAGCCGATGGCCGAGACGTTGCTGTTCTATGCGGCGCGGCGCGATCATCTGGACAAGCTGATTCGCCCCGCACTGGAACGCGGCAGCTGGGTGATATGCGATCGCTTCTCGGATTCCACGCGCGCCTACCAGGCTGCCGCTGGCGGCGTCTCCGCAGGCGATGTCGAGGCGATCGACCGGATATGCGTTGGCGTCACTGTTCCCGACTTGACGCTGGTGCTCGACCTACCCATCGCGTTGGCGCGCCAGCGCATGACCGCACGCGCTGGCGCAGCTGACGCCATCGAGTCGCGGCTGCTGAGCTATCACGAGGCGGTCCATCTCGGCTTCCTTGAAATCGCCAAAGCCAATCCGCAGCGCTGCGCAGTCCTCGACGCATCCGCCAATCCGCAGAGTCTGGCAGATGCGGCCATGGCCGCGATCGACGCGCGCCTCGATGGGGTGCGTTGATGTCCGTCGATGCAGCGGAACTTGGCGCCGTTGTCGGGCATGACGGGGCCAAGCAGGAATTCCTGACCGCCGCCCAGTCCGGCCGGTTGCACCATGGCTGGCTGCTGCGCGGTCCGCGCGGCGTCGGCAAGGCGCGCCTTGCGCTGCAGTTTGCGATTCACCTGCTGGGTCGCGGTGATGGATCGCTCGCCGCTGGCGAAACCTCGCCGATCGGCAAGCTGGTGATGGCCGGCAGCCATCCTGACCTGCGCATTATTCGCCGCCCGATCGACGATGCCGGCAAGCAGAAAGCCGAGATCCCAGTCGATAGCGTGCGCGCGCTGTCCGAGTTTTTCTCGCTGCGGCCGGCGATGGGCGGTTGGCGCATCGCTATCATCGATGCGCTGGATGAACTCAACAGGTTCGGATCGAACGCGATCCTCAAGACGCTGGAAGAACCGCCGGCAAAGGCCGTGTTGTTCCTGATCTCGCATGGCGAGCAGTTGTTGTTGCCAACGATACGAAGCCGCTGCCACGAGGTCCGCCTGTCCGTGCTGGGCGAAGCCGAAACCATGTCCGCGCTGATCCAGGCGGGCCGCTCGACGGGTGACGCCGAGCAGATGGCGCGTCTTGCGCCGGGCCGTCCCGGCCGCGCGGTCCAGCTTGAGGGCGATGATGCGACGGCTGCGGCCGCCGCCGCCATTGAGGCCGTGCGCGGTATCGGCGGATCGGACGCGCGCGCGCTGCATGCGTCGTTGCAGGTGTCTGGAAAAAGCGATGCAACACTGGCTGCGGCGCTTGAGGCCTTGCGCAACAGCCTGCAGTCACGCGCGCGGCGTGAGCTTGATCCGCTGGCCGCTGGTGGCTGGGCCGATGCAGCATTGCAGATCATGCGCCTTGAGGCAGAGGCGCGCGGCCTCAATCAGGATCGCGCGCAGACCGTGGCGGCCGCGCTCGCCATCGCGGCGCCGCTTGTACAGTCGGGAGCGTAGCCGATGCTCTTCGACACGCACGTCAATCTGCATGCGGAGCAATTCGCCGCGGACGTCGACGATGTGATCGTTCGCGCACGCGCCGCCGGCGTTTCGCGGTTCGTGACGATCTGCGACCGGCTGGATCGCTATCCAACGGTGAAAGCTATCGCGCAGGCAAATCCCGATATCTGGTGCAGCGTTGGCGTTCATCCGCACTACGCGAAGGACTTCTGGACACTTGAGGCGGAGACGCTCGTTCGGGAGGCGGCTGATCCGAAAGTGTGCGCCATTGGCGAGACGGGTCTGGACCAGCACTATGGCTACAGCGACATCGCGCTCCAGGAGCGTTCGTTCGTTGAGCATATCCATGCAGCGCGGGAGACCGGCTTGCCGCTGGTCGTTCACACGCGTGAGGCCGACGACCTGACGGGCGATATTCTTGAGCGCGAGTATGCGCGCGGCCCATTCCGCATTCTGATGCACTGCTACACGGCGGGTGAAAGGCTGGCGCGGCGGGCCCTGGATATGGACGCCCATTTCTCCGTTTCCGGCATCCTGTCGTTCAAGAGTGCGACCGATGTGCGCGCCGTGCTTGCAGCCGTGCCAGTGGAGCGGATCATCCTCGAGACAGACTGCCCATACCTTGCGCCGATCCCGCATCGCGGGCGGCGGAATGAGCCAGCTTTCCTCGTGGACGTTTGCAAGGCCTACGCGGCCCATCGCGGCATGACGTTCGAAGAGGCGGCGGAGCTGACGACCGCCAACGCGCTCAGCCTGTTCAATCGGGTGAGCTGATGGCGGGCAAGGGCAGGTTGCAGGTTCGGATACTTGGTTGTGGATCGTCGGGAGGCGTTCCACGCATCGGCAACGACTGGGGCGCGTGCGACCCAGCGGAGCCGCGCAACCGCAGGTCGCGCTGTTCGATCCTGCTCCGGTGGTCGGCGTCAGGGACGGGCGACCCGACCATGGTGCTTGTGGATACTTCGCCTGACATGCGCGACCAGCTGCTGGCGGCCCGCGTCCAGCGGCTCGACGCCGTCCTCATGACCCATGACCATGCCGATCAGTCGCACGGCATGGATGATCTGCGCGCCCTGGTCCTGCGGGCGCACCGCCGAATTCCCGTTCACATGGACAAGCTAACCGAGGCCACACTCGGTCAGCGCTTCGGGTACTGCTTTGAGGGGGCAGGCGCTTACCCAGCGATCCTGGAAAAGAAGGTCGACCTGGCGCCGGGCCAGGCGCTGGAGATCTCTGGAGCGGGCGGGCCCATGCCGGTGCTGCCTTTGGACCAGGACCATGGCGGCGGGCGGTCGCTGGGCTTCCGCGTCGGCAACTTTGCCTACTGCAACGATGTGGTCAGACTTCCAGACGCCACGTTGGCGGAGCTGGGCGGACTGCACACGCTTGTGGTCGATGCGCTGCGCTACAAGCCGCATCCGACCCATGCATCGGTCGCCGAGGCGCTGGCGTGGATCGAGCGCCTTAAGCCGCGCCAAGCGTTCCTGACGAACCTTCATGTCGATCTGGATTACCAGCGGCTGAGATCAGAGCTGCCGGAGGGCGTCCAGCCCGCCTTCGACGGAATGGAACTGGAAATCCCAGCAAATGGCTGATTCAGGTGCAATCGTAATTGCCCATAATGTTGATTATGCGACTTGGCTATATGGGGATCGGAACGATGGATGACGCGTCCGCCGGCAAGAAGGAGGCGGCCGTCCAGGCCGCTGAGGCCCGTCCCCTCCCCCGCAGCGGGGATGCGTGGCGGGATCTGGTGGCGTTAATGGCCCGCCTGCGGACGCCGGGGGCCGGATGTCCGTGGGATCTGGAGCAGACCTTCGAGTCCATCGCGCCTTACACGATCGAGGAAGCCTATGAGGTGGCCGACGCCATCGAGCGGCGCGACATGGGCGAACTGAAGGGTGAGCTTGGCGATCTGCTGTTCCAGTCGGTGTTTCACGCCCGGATGGCGGAGGAAGCCGGACACTTTGATATCGATGACGTGGTGCGCGGCCTGGTCGACAAGATGATAGACCGGCATCCGCATGTGTTTGGCGGGACAGTTATCCACAGCGCCGAAGCGCAGACCGGCGCCTGGGAGGTGATGAAGGCGGCGGAGCGGGCGAAGCGGGCCAAGGATGGTCCGGTCAGCGCGCTGGACGGCGTTGCGTTGGGTCTGCCGGCGCTGATGCGGGCGGAGAAGCTTGCCAAACGCGCCGGGCGCGTGGGCTTCGACTGGCCCGGACCCGAGCCGGTGCTGGACAAGCTGCAGGAGGAAATTGGCGAACTGCAGGAGGCGATCGCGGCGCCTGAATTGGATCAGGCGCACGTCGCCGAGGAACTGGGCGACATCCTGTTCGTGGTCGCCAATCTCTGCCGCAAGCTCGGTGTTGCTCCGGAAGTTGCGCTTCGCAACGCCAACTCAAAGTTTGTGAAACGATTTGCGGGTATGGAGTCTCTTGCGCGGGAACGTGGACTGGACTTTGCCGCCCTGTCGCTCGACGAACAGGAAGCGCTCTGGGTCGATGTGAAGGCTATTGAGCGGTCAACGCATCGCGACGCGTGACGCGTTGTCTATCCGGCCGGCTGCCAGTTCGATTGTCATCGGAGACGCGGACGAAGGGGCCCTGGCCTCGGTGTGCGCGACCAGCTGCGAGTAACAGCGCGTGCGGATATCGAGCTGCTGCTTTGCCAGCACAAGATCATCGGGCGTATCGACATCGAAGAGCAGCGGCCTGGGCGCATTGAATGCTGCGACTTGAAGGTTGTCCGATCGCAACAGGGACTTGGCCCCGCCGTCTCCGTCGAGCGCGGCGAGTTGGTCGAAGCACGCCTTGCCGAACAAGGTCGGCGGGTGCGGCCGGGGCTGGTCGCCTGCGTGGATCACGTCTGCCCGGCTCTCTCGCATCTGCCTGGCGAGGGCTTCGAGCAGCCATGGCTCAATGAACGGCATGTCGCCCATACAGACCATGATGGCCTCGGGCCGGAACTGCAGCGCGATCTGGACGCCAACGGCGATGGAGTGACCCAGTCCCTGCTTCGGCTTCTTGTTCACGGCCACGACAAAACGGTCGATCAGCCGTTCGCCAATCTCCGGCCGGTCGGCGGGACAGACGGCGACTTTCGTAAGCGGATGCAGGCTGGCGATGGCGCGGGCCGAGTGTTCGACCAGCGGCAGCCCGCCAAGGGTAGCGAGCATCTTGTCCCTGCGCCCGAAGCGGCGGGACAGCCCGGACGCAACGAGGATGATGGCGGTGTTGGAGAGCGCCGTGGTCATGCGATCGCGCGCCCTTCGGTGCGCAGTTTCACAATCTCGGCCAGCGCTGAAATTGCGAGCGAACGGGGGTCACGCGATGCAAACAGGCCGATGGGACCTTTAAGCCGCTCAATGTCTTCTGCGCCGGCGCCCAGGGCGCGCAGCGTCTCCACCCGACGGTCGTGCGTTTGCCGTGAGCCGAGCGCGCCGACATAGAAGGCCCGGCTGCGTAGCGCGTCGAGCAACAATGGCGCTTCCCACTCATGCTCATGGAAAAGGCACGCGACGGCCGTGTCCGCATCAAGCGGCAATGCCGGCGGCGCGGCTGGAACAGTCAGCTGGATCAGCTGGTCCGCATACGGTTTGCAGAACTCCAGCGTGGCCGGCTCCTGACTGGCCACCACAAGGTCCACGCCGGCTGTCTGGGCCAGTTGGCTCATCGCCACGATCTCCCATCCGCGCCCCGCCAGCACGAGTCTCAGTCTTGGTTCGAACGGCCGGACGAATTCGCCTGCCTCCGCAACGTTGTCCGGTTGCAAGAGGCGCAGGCTCGACTGCTTCGTCGCGGGGTCGAACGCCAGGGAAAATCTACGGCGATCACGGCCAAGCGCAATCGCGCTCTGCAGTGTCTGGAGGTTCGCGCCGACGTCGATATGAAGGTCGATGCCGCCGCCGCATGGCAGCCGCACGTCGAGGTAGGGAGAGCCTCGCCCATAACGCACGACGCGGTTCTCGCCGGCCGTCATGGCGAGTTGGGCTTCTTCCGTGAGCGCCTGTTCGAGGCATCCGCCCGAGATGCTGCCGGCAAACCGCTTGTCTTCCGCGACCGCCAGCTGCGCGCCGAGCGGCCGGGAAAATGGACCATCCAGACCTACAATCGTGATGAGTGCGGCCCGCCTGCCCGCCGCCATCTCGGTTGTGGCGAACGCAAGGACATCTAGGTCCCCGGCCAGGCCGGGCGGTCGGGCGAACTGGCTCATGGTCGCGAGCCTGATGGAGTCACTGAACAACGCCTATGCAAACCCGATCTCCGATGGGTGACGAGACCTGTGATCGACACGCAGCCCGCTGCGCGACTTCACGGGTTTGCTCGCCCCTGCAGAGCCCGTCCGCGCTTCCCCTGGAGCGGTTGGACCGGCTGTGTTGGGCAAAGTGGTAATGGCGGTGGACGGACGGGTCAACGCGTTGTGCCCCGTGACCCATGTCCCGCCGGGGAATGGGTTTGGCGAGCTGGCCTGTCTTGGCGTAGGCAGATGCGGCAATCGCAACGATGTTCGGGAACAGCACGATGGAATTCGCGGCAGGCAGGCTTCTGGCCGAACAGGATGGCCCGATCGGGTGGCTCACCTTCAACCAGCCAGACCGCCTGAACGCTGTGCGGCGCGACATGTGGGACGCCATGCCGGACGCAGTCGCCAGCCTGCTTGCCCTGGGTGTTCGCGCCATCGTTCTCAAGGGAGCGGGCGGCAAGGCTTTCATCTCGGGCGCGGATATCGCGGAGTTCGACGTGCAGCGTCATGACGCCGCCAGCAATCGTCCGTTCACGGCCGCCGTCAGCGCGGCAACGGCCTCGCTGCTTGAGGCGCCGGTACCGGTCATCGCCATGATCCGCGGCTTCTGCATTGGCGGCGGGATCGTGGTCGCTACCGCGTGCGACATCCGCATATGCACAGAGGAGTCGCGCTTTGGCGTACCCGCCGGAAAGCTCGGCCTGGGTTTCGAGCTCGACAATTTCATCCGGCTGCAGTCGCTGGTCGGCCGTGGCGCTGCGCTCGAGATGTTGGCGACCGCGCGCCAACTGTCCGCGCTGGAAGCCGCCAAAGCTGGCCTGGTCAACAGCGTAGTTCCGCAGGCCAGGCTCGAAGACGCCGTCCGCGAGATGGTGGCGATGATGACCGCGACGGCGCCGCTGACCTATGCCGCGGCAAAGCTGGCAAGCCGCGCAGCCCTCGATCCGGCTTTGCGCGACACGGCGCAGATCGCTATCGACAAATGCTTCGACAGCGCCGACTTCACCGAAGGCCGCGCTGCCTTTCACGCGCGCCGCCAGCCTATCTTCAAAGGTCGCTGACTTACCGGGACAAGCCGCCATGCCAACCGCAGCCGAACTTCTCCAGAGTGACTTCTCGACCATGCCGGACATCATCCGGGCACATGCAGCCGAACGTCCGGATCATATCGCGATCATTGATGGCGAGCGCCGGGTCACGTTCGCGGCATTCGATCGTCTGGTCGATCGTGCAGCGGCCGCGATGCAGCGCGACGGCGTCGGCAATGGCGGCGCCATTGCGCTGTGCGGTCCGTCCTCGATCGCGTACGTGGCGGCCTATGTCGCGGCGCTTCGGATCGGGGCGGCCGCCTGCCCGCTTGCGCCCTCGTCCACGGCTGCGCAGCTCGCGGCCATGATGAAGGACTGCGGCGCTTCCATCCTGTTTCTTGACGATGCCGCATCGGCGGCCATTGATGCTGTTGAAGAGCGGCCTGCGGCAAGGCGCGTCGCCCTTGAAGGGGCCGCGAACACGGCGTTCGATTCCTGGCTCGCCCCGGTTGACGCCAGACCAGCGCCGGTCAGGATCGACCCTGAGCAGACCTTCAACATCATCTACTCGTCCGGAACGACGGGCACGCCCAAGGGCATCGTCCAGCCGCATCGCATGCGTTGGGGTCATATTCGCCGCGCCGAAGGTCTCGGCTACGGCCCTGACTCCGTCACCGTCGTCTCGACACCCCTCTATTCCAACACCACTCTGGTCAGTCTGATCCCGGCCTTGGTGCGCGGCGGCACTGCGGTGCTGATGCGAAAATTCGATGCGCGGGGATTCCTGGAGCTGGCGCAGACGCATCGCGCCACGCATGCGATGCTGGTGCCGGTGCAATACCGCCGGCTGATGGACATGCCGGACTTCGATAGCTTCGATCTGTCATCGTTCCGGATGAAGACCTGCACCAGCGCTCCGTTCGCAGCGGACCTGAAGGCTGACATCCTGAAGCGCTGGCCGGGCGGACTGGTCGAGATCTACGGCATGACGGAAGGCGGCGGCTCGTGCCTCCTGCGTGCTCACGAACATCCGGACAAGTTGCACACAGTCGGTCAGCCGGCGCCGGGACACGACATCAGGATCATCGGCGAGGACGGACGCGAACTCGCTCGCGGCGAGACCGGTGAAGTCGTTGGGCGATCGATGTCGATCATGTCGGGCTACCACAACCAACCGGCCAAGACCGCTGAGGCAGAATGGTTCAGCCCGTCAGGCGAACGTTTCATCCGCACGGGCGATGTCGGCCGGTTTGACGAGGATGGCTTTCTGGTTCTCGGCGATCGCAAGAAGGACATGATCATCACGGGCGGTTTCAACGTCTATCCCAGCGATCTCGAGGCAGAACTGGCGAAGCACCCCGCCATCGCGGAGGCGGCCGTGTTTGGTGTTCCGTCACGGGAATGGGGCGAGACGCCGGCTGCATGCATCGTGCTGCGGGAAGGCGCCACGAACACGGCGGAAGACCTGCGCCAGTGGCTGAACGCCCGCGTTGGCAAGACCCAGCGCCTTAGCTTTGTGCGCCTGGCGCCGTCCCTGCCCCGCTCCTCGATCGGCAAGGTCCTGAAGCGGCAGCTGCGTGACGAATTCCTGCCCGATTGACCCCTCATTGCGCTTGAATGTCCGGGCGAACTATCCTGCGGCAAAACAAGGCCGCCAGAGGCGGCTACAGGGATGGAAGAGCTGCAGCGCATGACCGGGACCGGCACGACAGGCGACGACCAGCTGATCGCCCAGGGCATGACTGTGGCCGTGCATGCCCGGCGGTCGCCGGATCGTATGGCGATCCTTTCCCCATCGGGCAATCGCACCTGGAGCGAGCTCAACGATCGCGCCAACCAGCTGGTGCGGCTGTTCCGGAAAATCGGTCTCCAGCCGGGCGATGCAGTCGCCCTGCTGGCTCATAACGGCCCGGAGTTTGCGGAGGTGTGGGCAGCCACGCAGCGCGCCGGCTATCGCCTGACTGCGGTCAACTGGCACCAGTCGGCCGAGATCATCGCCTACGTGGTGGATAACTGCGATGCGCGCGTGCTGGTGGCATCCGCCCGCTTTGCGGCCGGCGCGGCGGCGGCCGTTGCGGCTTCAGACAAGATATCGCTGAAGCTGGCCTTCGCCGGGTCGATTGACGGCTTCGACGACTACGAGACGGCGATCGCAGCCGAAAGCCCGGCCAACATTGATGCGCCCGAGCCGGGATCAACGATGCTCTACACATCGGGCACTACGGGCCGCCCCAAGGGCGTTTACCGCCGCACGCGTCCGGTCGTGTCCCAGCTTACGAATGTCTGCAACGAGACGGCCCGGTGGAATCCGCAGACCGACATGTCGCTGCTGACCGGGCCGCTCTATCACGCCGCCCCGCTTGGCATAAACTTCGTGATCCCGATCAACGCGGGCGTGACTGTGCTTCTGATGGACAAGTGGGACGCCGAGGAAACACTGAGGCTGGTGGAAGCCTACAAGGTCACGCACACGCACCTCGTGCCGACGATGATGCACCGGATGCTCCAGCTGCCTGAAGCGATGCGGAAGAAGTACGATATCAGCTCGATGCGCTGGATCATCCACGGCGCGGCGCCATGCCCGGCCCACGTGAAGCAGTCGATGATGGAGTGGTTCGGCCCGGTGATCTACGAGTACTACTCCTCGACCGAAGGCGGCGGCGTCTTTGTCCGCCCGCACGACTGGCTCAGGAAGCCGGGAACGGTCGGCAAGGCGGTGCCGGGCGTCGAGGTGAAACTCCTCGACCTGGAGGGCAATCCGGTTCCGCAGGGCCAGGAAGGCCTCATCTATGTGAAGGCGCCGGCGACCGGACGTTTCGAGTACTACAAGGAACAGGGCAAGACAGACGCAAGCTATCGCGGCGACTGGTTCACGCTCGGCGACATGGGCCGGTTTGACGCCGATGGCGACCTGTTCCTCACGGGGCGCACCGCAGAGCTGATCATCTCGGGCGGGGTCAACATCTATCCCGTCGAGATCGACGAGGTGCTGATCCGCCACCCGGATATTGCAGATGCCGCCGTCGTCGGCGTTCCCAACGAGGACTGGGGCGAGGAGATCAAGGCGGTGGTGGAGCTGAAGCCCGGCGTGCCGCGCGCACCGGAAACGGTTCAGTCGATCCTTGATTTCGCGAAAGACCGCCTGCCCGGCTTCCAGAGGCCGCGAACAATCGACTTCGTCGACGCCCTGCCCCGCAACGCCGCCGGCAAGGTCCTGCGGGGCCAGGTACGTGCGCCCTACTGGGCCGGGCGATCGAAGAGCATCTGAAGTCCGTCGAAGTCGGCAGGCACGGGTTCCGATCGGCTGCGGCTGATTTGTGGGTGACACGCTCAAATCAAAAAAAAAGGCGGCGGGTTTCCCCGCCGCCTTCCGATTTGTCGTCTGCGTCTCTTACCAGGCGTAGGAGAGGCTGAGGTAAGCGCGACGGCCCAGATAGTCGTACTGGGACGACAGGGGGAAGTTGCCCACCCGCGTTGCGTTGCTGGACGCCGAGATATAGTTCGGCGCTTCATCGAACACGTTCTGGACGCCGAACTGGATCGTCAGGTCGTCGAACTTCACGCGGGCCGAGAGGTCGTGGGTCTGGTAGAAATCGACAGCACGCACCGGCGTGACGGTGGTGCCGAAATAGGTCGCCGTCGGGCTGATGAAGAACTTCTGGTTGTCGCTCTCCGGCACGAAGTTGGCCGCCCAGAAATAGGTCCAGTCGCCACTGTCCAGACGCGCATTCATGTTGGCCACCCATTCCGGGTTGCCGATACGGTCATGCAGTTGCGTCGGGACCGACGCGTTCAGGAGCTGGCTTTCCCAATTGAGGATGTAGCTGGCGCGCGCGTTCACGGTAAGATCGCCAAACCCGAGATCGTGGGTGTAGCGAGCCGTGAGATCCAGGCCCTCGTTCGCCTGACGTGCAACGTTCACGTAGCTGTTGTTGATCGTGAGGATTTCGTACGGTCGCGTCGGGTCAGTGCCCGGCGCGCGGGTGAACAGGGTGCACAGCGGTTCGTTCGGGAAGTTCTCCGAGTTGTAGCATGCGTTGACGATGTTCGCGGCGCCGAACTGGGAGACCTGATCATTGACCTCGATGCTGAAGTAATCGAGGGCGACGTTGAAGTCCACGAAGCCAGGCGTCCAGATCAGGCCCGCGCTGAACGTGTCAGCCGTTTCCGGTTCGAGGACGCCGAGGCCTCCGCCCACGGTCACCGTTGCCGACGAAGTCGGCAGTGTCGGGAACGCGCCGGGCAGCGGCCCCTCGCCAGGACGGCCGGCGGCGCAGTTGGCGTCCCTGACCGGGTTGGTGACAGTTGACGAGGCCCAGTTGCGGCAAGGATCCGACGCCTGCTGGAAGCCGAAGTTGGTCAGGTTGCCCAGGAACAGCTCGTAGAGCGCAGGCGCGCGGAACGACGTGCCTTGCGAAGCGCGAAGCCGCCAGTCCGACGTCACAGCCCAGTTCAGGCCGACCTTGTAGGTCGAGCTGTCGCCATACGTGTCGTATTCTGACATGCGGCCCGAGAGGTTAGCAGACAGTTCGTGGAACAGCGGTACGTCGCGCAGGATCGGAACTTCAAGCTCGACGAAGGCCTCCTTGATTGTGTCCTTGCCGACCGTCTGCACGGCCGAAGACGAACCCCAGTAGTTGCCGCTTCGCTCCTGTACGCCGGGTTGGTCGTCGATTTCTTCTTCCCGAATCTGGAAGCCGAACGCCGCGCCGAGCGGGCCTGCCGGCAGGTCGAACAGTTCACCCGTGAGCAGGCCTTCGATGTACTTGTGCTCGTAGACCGTGTTTCCGGTCTCGAAGCCAAGCATGAAATCGCGGTCCACAGCACTGAGGGCGCCCTGTCCCACAACTGCCGGCGAGAACAGGTTCATGCCGCCGATGGGGCAAGCGGTAGCGGTCGTCAGCCGGGCAGTGTTACAGCCAGCTTGCGCCTGGGCGACGGAAGTGAACTGCGTCGCGGCCAGGATACGATCATTGTAGATGAACGTACCGCCGTACTCTGCATCGGAGCGGCTGTACTGGCCGACGAGTTCCCAGTCCCAGCCGCTTCCAAAGTCAAGCGTACCGCGGAGGCCGAGCACCCCACGCATATAGTCGACCTGCTGCTCGTTCCTTGAGTTGATCAGCAGCGTCGGCTCGACGTTGGTGATCGGGAGGTTGAGGCCGAGCACCGGATCAAACATGCTTGCGGGGAACGGGTTGCGGGGATGCAACGCCGAGACGACGCCAAACCACTGGCGCCAGGTTTCCTGTTCGGACTCACGGCGGTTCAGCAACACTTCGGCGAAAAGTTCGGTCGTCGGCGTAACGTCATAGCCTGCGAAGGCCGTCAAGCTGGTGCGCTTGACCGGCGAGACTGCCGTTCGGCTGTCATAACGGTCGCTGTGTGTCGCAATGGCTGAGCGACCAGCATACTGCCTCAGAAGCGCGTTGTAAGCGTCGACCGTCGGCGCCTGCCACGGTGCGGACGCGAGCGAACTCGGCAGTGCGCACGCCCTGCCATGGCCCGTAAAGAAAACGCGCACATGGCGCCAGCCGTTCATGTCGCAGCCGATAGGGCCGCCTCCCGCTACTGCGTTGAGGTCTGGCGCATAGTCTGAGGCGCCGCGTGCACCGCCCGCGAAATACAAGCTGACCAGTTCCGCGCCGGTGCTGTTGCAAGCCGGTTTGCCGGTGTCCGGATCAATCACGTCCGCCTGGCTGCCATCTGCGTTGAAGAGGAACTGCTGCGGGCAACGGAAGGAGTCGCGATCACCGAAAAGTAGCGGCGAGCGCTCGTAGTAGTCGGCGCTGACAGACAGATAGCCTTGGTCGAAGCGCCAGCCCTGACCGATGCTGAAGTTCAGCTCTTCGCCGCCAGCTTCGAACGGCTGGTTCGTGTAGCCGTTGACGAAGCCACCATCGAGGTTCTCGCGGGTGATGATGTTCACGACACCAGCGACGGCGTCCGAACCGTAGATCGAGGAGGCGCCGTCGGTCAGGATCTCGACCCGCTCGATCAGCGAGCTCGGGATGACATTGAGGTCGGTTGGGCCAACCTGGCCGCGCGAGCCCGCCGGACCGGCGCGGCGGCCGTTGAGCAGCACCAGGGTGCGCTGGGCGCCGAGACCGCGAAGGGACAGTGTGTTGACGCCGGGTCCGCCGACCACACCGAAGCCCGTGAAGTAGTTGTTGATCTGACCAGCCGTCGCAGCGACCGTCGAGCTCTGCAGAATTTCCGATGTATCGACGAGACCCTCAAGCGTGGCCTCTTCTGCGGTGATGATCTGGAGCGGCTGAGTGCTGGTGAACTCGCTGCGGCGGATGCGGGAGCCCGTGATCACGACGCGATCGGAGTCCTCGCTGGCCTCATCTTCCGGCTGCGTGGTGGTCTCGACCTGATCTGTTTCCGGCGGTTGAGCCGTCGTCGAACCAGTCTGCGCCCAGGCCGGAAGGCCAAAGAACAATCCTGCTGCCATTGTTGTGGTGAGCAGAAATTTATGCTTGAGATTCATGATGCCGCTTTGACCCCGTTTTTTGAATGCTTTCCCTGCCCAATGCCGTGGACAGGGTCAGTTTAGGCTTGCAGCGCAGGGGTGAGTTTACCCCCTCAAATCGCCGCGATCCGACAAAGTGTTAAACCGGATTGTGGTCGACACAAGCATTTATGACGCTGATCCGACACTTTGTGGCCAGAGTCGTGTCTGTTTCGCCACGGTACCGCCACATGAATGGGCTTGTTTGTCCCGGTCCGCCCCACGATTGAGCGCGAAGCAGGCATGCGGCATTGGCCTGGTTGGGTTGCGCCAGTTCTCAGGTTAGGTTTATCCGATCTGTAGTTGCATTCGCGAAGGCTCAGGTGCTGGAGCCTTCAAAGAGGATATTTCGCTCATGATCCGCTCGTTCCTTGTCGCGGCATTCGCCGTCGCCTTTGCGTCCAGCCCGGAGCCGGCAGAGGCGCAGTCGCCGCCGCCTGCCACCGCTTTCGCGCGGGAACCCGCCATGAGTTCGGTCACCATCTCTCCGGATGGCAAGCACGTCGCGGCCGTGATCTCGCGGGACGGACAGTCACGAATATTGTCTATCTGGCGCACGGATGCCCTGGACGAAGCGCCATACCTGGTGGCGTCCGATCCTCGTTCGGAGCTTCAGTCGGTCGATTTCATCAAGAATGATCGCCTGTTTGTCACCACACAGCAGCTGGTCGATTTCGACCCGTTCAGCGGGGAGAACGAGCGGTCTTACGCCTACCGCCGCCAGGTCCTCGACCTGAAAGGCCAGCCCGTTCGGACCAACCTGCGCTTTGACGGTTTATCCGCGACCCAGCAGGCTTTCATCGGCATAGGGACCGTCGTCAGCTCGCTCCCGAAGGATCCCGAAAACGTGCTGGTCAGCGCGCCCGGCGGAGACATCTACACGCTGAATCTGTACAATGGGCGGTATGGACGGGTCGAACGGGGCTCGACTCGGTTCAGCTCACCGCAGACCGACCTCAACGGCGAGGTCCGTGCGCGTCAGAGCTTCGACTTCGACGGTGGTGCAGCCTATATCGCCCTATGGCTGAAACATCCCGACACCGGCAGCTTTGACGAGCATTTCCGCTGGTACGCCCGCGACCGCGAGCCAGTTTCGGTTGCGGCTTTCACCCTGGACCCGAATATTGTGCTCGTGGAATCCACGGCTGGCCGCGATCACTCAGCGATCTACGAGTACAATATCCGCGAGCGTAAAATGGGCGAGATCGCGTTTGCCCATCCGATATTTGATTCCAGCGGCGTGGTCCTTTCCCGTTCGCAAGCTGACTACGGCGAAATCCTCGGGTTTGGTTACGAGGGCGAACGCAACCGCGTCTACTGGGTAGATGAAGGTCTTGCCTCGCTCGAGCAACAGGCGCGCAAGGCTCTGGGTGTCAGAGAGGTTGCCGTGCAATGGACCGACATCGCCTCGGGCGACAAGTCCAAGTTCAATGTGGGCGACGGCGCTGACATCGCGATCGGCGACTGGTCTGATGATCGTAGCCGCGTGATCATCAGGCGTTCTGGCGGTTCGGTCCCGCCTGAATACTACTTGATGGCCGATGGGCGTCTGCGCCTCCTGGGCCGGGCCTATCCGGAACTGCGCGAGGCGCCGCTCGGCAAGGTTCGTCTGGTTCAGTACGCCGCCCGTGATGGCTTGATGGTTCCCGGAGTACTGACAACACCCGATCCGGCCGTGCACGGAGCCGGGCCCTACCCTACCATCATCACGCCGCATGGCGGACCGTGGGCCAGGGATAACCTGGACTGGGACCAGTCCGGCTGGACACAATACTTTGCCAGCCGGGGCTATGCGGTGCTTCAACCGCAGTTCCGCGGTTCGCAAGGCTGGGGGCAGCGCCTGTGGCGTGCCGGAGATCGTGAGTGGGGCCGCGCGATGCAGGATGACAATGACGACGGTGCGAAATGGCTGATCGCCGAGGGCATTGCTGATCCGAAGCGCATTGCGATCCATGGCTATTCCTATGGTGGCTATGCGGCGATGATGGCCGCGGTCCGCCCGAATGGCATCTATCGCTGCGCGGCTGCGGGCGCGGGCCCTGCCACGATCGACCAGTTCAAGAGAGGCACGTTCAACAGCCGCTTTCTCCGGGAGTTTCAGCATCCCACTGCAGACGGCGAAGATCCTCTCCGCCGGGTGACGGAGGTGTCGATACCGGTGCTTCTCTACACCGGTGATCGCGACACAAACGTGCTGCCCGCCGAATCCGAGAGCTTTGCGGCGGCGCTTCGCCGTGAGGGCAAGTCGGTGGACCTGAAAATTCTCCCCGACATGGAGCACACGCTCAATACGTGGACGCCCGCGAACTTCGCGGCAATTCTGACCTCGGTTGAGAGCTTCCTCAACGGTGCGTGTGGTATCGGTCAGGCAAACTGATCGAGAGCAGACTGGTTGGAAATCAAAGCGCCCCGGAGGAAACTCCGGGGCGCTTTTTTTGTGAAAGTGTTGTGGCTGGCGGTCACCTTGATCGGCCGGCTCTGCCGAGGTCGATGCGTCAGTCAGGGTCCTGTTCGACCGGCAGCGCCGCCAGCGGCTTCGCCTCGCCATTCAGAGCGGCTTTCATCTGGTCCCGGTCGAGCGCGCCCTCCCATCGGCTCACCACGATCGTTGCGACTGCATTGCCGATGAAGTTGGTGAGCGCTCGGCATTCGGACAGGAACCTGTCCACGCCAAGAATGATGGCGACGCCAGCCACGGGAATGCTAGGGAGCACCTGCAATGTGGCCACCAGCGTGATGAAGCCTGCGCCAGTAACCCCGGCCGCGCCCTTGGAGCTGAGCATCGCCACGGCCAGCAGGATCAGTTGGTCGCCGACGCTGAGCGGGGTGTTGGTGGCCTGGGCGATGAACAGCGCCGCCATGGTCATGTAGATGTTGGTGCCATCGAGGTTGAACGAATAGCCTGTGGGAACTACCAGCCCGACAACCGGCTTTGCACACCCTGCCCTCTCCATTTTTTCCATGAGCGCAGGCAGCGCGGATTCCGATGACGAGGTCCCAAGGACGAGGAAAAGCTCCTCTTTCAGGTAGCGGATCAGCTTCAGGATGTTGAAACCGGCCCAGGCGGCGACTGCCCCCAGTATAATCACGATGAACAGAAAGGATGTTAGGTAGACGGTGCCGATCAGCATGGCCAGCTTCTGGATCGCCTCGATGCCCTGGCTGGAAACCACGAAGGCAAACGCCCCGAAAGCTCCCACCGGCGCCGCTTTCATCAGGATGCCGACCATCTTGAAGACCACTGCGGCCGCAGCGTTCAGGATATTCAGGAGGGGCTCGGCGCGGTCGCCGACCAGCGCCATCGATACGCCGAACACGATCGACAGGAAGAGGACCTGAAGGATGTTGCCGCTGGTAAAGGCGCCAACAAACGCGTCGGGAATGATGTTCAGCACGAAGCCCACTAGCGTGTAGCTCTCGGAGGCGCTCTTGAAGCCTTGAACCCGCGAAACATCGCCCTCCGCGAGGGTGGCAATGTCGACATTCATACCGGCGCCAGGCTGGACTAGGTTCCCGACGATCAGGCCGACCAGCAGCGCAAGTGTCGAAAAGAACAGGAAATAAGCGAAGGCCTTGAAGACGACGCGGCCAAGGCGGCCCATGTCGCGCATCCCGGCAATGCCAATGACAATGGTGAGAAAGATCACCGGCGCGATGATCATCTTGACCAGCTTCACGAACCCATCGCCCAGCGGCTTCAGATACTCCGCGATCCAGGGCTCGCCGCGATAGAAGTGTCCGATCAGGCCGCCAATGAAGATGGCGGTCAGAACCTGAAAGTACAGCTGGGTGTAGAACGGCCCCGACCGCCGCGCCTGATCGCCGGCGGGCGCATGAATTACCGCCATGAATTCTCTCCGCCCCGGGGCGCGACCTCGCGCGTCGCGCCGCCCTGTCGCAGCACAGTAATGGGGTATCGCAGCTTGGCGCTAGTCCCGGACGCCAAGGGCTATTGGGCTGCGCTGACCGTGCCGTCCGGATTCTGGTACTTTGCGCCAGGAACGCGGCCAGGCAGGTAGATCAGCAAGGGGGCCGCCACGAAGATCGACGAGTAAGTCCCGATCAGGACGCCGAAGATCATCGAGATCGCGAAGCCGAAGAGCACCGGGCCGCCAAGCAGCGCCATGGCGCCGACGGCCATGAGGACAGCGGGCGCCGTAAGCAAGGTGCGGGTCAGGGTCGAGGTGATCGAGATGTCGATGACCTCGCTGATGGTCATCTTCTTGTACTTCTTCAGCATCTCGCGAATGCGATCGTAAACCACGACAGTGTCGTTGATCGAATACCCCGCAACCGTGAGAACCCCGGCGACGATTGTGAGATCGAACGTCATCTGCGTGACGGAGAACAGCCCAATGACGCCGTACACGTCGTGGAATGTCGTCAGAAAGGCCCCGGTGCCGAACTTGAACTCGAACCGGAACCAGATGTAGGCGCCGATCCCGAGAACGGCCATCACGCTTGCAAGTATGCCTTGAAACAGGAGCTTGTCGCTGACGCGGCCTTCGACGTTATCGGTCTTCAGAATCTTGAACTCTTCGGCGCCAAGCGTTTCGCCGACCCGCCTTGCCACTGCTTCGACACTAAGTTCTTCGACCCGGGGGACCCTGATCAGGACAGTGTTGCCGCCCTGAGTCGTGGTGACATTGCTCTCCTCGAAACCGGCTGCCTCGATCTTCGCCCGCACGGCGCCTGAATCGATAGGCCCGTTGTTTGTGCTGGCAGCTTCAATCTGCACACCGCCCGTAAAATCGAGTCCGAGGTTAAGACCCTGAGTTACCAAGGAAATTGTTGTGCCCACCAGAATAACGGCGGACACGATGAACCCGATCCAGCTGATCTTCATGAACGGCAACGGTTTGGGTTCCGGTTGCGGGCCCTTGTTGGGGTTGGGTTTGTCCCACCACATGCAGATATCTCGACGCTCTGGTCTGGCGGCCGCTGATGTGCGACGCGCTCACAGGGCTCTTGCGCTAGCAGTAGATGTCCCGAAGCGCCATACCCCCCCGCCCGGCCCGATGGCCGGCAGGATTTCGGCTGAATCCCCGGTTTCGGTACGCCGTGCGGATTTTATGCAGTTGCAGGACAACTTGCGACAATCGGGGGCGCGCCCGGGGGAAGTCTTGCGACAATGAGGGACCAGGTTCTCGTTATCGCAGACAGATGGGCGGCAACCCGACCGCCCCGAACCGGAGACTCCCTCATGATACGCATCCTTATTGCCGCCGCTTCCATGACCGCCCTGGCGGGGCTTGCCATTGCCCAGCCGCCGGGCCGGGGCCCTGCTGGTGGCTTCGGTCTTCTCGCACTGGACGCCAACGCCGACGGCAAGGTCGAGCGCGCCGAATTGGCCGCCACGCAGCGTGCGCGGTTTGACGCCATCGACGTCAACCGCGACGGCCAGGCAACGCCTGATGAACTGAAGGCATTCCACGAACAGGCCCGCGCCAAACACATGCAGGAAGCGGCGGCCGGCCGGTTTGCCGGGCTGGACAAGGACGGCAGCGGCCAGATCAGCCAAACCGAATTCACAGCCGGTTTGGAATCCGGCCGGGAGAAGGCTGGCGGACATCGCGGGCCCGGCCGGGAGGTCAGCATGCGCAGTCCAGCTGGCGGACCGGGCAAGCATGGTCGCGGCCCGGATGGTCCCGGCCTCGGCGGTCCGCGCGGAGACGCCGATGCCGATGGCAAGATCAGCTTCGCCGAATTCTCGGCCCGCGGCGTCGAGGCATTTGACCGGGCTGACACCAACAAGGACGGCGTGGTGACCATCGCGGAACTTCAGGCGAGCGGCCCAGCCCGGCGCTAGATCTGGTTTCCGGGCCCGACGCGTAGTCCCCCCGAGGCGCGTCAAGACCCTGGAACGGTAGCCTGTTGCGTCGGCATACGCCGATGCAGCAGGCTACAGCCGTATTCGGAAAGTCGTGCAGATGAGCCACAGCCTGCTGATCGTTGAGGACGAAGCCTCCATCCGGGAGCCGCTCGTCAGCTATTTCGAGACCAACCGGTTTCGGGTGAAGGGCGCCGCCAATGCCGCGCAGGCGCGATCGCTGCTTGCAGGGCACACCTTCGACCTCGCCATCGTGGACATCATGATGCCCGGCGAGGATGGCCTCAGCCTGTGCCGCCACATGCGCG
Source organism: Hyphomonadaceae bacterium (assembly GCA_022844345.1). Lineage (GTDB taxonomy): Bacteria > Pseudomonadota > Alphaproteobacteria > Caulobacterales > Hyphomonadaceae > UBA7672. Next base: position 204,389 of record JALHLU010000002.1, read on the forward strand.
AAGCCAGCAACCTGCCAGTGATCATGCTGACGGCCCGCGCGGAGGAAATCGACCGAATCCTGGGGCTTGAGGTTGGCGCCGATGACTACGTCACCAAGCCCTTCAGCCCGCGGGAACTCCTCGCCCGGGTGAAGGCGGTGATCCGGCGCAGCAACAGCCTGCCCCCGCGCCAGGCGCCGCCGGAGACCGCGTCATATGCTTTCGGCGACTGGGTGTTGAAAACCGGCGAGCGTGAACTCGTTGGCGCGGACGGTCTTTCCGTTCCTCTCTCTTCTGGCGAGTATGCACTCCTGCTGGCGATGATAGAACGGCCCCGGCTGGTTCTGAGCCGCGACCAGCTCCTTGATCTCACTCAAGGCCGCGAAGCCAGCATCTTTGATCGCAGCATCGACAACCAAATCAGCCGGCTGAGGCGCAAGATCGAGCCTGACCCCAGATCTCCAAAGTACATCAAGACAGTCTGGGGCGGCGGCTACAGCTTTTCGGCGGAGGTTCGAAAGCTTTGAAGCGCCTATTGCCCCGGAGCATTCCCGGCCAGCTGGCCCTGGTCATGGCTGGCGCGCTGCTGATTGCGAGCCTCGTCAACTTCGTGCTCCTGCTCGGCGAACGCCAACGCGCGGGATTCATAGAGCAGAGCGGCCCTGCGATTGCGCGCTTTGTCTATGTCGGACTTGATGTCTTCGAAGCGCCGCCACCGGAAGGCGGACGCCTCGCGATCTTTGACCGCCGTCAGGGGCCGGGCGGGCGGTACCAGGTTTCGAAGAACAACCCGATCGACAACAACAGCGTTGAACGTGATGCAGGGCTCGAGCAGCGCCTTCGCGATGCGCTGGTCAACGCAGGGCTATCGACCTCAGAGGTGCGCGCTTCGAGCCGCGTGATCAATCTGCCACAGGGATTTGGCGGAGGTGGGGGCCGCGGCGGTGGCCCACCCGGGCGGCCTGGTCCGCCTCCCAATGCCGGCCCCGAGCCGGATGGTTCTCCGCTCGTCGCGCGCGAAATCCTGCTGGCGGCGAAAATTCCTGACGGGCGTTGGTTCAGCAGCAGCTCGTTCTCGCCAGAACTCAACGGGGCCGACGTCGTGCTCCTTGGCGTCTCGACATTCATCACCTTCGCCTTTGTTCTTGGGGCCGCCCTGCTCGTTGCACGCCAGGTATCACGTCCGTTGAACGACCTCGCCGACGCAGCTCTCCGTGTCGGCGCAGCAGGCAAACCCGAGGAAGTGCCGGTGCGGGGCCATGGCGACGTGCGGCAGACGCTGGAGGCATTCAACGCCATGAGCCGGCGGGTCAGCCAGTTGCTCAACGAGAAGGACGTCATGCTCGGCGCGCTGGGGCATGACTTGCGGACCCCGCTCGCGTCGCTGCGAATCCGCATCGAGTCCATGGAGCCCGAGGCAGAGCGCGTGAAAGCCGTGCGGACGATCGAGGAGGCAAGCCAGCTGCTCGAAGACATTCTTGAACTGTCCCGTCAGGGACGCTCGCGCGAGCCTGAACGCACGATGGATATCGCCGTGCTGGTGCAGGATATCGTCGAGGACTATTCGGACACCGGCGCGCCCGTGACACTCGAGTCTGGCGAGAAGTCGCCTGTCGCCTGCCGCCCGGTTCTCTTCGGGCGCGCCATGCGCAACCTCATCGACAATGCCATTGCATATGGTGGGGCCGCCCGCGTTTTCGTCTCGCGCGCCGGAGACAAGGTGCTGGTTCGCGTCGATGACGACGGCCCCGGCATTCCCTCCGACATGCTTGCGCGCGCCACCGATCCGTTCGTGCGCGGTGACAGTTCGCGCAGCCGGGAGACAGGCGGCGCGGGCTTGGGCCTCACCCTGGCCGACGCCATCGCCAAGGCGCATCAGGGATCGCTGCGCCTCGCCAACCGCACGCCGAACGGGCTAGCTGCGACCATCGAGCTTCCTGTGTCGGAGCCCAAGCCAGCCTAGTCGAGTGGCTTGCCCTTCGTCTCCGGAAACAGGAACAGGCAGCACACAATGCCGATCGCGCCGAAGATCACCGGATACCAGAGCCCGGCAAACACATCGCCGGTTGAGGTTGCGATCGCATAGGCCGTCATCGGCATGAAGCCGCCGACCCAGCCAATCCCGACGTGGTAGGGAACCGATAGCGCGGTGTAGCGCACCCGCGTCGGGAACAGCTCAACCAGAGCCGCCGCCATCGGGCCATAGAGCATGGTCGCGGAGACGACCAGCGCCAGGAATCCGGCTATGATCAGCGGCCAGTCAAAGGATGCCCCCTGCGCCGCAAACTCGACTGAGTTGCTTGGCGCTTTCAGCGGGGCAGGATAGTTGGCGGAGCGCAGGGCAGCTAGGAGCGCGCCTTCAACCTCGCTCTTGTAGGCTTTGAACGCGTCCGCTGCGAGCCCTGTTCCGTCCCTTAGCGCGACTGCGACCTCAGTATTCACGAAGCGTATGTTCGCGCCGCCACCATCGTCCCCCGGGATGATCTTGTATCCGATCCCGGCGTCCGTGAGGTAGGCGCGCACAATATCGCAGGCGGTTTCATACTTGCGCCCGCCCAACAGATCGAACTGGAATGAACAGGTGCTCGGGTCAGCCACGATTTCTGCCGGAGCCGCAACTTGCGCCTCGATAAGCGGCTGGTTCGAGCCCTCCGAAAATGCCTTGAAGGCGGGGAACATGGCGACGACCGACAGCACCATGCCGGCGATCAGCACTGGCTTGCGGCCGATCCTGTCCGACAGCCAGCCGAAGAATACGTAGAGCGGGACAGACGCAATCGTGGCGCCAAGCAGGAACAGGTTCGTCCAGATCCCCGGCACGTCCATGAAACGTTCGAGGAATATCTGCGAATAGGAGAACGCGCACCACCAGATCGCGCCCTGCGCCATCAGGAAGGAGACGATGGCAATCAGCACCAGCCGCAGCGTCTTCCATTCGAGGAAGACTTCCCTGAATGGCGCGCGACTGACCGTACCTTCCGCCTTCATTTTCGCAAAGGCCGGGCTTTCATTGAGCCGCAGGCGCATCCATACGGAAATCGCGACGAGAAAGGCCGACGCCAGGAAGGGAATGCGCCAGCCCCACGCGAAGAATTGCTCCTCGCCAAGCCATGATCGCACGCCGAGCACCATGCCGAGCGCGCCGATCAAACCGAACGCGGCCGAGGACTGGATCCAGCCAGTCGAACTGCCGCGATGGTGCGGTGCGCAATGCTCCGCGACATAGATCGCCGCGCCGCCATACTCCCCGCCGACGGCCAAGCCCTGCAAGATGCGCAGAACGACTAGCGCGACGGCGCTTGCACCCACCAGTTCCTTGTTGTCAGGCAGCAGACCGATAGCGAACGTCGCCCCGCCCATAATCATCACTGTGGCGAGAAAGGCGCCCTTGCGGCCGAACCTGTCTCCCAGCCGACCAAACACAAGCGCCCCGAGCGGCCGGAACAACAGGCCGGCGGCAAACACGGCCAGCGCGGCCAGCGTGGCGTTGGCCTCGCCGATCTCGGCGGCGTTGAAGAACTTGTCCGAGAATAGCTTGGTCAGGGCTCCATAAATGAAGAAATCGTACCACTCGAACGCTGTGCCGGCCGAGGACGCGACGACAACGGTGCGCAACGGAGTTGGCTTGTCCGCATCCGTGCCCTTGTCGGACGAGTCGATCACCGTATCAGTCATGTCGCTCTCCCCTGCCCCTCCGGGCCGTCTCTTTTGCCGAGACCTGCCCCAGAATTCACGTCTTTGCCAGTGGCGGCTGGATGGCGTTGTGCCGGGCGCGACGGAAAGCTTTACTGTAGCAAGTCCAGATGCGTCCTGCGGAGATTCCCTTGAAGTATGCAGCACTGATCGCCGCAGCAGCCATATTGATGATTGCGCCCGCTCTGGCGCAACGAGCGGGTAATTCGGCTCCCCAGCCTGTTGCTGCCGCGCCCGCGCTTCCCGCCCCGCGCGACATTGCCTATCCGGGCGTCCTCACGCTGGAGATTGATGCGACAGACCTAGACCGCCGGATATTCGGCATTCGCCAGACCATTCCGGTATCGAAGGCCGGCCGGCTGACGCTTCTCTATTCCGAATGGATACCCGGAAACCACGCCCCGCGTGGGCCCATTTACAACTATTCCGGCCTGCGCTTCACATCCGGCGGCAAGCCGCTGACGTGGTCGCGTGACCCGGCGGATGTCTACGCCTTCCATGTAGACGTGCCCCCGGGCGCAAAGGCGATCGAGGTCGAGGCGCAGTTCCTCAGCGCGATCGAGTCGGCCCAGGGCCCGGTGATGATGACGCCGGAGATGCTTCGGCTGAACTGGTATATCGGCGCGCTCTATCCTGCGGGCCACTATGCCCGGAAGGTGAATTTCGATGTCTCGGTGAAGCTGCCCCCCGGGTGGGACTATGCCACCGCGCTCGAGACCGCCTCGGCTGCCGGCGGTTTTGTCCGGTTCAAGACCGCCTCGTGGGAGACCGTGATCGACAGCCCGCTGTTCGCCGGCAAGCACATGCGCAAGTTCGACCTAGATCCCGGCGGCCGCTCGCGCGTTACGCTCAACGTGATGGGCGACGAACCGGGACAGGTCGATCCCTCGCCCGAGATCATCCAGGTTCACCGCAACCTGATCGTACAGTCGGACAAGCTCTTCGGCGCCCGCCACTTCGATCACTATGACTTTCTCGTTTCCGTCAGCGAGCGCTTGGCCACGTCTGGTATCGAGCACCAGCGTTCGAGCAACAACGGCGTGCGCAGCGGCTACTTCACGGCATGGACCACGGGCTTTGTCAGCAAGGACCTGCTTGCGCACGAATACGTCCACTCATGGAACGGCAAATACAGGCGTCCGGCCGAACTGTGGACGCCCAACTTCAATGTCCCGATGCGCGCAGGACTCCTTTGGGTCTATGAGGGCCAGACGCAGTACTGGGGTCATGTCCTGGCTGCACGCGCCGGCTTCGTGTCGAAACAGCAGGCGCTCGACCTCATTGCCAACAACGCCGCGATGTACCAGGCCCGCACGGGCCGCGAATGGCGCCCTCTCGCCGACACGACACTCGACCCGGTGATCGCAGCGCGCCGCTCTCTCCCCTGGCACAACTGGCAACGCAGCGAGGACTATTACTCCGAAGGCCAACTCATCTGGATGGATGTCGACACGCTCATCCGCGAACGTTCAGGCGGCAAGCGCTCGCTCGACGACTTCGCGAAGGCCTTCTTTGGCGTGAACGATGGCGACTGGGGCACGCTTACCTACACCCGCAAGGATCTCGTCACGGCGCTGAGCAAAGTGGAGCCCTATGACTGGGAGGCTTTCTTCGCGAGGCGTGTTGATCAAGTGGCGCCACAGGCCCCGCTCGATGGTCTGGAGCGTGGCGGGTACCGACTGGTGTATGGCGACACGCCAAACGCTGTCTGGCGCGACCAGGAGGCGCGAACGCGCACCGCCAACCTGCTCTACTCGATCGGACTGTCGGCCGACTCCGCAGGCAAGATCACCTATGTCCAGTGGGATGGCCCCGCGTTCAAGGCAAAGCTCAACACGTCGCTGACCATCACAGGCGTCAATGGTCAGCCATATTCGCCAGACCGGCTGCGCGCGGCCGTCGCCGCCTCGATCAACCAGCCCGTGGACTTGCTGATCCGCTATCTCGATGAATTCAGGACCATCCGCATCGACTATAGCGGCGGCCATCGCTATCCGCGGCTTGAACGGATCGCGGGGAAGCCAGCGTATATCGACGACATTCTCGCGGCGCGCTGACGGCGGGCGCTCTGCTACTTCGCGGGCAGCGGGAAGAAGGCGCCCACGAGGCCTGCGAACTGCACGGGGCTGGTATAGCCGTCGGCTGAAACCGCCTGCACGCCAAAGAACCAGTCGTCGATCACCACGCCGGCGAGCGTCGTACCGGTCTCGGCTCCCGGAACCACAACGCTGTGCTGCCAGACCGGCGATGTCGTCTCGCGCCACCAGACGACATAGTTCGCCGCCCCCACGCTCGCGGTCCAGCTGACCTTGGTGTCCGCCGACACGGCGCCGTCGACACGTACCTCAAGCGGCGGCCTCGGCGCCGACGCCAGCGCCGCCATGGTCATGGCGTTGAGCCGCGTGACGCGGGCCAGATAGGCGAAATCCACGCCATCGATCGTGTCCCCATAGACAATCCCATTCTCGGTTCGAAGGTCCTGATGCTGTCGATGATAGTGTTCGGCCGCCTCAGTGACACGCACGGCCGGGAAGCCCGCCTCCACCATCGGCACTTGGTCGCCGCCTCGTCCGAACCGGTCGCGGCGATAGACCATCGACACATCGAAATCGTCCATGTGCTGTTCGGCAATGACGTCCATGTAACGCGCCAGGTTGCGCGACGGAGCATCCACCTCGCCGCCCACGGACCGGCGCGCTGCGGCGATCGCCTCCGCCTCGTTTGAGCGTACCCCTTCAGAGAAGATGCGCACGCGGTCCTCAACCGTCGCCGCCAGACCATGCGAATTACCGACAATGTCGTTGTTGAGAACGGCGAGCACCTCCCAGCCCTGCGCCTTGGCGTAGTTCGCAAGAATGCGCCCGCCGTGCAGTCCCTGCTCTTCCCCGCTCAACGCCGCAAAGACCAGCGTCGCGCCGAATGTCTGCTTCGACAGGATGCGTGCTGTCTCCATCACGGCAGCGACACCCGATGCATCATCGTTGGCGCCTGGAGCGTCTGCGGTGGCGTTCATCGGGTCCGAAACGCGGCTGTCGAGGTGACCCTGGATGATGATTACGCGGTTTGGATCGGTCGTTCCCCGCTTGATCGCCACCGCGTTGGCAATCACCGTCGGGCTGGGCACGCGCGGAGGCGACGTGATGGTGTCCTGCACGGTCACCACTTCGAGGCAGCCACCGCAATCGGCGCTCATCTTCCGGAACTCGGATTCAACCCAGCGCCGCGCCGCGCCGATACCACGAACATCTGAAACCTGGTCGGACAGGGAGTGCCGCGTACCGAAGGACACCATTTTCTCGATATAACCGCGCAGGCCCGCCGGGCTTACCTCTGCCGAGATCGCAGCGAGCGCCTGCTTGACTGCTTCCGGCGGCGCGGCGCCGGCTGCCCTCTGCCCAGTGCTGGCGCAGGCAGCGAACAACCCAGCCGCCGCCACAACCGCAAACATCCAGACTTTCATGGTTTGTCTCCCGCGCATCTTGCGTCATAGGATGCTTGGCGCATGGTGCGCGCGTTCACAAGAGGCCGCCGGGGCGCAGATTCGAAATGGCCGTTTGCGCGAAATTGTCATTCGCCGCCCGCACACTCGCCGCCGCCTTTCTCGCAGGAGCATCTCTCATGGCGAACGCCCAGACGCCGCCCCCCCGTGTGGGCTTTGACGGCCTCTCGCCGGAAACGTTCCTGCCGCCAGTGCCTGCATGGCTCGGGACGAGCGAGGCTCTCGTCGCCAAACCCGGCGACATCTGGATCACGCCGTCAGAGACGACGGGGCTCACCGCCTCCCCGAACTACGACGAGACACTCGCGTTCCTGCACAGGATGGATCCGCAGTCCGCACTGATGCGGATCGAGCCTATCGGCACGACGCCCGAGGGCCGTACACTGGTAGCAGTCATCCTTTCGAAGGACGAAGCCGTGTTCCAGCCCGCCAAGCCCGTCTTTCTGGTCCAGGCAGGCATCCACTCCGGCGAGATCGACGGCAAGGACGCGATGCTGATGCTCATGCGGGACATGCTGTTCAAGGGGAAGGACGCTCTTCTCGACAAGGTCAACATCGTGTTCATCCCCGTACTAAACGCTGATGGTCACGAGCGCTCGTCCGGATTCAGTCGGCCGAACCAGCGCGGACCAAAGGAGATGGGATGGCGAAATACGGCCCAGAACCTCAACCTCAACCGCGACTACATGAAGGCGGATGCGCCGGAGATGCGCGCCCTTCTGTTCGTTATCGGTAAGTACGATCCGGATTTCTACATCGACCTGCACGTCACTGACGGTATGGACTACCAGTACGACATTACCTACGGCTTCGATGGCTGGGACGGTCTCTACGCCGAAAGTCCCTCGATCGGGAAATGGCTGAACGATGTCTACCGCCCGAAGGCCGACGCCGCGTTGAAGGCGGCAGGTCATATTCCCGGCCCACTGATCTTCGCACGCGACGATGGAGATGTCTCGAAAGGCACGGACCTGCCGGCCTTCGCGCCTCGCTTCAGTCACGCCTATGGCGACCTGCGCCGCCTCCCGACTGTGCTAGTCGAAAACCATTCGCTGAAGCCCTACCGTCAGCGTGTGCTTGGCACGTACGTGTTGCTGGAAGCTACGATCAAGGCGCTCGCTAGCGACGGCAGGGCGCTGAAGGGCGCCATCGCCGCAGATCGCGCGCTGCGGCCGACCTCGATCAACGCCAACTGGAAAGACAAGGCCGATCCGGTCGCATGGTTCGACTTCCTGACAATCGCGTCGGAGGAGGTCGCCTCCCCCGCTTCCGGCGCCATGGTCACCCGCTTCACCGGAAAGCCCGGCCCCGCCGTTCGTGTTCCTGTCTATGGGTCCGAACCGGGCCTGCAACTCCCCGTCGCGCGTGCCTATTGGGTGCCATCGACCAAACCAGAGGTGATCGCGCGCCTGAGAGCGCACGGCATTTCGATGGAAACTCTGGCTGAGCCGAGGACCGTCGAAGTCGAGATGGCGCGGCTGGCCGGATTCAGGCTCGGCGCGCCCGCAGAGGGGCGTGTGCCCGTAACGGCAAACGGGATTGCGGCCGAGACGCACACCGTAAAATACCAGCCCGGCTCCGTCCGGATCACGACGGATCAACCACTCGGCTCTCTTGCTACCTACCTGCTTGAGCCGGCGAGCGAAGACTCATTCCTCGCCTGGGGCTTCTTCAACGAAATCCTCAGTCGCGTCGAATACATGGAGCCGTACGCTATCGCTCCGATGGCCGAGCGCATGCTCGCCGAGAACTCCGCTCTCAAGGCAGAGTTCGAAACTCGCCTCGCGAACGAACCCGATTTCGCTGCCTCGCCCCTGCGCCGCCTGCAGTTCTTCTACGAACGCAGCCCATTCTACGATGACCGCTACCTGCTATATCCGGTCGGGCGGGAGATGTAGGGGAACGCCTTGGTGAGCCCGGCAAGAATCGAACTTGCGACCCGCTGATTAAAAGTCAGCTGCTCTACCGACTGAGCTACGGGCTCTCTCAAGAGCGGCGGAACCTAGTGTTCGATTCCGCTGCGGTCAACGCAGGAATGGACGCACCCAAGGATTTTCATTGCAGCGCGCAAAAGGGGGCGTAATGCTCCGCGAACTCATGGGACGGAAGGGGACTACAGTCATGAAACTCAACAGGATTTTGATCGCCGTTGCGATCAGCGCGCCTTTGGCGGCCTGCGCCACCGCGTCGGATCGCACCGCTGCCGGGTTCAGCGACGCCGCCATGGCGCCGCTCAACGACCTCAATCTGCGTCGCGATGAGATACCCAAGCTTCTCGCCGACATCCGTTCCCCCTACGAGCCGATTCCGGAGGTCAGCTGCAAGGCTATTGGCGAGGCGGTGGCTGACCTGACCAAGATACTCGGGCGTGACAGCGATGCAGAGCCGCTGCCCGAACAGTCCTTCGCCGACAAGACTGGCGAGGACGCCGCAGACCTGACGCTCGACACCATCGCCTCGACCATGACCGACTTCATTCCCTTCCGGTCCCTGGTTCGCGACGCCACCGGGGCCTCCCGCCATGACCGCCGCCTGCGCGCCGCCTATGAACGCGGGGCGGCCCGCCGGGCCTATCTGAAGGGTGTTGGCGCGCATCTCGGCTGCGCACCACCGGCAGCCCCCGACCCCAGCGCCGGCATACCGAAAGGGCCGGACGCTGAATTCCAGGGAACCTCTCAAGCCAACTGATTTTCGCTTGTCTGCGCCCAGCGCTGCCGCATCCCGGCGCGCCAAGCCTCGAAGCGGCCCTCGGCGATGGCGCTGCGCATCGCGGCCATCATCGCCTGGAAGAACGCGATGTTGTGCCACGACAACAGCATCGGCCCCAGATACTCGCCCGCCTTGAAGAGGTGGTTGAGATAGGCTTTGGCGTAGTCGCGGCTCGCCGGACAGGTTGATTGCGGATCGATCGGCGTGTCGTCCTCGGCAAACTTCGCGTTCTTCAGGTTGATTGGTCCATCCCAGGTCCATGCCTGACCATGGCGGCCCGAGCGCGTGGGCAGGACGCAGTCGAACATGTCGACGCCCCGCGCCACAGCTTCCAGAATGTCGATCGGCTTGCCGACGCCCATCAGATATCGCGGCCGCTGGCGCGGCAGAAGAGGCGCCGTCAGGCTGATCGCATCACACATCGCCGCGTGCCCCTCGCCCACCGCAAGACCGCCAATGGCATAACCGTCAAAGCCCGTCTCAACGACGCGCTCGGCGCTTTCCTTGCGCAGATCGGCATAGGTTGATCCCTGCACGATGCCGAACAGGGCCTGGGACTCGCGCACGCCGAAATAGGCCTTCGAGCGTTCACCCCACCGCGCCGACAACCGCATTGCGGCGGCGGCCGGGCCGTGTTCGCACGGATTGGCGACGCATTCGTCCAGCTGCATCGCAATGTCTGACCCCATCAGGTCCGACTGGATCTCGATCGAGCGCTCTGGCGAGAGGAAATGCATCGATCCGTCGATATGGGATCGGAACTCGACGCCCTCCTCCTTCATCTTGCGGAGTTCGGAGAGCGAGAAGACCTGGAAGCCGCCGCTGTCGGTCAGGATCGGGTGCGTCCATCCCATGAACTTGTGCAGCCCGCCCAGCCGCCGAACCCGTTCCGCGCTCGGCCGCAGCATCAGGTGATAGGTGTTGCCGAGGATGATGTCGGTCCCGGTGGACCTCACATCGTCAAGGAACATCGCCTTCACTGTTCCCGCCGTGCCCACCGGCATGAAGGCGGGCGTTGCGATGTCTCCGCGCGGCGTTGAAAGAACGCCAGTGCGAGCATCCCTATCGGTTGCATCGATGCGGAATGGAAACTCAGCCATCGGCGTTCGCCCTTCCCGGCAACAGCAGGCACGCATCCCCGTATGAGAAGAAGCGATACCGCTCCTTCACTGCATGCGCATACGCGCGCTTCATCACGTCGAGCCCCATCAGCGCACTCACCAGGATGAACAGCGTCGACTTGGGAAGGTGGAAATTCGTCATCAGCGCATCGACAGCCCGGAACCGGTATCCCGGCTTGATGAAGATGGAGGTCTCTCCCCGGAAAGGCGCAAGGGAGCCGCCGGCGGCCGCGCTTTCCAGCGTGCGCAGCGCAGTCGTCCCGATCGCGATACAGCGCCCGCCCCTCGCCCGCGCGTCGTTTATTCTGCGCACTGTCTCAGGCGAGATATCCGCGAACTCGGCGTGCATCCGGTGGTCGGCTATGTCGTCGGTCTTGACCGGCAGGAACGTCCCCGCATTCACATGCAGTGTCACCTCTGCCCGCTCAACGCCCGCCCGCTCCAGCGCCGCCAGAAGGTCCGCGGTGAAGTGCAGCCCGGCCGTCGGCGCGGCGACGGAACCCGCTTCCCGCGCGAATGTCGTCTGGTAGTCGCTCACATCGGCCTCATCCACCGGCCGCTTGGCGGCGATGTAGGGCGGTATCGGCATGTCGCCGGCAGCATCGATCGCGGCGTCGAGCGCCGCCCCCTCCCGGTTGAACGCCAGCCGCACCTCGGCCTCGCTTTTCGAGACCACACGCGCCTCCAGCCCGCCTGCGAACATAATGACGTCGCCTTCCTTCAGGCGCTTGCCCGGCCGCGCAAACGCCGACCATTCCCCGAGCGAAACCCGGCTGTTGAGGTTGACCGCGACTGCCACGCCCTCCCCGCCCAAGCGGGCTGGCCTGCGACCCGCCAAAGCCGCCCGGAGCACCCGGGTATTGTTCGCAACCAGGATGTCGCCCGCGGCAAGCAGGTCCGGAAGGTCGGCGATGCGATGATCTTCAATTGTTCCCTCGGGTCTGCGCACGACCAGCAAGCGGGCCGAATCCCGGGGCGAGGCCGGCCGCAGGGCGATCAATTCCTCAGGCAGATCGAAGTTGAAGTCCGAAAGTTTCATGTGGCGCCCATAGCGGGGAACCTAAGTCGGCGCCAGTCTGCCTTTGCGCCGCCGGAGTTGTGGTGTCGAGTCAGTGTGATGTCGCCTGGAGGACGGACTATGAGAGTGTTTGCAGCTGGCCTGGCTCTGGCGCTGCCTGTGATCCTGGGGGGCGCCTGTGCGATGGGGCCGACCAATCCGGGGCCCCGGACGCTGGCTGGCCTGGAAGCCGCCCATGACTGGCAGTACGAGCCCGGGCAGCGCCTCAACGCCGATTGGGCTTCGGGGGTGCAAGGCATCCTTGGCGGCCTGACGCGCGAACAGGCCATCGCCGCCATCAAGGAAGCAGGCTTCGAGTGCATTTATGGCGAGGCTCACGAGGACTACCCGGACCCAATGGCGGTCTGCTCCCGCAGTTTCGCGACGCGCCGCTGCCAGATGGACTGGGAAATCAGCTCCACCGCCGAGAAAGGCGCCGTTAACTGGGTCGACGGCGCCTTCCGCCGCGATTGCGTCGGCATGGATGACGACTGGCCGGATGTCGTGAAATCCGCGATCGACGATCAACTCGCGCCTGCAACGCCGCCCACGGCGCCGAAAAGCTGAGGCCTTAGTCCGCCTCGGCAATCCCGAGCGAGTTGATCTTCGAGCGCAACGTATTCCTGTTGAGACCCAGCAAGGCTGCGGCGCGCACCTTGTTCCCGTTGGTCGCCGCCAGAGCCAGCTTGATCAGCGGCCGCTCAACCTGCTCGATTACCGTCTGGTAGATCTGGCCGCCGTCGGGATCGCGTTCCGGGTCAGCGGACAGCGCCGAGATGAAGTGCCGCGATAGCAGCGCTTCGATCTCCGCCTCGAACTCGCGCTCGCCCGTCGGCGTGCGGGTCGTCGAGCGAAGTTCACGTTCCACTTCCCGCGCCGAAATGACCGGCTCGGGGCTCAGCGCTGACAGGCGGCGGATGACGTTTTCCAGTTCGCGGACGTTGCCCGGCCAGTCATAGGCGACCAACAAATCGTACGCGCTCTTGTCGAGCTGCTTCTCGGGAAGCCCCTCCTTCTTAGCGCGGATGAGGAAGGCGGAGGCCAGGTCCGGAATGTCTTCCTTGCGCTCGCGCAGTGGCGGCAACTGCAGCGCCACGACGTTCAGGCGATAGTACAGGTCCTCGCGGAACAGGCCCTGATCCACCAGCGCCCGAAGGTCGTGCTTCGTCGAAGCAATGATGCGGACGTCGAGATCATCGCCCGACGATGCGAAGCGCCCGTCCTGCAGGAAGCGCACAAGCCGCGTCTGCGCTTCGAGCGGCATGTCGCCGACTTCGTCGAGGAACAGGGTGCCGCCGTCGGCCTCGCTCACTTTGCCCCGGCGCTTGCCGTTGCTGTCGCGGCCTCCGCCGAAGAGTTCGTCCTCGACCTGCTCACGCTGCAGGGCCGCAAGGCTCACGGCGACAAAGGGGCCGGTCTTGCGCTTGCCAAGCTGGTGGATGGCGCGCGCGGCGAGGTCCTTACCCGACCCGCTCTCGCCTTCGATCAGCACGGTGAGATCATTGTTCATCACGCGAGCGATCACGCGATAGACCGCCTGCATGGGTTTCGAGCGCCCGATCAGCGGCAGAGCCTCATCCTTCTCGGCGCGCCGCCCGGTGGTTTCCTGCCCGCGCGTCGGCTTGCGCTGCAGCGCGCGCCGCACCGTCTCGGCCAGCTTGTCGATGTCGAACGGCTTGGGTAGGTAGTCGTAGGCGCCATGGTCGGACGCCAGCGCTGCGGTGAGGACTGTCGACTGCGCCGAGATCACGATGATGGGCAGTTCCGGCCGCGTTCGGCGGATCTGCGGCAACAGATCGAAGATCGACTCGTCCGGCATGTAGACGTCGGTAATCAGAAGGTCGCCCTCGCCCGCCTGGATCCAGCGCCAGAGCGCCGACATCGTGTTGGTGGCGCGGACGTGATAACCCTCCTGCGCCAGCGTCTGGCTGATGACGAGCCGTACGCTTGCGTCGTCATCGGCGACCAGGATTGTCGGACCGCTCATTTCGCCGCTCCCTTGTGGCGCGCGATCGGGAAGAGAAGCCGCAGGCACGCGCCGCCCGGGCTGTTGTCGAGCACGACGAACCCGCCATGCGCCTGCATGATCTCCGCGACGACCGCGAGGCCAATGCCGGCGCCGCCGGATTTTGTCGTGAAGAACGGCTCGAATATCCGCGCGACCGTGGCCTCCGGCACGCCGGACCCGTTGTCGCTCACCGCAATCTCCAGCGCGCCGCGCGTGCGCGGGCCGTCCCGTCCGGTGAACCGGAAGCCGGCGCGATACCGCGTTGATATGGCGATCCGGGCCTGGCGGTTGGATCCGGTCGCAGCCTCGACAGCGTTCTTCACCAGGTTCAGCGCCGCTTCGTGCAGGTGATCGGGATCAATATCGATTTCCGGCAGCGATGGATCAAACTGCAGGTCAAAGCGGGCATTGGCGCCGAAACTTGCCTTGGCAAGATCGATCACGCTGTCGAGCACGATGTGCACATTGGTGATCCGCGTGCGCGGGCTGAAGAACGTCTCGAAGGCTGCAAACCGGTCGACGATGCGCTGGATGCGAGCGCCTTCCTCGCGGATAAGCGTCAGCAAGGCCTGCTGATCGTCACGCGCATGCCGGGCCAGCAACTGGGCTGCTCCAACAATGCCCGCCAGCGGGTTTTTGACTTCGTGGCCGAGCATCCTCGCCACCTGGGCGAATGCATTCACCTCGGCATTGGTCGTGTCGTCCTGCGCCGACCGGCTCGGCATCAGCGTCAGCACAAGACCGGCATCGTCGCCCTCGGGCGATGCGCTGACGTCCATCTCTACGGGCGCGATCTGCGGGCTGGCGATCCTGATCGCGCGGGCGGACATGACGCCGCCCTCGCGGCGCGCCCGCCCGATGAAATCAAGAAGCGGCGCGTCCTCGGTCAACAAGTCCGTCAGAGGGCGCCCGCGCAGCAGAGGAGCGCTTCGTTGAAGCAGTGCTTCCGCAGCAGTGTTCACATAGGTGACCACATCGCGCTTGCTGAGGGCGACAACGGCGAAGGGGACAGCGTCAAGCGCTCTCGCCGCCAGTCCCGGGCCATCAGATACTGTCGCGATCATGCCGCCTCCCGCTTGTCCGACAGCGCCGCGACCAGCCCGTCCGCCAGTGCCGCAGCCAGGTCGAGCCTGCACAGGACGCCGCGCATCTCGTCCATCGGCGCGAGATTATGGTCTTCGCACCAGGCATCGATGAAGGCGGCGACGTGCTTGCGCACAACCCGCACGCCAAGCCGCTCGCCATAGAGCGCAACCGATGCCCTGATCTGCGCCAGCATCGAAGCCAGCTTCTCCTCCGGCGCTGGCGCCGTGTAAGCCGTCCCGAACAGCGCGTTCGAGATCTCCGCCACCCGCCAGGGCCGCCCCGTCGCGCCGCGCCCAAGCATCACGCCGGCTGCCCCCGAGTCATTCATGGCTTTGCGCGCGCTTGCGGCATCGACAATGTCTCCATTGGCGATGACAGGCAGCTTCACGCTTTCCACCACCGGCGCGATCCGCGACCAGTTGGCGTGGCCTTCATAGAATTGCTGCCGCGTGCGGCCGTGCACCGTGATCATGCGCGCACCCTCGCCCTCGGCAATGCGCGCGATTTCCGGCGCATTGAGGGTCGCATCGTCCCATCCGAGGCGCATCTTGACGGTGACCGGCCGCTTCGTACCCGCCACGGTCGCCGCGATCAGGTTGCGGGCGAGGTGCGGCTCCCGCATCAGGGCGCAACCGGATTGTCCGCCCGTGACCTTTTTCGCGGGGCAGCCCATGTTGATGTCGATGATGTCCGCACCCAGCGACTCGCTGAGCTCCGCCCCGACCCGCATCCACTCCGGATCGCGGCCGGCCAACTGTATGATGAAGGGGCCAGCACCGTTGTGCGGCGCCGCGCGCCTGACGAATTCCTCTTGCTCACGGGCCAATTCCGCCCCGGCGACCATCTCGGTAACAACCGCAGGCGCGCCGAACCTGTCAGCCTCGGCGCGCGCGGGCGCATCCGTCACGCCCGACATGGGCGCCAGGAACACCGGCGCAGCCAGCTGGACATCTCCGACCAAGAACACCACACAGTCTCCAGACCACCCCTCATTTTGCCTAGTTATTGGGCAAAAGTGAGCATCCATATAGAGCCCGTCCCGGCAATGGCGTCAAGAATGCACAATCACGAGGCGTTTAAGGCAGACGAAGCGGCCGGCATCGTTGTTGCGGCCGGGTCCGGTTCGCGGCTTGGCGGGCATGTTCCCAAGCAGTTTCATATGCTCGGCGGCAAGCCTGTCCTGCGGTGGAGCGTGGAAGCCATGCTGCGGTGCAATAAAATTGCCGAAGTCGTGGTGGTCGCCCCCTCCGGTTCGATGGCCGAAATCGCGGGTATGCTGCCGGCTGATGCGCGCGTCCGCATTGTCGCAGGCTCGCCTGTTTCGCGCACGGAGTCTGTCCGCAACGGCCTGGCGGCCCTCGCCGGCCGCCCGCCCCGCCACGTCCTGATCCACGACGCGGCCCGGCCCGGGCTTTCCGCCGCTGTGATCGAGGAATTGCTGGTGGCGCTGGAGGACGCCGATGCTGCCGCCCCCGCCCTGCCCGTTACAGACGCACTCAAACGATCCGGCCCCACGCTTCAGTCGGTTGAGCGCGACGGTCTTGTCCGGGTCCAGACGCCCCAGGCGTTTCGCTGGGACGTGATCAACCGCGCCTACGCCTCAGCTACGGATGCGGCCGTTGACGACCTCGCGCTCGTTGAAGCCTCTGGCGCCAAAGTCGTGCTGACGCCTGGCCGCGCCGAACTCATGAAGATCACCTATCCGGAGGACCTCGCCGTGGCCGAGAAGCTCATTGCCAGCCCCGCCCTTCGCGTGGGGAGCGGCTTCGACGTCCATGGCTTCGAGCCCGGCGATGCGGTTGTACTCTGCGGAATCGCCATTCCGCACACGAAGAAACTGGAAGGCCATTCAGACGCCGACGCCGCCTGGCACGCCCTCACCGACGCCATCCTCGGCGCGCTGGCGCTGGGCGATATCGGCGACCACTTCCCGCCATCGGACCCGCAATGGAAAGGCGCAGCGTCGATCCGATTCCTGCAACACGCCGTGAAGCTGGCCCATGATCGCGGCTACCACATCGCCAACGCCGACATCACCATCCTTGCCGAGCGCCCGAAAATCGCTCCCCATCGCGAAGCCATGCGCATCGCAACCGCTGAAGCCATGAGCGTCCCAGCGGACGCCGTAAGCGTCAAAGCCACGACCACGGAAAAGCTCGGCTTCGTCGGCCGCGAGGAAGGTATCGCCGCTCAGGCGACAGTTTTGCTGTCACGCTAGGCCCTTCCCTCGCGTGGATTGCGCAGGCAGTGTCGCTCCGACCGGAGACGCCCGCCCATGTTCGACGAACACCTCCTGATGCTCGCCCGTCTTACGCTCGATGAGGCGCAGCAGAAGCGCCTCAAGATCGCCACGGCCGAAAGCTGCACGGGCGGCCTGATCGCGGGCCTGCTCACCGAGATCCCGGGCTCGTCGGCCACGGTGGAGCGTGGTTTCATTGTCTATTCCAACAAGGCCAAGGAGGAGATGCTCGGCGTTCCCGGCGATCTCATCGCCGACATGGGCGCGGTGTCAGAGCCAGTCGCCCGCGCCATGGCCGAAGGGGCGCTGGAAGAATCCCGCGCCAATCTCGCCGTCGCAGTCACCGGTGTGGCCGGACCTGACGGCGGCACCGCGCTGAAGCCCGTCGGACTTGTCCACCTCGCCGTCGCGCGCGAGAACAAACCGGTCTTTCATCAGGCCATGCGTTTCGGCGATATCGGCCGCCACGCCATCCGCCGCGAAACCGTGGTCACCGCGCTCGACATGCTGCGCAAGATGATGGCGTGACGCCGAACTCCTAGTAGCAATCCCGCGCCGAGAAATGGTCTGCGTCGGTCACGCGTCCGCTGATAGAGGTGAAGCCGATGCAGCGTCCGCCATCGCGGCCGCGCTCGTAATACCACAGGTCCCACTGCTTGCCGGCGATGCGGATGTTACGCGCTTTCTCGAAGCCGGAATTCGCCAGTTCGCGCTTCGCCTGGTTGACGCTTAGGCCCGGCAGGTCGCGCGGGTGCACGCGCCCGCCGCCGCCCGAGACCGATCCGTTCGCGCAATCGTTCGCGCGGAACTTCTGCACGCCCGACACCGTCCCGCGATATGAGGTGAAGCCGATGCAGTCGCGGCCGCGCGAGTTGACCCACAGATCCCATTGCTGTCCGTCGATGCGCACATTGCGCTCGTTGGCGTATCCATAGGTGCGCAGATTGCGCTGGGCGTCGCCAACGCGCATGCCATACAGGTCATCCGGATTGAGCTTGCCACCGCCCGAGACGACACCGCATTCTGCGGCATCGAAGCTGCGGAACTCCGTCACTCTCCCGCTTATCGAGGTAAACCCGACACACGCATCCCTCGCCCGCGGATTCGCCCACAGATCGTACTGCCGGCCGCCGACATTGATGTTGCGCGCCTTGGAGTATCCGGCGCCCGACAACTGGGCCTTGGCGGCGTCAACCCGCAGCCCTTCGAGCCAATACCCACCGCCATGGCGTGCATCGCCATAAGGTTGGGCAAGCGCAGGTGCGGACAGGGCCAAAGCGCTGGCGGCTGCGAAAACGGTGGCAATCAGCTTGTTCATCTTCCTTCACCCTTCAAGGGCAGCGGGCCCGGCGGACCCCGGCACACGTGGATCATGGCTTGGCGCGCATGAACGGGGGTTGATCAGGCCAGTCATGAAACGGCAGGTTTCGGAGGACGTTCCAGGCGTCCGGCGCCTTCATCCTGCCATCAAACCTCGTCGATCTATGCTGCCGGCAACCGCAAGAAGCCCACGAAATGGCGCACCTGATGAGTGTTTCGCTGCAGGTGCGGCCTCCCTGCTCCAACGGTCGGGTTGCGCTGTATTGGACTGAAATCGTGCATGGACCGTTGGCTGGCATCGGTTATGAATGCCGCGTCCATTCCGGTGTCGCCGGCTGGACGGTCGGCGAATGCAAGACAGGCTGGGTATCGTGATGAAGAGACTGGTTTTCGCTGTGGGTCTGCTCGCGCTTGGCGCGTGCGAAGGCACGCCCGAAGCGGTTCCGCCCAAGACACCGCTCTTTGTCACAGATGACTGCGCCTTGATCACGGCGATCGGCCGCGAACAGTACAAGCTCAGCCGCGATGACGCCCAGATGGCCCTTCGCCTGAACGGCGAGGATGGGCCCTGGTCGCCGGGGTGCGACTGGTCGGCCGCCGGATTCAATCTGGTCGAAGTCCACGGTCCCGAAGGCGAAGCTGCAACCGCCAGCATGGACAAGCTGACCTTTTTCCGGCCGCGTTACGACATGCTCGGCGCGCTGGTTCGCACCGCGGTCTCCACCAAGGGCGAGACGTCCACCGCGCTTTGCCGTGTCGTGCACGGCGCCTCTGGCTGGACGCTGGATGGCTGCGGTCCCGATCCCAAGCTCACCCGCCCTCGCCCCGCCCCGCCCAGCCCCGCCGACCAGACGCCGGAAGGCCGCGCGCCCGTTCCGCTTGACGCCCCGCCAGACGCACTGCGCGATGCCGTGATCCCCGGCCCCGATCCAGGCGCGCCTCCGGGACCGGGTCCGAACTGATCGACCGCGCCCGCGATCAAGCCGCCGTGGAGACGTAACGCCGGCCGGCTTCCTTCACGAACGCGTCGATCACGCGGCCGACCGCATAGGTCTTGTTGGCGTCGGCCAGGGCCTGCAGCACGAAGTTCCGGAACTCGAACTCGATCGAGAAGTCTACGCGCGCCAGACTTCCGGCCGCCTCAATCCTCCAATTGTTGCGCAGCTTCCGGAACGGGCCACGCACCAGCGAAACGTCGATAGCGAACTCGCGCCGGCGCGCATCCACATCTGTGACGAAGGTCTCGCTGAATCCCTTGAAGCCAACGCTGGCCTCGGCGCGGCACAGGATGCGGCCGTCGTCTTCCCTGCGGTCGGAGACCTTCAGCGCTTTTATCCAGGGCAGGAATTCGGGGTACCGCGCGATGTCCGACGCCAGATCGAAGAGGTCTTCCGGCCGGTACGGCAGCATAAGCGTTTCGCGATGGGTGCTCACGCCCTGGTCCTACTGTGTAGCCAGCTTCGCCTCGCGCGCTGCGCGCAGCTTCGCGAAGTCCTCGTCGGCGTGATAGCTCGAACGTGTCAGCGGCGAGGCCGACACCAGCAGGAAGCCCTTGGACTTCGCGATCGTCTCCAGCGTCGCAAACTCTTCCGGCGTCACGAATCGATCAACCGCCGCATGCTTTCGCGTCGGTTGCAGGTACTGGCCGATAGTCAGGAAATCGACGCCGGCTGAACGCATGTCGTCCATCACCTGCATCACTTCCTCCTTGCTCTCGCCAAGTCCAACCATGAGTCCGGACTTTGTGAACTGCGGCGGGTCGCGCTCCTTCACCCGCTCCAGCAGGCGAAGCGAGTGATAGTAGCGCGAGCCGGGCCTGATGCTGAGATAGAGACGCGGCACGGTTTCGAGGTTGTGGTTGAACACGTCGGGCTTCGCATCGATCACGATGTTGGCCGCATCGCCCTTGCGGAGGAAGTCCGGAGTCAGGATCTCAATGGTCGCCTTGGGCGCCGCCGCGCGGATCGCGCGCACCACAGCCGCGAAATGCTCCGCCCCGCCATCAGCCAGGTCATCGCGATCCACTGAGGTAATAACGACATGGCCGAGCCCCATCGCCGCCACTGTCTCGCCCACCCGGCGCGGCTCATCCGCATCCAGCGGCGCCGGAAGCCCCGTGCGCACATTGCAGAATGAGCAGGCGCGCGTGCACGTATCGCCCATGATCATCAGGGTGGCGTGCTTCTTGGTCCAGCACTCGCCGATATTGGGGCAGCTGGCCTCCTCGCACACGGTCACCAGTTTCGCGTCCCGCACGAGCTGGCGCGTTTCAAGGTACCCTGCGCTGGTCGGGGCCTTGACCCGAATCCATGGCGGCTTCCGGAGGAGCGGGGTGTCTTCCCGCCCCTCTTTCTCCGGGTGACGGGGGCGCTCCCCCTTGTCTTTATGGTCCAATAGCGTGGGCATGGGCCCCTGTTACCTCGGTTTGCCGCACTGCGAAATGCGGTTCGCTGGCTATGTCTTTGAGCGTTTGTGCTTTCTGGGCCACCGTCTATATTACCGGCAATAAATAATAGAGCGCTGATGGGCGCCACAGGGAGGTTTACCAGATGGCGTCACTGCGATCCGCCTACGATCCCCGCCATGCCGAGACCGGCGTGTTCACCGCCCTGCTGGCGGCGCGCAAGGAATACGGGGGCAAGAAGATCGTCCTGCACGATGCGGACGACCGGAAACTTTCCTACGACGATATCATCCGCGCCGCCTTCGCGCTGGGGTCCGCCCTCAAGAAGGGCACGCGCAAAGGCGAAGCCGTCGGCGTCATGCTGCCGACCGGCGCCGGCGCCGTCATCACCTTCTTTGCTGTGAACGCCTATGGCCGCGTCCCGGCCATGCTGAACTTCTCTGCCGGCGCCCGGAACGTTCGCGCTGCGCTGAAAGCCGCCCAGGTCAATCGCATCATCACTGCCCATGCCTTCATCGAGAAGGCCGAGCTCCATGAACTGGTGGGCGAACTGAAGTCGGATGCCGAGTTCATCTATCTCGAAGATGTGCGCGCTGCTCTCGGCGCCGGACAGAAAGCTGCCGGCGCCCTTGGGCCGATGGCGCCGTGGATGTTCACCTCATCCCCAAATCCGGGCGACCCCGCCGTGATCCTCTTCACCTCCGGCACCGAGGGCGATCCCAAAGGCGTCGCCCTGTCCCATCGCAATATCGTCGCCAACGTTCACCAGATCCTGGCGCACGTGCCTGAAGCCCTGGGCCTGGACGACGTGCTGTTCAATCCGCTGCCAACCTTCCACTGCTTCGGCCTCACCGCCGGCGCGTTGTTGCCCCTGCTTGGCGGCATGAAGTCGGTGCTGCATCCGTCTCCGCTGCAGACAAAGATCATTCCCAAGCGCGTGGAAGAAACGGGCGCGACGATCCTGTTCGCAACGGATACGTTCCTCAATCAATATATTCGCGCCTGTCAGGGCAATGAGTTGGGCAAACTCCGCTTCGCTGTCTGCGGCGCAGAGCGTGTCCGCGACGAGACGCGCCAACTGGTTCGCCGCCGTTTCAATGTCGAACTCCTGGAGGGCTACGGCGTTACTGAAGCCTCGCCTGTGGTCGCCGTGAACCAGCCTGGCGACAACCGCCCCGGCACTGTTGGCCGCATGCTGCCCGGCATCGAGGCGAAGTTCGAGGCCGTGCCGGGGATCAACAACGGAGGCCGGATGCTCGTCCGCGGCCCCAACGTCATGCTGGGCTACATCTCTTCAGCACGCCCGGGCGAGATCCAACCGCTTCCCGAAGGCTGGCACGACACCGGCGACGTTGTCAGCCAGGAGGAAGGTGGGGCGATTGCGATCAAAGGCCGCCTCAAGCGCTTCGCCAAGATCGGCGGCGAGATGGTGTCGCTTGCTGTAGCAGAGAACTGCGCCTCAACGCTCTGGCGCGACCATGATCACGCCGCCGCCGTCCTGCCGGACAAGCGCAAGGGCGAGCAGATCGTGCTGCTCACGACTTTCCCGAAGGCCGATCGCAGCGATCTGCAACGTTGGGCCCAGGACCACGGCGTCAACGAACTGTCCCTGCCCCGCAAAATCTTCCAGGTGAAGGCAATCCCCGTCCTCGGCACCGGCAAGATGGACATCGGCGCTGTGCAGAAGCTCGCCGCCGATCTTGCCGCTGGCGTTGAGGCAGGAGCGCAAGCGGCGGAGTAGGACTGCCGGCCTCCCGCCCGGCAGCGCGTCGCAAGCGATGCGATCGGTCAACATCTGCATTCGCTGTTGCCGAGCAATGCCAGGCAGGCGCGCGGCGGTTCAGAGAGATCAGATATGCAGCGGCCGCCCATAAGCGGCGAGAACACTCTCGTGCATCATCTCACTCAGCGTCGGGTGCGGGAACACCGTCTCCATCAGTTCCGCTTCGGTCAGCTCGCCCTGCCGCGCTATGCAATAGCCTTGGATCAGCTCCGTCACGCCCTCGCCCGCCATGTGCGCGCCGAGCAATTCGCCCGAGTCCGCATCGAAGATCGTCTTCACGATGCCTTCGGGTTCGCCCAGCGCGATGGCCTTGCCGTTGCCGATGAACGGAAACTTGCCGACCTTGAGCTTGCGCCCTGTCTTCTTCGCGGCCTCTTCGGTCATGCCGACTGAAGCAACCTGCGGATGCGAATAGGTGCAGCCCGGCACATTCCACGGATCGAACTTGTGCTTCGGCGTCTGCCCCGCGATCCCCTCGACCACGATCACGCCCTCATGCATCGCCTTGTGCGCCAGCCAGGGCGGCCCGGTGACATCGCCGATCGCATAGAGCCCCGGCACATTCGTCTTGCCGAATCCATCGACCACGATGTGCGTCTTCTCCACCTTCACGCCCAATGCCTCGAGCCCGATGTTCTCGACATTGCCGACAATGCCGATGGCGAGGATCACCTTGTCCGCCTTCAGCGTCTGCGCGCCGTCCTTGGCCGTGATCTCCGCCGTCGCCACGCCCTTGTCCACCTTCAGCGACTTTACCTGCGCCGAGGTCAGGAATTTGATCCCCTGCCTACCGAGCTGCTTCAGCATGAAGGCGGAAATCTCCGCATCCTCCACAGGCAGGATGCGATCCAGCGCCTCCACCACCGTCACTTCCGCGCCCATGGTGCGATAGAAGCTCGCAAACTCGATCCCGATGGCGCCCGAGCCGATCACCAGCAGGGTCTTCGGCATCTCGGTCGGAACCATCGCCTCGCGATACGCCCACACCGTCTTGCCATCCACCTTCAGCCCGATATCCGGAATCTCCCGCGCCCGCGCGCCCGTCGCCAGCATCACATGCTTGCCGGTGTATGTCCCCTCGCCCTTCCCCTTCTCGACGATCACCTTCGGCGCGCCTGCGCCCTTCTCCAGCCGCGCTGTTCCCACCAGCACATCGATCTTGTGCTTCTTCATCAGGAACGTCACGCCATTGGAAAGCTGCTGCGCCACGCCGCGCGAGCGCTTCACCACCGCATCCAGCATCACCTTCGGGTTCTCGACCGAGAGCCCATAGTCCTTCGCATGCGTGATGAGATGAAACACCTCGCTCGACCGCAGCAGCGCCTTGGTCGGAATGCATCCCCAGTTGAGACAGATGCCGCCCAGCTCGGCGCGCTCCACAATCGCAGTCTTCATCCCGAGCTGCGACGCGCGGATCGCGGCGACGTATCCGCCGGGCCCGGAGCCGATGATGATGAGGTCGTAGGTTTTGGCGTCAGCCATTTACAGGTCCCGATCCTTGTCCGAAATGCCAATCCGCAATTTCAGACCTTTTCGAAGAGTCTCAGGGAGATTTCTGAAGTACTCTGGCCCCAACTTGATCAGGCCATAGAGACCGAACGCCAGAAAGAGCGGCATGATTAGCACGAAGCGGATCATGACCTCGCGTGAGTCTGCAGACCCCGACATCCACAACCCTCCGCCCACGCACGCGATAAGCAACACGAGTGAGACTGGTGTAACGGGGATCACAGCAACATCGCCTCAGGCGTCTCGACGAACTGCTTGAAGCTCGCCAGCCACCGCGCCCCCGTCGCGCCATCCACAACGCGGTGATCGCAGGTCAGCGTCACGGTCATCATCGTGGCGACCACAACCTTGTCGTCCTTCACCACCGCGCGCTTCTCGCCTGCGCCCACCGAGAGGATCATCCCCTCCGGCGGATTGATGATCGAGGCGAACTGCCGGATGCCCATCATGCCGAGGTTCGAGATCGAGAATGTGCCGCCCATATACTCCTGCGGCTTCAGCTTCTTCTCGCGCGCCCGCGCCGCCAGATCCTTCATCTCGGCGGCGATCTGCGCCAGGCCCTTGCTCTGCGCATCGCGCACCACCGGCGTGATCAGTCCGCCCGCAATGGCCACCGCCACCGAGACATGCGCAGACTTGTGCTGCGCCACGCCCTTGTCGGTGTAGCTGGCGTTCGCATCCGGATGCGCCATCAGCGCCATCGCGCACGCCTTGATCAGCATGTCGTTGACCGACACCTTCACCCCGGCCTTCTCGCCCGCTTCGTTGATCCGCAAGCGCGCCGACAGCAGGTGATCGATCTCGAGATCGATCGTCAGCGGGAAGTGCGGCACCTGCATGAAGCTCTGCGTGAGCCTGCGTGCTGTAACCTTCCGCACGCCATCGAGCGGGATCAGCTCATACGTATCCGGCGCATAGACGCGATCATCCAGCACCGCCGGTTCGATCAGGCTCGTGATGCCGCCGCCAACCGCAGGCGCCTGCTTCGCCCCCGCCTGCGCCTTCTCCACATCCGCCTTGATAATCCGCCCATGCGGGCCGGAGCCCTTCAGCGCCAGCAGGTCAACACCCTTCGCGCTCGCCAGCCGCTTCGCAAGCGGGGACGCCTTGATGCGCGTACCCGCAGCGACCGCCACAGGCGCCCGTCCTCCACCGCCGACAGGCGGGGGAGGTGGATCGGCGCGCGGCGCCGAGACGGAGGGGGCCGGTTGCGCAGCAACCGGTTTGGGCGCCGCGCCCGCAGCCTTCGCCGGAGCCGCCGCCCCACCACCATCCAGCTCCGCAATCACAGCGTTGACCTTCACGCCCTGCGCGCCCTCTTCGACTAGGAGCTTCGTGACCGTGCCCTCATCGACAGCCTCGACTTCCATCGTCGCCTTGTCGGTCTCGATCTCGGCGATGATGTCTCCCGGCTTCACCTTGTCGCCGACCTTCACATGCCACTTGGCGAGGTTCCCCTCCTCCATCGTGGGCGACAGCGCAGGCATGGTGATGGGAGTGGTCATTACTCTGTCTCCCGGTAGCAAACCTTCTTCGCCGCCTCGACGATGTCCTGCGCATTCGGCAGCGACAGCCTCTCCAGGTTCGCCGCATACGGCAGCGGCACGTCCTTCTGCGCCACGCGCAGCGGCGGGGCGTCGAGATAGTCGAAGGCGTGCTCAACGACGGCCGCCGCGATCTCCGCGCCGACGCCGAAGAAGCGCCAGCCCTCCTCGCAGCAGACGATGCGGTTGGTTTTCTTCACGCTCTCGATGACGGTTTCGGTGTCCAGCGGACGCAGCGAGCGCAGGTCGATAACCTCCGCCTCGATTCCCATGCCGGCCAGTTCTTCCGCCGCATCCAGCGCGAACTTCACCATCCGCGAGTGCGCCACAAGCGTCACGTCCGTACCTTCACGGCGGATGCGCGCCTTGCCGATCGGCAGCACGAAATCCTCAACCTCCGGAACATCGAACTCGACGCCGTACATCAGTTCGTGCTCGAGGAAGACCACAGGGTTCGGATCGCGGATCGCCGCCTTGAGCAGGCCCTTGGCGTCCGCCGCATCATAGGGCGCGAGAACCTTCAGACCCGGCACATGGCCATACCAGGCCGAATAATCCTGGCTGTGCTGCGCGCCCACGCGGCTCGCCGCGCCGTTCGGCCCACGGAACACGATGGGGCAGCCCATCTGCCCGCCCGACATGTACAGCGTCTTGGCCGCCGAGTTGATGATGTGGTCGATAGCCTGCATCGCGAAGTTGAACGTCATGAACTCGACAATCGGCTTCAGCCCGCCAAACGCCGCGCCCACGCCAAGGCCAGCAAAGCCATACTCGGTGATCGGCGTATCGATCA
This sequence comes from Hyphomonadaceae bacterium, assembly GCA_022844345.1. Lineage (GTDB taxonomy): Bacteria > Pseudomonadota > Alphaproteobacteria > Caulobacterales > Hyphomonadaceae > UBA7672. The sequence goes on from JALHLU010000002.1 coordinate 231,133, forward strand.
CGCGCCGGTCGCCAAACTCCTCCAGCAGCCCACGGCTCACCTTGTACGCGCCCTGATACTGGCCGACTTCCTCGCCCATCAGGAACACGCGCTCATCGCGCCGCATCTCCTCGGCAATGGCATCGCGCAGCGCATCGCGCACGGCGGTCTTCTTGTAGGTCACGCCCTCAGGCAGCGTCGGATCGTGCAACCCCTCAGCCGCCGCCACCTTCTGCTCCGGCGCCCGCAGGCGATGGCCGTCATTCTTGGCCTTCTGCTCGGGCGCCGCGGTTTCGGCCACGGCCTGCGCCGGAGCATCGACCTTTGCGGTTTTCGCCTTGCCGTTGCTCTTCGGCTTCGGCGCCTCGCCCTCGGCCGACAGCTGCGCAATGATCGCGTTGACCTTCACGCCCTCGGTTCCAGCCTCGACCATCAGCTTCGAGATCACGCCCTCATCGACGGCCTCGACCTCCATCGTGGCCTTATCAGTTTCAATCTCGGCGATCACATCGCCGGGCTTCACAGTGTCGCCTTCCTTGACGAGCCACTTGGCCAGCTTGCCCTCCTCCATGGTGGGCGACAGTGCGGGCATCAGAATGTCGGTCATCGCGGCGCCACTCGTCCTTGATCGTCAATCACTGTCGCGAAATCCGGTGTCGCCGAGAGCTGGATCGGCATGCCCTGGGCCTTCGCTGTTTCGATGATGGAAATGAAGACAGCCATCTGTGCCTCAGTCGGCTGCGACTGGCCGTCCTCTCGGTAGTAAACAATAAGCGTTCCTTCCGGAGCCGCTCGCAGAGATGCCGCGACATCGCTGGTCGGTTTGCCGTTCACCTCGGTGTGCCCGTCCCGCATGACGGCAATCTTCAGTCGGCCGTCATTTGTCGATTGGGCTTCGGCGCAACCCGTCAACATAAAGGCTGTTACAAGCCCGATGGTCACGCCCCTCATGCCCGGCTCTCCACCAGCACATCCGTCCACAGCTCGTCCGGATGCGGCTCCGGGCTGTCCTGCGCGAACTGCGCCGAGTCATTCACGATTTCGCGCACCTCGGCCTCGATCTTTTTGAGATCGTCCTCGGTGACGTGCTTCGCATCCAGCAGCTTCTTCTTCAGCATCTCGATCGGATCGCGGTGCTCGCGCACGTCCTGCACTTCTTCGCGCGTACGATACTTCGCCGGGTCGGACATCGAGTGCCCGCGATAGCGATACGTCTTCATCTCGAGGATGTAGGGCCCATCGCCATCACGCGCGCGCTTCACGGCCTTGGCCGCCGCCTTGCGCACGGCCAGCACGTCCATCCCGTCCACTTCCTCGCCCGGAATCTCGAACGAGATCCCGCGCTTGAACAGCTCGGTCTCGGCCGACGCCCGCGCGATCGACGTACCCATCGCATACTGGTTGTTCTCGATCACATAGACGACCGGCAGTTTCCACAGCGAGGCCATGTTGAACGCCTCGTAGACCTGTCCCTGGTTCGATGCGCCGTCGCCGAAATAGGCGATGCAGACAGCATCTGTACCCTTGTACTTGTTGGAGAAGGCCAGCCCCGTGCCCAGCGGCACTTGTGCGCCGACAATGCCGTGGCCGCCGAAGAAGTTCTTCTCGCGGCTGAACATGTGCATCGAGCCGCCCTTGCCGCGCGCATAGCCGCCCTCGCGTCCGGTCAGCTCGGCCATCACGCCACGCGACGTCATGCCAGCGGCCAGCATGTGGCCGTGGTCGCGGTATCCGGTGATCACCTGGTCGTCGGGCTCGAGAATCGCCTGCACGCCGACCACGACCGCTTCCTGCCCGATATAGAGGTGGCAGAAGCCTGCAATCAGGCCCATTCCGTAGAGTTGGCCGGCCTTTTCCTCGAACCGGCGGATTAAAAGCATGTCCCGATAAAAGCCAATCAATTCAGCTTTCTGCGGTTCTGACACCGGTTTCCTAACCCTCGCCCCGCCAGTCTTGCCTGTCATAGCCTGTAATCCCTGCGCTGAAGGGGAAGATAGGGGAGGAACCGCCCCTGTTCCTAGCTTATCGCGAGAAAACGCGGCGTGTTCCACTCATTTTTTGGGAACAGCCCGATTGGAAAGCGGTCAGCGCGCCGAGACCAGCAATTCGTCTGGCCGGACATAGGAAAGCTGGGTCCGCGCGATCTCCTCGACATAATCGAGGTCCATCGTCGGATCACGCAGGCGCACCAGCGCGGCCTGGATTTCGTCGCGGCGGATTTCAAGATCGGCCAGCTGGGTTTCGAGGGCTTCTTCCTGCTTCTGCAGCTCCGCCCAGGCGGCCAGGCCCTGATCGCCGGCCAGCGCGTGATAGCAAAAATACACCAGCAGCGCGCCGATGGCGGCGGGCAGCAGGAAGGACTTTGCCATTCCCAGGACCCCGTTCATCGACGTTATCGACTCCCTCTCACATGCCCCGCGCCGCACAGGTGCCTGCGTCCCGGTTAACCAGCTGTAAATCGAGCCGCCAGACCTTTGATAAAGCTCCGGATCAGTTTCGATACGACCTCATTTTGCTCCTTGGGGGAGCCCTCCAGGCGCTTATGGCACGAACGATTGAATGGATCATGACCGGAGCGCCGGCATCAATCGCGGGGCGGCAGGTCCGCAAAACGCAAACGGCGCCCGTCGCCGGGCGCCGTGCAGCAAAGTCCCGAAGGCCTGAGGCCTAGAACGGAATCTCGTCGTCGAAGTCGCCGCCGCGCGAGAAGTCTTCTGCCGGGCCCTTGCCGCCCTTGCCTTTCGGTCCCGCGCCGCGTGCAGGCGCGCGGTCCTGATTGTACTCGCCGCGATCGCCCCCGGCGCCAGCGCCGCCACCTTCGTTGCGGCCGTCCAGCATGGTCAGCGTCGCATTGAAGTTCCGCAGCACAACCTCGGTCGAATACTTGTCGTTACCGTCCTTGTCCTGCCACTTGCGGGTTTCCAGAGCGCCTTCGATGTAAACCTTCGCGCCTTTCTTGAGGTACTGCTCGCAAATGCGCACCAGCCCCTCGTTGAAGACCACGACGCGGTGCCACTCGGTCTTTTCCTTGCGCTCGCCCGAGGCCTTGTCGCGCCACGTCTCGGACGTCGCGATCGAAAGGTTGGCGAGGGATGAGCCCGAGGGCATCTGCTTGATTTCGGGATCCCGGCCCAGATTGCCGATGAGGATCACCTTGTTGACCGATCCGGCCATGGTCGTCTCCGTTTGCACTCCGGCCCCGATTGCCTTCCGCAACCGCTCCGGTTCCTGACACAGGACGGGCACCTTACGGCCGCCCGCCACTCCACGCGACACCGCCCCGCCGTTTTGGCGGCGCCAAGCTGTGGAGCCATTTGGCCGTCCACAGGATGGTCACGCCGGCCGGCTGGACCGCGTTCTTCGTTTGTTCTTTCACAGAACGGACGCCAGAGCAAGATATTGTTGGCGTCACGGCCGGTCCTCGCCCTGCCCTTCGCTCACATTTTTGGCTGCCGATTAGCCCCCGGCAACCAGGTGGTCCCGGAGTTGAAGGTGGGTGGGGGCCGTTGCCGGGCCGTGCTCTATCCACGGCCCACGGTGCAAGTGCGCGGCTGAGCCTCGACGGCCCTTTGCACTGCGGTACGTGTCCCGAGCGCATCAGGTCGCGGGGATTGAGGCGATCTCACTGATCACGATATCTAAAACAGCCAGTTGACGCCGGTGGCGGTCCGCTTCTGAAAGATGCGCGCGGGGGTTACTTCGCCGTCTTCGCAGGGCTCGGCTTCGCGGCGGCTTTCGCCCGCCGCGCTGTGCATTTCGGGCACAGGCAGTTTTCCTTGCCGATGAAGGCGTCGAAATACTCCTTGCCGTAATCGTAGGTGATCTCTTCGCCGGGCTCGATCTGGCGCAGCGACTTCACGAAAATCTTCCCGCCATAGACGTAGATGATGCCATTCGGCCGGCACGAATGGTTGGCATACCGTCCGATGTTCGACCGCGGCGATCCATCCAGCGTGTGCGTCCGGCTGAGATTGTAGAGATAGCGCGGCTTGCCCGGCATGGCGTCGGCTTCGGCATTGGTGATGATATTGCCGGTGTATTCGAAGATGCGCACGCCCTTCGGGATCACCTCGGTGGCAAAAAGGCCAAGGCCGGTCGCTGCTCGGCCGATGCGGAAGGGATGTTTGGGCATGAGCAGCCCCTAGCCGTGGATTCGCGAGGTTTCAATTCCGGCGATTGCCGCGCCCGGTTCCGCGTTCGTCCCGCCCTCTGAACGGACGGCTGCTGCCAAGTCCCCGGCAACAGGCGGCTGCAGGAACAGTGGACGATCCGCCGCCGTTCCTTTTCTGTTCTTTCCCGTGTAATCGACTCGGCCCACCCCTATCTGGCATTGATCCCGCTCAGGCAGCTCCCCGGACGCCCACATGTCTTCCGAACCCAACGCCATCCGCGTGCGCGGCGCACGCGAGCACAATCTCAAGAACGTGGATGTCGACATCCCGCGCAACCAGCTCGTTGTGATCACGGGCCTTTCGGGTTCGGGCAAATCCTCCCTGGCGTTCGACACCATCTATGCCGAGGGCCAGCGCCGCTATGTGGAATCCCTGTCGGCCTACGCCCGCCAGTTCCTCGAACTGATGCAGAAGCCGGACGTCGAGCGGATCGAAGGTCTCTCCCCCGCCATCTCGATCGAGCAGAAGACGACCTCCCGCAACCCGCGCTCCACGGTCGGCACGGTCACCGAGGTCTATGACTATATGCGCCTTCTGTGGGCGCGCGTCGGCACGCCATACTCGCCCGCCACCGGCCTTCCCATCGAGGCGCAGACCGTCAGCCAGATGGTCGACCGCGCGATGGCGTTCGGCGACGGCGCGAAATTCCACCTGCTCGCCCCCATGATCCGCGGCCGCAAGGGCGAATACCGGAAAGAATTCGCAGACCTGCTCAAGCGTGGTTTCGCGCGTGTGAAGGTCGACGGCGAATACTACGAACTGGAAGACCCGCCCAAGCTCGACAAGAAGCTCAAGCACGACATCGATGTCGTCGTGGACCGCATCGTCATCAAATCCGGCATGGAACAGCGCCTGGCCGAAAGCTTCGAGGCGGCCCTCGGTCTCGCAGACGGCATCGCGGTCGCCGAATTCACCGACAAGGACCCGGAAACGAAAGAGCCCCGCCGCACCACCTTCTCCGCCAAGTTCGCCTGTCCCGTCTCCGGCTTCACCATTCCGGAGATCGAGCCGCGCCTGTTCTCGTTCAACAACCCGTTCGGCGCCTGCCCGGCCTGCGACGGCCTCGGCGAACAACTCAAGATCGATCCCAATCTCGTCGTCCCGGAAACCGACAAGGCGCTCAGCGATGGCGCGATCGCGCCTTGGGGCAAGTCGGCCTCGCCGCTGCAGGAACAGACGCTCAAAGCGCTCGCCAAGAAGTACAAGTTCTCGCTCGACACCGCGTGGAACAAGCTGCCCGAGCGTGCGCGCGAAATCATCCTCTACGGCACGGGCGAGGAAGAAGTCGACTTCGTCTTCGACGATGGCGTCCGCCGCTACGAAGTCACCAAGCCATTCGAAGGCGTCGTCGGCAATCTCGACCGCCGCTTCCGCGAAACCGACTCGGCCTGGATGCGCGAGGAAATCGGCCGCTACCAATCCGCCGCGCCCTGCCCCACCTGCATGGGAGAGCGCCTGCGTCCCGAGGCGCTCAGCGTTAAGATCAATGACTTCACCATCTCCAACGCCACCCACCTCTCCATCCACCTCGCGCGCGATTGGTTCGAGGCGCTGCCGAAGAGGCTGACGAAGAAGCAGAACGAAATCGCCGCCCGCATCCTCAAGGAAATCCGCGACCGCCTGCAATTCCTCAACGATGTTGGCCTCGACTATCTCTCGCTTTCGCGCGCCTCCGGCACGCTGTCGGGCGGCGAAAGCCAGCGCATCCGCCTCGCCTCGCAGATCGGCTCCGGCCTCTCCGGCGTCCTCTACGTGCTCGACGAGCCGTCCATCGGCCTCCACCAGCGCGACAACGAACGCCTGCTCGGCACGCTCAAACGCCTGCGCGATCTCGGCAATTCGGTCATCGTGGTCGAACACGACGAAGACGCGATCCTGACGGCCGACCACGTCATCGACATGGGCCCTCGCGCTGGCGTCCACGGCGGCGAAGTCATCGGCTTCGGTTCAGCCGAAGACCTTATGGCGAACGAACGCTCCATCACCGGCAAATATCTGTCCGGCGAGGAAGAGATCGCCATCCCGGAAAAGCGCCGCTGGGCCGACAAGAGGAAGATGGTCCGCGTGATCGGCGCAACCGGCAACAACCTCAAGAACGTCACCGCCGAAATCCCGCTCGGCGTCTTCACCTGCGTTACCGGCGTCTCCGGCGGCGGCAAGTCCACGTTGATCATCGAGACGCTCTACAAGGCCCTCGCCCGCCGCCTCAACGGCGCCAGCGACGGCCCCGCTCCACATCAGAAGATCGAAGGCATCGAGCACCTCGACAAGATCATCGACATCGACCAGTCGCCCATCGGCCGTACCCCGCGCTCCAACCCCGCGACCTACACCGGCGCCTTCGGCCCCATCCGCGACTGGTACACCGGCCTCCCCGAATCCAAGGCGCGCGGCTACCAGGCCGGCCGCTTCTCGTTCAACGTGAAGGGCGGCCGCTGCGAGGCGTGCCAGGGCGACGGCGTCGTCAAGATCGAGATGCACTTCCTGCCCGACGTCTATGTCACCTGCGATGTCTGCAAAGGCAAACGCTACAACCGCGAAACCCTGGAAGTGCTCTACAAGGGCAAGTCCATCGCCGACGTGCTGGACATGACGGTTGAAGAAGCCCGCATCTTCTTCGGCGCCGTTCCCGGCATTCGCGGCAAGATGGAAACGCTCTGCCGCGTCGGCCTCGGCTATGTGAAAGTCGGCCAGCAGGCCACGACGCTCTCAGGCGGCGAGGCGCAACGCGTCAAGCTCGCCAAGGAACTCTCCAAGCGCGCCACCGGCCGCACCATGTACATCCTCGATGAGCCCACCACGGGCCTCCACTTCGACGACGTCCGCACGCTGATGGAGGTCCTGCAGGAGCTTGTCGACGCCGGCAACACCATCGTGGTGATCGAGCACAATCTCGACGTCATCAAGGTCGCCGACTGGATCATCGACATGGGGCCCGACGGCGGCGATGGCGGCGGCGAACTTGTGGCCGTCGGCACGCCAGAGGACGTCGCGAAGAACAAGAAGAGCCACACCGGCCGCTTCCTGGTCGAGACGTTCAAACGGCAGGAAGAACGCCGCCAGCGTCAGGCGAAGCGTGTGAAGACAGCTACTGCCAAGCCGGCCGCCAAGGCGAAGAAGCCAACGCGGCAGGCGGCTGAGTAGCTTCTACTTGGCCACGAAGTCCACCGGCCGCAGGCCCTTGTAGAGAATGGCGCCCAGCGCGATCGAGGGCATGCTCGCAAGCGCCAGCAGGAAGCTCGTCACGCCAGTGACCGCCAGCACCGTCATCATCCCGGCCGAACCCTCGGGCGCCGCACGCAGCACTTCGATGCCGAGGGATTCCAGCAGGCTCTGGAAAAACACCACGGGCAACGCGGTCAGGATCACGGCCCCGAGAATCCGCCAGACATTCCCGCGCGACCATGTCCACGTCTGGAAGATCACGATCCGCCGCTCGCCCACCGTTGCAGCGTTCACCATTGCAAGGCGTGTGGTTATATACGCGAAGAGCGCGACCCCTGCGATCATCAGCACCGAGAACGCCAGCACCCCCTCCGGCCCAAGCGCGGCTTCCAGCGCCAGACTGAGCGCCTCCGGGTCGGCCATCAACGCGTTCAGCTCCTCCGGCGTCGCCGCGAGCCGCGAGAAGACGAACATCGACAGCACAAGGAACATCAGCCCGAATAGCGGCAACAGCATGCAGGCGAAGGCAGCCATCACGCCCAGCAGCCTCACCTCGTCCGCCCCAAACGCCAGACCGCTTCGTCCCACGAACTCGTCGCGCAGTGCCTTGCGCAGCACGGCCGCCGCAAACATCAGGCTGGCGATCATTCCCGGCGCCAGGACGGCCATATCCCAAACCGTTACCGCCAGCATGCTCTGCGGTTCGCTCCCTGCGGGCCGCACCGCAAGCACAAGCGCCAGGCCGATCATCGAGATTGCGGCCGTGATCGCCGCCGCCGGCAGCATCAGCCGCCAGTTCTGTTGAAGGAACCGCCACGCCTGCGTGAAGCATTCCATGACAGGGACCTTGCCCCCGGTCTGTTGCCTCGGTGTTTCGCGCATGCCGCACTCCTGAACGCGCCATGCAATAGAGCACGCTGGCCGCGTATGGAAGTCGCGCAAACCGCCTGATTCAGCGGCCCAGCGCGAACTCGAATGTCAGGATATGGGTTTCCGGCATGCGGCATCCCGGCGGCTGCGCCCCGCCCTCGATGCGCCAGCGCCACGTACTGATCACATCCTGCACGGCTTCAGCCACGCCTTCATGTGGCGCCGACACCAGAAGCCGCGGCTCCGAGAACACCCCATTCGGCTCAACGTTCAGCGCATAGACGACCACGCCGCCGAAATCCTTGAACCGCGCCTGATAGGGAAAGCCCGGCTGCTTGAAGGTCCGCGCCAGTGCGATCCGGCATCGCGGCAGGGCAGCGTCTCCCTCCGCAGGATACAGCAACTCGGCGATGGCCTTGCGGCCTGAACCCGCCGTCTCCCGCCGGTCAGCAATGCTCCGCTGCGCCCGCTCGCCCAGCGCGCTGTACATCGCATCGCCCCAGGCCGCCGCCGCGAAGTACTCGGCCGCCAGCCTGTCGCGAATAGCGCCCTCCGGGGTCGCTGCGATCTGATCGTGCAGCTCCTCGACCACGTCGTAGACGGCGTTGTACGCCTCGGCTGACTTCGACCGCATGAACGCGGCCGCCGCCATGCCGCGCCGCATCTCGAACCGCGCTGGCGACTGCGCTGCTCCCACCTCGTCCAGAAAGCGAATGGCCAGTTCGGCCGCCTGGCTCGCCTGCGCCCAGTCGCCTGCTTTCCATGCCTCCATGTGCAGCACCTGCGCCGCCCGCGCCGAAATCAGATCGCGCCCCGCCACCGCCGCGCGCCCGTTCAGGGATGCCATAAGCCGGCTGCGCGACTGCGGCGAGATCGCGACGCCAAGACTCGCCCAGTCGAACAGCACGCGCGACACGGCCGGTGTTGCGTCCGGATGCGCCAGCGCCTGACCCTGCTCCACCAGGAAGCGCGCATAGCCCAGCGCAGTCGACGGCTCGTCCGCCAGCATGGCGATCCAGCCGAACTCCCGTGCGACGGCGACCGCCTCGGGCGAGGCCCGGTCGATCGCCGGCCAAGTCTCCGCCGCCACCAGCGAAGCGCCCCGATAATCGCCCGCTTCCACGGCCGAATTGAATGCCAGCATGTCCGCCTGCGCGTTCACGGGCGCCATCGCGCCTACGGCAAGCGCGCACATCAGAATGGACCGCGTCAGAAAGGTTTTTGTCCTGCGCATCATCCGTCCGGCCATCGTTCCCCGGCAGTAGTCTACCAACACAGGTGCGGCCGGAAATATGGCAAAAACTGCCGAAAGCCCGGGGGCTCGCATTTCTGGCCCGTCCCGGCCTATATCCCCTGCATGAAAGTCGAACCCATACACATCGTCGGCGGCGGAATGGCCGGTTCTGAAGCCGCCTGGCAAGCTGCGAATCTCGGCGTGCCCGTGGTCCTGCACGAGATGCGCCCCGTGCGCGGCACCGACGCCCACCACACCGACGGCCTTGCCGAACTGGTCTGCTCCAACTCCTTCCGGTCAGACGACTGGGAGTACAACGCCGTCGGGCTCCTCCACGAGGAAATGCGCCGCGCCGGCGGCCTCATCATCGCCATGGGCGACCGCCACCGCGTCCCCGCAGGGTCAGCCCTCGCCGTCGACCGCGACAACTTCTCCGCAGACGTCACCGCCGCCCTCAAGGCGCACCCGCTCGTCACCATCGAACGCGGTGAAGTCGACGGCTGGCCGCCCGAAGCGTGGTCCAGCGTCATCATCGCCACCGGCCCGTTGACGTCAGACAATCTCGCGAAAGCCATCCTCGCAAAGACGGGCGAAGACTCGCTCGCCTTCTTCGACGCCATCGCTCCCATCGTGCATCTCGAATCCATCGACATGTCGAAGGCGTGGAAGCAGTCGCGCTACGACAAGCCCGGCCCCGGCGGCGATGGCGCCGAGGCCTACATCAACTGCGCGATGAACAAGGGCCAGTACGAAGCCTTCATCGCCGCTCTGCTCGCGGGGCCCAAGACCGAGTTCAAGGAATGGGAAGGCACGCCCTATTTCGAAGGCTGCCTCCCCATCGAAGTCATGGCTGAGCGTGGCGCCGAAACGCTCCGCTTTGGTCCGATGAAACCCGTCGGCCTCACCAACCCTCACGACCCCACGGTCAAGTCCCACGCCATCGTCCAGCTGCGCCAGGACAACAAGCTCGGCACGCTCTGGAACATGGTCGGCTTCCAGACCAAGCTGAAGCACGGCGCCCAGACCGATATCTTCCGCATGATCCCCGGCCTCGAGAATGCTCAGTTCGCGCGCCTCGGCGGCATCCACCGCAACACCTTCATCAACTCGCCCGTCCTGCTCGATCGCCAGCTGCGCCTCAAGGCCGATCCGCGCGTGCGTTTCGCGGGGCAGGTCACCGGCGTTGAAGGCTATGTCGAAAGCGCCGCCATGGGCCTCGTCGCCGGCCGCATGGCCGCCGCGCAAAGCCTTGGCCGCCAGGTCGAACCGCCGCCCGACACCACGGCGCTGGGCGCCCTCGTGAACCATATCACCGGCGGCCACGTCGTCGGCCGGATCGAGGATTCCGGCGCACGCTCGTTCCAGCCGATGAACGTCAATTTTGGCCTCTTCCCCGAGCTTGGACCGGTCGAACTCAAAGCCCCGGACGGCAAGCGCCTCAAGGGCGCCGACAAGGGCCGCGCCCGCAAGCGCCTGATGGCGTTGCGCGCGCTGGATGATCTCGGCGAGTGGCTGTCCGCCCAGCAGGTCCAGCAGGCTGTAACGGCCTGATGACGCTGCAAGCGTCGAAAAAAGCCCGCACGTTGCAGATGTCGGCTTGCGCATCCCAAGGCGCTGGCCAAACTGGGCCACGCGGTGATTTGGGGACGCCGTGCGCCCGGCGACGGGCCATGGAGGGGACTTATGGGGCGCAAACACCTGACGCCGAAACGGCATCTCGGCAACGAGATCGACGAAGAAGTCTTTGCTGTTGGAGAAAGGCTCCGCGCAGCCGTCGATGCAGCGCAGAGAAGGCCTGCCCCTGCCCCCATGGCCACCGCCAAGCAGGCAAGCGAGCCACCTGGCGCTCCGCTACAGCCTGAAACCGCCAGGGCCGGGTCCGCGCCAGCCTTCGTTGGCGCGGAAGCATCCCTGATCGAGGAACAGGCCGTCGTCGAGGGCGCCGAAATCCTGCTCGAGCTCGAGAAGGAAGGGCCCATCACATCGCTGACGATCATCCTCATTCCCGAGGAGCATCGTCAGAACCGGCGCGTGGCAGCCCTGGGGGCGACCTTCGGTTTCGTCGCCGAATTGCCGGGCCGGCGCCGTATCGCTGTCGCCGTCCCGAGAGGTTACGTGACAGACTTCGCCTCGATCCCCGGCTTCGTGCAGTGGCTCATCGCGCCTTTCGGAAAGCACTCCGAAGCGGCTGTGGTGCACGACTGGCTCTACACGCTCGGCACGCCGGGCGACCGCAAGACACGGAAACTTGCAGACCTGACCTTCCGGCGCGCGCTCGCCCTGGTTGGCGTCAAGTTCTTCCGGCGCAATCTGATGTACTGGGCTGTCCGTGTGGGCGGCCGAAGCGGTTACGGCCTCGAGAGCGACTATGACTTCCGCGAGCTTGAGCGCCTCAAGCGGCGCATCCCTCCGCCGGAGCGCGATCAGTTCATGATCACCTGGAAGGAACAGGTTCTGACGCGCGAGGAGCACAAGCGGCTGAAAGAGGCGCGGAAGGCCGCGCGCAAGCGGGCGTCCGAGCAAGCGGCATCGTCTGGCCAGCCTGAGCGTGCCGCCGCGCCGCCGCCTGCGCCGCAAGCCGAACTTTCACCGGGCGAAGCAAAGTCCGCCGCGCAGGAAACGATGGTTGCCGTCGAACAGCGCTGATCAGCCGTTCTTGTCGGTGTTGCCGGGCCTCGCAGTCGTGTCTGCGTTGGGGTCTTCGCCGCGCATCGCCTTCTCGAAATACTCGCGCCCGCTCAGGGACGCCATCGCCTTGCCGAAATCGCCCTCGCCCGCGAACTCGCCGCGCGCGTTGTTGACCACGCCATAGAGCGCGCGGAAAGCGATCAGCGCCAGCACGCCAATGATCGGCTGGCCCAGAAGGAACAAGGCGCCAGCTCCCGCAAAGATCGCGAAATGAAGCACGATGATCCGGCCATAAGGCGCAAACATCTCCGCCATCGGGTTTGTGTTCTTCCACTCGCCCTTGATCAGGAACTCCCAGACGAACACCAGCACCTGGAAGGCGATGATCGCATAGACGAACCAGGCAACATGCAATCCGGAACTGAGCCCGAACTGGAACATCGCCATCACGTCCATCATGATCGGCGGCGCATCGCCCAGCGTCCCGTTTCCCATGCTGACGAAGACCATCAGGAACGAGCCATGGACGGCGCAGAACATGCCGTAGTGGAAGACGAAGAACACACACAGGAACAGGCCCATCGCCATTCCGCCAACGCCGAAAGTGGCGCCGGAAACGAAGATGCGCGGCAACGTCATCACGCCGGCAATGATGTTCTCCATCCAGTACAGCATCACCAGCGGCACGGCGTTCCAGCCAAACGCGATGACGCCATAGATCGGGAACAGGTCCACCGCGAGCCCGGCCAGCACCAGCGGCCGCCTCAGCGCCCGCGCCCAGCTCATCGGATTGAGAAGATTGCCCACGCCTGCCCCGTTTCGATTCTGCCCCGAAAACCACCAAACAGCGGCCAGAGGGGATTGTCATCCTCCATGCTGCACGCGAGCCGCCCTCGGCGATCTGCTACAGCCTCCGCCACAGCGCCGCGTTGAAGATCCGCCACCGCTTGCCGAATGGGGAAGGCTCGCGCCCCTTCGCGTCCGCCCGCGCCGCAAGGTGCAGCATCGCCGGCCACAGCGGCGAGGGAGCTGCCCTCGCCCCGCCCCGCGCCACGTCCCAACGCTCCCTGGCCCCGGGAAGCTCCGCCTTCAGCGCCAGCGCAGCCTCGCCCACCCGCTCCATCGCCGCCAGCCCGGCCTCCGGCGCCCCCGCCATCAGCGCCACCCCCGCCAGCCGCATGAGCTTGGCCTCGGCCGCCAGATGCCGCGCCTCATGCTCCCCGTCCGGCTGATGCCCGCCTGCCTGCAGGTGATCGTCCAGAATGTCATCGAACGCATCGACCAGCCCCGCCATCGGCGCCATCAGATCGCCCCGGCCCGCCGTCACCCGCGCCAGCTCCTCGGCAAGGTCATGCCGCCTCACGGGCCCTGCGCCGGCAACCTGTTCCAGCGTCTCCCGCCACCATTGCAGCCGGATCTTCCCCAGCATCGCTTCCTTGGTCTGCAGGGTCCGCTGCAACTCCTGATTCAGCAGGTAGATCGCAACCAATCGCTCCCGCCCCGCCTGGTCGGCATAGCGGGTCGCCAGCCAGCGATCCTCGTCCGTCCGCTTCAGACGGGCGTCGAAATCGTCAGCGCTTGCAAGACTTGCCGGATTAGCCGTATCGCTCATGTTCAAATTCAGCATTCCAGCCCTATCTCAAGGGCAACACGGTCAGAAAAACAGAAGAGAACGAGGGTAATCCATGGCTTTCACGCTTCCCCCCCTGCCATATGCGCGCACGGCCCTTGCCCCGCACATTTCCGAAAACACGCTCAACTTCCACTACGGCAAACACCATCAGGCCTATGTGGACAACCTCAACAAGCTGGTTGCCGGCACGCCGCTGGAAAACGCATCGCTTGAGGAAGTCGTCAAGCAGAGCTGGACCGACAAGAAGCCCGGCATCTTCAACAATTCCGGCCAAGTCTGGAACCACACCTTCTACTGGCACTCCATGAAGCCCGGCGGCGGCGGCCAGCCCACCGGCCTCGCGGCTGACCGTATCAACAAGGATTTCGGCTCGTTCGACGAGTTCAAGCGCCTCTTCGCCGAAGCCGGCGCAACGCAGTTCGGCTCGGGCTGGGCCTGGCTCGTCCTCAAGGACGGCAAGCTTGCCGTAACCAAGACCCCGAACGCCGAAACCCCGCTCACCGAGGCCGGCGTCACCCCGCTGCTAACCATGGATGTCTGGGAGCACGCCTATTATCTCGACACCCAGAACGCCCGCCCCAAATACATCGAGACCTTCATCAACGAGCTGGTGAACTGGGATTTCGTGAACCAGAACCTGTCGGACGCGAAATAGACCTGCCTCCGAATCAGACCGTCCAGACCCCGTCGCGCCAGCCAGCGCGGCGGGGTTTGTCGTTCCACCTTCCGCCCAAATCGCACAGCTCGCCTTAGCTGTTTTGAGACGATTGCGTGCTTTGGTCTTGTCATGAGACCCTGGCGTCAGGCCGGGGCGCAGGTGGGCCTTGTATCGCAATGATCCCCAACGTCCCCGGACCCGCATCGGCTGACGCTCACGCCCGCCGCCCGGCGCCGGCCAGCCCCAGCCTGCTGGAAGCCGCGATCGAACGCGGCGGACTCCATCCCTTCTTCCACGCCCGCGTCGCCATGGGCACGCGCGCCATCGTCGGCGCCGAAGCGCTCGCCCGCATCGCCTCCGCAAATGCCGGGCTCGCGGCGCCTGCAGGGTACATCGAACTCGCCGAGCGCAGCCAGCGCATCGACGCCCTGACCCTCGCCATGGCCCGCGCTGTCGCTGGCCACGCCGCAACGTTTGGCGAGCTCCCCTGCTCGATCAACGTCAGCCCCCTCTCCCTCGCCAACATCGCCTTCGCCGATGCGCTCGCCGCCGCGATCACGGACGCCGGCCTGCCGTGCTCGCGCTTCACCCTTGAGATCACGGATGCACGCCAGGCCGACTACAGCCCGCGCGCCTTCGAGACGATGACCGCTCTGCGCGCGCACGGCTTCGGCCTCGCCCTCGACGATTTCGGCGCCGGCGCCTCCAACATCGACCGGCTGCGCAACTACCCCTTCACCGAAGTGAAGATCGACCCCGCCTTCATCCGTCTCGCGATGGACGAAGCCTTCGCCAAGGCCGCGCTCGTCTCCTGCGTCCGCCTCGCCCGCGACCACGGCCTCAACGTCGTCGCCGAAGGCGTGGAGACCCAGGAAATGTGGGACTTCATGACGTGGCTCAAGGTCGACGAAGCCCAGGGCTTCCTCCTCCACCGCCCCATGCAGCCGCAGGACTTCCGCGCCCTCCTCGGCCGCTAGATCCGGCACTGCCGGGCATGAGCCCGCCGGCCGCGGATTGCATTCCCCGTCCTGCAGAGCAATCATCCTCGCAACGAGGAAACGCACATGGCCAACGCAGTCTACAAGACCATCACCGTCAAACCCATCTCGCCCATGCTCGGCGCCGAGATCGAAGGGGTGGACCTGTCCCAGCCGCTCTCAAACGCGCAGTTCGACGACATCCACACCGCCTTTCTCAAGCACCACGTCATCTTCTTCCGCGACCAGACGCTGACGCCCGAACAGCATCTCGCCTTCGGGCGCCGCTGGGGCACGCTCAACGTGCATCCCTATGTGAAGAGCATGGCCGGCTACCCGGAAATCCTTGAAATCATCAAGGAGCCCACGGAGAAGATAAACTTCGGCGGCGGCTGGCATTCCGACATGAGCTTCCTCGAAGTCCCCGCTCTCGGTTCCATCCTCCACGCCATCGAAGTCCCCGAAGTCGGGGGCGACACCCTGTTCGCCAGCCAGTACGGCGCCTGGGACGCTCTCTCTCCCGGCCTCCAGAAAACGCTCGAAGGCCTGCGCGCCATCCACTCCGCAGCAGAGGAATATGGCTCCGGCGGCGCCTCCTCGAAGAAGCGCGCCTCAATGGACTCGGAAGTCGTCGGCGACGAAGTCCCCGAATACGAACACCCCGTCGTCCGCACCCATCCCGAAACCGGCCGCAAGGGTCTCTACATCAACCCCGCCTTCACGCTCCGCTTCGCCGGCTGGTCGAAGAAGGAGTCACGCCCGCTTCTGGACTACCTGTTCGAGGTCTGCCGCCGCGAAGTCTACACCTGCCGCTTCCGCTGGCGCCCGGGCTCCATCGCCATGTGGGACAATCGCTGTGTCTGGCACTACGCCCTCAATGATTACCACGGCCAGCGCCGCCACATGCGACGCGTCACCGTGAATGGCGATCAAGTGAGGTAGGGCGCGAAGCACGCGCCTCGTCCGTCGACAGGCTCAGGATGAGGCGCTTGGGCGCCAGCAGTGGTTAGGCCCATGGTGAGCCCGTCGAACCACGAGGCCGTGCTCATCGCAGACAGCCACCCCCCCTATTCCTTCACCACAGTAGCCTTCTTGATCACCACCGGCGTCTTCGGCAGCTTGCCCGGGAAAGGGTCCTTCTCGCCCGGCGGCGCCAGTTCAACTCCGGCAATCGCATCGACCACGTCCATGCCCTGCACCACATGCCCGAACACCGCATAGCCGGTCGTGTTCGGCGGCGCGTCCGGCGTCGCGCCCAGCCCGGCGTTCTCTGAAAGATCGATGTAGACGGTCGACTGCCCGCTGCCCGGCTCCTCCGCCCGCGCCAGCGCAATGGCGCCGCGTGTGTGCTTGTTGTTCGCCGTCTCTAGCGGAACATTCCCCAGCTTCGGCCGGCGATACTCCAGCTTCGCATTGAGATCGCCGAACTGGATCACGAAACCCGTCTCGATCCGGTAAAAGATCGCGCCGTCATAATGCTTGCCCTTCACGAGCCCGAGAAACTGCTTGGCCGTCTTCGGCGCGCCCACCGTGTCGAGCACGACGATGATGTCGCCCAGCGTCGTCTCCAGCTTCACCTCGGGCCCAACCCATTGCGGCTCCGCCGGCGCAGGCGCGGGGTCGCGAACAGTCGCGGGATCGACAACTGGAGCGACCCCGTCGGTCGGTGTTGCGGCGCCGGTTGCCACAGAAGGATCAACCGGAGGCTGCGTCGTCTCCTGCGCCATCGCGCTCCCGCACAGCGCAACCACCAGCCCGGCAACGATCAGAATCCGCTTCACGCCAATAGCCTCCACCGCTTCTCCACGAGCCTACCACCGCAAGCTCACCGGCCAACCCCCAGTCGCAGCCGCGAGGCGGTGGGGGTCGCGCGCAAAGCCCGATTTGTGTGAAACCGCCCATCCGAAACTGTCGGAGGCAGAAAAAACTCCGCCCACCATTTCAACCCCTTCGCGCCAAAACTTGTCGGACGTAGCCGCGCAGAACCAGCCGGGCCGCGGATGAGCGCAATATACTCCCCATGTCCTGGCTCTGGATCATCCTGCGCTATCTCTTCCCCGGCGATCCCATCCGCCAGGTCGCCGAAGGCCTACGTCATCGCGCGCTGCAACTCGTCCACGTCTCGCAAGACGAAGCCACGCTCGCCGAACTCCTGATCAACCCAGCCCTGCGCCTCCACCTCGAACAGCTGATCCTCGACGCCGAAGACTCCCTCCGCCTCTGGATCGCCATGCGCGGCTGCCAGATCGCCCGCATCCGCCCCGGCCTGCCGCACAAGCGCAGCACGCCGCGCCTCACCCACGCCAAAAGCCTGCCCGAACTCCTCGCGCGCATCGCCGCGCTCGTCATCGCCTGCACCGAAATGGAAGCACGCGCGCAAGCCCACGCTGAAAAGCTGAAACGCCTGCGCGACGCCGATCCGCTCGCAGCCTACACCTCGCCCGCAGCCCATGGTTCGACGGACGCCGCGCGTTGCGCGGCTGCTCACCATGAGGCGGCGGGTGTGGCGCAATCCCTCTCAGGCCTCATGGCGTTGCGTCCGTCGAACGACAGGGCCGCGCTCACAGCCCTCGCTGCAAGCCTAACACGCGGACCCCCACACTCGATTGCAGGAGCGAACCCGTAAACACACCTCGCAGGTTTCACCTGCGAGAACGCGCCCCCGTGCGCTTACCAGGCCAGCAGCGGCATCGCATACCGGGCGCTCACGCCCTCGCCCGCCAGCAGCTCTCGCGCCCAAACCTCGAACGCCTCTCCCATCTGCATAGCGTGTCCATGGATACCGCTGCCGATGAATAGCGCGTCCATGCCCTGCCGGTTGGCGCCCAGCACATCTGTCGACGGCCCATCGCCGATCGCCAGGGTCCGCGCCTTGCTCACCGCCGACCCGCGTATCTCAGCCGCCCGCTCAAACGCCAGCTCATAGATCGGCGCATCGGGCTTGCCAGGATAAACCACCTGCCCGCCCTCTTCCTCATAGATCCTCGCCAACGCCCCCGCCGACCAGATCAACCGGTCGCCGCGCCGGAACTGCACATCCGGATTGGCGCAGATCATCGGCAAGCCATGACCCACAAGCCGTTTCATCTCATCGCGATAGGGCTCAGGCGTCCCGTTCGGAAAGTCGCGCAGGCTGGTGCAGCACACCACTTTCGCCCGCGCCGGATCATCCGTCAGCTCGAGGCCCAGCCCGGCATAGACGGCCTCATCCCCGCCAAGCCCGATCGGATAGACCGGCCCCGGCGCAAGCCGCGCCAGCTCGTTCCGCGTGGCATCTCCCGAGGCCACGCAATCGTCGAAACAGTCCATGGGCACGCCCAGCTGAGGGAACAGGCCCGTCACGCGATGCTTCGGCACAGGCGCATTGGTAATCAGGATCACCGGCCCGCGCGTCTCGCGGAACTTGCGCAGCGCGATGCACGCATCGCCAAACGCTTCGCGACCGTTGTGGACCACGCCCCACACATCACAGAGGATGGCGTCGTACTCGCCAGCGACGTCGGACAGGCCTGGCAGCAAACTCGCCATCACGCGCTACATGGCGCTGGCGGAAACGCGGCGGATGAAGTCCGGCGGCGGCGCCGTTTCAGTCTGCAGCGTGCCCTTGATCGGGCGCGGCTGGCCGAACACGTGGCCCTGGCCATAAGGGATCTCGAACTCGAGAATCTCGATGACGGATTTCTCCGCCTCCACCTTTTCGGCGATAAGGTCGATGCCATAGCGCACGAACAACGCTGGCACGTCTTCCGGCGCGATGTCGCGCGTGATCGCGGAGATCGGCCGCTCGCCGCCCGGCGTCAGCTCCTCGAGCAGGCGCTCGCCATTGATCTTGAGGAAGCGCACGCCGGCCGCCTGCAGCTCCGGCAGGTCGAAGTTCAGGCCATCGCCCTTGTCGAGCGAGAAGCGGAAGCCCAGCTCCTTGAGCCGCAGCATGTTGCGCGCGGCGATGTCCGAGCGGGACTTGAAGGCGCGCACGCTGATCTCGAAGATCATCGCATACGCCATGTCGCGGTTCTCGCGCATGAAGTCGATGAAGTTCGTGAAGAACTGCTCGTCCTCGAGCGAGGCCATGGAGATGTTGCAGAACACGCCGATACGCTGGTCCCGCTCCGACAGGCGCCGCACGATCTGCACGCAGCGGAACAGAAGAAGGTTGTCGATGACACCCAACAGGTTGGCGCGCTCGGCCGCCGCAAGGAATTCCGTCGGCATGATCACGCGGCCATCGGCCCGGCGCAGTCGCGTGAAGCCTTCGTAGAAACAGGTCCTGCGCTGCGGCAGGTTCACGATGGGCTGAAGGTGCAGATCAACGCGGTTCTCGCGCAGTGCGTCTTTCACGGCGTCAAGGATCGAGGCGCCGTCCGCTCCAACCTCAGGGACAGCCACCGTCTGGTTGCGAACGCTGTTGAGCCGTGTCTCGAACCGTTTCGACAGTCCCTGGATCATGCCCTCGAGGCCGCGCATCTCGTTGACGATCGACTCGCGGCGGGCGGCCACCTCGGTGTCAAAGTCGCGCTTGAGCTCGATGGAACGCTCTTCAGCTTGCGCGATCCGCCCCGTGAGCTTGCGGATGTCCTGCTTGAGATCGTGGATATCGTTCTTGCTGACCGCGCTGCCAGAGCGCGAGGCGGCCATGTGCAGCTGGATTAGGGCAAGCGAACACGTCGCCCCGATGATCGCCGCCGTCACGGCGTCGAACCCCTGGTACAGGTGCAGGGCAACTGCACCGACCGTCGACGCCGTAATGTAAACGAGCGCCAGCATGATGTGGGCGATAACAGGCATTGTAACCGGAGCAGCCCCTCAGGTTGTAGACGTGCGCGTCCACGTTCTTGTTTCTGTTGGCATCCGCGCCGAATGACAAGTGAAGAACGTCGCGGCGCTGCAGCGCACGCTGCGGCAGCCCAGGCGGCTGGACCGGTCTTGCAGCCCGTTCGCTCGTCTTGCTCTGGATTTGGGCATGATTACGTGCCTGCCTGCCCGGACCGATCTCGACTGATGTTGTCTTTGGGTCACATCGTGCCGGTCTTGTGATCGAGCCCCGCATTCCGCCATGGACAAGTGTAAATGACCTGCCCTTAAGTCGCCATAATCGAACGCGCCGGCCTTCGGGGGACCTCACAGGAGGTTTGAAGGCTGGTGTCGGGGGCGACCGGGGAGCGCGGGGGTTTCGGCAAAGGCTGGAACCCCCGCCTGCCGTTTCAGGGCAGCGTTTCCATTGGGCCACCCCCTGCGATTGCAGGATTTTCTGTCAGTTCCTCACCACCGGCCGGTCGCCGGTAAGGTCGACCTGCATGCCGCCCAGCCCGAGCTCGGCCTTCGTCTCAGGCCTTGCCGCGATCAGCTCCCGCCAGGCCGCATGGGCCGCCTTCGCCGTATCGGGCACGACCAGCGCCGCGGCCAGCTTGCCCTGAGCCGCTACGTCCAGTGTTTCAGAGACGTCGAGGCATCGTTGGGTCCCCCTGGCCAGCGCAGTGGACCCGCTCGACAGAATTCCCGCCGCCATCCGGGCTCCCCTGATGGCTGCGAGGATCGTTTCGGGCCCGGCACGGCATCCCGCCAAGACGAGCGACTTATCGTCAAAATCCACCCGATAGACCCGCCCGCGTCCATCATCCGACCGGAACACCCGGATCGCCACCACGCCCGAATCGAAGACGATCCGGCCCGCCAGCCCTTCGTCGACTCCATCCAGTCCAACCTGGAGGCGTACAGCCTGATCCGCCGAAGCCAGCAAGTTCGCCCCGTCCACAACGGCCACCAGCCCATCCGGCCCGTTGACCTTCAGCGGCTCGCCCCGCCCGGCCCGCCTTGCAGCCCGCGCAAACCCGGGCAGGCCCGCCACGGAGTCGAGATCCAGATCCGGCACCAGCACGAGGTCCACGTCGGCGCGAACGAGTCTGAGATCCCCCAGGCTTTCTGCGGCGCCCTCTCCGGCCCCGAACAGGAAGGCCAGGCCGCCCGCCTCCACCAGCACACATCGGCCAGCCTCGCACAGCGTGGCGCGAAACGCCTCGGCCGGCGCCGCAACCCCTGGCCCCCCGCGTGCTTTCACTTCGCCCTGATAGGCCTCGACCGCGCTGCCGGATCGTTGCGACAGCAGCCAGCCCCCGGCGGCCAGCGCCGATACCGCCAGCAACCCGAACAACAGGAGATCCCGCCGAACGCGCACGCCCTACCCGATCCGCGTCTCTGCGGTCTCCTGTATGATGGTCGCCTCGATGACGCCAAGGCGTTCCACCTCGACGCGGACAATGTCCCCCACCTTCACGAACTTCGGCGGCGTGAACGCCGCGCCCACGCCGGCAGGCGTTCCAGTGAACAGGAGATCGCCGGGCTCCAACGCAAACGCCTTGGTCAGGTGCTCGATCTGCTCGGCGACGTTGAAGATCATCTCGGCCGTATTGCCATTCTGCCGCAGCTCGCCATTGACCCAGCACTTGAGGGCGAGCTTGCCGACATCGCCCGCCTCGTCCGGTGTTGTGATCCACGGCCCCACGGGACCGTGCGTGTCGAAGCCCTTGCCCATGATCATGGTCTGGGTCGCGCGCTGCCAGTCGCGAACCGAATAGTCGCAACCGGTCATGTAGCCGCCAATGATCTCGTGCGCACGCTCGCGCGGCACATGCCGCCCGCGCTTGCCGATCACCACTACCAGCTCGACTTCATAGTCCAGCGCCGTCGACACCGCCGGCATCAGCACCGGGTCGAACGGCCCATGCAGGCAGGTTTCCTGCTTGTTGAACCACATCTGGGTCGTTGGCGGTTCGCGCCCGGTCTCCTTGGCGTGGTCGCGATAGTTGAGGCCGATGCCCAACATCTTGCCCGGCCGGCCCACCGGCGCATGCAGGCGAACCTCAGACAACGGGAACCGCGGGGCAGACTGCGCGGCGCGCACGACAGCTTCCATGCCAGCCTCCCCCGCAGCCAGAATATCCACAGGATTGGGAGACAGATGCGGCGCCGCAGCACGCAGGTCCACCACTTCACCGCCGATGACCAGCCCCGGACCGGATCGGTTCGTTGCCTCGAAAACACAGAGCCGCATGAGTCACCCGTTCATCACCAGCACGGGAGATTGGACCGCGCCGTCTTCTATGGATAGCTACAGCAAGTTCAGTTCCGGGAAGCGTACGCCATGTCAATCGCTGCAGAGGTTCAGCGGATTCGCGACGTTTTCAGCCCGGGGGCCGATCTCCGTGTTCCGCCCTTCCAGCGCGCCTATGCCTGGGAGGATGAGGAAACCGAGGTGATGATCCGCGATCTGCTGGAAGCATTCCGTGCGGGGACGGTCTACTTCCTCGGCGCAATCGTCGTGATCCGGCCGAAGAACCGGGGGCCTTCTGACGTTGTCGACGGGCAGCAGCGCCTGACGACCCTCACCATCATGATGGCCGTCCTGCGCGACCTAGCCCAGGTGCGGGAGGAGGAAACCCAGCTCCACAACATGATCGGCCACGAAACCATGGGGGTTGTGTTCGGCGGCGGTCTCCACTGGCGCATGACGCTCAACCGCAGCGACACCCCGTTCTTCCGCCGCTTCGTGCAGGAGCGGGGAGGCACAAAGGGCCAGGACGCGATGATGGAAGCCACACGCGCGCCCGACGCCTCGCCCAGCCAGCAACGCATCGCGGCAGCCGTCGCCCAGGTCTATGACTACATGACCGACATGGCCGACGATGAGCGCTCGCGCTTTGCAGCCTGGCTTCTCGACGAGGTGTCGATCGTACGCGTTCGCGTGTCGGAGTACGCGGTTGCCTACAAGGTCTTCCAGTCGCTGAACCATCGCGGCAAACCGCTATCGGACCACGACATCCTGAAGTCCGCCCTCTTCGAGCGCGCAGGCTTCACCCTTCACGAAGCCGGCCACCTTTCCGAACGCTGGAACGCCTACACCAGCCGCCTCAGCGATCGCGGCTTTGCCGACATGTGGAAGCAGATCCGCGCAATCTATGATCGCGAAGGCGCGGGCGAGATGGTGTCCGCCCTGATCGCCGGCATCATCCCGCGCTCGTCGATCGGCGAATTCCTCAACAACAAGCTGCCACGCTTCGTTGAGGCCTACGATGTGATCGTCAACGGCGCTGAGGGCCAGATCCAACTCAGCGAGGAAACCCGCCGACGCATCTGCTACTTGCGCTCGATCCATCACGAGAGCTGGCGCGCGCCCGCGATCATGTTCCTGGTCGAGCACCCCTACGACCCCGGCAACGCCGACCGCTTCTTCTGGGCGCTGGAGCGCCTTGCCTACACGCTCCAATACTCGGTGCGCGACCGGGAATACCGGCACAAGCGCTATCGCCGTGTTCTCGACACCATGGAAAAGGGCTCGATGTTCGACGCCGAGTCTCCGCTTGAACTGACACAGCGCGAGAAGGTGGAGCTGCTCGAACGGCTGCGCGGCCGGTTCCCCAATTTCAAGCAACGCCGCGCCCTGCTGATGCGGGTCTCGGGCAGCGTGGACGCCTCGCCCGCGCTTCCCCCGGCAACCGACTGCACGGTGGAGCATATCCTGCCGCGTACGCCCCAGCGCGGATCGGACTGGTTCGAGGAATGGTCACGCGCCCGCGACCGCGAGGAGCTGACCGAATGCATCGGCAACTTCACGTTGCTCACGCACGCCGAAAACCAGGCGGCGGACCGCAAGCTGTTTCATGAAAAGCTGGAAATCTACTTCAGAAGCGGCGAGGCCTCGTTCGCGCTCAGCCAGGACCTGCGCGGCCGGACGCGCTGGACGCCGGACGACGTGAGGATCCGGCGCGATGCCCTTATCCAGAACCTCGCAAAGGACTGGGACCTTTAGCGCCCGGCTCTCGGGCCCGTGCGTTGACGCCGCCGCGCCGGACGTAGAAAGCTCCGGGCCAGCCACAGAAAGCCGAATCCGTCCCCGGAATCCGGCCAGGAATAATGGGGAGACATGTCCATGATCCGCGTATCCGCGAAGCTGCTCGCCGCCACCGCTGCCGCCGCCCTGCTCGCCAGCTGCACCATGGTGAGCGACATGATGGGCTCGACCGTATCGCCCCATTCCGAAGCCGCGCACGCGCTTGGCATGCCGACGGCCTCGCCGGAGTCCCAGGGTTTCTCGACGGAGGGGCTGAACAAGCTCACCGCGGAATTCCGCGCTTTGGTGGAACAGAAGCAGCTTGCCGGCGTCACGACCCTGGTCGCGCGCCACGGCAAGGTCGTCCATTTCGACACCTATGGCGCCGCCAACGCGACGACGGGCGACGCCCTCATGCCAGACTCGATCTTCCGCATCGCCTCGATGACCAAGCCAATTGCCGGGGTCGCAATGATGCAGCTCTGGGAACAGGGCAAGTGGAAGCTGTCCGACCCCGTCTCGAAACACATCCCGCAGTTCAAGGGCCTCAAGGTGAAAGGCCCGAATAACACGCTGGTCGATCAGCAGACGGAAATGACCATGGCTCAACTGATGAGCCACACGGCGGGCTTCGGCGTAAGCGCAGTCTACAGCGCCGCGAACCTCAGCGAGACCGACCTGCAGGGCATGATCGACAAGCTGGCCAAGCTGCCGCTTGAAACCCAGCCCGGCACAGCATGGGACTACGGCCCGGTCGTGAACATCCAGGGCTATCTCGTCGAGAAGATGTCGGGCCAGTCGCTCGACGCCTATTTCGAGGAGCACATCTTCAGGCCACTCGACATGGTCGACACCGGCTTCTGGATGCCTGAGGAGAAGGCCAGCCGCGTCGTCGCCGTGCATACCTACGAGAACGGCGTGATCAAGGGACCGGCCGAAAATCGCGTCACCACCGCCAAGCCCAGCTTCCTGTCCGGCTCGGGCGGTCTCATGTCCACCGCAGAGGATTACTGGCGCTTCTCGCAGGCCGTGCTCAACGGCGGCGAACTCAACGGCCAGCGCATCCTGCAGCCGGAAACCGTCAAGCTGATGCGCACGAACGTCATCGCGCCCACAGCGAAGGTCGACCTCTATGGTCCGAGCCAGGAAGGCATCGGCTTCGGCATGGACTTCGCCATCGTGATGGACCCGCAGAAGGCTGGTACGCCGCAGGGCCTCAACACCTTCTATTGGGGCGGCGCATTTGGAACGTGGTTCTGGATCGACCCCACCAACGATCTCGTCTTTGTCGGCATGATCCAGAATCTCAATGGCTCAACCCCCACGGGCGGCACGCCGCCGCTGCGCGTGATCTCGCCCCGCGCCACGTACGGCGCGCTGGTTGATCCGGCAAAGTAGTCCGCATGAGCGTGGACCAGACACCTGACGTCGAACTGGCCGCCCGCCTCGCCTGGATCAACAAGGCGAGGCGGCTTCACCACAAGAAGCGCGTCATAGGCCTCGCTGGCGTCGTTCTCGGCGCCTGCATGGTCGTGTGGTGGAAGCTGGACGCCGCCGTACCGGACTGGGCGCTCTGGTCTGGTATTGGCGTGCTGGTGAGCAGCTGGGCGATCTTCGTCTTCGTGATGGTCGCACGCTGGATGTGGGTGAAGAAGAACCCGTACCGTCCGCCAGACTAGGCGAACCTGCCTTCCATTCCGCCAAACCCGCGCTATGAACGCAACATCATTGCGTCAGACATCCGGGGCCGGCGCCCCGTTGGAAGGAAATCCCAAATGGCCCAGCTTCCCGAAACCCTGTTCGACCTCAAAGGCAAGGTCGCGCTCATCACCGGCTCGACCAAGGGCATCGGCAAGGCCATCGCCGAACAATATGCGATCCATGGCGCGAAGGTCGTCATATCCTCGCGCAAGCCCGGCCCGTGCGAGGAAGTCGCCGCGGCGATCAACGCAAAGCATGGCGATGGCACGGCGATCGCCTGCCCGGCCAACATTTCCTCGAAGGATGATCTCAAGCGCTTGGTCGATGAAACCAACGCCGCCTTCGGCAAGATCGACATTCTCGTCTGCAACGCAGCCTCGAACCCCTATTACGGCCCGATGGCCGGCATCACGGACGAGGCGTTCGCGAAAATCCTCTCGAACAACATCATCTCCAACAACACGCTGACAACGCTGGTCTCCCCGCAGATGAAGGAGCGCAAGGACGGCGTGGTGATCATCATCTCGTCCATCGGCGGCCTGCGCGCCTCGACCGTGATCGGGGCCTACTGCGTCTCGAAGGCAGCTGACGTGCAACTCGCCCGCAACCTGGCGGCCGAACTCGGGCCCCACAACATCCGCGTCAACTGCATCTCGCCCGGCCTCGTGAAGACCGACTTCGCCAAGGCCCTGTGGGAAGATCCCGAGACCAAGGAACAGCGCGAGGAAGAAACCCCGCTGCGCCGCATCGGCGAGCCCAACGACATCGCGGGCGCTGCAGTGTTCCTTGCTTCGCGGGCAGGCGGCTGGCTCACGGGTCAGAACATCGTCGTCGACGGCGGCGTGACGGCGGTCTGACCTCCTCTGCCCCTCGCCATATCCTCCTGTCGCTCCCATATTGGGGCGACAGGAGACACGACATGGCCCCCCACCCCTTCAAGGTCGTCCGCACCGACGCCGAATGGCGCGCCCTCCTGACGCCGGAACAATACGCCGTCATGCGCCAGCACGGCACGGAGCGTCCCGGCTCATGCGCGCTGCTCTATGAGAAACGCCCCGGCGTCTTCGTCTGCGCTGGATGCGACACGCCGCTGTTCAACAACACAGTGAAGTTCGAGAGCGGCACGGGCTGGCCCAGCTTCACCACGCCGATCGCGGGGGCATTGGGCGAGACAGTGGACAAGAGCCACGGCATGGTCCGCACCGAAGTCCATTGCGGAACATGCGGCAGCCACATGGGCCACGTCTTCCCCGACGGCCCGCCGCCCACCGGCCTGCGCTATTGCATCAACGGCGTGGCGCTGAATTTCGCACCAGAGGGGTAGGTGCTCAGCCTGCCCAGCTCAGCACCTTGCCTGGCCCCGCCTTCATGGCGGCGTTGCGGGTGGCGACGGCCTTGTCGTACTCCGCCGGCGCCATGCATGTGGTCTTCACCATTGCCCCACCGGATTCCTTGCCCTCGACTTCATTCTTGAACGCGAGCGCCTTGCGCTCGGCCTCCCATGCGCCAGCCGAAAAGAATGCCGAGTAGAAGTACGCCTTTTCGGCGTCATTCTCGGTCCACGCCATGCACCACATGAACGAGCCGCCCTGCGCCTGGGCCAGAGCGGCGGAGAAGATCGAAGCGGTCAGCGCGGCTGTGGCCGCAAAAGGCGTCATGCGCATGGAAGAAGCCCTCAGCTTCGCTTTGCCCTTGTGAATTAACGCCGAAGTCAGCTAGCGACGAGTCTCCCGCTTCAACGGAACTGCACATGAGCTTCGATGGCTTCCCCTCCCTGCCGCCTCACGTTAACGCCCGGATGGCGACCTTCATGTCCGGCGACCTGCCCCCAGCCCACCGCAACATGGGAATCCGGCCAGACCTCTGGTGCAAGGAGGCGGAGGTCGGCCGCGTGCTTTTCCGCTGGCCCAATGACGGCTCGCGCGACATTGGCGGCGGCCGTGTCTTCGGCGGCTGGATCGCGGGCCTGTCAGACAATGTGGTGTCCATGTGCATGGCAACCGCTCTCGAGGAGGGCGAAGGCTTCACCACCCAGGACCTGCAGGTTCGGATTTTCCGTCCCGTCTCGGGAGCAGAGATCGAGATCGAGGCCCGGCTGGTTAACAGAAGCAGGACTACCGGCTATGTCGAAGCGGAATGGCGCCTGCCTAACGGCAAGGTCGCTGTGAAGGTGCTGGCCTGGAAAGCCATCCGGCCCGCCGAGAGTTTCAAGGCGCGCGACTAGTCCGGGGATCCCGGCCGTTGAGCACATCCCCAGCCGGGCGAGCGGCTCAACTGCGTTTACCTTCTCGCTATCGCGAGGCTGGCGCCCTTTGTGCTGCGCCATGACCATGCGCATCATTTTCCAGCTGATATCCGCCCTTGCCATCGCCGCCAGCCTTGCCGGCACGGCACAGGCCCAGAATGTCCGCGTGCTCGGGCGTTCCGAACCGGTCGCCAATGGCGGCTTCGCGATCCAGTGGCCTGGCAGCGGATTCGAGGTCAGCCTCAGCGGTTCGAAGCTGACCGCGCAGATCGAAGACTGGGGCAGCAACTGGCTGAACGTCGAGGTCGACGGAAAAATCACCGTGGTCGCCCTGAAGGCAGGATCCTGGGAGTACACGCTGTTCGATGGCGCCTCGGGCCAGCACACGATCAAGGTTACCCGCCGCACTGGAACGCCAACCGGGATCACGCGCTTCCTGGACGTTTCGGCCGACGGGCCCATGCTGCCGACTGACGATCCCAGCCGCCGGATCATGGTGATCGGCGACTCCGCTGCTTCTGGCTACGGCATCGAGGGAGCGGACCAGTTCTGCACCTACACTCATGGCGCCCAGAACCACGATCTCGCCTTTCCGGCTCTCACGGCGGCCGCCTTCAAGGCGGACATCCACACGATCGCCGCCGATGGGCGCGGTCTGGTCCGTAACTTTGCCGGCGCCGACCCCACCATGGCCGAAACACTCTGGCGGGAACTTCCGGAGAGCAAAACCAACTGGGCGCGTCTCGCCTACCGGCCGCATGTGATCGTCATCAACCTGGGCGCGGCGGATTTCGCGGCGGGCGATCCCGGAGATGGGTTCGACGCAGCCTATGTCGACCTGCTGGCCACGCTGCGTCAGACTTATCCACAGGCAGAAATCTACGGCGCAATCGGCGGCATGCTGCACGGCGACACCTACGCGGCCGCACGCAACTCCATCAAGGGAGCCGTCTCGACCCGGCGGGAGGCTGGCGATTCGCAGGTCCACTTCATCGAGTTCTCCATCACCGCCTCGACCCGCCGTTTCGGATGCGACTGGCACCCCGGGATCGACGCCCACCGCCAGATGGCGGACACGCTGCAGCTGGCCATTTCGCGTGATCTTGGCTGGAAAACGCCAGGAACGCGCGAAGAAGCCGTCGCGGCAGCGCGCTGAGATCTCGTGCGATCCCTTGACAGGCGACCGCTCAGCCCATACCTCGCAGGCGCGGCTGGCACTCGTTTGAGGCGACTGCTAGCACGTAAGCACCAGGGGCGGCCCCGCGGCCCCCTGAAAATTCGAAAAGTTGAGGAAAATCATGAGCTTTCGTCCGCTTCATGACCGCGTGCTCGTAAAGCGCGTCAAGGAAGAAGAAAAGACCAAGGGCGGGATCATCATCCCCGACACCGTCAAAGAGAAGCCCCAGGAAGGCAAAGTCATTGCGGTTGGCGCTGGCGCCCGTGGCGATGACGGCAAGGTCACCCCGCTTGATGTAAAAGCCGGCGACCGCGTCCTGTTCGGCAAATGGTCGGGCAGCGAAGTCACCATCGACGGCGAGGAGCTCATCATCATGAAAGAGAGCGACATCCTCGGCATCGTCGAAAAGACCCCCGCGTCGAAGAAGTAAGGCCTCCGGCCCTTCGACCGATCCCCATTCATTCAGCCAAGAGAACTCAATCCAATGGCAGCCAAACACGTACAATTCGCCGCCGACGCTCGTGAGCGCATGATGCGCGGCGTCGACGTCCTCGCCAACGCAGTCAAAGTCACGCTCGGACCCAAGGGCCGCAACGTGATCATCGAGAAGTCGTTCGGCGCTCCGCGCTCGACGAAAGACGGCGTCACCGTCGCCAAGGAAATCGAACTGGCAGACAAGTTCGAGAACATGGGCGCCCAGATGATCCGCGAAGTGGCCTCCAAGGCCAACGACGTCGCGGGTGACGGCACCACCACCGCCACGGTTCTCGCCCAGGCCATCGTGAAAGAAGGCCTCAAGCGCGTCGCCGCCGGCATGAACCCGATGGACCTCAAGCGTGGCGTCGAGCGCGCTGTGCTCGAAGTCGTCGAGAACCTGAAGAAGCAGTCCAAGAAGGTCACGACCAACGAGGAAATCGCTCAGGTCGGCTCGATCTCCGCTAACGGCGAAATGGAAATCGGCGCGATGATCGCCGAAGCCATGGCGAAAGTCGGCAACGAAGGCGTCATCACGGTTGAAGAAGCCAAGGAAATCGAGACCAAGCTCGAAGTCGTCGAAGGCATGCAGTTCGACCGCGGCTACCTCTCGGCTTACTTCGTCACCAACGCCGACAAGATGGAAGCCTCGCTCGACGACGCTCTCATCCTGCTGCACGAGAAGAAACTCTCCTCGCTCCAGCCGCTCCTCCCGGTGCTTGAAGCTGTGGTCCAGTCGGGCCGTCCGCTGATCATCATCGCGGAAGACGTCGAAGGCGAAGCTCTCGCGACGCTCGTCGTGAACAAGCTGCGCGGCGGCCTCAAGGTTGCTGCCGTGAAAGCCCCGGGCTTCGGCGACCGCCGCAAGGCCATGCTGGAAGACATCGCCATCCTGACGGGCGGCACGGTCATCTCCGAAGATCTCGGCATCAAACTCGAGAACGTCACCATCGACATGCTCGGCAAAGCCAAGCGCGTGCAGATCTCGAAAGAGAACACCACGATCGTCGACGGCGGCGGCAAGAAGAAAGAGATCGAAGGCCGTATCTCGCAGATCCGCAAGCAGATCGACGACACCACGTCGGACTACGACCGCGAGAAGCTGCAAGAGCGTCTCGCCAAGCTCGCTGGCGGCGTTGCCGTCATCAAGGTTGGCGGCGCCACGGAAGTGGAAGTCAAGGAACGCAAGGACCGCGTTGACGACGCCCTGAACGCCACGCGCGCTGCGGTGGAAGAAGGCATCGTCGCCGGCGGCGGCACCGCCCTCCTCCGCGCTGCCTTCGCCATCAAGTCGGTGGGCGATAACGAAGACCAGCAGGCTGGTATCGACATCGTCCGCAAGGCTCTCGAAGCCCCGATCCGCCAGATCGCGGAAAACTCGGGCGTCGAAGGCTCGCTGGTTGTCGGCCGTATCCGCGCCGAGAAAGCCAACAAGACGTTCGGCTTCAACGCGCAGACGGAAGAGTACGGCGACCTGGTCGAGATGGGCATCATCGACCCGGCGAAAGTGGTTCGCGTCGCCCTGCAGAACGCCGCTTCGGTGGCCGGTCTGCTGATCACGACGGAAGCAGCGATCGCTGACGCGCCGAAGAAAGACGCCGGCCACAGCCACGGCCCGGGCGGCGGAATGCCGGACATGGGCGGCATGGACTTCTAGTCCATCCCGACTCGGATCGGTACGAACTGCGGGAGGCGGCCCCAAAAGGGCCGCCTCTCTTGCGTTCCGGGACCCCGGCGGCCTCACAAGGCCGTGATCAATCGCTGACGCGGTAGGCCAAATCGACGGCTGACCGGAGCATTCCAGGCAACCGATCCACCGGATCATGACTATTCGGGCATGGCCTTCCGGATATCCGTTGGCAGGCGACAAAGGTTCCCGGGCGTCATCATCTGCAAATTCCGCCCTATGCTCGCGCTTACGGGATTGCTCGATTATCAATATTCATTTATTGTTTATCGAGAAGTTCGATTGGTAGCCCATCCTGACCCCGGGCGATCCAAGACTAAAAAGAACTTCCGAATGCCGAAATGGGGCGGCCTGGAAACGGGCCGCCCCGACTTCTTTCTGCGCTGAATGATCCCCTGATTGCCGAATCCTTTGGCGCCTATCGGCTCAATTGAGTCACGCTTGAGCCTGTTCATCGACCAGTCAGCCGGGATAGGCGAGCGTTGGCACAAGGACGCGGTCGCGTCGCCCGGGGACGATCCAGATCCCTGAAACACAAAGAAAAAGGGCGGCGCGATGAACGCGCCGCCACTAAAAGGGTCTGATACGAGCGTTTCCTCCCCGAAACGCCAAACCGCCGAAGCAGTTCGTCATCACACTCTCGCGAACGTAGGTGAGAGTCAAGCATGAAGTTGCGGTCTGGTAATCGAAAGCAGGTAAGGTCTGGCCGGTTTGAACGCCAGTTGCTACACTCCGGGGTACAATCGACCCGCAAGGTCTTCGCAAGCGCAACAATTAAGCAGCTATCCCGATACCGGATGGAATCACGCTTTTCGGGGTCAGCCCATGGGTTTTGCGGCAGCCGCCACAAAACCTTCAAGTCGCGCTATCGCAGCCGGATCCTCTCCCCCGATCGAGACTACCAGCTGGCGCAGCGAAGACATCGCACGCTCAGACCATTCGCCGCCCAAGCTGGCCGCCAGTTGAGCCTGGCTGCGCAGGATGACCCCGTCCCGCAGGATCTTGAGGCCGTTGCTCTCCAGCGTGGCACCCGTCGTGGTGATGTCCACCACGAGCTCCGCCACGCCCGCCGCCGGCGCGCCCTCGGTGGCTCCGGCGCTCTCCACGATTCGATAATGGCCCACGCCCTCAGCCGTGAAGAAGCGGCGGGTTGAGCGGACATATTTCGTCGCCACGCGCAGCTTGCGTCCCGTCGCGGCCTCCATCCGGGCTGCCACGTCGTCGAGATCCGCCATGGTCTCCACGTCGAGCCAGCTCTTGGGCGCCGCCACGACCAGGTCGGCGCGGCCAAAGCCGAGCGGCGCCAGGAGATGGACCACACGATCAAGGTCCCCGGCCTGCTCGCGCAGCAGATCCTCGCCACTGACGCCGGCATGCACGTCGCCCGCGATGATGCTCGATGCAATCTCGCTGGCCGAGAGCAAGCGCACCTCAACATCCGGGAGGTTCGGGATGCGGGCAAAGTATCCGCGTGAGCCGCCAAGCGCCTCAATACGGAAGCCAGCTTTCGCGAAGAATTCTTCGGCCTGTTCCTTCAGGCGCCCCTTGGACGGAATGGCAAGCTTCAGCGTGCTCATGCGCGCGCGCCCTCCACCAGCCGGTCGGCGCGCAAGGCCGCACCGATGCCGCTGGCGGCGCGCGAGCCAGCGCTCAGCCGCGAGATCAGCCCGTCATAACGACCGCCGGAAACGATTGGCCGATCCCCGCCGCCCATCGGCGCCACCTCGAAAACGAAGCCATCATAATACTCGAACCGCCGGCCAGCTTCTGCGCTGAACGCAGCGTTTGACCAGAACGGCGGCTGCAGCTTCGCGATCAGGTGCAGCCGCTCCTCGAACGCTTCGAGCGCGGCCGCAATGTCGAGCCCGGCCATTTTCGCAAAGCCTCGCAGAACTGCAGCGCTTTCAGCGACAGGCGCGGCAATGCCCAGATAGTCCAGGATAGCGGCGGCGCTGGCCGCATCGGGTGCGGTCTCGGAAGCCTTCTCGCGCAGCCTGTCGGCAATGTCCTTCACACTGCGTGCGACCGGCTCGACGCCCAGCGCCGACAGTTCGGCCCGAACGGCCGCTTCGGCGTCGGCTGCGCCAAGCGCGCCAATGCGGGCCGCGAGGCCGGCGGTGTTGACCGCACGGCTGCCTGCGTCGGCAAGCAGTTCGCGCGGGCCCTTGCGCCGGCTGAACCCGCGGCGGAGGCGATCACGCCATTGATCCGACAGCGGCAGGGCGGCAAGCAGCGCGTGATAGATCGCAACATCGCCGAAGCGGACCTCCGCAGCGCGAACGCCGCCTGCTTGCGCCGCCTCGAGCGCCACCGCCAACGCCTCAGCGTCTTCGGCTGGCGAGCCCACATTTCCAAACCATTCAAAGCCCAGCTGCAGATGCTCGACTGGATCATCTGACCCGCGCGGCGGGAGTCGATAAACCGGGCCAGATTCGTGATAGCGCGCCACCGGCAAGGCGCCCGAGGCCACCATCTGCGCGATCGGCGTGGTGAGATCGGGCCGCAGGCAGTGTTCCTTGCCGCTGGCGTCGGTGAAGATGCAGAGCCTCGAGCGCACGGCCTCACCCGAAAGCTCCAGCACGATCTCGGCCGGTAGCAATGTCTGCGGCTCAGCGCGAACGCCGCTCGCGCGGGCAATTCGCGCCAGCGCCGCTGCAGCCTGCGGCGACAGGATCACGACTGGCCCACAATCGTCTTGATGCGCGCGACCATTTCGGCGCGCGGGCATTCGAACTGGCCGGGGCGCTCCGTGCGCCAGGCGTCGTTGTCGGTCATGCCCTTGGCGGCGGCAGCGCCTGCCTTCAGGTCCTTGATGGTGACGACGCCCTTCTCGCGCTCATTGCCGCCAACGATGACAACGGCAGGTGAGTTGCGGCGGTCCGCATACTTCATCTGCGGCTTCATGCCGGAGGAGCCCAGATACATCTCGGCGCGCACGCCCGCACGGCGCAGGTCTGACGCCAGAGTCGCGTAGTCAGCCAGTTGGTCCTTGTCGAGCACGAGGACGAGCACAGGCCCATCCACCTTCTCTTCGCCGCTGGCCGCCATGGCGGCGGCAAGGCGGCTCACGCCGACGGAAAAGCCGGTCGCAGGCGCAGGCTCCCCACGGAAACGGGCAACGAGGCCATCGTAGCGGCCGCCGCCGCCCACGGAGCCAAACCTCATCGGATTGCCTTCGGCGTCGCGGAACTCGCGCAGGAACTCGGCCTCGAAAACTGGGCCGGTGTAGTATTCAAGGCCACGCACGATGGACGGATCGAAAGCGACAGATTCTTCCGGCAGGCCCAGCGCATTGAGGATCGCGTCAATCTCACCCAGCTCGGTCACGCCAGTCGCGCCGGCCCGCGTCATGCCAACGGTATTGGCAAGGCTCGCGATGGTCTCGGCGCGATTGACCTTCCGGGCGGTGACGAATTCCAGCAGCACGTCGATCTGGTTCGCCTGCAGGCCGGCGCCCTGGGTGAAGTCGCCCGACTCGTCCTTGCGGCCCTTGCCCAGCAACAGCGTGACGCCCTCGACGCCGAACTTGTCGAACTTGTCGAGCGCACGCAGCACCGTGCCGCGCTGACCGCCATCGATTACGCCGGCGGATTCCATCAGCCCATCGAGCAGTTGGCGGGAATTCACCCGGATCACGTATTCGCCGCGCGCGGCGCCGGCGGCCTCCATCGCCTCGGCGGCGACGGCGATCATTTCCGCGTCGGCGGCGGGGCCGGCCACGCCGACAGAGTCAGCGTCACACTGGATGAATTCGCGGAAACGGAACGGGCCCGGTTTCTCGTTGCGCCAGACAGGCCCAGCCGAATAGCGGCGGAAGGGCTTGGGGATGCGTTCCCAGTTCTCCGCGACATAGCGAGCGAGCGGCGCTGTATGATCGTAGCGAAGGGCGATCCATTGCTCGTCATCGTCCTGCAGCGCAAAAACCCCACTGTTGGGACGGTCTGTGTCTGGCAGGAACTTGCCCAGCGCGTCGACATATTCGAATGGGCCTGTATCGAGCGCGTCGAAGCCCCAGCGCTGGTAAACGGAGCTGATTGAGTCAACGAGCCTGCGTTCGGCGGCAATGACTGCCGCCGTCCGGTCAGGAAATCCACGCGGCTTGCGCGCCTCGGGCCGCCGCTGTTGCTCGTCGTTGGTCATGATGGCCATCCGTCCCAAGCCTTTAAGCGTTGGGGCCTGCGGGATAGCGCATTGGCCTCCCTGCGGCAACACGGGGCAAACTGGTCTGCCAGGCCCTAATGGTAGCTGAAAACGAACAGTGCGTGCCCCGCGAAATCGTTGTGGCGTAGTTCGTACCCGCCCTCGTTGTACCTGGACACGTGGAAGACCAGCTCGGACTTGCCGTCCTTGTCGTAATCGCCTGCGTCGAGCAACTGGAGCCCCTCGCCCAGGTGGACGGCCACCCCATCCGGCGAGATCGCGAAGGTCTGTGCGGCATAAGCTGTGCCTCCCATCGGGCCATCGCAGCGATAGCCGTCGAGGATCGCCGAGATGAGCGACCAGCCCTTGCTGGACGTCCAGCCAGCGAACATACCCACATCCTGCTCGGTGTAGGTGACGGGCTTGGGCGTATTCTCTTCCGGGCTGGCGCAGTTCTGGACGTCGACAAACCGCGCGCGGAATTCGGCGCGGGCGGCCGCCAGGGCCTCGGGCGCAAGGTCTGCGGGGGCCCAGCCATCAGGATCCGCAAAATTGGGCTGGGAAACAGCGACGAGCGGGCGCTGGACCGGCTTGCCGTCATCGCCAGCGAAATCGAGCGTCGGCTCGCCCACCTTGGGGGCCGGCGTTTCCTCGGAGACGTATTGCGTGCCGATGTCGGCATAAAGCGGCCATTCGACTTCGACGATCCCCGTAACATTGCCCTTGGCGGCGCCGGCCTGGGCGATCGTCCAGTTGACCTCGGTCGGATACTTTGACGGAGCCTGCTGCAGGCATGGCATGTCGCTGCATCCAAGATCGAGCGACTTCCAGCCTGACCCATCATTGGCGAACAGCACGCGCACCTTGAATTCGCTGGGCTGGCCATCCGTCGCGCTGGGGTGTTCCTCGAGCGCGCCGACCATCAGGCCGAGCGTCTCGGCGACCGATTTCGCGGCAGGCGCTTGCGCGTCCACGGCAGGTGCAGGCGGCGTGCAGGCCATGGCGGCGAGGCCCAGCATCAGCGGCGCGAATTGTTTCATGTACGTCTCTCCGGTTCGTTCCACATGGTCACGCTCCGGGCGCCGCGCCAATGCCGCGCGGACTACTCCCAGACCATTTTCGCGAAGCCTTAACGGCAGGAGGCGATGCTGCGGCCATGAAACGCTTCGCTGTTGCTCTCGTCTTGATGTTTGCTGTCGCCCTTCCGGCGGCAGCGGAGACGTTGGCGCAGCAGGTTCAAGCGGAAGCGTCCCGTCTATTGACGCAGGTTAAGTCCGCCGAGGCTACAGCGAGGGCTTCGGCGAAACCGTCGGCACTATCGCCGGCGCTGGTATCCGACCTGCAGCGCTTTGGCCTTGCCGCCAGCAGGCTCTCGGTGGAGATCGACAGCAAGCGCGGCCCGGCCGACCTGCGTTGCATTTTCCGAGGCATGGCGGCGGAAACGGAGAAGCAACTTCACGCCGCCTCAGCCGCTACTTCCGGCATGACGCAGGCAAAGGCGCTGGCCAGCCTCAACCGCATGCTCAGCGATGCCGTGCTGATCGCCCCGGCAGTTGGCCGCCCGGCGCAAGCGAATGCAGCTGCGAATGCCGCGTCCCCAGCCGCCCAACAGTGTTCGATCGAACGAAACTTCTAGCTCAGTATTTGACGTCGCAGCCGTAGGGCACCGTCAGGGCTGGATCGGGCGCCTTGCCGGCTTTCAGGTTGGCGAGCGCGGCGGTGACGTAGTTCGTCGCCTTCGGAATATCCTCGACCTTGTTGGACTGGATGGAGTCAATCGCACCATTGAAGGCGACCTTGCCGTCGGGTGTGATGATGTACATGTGCGGCGTCGTCTTGGCGCCATAGGCCCGGCCCATCGAGCCATCCGGATCGAGCAGAACGTGCGTTGGCTTCGCGCCCCGATCGGCCGTCAGCTTGTCGGCCTGAGCGGGCGTGACGTGGCCTTGGGAGCCCGGCTTGGACGAGATCACCGACAGCCACACGACG
The DNA here is from genome assembly GCA_022844345.1 of Hyphomonadaceae bacterium. Classification (GTDB taxonomy): domain Bacteria; phylum Pseudomonadota; class Alphaproteobacteria; order Caulobacterales; family Hyphomonadaceae; genus UBA7672. The sequence goes on from JALHLU010000002.1 coordinate 268,686, forward strand.
CCATCGGCCGCAGCTGCAGCCTGTGTGTCCTGCATGTTCTTCGAGTTGTAGTGCTTCTTCACAAAGGGACAGCCGTCATTGGTCCATTCAAGGATGACAGTCTTGCCTTTGAAGTCCCCGAGCGAGATCGTCTGCCCGGCTGTGTTCACTTCGCTGAAGGCCTGGGCGGCATTGCCCGGAGGCGCCGCGCTCGCGCTGGAAATCACCAGCGCGGCCACCGTCAGCATCGACGCGACGCCCGCGCCGAGCGCCACTGGAAGCCGGTCACGTTTCACAATGCCCATGATGCTTCTCCCGTTTGTTGTGCCCCATGAAGCAGGCGTCCCTGCCCCACACTAGATTGAACCCGCCGCCTCGCGGATCGCCTGTTCGATCTGGCCGGGCGACAGCAGGCCGTCCAGCTTCAGCGGCTCGCCGCCGGAGGCTGGATAGATCAGATAGAAAGGAATACCGGCCGCACCATGGCTCGCAAGTTCCTCGCCGATCACCTTGTCTTTATTGGTCCAGTCCGCGATCAGGAAGGCGGTGTTGGTATCGGCAAATGCCTTCTGGACTGAGGCCGACTTGAGCGTGGTGCTTTTGTTTACCTGACAGGTGATGCACCAGGTCGCGGTGAAGTCGACCATGATCACGCGCCCTTCGGAGCGCAGAGCAGACACCTGCTGCGGCGACCATGGCGAGCCCTCGACCAGAAGCTGCTCCTTCGGAAGATTCATCAGAACGGGTGCGGTCGCGAACCCGGCGATCACGACGGCCACAGCCACAATGCGGCCGGCGAGCCCCTGCGCCGCCTTGCCGGCCAGCCAGATCCCGAACGCGAGCACGATGCTTCCAGCCAACACGGCCAGTACACCGTCCGCGCCCGCCTGGGTCGACAGGACCCACAACAGCCAAAGCGCGGTGAGGAACATCGGAAAAGCCAGGACCTGACGGAAGGTCTCCATCCAGCGGCCAGGCTTGGGAAGGATTTTCGCGAAGGCAGGCGTGAAGCTGAGCAGCACGAGCGGCGCCGCCATGCCGACGCCTATCACCACAAACACCGCAATGATCATGGGCGCGGGCTGGGCCATGGCGACGCCAACGGCGGGCGCCATGAAGGGGCCGACACAGGGGGCTCCGACAAATCCGGCGAGCAGGCCTGTGAAGAAGGCTCCCGACGTGCCGCCCTTGTCCGCAACGTTGCCGCCAACGCCGGCAAGCGACCCGCCAATCTCGAACACGCCGAGCAGGTTGAGGCCGACGGCGAACATCACCAGCGCAAAGAACGCGGTCACCCAAGAGTACTGCAACTGGAAGCCCAGACCGATGAACGTGTCGCCGGCGGCCTTGAGCGCCACCAGAATGACGCCGACAGCCGCAAAGCACACCACCACGCCCGCCAGATAGGCGAGACCATGCCGGCGGGACTCGGCGGGATTGTGCGCGGTGTGAACCAGACCGGCAGCCTTGATGGTCAACACCGGCAGAACACAGGGCATGAGGTTGAGGACCAGCCCGCCGAGGAAAGCCAAGCCAAGCAGGGTCGCAACGCCGAGGAAGTCGAGCGCCGGAGGCGCCTCTGCAGGCACTGCAGGGTCACCGCTGGTGCGGACGAATTCCGTGCTTGCAATGCCGTCCGGCATCGGCCCGGGCGCAGGCGCAACCTCCCAGCCTGTCTGGACGCCGTCCCTGCCTTCGACCACCAGAAGGCCGGCGATCACGCTGACCGGGGTTGCGAAGGCCGACGCCTGGACTTCCAGCACGACGCCTTCAGGGCCGAACTTCGCGGGCTGCACGGGTGGATGGAGGATTTCCGGGCCGTTGGGGAAGAAGCGCACATCGGCCGCATCGGCCATGGCGGCGGCTACGGCCGGGTCTGCAATGCCGATGCGGAACCCGCCATTGGTCCGTTCGATCGCGGCGCGGCCTGTGAGATTTGCCGGCAGCTTGGCCAGGGTCGCCGCGATGATCGTGCTTGCGTCTGCATCGGCTGCAGGGGTGGCGGCGACCGGCAGGGAGATCGACAGTGTCACCGCTTCGGGAATGCAGACGTCGGCGCAGATCAGATAGTCGAACAGCGCGCCGACGGTGAGCGCCTCGCCGACCTTCGCGTCAGCTGCGACCTTGATCTCGAACGGGAAGACAACCTCGCCCTCATAGCCATAGTTCATCAAGGGCTCGAGCGGGATGGCGTGGGGCGGTGGGAAACGGAACTCGCCCGCGGTCACGGTTGGGGAGTTGTTCCAGGTTGCGGTGGGCGGCAGCCCGCTGTCGCCGGGATTGCGCCAGTAGACGTGCCAGCCGTCAGCCAGTTTCAGGCTCAGGGCACCGATGAAAGTGTCACCCGGACTAGCGGCAGAACGCTCGCTCAGCAAAGTGCCAGTCGCGTGGTCGCTGCTGGCGGTGGACTGGGCCGCAGCTGGCAGGACCGGCAGAGCAATCGCCAGCACAAGCCCGGCCAGGAAACGGAGACATTGGAGATAAAGCGCCTGCAATCGACACCCTTTGTGCGTGGCCCAAACGGCCGGGCCGGTCTTCGACCCAAATCTCAGGCCTGCAGCCCCAAGCCGCAAGGGCCGCAGCCGGTTAATCCGGCTGCGGCCCGCTTATCTGGAAGTAGGGTGGCAAAGGGGGGATGGTCTACCCCGCTCCCCTTAACGTGAGGGCCTGTGCGTTCGCGTTGAGCGAGCGCCTAGTCCTATGCCAAAGACCCTAGTTGGGCTGGGGCGTTGTCGCGAGCCGGCGCATCGTGCGCTGGATGACGCGCTGCCAGTTCATCAGGGAGACCATGTGCGCATAGACGGCCGCGAGCGCGCCCGTGTTGCGGATGTCCTGGAATTTACCATCCGGAAGAGCATTCAGGCCCTCTTCCGAGATCGCCCAGTAGTCGGCGATCTTCTGCGTCGGGCCGGGGTTGCCCTGAGCGTCGCGCGGGGTAAAGGCGACCGATTTCTGTTCGAACAGCGAGGCCTTGTCGAGAAGTTCGACAAACTCGACCGTTGCGCGGCGCTGGCGTTCAAATTCCTTGCAGAACTCGATGGCGTCCTGGGTAAACTTGGACGCTTCTTCGCCCTCGAAAAACTTCACGTCCGGCGCGTTGGAAACCATTTGGGCTTCCGTGTCGACGCAAAGGAGCAGCTTGTCGCTCTTCGGGTCGGAGGCAAACACGAACGGATAGCGGCGCGCGAAGGCCGGCAGGTAGGTGTCCGGGTCGGGCTGGCCCATGGCGTCGATGTATTCGTTCTCGTTCTGGCGAACCCCCATCACGGCCACCGGGGTCTTGTCGTTTCCGACAAAGATGATCGGATAGCAGGTGGCGGCGACGCCGAACTCGCTGACCGTGATCGGGACAGCGTGTGCGGTCTTGAGGAAGGAGAACGGCGCGGCGATCTGCTTGACGCCCAGGTTCCGGTGCTTCTCAAGTGATAGAGGCTCAGGCCGCCGATAGAACATGACCTGGCCGGTCAATTCCGGCTGACCGCCTGCGGCTGGAGTGCTCATTAACTAGCTCCTGACTTGATGCTCGGCGGTCCTTATCGGAAAACTTCGACAGCCTCAACCAAAGCGAATCGTATGAATCACAGGGCCCGGAAATTTCCTGCAAAGGCCCTGTTTTTGGGGCTTATCGGCACGGTGCTTGGCGCCTGTTCGCCGCCAGAAGTCGTTTCTGACCCCCAACTTGTCGCCCTGATCGAGCAGTTTGGAGCCGCCGAAGCCCGCCGCCGGCCCGAGGCGGCAGAGACAATGGGCCTTCCCGACGCCCTGTTCGGCGGCAAATATGGGGCGCTCTTGGATGACAGATCCATGGCGGCCGTCGAACGGAACCGGATAAGCCGGCTGAACCAGCTGGCGTCGCTGGAAGGCATCGACCCGGCGACCCTTGGGCCCGACGCCCTGCAGATGCGGGACATTTCGGTCTGGATGCTGGGCGCGGTGACGGCCCTGGATGCGCACGGCTATGGCCATGCCGAACTTGGCCGGGCCGGACCCTATGTCATCAGCTTTGCCGATGGCGCCTACACAGACCTTTCAAAGTTCATGACCCTCCATGCGTCCGTGCGTTCGCGCTCGGACGCCAATGACTGGCTCGCGCGGCTCGATGGCTTGGACGAGGCGATGCGCGACGAGCGCAGGCGGTTCGAGACCGATATCGCCGCCGGCGCAGCACCGCCCGCCTCCGTGCTCCGCCGCACCCTGGCGAAGGTGCAGCAGCTGGCGCCGGCCAACCCGCGCGAGCATCCGCTCGTCACGCATTTCATCGAGGCGCTGGCCCAGATACCCGACATTCCCGAGGACGAGATCGCCGCGCTGGTGAAAAAAGCGAGCGACCTTGTGGGCGGCGAGATCAAGACAGAGTACCGCCGCCTGAGCGAACTTCTGGATAAGACCCTGAAGGCCGGCGCCGAGGAACCGGGCGTGTGGCGGCTGAAAAATGGCGAGGCCTATTACGCAGATGCGCTGCGCCTTCACACCACGACTGACATGTCGGCCAAACAGTTGCACGCTGCAGGCTTGAAGCTGGTCGCCGACCTGTCGGCGGAGATCGATCCGCTGCTCGCCGAGATCGGACTGGTCGAAGGCGCTGTCGGCGCGCGGCTTCGCGCATTGGCGTCGGACCCGGCCTACCTGCTGCCGGATACGCCGGAAGGGCGCGTGGCGCTGCTTGCGCTGCTGAACGAGAAGATCGACTGGGCGCAGGCGCAGACCGCGCGCGTGCTGCCAGCGCCGCCGAAGGCGAAGGTGGATATTCGCGAAGCAGCCACGCTGACGCAGGATTCCGCCTCGAGCGCTTTTTACAAGGCGGCTGCGCTGGATGGATCGCGACCGGCGATCTTCAATGTGAACCTGCGGTCGACCCTGGACTTCCCGACATGGTCGCTGCCGACGCTGGCTTTCCATGAAGCCGTGCCGGGCCACCACATACAGGCCGGTCTTGCCCGCGAGCGGGCGGGTCAGGCAACGCTCAGCTATTTCATCAGCGTGCCCGCATTCAGCGAGGGATGGGCGACCTACGCCGAAGACCTCGCCGCAGAGCTGGGCGCGTACACGGACGACAAGATGGGGCGGCTTGGGTACCTGCAGGCGATGATCCAGCGGGCGGCGCGGATGGTGGCGGACACGGGCATCCATGCGGAGAAGTGGACGCGGCCGCAGGCGATTTCATACCTCCAGGACGTGATCGGCATCAGTGCGGCGGAAGCGGAACTGGAGGTGGATCGCATGACGATCTGGCCGGGGCTCGCCTGCAGCTACATGGCCGGGCGGGAGACCATCCGGCGGATGCGCACAGGGGCGGAGCGCGAGCTGAAAGCGGACTTTGATCTCAAGGCTTTTCACGAGGCGATCCTTCTTCCCGGGCCGCGGCCCCTGCCCGTTCTGGAGGCCGACATTGCGGATTGGGTGGTTGAGCGGCGACCTGCTCCGCCCGTTGAATGACCTAGATTACGACTGTAATCCGACGTAAACCCGCCCCAATCGCGAAGCTTGATGGCTTTAGTGAATCACAGGGGACATCAGCATGAAACACTTCGATTTTGCCGCGTTGGCCGCCGTATCCGCGATCGCGCTTGCCGCCTGCACATCCAGCGCACCGGCAGAGACTGACGCCATCGCTGACAATATGGGATCGGGCGCTAGCGTCGCCTCCCAGGATGTCCCCGAGGCCGAGTCCCGCGACTCGGTCGCCGTCACGGGCAGCCTGGTCGCTCCACACGCGCCGCCAGCCCCGCCGCCGATGGTGATGCCGGCTCCGACACAGATGGCCCGCATGGCGCCGGCCGCGCCCTACGCGCAGACCGCGCCGCAACCCATGCCGGGTGACGTGGTGCGCGACAACTATGAGGACGTCGATATCAACCCTGTGAAGGTTGTGGCCGAGGAGCCGGTCTCGACCTTCTCCATCGACGTCGACACGGCGAGCTATTCCAACGTGCGCCGCATGATCAACCAGGGCTACCTGCCGCCCAAGAACGCCGTGCGCATCGAGGAGCTGATCAATTACTTCGACTATGAATACGCACTGCCGAAGTCGAAGGAGCAGCCATTCGAGACGACGGTGAAGATCGTGCCCTCGCCGTGGTCCGAGGGACGCCAGCTGATGCATGTCGCGATCCAGGGCTATGACATCAAGCCGGACGCAAGGCCGCCGTTGAACCTCACCCTGCTGATAGACGTGTCGGGATCGATGTCGGACCCGAACAAGCTGCCGCTGGCGGTGCAGTCGCTGAAGCTGTTGGTCAATGAACTGACAGAGCAGGACACGGTGTCCATCGCAGTTTATGCGGGCGCGGCGGGGGCTGTGCTGGAGCCGACCTCGGGCGCCGAGAAAGCGAAGATCAATGCTGCGCTCGACCGGCTGCAGGCGGGCGGATCGACGGCGGGCGGCGAAGGGCTGCGGCTTGCCTACAGCCTCGCCAAGCAGAGTTTCCAGAAGGATGGCGTCAATCGCGTGATGCTGCTCTCGGACGGCGACTTCAACGTTGGCATCTACGATCCGAACCAGCTTGAAGACCTGGTGAGCCGCGAGCGTGAGAGCGGCGTCTATCTCTCCCTGCTCGGCTTTGGCGGCGGGAATTACAACGACCTCCTGATGCAGAAGATGGCGCAGGCGGGCAACGGCATCGCGACCTATATCGATACGCTGAACGAGGGCCGCAAGGTTCTGAATGATGACCTTTCGGGCTCGATGTTCCCGATCGCGAACGATGTGAAGATCCAGATCGAGTTCAATCCGGCGAAGGTCGCCGAGTATCGCCTGATTGGCTATGAGACCCGCATCCTCAACAAGGAGGATTTCAACAACGACAAGGTCGACGCCGGCGAGATTGGCGCGGGCGCTTCGGTGACGGCGATCTACGAGATCACACCGGTTGGATCGAAAGCTGTGCTGAATGATCCGAGCCGTTATCAGCCTGTGGCCCAGCCGGTGGCCGGGGCGACGAACGAGTTTGCTTTCCTCAAAATCCGCTACAAGACGCCGGGCGAGGATACGTCGAAACTGATCAACCGCCCGATCACGGCGGGTGACCAACTCAGCGATATTGCGAAGGCGCCGGAGGCGACGCGGTTTGCGACTTCGGTTGCGGCGTATGGATCGCTGCTGCGTGGGGACCCCTATCTCGACAAATCCTTCACGTGGGACTCTGTGATCGCGCTGGCCAATGGCGCCAAGGGCAAGGATGAGTTCGGCTACCGCGCCGAGTTCGTGCAGCTGGCGCGGCTGGCCAAGACGGCGGCGGCGCAGCAGACGCTGAAGCCCCCGGGTGGCGGCGTGGGGCAATAGGTTCTGGGCAATCGGCATTAGGCAGTAGGCAGTAGGCAATTGGGGGGAGCGGCTATGGTGGGAACTCACGGGCGTCTTGCGCTGGCAGCGATGATTGCAATGCTTATCTCGTCACCGGCGTCTGGCGTTCCGCCTACTCCCACCAATAACCTGAAGCTCGGCGATCTCTGTCTATCGCTGCATAACATCGGTCCAATTCCAAAGCAGTTCGAGACGACTTCCGCAGTCGAAATCGGGGGCGCTGAACGACACACATTCAAGGCCGATGGGTTTGGCAGGCTTGAAATCGCCTTCACGCCGACAAGCCTTTCGGAGTGCCGAGAAGCCGGCCTGGAAATCGACAGCTTCCGGGGAATGCATCGCGGAGACCGATTGGAATCCCGTGCATGCCTCTCGACCGACAAGGCCGGCGAATATCTTGATGTATCCCTGATGCAGTTCATCGAAGAGTTGCGGCCTCCGGGCCAGGGGCAGCCGCGCGGCATCACAGCCATCCAGTTCTGTTCGATCTCGGACGTACCGGGCATGTTCTGGAGACAGACAGTCCGATATGGCCCTCAACAGCTCGTACGCCGCGTTGATTGAGCAGGTCGTCGTGATCTGCCGTCCTCATAAAGAGTCGGGCCCTGCGGAGTGATCCGCAGGGCCCGCTTCCCGTCAGGCGCTTCGGTGTGGAGACCAGCGGAGACTGAACGCCCACGCACACCGAACGACGAGGTCTTGTGAAAGGCCCTGCCCCTAGGCAGCGATGGCCATGTCTTCGAGGGCCAGTTCGCTGCCGGAGGCGAAGACAGGATCGAGGCCGGCGGCCAGGTCGGCGGCCTCACGGCGGCGGGCCGTGATGTCCGTGTTGCGGCGGATGAAGATCGCCGTGGCGCCATAGCGGCGCGCTTCACGCCAGCGCCAGAAGGTGGCGACGTCGCCTTCGGTGCCGCCCTGGTCGGCGACGCGGATCACGCGCCAGCCCTTGCCCTCGGGGGCTGCGAACAGAACGACGCCGGGGACTTTGGCCCAATCGGCTTCAGCGCCCATGCGCTCGAACCTGTAGGAGGCGCCGTTCGCGCCGCAGAAATTGGCAACTCCGTTGGACAGCGTCATGTTCTTGCTCCGTTCTTTTCTCGTTTGTATTCCCTTTTTGTTCTCACGCAAGATGGTTTGCGGAAGTTTTTCGTAAACGAGAGGTTAAGGCGCGGACGATGGCAGGCTGCGTCCTGCCCCCACTCGCGCCGTCGCAACGGTGTCATCCTCGGGCTTGTCCCGAGGATCCCGGTTGGGAGCTGCGGGGGGATGCGTTGGCTTTCCCGCTGGCGTGGCAACCGAGATTCTCGGGACAAGCCCGAGAATGACCCCATGAAGGTTTCGCTCCGGGAGATAAACCCGCGCATGTCGCGCGTATCGCGCATTGCGCGTGGGGCGTGCGTGGGGCGCGCAGCGGGCACGGCTGCGCCGGCGGGGCGCTTGGCGAGCGTTTGGGCGCGGGAGCGCGTTCTCGCAGGGGACTGCGAGGCGGGGAGCTTGCGCTGAGGCTGGGTCATGTCGTGTCGGGCTCCGTCCAGCTGAGGGCGAAATAGCAGAGCGCCTGGGAGTAGCCTGCGTGGAACGGGATCAGCGTGCCGAGCACGTTGGCTGACATGGCGAGGTGGCCGCGCGCCTTGGGGGCCGGGACAAGCGAGAGACGGTAGGCGATCTCGCGGCGGCGATTCATGGCGTGGGCGGCGCGCTGGATCAGCGCTTCGGGATTGGCGACCAGTTCTTCGAGCAGGGCGAGGCGCGCCTGCAGCTCTGTCGCATCGAGGAGTTGGGGGACGGTTTTCTTTTCGAGCCTGGGCTGCGCGGCTTGCTTGGGAGCCTGCTGCGGCCGGGGCTGATCGGCAAGCTCCAGCTCTTCCATGGCGGCGCGGTATTCGGCCTCGGCTTCGGCCCTGGCGGCGGCGAGGTCGAGCGTGGCGCCCCAGCGGTCAAACTCTTCGGCCGTCAGCTCGATCGGTTTCTTCGCGATGTGCGTGTGGTGCGTGTGGGGAGAGTCGCCGCTTTTGGGCGGCGCTGCCGGGCGGGCGCCCGGCGGTCCGGAGGTCAGCGTGTCGGAGTGGGCGCTGGTGCGCGGCGTAGATTGCGCTGCGGACCTGTCGATGAGGACGGCGGTGGTGGCGAGTTTGGCGCCGGTCTTTGACCAGACGATCTTGAAGAGGCGGAAGCCGATGGCCTTGCGGACGATGGCTTTGGGCGTGTGGCGGGCGCGGGTTGTCGCGTCGGTCTTGGGCGCGGGGCTCCAGCGCGCGGCGGTGTCGAGCGTGATGGCGGTGGCGGCGACGAGGACGAGGCGGCGCAGCAGGGCTTCGATCTCGAAGATCGACGTGCGGATCGGCGCGAGTTCGTCGCGGGTGAGGTGGTTGCGGGAGTGCTGGTGGTTGTGCAGGGCCGCACTCAGCCAGTCGCGCAGGAGCTGCCAGTATGGCGCGAGGGCGGTGTTGAGGATGGCGGCGTTGGCCGGGTGCATGCGGGGTAGAGTAGGCGCGGAATGGGGCCGGCTGATTGAGGAAGGGCCCATCCTGCAAATGGCGAGCGCATCGCGTTGATTTTGTGGGCGTGGCGGATTCTGTTTCCTACAGTTGTGCGAACGCTGTTTCCTACAAATGCGGGAGAGTTGCGCCCTCCTCCCCCTTGTGGGGAGGAGGTAGGAGGTGGGGGGCGGCTCGGCGTTCGCGATGAAAGCGAGAGCTTACCGTCCCACGGCCCCCCTCACCCCACCCTCTCCCCACAAGGGGGAGAGGGGAGCGATGAGCTAGCAGATCTAAACGTGGACGGATGTGTCGTTGCTGCGTCAGCGCGCAGACACGAAACCTAGAGCAGCACTTCGACGACAAATCGGATCATGATGCCGCAAGCCAGCAAGGCGATGACCGCTGCGTAGTAGGTCAGCAGGCGACGCCAGCCGCTGAGTGCTGCGATCCACAATGGCGCCGTCAACAGGACGACACACACGCCAATCGCGCCCCACACGACAAGGGGATGCGTGTACATGAAGGCCATGCCGTAGGCGAAGGACAGGTAGGCTGCGAGCAGGATCAACACGACAGAACCGACAAAGGCGAGCCATCTGCGCGCCGTTCGACCCTTGGTGCTGGACGTGTCGGTCATTCACCACACCGAAGCTTGCTCAGCCCCTATCCCTCAGGATGCGGCCTTTCTGGCGGTCCCAGTCGCGTTTCTTTTCGACGTCGCGTTTGTCGGGGGCTTTGCGGCCGGTGGCGAGGGCGAGTTTGATCTTCGCCATGCCGGTGGGGCCGAAATAAAGTTCGAGGGGGACGAGCGTGCGCCCTTCCCTGTCGACGGCGCCCATGAGGCGGTTGAACTCGCGCTTCTTGACCAGGAGGATGCGCTTGCGGCCGGGGTCGTGGTTGAACTGGCCGGCGGGCGCGTACATCGGGATGGTGGAGTTGACCATCACGATCTGGCCGTCTTCCTCGCGCGCATAGGCCTCGGCGATGTTGGCGCGGCCTTCGCGCAGGGATTTCACTTCGGAGCCGGTGAGCACGATGCCGACTTCGATGCTGTCGATGATCTCGTAGTTGCGGCGGGCCTGGCGGTTTTCGGCGACCATCTTCTGCGCGAGCTGGCGCTGGGATTTGCCTTTGGGGTTGGCGCCGGATTTGGGTGGGTGGGCCATCAGAGCACGCCGGCTTCCTTCATGGCCGCCTCGATTTCCTTGCGGACGTCGGCGGACTGGACGGTGACGAGCGGCAGGCGGACTTCGTCGGCGCAGAGACCGAGGAGGGAGAGTGCGTATTTGGCAGGCGCGGGGCTGGCTTCGAGGAACATGGCGCGGTGGAGGCGGGCCAGCGTGTCGTTGAGGCGGCGGGCTTCGGCATAGTCGCCGCGCAGGGTCGCTTCCTGCATGGCGGCGCACTGGTAGGGCGCGACGTTGGCGGTGACGGAGATGCAGCCCACCCCGCCCTGGGCGTTGAAGCCGACGGCGGTTCCATCTTCGCCCGAGATCTGGATGAAGTCCTTGCCCGCGAGCGCGGTGTGGCGGGCGATGCGGTTGAGATCGGCGGACGCGTCCTTGATCCCGATGACGTTGGGCAGTTTCGACAGGCGGCCAATCAGTTCGGGTTGCATGTCGGAACCTGTGCGACCGGGCACGTTGTAGAGGAAAATTGGCAGCTGGACGGCTTCCGTCAAAGTTTTGTAGTGCGCATAAACGCCTTCTTGGGTCGGCCTGTTGTAATACGGGTTCACGACAAGGGCCGCGTGCGCGCCGACCGCCTTTGCATGCTGGAGGAGGCTGATCGCCTCGTCCGTGGAATTGGAGCCGGCCCCCGCAATGACCGGAACGCGCCCTGCAGCCGTCTTGACGCAGAGTTCCACGACTGCCTGGTGTTCCTCGTGCGACAGTGTCGAGGCCTCGCCGGTTGTTCCGCAGACGACCAGACCGTGCGTGCCGGCGGCGACCTGGCGCTCGACCAGGGCCGCAAACGCCTTCTCGTCCACTTTTCCCGCACGGAAAGGGGTTACGAGGGCCGGCATGGAGCCTTTGAACAGCATGGTCGCGAAAAATCCTGATTGGTCAGCTAGTATCGGGCGGATGGGTATAGTCGAACATCCGGCGACTCGCGGGATAATCATTTGATGACGGGGTTTGGCAAGCAGATGTCCTGGGTTGGCCGGATTACGGTGGGGTGTGTGTCTGCAGCGGCGCTGGGCGCGGCGGCCGTGGCGTTCGCCAATCCGCCTGCCCCGTCGCTGAAACCGGCGGCGGCGGCGGCCCGGTCGGTGTGGATCGAGGCGGCGGATTTCGGGCTGCTGAGCCGGGCGCTGGAGGCGGCCGAGGCCAATCAGTGGAGCCAGGTGAAGTCGCTGCTGGGGCGGATTTCCGATCCGGCGGCGCAGGCGCTGGTGCGCTGGCGCATTCTGACGGATGGCAATGGCGGGTCGAGCTTCAACGAGCTGCGTGATGCGCTGGAAGAGTTCAAGGACTGGCCCGACCGCGACAAGATCGAAGACCAGATGGAGATCACGATCCAGCGCTCTGCCCTGACGGCGGAGGAGCGCATCTCGTGGCTGGCGGCGCGGGGGCCGCGCACGGGCGAAGGCGTGCTGGCGCTGGCGGACGCCTACAACTCGATGGGACGGCGCGAGGACATGATCCGCGTGGCGCGCGAGGCGTGGCGCACGCGGCCGATGGGATCGGACGTGGTTCGCACGCTGCAGTCGCTTTATGGCGGAGAGTTCTCGGCTGAGGATCATTACGCACGGGCGGACATGTTCCTGTGGCGCGGCGATACGGCCAGCGCGCAGGCGCTGCTGCCGAAACTCAGCTCGGGGCGCAAGGCCGTGATCGAGGCGCGGATCGCGCTGATCCGGAACAGCAAGCAGATCGACAAGCTGGTAGGCGCGGTGCCTCAGGCGTATGCGGACGATGCGGGGCTGCTGTACGAGCGCGCGCGCCATGCAGAGCGGCGCGGGCGGGACTCGGACGAGCTGGCTTATCTTCTGAGGATCAATGGCGAGAGCGCGCCGGCGGTTGGCCGCGAGGACATCTGGTCCGAGAAGCATTCGGTGATCCGCCGCATGCTGCGCGAGAAGAATTATGCGACGGCCTACCAGCTGGCCGCCGGGCATGGGCTGACCCAGGGCGAGAGCTTCCGCGACGCGGAATGGATGGCGGGGTGGCTGGCGCTGACGCGGATCAACGACGCCAAGAAGGCCGAGGCGCACTTCCTGGTGTTTGGCGGCGGGGTACAGACGCCGATCAGCGTGGCGCGGGCGCAGTACTGGCTCGGCGAGGCGCTCAGCGCGCAGGGACGCGCGGAGGAAGCGCAGGCCGCCTATGAAGCGGGGGCGAAATATCCGTTTGTGTTCTACGGCCAGCTGGCGGCGGAGAAGGCTGCGGTTGCAAAGCCCGAGCTGAAGATGCTGGACCTTGGCAGCCATGCGGCGCCGACGGACGAGGAGCGCGCGGCGTTTGCGCGGCGGCCGGCCGTGCGCGCGGCGATCCTGCTGGCGGAGATGGGACGGCTGGGGAGTTTCGAGCGGTTCTCGTTCGCGCTGGACGATGTGCTGACGACCGAGATCGAGCACCAGATGCTGTTCGACATTGCGGCGGGCTATCTCGAGATGCGCGCGGCTGTGCGGGGGGCGAAGGCCGGGCTGGGGCGCGGGATCGTGGCGCCGGATGCGGTGTTCCCGATGTTGACGCTGCCGCCCTCGCCGCGAACCGGTGCGGCCGAGCCCGCCATGGTGCTGGCGCTGACGCGGCAGGAGAGCGAGTTCAACCATCGCGCCATATCAAGCGCGGATGCGCGCGGGCTGATGCAGATGATCCCGCGCTATGCACAGGCGGAGGCCAAGCTGGTGGGCATTCCGTTCAAGGCGAGCTGGCTGACGGATGATCCGCAATACAATCTGCGGCTGGGCCGCGGCTTTCTCGACGACCTGGTCGACGATTATGGCGGCTCGTACATCCTGGCGGCGGCGGCCTACAATGCGGGGCCGAGCCGGGCGCGGCAGTGGATGGCCGATTTCGGCGATCCGCGTGCGGGGGCTGATCCGGTGATGTGGATCGAGAGCATCCCGTTTGCCGAGACGCGCAACTATGTGCAGCGCGTGCTGGAGAACACCATTGTCTATCGCCACCGCCTGACGGGACAGCCGGTGGAGATCACGCTGTCAGCGGATATCCGGCGCGGACGGCCGCGCTGACTAGACCGGCAATGGCCGCCGGAACATCCGCGCAAGCGCGATGGCGGCGGCGGGGAAGGTGAGGCCCCAGAGGGCGGCTATCCAGATGAGGCGCGGTTCGTACATCTGGAACAGAAGGAACGGCGTGAGCGCGCCATTGAGCAGCAGGAACAGTCTTGCGGCGCCGGCGCCGCGAATGGCGGGCAAGGCGAAGGCGGCGAACAGCGTTGCGATGCACATGAAGCTGTAGCCAAGCAGATCGACCGCGAACAGGAATGAGCGATAGGGCACGAAGAAGAGATATTCGATGCCGGCCGTGTCGCCCGAGGCGAGGCGTGGACCCACAAGCGTGAGCTGCACAAAGTACACCATGCTGATCAGCGTGGCGTAGATCGTCGCGAAGGCGAGCGCGACCTGGCTGAAGACGCGCGCTTCGGCCGGGGCCAGACGGTGGAGCGCAGCCATCAGCACGAGGAAGGATGATCCGAGCAGGAGGGATGGCGTCAGCAGGACGGCGATGCCCAGCGGCGTGCTGGCGCTTTCGGGGCCGCCGGCCGAGCCGAGCAGGCCCTGCCATTCCAGAAGCTGGCCCAGCACATAGGCGATGCTGGTGATGGCGCAGGCGACTGCCCCCCAGAAAGCGACGCTGCGGGCTGCGTCTTCGCGAACGGTCATGGCGGCGCTCATGCTTGTTGTCCCTGCCCTCGCAGACAGGGAAGATGGCGTCGGGGCGCGCCGGGTTGGTTGACTGGCATCAAGACCTGCTGGGCCCGTGACCGCGCTGCCGCCGATTGGCGATTGCCGGTGGCAGCCAGGAACGTGCGCGAGTCGAATTTCTCGCATTTTCGGTAACTTGGCTCGATATCTTGAACCATCCACCGGCGATTTTGGAATTATTCCAATTTGACCTTGCGGGGTCTTTGGAACGGTTCTAAGTTCGATTTACGCCTTTCAGGCGAGGCGTCGACGCCTCGCCTCGTGATCCGTCCACGCAGACAAGAAACCGAGGGAACAGCAGCCATGGCCGATACATCCAACGAGTCCAAATGCCCGGTTACGGGGCGAATGAGGGCCCGCCAGAACTTCGATTGGTGGCCCAACCAGGTGAATGTCGGCGTGCTGCACCAGTTCTCGCCTGCTTCCGATCCGATGGGCGCGGACTTTGACTACGCCAAGGCATTCGAAAGCCTCGACCTTGATGCGGTGGTGAAGGACCTCACCGCGCTGATGACGGACTCGCAGTCGTGGTGGCCAGCTGACTATGGGCATTACGGCCCCTTCTTCATCCGCATGGCCTGGCACGCGGCCGGCACCTATCGCGTGGGCGATGGGCGTGGCGGCGGCGGACGCGGACAGCAGCGCTTTGCTCCGCTGAACTCGTGGCCGGACAACGGCAACCTCGACAAGGCGCGCCGCCTGCTCTGGCCGATCAAGCAGAAGTATGGCGCGAAGATTTCATGGGCCGACCTCATGATCCTGACCGGCTATGTCGCCGTGAAATCGATGGGCGGACCAGTGTTCGGATTTGGCGGCGGCCGCGCGGACGTGTTCGAGCCGGAGAACCAGGTGAACTGGGGCGCGGAAGAAGCGTGGCTGGCGGATTCGAAAGCCGAGAACAGCCGCTATTCCGGCGAGCGCGAACTGCATGGCGACCTCGCCGCGGTGCAGATGGGTCTCATCTACGTCAACCCGGAAGGCCCGGACGGCAACCCCGATCCAGTCGCATCCGGCCGCGACATCCGCGAAACGTTCGCGCGCATGGCGATGAACGATGAAGAGACCGTGGCGCTGGTCGCTGGCGGCCACACCTTCGGCAAGGCGCACGGCGCAGGCCCCGCCAGCCATGTCGGCAAGGAGCCGGAAGGCAACACGATCGAGAACCAGGGCCTTGGCTGGCTCAGCTCCTACGAGAGCGGCCTTGCCGGCCACACCATCACGTCGGGCATCGAAGGCGCATGGAAGCCGAACCCGACCAAATGGGACATGGGCTATCTTGAAACCCTGTTCAAATACGACTGGGAGCTGACGAAGTCCCCGGCCGGGGCGCACCAGTGGAAGCCTGTGGGCGCGACCGGCGACGGCACGGTGGAAGACGCGTTCGATCCCAACAAGAAGCACGCGCCGATGATGACCACCGCCGACATGGCGATGCGGATGGACCCGGCTTACGAGAAGATTTCGCGCCGCTTCCTCGCCAACCCGGCGGAGTTTGCCGACGCCTTCTCGCGCGCCTGGTTCAAGCTGACCCACCGCGACATGGGGCCGAAGGCTCTCTATCACGGCAAGCTGACGCCGCAGGAGACGCTGATCTGGCAGGACCCGATTTCGGGCGCGCCGAGCAATATCGATGCGGCGGACGCCGAAGCGCTGAAGGCGAAAATCCTGGCGACGGGGCTTTCGATTTCCGAGCTGGCGGAGACGGCCTGGGCTTCGGCTTCCACCTTCCGCTCGTCGGACAAGCGCGGCGGCGCCAATGGCGCACGTATCCGCCTTGCCCCGATGAAGAACTGGGACATCAACAAGCCGGCGCAACTTGCGAAAGTGATCGCGGCGCTGGAAGGCATCCAGAAGGAGTTCAACACCGGCTTCAAGAAAGTGTCGGTGGCTGACCTGATCGTGCTGGGCGGCAACGCTGCGGTCGAGAAGGCGGCGAAGGCTGGCGGCGTCGATGTGAAGGTTCCCTTCGCGCCGGGCCGCGCGGACGCAACGCAGGACGAAACCGAGATCGAAAGCTTCGCCTTCCTCGAGCCCAAGGCCGACGGTTTCCGCAACCATGTGCGCAAGCCGATCATGTCGATCGAGGAGCACCTGATCGACAAGGCGCAGCTGCTGGCGCTGTCGGCGCCGGAGCTGACCGTGCTGATCGGCGGTCTGCGCGTGCTGCAGGTGGGCGACGCCAAGCTTGGCGTGCTGACGGCGCGGCCGGGCACGCTGTCGAACGACTTCTTCGTCAACCTGCTCGACATGGGGTCGAAGTGGTCGCCGGTGGACGACACCTACGACAACAAGTTCGAGGCGAAGGACCGCCAGACCGGCGCTGTGAAGTGGACCGGCACGCGCGCCGACCTGATCTTCGGGTCGCACAGCGTGCTGCGTGCGATCGCCGAGGTCTATGGCGCAGCCGACGCGAAAGAGAAGTTCGTGAAGGACTTCGTGGCCGCGTGGACCAAGGTGATGAACGCCGACCGGTTCGACCTGAAGGCCTGAACCCGGGTTGATCTGAGACAGGCATCCGGAGCTCGCTTCGTGCGTTGATCCGGATGCGGAACAACACCGGCTCCCGAGGAGGGAGTATGTGGAGGAACTGCCCCGGACGCCCTGTGCGACCGGGGCATTTTTTTTTGGTTCAGATTGCGCTGCAGCGCATCAAACCTTTGCGGGCGGCAACCATGCTCTGCCTGCAACTTCCGCAGCGTTTTCCTGCACCTGCGACATATTTGGAAACGTTCTAAGTCCTTGTTGCGCCTGCGAAGACTCGCGCCTAAATCCGCACTGACAGCGCAGCTTCCCCTGCGTGATGCCAGACCACTACCAGACCGGAGATACGACATGCTTGGCGTTGGCCAGAAACTCCCCGCCTTTGAAGTCACGGGCGTGAAGCCGGGCTTCATGAACCACGAAGAGAACGGCAAGTCGGCGTTCGAGACGCTGACGCAGGATTCGTTCGAGGGAAAATGGAAGGTGATCTTCTTTTACCCGAAGGACTTCACCTTCGTCTGCCCGACCGAGATCGCCGAGTTCGCGCGCCTGGGCGGCGAGTTTGCTGACCGCGACGCCGTCGTGATGGGCGGCTCGACCGACAACGAGTTCGTGAAGCTGGCCTGGCGCCGCGACCACAAGGATCTCGCCAAGCTGCCGATCTGGCAGTTTGCCGACACCAACGGCTCGCTGACGGATGGCCTCGGCGTGCGCGATGCGTCGGGCGTGGCGCTGCGTGCGACCTATGTGGTCGATCCGCACAATGTTGTGCAGCACGTCTATGTCACCAACCTCAACGTTGGCCGTGCGCCGGCTGACACGCTGCGCGTGCTGGACGCTCTGCAGACCGACGAGCTGTGCCCGTGCAACCGTGCGGTCGGCGGCGAGACGTTGAAGGCGGCCTGATCGAGCTATACCTCCCCAAGAACCCTTCCGGTGAAAACACCGGGAGGGTTTTCTTCTGAAAGATACGACGATGAACCTTGAAACGCTGAAAGCCGCCCTGCCCGACTATGCCAAGGACCTGAAGCTGAATCTCGGGTCGCTGTCGAACGAGACGTCGCTGAGCGACCAGCAGAAATGGGGCACGTTCCTCGCGTGCGCTTTTGCGATCGGCGAGCCGAAGACCATCCATGCGATGGTGGGCGAAAGCGAGGCCAGGCTGACGCCGGAGGCAGTGAAGGCGGCGAAAGCGGCTGCCTCGATCATGGGCATGAACAATGTCTACTACCGGTTCACGCACCTTGTTCACAACGAGGTCTATCGCACGACGCCGGCCAAGCTGCGGATGCAGGTGATCGGCGCGCCGGGGATCGCCAAGGGCGATTTCGAGCTGTTCTGCATGGCGGTGTCGGCAGTGAATGGCTGTGGCGCGTGCATGGGCAGCCACGAGGAAGAACTGCGCAAGGCAGGCTTCACGACGGAGCAGATCCAGGCCAGCGTCCGCATCGCGGCGGTGGTGCATGCGGTTGCGCGCACGCTGGCGGCGGAAGCTGCGGTAAGCTGAGCTGTGCTTGCGCGGATGGCTAGGCTGGCGGCGTCCGTCTGATCGCCTGCGTGAACATGTCGGCGTCGACATTGCCGCCGCTCAGGATGATGAGGACGGGGCCGCGTGCTGCGAAGTGAGCGCGGTTGTTCAAGAGGACTGCCAGCGAACAGGCGCCGCCGGGTTCGACCACCAGCTTGAGGTGGTGGAAGGCGAAGGACATGGCGTCCAGCAGTTCGTCGTTCGTCGCTGCGAAGCCGCCCTTGAGGCGGCGCTTGTGGACCTCGAACGGAAGCACGCCGGGTTCGGGCGTGAGGAGTGCGTCCGCGATGGAGCGGTAGCCGGGATCGTTGGAGACGATCCTGCCGGCGGCGAGCGAGCGGATCGTGTCGTCATGGCCGGCAGGTTCGGCGGCCCAGACTTCGGTTTCAGGGGACAGCGCTTCGAACGCGGTGGCGATGCCTGACAGGAGCCCGCCGCCGGAGGCGTTGCAGATGAGGCTACCGAACGCGACGCCCTTGCGCTTGGCGTCGGTGGCCGCTTCGAGGCCGGCCGTGCCCTGCCCGGCCATGATCCAGGCGTCGTCGAAGGGGCGGATGGTGGTGGCGCCGGTCTGCGCGGCGATTTCGGCGGCAATCCCTTCGCGGCTTTCCTTCACGCGATCATAGAGGCGCACTGTCGCGCCGCGGCCACGTGCGGCTTCGATCTTTGCGCGAGGGGCGTCGGCGGGCATGACGATGGTAGCTTTCAGGCCAAGGATGTTCGCGCTTTCGGCGACGCCTTGTGCGTGGTTGCCGGACGAGAAGGCCACGACGCCGCGCGGGCGGTCGGCTTCGAGGATGCGGCTGATGCGGTTCCAGGCGCCGCGCATCTTGAACGAGCCGGTGCGCTGCAGCGTTTCCGGCTTGATCCAGACCGGCGCGCCGACGACAGCATCGAGCGCCTCGTTACGCAGGAGCGGGGTGTGGACGGTGATACCCTGCAGGCGCGCTGCGGCATCCTCGATGTCTTCGAGCGTGGGGAGGTCTGCGAGGGGATCGGTGATCATGGGGCGCTTCTACGCTTTCGCGTGATCGAGACAAGACCGGAAGGGGCATGCGGGCATTGCTGACAGGAGCCTGTCAGCAGGGCTGTCTATGCTTGAATGATCGAAGAGGGAGTCCTTTGATGACGCTGACCGCCACCTGCCATTGCGGGTCTACCCGGATCGAGCTTGCCGAGATGCCGGCCGTGATGAAGGCGTGCAATTGCACGTTCTGTCACCGCTCGGGCGCGGTGTGGGGATACTACGATCCGGCGGATGTGAAGGTGATCGCGGCGGCGCACGATTCGATCTATGCGCCGAGCGGCATGAACCATCACCATTTCTGCGCGCAGTGTGGTGGCAACACGCACGGCTCGTCGCCGGACTGGGCGTCTTTCTACAACAACGATGGGACAGTGAAGGACGGGATGTCGCCGGGCGTGCCGGAGAAGCGCGTTGCGGCGGTGAACATGCGGATGATCGTGGATCTCGATCTGGAGGGGGTGGTGATCGAGAAGGTGGATGGGCGGAATAATTGGTGAGGTCGCATCGATGCCGTTGCTATTCTCAGCGGCGATGTACGTTGAGACAGACCCCCACCTGTCCGCCCCCTAAGAACGGGGCGGAACCATGTTGAGAGACCTTACTTCACTTTGGAGGGCGGGGTTGGCGTCAGGGGCCC
>JALHLU010000002.1:289027-540327 GCA_022844345.1 Hyphomonadaceae bacterium
GACGGTGATCGCTGCAGGGTCCCGCCCCGTTCTTAGGGGGCGGACAGGTGGGGGTCTGCATCAGCAGGCGGGTTGTTTGCTGGAAGGCGCGTTAGCCGACGAGCCCGGCCGCGCCCAGACCGAGCTTCGCCCGCGCTGCTTCGTACTCGCGCTTGAGCTGCGCCACGTATTCCCCCGCCCCCATGCGCTTGTGCACGCCGCCGACGCCCTGGCCGGCGCCCCAGACGTCTTTCCAGGCTTTCGCCTTCGAGCCTTCGCTGGAGGCGAAGCTCATTTGCGCCTTATCGCCATCGGGGAGGTTGTTGGGGTCCATGCCGGCTTTGGCGATGGAGGGCGCGAGATAGTTGCCGGAGACGCCGGTGAAGAGGGACGAGTAGATGATGTCCTTCGCGGCGCTTTCCACGATCATGTCCTTGTAGGCATCGACGGCGCGGGCTTCGTGGGTGGGGATGAAGGCGGAGCCGATATAGGCGAAGTCGGCGCCCATGGCCTGGGCGGCGAGGACCTGCTCGCCTTTCGAGATCGAGCCCGACAGCGCGAGCGGGCCGTCGAAGAACTGGCGGATTTCGGAGATGAGCGCGAAGGGCGAGAGTGTGCCGGCGTGGCCGCCGGCGCCGGCGGCGACGGCGATGAGGCCATCGGCGCCCTTCTCCAGCGCCTTGTGCGCGAAGACGATGTTGATGATGTCGTGCAGGACGATGCCGCCATAGGAATGGATGGCGTCGTTCACTTCCGGCCGGGCGCCGAGCGAGGTGATGACCACGGGGACCTTGTGCTTCACGCAGAGGGCGAGGTCTTCCTCGATGCGGACGTTGGATTTGTGGACGATGAGGTTCACGGCATAGGGCGCGATTTTCGCCTTGGGATCTGCCGCGCGGGCGGCGGCGAGTTCGGCGTTGATGCGGGTGAGCCATTCGTCGAGCTGTTCGATGGGGCGGGCGTTGAGCGAGGGGAAGGACCCGATGACGCCGGCCTTGCACTGGGCGATCACCAGGTCGGGGTTCGAGATGATGAACAGGGGCGAGCCGATGACGGGGATCGACAGCTGGTTCGCGAGGGAGGCGGTGATTGTCATGGGTCGGGAGGTCTCGTCTCTGAATCAGCGGGGCCGCCCCGCATTGTTGGCGAACCATAGCGGCGATCCGGTAACGGACAATGGTCAGGTGTCTGCGACGATCTCGACGATTGCACTGCCCTCCAGAAGGCTGAGCGCTGTTTCCAGCCGGGCATCGAGGATCTCGATCAGGCGCGGCGTCGAGGTGTTACCAAAGGTAAGCCAGATGACGCGGGGCGGCGGACCCAGGCGGCTGACCAGTTCGGCAAAGTCACGATCTTTCGTGATAAGGACAGCGTCCAAATCCCGCGCCCGCCTGAAGACTTCTTCGTCGGGAGCCGCCGAAAGGCCCAAGTCGCGGATGGCGGAGGCGGAGTATCCAAACCGCTGTTCGATCCACCGGGCGACAGCCGGAGAAAGCTGGTTGTCGAGCCAGACGATCACGCCGCGATGACGGGATGATCGACCCGTTGCGAGGCGAACTTCAGGGCGGCGCGAATATCATCGGCCTCAAGGTCCGGAAGTTCTTTCAGGATTTCCGCGTGGCTGAGCCCGGCAGACAGAAGGTCCAGCACATCGACCACGCGAATCCGCAGGCCGCGGATGCAGGGGCGGCCGCCGAACTTTCCCGGCTCAGACGTGATGCGATCCAACAGGTTGCTCATGAAGTACACATAGCACTTTCCGGGCCCGAGGTCACGGACACCGCAAACCCTTGACGTAAGGCCATGCGAATGCCTGATGCGGTCAAGGTTATTCCGAGAGATTCATGGCCGACGACCTGCCCCTTTCCGCTGATTTTCCACAGGCCGACGAAGCCCAGTGGCAGGCACTGGCCGAGAAGGCGCTGGAGGGGGCGCCGCTTTCAAGGATCACGACGAAGACCGAGCATGGCGTGCCGGTGAAGCCGCTGTACCGGCGGGCGGACTGGGGGCCCGATGCTTCTGGCCTGCCGGGGGCGGCGCCGTTTATCCGGGGGACGCGGACGGCCAATGATCCGTTCCTGCCATGGGATATCCGGCAGGTGGTCTCGCACCCAGATCCGGCGATTGCGGCGGACCAGGTGATGGAGGCGCTGGAAGGCGGGGTGTCGTCCATCGAGCTGCGCGTGGACGCGGCGGGCGAGCATGGCGTGGTGGCGCGGTCTGCCATCGACGTGGAGCGCATCCTGCGCGGCGTGAAGCTGGATCTGGCGCCGGTGGCGCTGGAGCCGGCGGGTGCTTCGACGACGCAGGGCATTGAGCTGGCAGCGTTGCTGGCGGCGGCGATTCCATCGCGCGAGGCGGCGACGGCGCGGATTGCGTTCAACGTTGACCCGATTGGCGCGCTGGCGCGGACGGGCGCCCTGCCCGGCTCGGCGGACGAGGAGATGGCGGCGGCGGCGGCGTTTGCGCGCGATGCTGGGCCGGAGTTTCCCGTGGCGAGCATGCTGCGCGCGGATTCGCGCCCCGTGCACGAAGCGTGCGGGACCGAGGTTCAGGAGATTGCGTATCTGGTTGCATCCGGCGCGGAGTATGTGCGCGCGCTGATGACGGCGGGTGTAAGCGTGGACGCAGCGTGCCGGACGATCCTGTTCACGATGAGCGTCGGGCCGGACTACATGGTCGAGATGGCCAAGCTGCGTGCGGCGCGGCGCATGTGGTGGCGCGTGGCGGACGCGTTCGGCGCCAAGGATGCGGCGGCGGGGATGACGCTGCAGGTGGTGACATCGCGGCGGATGCTGTCGCGGCGCGATCCATGGGTGAACATCCTGCGCAATACGGCGGCGTGCTTTGCCGGCGGCGTGGGCGGGGCGGATATTGTGACCGTGCGCGCGTTCACGGACGCGATGGGATTGCCGGGGAAACTCGCGCGCAGGCTGGCGCGCAACACGCAGGTGATCGCGCAGGAAGAATCCGCGCTGGGGCGCGTGGTGGATGCGCCCGGCGGGGCGTGGGCTGTCGAGAAGCTGGGCGATGATCTGGCCAAGGCGGCGTGGCCGCTGTTCCAGCAGATCGAAGCGCAGGGCGGGCTGATGAAGGCGCTACAGGAGGGATCGTTCCAGGCGGGCGTGGCGATCAGCCGGCAGAAACGGCTGGAGGAGACAGCCAAGCGCAAGGCGCAGATCACCGGCGTTACGGATTTCCCGCTGCTGGGCGAGGAGCTGCCGAGCGTGGAGGTGGTGAACCTGGCCGCCATCGTGCGGCGCGCGGCGGAGGCTTCGGGCCGGGCGCCGGCATCGCGCTCGTGGTTCTCGCTGAAGGCGGCGGCGCAGGATCGCGCAACGCTCGCAGATATCTCGCGCACGACGGACGATGAGGGCGCGGAGGCCGAGCCGTTCTGGCCGGTGCGTCTGGCCGAGCCGTTCGAGCGGTTGCGCGATCTGGCGGACCAGCGCACGGCGGCAGGGCGCGCGCCGAAGGTTTATCTCGCGGCGCTTGGGCCGCTGGCCGAGCATACGGCGCGGCTGCAATACGCGCAGAACTTCTTTGCGGCGGGCGGCATCAACGGCGTGCCGTCGGCGGGCGACGCGGTTTGGCACGCGCAGGCGATGGCGCAGGCGGGTTGCAGGCTGGTGTGCCTGTGCGGGTCGGACAAGCGCTATGCGGCTGAGGCGGTGGCGACCGCGAAAGCGCTGAAGCTGGCGGGCGCGGCGCGCGTCTATCTGGCGGGACGGCCGGGCGAGCTTGAAGCACAGCTGCGCGCGGCGGGCGTGGACGAGTTCATCTTCATCGGCGTGGATACGCTGGCGAGCCTGGAGAAGGCGCATGCGGAGTTGGGGCTCTGAGGCCGGTTTACGGCTAGTGAAACGTCTAAAGGTGCCGCTTGCAGAGTTGATCAAAGCGGCGGCGCGCCCTGTCGTAAACCGCCTGGTTTGATGCCTGGAATGGAGCGACCGCTTCGAGCGCATCACTTGGCGGCTGAATCGCCCCTACGCGTTTGACTCGCTCTTCCAGCTGGACGCCGAAGACCGCATGAAAGAGCTTGAGGCTGTCGCTGTAGCGATCGGTGAGTCCCACATATGGGAGAGTCTCGACTGCGGTCCCGCGCGAACGGGTCAGCTGCGCATAGATGTTCTGAACTTGCGGGCGCGCGGCAAACTCAGCCAGGGACACCTTGTCCAGCTTCTTGCGCTGCTGAAGGTAGTAGTAATGCGAGACCGTTCGCTTGGCGGGGTCCCGGAAGAACATGGCGCGCGGGCCGATGACGGCAGAATAGGCGGCCGGATCAAAGTGGCCGTAGACGAGATCAAACCTCTGCCGAAGTGAAAACTGCCAGAACGCCAACTTCATGCTGGACCACTTCTGAGCGGAGCGGGACAGTGTACGGCTGTTGTTGTAGTCCAGCAGCAGCCGCTTGCCGTACGCAGCCTCCAAGGCTGCACGCAGACTTGAACCGCCCGTCTTGGGGATGTGCGGAAAAATGATCATGTCTTGGGGCGTATCACAGCCCGGAAGCGTTAGAGAAACCGCTGCAGCACGGGCCACGGTTCCGGGCGCGGTCGGTCATCTGCGCATTTTCGAGTGGGCCCCGCACCTTCACGCCTTCCTCGGCGGGACGACGTCCTTGAACATGTCGGCGGATTTCCATTTGGGTTCGACGGGTGGTTCGCCCTCGCGCGGGTTGTAGGGCGAGGCGCGTGCGTTGGCGGCGTCGGGGATGTAGCGGGGGCAGTTGGGAAAGATGTCGATGGGCGTGAAGCGGACGACGCCTTGAGCGCCGGGGAAGTCTGCGATCATGGGGTCGTTGAAGTAGATTTGCGCGGTGCCGTTGGCGCGGAGGCGGCGGGGGCTTTCGCCCATGCGGATGAAGAGCAGGCCGACAGACGGGTTGATGGCGATGTTGCCGAGGCTCTTGAACATGCCGTTGCCATCATAGTCGGGCCAGACGAGCAAATTGGGCGCGAGCACACGGACGAAGCCGGCGGGGCCGCCCTTGAACGAGCAGTCGGGCTGGCCGATGGGCGTGGCGGTGGCGAGGAAGAAGTAGTCGAGGGACTCGATGAAGGCCTTGTCCTCGTCGGTGAATTCGGAATGACGCAGGCGCTGTTCGAGCCGGTCTGCAAGTGCGCGTGAGCCGAACAGGTCCTGCAGGTCGCGATTGCCGTCGTGGTACATGGGCATGGGTGGGGCTCCGCTTGCCCGTGAGACTACTTCTGAATCGTCGCGTCGCGAACAGGCAGTTTGACGGGCCGCAGGAACGGCACGCGGACGATCCAGACGAACAGTACGGCCGCGATGATACCGCTGGCGACCGCCCACCAGATTTCGCCACTTGGCGGCTGGTACCAATTGAACACCAGACGGCCGAGCGGGATGATGAGGAAGCCGGAGATGCCGCCCGCGATCACGATGGGGACAGGGTGATACAGCGGCGTACGGCGGAGGAGCAGGACGACCGGCACGGCGATAACGATCCAGGCGACATAGCTGAGCAGCGCGACGATCATCACAATAAGGAGCAGCAGGCTCAGCCCTTCGCCGCTGGAGAAGACGAAGCGCGCAAGCAGGACGACGGCAGGAACAGCTGGGACAATCGCCGTGGCGAGGGCAAGGCGGTCGGCTGAAGGGGTCTCTGTCACGGCGACTCCATCAGGGCTGATCGGCGCTACCTCAACCGCGACGTGGCGCGGTCGCAGCTTTGATACTTCGTTGCGTCGCTGACGACTGTGGGGGAGCCGCAGAGGCCGTAGTTGGAGGTGTTGTCGGGGAAGCGATCCATGGGGGCGAGGTGGCTCGCGTCAATCCAGCCGGTGACGGTGGCGGAGGCGCCGCGGGGGCCGCCTTCCTGGGTCACGATGCGGGCGGCGGTAGGCTGGCGTTCGAGCACGCGGACGTTGCGGTCCTTGAGGATGGAGCCGACGGTTTGCGAGGCGGGATCGAAGGCGACGCGGATGTCGGCGTTGGCGCGCAGGAAGGAGCGGGCCGCGAAGACAGCTTGTGTCGGGGCGACACCGTGGGACTGGCTGGTTGTGCCGGTGTTGGTCCACTGGCCGATATAGCCGCGCGTGGTGGGGTTCGCGATGTTGGTGTCGATGCCGAAGCCCACTTGAGGCGGCGTGATGTCGAGGGCGTTCTGGAACATGGTCCAGGCGCCCGTGTTGTAGAACGCCTGCGTGCCGGAATGGCCCGTGGAGCCGGAGAGCCAGAAGAGGCTGGCTGTGCCGGCGGTGCGCACGGCGTTGCAGATGCAGCCGTTGGAATAGATTCCGACGGAAATGCCGGAGCCTTCGAAGGCGCGCTTCACATCGTCGAAGTATTTCAGGATGGGATCGCGCAGCTGCTGGTAGGGCCAGTCTGCGTCGACGCCGAAATAGATGGCGGAGCCTTCCGGCTGGCCGGCGGCTTCGGCCTGGCGGAGGGCCTGTTCGGCATCCTCCCTGCCCCAGTTGTTCTCGAAGGTGCGGAAGCAGTTGTTGTAGTGCTGGAAGACGCTGCCGATGGAGAGGCCTTCGCCCATGATGATGGCGGCTTCCTCGGGCTGTAGGTCCTTGCCGACGAGGCTGGGCGGGATGTGGGAATAGTAGCGGAAGACGGTGCGGACACCGGCGGCGTAGAGCGCGCGCGCCTTTGCGGCGTCGAGGCGGGCGGCGGTGTCGGTGATGAGGGGGAAGCCGGTGTTGGCGGCGGCGGGTGTGGTTGGCGCGGACTTCGCGGATGTGGCGCAAGCCGCCAGCGTGGCGGAGCCAGCGAGAAGAAAGCTGCGGCGGCTGGTGAACAAGGCCATTGGCTTTCACTCTCGCGGTCGGTTTGTAGGGTGCATTGAGCGGAGCGATATGCACCTTTGCGCTTGTGGCACTATGGTGGATTTCGCCGTCGGCTCAATCCACCCTACGCATTCCCCCTACCTCGCCTTCAGCGGGGCGAAGCCAAGGTGCATGCCGGCGTCGACGATGAGGAATTCGCCGGTGACGTGGCGGCTTTCGGGGCCGGCGAAGAACAGAATCGATTCCGCAATGTCTTCGGGCATGGAGGCCACGCGCAGCGGCGTGGTCTTGGCGACCTGTTCGGCAGTTTGAGATTCCACGGCGTCGCCCTGGTATTTGGTGAACCAGCCTGAGCCGATGTAGCCGGGGCACACCGCATTGACGCGGATGTTCGGCGCGAGCGCGCGGGCAAGCGAGAGCGTCATGGTGTTCAACGCGCCTTTGGTCGCGGCGTAGGCGATGGAGGAGCCTATGCCGGCGACGCCCGCGATGGATGACACGTTGACGATCGTGCCCTTGCCGGAGGCGGCAAGATGCGGCTGTGCGGCGCGGGTCATCTGATAGACGGCTACGACATTGACCTTGTAGAGGCGCAGGAAGTCTTCGGCGTCAAGCGCATCGAGATCGGAGTGCTTGGCGAATTTGGTGATGCCGGCATTGTTGACCAGCACGTCGAGGCCGCCGAACTGTTCGACGGCGGCGGAGACCAGTGCGCGGCAATCATCATCCTCGGCGACGTTGGCTTTCACCGCGAAGGCGTTGACGCCAAGCTTGCGGCATTCGGCGACGACGTCGTTGGCGGCGTCGGCGCTGGAGTTGTAGTTGATGCATACATCGACGCCGCGCTTGGCAAGGCCGATGGCGGTCGCGGCGCCGAGGCCCGTGCCGCCGCCGGTGACGATGGCTTTCTTGCCCTTCATTGAATTGACGTCGCTCATGTCTGCTCCGTGCGTGTCCGCTGGCGGCGCTGGGTGGCCGCGTCTGCCGCATCGCTAACATTGCCCTGCCCGGATGACCAAGGCAAAGAAGCGACACCGGCGCCGGAGAGCGGATATCGACACCCCTACCCCACCTGACATCGTCCAGCTGATCCAGTCGCGGTTTCCGCTGGCGCCGGTGCGGAGCGTGCCGGAGATCAGGCTGCACCGGGCCGGGCCAAACAGCGGGCTGTCGCGACTGGCCGATGCGGACGCAAGCTTTGGTATTCCCTACTGGGCGCATAGCTGGGGCGGCGGGCTGGCGCTGGCGCGGCATGTGCTGGACCATCCGGAGGCCGTGGCGGGCAAGCGCGTGCTCGATCTTGGAGCGGGTTCGGGGCTTGTTGCGATCGCGGCGGCGATGGCGGGAGCGCGCGACGTGATCGCGGCTGATGTAGATCACTATGCGGTGGTGGCGACGCAGTTGAATGCGCGCGCAAATAGCGTGGTGGTTTCAACTGTACTGGGAGATTTGACCGGCGGCGCAGCGCCCGATGTCAATGTCGTGCTGGTGGGTGATCTTTTCTATGAGGCTGAGCTGGCGCGGCGCGTGACGGGGTTCCTTGAGCGCTGCGTGGCCGGTGGCGTCCGCGTGCTGGTGGGCGATCCGCGGCGGGCGTTCCTTCCGGTGCAACGGCTTGTGCTGCTGGCGGAGTACCCGGGTGGGGATTTCGGAAGTGGCGCGGCCAGCGGCACGCAGATGAACGCGGTTTATGCCTTCGGTTGAAACGCAGGCTTTGCCGCGTCGCAGCATCCTTCCGGCATTGACTGAGCCGCGCGGCGGCCCAGATCGAACGCATAGACACCAACCAGAAGGGAGACCGCAATGACAGCGTCAACACGGCTGCGTACATCCACCCATCCATGGACGGCGGCGCAAGAGGCCGAGCTTCGCCAGCTCTCGCGGAGCAATCTGGCGACGGTCGAGATCGCCGCACGGATCAGCCGCACACCGGAAGAGGTGTTCGCGCGCGCTCACGAGCTGGGCCTTACGCTGAAGCGCGCGCAGAATTGAGAGGTTAGAACGACAACGGCCGGCGAGAGTATCGCCGGCCGCCGTCAACTTGCGGGAGGAAATTGGCTACTGGGCGCCGCCGGGAGGACCCATCCGGAGAGCGAGGAACTGTTCCTTGGTGATGAAGCCGTCGCCATCGGCGTCGACGCGGGAGGACCACATCTGATCGGCCATCGGCTTGGCGCGCTCTGGCAGGATCGAGCTCCACTCCGCCTTGTCGAGCTTGCCGTCCTTGTTGACGTCGGCCGTGACAAAGCGGGCTTCACGCTGTTCGGGGGTCATCTGCATGCCGCCGCCGGGCGGTTGGGCGAAGGCCGGGGCAGCAACAAGCGCGGCTAGCGCGGCGCCAGCAAGAATTTTCCTGATCGTCATCGGGTCTCAGTCTCCTATGCCCCATCAGCGAGGCGGGTGGTCCCCCTGATCGCCCCGGGAAGGAGCGATCTCAAGCTTCAACGACAGCTATAACTGCATCCGTCGCGGTTTGGGCGGGCGTTACAAACGATTACAAATACCGGGATGAACGGGGCATGAGCGCCGCTTCGCACGTGCGAAGGCTTCATGACGGCGATGGAGGGTGCTAGGAAACCCGTCTTCGAATCCGTGTGCCGGAGCGCCCGTAGATGGCCCTGAATTTCCCAGACTTTACCCAGCTGGCGCTCGGGGAAGATGCGCCGGCCGTGAACCTGGCCGGATGGGCGGCGCGCGCGGGCGCGGCGGGGGCCACGAGCCGGGAAACACCCGAGGGCCTGCCGGTGAAGCCGATGTACACGGCGGCGGATACGGCGGGGCTGGATTTCATTGACGGCTGGCCGGGCATCGCGCCGTTCGGACGCGGGCCCTACCCCACCATGTACACCAACCAGCCGTGGACCATTCGCCAGTATGCGGGGTTCTCGACGGCTGAGGATTCCAACGCCTTCTATCGCCGCAATCTGGCGGCGGGACAGAAGGGTCTTTCGGTGGCGTTCGATCTGGCGACGCACCGGGGTTACGATTCGGATCATCCGCGCGTGACGGGCGATGTGGGGATGGCGGGCGTCGCCATCGATTCAATCTACGACATGCGGACGTTGTTTGCGGGCATTCCGCTGGACCAGATGTCGGTCTCGATGACGATGAACGGGGCGGTGCTGCCGATCATGTCGCTGTTCGTGGTGGCGGCCGAGGAACAGGGCGTGCCGGCAGCGAAGCTTTCGGGCAC
Source organism: Hyphomonadaceae bacterium (assembly GCA_022844345.1). Lineage (GTDB taxonomy): Bacteria > Pseudomonadota > Alphaproteobacteria > Caulobacterales > Hyphomonadaceae > UBA7672. The sequence goes on from JALHLU010000002.1 coordinate 298,961, forward strand.
GATCCAGAACGACATCCTCAAAGAGTTCATGGTGCGGAACACCTATATCTATCCGCCCCGCCCCTCGATGCGGATCATCTCGGACATCTTTGCGTACACCTCGCAGAACATGCCGAAGTTCAACTCGATCTCGATTTCCGGCTATCACATGCAGGAAGCGGGAGCGACGGCGGACCTGGAGCTTGCCTACACGCTGGCGGATGGCGTCGAGTATATCCGCTCGGGCATCGCAGCGGGGCTGGACGTCGACAAGTTTGCGCCGCGCCTGTCGTTCTTCTGGGCGATTGGCATGGACTACTTCATGGAGGTCGCAAAGATGCGGGCGGCGCGCCTGCTGTGGGCGCGACTGGTGAAGCAGTTCGATCCGAAGTCGGATAAGTCGCTGTCGCTGCGGACGCACTCGCAGACTTCCGGCTGGTCGCTGACGGCGCAGGACGTCTACAACAACGCGATCCGCACATGCTTTGAAGCGATGGCGGCGGCGGGCGGGCAGACGCAGTCGCTGCATACGAATTCGTTCGACGAGGCGCTGGCGCTGCCGACGGACTTCTCGGCGCGCATCTCGCGCAACACGCAGATCTTCCTGCAGCAGGAAGCCGGCGTTTGCCGCACGATCGACCCATGGGGCGGTTCCTACTATGTCGAGCGGCTGACGCACGATCTCGCCAAGCGCGCGTGGGCCCATATCGAGGAAGTCGAGGCGATGGGCGGAATGGCCAAGGCCATCGAGGAAGGCCTGCCGAAGCTGCGCATCGAGGAAGCCGCCGCCAAGACGCAGGCGCGCATCGACAGCGGCGTGCAGACGATTGTGGGCGTCAACAAGTTCCGGCTCAACGAGAATGAGGATGTGCCGGTGCTGAAGGTGGACAACGCCAAGGTGCGCACGATGCAACTCGACAAGCTGAAGCGGCTGAAGGGCGAGCGTGACGAGACGGCGGTGGCGCAGGCGCTGGATGCGATCACCAAGGCGACAGAGCTGGGGCGCGGCAATTTGATGGAGCTGGGCATTGCAGCGGCGCGGGCCAAGGCGACGGTTGGCGAGATCAGCTATGCGATCGAGAAGGTGGTCGGACGGCACCAGGCTGTCATCAAGTCGATCCAGGGAGTTTATGCGAACGGCATGAGCGCCAAGTCAGACAAGGTGGTTGCGGCCCGCGCGCTGGCCGACGCGTTCGAGAAGGCGGAGGGACGGCGTCCGCGCATTCTCATCGCCAAGATGGGCCAGGATGGCCACGACCGGGGACAGAAGGTTGTGGCGTCGGGGTTTGCCGACCTTGGATGGGACGTGGATATCGGGCCGCTGTTCCAGACGCCGGAGGAAGCCGCGCGGCAGGCCGTGGAGAATGACGTGCACGTTGTCGCGGCGTCCTCACTGGCGGCGGGCCACCTGACGCTAGTTCCGGAGCTGCGCGGGGCGCTGAACAAGGAATCGCGCGGGGATATCATGGTGGTGGTGGGCGGCGTGGTGCCGCCGCAGGATTATGAGGCGCTCTATTCCGCAGGCGCCGCCGCAATCTTCCCGCCCGGGACGGTGATTGCCGAAGCGGCTGTCGAGTTGCTCGACAAGCTGAACGGCAAGCTGGGGCATAACTCGCGGAACGCAGCGGCGGGTTAGATCGGTTCTGTCCAGCGGCGTCTTTATCCTTGTCCTGCTCATGCTGACGAAAGTCAGCATCCAGGAACGGTTGCTCGGCGTTTGCGGGCCGAAAACTTCAAGGGTGAACAAGGTTTGAGGCTCGCCCTAGATCCTGACTTGCGTCAGGATGAGCGGAGCAAGTCGGATGCTTTCACCCAAGCAGACGTCAACCCAGGCGCCAAGGCCGTTCATCCCGCATTCATCCGCTATGGCCTTACCCATCCTCGGCATCCTGGGTGCTGGCGCGGGGCGCAAATCCCGCTAATCTGCGCATACAGAGTTCCGCCTTGGGGAGAGAACCGCCATGAAACGCATGATCGCTGTCCTGTCGCTTGGCCTTGTGATGGCCGCCTGTTCCAGCGGGCCGACCCGCTATATCCCGGCGCTCGACGGTGACGACATGGGATATCGCGAACAGCGCATCGAGGAGCAGCGCTATCGGGTTTCCTTCCGCGCCAATCCGGACCTGAAGGCGGCCGATGCCGAGGACATGGCGCTGCGCCGCGCGGCAGAGCTGACGATCCAGAATGGCTATCAGTGGTTCCAGGTCGTCTCGCGCATGACAGACGTTGCCGGCGGCAGCCGCTCGGGCGGCGGACCGACGATCGGCATTGGCGGCGGCACAGGATCGTATGGATCGAGCCTTGGCGTCGGGCTGGGCTTCAACCTGGGCGGAGACTCGCGGCAGTTCGAGTCGACGCTGGAGATCCTGATGGGCCGCGGCGCCAAGCCGGCCGATCCGTCGGCCTATGACGCCTATTCGGTGCTGAGCCGCTTCCAGTAGCGCATTGCCAAGTCCTGTGCGGGGATAGACGGGATGGCGATGGTTCTTCCCGCGCTGACGCTTATCTATGCGGGCGTCAGTTTGCTGAGCCTTGTTGCCCGGCGTGCGTGGCCCATTGAACTCCTGCAGCATTTTCGTCCGCAGATGATCGTGGCCGGTGGCGTGGGTGCGCTTGGGTGCCTGTGGCTTGAGCCGGCGTGGGGATGGGCGGCGATTGCGCTGGGGTTCGCACTGGTCAACATGGCCGCCCTGCCCTCGCCGCGCTTTATCCAGCCGGATGTGAGCCTTGCCGGGCAGCCGGGGCTCACCATCGTGTGGGCCAATGTGTGGACGAAGCAAGCGCCGCTGACCGCCACGCTCGACTGGGCGAAGGCGCAGGGCGCGGATGTGATCCTGATCGGAGAGTATCCGCGTGGGATGTCGCCGGAGGATGCGCTGGCGGGGGACTATCCGCATCGCATTGCAGGGCCGCCGCAGCCGGCAGCCCAGTTGATGTCGACGCGGGTGGCGGCGTTCTCGCGTGTGCCCATCAGCGAGGCAGTGGTGCATGCCGGGCCGGGGCCGAACGAGCGATCGTTCGTGACGTTCAGTGTTGCACTGGGTGATGAAGCGCTGAGCTTGGTTGCGGTACACCCTGTGCCGCCTTCGACGGCGAAGCTGACGGGGGAGCGCGACCGGCAGATTGCGCAGCTGCGGCCTCTGGCGCGCGAGCCGTTCGTGATCGCGGGCGATTTCAACGCGACGCCGTGGACGCCGGCATTCGCGGAGATGCCGGGGCGGCGGATCGGGGCGTATCTGTTTGCGCCGACCTGGTTGAGCAAGCTGCCCCTGCTGGGCCTGCCGATTGACCATCTGATGGGATCGGACGGGCTGAGGGTTAGCCGGTATGAGGTGGGGCCTGCGCTGGGTTCGGATCATCGCGCGGTGTTGGCGCGGGTGCATTTTCCGCGTGGGGCGGTGAACGTGGAGACAGACCCCCACCTGTCCGCCCCCTAAACGGGGCGGGACCCTGTAGAGCCAGCTTACCTAACTTTGAAGAGCGGTAGTACCAGCAGGTTCCGCCCCGTTTAGGGGGCGGTCAGGTGGGGGTCTCTATCGACAGGCCGTGCTGTCGAGAGATCAACGAACCACAATCAACCTTCAACCGCAGGCGCCGCCACCGGCGGAGGTCCGCCGCAAGGATGATCGGGGTCGCCTGATCCGGGGCCTGCGAGCATGTTGGCGAGCGCCTTGTCCATGTCTTCGGCGAAGGGCGGCGGGTATTCGACGCGGAACCTAGTCCACCACGGTCGGCCGCCGGCGGTGCAGATGAGGCGCGCCAACGGCGAGGCAGCGTTGTTGATGAAGTTGTTGCGCTCGGAGACGCCGCGGCCGGTGCTGTCCCATATCTGGTAGGTGGCCCATGTGTGTTCCGACATCAGGGCGTTGAAGCGGAGACGATCCGGCGCGTCGAGTTCAGCGCCGTTAAGGGCGTTGCTCCAGAACTCGGCCCTGCTGCGATCGGCGGCGAAGTAGAGGCGGATGCCCTGCCAGTGGGTCTGGGTTGCGTTGCTGTCGGCGCGTTGCAGCTGGATAGTGTTCTGTTGCACCTGTGTAGAGAGGTAGAACAACGAGGCCACGACGACGATCACGCCGACGATCTCGGCGATGTGGGCGCCAGCCTGCAGGCGGATGAGCCACCTGCCCTTCGCCGATGTCTCGGACGGCGGGGCGGCTTCGGCGGCCGGAGCAGCGTCCGTGTTCGCATCCATCCCCGGCATCCTTGAGTCCCTCTGCCCCGCAGCGTAGGACACGACACAGGACATCACCAGCCCACAGCCGGATTCGCCTTGAAGCCTGATCTTTCCACCCGCGCCGGGCTTGGCCGCGCCATTACGCTCGTGGAGTCGCGTCGGGCGGACCATCAGGCGCTGGCGCGCGAGATGTTGCGCGGGATCATGCCGCTGACGGGCAAGGCGCAGCGCATTGGCATCACCGGTGTGCCCGGCGTGGGCAAGTCGACCTTCATCGAGAGTTTCGGGACGCTGCTGACGGGGATGGGGCACAGGGTGGCTGTGCTGGCGGTGGACCCGACCTCGCGGCGGTCCGGCGGGTCGATCCTGGGCGACAAGACGCGGATGGCGAAGCTGGCGGCGGACGAACGCGCGTTTATCCGCCCCTCTCCGGCCGGGGAGACGCTGGGCGGGGTGTCGCGCAAGACGCGGGAGACGATGCTGCTGTGCGAGGCGGCGGGGTACGACATCGTGCTGGTGGAGACGGTGGGCGTCGGGCAGTCGGAGACGGTGGTCGCCGACATGGTGGATTTCTTCCTGGTGCTGATGCTGCCCAATGCCGGCGACGAGTTGCAGGGCATCAAGAAGGGCGTGCTGGAGGTGGCCGACCTGATCGCCGTCAACAAGGCCGACATCGACGAGATGGCCGCCAAGCGGGCGGCGCGCGCCTACGAGATCGCGCTCCACATCATGGAGCAGGCCGATCCTGACTGGGCCCCGCCGGTGCACACGATTTCGGGGTTTTCGGGAATGGGATTGCCGGAGCTGTGGGCGGCGATCGCGCTGCACCGGAAGAAGACCACGGATTCAGGCTCGCGGGCCGGGCGGCGGGCGGGACAGCAGGTGCGCTGGCTGGAGGCCTTGATCCAGGATGGGCTGGCGGAGGGATTTGCCGCGCATCCTTCGGTCGCAGGGCGGTTTGCGGAAGTTCGACGCGCGGTGTCCGAAGCAAAAATCCCGGCATCTACAGCGGCCGACGAGCTGCTTGGCCTTTTCTTCAAGCAATCCTGATCGAGCTGTAATGCCGTTGTGCGATTGCCCCTGCGTGGGGCTCAGGTAGATGTAGCAAGCTGGATTCGGGAGCTGCAGGCCAATGAATGGCCCATTTCTGCGCGGGTTGGTGCGCCTGGGAGCGGTTTGCGCCGCCTGGGCCGGCCTTGCCTTGCCCGCCCTCGCCGACAACTCCGGCAAGCCCATGACTTTCGAATGGGGCGCCACCTATGGCGACATTCCCGCGATCTTCGCCGATGGGGAGTTTACGCCGGAAACGCCAGCCGCGCTGCGCAGCTTCCTGGCGCGCAACGTCACCCCCACCCGCGACCGGGTCATCTATTTCAACTCGCTGGGGGGCGACCTTGGCGCGGGAATGGAAGTCGGCAAGATCATCCGCCGGGCGGAGCTGAACACGGGCGTTGCGCGCAACACGCGCGATCCGGGCCAGGCCAACACCATCGACCTCGACCACAACAGCCGCGTCTATCCCGGGCATTGCGTTTCGGCCTGCTCGCTCGCCTTCCTGGGCGGGATCAAGCGCGAGGTGAAGCCAGGGTCGATCTACGCGGTGCACCAGGTGAGCATGAACTGCGTCGACAAGGACAAGGCGCTGGCGCGCTATCCGTGGATCGAACTCCCGAACGTGAACTATTGCCCCGACCTCGACGAGGCGCTGACCATGATGCAGGTCGCCAACGGCGTGGTTGTGGAATACGTGCGGTCGATGGGAGTCGATCCGATCTTCCTCGCCGAAATGTCGAAGGCGGAGCCGGACAAGATCAACACGCTGCCGGAAGACAAGCTGCGCGAATATCGCATCACGTTCGAGTACCGGACCGAGGCCTGGGAATACAAGACGGACAATCAGGGCCAGCTGTTCCTGCAATACCTGCAGGGCGACCAGTGGCGGACGGACAAGGTCGAAATCTATTGCGACCGTACGGGAGCGCCGCGGCTGTTCCTGTGGCTGGTGCATGACGTGAACCGCTCGACCGGGCCGATCGATGGCGCCCGCATTGTCGAGCTTGCCAATGCGGGGCTGTCGGCCGCCTGGCAGCTCGACGCGCAGATGCCGGACGGATTTGCGGACGTGCGCCATATCGCGCTGCAGCCCTACGAGATCATCAATCCGCCGCGGCTGACCGAACGCGGCAATGTTGCGCTGACGGTGGACCTGTCGCCGCGCTTTCTCGACGTGATGAGCGGAGCGACGCGTTTCCAGATCATCACGACGGAGCCGGACACCAACGGCCGCGACGGTTTCAGCCTGATCACGATCAACCTCGATCGCGACAAGCTTTCGGGCATTGTCCGCTTCTGCAGGTAGGGGCGTTTCATGGGCGAGGCGATGCGCTGGCGGCAGGGCGGATGCCATTGCGGGGCGGTGCGCTTCGAGGTGGAAACGCCTGAGACGGTCGAGGTGGAAGACTGCAATTGCAGCATGTGCGCGCGTACAGGCTTCCTGCACATCATCGTCCCGAAGGCCCGCTTCAGGCTGCTGGCGGGGGCCGACAAGCTGGCGACCTACACGTTCAACACGGGCGTGGCGCAGCACCTGTTCTGCAGCGTGTGCGGCGTGAAGGCGTTTTATGTGCCGCGATCCAACCCGGACGGATACAGCGTGAACCTGCGCTGCCTGGATGATCCGCGTGATTTTGCCGAGGTGCGGATTGTGACCTTTGACGGGCGTGGGGATTGGGAGGGGCAGGCCCAGGCTTTGGCCTGGAAATCGAAGTGATTTTTGGGAGTAGCATGAGCCTCCGTCCCGCCCTCGTGGTTCGACGGACGTAACGCCATGCTGGGCATGGCGCTACTGCTCACCATGAGGGCTCTCACTGATGCCTGCTGAGGACCCTCATGGTGAGCAGCGGCGATGTGCGAAGCACATCGACGCGGCCGTCGAACCACGAGGGGCCGGGCTTACGGGCTGATCAGCTGCCCTGCTCCTCCGGCACGCGTTCAACCGCGGCGGGTTGAAGCAACTGCTTCGCCTGCGAAACCCATTTCTCGCGTTCGATGCGGCCTTTGAAAGAGATAGCGGAATTGACCCAGTCCATGTTGGCCTGAGTCCATGACGCGATCTGGTCGTAGTGCCAGATGCCGAGGCTGTTGAGCTTCTGTTCCAGCTTCGGGCCGATGCCGGAGATATGCTTGAGGTCGTCGCTGTGCCCCCCGCGTGGGGCATCGAACAAAGTTGGTTGTTCACCTTCGGGGAGGCGCGCTGGCGGCGCCTCGGCCAGGTCGGAGGCGCCTGGACGTGATCCGAAGCGGGCGAACTCTTCCTCGAGATAGCGGACGCGGCCGTCGAGATAGGTGTTGCGCCAGCGCAGGCGCTGGGCCTCGCCTGCGCGGGCCTCGGCGGCGAGGAGCTGGGCGCTGGATGTTTCAACTTCGGTGAGTTTCGCTTCGAGAAAGCGAACGCGCGTTTCGAGGTGGCGGCGATGCCAGGCCAGCGAACCTTCGATGAGCGGCAGGGTTTCGTCGCCGGGTCGGGCAATGCCGGAACGGGTGCGCAGGTCTTCGACTTCGGCGGTGGCTTTCTCGAGCGCGGCCTCGAGCGTCGCGGCGCGCTGGCGGGCTTCCGCCACGTCCGTAACGGCGGGCGGGACGGGCGGGGGCGGCTTTTTAGATTCAACATATCGATAGCCGAACCACCCGGCAGCGGCGCCAGCCGCCAGCCCGAGGACAAGCCAGATGAGGATTTCCATAAGCGCCTGCTCCGCTCGGAAGCGTGGTCTGATTGATTTAACGGGTCCGACCCGGCCGCGCCGCCGACTGGCGCATCCGGTCCCGGTACAAATCCTACAGCAGCCAGCACGTCTGGCGAGAAAAATCGCTATGGTTTATCGCCGTTTACGCTGGCGCCGCAGCGCTTTCAGGTATGCGGCCATTTGCGAGGTATCGATTTTCAAACCGGTTGCGAACCAGTAGAGGTGCGCCATCACTCCTTTCAGGCGGCCGCGTGGACAATTCACCCCGAGATAGATCGCACTCGCGAAACGATTCCCCCGGAAGCCACGCCGGCGGGGCCTTCGAGCATATCTCTTCGACCGCCAACGATACGGTGAAGCTGTTGCGGTCGCTGGACCGTAAGAAGGACCGTCAGGAGACCGGACTGTTCCTGGCCGAGGGCGCACGGCATGCCGAGGAAGCCCTGGCGAACGGCTGGTCGCCCGCCTACGCATTTGCGAGCCAGGCGGCGCTGGACCGGCCGCAGACGCGGGACCTGCTGGAGCGCATGCAGGCGGCGGGGGCGCGGGCGCTGACAGGCTCTGAGAAAATCCTCGCGACGCTTTCGCGCAAGGACAATCCGCAGGCGGTGATTTCGGCGTTCAGGCAGCGCGTGACGCAGCTTTCCGATTTCCCCGCCAGCGGCCAGCGGCGGTTCGTGGCGCTGTATGAGGTGCGCGATCCGGGCAATCTCGGCACGGTGATCCGGACGGCGGATGCGGCCGGGTGCGATGGGGTGATCCTCGTCGGCACGACGTGTGATCCGTTCTCGGTGGAGGCGGTGCGGGCAACCATGGGGTCGCTGTTCGCGATGCGGCTGGCGATGGCGACGTTTGATGAGTTCCGGCAGTGGTGCGGCTCGAATGGCGTGCGGGTCGTTGCAGCGTCGATGCATGGCCAGCACGCGCACGACAAGGCGAGCTATCCTGAACGCTCTTGCATCCTGATGGGCAATGAGCAGGCCGGGCTTCCTGCTGACGTCGAGGCGGCTTGTGACGAACTGGTGCGCATACCGATGATGGGCAAGGCCGACAGCCTGAACCTGGCGACGGCGGCCAGCGTGATGATCTACGAAGCTTGGCGGGCCCAAGCCTATCAGGGCGCCAACAGATGAGCGCCTCGGACTTCCAGCTGCTCGTCAGCGATGACTGGGGCGATTACCAGCTCCTCGACTCAGGCGACCTGCGCAAGCTGGAGCGGTTCGGCAAGGTGCGGGTGAACCGGCCCGACCCGCAAGCGTTCTGGAAGCCGAAGAACCCGGTGGAGAGCTGGAAGGCGGATGCGGTGTTCGCGGCAAAGGCCGATGATGACGATCGCGGCGCCTGGGCGTTCACGGGGAAGCAGCCGCCGGAGGATTGGGCGATTAGCTGGAATGGGCTCGCGTTGAATGCCCGGCTGGCGGCGTTCCGGCATATGGGCGTGTTTCCGGAGCATTCGGTTCACTGGCGCTGGGCGATGGATCAGGTTACGGCGGCCAAGCGGCCCATCAAGGCGCTGAACCTGTTTGGCTACACCGGCATGATGTCGCTCGCGCTGGCCAAGGCGGGAGCGGAGGTTGTGCATCTGGACGCCTCGCCCAAGTCGATTGCGCAGGGGCGCGAGAATGCGGCGCTATCGGGACTTGAAGGCGCGCCGATCCGGTGGATCACGGACGATGCGATGAAGTTCGTGGAGCGCGAGCTTCGGCGCGGATCAAAGTATGATGTGGTGGTGCTTGATCCGCCGAAGTTCGGGCGCGGGCCGAAGAACGAGACGTGGCGGTTCGAGACGGACTTCCCTGTCCTGCTCGATCATGTGCGCGCGATGATGAGCGACAAGCCGCTGTTCGTGATCGCGACGGTGTACGCCGTGCGGCTGAGCTATATCGCGGTGGGCCAGGCGCTGGCGGCGGCGATGGATGGCGGCAGCGTGACGGCCGGCGAGATGGCGATCCGCGAGAGCGCCGGGCGCGATGTGGTGCTGCCAACCGGGCTGTTTGCGCGGTGGGCGCCTTAAAGCGCAACCGCACCGAGTGGAGCGGTTCACCTTGTTCCGCTCATGCTGACGAAAGTCAGCATCCAGGAGCGGTGATGCGGCGCGAGCGGGCTTGAAGCTTCCAGCCGGAACAAGACTTGGCGCCAGCCCTGGGTCCTGACTTTCGTCAGGACGAGCGGTGGCGGGTATCTTCCGCTACGCCTCTTTCGGCTTCCGGGTCACGCGGGTGATGACCGAGGTGAAGCTGAGCGCGGGGCGCTGGTTCGCGGTGATGAGGCCCCGAACATAGATCAGGCGGCCGCCGGCGCGGGTGACTTCGCCGGTCGCCTCGAGGGTCTCGCCGACCTGGGCGGACGACAGGAAGTCGCCCGAGAGGTTCACGGTGACGGCGGGCTGGCCGTTGGTGACGTCCTCGCAGATCGCGAAGCAGGAATAGTCTGCGAAGGTGAGGAAGCAGCCGCCATGCATGAAGCCGCCGCCATTCATGTGGCGCGGCTCGGCGATGAAGCGGCAGATGACCCGGCCTGCCTCGTCCTTGCGGTAGTAGAAGGGGCCCACGCCGCTCTCGAACGTGTCGTGCGGCCAGGTGCGCCAGCCGGCCCAGGGGCCGGTTTCGATAAGGACGGAGAAGGACATTAACGGGTTCCGGGAGGCTGGTTTTACCTGTCCCTAGCGGGGGATTCCCGCCTTGTCATGTACCGCCTTGAACTGGCCATCCGGATCGCGTATCTGCCTCGTCCGACTACAGGGGTGTAGCTCAGTTGGTAGAGTACCGGTCTCCAAAACCGGGTGTCGTGGGTTCGAGTCCCTCCGCCCCTGCCAGTCGCCTTCCGAACAGTCATTCGATCCCGGACAATCAGCTCACACGCTAAGCACCCAGGATTCCATCGGGAGCGCGATCTCGGACCAGCTGGCCTTGTAGTCCATGAAGGGGCCAAGCAGGGGGCCGAGGTCGTAGCGTTCGGCGCCCTGCTCGCACAGCCATGCGATCATCTCGTGCTGGAGCAGGTTTCCCAGCGACAGGTCACGGCAGGCGTCGGCGAAGCTGAATTGCTGGCCGCGATAGATGGCGCCGATCATGCCGCCGAAGATGAACCCGACGTCATCGCCGTCGCGCGTCGCCAGCACGACGCGGCCATCGCGCGAGGCGGAAAGGCGGCGCAGCATGGCCGTGTAGAAGTCGCGCGAGAACCCGTCGTCCATGCCTACGCTGGCTTTCCAGCTCTTGCGTTCGACGCTGATCATGCGCGCGAAGACGGCGTCAGCCTCAGCGGGCGTTGTGGGGCAATGACGTTCGAACCGCACGCCGGCGTTTGTCGCGCGGCGTTCGCCGTTGCGGAGGTTGCGGCGGAAGCTGGGAGAGCGGCGGGACAGGAAGCCATCAAGGCCGCCTACGAGCGAGGCTGCGCCCTGCACATCTTCTCTTAGCAGCGAGATCGCGCAGCGGCCTTCGAAGCGCTTGCGGAGTTCGAGGGCGAGAGTGCCTTCGGGGTCCATTCCGGAGACAACGAAGCGCGTGCAGCGGTTGCCCGAGATGGCGGGGAACTCGCCGACCAGTTGTTCCAGCAGGTCAGGCCCGGCGGGGCCAAGGACGTTGCAGCCGAACAGCCACAGGCGCTCGATGGGGCCGAGCGCGGGGTTCTTTCCGAGCATGTGCAGTGCGACCTGCACGAGGCCATGCGCGTTATGGCCCACGAGGTATGGCCGCGTCGGATCCATCGCCTCGCGGAAGGATAGCTGCCACGCGGTCAGTGCGCAGAAGGGATCCGGCTGGGGCGTCTCCATGGCCACACGATTCCACAGCGACAGTGGCGCGTCGTGTGCCGTCAGGGCAGCCGGATCGTCGAACAAGCGGTCAGCTCAGGCCCGGCCGCGCGGTCATGCGTTCGCGCCAGGCGGCTATATTGGCGTGTTCTTCCCACGGCTTGTATTTGACCAGGCGGCCGAAGCCCATCGAGACGTGGAGCGTGATGTCGGCGATGGTGAAGCGGTCGCCGGCGACATAGGGGGTCTCGCCCAGTGTACGGTCGAAGAATTTTGCGACCTTCTTTGCGCGCTCGGAGCAGATGGCCGCCCATTCGGGGTTCTGTGGCTTTTCGAGTTCGGCCATGGCGGGGTGCGAATTGCGGAACCAGCCGGCGATCTGCATGAAATAGGTGAGCTCGACGCGGCGATCCCACATCTCGATTTTTGCACGCTCGAGCGGGTCGGCGCCCATCAGGTTGGGCTCGGGGTGCATGGCTTCGATATAGCCGCAGATGGCGCGGCTTTCGGTGAGCCCCGTGCCGTCGTCGAGCTGCAGGACGGGGACGTGGCCCATGGGGCTGAGCGCGCGATATTCGGGGGCGCGGTGCTCCATCTTCATGATGCTGATTTCGGTTTTCGGGAAGGATTCCCAGATGCCCTTCTCCTGCATGAAAAAGCGCACGCGATCCGGATTTGGCGCCATGGGGGCGTGGTAGAGGTTCATGAGGGTCTCTCCTGGTGCGGGCGTGGAGGTGAAGCGTTATCTGCTGCGAGGCTTGCCGCTGGTGGGACGGGTGCTGCCTCCGGGGCGAGCGGGGCGCCCTGCGCCACCCGGACGTTTCGGGCTGCCGGGGCGCGACGGAGCGCCTGGGCGGGCTGAGGCTCCCGGTTTCGCGCGTGATGGCGGGCGATGCTTCTGGGGGCGGTTGTCGACATAGGCGTCGAGGCCTTTGCGGCGCGTGCCGTCGTCGGCTTCGGTTCGCGGAGCGTATTTGGGCTTCTGCTTCGCGTGATGAGGTTTGGTGCTGGCGGGTTTAACGTAGGGGGCGCCCTGCCCGGATGATCGCGCAGAACCGGCGCGGGGGCGGCGTTTTTCGGAGAGGAGATCGCCAGCGGAGGCGAGCAGTTCACCGGGCGAGACTTCCTCCAGCGCGCCGGGACCGAGATCGTCGAGCGCGAACGGGCCGTAGCTGACGCGGATGAGGCGGTTCACCTTCAGGCCCAGACTTTCGAGCGCGCGGCGCACTTCGCGGTTCTTGCCTTCGGACAGGGTGACGTCGATCCAGCAGTTCGATCCCGTCGAACGATCAAGCCGCGCGATGATCGACTTGTACTCCTCGCCTTCATGCACGACGCCATCGCGCAGGCGATCGAGTTCCTTCTGCTCGACGCGGCCATAGGCGCGGGCGCGGTAAGAGCGCTTGAGCCCGGTGGCGGGCAGCTCCATCGTGCGGGCGAGTTCGCCGTCATTGGTGAGGAGCAACAGGCCTTCCGTGTTGATGTCGAGGCGGCCGACGGTGACAACGCGCGGCATGTCTTTCGGCAGGGCGCCGAACACGGTGGGGCGGCCTTCGGGGTCCTTGTTGGTCGTCATCAGGCCAACGGGCTTGTGATAGCGCCAGAGGCGTGTGGCCTCGGGTCGGCGCACGGGATTGCCGTCGACGAGGATGGTTTCGCGGCCGGTGACCTTGAAGGCAGGCGTGTCGAGCACGCGGCCGTCGACCTTGACGCGGCCCTCGGCGATCATGCGTTCGACATCGCGGCGCGAGGCGATGCCGGCGCTGGCGAGGAATTTGGCGATGCGTTCGCCTTCGCCTGCATTCGGGGCGGCAACCTTGTCGGTCATGGCGCTTCCTTCCGGATCAGTCCGCGCGTGAAGCGGTGCAGCAGCAGGGCGATGCCGAACAGGACGGTCGACAGGGCGAGGATGGCGGCGGCGAGCATCCACGGCGTGTTGAAGTTCTCGTTGAGGCCCCAGTCCATAAGGTGAAGCTGCCAGAGAAAGTCATAGGTGCGCCAGAGGTCTGTGCGTGGGGCGCTGACCTTGCCGTTGACGGCGGAGACGTAGAGCGTGGGGTTGCCCTCGCCCTTGAAGCCTATGCGCCATGCCTCGCCAGAGAGGCCGGATTCCTTCGGGGCGTCAGCGAGCAGTTCTGCGGAAAGGATGGCGTCTGGTTCGATCCAGCGCCCCTGCGCGAGCGCCCTGGCCCGCGCCTCGTCGATCTCGACCACCTGCCCGGTCTCGGCGGAGACGAGGAATGTGCCGATCTGCCCGCGCACTTCGTAGACCGGTTCGCCGGCTAGCGGACGGAGCGCGACCTCGATGGGGCGATCTTCGGCAACGGCCTTGAGGGCGTCTGTCGACGTGAAACCGATCCGCGCCGCGTCCATCGTGGCGGCATCACCGGGCGGATGGACCAGGTGTTCGCCGCGGATGTCGGTGATGTGGAAGGCCGCAAAGAACAGGCCCGTGCCCGTCCACACCACAAGCTGGACGGCCACGATAAGGCCCAGCCATTTGTGGATCGTCGCTATGCGGCGGGCGAGGCGCGGGGAAATCATGCGTGGCGATTACGCTGCGCCCGGCCCTGCCGCAAGCCGCCCTAGTCGTCCGCCCCCGACACGAGGCTCATCGCGTAGGGGATATAGATTTCGAGGTCCAGCGGGCCGACGGGGCGGGTCTGGGCGCGTTGCTCCATGCCGGAGAGCGAGACGCGGACGGGGGAATCGGGCCCGCCGAACGTGGCCTGCATCAGGCGCAGGTCCTCCGCGATGGCCTTGATCAGGGTTTCGCGGTGCTTCTTGGGCTCGGAGACGCCCAGGAACTGGCTGTCGCCGATGACGGCCTCGACGCGGCCGGTGACGGGGCTGTCAGCCACGAATTTCTCGGTGCGGGCGCGGATGGCGTCGAACGTGTCGGCGGGCTTCACGGCGACCTTGAGGACGAGATCGATATAGGAGCGCTCGTCGACCCTCACTACCAGCTCCTTGAGGGCGGCCGTCTCGATGGCGGCGGAATTTCCGGGCTGGCCAACCTCGATGACGACATCACCGTTGGTGTGGCCGGCCCGCTGGGTGACCTGATTGAAAGTCTTCTCGAGTTCGCTCTGACGTTCGTCGATGGAACGGGTGCCGGTTTCATAGCGGACGCTGAACAGGACGAAGTCGGCCCGCACGACGACAGAGACTTGCGGGATCGCAGTCTGCTGTCGGCTGACATAGTTGCTCTGCGCCACGATCTGGTCGCCGCGGACAACCTGGGCGTGAGCCGCAGGCGCGGCGATAGCAGCAGTAGCCGCCAGGGCTAACAGAATGCGTTTCATGATTGTCCCTCCAATGGGCGCCCTTCCCGTCCCGGCGCCCGCGCGACGACAGACGCTGGAATCGCGGCAAAGCCGGGGCAAAGGCTGCAGCGCAGGCGCAGCATCGGGCTCACCTAATGTCACGGGCGCGGCGCCTGCACCAGCGATAGCGAGTAATTGAGATAGAGCTCCATCTCGAGCGGCGCGACCGGCCGGCTCTGTACGCGCCCTTCAAGGCCGTTCAGTGAGATTGCAGCCGGTCCAGTCGCACCGCGCCCGAACAGGGACTGCAGCAGCTCTGTGTCGGCAGCGATCTGGCGCAGCAGGGATTCGCGATGCTTCTTCGGATCGTTGACGCCCATGAACTGGTCGCCGCCGATCATTATCTCGACGCGACCGGGGAGGCGCGCGCCCTTGATGAGCTCTTCGGCGCGGATGCGGATCTTGTCGAACGTGTCGCCCGGCTTCACCGCGACGGTGAGCGACAGGCGGATCTCGGAGCGCATCGGGTCTTCGTCGTCGGGCTCGATGATCTCGCGCGCGGTGACGGTGTCGATCGGGATGGCGGTGTAGGCGTCACCCGCTTCGAGCGTGAAGCCCTGGGCGCGGCGGACACGATCAACCAGCGTGGCGAATGCAGTTTCCAGTTCCCTCGCCCGCTCGTCTTCGGAGCGGGTGGCGGTTTCAACTTCGAGCAGGAAGACGACGAAGTCGGCTGGGACACGGATGGAGATGACAGGCAGGCTGCCGCCGTCGCGGTCGATGCGGGAGCCGGTGATCACGACCATGTCACGCTGCGCAAAAGCGGATGGCGCCACACCAAGGACGGCAAGAGCCAGACCCGCCATCACTGCAAGCTTCATCAGCGCCCCCTGCTTCGTTTCTGCAATGATGCAAGCACAGGCGATGGCGGGCGGCTATCCCGCCCCAAAGAAAAACGGCGGCGCATTGCTGCGCCGCCGCATGTTTCCGCCTCCGGAGGACTACGCCCGGCCGCTGGCCGCGTAGTTATCGTCCGCGACTTTCGTGGCGTAGGCGTTGTCGCGGTACTTCTTGAACTCGTTGCGGGCGATGGCGCGGTTGTGCACCTCATCCGGACCGTCCGCGAGGCGCATGGTGCGCATCGAGGCGTAGGCGCGCGCGAGACCGAAGTCCGTCGTCACGCCGGCGGCGCCGTGGGCCTGGATCGCGTCGTCGATGATGCGCAGCGCGGCGAGCGGGCCGGCAACCTTGATCATGGCGATCTCATTCTGCGCGCCCTTGTTGCCGACCTTGTCCATCATGTCGGCGGCCTTGAGGCACAGGAGGCGCGTCATCTCGATGTCCATGCGGGCGCGAGCGATACGCTCTTCCCACACCGAATGCTCGGCGATCTTCTTGCCGAACACGGTGCGCGAGAGGAGGCGCTTGCACATCTTCTCGAGGGCGACTTCCGCCGCGCCGATGGTGCGCATGCAGTGGTGGATGCGGCCCGGCCCGAGACGGCCCTGCGCGATTTCGAAACCGCGGCCCTCGCCGAGCAGCATGTTGGTAGCGGGAACGCGGACGTTCTCGAGGCGGACCTCGGCGTGTCCGTGCGGCGCGTCGTCATAGCCGAACACCGGCAGCATGCGGAGCACCTTCACGCCCGGCGTATCGAGCGGCACGAGGATCTGCGACTGCTGCTTGTGCTTCTCGGCGTTCGGATCGTTCTTGCCCATGACGATGGCGATCTTGCAGTGGCTGTCGCCAACGCCGGACGACCACCACTTGGTGCCGTTGATGACATACTCGTCGCCATCGCGCTTGATGCTGGTCTCGATGTTGGTGGCGTCGGAAGAGCCGACGGCCGGCTCGGTCATGAGGAAGGCGGAGCGAATCTCGCCGTTCATCAGCGGCTTCAGCCATTTCTGCTTCTGCGCATCCGTGCCGTAGCGGTGGAAGACTTCCATATTGCCGGTGTCTGGCGCCGAGCAGTTGAACACTTCCGACGCGAACGACACGCGGCCCATCAGCTCCGCGAGCGGCGCGTATTCGAGGTTGGTGAGGCCAGCGCCCCGGAATTCGCCGTCATGCTCCTTGTTCGGGGGCATGAACATGTTCCAGAGACCTTCCTTCTTCGCGATCTCCTTCAGGTCGTGTACGATCTGCGGCGTGACCCAACGGTCGCCGGCGGCGTGCTGATCTTCGAACGTCTTCACGTTCGGATAGATGTGCTTGTCCATGAACGCCGATACGCGGGCGATCCACTCTTGCATTTTGGGGGTGTATTCGAAGTTCATGGGGGCAGCTCCTCATTGATCGCCGCGCGGTTCAGCGCCGCGTCCCGTTATTCGGACCCCTGCCCGTCGGGTTCGCAGCCGCGCGTCTATGGTTTTTGTTGAAAACAGCCGTATCCGCGCCCCAAGGCCAAGGCAATGGGATGGGCGTCAGTTTTGGAAAAACCGGTACGGCGGAAGGCCGCGCCCGTCACATGACCGACATCAAGGCGCCGCTGATCAGCCCCGGCCTGGCAGGATTGGCGTGGTTGACCGATCAGCCAGCGCGGCGACGTCGTTCCACCAATAGGCGACCAGCTGCACCAGCTTTCCGCCGACGCTGTCGGTCTTGCGGCCGGTCGGCTCGCCCCTGAGCGCTTCGTAGAAATCCCGGCCGCCGCCATTGTCGCGCAGCACCCACAAACCACAGGAAAACATGCCGCGACGGATGCTGTGATCGGCAGCCGCCTTCATCAGCACCCGGCCGATCCCGGCGCCACGATGTTCCTTCAGCACGTAGATCATGCCGATTTCGGAGTCCCACGGCGCAAAGGCTTCGCGTGATGCGCCCACGGTAAGGAAGCCGATGACGGTCTTGCCCTGGACCGCAACGAACACCTGCTCGTCGAGGTCCTCGCTGCGATGATCCAGCGCGGTGCGCCAGCGTGTGGTGAGGCGCTTCTGCGATAGGGTTTCGAGGTAGGCGTCATCGAGGATGCCGCGATAGGCTTCCTTCCAGGTGACGCAGTGCACGCGGGCAATGCCTGCGGCATCGGACGGCTCAGCAGCGCGAATGTGGATCATGTGTCTACCTCCATCCGAACACCTCAAAGGTGATGGCGGTCGCGGCGATAGGCAAGTGCCGAGCATTCGACATCCGCAGCCCAGTCCTTTATTGGCGCGCCCACAAGCCTGATCCGCCGTTTCCGATTCGCCACGGACAGCCCCGCCCGATGCCGTCTGCCGTCATCGCCCTCCTTCTGGCTGCAACCTTTGTAACCGCGACGATTTCCGGCATTTTCGGGATGGCGGGCGGCCTGATCCTGATGGGGGTGCTGGCCAGCCTCGTGCCGGTGGCGACGGCCATGGTTATGCACGGCTTCATCCAGATCGTGTCGAACGGCTCACGGGCGTTTCTGCTCCGCCAGCACATATCGTGGGCAATCACGGGACGTTACGCCCTCGGGATTGGCGCCGCGATCGCTCTGATCTGGCTGATCGCGTGGCGGCCGACTCAGCCGGTGGTGTTCATCCTGCTGGGGCTTACGGGCTTGCTGGTGTGGGTCCCCAAGGGGTGGGTGGACATCAATGTGGAGCGGCGTTTCCAGGCCGAGCTCTGCGGCTTTCTGGTGCAGACACTGAACACGATTGCGGGCGTGGCCGGGCCGCTGCTCGACCTGTTTTTCGTGAAGAGTCAGATTCCGAGGCAGGCCGTTGTTGCGACCAAGGCGATCACGCAGGTGATGGCGCACGCGGTGAAGATCGCCTTCTGGGGATGGCCGCTGCTGGCCATGCTGTCAGCCCCAGATGGAGAGGCCATGGCCGGCCTTCCGCCGCTGTGGGTGTTTGCGGTGGTGGTTCCGCTGTCGCTGGCTGGGACGTGGCTGGGCGGCCTGATCCTCGAGCGGATGACGGATGCGAACTTCCGCACCTGGACAAAGTGGATCGTGACCGCGACTGGCCTCGTCTATCTCTGGCAGGGATTCAGCCTGCTATGACCTATTCCACCGAGCAGAAGAGATCGTCGCCTGTCGCCTTGCGGCCAGCTTCACATCCAGCGGAGGTGAATGGGTCCATCACTTCGCTGAGCCAGGCGCTGCGCTGGTCGATCACAGCCATCGGCGTGACGCCGGTAGGCATCTCGCGCGTCCAGGCGGGCCATTCAGGCAACACGCATGCCGCACCCGTCACCAGCCCCTTGGCGCAGACCTGATTGCGCAGCTCGATCACCATCGCAGCGCCCCGTTTGAGCGCAATGTCCGCGCGCAACATATCGCTTTCTTCGAGCGCAGCAGGACTGACGGACGCTTCACGGGCGCCTTCGGTTGCGCGTTCGAGAATGACGGTCCACCGCTCGGCGCCGATCATGACAACAAACGGATCAAGATCCTCCGGAGGGGTGTTGCCAATTTGCGGGGCGGAAGGCGCTGGTGCTGGGGGCGCGGCGGTGGCGCAGCCGGCCGCGAGCAGGCCGGCCAGTACCGCCGGCAGGGTCATGAATCGCATGTGGGGCGTCCTCCTGCCGGGCAGGATAGCATCATCATTGGCGAAAATGCGCCGCGATTGCAGCGCGGGCAGGACCTAGCTGCCCGTTGCCGCTAGGGCGCCACGGCTGACATCCGCATTCTTGCGTTCGGGCCCGACATATTCCGGGGTTTCAATGAAGGGGCGAGCCGAGGCGCAGGCCATGTTGACGCGCTTAAGCAGAACCTCGCCCGACGCTGGAAACAGCACGTATTCGTGGGCGCCGGCATTCATCACGGCATTGATCGTGGCAAGGTCGCGGCGCTGGGACACCGCCACGATCGGAATGCGCGGCTGGGGACTGTCAAGCGCGCGCCGAACATGACGAAGGGTCGCGAGGCCATCGTCGGAATCGGAGTCGCCATCAACATATACGACCAGCACGTGGGGCTCGGCTTCGGCGAAGGCATGGTCGAGCTGTTCTGAGGTCGTGGTGAGGAAGACGCGTCGTATTCCGGCGCCGCGCAGGGCCATGCGAAGGGTGAACGCTATGCCGGCGACGTTGCAGCAGATCAGGACATTGATGTCCGACGCATTCTTCATGTAGCCCCCCCTGACTGGAGCCACACTACCGAGCGAACGTTAACGTTGGACTACCTTTTAGTAGCACATCCGTTTCAGGACAGCTGGTGCGCGACCAGGGTGGCATAAGCGCCGGTACGGGCGACAAGCTCGTCGTGATGGCCAGATTCGACGCAGCGGCCGCCGGACAGGACGAAGATGCGATCGGCCTTGCGGACCGTGGCGAGCCGGTGGGCGATTACGATCACGGTGCGCTGCCCCGCCAACTGGCCGAGCGCCTGCTGGATGCGGGCTTCGCTTTCCGTGTCGAGCGCACTGGTCGCCTCATCGAGCAGCAGGATGGGCGCATCCGACACCAGCGCCCGGGCGAGCGCGATGCGCTGGCGCTGGCCGCCGGAGAGGTTGCGGCCGCCCTCGCCTGCCAGCGTGTCCCACCTTTGCGGCAGGCCGTCGATGAAGTCGCAGGCGGCGATGCGGGCAGCGGCCTCTATCTCGGCGTGGGTGGCCCCGCGCTTTCCAAGGCCGATATTCTCGCGAATGCTGACGTCGAACAGGAAGGCGTCCTGCGAGACCAGCGACATATTCCGCCGCAACGAAGCGATGGTGAGATCGCGTACATTCCGGCCGTCGACGGTGATGGCGCCGCTGGAGGCGTCGTATAGGCGCATCAGCAGGCTGAAGACGGTCGACTTGCCCGCGCCGGAGGGGCCGACAATGGCGATGGTCTCGCCTGCCCGCGCTGAAAAGCTGAGCCCGCCAAGCGCGGGGCCGGCCCCAGGATAGGAGAAGGCGACGTCATCGAACGTCACGTCTCCGCGCGCGCGACCAAGGTCTTGCGCGCCGGGCGTGTCAGCGACGTGGACCGGCGCGTCAATTACGGCATAGACGCGCGTTGCAGCGGCCAGCCCTTCATTCACCACA
This sequence comes from Hyphomonadaceae bacterium, assembly GCA_022844345.1. Classification (GTDB taxonomy): domain Bacteria; phylum Pseudomonadota; class Alphaproteobacteria; order Caulobacterales; family Hyphomonadaceae; genus UBA7672. Next base: position 319,822 of record JALHLU010000002.1, read on the forward strand.
GCATTGAGCGTTCCCAACGCCCTGATCTCCGGTGACGCGATGCCGATCGCAACGATGATGCCCAGCAGGTCGCCGACTGTGATGTCGCCGGATAGGGCGCGCCAGCCAGCGAAGGCGAAGAGGCCGGCGAGCGCAAGGCCGCCCACGATTTCGAGGAAGGGATCGACCAGCGCCTTTGCGCGGAGAACCTTCATGTAGAGCCGCGCACGTTCGATGAAGCCCTTGCTGGCGCGATCCATCTGGTAGGGCTCGAGGCTGAACGCCTTGACCGTGCGGGCGCCCTGGAAGGCCTCGTTGAGGACGGAGGTGAGTTCACCGGCCTGTTCCTGCGCGCGGCGGGAGGAGTTGCGCACGCGATCGCCCAGCCGGATCACGGGATAGAAGGCGAGCGGATAGATGGTGAGGAGAAAGGCGGTGAGCAGCCAGTCGGTCATCAACATGAAGACGACGGCGGCAAGGATGGTGAGGGTCGACTTGGCGAGGTTGGTGGCGACGCGCAGTGACGCCTCGCGCACCAGCACCATGTCGTTGGCGAACTGCGAGACATACTCGCCGGAGTTCTTTGCCTGCAGGCGCGCAAAATCGCCCTCGATCAGGCGGGAGAACAGCGCCTGCTGCAGTTTCACGATGGCGTTCTGGACGCCGCGATTGTTGGCCTGGGTCTGACCGTAAAGTGTGGGCGCGCGCACAGCGACAAGCGCGATGATGACCAGAGGGGCGAGCGTGAAAACGCGCTGGTCACCCGCCTCCAGCCAGTCGGTCGCGAGGCTTATGATGGTGGAATAGCCGTAGGCGCAGGCGGCAGTGATCGCCGCAAACATGACGCCAAGTGCAAACCACGGCCATTGCGGCGCGAGCCACTCGCGCACAAAGCGCCGGGAGAACTTTCCCTGCCCGTCCTTGCCTGCTTTGGTCTTGCCCTGCCTGCCGGCCATCGCGCTCAGGCGTCGTGCGTCTTGCCGGTCTCGGGATCGAGAAGGCGGTGGGCGTGAAGGATGAAGTAGCGCATCTGGGCGTTGTCGACCGTGCGCTGGGCGGCGCCTCGCCAGGCGTCGTAGGCAGCCGCATAGTTCGGGAAGGCGCCGACGAAATCGACCGCCTTGAGGTCGATGAACTCGAGCCGGGCGATGTCTTTCAGTTCGCCGCCGAGCACGAGGTGCAGCAGTTGTTTTTCAGGCTTTGGCTTGTCCGTTTTCGGGCGGCTCATCTGGGGCTCCTGCCTTGGGGCAGTTCGAGAGGGTGGATCAGCCGGTGGGATACCAGCGGCGGGGATTGGGCGCCAGCGGCCTATCGCCCGGCCAGTTGCATTCCGTCGATCAGGATGCTGGGCGCGTTGGTGGACCCGCGAATCTCCAGGTCCGACCCCGGGACGGCGCGCAGCAGCATGGAGGGGATGTCGCCGGCAACGGTCACCTCGGAGACGGGATAGGCCTTCTCCCCGTTCTCGAACCAGAAACCGGAAACGCCGACCGAATAATCGCCGGTGTTTGGGTTCAGCGAGGGGCCGAACATGCTGGTGACGAGCAGGCCCCGCCCAGCATCCGCCATCAGGCCCGCCAACGATTTCGGGCCGGGCTGGAGGTCGAGGTTGGACGTGGTGACGCCGGGAGGGTCGCCAAAGCCCATGCTGGCGAAGCCGTTCGGCTGAAGGCCAAGCTGGCGCGCGGCCGGACCGTTGAGCAGCCACTGGGTGAGGATGCCATCCTCGACCAGGGCGGTGCGCTTCACGGGTCTGCCCTCGCCATCGAAGGCGCGAGAGCCGAAGCCGCCCAGGCGGACCGGATCATCGACAAGGTTCACGCCGCTCGCGAAGACCTGCTTGCCCATCCGGTCCTTGAGGAACGACACGCCGCGGGCGACGGCCGGGCCCGCTATGGCGCCGATGAAGGCGCCGATCAGCCGCGCGGACAGTCGATTCTCGAAGATGACGGCAGCCGTCTGACTTTCGATTTTCCGGGCGCCGAGGCGGGCGGTGGCGCGCAGGCCCGCCTCCCGGCCGACCCATTCGGGGGATTTCAGGCGGGCGCGGCGGCGTTCGGAGGTGGTTTCATAATCCCGCTCCATCGCCCCATCGCGCTCGGCGATGGCGACGGCAACCATGGAGGAGATGCCGGAGGACTTATGGGCGGCAAAGCCGTTGGAGGCGGCAAGCCAAGTTGAGCCCGTGCTCCAGGATGCGCCGCAATCCGAGACCTGCTTCACGCCGGGCACGGCGAGCGCGACAGCCTCCATATCCGCGGCGCGGCGTTCAAGTTCGGGAGCCTCCGGCGTGTCGTCGCAGTCGAGATCGAGATCAATGTGTTCGCACGTGATCTCGGAGGCTTCGGCAAGGCCACAGTACTTGTCCTCGGGTGCAAGCTTGGCCATCGCGACGACGCGTTCGCTGAGAGCCCGCAGGCCTGCAGGGGAGAGGTCCGAGCCGGATACGCTGGCCTGGCGGCGGCCAACGAGGGCACGCAGGGCGATGCCGCGCGACTCCTCACGCTCGACCGACTCAAGCTCACCCTTGCGTACCTCGACCGAGAGGCTGGCGTTCTGCGAGAGGCGAACGTCGGCGGCGTCTGCGCCAGCCTTCAGCGTGTTCGCGAGCAGCGACTGGAGGAGGTCGGCGTAGGCCGGGGAATCTTGATGCGTCATGGGCTGTATGTGACCCCTGCCCGGCAAAAGGCCAAGAGCGGACTGGTGTCGCGGTTCGCCTGCGGTTGTGGGTGAGGAGAGAGACCCCCACCTATCCTCCCCCTTCAAGGGAAGGAACTCTGAAGCACGAATGCTCTTCAACGTCAGGCAGGCTGGCGCAGCAAGGTCCCTCCCCCTGAAGGGGGAGGACAGGTGGGGGTCTCGCTCAGCGAGTCCCCTTGTCGCGAACTACTTGGCGCGCGGCAGGCGGTCGTTGATGTCGTCGCGGATGTCCAGCAGCGTGACCAGCAGGCCGCAGATCAGCGTTGCCGCGATCCAGCCCACAATCAGGCCGATGACGATGGAGACCGCCGTAAGCGTCGGCTGCGTCAGCACCATGCCGGGGTCGAGCTTTGGCGCAAGCGCCACTTGCCCGGTAGCCGGATCAATCGCGCCGGCGGCGACGAGCACCGCTCCGCTTGAGGTGAATTCGGACAGGATACCCTGGATCTGGTTGCGGTTCAGGAACACGCCGAACGTGTAGAGGGCGATGATTCCGAAGTAAGCGTTGTAGACCAGGAACCGGAAGCTGTTGATAATGAAGAACTTCATGAACACCCCTCCACGCGGACGTTCATTCTTTCTAGCCCTCGCCAAGACAACAAGCGAACGCTTTTTTGCGACATCTGCCGATTGTCACGAAGCCGCCGTTATTCGCGGCGCAGCAACTGATCGAAATTCAGCTTCCACTTGCGCGACTTCAGGAAGCGGGCTTTCAGGGCGGCCCGGTCATATCCCTGCGTCACCCACGCCATGAAGCTGAGCCCCTTCGCGGCGCCCTCCTGCAGGTAGGTGTCGAAGTAGAAATCGAGCACCCCTGTCTTGCCCTGACGGATATGCAAATACTTGAAGGACAGTTGTTCAACCGCCTGTTCGATCGTCAGGCCCTTGCGGAAATGCATGTAGAGCACCGCCATAATTCCGGCCCGGTCCGCGCCGGACTTGCAGTGCATAAGCGCCGGATAAGCGATTGAATCGAAGAGATGTTTCGCTTCCAGAACCTTTTCGGGCGGCGGGATTTCCCGCGAGAACATCTGGAAATCGACCAGTTCGATACCTTGCCGGGCGCAGGCTTCCTTTTCCAGCAGGTAGTAGCCTCTCGGGCTCTCGCCACGCAGATTGAGGATCGTCTTGAGGCCCAGCTCCTTCGCGTATCGGGCGATATGTTCCGGGGATGGCTGGTTTGCCCGGTACATCTCGTCCGAGATCTGGTGGAGATTGCGGAAGCGGTAGCGCAGGAAGCCATGGTCGCCCCACACCAGCTCGCGCTGGGCGCGCTGGCGGCCTGCCGGCGTGTCGAGGTCGATGGGTAGGGCCAAGGCTGCTCCGCCGGTCATTGGTCGCTAGATGCCGCTTTCGGGCGGGAATGCAAGCGCCTGCGCCATCAGGTCCTCAGTTCAGGCGGGCCAGGACCGGGGCGGCCGGTCGCAGAGGGGACGGATGGCGAGCGGCGTCACAGATAGTATATAGCGCCTCATGTCGAAGCCTCGCCGCCAGTCGCCCGTGATTCCCTGGATCGGGGGCACCCTGATCTGGATGTACATGTCGCTGCTGGCGCACACGATGCGCTGGCGCGTGGAAGGCATCGATCACATGCGCGAACTGTGGGCCAGCCCGCAGGGCTGGGTCGCCGCGACCTGGCACTCGCGCATCCTGCTGATGCCGTATGCGCAAATCAAGAAACGCCCGAAATGGCCGAAGCCGCCCCACCCTGCCACCCTGATGGTCTCGCCCTCGAAGGACGGCGAGTTCACCAAGCGCGCCGGAACATGGCTCGGGCTTCACATTATCCGCGGCTCGTCCTCGGGCCGGAGCGACAAGAGCAAGCGCGGCGTGTCGGCCGCGCGTGAGTCCATGGAAGTGATGAAGAAGGGCGGCTGCATCGTCATGACGATCGATGGACCGAAAGGCCCACGCGAAGTGGTGGGCATCGGCACGATCAAGCTGGCGCAGCAGATGGGCGTGCCGATCCTTATCTATGGCCTCTCCGCCAACGCCAAGCGGCTGGATACGTGGGACCGCCTGCTCTGGCCCCGCCCGTTTGCGCGCGGCGCGGTGGTGATCCCTGAGCCGATTCCGACATCGAAGAGCATGGACAGCGAGGAACTGCGCCTGCGCGTCGAGATGGCGCTGAAGGAAGCAACGCGGCGCGCCGATGAACTCGTTGGCCTCGCGCCTGACACAGCGCCGCCGTGGAAGAAGCAGGAAGCGGCGGTTGAGCCTCAGGCCGAGGTATCCGCCCAGCCGCCCGCAATCCCGCCGGCCGAGACCAAGATTGAGCAACGGGCAACGTGACAGTCTCGCTGGCGCTCTATCGCCTGGGGACGCGCTTGCTCGAGCCATTGGCGCCGTGGCTGGTGTCGAAACGCGTCGAGAAGGGCAAGGAGAACCCCGGCCGCATTGGCGAGCGGTTTGGCGCAACGAGGGCGTCGCGGCCCAATGGCGTTGTGATCTGGATGCATGGTGCGAGCGTTGGGGAGTCGCGGCTTCTGGTCGATATCTTCGCGGCGTTGCGCAAGCGCAGGCATGACGTGCACGCCGTCATGACGACACAGACGCTGACTTCGGCTGACATGATCGCCGCGTGGGCGCCGCCGAACATCATTCACCAGATGGCGCCAGTCGATGGGCCGAGAGCTGTCGAGACTTTCCTGTCGCACTGGCGGCCTGATGCGGCCGTGTTCGCGGAGGGCGAAATCTGGCCGAACATGCTGGATGGACTGAAGCGCGGGCGCGTACCGGCGGCGTTGGTGAATGCTCGCATGACGGTCAGGAGCATCAAGGGCTGGAACACGCGCAGCGGTGCAGCGAAAGCGCTGTTCGCGACATTCGGCTTCATCGGCGCGGCTGACCAGGCGACGGCGGACGGGATCGAAAGCGCGACCGGCCGTAGGGTTCAAACGGTGGGCAATCTCAAGATTTCCGCCGTGATCGAAGCCCCGCCCGGCGAGAAGGTGGCGGCATTCCGGGACGCGACCGGAGGCCGGCCCATCGTGCTGGCCGCATCGACGCATCCGGGCGAGGACGCGTTTGCGGCGGATGCATTTGCGGAAGTGCGGATGCGCAAGCTGGGCGCGCTCATGATCATCGTGCCACGCCATCCCGAGCGCGGCGACAGCATTGTCGCGCTGATGCGCGAGCGCGGCCTCACCACCGCGCAATGGTCGAAGGACAAGTCGCCGCCGGGGCCGGAGGTTGATGTGCTGGTCGCCGACACGATCGGCGAGCTGCTGTTCTGGTATGCGTGTTCGGATGCGGTCTATCTGGGCGGGGCGAGCGTCGAGGGCATTGGCGGGCACAACCCGGTAGAGCCGATGCAGCTGGGCAAGCGCGTATTCACGGGGCCGCACGGGTTCAACTTCCGCGAGATGTTTGATGCGCTGGCGCCAACCGGAGCGCTGGTGATCGGGGCGAGTTCGGCGGAGCTGGCGGACTACTGGCTCGGGGCTTTAGACGAGGCGCAGCCCTCCCCCCTGCTGGGCTCACATTTCGCGGATTCGCGCGCGCCGTTCGAGAAGACTCTGGACGCCATCGTCGCGATGCTGCCAGAAGCGCGCAGAAGCGAAACCGAGCGCCATGCGTGAACCCTATTTCTGGACCGTGACGGACAGGCGCACGCGCGCCTCCGCGCCGATGACCAAGCTGCTGCTGACGCCGGTCTCGATGCTGTATCGCTGGGCTGGCGAGCGACGGATCGCGAAGGCGGAACCGGTCGATTGCGGGCTTCCTGTGGTGTGTATCGGAAATCTCACGCTCGGCGGGGCAGGCAAGACGCCTGTGACCGACGCTGTACGGGCGCACTATGCTGGCCGGGGCATACGGGCGGCGAGTCTGTCGCGCGGGTATCGCGGATCGCTGACAGGCGCGGATCGGGTTGATCCGGCAAGACACACGGCTGCGGAAGTCGGAGACGAGCCGCTGATGCTGTCGATGAGCGGTGAAAGCTGGATATCCAAGGACCGGCCTGAAGGCGCGCGCGCGATGAAGGCCGATGGCGTGCAGCTTGTGGTAATGGACGATGGCCACCAGAATCCGACGCTGAAGAAGACGCTTTCGGTTGTAGTGATCGATGCCGCCAACCCGTTCGGCAATCGGCATATCTTCCCAAAGGGGCCGCTGCGCGAGCGTGTAGCGGATGGCCTCGCACGGGCGCAGGCCGTCGTGCTGATGGGCGATGGCGAGATGCCAGCAGAGCTCAACGGCTTTGCCGGGACGGTGCTGCGCGCGCGGCTCGAGCCGCTGGCGCCGCTTCCGCCGGGCCTTTATGTTGCGTTCGCCGGGATCGGGCGGCCCGCGCGTTTCTTCGACAGTCTGCAGAAGCAACCTGGCGTCGAGCTTTCAGATGGCGTGCCCTTTCCCGACCACCACGTTTTCAGCCCGTCCGACCTCAGTTTTCTCACCAAGCTGGCTGGGGAGCGGCGCGCTAAGCTGGTGACCACAGACAAGGATCATGTACGCCTGCCGAAGGATATCCAGGACAAGGTGATGCGGGCGTCGGTGCACGCGAAGTTCGAGGACGAGGCGGCGCTGGCGCGCCTGCTCGATGGCGTGAGCGCATGAGCGGGAAGGACGCGAAAGCCGGCAAGTTCACTCGGCCGAAGGACCTCGATAACGCGCAGCGAACCACGCTGGGCGCGCGCATCCAGTGGCGCATCGAGGCTTTGGCGTGGGATCTGCTCTACTGGTATCCATTCAAGGCCCTGCCTATCGAATGGGCTTCGAATGCGGGCGCAGCGATCCTCAAGGCGCTCGGACCGCTGACATCGCAGCACCGCACGATGACCCGCAACCTGCGCATGTGCTTTCCGGACTGGAGCGAGCAGCAGGTCAAGGATGTCGCGAAGCGGACGTGGGCCACACTGGGCCATACGGTGGGCGAGATGCCTCACCTGGCGAAGCTGGTTCCAGGCGGGAAGACACCCCGGCTTGAACTTCACGGCCTCGACGTCGTCGATGCGATCCGCAAGAGCGGCAAGCCGGTCGTGTTCATCTCGGGCCATTTTGCGAACTGGGAGCCGATCACGTCTGCGATCAGCACCAACCTGCCCGACGCGCTGATCACCTATCGCGCGGCGAACAATCCGCACATCGACCGCCGGATCGCGAAGGCCCGCCAGTCCTACACCGACCGGCTTGCGCCGAAAGGCGCGGGCACGCGCGAGCTGATGCGGGCGCTGTCGCGCGGGCAATCCGTCGGCCTGATGAATGACCAGAAGTTCAACCAGGGAATACCGGTCCCATTCTTCGGGTACGACGCCATGACGGCGCCGGGACCGACGCGCCTCGCCATGCGCTACAAGACACGCATTGCGCCGATATCATGTGTTCGCGTGGGCCCTGCCCGCTATCGCCTGACGTTTCACGAGCCCTTCGCGCCCGACGCCGATCCTGACGAGGACAAGGCGATCCACAACACCGTGCTGCGCATCAACCGCTTCGTCGAGGACCGCATCAAGGAGCAACCGGACCAGTGGTTCTGGATGCACCATCGCTGGCCCAAGGAGGCTTGGGCGAAGGCCGGGGTGATCTAGCCGCTAGTCCATGATCCCGACGCTATCGTCGATGGTCCGGCGGACGGCGCCGACATAGTCGACGAGCTTGTGGCCTTCGATCATGGCTTCGTAGAGCATCTTCAGCGCGTCGCGAACGACATAGGGCCGCTCCATCGGAACGAAGTGCGTGGTGCCGGGAACCTTGGTGACCGCCGCATCCGGGCGGATGTCGTGAACACGCTGGTCGAGGTCCGACCCTGCCGTCGACTCCTTCTCGGCCTGCAGCAGGATGATCGGAATGCGCTTCTTCTTCAGCTTCCGCAACGCGCTCCACGGCCGGTAGCGATGGGCGCTGAATACGGCCGACTCCCACTCTGGCGTGCAGGAGAGCGCGAACGCGCCATCGTCCTGGCGCAGGACGCCGTCGACGACATAGTCGTCAAGGAAAGGCGCGCGCCATGTCTTGAAGGCGCCACGGCCCCGCAGCTGGTCGGCCGCCTCGGCCGGGGAGCCGAACGTGCGCCGCCGTTTCAGCGCGCCCTTCGCGAGCGCGCTCTTCGGGATGGTCATGTTCAATAACGGGATGTTGTAGATGCGCAGCGCCGCCCGCGGCAGCAAAACGGGATCGACGAGCACCAGACCCTTCACAAGATCCGGCCGCTTGCCAGCGACCAGCAGGGCGACCGTCGCGCCCATCGAATGGCCGCCGAGCACGGCGCCTTCCGGCGCGAGCTTCTCGAGGGCCTGGATCACATCATCGCGAAACTTGTTCCACGACTTCAGCTTGCGCGGATTGGCCGGCAGGCGCGAGCGGCCGTGCCCCCGCATATCAAGCGCCGCCGCATGCATCCGCCCGCCCAGCGGCTCGAGAATGGACTGGTAGCAGATGGCGTTGAAGCCGGTCGCATGCAGGAACAGCACGTCGACAGGCCGCACCGGATCGCCAAAGGCAATGCCGGAGGTTTCCCCATCCTTCAGATCAAGCCGAAAGCGACGCATCCCGCGGGACTAGCCTCCAAAAATCTTGCGCAGGATGCCGCTGGTCCGCTTCGCGGGATCGCGCCGATTCGCCTGCTCTTCCCCGCGCGACGTAATAGAACAATCCGCCCCGCGCGCCAGAGCCCGCAACGGCAATGCCTGCTGTGGCGCGAGCGCACATCAGGCCTCCCGATTGACGATCCCCCGAACGTGGCGCGATAGGACAACCAAAGCAGCCCGGCGTCAAACCGCCCCGGCAGGGCCTGGCTTCAAACCTGTCGCGCTGGGGCGCGGCCTTGGCTAGGCTGGGCCCGAGAGGGACCTGCAACATGACACCCAGACCAACCTGCTTTGACGTTTCGATCACGGACCGGGTGGCGCACATCCGCTTCAACCGGCCCGACCAGTTCAACAGCTTCACGCCGCAGGTGTGGGACGAGCTGCCCGCCATTGTGCGCGAGATTGACCGCAACGCGCAGGCCCGCGTCATCGTGGTGTCATCCACCGGCAAGCACTTCACGGCTGGCATGGACCTCGCCGTCTTCACGCAGCCCGACGGGATCGCCAGCGCCGGGGCGCAGGACCCCCATCTCCGGGCCGAGCGGTTCCGTCATGATCTCACGCGGCTACAGAACGCGTTCACCTGCCTCGACCAGGCGCGCATCCCCGTCATCGTGTGTGTGCAGGGCGGCTGTATCGGCGCGGGCGTCGACATGATTTCCGCCTGCGACATCCGGTTCGCAACGAAAGACGCCTTCTTCTGCATCGCAGAGATCAATATCGGCATGACGGCCGATGTTGGCACCTTCCCCAGGCTATGCCGCCTGCTGCCGGATGGCTGGGTGCGCCAGATCGCCTACACCGGCGAGCGCCTGCCCGCGCCGCGCGCGCGAGACCTGGGCCTGGTCAATGAGGTGTTCGAGACGCAGGAGGCGATGCTGGACCACGCCATGGCGATTGCCCGCGAGATTGCTTCGAAGAGCCCGCTGGCTGTCACCGGGTCGAAGGCCATGATCAACTATGCGCGCGACCACACCATAGCGGACGGGCTGGATTACATCGGCGTGTGGAATGCCGCGATGCTGTCGGGGCCTCACATGGCCGAAGCGTTCAAGGCCAAGGCCGAAAAGCGCGAGGGGAATTTCCCGGACCTGTTGCCGCTGAAGGAAAAGGGCATCTAGCGGCGCCTAGCCTGCGCTGAAGAGTCCCTGCGCCGAAAACACGAGGCGGGGGCCGGCGCGGGCTTCGGCCGATACGAACACGATCGCGCGGGCGCGCTTGTCCACGCGCGTGACAAGGTCCACCGGGGCGTCCGTGAGGGGATGCGAGGCGATGTCCAGCGCTAGCGAGGTCATGCGGAAGCCGGGGCCCGCCGCCTCGCCAAGCACGGCGATCGCCACAGCCGAGCACAGCTCGGCGACAGGAACGCCCGGACCGCCAAGATCGGCCGGGACAAGTTGGCGGACGCGGGCATGGGCCAGATCGGTCATCCCGCCTGCCTAACCCGGATGCGCGCGCCGACAAAGCCGGAGCGTTAAGCAATGCTAACCGGGCATTAACGCCTCCGGCCTTAGGCCTGCGGGAATGACCAGCCTGCGATTCCCCCTGGCCTTGGGTGTCGCGCTCGCATTCGGCGCAGCGACGGCGCATGCGCAATCCGCCCCAGGGCAGGCGCCAGCAGCCTCGCACTCGCCTCAGGCGAAGATCATGGACATCGAGGTCGCCCAGGAAGGCGATAGGGTCTCCATCCTCGTGAAGCTTTCCGCCCAGCCTTCAGCCGCATCCGCCACTGCAGCCAACAATCAGCTCAAGCTGGCGATAGACGGGGTCAGTCTCGTGGGGCTCAGCCTGTCGCCGCCGCCGGGCACTCTGGTCGGCAGCGTAACTGCGTCCAAGGGGGAGATCGTGCTGGGCGGCGTGGCACTGACGGCGCCGGACGTGGTAATCTACCGCCATGCCGTGCTGGTGACGGCGCGGCTGGCCGAACCCGCAGACATCAAGGGCGCATCGCTGTTGGCCGGCGCGGTTGCGCTGCCGGCGCCGCCGCCACCGCCAGTTGCTGTAAAGCCGCCTGCGGCCAAGCCTGCTCCCGCTCCTTTTGTTGCGCCGGCGCCTGTCGCGCCTGCGGTGATGCCGGTCGCGGCGGCTGAGGCAGACCTGGCGCCGCAGGTTGCACCGGCGCCTCAACCTGCTCCTCAGCATCCGCCGGAGCCGTCCAAGCCTGACGATGAGCTGCAGTCATCACCAGCTCCTGCCGCCATAGCTGCGGGGCGCGCTGCAACGCTGGCTGGCATCGATGCCGCGCGCTGCACGGCTGCCGCCAGCGAGCTTGCGAAAGACAGCTGGGCGCTCGGCGCCATGGGCGATGTTGCGCTGTGCCTGATTGATGCGGGCAAACCCGATGAGGCGCGCGCGCGGCTGGACCAGCTTGGCGCGATCACGCCACAGGACTGGCGCGTGTCACTGGGCCAAGCGCTGCTGGCCTCTGATGCGGAAGATGCTGCAAGCGTGAATGCATTGTTCCTGGCAGCGTCGCTCGGCGCGCCGAACGACGACCTGCGCGTCGCCATCGCGGCACATATCAAGCCAGAGATCACTGGAGTGGTGGACCCCCAGCCGGTCTCGGCGCCAACGCCCGAGCCAGACTTGCAGATACCGCTGCCGAAATAGACTCAAGCCCTCGTCCGGCTTGAAGGCCAGGCCCGAACGACACTCTGAAATTCTGGGAGAGGGTGTCTTCCCGGCGCGGCTGCCCTGGGGGGTCGGGGGGGACGGATAGGGCCGCCAGCACCGGGAAGATCGCGGAATGAACGCCAATGCATTCATCCCGTTCCATGGAGATGGAAACTTTTTTCGGATTTTTAAGGGCGCGCAAATGGGCTGCGCCATCGCGCCGCAGGTTGTGTCTGAATCCCTCGAAAAAACAAGCGCAAAAAACGAAGCGGGCGACCCGAAGGCCGCCCGCCAGTTCGAAACTCTACAGTTTTGTCAGGCTACGCTACGCACTCCACTCTTGTGCGCGTTCAGCGCGCCGAAGATGTCGCCGAGATGGCCAACGCCTTTAACGCCGAACGCGGATTCCGCATATGAACCGATGGCCGGAAAGAGGAGACCAACTTCCTGGTTGCCGAGACCTGCGCGATGGAGGTCACGGACAACCTGCTCCGCCACGGCCTGGCGGCCGCCGGGCGTGCGCTCGATCAGGCGTGCGATGACGCCTGTCGCAGCGCCGATTTCGGCGCCCATCTGCGCCGCAAGCGTGCGAGCGCCGGGAACTCTTTCGAAAACTTCATCTGCGAGCGGAGCCCCCTGCCTGTCGGCGGCATTGAGTACGATCCCGAGCGCGGCTTCCGCGCTCTTCAGCGGCAATCCTGTCGCTTTGGACACGTGCTTGATGAACGCATTCAGCATTCGGACTCCACAATCAACCATCACCAGCGAATGTCGCCGCTTAAGGTTGCCGGGGTCTTAAGCCTCCGGGTTCCCGGTCGGGTTGCAGCCGCCATAGAGCGCGGCGGGATGTCCGCCCAGCCGGGCCCATAGCTGGTCGCCATAGGAGAAGTGCCACCACTCCGTGGGGTTGTTGGCGAAACCCGCCTCGCTCATCACCCAGTAGAGCAGCCGGCGGTTCGACTGGGCTTCAGCATCCGACATCGAGACGATCGGCTTCCGCTCGAATGCGTCCGTCCAGGCATCTTCGGTGACGTCATCGAACATGCCGCCCATGAAAAGCGGCTGGTGCGTTTCGCTGAACATCAGCGTGAGATCGACTGCGCCGCCGGTTGAATGTGGCGATGGCGAAGATGCGCCGGCGCTTGGCGCCGCCCAGTAGTGCTCGACCTCGTCGACCAGCGCCTGCCCTTCGAGTTCGGGGCGGCGCGCCTGCAGCCATGCGGGAAACCACACATCGTGAAAATAGCGCTGCACGGCCTGCGGCCGCCAGGCATCGAACAGGAACAGCTCCATCCCCATCGGCGCGAGGCGCGCATTCACATCCTTCAGCTTCGCGGCGACCGACCGGCGCAGGTAGAGCCCGGGGATCGAGCCCGGGACCGAAACATAGTAAGGTGGATTGTGCGGCGTGAAATAGTGGTTGGCGCCTGCAATGCCGGTGGATCGAACGTCGACGCAGCGCTCGCCGGCCAACGGTCCCTCTGCATCGATCGCGACGCCGGTGCGATAGCCGGCCTTGCGGGCGCTCGCCTCCGCAGATGGGGGGACGGGCCTGGTCCGGAAGCTGGCGGGATCGCGACTCATGGGAGGACTGTATGGCACGCGCGCGCCAGATGCGCCCCACCGGACGCTGACGCGCCCGCGCGGAAGGCCCGTCCGTAGAGTTTTCGCACTGACGGCAAAGCCGATTGTCCCCTGGCGGTCCACGCCCGCCGGGGGACATTCTGTTGCATTTCTCTGGATTTTGGCGCTTAAGGTAGCCCGCACAATCGACTGAAAACGCGGTACGGAGAAATAAATATGCGTGAGGCGGTGATCGTTTCAACGGCCCGGACGGGTCTCGCGAAGTCAGTTCGCGGCGGGTTCAACATGACCCACGGCGCAGCCCTTGGCGGCCACGCCATCAAGCACGCGGTCGAGCGCGCCAAGCTGGACCCGAAGGACGTCGAGGACGTCTATCTCGGTTGCGCCAACCCTGAAGGCGCGACCGGCGGCAACATCGCCCGCCAGGCCGCCCTCTGGGCCGATATGCCGGTCTCGGTGGCCGGCGGCACGATCAACCGCTTCTGCTCCTCGGGCCTCAACGCCATCGCGCTGGCCGCCCACCAGATCCACGACGGCGCCGACATCATGGTTGGCGGCGGCGTTGAATCGATCTCGCTGGTCCAGTTCGCCCCGCCGCGCCCGCTGGCCGCGGACGGCCGCAACCGCGCGCTTGACGAGAAGCTGCTCGCCAAGATTCCCGCGATCTACATGTCCATGATCGAGACGGCCGAAATCGTCGCCGAGCGTTATGGCGTGTCGCGCGAGAAGCAGGATGAGTACGCGCTGCAATCGCAACAGCGCACTGCCGCCGCGCAGGCCGCTGGCAAGTACAAGGACGAGATCGTCCCGATGAAGACCAAGATGGCCGTCACCAACAAGGAGACGGGCGCCGTCACGATGGAAGACGCCGAAGTCACCCGCGACGATTGCAACCGTCCGCAGACGACACTGGCTGACCTGCAGAAGCTCGCCCCCGTGTTCAAGGGCGGCCAGAAAATCCAGGAAGGCAAATACGTCACCGCCGGCAACGCCTCGCAGTTTTCGGACGGCGGTGCGGCTGTTGTGCTGATGGAAGCCAAGGAAGCCGCCAAGCGCGGCCTCGAACCGCTCGGTGCGTTCCGCGGCTTTGCGGTTGCCGGTTGCGAGCCGGACGAAATGGGCATCGGACCGATCTACGCCGTGCCGCGCCTGCTCAAGCGCCACGGCCTCACAGTCCAGGACATCGATCTCTGGGAACTGAACGAAGCGTTCGCCTCGCAGTGCCTCTATGCGCGTGACTTCCTCGGCATCGATCCGGAGAAGTACAACGTCAACGGCGGCTCGATCTCGATCGGCCACCCCTACGGCGTCACCGGCGCACGCTGCACCGGCCACCTGCTGCTCGAAGGCAAGCGCCGCAAGGCCAAGTATGGCGTCGTGACGATGTGCATCGGCGGCGGCCAAGGCGCAGCCGGCCTGTTCGAGATCTTCAACTAGGTCTTGATGCGGTTTGAATTGAAGCGGCCCGGTGGAAACACCGGGCCGTTTTGTTGGGGCAGTTACAACTGCATCAATGGCACAGCAGAATCTTAGATCGCGATTCACTCCTGAACCAGTCTTAGCCCGAAATCACCCGCCTCCTCGTCGATGGCCCGCTGTATCTTGAATGCAGCCATAGGATACCGGGCCTTGATCTGGTGGGTCCACGCCGCTTCGTAGATGCTGAGAATGCGATGCGCGGATGGATCGCTAAAGCTCCAGTCGTCGCCCACTACCTCATCAATGAATTGTTCGATCAGTACGATGTTCATCCACGACTGCGCCTCGCGCGGTGAAGCGTGACTCGCGATCCTTTCGCGCAAGGCGGCCTCGCCTTTGCCCTTGGTGTCAACGAAGAGACGCCCATCGATCTCAACGAACTCCGCGACGAGATCATCGAGCAAGTAAGCCAGCCGATATAAGTCCATCACCGCGCCTCCGCATTCGCGCCCAAATCCACCACCCGATAGAACTCCTGATCCCACAGCAGATAGAGCAGCCAGTCGGGGAAGCCGTAGGCGGCTTGCACATAGTGTTCCTGCGAGGCGTGGATTTTCCAGCCGCGCAGTTTTGCGTCCGTGGCGCCGGGCATGGCGTGGGTTGCATCCGGCTGGTTGTCGGCGACGGACTTGCCGGTTTCGCCGCCGAAGGTGCGCAGGCCGTTGGGCGGGGTGATCACATAGGCAATCCAGCGCGGCCCGGCATATCCTGCGCTGGCCTGCGCCCTCACCTGCTTGACTGCCGTTTCGGCCGCGAGCCCCATGCGCATGTGGTCCTTGTGGCCCGTCGCGCCGCTGGCTGGCCAGAAGGTGACGACCAGTTCGGGCTGCACCGCGACGACCTTAGCGGCGATGCGCGCGACAAGTTCTTCCATCGGCACGTCGGGCACGCCGCCATCGGGATAGTCCCACACTTCCTGGTCATCGATACCGAGCGCGAAGCCGTTCTTCAGCGCCTCGGCCTTCCGGACGATGCCAAGGTCCTGCTGGCGCGCGACGACCGGGACTTGTTTGCCCGCCTCGCCCTTCGTACCAGTGACAAGCGCTGTGAACGCGCCGTCCCTCTCCTTCGCTATGGAAAAGAATCCCGTGACGAGCTGCTCATCGTCGGGATGGGCAAACACGCCGAGCACACGCTTGGCGCCGACATCGCCGACAACGGACGCGACCGACTTCGCTTCCGCCGCGGAGAAGTAAGAGCGCATGTAGAGGACAGAGCCCACAAGCACGATGGCGACAACGCCCAGCACAATACCTGCGATGATCGCGATGCGTTTCAGCATGCCCTGTCCCTCGACCGCCATTCCACGGGAGACCCTATGGCGCTTCCTCGCTCAAGCGCCAGCACTGTCCTTGCGGAACGCGTTGCAGTTTCAAAGACCGCTCCCGCATGACCTGCCACGTATCCGCCAGAATCCGGTTCGAGCGTTGGGTCATTGGGAGACCAACCATGCGCGGATTGCTGACTGCTTCTGTCCTTCTGGCCCTCACCGCGTGCGGCGAACCGCAAACCGTTCTGGCTGTGCAGACCGCTTCGGGTGCGCCAGCGCCGCCCACGGCATCGGCAGCGACCGAAGCAACGCTTGCCGTCGATGGATGGGAAACCAGCGTGGCCGCCTATGCCGGCATCGGCTCCACTGCGCCCGAATTTTCCGCCCTTCACCCAAACGGGGACATGTTCACACGCGAAGCCCTTCGCGGCCGCTGGACTATTGTCGGTTTCGACGCCTTCGACACCTCAATGGAGGAGGAGAGGACTTTCCTCGCTGCACTGAACTCCGCCGTCGATCAGGACCCCGATCTCACCTTCCTGCAGGTCTTCCGCATGCCGCCAGGCGTGACCGCGCCGCGCGTCACGAAGTGGCCGTCTGTCGCCGACGACGGGAAAGCCGCCACGGCATTTGGCGTTGCAGCAACACCTGCCTACCTCCTCATCGGGCCGGACCTCACAATCGAGGCCTATCGCGGCGCGCTGTCGGCGACGCCAGAGGACGGCATCAAGCCAGTGATCTGGGGCGTCTCGGAAATCCGCAAGCAGGTTGCCGCGCCCGGCTGATCGTTCAGCGGCCGAGCGCGTAGGGTCCGCCCTTGTCGATGGCGCGCGCCCATGCGGGCCGCGCGTGCATGCGATCAAGCCACGCATTGAAGGCGGGATAGGCGGGCAGCGATTGCTGCGCCCGCGCCACCTCGGCGACAAAGCTCATTTGCACGTCTGCGCCGGTGAGGTCGTCGCCGACAAAGAACTGACGCTCTTTGAGGTGGCCCTCGATGAAACCCAGATGGTTGGCGATCTCGCTCTGGATCCTCGGATGCAGCGGCGCACCAGCCTCCTTCAGGCGGCCGACATACATGTGCAGCATCAATGGCAGCATGGCCGAGCCCTCGCCATAGTGCAGCCATTGCACATAGGTGTCGTAATCAGCCGTCTGCGGATCGGGGTGCATCCGCCCGCCGCCATGGCGCCGAATGACGTAGTCGATGATGGCGCCGGTCTCGATGATGGTGTTGGCGCCATCGGTGATCACGGGACTCTTGCCCAGCGCATGCACGGCCTTGAGTTCAGGCGGCGCAAGCCGTGTCTGCGGATCTCGCTGGTAGATTTTCAGGTCATACGGAACCCCAAGCTCCTCAAGCAACCAGATCACGCGTTGCGAGCGTGACTCATTGAGGTGGTGAACGGTGAGCATGGCGTTTCCCTGGTTCCTGCAGTTTTCCTGCCTGCATGTGATCAGGCATTCGCCCGCTCAGCAACGCCCAGCGTGAATGCAAGGAGCCCCGCCACCGGTTTGACCTGGGGACGAGGCTCCTTCGGCATACGCCGCGCCACTCAAGAGAATGGCTTTTCAAGATGCGGTCACTGAAGACCGTCTTTTCAGTTCCTGATTTTGATTAGCTGACGACCCGATGCGCCCTGGCCAGGTGCGCGCACGATCAGGCCGGGGCTCCGCCGTTTCCGGTGAGCCCGGGTTGCTAAGCAGGTGGTGCCTCCATATGCCTTCTCCGTGTTGGTTTCACGTTTGTACGCTCGTCCAGCGCTGCGACCGGTCCGTCACGACCTGCATCCGATGGACCGATGGTGCATCGACGATGAGGCCGGAACGCGGGAGCTGCTCGGGCTCGCGGACAATCAAAACGTATGCCTGCGCACTCCCGGGTCAACGCCTTACGGCTGCTGGCGCGATCACATTGTGCGACAGCCCGCTGATGCGCCGCAGCACTTGCGCGCGCAGCAGTGTGCGCCTATGTGAGCGTTCGCTCACATCCTTGCTCCAGCGAGTTCACCCATGATCAAACGCACCATAGGCAAAAGCCACCCGCTCAACGCCATCGGCCTTGGCTGCATGGGCATGGCGGCGTTTTACGGACAGCCTCTGGAAGAGGCGGACGCTGTGAACCTGCTGCACGCCGCCGTCGATCTCGGCGTCGATCACTTCGACACCGCCGAAATGTACGGCATGGGAGTCAACGAACGCCAGCTCGGCGCAGCTTTCCACGACCGGCGCGACAAGGTCTTCATCGCCACCAAGTTCGGCCCGAAATACAATCTGCAAACGGGCGAGCGCCGCGTCGACGGTTCGCCGGAAAACGCGAAGCGCGCCCTCGAACAATCGCTCAGCTTCCTGAAGACCGATCATATTGACCTCTGGTATCTCCATCGCCGCGACTTCTCCCGGCCCATCGAGGAAACTGTCGGCGCGATGGCCGAAGCGGTGAAGGAAGGAAAGGTCCGCAATATCGGTCTTTCCGAAGTCACGGCTGAAACACTGCGGGCGGCGCACGAGGTGCACCCAATCGCTGCGCTGCAGTCGGAATTCTCAATCTTCACGCGGTTTGTTGAAACCGACGGCATACTTGACGCCTGCAGGGATCTTGGAACCACGCTGGTCGCCTACTCGCCGCTGGGGCGTGGAATGCTGGCGGGCTGGTCCAAGGACTGGAAGGCAGAGGGCTTCGATTTCCGCGCCGTGATGGCCCCGCGCTTTTCCGGAGACGCGCTGGAGAACAATCTGGAGCTGGTCGAGGAGATCGCAAGCGTCGCCGCCGATCTCGACGCCACGGCGGGGCAAGTCGCCCTCGCCTGGGTCCTCCAGCGCGCGGACAACATCGTCGCCATCCCCGGCACGACCAAGCTCGCCAACCTGAAGCAGAACCTCGGCGCGGCTGACGTGAAGCTGACGCCCGCTGCTCTCTCGCGGCTCGACGCCCTGGCGGCCAAGGTCAAGGGCGAGCGCTATGACGAGGCCGGGCTCAAGGGTGTGAACGGATAGCAATGCGAACCAATCGGGAGATTATCGCCGGACCGCGAAAGGTCAGCCATGAGCCGTGATGCCCCGGGGGGCTAAGTATCGGAAGCCGCCGGCTCTGCGTCGCCCGCACGACCGCGCAGCGCTGGCTTGTCCCCGCCCGTCACGGCCGCAACGCAGGCGGCAAACTCTTTCTGCAGCAGAGCCTTTTTGTCCTCAGGCATGCCGCGTGGCGCTTGAGCCGAATATCCGGTCAGCTCAGCGCAGGCGCGCTCCGCCTCGACCTGCTCGGCCGTGATCTCCCGCGCACTGCCAGTTGCAGCCGAGCCCGGCCGGGCGACGTCGTCGCAGGCTGCCAGCGGCAGCAACAGTGCGAGGGTCATCACAGCGCGCACGAGCAAGCTCCTGGATGCGTAGCAGTTGCAGCAGCTAACGCCGCAGTCGTCAATTGAACGTCAATGCCGCGGAGCGGGACAGCTCAAGGGGCTTGATTGCAAATGCAACAAAGACCACATTGATCGTATGCTGCCCGCCATCTTTGTCTCTCACGGATCACCGATGCTCGCCCTCGAGGACGCGCCCGCGCGCGATTTCCTCAAGGCGCTGCCGGGTCTCTTGTCTGAGCGGCCCAAGGCTATCCTGGTCGTGTCCGCGCACTGGGAGCGCCTGCGACCGGCGCTGAACGCGCCCGAGCGGAACGAGACCATCCACGATTTCGGCGGCTTCCCGCCTGCCCTGTATCAGCTGGCCTATCCTGCCCCGCCCTCGGCTAGCCTCGCCCGGCGCGCCGCTAACCTACTCGCCGCCGCCGGCCTGCCGGCAGACATCGACACCCGCCGCGGTCTCGATCATGGCGCGTGGGTCCCCCTGCTGGTCTCGTGGCCAGAGGCCGATATCCCCGTCGTCCAGCTGTCAGTACAGACCCGGCTTGGCCCGCAGCATCACATCCGCCTCGGCGAAGCACTGAAGCCGCTGCGTGAGGAAGGGGTGCTGATCCTCGGCTCGGGCAGCTTCACGCATGACCTATCGAGCTTTCGCAGTTCGGGCGGCCGCATCGATGCGCCCGAGCAGGACTGGGTCCACGCCTTTGCGGAATGGATGGTTACCGCGCTGAAGGCGGGCCGGATCGACGATCTGGTCCACTATCGCACCCGCGCGCCGGAAGCTGCGCACAATCATCCGACCGAGGAGCACCTGCTGCCGCTCTATGTCGCGCTGGGAGCGGGGCCGGAGCGCATCCGGCAGCTGCATCAGTCCACCACGTACGGAATCCTGAGGATGGATGCGTTCGCATTCGGGTGAAGGCTGCGCCTACGCCCTGTTTCTGGCCGCCCATTTGCGCTAACTGGTGCCAAAGGGCCAAAAAGGCCCAAGAGGAAGCATCAGGCAGGCAACATGACCACAATCGCCCAAACCAATCCCCTCGGCATCCTTCGCCGCGCCGCAGCAGCCGCGCTGGCGGCCGGCATGGCCCTGTTCGCATCAGCTTGCGGAACCATGAACATGGGAGAGATCGTGGCCCCCACGCCGCCGGCTATCGGGCTCTACGAGTTGCGCATCTACACGCCAGCGCCCGGCAAGGCCGAGGCGCTTGATGCGCGCTTCCGCAATCACACGATCGGCCTGTTCGAGAAGCACGGCATGACGCCGGTCGGCTTCTGGCATGTCGCAACGCCGGCAGGCGCGGCCAAGGATGAGCGCCTGTTCTACCTGATGGGCTACAAGGACCGTGCGGCGCGCGATGCGTCGTGGGCGGCCTTCGCGCAGGACCCGGAATGGCGGCAGGTCTACGCCGACAGCCAGAAGGATGGATCGCTGACGGCGCAGGGCGGCATCGAGAACATCTTCCTCAATCCGACGGACTACTCACCGAAGCTGAACCTCACCGCATCGGCCACGCCCCGCTACTGGGAGCTGCGCACCTACACCGCGAACCCCGGCAAGCTCGAGAACGTCCACAACCGCTTCCGCAATCACACGATGGGCATCTTCTCGCGCCTGGGCATGACCAACTTCCTCTACTTCCGCCCCGTCGCTGACCAGCCCGCGCAGACGGACAAGATGGTCTACATCATGGCTTATCCCACCTCGGCTGCGCGCACGACGATGTGGCAGGCCTTCTCGAAGGACGAGGAGTGGGTGAAAGTCCGCACCGAGAGCGAGGCGGCCGGCCCGTTGCTCAAGACGCCAGGCGGCGTCGTCTCAGTCCAGCTCACGCCGGCCGACTACTCGCCAATCAAATAGAGCTGTCCGTACTGTCGATTTTCGATGCGCTCCCGGTCCCGTCCGGGAGCGTTTTCGTTTGCCCTGCCTCAAGAACGTAAACCCCATTGGGAATACCCATATTTCCAACAACGATGGGAATGCCGCCTATTCCTAATGACTGTTTACGCGCCCGCCGGTCTTGCCCGTTGCTTTTTGTTGCATATGCAACTACATGACATCCAACGACGATCAACAAATGGAGTTCGCAATGATCGAAGTCCGCCCATTCGCCTCCCTCGGCGGGGCCAACCATGGCTGGCTTGACGCCCGCCACCACTTTTCGTTCGCGGAATACTACGACCCCAAACGCATGAGCTGGGGCCGCCTGCGCGTGTGGAATGACGACCAGATCGCCCCCAGGTCCGGCTTCCCGCCGCACCCGCACCGCGACATGGAAATCATCACCTACGTCCGCACCGGGGCGATCACCCATCAGGACTCGCTGGGCAACAAGGGCCGCACAGCGGCTGGCGATGTGCAGGTCATGTCCGCCGGCACAGGCGTTCGGCATGCCGAGTACAATCTCGAAGACGAGGACACGACCATCTTCCAGATCTGGATCGAGCCTGATCGTCATGGTCAGGCACCCAGCTGGGGGGCGCGCCAGTTCCCGAAGGCGGATCGTTCGGGCCAGTGGTCCGTCCTTGCCTCTGGCAAGGGCGATGACGGCGCTCTGAAGATCCAGGCTGACGCCCGCGTGGCCGGCGTGACGCTGGATGCGGGACAGGAGATCGCCTGGGAGACCGAGCCTCACCGCCATGTCTATATGGTGGCGGCTACGGGCGTCATCGAGGTCGAAGGGCAAGCTGCAAGCGCCCGCGATGGCGTTGCGGTGACCGGCACGTCTCGTATCGTCTTCCGCGCGATCGAAGGCCCTGCCGAGATTGTGCTCACCGACACGCTTTGATCTGCTGGTTAACCCGTCTTCATTCCCTTTCGGCTTGTGTGTGGGTTAGCTTGACCCGCCTGCAGGTCGAAGGGGAATCGCCATGAAGAAAGCCGCTCTTGTGCTCGCCCTCGGCGCATCTCCCCTGCTCGGGGGGTGCATAGTAACCGATGTCGCTGGCGCTGCGGTCGGCCTCACCGTCGGCGCGGTTGGCGCAGTGGGCGGGGCGGCCATCGACCTTGTGACCACCGACGAAGACGAGCAGCAGAGCCACGATATCGAGCGGCTCAAGAAGGAAAACGAGGAGCTGCGCCGTCAGCAGCAGGCAGCCAGCGCCCCGAAATAAAGCGCCAATTGGCGCCCCAGGGCCTTTTCCAAACCACCCATTCATCCCACCTTCATGTAGGGTTCGCTGAAATCAGCCTACCGGCTCTCGACCGGCTGACCAGAAGAATTCGATATCAAAACAGGGACTCGGATCATGCGCATCGCCGCCCTCGCCGCCTCCGCCCTCACTGGCCTCCTGCTGGCCGCCCCCGCCTTCGCCGTCACAGTCGAAACGAAGATGTCTGCCGAATTCCAGGAGAAGCTGGAAGACGACATCGGCGTGCGTGAAGCCCGCGTCCTGTCCGATGCGCTCACCCGCAAGATCACCACCATCTTTGACGATCGTGGCGTGAAAGCCGGCAAGGTCATCGTCACCATCGAGGACGCAAAGCCCAACCGCCCAACGATGGAGCAGGTGTCGTCCAAGCCGGGCCTCGACGCCATGCGCTCGATCAGCCTCGGCGGAGCCAAGCTGTCCGGCATCGCCTATGACACCGCAGGCAACGAGATCGGACGCTTCGACTACCGCTGGTATGAATCTGATCTCAGCAACGTCATCGCTGCGACGACCTGGACCGACGCCCGCTCGACCTTCGACAAGTTCGCGCGCCGTTTTGCGGACAAGCTGTCGTGAGACGCCAGAATATCCTGACACGAAACGCCGCTTCGCAAGGGGCGGCGTTTTTGTCTCGTCTCACGGAATTCCCGTCACCTTGTGTGTCTGCAGACTGAGCCGCCATTGCGGATGCGCAAGACAGTAGGCGATGCACGCCGCCGTGTTGGCTTCGCGCTCTGGCCCATCCATCGGCTGCAGGAAGAAGTTGCGGAAGCCTAACCCTGCGAACCTCTCTGGCGGCGCGTCAGCCTGCGGATAGACCAGCTTCAGTTCGCCGCCGGTGGTCTGCTTCAGCTCGGCAGTGGACTTGGGCGAAACACAGACCCAGTCGAGCGATGCAGGCGCCTCGATCGTGCCGTTGGTCTCAACGGCCACCTCGAAGCCCTTCGCGTGCAGTGCTGCAATCAATGCTTCATCCAGCTGCAGCAAAGGCTCGCCGCCGGTGCAGACGACATAGGGCTTGCCGCCCCCGCCCTGCCAGCGCGCCGCCACATGTGCGGCGACAGCCTCCGCCGTCGCGAACTTGCCGCCGCCATCACCATCGACGCCGACGAAATCCGTGTCGCAGAACTTGCAGACGGCGCTGGCGCGATCACGCTCAAGCCCGCTCCACAGATTGCAGCCGGCAAAGCGCAGGAACACGGCGGCTCGCCCCGTATGCGCGCCCTCGCCCTGCAGCGTGTAGAAGCACTCTTTGACTGAATACGTCATGCCGCGCGCCACTTCGCCCAGCCCTTCGCGCGCAGGTCGCACGCGGGGCATGTGCCGCAACCATAGCCCCACTCATGGCGATGCGAACGGTCGCCGAGATAGCAGGTGTGGGTTTCTTCCACGACGAGATCGACCAGCTTTGCTCCGCCAAGTTCATCGGCCAGCGCCCATGTCTGCGCCTTGTCGAGATACATCAGCGGCGTCTCGATCGGAGTTGGACGATCCATGCCGAGAGTCAGAGCATTCTGCAGTGCGTCCATCGTCGCGCGGCGGCAGTCGGGATAGCCGGAGAAATCCGTCTCGCACATGCCACCGACCAGCGCGTGCAGGCCGCGCCGATAGGCGATAGCGCCCGCGAAGGTCAGGAACACCAGATTGCGTCCCGGCACGAAGGTGCTGGGCAGCCCGCTGCCGGCAAAGCCGATCTCCTGCTCGCGCGTCAGAGCCGTGTCGCTGATCGCGCCGAGCACGCCGAGGTCGAGCATGTGATCCTCGTCCAGCTTCGCCGCCCAGGCCGGATACGCCTCGCGCAACTTCGCAAGGAAGACCTTCCGGCAATCCAGCTCGACGCGGTGACGCTGGCGATAGTCGAAGCCCACCGTCTCCACGCGCTCGAATCGCGACAGCGCCCAGGCGAGGCACACGGCCGAGTCCTGTCCGCCGGAAAACAGCACGAGTGCGGAGGTTGTCGTCATCCCGCCCCGATGGGCCCACGGCCCCGCGAGGTCAAGCGGAGGCGGGTCCGCAAGAATGGGGATTGACAGATAGTACTTTGCGCTGCAAAGTACTCTTCATGCAGCCAAGGAGACCGAATAATGGCCCGCTGGACTTTCCTCCCCCTACTTGCCGCCGTTCTTGCCGGACTACCCGCCGTAGCCCAGACGCTGACCGTCAACATCACCAACGTGAATTCGAGCGAAGGCCACGTCTTCGCGTCCATCTGCGATGACCCCGCCGGTCCGTTTCCGGGCGTGTGCAATACCGGCGTGGCGATGACCAATGCCGTTGAAGGCACGACGACGGTGAAATTCCTGAATGTCAGCCCAGGCACATATGCCTTCCAGGCGTTCCATGACGCCAATGGCGACATGATGCCGAACATTCCGAACGAGGGCTTTGCGTTCGGCAATGACGCGGCCTTTCCGATTTCTTTCGAGGCCGCTTCGCTTAAGGTGGATGGCAATACCACCGCGACCGCCAGGATGACCTATCTCGGCAATTCCAGCGCGGCCGCCCCGGCGCCAAGTCCCGCCTTCTTCGACCACGCCCTGAAAGGCCAATGACCATGAACGTCACCCGCGAAGAGGCCGCGAAGGCGCTGGACGACATCGGCAAGGCGAGCGATCGCGTCATCCAGCTCAAGGGCTATCACCATGGCGCACCCTATTTCATCATCTGGGGCCTTGTCTGGCTGTTCGCCAACTGCGGCACATATTTCATGCCGGAGAATGAAAAATACTTCTGGCCGGTAGGCATCGGGATCGGCTTTGTCGCGAGCCTGATCGCTGGCGCCCTACAGAGCCGCAAATGGCCGAAGGGCGCGACGGCATCGGCCGCCGAACGCCGCTTCGGCTCGCGCATGGGCATGACGGCGGGCGTCGTGATGGCCTTCATCGTCGCCATCGTCTTCATCGCCAGACCTGAGTCAGGTCGCGAAGTGAATGCAATGATCTCGATCGTCTTCCCCTTCCTCTACATGGCCGGCGGCGTCTGGGCCGGGTGGCGCCTGTTCGCCATCGGCTTTGTGACAGCGGCGGCGATCATCGGCGGCTATGTCTGGATCCCCGAGCATTTCGAACTCTGGATGGGCCTGTTCGGCGGCGGCTCGCTGATCGCCGGCGGCATCTGGCTGAGGACCGCATGACCATGGATGGACCAGACGAGATCATCCACCAGTCCACCCGCCTGCGCATTGCCGCAACGCTGAACGCGCTGCCCAGCGGCGACCTGCTGGAGTTCGGCAAGCTGAAGTCGATTCTCGGCGCGACCGACGGCAACATGGCCACTCACCTCGCCGCTCTCGAAAAGGCGGGCTACATCG
Source organism: Hyphomonadaceae bacterium (assembly GCA_022844345.1). GTDB lineage: Bacteria > Pseudomonadota > Alphaproteobacteria > Caulobacterales > Hyphomonadaceae > UBA7672. The sequence goes on from JALHLU010000002.1 coordinate 345,793, forward strand.
CGGTCGAGAAGGACTTCGTCGGCAAGAAACCGCGAACGCGCGTCAGCCTCACGCGGAGCGGCCGCAAGGCGTTCGAACGCCATGTCGCCTACCTGAAAGACCTGCTGGAAGGCGGCGGCTGATCGCCCCTTTGTCGGGAGGCGCAGCAGGGGCAATCTCCCGCCGGGCGCTCGTGATTCTATCGCGGGCGAAATGGCAGGGAGGCGCGCCATGGCGACGTCGAAGATCGTTCTGGGATTCTTTCTGGCGGGAACGCTTGCGGCTTGCGGCGGGGAACAGGCGCCTCCGGCGCCAGCTGCAGGCGAGGCAATTGGCGCAGCACCTGTGGAAGCAGCACCGGCCGCCGCAACCGCAACCGGCCCAATCGACGGCGTCTGGCGTTGCAAGATGAATGGCGACATTCCGCTGGGAACGCTGACCTTCACCGGCATGTCCTACGCCTTCCAGACGACAAACACCGCCTGGGAACCCAACCCCAACTCCGCGGATGGCTCCGGCACGGTGACGTTCAACGAGAACTTCGTCCTGCCCGACACGGGCCCACTGAAGGACCAATTCGAGGTAACCGGCGCGTTCGGCGATGGCTCCTTCATCAACTTCAACACCGATCTTGGCATGATGTTCGGCTGCCGCCGGCCGTAGGCGGCAGGTCAGTAGTCTCGCCATTCCCCATCACGGCCGCGCAATCGCAAGCGGCCTTCGCCAGTTTCGACATCGGAAGGCGAAGCCAGCGCCTTCGATACGCCGCCGGGAATGTCGATCACATAGTGCGGCTGGGCGAGGCCCGAGACGCGATCACGCAGTTGGCGCACAAGCGCCTGCCCGTTCTCGACCGTCGTGCGGAAGTGCGAAGTGCCCGGCGCAAGATCGGCGTGATGGAGATAGTAGGGGCGCACCCGCGCCTCCACGAGTGCGCGCATCAGATCAGCCAGCGTGTCGATGTCGTCATTGACGCCCTTGAGCAGCACACTCTGGCTCAGCAGCACGATGCCCGCGTCGGCCATGCGGGCCAGCGCCGTGCGCGCAGCTTCGCTCAGTTCGCGCGGGTGGTTGCAGTGCACAGCGACATAGACCGCCTTGCGCATCGAACGGATTGCGCTGACGAATTCATTCGAGATGCGCTCGGGATCGGCGACAGGCATGCGCGTGTGCCAGCGGATCACCTTCACATGCGCGATCTTCTCCAGCGCCCGCGTCAGCGCATCGGCCCGACGGGCCGATAGCATGAACGGATCACCACCCGTGATGATGACTTCCCAGATCTCCGGATGCGCGCCGATATAGGCCAGCGCGCCATCAAGTTCGGCGGGGGAGAGATTGCCCTGCTTCTCCGGCCCGACCATCTCGCGGCGAAAGCAGAAGCGGCAATAGACGGGGCAGATCGCGACAGCTTTCAGCAGCACGCGATCGGGATAGCGATGCACGACGCCGGGGACGACCTCATGCGTGGCATCGCCAATCGGATCGGGAAGCTCTTCGGCCTGTACGTCAAGTTCAGCCAGTGACGGCACAAACTGGCGCGCTATGGGGTCATCCGGATCGGCGCGGTCTATCAGGTCGGCCAGAGCAGGCGTGATCGCAGTCGCATAGGCCGCCATCACAGGCGCAAGCATGCCGTCCTGCGGCGCCAGGCAGGCGCGGGCGAGGTCCTGCTCCGTGCGCAGGGTGCGCGAGACTGGAAGGTCGATGAGGCGGGTCACGAGGGCCTTCCGGGCGGGTTCCGAATGGGCGCCTCTATGGCCTCCTCAGCGCTTGATGTCCACAAGGCCGCCCACGCGCTCGATCGCCGTGATCGCACGCTCGTCCACACCTTCCCGGCGCAGCATATCGGCGAAAAGCCGCGTGGCGTCGGGGGCCGTGGCGCATTCGGAGACGGCGTCGCTGATCTGCGGCCAGGCATCGCCCGCAAAATCGACCACCAGGTCCAGCGCGCCAATCGCAGTCAGGATCAGCATCGAGGTCGGCGCGATGTCCTGCAGCCCACCCTCTGCCCCGAACATCATCGGGGCCACGTTCCTCAGCTCGCCGATCTCCTTGCGGTGGTCGACCACAAACTGGCCGATGATCCGCTCGGTCTTCCAGTCAAACCATTCGGCCGTGCACGGCTCGGGCGCGGTGGCGCAGGCGGACAGCAGGGGAAGCGCCATCATGGCGGCGGCGAAGGATCGGATCATGGCGCACCTCTTTGAAGGCATAGGACGCCGTCAGACCGGCGGCGTCCAGAGCACATCTGCGATCCGCCGCGCGCCGCTGGCCAGCATTACCAGCCGGTCGAAGCCCAGCGCCACGCCGCTGGCAGGCGGCATATGCGCCAGGGCGGCGAGGAAATCCTCGTCCAGCGGATAGCGCTCGCCATAGGTTGCCTGTTTGACGTTCATCTCGGCCTCGAAGCGGCGGCGCTGTTCGGCGGGATCGGTCAGCTCACCAAAGCCATTGGCGAGTTCAACGCCGCAAGCATAAAGCTCGAACCGCTCGGCAAAGCGCGGATCATGCGCCAGCGGCCGCGCCAGTGCGGCTTCTTCCGCCGGATACTCGCACAGCACTGTCAGGCGTCCCTGCCCCAGCTTCGGCTCGATATGCTGCACCAGAACGCGGCTGAAGAGGTCCGACCAGCTGTCGTCCGCGCCGACGCGAACCTCTCTCGCCTGCGCCGCGCGCGCGAGGCCGTCCCGATCGCCCAGCACGCCTTCCAGATCGACGCCGGCATGCCGCGTGAACGCTTCAACCAGCGTGAGCCGCTCAGCCTCGGCCTGCGGATCACAGGTTTGTCCCCGCCATTCCAGCTGCGGTCGCCCTGCCGCCAGCGCCGCCTCCCGGCACACCTCAACGGTATCCTGCATGATCTGGTCCCACGCCGCGCCTGCGCGATACCATTCCAGCATGGTGAACTCGGCTGAATGCAGCGGCCCATCCTCGCGGTTGCGATAGACGCGCGCGAAGTCAAAAATCTTCGTCTCCCCCGCTGCCAGCAGCTTCTTGCAGGTAAACTCGGGCGAGGTGTGCAGGTAAAGCGCCCCGGAACGGCCCGCCTCGTCCAGCCGCGCGGTGGCGAAAGCGTGCAGATGGGCCTCGTTCCCGGGGGATGCCTGAAGCGCCCCGCATTCGACCTCTGTGAAGCCCCGAGTCTCGAACCATCCCCTCAGGCTACGGCGAATCCTCCCCCGCGCCTCGAGGAAGGGCCGCCGGTCGGCGTGCGAATCCTTGTCCCACCAGGGGGTTGGGGCGCTCAAACAAGCCTCCAGACGCGGCAGAAAGCCGGGCTTGGCCGCCGGGGCGGGGCATTGTATGACCGCGCCGCTTCAACCGTTTCCGACCGGCCGAGCCATACTCCGCCGCCGGCTCAAATACAAAGGCGTATCCAGTGGCCAAAGTCATCGCCAGCGACGTCCGCAAGGGCAACGTTCTCGAGCAGGAGGACGGCCAGCTCTACACCGTCCTCAAGGCCGAAACCTATCGTCCGGGCAAAGGCACGCCGACCGCCACGATCGACATGCGCCGCATCTCTGACGGGGTGAAAGTGGTCGAGACCTTCAAGACCACGGACCAGCTGAATCTGGCGTTCGTCGAGGAAGTGAAACACCAGTTCCTGTTCAAGGACGGCGAACTCTATGTGTTCATGAACCCAACCAACTACGAACAGGTCATGGTGCCCGCCGCCATGCTGGGCGACGACGCCGCGTTCCTTGGCGAGAACATGGACTGCGACCTGCTGATGTTCGACGGCAAGCCAGTGGCGATCAAACTTCCCCAGCGCGTGACGCTGGAGATCGTCGAGACCGAACCGGTCGTGAAGGGCCAGACGGCCTCGGGTTCGTATAAGCCGGCCAAGATGTCCAACGGCATCCGCGTGATGGTGCCCCCGCACATCGGCACGGGCACCCGCATCGTCGTCAACACCGAAGACGGCGCCTATGTCGAGCGCGCGAAGGACTAGTCTGGACCGACGGGCGCACGCCCGGCAGTATCCACAACCAGCAATTGTTCCTGTAGCGCGAAGGTTGCCGGGCAGGCGCCCGGCGGTCCCTTAGAACCGCGAAAAATCCGGCGCGCGTTTCTGCTGGAACGCGATGAAGGCTTCCATCGCTTCGGCCGAACGCAGGCGCTCGCCAAAGATCGCGCCCTCCGTGCGGGACTGGGCGAGGATCTTCTCGCCATCGCGCATCAGCTTTTTCGCCGCCATCACAGCGCCCGGCGCTCGCTGGGTTAGCTTGCGCGCCGCCTCGCGTGCCGCCGGCAACACTTCGGATGCACCCATCGCGGCATTCGCGATGCCGAGCTCTGCCGCCTGTTCGCCCGTCATCGCATCGCCCAGCGCGAACATCGCGAAAGCGCGGCGGTGGCCGATGTGCGCTGGCATCAGCAGGGATGAAGCTGCCTCGGGCACCAGCGCAAGGTTCACGAATGGCGTCGTCAGCTTCGCATCGCGGGCAACATAGACGAGATCGCAGTGGAGCAGCATCGTCGTTCCCACGCCCACGGCAAGACCGGGCACAGCCGCCACGATGGGTTTGGGAAACTGGATGATCGCCTCAATGAACCCGTGCGCGGCCGGCGGCTCGCCGCCGGATGCGGCAGCTGCAAAATCCGCCAGGTCATTGCCCGAGGTGAAGCTATCGCCTTCGGAACCGAAAACCACGACGCGGGTCGCCTTGTCCTCGCTGGCGCGGGCAAGGGCAGCCGTCGCCGCGCGGTACATCACATTCGACAGCGCGTTCTTCTTGTCGGGCCGATTCCAGAGAATCTCGACGACGCCATCAGCTTCGCTGATCTTCACAAGGTCGGTCATGCCTTTTCCCTTTTTGCCTGCCGCTTCTGCGGCGCTGCTGTTTCGGCCGCATGCGCCAGCCAGCGCACGACGGTATCGATCTCGTTGTCGGTAAAGCCCTCAAGCAACTTCGCGTTTGCCGCCATGGTGCGGCGCGCGGCTTCATCGCGCTTCCTGCGTCCCGCAGCCGTGAGTTTCAGCCGCGCGGCGCGGCCATCGCCCGCCTCCTCATGGCGCGCGAGCAGACCTGCGTCTTCCAGCCTCTGCGCCAATCCCGATGCAGCCGATTGGGCAAGGTCGAGCTTTGCGGCCAGTTCGCCGACCAGCAGGCCCTCATCGCCAAAGCAGTAGAGGGCGCCTGCCTGCGTGCTCGTCAGACCAAGATCGGCAAGCCGCGCATCCCCCGCCGCCGAGATATGGCGATAGGCGCGCGACAGAAGCCAGAACATGCGGCGGTTGGGCTGCGTCATCCCGGCAGGTCTAGCCAGGATACATCGCATACGCAATAACTATATCGCACGCGATGTAACTTCGCCGCGAACCCTTGCTCAGTGTCAGGCCGGGACCTTCACGCGGACAAAGCGCAGCATGTTGCCGCGACCGACATAGAACATGTCGAAGTCATCGTCGGCGATTACGCCCAGTTCGTAATAGAAAGTGCCCGCCTCGCCTATCACCTCGATATAGCGCGAGGCGGGAGTGAACGTTTCCTTGGCGTCCTTCGGCGGCTCATCCCCGGCAAACACGCGCCACGTGGCCGTGGGCGACTGCGACCCCTCATAGGTCTCCATCCACTCGCCGTTCGACTTGATTGTGAGGATGGATTTTTCATCGTCGGCATAGTGGAATGTGCCCACCAGCTTGGCGCTGATCTCTGCCGGGGTCATTCCATTGGCGTCGTAGATGCTTGGAGGGTCGGCTGGAGGCGCCATCAGCGCGGGCGTTTCGGCGGCAGGGGCAGCGTCCTTGCCCGTGCTGGCGGGGCCGCATGCGACAAGCAACGCAAGCGACAGCACCAAGGATCCAGCAAGACGCATCTGACTCTCCTGACGGTTGGCCCGGCGTTCAAGCCAGACGGTCAAACAAGCGCACGAGACATGACAGAGATCGGCCCGTGCGGCGATTCAAGCCGGCCCGCTGGTTTGAAACCGCACTTGGCATAGAATGGTTCCGAGCGCGAATTTGCGGACGCGAACAGCTCGCGCGCTTCCAGCGCTTGAGCAAACAGCGCCGCCTCTTCCACCAGCTTGCGTCCGATTCCGCCGCGCCACAGTTCGGGCTCGACGAACGGCCCGTCGAGGTCGGCGGCGCCATCGTCACGAGGAACGACCACGGCAAACCCCGCTGGCGCGCCCCAATGTTCGAACACGATCACCAGTCCCGCCGCTATGTGATCGGCAGGCAGCTCAAGCGCCGCTGGATGCTGCAGCGATTCCGGACGCGCAGTGTCCCACTGTACCGAGGCACGGCGCTGCAAGTCCTCCAGCGCTTGACGCTCTGAAGGACGCGCGGGGCGGAACTGGCGGGTGATGGGATCAGCCTACGATTTCATCGAGACGGAAGAAGAAGTTGATCTCGCGCTCGGCCGAGGCTTCCGAGTCGGAGCCGTGCACCGAGTTCTCGCCGATCGATTTGGCGAACAGCTTGCGGACGGTGCCGTCGGCGGCCTTGGCCGGGTCGGTCGCGCCCATGACTTCGCGGTGGTGGGCGACCGCGTTCTCGCCTTCCAGCACCTGCAGCACCACCGGGCCGGACGTCATGAAGTCGACCAGCTCGCCGAAGAAGCCGCGGGCCTTGTGCTCGCCGTAGAAGCCTTCGGCCTGGGCGCGCGTCAGGCGCACGCGCTTCTGGGCGACGATGCGCAGGCCGGACTTCTCGAACACAGCGTTGATGGCGCCGGTCATGTTGCGCGCCGTGGCGTCCGGCTTGATGATGGAGAAGGTGCGTTGGACAGCCATGTCGTGTTCCTGAAAGTCTTGTCTTTTGGGGCGCAAAATCGCGCCTGAATCGGGTTTGGACGGCCCCTATAGCGCCCGCCGATGACGCCGCCAACTGGCCGTGATGGTTTATTGGCAGGTCGCGGCGCCCCATATACAGCCTGCATCCGAGGAGTTGACCATGAACGCACCCAACGCTGCCCAGATCGCCGACTGGAATGGCGCCGTTGGCGAACGATGGGCCGCCGAGCAGGCATCCCTCGACGTCCTGATCCAGCCCTTCGGTGAGGCTGCGCTTGCTGCAGCCCGTCCCGCTCCGGGCGAGAAGGTGCTCGATATCGGCTGCGGCTGCGGGGAGACCTCTATTGCCCTGGCCCGCATGGTCGGCGCGTCAGGTGAGGTAGTCGGCGTCGACGTCTCTGGCCCCATGCTGCGGGTCGCGCGCAATCGCGCCGCAGGCGTCACAAACCTGGGCTTCATCGAGGCTGACGCCTCGCACACGCCCCTCCCGGCCGGATTTTCGCTGCTGTTCTCGCGTTTCGGCGTGATGTTCTTCGACCAGCCTGCCGAAGCGTTCATGCGGATGGGCCAGGCGCTGGCGCCACAGGCCCGGCTTGCCTTCGTCTGCTGGCAGGCTGCGTCACTCAACCCATGGGCGACTGTCGCCGCCAGGGCTGCGCTCGCCGCCGCAGGCCTTCCCTCGCCGCAAGCCGATCCGCGTGCGCCGGGCCCCTTCGCCTTCGCTGATCCCGAATACACGACCGGCATTCTCGAGCGGGCTGGCTTCACCAATATCGCGATGAAACCGGTCGATGCGCCCATGCGGTTGGGCGCCACCGTGGCGGACGCCGCCCTTTCGGCGCTCAAAGTGGGGCCGGCCTCACGCATCGCCCGGGAGGCGGGACCCGACGCCTTCCCCTCCCTGCTTCAAGCGGTCGAGACAGCTCTCGCGACGCACGCCTCGCCGTCTGGAGAGGTCTCGCTCCCTGGCCGCACATGGGTTGTCACCGCAGACTGGCATTGATTGCGACAAGCCCGCCGCATTGCCGCAAGCGCGAAACCAGAAAAATCACGGGTGATTTGGTTAACCGCTTACTATTTCTAAACTTTCTGGCGTTAAAAAAGTCCTGCAAGACGCCTTCCTTACGTCGCGTTTCATCCCTATTTGCAGGCGATCAGAAGACCGGGACACGAATCCCGGCCAAGGAACAGAAAAGAGAACGGGCCTCCCATGCTCGCCAAACGCCTGATCGTCGCCACCTTCGCCGTCTTCGCCATCGCGCTCACGCCATTCGTGTTTGCGGGTGAACGGGACCTATTTGTCGACCTGGAGCCGCTGCCGGCGCAGGTCGCCTCCAACTAGGTCTGCCAATCGGTATCACAAAGCCGTAGGGCTCCGCTGACAGGGCGGAATGGCCAAGGCACATTCGCGGCCCAGCGCTGGGGTGATCGCGATGCTGAAAGCCATGCTTGCCGTTATGAGCCTTTGGGCGCTGGCGGCCTGCCAGCTGCCCGAGGCGCCCTTGCAACTTCAACCGGCAGCCGCGCCGCAGGCCTCTGCGTTCCGCGTCGAGCGCATCGGCGATGGGCCCATCATCTCGCCTGCGACCGACCCCAGCATCGGCCACAACATTCAGGGCCCATCCCTGGTGCGCGTGCCCGACTGGGTCCCCAACCGGCTGGGCCGCTACTATCTTTACTTCGCGGACCACAAGGGCGCGTACATCCGCCTCGCATACGCCGATCGCCTCGAAGGTCCGTGGAAGATCCACGCGCCGGGCGCGCTCAACATCACCGACACGCCCTTCCCCCACACGCCGCCGTCTTTCACCGAGCAGCAGATGGCCGACTACCGCGCCCGTGCGAAGGCCGCCGGCCTCGACCTCGACCAGTTTCCCGATCTCGCGAAGGAGATGACGACGCCGCACGTCGCCTCGCCCGATGTCCACATCGACGAGAAGAACCGGCGTTTCGTGATGTACTATCACGGCCTCGAATCCTTCGCGCAGCAGGTCACGCGCGTCGCCACATCCGCCGACGGCATCCACTTCACCTCCGGCGCGGAAGTGCTCGGCCGCACCTACTGGCGCGCCTTCCCGCAGGACGGGATGACCTACGCCATCGCCATGCCGGGCATCTTCTATCGCTCCAGCAACCCGCTTGGCGGCTTCGAGACGGGGCCGACGCTGTTCAACCCGGACATGCGCCACAGCGCGGTCTTCCAGCGCGGCAAGACGCTGTACGTCGTGTGGACGCAAGTGGCGACCGATCCGCCCGAACGCCTCCTGCTGTCGACAATCGACATCTCCGGCCCATGGGAAACGTGGAAGGAAAGCGCGCCGGTCGAAATCCTGCGACCAGAGATGGATTGGGAAGGCGCCAACCTCCCCCTTGCGAAGTCCGCGCGCAGCTTCGCGCCCGGCCCGGTCAACCAGCTGCGCGATCCAGCGATTTATGAAGAGGGGGGCCGAATCTTCCTGCTCTATGCGGTGCAAGGCGAAAGCGGCATCGCCATCGCGGAACTGAAGACGCCATAGACCATCCGCGTGTTCCGGGTTGCCAAGCCCTCCGGGTCGTGAACCTTTGCGCCATTGCTTTCGGGCCCCGTGAATCACGCGGGCCATCCCGCGTTGCCCTCGTGTGCTGTCGGGCTAGTTTGACGTCTGGTCGCCGTCAGGAGAACGCATCCGCGCATGCCGTCCCCGCACGCCGCAGCAACGATTGCCCTGACCATCGCGATGTTTGCCCTGTTTGCGCAGGGACGCATCCGGATCGAGATCGTCTGCCTGGTGCTGATCAGTCTTCTCGCGCTGGGCTTCTACTTCTTCCCCATCGACAACGAGTCCGGCCAGACAGGAATCGAGATCGCCTTTGGCGGCTTCGGACACGAAGTGCTGATCACGATCTGCTGCCTGATGATTCTCGGTCGCGGCCTCGTCACCACGGGGGCGCTGGATCCTGCAACCGTCGTGCTCGCACGGCTGTGGAGATACAACAGCGGGCTTGGCCTGCTCTGCACCATTGTCGTCTGCGGCGGCATGAGCATGTTCATCAACGACACGCCCGTCCTTGTCCTGATCATGCCGATCCTGCTGAACCTCGCCGCCCGCACAGGTTCGCCAGCCTCGCAGACGCTGATGCCCGTCAACTACGCGATCCTCATCGGCGGTATGGCCACCACGATCGGCACGTCGACAAACCTGCTGGTCGTCAGCATCGCCGCCGATCTGGGCGCGCCGGAGATCGGCATCTTCGATTTTACTGACATTGCGCTTGTCGCGGCGCTGGTCGCTCTTCCCTATCTGTGGCTGGTCATGCCGCGCCTGCTACCCTCGCACCGGCAACCGGTCGAGGAATCCCCGCGCAAGTTCTTTGCTTCGCTGCATGTTGACACGGCCTCAGCCATCGTCGGCATGTCGCTCACCGAGCTTCGCGCCAAGGCCGGCGAGAACATCGAGATTCATGGCGTCACCCGCGGCCGCGAGCATTTCCGCCGCCGCGACATGGCCATCCGCCTCAACCCCGGCGACATCGTCCAGATCGAAGGCGCGCTGTACGACCTCCGGCAAGCCAGCGAGCGAACCAAGGCGCCCCTGGCCCACCCTTCGGTCGAACGCGCCATCCGGTTCTCGCCCACCGAGGATCATGTGATCGCTGAAGTCGTGATCGGCTCGGAGTCGACGCTGGTGGGGGCCACGCCCCGCTCGGCGCAGATTGGCGACCGCTACGGCGCAGCCGTTATCGGGGTTTACCGGCCCGAACGTGCGCTGTTCCAGAGCGCGCTTGATACGGCATCCGAACGGCTGGAGGTGGGCGATGTCCTGCTGATGCGGGGCGCGCCTGAGCGCCTCAAGAAGCTGCAGACCAGCGAGGGCGCAATGATCCTCGAAGGCGCCGCTGAAGTGCCGCGCAGCCTGCTCGCGCCTGCGGCCCTGATCATCGTCGCCGCCGTCGTCCTGTCCGCCGCGCTGCGCATCGTGCCGATCTCGATCGCAGCGCTCGCTGGCACCATAGCCATGATCGCAACAGGCTGCGTGAAGTTCGACCGTCTCGGCCGCGCGCTGAGCGCAGAGGTGATTGTGCTTGTCGCCGCCAGCATTGCGTTGGGCCAGGCGCTGCTGGCGACAGGGGCTGCGGCCTGGCTCGGCGGCGGCCTGTCTGTCGCCCTAAGTCCGCTCCCGCCAGCATTCGCGCTGGCGGCCATCATGGCGTTCGCGGCCCTGATCACGAATTTTTCTTCAAACACGGCGGCTGCAGCCGTTGCAACGCCCATCGCCGTCACCATCGCGACCAATCTCGGCATCCCGCCAACGCCCATGGTTCTGGCCGTTCTGTTCGGCGTGAACCTCTGCTACGCAACCCCAGTCGCCTACCAGACCAACATCCTGATCATGTCGGCCGGCGGCTACCGCTTTCGCGACTATGTACGCGCAGGCACGCCGCTCGTCTTCCTGATGATCATCGTACTGTCGCTGCTGCTGGTGTTCAAATACCAGCTCTAAGCTCGTCTACTTCAGCTGCAGCTCGAACCAAGCGACCATTGCGTTCATGGCTTCGAGGGCAATAGAGTCGGTCTTGACCGGATTGCCCTTGACGTAGAAGTCGTGGTCCGCGTCAGGGAACACTTTGAGTTCGTTCGTCACGCCTGCCTTGTCGAGCGCCGCCTTCATCATCTCGGATTGCGCGATCGGAACACCCTTGTCCGCCCCGCCCGAAATGATCAGCACCGGCGGATCGCGCGCATCGGCGAAATGCACCGGAGAGACAGAGGCGCGCAGGCCCTCGTCGAAATCGATGGCGCCCTGCCGCGGCCGGCCAGCCAGCAGTACATCAAGGTCAGTCGGCGGGAAGTAGGCCACGACCGCGCGCACGCGATTGCCGGATCGCTCCAGCGGGTTCTCCGCCGCCGGATCGCCATCGTCGGCCATCAGCCCCGCAACCAGCGACAGATGCCCGCCCGCGCTCGCACCCCACACGCCAATGCGCGCAGGATCAGCGCCATATTCCGCCGCGTGCAGCTTGATGTGCCGCATCCCCAGCCGGATATCCTTCACCGCATCCGTCAACGGAAAGCGCGGTGCCGATGCGTGATGCAGCGCCACGACCGTGAACCCCTTGTCGAGCAACCACTGATACCGCGCCTGCCGCTCCTCCGGCGGCCCCCATGACGAGCGCCAACCAGCCGACACCATGTTCACCACCAGCGCGCCGTTCGGCTTCAGCGGCTTGAACACATCGTAGGTGAGCGCCATGCCATCGCGATGGCCGTAGATCACGTCGCGCACGTAGGTCGCGGTGGTGAGTTCGGCCGCCGTGGGCAGGCCGAGCGCCTTGCGCGGATAGCCGCTGAGCGGCGGACCGGGGTCGGTGGCGGGCTGAGGTGTCTGGGCGTAGGCTGGCACAGCGATCATCGCAAAGGCGGTGAGAACGAGCGCTCTCATACGCATGCCTGGCTCCTGAGTTTGGACCAACCTGACAAGCTGGCTCCGAGTGAGAAGTACACGGTGTTCCTGATAGTCTGGGTCAAGTTATGTTCGGCGGATAGATGGCCAACAAGCCATACACAGTCGCAGCCGCACCAGCCGCGAAAAGGGCGGCCTCCAGCGCGAAACCAAGGCCGCTAGCCAATAGCGCAATCTTCTTCCGACGCATCTTGCGGACCAGGAATAGTATGATCTGCAGGACGCAAAAAGAGGCGATCCATACCAGATACGGATTGGGGATGCTGACGTAGTAACGTAGCGCTGCGATTGCTATTGCCGCACTCGTCAGCACACCTGCCAATCCTGCAGCAACATAGTTCATATCTAGATCATCTCACGGCGGACGATCTGCTCAAGCCGACTCCGCAAACAGCTCCCGCCCGATCAGCCAGCGCCGGATCTCGCTCGTCCCGGCGCCGATCTCGTAAAGCTTGGCGTCGCGGAGCAAGCGCCCCGTTGGATAGTCGTTGATATAGCCATTGCCGCCGAGGATCTGGATGGCGTCCAGCGCCAGTTGCGTCGCGGTCTCGGCCGCGAACAGGATCGCGCCGGCGGCGTCCTTGCGCGCGGTCTGGCCGCGATCACACGCCTTGGCGACGGCATAGGTGTAGGCCTTGGCCGCATTCATTTTCACATACATATCGGCGACCTTGCCCTGGATGAGCTGGAACTCGCCGATGGATTTGCCGAACTGTTTGCGGTCATGGATATAGGGCAGCACCACGTCCATGCACGCCTGCATGATGCCGGTTGAGCCAGCGGAAAGAACCGCGCGCTCATAGTCCAGCCCCGACATCAGGATCTCGACCCCCGCATTCAGCGGGCCCATCACATTCTCTTCGGGAACCTCGCAATCCTCGAACACCAGCTCGCCGGTCTCCGAGCCGCGCATGCCCAGCTTGTCGAGTTTCTGCGCGACGCTGAAACCCTTGAAGCCCTTCTCGATGATGAAGGCGGAAATCCCGCGCGAGCCCTTGTCCGGCGCCGTCTTGGCGTAGACGATCAGCGTGTCCGCGCTCGGCCCGTTGGTGATCCACATCTTCGAGCCGTTGAGGATGTAGCGATCGCCCTTTTTGGTCGCCGTCAGCTTCATCGAGACGACGTCGGACCCAGCGCCCGGCTCCGACATGGCGAGCGAGCCAAGATGCTGGCCCGTGATCAGTTTGGTGAGATACTTCTTCTTCTGCGCGTCCGTGCCCCAGCGCCGCATCTGGTTGACGCAGAGATTGGAGTGCGCGCCATAGCTGAGCGCCACCGACGCAGACGCGCGGCTGATCTCCTCCATCGCCACCACGTGTTCGAGATAGCCGAGGCCCGATCCGCCCCACTCCTCCTCCACCGTGATGCCGAGCAGGCCAAGCTCGCCCATGCGGGGCCAGAGATCGCGCGGGAACTCGTCCGTGCGGTCTATCTCTGCGGCGCGCGGGGCAATCTCTGCCTGGGCGAAGCCGGCGACAGTGTCGCGAATCATGTCGGCAGTTTCGCCGAGATCGAAGTCGAGGGAGCGGGGTGCGTTGGGGATCATCAGAGCGTTCTAGCAGCGCCCCCCGGAAATTCCAGTTGGGGTTTTCCAGCTGCCGCGCCGTCAAGCCAGGCGATCGATCAGGTCCGGTCGCGCGTTTCGCGGTTCCAGAACAGGAAATAGAGGCTCATCACCATCATGACGCCGAACACGGCGAGAACCATGCTGGCCAACTTCGGCTCGCCTGCCTCGGGGCCCGGCCCGCTGAACGCCTCGACCGCGCCAACGGCAAATCCAACCACAGACAGCACAAGGACGATGATCCAGGGCGCGTGCATGATCAGGCGGCCAGATACCAGGCCGACCCGGCGCGCCTGGCCGTTGACGATCCGGGCCTTGCGCTCAGCCTCGGCGAAGATGTCTTCCGGGCGGCGTCCGGGCTCGAACGTTTCGGTGTCGTCGATGAGGCGGCGCCTGCGCTCTGTCTCGGCCGCCGACAGCGTCTCGGTCGGCGAATCAAAATCCGGCAGGCCTTCGCGGACGGTCTCGCGAACGTTCTCATTGTCGGCGTGGTTTGCTGGGCTGGCAGGTTCTGCCTCGTCAGCCACACGTTGCGCCGGCTCGGCGCGCGCATCCAGCGTCGCTTCGGCGCGCTTCAGGATCGACCGCACACGCTCGGCGAGAACGCGGCCGGCTTGCTCAAGCTCGTCCGGCGTCTTGATGCGAACGGGCTCTTCGGCTGGCGGAGCAGGTTCGGCGGCGACGTTCGGCGCCGGCTCTTCGACCTGCACCGCGGCCTCGGGCTGCGGATCGGCTTCCCATTGCGCGTGTTGCGCTTGCGGTTCGGCGCGGGGAGGTTCGGGCGGGGTCACCAGCGTGCCGGGCGGCAGCGCGATCTCCGGCGCAGGCGTGATCGCCTCGCGCGTCCGCTCGGCAAGGCGGCGTACCGCCTCGGCAATATCGACAGACGGACCCTGCCCTGGCGGGCGCGAGACAACCGGCGCCCGGTCATCATCCTCGTCATTGGCATGGGCGCGCGGATGGTCGGGCGCTGCATCCAGCACGTCCATCTCGGGCCGCACGATGGACGAAGGCGCAGCCGCCGGCCCACTCGGGTGGTCAAGGAACATCGATTTCTCGGCCGCGCGGCGGCGCACCAGCGCATCCACCACGATAACCCGGCCATGCAGGCGCGCGCGGCGCCACAGGTCAAAGCCGTTGGCGGCGGCAAGATAGTCGCCCGAATTCAGGTTGCGCAGGATATCGCTGTCGCGGAACTGCGCCGGCGTGATATTGAACACCAGCGACACCAGCGCATCGAACTGGTTCTGCAGAAGCGGGGCGAACACGCTGTTCGCAATGGCGTCCTCGGCCGGCTTCAGATCATAGACCAGCAGGTCCTCGGCGTCCTTCTCGCTGATGGTCAGGCCCTCGCGGGCGGTGCGCACATGGCCATAGCCGATCGTCCACCGGCCGCCGGGCAGCTGGGTCGCGGATTCACGAAAGCCCTCGAAGCTCTTGATGAGCTGGAGCCCCGTTGGCGATGTACGCAATCGTCCTGCCATCGTCCTGACCTGATACATCCCCCACGAAACTCGCCTCCACGTTGCAACGGAGACGCCAATCTCGTGGAAAAGGGCACCAGCCGTTACACGAGCGTCAGGCTCGCCATGCCGAGAAAGACGAAAAAGCCCATCATATCAATGCTGGTCAGCACAAAGACCGAGGAGGCGACAGCGGGGTCCTGCCCCAGCCGGACAATCGTCAGCGGCGCAAGAATCCCGATCAGGCCCGCCCACATGAAGGTCGCGCCCATGGCGACCAGCATGACGAGGCTCAGCTTCACATCCTGGAACCACAGCAGAACGATCAGCGCGGCAAGGCACGCGATCAGCGCCCCGTTAATCATGGCGGTCAGCGCCTCGCGCCGGATGGCGCGCCGCGCCAGCTGCCCTTCCAGCTCACGCTCGGCGATGGCGCGCACGGCGACCGCCAGCGACTGCGATCCGGCGCTCCCGCCCAGCGCAACGACCACCGGCATGAGGAACGCCAGGGCAACGACCTTGTCGATCACCACGGCAAACAGCGACACCACGATGGAGGCGAGGAAAGCCGTCACAAGGTTCAGCAACAGCCACGGGCTGCGCGCACGCACGGCCGAGAACACCGACTGGTTGACGCCCGCCTCGCTCACGCCCGACAGCGCGAGGATGTCCTCCTCAGCCTCTTCCTTGATGACGTCCACAACGTCATCGATGGTGATCATGCCGGTCAGCCGCCCGGCCTCGTCCACGACAGGCGCGGAGGCGAGGTTGTACTGCCGGAACAGGTAGGCGACTTCCTCCTGGTCCATCTCCGGATGCACCTGGACAGGCGCCTCCTTCATGATGGCCTGCAGCGGCGTATCCCGCGGATGGCGCACCAGCCCCGATACCGGCACAGTGCCCTGAAGCCGGAACGCCGGATCCACCAGGTAGATCTCGAAGAAGACTTCCGGCAGGTCGTCCTCTGGCACCGTCCGCATGTGGTCGATGGCCTGCCCCACGCTCCAGAACACCGGGGCCGCCACGAAGGCGCGCTGCATCAGGCGGCCGGCGGTTTCCTCGTCGAAGGCCAGCGCGCTCTCGATCGCGGCGCGGTCGCTCGCCGACACCTTGTTGAGGATGCGCGCGCGGCGATCCTCTTCCATGTCGTTGAGCAGGAAGGATGCGTCGTCTGAATCGAGGTGCCCGATCATCGCCGTCACGGCGGCGTCGGTCAGCTCGTGCAGGGCATCGAGGCGCGCCGAGTCGGAGAGTTCGGCAACCGCTTCGGCCGGCAGGTGTTTGCCCAGCAGGTGGATCGCCTTCCGGAACGCCTCCGGAGGCAGATGCTCCAGCAGGTCGGCGGTGTCGGCTGGGTGCAGCTCCTTCACGGTCCGCCACAGGGCCGGCTTGTCGCCATCGCCAACCGCGCCGACGAACTGCGCGATGAAAGCGGGAGAAATACCGCCTAAGTTTTCCGTGGTTTCGGGGTTTTCCAGTTCAGGCGGAGACGCGCCGGGGTCGCGGGTGTCATTCATGGCGACCTCCGTCTATCCGGCGTGTATCTCGCTTCTGAAGTAACCTGGTGCGGTCGAGAAGACTCGAACTTCCACGCCTTGCGGCGCTACCACCTCAAGGTAGTGCGTCTACCAATTCCGCCACGACCGCACGTCAGGCAAGCGCGCCGTATATGCCGGGTTTCGTGGAATGTGAAGAGCGAATGTGGAGCCGGAAAATCCGGGCAAAAACCGGCGACTGCCCGGCTATTGTTCCGTGGCGAAGTAGTCCTGCACGATGGCGGCGCCGGTGATCGAGACCGATATCTTGTCGTTTTCGATGACCAGCTCCCCCCGGGCGATGGGGTGGTTATTGGCAAGAATCCAGACCTCGTCGTTCTCCTGCGTATCCAGCTGGATCACGGCGCCCCGGCCCATCCGCAGCAATTGCTGCATGGGGATCAGCGCCCTGCCGAGCAGAACGGTGATTTCAACGCCAACCTGATCCAGTTGCGAGTGCACGCGGATGCTCCGATATAGCGGCTACACTTTCCCCGTTCGGATTGCGGACAGGTTAATGACCACCCAATGGGCCATTTCTGAAGGACTTGTGGATTATCCACAGGCCGTCCGCGCGATGGAATCGCGCGCCGCAGCCATTGCGGCCGGCGACGCCCCCGAACTGGTCTGGCTGCTGGAGCACCCGCCGCTCTACACAAGGGGCGCCAGCGCCCAGGAAGGCGACCTCAAGGACCCCACCCGATTCCCCGTCTTCGATAGCCAGCGCGGCGGCCAGTTCACCTATCACGGCCCCGGCCAGCGCGTGGCCTATGTGATGCTCGACCTCACCAGGCGCGGGCGCGATGTGAAGCAGTTCGTCTGCTCGCTCGAGAACTGGATCATCGGCACGCTGGCCGGCTTCAACATCAAGGGCGAACGCCGCGCCGGCCGGGTCGGCGTCTGGGTCGACCGCACCCGCCCGGGAGGCCAGCTCCGCGAAGACAAGATCGCCGCCATCGGCGTCCGCCTCAAGCGCTGGGTCAGCTATCACGGCATAAGCCTGAACGTGGAACCCGACCTCTCCCACTTCGGCGGCATCACGCCGTGTGGAGTGAGTGACCCGGGACTAGGCGTCACGTCGCTGGCCGACCTCGGCTACCTCGTCTCGATGCACGAGGTCGATATCGCGCTGAAGGCGGCGTTCGAGGAGGTGTTCGGGGCGGTGGAGCGGGTTGCGCCGCCGCTTCGGTAATGGACGGAGCTGGAATCCTGAGGGTCTGGAACTGGCCCATTACTGCCTCTAGTCAGAAGCGGAGAATGCTACGGCATCGTCGTCAGCAAGAACTGGCGAAGCAACCTCGAATGACGACGTCAGCGAAGTCCGGCAGTTGATGTGAGTATATCAGGTTGGTCTCACGACATCCTCGATAACGCCTGCCGGACAAAGCCCGTCAAAACGTCTCTTTCAAGCTGGCCTTGGGCGTGAAATTGTATCGCAAATTCAACCAGAGGTATGACGAAGATGGCCAAGAAAAGCCGCCACCCGGAAACCATCGTTCTGCACGCAGGCTGGCGCGCAGATCCAACGACCGGAGCCGTGGCGCCGCCCATCTATCAAACCACCTCGTTTCAGTTCCAGAGCGCCGAACACGCCTCGAACCTTTTCGCCCTGAAGGAACTAGGCAACATTTACACCCGCCTCGGAAATCCTACGACGGCGATCCTGGAGGATCGGATCGCCGCGCTTGAGGGCGGAGCGGCGGCGGTCGCTCTGGCGTCGGGTCAGGCCGCCTCGGCCTTTTCGATCCAGAACCTGGCACGGGCGGGCGACAATGTGGTCAGTTCAACTGACCTCTACGGCGGCACGTGGAATCTGTTTGCCAATACGCTCAAGGATCTCGGCATCGAGGTTCGCTTCGCCGACCCGGCCGATCCAGAGTCCTTCCGGCGCGCAACCGACGACCGCACGCGCGCATATTATGCGGAGACCTTGCCCAATCCGAAGCTGGCGGTCTTCCCGATCGCAGAGGTGGCGGCCATCGGAAGACCGCTAGGCATCCCCCTGATCATGGACAATACCGCCGCCCCGCTCCTCTGCCGACCGCTGGACCACGGTGCGGCTGTCGTCGTCTATTCGACCACCAAATACATCGGCGGGCATGGTACCTCGATCGGTGGCGTCCTGATCGACGGCGGCAATTTCGACTGGGAAGCCAATCCCGAACGCCAGCCGCTCTTCAACACCCCGGACCCGAGTTATCACGGCGCGGTCTGGAGCAACGCGGTGAAGGGGCTCGGTCCGATCGCATACGCTATTCGAGCGCGCGTGGTCCTGTTGCGCGATCTCGGCGCGGCGATGTCGCCCTTCAACGCCTTCCAGTTCCTGCAGGGCATGGAGACGCTTCCGCTTCGGATGCCGCGGCACTGCGCCAATGCTCTGGCGGTGGTCGAGTTTCTGAAAGGCCGAAAGGACGTCGCGCAGGTCATCCACCCTTCGATTCAGACGGGGGTGAAGCGAGAGCGAGCCGACAAGTATCTGTCAGGTGGCTATGGCGGCCTTGTCGGGTTCGAACTCGTGGGCGGGCGCGAGGCTGGCCGCAAGTTCATCGACGCGCTTGAGCTGTTCTATCATGTGGCCAATATCGGCGACGCACGCAGCCTCGCCATCCATCCCGCGAGCACAACTCACTCCCAGCTAACGCCAGAGGAGCAGCTGGCGACCGGTGTGACCGACGGTTATGTGCGGCTGTCGGTTGGCCTGGAACACATCGAAGACATCATCGCTGATCTAGAGAGCGCGCTGGCCACCGCCGGATAGCCTTCCAGAGGGGTCATCAAGAGCCCGATCCGTGTCAGACATCGGGGGGGCGACGCAGTCCTGCTAGCTCCCGCAGCGTTCGTTTTGGCGGGATGATTGGCAGCAATGAAGCGATAAGCCGTCATTCGGCGACGGAAGCTTGATCAAGCACTCCGCCGACATCCTACTGTCAACGAGGCGAGCAACCCCGCCCTGCAGAGTAGGCCAAGACGCAATGAAGATACCGCGAAGGAGACGGCCGAACGTCGACGCACCTAAATCGCCAGAGTTGACGCTGTGGCGGCGATGATCGCCCTCTTCGCAAGGGAATTCATGCAGCCGCCAATCCGGTTCTAGGGCCGGGTCGAGACCGGCTTCGGGAGAATGCCTTCGCGCTGGGCGCGTTTGCGGGCCAGCTTCCGGGCCCGGCGCACGGCTTCGGCTTTCCGGCGGGCCTTGGCCTCGGAAGGCTTCTCATAAGCGGTGCGGGCCTTCATTTCCCGGAAGACACCCTCGCGTTGCATCTTTTTCTTGAGCGCTTTCAACGCCTGGTCGACGTTGTTGTCTCGGACCACGATCAGTACGATTTGAAACTCTCCATCGCTGCCCCGCCGTGCTTTAGCCACGCCGGATGGTTCGGGCCCCGATATCATGGAAAATCCGTCCCGCCTATCCTTCGCGCGCGAGGGCGCCGACGGCCAAAAACAAGGGGGCACGGACCCGCCGACAGTCAAATCGTCGCATCGAGGGCTTGGACACAAATCGCCCCGCTTGGGCCCCGGGGGCTGCTTCCCCCTTAGTCCCTGATCAGCCGAACGACTGTTTTCAATGAAAAACGGCCGCGCAGGGCGCCTCTGGACAGTTGGCGTTATCCCCCACTCAAAGGCGGCAACAGAGCAATCTCATCCGCCGTCGAAATCCGCGTCCCCGCCTCATCCGCCACCATCTCCTGGTTTACGGCAATCCGCACGGTCTTCGCCTTCAGCATGTCCGCCAGATCAGGATTGAGATGCGCCAGCATCGCGCGCAACTCGGCCGCCGTGCCCACGCCCTCGGGCAGCTCGATCGAAGCCACGCCAAACGCATCCTTCAACCGCCCGAACAGGAGGATCACACCAGCCATCAGCCGCCCGTATGAGACATGGTGCGGGGCGAGGCCGGCGTCGCCAGCCGCGCCGCATCGAAGTCATGCCCCTTCGGCTTACGCTCGATCCCGCCCAGGATCGCCTCGCGCAGCGCCTTGCCAGAAGGATCAGCCCGCAGCGCCTCGCGCAGGTCCGCGCCGTCCTCGCGCCCGAGACACGTATAAAGCCGCCCCGTACACGTCACGCGCACGCGGTTGCAGCTCTCGCAGAAATTGTGCGTCAGCGGCGTGATGAAACCGAGCCGCCCGCCCGTCTCCGCCACCTTCACATAGCGCGCAGGCCCGCTCGTCCTGAAGTCGATGTCCGTCATCGTTAACTGCTGCGCCAGATCAGCCCGCACCTTGTCGAGCGGCAGGAAATCCTCGACGCGGTCGGTCTCCGCCTCGCCCATCGGCATCGTCTCGATCAGCGTGATGTCGGCCCCGCGCTCATGCGCAAAACGGATCAGGTCCGGGATCTCGTCCTCGTTCGTGCCGGCCAGCGCCACGGTGTTGATCTTCACCTTCAGCCCGGCCGCAATCGCCGCGTCGATCCCCTTCAGCACATCATCCAGCATGTCCCGCCGCGAGATGCGCTCGAACACATCGCGCTTCAGCGTATCGAGCGACACATTGATCCGCCGCATGCCGATGGCCGACAACTCGCCCGCATACTTCGCCAGCAGCGTGCCATTTGTCGTCATGGTGAGATCGTTGAGGCCATTCCCCAGATGCCGCGAGAACCGCGCCATCAGCTCCGTGATATCCTTCCGCACCAGCGGCTCACCGCCCGTGATCCGCAGCTTGTCGACGCCGAACGCGGCAAACGCCGTCACCAGCTCGTCGAGCTCTTCGAACGACAGCACATCCTTGCGCGGCAGGAACGTCATCCGCTCCGGCATGCAGTAGGTGCAGCGCAGGTCACACCGGTCCGTGATCGACAGCCGCAGATAGCTAACCCGCCGCCCATGCGAATCGACAAGCTTGCCCTGCCCCGCCGCGAGCGCCGCAGGCGAGGCCTCCGATGCGGGCCGCGCCGCAGGTTTCGCATTGATCAGGGTGTAAGCCATCTGCCCCGCAGCATAGCGTTATAGTTTTCCAAGTCGAGCGGTCGGAGGTCTGATCTCGGGATTTGTCATGTCGTGCGCCTGCCGGCCCTCATCGCGTCGCTTCGGCGTCCAAAGCGCGCTGAACCGCGCGGTAAAAGCCGTTCCGCGCCTCCCACTCGCCATCCACATCCCCGTCAGCGCTGGTCCAGTTGCTGTTGGACGCGATGACAAGTTGGCGAGCAGGATCGATGAAGATGCCTTGGCCGAAGATGCCATCCGCCTGAAACGAGCCATCCTCCCAGGTCCACCACTGATAGCCATAGCCAAGACCCGGCGTTCCCGTAGGCGCCTGTTGGCGTGTCGCCTGCTCCAACCATCCGTCGGGAAGGACAGCCGCCCCGCCCGCAACGCCCCCTTCCATGATGAACTGACCAAACCGCGCGAAATCGCGGGTTGAGGCCTGTATGCAGCAACCCGTCATCTCGAGCCCGGTCGAACCGAGCAGCCACGTCGCGTCCTGCTCCATTCCATATGGCCCCCAGATTTTTTCCGAGAGGTATTGGGCAGGCGACTTGTCTGTCGCGCGGGCAACCAGCACGCCAACCAGATTGGTCTCACCCGTCGAATAGTTCCAGACAGTCCCCGGCGGATGGGCGCGCTTCAGCGTCCGCATGTAGCTGACGGTCGTGTCCATGCCAGCCTCGGGCACGTGCAGATCGTACAGCGCCACGTCCGACTTCGGGTCGCTGTAATCCTCTTTCCAGCCCACGCCAGACGTCATCGTCATGAGCTGCTTCACACTCACGCCGTCGTACGCGGATCCCTTCAGCTCAGGCAGGTATTCCGTGACCTGATCCTCCAGCCCGCCGATGTGCCCGTCCCGAACCGCAGCGCCGAGCAGCGTCGACGTCATAGACTTCGCGACCGAGAAACTCGTCCACCGCCCACCCGGCTTGAAGTCGAGGCCGTAGCGCTCCAACCGCACCTTGCCCTTGTGCAGAATGACAAGCCCCGCCGTCTGCTGGCTCGCCATGTAGGCATCAAGCGCGATGCCGGGATCAAGCTGCGCACCGGCCTCAAGCGCATGCACAGACGTCCCCGCCTTGATCGGGTTCGAGGAAACGATGAAGGGAATCTGGTCCATCATCCGGAACGTGGCGCTTCGCTGCCCCTGGCTCCAGAACAGGACATCGCGCCCGGCGGGCGGATTGGCCAAGAGCGCGCGCCAGTCCGGCCCGATCAGAAACCAGCCCACGCCGATCGCGGCGGCCAACACGCCGAGCGACAGCAGAACGACCTTCAACCAGGCTGATTTAAACATTCGCTGGCTCTCACTCCCCGGGTTCGAAGGTCGCCTAACCGCAGCGCCTCAACCCATCGGATACCTGATTTCCTTCGAGATCGCGTCCACCTTTTTCATGACCTCGGGGCTCAGCGTCACATCGGCCGCTGCGAAGATGTCCGGCAGGTGGTCCTCGTGCGTCACGCCCACAATGGTGGACGCCACGAAATCATGCTGCTTGCTCCACGCCGTGGCAAACGTCGCCACCGACATGCCCAGCTCCTGCGCGATGCCCATCCAGCGCTCGGTCGAGGCCAGCGTCCTGTCATTCACGAACCGCCGCGCCATTGGCGCCTGCCTGTCCGGCATGTCCTTGTACTTGGTGAAGCGCGCCCCCGCCGGCCACGCCCCGCCCTGATACTTGCCCGTCAGCACACCCCCGCCCAGTGGCGAATACGGGATCAGGCTCACGCCCTCCTGCCGCGCGACCTGCGCCAGCTCGTCCTCGAAGCGGCGATTGTTCAGGCTGAAATTGTTCTGGATCGAATTGTGCCGCGCAATGCCCAGCCGCTCCGACGTCGCCAGCGACTTCATCAGCCCCCAGCTCGTTTCGTTCGAACACCCGATCACGCGCACCTTGCCGGCCTTCACCAGCTCGTCCAGCGCCAGCATGTGCTCGTCATACGCCACGCCATGATCCGGCCAGTGCGTCTGGTAGAGATCGACATAGTCCGTCTGCAGGCGCTTCAGGCTCGCCTCGATCGCACGCACGATGTTATGGCGATCCGTCGCAGTCATCGCATGGCGCTGGGCCGACTTGATCCAGCCATGGCTCGGCCCCGAGACCTTGGTGGCCATCAGAACCGCGTCACGCGGCTTGGTCTTCATCCACTTACCGACAATCTCCTCGGTGCGGCCCGCATACTTGGCATCAGGCGGCACGGGATAGTTCTCGGCCGTGTCGTAGAAGGTGATCCCCGCATCAAAGCACTTGTCGAGAATACGGATCGCATCCACCTCCTCCACCTGGTTGCCGAACGTCATCGTCCCCATGCAGATTTCGGAAACATAGAGCGCTGAGCGACCAAGGCGGCGGGTTTTCATGGAATCTTCCCCTGTTGTCGCGGCTACAGATAGCGATGTGAGTAGACGCTCACAAGGCCCGACCGCAACAGCATTGCAACACTGCCCAAATCGCCTAGTCTGCCATCATTCAGCGAGGATTCCGGCGTGGCGCAGACGGCGATGCGACCCAACACATGATCGCCCACCCCGCTCTCGGCGCAGCGGGCTAGCCGATGTCCGCCTCAACCAAGCAACGCGCAATGGCGCTGGCGAGACGGCTTGGCGTGCTCCCCCTCTTCGAACGCGCACGCTTCCTCTCCGTCGCCGCACGAACATCCAAGGCCAATCGCGCCTGGCTGCGCGGGCATCCCGATTTCACGCCGCCGCCCCTGTGGTGGATGCACGACATGTACTCCCACGCGTCCTACGAGCTCTACACGAAGACAGGCCGCGACACGGCGGCGGGCATCGCCAACCGCATCGACGCCCACCTCAGCATGGAGCAACCACGCGTCATCGACTGGGGCTGCGACCTCGGGCGCGTGATCCGCCATCTGCCCACGCGCTATCACCGCCACGGCTTCGACTACAACAAGGCCGCAATCGCTTGGTGCCAGAAGAACCTCAAGGACATGTCCTTTGCGGTCAACGGCCCGCGCCCGCCTCTGCCCGCCGAACCGGCGTCGTTCGATGCGCTCTACGCGCTCTCAGTGTTCACACACCTGTCTGCGGAGCGGCACACCACCTGGTTCGCAGAGATCGCACGCGTGCTCGCGCCCGGCGGCATCTTCCTCGGCGCATTCCACACAACCGTGCGCGCCGACCAGCTTCTCCCCGCCGAACAGGAGCAGTTCGACGCCGGTAACCTCGTCGTCCGCAGCGGCGTCGCCGAGGGAGGGCGCACCTTCACGGCCTACCACCCCGAAGCCTATCTGCGCGCCACCCTCGCGCCACACTTCGACATTCTCGAAGGTCCGATGCCCTTCTTCGGCCAGGGCCTCATCGTCGCTCGCCGCCGCTAGACCAGCCTCAGCTCTCCAGCAACCGCGGCATCAGCTCGACCATGTTGCACGGCATGTGGCGGCTATCGAGTTGCCAGCGGATCAGCTTGTCCCAGCCATCCTTCACCGCGCCGTTCGATCCCGGCAGGCAGAAGATGAAGGTGGCGTTCGCCACGCCCGCGCACGCCCGGCTCTGCAGCGTCGACGTGCCGACGCTCTGGAAGCTCACCAGATGCCAGACCACGTTGAAGCCTTCGATCTCCTTGTCGAACAGCGGTCGCACAGCCTCCGGCGTGACATCGCGCCCGGTGAGACCCGTGCCGCCCGTCGAGACAACCGCATCAATGCTCGGATCAGCGATCCACTTGCGCATCACGGCGCGGATGGCGTTCACCTCGTCCGGCACGATGGCCTTGTCCGCCAGCTCATGCCCCGCCTCCTTCACGCGATCCGCCAGCAGATGGCCCGACGTATCCGTCTCATCCGTCCGCGTGTCCGAGATCGTCATCACGCACACGCGCAACTGCTTGAACGGCATTGTGTCGACCATCTTCCCGCCCGGAGCGGTCAGCGGCGGATAGGCAGGTCCGGTCATGATGCTTCTTTCGGCTTAAGGTCAGGAACTTTGAAGATGGCAGCCTCAAACATATTGAGCATATGCCCAGCTGCAATGGTGTCGCCGCGTTGATAGGTCATCAGCGTTCTGTCTAACATGCTGTTGAGCACGGCGCGCCGCTCAGAGTCTTCGGATTCGGGATATGCAACTTCAACGCCCTGGCGGAGAAGATCAAAAGCGCGGGCGAGGTTCATTTGCTGATCCGTCGGGAGAAACTCTCGCATGGGAAATTGGTCTGGGGCATACGCCAAAGTGTAGGCGATGTGATTCCATAGATCGTCTACCGATCCAATTTCCCATGGATTTCTGCTCATTCGCGAGTCCAGCGCGCATGCGCTTCACGATCATCACTACGCGGCTCGACCCACTCAGCGCCATCGGGGCGCACTTCGCGCTTCCAGAACGGCGCTTCGGTCTTGAGGCGATCCATCAGATAGTCAACCGCCTGCAGCGCCTCGCGACGATGCTTCGACAGCGCCGCCACCAGCACAATGGCCTCGCCCGGTAGCATGCGCCCGTGGCGATGGATCACCAGCGTGTCGATCAGGTCGAACCGCGCGCGCGCATCGGCCTCGATCTTCCCAATCTGCTTCTCCGTGAAGCCGGGATAAGTCTCCAGCTCAAGCGCACTGACCACATCGCCATGCGCCGAATCCCGCACCGACCCCACAAAACTCGCCAACGCACCCGCCTCCGCCCGCCCCTTCGCAAAGGCGGCGGTCTCGGTATGCGGGTCGAAGGGCTCGGTCTGGACGCGGATCATGAACCGACACTAGCGATCCGCCGCAGAAAAGTGAACGTATGCTTTCACAGGCCTTTTTCTGCGCTGACACGGGATCGAGGAGCCTCATGCCCTACGTCTATCTCGCGATCTCCATTGTCGCCGAAGTGATCGCAACCTCGGCGCTGAAGGCGTCCGACGGATTCTCGAAGCTGTGGCCATCGGTGATCGTCGTGGTCGGCTACGGCATCGCCTTCCACTTCCTGGCTTTGACGCTGAAGACCATTCCAGTGGGGGTGGCTTACGCGATCTGGGCTGGCGCGGGCGTAACGATCGTCGCCATCGTTGGCTGGCTGCTGTTCGGCCAGAAGCTGGATGCGCCTGCGATCATTGGCATGGCCATGATCGTCGCCGGCGTCGTCATCATGCAGGCGTTCTCGAAGACAACCGGCCACTAGACCAGCTTCAGGATCGCCGCCGAGAACGGCTCCAGCACCAGCTTGCCGCCCGCAATCACCGCGTCGGCCGACCACAGCACGTCCGGCTTGCCCTCCAGCGGCAGCATCGCCTGATCATTCGCAAAGTTGAACGCACAGCGCACCCGCTCGCCGTCCACCTCGCGATCGAACACCAGAACGCCGCCCTGCGCCTCAACGACGCTGAACGACCCACGCGACAACGCAACGCTTCCCTTGCGCAGGGCAATCAGCGCCCGCGTCGTGTGCAGCATCGACTCCGCCAGCTTCTCCTGCTTCTCAACAGCAAGCCCACGCTGGCGTGCATCGACCGGCAGCCACGCTTCCTTCGCCTTGGTGAAGCCGGCCATGATCTCGTCTTTCCATGGCATCGGCGTGCGGCATCCATCGCGCCCCTTGGTCGCCGGCCAGCCGGCAATCCCCCACGGGTCCTGCAGCTTGTCGAACGGCACGTCGCCCTCGGGCAGACCCAGCTCCTCGCCCTGGTACAGGAAGATCGTCCCGCGCAAGGACAACAGCAAAGCCATGAACAACGGCGCCGCCCGTGGCGCCGCCGCGCCGACCGCCTCGCCCCACCGCGTCGCCACGCGCGTCACATCGTGGTTGGAGAACGCCCAGCTCGGCCAGCCATCCTCCGCCCCCTCGCGCCATTGCGACAGTATCGCCGCCATCTTTTCAACGCCCGGCCACGCGCCGAGAAAATCGAACGCATAGGCGGTGTGCAGCCGCCCACCCGTCCGCGTATAGTCGTGCATCAGCGCGTAGGACCCCGGCGCCAGCTCCGCCACCGCCATGTTGGCGCCATGCCCATCCATCAGCTCGCGCAGCCGTGCGATGAAGGCCAGCGTCTCCGGCTGGTCCGAGTTCCACTGGTGCACCTGCATGTTGCGCGGCAGAGCCGGCGCCGGATCGCCCGACGGCGGATTGTCCCGCAGCTGCGCGTCATGGAAATAATAGTTCGCCACGTCGAGCCGGAAGCCATCCACCCCCATCGCCAACCAGAACCGCGCGATATCAATGATCGCCGCGCGCACATCGTCATTGTGGAAGTTCAGCTGCGGCTGCGTCGGCAGGAAATTGTGCAGGTAGTATTGCCGCCGCCGCGGCTCCCACGTCCACGCCGGCCCGCCGAACCATGCCTGCCAGTTGCTCGGCGGCGATCCATCCGGCTTGGGATCAGCCCAGACATACCAGTCGGCCTTTGCGTTCGTGCGATCCTGCCGGCTCTCCTGAAACCACGCATGATCGGACGATGTATGCGACCACACCTGGTCAATGATCACCCTCAGGTCCCTGCCATGCGCCGCCTTCAACAGCGCCTTGAAATCGTCCAGCGTCCCGAACATCGGATCGACATCGCGATAGTCGGAGACGTCATAGCCGAAGTCCCGCATCGGGCTCTTGAAGAAGGGCGACAGCCACACGCCATCCGCCCCCAACGACTTCACATGATCGAGCTTCGCGGCGATCCCCTTGAGGTCGCCAACGCCATCGCCATTCGTGTCGAGAAACGAACGCGGATAGATCTGATAGAGCACCGCACCACGCCACCAGGCATCACGCTGCATGTCCGCCTCCGAGACTCGCAATCCGGTCACTCAACGCCAGCGAAGTTCACAGACCCTTCACGCGGCCGCAAGACTTGCGCGGATCAGCCCGCCGCCGACACCCGCGTGATGGGGTGGAAGTCTTCCATCGGCTTGCCATCCATGGAAATGCCGACCATGCGCCGCCAGGCGTCCAGCTGGATGCGCAGGTTGCGCCCCGCGTCAAACAGATAGACCGACCAGTCGTCCCGCCCCTCTTCCTTGAACACGGACATCGGCTCGCCATCGCCGCCATACTCGGTCCAGAGCCCGTCCTCCGCGCTGGCAAACCGCGCCTTGCCCTCGGCGAACGCCGCCTCGGTCAGCATGTACCCATTCACCAGCGGCCCGGCCGACGCCGTGGTCACCGCCGCCAGGTCCCGCGCCTCCTGTCCCGAAGGCGCCACCAACACCATGCCGCGCTCAAGGTTGATCTGCAGCGCCGCCATCCCGTCCTCGCGCAGCAGATAGACGACATCGTCGTCCCGCTTCGTCTCCGTGAACGACATGACCGCGTTGTGGGACTCGTCGAACGCCGTCCATTTGTGCGCCTCCGTCCGCGTCAGGCGCAGGCCGTTGGCTTCCATCTCGATCTCGTTGACCGAACGCGCCGTCACAGGCGCCTCGCCCTGCGCCCAGCAGGCCGGAGCAACCCAAGCGGCCGCGAGCGTCAGCAGCGCTGCAGCTGAAGAAGCAAACTTCATGATGTGTCCCCGAATGCCCGCCGCCCACTCCCTTCGCGGGACGGCACGTCCATTGCTTTTCTCTCGACAAGCGAACCCGCGGCAAGGGCGTTTACCGTCATTTCCGCGCAAAACTGAGAAAAGACCGGACCAGAACGATGCAGACGGCATCCCCGACATACACGCCCCCCGGTTCAGACCGCGTCGCATGGGTCGATTACGCCAAGGGCATCTGCATCCTTCTCGTCGTGATGTTCCACACGGTTAACCACTATGAGGCCGCCGTCGGCGCTGAAGGGTGGATGCGCTGGATCGTCGATTTCTCGAAGCCCTTCCGCATGCCCGACTTCTTCCTGATCTCGGGCCTCTTCCTGTCGCGCACCATCACCTCGAACCTCACGACCTATCTCGACAAGAAGGTCATCCACTTCGCCTATTTCTACCTGCTCTGGCTGGGCCTCACCCTGCTGCTCACCGACAACGACGTGCTGCGCGCAAACCCGGTGGAATTCGCGAAGCTCTATGTCTGGAACATCATCCAGCCCACGGGCGTGCTCTGGTTCGTCCACATGCTGGCCGTGTTCTATGTGATCACGCGCCTCGTCGCCCGCGTCCCCAAGTGGATCGTGCTGGCCGTCGCCGCCGCGCTGCAGATCGCCCATCACGGCCTCTGGATCGACACGCCCAGCTTCGTCATCAATCGCACAATGGAATACTACACATACTTCTTCATGGGGTACGCCCTGCACCAGGTCGTGTTCGATGTCGCCGACCGCGCCAAGGCCCGTCCGCGGGTCACGCTGGGCATCGTCGCCGGCTGGGCGATCTGCAACTTGTGGCTGGTCGGTCAGGGATTCCACAATGTGCCGGTCTATGGCCTCATGATGGGTGTCGCTGGCGCACTCGCCGTCGTCGAGATCGCGGCGCTGCTGTCGAAATGGAAGTCCGCGCGCTTCCTGCGTTATTGCGGCCAGAACTCCATCGTCATCTACCTCACCTTCATCTTCCCGCTGACTATCCTCGAGCGCACGCTGGCCTCCAAGGGCTGGATCGCAGACGTCGGCACAGCTACCCTCGTGATCCTTGTCGTCTCCACCGTGACACCGCTGCTGTTCCACCTCGCCATCAAGCGCACGCCGCTGATCGCGCTCTATGTTCGCCCGGCCTGGGCGAAGCTCAAGCCGCGCAAGCCGCGCCTCGCACCCGCCGCCGCGTGATCTCACGGCACGGAAAGACGAGCGACCGGCAGAGGGCTTCCTGTACGACACAGTTGATGTATCCAACCATCGTGGATGAGTTGGGACGATCACATGACGCTGCAACGGAATGTCGAACGGCTCGCACACTCACGGCGCCATCCCGGAGTTGTCATGGCCAGCGGCGGGCTTACCGGCCCAGTGGAGGTGACTTCTGCCGGAAACCTGACGGGCGAGACGCCATTCTACGCAGCGTCAGCAACCAAGCTGCTAATCACCGCGCTCATGCTGATGCCGGACGCGCCGCCGCTCGACACGCCTTTCCGGCAGATCCTCACCGGACCAGACACGGAAGGGCTGCATCGCAAGGGCGGTCGCGACCGGACCGGCGAGATAACGTTACGCCATCTTCTGCAGCACACATCGGGCCTGCCCGACTACTTTGAGGCCACGTCGAAGGGAAAGGGCCTGCTGGCGGAACTCCTCGCCGGCGCCGACCGGGCCTGGACTTTCGCGGAGGCGATGGAGATTGCGCGGCGGCTTGGGCCAATCGGGGCGCCGGGCGATCTGCGGCGCGCCCATTACTCGGATACGAACTTCCAGTTGCTCGGCAAGGTGATCGAACACGTCCACGGCAAGCCTCTCGCCGATGTCCTGGACGCCAGGCTCTTTGCTCCGCTTGGCCTCGGACAGACCTGGCTTGCCTCCGACCCCGCCGACACGCGCCCCGTCGCGCTGCGCTACAAGGACCATGCGCTGCCGATCCCCCGCGCTATGGCGAGCTTTCAGGCCGACGGCGGTCTGGTCACGACCGCGCTTGAAGGACTGCAAATCGTTCGCGCCATCTTCGGAGGCGTTCTTTTCGACGCCTCCCGGCTATCTCCAATGTACGACTGGCGACCGTGGCAGTTTCCGCTGTCCTACGGAATCGGGCTCATGCGCTTCACCCTGCCTGGCTTCATGACCGGCTTCCGCCGGATGCCCGAACTGATCGGGCATTCCGGGCTCTCGGGCGCAGTGTTGTTCCATTCCCCCCGAACCGGGCTTTGCATCGCCGGAACCGTCAACCAGATCGACCGCCCGGGAACCGTATTTCGCCTGCTGGCGAGCGCGGCGCTATCGGCCTAGATCCGCGCTCGCAGTGAGGGGCCGAAAGTAGCCGCACACCGGCCTCTTTCCGGGCTTCCTCGGAGGATACCCGGCCAGAAACAAAGAGGCCCGGCTTTCACCGGGCCTCACTCTGTTCAAAGGCCATCCGCCGCTCAGTGCGGCAGCTGCGCTTCGCCCGGCGATGCACGGCCTCCGCCTAGCGTGGCGCGATAGGCGGCCTCTTCAGCCTCGCTCCACTGGATCGGCGTCAGCGGACGGACGAGCGCCCGCGCCAGCACCTGCTCGATGGTGGAGACCGGCACAATCGTCAGCCCGCTCTTCACGTTTGCCGGCAGGTCGATGAGATCCTTCTCGTTCTCCTCCGGGATCAGCACCGTCTTGATGCCGCCACGCAGGGCCGCGAGCAGTTTCTCCTTCAGGCCGCCGATCGGCAGCACCCGGCCGCGCAGCGTGATCTCGCCGGTCATGGCGATATCCTTGCGGATCGGATTTCCGGTCAGCAGCGAAGCAATCGCCGTCGTCATCGCGATGCCCGCCGACGGGCCATCCTTGGGCGTCGCGCCATCGGGCACGTGCACGTGGATGTCCGTGTTGTCGAACACAGGCGGGCGAATGCCCATCTGCACCGAGCGCGAGCGGACGAGCGACTGCGCCGCCGAAATCGACTCCTTCATCACGTCGCGCAGGCTGCCGGTGACGGTCATGCGGCCGCGTCCGGGCATCTGCACGGCTTCGATCGTGAGCAGGTCGCCGCCGACTTCGGTCCAGGCAAGGCCCGTGACGACGCCAATCTGGTCCTCGCGATCAGCCATGCCGAAGCGGAACTTCCGCACGCCGGCGAACTTGTCGAGATTGTCGCCGTTGACCGTGACAGATGTCGTCTTCTTCATTTCGATGTCGCGCACGGCCTTGCGGGCCAGCCGCGCCATCTCCCGCTCCAGCGACCGCACGCCGCTCTCGCGGGTGTAGTAGCGGATGAGATCGCGGATCGCGCTGTCCTCAACAATCAGTTCGCCCTCGCGCAGAGAGTGGTTCTCGATCGTCTTCGGCAGCAGGTGCCGCTTGGCGATCTCGACCTTCTCGTCTTCCGTGTAACCCTCGAGGCGGATGATCTCCATCCGGTCCAGCAGCGGCTGCGGCATGTTCAGCGAGTTGGCCGTGGTGATGAACATCACGTCCGACAGGTCGTAATCGACCTCCAGATAGTGGTCGTTGAAATTGACGTTCTGCTCGGGGTCGAGAACCTCCAGCAGGGCCGAGGCCGGGTCGCCCCGATAGTCCTGGCCAAGCTTGTCGATCTCATCCAGCAGGAAGAGTGGGTTGCCCGACTTCGCCTTCTTCATCGACTGGATCACGCGCCCCGGCATCGAGCCGATATAGGTCCGGCGGTGCCCGCGGATCTCGGCCTCGTCACGCACGCCGCCCAGCGACACGCGCACGAAGTCGCGGCCCGTCGCCTTGGCGATCGATTTGCCCAGCGACGTCTTGCCGACGCCCGGCGGGCCCACGAGGCACAGGATCGGTCCGCGCACCTTGTCCGCGCGCGTCTGCACGGCGAGGTGTTCGAGGATGCGCTCCTTCACTTTCTCGAGTCCGTAGTGATCCTGGTTGAGGACGTCTTCGGCGAACTGGAGATCGCGCACGACTTCTTTCTTGCGGCCCCACGGCAGCGAGACCATCCAGTCGAGATAGTTGCGCACGACCGTGCTCTCGGCCGACATCGGCGACATCTGGCGCAGCTTCTTCACCTCGGCCTCGGCCTTGGTGCGCGCCTCTTCGGACATCGGCGTGTTGGCGATCTTTTCTTCAAGCTCGCCGATCTCGTCACGCTCGCCGCCGCCGGAATCACCGTCGCCAAGCTCGCGCTGAATCGCCTTCATCTGCTCGTTGAGGTAGTACTCGCGCTGGGTCTTCTCCATCTGCCGCTTCACGCGGTTGCGGATTTTCCGCTCCATCTGGAGCATGCCCATCTCGCCTTCCATCAGCGAGAAGACCTTCTCGAGACGCTCGATCACATCGACCAGCTCAAGCAGGGATTCCTTGTCCTCGATCTTGATCGACAGCTGCGCCGCCACCGCATCGGCCAGATGGCCAGGGTCGGTGATGGCGCTGACCGTGCCGACCGTCTCGGCCGGGATCTTGCGGTTCAACTTCACATAGCCGTCGAACTGCTCGATCACCGCGCGCATCAGCGCGGCCGATTCCTGCGACTCCGAACGCTTCTCCTCAAGCGAGGAATGCTCGGCGGCGTAGTACTCGCCCTTGTCGATCAGCTTGTCGATGCGGGCGCGGTGCTTGCCCTCGACCAGCACCTTTACGGTGCCGTCCGGCAGCTTCAGCAACTGCAGGATCGAGGCGACCACGCCGACACTATAGAGGTCTTCTTCAGCCGGGTCGTCGACGCCGGCTTCCTTCTGCGCGACGAGCAGGATTTCGCCGCCGCCCTTCTCGACTTCCTCGAGAGCGCGCACGGACTTGTCGCGGCCGACAAAGAGCGGCGCAACCATGCGTGGGAACACCACAATGTCGCGCAGCGGTAGAACTGGGAGGACGTTCGTCATGACTCTTTTTCTCCTTACTTCGCCGCCGGCGCCTTGTCTGAAGCACGCTGGCGGGAGGAAGGCCGGGGCCATGCCAATAGATCGGCCCGGACATTCTCTTGAAGTTCAAAGTGGCCCGTCGCGGCCGCGCATTCAACCCACGCGCATGCGGCATGTTTTAACTGGATAATTTCGTCCACAGCGCGTGCATCCGCCGGCTTCTGCCGTCCGGGGCCGGCATTCACTGTAGGAACGGCCTGAGTCGGAGGCGCCGCCGGGAGGGCAAACGGCCGCCCGGTGAGGGGCGGCCGCTGCGAATGTTGGTCAGTCTGAAGCGCCGGAGAGCTACGCGCTCGCGGTCTTCTCTTCCTTCGCGGAGTGGACGTAGAGCGGCCGCGAGCGGCCTTCCACGACCTCGGCGTTGATCGCCACTTCTTCCACGCCGCGCAGGTTGGGCAGCTCGAACATGGTGTCCAGCAGGATGCCCTCCATGATCGACCGCAGGCCACGCGCGCCGGTCTTGCGCTGGATCGCCCGGCGGGCGACTGCGGCCAGCGCGTCATCGGTGAAGGTGAGCTTGACGCTCTCCATGTCGAACAGGCGCTGGTATTGCTTCAGAAGCGCATTCTTCGGCTCGGTCAGGATCTGGATGAGGGCCGTCTCGTCGAGGTCTTCCAGTGTCGCGATAACCGGCAGGCGGCCGATAAATTCCGGGATCAGGCCGAACTTCACAAGGTCTTCCGGCTCGCACTCCTGCAGCACCTTGCCGGTGCGGCGGTCTTCCGGGTCAACCACATTGGCGCCGAAACCGATCGACGTGCCGCGGCCGCGATCCGAGATAACTTTCTCGAGGCCCGCAAACGCGCCGCCACAGATGAACAGCATGTTCGTCGTGTCGACCTGCAGGAACTCCTGCTGCGGATGCTTGCGGCCACCCTGCGGCGGAACGGAAGCAACCGTGCCTTCCATGATCTTCAGCAGTGCTTGCTGCACGCCCTCGCCCGACACGTCGCGGGTTATCGAGGGATTGTCGGACTTGCGCGAAATCTTGTCGATCTCGTCGATGTAGACAATGCCGCGCTGCGCACGTTCGACGTTGTAGTCGGACGCCTGCAGCAGCTTCAGGATGATGTTCTCGACGTCCTCGCCGACATAACCGGCTTCGGTCAGCGTCGTTGCGTCCGCCATCGTGAAGGGAACGTCGATGATGCGCGCCAGCGTCTGGGCCAGCAGCGTCTTGCCGGTGCCCGTCGGGCCGATCAGCAGAATGTTCGATTTCGCGAGCTCGACGTCCGAATTCTTGGCGGCGTGATTGAGACGCTTGTAGTGGTTGTGGACCGCCACCGACAGCACGCGCTTGGCCTTGAACTGACCAATCACATAGTCGTCCAGCACATCGCAGATCTCCCGCGGCGTCGGCACGCCATCGCGCGACTTGACCAGAGCCGTCTTCGACTCCTCGCGGATGATATCCATGCAGAGTTCGACGCATTCATCGCAGATGAATACGGTCGGCCCAGCGATCAGCTTCTTCACCTCGTGCTGCGACTTGCCGCAGAACGAGCAATAAAGCGTGTTCTTGCTGTCGCTGCCTGTCGTGGTCTTGCTCATCGACACCTCAAAGCACCCGGGGATGCGTTAACCCCAAGGCGCGTTCCACCACGCCCAAACCATGATTCTTATATTTCAATCGTTTCCGATAGGTTCAAGGCCACCTATCCGAGCATAGCAAGGCGGGCGCCGCAAGGTTCGCGGCTGCACATCCCTCAAACAGCCCAAAGACAAAAAACGTGCAAAATCAGCGCTGATCGGCCGGATCAATGCGTTTTTCGTACACCTTGTCGACGATCCCGAAGGCCTGGGCCTCCGACGCCGTCATGAACGAATCGCGATCCAGCGTCTTTTCGACCACCTCGTAAGGCTGGCCGGTATGCTTCACATATATCTCGTTCAGGCGCTTCTTTACCGAGATAATGTCCAGCGCGTGCCGCTCGATATCCGTCGCGACGCCACGGAAACCGCCCGAAGGCTGGTGAACCATGATCCGGCTGTTCGGGGTCGAAAACCGCATCCCCTTCTCACCCGCGCACAGCAGCAGCGCCCCCATCGAGGCGGCCATACCGATACAGGCGGTCGAAACGGGACTGCGGATGTATTGCATCGTGTCGTAGATCGCGAGACCCGAATGGACGTGTCCGCCCGGGCTGTTGATGTACATGGCGATCTCTTTCTTGGGGTTTTCGGACTCCAGGAAGAGCAGCTGGGCCGTAACGGCCGTCGCCAGATTGTCCTCGATCGGACCGGTCACGAAGATGATCCGGTCTTTCAGCAGCCGGGAGTAAATGTCGTACGGCCGGTCCCCGCGCGAGCTCTGCTCGATAACGGTGGGATAGAAGTTGATCCCTTGGATATAGGAGTCGGACATCTTGAGACTTTCGGAGCTGGCCCGCCGCCAGGACGGGCGACAGACTCAAAGCATGGCTTGAGTTAGCAATATCCGAACGCCAGCCCTGAAGTGCAAGGGGCAGCGGTAAGGTACCCTGTTGGGCAATCCCGTCGAAGCGAGAGACCCCCACCTGTCCGCCCCCTAAACGGGGCGGGACCCTGTTGCGTCACCGGCCTTCACTGTTGGGTAAGTTGGTGAAGCATGGTTCCGCCCCGTTTAGGGGGCGGACAGGTGGGGGTCTGTCTCGACAAGAACCGCCTTCGAGGGGCCTATTCGTCGTCGCCGATAACCTTCATCAGCTCTTCGCGGGTTACCGGCTTGTCCGTCACCGTGGCCTTGGTGAGGATGTAGTCGACCACCTTTTCCTCGTAGATCGGCGCGCGCAGCTGGGCCATGGCGCCCTGGTTCTTGGTGTAGAACTCGATCACCTGCTTCTCCTGGCCCGGATAGCGCGACGCTTCCTGGCGCAGCGCCCGGACCAGCTCCTCGTTGGTGATCTGCACGTCGGCGCGGCGGCCGATCTCGGCCAGCACCAGGCCAAGCCGCACACGGCGCGCGGCGATCTTGCGATACTCGGCGCGCAGCTCCTCCTCGGACTTGTCCTTGTCCTCGTCAGACAGGCGGCCCGCCTTCTTCTCGGC
This sequence comes from Hyphomonadaceae bacterium, assembly GCA_022844345.1. Lineage (GTDB taxonomy): Bacteria > Pseudomonadota > Alphaproteobacteria > Caulobacterales > Hyphomonadaceae > UBA7672. The sequence goes on from JALHLU010000002.1 coordinate 382,791, forward strand.
TTCGAACTGGCCCCAGATCTGGTTGAACTCGGCTTCCACCATCAGCGGAGGCAGCTCGAACGAGTGACGCTCGTCCAGCGCATCCAGCAGCACGCGCTTCACCTGCTGGCGCGTTGCGAACTCAAGCTCGCCCGACAATTCCTTCTTCACGGCCTCGCGCAGCGCCTCAAGGCCCTCAAGCCCAAGCGTCTTGGCGAATTCGTCGTTGACCTCGGTCTCCTTGGGCGCCTTCACCTCATGGACCTTCACCTCGAACAGCGCGGCCTTCCCGGCCAGCGTCGGCACCTGGTAGGTCTCCGGGAACGAGACATTGACGTTCACATCATCGCCAGCGGATGCGCCGGCCAGCTGCTCTTCAAAGCCCGGAATGAAACGGCCCGAACCGATCACCAGCGTCTGGCCTTCGGCTGCGCCGCCATCGAACTTCTCGCCGTCGATTGAGCCGACGAAGTCGATCACGACCGCATCGCCCGTCTCCGCCTTGCCCTCTTTCTTCTCGTAGGACTTGTTGTTGTCAGCGATGCGCTTCAGCGCGTCCTGCATCTCTTCTTCGGTGGGCTCGGCGACCATGCGCTCGAGCGAAATCTCGCTCACATCGGCCGGCTCGAACTCCGGCATGATTTCGAGCTGCATCGAATAGGCGAGGTCCGCTTCGCCCGCGATCAGCTGTTCCTGGTCGCCATCAAGCTTGATCGAGGGGCGCGAAGCCGGGCGCAGGGCCTTCTCAGCCAGCGCCTTGTCGGAGGTCTCCTGGACCAGGTCGTTGACGATGTCGGCCATGATCGACTTGCCGTACATCTTCTTGATGTGTGCTGTCGGAACCTTGCCGGGGCGGAAGCCCTTCAGGTTCACCTTCGGCTGCAGTTCATTGATCTTTTCCGCGAATTTCGCGGCCAGGTCGCCCTTGGGAACGGAGACGCGGAACTCCCGCGTAAGACCTTCCGATTTCGTCTCGGTGACGTTCATCGTGCGAACCCTGATCAGGCAAAATGGTTGGACCCCGCCAGCGGCTATCGCCGGGCAGGAAAGGCGGGTGTCTTACACAGGCCGGGACCGCCTGTCCATGCAGCCTCTCCATTGCGGAAACTGAAGGATTTTCCGGGCCTTTGCGCCCGCTCCCGGCCCAACATGGTAAACCCCATCCCAGCCGGGCGATCTTCGGACCACCGGGCCCCTGCCCGGCCTGCCTCGCCGATAGACCCCCTCCTTCACGCCGCTACGCGACGCGCCACCTCCCCCACTTGCCTTGCAAGTGAGGGAGGCAAAACACCGGCGCCTCCTGCCTCCACCAGTCGCCACGCGACTGGGGGAGGTGGACAGCCGCGTCTTCGCGGCTGGACGGAGCGGGTCTCTCGCAAGGCCCGACTTGTATGAAACAGCCTGTCTGAAACTGTCGGAGACAGAAATAACTTCCCCCGCATTTCCAACGCCCTGCGCTCACACCTTGTGGGATGTAGCTCCGCAGAACCAGCCGGGCCTCGGATGAGCGCAATATACTCCCCATGTCCTGGCTCTGGATCATCCTGCGTGCGCTCTTCCCCGGCGATCCCCTTCGCCAGGTCGCCGAAGGCCTACGTCATCGCGCGCTGCAACTCGTGCACGTCTCACGGGACGAAGCCACGCTCGCCGAACTCCTGATCAACCCAGCCCTGCGCCTCCACCTCGAACTTCTCATCCTCGACGCCGAAGACTCCCTCCGTCTCTGGATCGCGATGCGCGGCTGCCAGATCGCCCGCATCCGCCCCGGCCTGCCGCACGAGCGCTGCACGCCACATCTCACACACGCCAAGAGCTTGCCCGAACTCCTCGCTCGCATCGCCGCCCTCGTCATCGCCTGCACCGAAATGGAAGCACGCGCGCAAGCCCACGCTGACAGGCTGAAGCAGCTCCGCAACGCCGATCCCCTCGGAGCCCATGGTTCGACGGACGCATGGCTCCGCCATGCTGCTCACCATGAGGCGGTGGGTGTGTCGAGCTTTCAGTCAGGCCTCATGGTGAGCAGCAAGGCCATGCATCGCATGGCGTTGCGCCCGTCGAACCACGAGGCCGCGCTCACAGCTCTCGCCGCCGCCCTGACACGCGGTCCCCCACACTCGATTGCAGGAGCGAACCCGTAACGCGCCTCGCAGGTGTTCACCTGCGAGAACGCGGACCCGTGCGCAAAACGAAAAGCCGCCCGGACTTGACCCCAACCATCGCCGCCGGAGCCGCCAAGCCGGCCCAACCCGGCCTCGATGGAAACCTGATTCAGAGTCACAACCTCACAGGGCAAACCTGCGAGACTGAGCGCCCATACCCCTGACGCCGCTTCCGCCTTGCCTCCGGGCCGCGTCCATCGCAGAACCCGCTCGAAGCTTGAGGGACCCATGGCCCAGACCATCTACAAGGTGCTCACCGCCAACCAGCTGGCCGATGTGGAGGCCGGCGGCCCCATGCAGGCTCCCATCGACATCGATGACGGCTACGTTCACTTCTCGACGTCCCGACAGGTGCAGGAGACGCTCTCGAAATGGTTCCGCGGCCAGAAGGGCTGCGTCCTCGTTGCGGTGAACGCAGAGACCTTTGGGCTCGACCTCAAATGGGAAGTCTCGCGCGGCGGCGACTACTTTCCGCACGTCTATACGGACGTACGCGAGCACCACATCCGGGCCATGTGGCTGCTCGACGAGTTCGATGCCGATGGCGCGCCGCTCGCCCCGGATGAAGTCACGCGCAGCCCCGAACCCTCGACCAAGCCGGGCCGCAAATCGTGAGCCTGTTCGATATCGCCACCCGCGCCGTCCGCATCCTCCCGGCCGAAAGCGCCCACCGCTTCACCATCGATGCACTCCGGACCGGCCTCGCGCGTCCAAAGGCGGAAATCGATGATCCGCGCCTTGCGGTCACCCTGCGCCGCTCCGGCCTCAGACTCCCAAACCCCATCGGCCTCGCCGCCGGCTTCGACAAGAACGCCGAAGTCTGCGGCCCCATGCTCGCCTTCGGTTTCGGCTTCGTCGAATGCGGCACCGTCACACCGCGCCCGCAACCGGGCAACCCACGCCCGCGCCTCTTCCGGCTCACCGAAGACCAGGCGGTCATCAATCGCATGGGCTTCAACAATCTCGGCCTCGGCCTCTTCGTCCGCCGCCTCTCCGCCATGCCGCGCGCCGCCGGCATCGTCGGGGCAAACATCGGCGCCAACAAGGACAGCGCCGATCGCATCGCCGACTATGTCGCCGGCGTCAAAGCCGTGTGGCCCTACTGCGCCTACATCACCATCAACATCTCCTCGCCCAACACGCCGGGCCTGCGCGGCCTGCAGGATCGCGGCGCACTCGAGGAACTGCTCGGCCGCATCGGCGCCGCCGCCCGCGAGATGAACACCGCCGTGAAGAACCGCCCGCTCTTCCTCAAGGTCGCGCCAGACCTCGACGACAACGCGATCGCCGACATCGCGGACGTCGTCCTTGCGCAGGACTGGCTCTCCGGCCTCATCGTGTCGAACACCACGATCGACCGCCCCGATACGCTGGCCTCAAAGCACAGGGGCGAGACCGGCGGCCTCTCCGGCGCACCGCTGCTGGAAAAATCCACCCGCGTTCTCGCCGCATTCCACGCCATCGTGGGAGACCGTCTCGACCTCATCGGCGCCGGCGGCATCGCCACGGCCGATGATGTGATCGCCAAGCTCCGCGCCGGGGCCCAGGCGGTCCAGCTCTATTCCGCCCTGGTCTTTCACGGCCCGCTGCTCGTCCAGCGCATCAAGGCGGACCTTGTCGCGCGCATGGATGCAGCCGGCGCCACAAGCATCGCGGAACTCGCCCGCTCCTGAAGTTCGCGAAACTTTCTGCAACTCCCATGTAACCAATTCCCGCCCCCTGCGGATTGAGAGGTACGCGGCCCATGCGCCGCCCTCGCGCCCCATTCCGGCGCCGCGAGGTCCATCGAGGAGTCCCCCAATGACCATCGCAAGATCAGCCGTCTCCGCCGCCCTCATCGGCGCCTTTGCCGTCGCCGGCGCCTTCTCCGCCAGCGCCCAGCAGACCACGATGCCGAAGAAGCCGCCGACCGCCGCCGAGGCATCCGGCATGGAAAAATGCTATGGCGTCGCCAAGGCCCACCAGAATGACTGCAAGGCTGGCGCTGGCACCTCGTGCGCCGGCTCGTCCACGGTCGACTATCAGGGCAACGCCTGGTCGCTCGTGAAAGCGGGCACCTGCGTCACCATCAAGACGCCGAACGGCATGGGCTCGCTGACCCCGAAGGCCATGTAGTCATGTCGATCCAGCCAGCCGCCGGTCTTGGTCTGAAGCCTCAGCATTACGCCGACGCGCTCAGCGACCCGGCGGCTGGCCTGTGGTTCGAGATACACCCTGAGAACTATTTCTGCGCGGGCGGCCCACGCCACACGCATCTCACGGCAATTCGCGAACGCCGCCCCTTGTCCCTCCACGGCGTTGGCCTCTCGCTTGCCGGTGATGAACGGCCAGACCGCCCGCATCTTCTTGCCCTTCGCAACCTCATCGACCGCTATCAGCCGTTCGTCATATCGGAACATCTCGCCTGGTCGCGGCGGGCCGGAACCTGGCGGCCAGACCTGTTGCCATTCCCCCGCACGAAGGCCGCCCTCGTTCGCATCGCGAGCCATATCGATGAGACGCAGGCCGCCCTCGGCCGCCGCATCCTCATCGAGAACCCCTCGCTCTATCTCGCCCTGAACGGCCACGACTATCCCGAGAAGGATTTCCTCATCGAACTCTGCGCCCGCACCGGCTGCGGCCTCCTGCTGGACGTGAACAACGTCGTGGTCGGCGCCAACAATCTCGGCTTCAGCGCAGAAGACTATCTCGACAACATCCCGTCCAACCTGATCGGCGAGATCCATCTCGCCGGCCATGCCCCCGATCCCCATCTCGGCGCCACCCTGCTGGTTGATACGCACGGCGCGCCGGTGTCGGACGAAGTGTGGACGCTCTACCAGCGACTGATCGCCAGAATCGGCGCCCGCCCAACCCTGATCGAACGCGACGACAACATCCCCGCCTATGGCGAGCTGCAGCAGGAACGCGCCCGCGCAGCCAGCATCCTGTCCGCCAGCATCCGTCAGCAGGAGCCCGCCCATGCCGCCGCATGAGGAGCGCGCCTTCTTCGACGCCTTCGATGCAGCGCTGTCGGGCGATGCCGCCGGGCTGTCTCCATGGCTGGCTGACGACTCCACGGCAGGACTTGCCGTCTACCGAAACACCATCGCCAGCGGCGCTGTCGACGCCCTCACCGCGACCTACGCCACGGTCGTCATGATGACGGGCGAGGACTGGTTCCGCGCCGCCGCGCGGGAATACGTCCTGGTTCATCCCCCGCGCGAACCTGCGCTACTCTCCTATGGCGAAAGCTTCGAACACTGGCTCTCGCAGTTTCCACCGGCCGCCGACACGCCCTACCTCGCCGGTATCGCGCGGCTCGACTGGCTGTGGTGGCAGTCATGGTGCGCCGCCGACGACCAGCTGCTCGACGGCGCAGACCTCGCCGAAATTTCCCCCGCGCAGCTTTCGGAGCTGACACTCGGACTTCACCCAAGCCTGCGCATCGCAGCGTTCGCAAACGGAACGCCAGCGCTCTGGCTGGCGCATCAGGCGCCTGCGCGCGGCGGCGAGCACGTATTGGGACGCGACCCCGAACGCATGGTGTTCGTGCGTCTTGGCGCCCAGGTCGAGGCCCGCCTGATCACAGCGGGCCCGTACGCCTTTCTCGACGCGCTTTCGCGCGGCGCATCCCTGCTTGAGGCGGGGCAGGCCGCACTCGCGGCCGAACCCGCCTGCGCGCTCCACCAGATCATCGTGACGGGCCTTGCCCTCGGCCTCTTCACCTGCCTCACGCCTGTCAAACGGAACACGCGCCATGACAACTGAAACCAGGATCAATCCACTGTACGCGATCCTTCGGGCGCCTGATCGGCTGGTCCCTGAATGGTTGATCGCCCTGCTCTGCCGCCTCGGTATCGCTGGCGTTTTCTTCCTGTCGGCGCGCACCAAGGTCGATGACGTGATCACGCTGAGGGAAGAGACGTTCACGCTGTTCACGTACGAGTACAACGTCCCCCTGCTGCCGCCAGACATTGCCGCCTACCTCGCCACTTACGCCGAGCATGGCCTGTCCATCGCGCTCGCACTCGGATTGTTCACCCGCATCTCGGCGCTTGGGCTGTTGTTCATGACGGCGGTGATCCAGATCTTCGTCTACCCGGATGCATGGCCGACACACCTCGTCTGGGCGGGGCCGCTGCTCTACCTCATCGGCCGCGGCGGCGGCGCTCTGGCGATCGATCGATTGCTCAAGATGCCATGACGTTGGCAGGGATATACACATCCAACTTGCGCCTGACATTGAACGGCGGGATTCCGGAGCGCCTTGGCGATTTCGGCGGGGTGCAGTTATGGTCATCCCTTCTGGGTGCCACGGTGGGTGGGCATCCGGGTATCGGGGGAATGGCTGTGGAGGCGTTTGACGCGCCCCTCAAGGCTCTCATGCTGAAGGGCCTTGGCGGTGACGCTGCGGCCCATGCCGAACTCTTGACCCGCATGGCTGTCCTCCTTCGCCGCTTCTTCGCACGCAAGCTCGGCGCGTCCGACCAGGACGTCGAAGACCTTGTGCAGGAAACGCTTCTGGCCATTCACCTGAAGCGGGAGACTTGGGATTCGGCCCAGCCCTTCACGGCGTGGGCCTACGCCATCGCACGGTATCGCCTGATCGACCTCTACCGGCGGCGCCGGGTTCGCCGCAGCGAGCCAATCGAGTCAGCCGAAGCGCTCTTTGCGGAAGAGGTTGGCGACAGCTCGGCCGGCGCCGATGTGGAGCGCCTGCTATCTGAATTGCCAGAGCGCCAGCGCGTCGTCCTGAAGGCGGTCAAGCTCGACGAACTCTCGACAGCGGAAGCTGCTGCCCGTACCGGCATGTCGGAAAGCGCCGTTAAGGTGAGTGTGCACAGATCGCTGAAAGCCCTGATGAGGAGGGTGCGCGATGAAGACAGATGACCTGATCGCGGTCATGGCGAACGACGCCAAACCCGCCGCTCGCTTTGCCATACCGCGCCGCCTCCTGCTCGTCGCCGCCGCCACAGCGCTTGCCGCTCTGGCAGTTCTCGTCCCATGGCTGGGCCTTCGCGATATGGGCCAGGCCGTGGCCGACAGCTCATACTGGATGAAGACGGTCTATACTGCGGCCCTCGGGCTTGGCGGATTCCTGCTCACCGAAAGGCTGGCGCGGCCGGGCTCTCGATCGGGCCGGGGGGCATTCGTCGCTCTGGCCGGCATCCTGGTGCTTGCGGCAATCGCGGTTGCACAGCTTGCCTCACTCTCCTCCGCAGAAATTTCCGCCGCCCTGCTCGGCTCGACCTGGGACACATGCCCATGGCGCATCGGCCTGCTTGCGCTGCCAGGCCTGCTCGCTGTTCTTCTTGTGATGCGAAGGTTCGCGCCGACGCGGGCCGCGCTTGCGGGCGCCGCTGCAGGCCTGTTCGTCGGAGGGGTCGCAGCGACTGTCTATGGCCTGCACTGCGCAGAAACGTCGGCCGCATTCACGCTGTTCTGGTACACGGCCGGCATTGCACTCAGCACGATTGCTGGCGCTCTCGCCGGATGGCGAATCCTGCGGTGGTGACTGATTGCGTTGGTCGAAAAGTATCGAGGCCGGACCCGTCGGCTGGTCCGGCCTCGCCTGCGCTGCAGAGAATCGGGGGGATCAGCCGGCAGCGCGGGATTGGTAGGCTTGGACGACGGTCTGGGAGTCGAACTTGGCGATCGAGTCCTTCATCGTCGTTTCAATGCAGGAGTTCACCAGGCGGCGTTCGCTGACCGACATCTTGCGGTTTCCGTTACAGTAGCGGCGGACATCCTGCTCGAGCCTGACGAGAAGCGTCCCGGCCTGGTCAACCGTGGTCAGCTCGGTCGGGGAGTAGGTGAACTGGAACGCGAAGGGGGCGTCGGGGCCGGGCTCAGCCAAGGCGGGACCGGACACGAAGCCCACGGTGAAGGCGCCGGCGATGACGGCGCAGGCGATCAGGTTTGTGGAGGCAGTTGTTTTCATTGTTATTCTCCAGATGGACACGGCTGTTGCTCTCTCGTCCCTCTCGCCCTGGCACCTGACCACCAGCATCGAAAGTCGATGATGTTTTATTGAATAACAATATGTCTCGTCAAGGGTACAAATGGGGCCAGTTGGAGGCGTGGCCCGATGAAGACCCCGAAAACAAAGCAAAACGCCCGGAGCTGACGCCCCGGGCGTTCGAAATGAGCCTCGTGGTTCGGCGCTTACTTCGCCGCGACGACCAGAGCGGTTTGTGATTCGCGGCCGGCGTAGAGCCCGGTCGGATCCTGCTTCGCCACTTGGGCGCGCGTATCCTTCAGGCAGGCCAGATGCGTGTAATAGGCGATGCCCACCACCGGGCCGGTCTCTTTGCGGCAAACCTGCTTCACCGCCTTTTCGAGGCTGGCGACGTAAATTGCCGCTTCCTCGACGGAAACCGGCAACTTGGGCGTCGACACCGTGACAGGGTCAGCGTGCGCCACCGAGGCCGCAAAGAGGCTGGCGGCGAAAATCATCATACGTTTCATTGGTCTATTTCTCCGGGTTGTCGTTTGAACGTGCCTACTCAACCGACCCTGGAGCGTTTCCCTCTGCACGATTCGTTCGCTATTGTGCAGTTGCGAACAGAATATGCTGCAGCGCACTCCAGTCAATTGCCCTTACGAAAACTCTGCGTAACCGGATGACCTTCGCCGCCGCGCGGGGCAGCATTGCCTGATGAATGACCGAACCATGCACGCCATCGTCTGCGAGGCCCTGGCGGCCGACTTTTCGGGAGTCGCCCTGCGCCGGCTTCCCGTGCCCGAACCCGGCCCCGGCGAAGTCCGGGTCCGCGTCGAGGCCGCGAGCCTCAACTTCCCCGACCTTCTGATGCTCAAGGGCGAATACCAGTTCAAGCCGGATCCCCCGTTCACCGTTGGGATGGACCTGGCCGGGGTGATCGATGCACTCGGCGAAGGTGTTTCCGGTCTGACCCTGGGCCAGCGCGTAGCCGGAGGCGCGAAAACCGGCGCATTCGCGGAGTTTGCAGTCTGCCCTGCAAGCAGCCTTCATCCTGTTCCCGATGCCATGGCCTCGCGAATGGCCGCCGCCTACCCGGCCGCCTACACGACGGCATGCGTCTCGCTGATTGAAAGGGGACAGCTGAAAGCGGGCGAGACCCTTCTGGTGCACGGCGCATCCGGTGGCGTCGGCATGGCAGCGATGGATGTCGGGCGGCTGCTCGGCGCGCGGGTGATCGCAACGACGGCGTCTGCGGACAAGGCGAACGCCTTCCGCCTCGCAGGCGCGGACAAGGTGATCGTGCTCGGGTCAAAACCCGGCGACGCATTCCGCGAGGAGGTGAAGCGCCTCACCCAGGATCGTGGCGCCGACGTGATCTTCGATCCGGTAGGCGGCGACGTATTCGATGAATCGACCCGCTGCATCGCCTTCAACGGCCGCCTGCTTGTCATCGGGTTTGCAGGGGGACGCATCGCCAGCGTCAACACCAACATCCCGCTGATCAAGGGCTTCTCGGTCATCGGCGTGCGCGCTGGCGAATATGGCCGCCGCCTCCCCGAGCGCGGCCGCATCGTCCGCGACCTGATCTGGCAATGGGCGGCAGAGGGCAAGACGCGCCCCACCGTTTTTGCGGAGTTGCCACTGACGCGCTGGCGCGAAGCATTCGATCTGATGCGCGATCGCCGCCTCGTTGGTAAAGTAATCCTGCACCCCTAGCGCCTACGCCCTTGGCCAGATGGACCCCGCGCGATGATCCGTAAACGCAAAAACCAATTCTTGTTGGAGCTGCTCGGCGTAGCCGCTCGTTCCTACATTCTTTGGTCGGCGCGCGTTTTGATCATCTCTTGGTATGTGTATTTCATGGTCCATACGGACATCAGAGGCGGCGGATACTTCGCTATTGCGATAGCGCTTCTGTCGATTTTTGGATTGATCCAGCTGATCGAACTGATCGCCGGATTTGCGGGGCTGAAGGATCAGGCGCCGCGACCTGAGCCGCAGGACTGGCCGCCTACCTCTTCCAACCCGCCAGCACGCTATCCGCCGCCGCGTCGAGTTCGGCGTCGGTCCATTTGCGGCCCTTGATCTCGGCTTTCAGCAGGTAGGCAATCGGCGCCATGAACAGGCTGCCGAGGAGGTCCGGGGGAAGGTTCTTGAAATCGCCCGAGGCGATGCCGGCCTTGCGCAGGTCGTTCACCATGCGGCCAACGGCGCGGCCGGCCTCGCCGCCTTCGCGCTCGGCCAGCGCGGATTCGGCAAAGCGCTGACCAAAGGCGAACGCATCCTTGTTGGCGCGATAGGCGAGGTAGATGACCTTCCACGTCTGCTTGAGCCGCTCCGGCGGCGCCATCGACGTATCCAGACTCTCGCCCGCATCGAGGAAGACTTCCTGCTTCATCTGGCGATACGCCGCGATAAGGAGGTCGTCCTTGCTCTCGAAATGCCGGTAGAGCGTGCCCTCGGCAACACCTGCCTCGGCGGCGATGGCGGCCGTTGTGGCCGCAGCCATGCCATCGCGCGAGACGATGCGGGCGGCGGCCTGCATCAGTTTCGCGCGCGTGGCCGCGCCGAGAGCTGTAACCGTGTTCATCCTGCAAAGCGCCTGCAATGAGCGGGCCTGTCAAGATTTCATGGCGGCCTGCGGCATTGGCGGCAGGGCCATTCGCGTTCACCCTGATGCCATGAGCGAGGCGCGATTCCTTGGGATCGACTTTTCCGGCGCAGCCGCCCCGTGGCGGCCCACCTGCGCCCGGCCGACCGTCTGGATCGCCTCCATCGATGGACCTCGCCTGGTCGAGCTTCTGCCTGTGCAACGGCTTCCCGGCCTCGGCGACCCGTTCGAGCGGCTGGTGGACCTGCTTGCAGAGGGCCGCTATCGCGCCGCCGGGATCGATGCGCCTTTTGCCCTGCCCGAACGCCACATGCCGCAGGAGGGACATACGCGGCTATTGGAGGATCTGGCTGCCATGCTGCCTGCAGCTGACCGTCCCTTTCCGCGGGGCGCAGCCCTCCTCGATTATGCGCGGCGGCGCGCGCCGCTGGCCTCGCCCAAGCCGGCGCGAGAGACCGAGCGCCTGCATGGCGCGACCCGCTCGACACTTTGGAATGGCGCGAGGCCCGGGGCCCCGTTCGCGGCTGCCTGCCTGACTCTGCTTGCACGCGCGAGACGCCCGGTCTGGCCGTGGAAAGATGCGCAGGGGATGCTGGTGGAAGCGTTTCCCGCTGCACAGTTGCGCGCGTGGGGTCTGCCCGCCGCGAACTACGCTTCGCCCGAGGACAGAAAGACGCGTGCGTCCATCGTCGCCCACCTTGAAGAAACCAGGCGCCTGATCGTGGATCCTGCGGATCGCAGGCAGATGCTCGCGTCGGCTGATGCACTCGATGCTGTTCTCGCGGCTTTCGGCGCCCGGGCTGCCGCCAACCGTACGCTGCTTCACGAGAAGCCGCCGAACTGGCGGATCGAAGGCGCGATAGCGGTGCATGCCTGACCACCTGAACCGGAGCGGAAAGTTCACGTCATGACGATAACCATCCGGCCACTGACGGCTGCCGATCGCGAGCAATGGCTGGCGCTGTGGCATGGCTATCTCACTTTCTACGAAAGCGCGGTGCCTGGCGATGTCACCGATCTCACCTGGTCGCGCATTCTCGATCCGGAAGCTCCGATCCACGGTGTTTGCGCAGATGACGGCAACGGGAAGCTGCTTGGCATCGTGCATTACCTCTTCCATCCCGTAACATGGGCGGCCGGACCACGCTGCTATCTTGAGGACCTGTTCACGGCGCCTGAAGCGCGCGGGCGTGGCGTTGGCCGCGCGCTGATCGAGGCGGTCTACGCAGCAGCGGACACGCGCGGCGCGGATCAGGTCTACTGGCTGACGCAGGAGTTCAACGCGACTGCGCGCCGGCTCTACGACCAGGTGGCGCAAGCCACGCCCTTCATGAAGTATCGCCGCTAACGCACCGGCGCGATTGCCGCCGTTTCCGAAATTACAACTTGCGGTTGCGTTTGCAGATTTTCGGTACGATACTGCTGGCATCTGATTGATCGTGACGGCGGAGCGGCGCGACGGGCCCACCGCCGGGTTGGGGATACCGCGATGATTCACGCCGTTACGTTGGCGAACCAGCACCTGTATGCCCGGCAGCTGGACCAGATGTTTCGCATGCGACACGCCTTCTACATCGAAGGCCAAGGATGGGCGGGGCTCACATCCCAGGACGGCAAGGAGACGGACGAGTTCGACGACGAGCACGCCGTCTATCTCATGAGCCTTGATCCCTTCGGCGATGTGGCTGCATCCGTGCGGTTGAACCCGACGCAGGGGCCAACGCTCCTCAAGAAGTTCGCCGACTGGTCCGACGAAGCCCTGCCTGAGCTGGACAGTGTTTGGGATATTTCGCGCTGGATCGCCGCGCCGCAACACCGCCGCGCCAGCAATCCGCGCTGGCCGTCAAATCACCAGCGCGAACTCATGATCGGTATTCTCGAGTTCTGCCTGTCGCGCGGGCTCACCCATCTCACCATGCTGGCGGAGAAGCGCCTGGCCGAACGCATCGCCGCCTATGGCTGGCCGCTGCGCTATCTCGGCGCCCCGCGCGAGTACGAGGGCGGCAAGGGCATCGCCGTCGCCGCAGAGATCGAGCTTGGCCAGCACGTCCTCGCGCTGACGCAGGCAAAGACTGGCGTGGCTCGCGGGATGCTATTCGAGATTGATCAAGCGAGAACAGATGGAAACGGGCCAACGGCACGACCGGTGCTCGCATCGGCCCAGCTTCGAGATCTTGTTGCCGAGATCGGGTTCGAGCCGTTGCGCCGCTTCGTCAGGGCGCTGGCAAGCGATCTTGGTGGAACCGAGGATCGGCCACGCGCCATTGAGCTTGTGAGCGCCATCAACCGGCTCATCGAGGCAGCAGGCGCATCGCTGGAAGGCGAAGCTGGCGGACAGAAGGTGGCCGCGCCTCAAGAACTACAGCAGCGTACGCGCCCCGCCGCGGCCAGCTGAGATTCTCGCATACCACGAACACTCGAGCCCAAAAGGAAACAGCCCGGTCTTTCGACCGGGCTGCATCTTCACTCAGAGCGACTGACCGATACTAGCGGCCGATCGTGATCTGCACTTCCGCGCGGCGGTTCAGCGGCTCGCGGGTGCCGTCCGGACGCGGCTCAGCCGGTTCCGATTCGCCCTTGGCGACGGTCGTGATCGACGATTCCGGCACGCCGGCGGCAACCATGGCAGCCTTCACGCCATCAGCACGACGCACGGACAGACGATCATTGTAGGCCGAACCACCCGACGAGTCGGTGTGACCTTCGATCGTCGAAACCGTGACCCGGCATCCACCGGTGCGCGCGCGCGCCACGGCGGCATTGATCGTGTCAACGTTAACTGCGGTGAGATCGGAGCGATCCCACTCGAAGTAGACCACGAACGGCGCCGGCTGCTGAGCGCAAGTCTGGGCCTGCTGCTGCTCCTGGGTGGGAGGCGGCGGCGGGGCCGGAGGCGGCGGCGGAGGAGGCGGCGGAGGCGGCGGCGGAGGCGGAGGCGGAGGCGGAGGCGGAGGCGGCGGAGCCGGCGGCGGCGGGGCCGCGAACTGCCAACGCAGGCCAGCCGTGATCGAATGGTCCTGATAGGACGAATCGTAGGTCGCGGCGGCGAGGCCTTCGTAAGAAAGTTCCGGAGCGTCGAGGAAGGCGTAGCCGAGGTCGAGCGTCAGCTGATCGCCCATCTTGATGCCGAAGCCGGCGAGAATGTTGTAGGCCCAGCTCGTATCGCTGTCGTCAAAACCGTTGGCAGCGACGCCCGTGCCGGTGGCATAGAGCGTAGCCACGCGGCTGTCGACGCGCGCTCCGCCAATACCAACACCGAGGTACGGCTGGATCGTGCCTTCACGGTTGAAGTCCTGAATAACGTTGAACATCAGGTTCGTGACGCGCGTGGATCCCGCACCGTTGGGGCCAACCGTGCCGGCGGGCTGGAGGCCGAGGAAGGTGTCCGGAACGTCAAGTTTGATGTTGCGGTAGCCAGCCACGCCTTCGAGGCGGATTCCATTCTCGAGGCCGTAGCCGAGGCCGAGGCCGAACACCGGATCAACTTCCGGAGCAGCGCGCAGGTCGATGCGGCCGTTGCCGCCCGGTGACGCGTCAACGTCCTGGATACCGTCGACAACAAAGCCGGCTTTGCCGGACCCGTACCAACCATCCTGTGCATAGGCAGTTGCGCCTGCAGACACCATTGTGGCGGCCGCGGTGGCGCACATAAGTGCTTTTTTCATTACCGTTCCCCTTGACTAAGGTATTCCCCGGCGGCCGTGGGCCGGCACCGGAGTGTCAACGCGGTCGCCCCGCATTCTGATCCCGGGTTACACGCTTTTTTTTGGATTGGCGATACGATCGGTGACCGCGAGGGCGGCCTTCCCTGCATTTTCGGCTCGAAAGGGGCGGCAGGGCAACAACGTTTCCTGTTTGCAATCCGGCAGTCGACCACCGGGGACCAAAATCCGGGCCTGGCGCTCGCTTTTCGCCCGCAACGCGAATCGCGGGCGCCCCAAAATTGCAGTTCCCGTCCGACCGGTGACCTTTGAGCGACCGAAGTCCTTCCGTAGGCGGAATCAGCCCGCTCGACCGGCAAGTCCGGCCCCAATGGGAACGGGTCGTGCGACCAAGGCTACCTTAAGCCAACTTTCGCCGAGCCCGGCCGACCGCCGCGTCAAGGGCCGAAAGGAATGCCGAACGATCCTTCGGAGAGAAGGGTTTCGGCCCCGAGGTTATTTCGCCGAAGGAGCGCAGGTGCTCCATCAATCCGCGTGTGGCGAGGGCCGAACCGATCATGTCCGTGGTGAAGACCTTTGCGGTAGGCGACAGGGCCTCTGCCCCCTTCTCAAGGGCGCGGGCCGCCAACGGAATGTCGTTCGTGACAACGACGTCTCCGGGCGCCGCCCGCTCTGCGATCCAGTCGTCGGCAGCGTCCGCGCCGGCGTCCACCAGCACAAACCGGATCCGGGATTCCGCAGGTGTGCGGATGAAGGAATTGGCGATGACGAAAACTTCCCAGCCGATACGCCGGGCGACCTTGTAGACTTCTTCCTTCACGGGACAGGCGTCCGCGTCGACATAGATGGGCATGGCCGCATTAGGAGCCACGCCCGGCGCTTGTCCAGACGTTCACGGCTTGGGCAGCAACTCGCCCTGCTTCACCTCGTCCGAACCGGCGGGCAGGTCAATGCGCAGGCCGTCCCAACCGATCACCCATTTGTCGGCGGGCCGGACAGCAGCGACGCCGGCGAAATACGGCGGCAGATTCACCTGCGCGGATGGAATGTGGTGCGTGTAAACAAGGAGCTTCACGCCAGCCTCATTCGCTGTCTGCGCCGCTTCGAGCGGGCTGATATGATAATCCGGGATGTCGCCCATGACCTGAGCGCCGCGCTCGTTTCCGGCCGCCTTCATCTGCTGCTGCGCCATGCTGATGAGATTGCCGGCAAGCGATTCCGACACCAGCACGTCGGCGCCCGTCGCATTCTCCGTGAAGTTCGTGGACAAGGCGGTGTCCCCCGAGATGACAACCGATCTGCCCTTCCAGTCAAAGCGATAGCCAACCGCCGGGCGGATCGGATCGTGATCGACCTCGAACGCCGTGACCGTGAGATCGCCATCGCGCAGGATGACTTCTTCCGCATCGAGATTGCCGGTGAAGGCGCTCCCGAATTCCTTCGCCACTAGCGGCGACGCCGCGAGGTTGATCAGGGATGAGCCGTGATGCGCCAGGCGCAGACGGGCATCTTCCTCGTAGGCCAGGTTGAACCCCGCCACCAGGTTCTTGACGCCTCGCGCCCCGTAAACGGGGAGCATCTGCGAGCGGCCAGCCACCATCGTCTGCATCCGGAATTCGCCGAGATCGCCGATATGGTCGGAGTGATAGTGGGTGATGAAAATCCCGGCGATGCGGATGCCTGGAAACTGCATTCGCTGGAGCTGCTCCCAGCTCTCCGGGCCCGTGTCGATCACATAGGCCTTGTCGCCGGCGACCACGATCGTGCAGGCCTTGGCCCGGCCCGGATCGGGCAGCGGCGAGGATGTGCCGCACAGGATGACACGCATCGCCTTGCCATCGAACACCTCGGTCATCGCCGCATTCATCGGCATCGGGGCGAGCGGGGCGGCGTTGGGATCCCGGACAACAGGCGGCGCGGCGGTTGGCGCGGAGGCGCAGGCG
Source organism: Hyphomonadaceae bacterium (assembly GCA_022844345.1). Classification (GTDB taxonomy): domain Bacteria; phylum Pseudomonadota; class Alphaproteobacteria; order Caulobacterales; family Hyphomonadaceae; genus UBA7672. Next base: position 399,071 of record JALHLU010000002.1, read on the forward strand.
GCCAGGGCAACCAGGACCCCTGCGGTCGCCAGATATGATGCCAATTTCATTAGTCGTACCCTCCCGAACCTATTGCGTCCGCTTGGTATCAACTAGATCGTGCCACGGATAGCCGGGCGTAACGCAAACGATAGGGCTGCGACTTGTCTGCGCCGAACGGTGGGCCAAGTGCGGCAAGGCAAGCGCAATCCGCCTTTTTTGGAAACAACATGAATCATCAGGTTCTCGCAGCATCGGTCCTGGCGCTCATGGGCAGCATGTCTCCGGTATAGGCCGACGATGACCTCTCGCCTGCCCGCCTGCAGAGACTCGATGATCGCGCCGCCGCACGCGGATTCACAATCACCCACGCCAAGGCCATCGAGATCGCCAGGGCCAATGGCGTCGTCACGCTCCGCGAGGTCGACCTCGAGGACAATGACGAATGGAAGGTCGAAGGCCGCGATGCGGATGGCCGTGAAATCGAGGTCGAGCTTTCAGCCAGCGATGGCAAGGTGCGCAAGGTTGAGCGCGAGTAGCACTCAACTTTCTCCCTAGGCGAACTCGATCAGCACTTCGTCGGCGGCGACGCTGGCGCCGGCTGCGGCGCTGACGGTCTTCACGACGCCATCAGCTTCGGCGCGGATGATGTTCTGCATCTTCATTGCTTCGACGATGCAGACCGCCTCGCCCGCTTTCACGTCCTGCCCCACCGTCACAGCAACAGAAACCACCAGACCCGGCATCGGGCTCATGATCAGCTTCGACGTGTCGGGCTTTTCCTTTTCGGGCAGGTTGGCGTGCAGTCCGGCCTGGAACGGCGTGCAGATCTTCACGTGGGCCTCGACGCCGAGACGTCGGACGACGAACCCTTCTGCAGCCTGCGTCAGCGCGAGCGCATACGTCTTGTCGTCGAACACCATCTCCATCAAGCCGAAGCCCGGACGCCACATGGTCGTGAGTGAGTGCGTCTGCCCGCCTTCGATGAAGGTCACCTCAGCTTCGCCGGGCTGGAACTTCACGCGGATCGGCGTCTGCTTGCGTCCGATGACGGCGACCCAGTCCGAACGCGCGGGCTTTACCGGCTCGGAGCGGCCGCTGGTCGCCTGCGCGCGCTGGTTGAGGAGTGCGTTGGCATAAGCGGCAGCGGCGATGAACGCGCTCTCGACTTCCTCGGAGATGTCAGCGCCATGGAACCCGTCGGGAAACTCTTCCTTGATATAGCCGGTCGTGATCTTGCCGGACTGGAACCGCTTCTGATCGAGCACGGCCGCGAGGAAGGGGGAGTTATCCTGGATGCCCTGGATCTCCAGTCGCTCAAGCGCCTTCACATGTGTGGCGATCGCGGCGTCGCGATCCTTGCCGTGCGTGATCAGCTTGGCGATCATCGGATCGTAGAACATCGAGATTTCATCGCCCTCGCGTACGCCCGTGTCGATCCGGATCGTGCCTTCGGCGAGCTTGCCTTCAGCGGGGAAGCGCATGCGCTTCAGGCGGCCGATGCTGGGAAGAAACCCACGGTAGGGGTCTTCGGCGTAGATGCGCGATTCAAGCGCCCAGCCGTTAATCTTCACGTCCTTCTGCTTGATCGCGAGCTTCTCGCCATAAGCGACGCGGATCATCTGCTCGACGAGGTCATAGCCCGTGATGAGTTCGGTGACGGGGTGCTCGACCTGCAGGCGCGTGTTCATCTCGAGGAAATAGAAGTTGCGTTGACCATCGACGATGAACTCGACTGTGCCGGCGCTGTCGTACTGGACAGCCTTCGCCAGCGCGACGGCCTGCTCGCCCATCGCCTTGCGGGTCTCGGCCGTCAGGAAGGGGGAAGGCGCCTCTTCGAAGACTTTCTGGTTGCGGCGCTGGATCGAGCATTCGCGCTCGTTGAGGTAGACAATGTTGCCGTGCTTGTCGCCGAGCACCTGGATCTCGATGTGGCGCGGTTGATCTACGAACTTCTCGATGAAGATGCGATCATCCCCGAACGAGGAGATCGCTTCGGCGCGCGCGCCCTCGAAGCCTTCCTTTGCCTCGGCCGAGTTGAACGCAATGCGCAGGCCCTTGCCGCCGCCGCCCGCCGAGGCCTTGATCATCACCGGATAGCCGATGGAGTCAGCGATCTTCACCGCCTCCTTTGCATCGGCGATCAGGCCCATATGGCCGGGCACGGTGCTGACGCCTGCTTCGGCCGCAAACTTCTTCGATGTGATCTTGTCGCCCATCGCCTCGATGGCGTGCGGGTTGGGACCGATGAAGACGATCTTCTCATCCTGCAGCCGCTTGGCGAAACCAGCGTTCTCCGACAGGAACCCGAAGCCGGGGTGGACCGCTTCCGCGCCCGACTGACGCACGGCGGCGACGATCTTGTCCTGCACGAGATAGCTCTGGGCTGCTGGCGAGCCGCCGATGTGGATGGCTTCATCTGCCATCTCGACCGCCATCGAGCCTGCATCGGCGTCCGAATAGACGACCACGGTCTTGATGCCCATGCGCCGCGCCGTCTTGATCACCCGGCAGGCGATCTCGCCACGGTTGGCGATAAGGATTTTCGAGAACATCCACTTCCCCGGCAGGCCCAGATTCAGTGACGGCAAAGTGACGATAAGGGCCGTACGGTCAAGGCGAATCTGGCGTGGAGGAGGGTGGCGGCTCGTCGCTGTGCCTGAGGCGGGCTTCAAGAAGCCCCATCCGGTTGGTGACCGACACCAGGAAGGCCGTGGACCACCCGATCAGGAGGAAACCATTTATCCCTTCGATCGCCCCCAGAAGACGGTGCGCGTGGCCGAGGGTCAGGTCGCCATAACCCAAAGTGGAAAAGCTGGTGGTCGAGAAGTACAGGGCAGACTCCAGGTCGGCGAACTCGCGTAGGCTGATGTACAGGCCGGCATAGGCCCAGATCTCTACCGTGTGCATGGCGACAAGGCCGAACACGGTAAACAGGATCGTCAAGGCCCTCTGCAGCCCCGTTCCGGCCCGCAGGCGGCGCGGAAGCCGCGTGTTCAGGACAGCAATGAGCCCGGCAAGGCCGATAAAGTGGAAAACGACCGTGGCGCCCACCATGCCGGTCGCCAGCGCCAGGTTTTCCGCCAGCATGACCTCTCCCTCACGTTGAAAGCGCAGGATACAGCCTCGCGCCAAGCCTTGCACGGCGCGAGATCAAATGCCCCCCGCCGAAAGGTTCCCACTTTCAGACCTCGTTAACCGGCGACGGGAACACTCCCGCAGCTATCAAACGGGGACGGCGCGGATGATCTTCTTCGGCAGGCACGGATGGACGGGCGAATCCGGCCGGACCTACACGTTCAAGTGCGCCCTGACCAAGCAGGGCATCCCCGACGATTCCGGCGGAATCTATGTATTCGTCAGGCGCCGCTTCGGCTTCTTCCTGGAAGCGCTTTATGTGGGCAAGGCTGCGAACCTGCGCGGGCGGCTCGTCGGCCACGAGAAGTGGGGCAAGGCCTGGTGGATCCTCGGCGCGACAGAGCGACACGTGATGCGTGTTTCCACCGAGAACGAACGCCGCCTGATCGAGGAAGACCTGATCCGCGGCCTCAAGCCGCAAATGAACGACGTGCAGATGCCGCGCCACGAGAACGACGCGCCCAACACGCCGCAGCTGCGCCAGTCCTGGGAATTCCGCCGTGCCATCGTCAGATGGTTCAAGACGCTGATCGGCCAGGGCGACAAGAACGGCGCCGTGAAGAACTAGGCCTGCACAACATTGTCCGGTGTCCTGCCGGAGAGAACCGCCACAATCCCGTCGATCGCAAGTTCGGCCATGGCTGTACGCGTTTCAATCGTCGCGCTGCCGACGTGGGGAAGCAGGAAAGTGTTCTCGAGGTCGTTGAGACGTGTGTCGAAGTTCGGCTCCTTCTGGAACACGTCGAGACCGGCAGAGCCGAGATGACCTGACTTCAAGGCCTCCACCAGCGCTTCCTCGTCCACCAGAGACCCGCGCGCGGAGTTCACGAAGATCGCGCCTTTCGGCAGCTGCGCGAAACGCTCGCGTGTCATCAGCACGCCCTGCCCGCCGGGAAGGTTCAGGCTGAGCACCTGGCAGTGCGGCAGCATCTCGTCCAGCGAGGGGAAGTAGCGGGCGCCGGCCTCCAGGTCAGGCGAAAGCCGGTTCCTGTTGTGGTAGAGGATCGGCATGCGGAAGCCGCGCGCGCGATCAGCCACGGCGCGGCCAATGCGGCCCATCCCGACAATGCCCATGGTTTTCCCGGTGACATCGACGCCGAGGCCCTGGAAGAAACCGTTCCGGATTTTCCAGCCGCCATCCATGTTGCGCACGTGCGCCTTGGCGCAGCGGGCCGCGCCAAGCAGCAGCAGCATGTGGGTGTCTGCCGTCGCATCGGTTAGTACGTCCGGCGTGTTGCACACGACGATGCCGCGCGCGTTTGCGGCGGCGATGTCGATATGATCATAGCCAACGCTGGTCGTGGCGAGCACGCGCACTGAAGCAGGCAGTTGCGCGATGTGCTCGGCCCGCATGGGCATGCCCAGCGACATCAGGATGCCATCCGGCTGGTGCTGGTTCGCCAACGCGAGCAGTTCGTCAGTCTTCAGGTGACGCTCGGGCGCAACGACGACGAACGCCGCCTCGACCCCATCCCGCAGGTGTCGCGGGATTGGGAGCGAGGCGACCAGTCGGCCGAGCTTCGCGATCATGGTCCCTCGCGGTCGCCTTCCGGCTCGTCGTGCCGGATGTTGCGCCTGTACGTTTCCGGCAGGAAGAAGAAGCCGACGACCAGCGTCATCGCCGCGATGACCACCGGATAAATGATCCCAGCATAGATATCGCCCGTCGCCGCAACGATCATGAAGGCCGTGGTTGGCAGCAGGCCGCCGAACCAGCCATTACCGATGTGGTAGGGCAGCGACATCGACGTGTAGCGGATACGCGCCGGGAACAGCTCGACCAGTGTCGCGGCCATCGGCCCATAGATCATCGCGGTGAAGAGCTGCGTGAGGACGATAACCAGGATCACCGTGAAGCGGTCGATCTGCGCCGTATCGGCCTTGGCGGGATAGCCAGCTTCCGCCAGGGCTGCCGTGACTTCGGTCTGGAAGGCGGCGATGGCGGCGGCCCGCTCCGCGCCCGTCACCTTGGCCGGATCGGGAGCGGTGATGGTCCGCTCGCCCACCGCGATGGTGGCGATGGACCCGGCCGGCGCGGCATCCGTCTTGTAGCTTACGCCCGCCTTCGACAGGTGAGATTTCACGATATCGCACGACTTCTCGTCGAACTTCGTCCGCCCGATCGGGTCGAACTGCAGCGAGCACTGCGAGGTGTCCGCCACCACGACGATCGGGGACGATACCTGCGCCGCATCGAGCGCCGGGTTGGCCGCCTTCGTCAGCATGTGGAAGAGCGGGAAGAAGGTGACGACCGCCAGCGCAAGGCCGCCAAGCGCGAGATAGCGCCTGCCGATCTTGTCCGACAGCCATCCCATGAAGACATAGATCGGTGTACCGATGGCCAGCGCGATCGCGACGAGCAGGTTCGCCTCAAAGCCATCGACCTTCAGCACGTTCTGCAGGAAGAACAGGCTGTAGAAGGTGCCCGTGTACCAGATCACCGCCTGCCCGGCGACGAGGCCGAACAAGGCGATCAGTACGAACTTCGCGTTCTTCCACTTGCCGAAGGACTCGGCCCACGGCTTTTTCGAGGTTTTCTGCTCGTCCTTCATTTTCTGGAAGACGGGGCTTTCACCGAGTTGGACCCGGATCCAAACCGAAACTCCGAGCAGCAGGATCGAAACCAGAAAGGGAATGCGCCAACCCCAGGCGGCAAACTCGTCGGGGCTCATCGTCTGGCGAATGATCATGATGATCAGCAGCGAGAGGAACAGGCCGATCGTGGCCGTGATCTGGATCCAGCTGGTGTAGAACCCGCGCCTGTTCGCCGGAGCATGCTCGGCGACATAGATCGCCGCGCCGCCATACTCCCCGCCGATGGCGAGCCCCTGCAGCACGCGGAGCACGACCAGAAGGATCGGCGCCGCGATGCCGATCTGCTCGTACCCCGGCAGCAGGCCGACTGCGAATGTGGCCGCGCCCATGATGATCATGGTTACCAGGAAGGTGTTCTTGCGTCCGACAATATCGCCGACCCGGCCAAACACGAGGGCGCCAAAGGGACGAACGATGAATCCGGCCGCGAATGTGGCGAGCGCCAGGATGAACCCGGTTGTCTCGTTCACGCCGCTGAAGAAGTGCATGTTGATGTAGGTGACCAGCGACCCATACAGGAAGAAGTCATACCATTCGAACATGGTGCCCACGCTCGACGCGCTGATCACGAGCAGTTCGTTCTGCTTCTTCTCAGGCGCGGCTGCGCCCGTCGCTGGCGATTCCATGGCGTTTGTCTCCCCTGGCGAGCTGCCGTAGCGCCTGCCGTGTTTGTTGCGGGCAAGCTGCAACGGCCTGCCGCGGAGGGCAAGGTGAAACGCGGTCGCTCCTCCACTCAAGTTCCTGTCACTGCCGGGTTTTCACCAGAACGGCAGTCCTTGCTTGCCCGGAACGCCCGCCGGGGCCAAACTGCCCTCATTCAAGCCGGGAGGGACCCCCATGCTCAAATCCATCGCCCTTATCGTTCCAGTTCTTGGCGCACTGGCGATCAGCGCGTGCCAGCCGGAACCGACGCCCGAGCAGAAGGCCGCCGCCGCGCTACAACAGATGATGCAAGGGATGGCCGGCGCCATGGGAGGGGACCCGAACGCCGTAGGATCGATCGATCCGCAGGCTCTCGCCGCCGCGATGGCCCAGGCCGGCGCGATGGCTGGAGCGATGAACCCCGACATGACCCCCGAAGAACGCGCCAAGATGCAGGCCATCACCGGTGCTATCGCCTCGGGCCAAGTGCATCCGGCGGCCTCTGCCTATGTCGCGGGCCTCGACAAGGTGTTCACCATCCTCGGCTCCGTGAAGGATGATGCGACACTTGAAGCGGCCCGCCCGCAGCTTGCCGCGATCTACGCCGAGATGTCCGCTCCAGCCGCAACACTGAAGGCCATGAACGAGGACGACCGCGAAGTGGCCTTCGGATCGGCCTGGGTGCAGATGGCCGGATTCGGCCTGAAGGCGGGGAGCCTGATGGGGCCGCTGACGTCCAAGCCGGATCTGGTGAGCAAGGTCAGCGACCTGCTCGATCAGATGCCGCAGCCTGAATAGGCTGGCGTACTGCGCGTGCGCAACCAGACAGCGTGCCTTGCCGCAGCCTTCATGGCCGCATCACTTGCATCATGCGGTCCGCCTGACCCAAGGACGCTGCTCGCGCAGACGTGGACGTGCGAGATGACGACCGTGACCGGCGGGCTCACGAGCGATTATCGCGAAGTCGTCACCTTCCGCTCCAGCGGCGACTACCAGACCAAGGCCACGATTGTCGCTACCAATGCGACAATGGAGGCGACCATGAACATGGAATGGAGCGGCCGCTGGAATCTGACCGGCGACGCATTCGAGCGTGAGTTCATCGGCATCAAGGCCGTCTCGGGCGACTACAGCGGTATACCGATGACGCAGGATCGCCTGGATGCTGCTGCAGACGCGTTCCGCAGCGCGCCGACGTCCGAACGGGGCAAGGTGGCGACGCTGGACGCGAACAAGCTGGTGATCGCGACGAGCGCCGATCCGCTGACGTGCCGGCGCTGAGGAAACCTCACCCGCTACAGCGGAAGGTTGTCATGCTTCTTCGCCGGGTTCGACAGTCGTTTCGTTTTCAGCGTGCGGAGCGACCGAATAATGCGCTTGCGTGTGTTGTGAGGCATGATCACATCGTCGATGAAGCCACGGGAGGCGGCGACATACGGATTCGCAAAGCGTTCCTGGTATTCGCTCGTCCGGGCAGCGAGCCTCTCTGCATCGGCGGCATCAGCACGGAAGATGATCTCGACGGCACCCTTTGCGCCCATCACAGCGATCTCGGCCGTCGGCCATGCAAAGTTTACGTCGCCGCGCAGGTGTTTCGAACTCATAACGACATAGGCCCCACCATAGGCCTTGCGTGTGATGACGGTAACTTTCGGCACGGTGGCCTCGGCATAGGCGAACAGCAGCTTGGCGCCATGCTTGATGAGGCCGCCATACTCCTGTTTCGTGCCCGGCATGAAGCCCGGCACGTCCACGAAGGTAACGATCGGGATGTTGAAACAATCGCAGAAGCGCACAAACCGCGCGGCCTTGCGGCTTGAGTCGATGTCGAGCACGCCGGCGAGGCTCATCGGCTGGTTGGCGACGAAGCCGACGGTCGAGCCCTCCATGCGGCCAAAGCCGGTGATGATGTTCTTTCCGAAGTCCTTGCCGATCTCGAAGAAGTCGCCCTCGTCGGAGACTTTCTGGATCAGCTCCTTCATGTCGTAGGGCGTATTCGGATTGGCGGGGACCAGCGTATCGAGGCTGGGCTCCGCGCGCTCGGGGTCATCGAACGTCGGAAGCACCGGCGGCTTCTCGCGGTTCGACAGCGGCAGGAAGCTCACGAGGCGGCGCATCTGCGTCAGCGTTTCGATGTCGTTCTCGTAGGCGCCGTCGACGACGCCGGATTTCTGCGCATGCACGCGTGCGCCGCCAAGCTCCTCGTGCGTGACGACCTCGTTGGTGACGGTCTTCACCACATCGGGACCGGTCACGTACATGTAGGACGTGTCCTTCACCATGAAGATGAAGTCGGTCATGGCGGGGCTGTAGACGTCGCCGCCCGCGCAGGGGCCCATGATCACGCTGATCTGCGGGATGACGCCGGACGCCAGCACGTTCTCGAGGAAGATATCGGCATAGCCGCCCAGCGCTTCGACGCCTTCCTGGATGCGGGCGCCGCCGGCATCAAAAAGTCCGATCACCGGCGCGCCATTCTTCATGGCGGCCTGCTGGACCTTCACGATCTTCTCGGCATGCGCGCGCGAGAGCGAGCCGCCAAACACGGTGAAATCCTTGGAGAACACATAGACGACACGGCCATTGATCGTTCCCCAGCCGGTGACGACGCCGTCGCCGGGGATACGCTGGGTTTCCATGCCGAAGTCGTGGGAGCGGTGCTCCACGAACATGTCCCACTCCTCAAAGGAGTCTTCGTCGAGCAGGAGGGCGATACGCTCGCGCGCCGTCAGCTTGCCCTTGGCGTGCTGGCTGTCGATGCGCTTCTGGCCGCCGCCCATCCGGGCGCCCTCGCGCTTCTTCTCCAGTGCTTCAACGATATCTTTCATGGGCGGCCCCGGAATGTTTCGGTGCGAGATAAGCGACGCGGGCATGATTGTGCAAGACATCGCGCGCGAATAGCGAACGACCTGCCTCGAATGCATCGCCGCAGGTCGTTAACCAGTGGTTTGTTGCGCCAACCGCCCCCTATCGGCAGCCGGGACTAGTGTCGGACCCGCACCCCGACCGTGGCGTTCAGCGGCTCGCCGGGAAAGTAACGGTCCTGTCCCTGAGCGAAGTCTGCCCGGTCGGCATAGCGCTTGTCGGTCAGATTCCGGACAATGATGAACGCTTCCATCTGGTCCGAAAAGCGCCACGCGCCGCGCATGTGCGCGATCAGGTGGCCGTCATAGCTCGCGGTGTTTGCCGCGTTGGTGAAGTACTCGCCGACGTACTCGGCCGAGAGGCCCAGCGAGAACACGGGCGACTCCCAGAACACGCCGGCGTCGGCCAGCCATTCCGGAGCAGTGTCAATCTGGTCGCCATCGAAGATGTCTTCGGATGCGTTCACGACATTCCGGGTGAAGGCATAAGTCTGATCAGACCACGCAAGGCTCGCATTCCAGCCGACGGCGCCGCCTGCCAGTTCGCCGACTTCGCCACGGAGAGACGCCTCTAGCCCGACATGGTCTGTTTTGCCGTCGGGGACGTTCAAGCCGTCAGAGTCGCGAAAGAAGAAATTCTCCTTCTTCATGGTGTAGGCGGCAATGTCGTAGTCAAGCCAGGCGAGATTGCCTCGAGCCCCGATTTCCACGCTATCCAGCGTCTCCACTTCGAGCGATTCAATCGTCTGCAGGTTCTGCAGCCGATACTGGTCTGAAACCTGTGGCGCCCGCTGACCGCGCGCATAGTTGGCATAGAGCACTGTGCCGGCCATGCCGGTGTAGACAACGCCCAGCTTGGGCGTCAGCAGGTCGAAATCGTCGGTCCGGCTGGGCGCGACGCGAAATCGGCCGCGCGTTCCGGCGGCGATGTTCGTGGTGTAGTCCCACTGATGCGCCTCGCCACGCAGTCCGGCCAGCAGGCTCCAGCCCGGCGCAAAGTCCCAGTCGATCTCGGCATAAAGGCCAGTCGTCCATGTGCCGACGTCATAGTCGTAGTGAACGCCCTGCGGGAATGTCGGGTTGAGGGGCGATCCGCCAAAGCTGGCGCGAGTCTGCGTCTCGTTCAGGAAGCCGTCGGCAAGCTGGATGTCAGCGCCGATCGCCCAGCGCAAACTGCTCGGGCCGAACTCGTAGCGAGTCAGCACGCCGAGTGTGTCGTGCCCGTTTTCCTCGGTCGACTGGTCGGGCAGGAAGTGCTGGATGAACTTCATCCGCTGCACCGTACCGAACGGCGTGATCACCAGCTTGTCGGCGCCAAAGCTGGTTTCGAAACGCGCGCTGCCCCGGGCCGCCCATGCGTCGCGATAGGCTTCGGGGTTCGGGTTCGTCGTCGCGATGTCTTCGTCCTTGTAGACTTCAGGCCCCTGGATGAAGCCCGCCGTCTCCTGGTTGAGGTTCACTGCGGCGAGCGTCGTCACGATGTTCCAGGTCTCTCCGCCGAATTTCGAGCGAAGCGTCAGCTTCTGCTGATCGACGCTCGACGCGTCGCGCCATCCGCCGTCGTCCATCACGGACAGGCCAGCCCAGTTCGTGACGCCGTTGGTGGTGAAGTTGGCCGTCGCATCGGCGCGATACCGCTGCAGCGAGTTGGCGCTCAGCGACAGTGTCTGCCCCTGCTGTGCGCCAGGCTCGGGGTCGATAAAGTTGGTGAGGCCGTGGACCGCGTTAGATCCGTAGCGGACCGAACCAGGTCCGCGGACGACTTCGATCGCCTCGGCCGTCTCGTGATGAACTTCGAACAGCGCGTTGACGTTGCCAAAGCCCGGCGCGCGCGTCGGCACGCCGTTCTCGAGGATCAGGAAAGAGCCCTGCCCTGCGCCGGCCGGAAGCACGGGCGAGCGGATCGCGATGATCAGTTCCTGTCCCGAGTTCATCTGGACGTTCACGCCCGGAACAGAGTTCAGGATCTCTGCCGGGTGGTTGGCGCCCACGCTTGTGATCGTCTCTGCGTCGATAACGGAGTACGCGCCGGGATCGGTATCCAGCCGGTCGCCGTAGACCACAACGACATCGCCATCAGCCGGGGCGGGTGCAGCCTTGGGCCCCTCCTGCGCAAACACAGGGGCCGCAAAAGCCGACATCGCGACAGCAATTGCCGACCAGCTGGCCGCTGAGAAACGCTTGTTCACTAGTATCCTCCAGCAGTCCTCAGGCGACTGCATGCGCCTGTTTAACGGCCGCGGTAGAGCGATCCGCCTCAGCCAGCAAATAAACTTGCTGGCAGAAGACCCACAATGGCCCCGGAGAGACAGGTGGCAAAGGTTCCCGCAATCAGCGTCTTCCACGCGAGAGAAAGGAAGACTTCTCGCTTCTCAGGGGCAATGATGGTCAATCCGCCGATCAGAATGCCCACCGAACCAAAATTGGCGAAGCCGCAGACCGCGTTGGCGACAATCCGCCGCGTCCGGTCCGACATCTCTTCGACCGGGATGGCCGACAGGTCGATGAAGGCTACGAACTCGGTAAGTACCGTCTTCACGCCAAGGATGGAGCCCGCCTTGGCCGCCTCATCCATCGGCACGCCCATCATGTAGAGCAGCGGGGCGAACATCCAGCCTAGGATGCGCTGAAGCGAAAGCGGCTCTCCCCACACGGCCGGGAAGGCGCCCAGGATTGCGTTCACGATGTACAGCAGCGCCAGAGCCGCGATCAGCATCGTCGCGATGTTCAGCACGATCTTCATGCCGTCGCTGGCGCCCGTCGCGAAGGCGTCCATCGTCGAGTGATACTCGAAGTCCGGCTCGCTTGCGCGCTCGCGGATATCGACCGTCTCGGGCACGATCGTCATCGCCACCGCGACCGCTGCGGGCGCGGCCATGAGCGAGGCGACGAGCAGCTGCGGCAGCGGGTTCGCCATGACCGGCGCAAGGAAGGTCACGTAGATTACCAGCACTGAACCCGCGATGGTGGCGAAGCCCGCTGTCATCACGATGAACACCTCTGAGCGGGTCATGCGCGGGATGTAAGGCTTGATCAGCACGGGCGCCTCGGTCATGCCCATGAAGACGTTGGCGGAGACGGCAAGGCTGGTGGCGCCGCCCAGGCCCATCGTGCGCGAGAAGATGAAGGCGAACGCCTTGGTGACCCAGCGGAGGACGTGCCAGTGCCAGAGGATGGCTGACAGGGCCGCCACCACAATGATCAGCGGCAGGATCTGGAAGAAGAACAGCGGCGGCAGGAATTTGCCCTGTCCGGTTGCAGGATCAATCTGCGTGACGATGGTGGAGTTGGCTGCCTGGTTGTTGCCGATCCAGCCGAACACAAAATCGGTTCCTGCACGCGAGGCGGCCTGGAGCTGGTCAACGATGCCGCCCGCGGAGGCAAGCCCGTCGCGCAGGATTGGCACGCCATAGAGAGCCAGCGCGAAGGTGATCTGGATCGCCGTGGCCCCCAGAATGACGCGCCACGGCAGCTTGCGCTTCGACTCCGACATCAGCCAGCAGATGCCGTAGATGAGGATAATGCCGAGCAGCGCCCGGCCATTATCCCAGCCCCATTCCATGTCCATGCCCCGCCTGCCCCTCGTTACGCTTACTTGACCAGCTCATCGGCTAGCGCATTGGCGCCATAGACGCCCCGCAGCGCCGCGACAATCATCTGGCTCGATACCGACACCGTCCGGTTGAGTTCCGGATCGAAGCCGAACGATCCGCCAGTGGAGTGTATGTTGCCGTCAAAGACCAGCCCAATGATACGCCCGGCCTTGTTGAGCACGGGAGAGCCCGAATTTCCCCCAATGATGTCGTTGGTGGAGACGAAGTTGAACTGGGTTCCGGCGGGTATGACCGCCTCCTTGCCGACCCAGCTTGCGGCCAGATTGAAGGGGTAGGCGCCTGTCGCCCGCGTCCAGAGGCCCGAAGCGTAGGTGAAGGGCGGTACGTCCCCGAGGGCCGGGTCGGTCCAGCCTTTCACGACGCCATAGGACAGGCGAAGCGTGAAGGTGGCGTCCGGATAGATGCCTTGCCCCAATACGTGAAAGCGCAGCGCTGCAAGCCTTTCGGCGGCCACGGACGCGGGTCCGGACACGGTCGTCTCGTAAGTCTTCCGCGCAGCGCGAGCCGCTTCGTCCATGGTCCGGACCAGAGCGATGGCCGGGTCGTTGGAGGTGGTAACCTGGGCGGGATCATCCCACAGCCGCCGGCGGAAAGCCGGGTCGGCGATCTGGGAAGCCGCCACAATGTCGGCCGCGATCTGGTTTGAGGTGCGTGCGCCAAACATGGCTTTGACGGCGGGATGGTCCGGCCCCAGGTATTCGCGCGTCTTCTCGAGCCAGAACGCGATTTCCAGCTTCTCGAGGAAAGGAAGGACCGGCGCCTCCGCCATCAGGCCACGCTCGGTCGCGGCCAGGCGTGCGGACCGGTACTCGGGCAGGCGATCTGCGTCCGGCTTGCCCCCCTCTGCAGCCGCACGCGTCAGGATACGCGCATCAGCGAGCAGGACCGAGCCCGCCCCGAAACGGACTTCCAGCATCTGATAAGGCAGGAACGCCTTCTTCTGGGCCGAAACCAATGATGCAATATCGGCGAACGGATCGCCGTAGGCCGCCCGCAACGCTGCATCAGCGGCAAGCGCATCCCTGAGGCGCTGCTCTTCTCCAACCTTCGCAGCGAAGAAGGACGGTTCGACCAAGGCGCCGCGCTGCCCCTTGAAGACCTTCAGACTATTCTCCACGCCCGGCAGCGCGTCGCTGACCTGGCGCGCTTCCTCTTCACCCTTGGTGGCTTCGTTGAGCATCGCCCCGCGCACCTGGGAGAGATACTCGATCCGCCAAGGCAGGAAATGATCACGCTGGAATTCGAGCTGCGCCACCGTCAACAGGCGCTCGGTCGAGCCCGGGTGACCGGAGACGAAAACAAGCTCGCCCGCCTTAGGGCCAGCCGCATCAATCTGCAGGGGATCCATGAAGGTCACCGGCTGGCCATTCCGGTAGAGCCGCAGCAGCGCCATATCCAGCGCATAGCGCGGGAAGTTGAAATTGTCGGGATCGCCGCCGAAGAATCCCGCCTGCATCTCCGGAGCAAAGGCAAGGCGCACATCGTCGTACCGATCATAGACGTGTAGCTTGTACTGTCCGCCGCGATAGAGGTTCACCACCTGGCAGCGCCTGGTGCGATCATCGCCGCACACCTCGCGCTCGATCTCCGCGATTTTGGCGGCGCGTGCGGCGTTGACCTCGGCCGAGGTAACATCCGCTGTCGCCGCCTTCACACGCGTGGTGACATCCGTGATCGATTTCAGGATCGAGGCTTCGCCGCCCGGGCAGATCCGCTCATCGCTCCGCGCCTTCGTGAAGAAGCCATCCTGCAGATAGTCGCTCGACGCGCTGGAAAGAGCCGACGCACAATCCGACACGCAGTGATGGTTGGTGAGGACCAGGCCGTCTTTCGAGACCACCGAGCCCGAGCAGCCTCCCTCAAGCCGGACGGAGCCGAGCCGCACCCGGTCGAGCCATTTCTGGTCGGGCGCGAACCCGTACAGTTCCTTCACGCGCGCGGACGGGAAGGCGTCAAACGTCCACATTCCCTCGTCAGCCACGGCTCCCACGGTCATAGCGGCCGTCGCGCAGAGAGCCGCCAGGCCCCCCAAGGCGAACCTCATTCGCATAAAGCAGTCCTCACCGTTCGCACGACCCCGGGGACAGCAAGCCTAGCAGCCAAAAGGCCGGGCTCAAGCGCTCAGGATGCGACGGTCGGCCGCCACGTCCCGTCTGCGCCTGCCCGGCTTTAGGTGAATTGAAAACTGCGGCTACCAGGCGGCCTCGCCGCTCGTCTTCAGGTACATGGATCGCTTCGGCTTATCCATGACGCGGTGCATCATGGGGATGAAGGCATCGAGCGGCATGGACTCGTACGCCGCGTCGAACGCCGGCTGGTCATACAGGTGGCAGAACTGGGCGGTGTATTCGAACGCCTCGTGGCCCCGGAACTGGTCGCGCGCATTCCTGTCGAGGCCCAGGTGATGCCAGAAGTAATAGCCCTGGAAGATGCCGTGGTTCTCGACCATCCAGAGGTTCTTCTCCGACACGAACGGCTTCAGGATCGCCGCCGCGATATCCGGGTGGTTAAACACGCCTAGCGTGTCGCCGATGTCGTGCAGCAGCGCGCAGACGACATACTCTTCATCCATGCCGGCCTTGTGCGCCCGCGTGGCGGTCTGCAGCGAGTGCTCCAGCCGGTCGATCGGGAAGCCACCGCAATCGCCTTTCAGCAGGTTGAGGTGAGTGACGATGCGATCAACATGACCCTTCGAGAACACTGCATTGGCGGCGACGATCTTCTGCCAGTCTTCCTCAGTGGCGTTGGTGAACGCCGAGAAGGTCGCGCGGCCCAGGGGTTCGTGCGCCGCCGCGTCCGGCACGGGCGGGGATTTGAGATCGTCGGCCATGGGTATGTTCCTTCGACGTAGGATTATGGTCTGAGTTAGCCCGCCAAAATCATCTGCGCCATGATGTTGCGCTGGATCTCGTTGGAGCCCGCGTAGATCGAGGTCTTGCGGTTGTTGAAATAGCTGCCAGCCGACGTGATCAAATGCTCGGGAGCAGGAAGCGGCTCGTTCGAGCGGCCTTCGAGGTGGGCGTAGGTGTCCTGAACGAAGGGGCTGCCGTAGACGCCGGCGGCCTCGAGCACGATCTCGGTCACCTTCTGGCCGATCTCGGACCCGCGCGTCTTCATCAGCGACGACATGGCGCCGACCGACTGGCCGGAGGACAGCTTGTCGAAGATGCGGCGTTCGGTGGCGTCGAGCGCCTCGATCTGGATTTCGAGGTCTGCGAGTTTGCGTGCGAAATCCGGGTCCTCGATCAACGGGCGACCGCCCACCGTTTCCATCTTCGCGATCCGCCGCGCCTTCTGGAGAGCGTTGAGGTTGCCGGGCGCGTAGGCCGAACCGCGCTCGAACGTCAGCAGGTATTTGGCGCAGGTCCAGCCTTCGCCTTCCGCGCCGATCCGGTTTTCAACCGGCACCTTCACGTTGTCGAAGAAGACCGTGTTGATTTCCTGGTCGCCGACTGGCGTATCGTCCAGCGTGTTGATCGGCGTGATCGTTATGCCGGGCGTTTTCATGTCGACGAGGATGAAGGAGATGCCGTTCTGCTTCTTGTCTTCCTTCGACGTACGCACGAGGCAGAAAATCCAGTCAGCCCACTGGGCGTAGGTCGTCCACGTCTTGGAGCCGTTGAGAATGTAGTAGTCGCCTTCGCGCTTACCGCTCATCGACAGGCTGGCGAGGTCGGAGCCTGAGCCCGGCTCGGAATAGCCCTGGCACCACCAGACTTCCGAATTGCGGATCGGCGGCAGGAATTTCTTCTTCTGCTCGTCAGTGCCGAACTTCATGATCACGGGAGCGCACATGCGCACGCCCATTGAACTCATGCGCGGAGCGCCGGAAAGGGACATCTCCATCTCGTAGATATACTTCTGCGTCTGGGTCCACCCGGGGCCGCCATGTTCGGTCGGCCAGTTGGTGACGAGCCAGCCCTTGTCGGCCAGTTTCTTTAGCCAGGCCTTCTGGTGCTTTTCATCGAGCGAGCCATTCTTGGTCAGCTCCATGCGCTTCTTCAGGTCGTCGGTATAGTTTTCCGCGATCCAGGCGCGGACTTCATCGCGGAACTTCAGTTCCTCGGTGGTGAATTCCAGATCCATCTGATCCTCCCGAACCTTAGCTGACCCGAACCTTAACTGACCTTGTCCATGCGCGTGACGGTGGGCGGCCCTTCAAGGAAGGGGCCCATGGCTCGGCCGAGGCGCTTAAAGTGCTCGAAGCCGCGATGCGCCTCGACAGCAGCGGCGTCAGCATACTGCTCCATGAAGATGTACTTGTTCGTCGTGTCGCGCACTTTGAAGAGCTTGTAGAAGAGGATGCCCGGCTCGTTGGCGTTGACGGCGGTCTCCAGTTCCAGCGCCACCTTCTCGAACTCGGCCTGCGAGCCCTCTTTCACCGTGAGTTCGGCCACTGCGCCAATCATTGTTTCCTCCGTCTTTGCGGGACAGAATAGGGGTTACAGCGCGATTGTCATCTGCCAGCTTGTCGCCCGGGGCATCTTCCGTGAGGGGACAAGGCGTCATGACGAGCGAATTGGCCAGCCGGCGGATTGAAACCGTGAAGCGCCACATGGCGCTGGAAATCATCCATGAATGGGATGAGGTGATCGCCACGTTCGAACACCCCCGCTACGAAATGTACGGCTCGGGGTCGGTGTTCGATGGCGAGGAAGCTGTTCGCGCCTATTTCGCAGCGTCACGCACGCCCTTTCCCGATCAGGGGAATGAGATCATCGCCATCGCCCACGCAGGCGACACCGTGCTGGTCGAATTCTGGCTGACCGGCACGCATCTAGGCCCGCTGAAAGTGGGCAAGCAGACGATCGAGCCCACCGGCCGGGCCTTCAAGGTGCGCATGGCCGCGACATTCGAGTTCAAGCCTGGCTCCGACAAGATCGTCTGCGAACGGCCCTATTTCGATCAGGGCATGGTCTTGCGTGCAATCGGGCTGGGCTGACCCTTACTCCCCCTCGTCCGCATAGTTCACCTTGCCGAGCGAGTCATTGACGCGCGCGCCGGCGAGAATGCCCGGCATCGAGTGGTTGCCTTCGTGGCAGGCATATTCATAGGCCGGTTGCGGCGAGCGGTTGAACACCATCTCCGCACTCCACGGCGCCGAGAACATCTTCGGATCGGTTACCGTGAACTTGTAGAGGATCTCGGTGTCGCTGACCCGCGAGAAGCGCTCGATCACTGTGGCATCGGTCGAGAGCATGTAAGAGTTCTGGAAGAACGTGCGCAGACTTTCACCAGGGTTGAAGTTGGTGGTCTCTACTACCAGCGTGTCGCCCTCCCAGCGCCCCTTCGAGCGGCCAAGCCATTGCGGCAGTTCGAGGTTGGCGTCACCCAGCGGGATAATGCGCGCATCGTGGTTCATCTCGACCATGATGACGACATGGTCCTGCGTCTGCACGAACTGGTAGGTGTTGTTGTACATGACGTTGATCATCGGCGGACCGCCGGTCGAGCCGAACCCCACAAGGCAACGCTCCGCCATCGGACGCGTTTCGGGGCCATCGAACGTGTTGCGTACAAAGTACAGCGCTTCCTCGAACGCCTTTCGTCCTTCAGCGTGATAGGGAATCTTGCCGCTGGGCGGATCGACGATCCATGACGAGCGGATTTCACCGTTGATCTTGCCGAAGTGCGTTCCGGCATCGACGTAGAAATTGTTGTAGCCGCCAACATCCTGCCCGGCCTTCGGCGCGCCGGAGTTAGGGTCGGTGGGCTCGCCAGCGCGAACGTTGGCGGCGGCGCGCGCCTGCTCCATCCGGGCTGCGTCCTCGGGCGGGATGACCAACGACTTGAACTGGCCAGGACGCTCAAGGCTGGTGAGCGAGACGTTGCTCCAAAAGCCCTGCAGGTCCGGCTTGCCGTCGGCAGCGCGCGGCGGCTGGTAGTCCGCTGATTGGGCCATCGCGGCGGGAGCTAGAGCCGCAGGAGCCACCGTAAGCGCAAACGCCACTAATCCGGCCAGTTGGGTCTTCATGCTCTCCTCCAGGGCAGTCTTCTTTTGCCCGGAGGGTAGACCCGCACGCACGCCGCGCCAAGCGGCCGGTGATCACGGCCGGTTGAGCCGCTGACTTGTCGCAGGGGCCAGAACGACGCCGGGGAGACGTCAACGCGAATTGCGCCTTATTCCCCCGTGAACTTCGGCTCGCGCTTCTCGAGGATAGCGGCGACGCCTTCCTCGTGGTCCTTGGTGTGGTGCATAAGGCCCTGCGCGGCGGCCGACATTTCCATGATCGTGTCATAGTTCGCCTGCGTGCCGTGACGCAGCAACTGCTTCGCCACGCGCAGCGAATGCGGCGGCTGCTTGGCGATCGACTGCGCCAGCGCCATCGCCTCGCCCATCAGCTGGTCGCCCGGCACGACTTTGGACACGAGACCCCATTCAAGCGCTGTCTTGGCGTCGATCAGGTTCCCGGTGAACAGCAGCTCGCATGCGCGGCTCATGCCGATCACGCGCGGCAGCAGCCAAGCGCCGCCATCGCCGGGAATGAGGCCGAGCTTGAGGAAGGTGACGCCATACTTCGCGTTGTCGGACGAGATTCGGATATCAGCCATGCAGGCTACATCGCAGCCGAGGCCGACAGCTGCGCCATTCACGGCGGCGATCAGCGGAATTTCGAGATTGTAGAGGGCGCGCACGATCATGTGGACGCCGGTCTTGTAGTTGTCGCGCACTTCAGCGGGGTTGCCCGCGAACGAGCCGACGCGGGCCTGCATCGCCTTGACGTTGCCGCCAGCGGAAAAGCCCTTGCCTGCCCCGGTCAGGATCGCGCAGCGCAGCGACTTGTCGGCGTTGATCTGGTCGCACACGTCCTTGACGGCCTGGCCATCGCCCGGCTCGCCCAGCGCGTTCATGGCGTCCGGACGATTAAGCGTCAGGATCGCGATGGGGCCTTGTTTCTCAAGCGTGATCATGGAGCCGCTCTCCCGCCGTCAGAGTTGAATACCGGCTAGCGCTTAGCGGGCAATTTGACGGCTGTCATCCATCGTCGCGTGCATATGACCTTGGGAGCGCCCGGTCAGGACGTCAGCGCATAGTCCATATCAAGTTCATCAGCCGCATGTTGCAGTCGGCGCTCAACCGACTCGGAGACCAGCGCGCGATACTGAACGGCGACCTTCAACGTCAGGGTGTCGCCGTCGCAGGTGAGGCGGGAGTGTTTCAACAGGGCCGCAGAACGTCCCGAGAAATCCGCCGCCAGCCGCATCAGCGCGCCGAGCGCCCTTGCGCGGCCTGCAAGGTTTGCGTCCAGCAGCTTGTCGCTGACGTCATTGCGGACGCCGCGCTTGAAGCGCGAGGAGACGGCCAGCGCCAGTGCGGCGCGATCGCGATGGCTGAGGCCTGGCAGCGGCGCACGGGCAACGAGGTCGAACGCCAGGTCGGCGCGATGATCGGGGTGGAGCAGCGCGCCGATATCGACCAGCCGGCAAGCCGCGGAAGTCAGACGCGCATGCAGCGTGTAAGGCGCGGCATCCGCAGTCCATTCGGCGAGCGCGCGGCCAAACTCCGCTGCCTGTTCGTCGACGATCAGGGCGTCTAGACCCGCATCCAGCGGATCTTCGAGACGCTCGGCAGCATCGAGACTATCGAAGATGATGCCCTCGCGCACACCGTAGGAAGAGATCATCACCGTCTTGAACTTGCCTGCCTCGATCACGGCCCTCAGCACGGCGGCGGCGTAGGGAATGGTCGAGGCCCGGCGCCTGGCGACCTCCTGCAGGATGTCGCCATACTTCTTGCCGTTGGTCAGCTCCGTGAGCAGCGGCAAGAGCTTCAACGCATCCATTTCGTAGTTCTGCAACATGTGCAGCGGCGCGCGCGTCAGTTCCATGTGCAACGTGCCGATTGTGCGCCAGGCGCCGCCAACCGCGAAGAAGACGTCGCCGGATTTCTTCAGCTCGGGCGCCGCCGACATGAGTTCGCGCGCGCGCGAATAGACCTTGTCCTCGTTGAAGCCACTGCCATTGTCGAGCGCTAGCGGCCCGAGCGGATAGGTTGACCCACCCTCGTACCGGCCACCGACCAACCGCGCGAGTTCGAGGCTCGATCCGCCAAGGTCTCCCGCCACCCCATCCACACCCGGGGTTCCGGCCAGCACGCCCTCGGCTGCGAAGCGGGCCTCGTCGGCGCCGGACAGCACGCGCAAGGCAACGCCGGTCTCCTTCTTCACCCGATCAACGAACGCCTTGCCATCGGCCGACTCGCGAACTGCGGCGGTGGCGAAGGCGAACAGGCTCTCCACTTTCTGGGCGCGCGTGATCGAGGCGAAGCGCGCCAGGGCCGAGATCGCCATCTCGACGCCTTCGGGGCTCAACTTGCCTGTGGCGCTGAGCCCCCGCCCCAAGCCGGCCAAAACCTTCTCGTTAAAGCGGGGCTGCATGGCGCGGCCACGCACGTCGTAGACCACCAGGCGCACGGAGTTCGAGCCGACATCCATCACGCCAACGCGGCGCCAGCGCACGGGCTTGCCGGCGGTTCGCATCCTGCTGGCGGTGGTTGCGCTCATCAGCCGGCTTCAGCTCCGTTTCGCTTCGGAGGCTGCCGCCGGCCAGACCGGCGTTAGCCCCTGGGCTTGAGCTGCGGTGGCGTCGCCAGCCGCAGCGCACTGCCCCTGCCCGACAGGCTGGGGTTCTCGAGGAAGTAGTCGTGCGCCGAGAAAGGCTGGCGGCCCTTGCCGGTTGCGTTGCGCACATAGCGTCCCTCGGGCCGCAACGTCCAGCTTTGCGCGCGATCATTGAGATTCGCCAGCATGATCTGGTCAAGCACCTGATTATGCACAGTCGGGTTCGTGATCGGGGTCAAGGCTTCGACGCGGCGATCGAGGTTCCGTTGCATCCAGTCCGCAGATGTAATGAAAACCTTGGCATCGTCAGATGGCAGGCCATGGCCAGCGCCAAAACAGACGATGCGGGAATGCTCCAGGAATCGGCCGACGATGGAGCGGACCTCGATATTCTCGGACAGACCCGGGACACCAGGTCGCAGGCAGCAGATGCCGCGCACAACCAGCTGGATCTGCACTCCGGCCTGGCTCGCCCGATAGAGGGTGTCGATCACATTCTCGTCCACCAGAGCGTTCAGCTTCGCCCATATCTGCGCCGGGCGGCCGGCTTTGGCGTGGCCGATCTCTTCCTCGATCAGGGCGACGAGCGTCTGGCGCAGATTGATCGGCGAGATCGCCATCGCCTCCATAGCCTTCGGCTTGGAATAGCTGGTGACATAATTGAACAAGCGGCCAGCGTCGCGGCCGATGACCTCGTTCGCGGTGAACAGCGACAGGTCGTCATAAATGCGCGCGGTGATCGGGTGGTAGTTGCCGGTGCCGACATGGGTGTAGGTGCGCAGTCCGCTGTGTTCGCGTCGAACCACAAGGCTGACCTTAGCGTGCGTCTTCAGTTCGATGAAACCATAGACGACCTGCACGCCTGCGCGTTCCAGGTCGCGGGCGAGGCGCAGGTTCGCCTCTTCGTCAAAGCGAGCCTTGATCTCCACGAGCGCGGTGACGTTCTTGCCCGCCTCAGCCGCTTCGATCAGGGCTGCGACAATCGGCGAGTTCTTCGAGGTTCGGTACAGCGTCTGCTTGATGGCGATGACGTCAGGATCGCGGGCGGCCTGGCGGAGGAACTGGGCGACGACGTCGAACGATTCGTAAGGGTGGTGGACGAGAATGTCCTTCACCCGGATGGCGGCGAAGATGTCGCCGTTCTGCTCGCGGATACGCTCGGGGAAGCGCGACTCGAAGGGTTCGAACACCAGTTCCGGCCGGCCGTCGACGATGAGCTCGCGCAGCTGGTTCATGCCCATGATGCCTTCGACCTCGACGATATCCATGGGCTCCGCTTCGATCTCGGCGATGAAGAAGGCCTTGAGGTCTTCCGGCGCGCTACGTTCAATCTTCAGGCGCACGATGCGGCCGCGGCGGCGCTGTTTCAGGAGGATCTCGAATTCGCGCACGAGATCTTCCGCCTCCTCCTCGATCTCGATGTCGCTATCGCGGATGACGCGCAGGATGCAGCGGCCCTTGGACACGCAATCCGGGAACAGCGTGTCGAGGAAAAGCGTGATGACGTCTTCAAGTGTAATGAAGCGGCGTCCCTTGGGGCCAGCCGGCAACTCCATGAAGCGGCCGACATGGGTGGGGATCGGCACAAGCGCGCGCAGCTTCACGCCGTCGGTCTGGCGCAGAAGGGTGAAGCCGACCGCGAAACCCTGGTTGGGCAGGAAGGGAAACGGGTGGGAAGGGTCGATCGCAAGCGGCGTCAGCACGGGGAACACCTGCTCCATGAAACGCGCGCTCAGCCAGGCGCAGTCGGCTTCATTGAGGTCGTCGGCATCGACCACGGCGAGGCCGGCCCGTTTCATCTCGGTGCGAAGTTCCTTCCAGATGCGCTGCTGTTCGTTCTGCAGCTGGCCAGCTTCGGCGGCAATGCGATCCAGCTGCTGGGAGGGCGTGAGGCCGTCGGAGCTGGGTCGCGTGATGCCGGTGCGGGCCTGTTGGCGGAGGCCCGCGACGCGGACGGAGTAGAACTCGTCAAGGTTGCTGGCGGAGATCGACAGGAAGCGCAGCCGCTCAAGCAGCGGATGGCGGCGGTTCTCCGCCTCCTCCAGCACGCGCATATTGAATTTGAGCCAGCTGAGTTCGCGGTTGAAGAACCGTTCGGGCGTATTCCATAGCGGCGACGTAACGGCGCCGGCCGCCACATCCTTGCGAGATGCGGAAGATGTCGCTTCGCGCGATTTTTCGCTGCGGTCCGCCATTTCTGCCCGTTCCACCATCGCCATCAGGTCCCAGTTCGGGCCGGTCTTGCGCCGACCCTGAAACACTCGATTACCATCAATCTATTACGGATGTTTTGTCCGTGCAGAGACTTTATCCGGGGTCCATGCCCAGCGCGATCAAGACGGCGCGGGCGGAACGGAGGCCCTCGGCCCGGCGGGGAGTTCGCTCGATCTGATCAGCCACGCGGGCGACGGCGGCCCAGGACCGCTCCATCCGGTTCGACAGGTAGACCACGGATTCCTCTGGCAAATTGAGGTGTCGAAGTGATGAATCCTCGCGGAGGCGGGCGGCCAGCGTCGCGTCGTCCGGAGGCTCAATGTGAGCCACCGGCATGGCGGCAAGGCGTGAACGAAGGTCTGGCGGCTGGCTGAACCAGGCGGCGGGTTCGGCGCCCCCCGCGATCAGGACCGGGACATTCCGGTCGCGACAGAGATTCAAGGCGGCAAGCAGGGCTGGCCCGGCGCCGGGGTGGTCGGCGTCGTCAATCGCAAGGGCAGACACGGACAGGCGGGCGATTTCGTCCATGGATGCGAGCGAAAGGGCCTCGCCCGTGACGAGGGCAGCGCCCGACTGGCCTGCCCACCAGCGCAGGAGGCGGGACTTGCCCGCGGCTGCATCTCCAACGAGTGCGAACTGCGCGCCCGGCCACAGCTTCCAGCGCTTCAGCGCGCCAACTGCAGACGCGTAGGAACCGGTTTCGATGAGCGGACGCTGGTCCGCATCGGCGCGGGGAAAGTCGAGCAGGAGCTGCCGGCTGGCGTCGCGCCCCGTTCGGGACGGCGGCATCATGGCGTTGCGACGGCCCTCAGCAGCCAGCCGCCAGCGTTGTTGGCGATATCAACGCCGCGTGCGCGCAGGTCTGACGTCAGCTGATCAGGGCGGCCAGCATAGCTGAAGCTGATGTCGGCGCCGACAGTTGTGAGCGCTTCGATGTTGAGGTTGCTGATGAGGCGCGAACCTTCGAGGCCCTTGCGGATCTTCACCCATTCCTGGAGGTCGCGAAATGTCGCAACCAGCGACATGCTGGTCGAGCCCGTGGAACGGACGATCGAGGCTGCCTTCCATGCGCGTTCAAGGGCGGCAACGGCTCCGGTCTGCGCCGACGGCAGGCTGACGAATGGGCCGGCGATCGCGATCTCCGGCTTGGGCGCGCTGGCGCGCATATCGACAAGGCGCACATAGAATTGCGCGCCCTGCTGGAAGACCTCTGCGATGACGCCATGATCAGCGCTGACGGACTGGATGTCGGACTGAACCTCAGCGCCCGACGGACGGCGCGGCCAAGCCTGGCCTGTGGCGACGTAGGGCGTCAGGACGGTGTCGTCGGACTTGCCGGCCCACTGGCTGGCCCATGCGGAGGGGTCCACACCGCCGACTGCCACAGGCACAATCAGCGCAAGCGCAGCCTGGGTATCGACATAGGGAACGCCGCGCTGGTCGAGATATTCGCGTACGGCGTCAGCGCGGAACGACCAGGTAATGACACCCGTCGCATGGATACCGCCTGCGACGGCTGTGGATTTCATCTGGCCCTGCGTCTCGGAAGAACGATAGAGTCGCGAGATTGCGGCCGTCTCGATCGGCGAGCGGGCGGCTGCGCGATCTTCAGGCAAGGTCAGCCGTTCAATCAGCCGGGCGGCGCCGGCAAGGCGGGCCTCATCGCGTCCCTGCTGGGCGGCCTGGGCGCTGCTGGGGGCGACCTTGTCGATCACCAGGTCCTTGACCCGGTAGGGGTCAGCCAGCGCAGTGGCGCAGAGCGACACGGCGGCGACGAAAACTGTTGCGAATCTGATCACTTGTCTCATGGGGACGGACCATAACCACGGCTTCCGGCCTTTGTAAGGCGGGTTGTGCATGAATGGCGCGTAAGGCGGGGCCAAGACTAGTTTGACGTAACGCCGCATGTTACTGGCGCGACATGTCGAAACCGGATTCTTCCAAGCCCCTGACCTATCGCGATGCTGGCGTCGATATCGACGCGGGCGAGGAACTTGTGGACGCCATCAAGCCGATGGCGGCCTCGACCCGCCGATCGGGCGCGGCGGGCGATCTCGGCGGATTTGGCGGGTTGTTCGACCTGAAGGCCGCAGGCTTCAAGGACCCCATCCTCGTTTCGGGAACCGACGGGGTGGGCACCAAGCTGATGCTGGCCTTCGCCACGGGGCGGCACGAAACCATTGGCATCGACCTTGTCGCCATGTGCGCAAACGATGTGCTGGCGCAGGGCGCCGAGCCGCTCTTCTTCCTCGATTATTTCGCAACCGGAAAGCTCGAGACCGGCATCGCGGCGAAGGTCGTTTCGGGAATCGCGGAGGGCTGCCGCCAGGCTGGCTGCACGCTGGTGGGCGGGGAGACCGCCGAGATGCCTGGCATGTATGCGCCGGGTCATTATGATCTCGCAGGTTTCGTCGTCGGCGCCGTGGAGCGCACCGATGTCCTGCCGAAGACGGACGAGATGAAGGCGGGCGACGTACTTGTCGCCCTGCCCTCGTCCGGCCCGCACTCCAACGGCTATTCGCTGATCCGCAGGATCGTAGAGCGGACGGGGCTCGCCCTCACCGACT
This sequence comes from Hyphomonadaceae bacterium, assembly GCA_022844345.1. Classification (GTDB taxonomy): domain Bacteria; phylum Pseudomonadota; class Alphaproteobacteria; order Caulobacterales; family Hyphomonadaceae; genus UBA7672. The sequence continues at coordinate 425,245 of JALHLU010000002.1, forward strand.
GCGCGCCGTTCGACGAGAAGAAGACGCTTGGCGAAGCGCTGCTGGCGCCGACGCGCATCTATGTGAAATCCGTGCTGCCGCTGATCCGCATGAAGCGCATCAAGGGGCTGGCGCACATTACGGGCGGCGGCTTGACCGAGAACGCGCCACGCATGTGCCCGGACCATCTGGTTCCCAGGATCGACTACAAGGCCGTGACACTGCCGCCGGTGTTCGACTGGCTGCAGCGTGCGGGGTCTGTCTCGGATGAAGAGATGCGCCGCACCTTCAACTGCGGCGTCGGCCTTGTGATGGCAGTTGATCCGCAGGTCGCCAATCCGCTGATGGAGCGGCTGGCGCACGAGGGCGAGGCGCCGTTCGTCATCGGCGAGCTGGCGAACGCGTGAGCGCGAAGAAGCTCGGCATCCTGATTTCAGGTCGTGGCTCCAACATGGAGGCGCTGCTGAAGGCGGCCCAGGCGCCTGGGTGTCCGTATGAGCCCGTGATCGTGATTGCGAACAAACCGGACGCTGGCGGGCTGGAGAAGGCGCGCGGCTTTGGCGTTTCGGCCGAAGCTGTGGACCACAAGCCGTTCGGCAAGGATCGTGAAGCTTTCGAGCGTGCCGTCGATGCCCGGCTCAAGGCTGCAGACGTCGAGCTTGTGGCGCTCGCAGGGTTCATGCGGGTACTGACGCCGTGGTTCGTGAACGAATGGGCCGGGCGGCTGATCAACATCCACCCTTCCCTGCTGCCGAAATATCCAGGGGTGGACACGCACAAGCGCTGCCTTGAGGCTGGCGACCCGGTGCATGGCTGCACCGTACACCAGGTGACGGCCGGGGTGGATGAAGGACCGGTGATCGGCCAGGCCGAGATCGACGTGATCGCGGGCGACACACCCGACACGCTGGCGGCGCGCGTGCTGAAGGCGGAGCATGCCCTCTATCCGCGCTGCCTCGCCGCAGTGGCGCTCAAGGCTGGGTCGCGGACCGCAGAGACCGTCGTAGTTGATGGCGTCGAGGTGCGGTTGTACGCCCCGGCTGAGGCGTAGTTCCCGAGACAAGCGATCAATCCTCGCCGATGACTTCGGCTGCTTCCTTGTTGAGGGCCTCGGCTTCCTTGCGAGGGACAATCAAGGGCGCAGGTTGGGTGGTGGCGATGTTGCCGCGCATCAGGGTCAACCCGGCGCGCAGGCCGCCCGCTATCTGCATTTCGAGACGCTGTTCATCACGGCGGCGGACTTCGCTGATGATTTCGTCAGCTTCCTCTTCCTCCACACCAAGATCGACCAGAACGCGGCGACCGAAAACTATCGCGGACTCGAGCACTTCACGCAGCTGGTAGTCGACGCCCGCATTGATGAGGCGGATGGCGTGGCCGCGATCAAAGGCGCGGACAAAGAGCTTGGCGTGTGGGAACTCGGCCTTGCAGAGCTCCACGATCTTGTCGGCAGCTTCCTGTTTGTCGACGCAGACGAGGATTGCCTCGGCGGTGTGGGCGCCTGAGGCGTGCAGCACATCAAGGCGCGTGCCGTCGCCATAGTAGACCTTGAAGCCGAACTGGCCGGCCGCTCGGATCATCTCGACATCGACTTCGATGATGGAGACGTCGATGCCCTTGGCGAGGAGCGGCTGGGAGACAACCTGGGCGAAGCGGCCGAAACCGACGAAGAGGACACGGCCGTGCAGTTCGCTCGCCTCCTCGATGCCGTCCATGGATTCCTTTTCCTTCGGCAACAGGCGTTCCAGGAGAATGACGACAAGCGGGGTGAGCGCCATGGAGAGGATCACGATCGCCGTCATGCTGGAGGAATCGTTTTCGGTCATGACGTTTGCGCGCAGAGCTTCGGCAAACAGGACGAAAGCGAATTCCCCGCCCTGCGCGAACAACGCAGCGCGGCGAAGCGACTCGCGATGGTTGGCGCGGAACAGCCGCGCAACCGCGTAGATGCCGATGGACTTCACCGCCATGAAGGCAAGCACGCCGCCGATGATCAGCTGCCATTGCAGGACGACCAGCTCCAGGTTCAACGACATCCCGACGCCGAGGAAGAACAGGCCAAGCAGGATGCCGCGGAAGGGCTCCACATCGGCTTCGAGCTGATGGCGGAAGGTGGATTCGGAGAGCATGACACCGGCAAGGAAGGCGCCCATGCCCATCGACAGGCCGGCGCCGTCGAGGAGGTAAGCTGCTCCGAGCACAACCAGCAGGGCGGCGGCGGTCATCACCTCGCGCGCGCCGGAACGGGCAAGGACCCCAAAGATCGGGTTCATGAGCCATTTGCCGGCAATGAAGACCAGCGCCACCGCGCCGGCAGCGATGCCGAGCGTCTGCCACCATGGGTCAGACGGGCCGGCTCCGGCGTTGGCCGGGTTGAGGCTGGCGAGGACGGCGACAAGGGCGAGAAGCGGGATGATCGACAGATCCTCGAGCAGCAGGATGGCGACAGAGCGTTGTCCGCTGGGGGCGGCTGTCTCGCCCCGGTCGTCCATCATCTTCATGATCACGGCCGTGGACGACAGCACGAACCCCATGGCGCCGATGACAGCGGCGGCGGGCGGCAGGCCAAACAGGATGGCGACACCGGATAGCAGCGCGCCGCAGATCAGGACCTGCGTCGCGCCGAGCCCGAAAATGTCTCGCCGCATGGCCCAGAGCTTGGCCGGACGCATCTCCAGTCCGATGAGGAACAGGAACATCACGACTCCAAGTTCGGCGACGTGGATGATCGTTTCGGGATCACCGAACAGCTCTTTCGTGAACCCGTGCGGACCAATGGCAACGCCGGCGGCGAGATAGCCGAGCACGGCCCCAAGACCCAGCCGGCGAAAGATGGGCACGGCAACGACACCGGCAGCCAGCAGGACGACGGCGTGGCCAAGGTCCATTCCGCCTGCAGCTTCGGTCGCCATGGCTTACCCCCGTAATCAGCGTTTCAGGACCCGTACGCGATAGGCCGCGATGGCCGCAAGCAGAAGCGCGCTTGGCCGGCCGCGTTTAGCGCAGGCGTTTCTCGAACTCGGCGAAGAAGACGTCAGCATCTTCGGTGAGGCGCTTTTCCATGCGGCGGAAGAGTTCCAGCACTTCCTCGCCTGTGCGGGTGAGCACCGCGCCGCCGCCCTTGCGTCCGCCTGTACTGGCCTCAACCAGGGGCTTGCGGAAAGCTGTGTTCATGGCCTCGACGAGTTGCCAGGCGCGGGAATAGCTCATGTCCATCGCCTTGGCCGCCTTCGAGATCGAGCCCTCAGCAGCGATGTGCTCGAGCAGATCGGCCTTGCCGGGACCGAAGGCGCGCTCGCCCTTCGCAATGACGCGCGCTGTGATGCGGATGGCGGCCATGCCGGATTCTCCCTGCAGCTTGAACGAAACAGCGCGGAGCGGGAAAGCGCAAGAGGGCTAGCCGGACACGGGGCGGAAGGGGCGGACATGCGCCAGCGACGGAATTTTTCCACGCACTTCATCGACCAGCGAAAGATCGAGCGTCGCTGTTATCACACCGGGATCGACGCCGCCTTCAGCCAGGATCTTGCCCCAGGGATCGATGATGAGGGAGTGGCCGAAAGTTTCGCGGCCGTCCTGATGCTTGCCGCCTTGGGCAGGCGCGATGACAAAGCAGCCGGTCTCGATGGCGCGGGAGCGCAGGAGGATGTGCCAGTGGGCCTCCCCGGTGATGCGCGTGAAGGCGGCGGGCACGGCGATGATCCGCGCGCCGGCGGCGGCGAGCTGGCGATAGAGCTCGGGGAAGCGGACATCATAGCAGACGGTCAAGCCGAGCTCGCCGACGGGTGAGTGTGCAAGGACGGCTGCATCGCCGGGAGCATAGCTATCGGACTCCCGATAGATATTGCCGGCATTGAGCTGGACGTCGAACATGTGGATCTTGTCGTAGCGGGCCAGCACCTGGCCATCGGGACCGATGAGGAAGCTGCGGTTGGCGCATTTGCCTTCGCTGGCGCGGATGGCGATGGAGCCGATGAGCAACGTTACGCCAAGTTCGCCGGCGAGCCTGCGGAAGGCGGCAAGGCCGGGGTCGGCGTCTTCGGTGGTGGACTTTTCCCAGGACGCGCCAGGCTTGCGATCCAGCAGCGTGGTCATTTCCGGGGTGGCGATGAGCTGAGCGCCCTGCCCGGCGGCCTGGCGGATCAGAGCGCTGGCCGAGGCGATATTTTCGGCCACGTCCGTTCCGGACCGCATCTGGACGCAGGCTACCCTGATCTGGGACATAGGCTCGAGACCCTTTCCAGCCGTTAACCACACGCAGCGCCCTCATAAACCACAAGGCAACGCGAAGTCGCGTGTTTTCGGGCCGTGGCGCCAGCGGTTATTGTGAATCTGCGGATTTCGCGCGACAGGCGGCGCCAGGGTGACAAGCTCTCTTTCTGGTACGCAGATTGCTCACCGCCTGCCTGAGGCGCCCCCATCCCGTCATCCCGCGGTGGAGGTGGGCGCTTCGCCACAACCGCGGGATCGGTTTTTCATGCGACCACCAGCCCTTCGCGGCGCATTTGAGACGGCAAGACCACCGCCAGCCACGGCCTTCTGGGGCAGGGACAAGTCCCTGCTGCGCCATATGGGCTGGCTCGACGTTGTCATTTTCTTTGGCTGGGTGCTCTCGACGACCATGCCGTTCGGCTGGGCCCAGCCTCTGCGATATCTCGCGGCTGCATATTTCTGCGGCGCCACAGTGCTGCTGGCGCGGCAGACGATGCCAACAGCCCTGCGCGCCTGGCCGACTTTCATCATACCCATCATGTGCATCGTGTCGGCAACGTGGGCGCCGTACGCAAACGAGGCGATCCGCAAGGGCCTGCTTTTGGCGCTGACATCGATGGTGGCCATCTACGTGGCAAGCCGCCTCAGCGGCCGGCAGATTCTCACCGTCTTCTTCGCCGCCGAAACGATCGCAGCGCTATTGACGGTCGTGCAGCCCAACGTGATGGGTGGGGCATGGACCGGGATTTTCGGCCAGAAGAACTTCCTCGCCGTTCACATGTTCATCCTGTTCACCTGCGCGATCGCGCTCGTGCTGGACAAAGAGGCGAACCGCTGGATTCGGCTGGCGGCGCTCGTGATGCTGCCCATATCGATGTATGCGATCTTCATGGCGAAGTCAGCGACGACAACGTTGCAGCTGATCGGCGCCGGCGCAGCTCTCGTCGGCCATGCCTTCCTCTGGAAACCCGCCTCACGCGTCAAGCATATGCGGACATTCATCCTGTTGGCGATGTCAGTCCTGGTCCTGGCCGCCGCGCTTGTGGTGTTCGGGCTGCTGCAGTTCGACGCCGGGGGCTCGCTGCTGGAAGCGCTTGGCAAGGACTCCACGCTGACCGGACGCACCTATCTTTGGGAAACAGCCGAACGGGTGATGGAGGAGAACCCTTGGACCGGCGTAGGCGCTGAAGGGTTCTGGCGGCCGGAGTACGGCGTCGCCAATTCGATCACCGAGTATTTCCACTTTGAAAGATACGTCCGCTTCTCGTTCCACAACTCCTACCTCGAGAACGGCGTTTCATTCGGCTATGCGGGATATTGGGCGACAGTTTTCCTGGCGGGCTGGGCGCTGGTCAGCATCTTCATGATCTGGCTGCACAATCAGACCATCACCAACGCCGCCTTCCTGATGCTGGGCGCGATGATCATCATCCGATCCACCGCCGAGATCGATCTGGCGCAGGAGTTCGCTGGAACCGCCGTACTGCTGTTCATCGGGGCGCTGCGCCGGGACAAGCCCGCGCCCGCGCCGCATGCGCCGACCCTGAAGGCGCCCGGACCGCGGCGGGGGAGACCATCGCCGCCAACGTCCCTGACGCCTCAGCCGACACCCCCGCAGGGGCAGTCGTGAAACAGCCTGATGTCAGCGTCATCGTTGCCGCGTGGAAGGCGGAGGGCTTTCTTGAGCGGGCAGTCCGCTCAGCGCTCGCATCCACGGGAGTGAGCGTGGAGGTCGTAATCGTCGACGACGCCTCGCCTGACGGAACCATTGAACTCGCGCGGCGGCTGGCGGCGCAGGACGCCCGGGTGATCGCCAGCCGGATGGAAGCCAATGCCGGCCCGTCGGCCGCGCGTAATCGCGCCATCGAATTGGCAAGCGGCCGGTTTGTCGCCGTGCTCGACGCCGACGACGCCATGGCGCCCGACAGGCTGTCCCGGCTCGTTCGCCATGCGGAGGCGACGGGCGCGGATATCGTGGCCGACAACATGATCGAGGTTGATGAGACGGGCGCGAGGCTGGGCGAATCCACGTTTCTCACGTCCGGAGCCTTTGCAAACGACCGCAGGATAGACTTGGCGACATGGATCGCCTTCAACGAGCCCATGAAGCGCGGTGACTGTATTGGATACCTCAAGCCCTTGATCCGCCGCGACGCTCTGCCGGCGGCAACGGTCTATGATACGGCGTTGCGAAACAGCGAGGATTACTATCTGGTCGCTGGCCTGCTGTCGCAGGGGCGGACGATGGCGTACCTCGCGACGCCGGGATATTTCTACACGCGGTCGGCTAATTCGACGTCTCACCGGCTGAAGCCGGAACACACACAGGCGTGGCTGGACGCGGAGCAGCGTTTTGCCGGGACGCACGGCGCACGGCATTCCGCAGAAGAGCGGCGCGCCATTGCACATCGCCGCCGCGCGCTGCGCAATGTTCACCAGCTGGTTGCGACGACCGAGGCCGTGAAGTCCCGCAGGCTTGGCAATGCTTTGGGCGTAATGGCGTCGGACCTGCGCGGGGCGATATTCACGCTCAGCGCATTCACCCGGATTGCGCTGGGCAAAGTCCTGCGACGCAAACTGATCTAGCGGTCAGATGCACGCGGCGGCGGTGTAAAGCTATCGCTGCACTGCGGGCCGGTGCGCCCAGCAGGCACATGCGACATGCAGCGGTAGAGCGCACTGCCGCCCGGACCTTCAGGCTCCCCCACCCATTCGACCGCCTGTTTGTTTGCGGCCCAGATGTTCGCCACGACGCGAGAACTGTTTTGCGGGATAGGCGCGCTGGCGGTAGCGGCGTCAACACGCCTGATCTCGACGCCATCGACGTACCAGGCGATCGACTCCGGCATCCACTCAAATGCATAAAGGTGCAGATCGGCCGAGGCGTCGAACCACAGTCCGATGTCGCTTTCGCCCTTCTGACCATCCCAGAAATAGTTCGTGTGAACCTCGCGCGGCTTGCTGCCCACAAACTCGAAATCGACCTCTGAATGCTTGTCTCCGAAATAGCGATCTGTATGCGTGAAGAAGGATGAGACTATGCCCTGCGCCTTTGCTGAGCGCATGACCACTTCGTAGCGGCCAAAACCATAGAATCCTTCGCGCTGGAATTCCGCACTTAAATAGGGCGTCGGCCCGCCATTGCGGCGTGTGACGGACAGCGTCATTCCGGCAGAGTCGAACCGGACATTGTGCCGGCTGAAATCGGCATCGAGCCATCCGGCGTCCATGAACCAGTCCGCGACAGAGTGGGTCGCCTCGTCGTAGCCGCGCGTGAAGTCGACCAGGAAGCCCTCATTGGGGTGGCGGCCGCCGATCGGAAGCAAAGGCGGCGGACCAGGCCGCTGCGCGAAGGCGGCCATTTCGGTCCAGCCTTGTTTCAGGGAGGAAATCGGCGCAGCGGCACAGCCGGATGTCATCAGCAGCGCGATGCTGATCCGCATTGCCCAGATGGATGGCATCGCCCGCTTCCCTCGCCCTCACGACAAGATGAACGCATGAACCCTCAGAGTTCAATAACAAACACCTTGCGAGCGAATGCAGCACGCGCAACGGCTTGCCTGCGACCCAGCGCGGGATAAACCCTTGGGAGCATCGGGACTCAGCCGTGAGGACTCATCGAGGAGTCCGGGAAGAGTTTGAGCCCGTTCGGGAGGAGAGCGAGCATGATTAACCGCAAATCGGCGGGCGGCGCAGCGATGTGCGCGGCAGCGGCCCTTCTCGCCTTTGCCTGCACATTGCCAGGGGACCCGGCGGCGTCAGCAAGCGTGATGCAATCTGCTGACGCGGCCACAGCCTACAACGCCACACGCTGGATCTACTGGGGCGGCGATGCTGGGCAGACGCGCTATGCGCCACTGAACCAGGTGAGCCGCGAGACGGTGGGGCGTATGAAAATCGCCTGGCGCTGGAGCGCCGACACATCGGGCGAACCTTCTTCGGGCAATTTCAAGTCAACGCCGCTGCTGGACGATGGCGTTTTGTACATGCCGTGGCTCAACCATGGCATGGCGGCGATTGACGCCGGGACGGGCAAGACGCTGTGGACGTTCGAGCCGCAGCCTGTGGACATTGGCGGGCGTGGCGCATCACTTGCGCCGCGCTCGCTCGCCTACTGGACAGACGGGACAGAGAAGCGGCTGTTCCACAATTCTGCGGACGGGCGGCTCATCGCGGTCGATGCGAAGACCGGCAAGCCGGCCGCCGGATTCGGCCGCAATGGCTGGATCGACTTGCGCCGGGGCGTGATCGAGGGAACGCCGGTAACCGATGTTGGCTCGGTCTCACCGGCGCTGGTGGTGGGCGACATTGTGGTCGCGCAAGTGATCGTCGCCGGCGGGCGCAACAAGGAGAGCGCGCCGGGATACATTCGCGGCTTCGACGTGCGGACGGGCAAGGAAGTCTGGAAGTTCGATCCCGTGCCGAAGCCTGGTCAGGTTGGCGCCGAGACGTGGGAGGAAGGCAGTAACCTCTACACGGGCGCAGCGGGCGCCTGGGCGATGATGAGCGCCGATCCGGAGTTGGGATATGTCTACATCCCGCACGAGACACCGACCAACGAGTTCTATGGCGGACAGCGGCCGGGCGACGGCTTGTTCGGCGAAGCCATCGTCTGTCTCAACGCGAAGACCGGCGAACTCGTCTGGTACTACCAGATCGTGAAACACGGCATCTGGGACTATGATCTGCCGGCTGCGCCGATCCTCCACGACATCCGGAAGGACGGGAAGACCATCAAGGCCGTGACCGTGCTCACCAAGCAGGGTCTCACCTTCGTGTTCGACCGGGTGACCGGCAAGCCCGTGTGGCCGATCGAGGAGCGCGCGGTTCCGAAATCGCCGATCCCGGGCGAGCGCGCCTCGCCGACGCAGCCCTTCCCCACCCTGCCCGAACCCTTCCTGCGGCTGGGCTACAGCGAGGATGACCTGATCGACTTCACGCCGGCGCTGCGCGCGGAAGGCAAGGCGCTGGCGGATCAGTACACCAAGGGTGACCTCTACACGGCGCCGACCGAGATCACCGAGACGAACAAGGGTACATGGTTATTCCCGGGAACCGGCGGCGGGCCGAACTGGAATGGCGCTGCGTTCGATCCCGAGACCAACATGCTGTATACGCCGCTGCGCCTGAAGCCGCAGTTTGCAGGCCTGCGCAAGGGCGATCCGGCCACGACCAACATGCACTATTACGGCGGCGGCGGCGGCGCGCCGATCACGGGACCACAGGGCCTTCCGATCATGAAGCCGCCCTACTCCGTCGTCGTGGCGACCGACATGGCCAGCGGGAAGCATCAGTGGCGCATTCCGATCGGCGATGCGGACGACAGCGTGCGCAAGCATCCCGCACTGCAGGGACTCGGTCTCGACTTCGAGAACATGGGCAAGTTCGACGTACGGCCGAGCCCGCTGCTGACGAAGGAGCTTCTGTTCCTGGGTGAGTCCGGAAACATTGGCGGCGGATCGGGCGGCCCGATGTTCCGCGCCTATGACAAGCGCGACGGGCAGCAGGTGTGGGAATTCGAGATGCCCACGCTCGTGACCGGAGCACCGATGACCTACGTGCTGAACGGCCGCCAGTACATCGTGGTCGCCGTCTCCAAGCGTGGCGAGCCGGCGGAGCTGGTTGCGCTCACTCTGGATGGCGCAAGCGAGAATGGCGCGGCGCCTGGGGGCGGCGTTCCGCTGGCAGCAGCGCCGCCCTCGACGCGGTTGGCGGCGCAGAGCTTCACGGCAACTGTGGAAGAACTGACGCTCGGCAAGACCAAGTTCGACCAGACATGCGCCATCTGCCATGGGCCCGGCGGCGCGGGATTCCCGGGCGGCAACGCCCCGCCTCTCACCAACCGCACCGACTACGAGAACATCGCCCGCGTGATCGCTCAGGGCCAGGGCGAGATGCCGTCGATGGCGGCCGGCCTCAAGCCCGAGGAGATCGAGGCGGTTGCAAAGTACACGGTGCGGACGCTGGGCCCGCAGACACGTCCGCCGCCGGGGCGGGCTCCGGTTCAGGATGGGGGTTGAGGCGCTGGGAGGGGATGGTGGGCGGTGACGGGATCGAACCGCCGACATCCTGCGTGTAAAGCAGGCGCTCTGCCAGCTGAGCTAACCGCCCATATTTACCAACGCTGGTCCCAACTCTGGCGAGTGGACTGAAATGGTCGGAGCGGCGGGATTCGAACCCACGACCCCTAGTCCCCCAGACTAGTGCGCTAACCGGGCTGCGCCACGCTCCGCCAATTCAGGAGCGCCCTTATAGGCGCCTCGCTCCCGGGGGGCAACCGTGTGTTTCTTCAGCTTTTCCGGCGTTCAGGCCGCCGCGCGGACGGCGTCGAGGCGGGACTTGAGGTTGGTGAGGTCGGCCAGGAGGCTTTCGAGGCGGGTGCGGGCCGTGGTGCTGGCGGTCACTTCAGGCGCGCGGAAGTCGCCACGCTCGACCGCAACGCGGACAGCGTCCTGGAGGTCGCGCACGGAGGCGCCGGTTTCGGCCTCGACCGTCATCACTTCAGCCCCTGCTTCCTCGATAACGGCAGCCGCCCCCGGCTGTTCCCCGTCATCGCCATCGAGCGCCTTGACGGCGCCGCGAATGGTCAACCCCTGCACGTGGAGGAGATTCTGGAGCTTGCGCAACAGTTCCATGTCATCGGGCCGGTAGTAGCGGCGGCCGTCGGCGCGCTTCATCGGGCGAAGATTGTCGAACTTGGTTTCCCAGAAGCGCAGGACATGGGTCTTGAGGCCGAGTTCCGAAGCGGCCTCGCCGATGGTGCGGAAGGCGTCCGCGCTCTTGGCGAACATCTCTTCGGATTGCTCCACGACGCAGGTTTCAGCCGCGAGTTCCTGGGCTGTGGCGGGGCCAGAATCGGAGATGCACTCCGGCTCGAGCGGCAATCCGGCCTGCGATGTTGCGGTCATCAGTCTCTCCGGGCGGTCAGCGAGGCTTCCACCCTCTGCCGCAGCAGCGGCGAGGGCTTGAACGACACCACCCGTCTTGCAGAGATCGGGGCCTCTTCGCCGGTCTTGGGATTGCGACCGACCCGGGCCTTCTTGCGACGCACCACGAAATTTCCGAAGCGCGCGAACTTAACATCGACATCGTTCTCGAGTTCCGAGCACACGAGCTCCAGCACGCGTTCGAGGAAGTTGCTGGAATCCTGCTTGGTCAGCCCGACCTTCTGGACGAGCCGATCCACGATGTCCGCGCGCGTCAGTGTGTTCTCGGGCACTTCGACGTCTCCGGTATTCTTCCAACCCTACCCCCCGCAGCCGCCCTTGTTAAGGGGGATGCGGCGAAATCCCGAACAATGTCATTCGTTTACGAGTTGTTAGCAAGTCGGAATGGCGCCTCGCGGGCCAGCCTACATCCGTATCAGCGCGGAGCCCCATGTCAGGCCGCCGCCGATGGCTTCGATCAGGATGAGATCGCCCTGCTTGATGCGGCCATCCTCGATGGCAGCAGCCAGGGCCAGCGGGACCGAGGCGGCGGAAGTGTTGCCATGCTCGGCGACCGTGGAGATCACCTTGTTGTCGTCCAGCCCCAGCCGCGCGGCCACGGCGGACAGGATGCGCTGGTTGGCCTGGTGGGGCACGAACCAGTCGATATCGGACACGGCGAGGCCAGCGTCGGCGGCGGCCGCCTTCACGCTGTCGGAGATCTTGCCCACCGCGTGCTTGAACACCTGGTTGCCGATCATGCGCAGGTGGCCAACCGTTTGCGTCGTGGACGGGCCGCCATCGACATAGAGCAGATCACGATAGCGCCCGTCGGAGCGCAGGTGGATGCCCTTCACGCCGCGATCGCCGGCCTGCTCCTTCGTCTGCCGTTCGAGAACGACGGCGCCGGCCCCATCGCCGAACAGCACGCAGGTGGATCGATCAGACCAGTCGAGGATGCGCGAGAAGGTTTCGGCGCCGATCACAAGCGCCCGCTCGAACTGGCCGCGCGCGAGGAAGTTGTCGGCGGTGGCGACGGCGAAGACGAAACCAGAGCAGACAGCCTGCAGATCGAAGGCGGCGCCGCGCGTGATGCCCAGCTTGTCCTGGACGACCGTGGCGGTGGCCGGAAAAGTGTAGTCCGGCGTGGCCGTGGCGACGATGATGAGGTCGATGTCCTGCGGACCGAGGCCTGCGGAGTCCAGCGCCCTGCGCGCGGCCGCGACAGCGAGATCGGATGTGGCCTCCCCCTCGGCTGCGATGTGGCGTTTGCGGATGCCGGTGCGGGCGGTGATCCACTCGTCGGTGGTGTCGACCATTTTCGACAGGTCTTCGTTGGTGAGCACTCTTTCGGGCAGGTAGCCGCCGACGCCGCGTATCACGGAAGCAAATTCACTCATGACCACGCCTCGTCATTCTGCCCCCAACCCAGCACGCAAGATCCTTACTTGGCGGGCTGCTGTGCTGGCGCAACTGCAGCCGCAACAGGCGCAAGGCGCCTGAGATTCTCTTCGACTTCCGTGCGAAAATTGCTTCCGCCCATGCTGGCGGCGACATGGATTGCGTGGGCGAAGCCCATGTCATCGGTGCCGCCATGGCTTTTGACCACGACGCCGTTGAGACCGAGGAAGACGCCGCCATTGACCTTGCGCGGGTCCATCTTGTTCCTGAAGCCCTTGAGCGCCGGGAGCACGAGCATAGCGCCGAGCATGGCGATTGGGCCTGACTTGAAAGCGTCCTTCAGCATGTCCGAGATCATGCGGGCGATGCCCTCGGCAGTCTTCAGGGCGACGTTGCCGGTGAAGCCGTCGGTGACGATGACGTCGATATCGCCATTGCCGATCTTGTCGGGCTCGATGAAGCCACGGAAATCAATCGTAAGGTTGGCTGCACGCATCAGGCGGGCGCCTTCGCGGATCGACTCGTGTCCTTTGAGTTCTTCCTCGCCGATGTTGAGCAGCGCCACACGGGGGTTCTGCACGCCGTGGACAGCGCGCGCGAAGGCGGCGCCCATGATGGCGAATTCGACGAGCTGGGCGGCGTCGGCTGCGATGTCGGCGCCAAGGTCGAGCATGGCGCAGACGCCCTTGCGGGTGGGCCAGCTGCCAACCAGCGCCGGGCGGTGGACGCCTTCCACCTTGCGCAGGATGAACATGGACAGCGCCATCAGCGCGCCGGTGTTGCCGGCTGAGACGGCGGCGACTGCCTCGCCAGATTTAACGGCCTCGATGGCGTTCCACATCGACGTGCCCTTGCCCTGACGCAGCATCTGGCTGGGCTTGGCGTCCATCGCGACGCTCTTGTCAGTGTGGCGGACGGTCGTGCGCGGCGCGGCGGTGGGCGCTTTTTCAAGCAGCGGCTTCAGCGCGACTTCATCGCCGTGCAACAGGAAGTTGAAGCCGGCATTGCTGCGGGCGAAACGTTCGAGGCCTTCCACCACGATGCGTGGCGCGTGGTCTCCGCCCATCGCGTCGATGGATATGATCCTGGGGGCGGACATGTGAGGCGAATGAACTCCCGTTGGCTCCCCCGAGTCGGATTGACCCGGACCGGCCACGATTCCGGCGACCTAATAGCACGTGCGGAGTGGGGGAACAGGCCCTGCCTGCCCCTGCGACCCTTGCGCCGAACCTCAGCCGGACATCAGAGAATCAGCTGGTCAGGCGATCAAGACAGGCGCGGCCAGTTGACTTCACCCTGGAGAAGCTGGTCGTCCTGGTGGCGCAGCAGCGACCCCTCGACGAGGCGGACATAGCGGACAAAGCGGTCCACTTCGGCTTCAGAGATGCCCAGATTCCGCTTCAGGGCCATGCCGAGATCCGCATCCGTCGCCCCATCGTCCAATGCCTCGTCATAGGCCTTGGCGCGGCCGTAGAAGGCCTCGCCCATCTTCCTGATCTTCTTGCCGACGCTGAGATCGCCCGTGCCAATGTCGCGCAGGGCCTCGTCAAATCCGTCGAACAGGGCGTCGAAAACGTCCTGTGACAGGGCTTTCCCGGAGTTGCCGGCAGCACGCAGGCGGCGGAACACCAGCGTGCCGTGCAGGCACGTCATCTCGAAGCGTCCGGAAAAATTGTCGCGCGCGCCTCCTTCATAGTAGAAATCGGGCCGAAGGGCCTGCGCCTGGATGGACTGGTGCAACCTGTCCACCGCCCAGCGGTTCTTCTTTGACTGGAACCAGTTTCCAAGCGCCATGCCAGCCCTGTCGTTGCAGCGTTTTCCGGAAGACCTGGCGGACACTAGCAGGGTTCGCGCGCAGGGGAAGCGGCCGGGGACGTCCTGCAAATGGGAGAATTCCGGGGCAATCAGGCCGGGCCGCCACACTGGCGCCCACAAGCCTTGCCAACCCGGGCGGGAGGCTTGTAGCTAGCCCGAAGTACTGGAGTTTTCGATGGCTTTCCGTCGTCTTGCCCTTGCCACGAGTCTCGCCGCTGCGAGCCTTGCCGTCCTGGGGGCCTGCACCGCCACGCGCGACTTCCACGGCTTTGTGCCCGACCAGGCGCTGGCGACCGACATCAAGCCGGCTGTCGATACGCGTTCGACCGTCCTGACCCGGCTGGGCACGCCCTCCACCACATCCCTCTTCGACCAGACAGGCCAGGCCAAATATGTGGCGGGCAAGGAAAAGCTCTGGGTCTACATGTCATCGACCCGCGAATTGCTGACGTTCTACTACCCGAAGGTCGTCCAGCGCGAGATCGTTGCGATCCAGTTCGATGATGACGACGTGGTCTCCGACGTGCTGGTCTATGACGTCCAGGACGGTCGCGTACTGGATTACAGCTCGCGCATCACGCCGACGCGCGGCCGCGAACTCGGCATTCTCGAACAGCTGTTCGGTACGCTGGGCAGCCTGCAGAACCAGATCCCGGGCTTGGAGCGCCAGGACGACCGCCAGCCGGGCGACAACCCGGGCGGACGCCAGTAATCTTCTTGGTCAATCGAAGGCTGGCGATCAGCTCTGGCTGGCGATCTGGGTGAACGTCATCTGGACGAGAGCATCTGGCTCGCCCACGGTCTGGTTGGCGACCTTGACGCATTCGGCGGACGCGAACTTCTCGTCGAGCTTCCTGAAATTGCCCTTGGCGTGGAAGCTGGTCTTGTGGGCTGCGCGCAGGATGGCATCGCGAATGAAGTGCTGCTGTTCGCGATATTTCCAGACGTCCTTGCCGGGACCGGCCAGCATGCGCGCGCTGATGAACAGGTAGTTCTTCAGCTTCAGCTTCTCATCGAACACCGGGAAGACCAGGCCTCCAAGCTCGAGCGAGCGGGCGACTTCAGCCTCGGTGGGGGTCTCGCCACCCTGCTCCGCCCCGCCCGCTGGGGGCGCAAAGGCGGCGGCGGCCGGCGTGAGGACGGCAGCAAGCGATGCGGAAACGATAACGTCGCGACGGGTAAAGCGCATGAAGGCAGTCTGCGCCGGAATGGTTTAGGTCGCGTTTACGGTTAGGCGCGCGGGTCAGAAGTGGCGAAAACCAGTGCGCGCCAGCTGCATGGGCGCGCCTGCTGCGTCCAGCACAAGGACGCCCGGCTCCGCCACGACTTCGCCAATGCGGGCGACAGGCTGACCTTCCATTGCGATCTGGTCGCGGGCTGTGGCGGGGGCAGTGAACAGCGTCTGGTAGTCGTCTCCGCCCGTCAGCAGCTGAGCCAGCGTGACTCGGGCGTTGTCGAGATATGACTGGCAGACCGCGCTCAAGGGAATAGCGGCAGCGCGGATCACGATACCTGCGCCGGATGCGGCCGCCACATGGCCGGCATCCGCCACAAGGCCGTCCGACACGTCGATGGACGCAGACGCATGGGCCGCGACGAAGTCGGCGAATGGGAGGCGCGGCGGCTCGGGGACGCGATAGCGCGAGACCAGCAGGTTGGAAGCTTCAGCCGAGAGCAGGCCGAGCTTGCTGGTGGCCGCCTGCAGGCCGAGCCAGCCATCGCCGATGGTTCCGGTGACCCAGACATCGTCACCCACCTTCGCGCCAGAGCGGCGGACAGGCCCGCGCGCGCCGACCTTGCCGATCAGCGTGAGGCTGAGTGTGAGCGGGCCGTCTGTCGAAGTCGTATCGCCGCCGACGAGGTGTGCGCCCCAGCGGTCGAGGTCCTTGCGCAGGCCGCGCGCGAAGCCTTCGAGTTGTTCGTGGGGGCGGCCCTTGGGCCAGACCAGCGCCAGCAGCGCCGCATCGGGCTTGCCGCCCTTGGCGATGATGTCGGAGACGTTCACGCGGACCAGCTTCTGCGCGACGGTTTCCAGCGGATCATCGGGCAGGAAGTGGATGCCTTCGACGATGGCGTCCTTGGTGGCGATCAGCCCGGGCGCGATCTCGGCAACGTCATCATTGAGGCCATCAGCGCCCGGCGAAGTGGCGAGAGGCGCGAAGTAGCGGCGGATGAGATCGAACTCATCCATCACATTCAGGCCCGCACATCCCGCGAGACTGCATCGAGCAGGCCGTTGATGAACTTCGGCTCGGAGCCTTCGAAGAAGGCGTGGGCGAGGGAGACGTATTCGTCGAGGATGATCTGGGACGGGAGGCCGATCTCGGCGATCAGTTCGTAGACGGCAGCGCGCAGGATGGCGCGTGAGGTGGCGTCGAGGCGTTCGATCTTCCAACCGCCGGCAAGGCGCTTCATGATGGCGGCGTCGACGGCTTCCTGACGGGCGACAACGCCATCGACCACAGACTTGAAGAGATCTGGATCGGCCTCTTCCACGGGCTCGCCTTCGTCGTTGAGGCCGAGACGGTCTTCCATGAAGTCTGCGATGACAGAGCGGGCCGACTGGCCGGTCTGTTCCATCTGGTAGAGCGCCTGGACGGCGGCGAGGCGCGCGCCGGCGCGACGCGCGGCAAGCAACCGGCGTTCAGCCTCGGCGGACGGCGCGGTGGTCATTCGCCCAACTCGTCCATCTTGTTGAAGCGGTAGGACAGGCCGACCATGCGCAGGACAGCGGCAACAACCTCGGCGCCCTTGTTCTTCTGCTTGCGGTCAGCACGGACGCGGGCCTGACCCTCGTTCTCGACTGTGAGCACGCCAAAGCCGAGGGGCACGCCGGAAATGGAGAGCTCCATCAGCGCGCGGGCGACGTGGTTGGTAATCAGGTCGTAGTGCGAGGTCTCGCCGCGGATGACGCAGCCCAGGGCCACGAAACCATCCCACTCGCCCGTGCCGGCCGCCATGGCGATGGCCGCCGGGATTTCGAAGGCGCCGGGCACTTCGAGGAATTCATAGGTGACGCCGGCCTTGTCGAGGCCTTCGGCGACGCTGGCCTCCAGCTCGGCCACGATGTGGGCGTAGTAGCGGGAGGTCACGATCAGGATGCGGGGGGCTTCGGCCACTTCTAGTCTCCGTCGATGCGGCGCCAGCCCTCGACCGTCAGCCCGTATCCGTCAAGCCCCGGCAGCACGCTGGGCCGGGTATTGCTCATGTGGATCATGCGGCGGACGCCCAGATCCTTCAGGATTTGCGCGCCGACTCCATACTCGCGCAATGGGTGAGCCGGCTCTGTTCCGGCAGCGGCATATTGGCCGCCGAGCGCGCGAGCGATTTCCTCGCCCATGCCCATGCGCACGAAGACGGCGACGCCCGGCTCTTCGGCGGCGGACAGTTTTTCCATCGCCCGGCGGATGAGGCCCTCGCGCTTGCCGGCCTCGCCCAACACATCCGACAAGAAGTCGACACGGTGGACGCGGACAAGCGTGGGCTGATCGCCCTGCACCCTGCCCTTCACGATGGCGACGTGCTCGGCGCCGTCGA
The DNA here is from genome assembly GCA_022844345.1 of Hyphomonadaceae bacterium. GTDB lineage: Bacteria > Pseudomonadota > Alphaproteobacteria > Caulobacterales > Hyphomonadaceae > UBA7672. Next base: position 443,115 of record JALHLU010000002.1, read on the forward strand.
GCGTGTTGCGGAAGACGATGATGCGGAACTTGCCGCCCCAGGCACTTTCGAAATCGCCTTCGATGCGGCGCTCGAGGAAGCGGTCATGACGGCGGCGCCAGGCGATCAGGTCCGCGATGGTGCCGATCTTGAGGCCGTGCAGCTGGGCGAATGTCACGAGCTCTGGCAGGCGCGCCATCGTGCCGTCGTCGTTCATGATCTCGCAGATGACGGCGGCGGGATAGAGACCGGCGAGGCGCGAGATGTCGACGGAGGCCTCGGTGTGGCCGGCGCGGACGAGCACGCCGCCATCCTTGGCGACCAGCGGGAAGACGTGACCGGGCGAGACGATGTCGTCTGCGCCCTTGGTGGGGTCGATCGCTACGGCGATCGTGTGGGCGCGGTCGTGGGCGGAGATACCTGTGGTGACGCCTTCGCGCGCCTCGATGGAGACGGTGAAGGCGGTCTTCATGCTGGTGCGGTTCTCGCGCGCCATCATGTCGAGTTCGAGCGTGCGGGCGCGCTCGGGCGAGAGCGACAGGCAGATGAGGCCCCGGCCGTGCTTGGCCATGAAGTTGACGGCGGCGGGCGTTGCGAACTGGGCCGGGATGATGAGGTCGCCCTCGTTCTCGCGGTCCTCGGCGTCGACGAGGATGTACATGCGCCCGTTGCGCGCCTCTTCCACGATCTCCTCGATGGGAGAGATGGCGGCGGAGAAATCGTACTTTTCGGTGTGGTCTTTCATTTCGGTCGCCATTCAAGCATGCGAGCGACATAGCGCGCCAGCATGTCCACTTCCAGATTGACCTTGTCGCCAGCCTTGAGCTGGCCGAGCGTCGTAACCTGCCATGTGTGCGGGATGATGGCGACCTCGAACCAGTCGCCCTCGGCGTCGCGGCCGACCGCAGAAACGGTAAGCGATACACCGTCGAGGCAAATCGAGCCCTTCTCGGCGAGATAACGCCCGAGATTGCCCGGCAGCGCCACGCGGATACGGCGGCTGTCGCCATCCGGCGTGACGGACTTGACCGCGCCGAGGCCATCAACATGGCCGTAGACGAGGTGGCCGCCGAGTTCGTCGCCGATCTTGAGAGACAGTTCGAGATTGATGAAGTCGTCAACCTTCCAGGCTCCCACCGTCGTGCGCGAGAGAGTCTCGGGTATGGCCTCGATATCCCACCAGGCGCCCTCGTCATCAGGGCCGAAGTCCACCACCGTCAGGCAGACCCCCGAATGCTGGATCGATGCCCCGAGCTGGATGTGCTCAGGCCGGTAGTTGCGGCTGCGAATGGAGATGCGGCGAACGCCATTGCGCTCCTCAATCGCCCCAACGCGGCCCATGTCCGTGACCAGTCCGGTGAACATCCTCAGGCTTTCCGCTCGTAGCTTTCCCAGAGGTCGGGGCCGATTTCCCTGACGCTCGTGCGCTCATAAGTGGGCGCTGAGGCGAGGTTCGCCAAGGCCAGTCCGCCGAGGCATGGGCGCGCATCACCGCCGAGGACAATGGGGGCGCGGAACCATTCGATGCGGTCCACGAGGCCCGCGCGCATGAACGCGGCGGCAAGTTGGCCTCCGCCTTCGACCATCAGGCTGGAGACGCCGGCGCGCTGGGCGGAATTGAGAAGTTCTGGGAGGGAGATGCTACCACCTTCGCCTGGCGGGAGCATCCAGAATTGCAGGCCCTGCGTGGAGGGCCAGTGGTCGAGGTTCTGCGTCTCAAGCGTGGCAACGGCTACGGGCCCCATCTCCAGCGTGGAGAAGAGCTTCGCGCTGGCCGGCACGCGGCCACGGCTGTCGGCGACGACGCGAAGGGGCTGGCGCTCAGGCGGCGGATTGAGGCGCGCGGTGAGAAGCGGGTCATCGGCGATGACGGTTTCGGAGCCCACGATGACGGCATCGTGGTTGGCGCGCAGGTGATGGACTTCGGCGCGGGCCGCCTCGCCCGTGATCCATTTGCTCTCGCCATTCGCCAGCGCGATGCGGCCATCGAGGGATGTCGCGAGCTTCAGCGTTACGGATGGGCGCGCGAGAGACGGCGCATCGCTCATTCCGGCTTGCCTTCAGCGTCCTTCGCCATCTGCGCGGCGACGAAGGCGGCGAAGTCGGCGGGCGTCTTGAAATCCTTGTAGACCGAGGCGTAGCGAACGAAGGCGACCGGATCGAGATCGCCGAGGCTTTCCATCAACATCTCACCGATGTCGGACGTCTTGATCTCGGCCTCGCCCATGTTCTCGAGGCGGCGAACAATGCCGGAGATCATGTGGTCGAGTTGTTCTTCGCTGACGGGGCGTTTCTGCAGCGCTATCGAAACCGAGCGGCGCAGCTTGTCGCGGTCGAACGGGGCGCGGCGGCCATCGCGCTTGACGACGATGAGGTCGCGCAGCTGGACGCGCTCGAATGTGGTGAAGCGGCCGCCGCAGTTGGTGCAGCCGCGACGGCGGCGCACAGCCGTATCCTCTTCGGCAGGCCGGCTGTCCTTGACGACCGAGTCAGCAGAGCCGCAATACGGACAGCGCAATCATCACCCCTTCAGAGTTCAGCCCCACGGAGCCGCGTAGATCGGGAAGCGATCGGTGAGGGCTTTCACTTCCTGGCGGACTTTTTCCTCGACGGCGGACGTGTCGCCGCCGCGGCCGAGCGCGTCGATGATCTCGATCATCCAATTGCCGACCTGTTTGAACTCACCCGTGCCGAAGCCGCGTGTGGTTGCGGCGGGCGAGCCGACGCGGATGCCGGATGTGACCATCGGCTTTTCCGGATCGAACGGCACGCCGTTCTTGTTGCAGGTGATCCAGGCGCGCTCGAGCGCCTTTTCGGTGTCGTTGCCTTTCACGCCCTTGGGGCGGAGGTCGACCAGCATCAGGTGCGTGTCGGTGCCGCCGGAGACGATGTCGAGGCCGCCGACCTTCAGCGTTTCGGCCAGCGTGCGGGCGTTGTCGATCACGGCCTGTGCGTAAGCCTTGAACGACGGCTTCAGCGCCTCACCAAAGGCCACGGCCTTGCCGGCGATGACGTGCATCAGCGGGCCGCCCTGGATGCCGGGGAATACGGCCGAGTTCACTTTCTTCGCGATGGCTTCTTCGTTCGTCAGCACCATGCCGCCGCGCGGGCCACGCAAGGTCTTGTGCGTCGTCGTGGTGACGACGTGGGCGTGTTCCAGCGGGCTCGGGATCAGGCCAGCAGCGACGAGGCCAGCGAAGTGGGCCATGTCGACCATGAATATGGCGCCGACTTCGTCAGCGATCTGCCGGAAGGCCGCGAAGTCGATGGTGCGCGAATAGGCCGAGCCACCCGCGATGATGATCTTCGGCGCGGACTCTTTTGCGGCCTTGCGGACTTCGTCGAGGTCGATGCGGCCGTCCTGGCGGCGGACCCCGTAGGAATGCGCCTGGAACCACTTGCCCGACTGGTTGGCCTTGGCGCCGTGCGTGAGGTGGCCGCCGGCGTCGAGGCTCATGCCCAGGATGCTGTCGCCCGGCTTGATCAGGGCGGTGAACACGGCCTGGTTGGCCTGGCTGCCGGACGACGGCTGCACGTTGGCGAACTGGCAGCCGAACAGCTGCTTGGCGCGGTCGATCGCCAGCGTCTCGACCTCGTCGACATATTCGCAGCCGCCATAGTAACGCTTGCCCGGATAGCCTTCGGCGTACTTGTTGGTGAGCAACGACCCCTGTGCCTGGAGCACGGCTCGCGAGACGATGTTTTCGGACGCGATCAGCTCGATCTCGTGGCCCTGGCGGCCGTGTTCCTCGCCGATCCACTTTGCGACCGCAGGATCAACTTCGGCAAGGCCGGTCGAAAAGAACCCTTCCGTTGGGGCTTTCGACTGGCTCATCGGCGCGACTCCACATGTTTCGGGGCGGATTTGACGGGCGATACGGGCTGGTCGCTGCGTTGGCAAGGCCACGCCCGGACAGAACAAATGGGTGCAACCCTAACAATCTCGGGTGACAGATCAGAATCAGTATTTCTTTTTAAGCACTGATCAGGAACTTGATAGTTTCTTGCCCTGAACTTGGGGAGCTGCGTATTTTGCGCAGCATGACGGCGGGTGGGAAGAATTGATGACTGAACCATCAGGTAATCAGGGGCTTGCTAACGAACACCTGCTGCGGATGACTTCGGATATCGTGTCGTCGTTTGTGGCCAACAACCCGGTCACTACGGAAAGCCTGCCGGAAGTCATTCGTTCTGTTTACCGGGCGGTCGCATCGCTTGGCGGAACTGCGGAGCAGCGGCCCGAAGACAAGCCGCGGCCGGCTGTACCGGTGTCGCGGTCGGTGACGGCGGATTACATCATCTGCCTGGAAGACGGGCGGAAGCTGAAGATGCTGAAGCGCTATCTGCGCTCGCATTACGACATGAGCCCGGATGAGTATCGCAAGCGGTGGGGCCTGCCGGCGGACTACCCCATGGTGGCGCCGGCCTATACCGAGCGGCGTTCGGAGTTCGCCAAGAAGATCGGGCTGGGCAAGGGCGTGCGCAAGAGCCGTTAGGCGATCCAGCCGCCCTTCCCGTCCGGTTTCTTACCGCCTCCATCGCCGGACAGCTTGCGGCGGACATAGGCCAGCTTGGATCGCGCGAGGCGCTGGATGTCGGACTGGGCGGCGTTGGCCGGGACTGCGAACGCAACTTCGAGACCGTCGCCGGCCGAGACGGCGCGCACTTCCATGGCTGAACCGATACGGTTCATCTCGATCAGGATTTCGCTGTCGGGATCGTCTGGCATGGCGGTCAGTTTAACGCGCTTCGTCCATCAATAGAAGTCGATCGAGTTGTGGGTGATCCTGTAGGTCCAGCTGGAGGCCTGGTCCTGTTTCACGCGTCTTGCGACGAAATCGATGATGTCGTCGCGTTCGGATACTGGCGCGCCCGTTCTGGCTTCCCACTGCTCCACGGGCGGGATGTCGATGGTGAACTTCATGTCGCCGCCACACATCTCGTGAAAGAACGAGATGCGGCGCTCGCCATCGATCAGGTGGATCGTGCCGGCGCGGTAGTTGCCTTCGTATTCCAGACGGCGGCTGAACTTGCGCGCGATGTCAGCTAGCGCCTTCTCGCGCAGGTCGAGATCAGCGTTCGGGATCAGATTTCCGAAGCCGTCGCGGTAGACGATGGGCGGGTGATCGACCACGGGTTCGGGGGGCGGTGGCGGCGGGGGCGCGGGCTGCTTGCCGGGCGCGTACTTGGTCGCTTCGACGACATGGCGCCAGCCCTCCTCGTGGGTGACGGTGATGACGTAGTTTCCGGGCGGCCAATCGAGCGTGGCGAACAGTATCTGCACGCTGCCATTCACGCGGTCGCTGACGGGCCCGCGCTCGACATCGACGCCATCGCGAACGACGGAGAGTTCGCCATAGCCCTGCCAGGCCGGCTTCGGCAGCCAGAGGATCAGCTGCTGGGCGCCGGGATAGTGGACGAACTTCACCGTTGGCGGCGCAAGATCGCCCGGCGCATCGGGCGATGCGATATCGCCGATGACGATCTGACCTTCGTGGGTTTCGCTGTCCGCGCTCATGGCGCCAGCATAATCCGACCAGCGGCCGAAGACCAATCACGCGCCTTCGCCGGCGGGCGGCGTGCGGTGGCGCGGCGGGCGGCTTTCGGGCGGGACGAGGCAGAGCTTTGCGTAAAGCGCCAGGCGGCGCGCCGCCAAATTCGCCTTGCGGAGCGGCTCTTCGCCGGGCGGGGGCGGGTTGAACCTGACCGGCGGCGGGGGTGGCGGGGGCGGCGGCGGCGGGGGCGGGACCCACGGCTTTGCCGCGTGTGAGCGATGCGGATGCGGGCGAAGCTCTGCGAGGCCGGCGGCGCGCTCGGCGATGGAAAGACAGCGTTCGGCGGCGGCGAGCCAGCGCTCGGCCCCGGCAAGATCGCCGCGCGCAACGGCGCGGTTCATCTGGCTCAGGGCGCGGCGCGTGGCGGGGTCGTGCGTGAAAGCTTGAGGCATCGCAGGCAAGGCTCCGCATTCGGGCCGGCGCGCGCCGCCCGTGATGATCAGTGGGCGCCCCTGCAAAGCGAGGGGCCGGGGCGCGCGAACCGCGCCTTGGGTTAGTGCCTGTGCCAGCCTTCCCCTTGCGAAGAAGAACCAGCGGATGCGCTGTTCGCGCGCCCCGGAGACAACCGTTCTTTCCCGGCCGTGACGCATCGGAGGAGTTCGAGGGCTCACCAGACGGGTGTACGCCGCCTGGGTCCTTGGCTCCCTGTCCGCCACCGGTTCTTGCGTGTCAGGGCGAACCGATCCGCCCTGGACCCTCCGGTTTCTCTGACCCCGGAGGCAGTTGCATCGAAGCACGCTTCGTCTCGCGTCCAGGAGGGGGGATTTCACCCGTCTCCCAGTGGCGACTGACTTGCTTGACGGGGCGCACATGGTCCCCGCCACTTCGCTGCCACGCCGGCTGCTGTCCGCGCGCCTTGGGATATCGGACGTCTCCAGGACCCCCTCATGCGCGGACGTGGTCACTATAAGCGAGGTTGGGGACCCCGGGGAAAGTCGTGCGGGTTTCCTACAGCGGGTTTTGCGTAGTCGTTTGAGAGTGCTCGGGAAGATGCTTCGGGCGCCACATTTCATTCGGCCGAATCTGCGACATCGCTGGAAGCGTGGCCCGGCCACGCGTTCCCGGCGCAGGCCGGGATCCAGCCTTAAACAAAGGGTCGCGCGAAGCGCGTCGAAACCCGGTCGAGCGCTTCGCGCACATGTCTCCTGGGACTGGATCCCGGCCTGCGCCGGGAACGCGTGTCTGGCGACACGCTTCCAGACGCGGAGTGCGTAGGGTGCATTGAGGCAACGCCGAAAGGCGCCATCGCGCCACCTCCACCGGAGGTGCATTTCGCGAAGCTCAATGCACCCTACTGACTTGCGCGTCCGGACGGTGGCCTACGACTCGCGATCGAGAGTTGGGATAGGCACGATTTCTGTGCCTTGAGCGGGGATGCGATGCGGAAAGTCTGGAGGCCAGTGCTCTCGAACATACTCGCGCGCAGATGCGCCGCCTTTGTTCATCCAGAGGAGAGCATCGCTCGCCCTGTTCGCGTCTCCGAGGTCGTGAATGTCGGGACCTGTCTCACGCGCATAATCATACACTCTCTCGATATGCAGCATCAAGCCAGTCGCGTCTCGGATGGCTGACATGACATTTGCCCCGATCACCACCCACGAGGAATCCTCTTTGCGGATCAATCGGCCCGTCAATCCGCGAAATCGGGAATGTTGAATCTGACCATAAGCCACGATCTCCTGTAGTTTGCGGGCGTCCTTCAGTTCGGCATGCTCAATGACGACCTGAATGGCCCTGAATGCTTCTGCCGGATAGTTCGGGAGCGGCGGGAGCGTCCTTAATGCCTCCTGTTCAAGTTCGTAGTCGTACTCCACGTCACCGTTCCAAGAGCCCCCCTTTGCCAAAAGATGGGAAAGGACGTCGATACACTCGCGTGCGTAGTCATGAATTTCGGAAAGTGTGAACGGCAGACCGGCTCTAACCGCGCGCAGCCGCCGTCTGTTCTGTTCGTCAGCGATCGTCTGCTGCTGCCCAATCTGCTTATGCAGATAGTAGATCGTTGCTCCGCCGACGATGAGCGCCAACAGTCCAGTGATCAAAGTCTGTTGCTGGTTGATCCAATAGCCAACGTGCTGCATCCAGCAAGGCGTGCCCTCGGGAGCGACAACTCGACCACAAACAGAGGATACCACTTCCCCACCCCAACGACGCCTTATCGCCTACAATAGCGCTGGGTGGCATAGTTAGTCGATGGCTTCTCGCCGGCCCTTGGCCGGCGGCCCCCTCCGTCACGCCGCTTTGCGGCGCGCCACCTCCCCCGCTTCGCGAGGGAGGACGAGCACTGGGATTGCGTCTCAGGCCGCGCGCTGATCCAGCCCCAGCTGTTTCCAGATCGCCAGCAGGGCGGAGACGAGTTCGTCCATCATCGCTTCGGTGTGCTGGGGCGACGGCGTGAAGCGCAGGCGTTCGGTGCCTTTGGGGACGGTGGGGTAGTTGATCGGCTGGACGTAGATGCCGAAGTCGAACAGCAGCGTGTCGGACAGGGCCTTGCAGCGTTCGGGATCGCCGACCAGCAGCGGCACGATGTGGGTGTCGGCCATCATCACCGGGAGTTTGGCGGCGATCAGCTTCTGGCGAAGCATTTCGGCCTTTTCCTGGTGGGTCTTGCGCAGGTCGCGGCCGTAGTCGGTGCGCAGCTTGCGGATCGAGGTCAGCGCGCCGGCGGCGAGCACCGGGCATGTGGACGTCGAGAAGATGAAGCCGGGGGCCATCGAGCGGATGGCGTCGACGATGGCGGCCTTGGAGGCGATGTAGCCGCCCATGACGCCATAGGCCTTGGCGAGCGTGCCTTCGCAGATGGTGATGCGGTGCATCACGCCATCGCGCTGGGCGACGCCAGCGCCTTCGTCACCATACATGCCGACGGCGTGGACTTCGTCGAGATAGGTGATGGCGTCGAACTCTTCGGCGAGATCGCAGAGCGCTTCCATCGGGGCGACGTCGCCGTCCATCGAATAGACCGACTCGAAGGCGATCACTTTCGGGGCGTCGGCCGGATCGTTCTCCAGCAGGGCGCGCAGGTGGGCGAGATCGTTGTGGCGGAAGATGCGCTTGGCGCAATGGGCGCGCTTGATCCCCTCGATCATCGAGGCGTGGTTCAGCTCGTCCGAATAGATGATGACGTTCGGCATGATCTTGGCGAGCGTCGAAAGCGTCGCCTCGTTCGAGACATAGCCGGAGGTGAAGAGCAGCGCCGATTCCTTGCCGTGCAGGCTGGCGAGTTCTTTTTCGAGTTCGACGTGATAGCGCGTCGTGCCCGAGATGTTGCGCGTGCCGCCGGAGCCCGCGCCGAATGTGTCGACCGCTTCCTTCATGGCCGAGATCACGTCCGGGTCCTGGCCCATGCCGAGATAGTCGTTCGAGCACCAGACGGTCACATCCTGTTCGCGGCCGTCATTGTGGCGCACGGAGGCTTTCGGGAATTCGCCCTTGTAGCGCTTGAGATCGATGAAGACGCGATAGCGGCCTTCCGAGCGGATTTCCTCGAGCGCGTTTTCGAAGTGAACCAGGTGTTTCATGGGACCGTTTCTCGCTGGCGGTGTCGCGCTTCTGAGGGGCGCGTTACGCACTAATTAGCCTCCAAGCCCTCCCATTCCTAGACACAGATCAAACGCAACTGCGTGTAGCGCCTTCAAGTCGCACGACTTTTTTGAGAATGGTTCGCAACTACCGACGGCGCCAGGCCCTCGCCGCGTCGCGGCAATTGAGCAATAGTTGGCGCGCCCGGTTCGGGTGGGGACAGGACAATGTTGACGCGAATGCTGGTTCTGGCGGCTCTGGCCGTGTCGGGGGCGCATGCTCACGCACAGGCGAGCGATATCCCGCGAACAGCTGATGGACGGCCGGATTTTCAGGGCGTGTGGGAAAGCCGGTGGCTGACGCCGTTTGAGCGGCTCGATGCAACGACGGAGGCCACGGTCACCGGCGAGGCGGCCGAAGCCTATGCCGCCGCGCGAGTCGCCGATCTGTTCAAGGACGGGGGCGCGCTGCATCCGGAGGAGGATTTCGACTTCTCCACCCTCCTGCCTGCAGGAGACGGCGGCTATCGAACATCGCTGATCGTCGAGCCCGCGAACGGGAAGCGGCCACAGACGCAGTTGTCCAAGGATCTGGGCGCGCTGGGCCGGGACATCCGCAAGGCGGCGGAGAACCCGGAGGGCCTGTCGAACGACGAGCGGTGCCTAAGTGCGACGGGCCGGGCGCCGCTGGGTGTCAGCCCCGGCGGCATGTATCGCCAGATCGTCCAGACCCCGGCTCACATGATGATCTACACGGAAGACCAGATGGTGACCCGCATCATCGGCATCGATGCGGCGCCTCGACCGGAAGCGCTGGTCGCGCTGGCGGGAGATTCAGTCGCGTCGTGGGAGGGCGACACGCTGGTTGTCGTGACGACGAAGATACGGCCGCAACTTCCTCCGCCCGGCGGCCCCGCCTTCGACCAGCAGCGGCGCCTGACGGAACGCTTCAGTCTGATCACGCCGGACCAGATCAGCTATGCGTATGTGCTCGAAGACAGCGCGATGCTGACGGAACCGCTGAGGGTTGAGTTCACCCTGGTGCGGACGGACGATGTCATGTTCGAGTACGCCTGCCACGAGGGGAATTACTCGATCGGTGGCATGATGCTGGGCGCGCGGCTGGCCGAGAAGGCGCAGGCGGCAAAACCGAAGCCGTGAATAAGCGCGTTCGGAAAACAAAACCGCCGGCGCTCGCGAGGCGAGGACCGGCGGTGTCGGGCTTTTTCGCTCGGGTCGGCCTCTCCTGATCAGGTCAGGGGACCAAGTCCGGCGTTTCCTCCCCGAGGCATACGGCTCCGCACTATCAGGGCGAAGTCCGGGTACGGTGTGGGCAGACTACATCTGGTAGCGGATCTGGTCCGACCAGAAGCGCTCGAGACGGGCGAGCGACTTGTTGAGTTGTTCGAGGTCATCTGTGCGGACCGAGGCGGTCGGCTCGAGCGCGCCGGCCTGCTTTTCGAACAGTTCGGCGACGCGGTTGCGCACGGCCTTGCCCGAGGGCGTCAGCTTGAGGCGCACAGTGCGGCGGTCGTCGTTCGAACGCGACTGGATGAGGTATCCGCCTTCCTGCAGCTTCTTCACGTTGTAGGACATCGACGTGCCGGCGAAAGAACCACGGGCGCGAAGGGCGCTGGCGGGAGTTTCGGTTTCGCCGATTTCGTACAGCAGGAGGGCCTGGACGCCCGTCAGCGAGCGCTCGCCGTTCCGCTCGAGGCTGTCCTTGACCACGTCGTGCAGGCGGCGATGCGCCTGTTCGAGCAGGGAAAGGGCCTTCAGGAAAGACTGCTCAACGTTCTCGTCTTGCCCGCTTGTGCGGACTTTCGCGTTCAACATCACCACCACCATCTTTTTTTGTTTGCCGCTCTTGTCGGCTTATGGGTGAAGCTACACGAGCATAGCTAAGCAATCGCTAAGTCGAACCAGTTTTGTGGAATTTTTGACTCGGCTTTGCTGTATTTTGTCTTGGCCGATACTGTAATCAGAAAGTAAACGCAGGTTGGCCGTGCGCTGCCGCGCGGGCTTTACAGAGTGGCGGCTTGTGGTTGTCTCTGTCTCCGCCGGACGGGGACGGAGGACGGGACGTGGCGAGACGCATCAGTCCAATCATCGGAGCAGTGATCGCGTGCGCCGGCCTGCTGGCGGCGTGTGCGCCGCGCCCGCAAACAGCCGACGCAGAAACAGAAACCGTGGAGGCAACGGCCATGCACGGGCCCGCGCTTGTGCCCGATGTCGAAGCTGACCGCGTGCCGACGATGAATGGCATCCCCATAGTGCCGCTGACGGGGCCGGTGAACTTCCTCGATGCGCTGGAGCCTGAGCCCGTCTATCGCATGCCGGCCGAATACAACACCAACCACACCGCCGTTCAGATCATCAAGGAAGAAGAGACGCTGCAGCTGGAAGCCTACGAGCTCGGGGGCGTGTGGCTGATCGGCTACGGGCATCTCATGCTGGAAGGCGAGAAAGACGTCATCACGGAGGCCGAGGCCGACGCATTCCTGCGCGATGATCTGCATTGGTGTGAGGGCGCGATCGAGCGCTATGTCGACGTGCCTGTGACGCTCAACGAGTTCAGCGCGATGGTGGCGTTCTGCTACAATGTTGGCTCGGGCAAGACGCGCAAGTCGTCCATCGTGAAGCGGGTCAATATCGATGACCGCCCAGGCGCGGCGGATGCATTCCTGCTGTGGAACCGCATGAATGGCGTTGTGATGTCCGCACTCGCCAAGCGGCGCGCACGCGAGCGGACGTTGTTTATTACGCCGTAGCGCCCTACTCCGCGGCCGTCGCCGTCCCCGCCGCTATCTGGCGGATCGCCTGTTCAAACACCTCCGCCGGCTGGCCGCCCTGGACCATCCAGCGGCCGTTGAAGATGACCGATGGCACGGCGCTGATGCCGCGATTGCGCCAGAGCGCCTGCTCGGCCCTGACCTCAGCGACGAACGCATCCGACTCCAGGATTTCGCGCGCGCGACCGCCATCAAGTCCCGCCGCTTTCGCGGCCTCGACCAGCACAGCATGATCGCTGGTGGATTTCTGCTGGGTGAAGTTGGCGAGGAAGAGCGCTTCCTTCAGCTCAAGCTGGCGGCCCTCCTGTCCAGCCCAGTGCAGCAGGCGGTGGGCGTCGAACGTGTTCCAGATACGGCTTTCGGAGGTGTAGTTGAAGTCAAAGCCCAGCGCCGCGCCGCTGTCGCGGAGGGCCTGCCGGGCGGCGGCCGATCGTTCGGGGGACGAACCATATTTTTTCTGGACGTGCTCGGTCGTGTTCTCGCCCTCGGGCGGCATTCCGGGGTTCAACTCGAACGGCTGGAAATGGATCTCGGCCTCGACATCGTTCCCCACCCTTTCCAGTGCGGACTTCAGCGAGCGCAGGCCCACCACACACCACGGGCAGGCAACGTCTGATACGAAGTCGATGCGGAGTTTTGCGGCCATGTGAGGTTCCCTTCCACATCAATGTAAGATGCGCTTGCGAGAATCGCCATGGTTGGCTTGGCGGCCATGGACTGCAATAAACGCCAGCCATTGTCCCGCTGGGGAGACCGAGATGACGCGCGCATTCGACACTGAGCTTGAAGCCATCGGCCAGGTGCTGGCCGGGCCATGGCGTGCGCCGCGCCAGATGCTGCACCACCAGAGCTATGACGATCACGCCTCGATCCACGACGATGCGACGGCGCAGATGCTGGGGTTTCGCGGCGGCACCATTGAGGGGCCAACACATTTCAGCCAGTTCGCGCCGTTGGGCGAGGCGGTGTGGGGCGAACGGTTCCTGGCCGAGGGCTGCATCTCCGCGCACTATCGCAATGCGTCCTTCGCAGGCGAGGAGGTGCGGGCCTTCCTGGAGCGCGAGCCGGGCGAGGATCACGCGACAATCTGGATGACCAAACGCGACGGCACGGAAGTGCTGAGGGGCACGGCGTCCGTGGGCCTCAGCGCGCCGCCCACCGCGCTGGACCTGCGCCTCAACGAGCTCCCCCCGCTGGACCAGGCGGTGATCCTGGCCGACCTGACGGTGGGACAGCGCACCAAACGCATCCCCATCCGCATGGACATGAACCAGCATATGGGCGCGCTCTATCCCTTCTCGCTGGACGACAAGCTGAAGGTGATCACGGAGCCGTCCAGCTGGTACACCGGCGCCGGCAACCCGTGGGGCCGGGCGATCATTCCGTTCGAGATGATCAGCGTACTGCTACAGCACATCGCGCGGCAGGATGGTGTCAGGGTCAGGGGGCCGGCCGTGGGTCTGTTCGCCGACCAGGAGATCAGCCTGATCAAGGGGCCGCTATTCGTCGGCGAGGACTATGAGGTCGAGCGCGAGGTGGTCGCCCTCTCTGGCAGCCGGCGCACCGAGAGCTACTGGATGCGCACGCGGGTCTATCGCCCGGGCGGGAGCGAGGTCATCGCGACGATGCTGCTCAACCATGCGACACTGAAGGACTCCTATGCGCCCTATGCCGTGGAGAAGGCGGCGCTGTATCCGATGGGCTGACCGGCGGGCCTTAACCCTGTGGCCGGCCCGAACGAAATTCCTGATAGCGCGCCATTCGCAGCAATAGATTGCGCGAACAGGGCGGGACACGAGCATAGCTGTCGCAAGACCTTATCTCGCTGAAAGTCGTTTGCCGCGGCATAAGCCGTGCGCCGCGAGCCGGTTGGAAGGCATGTCCACGCAAATGATGCCGCAGCGGAGGCTATTCGATTGAAATTCTGTGCCTAGCTGGTAGGCGCTCAGTCTCATCTAGGACTGGACGAGTTTACGCGCATGGCAACCGGACTTCCCTTCAAGCCTCCCGGGGCACAGGGTCTCTACGATCCCCGCAACGAGCACGACGCCTGTGGCGTCGGCTTCATCGCTGACGTGAAGGGCCGAAAATCGAACGCTATCGTGGCGCAGGGTCTCCAGATCCTCGTCAATATCGACCATCGCGGCGCGGTGGGCGCTGACCCGCTGCTGGGTGATGGCGCTGGCATCCTGATCCAGATTCCGGATGCGCTGTTCCGTGACTGGGCGAAGGGCGCGAAGGTCGAACTACCGAAGCCGGGCGATTATGCCGTGGCGATGTGCTTCCTGCCGCAGGACGAGCCTGCGCGCGATTTCGCGATGAACCAGTTCGCGAACTACCTCGCCAAGTCAAAGCAGATTCTGCTCGGCTGGCGCGATGTGCCGACTGACCTCGCGGGGATTGGCGAGGCTGTGATCGCGTCCATGCCGGTGATCAAGCAGGCGATCATCGCCAAGGGCTCGCCCGCGATGGACCAGGACGCGTTCGAGCGGAAGCTGCTCGCCATCCGCAAGGAGACGCAGAACCCGCTGGCCGAGATCGCGAAAAAGAAGGACCTGCCGGGGCTGACCGAACTCTACATGCCTTCGCTGTCGACGCGCACCATCGTCTACAAGGGCCTGCTGCTCGCGGGACAGGTCGGCACGTTCTACACTGACCTGACCAATCCGAAGTGCGAGAGTGCGCTGGCGCTTGTCCACCAGCGTTTCTCGACCAACACCTTCCCGAGCTGGAAGCTGGCGCACCCGTATCGCTTCATCGCGCACAATGGCGAGATCAACACGGTGCGCGGCAATGTGAACTGGATGTATGCGCGCCGGCGCTCGATGGAGAGCGCGCTTCTGGGCGCCGACCTCGACAAGATGTGGCCGCTCATTCCGCACGGCCAGTCGGACACGGCCTGTCTCGACAATGCGCTGGAGCTGCTGGTCGCCGGTGGATATCCGCTGGCGCACGCGATGATGATGCTGATCCCGGAGGCCTGGGCCGGCCATCCGCAGATGGATGCGGAGCGGCGCGCCTTCTACGAGTATCATGCAGCGCTGATGGAGCCGTGGGACGGACCGGCCGCCATCGCCTTCACCGACGGCCGCCAGATCGGCGCGACGCTCGACCGCAACGGCCTGCGCCCTGCCCGCTTCATCGTGACAGATGATGATCAGGTGATCCTCGCCTCGGAATCCGGCGTGCTGCCGATCCCGGAATCGAAGATCGTGCGCAAGTGGCGTCTTCAGCCTGGCAAGATGCTGCTGATCGACCTTGAACAGGGCCGCATCATCGAGGACGCGGAAATCAAGAGCGCGGTGGCCGGCAAGCACCCTTACGAATCCTGGCTGCACGAGATGCAGTTCAAGCTTTCCGAGCTGTCGGATCCCGAAGAGCCAGAGGGCCCGGCGCAACCCAATGGCAATGTCAGCCTGCTCGATCGCCAGCAGGCGTTTGGCTACACGCAGGAGGATCTGTCGTTCTTCCTCGAGCCGATGGGCACGCTTGGCGATGATCCGATCGGCTCCATGGGATCGGACACGCCGATCGCCGTGCTGAGCCGGAAGCCGAAGCTGCTCTACAACTATTTCAAGCAGAACTTCGCGCAGGTGACCAATCCGCCGATCGACCCTATCCGCGAGGAGCTGGTCATGTCGCTGGTCTCGATGATCGGGCCGCGGCCGAACCTGTTGGGACTTGCTGCGGGCACACACAAGCGGCTGGAGGTTGCGCAACCGATCCTGACGAACGCGGACCTGGAGAAGATCCGTTCGATCAGCGAGCTGGTGGACGGCGCGTTTCGCACGGCGACGATCGACATCACGTGGGATGCGAAGGAGGGCGCTGCCGGGCTCAAGGCGGCCATCGAGCGTATCCGACTCGAGGCGACCGAGCACGTGCTGCAGGACATCAACATCCTGATCCTGTCGGACCGCGCAGTGTCAGCCGATCGTATTCCGGTTCCGGCCCTGCTGGCTCTCTCAGCCGTGCACCACAAGCTGGTGCGCCAGGGCCTGCGCATGCAGGTCGGGCTTGTCGTCGAGACAGGCGAGGCCCGCGAAGTGCATCACTTCTGCACGCTGGCCGGCTATGGCGCGGAGGCCGTGAACCCCTACCTCGCATTCGAGACGCTGGAGCAGATACGCCAGAATGAAGGCATCCAGCTTTCCGCCAAGGACGTGAAGAAGAACTACATCAAGGCGGTCGGCAAAGGCATTCTCAAGGTCATGTCCAAGATGGGCATCTCGACCTACCAGTCCTATTGCGGCGCGCAGATCTTCGATGCCGTGGGGCTCTCCTCGGATCTGATCGCGGAATATTTCACCGGCACGGCGACAACGATCGAAGGCGCGGGCCTCAACGAGATCGGCGAGGAAGCGGTGCGCCGGCATCAGGCCGCTTTCGGCGACAATCCGGTCTATCGCGACCTTCTCGATGTCGGCGGCGACTATGCCTATCGCCTGCGCGGCGAGGATCACGCGTGGACGCCGGACTCGGTCGCCAAGCTGCAGCATGCGGTTCGGGGCAATGTGTCGGCTGACTATGCGGCGTTTGCCCAGACCATCAACGAACAGAATGAGCGCCTGCTGACCATTCGCGGCCTGATGGAGCTGAAGTTCGCAGACACGCCTGTGCCAATCGACGAGGTCGAACCGGCGGTTGATATCGTGAAACGCTTCGCCACGGGCGCGATGAGCTTCGGCTCGATCAGCCGCGAGGCACACACCAACCTTGCGATCGCGATGAACCGCATCGGCGGTCGTTCCAACACCGGCGAAGGCGGCGAGGAGCCGGATCGCTTCAAGCCGATGAAGAACGGCGACTCGATGCGCTCACGCATCAAACAGGTGGCGTCTGGCCGGTTTGGCGTGACGGCGGAGTATCTCGTCAACGCCGACGACATCCAGATCAAGATGGCGCAGGGGGCCAAGCCCGGCGAAGGCGGTCAGCTGCCGGGCCACAAGGTGGACGCCAACATCGCAAAGGTGCGCCATTCGACGCCGGGCGTCGGCCTCATCTCGCCGCCGCCGCACCACGACATCTATTCGATCGAGGATCTCGCCCAGCTGATCCATGACCTCAAGAATGTGAACCCGGTCGCGCGGATTTCCGTGAAGCTGGTGTCCGAGGTGGGCGTGGGCACGGTCGCGGCGGGCGTCTCGAAGGCGCGCGCGGACCATGTGACGATCTCGGGTTTCGAAGGCGGCACGGGCGCATCGCCGCTGACATCGCTGACCCATGCCGGATCTCCGTGGGAGATCGGCCTGGCGGAGACGCAGCAGACGCTGGTGCTGAACGAGCTGCGCGGACGTATCGCCGTGCAGGTTGATGGCGGGCTGCGCACGGGGCGGGATGTCGCCATTGGCGCGCTGCTGGGAGCCGACGAGTTCGGCTTCTCGACGGCGCCGCTGATCGCCTCGGGCTGCATCATGATGCGCAAGTGCCATCTCAACACCTGCCCGGTCGGCGTTGCAACGCAGGACCCGGTGCTGCGCGCGCGCTTCACGGGCCAGCCGGAGCACGTGATCAACTACTTCTTCTTCGTCGCTGAAGAACTTCGCGAGATCATGGCGAAGATGGGCTTCCGCAAGGTTGAGGAGATGGTCGGCCGTGTCGACCTGATCGACATGCGCAAGGCCGTGGACCACTGGAAGGCCAAAGGCATCGATCTGTCGAAGATCCTTTACCAGCCCCAGCCGAAAGCGGGCGTGGCGATCAAGGTGTCCGAGACGCAGGACCACGGGCTGGAAGGCGCACTCGATCACAAGCTGATCAAGGCGGCCAAGGCTGCGCTGGCGAAGACGCCGAAGCCTGTGCAGGTGAGCAAGACGATCAAGAACGTGAACCGCACGGTCGGCGCGATGCTGTCTGGCGAGGTCGCGCGCAAGTTCGGTCATGCCGGCCTGCCCGACGACACGATCCAGATCGCGCTCATCGGCGTGGCGGGCCAGAGCTTTGCCGCTTTCCTCGCGCGTGGCATTACTTTGAACCTTGTTGGCGATGCGAATGACTATGTCGGCAAGGGCCTGTCGGGCGGTCGCGTGATCGTTCGCCAGCCAGGCAGCGTGAAGCGCGACCCGACCGAGAACATCATTGTGGGCAACACGGTTCTCTATGGCGCGATCGCAGGCGAGGCCTATTTCGAAGGCGTGGCAGGCGAGCGCTTTGCCGTGCGCAATTCGGGCGCCGTCGCTGTCGTCGAGGGGTGTGGCGATCATGGCTGCGAATACATGACCGGCGGGGTCGTCGCAGTTCTTGGCCACACCGGCCGCAACTTCGCGGCCGGCATGTCGGGCGGCGTGGCCTACGTCTATGACCAGGACGGAACGTTCGCCGATCGCTGCAACAAGGCGATGGTCGCGCTGCAGCCGGTGAAGGCCGGCGGCGATGGCGACAACGCTCCGCAGCAGCGCAGCCTGTCGGTCGAGAGCAACGGCATGGGCGACATGCTGGCGTTCGACGCCGAGCGCCTGCGCATCCTGATCGAGCGGCACCTGCTGCACACGGGAAGCGCCCGGGCGAAGGCGCTTCTGGCCGACTGGGACAAGTCGCTGGGCAAATTCATCAAGGTCATGCCGACAGACTATGCGCGGGCGCTTCTCGACATGAAGAGCGCAGCCCACGCCACAGTCGCGGCCGAGTAGAGTTCAGGGAGCAAGCATATGGGCAAGCCCACCGGCTTCCTCGAGTTCGACAGACAGGAGCGCGGCTACGAAAAGCCCGACGCCCGCAAGAAGAACTATTCCGAGTTCCTGAAGCGCATGGACAATGCGGAAATCCGCACACAGGCCGCGCGCTGCATGGATTGCGGGATTCCGTTCTGCCAGGGCACGGGTTCGGTTGCGCCGGGCACGCCGGGCTGTCCCGTCAACAACCAGATTCCCGACTGGAACAATCTGGTCTATCGCGACCACTGGCAGGCCGCGCTGGTGAATCTGCACTCCACCAACAATTTCCCGGAGTTCACCGGCCGCATCTGCCCCGCTCCATGCGAGGCGTCGTGCGTGCTGAACATCAGCGACAACCCGGTGTCGATCAAATCGATCGAGTGCGAGATCGTGGACCGTGGCTGGGATGAAGGCTGGATCAAGCCGCTGACGGCGCCGCGCGGCACGGGCAAGCGTATCGCCATCGTCGGCTCGGGTCCGGCGGGACTTGCCTGCGCCCAGCAGCTTGCCCGCGCCGGGCATTCGCCGACCGTTTTCGAGAAGTCGGACCGCGTCGGCGGCCTGCTCCGCTATGGCATCCCCGACTTCAAGATGGAAAAATACCTGATCGACAAACGTGTTCGTCAGATGGAAAGCGAGGGCGTGATCTTCCGCACGCGCCTCAATGTCGGGATCGATGTGACGGTGCAGCGCCTGCTTGATGATTACCAGGTCATCGTGCTGGCCGGCGGAGCAGAGCTGCCGCGCGACTTGCCCGTACCCGGCCGCGAACTGGACGGCGTCCACTTCGCCATGGATTTCCTGACGCAGCAGAACAAGCGCGTTGCAGGCGACGATGAAAAGACGGCAGCGCCCGGCGGCACGATCAACGCCAAGGGCAAGCATGTGATCGTGATCGGCGGCGGCGACACGGGCTCCGATTGCATCGGCACGTCGAACCGCCATGGCGCAGCGTCGGTGACGCAGCTCGAAATCATGCCGAAGCCTCCCAGCAAGGAGAACAAGGCGCTGACCTGGCCCGACTGGCCGCTGAAGCTGCGCACTTCGTCCTCGCATGAAGAAGGCTGCGAGCGGGACTTTGCGGTGGTGACCAAGCGCGCGATTGGCGAGGGCGGCAAGGTGAAGGCGCTTGTCTGCGCCCGCGTCGAATGGGTGCGCGGGCCGAAGGGCATGGAGATGAAGGAGGTGGAAGGTTCCGAGTTCGAACTGAAAGCCGATCTCGTTCTTCTCGCTATGGGCTTTGTTGGCCCGCTGGCGCCGGGGCTGGTCGACCAGTCGACGGCGGCGCTCGATCCGCGCGGCAATGTTGCGGCCAATACCGACGACTACAAGACCAGCGCCGAGCGCATCTTCACCTGTGGCGACATGCGTCGCGGCCAATCCCTGGTCGTCTGGGCGATCCGGGAAGGCCGCCAGTGCGCCCGTTCCGTGGACGAGTATCTGATGGGCGTCAGCAACCTGCCAAGATAGCGCAACACCAGTAGACGCCCGCATTAGCCGGAGTAAGGTCCACCTCGAAGCGGACTCCCCTCTGCTTCGTGTAGAGGCCGACCCGGACGTGTTCGCGACTGCGGCATAGGGTTATTGCCACAGCGAACAGATCACCCCGGGCGACACAAGCCGCGGACCAACAATGGTTGGTCACGCAAGCAGACGGGGGCGTGCATTGCAGGCGACGGACATTTCGCGTCCCGAATACTTTCTCAAGGTAGTCGACTGCCAGTTGGCCTGTCCCGCGCACACGCCCGTGCCCGAATACATCCGCCTGATCGCGGACGGGCGCTATACAGACGCCTACATGATCAACTGGAAGTCGAACGTCTTCCCCGGAATCCTGGGTCGAACGTGCGACCGGCCATGCGAGCCCGCCTGCCGAAGGGGACGCGTCGAAGAGGAGCCGGTGGCGATCTGCCGCCTGAAGAGGGTGGCGGCCGACAACAAGTCGGACATCTCCGCACGCCTGCCCAAGGCCGCCCCGAAGAACGGAAAGAAGATTGCCTGTATCGGCGCCGGACCCGCCTCTCTCACAGTCGCAAGAGACCTCGCCCCGCTTGGCTATGAAGTCCACGTCTATGACGCGGACAAGAAGGCTGGCGGCATGATCCGCAGCCAGATCCCCCGCTTCCGCCTTCCCGAAGAAGTGATTGACGAGGAGGTTGGTTACATCACGGCGCTTGGGCCCGTGATGCACCTTGAAAGGCGGATCGACAGCCTGAAGTCGCTGCTGAAGGAGGGCTACGACGCCATCTTCGTCGGCACAGGCGCCCCGCGCGGCCGCGATCTCGACCTGCCCGGCAGGAAGGAAGCCGCCGCAAACATCCATATCGGCATCGACTGGCTCTCCAACGTCTCGTTCGAGCACACCAACAAGATCGGCAGGCGCGTGATCGTGCTGGGTGGCGGCAACACAGCGATGGATTGCTGCCGTACGGCCCGCCGCCTTGGCGGGGAAGACGTGAAAGTCATCGTCCGCTCTGGCTTCGAGGAAATGAAGGCCTCGCCCTGGGAGAAGGAAGACGCGATCGGCGAGGACATTCCGATCCTGAACTATCTCGTGCCCAAGGCCTTCATCCATGAGGGCGGCAGACTCACCGGCATGACGTTCGAGAAGGTGAAGGCCGAGAAGGACGCCAAGGGCCGCCGGCAGCTCGTCCCAACCGGCGAACCTGACCAGCACTTCGAATGTGATGATGTGCTCGTCGCGGTGGGGCAGGAAAACGCCTTCCCGTGGATTGAACGCGATATCGGCATGGCGTTCGACAAGTGGGACATGCCGGTCGTTCACCAGGAAACGATGCAGTCGACCATTCCCAATGTCTTCTTCGGCGGGGACGCCGCCTTCGGACCCAAGAACATCATCTGGGCCGTGGCGCATGGCCACTCAGCGGCCGTCTCGATCGACATGTTTCTCAACGATCAGGACATCGCTGTTCGTCCGCCGCCGGGCGTCACCGTCATCTCCCAGAAGATGGGCATCCACGAGTGGAGCTATGACAACGATATCGCCAACGACCGGCGCTACAAGGTTCCGCATCGCGACAAGGCGCAGTCGCTGAAGGACGTGAAGGCCGAAGTCGAGCTGGGCTTCGACCAGGGCCTCGGCTTCAAGGAGGCGCAACGCTGTCTCAACTGCGACGTGCAGACCGTGTTCACCGCCAAGGTTTGCATCGAGTGTGACGCCTGCGTCGATATCTGCCCGATGGACTGCATCACCTTCACCGACGATGGCGAGGAGGCGGAGCTGCGAACGCGGTTGAAGGCCCCCGCTCTCAATCTCGGGCAGGATCTCTATGTCGCCGATGGCCTGCCCACGGGGCGCGTCATGGTGAAGGACGAGGATGTTTGCCTCCACTGCGGCCTCTGCGCCGAGCGCTGCCCCACAGGCGCGTGGGACATGCAGAAATACCTGATCGACATCACGCAGGCAGGACCAAAATGCCGGACACGCTGACACAGGCCGCCAGCAGCAGGCCGGCGCCGCTCGCGGCGGTAAACGACTTCGTGGTGAAGTTCGCCAACGTGAACGGCTCAGGTTCGGCCTCGGCCAATGGCTTGTTCGCCAAGTCGATCATCCGCATGGGCGTGCCCGTGGCGGCGCGCAACATCTTCCCGTCGAACATCCAGGGCCTGCCGACCTGGTACGAAGTGCGCGTGTCAGGCGCGGGCCATCTTGGCCGGCGGGGCGGCGTCGACCTCGCCGTGCCGCTGAACCCTCAGACATGGGACGACGATGTGAAGGAGATCAGCCCGGGCGGTTATCTCTTCTACGACTCGACCAAGCCGCTGCCCGCGTCCAAATTCCGGGACGACATCAACATCATCGGCGTGCCGCTGACGGCGATCTGCAACGAGGCCTACAAGCTTCCGCGCGAGCGGCAGCTGTTCAAGAACATCTGCTATGTCGGCGCGCTTTCCTGGCTGATCAGCATTGATCGAGCCGTGATCGAACAGTTGCTGAAGGAAGAGTTCGCCTCGAAACCCAAACTGATCGGCGCCAACCTCAACGCGTTCAATCTGGGGCGCGACTGGGCGAAGGCGAACCTGCAGCCCATCGGCCTGCAATTGCAGAAATCCGACGCGGTGGGCGACCGCATTTTCGTCGAAGGCAATGCAGCGGCGGCCCTTGGCGCAGTCTATGGCGGGGCCACCGTCTGCGCCTGGTACCCCATCACGCCGTCCACCTCGCTGGCCGAAGCCTTCACAGGCTATTGCGAGGATTTTCGCACCGCAGAGGACGGCTCGAAGAACTACGCCATCGTGCAGGGCGAGGATGAGATCGCCTCGATCGGCATCGTGGTTGGCGCTGGCTGGAATGGCGCACGCGCATTCACCTGCACATCGGGGCCGGGTATTTCGCTGATGAACGAGTTCATCGGCCTCAGCTACTTTGCCGAAATCCCGGCCGTGATTTTCGATGTCCAGCGCGGCGGCCCCTCGACTGGCATGCCGACGCGCACACAGCAGTCCGATATTCTGCTCGCAGCCTACGCCAGCCATGGCGACACCAAGCATGTCCTGCTTCTGCCCAGCGATCCGGGCGAATGCTTCACCATGGGCGCGCAGGCGTTCGATCTGGCCGACCGGTTGCAGAGCACGGTTTTCGTCATGCTCGACCTTGATATCGGCATGCAGGAATGGCTGTGCGAGCCATTCAAGTGGGACGACGCAAAACAACTCGACCGCGGGAAAGTGATGACCGCTGAACAGCTGGAGGCCGGCGCGTTCTTTGGCCGCTACACGGATGTCGATGGCGACGGCATTCCCTTCCGTACCTATCCTGGGACGCATCCGACCAAGGGCGCTTACTTCACGCGCGGCACATCGCGCAATCGCATGGCCGGCTACTCGGAAAAGGGCGTCGACTATCAGGACAATATGGAGCGGCTGCTGAAGAAGTTTCACGCGGCAGCGACGCTCGTGCCCGGTCCTGTGCTCCGCCTCGCGCGCGAGAAGACGCGGATTGGCGCCATCTACTTCGGTTCGACGACGCCAGCGATGCATGAGGCGCTAGAGGCGCTGGAGGCTGCCGGCCACCATATCGACGCCATGCGCGTGCGCGCCTTCCCCTTCAGCCAGGACGTCTACGACTTCATCCACGCCCACGACGAGATCTGCGTGGTGGAACAAAACCGCGATGCGCAATTGCGCTCGCTGCTGATGATCGAAGGCGGCATCGACGCGTCGCACCTCACCTCAATCCTCCACTATGACGGCACGCCGATCACGGCGCGCTTCCTGTTCGACGCCATCGGCAAGCGGCTGGAAGCCCGCAAGGCGACGCGGCAGATTACGGAAAAGGGTCCCCGCCAATGACCTACATCGTCAAACCCAAGCTGCATCACCCCAGCCTGCCGAAAAACGATCTCGGCTTCACCCGGCGCGACTATGAGGGGCGGATTTCCACGCTGTGCGCAGGGTGCGGGCACGACTCGATCAGCGCGGCGATCATCCAGGCGTGCTGGGAGCTTTCGATCCAGCCCCATCGGCTCGCAAAGATTTCCGGCATCGGCTGTTCGTCCAAGACGCCGGACTATTTCCTGAGTCAGAGCCATGGCTTCAACAGCGTGCACGGCCGCATGCCGAGCGTGCTCACCGGCGCCAATCTTGCCAATCGTGACCTGATCTATCTGGGCGTCTCCGGCGATGGCGACTCGGCCTCCATCGGTCTCGGCCAGTTCGCGCACTCGATCCGGCGTGGCGTCAACATGAGCTACATTGTCGAGAACAACGGCGTCTACGGCCTCACCAAGGGCCAGTTCTCGGCGACATCCGACAAGGGATCGAAGTCGAAGAAGGGCGTCGAGAACACAGAATCCGGCATCGACCTCGTCGCCCTCGCCCTGCAACTCGGCGCCACCTATGTCGGCCGCTCATTCTCGGGCGACAAGGACCAGCTGGTTCCACTGATCAAGGGTGCGGTCAGCCATCATGGGCCTGCCTTTCTCGATGTGATCAGTCCGTGCGTAGCGTTCAACAACCACGCCGGATCAACCAAGAGCTTCGACTATGTGCGCGAGCACAATGAAGCGGTGAACAGACTTGACGTCATTCTCGGCCGCGCGCCGATCACCACCGAATACCGCCCCGGCGAACTTCGCGAGGTGACGCAGCATGACGGGTCGGTCCTGCGGCTGCGCAAGCTGCATGACGACTATGATCCGACCAACAGGATCGCCGCCGCCAACTACCTGCAGGAACGCCACGCAGAGGGCGAGATCGTGACCGGCCTGCTCTTTGTCGATCCCGACGCAACCGACCTGCACGACCGGCTTGGCACGACCGCCCAGCCGCTCAACCAGCTGGGCGCGTCTGATCTGACCCCGGGGGCGCAAGCTCTGGCGAAGATCAACGCCGGACTACGGTAGGATCAGCGCAGCGGCCCCATTGCTGAGAGCGGACCGCCCGCATCGCAGATTGCAATCCTCGCCTGCAGACCGGGCATGAACGCCTTGTAGAACTCGATCAGGCGCCCGGCTGCATCCGCCTTGGCGAAGCGGGCTTCGGCGCCCGTGAATGACTTGCACGCTAGCGTTCGATCTCCCGCCTGCTTGGCGATCTGCCCGAGCGTCAGTTCGCTCCACCCGGCATGAACGCCAGAGCTGGTCTCGTCCATATCGGCGATACGCGCGGCGAGAATGCGTTTCTGTTCAGCGATGGCTTCCTCGAAGCGGCCCACATTTCCGAGGTGCTGGGAATAGGTTTCGGCGACCATGAAGGCCATCACGCTAGCCGAGTCGTCCTTGTCAGCAATCGCCATGAGGCGGCGGGCAGACGATTGCGCGCTGAACAGCAGGTCTTCCGCCTCGATCTGCTTGTCGATCCTTGCGGCCGCCGAATAGGCGTCGGCCCCCATCCAGCCGATCTGGTAAAGCAGGTCCGGATTGCCCGGGTCCCTGGCTGCAACCGCAACCATAGCGTCGTGCGCGGTCCGCATCACCGGATAGCCTTCCGCATCGAGCCCCATGAGCGACCACGCCAGGCCGCGATTGTAGAGCGCCCAGGCCCGCTCGATGGCGGCCCGATCGCTTTCCTTCTCCGGTGCAGGCCACGTATCAATCATGGCCTCGTGACGCCCGACTGCAGCAATTAGCGCCTCGAACTCTTCATTGCCTGCGAAGCGCTCCATGTCTGCGCGATTGAGATCTGTCTCGGCCAGTCGCCATTGCATATCGCGATCACTCGCATCGACTCGCGCGAGCGCAGCGCGGCCCGTCTCCACATGGCCCAACGCCTTTTCTGGATCACTGTCGTTGAAGAAGGCTATCAGACTGAGAATCGCGTTGATCCTCCCCTCAAGAGCAGCAATCGCCGGTTCATCGCCAGAGCTGCCGCGGATATCGGCAAGCATCTGTGCGGCTTTCTCAAGATTGGGCTTGGCCGACAGGTCCTGTCCGAGGTTGCGCTGCATCGGCGAGCCCTGGATTTCCGCCAGCTTCACCAGACCGCGCGCCGTCTCGATCATCAACGCACGATCCTGCCCGGCCGACTGGGATAACGCGTCGAGATAGCCTTGCGCTTCTGCTGCAAGGTCCGCCCGCGCGGTCGTATTGCCCGGCACAACGCGCAGTTGTTCGTCCAGATCGAAGAGCATGTAGTTCGCGAGCTTGCGCACATCATCGAAGCGCTGCGCCTCCGCCGCGCGTGCGCGATCCGCCAGATACCAGGCAGCGCCCGTCGCCACGAAGGCGCAGACGAGCAGGACGAGGGCTGCCGCCGCCACGGAGGCCGCGACGCGATGGCGCCCGAGGAATTTTCCGAACGCATAGCCTGCGCCCTGGCCATAGGCCGAGACCGGGCGGCCATCGCGCCACGCCTTGAGATCGGCAGCGAAAAGGTCCACCGAGGCGTAGCGGTCCTCCGGCGTCGGCGCCGTTGCGCGTACAAGGATGGCGGAGAGTTCCTTGTCCGCCTTGCCTCTCTCAAGAAGCTTTTCTGACAGCTTGCCGAGCGAGTAGACGTCGGCAACGGTCGTCGGCTCGGCCCCCGTCATGCGCTCGGGCGCGGCGTAGCCAGGCGTGAGGCTCAGCGTGTGAAGCGAGCCGGAACCTTCGGACGTGCGGGCGGGCGCATCAGTCGCGCCCTTGGGCCGCGCGATTCCGAAGTCGATCAGCTTGGCGACGCCGTTGTTCGTCACCATGACGTTTGACGGCGTGATGTCGCGATGGACGATCAGGTTGGCATGCGCGAACGACACGGCCGCGCATGCCTGTAGAAGCATGTCGATCCGCTGACTACGCGTTGCGCCGGACTCTTCAGCCCAGGCAAGTAGCGGCCGCCCCTCGACATACTCCATGATGATGTAGGGCGAGCCGTCTTCAGTCGATCCGCCGTCGAACAGCTGGGCGATGTTGGGATGGCGCAGCTGGGCGAGTATCTGCCGCTCGCGGCGGAAGCGCTCCACAAGTCGTTCGGACAGAAGGCCCGGGCGTATGATCTTCACCGCCGCGATATGATCGAAATCGCCCCTGTCGCGCCGCGCGAGGTAGACCGACCCCATGCCGCCCGAGCCGATACGCTCCGTGATCACATACCCGGCAAGCCGCTTGGGAGGAGGCGGCTCCGCGCCCATGGACGCCACCGCGCCGCCCGTGCGCATGGTCACTTCCTGTTCAGCAGCGACGAACGTGCGCAAGCGCGCGAGCAGCTCGGCACGCCCGGCCGTCCGGGCAGCAAGCCAGGCGTCGGGGTCCGCCGGCTCCGCCTCAAGGAATTCCTCGAAAAGCGCCAGCGCCTCGCGTTCAAGCGCGATGTCTGTCATTCCTCGTCGATCGGATTCTGGAGCGCATCAAGCAACCACGAGCGGGCGACCTGCCAACGGCGCTTTACCGTAGGTTCGGACATACCCGTCGCCTCGGCCACGTCCTCCACGGTCATCCCGCCGAAATATCTCATTTCAACAAGCTCCGCGAGCTGGGGGTCGAGCACCTTCAACCTGATAAGCGCGGAATCGAGCGCAATCAGATCAAACCGCTGGCCGCCATCGACCTGCGTCGTCAGTTCGACTTTCTGGTGCTTTCGCTTGCCTGCGACCTTCTGGCGGGCGTGATCCACGAGGATGTTCCGCATCACGCGGGAGGCCAGCGCCAGCATGTGGGTGCGATCCGCGATGGAAAGCCCGTCGGCCTGGGCGATCCGCATGACGGATTCGTTGATCAGGTCGCCTGTGGACAGGGAGGTTCCGCGCTCCGCCCGCAGGCGGGCGGCGGCGATTACGGACAGTTCAGGGTGCAAACGTGCGATGAGGGTGTTGCGGGCATCAACCCCACCGCCGCGCCACTCTGCCAGCAGCTGAGCTGTCTTTGGCTCGCCGTCCATGCACCGACCCCTCGCGACGGATTCCCCGCACGCATACGCACTTTTCCCTGCAATTTTTCGGGCTTGCAAGGTTTCTGCCCATCCGCGCGAGCAGCAGCGCAGGGAATTCACCCACCCGATATGCGAGGGATGAGGACGACCTCGGCTGCGGGGCCCAGCTGCTCCATCATGGCGTCCTGGTGAATTTCTCCGTCGATCGCGAGCGACATCTCCGTCTCCACCAGCTGTCCGAGGCCGGGGAATCTTGCTTCCAGTGTGCGAAGAAGCTCCCGCACCGAACGGGCATCCACCTCGAAGTTGTCCAACCCTCCCGTCAGATCCCTGACCCGGGATGAAATGGAGACGACCCGGACCACCTCAGCCGCCGCCCATCGCCGCCAGCACTTTCGCCGGCGACAGTGGCAGCGACGTCATCCGCTGACCCACGATGGCGCTGATGGCGTTGGCGACCGCCGCCAGGGGCGGAACGATGGGCACCTCGCCGACGCCCTTGGCGCCATAGGGATGGCGTGGGTTGGGCTTTGCCTCGACCAGGATGGTGTCGATCATGGGCAGGTCGGACGCGACCGGCATGCGATAATCGAGGAAGCTGGCGTTATCGAGGAGCCCGTTGCTGTTGTACACATACTCCTCATTGAGCGCCCAGCCGACACCTTGCGCCGCGCCGCCCTGAAGTTGGCCTTCGACATAGGCGGGGTGAATCGCGCGGCCGACATCCTGGGCCGCTGTGTAACGCAAGATCGTTGTGCGGCCGGTTTCGGGATCGATCTCGAGGTCGCAGACATGCACGCCATAGCCCGCGGCGGCGCCCTGAGCATTCAGCGACACTTCGGCGGCGATGGGGCCGCCCGTCTTCGCCGACTTGCCGGCCAGCGCCTTGAGGCTGAGCGGCTTGGCGTCTTTCGAGGGATCGAGGCAGGTAGCGACCCCATCCTTCCATTCGACATGGGCAATGTCGCACTCCCACGTCTGCGCCGCGCGTCGCCTGAGGTCGGCCACGACTTTCTGCGCAGCCTCCACGACAGCCATGCCCGTCGCGAATGTCACGCGGCTGCCGCCGGTTGATCCGCTGAAGCCGATCGACGTTGTGTCCGCCACCGTGCAGCGCACGCGTTCGATGGGCAGGCCAAGCGTTTCGGCCGCCATCATGGCCATGGAGGCGCGCGAACCGCCAATATCAGGGTTGCTGGAGACAACAGTCGCCCCGCCATCCTCGTCGACGTGCACAGCGGCAGACGATTCACCCCCGATGTTGAACCAGAACCCAGCAGCAACGCCGCGCGCCTGACCTGGACCAAGCTTCGCCTTATAGTGCGGATGGGCCTTCACGGCTTCCAACGTCTCGATGAACGCGCTGTAGCGTACGGTTGCGCCATAGACTGTCTTGGCGCCGTCCTTGACCGCATTGAGGATGCGCAGATCGATGGGGTCCATCTTGAGCTTGCGCGCCAGATCGTCGATTGCGCTTTCGACCGCGAACGCCGCCATCGGCGCGCCGGGCGCACGATAGGCCGCGACCTTGGGGCGGTTGCTGACAACGTCATAGCCAACAAGCGCAAGGTTCTCCACATCGTAGCAGGCGAACGCCGTCATGCAGCCAAGGTTGACCGGCGAGCCGGCAAATGCCCCGGCCTGATAACGAAGCGTCATCTCCGCCGCAGTGATCTTCCCGTCCTTCGTCGCCGCCAGCCTGATATCCATGGACGAGCCAGACGTCGGCCCCGAAGCGAGGAAGACCTCCTCACGCGACATCACCAGTTTCACCGGCCGCCCGCATTTGCGCGACAAGGCCAGCGCCACGGGCTCGAGATAGACCGTCGTCTTGCCGCCGAAGCCGCCACCGATCTCGGCGGGGATCACTTTGATATCGGACAGCGGCAGGTTGAGAATGCGCGCTGTCATCGCGCGAACGAGAAACTGCCCCTGGCTGGAGCACCAGATGGTCGACTGGCCATCCGCGCCCCACGCCGCCACGCACGCATGAGGCTCGATATAACCCTGGTGCACCGCCGCCGTAGTGTAGCGCCCCTCGACAACGACTTCAGCCGCCGCAAACGCGCCAGCCACATCGCCGCGACCCATCACATGCTTTTGCGCGACGTTCGATGCTTTCGTCGGCTTGGGCGTCACGCCCTTGGTGAACATGTCGTCGTGCAGCACAGGCGCGCCCGGGGCCATCGCCTCGTCCACATCGACCACATGCGGCAGGACCTCGTATGTCACCTCGATCAGGTCGAGCGCCTCGGCGGCGATCTCGGGCGAGGTCGCGGCGACGGCGGCCACCGCGTGGCCCTGGTAGAACACCTTCCCGCTCGCAAGGCAGTTGGCCGCGACATCCTTCATCGCGGCGGCATGCTCGCCCGCCTCGATATCGCCGCCAGCGCCAACGTCGAGATCGGCTCCAGTGACCACAGCCTTCACGCCCGGCCGCTTCTCGGCGGCGGATATGTCGATCTTCACGATGCGCGCGTGCGCATGGGGGCTGCGCTTGATGCGCCCTGTCAGCATGCCCGGCAGGTGGAAGTCCGCGCCGAACTGGGCGCGGCCGGTTACCTTGTCGACGCCATCGGGGCGGATCGGGCGCGTGCCGACGACCTTGAGGCTTGCCGGAGGCTGGTTGCCGTCGCTCATTTCGATTTCCCCTCCTGACGAAGGTCAGCCGCCGCATCCATCACGGCGCGGACAACCTTGTCGTATCCGGTGCAGCGGCAGATGTTGCCCGCCAGCCAGTAACGCACTTCGGTTTCGGTCGGATCGGGATTGCGGTCCAGCAGCGCCTTCGACGCCATCAGGAGGCCGGGCGTGCAGAAGCCGCATTGCAGCGCTGCATGTTCAAGGAACTGATGCTGCAGGGGATGAAGGTGGCCATTGTCGGCCAGGCCCTCGATCGTCTCGATGCGCTTACCCTCCGCCTCCGGCGCCAGCATCAGGCAGGCGCACACCAGACGGCCATCCACGATCACCGAACACGCCCCGCAATCGCCTGTGCCGCAACCTTCCTTGGAGCCCGTAAGGCGCAACTCATCGCGCAGAGCATCGAGAAGCGACTGCCCGCCACCGGCGAGAAACTCGACCGGCTCGCCATTCACGACGGCGTTCACAACTGTCCGGCTCATGCTTTCGCCCCGTCCTTCTGGGCCCTGTCTCGCGCGATCAGCGCAGCGCGCCGCGCCAGCACCGCCGCCACCTTCGTGCGATACTCCGCCGTGCCGCGCTTGTCGCTGATCGGCCTGGCCGCCGCCGCAACTGCAGCCTCGAGATTTGTTAACGCCGCATCATCCAGCGACGATCCAACCAACGCGGCGCCAGCGGCCTCAACCAGAAGTGCCGTCGGTGCGACCGCACCGACGCTGACCCGTGCAGCGATGCACTTACCGCTCGCGTCCAGCGTGACACATACGCCGGCGCCGACAACCGCGATGTCCATCTCCGTACGCGGGATCAGGCGGAGATAGGCATCGCCCGTGTGCGCCGCGCGCTTCGGCAGGCGGAATGCCAGCAGCACTTCGCCGTTCGCCAGCGTCGTCTTGCCCGGCCCCACCTGTATCGCCTCGACCGGCACTTCGCGCTCCCCGTTCGGTCCGACAATCACGCATGTGGCCCCCGCTGCGATCAACGCAGGGACGCTATCAGCCGCGGGCGAAGCATTGCAGAGATTGCCGCCGAGACTTGCCCGGCCCTGAATCTGCGTTGACCCGATCAGGTTCGCCGCTTCCACGATACCGGGCCACGCCTTGCGCAGCGCTTCATGTTCGCCGAGCGCGGCCCCGCTCGCCGCCGCGCCGATGATGAAGGCGCCATCCTCTTCGCGAATACCCGCAATCCCGGGAATGCGCTTGAGGTCAACAACCAGTTTCGGCTTGGTGCGGCCTATGCGCATCTGCACCAGCAGGTCGGTGCCACCCGCCATCACGCGGGCGCCGTCGACCTGCAGCGCCCGGACAGCCTCGGCCACCGAGCCTGGAGAGAGGTATTCAACACCGCTCAAGACGTGCTCCCTTTGTTTCGGGGCACTATGTGAGTGAACGCTCAGTAGCGCAAGTATGCCTGCCGCTCGCCTTCCCATGCGCGCTCATCGGGAACAGTGATGGCGTCGAGATCGGCGGGGGTCGCGTTTGCATCATCCACCCATTCGCGCAGCAGCGGCGAGCCGTTGATCACGTCGATGGCGAGATGGCCTGCGGTGTACTCGTATTTGAACTCCTGCCCGCGCCAGAGCGGATAATCGCGATAGAGCGAGCGGATCGCCTTGAAGCCGAGCGCCTGCACGCGCCACGGCTTGAACGCCTCGTGATCGTAGCGCGCAGGATCTTCCGTGTGGATCTGCACGCCGTTGCAGAGCTTGTGCACGTGCTTGTGGAAGGTGGGCTCGAACCAGCAGTCGCGCAGCAGGCAGCCTTTCAGCCACGCCGGCGCCAGACGCTGCATTTCCGCGATCACATCGCGCGCGTTGATATCCGGCGCGCCGAACAGTTCCAGCGGCCGTGTCGTGCCGCGCCCTTCGGAGAGGGTCGCGCCTTCGAGCATCACAGTGCCGGCATAGGCGCGCGCCATCCAGAGATTGGGCGCGTTGGGGCTGGGGTTCACCCACGTCCGCTCGCCAATTGGCCAGCCGAAGCCCGGACCGATATTGGGATCGTAGCCCTCCATCTCAATGACGCGATAATCGACGTCGAGCTTGAAGTGGTCGATGAACCAGTAGCCCAGTTCGCCAAGCGTCAGCCCATGGCGCATCGGGATCGGCCCGGCGCCGACAAAGCTCTCGTATCCGGCGCGCAGTGTCAGACCCTCGATGGGCCGTCCGACCGGATTGGGCCGGTCCAGCACCCACACCGGCTTGCCGGTCTTCGCTGCTTCCTCCAGCACGTAGAGCAGCGTGGTGATGAAGGTGTAGATGCGGCAGCCAAGGTCCTGCAGGTCGATCAGCACGACATCGCACGTGCTCATCATCTGGCCCGTGGGGCGGCGGCTTTCACCGTAGAGACTGAACACTGGAATGCCGTGCACCGGATCGTTGAAATCCGGGCTTTCGATCATGTTGTCCTGCTTGTCGCCGCGCATGCCGTGCTGCGGCCCGAAGGCAGCGCTCAGCTTGAGATCGCCACACGCCGCCAGCGCATCCAGCGAATGCGTGAGATCAGCCGTTACCGACGCGGGATGCGCCACCAGGGCGACACGCTTGCCCGTCAGTGGCGCGCGCAGCGCCGGGTCGGCGATCAGCCGGTCGATACCAAATTTCATGTCGCGTCCACCGGCGGAAGATCGAGTGCAAAACTGTCGGGGTGATGGAAGTCAGCCTTACCTTGCGGATGCGCTAACGCCCAATAGGACTTCCGGCCGCTGGATTCCTCGATGATGGTCGAGATGCCGATGCTCCATGGGCCGCCATCAGCAAAATCAGGCAACATCCCGAGCTTCAGCGTGACGCCCAGCGACAAGCTGCTCCTGCCAAGATCCAACGTCATCGGCATCTCGCTGAACTCGGCGAGATTGGACATACCGCGCCGCTGGCTCGTGAAGCGATAGGCGGCCCAGGCGCCGGAGGGAGAAAAGTTGAATTCGACATACCCCGGCTCGCCGGGACGCCGCACAAACACTTCGAAGACGGTGTGTTCCCACAGCTTGTCCGCCCGCACAGGCTCGGCGTCGGCGGGAACCAACAGGTCAGCAATCCTTCCGCTGGCGACATAGTCGAGCCGCAGCACATTCCCGGGCCGGCGCACGATCTCGACCTGCACCGCCCGGACGGCGTCGCAACGCGAATCAGGATGAGGCCGGAGGGAATGCCGCATGCCGCCGTCTTATCGCCAGCGCGACGCCCAAGCCAGTACTGGCGGGGGTGTTTGTAAGCCCGCACCGGCTGGTCCATACCTGTTGCTAGATGACCCAGCCCAGCCAGACCCGCATGGAGGCCGAAACCCGCGAGGCGCCCGAGATGGCCGCTCGCCTGGTCGCGCGCGCCACGGACCCGCTGGCCCAACTTGGCGCTCGCCTGCGCGCTTCCCCGCCCCGCTTTGTGGTAACCGCCGGCCGGGGAAGTTCCGGCGCAGCCGGGCTCTACGCCCGATATTTGATCGAGCAGCATCTTGGCCTTCTGACCTCCTCCGCCGCGCCATCGCTCAGCTCAATCTATGGCGGCAGGCTGGACCTGCGCGAAGCGCTGCTGCTCGCTGTGTCCCAGTCGGGCCAGAGCCCCGACCTGATCGAGTATTTCCGCGCGGCGGGAAATCAGGGCGCGATCCGTGTCGGCATGATCAATGCGGAAGGCTCGCCGCTGTCGGACGCGGTAGACATGACGCTACCCCTGGAAGCGGGGCCGGAACAGAGCGTCGCCGCCACGAAGTCCTGCCTAGCGGCAATGCTGCTCTCGTTCGGACTTGTCGCCCATTGGCGAAACGACCCGAGTATGATCAGCGCGTTCGAATATGCGCCAGAGCTTTTCGCGCGCGCGCTTGTCGAAGACTGGCCGGAGGCCGACGCATTCATGCGCGGCGACTCGCCGCTCTACATTATCGGGCGAGGACCCGGCCTCGCCATCGCCAAGGAGGCGGCGCTCAAACTCAAGGAAACCTCCAGCCTATTCGCCGAGGCGCACAGTTCGGCGGAGGTCCGCCATGGCCCCTTCGCGCTCGCCGGGCCGAACCTGCGCGTCGTGGTGCTCGCCCAGCGCGATGCGGCGTGGGACGGGCTCGTCGAACTCACCG
Organism: Hyphomonadaceae bacterium; assembly: GCA_022844345.1. Lineage (GTDB taxonomy): Bacteria > Pseudomonadota > Alphaproteobacteria > Caulobacterales > Hyphomonadaceae > UBA7672. The sequence continues at coordinate 477,631 of JALHLU010000002.1, forward strand.
AAGCGTTCAGGGACGCCGGCAGCCCCACCCTGTTTCTGTCCTGGCGGGCCGGCGACACCCAGCCGGCGCTCGAACTGCTGGCCATGCTGGCGCGGTTCTACCTCCTCGCCAACGCAACGGCGTTGCAACGCGGTCGATCGCCCGACAATCCGCCACGCCTGACCAAGATCACCGAGACACGTTGAGATGACCATTCTCGCTCCCACCTGGTTGTTCGATGGCGAGATCATTCGCAGCGGCGCGGCCGTGCGCGTTGAAGGCGGCCGCATTGCCGAAGTCTTCGACACCGCGCCCGCAGGCGCTACCCGCCTCGACGGCCTGCTTGCGCCGGGCTTTGTCGACATTCAGGTGAATGGCGGCGGTGGCGTGCTGTTCAACGACGCGCCAACCGCTGACACGCTGCGCAAAATCACCGCCGCCCACCGCAGGTTCGGCGTCACCGGCATCATGGCCACGCTGATCAGCGACAGCCGAGAAAAGACTGCAGCCGCGCTCGACGCGGTTTCGGCCGCGCTGGAGGCGGGCGTGGAAGGCCTGATCGGACTTCACCTCGAAGGCCCCTGGCTCTCCGAGCCCCGCCGCGGCGTACACCCTGCCACGAACCTCCGCGAGTTCGACGCAAGTGATTTCGCCATGCTGACCGCGAAACGCGGTTTCCCGCTGATGATCACCGTCGCGCCCGAGCGGGTTTCGCCGGAGGACATTGACGCACTCACCGGCAAAGGCGTGTATGTCAGCCTCGGCCATACGGCGGCCGACATCGCGACTGTTGAAGAGGCTCTGGCAGCTGGCGCGACATGCTTCACCCACTTGTTCAACGCCATGCCCGCCATGGAGTCGCGCAATCCCGGTCCGGTCGGCGTCGCTCTCGCAGACGGCGAGACGTTTACGAGCTTGATCCTCGACGGCCTCCACGTTCATCCGCTCACCGCCCGCGTCGCCTTCCTCGCCAAGACCGCGCGGCGGATGATCCTGGTTTCGGACGCCATGGCGACCGTAGGCGCGGGTCGTCCCGAAATGTCGTTGTTTGGGGAAACCGTCAGGCTCTCGCACGGCGCACTGCGAACTGCATCTGGCACGCTGGCGGGCGCACATCTGAACATGGCCGCGGCCGCTCGAAATGCGCTTACCATGCTGAAGGCCAGCGAGGCGGAAGCGCTGCGCATGGCGACGCTTACGCCGGCGGAGTTTCTTGGACTGGATGATCGCGGACGGATCGCTCCCGGCGCCCGCGCGGATTTGGTCCTGCTGGATGAATGGTGGCGGGCGCAGGCCGTCTGGATTAACGGCGTGCCAGCCTAGCGCCGGTCCGCCCCAGCAATCGCATCGCGCAACCTGCCGCCGTGCCGCAATAGCAGCTCACGCGCCGCCGCCACACCAAGTCCGCGCCGCACCAGTACCGCCGTCTTCAGATCCCCACCCGTTGCCGCCAGCGTGCTTGCAGCTTCCGCCTCCGAGCAACCATCGAGCGAGGCGACCATGCGCACGGCGCGCCGCCGCAGTTTGTCGTTCGTTGCGATCATGTCGACCATCAGGCCGCGATAGACGCGCCCCAAACGCACCATCACCATGGTCGAGAACAGGTTGAGCGCGACCTTCTGCGCAGTACCCGCCTTCATGCGCGTTGATCCAGCGACAGGCTCGGCGCCTGTCGCAAGAAGTATGTCGTGATGCGCTTCGTTGATCAGCGTCGTGCCCGCATTCGACGCGACCCCGACCGCCAACGCACCACGCGCCTTTGCCGCCCGCAACGCTGCAACCGTGAACGGCGTCTCGCCGCTGGCCGCCACCGCGATCACCACATCGTTCGCGCCGACACCCAACTCGGCGATCTGCGCCTCGGCGGTCGCCGCGCCGTCTTCCGCATTCTCCACCGGGCGCAGCAGCGCCCCTTCCCCGCCCGCGACGACAAACGCCACCCGATCCGCCGGCCAGCCGAATGTTGGCAGGAGTTCCGCGCCGTCCTGCACGGCGATCCGCGCAGAAGTTCCAGCGCCCGCGTAAACCAGCCGCCCTGCGTGCTTCAGCCGCTCAGCAGCCGCATCCACCGCCCGCGCCAGCGCCGGAAGAGCCGGCCCAACGGCCGCCACGGCCGCAAGCTGGCTTTCGTGCAGCCTTTCCAGCGCGCGCGCCGTGTCCCACGCGTCCAGGTCAGCGAATGACGGGTCCCAATCTTCAGTGCCAGTGGCCTCGGTTTTCATGTCCCGATCCTTATCCCTGCGCGCCTTAATTGAAAGGCGGGCAAATCGCATTACAGAAGACCCATGGCTGATCCGCTCTTCCTCGGCGTCGATGGCGGCGGCACGGGCTGCCGCGCCCGGCTGGAAACCGCCGATGGCAAGGTTCTGGGCACGGGCCGTTCCGGCCCAGCCAGCATGCGATTCGGATTCGCCGCCGCGCTGTATTCCGTCATGACCGCAGCACAGCAGGCCGTGCGCGAGTCGGGCCTCGGAGATGAAGTCTACAGCCGGATTCATGCTGGCGTCGGCCTCGCCGGAACCGGCATACGTGGCGCCCGCCGTGCGCTGGAAGACTGGGAGCATCCCTTCGCCTCGGCCTGGTTCGAGGGCGATGGTTACATGGCCCTGCTTGGCGCATTCGCTGGCGGCGATGGCGGCATCGTCGTCTGCGGCACGGGCAGCATCGGCATCATGTGGCGCGGACAGACCGTGCGCGTGGGGGGCTATGGCTTCCCTGTCTCCGACGAAGGCAGCGGCGCCGATATCGGCCTCAACGCCCTGCGCATGGCCCTGCGCACGCTGGACGGACGCGACGATCCCACGCCCTTCACCGAAGACGTGATGGCCAAGTTCTCCCACGACCCCGTCGAGATCGTGGACTGGATGGATCGCGCCAGCTCCACCGACTACGCCACGCTCGCGCCCATCGTCGTGCAGCATGCGAATGCTGGCGATGAACGCGCCGTTGCACTTATGCGCCAAGCCGCTGAACAGATCGCGGAGATCGCCGAAGCGTTGCGAAAGCGCGGCGCACCGAAGGTCGCGCTTGTGGGCGGCCTGTCGGAGATCATGCAGGCGTGGCTGCCCGAACGCGTTCGCCCGCACATCGTCCCGCCAGCGGGCGACGCCATGTCCGGCGGCATCATCCTTGCCAAACGCAAGCTTGCGGCAGGCGCATGATCACTTCCGCGACTGCACCATCAGGTAGCCAATCAGGTCGCGGCGCTGTGTTGCTTCGCCAAGGCCGTTGAAGAACATGTTGCTGCCCGGCAGGAAGGCGCGCGGATTGGCCAGCCACTGGTCAAGCAATGCGGGATCCCACGTCTCGCCGCCCAGCTTCTTCAGCGCCGAGGAATAAGTCGGATAGCCTGCCGCCTTGGCCGGTCCGCGCTCGAACATACCGTGAAGGGTGGGACCAACCTTGTGGTCCTTCCTGGCGTCGATGTAGTGACACGAACTGCACTTGTTCCCGAATAAGGCTCTTCCAGCCTCGAGACTGGCTTCGTTGTAGGGCGCGGGCAACTGCTCCACGGCCGGAGCGGGCACGGCCGGTTTCGCAGGCTCAGCCGGCGCATCGCTCGTTTCCCCGCCGCACGCGGCAACCAGCAGCAGCGCAGCCAGCACCGCTGGAATCAGATAACCAGTCCGCATCGCCTGTCCGAATCCTAACTGAGTTAATCCCACACGCCTGCTCGCGGGGCTCGCCTATCGCATCCGCTTGCGGCACATCTCTCGCAACTCTTGCCGTCAGGGAATACAGCAAAATGACGCTGGCCAGCTGGAAAACCGTGGAAGCCGCGCACGCACACCTTGCAGCCCAGCCGCTGCACGTCACCGCGCGCCGCACCAGCGTCGATGCCTTTGTGTGGAAGGCACCGCATCTTGAGGCCGATGTCGGCAAGCAGTTCATCGACGACGGCGTCATGTCCGCCATGCAGGCGGTTGCTACCGAGCGGAACCTTCCGGAAAAAATCCGCGCCCTGTTTGCCGGCGAGGTCGTGAACGCTTCGGAGAACCGGCCGGCGCTGCACTGGGCCCTGCGTGGCAACGGCAAGGGGATCCCCGCCGCCGATGCGATGTACCGCGAGGCCGAGAAGGCCGCCGCCTTTGCGCTCAAGGCTGCGTCGGGCGGGCTGGGCTTCGTGGTGAAGACCATCCTGCACATAGGGATTGGCGGCTCTGACCTTGGGCCGCGCCTGATCTGGGATGCGCTGCGCAATTATGCGTCTGCGGGCCCGGACATCCGCTTCGTTGCGAACGTCGATCCTGAGGACTTCGCCGAACAGACCGCAGGGCTGGACGCCAGGACCACGCTGGTCCTCGTCGTCTCCAAGTCCTTCAAGACGCCCGAGACCGCCTCCAACGCCGCGCTCGCCCGGGAATGGCTGGTCAGCAAACTGGGCGAGACCGAGGCCAACAACCATCTCGCCGCCGTCTCCTCCGCGCCGGACAAGGCGAGGGCTTGGGGTGCAGCGGACGATCGCATCTTCCCGATGGATGAGGCGGTGGGCGGCCGCTACTCCGTGTGGTCCTCCGTCGGTCTATCCCTGCAGATCGCCCTTGGCGCCGATGTGTGGACGCGCTTTCTGAAAGGCGCCGCCGAGATGGATGTACACTTCCGCGACACGCCGCTTGTGTCCAACACGCCGGCGCGCCTTGCGATGATGGATGTGTTCCTTCACACCGCAGCAGGCATCCCGAGCCGGACCGTGCTCGCCTACGCGCACCGCCTCCGCAAGCTGCCCGACTTCCTCCAGCAACTCGAAATGGAATCCAACGGCAAGAGCGCGGACGACCTGCCGGGCGGACGGCTGGATCAGACCGCGCCGATCGTCTGGGGCTCGGTCGGCACGCTAGGCCAGCACTCTTTCCACCAGCTGCTGCACCAGGGCACGCGCCTCAGCTCCATCGAGTTCGTCGCCGCCCTCAGCGCCGGCGCAGGCGACAAGGCGCGCGGCCGCGCCCTGCTCGCAAATGCGTTCGCCCAGGCCGAGGGGCTGCTCGGCGGTCGCTCGGCCGCCGCCGCCGAAAAGGAATTGCTTGGACGCGGCATGGACGCCGCCAAGGCGAAAGCCCAGGTGCCTCACATGCACATGCCGGGCGACCGCCCCTCCACCACCCTCCTGCTGGATGATCTTTCACCCGAAAGCGTCGGCGCGCTCGTCGCCCTCTACGAGCACCGCACATTCGCAGCCGGCGTGCTGTGGGGCATCAACCCGTTCGACCAGTGGGGCGTCGAGCTTGGCAAGGTCCTGGCCGAACAGCTCGACAAAGCAATCGCCGGCGACGACCCCGGCCAGCGAGATCCGTCAACCCTGCGCCTCGTCTCAAAGGCGCGCGAGAGGTTCTAACGCCCCCAACTCTGGACATGACGGCGGCTTGGGCGGAAGCTCGTCCCGCTCCGGGGAGGGACGAAGATGCGCAAGGCGATAGCTGCCTCGATGGGCCTGATGGCGAGCGCTTGCGCCGGCCTGCCAGATACAACGCCGATCAACCATCCGCTGTCGGCCGCTCCGGCGCCGATCGTGCGGGACATGGGAATCGAGGGCGACGCCATCGCGCTGGCCTTTTCCGGCGGCGGAGCGCGGGCGGCGTCGTTTTCGCATGGCGTGTTGCTTCAGCTGCGCGACATGAAGGATCGCGACGGCAAACCACTCCTTGATCGCGTAGCCCTGATCACGGCCGTCTCAGGCGGCGCCATTACCGCCGCGCATTTCGGGCAAGCCGGCCCCGAGGGGCTCGAGGGTTTCCGTTCTGCGGCGCTCGATCATGACTGGCAGGGCCAGCTGCACACCACCTGGATGTCGCCGCAGAACTGGGATCGCCTCTTGCAGGGCGGGCTCAACGGCCCCGACAAGCTGGCGAGCTGGCTCGACCGGAACATCTTCAACGGCAAGCAGATGCGCGACATGCGCGCAAAGCCCCAGATCATCATCAACGCAACCGACCTCTACACCGGCGCGCCATTCGCCTTCGCCCCGCCCTGGTTCGAGGCAATCTGCAGCGACCTGGGCAGCGTCCGGATAGCCGATGCCGTCGCAGCCTCCATGTCAGTGCCGATCGCCTTCCGGCCTGTGGTGCTGCAGACCTTTCCGGAAGACTGCCCGCTGGGCCTGTCGCAATGGGTGGACAATAAGCTGCGGGATCGGAAGGCCCCTGTCCTGCTCAAGGAGACGGCGCGTTCGTTCCGCTTTTTCAGGGACGCCAATCGCATGTCTCACCTCCACCTCACCGATGGCGGCGTGGCGGATAATTTCGGCGTGTCGAGCTTCGTGACGTTGAACGCGGCGGGCGGCGGGCCGCATGCGCCCTTCTCGCCGAGCGATGCCGTGAAGCTGCGCCGGCTGACCTTCGTGATCGTCAACGCCGAGCGCCCGGTCGATGGCGATTGGGCGCGCGAACAGGCTGGCCCAGACGGACCGGAACTCATCGCAACAGCACTCAGCATCGCAGTGAACGCTCCCAAACGCGCGGCCGCAGACGCCTTCGAAGGGTTTCTCGACGATTGGCGCGACGACCTCGTCAAATGGCGCTGCAACCTGGAGCTCGAGGAAGCCACAGCGCTCGGCGCCGGTCCCGACTGGACCTGCGGCGGCGTCGAGATCGTGTTCGACATCATCTCGTTCAGCGATCTTGGCGATGCGAAGGCTGCGCGCCTTGGCTCTGCCGAGACTGCCGTCAGCTTGCCGGCCGACCTGATCGATGACCTGATCGCGGGCGGGCGCGCAGCAACGGCGTGGAACGATGCATTCCTCGCATTGACGCGCTAGGCGCTCAGCCGCCTGGCGACATCACGCGCACACGCGCCTTGGTGGTCAGCCCCGCCTCGTCCACCACCTGCACTTCGTAGAAGCCGGCGACCGCCGGCCGCCAAACCGTATCCCCCGCAACGTTGTGCGCCAGAGGCTTGCCGTCGACATACCAGGCGAGCTTGCCCCGTCCCTGCGCCGACAGGACGAACGAGGTGTGCTCGCCATCCTTCCAGACTTCAGCGCCATCGGGCGGGAAGAAAATTTCAGGCGGCGCATTCTGCCGGTCGAACCGCGCAAGCGCCGACGGCGGCGCGTGCGATCCCGGCATGTCCTCGCGCAGGCTCGGCCCGGTCGAGCGCGCAGGCAACACGCGGCCGATGGCGTCGTACACGTCAAACAATGTCGGCAGCGCTGCGTCGCGCCCCGTCACTCCGGGCCTCGGCCCTGAATCGGCGCGGCCGATCCACACCACAACCGCATAGCCATTGCCCGTGGCCGCAGCCCAGGCGTCACGAAAGCCGTAAGACGTGCCCGTCTTCGCCGCGATTACCGGGGCTTCCTGGGTCAGCATCGCCGGCATTCGCCCATCGGGGGCCGGCGCCTGCGCCAGGATATCGACGATCTGCCGCGCGGATTGCGCCGACATGATCTGCGTTGCAGGCGTCTTGGACGTTTTCGCCGCTTCACGCTCTTCCTCGAGCCAGTGCAGCGGCAGCGCGCGCCCGCCGTCGCCGAGCGCCGCATACAACAGCGCAATGTCGCGCACCGTCATGCCCATGCCGCCCAGCGCGATGGCGAGGCCTGCATCATCGTCCGCCGCCAGCGGCATCGACAGGTCGGCGCCCGCAAACGCCAGCGCCGCCGCAAAGCGCTGCGCCCCGACAGCATCCAGCGCGGAGACGGCCGGAATGTTGAGCGAGTGTTGCAGCGCCTGCGCCACAGTCACGTCGCCCCGGAAGGTGCGATCGAAATTGTCCGGCCGATAACTGGCATAGCGCCGCGGCGTGTCGGCGATGCGCGTGTCGGGCGCAGCCACGCCATCGTCGAACGCCAGGCCGTAGATGAAGGGTTTCAGCGTCGACCCCGGCGAACGCGGCCTGTCGGTGAGATCGATCCAGCCACCCAGCGAGGCGCGGTTGGCCGAACCCGCCGCTGCGCGCACTTCGCGCGTTGCGATGTCGACCACCATGATCGCGGTCTGGACGCCATCGCGCGTGGGTCCGGCGGCGCGAAGGGCAAGTGCCTCAACCTCGCGCTGAAGGTTCAAGTCAATCGTCGTACGGATGTTGTCGGGCGAAGTAGCACGCCCGAGCGCCTCCTCCGACGCATGCCAGGCAAGCTGGGGAAAGCCCTGCCGCTTCGGCGCGGGGTATTCGGCCGACTCCTTCGCAAGGTCGGCGGCAAATACGCCCTCTTCCGCAAGCCGCATCAGCACACGCTCGCGCGCCACGATGGCCGCGTCAGGCCGCAGGTCGGGCCGGCGCGCTTCTGGCGACTGCGGCAGCGCGATCAGCATGGCGATCTGGTCGGGCGAGAGATTGTCGGGCTCCCGCCCGAAATAGGCCCACGATGCCGCCCGGACGCCCTCGAGGTTCCCGCCATAGGGCGCCAGCGTCAGATAGAGTTCGAGGATCTCATCCTTGCTCAGCCGCCGTTCGAGCTGCCAGGCGCGGAACGCCTCGATCGCCTTCGAGAAGATGTTGCGCGGCCTAGGCTCCAGCAGTCGCGCCGTCTGCATGGTGATGGTCGAACCGCCCGAGACGATCTGCCCGGACGAAACCAGCGAGCCCCCCGCCCGCGCCAGCGCCAGAAAATCGACACCGCCATGGTCACGGAAGCGCTTGTCCTCGTAGGCCAGAAGCGCTTCGACGAAATCGGGATCGATTTCATCAAGATGGGCGCGCATGCGCCACTTGCCGTCCTCGACCGGAAATACGCGCATCACCGCGCCACGCCGGTCCATCACCACGCCCGAGATGATGTCGCCCCGCTGGATCGGCGGCGGCAGCAGCCAGTCAAGCGCGACCAACGGCACGAGCACGTAAAGGACAACAAGCCCCGCGCGCCGCCACCATTCCTCGGGCCACCAGAAGCGAAACCTCCAGCCCTCGGGCGGCTTCAACCGCCCAAGGAAACCGGAAGTCCGTTTCAGCCAGTCAGGCATCAGTTCCGCTTCGAAACCTGGATCGTCTGCGAGCCCGTCCGCGCGAACGTCGCCGGATTGTACATGTGCTCTGCGACAACACCCGGCATCGTGAACATGCCCGGCGTCACCACGCGAACCATGTAGGCAAGCGTGACGCGGCGCTGGTCATAGAGGTCAAGCGCCGCAACGAACCTGTCGTCTCGCGCCTCCGCGATGTCCGGATAGGCAAGCTCGCCGAGGAAGCTGTAGGCCCCCGTCGGGCCTGCATCTTCCGGCCGCAGCACAGCCTCGATCTCGAAGCCGGCTGGCAGCAGATCCGCCACCACAAGCGGCGTCCGGCGCATCTCGGACGAAGCGACCGAAATCGCGACGATCACACGATCACCCTGCGTGAATGACGTGCCGCTGATCGGCGATCCGCCTGCTGTCCAGAGCTGTTTCGAGGCAACGAGCCCGTCAAAGGCCGGAGGCGGGGCGGAGGCAGGCGCGCCACGCGAAACCGCCGTCACCCAAAGTTGGCCAGCGCCGCCATTGGTGAAGCTCGGCGGCGAGTTCATCTGCGCGCCCGTCAGGCGATAGACGCCGGAGGACACCGCAGTCGCCTGGCCACCCACCGTGACGGTCGGGCCGGCCTGTCCGCCTGAAAGCGCATTCGCCGCGAGGAGGAGGAAAGACTTCTCCTGCGTCGTCAGCCTGTCGGGTTCCGGCAGGTCCTGCGCCACACGCTGCGACAGCCGCGCGACACGGTCAGCCTGTTTGGCTTCCTGCGCCAGCGCAAGCACGCCAGCGAGGTCGCGACGGGGCGTCTGATAGTAGTCGCCCGAGTTGCTGTAGCCGATCGCAGCCTCAGCCTGGTCGAAGGCCGATTTTGCACGGGCATTGTCGCCGATCATGTAGAGAGCGGCGCCGATATGCGCGCGGGCAAGCGGGCTGCCAATCGACGACAGCTTGTCGTCATGCAGATAGCGCAGGCGCGCGCGGTCCATGCGGCCGGCCTTGGCCAGCACATAGGCGGCATAGGCCACTGCGCGGTCCATCAGCTGGGTCTGCGTGTCTGTGTGCCAGCGGCTTTCGTACACCTCGAAGTCATAGCCGGACGAGTAACGCGACTCGCGCACGGCAAACTCCTCGAGGGCGTCATACGCCTTGTCGAGCGCCGCTTCCGGCACCACGAAACCAGCCGCCTTCGCCCGGTACAGGAAGTCTGTCGCGTAGGCGCCGAGCCACGGGCTTGCGAGGCCATCGCCCGTGCGCCAGAGACCGATCGCCCCATCCGATCCCTGACGATTCAGCAGGGTCGAGACGGCTTCCTGGATCTGGTTCTTCAGATCCGCCGGCGTTTTCCGGCCGGCCAACGCGGCGATGTAGTTGGCATAAAGCAGCGGCATCGCCCGGCTGGTGATCTGTTCGGTACAGCCATAGGGATATTGCTCCAGCGACTCGAACAGGGCCGCTGCGTCCATCGGGATGGGCGAGAACGACACCTGCACATAGGACGAGCCGGGCACGAACGAAGCCAGCGAGTCCGCCGCAGGCGAGAATGCCTGTCCCGGCTGCAGCGTCGTTCGAACAACATAGCTTGCCGGCATCCACGCCGAACGCGTCTGGATCGGATAGGACCGCGAGACGGCATAGCCGCCCGGACCCGTCAGATTGAACGACACGGTCGAAACACCCTCAGCCGAAGCCGAGAAGGCGGCACTCAGGTCCTGCCGTTGTCCACGCTGCAGTGTGGCGTTGAGCTGCCCCGTCGACGCCCGCACAGGCGCAGAAGCCTGGATCGCGGCGGCGTAAGCCCCCGGCTGTCCCTCGACGTTGTCGACGGTCAGTGTCGCGGTGACGGAATCCCCCGGCGCAAGGAAGCGCGGCAACGCCATGAGCGCAGGTACAGCATCGCGTACCGTGACCGGCTTGGCGGCCGAGCCAACGCCAGCGTCAGACCACGCCACAGCCATGACCCGCAGCTGGCCGTTGAAGGCCGGCACATCGAACGTGACGCTCGCCTTGCCGCCGCTCAGCTTCACAGGCGCAGACGTCAGTACGACCGACTGCGTCGGCACGACGGTCAGACCCGCCCCGCCAATCTGGTCGCCGCCCTGGCGAACGCTGCCCGCAGCTCCCTGGTTGGGATCAAGCAGGCGGCCATAATCGTCGCGCAGCTCGACACCCAGGCGGCGCTTGCCAAAGAAGTAGGCGGCCGGATCAGGCGTCGCATGACGCGTCAGCGCGAGGATGCCCTCGTCCACCGCCACGATCTGCACGAACGCGCCTTCTGACGGGCCTGTCGCGGTGACGTTGACGGTCATCTTGGCGTTCGGCCGCTGCACCTCAGGCGCAGCAATATCGAGCTTGAACGTGCGGGAAGACACGTCGACCGCCACGTGGCTGACGCCAACCGCGCGGCGCGGCTTTGGCGTCTTTACGGCGTCGCGCGGCGTATAAACCGTCGCCATGATGTAGACGCCAGCACCCCATTCGCGCGTGACGGGGAACTTGATGTTGACGCCCTTGTTGGCTTCCACGGTGATGGTTCGCGTGGTGATCACGTTCTCGGACGCGACCACGATCTCCGCCTCGCCCGAATAGGGGGGCATGATCGTGACATCGACGTCCTGGCCCACGGCCGGCATCTTGTCTGGAACCTGCACACGCACGCGGTCCGGCGCTTCGACGCCATCCTGCGGCTGGCCGCCCCATCCAGACCAGAAGCCGTAGGAGGCTTCACCGCCATTGGCTTCCTCGGTTAGGTAGATTTCAAAATCGCCATAGTCGAGCGCGCGCGTCTTCAGCGTGCCCTTCTGACCCTCGGCAATGTTCAACCGTCCGGTTTCGAGTTCGACAACCCGCCGCGACTGGCGCCACTGCCAGGCGCCGCCGCTCTCACGATACCAGTCATACTTCCAGTCGATCCGCACGAGGCGCCAGTTGATGCTGGCCGCCTTGAGGGCGCCGGTGCGATCCACCGACACAACCTCGAAGCTGGCCGACTCACCCTCCTTCGACGAGCGGTCCTCGAACGCCGGCTTCATGCCGACATAGCGCGCCTCCGGCCTGTAGGCGATCCGGACATCGTCGCGCACGGCGCGCCCGCCGGGCTCGATCGCAGCCAGCACGGCGCGCAGGCGCAGCGGGCGGCTCGATTCAGAATTGTCGGCCGCGCGTGGGTCGAGCGTCAGCACAGCCCGTCCCTGCGCATTCGTCATCGCCGTGGCGAGGTCGAAGGCGGATTCGCGAAACTGCTCGTCGTGACGTCCGAAGGAAAAGCCCTTGAGATCGGGGAACGGATTGGGATCGGACTCGACGCGAACATTGCCTTCCACGGGAAGATCAGCGCCGGGAGCGCCGTAATAGAAGCGCACGTCAGACGTGATCGGGCGTGACTCGCCCTCCCGCATCGGCGCGGCCGTGTCGGCTTGCAGTTTCAGCTCGATGCGCTGGGGAACAAAGTCCTCGACCGCAAACGATTCAGACCCGACGACGCCAACGCCATCAATCTCGGTGGCAATGCGCCACGCGCCGCGCGCGGCCGTCTTCGGCACCGGGAAGGGATAAGTGACGGCGCCATTGTAGGACTTCGTGTCCTTGAAGCGCTGCCGGCCCGCCTCCAGCCCGTTCGGGCCATAGACGACAACCGATCCGGCCCTGTTGCTCAGCGCAACGACCGAAGCATCGCGGATGATCGCGCTGATATGAACCGTCTCGCCGGGACGATAGACGCCGCGCTCGGTATACACGAACGCATCGGCTTCCTGCGCCGGGGCGCGGCCGCTGATGTCACGTTCGGTCAGGTCGACCGGCGAGCGGTCAAGATCGAGGATCGCAAAGTCGCCATTGGGCGCATAAGCCATCAGGACGCGCGGAGCGACATTGCCTTCCCCGCTCATGATCGGCCCCGAGAAGCTCACGCGGCCCGTCGAGTCGCTGTCGCCACGCGCGAGGATTTCGTTGTTGCGCGCGACCAGCTCCAGCTTCACTCCCGAGACAGGCTTGGCCGACTGCAGCGAGCGAACCGTCGCCATCATGCCGTTGGTGCCTGAATAAGTGGTGATCGCAAGATCGGTGATCACGAGCCAGCGCTTGGCGCGCGCCGCCGAGTTGGGCACATCGCCAGAGGCGTCGATCTGGTCGAGCTCGACGAAGTACGCGCCCGGCTGCAGCCGCGGGATCGCCGTGGCGATCGGGAACACGGTCGTGGTGGCGGAGTTGGGCGATCCCGGCGTATCGATCTCGCCGGTCCACAGCTGCTCGGCCACGTCATAGACTTCGGAATTGTAGTCCATATACCCCCAGCCGCCCGCGCTGTGCGAATAGCCCTGGGTGATCGTCTTGAAGGCCAGCGCGCGATCCGTGATGCGCGAGATGGTGACCTTCACCTTCTCGACGTTCACCGTCTCCAGCGCCAGTCCATCAGCATCGATGCGCGGCAGGATGACGCCATCGCCCTTGAAGCCGACATAGGCCGGCCGGTCGCCGAACGAGATTGTCACGCCTTCGTCGAACGCCAGCGAGCGGCCATCCGCCGACGGCAGGCCCGAACGGATGCGCACTTCCCGGTCCTGCCCGAAATTGAGGCCGCCGAGGCAGAGATTGGCGCCGTCGGTCGACAGCGCGATCTGCGGACCGTCGCCCATATCGACATAGGGGCGATAATCCGTCGTGGGGCTGAGCGTCGAGGAGAAGGCGAGGCAGGCGCGCGGCAGGTCGCCCGTCACGTCGATCGTGTAGCGCACGAATTCAAACTCGCCCGAGCCGGCGGCGCGGCCGGCGCTGCCTTGCCGCGTTTCCATCTGCGGCCCCTGGTCTTCGCCCTTGACGCTGGCGGCCTGGTTGGGATCGCTGGTGGATGGCCCGCAGGCCTGTAGCGCGAGTGCAGTTAGTGTAATGGCGGCCGCGTACTTAAGCGCGCGCCAAGCCTTGTTCGTCCCCACGACGTCCTCCTGAGTCCCCAAACCCACTGTATCCGTGCGCAATCACATTATCTTAGCGCGGCCGTGATGAAAGGTCGCTCGCGACGAAAACTGCTTAAATATCGTGAGTTTATTTGCGGCCGGGAGGCTGGTGCCGGATGAGGGGATTGAACCCCCGACCTTCGGTTTACAAAACCGCTGCTCTACCGCTGAGCTAATCCGGCTGGCGTGCCCCTTGGAAAGAGGCGCCTGCAAACGGGGGAATAGGCGCCCTCCCGCAGGAGTGCAAGCCGGTTCGCGAATTCCGGCCGCTTATCCCAAATACCCGGCATGCGCCACATTCCGTCACGGCCCGGCCATGCCCCCCGTCCCGCCCTGGAACCAGCCTTGCAGGCATCCGTATTACGCTGGCAGGCAGGAGGAAACGATGAGCAGGGAGCGGTCGATGCAGCGGTTGAATATGCTCGCCCTGGCGGCGTTCCTGCTGGCCCTTGGCGCCTTCGTTTACGATACCGCGACCCCGCGGCCTGCCCGCATTGTTGCAGAGCTGACTGGACCGGCCGCCGCGACATCAGCGCTCGGTACGTCAACCGCCGCGAATCCAGCCAGCTGACGCAGACCCCGAAAGCCGATCCACTCCGATCGCTGGCGCCGCTGCCTCTCCATGTTACAAGCCGCCCGCAGAAACGGGATTGTCATGGACAAGAAAATTCTCGGCCGGATCTACAGCCGGTTGATTCACAAGTACTTCCTCAACGACATGTACCTCGACCTGCGTGTGCGCGCGAAGAAGGAATCCGTCGACTATATCGAGGCCAATCTCAAGGAGGCGATGCTCTGCGCGGGCCGCCGGCCATTGATTGACCTCTGCATGAAACGCGAGAAGGAGGCCCATCTCGACGGCTTGATCCTCGAGTTCGGCGTCTCGGCCGGCGGCTCTATTCGTCAGATTGCAGGGCGCGCCAGCCCACGGCCAGTCCACGGTTTCGACAGCTTCACCGGCCTGCAGGAAGACTGGACCGGAACGCACGAGCAGAAAGGGCGCTACACCGTGCAGGGCAAGCTGCCCCGCGTGCCCCCCAATGTGAAACTTCACAAGGGTTGGTTCAACGAAACCCTGCCAGGCTTCCTGGCGTCCCATCCCGGCCATGTCAGCTTCGTCAACATCGACTGCGACACGTATGAATCGTCCAGCTATGTGTTGAAGCAGCTTGGCGACCGGATCCTCGAGGGGACGATCATCCTCTTCGACGAATACTACAACTACCCCAACTGGCGCGAACACGAGTACAAGGCGTGGCAGGAGTTCGTCGCTGAGAGGAAGCTGACATATCGCTACATCGGCTTCTCCACGATGCGCCACCACGCTGCGGTTCAAGTCACGAAGATCGGCTGACAATCCTAGTTTCCGTAGATCTCGTCGTGATCCGCAATGGCGGACTCGAGTGAAGTGAACCAGCTCAACGGTTCGGACTTCTTGGCATCGTCGGCCGTCAGCACCTCTAGGAAATATCGCGCCTGATCCCGTTCGTGCGTCCCATCAACGTACACGAAATCCACAGTGCAAACGCGATACTCCCCGGTCGAGATATTCTGCAGGCAGTTGTAGCGAACGGCGCTATTCTCAGACGAAACCCGCCACGCCTCTATTTTTCTGTACGTCGGCCCGGCAAGCTGTCTTGGCGTGTATGGGGCGCTACTCCATCGCAGCTGCGCCGCGTCGGCCTCTTCCGCGCCCATGTGACGAACAAATGCCTGCCGGAGCTTGTCCTTGGTGTCCTTCCAACCTTTGTATTCGGAGCGCGGGTTCATGCCATCGGCAAGAAAGACCCACTCAACGAACTGGTCTGCGGTTACAGGCCCGCTTGCCGGGATGAAAAGATCAACATGGAGCGGTCGGTCATCCTTGATGCACCCGCAGAATCCCAAGCCGACGCAAATCTCGTGCATGAGAGCGTCGTAGGCAGCATTTGAGGTCATTTGATTTCGACCCTCTCGGGGCCGGGATTGTTGAAAACACAATATGCCTGTTTATCGCGAAATCAGCGACGCTTCAATCTGCCTGAAGACTGGCCATCCGCCCCGCCCGACGCTACATCGCCTCCATGGCGCGTATCCTCATCACCTCGGCCCTGCCGTATATCAACGGCGTCAAGCATCTCGGCAACCTGGCCGGGTCTATGCTGCCGGCAGATGTCTATGCCCGCTTCTGCCGGGCTGCGGGCCATGAAGTCCTTTTCATCTGCGCTACCGACGAACATGGAACCCCCGCCGAACTGGCCGCTATCGAGGCCGGACAGACCGCCGCCCAGTATTGCGACGAGCAGCACGACATCCAGAAGCGCGTTGGCGCTGGCTTTTCCCTGTCGTTCGACTGGTTCGGCCGCTCGTCCAACCGCCCCAACCGCGAACTCACGCAACACTTTGCCGACGTCCTCGAAGACAACGGTCTGATCGACGAGCGCACCTCGAAACAGGTCTACTCTGTCGACGACAAGCGCTTCCTGCCGGATCGCTATGTGGAAGGCACCTGCCCCAATTGCGGCTACGAGAAAGCCCGCGGCGACCAGTGCGACAATTGCGGAACGCTGCTCGACCCCATCCAGCTTATCAACCCATACTCATCCGTCTCCGGCTCGCGCAATGTCGAGATCCGCGACACGCGCCACCTCTATCTCCTGCAATCGAAGCTGCAGGATGATGTGCGCGCCTTCGTGGACGCCCGCGCCGCCGACTGGCCGAACCTCACCACGTCCATCGCCTACAAATGGCTCGACGAAGGCCTGATCGACCGCTCGATCACGCGCGATCTGTCATGGGGCGTGCCCGTCACGCGCAATGGCGCGCCGCGCCCGGGCTTCGAGAACAAGGTGTTCTACGTCTGGTTCGACGCCCCGGTCGAATACATCGGCTCCACCGTCGAATGGGCCGAAGCGAATTCCGGAAACTGGGAACGCTGGTGGCGCACCGACAAGGGCGCGGACGACGTCACCTACGTCCAGTTCATGGGCAAGGACAACGTCGCCTTCCACACCGTCTCCTTCCCGGTCACGATCCTGGGTTCGAAAGAGCCGTGGAAGCTCGTCGACAAGCTGAAGGCCTTCAATTGGCTCAACTGGTATGGCGGCAAGTTCTCCACCAGCCAGAAACGCGGCGTCTTCATGGACCAGGCGCTGGAGCTTCTGCCCGGCGACTACTGGCGCTGGTATCTCACGGCCAACGCGCCTGAGAGCTCCGACACCGCCTTCACCTGGGAAGCCTTCAAGGCCTGCATCAATTCCGACCTCAACGACGTGCTGGGCAATTTCGTGAACCGCGTCACGAAATACGCCGCCGCGAAATTCGACGGCAAAGTTCCCGAGGGCGGCGAGCCCGGTGGGCACGAAGCGTGGATGGCCAACGAACTCGCCACGCGTCTGCCGCAACTCATCGCCCACTACGAAGCGATGGAATTCCGCAAGGCCGCCGCTGAAACCCGCGCCATCTGGGCCGCTGGCAACGAATACATCACCAAGGCCGCGCCGTGGACCGCCTACAAGACCAGCGTGGACCAGGCCGCCGTCGGCATCCGCACCGGCCTCAACCTCGTCGCGCTGTTCGGCATCATCGCCCAGCCGATCATCCCGGAGACGGCGAAGAAAATACTCGACGCGCTCGGCGTCCCCGAAGGCAATCGCAGTCTCGATCTGTCGAAAACCGGCGTCGCCGGCTATCCCGCCCTGCTCGACGCTCTGCCTCGTGGCATGGTGATCAACGTTCCACCGCAACTCTTCACCAAGATCGAGGACACGCAGGTGGCAGAGTGGACCGCGAAGTTTGGCGGCGGCTGAGTATACTCGTCGCCTGCCCCACGTGACCGCCGTGGTTACCGCAAACCGGTCGAATGAAATGTGGCGGCTGAAGAATCTTCGCCAGCACTTTCAACGCCCTGGGCTGAAACCTGCTGTAGGACAGCCGCAATCAAATCTCACCCCCTCCGGAGTGGGCGCATAATGCTCCCATCGCTCCGCAAGGAGGGCAGCCGATCACTGCCGGCGCGGGGCGATGCGAACCGGGAAACCTGTTCGCGGGGACGCGGGCGATCCGCTCTTCGGACTACGAACCACGGACTACGGACTAAACCTGCGGAGCCATCCGCGTCCCCGGCCCTCCATCCTCTCGGACAGGCCAGAACGACAGCATCCCAGGCGGGTTTCATCCGGCCTGACGGCTGAGCTACGCCCTTCCGCAACGGCAAATTGACCCCGCCCCCGCAGCACGCCAGCCTTCCGCGCAAGTGAACCCTACGCGTGGACACCCACCATGAAATCACCGATCTGCGAGATGCTCGGCATCGAGTTTCCGCTGCTCGCGTTCAGCCATTGCCGCGATGTGGTGGCGGCTGTCTCGCGCGCAGGCGGCATGGGGGTGTTCGGCGCGGTGAACCTGCCGCCCAATCGCCTGCGCGAGGAACTGACGTGGATCGACCAGCACTGCGGCGGCAAACCGTATGGCGTCGATCTCATCGTACCCAACAAGATCGAAGGCAAATCATCGGAGTTCAGCCGCGACGCACTGCTTGCCGCCGTGCCGCAAGCTCACAAGGATTTCGCGGACGGCGTCCTCAAACAGCACGGCATCGACCCGGGCGACCTTGATGAAGACCGCCAGCGCAGCGTCGGCTTCGCTCGCAACATGCGCGCAGACGGCGCCGCAAACTCCCTCGAAGTCGCCTTCGAGTTTCCCATCCGCCTCATCGCCAACGCCCTCGGCGTGCCGCCCGCGCTGATGCTCGAAATGGGCAAGCGCCACAATGTCCCTGTCGCCGCCCTCGTCGGCGCGAAGGAACACGCCGTCGCGCAGGTACAGGCCGGCGTAGATATTCTTGTCGTCGCAGGTGGCGAGGCCGGCGGCCATTGCGGCGAAGTCTCGACCCTCGTGCTGATCCCCGAAGTCCACCGCGCGCTAAAGGCCATGGGCGCCACAACGCCCATCCTCGCCGCCGGCGGCATCGTCACCGGCGAACAGATGGCCGCCGCCATGGCGATGGGCGCATCCGGCGCATGGTGCGGCTCGGTCTGGCTCACCACGGCAGAGGCGGAGACCAGCCCCACCATCAAGCAGAAGATGCTCGCCGCCTCCTCGCGCGACACCGTCCGCTCCCGCTCGCGCACCGGCAAGCACTCGCGCCAGCTCCGCTCGCCATGGACCGACGCGTGGGAACAGAAGGACGCGCCAACGCCCCTGCCCATGCCGCTACAATCCTTCGTCTCCGAGCCCGCCCTGCGCCGCATCAACAAGCTGGCCGAGATCGGCCACGAAGGCGCCGGACAACTGGCGACCTACTGGGTCGGCCAGGGCGTGGGTCTGATGAACCAGGCGATGTCCTGCGCCCAGGTTGTCCAGCAATTCCGCGAGGACTTCCTGGATGCGCGGGAGCGGTTGATCGGATTGCTGGAAGAGTAGTCTGGCACCCAACACTGCGAGCCCGCGCCTCGTCCTTCGACAGGCTCAGGATGAGGCGCTTTGCGGGCGCCGGCGCCTGTTAGGCCTCATGGTGAGCCTGTCGAACCACGAGGCCGTGCTCACCGCCGCTTCCCCCTTCCCCCAACCTCCCTTATAAGCCCGCCCATGGTCTGGCGTGCGTTGTGCCGCCCCCATGGGAACGACACGATGCTTCGCATCCAGGAAATCAAGCTGCCGCTCGACCATCCCGAGCCCGCGCTGCGCCAGGCGACCCTCAAACGCCTCTCTATCCCGGACGCCGCCCTCACCTCATTCACCATCTTCAAACGCAGCTATGACGCGCGGAAAAAGTCCGCGATCCAGCTGATCTACATCGTCGACTGCGAGGTGAAGGACGAAGCCGCCGTCCTCAGGCGCCTCGCCAAAGACCGACACATCGGCCTGTCACCGGACCTCGGCTACACACCGCCCACCCGCGCTGCTGGGGGACAGCCGCGCCCCGTCGTCATCGGCATGGGCCCGTGCGGACTTTTTGCGGGGCTGATCCTCGCCGAGATGGGCTTCAACCCGATCATCCTCGAACGCGGCAAGATCGTTCGCGAGCGCACGGTCGACACGTTCAAGTTCTGGCGCAAGGGCGTCCTCAACTCCGAGTCCAACGCACAGTTCGGCGAGGGCGGCGCCGGCACATTCTCGGACGGCAAACTCTATTCCCAGGTCCGCGATCCGCGTCATCTAGGCCGGAAGGTGCTGACCGAATTCGTCGAGGCCGGCGCGCCAGAGGAAATCCTCTACGTCTCGAAACCCCATATCGGCACGTTCCGCCTTGTCTCCATGATCGAGCACATGCGCGGGAAAATCGAGCAGCTTGGCGGCGAGATCCGCTTCCAGCACCACGTCACCGACATCCTCACGCGTGAGCATCGCGGAGAGAAACACATCGCCGGCGTCGTGCTGGCGTCGGGTGAAACCATCGAGACCGACCGCGTCGTCATGGCCCTCGGCCACTCCGCCCGCGACACCGTCACCATGCTTCACCGGCGCGGCGTCTTCCTTGAGCCCAAGCCCTTCTCTATCGGCGTCCGCATCGAACACCCGCAATCCATCATCGACTGCGCCCGCTTCGGAGAGAAGAACGCCGGCCACCCCGTTCTCGGCGCCGCCGACTACAAGCTCGCCCACCACGCCTCCAACGGCCGCAGTGTCTATTCCTTCTGCATGTGCCCGGGCGGAACGGTCGTGGCGGCGGCTTCAGAAGATGGGCGCCTCGTCACCAACGGCATGAGCCAGTATTCGCGGCATGAGCGCAACGCCAACGCGGGCATCGTCGTCGGCGTCTCGCCTGAGGACTTCCCCGGCGATCATCGAAGCGACCCGCTCGCGGGCATCGCCTTCCAGCGTCATTGGGAGGAGCAGGCCTTCATCGCGGGCGGCTCCAACTGGCATGCACCCGCGCAACTCGTCGGCGATTTCCTCGCCAACCGCCCCTCCACCGCGCTCGGTTCAGTCATCCCCTCCTACAAGCCCGGCGTCATGCCGACCGACCTCACACGCTGCCTGCCCGAATATGCGACCACCGCGATGCGCGAGGCGCTGCAGGCCTTCGGCCGCCAGATCGATGGCTTCTCGATGGACGACGCGGTGATGACCGGCGTGGAAACACGCACATCCAGCCCCACACGCATGACGCGCGGCGAGGACTTCCAGTCGTTGAATGTGAGGGGGCTTTATCCCGCCGGTGAAGGCGCGGGCTATGCTGGCGGAATTCTCTCCGCCGCCATTGATGGCATCAAGGTCGCGGAGGCGGTGGCGCTAGCCTCTGTTGGCCGAGCCGCCGCCTGATCACGAGCCTATTCCTCGTCGTGGCTGCGGTTGCGCAGCATGATGACCGCCGCCACCACCGCGCCGACAGCAGCGCCGATCGCCAGGGTGCGCAGCGGATGCTCGCGCACTTCCTTGACCACAAATTTGGTCGCAACCTTGCCGCCATGCACCGCCTTGCTGGCCACGTCGCCCGCGATCTCGCTGGCGCCGTGCATTGCGCGCCTGGCCTTGTCAGTGAAGTCAGTCATGTTTTCCGCCACCTTGCCGGCCAGATCCTCGGCCGTATCATTGCCCTTGAACCCGTTTGTCCGCATCGTCGCCATGCAACTTCTCCGCCGCGCGAAACACGCTTCGTATTGAACACCATGCGAAGCGTTCGGTTCCCGCTGTATGCGGACGACTTGCGGAGGATAGACCGACGCCATGTCCACTGCCCAGCAGCAACTCGAAGGGTTTCTGCAAAAGTACTCGCCCGACATGGAAAAACTCGGGCTATCGGCGATTGCGCACCTCAAAAAACGCCTGCCGGGTGCAATATGCATGGTTTACGACAACTATAACGCGCTTGCGGTGGGCTTCGGACCGCAGGCGAAGGCCTCCACCCTCCCTATCTCAATTGCCTTCTATCCGCGCTGGGCGGTCCTGTTTTTCATGTTCGGGGCGGCGCTTCCCGATCCGGATGGCCTGCTGGAGGGGAAGGGACCTAAGATCCGCTCCGTCCGCCTGACCGACGGCATGGCCACGCTGAAGTCCGACGCCATCGACACGCTGATTGCCGCCGCGGTCCTCCAGTCCGGTTGGAAGCTGACGCCAAAGGCGAAGGGCGAACTTGTCATCCAGTCGATTTCGGCGAAACAGCGCCCGCGCAGGCCCTGACCGCCCCATTCCAAGACTCCTACCCGACCCCCTTGCCCTCAATAACCGTTCGGTTATTATAGCAGTATGGTTATGGACATGCAGCAATGACTCCTGACGAGCGCCTCGACGCCACATTCGCCGCGCTCGCTGACCCAACGCGGCGCGCCATCCTCGCACGGCTTGCTCTGGGCGAAGCATCGGTGGCGGAACTCGCCCTGCCATTCAACATAAGCCAGCCCGCCATCTCGAAGCACCTCAAGGTGCTTGAGCGCGCCGGACTTATCTCGGCTGGGCAGGACGCCCAGCGCCGCCCGCGCAAGATCGAGGGTTTGCCGTTGGGCGAGGCCACGGCCTGGCTCGAGGGATACCGCCAGTTCTGGGAGCGCCGTTATGCTGCGCTCGACGGCCTGCTCGGCCAACTGCAGGCCAAGCCCCCGAAATCTCCCCGCAAGCGCCACTAGGAGAACGCAGATGGCGACCCTTCAGAAGATCGCTCCCTTCCTCTGGTTCGACGAGAAGATGGAAGAAGCCGTAAAATTCTATGTATCCATCCTTCCGGATTCCAGGATCACCACGCTCAACCCGATGACCGCACAGTTCGAACTTTGCGGCGTCACGTTCATGGCCCTCAATGGCGGACCGCAGTTCAAATTCACCGAGGCCGTCTCCCTCTTCGTGACGTGCAAGGACCAGGAAGAAGTCGACAGCTACTGGAACGCCTTCCTCGCGAATGGCGGCTCGGCAAGCCAGTGCGGCTGGCTCAAGGACAAGTTTGGCCTCTCCTGGCAGATCATTCCCGAGGCGTTGGGCCGCTACATGAGCGACCCCGATCGCGAGAAGGCAGGCCGCGTCATGCAGGCCATGCTGCAGATGAAGAAGATCATCGTCGCGGAGCTCGACCGCGCCGCAGGTTGAACCGCACAAGCACAGCAAACAGGAAAGCGATCAGGAGACAGGCATGGCGAGGATGTTGGAGAAAGCGCAGGTGTCCCTGCCCAGCGATACGCAGGTGCGCGTGATCCGCGATTTCAAGGCGCCGCGCGCGCTGGTCTGGCAGGCGCATACGGAACCGGAACTCATCAGGCGCTGGATGCTTGGGCCGCCCGGTTGGTCGATGCCGGTGTGTGAAATGGACGTGCGGCCCGGCGGAAAGTATCGCTGGCGCTGGCGCTCGGACGAGACGGGCGCCGAGTTCGGCTTCTTCGGCGACTTCCGCGAGGTCGATGCGCCCGCAAAGCTGGTCCACGCCGAACACTACGACCCCGGCGATGTCGGCGGCGCGATGGACGCCTCCCAGCCAACCATCATCCAGACCCTGTTCACCGAGACGGCCGGCATAACCTCGCTCGAGATGATCATGACGTTTGCCAGCAAGGAGATCCGCGACGCGGCGGTGTCCACCGGCATGACCGACGGGATGGAAATGGGCTACGAACGGTTGGAAAACCTCCTTTCCGGGCTCAACTGATACAAATGGCCGCTCCCGGCCGCCGGCCGGGAACGGTGCTTTGCTGTCGCAGGCAGTCGCGAATCCGTGGTAGGGGCCGGTCCAAACAACCGCGCCTCCCCAAGCGCCTACCCAGTCAGCGGAGCATCCCAATGGCCAAGAAGCCGACGGCGCGCGTCGAATTCGCGTTCTTCAACGTCACCTATGAAGACGGCAGCCAGAGATCGAACCGCAAGGTTCCAGCAAGCGTGCTCGACGATCCCTACAACAAGGACAAGGCAATCCGCGAGGCAATCGAGGCCCAGGACATGGCGATCTCGGAAAAGTCCGGTCTGCCGCCGCTGGCGATCAGGTCGATCTCGCCTGTCAAGTAAGCGGCTCGCGCTGGCATGACCTAACGGCGCCGCTTGCAGCACCTTCGGGCTGGACTACGCTTAGCGGACAAATTGTTGGGAGGTCACAATGCCGGATATCGGCTCTACCGAATTCACGATGCTGTGGGCGAGCGTGCTGCTCGGCATCGTCTACCTGCTCGCCTCCGTGCTCGCGAGCGTTGCAGGGCGCGGCATGCCATGGGCGATGGGCGCGCGCGATGGAACCTGGCCAGAACTCGGCCCCGTCGGCGCACGTCTCGAACGCGCCTGGCGCAACTTCACCGAAACCTTCCCGCTGTTCGCAGCCGCGATACTGCTTGAAGCGCAGGTCACGCCGGACAGCGATCTCGCCTCGCTCGGCGCCCAACTCTATTTCTGGGGGCGCGTCGCCTTCCTGCCGCTCTATGCACTGGGTCTGCCGCTGGTCCGCACTTTGGCGTGGACAGTTTCCCTGGCCGGCATCGTGCTCGTGCTGATCTCCTGCCTGCCCGGCGTGTAGCCAGGATTACGCAGCCAGCCATGTGATGATCCTTGCCGGCTTGCCCGGCGAGGATCATGCTCTCGTCCAACAAGCCGCAGATATGGCGGCGGGCGGGAGGACGCCCATGCTTCACCTGAACCGCCGCACGGCGCTTGCCGCCCTGCTTGGCGCAGCGCCCGCCGCGCTCGGCGGCTATGCCTTCGCGCAACCTCCGGCCCCGGTCACGGGCACTCGCCTCAGCACGGTCGAGGAGGACGAGGTCGTCATCACCCTCGATGCGTGGACCGACACCTATGGCCGGCCGACAGCCTCTACCCTGATCAACGGTCAGGGGCCGTTCTCATTCATGGTCGACACCGGCTCCACCACCACGGTGATCGCCGAACGGATCGCCCTCCTCCTCGGCGTGAAGAGCACCGGCACAGCAACGGTTGCTGGCACGACGGGCACCGCGATCATGCCGGTCGCCATTCTCGACAAGATCCAGACCGGCGCGGTGACGCGCGAAAATCTGCGCGTCGCCATCCTGCCCGATGCTGGACTATCGCGTGGCGACGGCATCCTCGGAGCCGATGTCTTCGTCGGCAAGCGTCTCGTCTTTGCCATCCGCGACAAGATCGTGCGGGTCGAGACTTCAAAGCGCTCGACGCGCGCCGCGCCGCGCGGCAACCTTCGCCTGCGCAACGGCATGCTTGCCGAGGTCGATGGGCGCATCGGGAACATCTCCGCCCGGCTGATGCTGGACACCGGCGCCGATCATTGCATCGCGAACCCTGTCCTGGGAGAAGCACTGAGGTCCGCTTATCCGCGGCTCGATCGCATTCCGAAGGTCCGCGTTGTCGGCGTCACCGGCCACAAGATCCTTGGCGAGTACGTGATCCTGCCGCGCGTGAACCTCAAGGCCTTCAAGGTGGAGGATGCCGGCGCCGTCATCGCGGATGCATCGATCTTCAGGCTTTGGGGACTTGAGTCCGAACCGGCAATGATCGTCGGCGTCAATCTCCTGTCGCGCTTGTCGCAATTCTCGATTGACTATGGCGCCCGGGTTTTCGACGCCAAGCTGGCCAGCGCCGGAGATCTGATCGCCCGGAACCAGAGCGCATTGGGCTGATATCCGGTTCGCTTGCCAAGCCGGGGCGGATGGGTACATGCATCCGGTCTATTCCCTTCGAAAGCCGGATATCGAGCCATGACCGTCAAAGTCCGCTTTGCGCCTTCGCCCACAGGCAAGCTGCACGTCGGAAACATCCGCACTGCGCTGGTGAACTGGCTCTTCGCCAAAGGCCAGGACGGCGTCTTCGTGCTCCGGATCGACGACACTGACCTTGAGCGCTCGACCAAGGAAAACGAGGACGGCATCCGCCAGGACCTGAGCTGGCTTGGCATGACCTGGGACGAGACTTTCAAGCAGTCCGAGAAGTTTGATCGTTACACGGCCGCTGCCGAGGAACTGAAGGCCAAGGGCCTGCTCTACCCGTGCTATGAAACCGCCGAGGAACTCGAACGCCGCAAGAAGATCGCGCTCAGCCGCGGCAAGCCCCCGGTCTATGATCGCGCAGCCCTCGAACTGACCGATGCCCAGCGCAAGGCGCTGGAAGCGGAAGGCCGCAAGCCTCATTGGCGCTTCAAGCTGTCGGGCGGCCGGGCCGAATGGCTCGACCTTGTGCGCGGCCAGCAATCGATCGACACGTCTTCCGTGTCAGACCCCGTCCTGATCCGCGAGGATGGTTCATTCCTCTACACCATGCCTTCCGTTGTCGACGACATCGACGCAAAGATCACCCACGTGATCCGCGGCGAGGATCACGTCACCAACTCCGGCGCGCAGATCGAGATATTTCTTGCCCTCGGCGCCAACCCACCCGAGATGGCGCACATGCCGCTTCTCATCGGCGCGGACGGTCAGGGTCTGTCGAAGCGCCTCGGCTCGCTCTCGGCGCAGGAGTTGCGCAATAGCGGGTTCGAGCCGCTGGCAATCCTGTCGCTGCTGGCGAAGCTCGGCACCTCTGATCCGGTCGAGGCGCGCGACAGCCTGCAACAACTCGCCATGGAGTTTTCGTTCACGAAGATGGGCCGCGCACCGGCCCGGTTCGATGAGAACGAACTCAACGGCCTCAACGCCCACATCGTGCACGCGATGGATTTCGCCATCGTCCAGCCGCGGCTTGCGAAGCTGGCCTATGGCGACAAGGCGACGCCGGAATTCTGGGACGCGATCCGGAAGAACCTGGTCACCGTGCCGGATGCCGCCCTGTGGCTCACCATCGTCTACGGCGGCGGGCTCACCGGGCCGGATCTGAGCGATGAGGACAAGGCCTTCATCGGCGAGGCTGCGAAGGTTTTCCCCGCTGACGACGTAACGCTGGACACCTGGAAGACGTGGACCGATGCCGTGAAGACGAAGACCGGCCGAAAAGGCAAGCAGCTGTTCATGCCGCTCCGTCTTGTGCTGACCGACCAGGAGCACGGCCCCGAGATGGATCGCATGCTGATGCTTATCGGCGCCGACAAGGCGCGCGACCGGCTGGCGCAGGCGGCGCCCTAAACCGGCAGCGATGGCCACAAACGAAAACAGGAGCGCAGAGGCGCTCCTGTTTCCCAGCCAATTGCAGTGTAAGACCTACGCCGCGACAGTCTCCGCCATCGCACAGCCTTCGACCATTTCGGCCATCGCAGCCGCACGGGCGCCGACGCCGCCGGTGATCACCGGGGCCGCACGGCCCTGGATCGCCGCCACGAAAGCCTCGTCAGCTGCCTTCAGCGGATCCGGCAGGATCGCGGACACATCAGCGCGAATGTCGAACGCCGTGGCGTTCTTCACCGTGCGCGTCAGGAAGTCGATCTCGACCACGCCCGAGGCGTATTCAATGCGCATCCAGCGCTCGCGCTTCTCGGCGCAACGTGAAGCCGTCAGGCGGGCATGACCGCCGCCGGCAAACATCAGTTCAGCCGAAGCATGGTCGAGCAGGCGCGTGTGAGCGGAATGGCCCGAGCCATCAGCGCCGCGCACATCGCCACCGAACAGTTCGGCGGTCAGGTCTAGATCGTGGATCATGAGGTCGAATACGACGCTCACATCCTCGCAGCGGCCCTCGGGCGATGCCGGGCCCATGCGGACAGCCTCGACGCGCTTGGGACGCTCGCCCGTGGCGAACAGGCCCATCGCCTCGAACACCAGACGCTCCTGGTGGCCAACGGAAAGAACGAGGTCCCGGTCCAGCGCCAGTTTCGCCAGCGAGCGGGCTTCCGAACCGGTCAGCGCCAGCGGCTTTTCGACCAGCGCGTGCTTGCCGGCTTCCAGAGCCTTGCGCGTGAGAATGGCGTGGGACGAGGCCGGCGTCGCGATCACCAGCGCATCGCAGGCGTTGGCGATGGCGTCGAACGAGGAGAACACCTCGCCCTTGCCAATCTTGGCGACCAGCTTGCCAGCATTCTCGGAATTCAGATCGAAGACGCCGACAAATTCGGCATGGAAGCTGGAGGCAAATTTCTGGGCATGATAGCCGCCGAACACACCCGCACCGATGACGCCAACCCGGACCCTGCCCTGGTGACTGCCGACGACGGTGGCCGTTCTGGCCGCAGATTCGATACGCTTCACTGAACACACCCTCCGACGCGCCTTGCGGCGTGGATGGAGCAGATACGCGAACATCGCGCCTGCACAATGAGCCGCGCCATCAAGCTTGGTTACGGTATCTTTCAATCCGTATATGTTTGATTTTATGTGTTATTTATCCACACCGCGCCGATTGCGTGTGTGCGGCAATTTCACTGCGCGTGATGTGATCGGTAACACTCCGTGAGCCTTCGCCGGACGGTCCCGAAACGACCGGAATCGAACCGGGCGGCCCACCTTCATGTTTAGCTGGATTTACGAAGCCCAAATCAGTAACCAGCATGCTTGGCTGTGGTTTGGTCGGGCGCGCTTGCTACCGGCCCCGCGGCGCGGAGGAATGAACGCCAGCATGATCGATATTCCCGGCTAGCCTCCTATATTGTCCCAAGGGGCGAACCACCTCGCCCTGCAACTTCCCAGTATCAAGATCACCCCTGCCGCGCTGAACGCGGCCGTATGTCAGCCTCCGGCCGCCCCTGCGCGGCCTCACCTTGAAAGAAGACCCGCCTATGGCCCGCCTGTTCGACAGCTATGTGATGGTGGACTGGAGCGCCGCCTCCAAGCCTGCCACCGGCGCCGACTCCATCTGGATCGGCGCGATGACGCCGGACTCGCGCCTGAAGCTGGCCTTCAAGGCGACGAACCCGCCCACGCGCGCCAAAGCCATCGAGGAGCTGAACGAATTGCTCGGCCGCTGCCTCAAGCGGGGCGACCGCGTCCTCATGGGCGTTGATTTCCCGCTCGGCTTTCCGGCCGGCACGTCCGCCGCGCTCAAGCTGAAGAGCGAACCCTGGCAGGGCATCCGCGAATTCCTTCTCAAGGAAATGAAGGACAAGCCGGACAACGCAAACAACCGCTTTGCCCTCGCAGCGATGATGAACCGCCGCATCTCGGACGGCCCCTTCCCGTTCTGGGGCTGCTCGAAGAAGGACGAACTCGCGACGCTGTCGATCAAGAAAACGCGGGAGCACGGCCCGAAGGATATCGGCGAGTTCCGCATCGTCGAGACCGCCGCCATGGAAGCGAAGAAAGCCCGGCCCCAACCGGTCTGGAAGATCGCCTATGCCGGCGCCATTGGCGGCCAGACCATGACCGGCATCCCGGCCATGGAGCGTCTGCGGGAGAAGATTCCCTCCCTGAAGATCTGGCCGTTCGACCTGCCGCTCGCCAAGCTCGACAGTGAAGGGCTGGGCGACGCACGCGTCGTCGTGGCGGAGGTGCTGACCACGCTGAATTCCACCAACCAGCAGGCCAGCGAAATCCGCGACGAGGCCCAGGTCCGCACGCTGTGCGAGGCCCTAGCGGAACGTGACGCTAGCGGAAAGCTAGGCTCGCTTTTTGCGGGAGAAGCAAAGCTCACTGACGCCCAGAAGGCGGCGGTGACGTCTGAGGAAGGTTGGATTCTGGGGATTTAATCGCCCCGTTCCCTCAACGTCAGTATTGAAGAATCGTGACAGCGTGATCCTGATCTCTCCCAGAAGGCGTTGAACGCCTCGGCACGGGAGGGACCAGCTCATGAACAAGTCCGACCTCATCAAGTCCATCGCGGATTCGACCGGCGTGAAACAGGCGGAAGCCACACGCATGGTCGACGCCGTGTTCGACACGATCACCGGCGCGCTGCGAAAACAGGAGACAGTGACGATCTCCGGCTTCGGCAGCTTCGTCGCGAAAACGCGCGTGGCGCGTGACGGGCGCAACCCCGCAACCGGCGCCACCATCAAGATTCCCTCTCGCACAGCCGTCACCTTCAAGGCGGCGGCGGCGATGAAGGATCTCAAATAACCAACCGTGCCATTCTCGGGTAGGCGCGCAGCACTCATCCCGAGAACCCCGGTTGGCTGCGCCGCAGGGAATGTCAGCCAATCCCCACGAATTGAGAACAGTCATCCTCGGCACAAGGCCGAGGATGACACCCGGGATGCGGCGCCTAATGTCCCCCCATATCGACCTTCACGCCTGCAGCGATGCGATCGGCCACGCTGCGGCTCTTGATCTCCAGCGCCAGCACCTGCCCCACGCCCGCCGCGATGGAGGCGATACTGATGCCGATGAACACGCCCCAGACGCCAAGGTCCATGCCGCCCGGAACGCGATCAGGACCGAAGGCCAGCCACACGCACAACGGCAGCATCACGACGATGTAGCTGCCGACATGAATGATGGTCGGCAGCCACACGACGCCCTGCGCCCGCTGGCCCATCGCGCCCACAACCTGCAGGCCGTCAAACAGCGTAACGAACGCGGCAAACGCCAGCATCAGCGCGAGGGCCGGCATCAGCAGCACCGGATCATCGGCCCCGCCCGCCTGCGCCTCGGGCCCGCTCAACAGCCAGACCGCCAGCGGATCTCGCACCAGCACCAGCATCGCCGCCAGGACGAGACCGACCACGACAGACGCCACTACGCCAAGGCGCGCCGCCTCGCGAACGCCTTGAGCTTCCTTGCGGCCAAAGCGCTCGGCCACGCGCACACTCGTCGCCGTGCCCATGCCCATGTAGATCATGAAGATCACGCCCATCATCTGCACGGCAAGGCCATAGATCGTTCCCGCCTCGATCGAGACCAGCGTCGCGATCACGAACGTCATGTTGAACGCGCCCCACTCCGCTGCGTTGGCGACTCCCGTGCCGACGCCCACCTTGTTCTGGCGGATGAACTCGCCCTGCGGCCCCTTGGGCGAAGGCTTGTAGGCCGGTGTCACAAACGCGATGATCACCAGGAACGACAGCATCATGAAAATGCGCGATCCCGTCGTCGCCCATGCCACGCCGGCCGCGCCGTATTGCGGCACGAGCACGAGGTCCAGCACCAGGTTCAGCAGCACGGCGGTCATTGAAACAGCGGTGACGAGATTGGGCTTGCGCAACGCCTCGAGATACATCGAGCACGCCATGCCAAGCATATGCCCCACCGTGCCCAGCGCGAGGATCTTGGTCGTATCGGTGATCGGCCCGACGAGATCGTCAGCGAAGCCGAACGCACGAACCAGCGGCTCTGCGATCATGAAGACCAGCAACGTGGCCAGCACCCCGTAAAGCGCGCCCACCCACAGGCCACGACGCAGGATACGCCCCGTCTCGTCGGCCTTGCCGGATCCGCTGAGTTCGGCCGACAGCACTGACACGCCGAGCATCAGGCCCATGCCGAAGCCCATGGTGACGCCGCTCGGCAGCCAGCCATTGAGCACAAGCGGCAGCTGACCCGGCGCATGCTGCGCGAGCACGATGGCGTCCGTCAGGCCCATCAGCATGAAGGAGGCGCGCGACATCGCCACCGGAACGGCAAGCCGCGTCAGATCGAGGATTTCCCTGGGGCTGGCCCAGGCCGGAAGGCGTCCGGATGTCATGCAGGTTTCTCCTCGGCGCACTCTTTCGGCGCGCCTGCTGGAACTTGGTGGGTCGTGGGGATGTCCCGCAATGGAGGGACAGGCGGCTTAGCGCTTAGCGGTCGCGGGAAACGCAGACCGGTACGGCGGCGGTGGGAAGGACGACTGAATTCATGCGACTCCCCTCCTCAACAAGGCCAGCGGCTGCAGGCTTGTCCACGATCCGGCCCGATCTGGCAAGCCCGCGTGCGGCGGTTCAATGCGATGTGATTATGACGAACTGCAGTCCCCGCAGCGTCAACGCTTGCAGCTGGTGACGACACCCTCTTCGTCGGTGGACGTGAAGGTTTCGGCGGCGAACACCGCCGTCGAGATCGACGACTGGTTCACCACGGACTCGTTCACCATCGGCTGGATCATCAAGGGGATCATGGCCGCCGGCGCCGCCTGGCCGTCCAGGACCGCTGACTTCACCTTCAACGCGGTGATGGTTTCCTGCAGCTTGCCATCCGGCAGGAACGCCCAGGTCGCATCGACATCGCCCGTGATGCTGGCCTTCATGCCAGGCATATCGGCATCCATCATCGCATCGCCCTTCACCGTGCCGTCCGCGCGGTAGTCGAGCACGCCCGCAATCGCCATTCCCTCGGATGTCGTGGAGCACGTCCACGTGCCAAGGATCAGAGTGGCAGGCGTTGCGCTGGGCGCGGACGCGCAGGCAGCGAGGGCGAGGGCCAATGCGGAGCCAGACAGAATGCGAATCATGACGACGCTCCACAGATTGCAGATGACCCTGAAGCCAGAGTTACGCGCAGGCGCCGGCCAAGTCCATCGCACGCACCCGTGTGTTACGGACACTTCACGCGCGGGACGACCGGCATGCCATTGACCACGCTCAGTACGCCGTCGCCAAGTTCAAGCCGCACCGAACCGTCCCACGCGACGTCCGGTCCAGTAAAGTGTCCGCTGACCTGAACCGCGTTCCCGCCATCAGGCGCAACGCCGGTGACGGCAAGACGGCTGTCAGGAAACCTTACCTCGGCAGGCGCAACGCCAACCGCTGTCGCCCCGCCGCCACCCCCACAATCAGCCAGGCTCGCATCCCACACGCCAACGAACTGCGCCGGAATTTCAGACAGCGTTGCAGCCGGCGCCTCCCCGCAGGCAGCGAGCAGCAGCAATGAACTTGCAACCCTGGATCGGAGCATGCGGAACGCTATCAGATTGCGTCGCCTAG
Organism: Hyphomonadaceae bacterium; assembly: GCA_022844345.1. Lineage (GTDB taxonomy): Bacteria > Pseudomonadota > Alphaproteobacteria > Caulobacterales > Hyphomonadaceae > UBA7672. The sequence goes on from JALHLU010000002.1 coordinate 510,009, forward strand.
CGACAGCGCACCAGCTCAGGCGGCAGCGCCGGATCAGCCGGCATCCCCATGACAAAGACACCCAACCTTGACCCATCCAGCGACAGCTTCATGCTTGCTCGCCCTTTGGACGCCTGACCATCCGACTGGAACATCCCGTTCGCGATCACGTCGATGATCTGTCCACCCGCCTCGTTGACCTCGATATCGCCGATCTCCGCAGACAGCCCCGGCGACGCGAAAGTCTTCCCCCCGATCACCAGAACGCCTTCGCCGGCGCACGCCGCGTCCTGTTCCGCCCAACGCCCCTGAAAGCTACCGGGCAAGTCTGCGCGGAAATAGTTCGCAACGGGTCCAGTGGCTTCGGGATAGTCAGCAGGCTGCCCAACCGGCTCTGCGGCCGAGACCGCAGGCGGCGGCGCTGCTGTTTCAGGCCGGTCGCCGCTCCCCTCGGGCTGGCACGCCGCAAGCCCAATGAGCGCAAGACTGACGACCCACCCCTTCATGCGATCACCGCTTCCCCGACAGCTTCTCCGCCAGCAGGAAGGCGAGATCCAGCGCCTGCTCGTTGTTGAGCCGTGGGTCGCAATGCGTGTGATAGCGGTCCTGCAGGTCCATCGCCGTGATGTCGCGGCCGCCGCCGGTGCACTCCGTCACGTCCTGCCCGGTCATCTCCAGGTGAACGCCGCCAGCATGCGCGCCTTCGCTTTCCACCACGTCGATGAACTGCTTCACTTCCGCAAGAATGCGTTCAAACGGCCGGGTCTTGTAGCCGGAGTTGGTCTTCTCGACATTGCCGTGCATCGGGTCGGACGACCACACCACCTTGCGGCCTTCCTTCTGGACGGCCTGCACCAGTTTCGGCAGCCCTTCGGCCACCTTGTCCGAACCGAACCGCGCGATCAGCGTCAGCCTGCCCGGAATGTTGTCCGGGTTGAGGCGGTCGATCAGGCGCAGCATGTCGTCTGGCGCGAGGGATGGCCCGCACTTCATGCCGATGGGATTGCGAATGCCCCGGCAGAACTCGACATGGGCGCCATCAAGTTGCCGCGTCCGGTCGCCGATCCACACCATGTGCGCGGACGTGTCGTAGAATTCGCCTGGACGCGTCGAATCCTCCCGCGTCATCGCCTGCTCGAAGCCGAGCAGCAGCGCTTCGTGGCTGGTGTAGAAGTCGGTCTGCTTCAGCGCAGGCGTCGTCTCCGGCGTGATGCCGCAGGACTGCATGAATTCCATCGCGTCCGTGATCCGCGCCGCCATTGCCTTGTAGCGGTCTGCGGTGGGCGAACGCTCCACGAACCCCAGCATCCAACGGTGGATGTTGTCGAGGCTGGCATAGCCGCCCTGCGCGAACGCGCGCAGGAGGTTGAGCGTCGCCGCCGACTGCAGGTAGGCCTGCAGCAGCCGCTGCGGATCAGGAATGCGCGCCTCGGGCGTGAACTCCATCCCGTTGATGTTGTCGCCGCGATAGGACGGCAGCGTCACGCCATCGATCGTCTCGGTCGGCGCCGAGCGCGGCTTGGCGAACTGCCCCGCAATGCGGCCGACCTTCACGACCGACTTCTTGCCCGCGAAGGTGAGCACCACCGCCATCTGCAGGATCAGGCGGAACGTGTCGCGAATGTTGTTGGGATGGAATTCCTTGAAGCTCTCGGCGCAATCCCCGCCCTGCAGGAGGAACGCCTTGCCCTCGGCCACTTCGCCCAGCTTCTGCGTCAGCGTGCGCGCCTCGCCGGCAAACACCAGCGGCGGATAGCTCGACAGCAGTTTCTCGACTTCCGCCAGCTTGCCCATGTCCGGATAGTCCGCAGGAATGTGCAGCGCCGGCCTTCCGCGCCACGACGCCGGCGACCAGCCTGCGGCTCCAGCCGTCATTCCATCTGAAGGGCTCATGTCGCTGCCTGCTCCCAGGGTCCCCGCACGATCAAGCACATCGCCGAAGCCCGCATCAATACGTTCGCTCATACTCTACACGTCCTGCATCGCGGCGCGAACGATCGCGCCAATATGAATCTCGGCGGCATCAGCCACCCGATAGCCCGGCTTTGCGCCATCAAACGCCAGGAACAGATCAGTTCCTGACAGAACGATCACGTCCGCGCCCTGGGCATCGGCCATCCGCCGCCCGGCCTCGAGGAAAAAGCGCCGGTCGTCCCCGGTCGCCACCGCCGCCGTCGCCATGGCGACATAGCGGGCGTGCACTTCGTCCAGCTCCGCCCCCTGCGGCGCCACGATCTCGACCGAGGTCACCCCGCCGTAGAATTTCGACTCCATCACGGCGCGCGACCCCATGATGCCGATCCGCTTGACGCCCATCGTCGCAAAGCAGGCGTCCAGCTCCGGGATCGCGTTGATGAGCGGCAATGGCGAAACTGCGCTCAGCTCACGAATACAGAAATGTCCGCCCATGGAGGTGACGGCGGCAGCCTTCGCGCCCGCCGCCTTCAGCCGTCCGATCAGTTCCGCGAAGACCTTCGCCTGCGCGCCGGGATCGCGGGCGTCCATATTGCGCGTCATCTCGCGCACCTCGGCATTGACGATGGTCAGTTCAAGCTTGCGGCCCGCTGCAGCAAATGCCCGGGTCAGGCCACGGTAGTAGAACTCCGTCGCCGCCGGCCCAATGCCGCCGATCAAGCCAACATGCATGACCGCCTCCCTACGCCAGCCGCTCGGCGATCTGCACCGCGTTCAGGGCCGCGCCCTTCAGCAACTGGTCGCCCGAGATGAACAGCGCCAGCGAGTGCCCGGTCGGGTCAGAGATATCCTCGCGGATGCGGCCGACCAGTACATCGTTCTGCCCGCCCGACTCGATCGGCATCGGGAAGTGGTTCCTCTCGCGGTCGTCCACGATCTTGATCCCCGGCGCCTTTGACAGCAGCGCCCGCGCTGCATCGACCGAGATCTTGTCCGCGAACTCAGCCGTGATGGCCATCGAGTGCGCGCGCAGCACAGGTACGCGCACGCACGTCACACCCACGCGCAACTCCGGAAGCCCCATGATCTTGCGCAGTTCGGCGACGACCTTCTGTTCCTCGCCGTTGTAACCATCCGCCCCGATCGCCGTGTTGTGGCTGAAGAGATTGAACGCGTACGGATGCGGAAGAACCTTCGGCGCGTAGGCCTCGCCCTTGAGATAGGCGCGCGTGGATTCCTCCAGCTCGTCCATCGCCGGTCGCCCTGCGCCCGAGGCCGATTGATAGGTCGAGGCGATCACGCGCGTCAGCTTGCCCGCCTTGTGCAGCGGCCAAAGCGCCATCACCATGATAGCGGCGACGCAGTTCGGATTGGCGTAGATTTTCTGCTCGGGCCGGATCAACTCGCCATTCACTTCCGGCACCACCAGCGGAACCGATGCGTCCATCCGGAACGCGGAGGAATTGTCGATGGCGTAAGCCCCGGCTTTCACGGCGAGCGGCACGTACTGTTTCGAGATGTCAGTCTCGGACGCGAACAGCACAACGTCACATCCGACGAAGGCGTCCTCGGTCAGCACCTGCATCTCCACGTCCTTGCCGCGGAACTTGAAGCGCTTTCCAGCCGAGCGTTCGGACGCAAACGCCCTCAGCGCCCCGGTCGGATAGCTGGACTCCTCAAGGCAGCGCAGCATCTCGGCGCCCACCGCGCCGGTTGCGCCAACCACGGCGACAGTCTTCGCGCCAACGTCCGCGCTGGAGCTGCCCAAATCACCGGCACGATGCGCGGTCTGGCTTGCCTGGGTCACGGGGTAGTCTCCTCTTGAGCCGGGAGACGGGGCGCTCGCCGCCCCATCCGGTTTCCGGCGGGGCTGGTCGGCGGGCTTCTGGCTAGTTCGTCATAGCCAAGCGCGCCATCAGCCCCGCGGGGGTAATGGTCTTCCAGTAGCGCTTGAAAAACGAACCTTGCATGGGCGAGCCTTCTACGCGTACGCGCTACAATCGTCAACGCACGCAACGACAGGCGCGCGATGCAATGTATTTGAGCATGTTCTTGCCTACCTCCCGGCGCTCGAAGGGGCCTTCGCGAAAACCGAGATAACGCGGGTTTTAACCCCGCCCGGTGGCGCCGCCCGCATGCTTTCCTCTATGACAGAAGGTCGAGGACCGCCGACCACAAGAGCCATCGGCCTCACCGGGAGGGTATGTGACAGACATTGCCAGGGATGAGGCCCAGGGCCCCGCCGCGACCTTCAAGCCGCTCTGGATTTTCCTGGGCATCGTCTTCGCGATCATCATCCAGCTGCTGCCCCGGCCGGACGATCTTAGTCCTCATGCCTGGCTGGTCGTCTCCATGGTCGCGCTTATGGTGACGTGGTGGGTCACCGAGGCAATTCCGATCCCGGCCACATCGCTCGTTCCAATGGTCTTCCTGCCGGTCGCTGGCATCTCCACCATCGCGCAGGCCGCCGCCTCCTATGCCGACCGCACGATCATGCTTCTGCTGGGCGGCTTTATCATCGCCAAGTCTGTTGAACGCTGGAACCTGCATTCCCGCATTGCACTCACCATCGTCTCGCGCGCCGGATCGAGCCCGCGCGCGCTCGTTGGCGGCTTCATGATCGCGTCTGCGGCCCTGTCGATGTGGATCTCCAACACGGCTACCACGATGATGCTGGCGCCAATCGCACTTTCCGTCGGTGCGGCGCTGACCGTCTCCGGAGTCCGAGGCGCGCCGTTCACCGTCGCCTTGCTGCTTGGCGTCGCCTATTCCGCCTCGATCGGCGGCCTCGGCACGCTGATCGGCTCGCCCACAAACATCATCGTCGTGTCGAACCTCGAAACCCTTCTCGGCGTCACCATCACCTTTACGCAATGGATGATGCTCGGCGTGCCTGTCGTCCTGATCATGATACCCTGCACCTGGTTCGTTCTCACGCGCTTCGGCGGCGACCTCAACAAGGGCCTCGATCCGCGCAAGGCCGGGCGCGACGTCGTCGGCGTCAAGCTTTCCGCCCTGGGCCGCATCACGACGCCTGAGATCCGTGTCGCCATGTTGTTTGGCATCGTCGCCTTCTTCTGGGTATCCCGCGACGCCCTGCTGGCTGACCTGACTTTCGGCGACGTCAAGCCGTTTGCCGGCCTCACCGATCATGTCATCGCCATCGCAGGCGCCATTGCCCTCTTCCTCATTCCCTCGGGCTCCAAGGTGGAAAAGGGCACTGCCCTCCTGGATTGGCGATCGGCCGAACAGATACCGTGGGGCGCGCTGCTGCTGTTCGGCGGAGGCATCTCCATGGCGACCGCCATCTCGAGCACCGGGCTTGCCGACTGGCTTGGCGCTTCGATGATGGGCGTCACGGCGCTGCCGACCTTCGCAGTCGTTCTCGTGATCGCAACCTTCGTCATCTTTGCAACGGAACTGACATCAAATGTGGCCACGGCCACCACCGTCATGCCCATCGTGGCGGGCCTTGCGACGGCCAGCGGGGCGGACCCTGTCCTCCTCGCCGCCCCTGTCGCCATGGCGGCCAGCTGCGCCTTCATGCTGCCGCTCGGAACAGCGCCGAACGCCATCGTCTACGCCACGGGCCATGTCAGCATCCCCGCCATGGCCAGAATGGGCATGCTTATCAACCTGATCGGGATCGCGGTAATTTCAGTGGCCTGCTACCTGCTGACGCCGCTGATCTTCGGGTAGTGCGGACAGTCTGTACGCCTACTCCGGAAGCGGCTCGAGCCTCACGAGAACGGCGCCCTCGACGGTCTGCTGGCCAACAGCGGCATCGACCACCGCAACCACACCATCGCGTGGCGCCGTCAGCGTATGCTCCATCTTCATGGCTTCCATGACGACCAGAGCATCCCCACGCTTCACCGCCAGCCCCGCAACCGCCTTCACATCCAGCACCTTGCCCGGCATCGGCGCACGAATGTCATCGCCCGCCGCCAGTCCATCGACAGCGTTCGAATAGTCCGGCCGGCGCAGCGCCATGGCCCGCCCGCGCGAAAACACGACCGGCCCATCGCGCAACTCGCGTACAACGCCCAGCGCGTCGATCCCGTCAATCGCGCCCGACACCAGGACGCCATCCGGCAACGGCGCCGCATCGACATCAAGTTCCAGCGTCAAGCCATCGACGATTGCCCGCGCCTGCCCCGCCACGTTGGGCGACAGGACAACCGTGTGACTTGCTCCGCCCACCTCAAACAGAAATGTGGCCCGCGCCGCGCCATTGACGCGGAAGCCATCCGCCTGGCTCCACGGGTCACGCCCGGATGAGGCAAGCGCCCCCATGCCTGCCGCGCCCAGAACCATCAGGTCGGCAAGCTCGGCCTCATCGACATCCGCCAACTCGTTGATGTTCGCTTCAACAAGGTTCGTGGTCGCCACGCCCTCGCGGAATTCGTCATGGTCCAGCAGGTTCGCAAGCAGCGACGCATTGGTCGCCACTGGCCAGACCTCCGCCTCGCGCAAGCCCTGCGCCAGCGCATCCAGCGCCTCGTCCCGCGTCGGCGCATGCGCAATCGCCTTGGCGATCATGCTGTCATAGGTCGCGGGTACAACATCGCCCTCGTCCACCGCGCTGTCGAGCCGCAGGGTCACGGCGTCATTCTCTTCGCCGGCGCTGAATGCAGACAGATCAAACACTTCGAGCAAGCCAGAGGACGGCAGGAAGCCCCGCGCCGGATCCTCTGCGCACAGCCGGCCTTCCACGGCGTGGCCGTAAAGCTCGATCTCCGACTGATCCGGAAGCTTACCTCCGGCCGCCACAACCAGCTGCATCTCGACCAGATCACGGCCGGTGATCATCTCCGTCACCGGATGCTCCACCTGCAGTCGCGTGTTCATCTCCATGAACCAGAAGCCATCGGACCTCAGAGCGCCGGAACCATCCACGATGAACTCGACCGTGCCTGCATTGCGATATCCCACAGACTTGGCCGCAAGGATCGCCGCGCCCGTCATCGCCGCGCGCACTTCCTCGGTCATGCCCGGGGCCGGCGCTTCCTCGATCACCTTCTGCCGCCGCCGCTGTAGCGAACAGTCCCGCTCGAACAGGTGGATGTAGTTGCCGTGGCTGTCGCCGAACACCTGCACCTCGATATGGCGCGGGTTCTCGACGAACTTCTCGACCAGCACGCGCTCGTCGCCAAAACTCGCCTTGGCCTCGCGCTGCGCGCTCACCAGCGCCGCTTCGAAATCAGCGTCAGCATCCACCTTGCGCATGCCGCGCCCACCGCCGCCAGCGATCGCCTTGATGAGAACCGGATAGCCAATCTTCTTCGCCGCAGCCTTCAGCGTCTTCAGGCTCTGGTCTTCGCCGTGATAGCCGGGCGTCACCGGAACGCCGTGCTTCTCCATCAGCGCCTTGGCCGCATCCTTGAGGCCCATGGCGCGGATCGCCTCGGGCGGCGGCCCGATCCAGGTAAGCCCCGCCTTTACCACCGCCTCGGCAAAGCCCGCATTCTCCGACAGGAAGCCATAGCCGGGATGGATCGCCCCCGCCCCGGTATCCAGAGCCGCTTCGATGATGCGCTCACCACGCAGATAGCTTTCGGCTGCGGGCGCCGCCCCGATCCACACAGCCTCATCCGCCTCGCGCACGAAGGCCGCCCCCGCATCGGCATCTGAATAGACCGCGACCGTTCGCAGCCCTAGCCGGCTGGCGGTGCGCATGATGCGGCGGGAAATTTCGCCACGGTTGGCGATGAGGATCGATGAGAACATGGGCGGCAAACTAGGCTGCGCCGCGCGGACAGGGAAGCGGATTCCGGGGCAAGGACTTGCCGATTTTGGGCCAGTCCTACCCCGTCACGCCCACCACGATGATCGCCACCAGGAAGATCGACAGTCCAAGCAACGCGAAGAGCATCAGCACAGGCGTCCGCCACAGCGCGGAGAACCAGCCGAGACTGTAGCCGCCCTTCATCTGGAAATAGGCGTGGACGGGTATCGCGAGAATCCACCAGGGCGAAATGAGCTCCAGCGCGCCGGGAATATAGGCCAGCAGCGCCAACGTGATGAACAAAAGCGAGACGAAGCTGAGCGAATAGAGAATGTAGACCGTGTGATCGAAAAGCGTGACCCCGCGCTTCCAGAAGAACAGCAGCCACATGAAAGGCAGCGAAATAGGCACAAGCAGGAAGGCAAATTTGTAGGCTGCGTTCTGGATCTTGTAGAAGGCCAGCTCCGGGTTCTCCAGCTTTTCCTTGACCTTCTTGTCGAGCCCGGCCCAGCTCGTGTTTACCTTGATGTCACCGCGCTCGTAGGCGGCCTTGATCTGTTCGAAGACGTCGCCGTCCGGGCCGACGCTATCGTTGCCCGGCGTGGCGCCAGCTTCTGGCGCGGCCGTCTGAAGCGGTTCAGCGATCTCGGCCTGAAGTTCGCGATCGACACCGATGGCGGCGCCGCCAGTGAAGGCAAACACCGCGAACATCGAGAAGATCATCAGCAGGAACATGGCCAGCGGAGAGATATAACGCGCCCGCTTGCCGTGAATGTACTCGCGCGTGAGCGTGCCGGGGCGGAAGACCAGCAGCGGCAGCGTGCGCCAGGCGCGCGTGTCGAAGTGAATGATGCCGTGGAGGAACTCCTCTACCATGTGGCCAAGGGTGCGATGGATGTGCGCTGGCTGTCCGCATTCCTTGCAGAACTTGCCCGAGAGCTCCGCGCCGCAGTTGGAACACGCACAATGCGCCGCCGCGCCGTGCTCGCCCTTTTCGATCGCCGCTGCGGCAAGGCCAGCCGTCATCGCCGCGCCGACCGCCTCAACTTCCCCACTCATTTCCCCTGCACCTCTTTACGCGGAGCCCCGTTGTGTAGCCCCGCCACCAGCACAAAGCTGATCAGCATCAGCAGATACCACGATCCCAGCTTGTCCAGCGATACGGGATGCCAGCCATCGCCCTGGCTGGGATATACCCACGCCCGCGCAAACGTGCCCAGGTTCTCGGCAAACCAGATAAATACCGCCACAAGCACAAGCCCCAAAAGCAAAGGCATCGACCGTTCCCTGATGTCTGGCCGATAAAACAGCATGCAAGGCCCGTAGATCAGCGCGCTCGCCACAAACAGCCCCAGGCGAATGTCCGGCAGCCAGTGGTGCGAGAAGAAGTTCACATAGACCGCCACGGCGAGCGCAACCTGAATCCAGATCGGCGGAAAGCGCACGAACCGGAAATCCATGATGCGCCAGCTGCGCGCGATGAAGCTGCCCACGGCCGCATACATGAAGCCCGAGAAGAGCGGCACGTCGCCAATCTTCAGGAACGCCGGCTCGGGATAGATCCACGACCCCGCCGCCGTCTTGAACAGCTCCATGATCGTGCCGACGACATGGAAGATGAAGATGACCCGTGCCTCCTCCCACGTCTCCAGCTTCGTCGCGAGCATCACCACCTGAATGCCCAGAGCCGCCAGCGTGAGAAAGTCATAACGCGGCAGCGGCGCATCCGCCGGATAGACGAGGAACGTCACCAGCAGCAGCGCCAGCATCAGCCCGCCAAACAGGCACGACCACGCCTGCTTCACCCCGAACGACACAAACTCGAACAGGAAGCCGGTGAACCAACCCTGCACAAACGCCGCCCGCCACGCCTCCCGGCGCGCGTGCAGCCATGTTTCGAGCATCAGGCGGCGCGACATGAATCCCCCTGCACGCCGCTATCGGATTACCGCGACCAGCTCGGCTTGCGTTTCTCGAGGAAGGCCGCAAGCCCCTCGCGCCCCTGCTCGCTCACGCGCCGGTGCGCCAGGCGTTTCGCCGTCATGCGTCCAAGGCTCGCGTCGATCTCCTCGCCCGTGACGCGCGCCACCAGCTCCTTGGTGTCGGCGATGGCCGCGGGAGAGGCGGCATAGGTGAGGTCCGCATAGTGCTCGACCAGCTTTTCCATCGCCATCTCGTCTTCGACCTCGTGATGGATCAGTCCGATCTTCGCGGCAAAGTCCGCCTCGAACCGCTCCGCCGTCACGAACAGGGCGCGCGTCCAGCGTGGGCCGATGGCGTTGAGAATGTATGGCGAGATCGTCGCCGGAATGATCCCGAGCTTCACTTCCGAGAACGAGAAGATCGTCCCCTTTTTGGCAATCGCGATGTCGCACGCGGCCGCAATCCCGCACGCACCCGCCATCGCCGCGCCATGCAGAAGCGCAATGGTCACCTGCGGCAGCTCAAACAATCGGCGCAGCATCTCTGCCATCGCCACGGCGTCTTCCTCATTCTCCTTCTCGGAGTAGTGCGAGGCCGACTTCATCCACTCAAGATCTGCCCCCGCCGAGAATACCGGCCCGGCGCCGCGTACCAGCAGCAAGCGGCAGCTGGGGTTTTTCGACAGCGTCTCGAACGCATCATTGAGTTCCTCAATCACCTCGGCATTGAACGCATTCCGCTTGGCCGGCCGGTTCAGCGTGAGAACCCCCGTGCCCTCGGGCGAAACGTCGAGAAGGATGTGTTCATAGGCCATGGGAAAACTCCTTTGCCCCATCATCTAGTGCGGCCGGGGCGCCCCGTCACGTAGGCTGATCAGGAAGCAGTACGTCTGATCTCGGTCACATTGCGCTCCTCGTCCAGCTGCACCTCGATATCGGCCCGGCGGCCGCCGGACATCATGTGCCGCGTGATCCGCTCGAAATGCTGGATGAACCGCGCGATCCTTGCACGATCCGCCTCGGCGAGGGCGCGCCCCAGCAGCCCCGCCTCCTGTTCGCAACGCCATTCCTGTATGATCTCGAACGACGGCGCCTGCAGCGCGACAATCGCATCCAGCCGCCCGAAGGTCAGCTGATAGGCTCCCGCGAGGTTCGCATTGATTTCCTTGCGCCACACCGCGTCCTTGTCCTCGTCCGCCTCCAGCGCATTCACCGGCGCCGCCAGCGCCTCATCCGCCTGCGCCAGCGCACCAAGGCACCAGCCATCCACCAGGATCACCGAAGGCTTGCCTCGAAACACCGGCTTGCGCGCGGCGTGAACGGGATTGTCGCTCACCTTGTCGAACGCCGGCAGGAAAGTCTGCGCTCCCGCATCCGCCTCCTGCAACTCATCCAGCGTCTCGTTGAGCTGCAGCAGGTTGTGCGTCCCCGGCGGCCCGCGCGTCGCAAACAGCGGATGCACGCTCTGCGCAATCAGCCGCCGATAGCCCGCCGGCAAGTACAGATCATCGAGCGAGAAATGCGCCGCATCCCGATGCGCCGCCGCATAGGCCGCCACCAGCGTGGTCTTCCCCGAACCCTGCGGCCCCGCCACCCCAACCACCGGCACCCGCCCCGCCGCTCTCTCCCGCGCAATTGCGACAGCCTGATCGAGCGCGTTGAGGGCTTCGGAGTTCATGGGCGATTCCGGTGACAGCCGTAGTGAGGGGTGTTTTCCGGCGAGAGGCAATATGATATACATTCATCTTAATGTCTATCATCGGAGACACGACATGCGCGTCGCCAAATGGGGTAACAGCCTGGCAATCCGCCTGCCACAGGCGGTCGTGGACGTTCTTGACCTGAAAGAAGGCGACGAGATCGAGATCAACGTCACCGGCAAGCACTCGGTCGATGTCGAGAGGAAGCCTTCCCGGAAGGAGTTGTTCGACCGCATAGACAAGCTGCGCGGCACGTTGCCAAAGGACTTCAAGTTCGACCGTCTGGAAGCGAATGAGCGGCCAAAGAAGTGAGCGGCGCATTCTTTGACTCCAACATCGTCATCTATCTGACGTCGGCTGACGCCGCCAAAGCGGCGCGCGCTCGGGAGTTGCTTGAAGGCGGCGGCACGATCAGCGTTCAGGTGCTGAACGAAGCTGTATCGGTTCTTCGACGCAAGAACCGGCTGGACTGGCCAGACATACTCGCGCTGCTGACGGCGGTGCGGGATGGATGCGAGGTCGCGCCGCTGACAGCGGCGACGCACGAACGCGCACTTGAAGTCTCGCAGCGATTTGGGTTTCACATCTATGATGCTTCCATCATCGCAGCCGCGACGCTGGCGGGCTGCGAGACTCTGTGGTCGGAAGACATGCAGGACGGACAGGTGATCGAGGGCGTGACGATCAGGAATCCGTTCTGATCAGGCGATGGCGACGGCCTGATCAACAGCATTAAGGCCGTTGCTGTTCATGCTTGGGCCTTCAGCGTCTCAAACGTTTGACCAATCAATGGCACAAGCTCGGCCTTTGTCGCGTCGGTGAGCAGAACTCCCAACAGCCGCCGAACGTCTGGTGGCGGAAGTTGCCGATAGTTGGGCATTTCAATGCCAGCCACCATCCATCTGCGTCCGGCTATGCTGACTCGATCTCCGATCAGAAGGCGGCCATCCTCACCTTCAGGATCCAGAAGCACGACGGTGCCTCTGCCCGATATCTCGAAGCAGTCTTTCAAGACACCACGCATCTCACATCCTGAAGACGCCAAACCCCGTCTCGCGGTCCGCCGGCCGGCCATGCGGCGCATTCAGCGCAGCTGATAGCGCCAACCCCAGCACGCGCCGCGTATCCGACGGCGCGATGATGCCGTCGTCCCACAACCGCGCGGTCGAAAAATAGGGAGAGCCCTCGCGCTCGTAGAGATCGCGGATGGGCGCCTTGAACTTGGCTTCTTCTTCCGCCGCCCAGGTCTGGCCCTTGGCCTCCATCGCATCGCGTTTGACGGTCGCCAGCACGCTCGCCGCCTGCTCCCCGCCCATCACGCTGATCCGCGCGTTCGGCCACATGAACAGGAAGCGCGGCGAATACGCCCGCCCGCACATGCCGTAATTGCCCGCGCCGTAAGAGCCGCCAATCACCACCGTGAATTTGGGCACGCGCGCTGTCGCCACCGCCGTCACCATCTTGGCGCCGTCCTTGGCGATGCCGCCCGTTTCGTATTTCGAGCCGACCATGAAGCCCGTGATGTTCTGCAGGAAGACCAGCGGAATTCCGCGCTGGTCGCACAGCTGGATGAAGTGCGCCGCCTTCTGCGCGCTCTCCGAAAACAGGATGCCATTGTTGGCGACGATCCCGATCGGCATTCCATGCAGGTGCGCAAAGCCCGTCACCAGCGTTTCGCCGTAGAGCTTCTTGAACTCGTCGAACTCCGACCCGTCCACCAGCCGCGCGATCACCTCCCGCACATCGTAAGGTTCGCGCGCATCCAGCGGCACCACGCCATCCAACTCGCCAATGTCATACGCCGGCTCGCGCGAGGCGATGGTGTCGAGCGCAATGCGCTTGGGCCGGTTGAAGTTCTTCACGATGTCCCGGATCATCTGCAGCGCATGCGCGTCGTTCGCCGCATAATGGTCCGCCACGCCTGAGCGGCGCGCGTGCACATCCGCCCCACCCAGATCCTCCGCCGAGATGATCTCGCCCGTCGCCGCCTTCACCAGCGGGGGACCGCCCAGGAAGATCGTCCCCTGCTTGCGCACGATCACCGTCTCGTCCGACATGGCTGGCACATAGGCCCCGCCCGCCGTGCACGACCCCATCACAGCCGCCACCTGCGGAATGCCGCGCGCACTCATGTTGGCCTGGTTGTAGAAGATGCGCCCGAAATGCTCCCGGTCGGGAAACACCTCGCTCTGGTGCGGCAGGTTGGCCCCGCCGGAATCTACCAGATAGACGCAGGGCAGGTTGTTCTCGATCGCCACTTCCTGCGCTCTCAGGTGCTTCTTCACGGTGATCGGGAAATACGCCCCGCCCTTCACGGTGGCGTCGTTGCAGACGATCACGCACTCGCGCCCCGCCACGCGGCCGATGCCCGTGATCACGCCCGCACCCGGCGCCTCGCCGTCATACATGCCTTCCGCTGCGAGAGGCGACAACTCCAGGAAGGGCGAGGCCGGATCAACCAGCTGCTCGACCCGCTCCCGGGGCAAAAGCTTCCCACGAGCCGCATGCCGCGCCCGCGAACTGTCCGGCCCGCCCAGAGCCGCGAGCGTGGTCTTGTCGCGCAACTCCTCGATCAGCCGCCGCATTGCAGCAGCATTGCCTTGAAAGCGCTCGGTGGAAGCACTTACCTGAGAATTGAGCCGCGCCATGTCGTCCCGCGAATTACTGCCGATTCCCGGCATTAATCGCGCCGGAAGCCGGTGTGGCAAGCTGCGACTGCCCCAGTGCCCGCCTTCTCCAACCTTTCTTTCAAGGTTGTGCGCTAGGCTCAGGTCCGGAGCGGGAAACACGATCGGGCCGGGTTAGACGACCATGGGCTTGAAGGCAAAGAACCGGACAAGCGCGGACGCCGATCCGCTTGCCCCTACGCTCAAATCGGTCCCCTTCCTGCGGGATGCGCCCCCGCGCGCGCTCAAGGCCGCCGAGGAAGAGGCGCGCTATTTCGGCCTGCCCGGGGGCTGGCAGCTGTTTGGCCCCGGCGATCCGTCAGACCAGATCTACTTCGTTCTCTCCGGCTCGCTCGGCGCCTTCCGCATAGCGCCCGGCGGCAAGATGGAGCTTATCGGCCACATTCGCGCTGGTGAGCCCGTCGGCGAAATGTCGATGATCGCTGGCGAGCCGCACGAAAACGCGGTCTTCGCCCTGCGTGACACCGAGTTGCTGTCGATGACGCGCCAAGGCTTCATGCAGCTTGTCCGCTCCGACCCGCAGATTCTCGAACGCCTCACGCGCGTGATCATGGTGCGCATGCGCCAGGCACGGAAGAAGACAGGACGCTCGGCGGAGCCCAAGGTCTTCGCCCTGCTTACCACGTCGCCGACCATAGACCTCAAGCTGCGCGCCCATGCGCTCAGCGACGAACTCAAGGCCATGGGCCTGCGCGTCGCCACGGTGGGCGAGGAAGCTGTCGGAATGCCGGCCGCCTATTTCGACGATCTCGAGAACCGAAACGACATCGTTCTGCTGCTTGGCGCCATCGGCGACACGGCCTGGTTCAAGATGACCCAGCGCCATGCCGATCGTATGTGGGTGCTCGCCCGCGCCGACGCGCGCCCGTCCGTGCCGCTCCTGCCCGAGGACCAGTCGCCCGCGCGCCAGTTCAGGCTGGTCGACCTCGTGCTGATCCACCACGCAGAGGAGCGCCGCGCCGCATCCACGCTCGAATGGAAATACGCCACCGAGGCCGCGCGCGTGCTCCACTGGAACGGTCTCGACCAGGAGGATTGCCGCCGCCTTGCGCGCACAATGTCGGGCAAGTCCGTCGGCCTTGTCCTCTCCGGCGGCGGCGCGCGGGCCTATGCCCATATCGGCGTGATCAAGGCCCTGCGCGAAGCCAACTGCCCCATCGACTTCATCGGCGGCGCCTCCATGGGCGCCATCATCGCCGCCAGCTTCGCCTCCGGCTGGGAGGATGCAGAGATCGAACAGCGCATCCGCAAGGCCTTCGTGGAAAGCAATCCGCTATCGGACTATCGCCTTCCCGTCGTCGGCCTCGTGAAGGGCCACAAGGTCGATGCGCGCCTGAAAGAACACTTCGGTGACCAGTTGATCGAGGACATGAAAGTCCCCTTCTTCGCAGTCTCCACGAACCTGACCCAGGGCTCTTTCCTGGTCCACGACAGCGGCCTGCTGCGCGAGGCGCTGCGTGCGTCCATCTCCCTGCCCGGAATTCTGCCGCCCGTCGTCTCGGACCGTCAGGTGCTGGTTGATGGCGCCGTCCTCAACAACTTCCCGGTCGACGTGATGCGCGAGACCCATCGCGGCCGTATTATTGGGGTGGATGTTGCAGTGGCGCCCGAAGCGCTCGCCGCCGACGACTTCATCAACCCGCCCGGCTTCCTCGGATGGACCCTGCGCCACGGGTTCAAGTCAGCGCCGCCGATCGCCAACCTGCTCATGCGGGCGGCTACGGTCAGCATGAACCCCAACCAGCATCGCGGTCTCACCGACATCCTGATCGCCCCCGAACTCAAGGGCGTCGAACTGCGCGACTGGAAGGAATACGAGCCCGCCGTCGAGTCCGGCTACGAGTCGATGAGACAAGCCCTCGCCGAACTCAAAGGCCCCCTCGCCCAGATCATCCGCGGCAACGCAGCGGGAATAGCGGACTGAGGCCGCATCTCACATCTGTCCGACAGCAAGCACCCCACCGCTCGTGGCCAATCAGCTAGAGATGCAGGAATATCTAGGGCCGGACAAACGTCTGTTCGTAGATCACGGGACCAGGCATTCCTCGGACGACGATTTGCTTCACATAGACACGTTTTTCGGCTCCAACCTGTGGCGGCCCCTTCGCCGAAATCTGGCCGTTCACTGGCGCGATTGTCACTTCAATGCGCACTGCACGTTCGGGATTTCCCTCAACGAATGCGCGCGCCCGCTCAAGCTCCATCGGAAATTGCGAGGGCACGGAAGCAGGAGTTGCGAGTGAGAGGGTGAGATTTTGCATATAGGCATACTTTCTCTTCCCATCCTTGTCTCGACACCCGACGTCGATGCTCGGGGTCAAGCTTTGAAAAGATGAAATTTTGCCTTGATTGCGATTGGACCAAAACAGTAGCGGACTGTTTGCGCGGCGCTTGGATCCATCACCAGCTACAAGGTGCTCCCACTTGCTTAGCGAAAAGCCACGCGTCTCCTGATTGTAGGCGTTCAAAACGGTGTGCGACCAGAAAGTGAGTTCCTGCGGCTGGGTCTTCGCCCATGCTTCAAATTCGGAACGGGCAGCCAGTAGGGCAGATTCCCCAGCGGCCCTATCGCCGAATTCCCCCACCACGTTCTCAAGTGTCACGAGGCCACTGGCGCAGTCTCGCAGCATTGCCAAGCTCCTCCAGAATCCCGGGTAGCTATCCTTGCCGACACCAGCTGGAATTGACGACGTTCCCATGGCGAAGAGGTAGGGTGAAACAGCTTGCCGCACTTCATCGGCATTCATCCAGTCAACATTCTGCGGATGCATGTTGTTGTTCATCACGTCGACCTTGGCGGCAGGATCGAAATCGGCTCTCCACCAAGGCATTGCCGAGGGCTGAGCATGGGCAAGCGCACCAATCGCTCCAGCGATCAATGCGGCGCCCACGAAAATCGTTTGCCGACTAGGCATGCATCCCTCCTCGGTTCTCAATGATCAATTGATGATAGCCGCACCGGCGAAGTCAACACCAACCAACAAGGGTTGGCTGTGCGCAGACCGCCTCAACGCTCTTTCTTTGCAGCCGTCTTTTCGACCCAGCCGCCTTTTTCCTGCTGGAAGTACCGCGCCGGAACACCGCCATCGAGCGCCGCCTTGAACTGCTGCCGCGCCTTGGCGCGCGCGGTTTCATCCTGTCCGTCGAACACAACCATCACGCGCTCGAACAGCGACGCATCCGCGTCCGACCCATCGAGCAGCACGGCGACCTTCGCCCCGTTGATTGGGACAGCCTCGGTGGACAACAGCACGGGATGCGTTTCGGCGTCGGCCCGGGCGCGGCCATGCGGAACGAAGCTGTCATCCCGCCATGTCCACAGCGCGCGATCCAGCCGCTCGACCGTTTCCTCGCGACCGGCCACCACGACGCGCCATTTGCGCTCGAGGCACTTCTCTATGAGTGGCGCGATGGCGGCGTCGAGCGACCCCTGCTCGATGTGGTAGAACCACCACTCGGCCGCCGCCATTCGCCTAGTCCTCGTAGTTGTCTGCGACCAGACGGTCGAGGATGCGGACGCCCCAGCCGGTCGCCCATGTCGGTTCCAGCGGGTTGTCATTGCCCGGCTTCCACGCCGTGCCAGCGATATCAAGGTGCGCCCACGCGCGGCCATCGTCGACGAAGCGTTGCAGGAACTGCGCAGCCGTGATCGACCCGGCATTGCCTGCCGCGCCGATATTCTTCATGTCGGCAACATCGCTGTCGATCTGCTTGTCATAGCCCGGACCAAGCGGCAGGCGCCACACCGGCTCACCCTCCGCCTTGCCCGCCGCCGTCAGCTTGGCTGACAGCTCGTCATTGTTCGAGAAGAGGCCGGCATGCTCGTTGCCGAGCGAGATGATGATCGCGCCCGTCAGCGTGGCGAGATCGACCATGGCTTTCGGATTGAACTTCTTCTGCGCGTACCACAGCACGTCGCACAGGACGAGACGGCCCTCCGCGTCCGTGTTCTGGATCTCGATCGTCTTGCCGGCGGCGGCCTTCACGATGTCGCCCGGCCGTTGCGCATTGCCGTCCGGCATGTTCTCGACCAGGCCGACGAGACCCACAACGTTCGCCTTCGCCTTGCGCTTGGCGATCGCCATCATCGCGCCGACAACAGCGGCAGAGCCGCCCATGTCGCCTTTCATGTCCTGCATGCCAGGCCCCGGCTTCAGCGAGATGCCGCCCGTGTCGAACGTCACGCCCTTGCCGATGAGGGCGAGCGGCGCCGCCTTCTTGTCCTTGGCGCCCATCCACTTCATCACGACCAGACGCGAGCCGCGCACCGAACCCTGGCCGACGCCCAGAAGCGATCCCATTCCCAGCTTCGCCATCGCCGGCACGTCCAGCACCTCGATCTCGAGGCCCAGTTCCGCCAGTTCCTGGATGCGCGCTGCATAGCTTTCGGGATGCAGCACGTTCGGCGGCTCGCTCACCAGGTTCCGCGCCATCTCCACGCCCTCGGCCTTGGCCGAGAGAGACGCATAGTCCGAGCGCGCGCCAGCCGCTGAATCGGTCACCACCGATATGCTCGCCAGAGTCGGCTTCTTCTCGGGCTTCAGGTTCGGCCGGTAATTGTCAAAGCGATAGGCCGCCAGCCGCGCGCCGAACGCCAGGTTCGCCGCCACCGCGCGGTCAGGCGCGCCGACGATCGCCAGCGCCTTCGCGCCGCTGGTCAGCACGCGCTTCACCAGCGCCGCAGCCGCCTTCTGCCACGCAAGATCGCTCACGGTGGACTTCCTGCCGACGCCGACCACGAGCACCCGGGCCGCATCGCTCCAGTCCGGAGCCAGGATCTCGATCACCTGGCCTGCGCCGCCCTTGAACGGGCCGGCGCCCATGGCGCGGCGGATCGCCGCTTCGCCGCCCTCAGGCAGAACAGCGAGTTCCGGGCCTTTGTCGGTTTCGTGGGCCAGATACGCAATGGCGTCACCGGCGGGCTCGGCTGAGAACTTGATCTGCATGGGGATAATTCGGTCCTGGCTATTCACTACAGTTGGTCATCGACGTATGCCCCGGACGTCGCTAGCACTGGTCTGGGCCGTCTCCGGCCCGGTCGCGGGCGGGGAGCGCCGCCGTCGGGTTTTCGGATGTCAGGGTTTCAACGCTATCTTTTCCGTAACGTGTTGAGAACCCTGATCGCCATCGTTGGCGGTCTTGCTCTGATCGCCCTGCTTACGCAAGGCCTCAGCCAGATCGAAGACACCATCGTCCAGAACCGCCAGTCGATGCTGACTTTCCTCTGGGTTTCCATCCTTGCGACCCCCCGGATTATCGCCCTTCTCATGCCGATCGCCCTCTTCATCGCAGCGGCGGCAGCCCTCAACGTGGCCCACCGCGAGAATGAGGTGGTGGTCGCCCAGGCGTCTGGCATGTCGAACTGGCAGGTTGCCTCGCCCGTCCTGCGCCTGGCTGCCCTCGCGGCAATTCTGCATCTGGGGCTCAATCTCTGGGTCCAGCCCACCGCCTCGCGGGAGCTGCGCGAAACCATGACGGCGGCTGCGACCGACCTTGCCTCCTCCCTCGTGCGAGAGGGCATGTTCATGACCCACCAGGACGGCCTCACCACATTCGCAGGCGCCGTGGATGGCCCTCAGATCACCTTCCTGGTGGCGAACGACGCCCGCAACCCGCGCGCCGAAGCAACCTACATCGCCAAGACGGCTTTCCTGTCCGAGATCGAGGGCAAGCCCGCCCTGGTGCTGAACAATGGCCAGCGCCAGACCGTGAAGCCAAACGGCGCAATCGAATCACTGACGTTCCAGCAATCCCCGCTGGAGCTGGGCGCCTTCGTCAACGACCAGAAGGCGATCATCCTTGAGGAGTCCGACCGCTACCTGCCGGAACTCTTCTATCCGGACATGACCAACCACTACGACAATCGCAACGCAGACATGCTCCTCGCCGAGGGCCATGCAAGGCTGGCTGCTCCGTTTCTCAATCTCGCCATGGCGATGCTGGCGATCTTAGCGGTGCTGGGCGGCGATTTCAGCCGCCGCGGCTATGCCCTGCGCATCGCAATGGCGTCAGGCGCGGCCCTCATGTTGCTGTTGGCCGCCTTCGCCGCCACGTCGGCCGCAGGCGACGATCCCGATCTCAACATCGTCCAGTATGCGCTGCCGCTCTTTGTCATCGGGCTGGTATCGATTTTCTATTTCCTGGTCCCGATGTTGAAGCGGAGGCGCATGGCCGCCGCCACCAAGCTGCGGACGGCCTGACATGGTGACCCCGTGATGGTGATAGCCGGCCGCATCCAGCGTTACATCTTCATGCGATGCGTCTCCTCGCTTGTGATGACGCTCGGCATCATCGTGCTCGCCATCGTCCTGGTCGACGTTGTCGAGCAGATGCGCACGGTCGGCTCGCGCACGCAGATCACGATCCAGACGGCCTTCACCTTGACCATGATGAAGACGCCGGGCCTTATCCTTGAGACGCTGCCTTTCGCCATGCTGATCGGATCGATCCTCACCTATTCCCAGCTCAGCCGCCGCAGCGAGATCCCGGCCGTCCGCGCCGCCGGTGTCTCAGCCTGGCGGTTTCTCGGCCCCGTCATGGTGCTCGCCCTCGTGCTTGGCACGGTGATGGTCACAGTGCTCGATCCTCTCGCCACGCGCCTCAACGAGGATTTCGAGACGACGCGCGACCGGCTCACCGGCGGCGGCCGGCCGACAGTTCAAGGCGTCTGGCTCAGCCAGGGCGATCTGCAGGCAGGCGCTCCAACCGGCGAGACCCCCGCCGAAGACGCGGCGCCAACGGCTGCCCCGGCCCCGGCAAACGCGCAGGCGATCATCCACGGCCGGCAGATCATCGGACGCGGTCAGGCGCTGGAAAATGTCACTTTCTGGTTCTTCCGGGCAGGCGCGCTCGGCCCGCAGGACCGCGAGTTCACGCATCGGATCGATGCCCAGCGCGCCGAGCTGAAATCAGGCTTCTGGCAGCTGACCGGCGTCATCGAGAATCGCCTCGGAGGCGAAATCATCCGCGCCGCGGACCTCGCCCTGCCCACCAATCTCAGCAGCGACACGTTGCTCTCACGGTTCGCCTCGTCCAAGACCATTCCGTTCTGGGAACTACCGTCCTTCATCGACGCCGGTCAGGCGGCGGGCATGGAGATCGGCGAGTACGTCCTCAAATACCATACATTGCTCGCCACGCCGGTCCTGATGTTGGCGATGGCGCTGATCGGCGCGGTGGTCTGCCTGCGTCTGGCCCGCTCGGGCGGTCTGTCCCAGTTGATTGGCGCAGGCGCGCTGGCGGGGTTTCTTCTCTACTTTGTAACGCGCCTAGCGTCCGGCATGGCGACTTCTGGCGCAACCCCGCCCGAGGCCGCAGCCTGGTGCCCACCCCTGTGCGCGCTTTTTGCGGTGCTTGCGCTGCTTGCGCATATTGAGGACGGTTGAGCCTCTCCAAAAGCACATGTCCCAAAGGCATCTGTTGCTTCCGCGCCGCGCCCGTGGCCTGACTGTCTCAATTACCGCGCGCAGCTTTACGCCCCGGCAGGCTTTGCGTATCGAAGAACCGCTGGGAGTCGCTCGCAAACTGTGCGCGAGGGGAGTTTTATGGTCTTGCGGCTTACCTGCCTCGCCTCCGTCGCCATGGCCGCACTGGCCGTTGGCGCGCCTGCTTTCGCGCAACCCCCCACGACCACGCCAGCCCCTTCCGCCCCGCGCGAGGACGACGAAGACGTCGTCATGCGCGCAGACGAGATCATCGAGGACCGCGACACCAGCGTCGTCACCGCCTCCGGCAAGGTCGAGATTCGCGTCGGCGAGCGCACGCTCAAGGCGGACCGCGTCGTCTATGACCGCGTCAACCAGACCGTCCGCGCACAAGGAAATGTCCAGATCGCGAATGGCGACGGTCAGGTTCAGTTCGCTGACGAGATCGAGGCTGACGAGGATTTCCGCAACGGCTTCGCCACGCGATTCTCCGCCCGTATCGGCGCGAACGGGCTAGTGACCTCTTCCTCCGCCGTTCGCACCGACGGAACGATCAACTCGCTCGAGCAGGTGGTCTTCACCAACTGCGAGATGTGCAAGGACGAAGGGTACGAGCCGACCTGGGCCCTGCGCGCCCGCCGCGCCACGCTCGATCAGGAAGAGCAGATGATCTCCTACCAGGACGCCGTCCTGGAAGTTCGCGGCGTGCCTGTCCTTTACGTCCCGTGGTTCGCCCACCCTGATCCCAACTCCGAGCGCCGCTCAGGCCTCCTGGTGCCCGACGCCGGTATCTCCTCGAAGATCGGCCCGTTCTACGAACAGCCCTACCTCTGGGTGATCTCGCCATCTGAAGACCTCACCATCGCGCCGATGCTGTCGACCGGCGTCGCTCCGCTCGTGAAGGTGGACTGGCGCCGCCGTTTCTTCTCCGGCTTCATCCAGGCCGAAAGCAGCCTCACCTACGAACAGGAATTTGACTCCGACGGCGAGCAGTTCGGCGACGAAACCTGGCGCAGCCACCTCTACGCCAACGGCCGCTTCGACATCGACAAGGACTGGCAGTGGGGCTTCGGCATCGAGCGTCAGACCGACGACCTTTACGACCAGCGCTACGACATCGACGGCGAGGACGACCTGCGCGGCCTCATCGCGAGCCAGCCGCGCCAGCTGCTGTCGCAGCTTTACGCCACCGGACAGGACAAGGACTTCTACTTCGAAGCCGGTGCTTTCCTGTTCCAGGGCCTGCGCTTGGGCGATGACGACGCCAACATCCCCAAGGTTATCCCCGCGCTCTTCACGCAGAAGGTGTTCGATTTCGGAGCCGCAGGCCAGCTCGCCACGGATTTCTCGGCCGTCGGCCTCATGCGCGACGAGGTCGCGACCCTCCCGAACGGCGACCTTGCGCTTGATACGGTGCGCGCCACTGCATCGGCCGATTGGGGCTCGCAATACATCGTCGGCCCCGGTGTTGTGGTTGAACCCTTCGCCTCGGGCCGCGGCGACACCTACTATCTCGACGATGGCGGCGTGGATGGCTCACGCACCGTCTCGCGTTTCCTCGGCGTCGCCGGCGCCCAGGTCAGCTATCCGATGATCAGCCGCCAGCCCGGCATGGACATCATCATCGAGCCCATCGCCATGGCGGCCTACGGCACGCCGGACGCAAACGATGACGGCATTCCCAATGAGGACTCGCTGGTCTTCGAGGCGGACGAAAGCAATGTCTTCAAGCCCAGCGCCGTCACCAACTACGACCTGTGGGAAGGCGGCGCCCGCGCTTCGATCGGCCTCAGCGCCACCGCCCATGTCGGCAGCGACCTCACCCTTTCCGCCATCGTCGGCCGCCGCTGGCGCGAGGATGCAGACCCCGCCTTCGACGATCTCAGCAATCTCGACGAGCGCAACTCAGACTATGTGGCCTCGGTCCGCGCCGACATGGGCCGCATCGTCGATGTCGGCGCGCGCCTCAGGATGGACGACGAGCTCGATATCAACCGGGTCGATATTGATGCAAACGTGAACTTCTGGCGCGTCCGGGGCAATGCCCGCTATTTCCGCCTCACCCAGAACGCCCTGGGCGTCGAGGACGAGGGCCTTGTCTGGGCCGGCTCCTTCGCTGTGGACGACAAGTGGTCGGCCATCGTCCAGCACGCCCGGAACATCACTGAGAACGAGGATATCCGGCTCTCCATGGGCGTGCGCTACCAGGACGACTGCTCCTTCTTCCAGATCGCCTATGAGCGGTCCGGCGGGCGCGACCGCACGCTGGGCCCGTCCGAGTCGATCCGGTTTACCTTCGCCCTCACCGGCCTTGGCGGCGTGACCGAGGATGATCTCGACTAACCGGTGCGGACGGCTGCGCCTCAAGGCTCGCATTTCCCCGATTCAGCCGGTATATGCGCCGGTAAGGACGGCCAGTACGGCCATATTCTTGCCTTTTGCCGGCTTCACGGTCGGCGCGTAGGGGTAACCGGATGAAACGACTTCTCGCGATCGCCTTGGCGGCGTCCGTCGCAGCGCCAGTCGCGGCGACTGGCCTTGTGGCCATGGCGCAACAGACGCAGCCGCCCTCCCAGCCTGCCGCCGCGCGCGGCCAGCTGATCGATGGCGTGGTCGCCGTGGTCAACGACAAGGTCATCTCGCAGTCCGACGTGCGCAGCCGCATGCGCTGGATGCTCGCCCGCTTCCCGGAAGAGCCCAGCGACGACATCATGCTGGAAATCCAGAATCAGGCCATCGAAAGCCTGATCGACGAGCGAATCCAGATCCAGGAATTCTACAAGCTGACGAAGGGCGACCGCATCTCTGTCGAGGAACTCGACGAGAGCGTGAACGACGTCGCCCGTGAATTCCGCATGAACCGCGAGCAGTTCAACCAGTTCCTCGTCGAGGTCGGCGTGCCGGTGCAGCACATCCGCGACATGGAAGAAGCCGAGATTGCCTGGACCTCCCTTATCCGCGGCCGCTATCTCAAGACCGTGCGCGTCTCCGAAGGCCGCATCGACGAGATGCTCCAGCGCATCACCTCGAGCCTCGACAAGCCGCAGTATCGCCTCGCCGAGATCTTCCTCTATGCGCCAGACCAGCAGTCGCGCGCCAATGCGATGACGCGCGCCCAGACCATAATCCAGCAGGTGAACCAGGGCGGGGACTTTCAGGCCCTGGCGCAACAGTTCTCGGCCGCCCCCTCCGCCTCGGCTGGCGGCGACCTCAACTGGCTCTCGCCCGGCGACATGCGGCCCGAGGTCGCCGAAGTCGTCCTTGCTGCGCCCGAACCGCCCGTGCTCCTCCCGCCGATCCAGAGCGATGGCGGCATCTATGTCATCGCCCTCACCGGCAAGCGAGACCCGGCCGAAGCGGCCAAATCTATGATTCTCGACATGGAGCAGATCATCGCGCGTGGCGAGGGCGCGTCCGCCAAGCTCGACACGCTGAAGACCAGAGCCGCCGCCTGCGCCGACCTCTCCACCGCGCTCGAAGGCGTAGAAGGCATCACGCGTACGCCGATGAAGGAAGTCGGTCTCACGCAGATCTCGCCGGTCTACCGCACCTCGCTCGAAGGCAAGACCGCTGGCCAGTCGACCGACATTGTCGACCTGCCGGACGGCGGCAAGATGGTCTTCTTCGTGTGCGCAACACGCTCGGGCAATTCAGACCTGCCCTCACGCGACGAGATCAAGGACCGCCTGTTCAGCGCCGAGCTCGCGCTCGTCGCCGAACGCTACCTGCGCGACCTGAAGCGCGAGGCCACGATCGTCCGCCGCTAACCGGATGGCGGCGCCGATCCTCCCTCTTGCAGTTACGATGGGGGACCCCGCCGGGGTCGGCCCCATCATCACATGGAAAGCTTGGGAACACGCGCGCCAGACCGGCGGCCGCCCCTTCTACGTCATCGCCCCGCCCGCCGTGATGGCTGCCGCTGGCAACGCCGGCAAACTCGAAACCATCCCCGACACTGGCCACGCGCTCACCACGTTCGAACACGCGCTCCCCGTCCTCTCCATCGACGGCCCCGCACCTGCGCCAGGCAAACCCGACCTCGTAACCGCCGCCACGGTCATTGAATCGATCCGCCTCGCCGTCGAACACACACGCGCCGGCAAGGCTGCGGCCGTGGTCACCAACCCCATCGCGAAGGCGCTGCTCTACCGCGCCGGCTTCAAGCACCCCGGCCACACCGAATACCTCGCCGAACTGGCCGCAGACGGCGGCGCGCCGCCGCGTCCCGTCATGATGCTCGTCGGCGGCGGCTTGCGCGTCGCCCTCGTGACCATCCACCGCCCGCTGTCGAGCGTTTCCGGCGCGCTCACACAGCCCCTGATCATGGAAACCGCTGCGATAACGCATGCCGCCCTGCGCCGCGACTTCGGTCTTGCCAATCCGCGCATCGGCCTGTGCGGCGTCAACCCGCACGCAGGCGAGGACGGCGAGATCGGCCGCGAAGAGATCGACATCATCAATCCCGCCGCGAGGACGCTACGCACAGAAGGCATCGACATCTCCGATGCCCGCCCCGGCGACACCATATTCCACGAAATGCTCGAAGGCCGCTTTGACGCGATCCTCGCGATGTATCACGATCAGGGCCTCATCCCGGTGAAGACGCTGGACATATGGGGCGGCGTCAACGTCACGCTCGGGCTGCCCTTCATCCGCACCTCGCCAGACCACGGCGTCGCCTACGACGCGGCAGCCAGCGGCCAGGCTCGCCCCGGCAGCCTCATCGCCGCGCTCAAACTCGCCGACGAGATGGCCATCGCGCGCGCCACCGCATGAGCACGCCCCTCACACCGGGCCCGGCGAAGAAATCGCTCGGCCAACACTTCCTGTTCGATCCCTCCATCCTATCGCGCGTCGCTAACGCGGGCGGCAGCGTCAAGGGCAAGACCGTCATCGAAGTCGGTCCCGGCCCCGGCGGACTCACCCGCGCACTCCTCGACTCGGGCGTCGGCAAGCTGATCGCCATCGAACTCGACGACCGCTTCGCCGAAGGCCTCTCCCTTTGGCCGGAAGTTCGCGAAGGCCGCCTGCACGTCCACCACGGCGATGCGCTGGCCGCGAACATCCCCGAACTCATCGCGGCCGCAGGCGGCGCCAGCCCCGCCATGATCGTCGCCAACCTGCCCTACAATGTCGCCACGCCCATGCTGGTCGAGTGGCTGAAGGCGCCCGCATGGCGCGGCACGATGGTGCTGATGTTCCAGAAGGAAGTCGCCCTGCGCATCTGCGCCGCGGCTGACGAAGATCACTACGGGCGTCTTGCGGTTCTCTCCCAAGCCGTCACGCGACCGCGCCTCGCCATCACGCTGCCGCCCGGCGCATTCCGGCCGCCGCCGAAAGTGGACAGCACCGTCGTGGTGCTCGATCCGCTCCCGGATCACGAGCGCTTCAACGATCTCGCAGGAATGGAGACCGTCACCGCCGCCGCCTTCGGCCAACGCCGCAAGATGCTCCGCGCCGCGCTCAAGACTCTGCCTGGCGCCGTCGATGCCCTCACTACCTCCGGCATCGACCCCACCCGCCGCGCCGAGACCCTCACCCAGCAGGATTTCCGCGCACTCACAGCTGCCTGGCGCGCAACACGCTAACGTGGGTGGACCGCCGGGGTGACGCCCCCACCCAATGCCGCTATCAGACTCCCACATCTCGGGAGCACACGATGAAGCACGCCCTCCTAGCCCTCAGCGCCGCTTTCCTCTCCGCTTGCGCCACCACTCCCGCATCCGCGCAGCCCGCCTTCAGCGCCGACGGCAAATCTCTCCGCCAGATCTATGAACATCTGCACGCCAACCCCGAGCTCTCTCTGCAGGAAGTGAAGACGTCCGCCATCCTCGCCGCAGAGATGAAGCGCCTCGGCTTCACGGTCACCACCCATGTGGGCGACGCCTGGGCCAAGGCCCGCGCCCAGCGAGAGTATGGCAAGATCGAAGACGGCGTTGGAGGCTACGGAATCGTCGCCGTGATGGAGAATGGCCCCGGCCCCGTGCTGATGATCCGCGCCGACATGGACGCGCTTCCCCTCGTCGAGAAGACCGGTCTTCCCTACGCGTCCAAGACCCGCGACATCGCCTGGTCCGGCGAGGAAAGCGGCGTCATGCACGCCTGCGGCCACGACATCCACATGACCACCTGGATCGGCACGGCCCGCGAACTCGCCGCCCGCAAGTCCGAATGGAAAGGCACGCTGGTGATGATTGCCCAGCCGGCCGAAGAGATCGGTCTCGGCGCCATGGCGATGCTCAATGATGGACTGTTCACACGCTTCCCGAAACCCGATCACGTCATCGCGCTGCATGACCATGCGGGCCTGCCCGCCGGCATGATGGGCGTTGGCTCAGGCTATGTGATGGCCAATGTCGACTCCGTCGACCTCACCATCACCGGCAAGGGCGGCCATGGCGCCTATCCGCAGGATACGCGCGACCCCATCGTCGTCGCCGCCCGTATCGTCACGACGCTGCAGACCCTCGTCTCGCGCGAGATCGACCCGCTGGATTCCGCCGTGGTCACGGTCGGCGCTTTCAATGGCGGCTTCAAGCACAACATAATCCCCGACGAAGTGAAACTCCAGCTCACCGTGCGCTCCTTCGCCGACGCCACGCGCGACAAGCTGCTCGCCGGCATTGAACGCATCGCCCGCGCCGAAGCGCTCGCTGCAGGCCTCGATCCTCAGGCCGCAATTTCCTTCAACGTGAAGGCTGACCACACCCCCTCGCTCTATAACGAACCCGAACTCGCGACGCGCCTTGGCGGCGTCCTGCGCGCCACGCTGGGCGAAGCCAACGTCACCACCGCCACGCCCTCCATGGCCGGCGAGGATTTCGCCCGCTACGGCCGCACGGCCGAAGACATTCCGGTGATGCTGCTGTGGCTCGGCGCCGTGAAACGCGAAGCGTGGGAAGCCGCGCAAAAGCCTGGCGGCAAACCGCTGCCCTCGCTCCACTCGTCAGAGTACGCGCCAGATCCCGACCCCACGCTTGCGGCCGGCGTGAAGGCGATGACAGCCAGCGCGATCGAGTTGCTGAAGTAGGCGGGCCTAAACCCCATCCCGCTTCGTCAGCACGCTCGTCTGCTTCTTCTCTTCCCTGAACCGCAGGAAGGCGAAGATCGCCGAGCCCACGCCCGCCAGCGCCGCGAGCACGGCAAACAGCGGTTGCACACCACGCGCCCAGGTCACGATCTCGTCGACCGGCTCCACCTCAATCACAATGCGATCCTGATAGGTGTCGAGCGGCTCGGCATCCATCGAACCAACGGCATAGCCATAGACATTCAGAGTCAGCATGTGCGTGCCCTTCTGTTTGGGCGTCACACGCCAGCGCCATTCATTGGCCAGCGTCGCCGACAGTTTCTGCCGCGTCGAAGTCGTCTGCAGCTGGATATCGAATGCGGCGCCCAGCAGCTCGGCCGAAACCGTGTCCGACAGGTTCACATCGCGCTCCACCACAGTCCCCGGCAGGCCCTTCAGCCTGTCCGCCGCATCTGTCTGCCGCGACGTGTCGATCAGCAGGGAAATGTCGATGGCCTTGTCGAGCGCCAGCTGCGGCGGCGGCCGGTTGTAGGTCAGCCTTCGCGACTTGTACTGCGCCGCGAGCGAGGCCGTTGCCGCGTCTGAAGTTGCTGCCGCCGGAGCGTTCTGCGGCGCAACCCGCAGCTCCCCTTCAGCTTCGGACGGCGGAGGGGCAGGCGTGGCATCCGCCACCGAAGGCTCGCCCGGCGCAGGCTGCGCAGGCGGATCGCCATTCAGCGTCGAGAACGGCGAAATGGGCGGCGCTGCCGGCGTGCCGGGTTCTTCAGCAGGCGCAGCCGGCTCGCCCGCCGCTGGCGCGGGAACCTTCCGTGCTGATCCGGCTGGCGCGCTTGCCGCCGCCGGTGCATCAGCCGCAGCCACCTCCACCGCATCGCGCACGAACGGCACAGGTTCGGCCACGCCAGCAGACGTTCCGCCGCCGAACTGGGCGATCCCCAGCACGACGATCGCGGCCACGGCGATCACGCCCAGCACGATGGAGATCACGATCCGCATGCTTCAGCTCTCCTTCAGCCCGGCCCATACCCGGCAGGACCAGATGGAACTCTACTCGTCCTCGCCAGCAAATCCACTTGTCTCGCCATCATCTTGCAGCCGCCGGGCCGCCGCTGGCGGCGCCGGCCGGCGCCGCGCCAGTTCGTAGAAGGCAATCGCCGCCGCGTTGGAAACGTTGAGGCTCTCCATCCCCGGCTGCATCGGAATACGCGCGAGGCTGCTGCACGCATTCGCCACGCCCTGCCGGATGCCCGCGCCTTCCGCCCCCAGCACGATCGCCACCGGCCCGTCCACCGCCACCGCCTGCTCGAGCGTCTGCTCGGCCGCGCCATCCAGCCCGATCACCGTCCACCCCGCATCCGTCAGCGCATCGATCGCGC
Organism: Hyphomonadaceae bacterium; assembly: GCA_022844345.1. GTDB lineage: Bacteria > Pseudomonadota > Alphaproteobacteria > Caulobacterales > Hyphomonadaceae > UBA7672. The sequence continues at coordinate 539,769 of JALHLU010000002.1, forward strand.
GCGAGATGTTCACCGCGCGGATCTCCTCCACAGTCTCGATCGCGCCCGTCGCCGCCTTGGCGAGCGCCCCGCCCGCCGTCGGCGCATTGCGCGTCTGCATCACGATGGCGGCGACGCCAAACGCCGCCGCCGACCGGAAGATCGCGCCGACATTCTGCGGGTCGGTCACCTGGTCCAGGATTGCCAGCGGCTTCTCCGGCCGTATCGCCGCATCCTCGATGGCGATCCCCTCCAGCGGCCGGCAGCGCACGGCCAGCCCCTGATGCACCGCGCCTGGCGGCAAACGCTCGTCCAGTTCGCGCCCTTCGATCAGGCTCCCGAACGCCGGCAGCTTGTCCGGGTCGAGCCCCGCGCGCGTGGCCGCGCTGCGCGTGGCGAACAGCTTGGATATCTTGCGCATCGGATTGGCGAGCACGGCGGACGCCGCATGCTGGCCCCAGATCCATACCTCGCCATTTTCCTCGAAGGCGGCTTCGCGGCGCTCATGCCTGTCCGGCCGCCCGTGTGGCGCGGGCTTGCGCCCCTGCTGGCGGCCGCCGCCCGGCGGCAGGCCCGGCCT
>JALHLU010000003.1 GCA_022844345.1 Hyphomonadaceae bacterium
CGCTCGCCGCATGGCCGGCTCCGCGTAGCGCAAGCGCTCCGCCGGCCATGCTCCCGCTAGCAAAGGAGGCGCTGCTCAACTAACATTGAACCCGGACCACCTCGTGGGGGCCGATCACGTTCTCTACAGCGGCCGACGACGCGTTGACGGCTGTCACTTGTACGGTTGCCCCAGCTAGAGCCAGCGGCGCAAGCACAGTCTGCACGCCATCGGCGGTTGTCAGCGTAACGCCGCTCTCGCCAGGAACGGCCGTGCAGCCGTCATCGGACACTTTGTTGTCCTTGGTGGACAGCGCCATACTAAGGACATCACAAACCGCGTCCGCATCAAGCGAAGCCAGCACGGAAGCGGCCGTGACGGGCGCAGCGGCTGCGATAGGCGTCGCGGGTTCCACCGCATCAGCTGGAACAGACGGCGCGCTGTTATCGCATGCGGCAAGGACACCCAGACATGCAACAGGGGCGGCGAGGCGGAAAAAGTTGAACATTGCTGGCGTCCCCAAACTATACTTGCCTTCCCTTTATCCGCGCGGAAGGCGCCCGGCAATGCCCAGCAGCCACCCTAGCAGCTGTCGCTGCGGGACTGCCCAGTTGGGAAGCCGGGCGCTAAAGGCACCGGCAGCGCACCCGCCAACTCGGCATCGGCCCCTCTCCCGTCAACTTTCCAACCGGTGCAGGCCCACGTTTGCAATGCCGCCGCTTTTGCGATAGCTGCTTGCCTCCGTTTCAGCGGGCCCATGGGCGCGCTGAATGTGATGAGGCCTCGTGGCGGAGTGGTTACGCAGAGGACTGCAAATCCTTGCACCCCGGTTCGATTCCGGGCGAGGCCTCCAAAATCCCCGGTTGCCACCCAAAAGGCTGATGGCAATCCGCGAATTTTCAGGATTTCGTTAGCATTAACGTCTCGTTTACCGACACAGGCGATGGTGGTCCTGTCTTCCCTTGAAGACACCCCACCATCACCCAAACGCCTTTGCGGGAGCCTCTGGCTCCCGCCCTTCTCTTTTGCGGCTTCGGGGCTGAGTTCACAGGCTTTTTGGCGGGAGCCGCCGCACGCTCGCGTGATTTCTCGACGCCAGCCCCGCTGCGCTATTGAAGCCCGGACAGTCGGCGGTTATACCCCCGCCTCCAACCGTGCTCCCTGATAGCTCAGTTGGTAGAGCATTCGACTGTTAATCGAATGGTCGCTGGTTCGAGTCCAGCTCAGGGAGCCATTCTTTCCCCGCGTCTGCGGGGCTGGAGGCGGGCTGTGACGAACGCGATCCACGCCTCCATCGACACCCTCGACAAGACCGGCACGAAGCCGTCCGAGACGAATACGAGCCTCGGTCACTGGCGCAATCGCTGGCAGGTTCCCGAAAAGCACGCCCACCTCGCCCGCGAACAGGGCGCGCTGCCGCTGGGCGATGGCACATGGCTCGGCTATCGCAAGTTCGAATCGGAGGTCGAGGCTGAACGCCACGCCCGCAAATACGTCGTCTACAACCTGCTGAACTTCGAGATCCGCTATCTCGGGCCGGAATTCTTCCCGGACTACTGATCCGCTCGCAGCCTGCGGCCCCGGACATGAAAAACCCCGCCAGTCGCCTGGCGGGGTTTTCCGTAGTCGTCGAACGATGCGGCCTATTGCTGGCCGGTCGCCTGGTTCACCATCGCATCAGCGCCAGCATCCGGCTTGGGGGCGCCAGCAGCAGGCGCAGCGCCCGGGCGGCGCATCTGCTGCATGATGGTCATGGCGCTGGCCCATTCCTTCATGTCGAGCGAGCCATTCTTGTTGGCGTCGACCATGCCGATGTAACCCTTGAGCGGGGCGAACCGTGGATCGTTGCGGAGTTCCACGGCCGTGATCTCACCATTGCGATCATCGTCGAAGGCGCCGAAGACCACGGAGGTCTGCAAGTCCCTCATCAGGTCGTCGCGGCGGTTCTCGATCGTCTCGTCCTTGAAGCGGAAGCGCATGAAGGTGAACAGCATCTCTTCCGAGGTCTGTTCGCCGAAGGTGACGTTGATGCTCGGGTCGGGATTCGCCGGGTTCGATGTCGAATTGTCGAAGACATACTCGGCGATCATCATCGATCCTGCCGGAACCTGCAGCATCGGTTCGAAGTGGTATTCGCGCTGCCAGCCGAAGTCGTAACGCGGCTGGTTCAGCAGCACTTCCTCGCGGCCGTCGGGATAGCGGATGGTGAGCTTCGTCGAGTAGCAGCGCGAATGGCAGTGCGGCTGCGTTCCGAAGATTTCGGCGTCGCCCGGGAAGATCACGTAGGCCGTCTCATAGTGCCGCGCCTTGCCGGCCGGGATCTCCAGCGAGAAGTCCGTGATGCTGGTCTGGCGCAGCATGTGCGTCGGCGTCTTGTCGTAGAAATAGTAACCGACCTTGGTGTTGTCAGTGACCGGCTTGCCCACGGCGGTATAGTGCATCTGGTAGGCGAACGAGCCGCCCGGGGCAACGTAGATGCCCGTGTCCTTCGGCGTCTTGTTGGCTTCACCGCCGGGACCGTATCCGCCCAGCGACACGTTCCAGGAGAAGCCTTTTCCATCGGCGCGAACGTCCGGGATCCAGCCCGCCAGCGCATGGTGCACTGCCGGCGAGGCGCTCGACCAGGCCGTGGCTTTCAGCCATTTGCCTTCGGTGAAGTTGGTCGGGACCGAGACTTCCTGGTAGTCGATGATGCCGCTTGCAGGAACACTGAAGGCGGGGATTTCAACGATCACGTCGGGCTCGCCCAGCGGCCATTCCGGCGGCGTATACTTCTTCTCGGCAAGCGGGTCGCCGCCCTCGCCGCGCGGCGCACCAGCCTCGACCCAGTTCACGACCGTCTTGATCTGCTCGTTGGTGGGCAGCATGTCGTTGGCCCAGTTGCCCCAATGCGCGTCAGAGTGGAACGGAGGCATGCGCTTGGTGCGCAGCGAGTCGCGGATCATCGGCGCCATCGTCTTGACGACCTGGTAGCTGTCCATAGCGAACGGCCCCATGCCGCCCTCTGTGTGGCAGACCACGCACTTGTCCGCGAGGATGGGGGCCACGTCCTTGGCATAGGAAATCTTCTTCCAGTCCGGCGCCTTGGCGCGATCGGGGAAGGCGATCGCCTTGCCCTTCACCGCCACTTCAGCCACTGGCGGAGCCTTCCCGGCGAGCATCGCATCAAGCGCAGATTTCAGGCTGCCTCCGGCAACCCGCTTCTCGGCGAACGCCTCGGTGACCGGACCATGATAGGCGAGGCGCCAGGTCTTCGGATCAACGATGAAGGCCTCGCCCGTCTTGGTGACGCCAAGCGCGCGGCCCACCAGCTGCAGCCCATCGTCCAGCATCGGCACGCCGCCAAGCTTGCCGGAAGCGGCGATGATGTCGTTGCGGTCGTCATCCAGCGAGGAGTTGAGCGCGACGAACAGAACGCCCTTGGCTTCGTATTCCGCCTTCAGCGCAGCGATCTCGGCCAGCGCCTTCTCCGACACATCATCGCCAAGGGTGGCCGACACGATCACCACTGCCGGGGCGTTACGGTAATAGAAGAGTTCGTAGCCCATGCCGGTCTGGTCAGGCAGCATGAAGTTGTCCACGCGCGTGCCAACCAGTTTCACGGATTCAGGGGCTGCCGTCGCGGTTAGAGCAAGCACTGACGCCGCCCCAGCGAGCCCCAGAGCAAACAGACCGATCTTGTGCAGACGTTTCATGGCGTATCTCCAGCTGCGGCTTTACAAAACCGCTTCGTTTTTTTCACTCTGGGCACAGTTGCCGCGAACGGCAACGGGGCGCCGCTACGGCGCCCGTCGGGGCATCCGCCGAATAAGTGGTCACAAAGGCGGGAGTAGTCCCTTGCAGCCGCGCGGCTACTGTGGCGCGCGGAATCCGGCGCGGGCAAGCGCTTGCATCACCCCATCCGTCGCAAGGAAATCGAGGAAGGCGCGGGCTTCCTCGGCCTGGCTGCTCGACACCACGGCTGCAGGATAGAGTATTGGCGCGTGGGATGATGGCGGAAACCGGCCAACTATGACGACTGCGTCGCCCGCCGCGATTGCATCCGTTTCGTAGACGATCCCTGCTGCGGCTTCTCCCGCCTCCACGAACCGCAAGGCGGCGCGAACGTTTTCGGTTCTGGCAATCACGCCCTCCAGCGCATCCCACGCGCCGAATGACTGCAGCGCATCCCGCGCATACTTGCCGGCCGGCACCCCATCGGGGTTCGCGATGGCGATACGGCCATCGCCCAGCGCGGCGCGCAGATCCATGCCTAGCCCGATGGTCATGTCGAAGACACGCGCGGCGGGCGCTATCAGCACCAGCGTGTTTGAAGCGATGTTCCGCCGGCTGCTGGCGTCGATCAAATTCCTGGCGGCAACGTAGTCCATCCACTCCGTGTCCGCCGAAACGAACACATCGGTCTCTGCGCCCTGCTCGATCTGGCGGACCAACTCGGGGGTCGCGGCGAAGCTGAACCGCGGCGCTGGCTTGCCCTCTACGGCATAGAGCGCGCCGATTTCCTTCATGACATCGGTCAGGCTGGAGGCGGCCGCAACGACGATGGACTCTGGCGCGCTTGCGTCAGCATGCGTCTCGACCTCGGGCCCGCAGGCGGCAATCGCCATCGTGAGGCAGGCCGCGATGAGCCTGGCCATCATGTTCATTGCCAGCTCCGTTCTAGAGAGCGTGGGCTTTCACGATCGCCCAGGCGTGCGCGCCTTCCGCCAGCCTCAGATCGGCGAGCGCCTCCAGCGTTATACGCGACAGGATATAACCCTTCGCCGTGGCAAGGGAAACAAGAATTGCGCCGTCAGGCTCGCGGACAATGCCCGAGACTGTCCCTGGCCAGACGTTCCGTGCCGAAATCCCTCGCGGCTCAGCCGACGCCAGCAGCACGCTGTCGGCGCGCACCCAGACTCCATCTCCGGAAGCAAACCCAGCCGCGCCCTGCACCCACGCGCCGCGATCCCGGGGGGCCAGCAGATCTGCGAACTCCGGCCGCGTCATGACATCTGCCGGCCGGCCCGAACAGATGACGCGTCCCGCACGCATGGCGACAATGTGGTTCGCCAGCTCTGCAGCCTCATCGATCAGGTGCGTCACCACGATCATCGGCACGCCCTGGTCGCGGCTGTACGCTTTCAGGAAATTCGCGAAGTCGCGCCGGCGGCGTCCGTCCAGAGCAGCAAACGGTTCGTCCAGCAGCAGCAGTTCCGGCGCCGAGACGATCGCCCGCGCCAGCGCCACGCGGCTCCGCTCTCCGCCAGACAGGTTCTTGACCGGCCGGTCGAGCAGTTCCTCGAACTCAAGCAGGCGCGAAATCTCGAGGGTGATGGGTGCGTTGCGTGCGGCCGGTCGGCGGTGCTCCGCATAGTGCAGGTTTCCACGGACGGAGAGATGCGGAAACAGGCGCGCATCCTGGAACACAAGACCAATGGCGCGTTCGTGCGCAGGAGTGCGCTGTTGCCCTGCAACGTCTTCGAGCACGCGGCCGTTGAACGCCAGGCTTCCCGCCGTCAGCCGGTGCAGGCCCGCGATGGCCGACAGCAGCATCGACTTGCCCGACCCTGACGGGCCGAACACAACCGTAATTCCTTCCGAGGGCACTGAAAGCTCGGCCGACAGGCGGAAGCCTCCACGCCTGACGATGGCGCCGCGCAGATCCAGGCTCACCCTTCAAGCCTCCTGCGCGCCCAGTGTTGCAGGCCCTCTGCCGCGAGCAGGCCGGCGATGGCCGCAACAAGAGAGATCACTGCAAGGCGGAACGCCACATCATCGCGCCCCGGCGTGTTGAGCGCGGCATTGATCGCCAGCGGCAGGGTCTGCGTCTCGCCCTCGATATTGGAGGCAAACGTGATGACGGCGCCGAACTCACCAAGTCCGGCGGCAAAGGCGACCACCGCGCCCGCCAGCACGCCAGGCCAGGCCAGCGGCAGCGCCAGCGACCAGAACCGGTCCCACGGCGAAGCGCGCAGCACTGCCGCCGCCTCGAACAAGCCGCCATCAGTCGCCTCGAACGACAAGCGGATCGCGCGCACCATCAGCGGGAAAGCCATGACAGCCGTCGCAAGCGCCGCCCCCTCAGCCGTCAACGCCAGCTGGATGCCGAACGTCTGCTTCAGCCATCCGCCCAGCGGCCCGTTCACGCCGAAGGCCAGCAGCAGCAGGTAGCCAACCAGCACTGGCGGCAGGACCAGCGGAAGATGCGCGATGGTGTTGAGCGCCGCCTGCCCAGGGAATCGCGGCCGCGCAAGCGCCCAGGCAAACAGGATCGCCACGGGCAGCGAAAAGACTACAGCCCGGCCAGCGATGCCAAGACTGGTCGAAAGGATCTGAAATTCCTCGGCCGTCAACATGGCGCGCACCATGTCGCGCGACCCTTGTGGGCTCAAGCCGATAATTCTCCCACGCGTACTTTAACCTTCGCGCGTCACGCGAAGCTGGCCATCCCCCGTGGAAACTGCTTGAAGGCGCGCATGCCGACCGAACCGGTGCAGCTTCTTATCGAGCGCCTTGGCGCGCAGGGCGATGGCATCGCCACACATGATGGCCGACAGGTCTTCGTGCCATTCACCTTGCGCGGCGAAACGGTTGTGGCCGTAGTGGACGGAGACCGGGCGCGCATCGTGGAAATTGTGACGGCCGCGCCAGACCGCGCCGCTCCACGATGCAGCCAGTATGGTGAATGCGGCGGTTGCTCGCTGCAGCACCTGAGCGACGACGCCTATGCCGCCTTCAAGCGCGATCATCTCGCCATGCATCTCAGCTATGCAGGGATCACAGCAGAGATAGCCCCGACAATCATCGCGCCGCCCCAATCGCGCCGCCGCGCCATCTTCGCGGCGCACCGCGCAAACGGCCGCGTGGCCATCGGCTTCCATGGCCGCCGCAGCCATCGCATCATTCCCATCACCGACTGCGCCGTGATCCGCCCCGCGCTTCAGGCCCTGCTGCCTGGACTGCACGACATCGCCGCCATCGCCGCTCCGCCGCGCGATGCGCTGACGCTCGCCGCCACCGAAACTTTGAGCGGCATCGATCTCGCCATCAACGGCGCATCCCCAAAGCTTTCCGCCGATGTCCGCGCCCAACTTGTGCAGGCCGCAGGCAAGCTCGGCCTCGCGCGCCTCTCAATCAATGGCGAAGTCGCGATGGAGCGCACACCGCCAATCCTTCGCATGGGCGGCATCGATGTCGTACCGCCGCCCGGCGGTTTCCTGCAGGCGACACAGGAATCTGAAGATGCAATGGTCCGCCTCGTCTGCGAAGCGCTGGACGGCGTAACCAAAGCCGTCGACCTTTTCTCGGGCGTGGGCACCTTCACGCTGCCCCTCGCCGCCCGCGCCAGCGTCCACGCGGTCGAGGGCGAAGTCGCCGGCCTTCAGGCGCTGGGTCGCGCCATCCGCAAGATGCAGGGCATCAAGCCCATCACGACCGAAAAGCGCGACCTCTTCCGGCAACCGCTGAACCAGATCGACCTCTCGCGCTTCGACGCCGCGGTGATCGACCCGCCCCGGGCCGGGGCCGAAGCACAGACACGCGAACTGGCCCTTTCCGGCATCCGCCAGGTTGCGATGGTGTCCTGCAATGCGCAGACCTTCGTCCGCGACCTGAAGATCATGCTCGACGCGGGCTTCCGTCTCCAGCAGCTGACCCCCATCGACCAGTTCCTCTGGTCGCCGCATCTCGAGATCGTTGCGGCTCTCAGGCGCTGACAACGGCGCTCGCATCAGCCGCATTGAACCGCGCGCCGCGTCCTGCTAACGCCGCCGCCATGTCGGCCTCCCTCATCCTCCTAGCATTCGGCCTCGCGGCTGACGCCTTCGCTGTCGCGCTGGGCCAGGGCGGAGTCGCACGCCAGAATCCGCTGCGCCACGCCCTCATCGTCGGCTTGGCCTTCGGTCTCGCCCAGGCGATCGCGCCACTGATCGGCTGGGCGCTGGGCCAGCTGTTCGCCGACATGATCGCCAGCTTCGACCACTGGATCGCGTTCATCCTTCTCGCCATCGTGGGCGGCAAGATGATCTATGAGGGCTTCAAGAAGGACCCGCCCGGCGAGGAAAGCGACCCCGGCAAGGAAAGGCCTGCACGTGGCTGGGTCCTCATCACGCTCGCCATCGCAGTCAGCATCGACGCCGCCGCCGCCGGCATAACCCTGCCCGCGCTTGATGCGCCCGTTGTCGTCAGCGTGATAACCATCGGACTGGTCACGTTCGCCATGTCCTTCCTCGGCGTGATGATCGGGCGGGCCGGCGCGGGCGCCATCGGCTCGCAGGCCGAGATCGTCGGCGGCCTCGTCTTGATCGTGATCGGCGCCAAGGTGCTGATCGACCATCGCGCCTTCGGCTGATAGTTCCGTGGCCATGCCCGCGCCAACCGATCTTCCCATCGAAGACGTCATCGAGCCGATCCGGGCCGAGCTGCGGACCGGTGTGCGCCTCGTCATTTCGGCCCCACCCGGCGCCGGCAAGACAACTCGCGTCCCCCTCGCCCTGCTGGATCAGCCATGGCTGGAGGGCCGCAAGCTGATCCTCGTGGAGCCCCGCCGTATCGCCGCCCGCGCCGCCGCCGAGCGCATGGCCGCAAGCCTTGGCGAGCGCGTTGGCCAGACCATCGGCCTGCGTTCGCGCCTGGATGTGCGCACATCTAAGGACAGCCGCATCGAAGTCGTCACCGAGGGTGTGTTCAGCCGCATGATCCTGTCCGACCCGGCGCTGGAAGGCATTGCCGGCGTGTTGTTCGACGAATTCCACGAACGCTCGCTGGATGCCGACGAGGGCCTCGCCTTCGCGCTTGATGCGCAGGCCGTGCTGCGCGAGGACCTGCGCATCGTGTTGATGTCAGCAACACTACCGGCCGACCTGACGCGCGCTTTCTTCGATGGCCCGCTGATCGAAAGCCTCGGACGCGCCTGGCCAGTTGAGACGCGCTATCTGGGATACGACGCGCGCGGCCGGCTCGACGAGCAGGTCGCCGCCGCCATCCGCAAGGCGCTGTATGAAGAGGACGGCTCCATCCTCGCTTTCCTGCCGGGCGTCGCCGAGATCACGCGCACGGCCGACCGTATCGGCCCGGTCTCTGGCGATGTGCTGATCACGCCGCTCTATGGCGCGCTGACGCCGCAGGAGCAGAATGAGGCGATAGCGCCCGCGCCTCACGGCAAGCGCAAGGTGGTGATCGCAACCGACATCGCGGAGAGCGCCATCACCATCCAAGGTGTTCGGGTCGTCATCGACGCAGGCTTCGCCCGCGTGCCGCGCTTCGACCCTGGCCTCGGCGTGTCCCGCCTTGAGACCATCCGCGTCTCAGTCGCCAACGCTGACCAGCGGCGTGGCCGCGCAGGCCGCACCGGTCCGGGCGTCTGCTACCGTCTGTGGCGCGAAGCCGAGATGCGCGGCTTTGCGGCCTCGCCCTCGCCCGAGATCGACAATGCCGACCTCTCTGGCCTCGCCCTCGACATGGCGCGATGGGGCGCGAAGTCGCCAACCGACCTTCGTTGGCTGAACCCGCCGCGTGATGCGCCGTGGCGCGCGGCGCAGGCGGCGCTGGTATCCGGCGGCGCGCTGACGGCGGCAGGTGAAATCTCCCCCCTCGGCAAGCGTATCGGCGAACTGCCGCTGCCGCCGCGCCTTGCCATGATGGTGCTGCAGGGCGCTGCCGCTGGGCAGGCGCAACTCGCCGCCGACATCGCCGCGATCATGAGCGAGCGTGACCTCGGCGGCCGCTCCAGCGATCTCGACGACAGGCTGCGCCGCTTCCGGAACGACAGTGGGCCACGCGGCCGCGCCATGCGCGACCTTGCCCAACGCTGGGCGCGGCTTGCCGGGGGACCTGCACCCACCGCGCACGGCAGCAGCGCCGCCATCCTCGCCCGCGCTTTCCCCGAACGCATCGCGCGATCTCGCGGACAGGCCCCAGGGCGCTTTGTCCTTTCGGGCGGCCGTGGCGCAATGCTGGACGAGACCGATCCACTCGCGCGCGCCGAGTGGCTTGCCGTCGCCGACATGACGGGCTCAGGCCCCGACCTGCGCATCACGCTGGCCGGCCAGCTCAGCGAAGAGCAGGCCCTTGCCTCGGGCGCGGTCGAAACAACCGAGCGCGCCGAGTACGATCCGGCATCAGGCCGCGTTCGCGCACGCCGCACGCGGCGGCTTGGCGCCATCATCCTCGAAGAGGCGCCGCTGCCTGCTCCCTCCGCCGACCTCGTGCGCGCCGCCCTGCTCGATGCGGTGAGGGCGCGCGGTCTCTCCATCCTGCGTAACGGGGACGCCCTCGACACGCTCGCCGCACGTGTCGACCTGCTCGCGCGAACCTTCGGCGAGCCGTGGCCCTTGGGATTCCACGTCCTGATGCTCGACCGGCTGGATGACTGGCTTGGGCCGCTGCTCTCGGAGCCGGCCGCGCTCGAAAGACTCGGCGCGGGGCAGCTGGTGGACGCTGCGCTGACGCTGCTCGACTGGCCGCTGCCGAGAGACATTGCGCGCCTTGCGCCGCTGCGCTGGACGCCGCCCTCGGGGCAAGCCCTCGACATCGACTACCTAGCCGAGGGCGGGCCGACCGTCGCCTGCAAGGTCCAGCAGGTCTTTGGCGCAGCGGTTCATCCCACGATCGGCGATGGCCGGATTCCGCTGACGCTGTCGCTGCTGTCGCCGGCGATGCGCCCAGTTGCGACAACGCGGGACGTGCCCGCGTTCTGGCGCGGCGGTTACCACGACATGCGCAAGGACATGAAGGGCCGCTATCCCAAGCATGACTGGCCCGACGATCCAGCCGCCGCGCAGCCGACACATCGCGCCAAGCCGCGCGGTACGTGACAGGCGAGACCCACGGAAAAAATCTTATGGACGCTACGGAAGTTACCGTAAAGACATGCATACCCATAAATCGAAATGATCAAGTTTCTGTCTTCGGTGTCCCTAGAGTTCGATTGCGCGCGTGCGGCAAAAGCCGTGTCATTCAGGACAAACTGCGGATTTCTTTGACGTTGCGACATACATTCGAGTTGACGTGCGCGTAGGCAAACCGCATTTTCAAGATGCGATTCCGGGCTTTCGCTGCGGAAACGTCGTCGCTCAAAAGCCTAACAAAACTAGAGCGCCGTGGGAGCACACGCACATTTGGAGGAGCGCGCGAATGGCGCACTTGAATCGTATTTCTTTGGTGAGCCTGGTTGCTCTTGGCATTGCAATGCCAGCTTTCGCTCAGGAGACGGCCGCCGGTCCGCAGGATGATCAGGACACCGGCCGCGACGTTGTGGTCATCACGGCGAACAAGCGGGAAGAAACCGTCCAGGACACAGCTATCGCCGTCACGGCCGTCACGTCCGAGATGCGCGATGAACTCGGCATCCGCTCGATCACCGACCTGACCAACCTCACGCCGGGCCTGTCGTACACAGCGGGCAACGAACGCGTCACGCTGCGGGGCATCGGCCGCAATACCAACAACTTCGGCGCCGAGCCGGGCGTCGCCAACTACACTGACGGCATCTATCAGTCGTTCGCCTCCATCGCCGGCCGCGATAACCTTTTTGTGGATCGCATCGAAGTCCTGCGTGGACCGCAGGGCACGCTCTATGGCCGCAACTCGATCGGCGGCGCGCTCAACATCGTTTCCAAGCGTCCGACGGATGAATTCCAGGGCGAGGCCGTCCTCGGCATCGGCAACTATGACCAGCGCAAGGCAGGCTTCTCGCTCTCTGGCCCGATCGTGGAAGACTGGCTGCGCGGCCGCGTCGTCGCCGTGAAGGAAGTGCGCAAGGAAGGCATTTTCTACAACTACGGGACCAACGAAACCGAAGGTTACAACCTCAACAACTGGAACGCCGAAGTTCAGTTTGAGGGCGACATCGGCGAGTCGTTCCAGTGGTGGACGAAGTACACGACCGGCCGCTACGACAGCGCCGGCCCTCCGGGTGGCCGCACGACGCCGAACAACCTTGCCCCGTACGACGTCAACTCCTTCGGCTCGCTCGCGGGCACCGGTGCGACAACCCCGAACCAGACTTGGGCCTTTGGAACTGACCCGCGGAAGCTTGGGTTCACCCAGTGTGGCACCCTGCAGCAGAACCCCGCACTGACTGACCAGAACGCGCTGAACTCCTGCGGCGAGCGCAGCGCCAAGCTGGATGCCTATGACGACTTCGCACTGGAAATGACCTACGAGGCCCCCGGCTTCGACATCAGATATGTGGGCGGGTACATTTACTACAATTACGTGCTGACGGACGATCAGGACCAGACGCCGGTCACGTCGATCACGTACAATTCGACATCGTTCGGCCCTGCGGCTCCTGTGGGAACGCCTGGCACTTCGGCGCGCACGATCTTCCCGTCGCAGACGCTGCGCTACAACGAGAACCGCGCCTTCTTCTCGAACGAGTTGAACTTCATCTCGACGCACGAAGGCCCGCTGCAGTGGATTACTGGCGTTTACGCATATCAGGAAAACTTCAAGCAGCCCGTCACGACCTACTTCAAGGACGAGCCGCTTGCGTCCGCGCCCAATGTTCTGGCGCTTAACGCCGCCTATGCGCCGATCGGTCTAGCGGCTCCGAATCCGGAGCGCATCTTCAGCTTCACGAACAATATCGGCCTCAACAACTCCTACGGCATCTTCGCCCAAGGCGACTGGGAGATTAACGACCAGTTCAAGGCCACCGTCGGCATCCGCTACTCGGTCGACAACAAGCACATCCAGGAACAGGCGCGCCTGTTCTGCTACATCCAGTGCTCGTTTGCGCCGGGCTATTCGCCTTACACAGACGTGACGCGTGCCATCTGGAACGGCGCTTCGTCGGTTCCGGGACCGCAACCGGGCGTCTCCAGCGCCACGGCCTTGAACCCGTCGGGCGTCACCTTCAACGCGCTCACCGGCAACGCCGAGCGCCTGCTGGAGGACGAGTGGGATGCATGGACCGGCACCGCCGGCCTCGAATACCGCCCGTGGGACGACACGCTGCTGTTCGCCAAATACAGCCGCGGCTACAAGACGGGCGGCTTCAATGCGACCGACATGGCGCCTCAGCCGCGCACGAACGAAGAGACGGTTGACGCGTTCGAACTCGGCTGGAAGCAGGAAGTTCCGGAATGGGGCCTGACGGCCAACATGGCGGCCTTCCTTTACAACTACAACGACGTGCAGGTTCCGCTGTCGATCGACCCTGATGGCGAGGGCCCTGCCCTTGCGTTCGGTGGGTTCGTCAACATGCCGAAGGTGGAGACGACGGGCTTCGAGGTCGAGACGACCTGGAACCCGATCGATGACCTGACGATCCGCGCGACCTATGCCTGGCTGAATCCCGAAGTCACCGAGAGCGGCTTCTACGTGAACAACCTCTGCACGCCGCCGACCCAGCCGGCCGGACCGGACCAGCCCGCAAGCTGCCCGGCCGTTGGCTCGCCGACCAGCGCGCAAAGCGTGGAAGGCAATGTCCTGCCGCAGTCGCCTGAGAACAAGGTGGCCCTCAACGTCGCCTACATGTTCAACTTCGAGGACGGCTCAACCTTGATGCCGTCGGTCAGCTACTACTGGCGCGACAGCTTCACGACCTCGATCTTCAACGACCCCCTCACCTTCACGCCGGACTTCGCGCAGACCGACGCGCGTTTGATCTGGAATGACAGCGAGGGCTACTTCACGGTCATCGGCTGGATGCGTAACGCGTTCGACGAGGAAGGCTACGACGCCGCTACGGCGTTCCGCCGCCGCTCGCTCGACGTGACGCAGAACAACCAGATCTACCAGGGCTTCACGCCCACCCTGCCGCGCATGTACGGCGTGGAACTGCAGGTTCACTTCTAGTCCCTCGGACCAGAAGACCAACACGAGCGCCGGCCCTTCACGGGGCCGGCGTTTTGTTTTGCGTTCGGCAGCGTTCGTTAGCACGGCCTCGTCCTTCGACAGGCTCAGGATGAGGCCTTCTCGAGTTTGACCCCTGCCGCCAGAGCGCCTCATCCTGAGCCTGTCGAAGGACGAGGCGCGGCGATGGGCGAGGTATCTCGTTCAGGCCGGCTCATTCGCCGCCTGGGATGCTGTGGTCTGGCCCTCAAAGAGATGGAGGCCGGGGACGCGGAGCGATCCGCGTTTGTGGCGCAGCTTTTTCAGGGCGGCGCCGGGTAGCTCGTAGTTCGTAGTCCGTGGTGGGCGGATGTTCCGCGTCCCCGCGATCGCGTTGCCGCTATCGCATCGCTCCACGTCAGACAGGTGTACCGACTGGCCTCCGTGAGGAGCGATGAGCGCATAATGCGCCCGGCGCCGGGGGGGTGGGATATGATTTCGCCTGTCCTACAGCTGATCTGGGCCAGCGCCTTGAACCGGCCCGGAAAGTTTCTTCCGGCGCGCCAGCCATCCGGCCGAATGTCGGACATTTGCGGGGGCAGGCGTTTCTGCTTTTGGGCCTCACAAGCGCAGCGTGGGAGCAGATTGCCGTCTTTCGCTTCTGTGCGTAGCCTCCGCCCAGCCCTGGGGAGGGGACGTGGCCAGGATTTTCATCAGTTACCGGCGGGAGGACAGCCAGCATCAGGCTGACCGGCTTCATGCCGCCCTGTCCCGGAAGATCCCCAAGCGGAATATCTTCATCGACGTGGACAACATCCCTGTTGGCGTCGATTTCGTGCAGCATCTCGACCAGCAGGTTGGCCAGTGCGACGTGCTGCTGGCCCTGATCGGGCCGGACTGGCTGGAGGCGAAAAGCCCCGAGACGGGCAGGCGGCGGCTGGACGACCCGAAGGATTTCGTGCGGATCGAGATTGCCGCTGCGCTGAAACGCGGGATTCCCGTGGCGCCTGTCCTGCTGGATGGCGCCCCCTTTCCGCCGGAACACAAGCTGCCGGATGATCTCAAGGCCCTGACCCGCCGCAACGGGGTTGAAGTCCGGCGCCTGACCTTTGACGCCGACACGGAGAGGCTTGTTCGCGGGCTGAATCTGGCGCGGGCTTGGCGCGGCGGGTGTCACGGAGGCTTCAGTTCCTCCGGCCCCGGCTGCAACGCCTGTTGAAACGGTAGCTTCGGATTCCGCACCCACTTCGTCACTTGAAAGCCTGACGCCGGCGCCAGCCTCGTCTACTGCGCCCGCGATCACAGATGATCCCGCCGCACGGTCGGCGGAAGTGCGGCGGATACAGCAAGCGCTGAAGACGCTTGGCCAGTATTCGGGTGGAGTTGATGGCGCCGCCGGAACGGGCACGCGGACAGCCGCTCAGGCGTTTGCCTCGGCGCAGGGGATTACAGCGCCTGATCTCGCCGGCGCCCCCCTTGCCGATATAGAGTTGTTCGCCGCGCGAGCCGAACAGGCGGCGCAGACGTGGGTTGCGCAGGAGGCGGCGGCCTGGCGGGTTGCGAAGGATGCGGATTCTCGCGCGCCGCTGGATGCTTATCTGCGCGACTTCCCCAACGGGCCGAATGCCGCCGCGGCGCGCAATCGAATTTTGAATCTGGAAAGATCAACGACCCCAGTCCCCGCAACAACTTCAGCTACCGGATCCAAACCAAATGCCACCCTGGGATCTATCGCTGGAGTCAGTGAAGTACGGTCGTCGGCGGAAGTAGAGCCTAGCAGCCGGTCCATCGACCCGGCGACTGCTGCACGCCAAAGGGTTGCGAATCTAGGCTGGGACAAAAGCCCTGATCGATACATCAGCGAACAAAGGAAGTCGCCAGGAGGTGGCTTCGGTGTGTATCTC
This sequence comes from Hyphomonadaceae bacterium, assembly GCA_022844345.1. GTDB lineage: Bacteria > Pseudomonadota > Alphaproteobacteria > Caulobacterales > Hyphomonadaceae > UBA7672. The sequence continues at coordinate 15,645 of JALHLU010000003.1, forward strand.
AAACCTCAGGGCCTTGTAACTCATCTCGGCGCGGTTCGAGAATCGACCGACGATCTACCGTTCTGTGGGGTCTTTGCACCGGATGAATTGAAATTCGTAGGACGAATAGTTGGGGCTTCTCCTTTTGGAAACGGTGAGCAGCACTACAGTATCAAGATGTGTGACGGCATAACTTACCGTCTTGTTCACGCCAGCGCCCTAGCCGTCGGGACAAATATCATCTTCCGGTGGGACAAGCTCTCAATCGTGCTCGACCCCTTCTAAGCTTTGGCGTCTTTTGCCTACAGTTTGCCAAGCGTCCTTGATACGAACAGGCGCTTACCCTCGCTTACTGTAACTCAGTAATGCAGCGCGAAAATATGAGATTGGCGGCCTTGGCCTGCAGGGCCAAATCATAGCCAAGGCGCAAGTTTGCCTTGCGCACTCAAACCGCCAGGAAGCCTGCGAAGACGGCGCGGACGAAGCGGGGGACGATGTCTGGCTCGTTCGCCATCTTCAGGGGGCGGGCGTCGGAGGCGATGTTGATGGCGGCGTGGACCATGGCGCCGGCCACCATGGGATCGACCGAGCGGCCCGAGCCATCGGTGACGCCATCGACCACCATGGAGGCGAACTGACGGCTGATGCGATAGGAGTGGGCGATGATCTCCGCCTTGTGCTCGGCGGGCATGGAGGACAGCACGGACGTGCGCAGCAGCGGGCCTTCGGATCCCAGCTGGAAACGGATCAACGCCTCGACAGCCGCCGCCAGGCGGCGCGCCTCAGGCTCCGCCAGTTCCCGCGCCTGGATCTGCGTTTCGCGCATGATCGTGAATGAGCGGCGGAAGCACGCGGCAACCAGATCGTCCTTCGCCTCGTTGTGGTGGTAGAACGCGCCCTTGGTGAGGTTGAGACTGGCCGAGATGCGATCGACGGACGCGCCGCGATAGCCATGGGCGTTGATCTGCAGCGTGGCGGCCTTGAGAAAGCTCTCCTTGGGCAGGTCGCGCTCGGACGCCCCTGCGCCGGGCGCAGGCAGGACAGGCAGCGGCGGATGCAGGGCGGCGGGCGCAAGGCCATTCAGCGCGATGTCCGCCATGCGGGCGGCCAGCCTCGGATATTCCTCGATGTCGAAGTCGCCCAGCCAGCTCAGCGCCCAGAACAGCTGTTCGAGCAGGATCAGGGTGCGGATGGTGCGGTCGGCCTGGTCCATCGCCGCAAGCTCGGGCGCGTCGAACAGGTCGCGCACGCGGCGGAACATGGTGGTGTAGCCCACAACCACACGGTCGCGGTGTTCGCCCTCGAGGGCGCGGATTGCGGCGAATGAAGCCAGCGGCACGGCCCTGCCCTGGCGCACATCGGCGTCGCGGGCGACGAGCAGGGCGATCAGGCGGGTGATGCGGGCCGCAGCGCCGGTTTCGCGTTCGGCTTTTGCGACAAGTTCGTGAAGGATCGCAAATCCTGACTCGAGGCAGGCGACCGCCAGCTCCTCCTTGCGGGGAAAATAGTAGGTGACGCCGGTGGCGCGCAGGCCGATCAGCCCGGCGACGGCCGTGAGCCGCATGCCCTTGAAGCCCTGTCCGTTGAGCACGGGGATGGCGGCGGCGATGATGTCGGCGCGGCGGCGCGCGAACCGGTCGGAGCCTTGCGGGGCGAGACCGTCCCGATCAGGGACGCCGTGCGTTTCGATCTGGAGCTTGGGACTAGTCACGGAGCCGAGAATGCCCCCAGCCGCAGGCCGCTGTGAAGCGGGATAAAGGGGAATTATCGCGCGCGGAGTCAGCGATCAGGCGAGTTTTTTGCCCGATGAATTGAACATTAACGAAAAACTCAGGCTTCTGGCTTGAGGCTTGCTCCATGTTTCGTGGACCCATCAGGGATGGACACCATGACTTCATATGAGCAGCTTGCCCGGCGTTACTGCGCGCTACTTGGAGAAGATGCCGACGAGCGTATCGACGGCGTGCCGGTGTGGCGTATCGCCCTCGCCGACCTCGAAGCCGCAATGAATGCGCTCGACACGTTCGGGCTCGATGTCCGCACCACTTTCCACGAAATCTCCGAAGCCGCCGAAACGCCCCGGCCAAGAGGCTTCACGCTTCGCCGCGTGGCGTAGGCTGGCGCGGATCAGTCCTTGAACTTCCGCTTCTTGCCGGAGCTCCACTGCTCCATCAGCTTGCGCGTCGTCTTGATGACGATGGTATCCTTTTCCTTTTCCTGCTGATCAAGGCTCTCGAACGGGACGAATGACGTCCGCGTGCGCCGGAAATCGCTTTTTTCCTCGCCCTGCGACCAGCCGTCGAGATAGCGATCCAGCATCCAGCGCGTGTGCTCCAGCCGCGCCATCCCCAGCACGAAGACCGGATCGTTGTCGCGCATCTTGTCCATCGCTGCGGGAAGCTCGTGGGTTTCGCGGTACTTTCGCTCTCCCAACCAGCCATCAAGATCAAAACCGGCGTCGAACGCCTTGGCGCGGATGTGCGCGGCGGCGCGGCGATTGGAGAGGCGCAGGCTGTCGGTCAGTTCACGCCAGGGCTTTGCATGGTCCTTGATGGCGTTGGTGGTCGCCCTTTCCTGCTCGATGCGCAGGCGCTCGTATTCCTCGTGATAGGCGCGCGCCTGTTCGTCGAACACTGGCTCCAGCATGCCTGCGCCGTCGAACGCGGCTGGCCACGCGCCAAACGGCACCACGCGCAGGTTGCACAAGACGCCCCCCGCCATCGCCTGCTTGTACCGCTCTTCCAGCAGCGCCGGATCGTTGGTGAGGTTGCCGGAGCCGGGCCGAACGGGGGCGAGGCCGGCGCCGTGCTGGGCGCAGATGAAGATTGGGCCCTGAAACAGCTTCTCGCGCTGGGCAATCGTACGCAGCGCAAGCGCCATGTCGAGCGGCCGGAACTCCTGGTCGATGGCCACATAGGCGGCGCAGATGCAGGCCACGCCTGCGCGCTGCCTGATCTGGTCGATAGGCTGCTGGGCGTTCTCACGGAAATTGCCCTGCACGAAGCGAAGGTCGATCTGCTTGGCGAGTTCGGGATGCCGGATCTCGAAATCCTGCTTCAGCGCCTCGCCGCGCGGATCGACAACGGTGATCATCAATTTGTCGCCCGTGCTGATCAGGCAGGTGACGATGAACTCGCGCAGCACGGCCTGGCCGACCTGTCCGAAGCCAACGATGAGAATATGCTGGCGCTTTTCGCCCAACGCCTTCGCCAGAAGATAGGGCGGATGCGCGAGCAGCACCTGCCGCGCAGCGCCGCCGGCGTAAGAGAACGGCACAAGCTTCGCCCCCAGGCGCTCATGGCTGAGCTGGTCGCGGATCCATGGATCCGTGATGTGGGCGAGAACCTCCGCCTTGGGATAAAGCCGGGCAGCTTCCTGCGCTGTCTGCCAGGTATCGGCATCGTCGCCCTCGTCGATCACGATGCGCACTGCGCGCTTTGCGGCCGCGAAGCGCAGCTGGGCCTTAAGCGGTCCGCGCCGCTCGAATGTGGCGAGACGATCCGAGATCGGCTGGCGCGCCGGGGCGAGATGGATAGCACCGCCACGCGCGAACATCTGGTTGTGGACCGCTGCATATTCGTTCGCAGCAGGGCCATCGCCGATAACAAGATGGTGCTTGCCGGAGAAGCGGCGAAACAGAAACCCGAACAGGCGAGATCCAAGCGCCAGCACGATCAGCCGGCCGCCAACCGTGAGCGATGCGACGATGCCGAGCGCACGCGCGGGCGCGAACAGGTGATCGTTCGCTTTGCCGATCAGGTCTTCGTCGTAATAGATGTCCGACAGCAGCAGGACCTTCAGCGTGCGGATGAGGTTCTCGCCGAAGATTTCCAACGTGGCCGGCGCCTCGACCGCAGCCCACCCCATCCAGGCGAGCCCCAGCGCCGCGCCCCCCGTACCCAGCGCAAACAGCCATACAAGCCAGATAAACCACTGGCCGCGCCCGCCGACTGGGCGTCCCCTCACCTCGGTATAGCCGTTCGCCATGCCAGACGCTCCCACCCATTCACGCTAAGTCCGCCGCCGCCGAACGCAAGCGCCGCATTCAGGCGCCGTGGGCGGCTACAAAGTGTCAATCTCGCATGCTAGCGTGACGGTCATAAGTGGTGGGAAGAAGTGTAATGGCCGGGGGAGCCAACAGATTCGTCGTGGCGCCGATCGGCTACCCGGGCCCAGAGCTTCGGCCGGGGCATGACTATTTGTCGGTGAAACTGGTGGCGCTTCACGTGCCCTCTGGTGGATTTCTGTGGCTTTCCCGTTTCACGCCCGTCGTGTGGTCGTCGATCGCCTACAACGCGGTCGGGGGGGAGAACGGCCGCAAGGAGTTGGTCGGCCTCTACCCGATGACCGATGATGGTGCGCCCGAATTCACGCGCAAGAACATGGTGCGGGTCTACAACCGGCAACTGACGCCGCGCATTGTCGCGCAGGCGGAGCTCGACCTCTCGTTCGCGCTCGCATCGATGCGCTACCGGGACTATCTCAAGGACATTCTCAAGGTCGCCAGCGAAATCGCGAAGTCGCCGGCAACCACGTTCGTCAGCCAGATCGTTCCCGGGGCCGCCGGCGTTGCCGCATCTCTGGATGCCGCGGCCTCGGCCGCCGACACCGTGCGCACCAGCATCGACAATGCGCTGGAAGGATCGGCGTTGAAATTGCTTGGACGGGACGACACGACGTTGAAGCTGCCGCGTGAGAGCGGCGTCTACGCCTACGTCGCGTCGAAGTACGCAAACGGCAAGCTCACGTTCGATGACAAATCGGGCGTTCTTTCGGTGGACGGCAAGCCGCTGAAGGCGCCCTACGCGATCGTCGAACTGGTCTGCGAGCAAACGCGTCACGACTGGATGTCGCTGCCCGACCTGGCGCAGGCCTGGACGCGACTGCGCGAAGCGAGGATCAAGCGCGAAGGCGTCGATGAGGCATTCGAGATCTTCCGGCTGACGGCACTGACATCGCCGGACCTGACGCCGAAAGATGCGCGCAGGCTGGCCGAAGGCGTCAAGACCAAGTTCGCCCTGGAAGGTATGGGCGCGGAGTCGTCCGGGGGAGATCCCGGCCCGCTGGCCGAGGCCCTTGGCTACTTCATGGAGGAATCCATGGAGCAGATGGAAACAGCGACGCTGGCGGCCGAGGCGCCCTGGCTGGAGGAAGGGCCCTTCCAGCGGGCCTTTGACGTTTCGCTGAAGCATGAGGGCGGCTATGTCGACCACCCCGCAGATCGCGGCGGCCCGACCAACAAGGGTGTGACGCTGGCGACGTGGCATGCCTTCCTGCGGGCAGGAGACGCCACCCTGAAGAATGCGACCGTTGAAACTCTCCTGGAAAAGTTTCCGCTGAAGGACCTCACCGACGTTCAGGTCGCGCAGATATACTATCAGGGCTATTGGCGGCCGGCGAAGTGCGGACTGATGCCGAACGAGGCAATGGCCGCGCTGGTGTTTGACGCCGCGATCAATCACGGCCCACGCCGGGCCTTGCGCCTTCTGCAGGCGGCGGCGTGGATGCCGGCAAAACAATGCGACGGCCTCTGGGGTAACAAGACTGCCGCAGCCGTGCAGGCGGCGGCGGAAGATCCCATCGGCCTTGCCGACGATTTCCTGCTGGCGCGCGAGCGGTTCTATCGCTGGATCGTAGATGACGATCCCTCGCAGGGCGTATTCCTGCGCGGCTGGATGGCTCGTCTGGCGGGACAGCGGGCCATTGCCATGTCGATCCTGTCGGGAGCGCCCAAGGGGCTAGACACCGAAAGCGGTCTGATCGACGGCGATGGCGTGGACGTGTTCACCCACGCGGCTGAAGGAGACTTCACCGATCTTGTGTCCGGGGATGCAGTTTCGAAGGTGACGCCATGAGCACCGACAAGCCGGAGACCGCCTACAAGCCGGAACTTCGGCGCCTGGGCAAGAGCATCGACGACTTACTGCCCCAGCTCTGGAAAACCGACACCAGCTCGGATCTGGGGCGGCTACTGAACATTGTTGCGCAGGCAAGAACGCAAGGCGACGAAGGCTTCGGCTTGGTCATGGGCCTTGCAGAGAAGTTGCGCAGCCTCCGCGCTTTCGACGATCTCTATGTGCTCACGTCTGAAATGAACGCAGTGGGCCTGAAGGAACGAAGGAGCGAACTCTACGAGATTCAGGCGCTGATCGAATTGGGCGTTTTCGAAACGGCGCTCGACCTGGTGCGCCCCCTGCTGGTTGACGATCTGGAGCAGGAGCCGCCCGGCGAGGCCTACGGCCATCTCGGCCGCATCTACAAGCAGATGTACGTCAACGCAGATACCGGCACAGCGCACGTCGAGTCCGAAGTAAAGCGGCTGTATGTCGAGCGATCGATCAATGCGTACATGTGTGTCTGGGACAAACTGCGGAACGACAAGCTGCGGAACTATGGCGCCTCGTATCACGCCGTGAATGCACTCGCGATGGCCCAGCTTGCAGTACGAAAGGGCTACGCCCCGCCCAATCCGAAACTTTCCGATCTTGCTCGCGCGATAATCGAAGTGGTGGAGCAGAAGAAGTACGATGTCTGGGCCAAGGCAACGCTGGGCGAGTCATTGCTGGCGCTGGAAGACTATGAGGGCGCCACGCAGGCCTACGCTGAGTTCGCGGACCATCCGCATGTAACGCCATTCACCATCGGCGCAGCCTTGCGGCAGGTACAGGAGATCTGGGGCCTCAAGGGTTTCGACGAAAAGCTGAAGCCCGAGGAAAATCAGGTCCGCGGCAAGCCCGTCAGAATCCTGAAGGCTGGCTTGCTGGCCAAGCTTACAGCTTTCGCACGCTTCGAGAAGCTAAGTCCCAAGGACGCCGCAAAGGTCACCGCGCTTGAAGTCAAACTGCTGCCTGACGAGGTTCGGCTGCTGGAGGCGGACCTTCGCGCGAACATCGCTGCCGAGGCTGCCGATAGCGCCGCTGCGGCGATGGAGGTGCTGAAGAAGGCAAAGCCGGAAGATCTGCCTGGGCTCTACGGCATCAACAAGCCGGTCAGCCGCCGGATCGTGCTCAAGAAGCTCGAGCGTTCAGCCTGCGTCTGCCGGATCGAGACACACATCGGCGGCAGCTGGACGGGAATTGGGACAGGCTTCGCGATCGAAGGACGGCTGCTCGACAGCGACTGGGCAGACCGGGTCGTCATCGTGACCAACAACCATGTCCTGTCCAAAGGCGGCTGCTACCACAGCCGCAAAGCCGAGACCTCGCGCGCGGTCTTCGCGATGGCGGACGGCGATGAGCGCGCGGTCGCGTTCGGGGAAGTTCTATGGGAATCCGAACAATCGGAACATGACATCTCGATCCTGTCGCTGCAGGGTGAGTTGCCGAACGGCGCCAAGGCGCTCGATCAACTCGGGAAGTCCGGGCTTGGACCAAGGGCGAAGACCGATGACGGCATAGGCTCCTGCTATCTGATCGGCTACCCGCATGGGCTCGAACTTTGCTTCTCCTTGTCTGACAACGTCCTTCTTGATCACGACGGACCTGAGCCTGAGCCGAACCAGGACGGCAACGAGGCGCCGGCCGACACCGGCGCAACATCAGCGCCCGTCCGCATCCACTATCGCACGCCAACAATGCGCGGCAGCTCGGGAAGCCCCGTATTCGATGCAGGGGACATCGGCCTCATCGCAGTTCACCACGCCGGCCGCCACGACATGAGCCGCCTCAACGGTCGCGGCGGCTACTATGCGGCCAACGAAGGCATGTGGATCCACAGCATACGGAAAGCGATCACGGCCGATGCGGCGGAGACTGCGCTCGAATCGGCGCTGGTAACTGAAAAGTCCCATGGCTTCGCCTCAGGCCGCCGGGCGCCGCCCGCCCACACGCACCAGGAACCGCTGATCGGCGTTGCGCTCGAGACGGCCGCACTCACCGGAACGGCCCTCTCACTGCCCGAGACCTTCAAGGGGTCCCCCGGCAGTTCGAAGCCGGGCGTTTCCCCAGCCGCCAAGCAGCTGATCTTCGAGCCTGGTCGCGCCGACGAGGACGATATCACGGCCGCCCGCCTCGGCCTTGAAACGGTGATCGGCCGCGACAACCGCACCCGGGTCACCGACACCGACATGTCGCCATGGCGGATGATCTGCTCGATCCGGGTCACGCGCGGTGAACTTACCAATGTCGGCACGGGATTCATGATCGGGCCGCGCACGCTGTTGACGGCTGGTCACGTGCTGGTCTCGCCCGACAACCCGCACCTGCCAACACGCGTGCAGGTCATCCCCGGGTTGAACGGCGAGGCGATGCCCTACCGGTCTCATCAGGCCGCGCGGTTCACCGTACACCCGAAGTGGAGCGCGGCGTTCAGCCCGGCGTGCGACGTTGCGCTGATCCATCTCGGCGAGAATCTGGGCGACCACATCGGCTGGTTCCGCGTCGATGCACGGGCGCCATCAGACATGATCGGCCATTGGGTCCATGTCACGGGCTATCCTGGCGAGAAGAAGGAAGCGCGCGGCCAGAGCGCCTCAACTCCCTTGCTGCGGCAGGCCGCCCAGCTCTGGCATCACGCGGCGCCGATCGAGCGTTTCGACGTTGGCCGGGTGTTTTATCGGGTCGATACGACGGAGGGACAGTCCGGTGCGCCGATCTATGTGCTGGACGAGGATCGCAACCACGCGACGCCCACCGCCGTTGGCATCCACGCCTACGGTACAAGAGGCACGCCCGGTTCGCGCCCGCCCGCCAATTCGGGCGTGTGGTTCAGTCCCGCCATCCTGGAATTCATCGCAAAGAATCTCGACACATGAGCAGCCGACCCAGGACCACCGCAGCGCGCGCCTTGCAGATTGCGCAGGTCATGCATGACGCCATTCGCGCCTGGCAGGCCGCCAACGGGCAGACGCCTGCGCCCACGTGGAGCCGTGCGCCGAAATGGATGAAGGATGCGTCGGCCGCATCGGTCGCCTGGCGCATCGAGAATCCGGATGCGCCTGCTTCCGCCCAGCACGACCAGTGGATGGCGGCCAAGAAGGCCGACGGCTGGAAGTTCGGCAAGACGAAGGACGGCAAGAAGAAGACCCATCCGATGATGGTGCCTTACGACAAGCTGCCCGAGTTCGAGAAGCGCAAGGATGCGCTGGTGAACGCGATTGTGGATGCGTTGAAGTAGGCGGACCTACTTCGCCTTCGCCGCGTCTGCCGCAATGCGCTCCGCATCGGCCTGCGAGAAGCCGAGTTCAAGCAGCACTTCAACCGTGTGCTCGCCGAGCAGCGGCGGTTCGCGGCGGATGTTGGCGGGGGTTTCGCCGAACTTTACGGGGTGTTCCATCGCAAGATACGGGAAGCCTGCCGGGTGCTGGCGTTCGTGGATAAAGCCGGTCTCGCGCAGGTGCGGGTCTTCCAGCACCTCCTGCAGAGTCGCACAGCGGGCGCAGGGAATGTCGGCCTTGCCAAGCAGGTCGAGCCACTCGTCCGTCGTCTTGGTCGCGGCGACTTCGCCGACAAGCTGGTAGAGCGCGCCAATGTTGGCGGTGCGCGCATTGTAGGTCGAGAAGCGCGGATCGGTGGTCATGATCTCCGGGCGGCCGCCGAGTTCAAAAAACGTCAGCCACTGCTTGTCGCTGTAGGGCATGATGCCGATGTAACCGTCCTTCGTTGGATAAGGCATGCGGTTGGGCGACGACGAGCGCGTGTACGCCATCTGCGCCATCGGGGGCACAAAGGTGTGGCCGTACAGGTTCTCGACGAGGTTGAACGCCGTGAAAGATTCCAGCATCGGCGCCTCGATGAACTGCCCCTTGCCGATGGTCGCCTTGTGGAAGAGACCGGCGATGGTGGCGTAGGCGGCGTGCAGGCCCGACACCTTGTCCGCCATCAGCGCCGGCATGTAGCGCGGCGGCCCGCCATCGCGCACATGGAACAGGTCGGCGATGCCCGAGCCCGCCTGGATGAGATCGTCATAGGCGGGCTTCCCGGCGTAGGGACCATCGGCGCCGTAGCCTGCGCAGTGGACGTAGATGATGTCATCGCGCAGGGCCTTGAGATCGTCATAGCCGAGGCCGAGGCGCTTCAACCCATCCATGCGCACATTGGTGAAGAACACGTCCGACTGTTTCACCAGGCGCTTGATCGCCTCGATGCCGTCTGCGGTCTTGAGGTCGAGCAGAACGGCGCGCTTGTTGCGGTTGCAGCCCATGTAGATCGCGCCCATCCCCGGCGCGGGGGACGGGCCGGCGTGGCGCATGATGTCGCCCGTGCCGTTCTCGACTTTCACCACCTCTGCGCCCATGTCACCCAACAGCTGTGTGGCATAGGGGCCGAGCACGACGGTCGAGAGATCGAGGATCTTCACGCCCGCGAGCGGGCCGGTGGAACGCGTCGTCACGGTGTGTCTACTCCCCGGTCTCTTGTTTCACCTGCTATCGGGCGGGGGACGGGCCGACGCAAGCGGACTGTCGCAGGGTCACGCCAGCTTGATGCCTGTGGCAATCAAGTGACTGTTTTTGTTGAATTTTGCAGTGCGACATGCCAGCGCTTGCATTCGCGGCAAACTAGAACCATTCTAGGTCCATCATGACGATCGTGAACCGCCTCCAGTCTGCCGGCCTTCGTGCGACGCCCAAACGGCTCGCAATTGGCGGTCTTTTGTTCAACGGGGAAGACCGTCATGTGACAGCCGACGACGTGGCGGCCATGGCCCGCAAGGCCGGCGTGCGCGTGTCGCTGGCGACCGTCTACAACACGTTGAACCAGTTCGTGTCGGCCGGCCTGATGAAGCGCATCACGCTGGATACGGATCGTACGTATTTCGATACGAACGTTTCCGACCACCACCACCTGTTCTTTGAACAGAACGGCGTTCTGCACGACATACCGGGCGACTCGATCCGCGTCGAAGGCCTGCCGGAGATTCCGCCGGGTTCGAAAGTCCGCTCGGTCGAAGTCATCGTCCGCATGTCGGGCGAGAAGTAGCGAGCGCTTTCGCGCCCGCCCTATTCCTCTATCGCGGCATAGACCAGCTGCTGGAATTGCGGCCGGATGGGATATGCGCCTGACGGCATCAGCTGCGTCATCTGGATGGCAATCAGGTCCTCGACCGGATCAATCCAGAAGAAGGTCGAGGCCATCCCGCCCCACGAGAATGTGCCCACTGAGCCCGGCTGTGTTGTTGCGACGACATCGGTGGTGACGGCCCAGCCAAGGCCGAAGCCCGATCCATCCATGCGCGATTCCGAGAACGTCCTGTCGCCCATGTCCTTCAGCGTCTTGCCGCCCGGGAGGTGATTCATGGTCATGAATTCGAGCGTCTTGGGCGACAGAATCCGCACGCCCTCAAGTTCGCCGCCATTCACCAGCATCAGGCAAAAGCGCAGGTAGTCTCCGATGGTGGAGGCCAATCCGCCGCCGCCCGAGAACACGTTGGGCGGCTTCGCATAGGCGCTGGCCGCCCCTCCGGGATCAGCCAGCGATATTACGCCGCTGTTCGGATCGCGGCGATAGCAGGCCATGAGCCGGTCGATCTTGTCGGGTGGCACGTGGAAGCCGGTGTCGTTCATGCCCAACGGGCCGAAGATGCGCTGCTGGAAAAACTGGTCCAGGCTCATGCCCGACGCCACTTCGACCACGCGTCCAAGTACATCGGTTGAATTCGAATAGTTCCAGCGGTCACCCGGTGAGAAGACCAGCGGCGCCTTGGCCAACGACTCGCAGAACGATTTCAGATCGCCCTGCCAGCTCGAGTATTCGAGTTTGTTGTCGCGATAGTATTTGTCGACCGCGCCCTGCATCAGGAACGAATAGCTGAGGCCGGACGTATGCAGGAACAGGTCGCGCACCGTCATTGCGCGGGAAGGCCTCACCAGCTCGCCATCCTCGCCCATCACCATGGTGTCCAGGAATTCGGGGATGTAGCGGAACACCTCATGGTCCAGCCTGAGCGCGCCTTCCTCGAACAGCATCATCGCGGCAACCGATGTGATCGGCTTGGTCATCGAGTAGATGCGATAGATCGTGTTCTCGTTGATCGGGCGCGAGCCGCCCATTTCGGTTGCGCCGCGGAAGGAGAGATGCGCCACCTGCCCGCCACGCGCGACCAGCGCGGCCACGCAAGGCAGACGGCCCTTGTCCACATAGGTGTCGAAGTAGGCCGGAATGCGCGCCAGCCGATCCGCATTCAGTCCGGCGAGTGCGGGGTCGGTCAGCTCGATGGACATGTTGTCTCCTTGGATACGATGCGGACTTAACGCGAGCGTGCGCCAGAAAGAAATAGCCCCCGGACCTTAGGGAGCCCGGGGGCAGTTCAGCTTGGGATGTTACAGCCTCAAGAACAGAGGCCGGGTAAGACACCCGATGACGGGCCAGGCCGCCGGCTTGGCCACAAGCACATCGCAGAAAAGGGCGGGATAAGGGGAGATGCACCTCCCTGCCCGGCCAGCCCCCCCACCGGGTCACCACTTGCATCAATACCGGCCAGCCGGCTTGTTTTCAAGGGTTTACGCGAGCATCATCGCGGCCGACATACGGTCCAGTCAGCATGCAAATGCGCGCCGGCCTGCAAAGGCGAAATGGCGCGCCCAAGGTACTGTAATGGCTCAGAATTCACGACCCATGGCGGCGCAAGTGAAAGCCGACGCCCAACCGAGAACAGAGCGCCGGAAGAACAGCGAGCGCTCCGCCTCGACACGCCGCCTCATCCTGGACGCCACGATCACCTGCCTCAACGAATGGGGCTATGGCGGGGTCACCAACATAAAGGTGGCGGATGCGGCGGGCGTCAGCCGTGGCGCGATGATGCACCACTTCCCGACCCGCCAGGCGCTGATCATTGCAACGGTGGAGCATGCCTATCATCGCCTGAGGGATTTCCGGGCGGAGGAGATGGCGAAAGTTCCGCCCGGCCTGTCCCGCTTCCGCGCCATCCTCGACCAGTCGCTCATCACGCAACGCATGCCGGAAGGCGCGGCGCTGAACGAGGTGCGCATCGGATCGCGGAGCGACAAGGAAATCCGCGAGGCGGTCACCCCGATGATGAGCGCCATCTCGGAGGACTATGTGAAGGTGGTCAGCAGCATCGCGCGCGAGGCAGGCCTGAAACCCGATCGTGAGCTGCACGGCCTTACCGGAACTGTCGCCATGGCGACGCGCGCGCTGGCGATCAACACCTTCACCTATCCCAGCGTGGGCCTGCGCGACAATGTTCTGTGGACGCTGCAGATGATGCGCGAGGACCTGATCGCGCGTCAGATCGGCGAGACACATGCAGAGCGGCCCGCGCCCCTGCCGGATCTTCCGCGCGTGCGGTAGCGCAGCCCGGTCCGACGCGGGGGCGGCAGGGCTCAACCCTTGCAAGAATTTGCCCCTATCCTTGCCATGATAACAAGGTGTGCGCTCTGCGCATTGACCTCCGAGGCCCGGCCGCGTGAAGCGCCATCAGCCCTGTTAGCGGCTACACGTCGCGACAGCGTGAACGCTCCGGACAGAGACTCGCCATACTTGCCCAGTCTACAATAAGCGGCCATCTACTGGACGTTACATGAGCGTTACGCCTACCTCTTCTGCCGATCCGGCCGCGCCAGACCTTGCAGCGGAGATCGCGCGCGTACGGGCATCCGGCGTGCTAGGGACCAGCGGCCGCCTGCTCGAACTATTCGACTTCCTCGTCGCCTGCTCGCTCGAAGGACGCTCGCCAAAAGAGGCAGAAATCGCCCTCGCCGTCTTCGGCAAGGCGGACGCCGAAGCCCTGCGGGACGATCCTGTCGCCCGGGTCTACATCCACCGGCTCCGCAAGCGGTTCGACGAATTCTACCTGCGCAATGGAATGCAGGCCGGCGCACGCCTCGATATCCCCAAGGGCGACTACCGGATCGTGTGTGTTGGCCTGACGGCAGAGGCCGCTCCCGCCAGCGATGCGGGCGTGGCGGAGGCCCCCGCAGCCGTATCGCCGCCGCGCCGTTCGCGCTGGGGGCTGATCGCCGCCGCGCTGCTGGTGCTCGTTGCCGGCAACGTGGGCGCCTGGGCCCTGCTCTCCGGACGCGAGGGTCCGGCCGCCGCCATGGAAACAACCTCACCCTGGCGCGCCCTCGCTGAAGGCAAGCGTCCGCTCACCGTCGTTGTCGGCGACTATTACATGTTCGGCGAATACGAAGATCAGGTGACGCTGAAGCGCCTGATCCGCGACTTCGCTATCAACAGCAAGGAAGACCTGGTTCAGAGTCAGGGGCGCGTACCCGGCGGCTTCGACCGCTTCTCGGACGTGGCCCTCCAGTATCTCCCGGCCTCAGCCGCGTACGCCCTCGCCGACATCGCCCCGTTGCTCAGCGGGGACCGCGACGTGCGCGTCGTGCTGGCCTCGAACCTTGAGCCGGGTCAGCTCAAGACGGACGACATCATCTATGTCGGACTGCTCAGCGGCCTCGGGGCCCTGCGCGATCCAGTGTTCTCGCGTTCGCTGTTCCAGTTCGGCGCGAGCTACGATCAGCTGATCGATAACAAGACGGGCAAGAGCTATGTCAGTGAGGCGTTTCTCGCGGCGCCTGGCGACCAGATGTATCGCGACTACGGGTTCTTCGCGACGTTCGAGGGACCAGCCGGCAATCGCATCGCCATCCTCTCGGGCACGCGCGACACCGCCGTTATGGGCGTCGCCGAAGCGATGACACAGCCCGAGCGTGTGCGGCGCGTGGAAGCCGCCACGCAGGGCGAGCGGGATTTCGAGGCGCTGTTCGAGGTCAAGGGCCAGAAGCACGTGAACCTTGAGGCGCAGATGATCGCCTCGTATCCGCTGAACAGCGCCGCCATCTGGTCTGGCGGCCGGGCCAATGTTGCGGCCTACCCAGCGCAATAGTCACTACAAGTTCAGCGTTTGGCTGCGGCAGGCAGTTGCCTCAGGCCGCGCGGCAACCAATGATACCCATGCGTAACCTGGGAGGCTGATATGAAGCTGCTGGCGAGCTTGGCCGCTCTGATAATTCTCGCACTACCCCCGGCGGCGAACGCGCTGGACGGGAAGATCGTCAACCTCAAGGTCGAAACGACCAACGTCGCAGGCCCAGTGGACGTCGCTGTCTACCTGCCGGCCGGCTACGACGCGAAGCGCGCCGAGGTCTATCCGCTAATCATCCAGCTGCATGGCGGCGGCGGCTCCAGCGCCAATATGACCGCCATGGCCGAAACGCTCGAAGCTGGCATCAAAGCCGGGCTTGTGCCCGCGTCTGTCTCCGTCATGCCCTCGGCCGGGCGATCCTTCTACATGGACTACCGTGACGGATCGCAGAAGTGGGAGACCTTTGTCGTCAAGGATCTGCTGGGCTGGATGCGCGCGAACTACAATGTGCCTAAGGGGCGCGCGAGCACGCTGATCACTGGCGTCTCGATGGGCGGGATGGGATCCTTGCGCATTGCCTTCAAACACCCGGACGCGTTCCAGGCCGTCGCCAGCATGGAGCCGGGCATCGAGCCTGCGCTGGCATTCAAGGACGTGAAGCTGCGCGACAGATTCTGGCGCGACGACACCCTCCTGCAGTCGATCTACGGCAAGCCCGTGGACGAGGCGTACTGGGCCGCCAACAACCCGGCTACTATCGCAAAAGAAAACCCAGAGCGCCTTGTCGGTCTCGGCATCTATCTCGAGGCGGGCGATCAGGACATGTTCTTCCTGCACCACGGCACGGAGTTCCTCCATCGCATCCTGTTCGACAACGCAATCAGCCACGAATACCGGTTGGTGAAGGGCGCCGAACATGTCGGGCCGTCGATCGCGCCGCGCTTTCTCGATGCGCTGGCCTTCTTCGGCCGCGTCCTCGATCCGCCCACAAACTGGACCGAAGCCCCCGGCGTCAAACAGACACGCCAGCGTGTAGACGGCTTCAAACGCGCCGCCGGTTATCCGGTGAAAGAACCCGACGGCGACCGTCTGCGCACGGAGTGATCGAGCGCCAGGCGCCTGCCCGGCCGCCGATGCCTAGGCCGCCCGCTCGAATATTGCCGCGATGCCTTGTCCGCCGCCGATGCACATCGTCTCGAGGCCATAGCGCACCTCGCGGCGCTGCATCTCGTTCAGCATGGTCGCCAGAATGCGGATGCCCGTCGCACCGATGGGGTGGCCAAGCGAAATGCCCGAGCCGTTTACGTTGAGCTTGTCGGCATCGTTCCAGCCCCAGCCTTTGAGCACAGCCAGAACCTGCGGCGCGAACGCCTCGTTGAGTTCGACGAGATCAATGTCCTTCCAGCCAAGGCCGGTGCGCTGGAACAGGCGCTCCACCGCCGGCACCGGGCCGATGCCCATGCGGGAAGGCTCGACGCCCGCCGCAGCCCAGCCGGTGAACCAGCCGATCGGCTCAAGGCCGAGCTTCTCAACCATGTCTTCCGCAACCACGAGGCATGCCGCCGCCGCATCGTTCTGCTGCGAAGCGTTGCCCGCTGTCACCACGCCGCCCTTTTCGATCGCGCGCAGGCCAGCGAGCGATTCCGCCGTGGCGTCACCCCGGACGCCCTCGTCCGACCTGAAGACGACCGGATCGCCCTTTTTCTGCGGGATAGTGACCGGCACGAGTTCATTGTCGAACTTCCCCGCCTGCCAGGCCGCCGCCGCGCGCTGATGGCTGCGCGCCGCATACGCGTCGCAGGCCTCGCGCGGGATCTGGTAGTCCTTGGCGAGGTTCTCGGCCGTCTCGATCATGCCGCTGATCACGCCAAAGCGCTCGACCGGCTGGCTCATGACGCGGCCACGCGTCAGACGGTCGTGGAACGCCACGTCGCCCATCCGCGCGCCATTGCGCATGGTCGTGGAATAGTACTCGACATTGCTCATGCTCTCGACGCCGCCGGCGACCACCACATCGGCCGCGCCCGTCTGCACGAACATCGCGGCCTCGACCACGGCCTGCAGGCCCGAGCCGCAGCGGCGGTCGAGCTGGTATCCCGGAACAGAGATCGGAAAGCCCGCCGCAAGCGCAGACCAGCGGCCAATGGCCGGCGCCTCGCCCGAGGGATAACCCTGCGAGAAGATCACATCGTCAATCCACTCTGGATCGATCTTCGTGCGCTCGACCAGCGCCCGCAACGCGACGGCGCCAAGCTCCCCCGCCTGTATGCCAGACAGCGCCCCCTGAAACTTGCCGACGCCGGTGCGAAGCGGGCTGACGATTGCGGCGCGGCGAAGCTTCGACATGTGGACCCATCCTATGAAACGCGGCGCACCATAGCGGCGGGGGCGCGGGAAACAACTGTCCGGCCATGTTTCCCCGCTTGACGCCGACGGCCGAAAGGTTCGTATCAGAATCACGATCTGGGGAGGCGGATTCATGCGGACGGTGGGTTTAGGACTTCTCGGTCTGGCGCTCGCGGCCTGCGCACAAGCGCCACAACCCGCGCCTGCAGTGCCTGAGCCTGTCGCCCTAGCGGATGCCCCAGCGCCACAACATCCACCACAGCTCGAACAACAACCTGCCGCCCCGCCTGCGTGGATCGAACGTCTGACGGAGGCCGCGAAGGGCAATGCCCTCACGCTGGACTATGCCGGCGGCGTCTTCTCCGGTCCAGCCTGGGACAGGCTGATCGCGGAGGGCCGCCGCGCCCAGTTTTTCCTGCTCGGCGAGGAGCATGGCATCGCTGAGAATCCACAGCTGGCCGGCCAGCTGTTCGGAACACTCACGAAGGACGGGTATTCCAAATTCATCATCGAAGTGTCAGCCCCGATGGCCGATGCGCTCGATGTGTCCGCGCGCGGCGGCGTTGCCGGCCTCAGGGCTCAGTATGCAATCCCGGGGGGCGAGGCGGCGTTCTTCGGTATGAAGGAGGAAACTGAGCTTCTCGCGCGCGCGCGCGCAGCTGTGCCGGGGCAAGCGCCGCTTTTTTGGGGCGTCGATTACGAAGTTGCCGGAGACCGGCTGCTGATCGGCAAGCTCGAAGCCATGGCCAAGCCCAAAGCGGCGGCCGATGCGCTCGCGACGCTGCGCGATGCGTCAACCACATCGTGGGCAAAGTACGCGTCAGAAAAGAACCCCCAGTACATCTTCTCTTTCAGCGGCGACCCGGCGCTGGTGCGCGCCGTGCGCGATGCATGGCCCGGCCGCACCGCTGAAGCCTCCACCATCCTCACAGCGCTTGAAGAGACGCTTGAGATAAACCTGCTATGGACGCGCAACCAAGGCTATGACTCGAACCTTCGCCGGTCGGCTTACATGCGCTCCAACCTTGTTGCGCACTGGCAAGCGGAAAGGACCGCCGGCCGCGCCCCCCGCGTGTTCGCGAAAATGGGGATTTCCCACCTGATCCGCGGCCGCAGCCAGACGGAGACGTACGACCTCGGCGCACTCGCGCCGGAGATCGCTGCAATGGAGGGAGCCACCGCATTCTCGATAGCTGTCCTCCCGGGCGAGGGCTCCGCAGTCGCTGTGTTCGATCCGGTGGCGTGGCGCTACAACCCCAACACCCCGAAGGATGGCTACATGAACGGGCTGCAGCCGCTGTATGCAGCCGCCAATCCGGACGCGTTCACGCTGATCGACCTGCGGCCGCTTCGCGCGATCATGGGTCGCTGGCGCGAGGGCACGGACCCCGAACTCATGCGCATGGTGCATGGTTTCGATATGCTGTTGATCATGTCCGGCTCGACGCCGTCGACCAATCTGACAGCTCAGTAGCCCAGCAGCCCCACAGTCCGCTCGATGAACCAGTAAGCCGCCGTGACGCCGATCACATAGACCGGCGCCCGCCACGCAATGTCGCTCACGCGCGGGGTGTTGATGGTTGCGGGCGCCAAGCGCCGCCACAGGAACATGACTGCCAACACGGAGACGATGAACGCCACCTGCCCGCCCTCGACCCCCAGGTTGAAGAATAGCAGCGCAAGAGGAGCCGCGTCTTCCGGCATGCCGATCTCGCGCAAGGCGCCGGCAAAGCCGAAACCGTGCAGCAGGCCAAATGCGAACGAAGCTACCCACGGCAGCCGCGCGGTCAGGCTGGAGTCCCCCGCCTTCATCCGCATGATCTCAAGCGCGATGAACATGATCGACAGCGCGATGACAGCCTCAACCGGCGCGCTGGCAAGCTTGACCCAGCCGAACGTCGTCGCCGCCAGCGTGATGGAATGCGCCACCGTGAATGCCGTGATCGCCCCGAACAGCCGCCCAGGATCGCGAACCAGCAGCACGAGCGCCAGCACGAACAGCAAGTGATCGTAACCAAAGATGATGTGTTCGACGCCGATCACGAAATAGGTTCCCGCAACCTCGGTCCATGGCTGCTTGTCGGGCAGCACGGCCACGGGATCGTCGGGCTTAACGCGCAGCGTCTTGGGCGAACCCTCGATCGGCTCGAAGCGGATAATGGCGTCGGTCAGCGTTTGCGCGAGATTCTCGATCCCGATCGGCTTGCCGACGATGCCGCCCGCGCATGCCGCGCGCCAGCGTTCGATGACAGCGCCGGCCACCATCGTGCTGCGTGGCTCGGATATGTTGGTACATTCGGCGGGCTGGATGATGTTGAGCGCGAGGCGCAGCTCGCCGCGCGCTGGCGTCTTCCAGAGAAAATCATAGACCTGCGGCTCAACTTCCCGAATCTGCAGGAAGGCTGGCCGGATCTCGTGCGCGAACGCCGCCGGGCCCAGGCCCGCCATGAGGGCGAACCAAGCCAGGATCAGGCCGGCGAGGCGTGTCATTCGCCAACCTCGGGCGTCGGCTGCGTCGACGGGTTGGGATCGGGCGTCGATGGCAGGCCTTTCCACGGCTCGGGCCAGTCGATGCGAATGTCGTAACGCTTGCGCATGCGCGCGTGGAACTCGTCGCGCGCATCGTTGCGGCGCGCTTCGACCCAGTCGGAATGCACGCGGTCCACGATCTCGGCCAGCGGCACGGCGCGGCCGGGCTCGACCTCCACAAGGATCACCACATGCTGTCCGAAGGGCGAGGCCACCGGCCCGAACCAGTCATCCCCGGTGGCGGCAAACGCAGCTGCTGCGAAGTCAACGCCGAACAGGGCGGAGACGCCCTCCTGCGTGGTCAGCGGTATCGCGGCGGGCAACATCGATTTGTCGCCAAGACCGGCGGCATCTGCTCCGGAATTCAGCGCCGCGAGCGCCGCCTCCGCGTCGGCGCGCACTGCTGCGCCACGCTTGTCGCTGCTCAGTAGAACCTGGCGCATCGCGCGGCGCTCCGGCAGGCGGAACTTTTCAGGGTGGGCGTCGAGCCAGGCCTGAAGTTCGGCGCCGGAGGGCGTTTCGCTCGCGGCCCCGTCCTCGATCATGAACTCGATCTTCTGTCGCATGCGCCGCCGCACGATCGTGTCGTCGGCGTCGAGCCCCATCGCGATGGCCTCGCGATAGCCCACCTCCTCGCTGACGAAGTCGTCGACCAGAGCCTGCAGCTCTTCCCGCGTCGGCAACCTGCCTGACAAGAGCAGGAAGCTCTGCGCGATCTGGCCCACACGGCCTTCGCTGACGACAATTGTCTCGCCTGCGGGGCCTTCGTCCGGACCATTGATGAGTCCGTTGACCACGAACAACGCGGCGCCGATAGCCAGGAAATGGACCAGCGGTTCACGCGCAGCGCGCTTTAGGAACTCCACCACAGTTGACGCCATGCTGGGCTGGCCTAGCTCGCCTTGGTCGGGATGAACCAGATCGGCGAGGTATAGGCCCGCTCCTGGATCGTCTTCTCGAGTTCAGGGTTCGGCTCGATGCCAAGCCTGATCGCATCCCAGGTTGACCACCGGCAGGTGGGATTTTCCAGAACGCGGACGTAATAGAACGCATTCTGCTTGGGATCGAATTCCGGATCGGACCACGCCGCAGTCATCTCCGCATCGCCCTTGTCCTGGCTGAACGAGCAGGTCTTCGTGTCCACCGTCGCGCCATTGTCGGCGCAGCGATGCGTGCGCGGGTCCAGCGTCATGCCATCAGAGCAAGCGACGTCGAACACCTTCTCCTGAGCCTTGCCACTGGCGTCGAGCCAGCCCTTGATGATCTGGAGGCGCTGCAGCGGCGCGGAGTTCGCATCCCGCATCGCCATCACCAGGAAATCCGGCTTTCCACTCGCCTGGCCGACAAGGTCGCCGCCCATGGCGACGCCGTTCGCATAGGCGTTCTTGACGCCCTCATCGCTCGTCAGCGTCTGGTCGCCAATGCCATAACCAGCAAAGAACCGCACCCGGATACGAGGGCCCGACGTGGCAAATGTTTCCTTGCGGCGCAGCGCGTCATAGATTTCCTCGCGCGTGTTTTCCTTGGCCCACACGCCCGTAAGACCGGAAGCGCCCCACGTTGCAAAGCGCGCGATGTTGTCGCCCAGCTTGTAGTTGGACCAGTCCTTGCCCGCGGGCGGGGCCGAGCCGCGCAGTTCCGGAGTTGCATCGCGGATGCCGACCTTGGAGAGATAGCTGTTCTCTTCATAGGAGCCGGCGGCGTTGTGCGTGTCGGACGACCCGATGACGCCGAACTTGTAGGGGTTGGCGCCAACCTGCGCCTCGATCTCGAGGCCATCCTTCATCGCCTTGCGGACATAGCCGCCATCGAACTTCGTGATCGGCGTGGCCGTGCCGATATACCACTCCATGATCTCGAAGCCCGCAAACTCGTCGTTCGGCGACAGTAGCGGGTGGGTTTCGGACGTGCCCTTCACCTGCGTGACCTCGGCCAGCGGCTCGTTGCGCACGCGCAGCTCGGCCCACTCGCGGTCGACCGGCTGGCCGTTCCATTTAGTACGCTCGTACATCGTGCCGTTCGAGCCATTGCCATTGTGCGTGATCGCGAGCGATTCCATCCCCGCCGCACGCTGCTGGTCCATCCAGGTCCAGAGGTCCTCAGGGTTCTGCGATTCAAGCGCGGAGAACGGCAGCTCCGGGACAGTGTCGCCCTGGAAGATAACATTACGGTGCAGGTTCCGCCCCTCGGGTGCGGATGTGAATTCATAGCCGACGAGCGTCGTGAACTTGCCCGGCTCATAGTTGCGCTTGGCCGACTCGATGATGTCGTGCCAGGCCGACTTCACGGTGCGCAGGTCCGAGAATTCCGGCATTCTTTGCGCCGCTCTCAGCGTGTCACTGAACTTCCGGAACGATGCGTTGACCTGCACCTGGTCCGTCGAGAACAGCTCCTTCGCGTAAGGCACCTGCGAATAGGGATCGCCCTCGGTATCGATCGCCGGCAGCACGCCGAGATACTCAGCGTGGTCGGTAACGGCGAGGAAATCCAGCGGCCCCGAGTTCAGCTTCATCTCGAAGCCGGCCGCGTGCTTTACCGTGCCGCCCTTGGCGTAGGCGTAGGCCTCGTCGGGCGAGGCGCGCACGTTGAATATGTAGGCGTCGAACGAGTTGCGCGTGTGCAGGTGCAGATCGCCGAAATAGACATTGTTCAGCGGATTGGGCGCCGGACGGGCCGCCGCCGCGCCGGGCTGTTCCGGCCCGCTTGCCGGGGCCTCCCCGCCACATGCCGCCAGCAATGCCGCCGCGCAAACTGCCCCGCCAACTGCGAATGCAATACGTTTCATCGTCGCCTCCCCTAGAGACGTGTTTTGATACTGTTCAGTATATTCTGTACGAGAGTCGAGGCTGCGTCCAGTCGCAATCGGGAGCAATCATTCCCGGCAGCTGCCTGATCCCGGCGGCCAAACGTCAGTAGCCGAGCGCCTTCACCAGCGTGGCGCCTGTCATGAAGATCAGGATCACCGAGCCAACTGTCCACAGCGTGGCGCGGATCTCGTGAATCTGCGCTGTGAGGTAGGCGAGGAAGTGGAGCAGGCGCGAGACGACGTAGCCGTAGAACAGCCATTGCGCGAGCAGGAGGTCCGGCTGCGTCGCCACAAAGAGCAGGCCCGCGACGAGGAAAAACGGAATGTTCTCGAGGTCGTTGAGATGGATACGCCGTATGCGGTCAACGCGCTCATTAGGCCCCACCTGCCCCGGTTGCGGATTGCGGTTCATTGGCGTTTTCTTGCCGTCTTCCGGGTTCCGGAAGCCGGCATTTGCACCCATCATCCGCACCACCGTGAGCCACGACATGGCCACCGCTTTCAAGATCATGATGCACGCGGCCGCGACATAGGTCGCAAACACGGGATTCTGCAGGCTGAAATCTGTCATGGAAACGGCCTCCCCTATCGGGCGCCACTGTGACCGCGAACCGGGCTCAAGCAAAGGCGTGACGTAAGACCAGCCGCGTTGCACACTGGCGCTATGAGCGAGGCAGAGATCCATCCCGAAATCCGCGACGCGGTGCGCAAGCTGTGCGCACGCTTCCCGGGCCCGTACTGGCGCGCGCTGGATCGCGAGCGCGCCTATCCCACCGAGTTCGTGAAGGCGTTGACGGAGGCCGGCTGGCTCTCCGTGTTGATCCCAGAAAAATATGGCGGGTCTGGTCTTGGCCTGTCGGCGGCCTGCGCGGTGCTGGAGGAAATCCATCGCTCGGGCGCGAACGGCGCCGCCTGCCACGCGCAGATGTACACGATGGGGACGCTTCTGCGTCACGGATCGGAGGCGCAGAAGGACAAGTGGCTGCCCAAGATCGCCACCGGCGAAATCCGCCTGCAGGCGTTCGGCGTCACCGAACCCACCAGCGGCACGGACACCACGCGTATCCAGACCTTAGCGAAACGTGATGGCGACCGCTACATCGTCAACGGCTCCAAGATATGGATCAGCAGGGCTGAGCATTCGGACCTGATGGTTCTCCTCTGCCGCACCAGCCCGCGCGACGACAAGGGCAAGACGTCTGACGGAATGAGCGTGCTGCTTGTCGACATGCGGGAGGCAAGGGGGCGTGGCCTTACCATCAATCCTGTTCGCACCATGCTGAACCACGCCACCACCGAACTCTTCTTCGACAATCTCGAAGTCCCCGCCGAAAACCTGATCGGCAAGGAAGGTTCGGGCTTCAAGTATATCCTCGACGGCATGAACGCCGAGCGCATCCTGATCGCCGCCGAATGTATCGGCGATGGCCGCTTCTTCATCGACCGCGCCGCTGCCTACGCCAAGGACCGCTCCGTCTTCGGCCGCGCGATTGGCGAGAATCAGGGCGTACAATTCCCCATCGCCCGCGCGCATGTGCAGGTTACCGCCGCCTCGCTGATGGTCGATCACGCTGCAAGCCTGTTCGAGGCGGGCAAGCCCTGCGGCTCGGAAGCCAACATGGCTAAGATGACGGCATCCGAAGCCAGCTGGTACGCCGCCGACATGTGCGTGCAGACGCATGGCGGCTTTGGCTTTGCCGAGGAGTACGACATAGAACGCAAGTTCCGCGAAACGCGCCTGTATCAAGTGGCGCCTATCTCCACCAACCTCATCCTCAGCCATGTGGCGACGCATGTGCTGGGACTGCCGAAGTCGTTCTAAACTTAAGCGCCCTTGATGAACACACGGAGCAGTCCCAACTCGATGGCTCCTAAAGCCCACAACCAGCTGAGATGATTGTCGCGTGGCAATAGACGTCAAGATTATTGACACCCTCGTCGATGGGTTGAAGCCGACAGGCCTGATAACACTTATCAAGATGAGCAGACTTGGGCCGATATTGTTCTTCGGCCGGCGCGACATCGTCAAAGTATATCGACCGCGCCCCTATCGGGCATTTGGCACTCGCCTACTCGGCGGCGAAATCGGCTTCTTTGTTAGCCCGTATACCGAAGACCTTCGCGATCAATCCAGGATTCCAGTTCCGCAAACGCTGATCATGTACCCGACCCAAAACTATCCAGTGATCGTACGGGCATCAACCATTGCGGATGGTCGTGTGTCGGACGAGATGATCAGACTGCTAGCGCTGCATCTGGATAGAATCCCTGGCACTTCTGACGAGTTACGCGAAAATTTTGGCGCTGATTATTTTGACCGGGAGGAACCGCAGCGCGGTAGAATTCTAGTAGATCATCTGAGATCTCTAAGCTGAGTTGCGATGGAGTAGGATCAGCGGTATCGGCACTATGTGCCTGACTCCCTGACCGCGAATATTGCCTCGTGACAACAATGACTCATCCGCCTGACTGGATCGGCCGCAGCGAGACCACGCTAGACCATGCCGCGCGTGAACCGTTCCAGCGCCTCGCCGCGCTGCTCGACCGCGAGCCTGAACGCGACGCCATCCCGCCGATGGGACATCTGCTGTGCTTCCTCCCCGGCGCGCCGCAGTCGGAAATCGGCCCGGACGGCCATCCCATGCGCGGCGGCATCGTTCCGCCCATCGACCTTCCCATGCGCATGGCCGCTGGCAGTCGTGTCAGCTTCCACGCGCCTATCCCATTCGGCGCAGACATTCGCCGCGTGACGACCATCGCCAATGTTTCGGAGAAGGCGGGCCGCACGGGCCGCCTCGCTTTCCTGACACTCCGTCACGATATCTACTCAGGCGACACGCTCTGCGTCACAGACGAAGCCGACATCGTCTTCCGCGAAAAAAGCGGCAACGCCCAGCCGCTGCCGCCCGGCGAGCGGCGCGAGGCCCAGGTCTCGCGCAAGATCGATCCCACGGCCGCGCTGCTGTTCCGCTTCTCGGCGCTCACCTACAACGCCCACCGCATCCACTACGACCGCGACTACGCCATGCGCGAAGAAGGTTATCCGGGGCTGGTCGTGCATGGTCCGCTGCTCGCCACGCTGTTGGTTGATCATTTCCGCCGGCACAGACCGCATGACAGAATTGCGTCATTCACTTTCCGTGCGCAACGACCGGTATTTGACCTTGCGCCCTTCAGCGTGAATCTGGTCGATACGGATGGCGGCGCCGATGTCTGGGCCGCCGATGCGGACGGATACGTTGCCATGTCGGGACGTATCGGCGTCAGTTAGGGAGCACGCGGTGACGACCAGCTGGCGTTCGATGTTGTTCGTACCCGCCGCCGCGCCACAGCGCTGGCAGAAGGCCCACACGCGCGGCGCCGATGCGCTGATCATCGACCTTGAGGATTCAACACAGCCAGAGGCCAAGGCCGCCGCCCGCATGCTGGCGACCGACGCGATTACGACACTCCACGGGCACGGCGCCATCGTCACGGCCCGCGTCAACAATGACGAGCACTATCTTGCCGACGATCTCGAAGCGGTGGTGCGCCCGGGGCTCGCCGCCATCGTGATGCCCAAGGTTGAGCAGCGCGCCGACCTCGACAGCCTGTCCGCCATGCTGGACGCGCTCGAATACGAACACGGCCTGGACCGCGGGACCATCGGCGTCGTCGCCGTGATCGAAAGCCCCCGCGCTCTGGAGCGCGTGACGGCCATCGCAGATGGTCCGCGCCTCATCGGCATCTCGCTCGGCAGCGAGGATTTCGCGCTCTCGCTTGGCCGCCCTCCCACACCGCAGTCGCTCGGCCTCGCCGCACAGGCCATCGCCTATGCCGCGTCCGCCCGCGGCCTCATGGGCATCGGCATGGCCAGCGGCATCGCCAACTTCGCCGATCTCGATGCCTTCGCAGAGGAAGCCCGCCGCTCTCATGCCGCCGGCCTCACAGGCGCCATGTGCATCCACCCGAACCAGGTGCCTGTGCTCAACCAGTGCTTCGGCCACAGCGAAGCCGAAATCACAGAAGCGCACGCCATCCTAGCCGCGTGGGATAAACGCGCCGATGGCGTCGTCTCTCACAACGGCCGCATGATCGACCAGCCTGTCGTCGAACGCGCGCGCCGTCTTCTCAAGTCAGCCGGCATCGCGTGAAGACGGCGACAATCCAGGAAGTTCTCGGCAGCCTGCGCCCCGGCAACCGAGTCTTCTTTCAGGGCGGTCCCGGCGAATGCCTGCATTTGCACGATGCGCTTCGCGATGACCCCGGCGTCGGGGCCGGTATCGACTTCTGGTCGTGTCTCATCCCCGGCATCAACCGCCACGACTACGGCTCGCTTCCAGGCGACGTTCGCCTGACCACGTTCATGGCGTCGCCCACGTTGGAATCCTCCATCGCCAGCGGCCGCACGCAGCTCAACCCGATGCCATACTCGCAGATCGGCGAAACCCTCGCGCAGATGGATTTCGACGACGCCATTCTCCACGTCTCGCCGCCCGACAGGCGCGGCCTGTGCTCGTTCGGCGTCGCCTGCGACACGCCCGGCATCGTCTGGCCACGCGCGAAACGGCGCATCGCCTTCGTCAATCCGCGCATGCCATTCTTGCCTGGCGCCGAGACCATCCCGGCCGACAAAATAGACCTCGCCATCGAGATTAATGCGCCTCTGATCACCCCACTGCCCCCGCCAGCATCCCCCAAGAACGCCGTGCTCGACGCCATCGGCCGCAAAGCCGCCGATCTGATCCCCGACGACAGCATTATCCAGTCCGGCATCGGCGACACGCCCGCAGCCATCGTCGCAGCGCTGCGCTTTCATCGCGGTCTGCGCGTCCACAGCGGCATCATCACGCCCGAATACCAGGCCCTTTCCGAAGCCGGCGCGCTCGACACATCACCCGGTAACGTCACTGGCGTCGCCTGGGGCGGGCCAGCCTTCCATGACTGGCTGAAGCTCTCCGGCTTCACCCTCGCGTCGATCGGCGCTACGCACGCACACGCGATTCTTGCCGGCCTGCCGCGTTTCGTCTCGATCGGCTCCGCCATTGAGATTGATCTTGCCGGCAATCTCAACCTCGAATGGCGCATGAGCCGCCGCATCAGCAGCGTCGGCGGCGCCAGCGACTTCATGGCCGGCGCAGCCGCCTCCCCCGGCGGCCTCTCCATCATCGCGCTGCAATCCGCCGGCGGCGGCGCGTCCCGCATCGTGCCCAGCATCGCCTCGCCCACCATTTCCGGCGGCCTTGCTGACACGATCGTGACCGAGCACGGCGTTGCGCAACTGAAGGGGCTTTCCCTGCGCCAGCGCGCCGAAGCCCTCATCGCCATCGCCGCCCCCGAGCACCAGCCCTTCCTTTCCCGTGCCGCCGAGACAATACTCGCCGCACAAAAATAGCGCGGCGGAGGAAATCAGGATCATGTGGACACGTCGCCAGGCAGCGTTTCTGCCCCTCGCCGCCGGCGCCTGCGCAAGCTTGCCGGCCGGTCCGCCACTCGATGCGCAGTTCACCAATATCGAAACGCTGAGCGAGTCCGTCCATTCCGGCGTCTCGTCAGAGGACGGAGAACAGCGCCTGACAATGCGTCTTTGCCGCTATCCGCAGCTTGGCCTTGCCTGGCTCTGGATGCATGCGCGCATCGACGGCCAATTCTATTCCTTCGTCAACCACATCGCGCCCAGCGGAACCGACGCCACCGCCGTTGACGGGGACAGCGTGCGCTATGCCGACAGCGCCGCATCGCTTGTCTTCGAACGCAAGGGCAAGGTCACTGCGCCAACGGCAGCTTCGGCAAGCGGCAAGTGTCTGGCGCGCAAATCCGCAACCTCAGCCTTTGGCAATGGCGATCGGCGCATGGAAGCCTCAATCGACTTCTCGCCCGAGCGCCTCTACTCCGGCCTCAACAAGGGACGCACCGAAGTGTTCGGCAAGGGGCGCGCCTCGGTCACCATTAACGGCAGGCGCGTGGAATTCTCCGGCCCCGCCCAGTTCCACGAACAGGGCCAGACCAACCCGCGCTTCACCGCCGCGTTCTGCTACATGACGCTGTGGGGCGAAGGCGCCGCCTCCACCATGCTGATCACCGCCCGCCGCCGCGATGGCTACCTGCTCGAAGGCGACAGGGCGACAGAGGTCGCCGCCGTCGTGATTGATCCGCCCGCCGCCCACCGGGCAATCAGCGTCACACTTGCTGACGGCCGCAAGCTCGGCGGAGAAGTCACCGTCGTCCAAGCCTATACCCTGCCGATGGTTGGCAACACCTGGCGCGGGCATATGGTCAACGTCGACCTCGGCGGCCGCTCATTCCGCGGCCACGTCAACGACTACATCATCAATGATGGCATTCCGTATCGGGGCGTCATTCCGCCGGCTTCAACGTGATCACCCGCCGCGCCGCGCGGTCTACAGCCTCGCGGCTGAACGGCAGCGGCGCATAGCCGCCCTCCGCCCACAGCGGGAATAGATCGCGATAATGCGCGCTTGTGTAATCCGCCGATTGCCCCGGCGAATTGATGAACACCGAATTGTCCCACGCGCCCACGTCGAACACGAAGCGCACCGACGCCCCTGCCACCACGTTGAAGTCTGGCCCCCGCCATGTCTGCGCGCGCGGCGTCGAGGCCGAGCCCGGCGTCGCCAGCGGCCCTAAGCTCATCTGCGCCTTCATTTCGGGCGACGCGAGTACACCAATCGCCGGCTCCCATTTCGCAACGTGCAGGCGGCCCCACGCCCAACTGTGCGGGTCAGGTCCCAGTCGCCCGGCCAGCTCATCCGTCGCAGCCTTCAGCGTCTCGAGCATGACCTCGATACGCGCTTCACGGGGATTGGGGCCAAGGCGGGTGTCCGGATTTTCAAGATAGCCCACAATCGCCTCGAGATGCCCGCTTCCCACCAAGTCGCGCGCGGCAGGGGATGTGACCCGTGCAACGACAGCCCTTCCGAGATATTTGTTAGCCCACGTTTCGTAGATTGTGGCTGCAGGACTATCGATCGTCAGATTGCCATCCCATGCCGTCAGCAATTTGAGCGCGTGATCAACATTGATGCCCATCGTGCCGCCGGGAACATCCCTGACCAATTTCAGAAGGCGCTGCGCCTGAGGACTCACCGAGTCAGTCTGCAGCTGCATGGAATCGAGCAGGCTCACTTTCGGATCAGCCGCCAGCACTTCCTTGATCCGCGTCGCGCGCGAGGGATCGGTCCACTCATACGCAACCTTGCGATCCGCCGGATAGCCGGCCGGCAGATTGAACTCGTTCGCCGTCGCGAAGAAACCCTCTTCGGGATTGAACGAGGACGGCAGCATGTCCTTTACAAGGAAGCCCTGCCACTCATAGCGGCCATCGCCGGGCACAGGCATCAGGCCATCCCAGTTCTTGCGCACCGGCGTGCGGCCGGATGCCGCCCAACCGACATTGCCCTTCGTATCCGCATAGACAAGGTTCAGCGGCGGCGCGCCCCAATACTGACTCGCTTCCTTGAAATCGTCCCACGATTTCGCGTGCGTCAACCGTGTCGATCCGAAATAGCCCGCGACTCCCGGCTCGAACCACACGCTGCGCATTGCAAACGCCCGCCGCTTGCCGGCATCCTGCGCCAACACCGGCCCATGCCGCGTGAACGTCAGCTCGATCTCGCGCGGGGTCTCGCCTTTCACCTCGATGGTCTCGCGCACCACCTTCATCGGTTCCCACCGGCCCTGATAGCGGTACGTGCCGGTGTTTGAGGCGCCGGTCTCGTAAACGTACAGGTCTTCCTGGTCCATTGCGAAGATGGTGATACCGAAAGCCACGTCGTTGTTGTGGCCCAGCGACACGCCAGGCAATGCTGGCTCGCCGGCTCCAATGATGTTCATCCCCGGCGCATTAAGCGCCACCACATAGCGCAGCGCCGGCACACCGAGTTGCCTGTGCGGATCGTTCGCCAGTATCGCTCGCCCTGTCTCCGACTTGGAAGGCGAGACAACCCAGTTGTTTGATCCCTCGTGCAGCTGCGCCTCCATCAATGCTGCAAGCTCTGAGTTCCCATCGCGCTCGGCCCGCTGACCCGGTAGCATGGCGGCGAAATCGACCTGCTTCGTCCCCAGCACATAGTCGTCAAGCACACTGGCCGGCACATCGCACGGATTGAGCCCCGCCGGCACGACGCGCTTGTGATCCGCCGGGTCGAGCTTGCGGCGTAGCTCGTCCGCCTCAACGCCCGCCGCACACGCCACCTGCGCCCGCGCCACTTCGGACGTCACGTTCGACACCAGCGCATGGCTGCGTATCCGCACGATGTCCTCGGCCTTCCACTCCTCTGGTGTTGATGATGTCAGCTGGAACTCGAGCGGCAGTGCCTTTGTCCCCGCCTTCACCTCGCCCACATAAGCGTTGACCCCTGCCGCGAAGGCCTCGGCCGATGCGCGCGCATCCGGCGCATAGGCGTTCCATTCCGCCTCCATGTCACCGCGATAGAGGAATAGCCGCGCCGCGCGATCCTGCTCCACATAGGCCGGCCCGAACGACTTCGACAGCAGTCCCAGTCCGCGCTTGCGCCACAGGTCGATCTGCCACAGCCGATCGCGCGCGGCATTATAGCCCTGAAGGAAGAACGCGTCGCGCTGGGAGGCCGCATAGATGTGCGGCACCCCCCAGTGATCGACGACGATCTCGGCAGGCGCGGCGAGCCCCTTGACGCTCCAGTCGTCCCGGATGATCGCGGTGGAAGTTGGCGACTGGGCGGTGGCAGCCAGCGCCATTGTAACAGCGATGGCGATGCCCGCCGCCAGCTTCTGCGTCCGCTTTGCCATTCCGCCCTCCACGTGTTTCGCGACCATTGATCCGCCCGCCGGGCTTGTCAAAGGGCGAGGGGCAAACCAACAGTCTCGCAATGACCGGCTGGCAGTTCTGGATCGACAGGGGCGGCACCTTTACCGACGTGGTCGCGCGCTCGCCCGCCGGCCGCATGGTCGTGCGCAAGCTCCTGTCGGAGAATCCCGGGCGCTATGCCGATGCGGCTGTTGAAGCGGTGAGAACAATACTCGCCGAACACGGCGGCGGCATATCCGCCATCAAGATGGGCACAACCGTCGCCACCAACGCCCTGCTCGAACGCAAGGGCGCCCCTACGCTCCTAGTTGTCACGGACGGCTTCGTGGACCTATTGGAGATCGGCAACCAGGCGCGGCCGGACATCTTCGCCCGTCACATCATCAAACCAGACATGCTCTACACGCAGGTGATCGAGGCCGAGGAACGCATCACCGCCCAAGGCGAAGTCCTGAAGCCGCTGGACGAGTCCGCCATCCGCCGCAGACTTGAAGCCGCCCGCAAGAAGGGCGTCGCCAGCTGCGCCATCGCCCTGCTGCACGGCTGGGCCTATCCAGCACACGAAAAGCGCATTGCCGCCATCGCCCGCGAAGTCGGCTTCACCCACGTCTCCGTCAGCTCGGAAATTTCCGGCCTTATCCGCTACGTCCCCCGCGCAGACACCACGGTCGCTGACGCTTATCTCTCGCCCGTGCTGAACGCCTACGTCCAGCGTGTCGCCGGCGCGTTCGAAACGGACACGCGCCTTCTCTTCATGCAATCCAATGGCGGCCTCGTCGGCGCAGGCGCATTCCGCGGCGGCGATGCGGTTCTCTCCGGCCCGGCGGGGGGCGTCACCGGCATGGCCGAGTCCGCCCGCCGCGCCGGCTTCACGAAGGCGCTCGGTTTCGACATGGGCGGCACATCGACGGATGTCTCCCACTATTCTGGCGCATATGAGCGCACCAACGACACCGTCGTCGCGGGCGTCCGCCTCACCACGCCCATGCTACAGGTTCACACCGTTGCAGCCGGCGGCGGCTCGATCTGCTATTTCGACGGCACGCGCCTGCGCGTTGGTCCCAGATCCGCCGGCGCCGATCCCGGCCCCGCGTGCTATCGGCGCGGCGGCCCGCTGACGGTCACGGACTGCAACGTCCTCCTCGGCCGCGTTCGCCCCGAACACTTCCCCGCCATCTTCGGCCCCACTGGCGACAAACCGCTGGACACGAAGATCGTCGGCCAGCGTTTCGCCGATCTCTGCTGGGAAGTGAAACAGGCAACCGGGGCCGATATCACACCCGAAGCCGCCGCCGAAGGCTTCATCACCATCGCCAACCAGCACATGGCCGAAGCCATTCGCAAGATCTCGATCCAGCGCGGCTATGACCCGCGCGAGTACGTGCTCTGTGCGTTCGGCGGCGCCGGGGGCCAGCATGCCTGCGCCGTGGCCGACGCCGTCGGCGCTCGCAGCGTGCTGCTGCATCCGCTGGCAGGCGTCCTCTCCGCCTGGGGCATCGGCCTCGCCGATCTGCGCATGATCCGCGAAATGTCCGTCGAAAGCCCTCTCGGCGCCGATGCAGCGGAAACCATCAGCACACTCCGATCGGCCGCCACGCTGGCGCTGCAACAGCAAGGCTTAGCATCCGCTGACATCAGCACGATCGTCACTGCCCACTTGCGCTATGAGGGCGGCGAGGCGGCGATCCCTCTGGAATGGTCCGACCCGACCACGCTGAAAGCCGCATTCGAATCCGTCCACCTTCAGCGCTTCGGCTTCATCGATCCCGGCCGCCCCATCATCATCGCCCGCATCTCCGCTGAAGCCATCGGTCGCGGCGCTGACCCAGGCAACACCGCCATCCAACTGCCAACCGCGGCGCCAACCCGCATCCCTCTTGCCTCCGTACGCGTCTCCGGCGCGCTCCGCGACATCCCCGTGCTCCGTCGCGAAACGCTCCCCGCCGGGTTCACCATCAACGGGCCGGCCCTCATTCTCGAGGCCGGCGCAACCACTTTCGTCGACGATGGCTGGCATGCCGAGATCACGCCCCTGGGCGACCTGCTGCTCACGCGCACCACCGCTGAGTCGCCACGCGCCATCGGCGCAGACGCGGACCCGATCCTGCTCGAAATCTTCAACAACCGCTTCATGGCGGTGGCTGAGGAAATGGGCCTCGCCCTGCAGACCACAGCCGCGTCGGTCAACATCCGCGAGCGCCTCGATTTCTCGTGCGCGGTATTCGACGCCACCGGCGGCCTCGTCGCCAACGCGCCGCATATCCCGGTCCATCTCGGCTCGATGAGCGCCTCCATCCGCGCCGTCATATCTGCACGCGCGAATGACGGTCGCGGCATGAAGCCCGGCGACATCTACATGCTCAACGCCCCCCATGCCGGCGGCACGCACCTGCCGGACATCACCGTCATCGCCCCTATCATCCTGTCCGGCGAGAGCACCCCCGCCTTCTTCACCGCCGCTCGCGGCCACCACGCGGACGTCGGCGGAATAACCCCCGGCTCCATGCCGCCCGACAGCCGCACGGTCGAAGACGAAGGCGTGCTGATCGAGAACTTTCTGCTGGTCGAATCCGGCCATCTGCGCGAGACGGAAACCAGGGCCATCTTCGCAACCGGCCCGCATCCCGCGCGCGACATCGACCGCAACCTGGCAGACATGAAAGCGCAGATCGCCGCCTGCCTGCGCGGCGGCGAAGAACTCGGCCGCCTCGTCCAGCACTACGGACGCGAGGGCGTCGCCGCCTACATGCGGCATGTGCAGGACAACGCCGCCGAACACATCCGCCGCGTCATCGACACGCTGGAGCCCGGCCAGTTCGAAGCTCCAATGGACAACGGCGCCGTCATCCGGCTCACCGTAAAGCCAGACAAGGCCGCCCGCCGCGTTACACTCGACTTCACAGGGACCTCGCCGCAGAGCGAAGCCAACTTCAACGCCCCGCTCGGCATCACGCACGCCGCGGTCCTCTATGTCTTCCGCACGCTGGTCGACGACGCCATTCCGCTTAACGAAGGTTGCCTGGCGCCCATCGACATCATTGTGCCCGAGGGCTGCCTGCTGAACCCGCGCCCCGGGGCCGCCGTGGTGGCGGGGAATGTGGAAACCTCAATGGTGGTGGTCGATGCGCTCTACGGCGCGCTCGGCCGCCTGGCGGCGTCGCAAGGTACTATGAACAACTTCACCTTTGGTGACGAGCGTTACCAGTACTACGAAACCATTTGCGGCGGCTCCGGCGCTGGCCCGGGTTTCGACGGCGCCTCCGCCGTGCAGACCCATATGACCAATTCGCGCCTCACCGACCCGGAAATCCTCGAGTCGCGCTATCCGATCCTCATCGAATGCTTCGACATCCGCCGCGGTTCTGGCGGTCCCGGCAAGCACAAGGGCGGCGATGGAGCCCTGCGCACCATCCGCTTCCTGCAGCCGATGACCGCCGCCATCCTCTCCAACCGCCGCTCGACCGTCCCCTTCGGTCTCGCCGGCGGAGGGGCAGGCGCCGCCGGCCGCAACGCCGTCCGCCGCGCCAATGGCGAGGTCGAAAACCTGCCCGCCACGGCAAGAACTGACATGAACACCGGCGATGCTTTCATCATCGAAACCCCCGGCGGCGGCGGCTATGGGGAGCCCGTAAAGGAATGACCCGACTCACGCCCGACCTCGCAGAGAAGTTCGTGAAGCTCGCACTCGGTCACGTTGCGCGCGAGTATCCCAACAAGATGGACCATGTAATGTCGGGCCCGGACGACATCATTGGCCCGCGCGCCGCCCATCCTGTCTTCTTTGGTTCATACGACTGGCATTCCTGCGTCCACGGCTATTGGTTGATGGCCCGCGCGCTGCGCCGCCATCCGGACTTCGCCGCCGCCCCACGCATCCGCGCAATCTTCGCCGAAGGGGTCACCCCCGCCAATGTCGCGGCCGAAGTGGAATACCTCGCCCGCCCGTCCGCACGCGGCTTCGAGCGGCCCTATGGCTGGGGCTGGCTGCTCGCGCTGCAGGCCGAACTCGAGCTGCACACGGAAGGCGAACTTGCCGCCGCCGCCGTCAACCTGCGGCCGCTCGCCGAAGCCTTCGCCCAACGCTTCCACGCCTTCCTGCCGCTATGCGACTATCCGGTCCGCACCGGCGTCCACACCTCTACCGCATTCGCCATCCGCATGGCCGCCGACTGGTCCGAAGCCTTCGAGCCGCGTCTCTACGACCTGATGCGCGAGAAATGCCTCGCCTGGTATGGCGGCGACCGCGACTGTCAGGCGTGGGAGCCATCGCAGGACGATTTTCTCTCGCCTGCACTCATGGAAGTGGAATGCATGCGCCGCATGCTCTCGCCGCCATCATTCCGCGAATGGCTCGGCCGGTTCCTGCCGCGCCTCGCGCAGGGCCACCCCACCCAGCTGTTCGCCCCACCAAAAGTCAGCGACCGCACAGACGGCAAGATCGCCCACCTGGACGGCCTCAACTTCTCGCGCGCCTGGTGCTGGCGCGCCCTGGCCGCACAGCTGGGCGATCACCCCATCTCGCAACGCGCCAACGAAGCCGCCGACCGCCACATCGACGCCAGCCTGCCGCACGTTTCCGGCGACTACATGGGCGAACACTGGCTCGCGACGTTCGCGATGCTCGCGCTGGATGTATGAGGGCCTACGTCGCCCCCAACTCCGCAACCAACCACGCCCGTGCCGCGCGCCATTGACGCTTCACCGTGCGCACGGACACGCCATCCAGTTCGGCAATCTCGTCCAGCGTCAGCCCCGCGAAATAGCGGCGGTCCACCAGCCGCGCATGATCGGGAGCCACGGCCTCCAGCTTGGTCAGGGCGCGGTCGAGGTCTTCAAGGTCGATCGTCTGAGCCCCCATTTCGGGCGGCAGCTCGGTGGAAACCGGCGGCGGCTGGCGCTTCTGCGCCCGCATGCGGCGGATTTCATCGATAAGGATCTGGCGCATCACGCGCGCGGACAGAGACAGGAAATGCGTCCGTCCCTTGAACTCCAACCGGTCGAGACCCGAAAGCCGGATCACCGCCTCATGCGCAAGGTCGGTCGGCTGGATCTTGAGAGCCGCCGCATCGCCATTGAGAACGCGGCCCGCAACCCGGCGAAATTCATCGTAGTGGGCCCGCAGCAAAGCGTCCCGCGCCGCGCTTAGTTCGCGCGCTTTTTCACCTTGCCCGTTCAACTCGGTCACGCGGCAACACCCCTGCGCGATCATAAACCACGCAGGGACTAACCCTGCAATTACCGGACCTGCTTAGCGTATTGCTGGTCTTGCGGAAGAAATGTGGAACCGTCCTGACCCGAATCAGCCCCCGGCCGCGCTTACCCACATGAAGGCTTTAACTGCGGGCGGCTGGCCTCCATCCAGCCCCTGTCGGGGGCCAGTGCGGCGGCGTGCGGTCTCCGGGTAACACCCCTCTTCGGACCCCCACGACGCGGCACTGCGCAGGCTACATGGCCGTGCGCGCGGCGGGTCTGCTGTCCGGCTGGATGGATATCACCAACTGCTTCCAGCCTGACCAGCAGCTCCGCCGAGGCGGCCAAGGTGAAATCCGGCGCTGGCGGAGAGGAAGGGATTCGAACCCTCGATACCGTTACCGGTATACACCCTTAGCAGGGGTGCGCCTTCGACCACTCGGCCACCTCCCCACTGCGCGGTCGCCCCGGCCAGACGGCCGACGGCGAGGGGCCTTCCTAGCCGGTTTCAGGCCCGGTGCAAGCCTTGACTGCAACCCAAGCCAAAAGCCCGGATATCCCGGGGCGAACGGGCACGCGCGCGCCCGCCCCTATCCGATTGTCGCACTTCGACCCAACCGCGGCTTGCAGGCGTCGCCTGGCGGGACGCAGCTCGTTGCAGCTACTGCTTCCAGCTTTGGATCAGCGTGTCGTAATCGACGGTTTCGGGGGCCGGGTCTTCGCTCGCCAGTTTCGGCTTCGGCGCGCCAGGCCGATCGAACCAGACCTGCGCGGGCTCCTCCGGGTTCAGCTTCGGCCCCAGTTCGCCCTGTTCGCCGACCTGTTCGAGGCGGCCCATCACCTCTTCCTGCGCCTTGCACAGCGCGTCCATCGCCTGTTGCGGCGTCTTGGTGCCGGCCGCCGCATCGCCGATATTCTGCCACCACAGTTGTGAGAGTTTCGGGTAGTCTGGGACGTTAGTGCCGGTCGGCGACCACTGCGTCCGCGCCGGCGAGCGATAGAACTCCACCAGCCCGCCCAGCTTCGGCGCGCGATCAGTGAACGACTGGTGCTGGATCGTGCTCTCGCGGATGAAGGTGAGGCCAACATGGCTCTTCTTCACGTCCACCGTCTTGGACGTGACGAACTGCGCGTAGAGCCATGCTGCCTTCGCACGATCAACCGGTGTGTTCGACATGATGGTCCACGACCCGGCGTCCTGATAGCCGAGCTTCTGGCCCTCTTCCCAGTAGGCGCCGTGCGGCGAGGGCGCGACGCGCCATTTCGGCGTGCCATCGGCGTTCACCACCGGCAGCCCCTCCTTCACCATGTCTGCGGTGAAGGTGGTGTACCAGAACATCTGCTGCGCGATCTCGCCCTGCGAGGGGATCGGGCCGGACTCCGAGAACGTCATGCCCTGCGCGGCCGGCGGCGCGTACTTCTTCAGCCAGTCGAGATACTTGGCGATCGCGTAGACCGAGGCTGGTCCGTTGGTGTCCCCGCCGCGCGCGACACACGATCCCACGGGTCGCGAATTCTCGTCGACGCGTATGCCCCACTCATCAACCGGGAAACCATTGGGATGGCCGTTGGTCTTGTCGCCATTGCCCGCCATCGACAACCAGGAGTCGGTAAAGCGCCAGCCGAGCGAAGGATCCTTCTTGCCGTAATCCATGTGGCCATAGACCGGCTTGCCGTCGATCTGACGCCCCGTGAAGAACTCGGCGATGTCCTCATACGCCGACCAGTTCACTGGCACGCCGAGATCGTAGCCGTACCTCGCCTTGAAGTCGGCCTTGTTCTTCGCATCGCTGAACCAGTCATACCGGAACCAGTAGAGGTTCGCGAATTGCTGGTCGGGAAGCTGATAGAGCTTGCCATCCGGCCCGGTCGTGAAGCTCGCGCCGATGAAATCGGCCATGTCCAGCGTCGGGCTGGTCACGTCCTTGCCCTCGCCCGCCATCCAGTCGGTCAGGTTGCGCACCTGCTGGTAACGCCAATGCGTGCCGATCAGGTCGCTATCGTTCACATAGGCGTCGTAGGTGTTCTCGCCCGACTGCATCTGCCGCTGCAGGCGATCCACCACATCTCCCTCGCCGATGGTGAGGTGCGTGACCTTGATCCCCGTAATCGCAGAGAAGGCAGGCGCCAGCACGCGCGATTCATAATCGTGCGTCGCGATGTTCTCGGAAACAACGCTGATCTCCATGCCCTGGAAAGGCGCGGCGGCATTGGCGAACCAGGTCAGCTCGGCTTCCTGCGCCGCGCGGTCAAGCGTCGACATCGCGCCGATTTCGGCGTCAAGGAATTTCGCGATCTCGGCCGCGGCGTTGGGATTGGGGTCCTTGGAGACCGTCTGGTTCGGCCCGCACGCCGCCAGCGCCCCGGCCGCGACCATGGAAATGCCAAGCGCGCGCAGGCGCATGTTGAGCCGCATAGGATCCTCCCTGCCGGCGCTCTCTCGGCGCCGAGTCGAGGATCAACCAAACCGGAAAACGACCGCCGCGTAAACCACCGCCGCAACGGAAGCCCACCAGAGCGGCAATTCCATCGGCGCAAGGGCGATCCAGGCGAGGTGGATGAAGGCTGCGCCCAGCAGGCTGAGGAAGAACCGGTCCCCCCGCTGAGTCGCCACGCCGAACATGCCCACACGCGGTTCGTTGTTGGGAGCAAGCTTGGCAAGGAACCCCAGAAGCGCCAGCGCCAGCGCAATCCCGCCGAAAAACAGCGCCGTCGGCAGCGTCCATCCCATCCACGCAAAAGTCATGGGCTCTTGCCCTTGATCGCCCGCGCGCCAGCGCCCTGAATGAAGATACCGACCAGCACTACGGCCGCTCCAGCAATCCCGGCGAACATGCCGGGCGTCCGCTGTCCCAGGAAGTAGAACACCATGGCGAGGCCGCCGCCGAAGATCATTCCGAACATCACCAGACCCGCGCCAATCATGAACTGGCGCTGGCCCTTCTTGAATCGTTCAGCCTGCTCGTCGGCGGCGTCCGTCATGCGCTTATCGCCTGCTAGCACGGGCGTCACGGATGGTGGTGAAGCCCCACCAGAACACGCCCGCGCCGACCAGCAGCGCAAGCCACGACAGCGCGCCGATGGGCCCGCCGAGAATGCCCAGCCATACGGCCTTGAGCACCGAGGAAAGAATGATTCCGATGCCGCCCAGTCCAATCAGCAAGGCGCCGAACAGCGTGAGCTGGCGTCCCTGTGCTTCCTTGCGGGCGTTGGTGGCTTCGGGAGGGGTGTAACCGTATCTGGCCATTTGTTTTCTCCTGGCTCTGGTTCTTGCGTTTCTACTCGTATCTGCCAGCCCGCCCTCTTGTGCCGTATCGGGGCGTTGACCCTTCAAGAATACCAGATTTGTCCAGGAAGTCATGCGGCCCGGATTTGGGCCGTTTCGCCCTCCTCAGCACCCCTCTGACGCGTTGACCGGATTACACCGCGCTGCAGCATCGCCCGGCAGCTTCGCCGTGTAGCCGGTGCCGAAGCGCTCGTCGGGCCAGATGTAATCCGTGGTCACGTATTGCGCGCCCGAAGCGAACGCCTTGTCGCGCCGGGACGTGTCGCCCGTGCGGGCCTCGCGTGTGTCAGCATCCGCCCGCGTGCGAACGATGAAGCCCGCCGCCACGCGCTGCTTGATCAGTTCGAAATCCTTCACCGGCTCGTTGCTGACGAAGATCGCAGCCTCCGGCGCATCCGGCGCATTGTGGGCGTTCACGAACGCCATGCGGCCCTTCAGCGAGGGGTGCCCCTCCACATAGGGCGCCCAGCGCTGGGGCGCGTCGTCGATCACGAACAGCACCTTGCCGCGCGCTTCGCCAAGCATCGGCCAGCCGCCGCCCATCGCGCCTTCGCGCAGCGTTGCGTGCGTGCCCCGCACCTCATCCGGGATAACGATCCGCTCGCGTGGAAAGACAGAGAGAATATCCGCATCCAACTGGTTCAGCGCGTCCTTGCCGAACGGCTTCACCGGCGTGGCGCCGGGCCACGAGATCGGCCCGTGCTTGGGGTTGATCATGATCAGGATTGGCGTGTGACCGCGGTTGGCGTCCGACCAAGCCTTCACCTGGCTGAGGCAGTCCACAAGGGTGAGGCAGCTTGAGCGGTAGTCGATGTCGGCCGCGTGCAGCACCTTGATGCCCGGCTTCTTCATGGCCACAGGATCGGACACCGGCACAACCACGCCCTGCGCCGCCAGCATGCGTGCGCCCATCGGATCTGCAAACGCACCATCGGGATCATAGACCGGATCAAGCTCGACCTGCCGCGCGCCGGCGTCCAGCTGTTCAGCAATCGAGCGATGCGAGTAGTCCAGCGTCAGCGCGGAATCCGCGCTACGCTCCGCGATCAGCTTCATGATGGGATCAGGGATCGCCAGCTTGTAGGAGTTGTGCGTGCCCATCACCTGGATCTGGTTGATGCGCAGGCTGTCGGCCAGGCCATCGCCCTTGGCCCCTACGGGAGAAAGTGCAGCGCAGGCTGTCGCGACGCAAAGCGCCAGAACGGCAGGCCCCCAGACAATGGCGTGCTTCATGGCCGACTCCCTGTTTTGTCCAAAGCTAGGCCCGATCGCGGACAGCGTTATGACAGGAGAGCGACAACGACACGCGGCAAATCTGCGCGCCTGCCGTCGCCTGACGCAGCGGCCTCAAACCCGCCCGAGCGCAAAGCCCTTGGCGATATAGTTCCGCACGAACCAGATCACGATCGCGCCCGGGATCAGCGTCAGCGTCCCCGCCGCCGCCAGCACGCCCCAGTCGGTCCCCGAGGCCTGCGACAAGGCCTGCAACCGTGTCGTAATTGGCACCACAGCGTTGCGCGATAGCGCATCCGCGATCAGGTATTCCACCCACGAGAACATAAAGCAGAAGAACGCAGCCACGCCGATGCCGCTGGCGATCATGGGTATGAAGATCTTCACGAAGAAGGCCGGGAAGGAATACCCGTCGATATAGGCCGTCTCGTCGATCTCGCGGGGCACGCCCGACATGAAGCCTTCCAGGATCCACACCGCCAGCGGCACGTTGAACAGGCAATGCGCCAGCGCCACGGCGATGTGCGTGTCAAACAGGCCAAACGCGGAATAGAGCTGGAAGAACGGCAGGGTGAACACCGCCACCGGCGCCATGCGATTGGTCAGGAGCCAGAAGAACAGATGCTTGTCGCCAAAGAACCGATAGCGCGAGAACGCATACGCAGCTGGCAACGCCACGAGTATCGAGATCACGGTGTTGAGCGAGACATACATCAGCGAATTGGCGAAGACCGAGCGCCAGCGCTCGTCGCCGAACACCTTGGCGTAGTTGTCCAGCGTGAACGCTTCCGGGAACAGCGTGAAGCGCGTTGTGATTTCGAGGTTCGTCTTGAAGCTCATCGCGACGAGCCAGTAGATCGGCGTCATCAGGAACAGGATGTAGAGCGCCGGAACGATCCAGGCGAAGCGGCCCTGTTTCATGCGCCGCCTCCCTTTGTCTGCTTTTGGTCGGCTGCACCTGGCTCGCCGTCGTTGCGCGTCATCACGGCGTAGAACACCCAGCACAGCGCCAGTATGATCAGGAAATAGATGATCGACATCGCGGCCTTCTTGCCCAGCTCAACCGTCTGCTTCAGCTCGGTCGAGAGGAAGACCGGATCGCCGCCCGCGATCACGGCGAAGGGCTCGGTGAAGATCATGAACGAGTCCATGAACCTCAGCAGTATGGCGATGGTCAGCACCCGCGCCATGCGCGGCAGCTGGATGTACCGGAACACCGACCACTTGGATGCGCCATCTATCCGCGCCGCTTGGTAATAGGCGTCGGGAATTGACACGAGACCTGCATAGGCAAGCAGCGCGACAAGACTGGTCCAGTGCCAGACGTCCATCAGGATCAGCGTGAACCAGGCGTCCATCGGATCGCCTTCGTAATTGTAGCCGAAGTCGCGCAGCATCACGCCCATAAGGCCGATATCAACGCGGCCGAACATCTGCCAGATCATGCCCACGACGTACCACGGGATCAGCAGGGGCAGCGCCATCAGCACAAGACACGCCGGCACGCCCCAGCCCTTGCGGGGCATGTTGAGCGCGATCAGCACGCCTAACGGAATCTGGATCGCAAGGATGAGGCCTGAGAATACCAGATTGCGCCACAGCGCATTCCAGAACTTCTCGTCATGCAGCACCTCGCGATACCACTCGTCCCCCACCCACGAGAAGCGCCCGGTGGAGCCGACATACTGGACCGAATAGTTCACCACGGTCATCAGCGGAATGATGGCAGAGATCGCCACCAGCAACAGAACGGGGGCGACAAGAAGCCATGCCTTCTGGTTCACCGGCTTCATGGCGTCTGCTTCCCGCTCAGGTCAACGCGCCAGCTGTCGGCGTAGAGGTGCACGCCTTCGGGTTCGAAGAAGATGTGTGGATCAGCCGGGATCTGCTCGTGCTCCTGCAGGATGGCCGTCACGGCGTGACCCAGCATGCGCGTGCGCACGATGCGATGGCGGCCGATATCGTCGATCCGCTCGATCGTTGCCGGGATGCCTTCGGCCGCGAGCCGGACAAATTCCGGCCGGATGCCAAGTTCGAGCTTCGGACTGCCCCGCAGGCGCGGCGCAGACGACAGTGGCGCCATATACTCGCCCAGCCGCAGGCTTGCGCCGTCGACCCGGGTCGGCAGCACATTCATTCCGGGCGAACCGATGAAGTAACCGACAAATGTATGAGCTGGCTTTTCGAACAGGTCCTTGGGCGAACCGACCTGCAACACCTGCCCCTCATGCATCACGACAACGCCCGACGCGAACGTCAGCGCCTCGGTCTGGTCGTGCGTAACATAGATCATCGTCATGCCCGAGCGGCGCTGCAGCTCGCGCAGCTGCGTCCGCAGCGTC
This sequence comes from Hyphomonadaceae bacterium, assembly GCA_022844345.1. Classification (GTDB taxonomy): domain Bacteria; phylum Pseudomonadota; class Alphaproteobacteria; order Caulobacterales; family Hyphomonadaceae; genus UBA7672. Next base: position 58,910 of record JALHLU010000003.1, read on the forward strand.
CACTTCACTTCGGGGTCGATGACCGTCAGCGGCTCGTCGAACAGGATCGCATTCACGTCCTCGCGCACCAGCCCGCGCCCAAGTGAAACCTTTTGCTTCTCATCAGCCGACAGCCCGCGCGCACGGCGGCCAGCCAGTGCGCCAAGCCCTATCATCTCGATCACCTGATCGACGCGGCGCTTGATCTCGCTCACCGCCACGCCGCGATTGCGCAGCGGGAACTCCAGGTTCTGGCGGACGGTCATCGTGTCGTAGATCACGGGGAACTGGAAAACCTGAGCGATGTTGCGCTTCTCGGTCGGCCTGTCGGTGACATCGTCGCCATTGATGCGGACGCGCCCCTCTGTGGGGCGCACAAGACCCGAAATAATGTTGAGCAGCGTGGTCTTCCCGCAACCAGAAGGCCCAAGCAACGCGTACGAGCCGCCAGTCTCGAACGCCTGATTCACGTGGCGCAACGCATATTGGGGCTCACCGTCCGCCCCCGGTCCATAGACATGCCGGATGTTTGCCAAGTCGATCCGCGCCATCGGTCAGGCCGCCTCGCGCCGCGGACGGATCGCCTGGCCCGCAGCGTCGAACTGCATCACATCTTCGGGCTCAACATAGACCGTCAGCGACGTTCCGGGGGCGAAGGCGTGTATGCCGCGCGCCAGCATCACCCAGTGCTGCCCGCGCACGTCGAGGCGCACGAACGATTCCGATCCGTTGATCTCGATCGACTCCACCTGCGTGACATAGACGTCCGGAGAAGCGGAACGAGGTTGCAGTCGGATATGATGCGCGCGCACGGCCAAGGTCGTCGCGCCGGCAAATCGCGCAGGGTTTGCCGCCGCAGCGGCCGGAATGGTGTTGATCGGCGGATCGGAAAAGATGCGCGCTGTGGCGAGGTCCTGCGGCTCGCGATAGAGGGACTGCGTCGGCCCGGCCTGAACGACCTTGCCCTCATGCATCGCAACGGTGACGCCATCGAGCAGCAGCGCCTCAGCTGGCTCCGTGGTGGCGTAGACCACAACGGCCGCCGAATCCGCGAACAGGCGCGGCAACTCCGCCCGCAGGTCCTCGCGCAGCTTGTAGTCGAGGTTCGCCAGCGGCTCGTCCAGCAGGATGAGCCCCGCTTTTTTTACCAAAGCACGCGCTATTGCGACTCGCTGCTGCTGCCCGCCCGAAAGCTCCGCCGGCCGCCGGTCCAGCAACTCGCGCAGACGTAGCAGGTCGGCGGCGCGCTTGACCTCGCGTTCAATCTCCGCCGGCGCCGTGCCACGCACCTTCAGGGGAGACGCGATATTCTCGCGCACAGTCCACCCCGGGTAGTTCACGAACTGCTGGTAGACCATCGCAACGTTGCGCTTCGACACCGGGCGGCCGGTGACGTCCTGCCCGTCGAACAGCACAGAGCCCGCACTTGGCCTGTCGAGCCCCGCCATCAAACGGATGAGGCTCGTTTTGCCCGCGCGAGTCGGGCCTAGCAGCACGTTGAGCGCGCCTCGCTCCAGCCGGATGGAAATACCCGACAGGTGGTCAACGCCGCTTACGCGCCGGGAAACATCCCTCAACTCCAGCATGGGCTGTGATCCGTGACACCCCTGACACGAAGCGAGTTACGCAGCGATCTCCGCGCACGTCAAACCGATGACCGCGTCACGCGACTCTGCTGCACCGCAACACCGAGCAGGCGACGGACGACCGCGAAGATCCGCGCGCACTCGGAGGCTTGCAGAGACGAGCGAACGAGTGGGGCGATCAACCTCCCAGCGACTGCGCCGACGCCGCTGACAATTGCAGTGCAGTCAGAGTGGGCGTTGGGTAGTTGCCTCGGCGTGACGCATTTGGACTGCGAGGCGCCGCAGCGATTGCCAGTCCATATGGTCGGCAATTCGGGACCGCATCCTTGCGATCTTGCTTAAGCCGAAGAGTTTCCGCAGACGTAACTTTACGCAAGGACATTAACGATGTCCGGAGCGGGCCTCACTAAGGTCTCCGTCTTAGTTATCTGCGGGAATGGTATTTCTTTTTTGAGTGCTGCTTTCGTGTCACAAAAGGGGCTGCGGCGCCGCTCGGAGCCGATCGTGCGCACGAAACTGCTCGCGTTGAGACATTACGCCAAACAATCGCTGCCGAACTCTATGGCGCGGCCGGATTCCTCGCATTTGCAGCATTGTTGATACCGGAAAGTCCGCGAGCTGCGTGTGATTGACGCGGCGTCTCATCCAGTTCAACACTTTCAGAATTGAGAGTCGCAAACAGACTCATACGGGGAGGTTACAGCTATGAAGTTCACGCTCCGCGGCGCGTCCAGCGCCGCGATTTTGGTTGGCTTGGCCGGTGCACTGCCTGCCTGGGCGCAAGACGTTCAGACCATATCGCAGCCGCCAGTCGAAGCTGAAGCCGATGAAGGGCGCGATCGCGTTGTCGTTACGGGCTCGCTGATCGCGGGTACGCCCGAGGATGCCGCGCTACCGGTGGAAGTTTTTACCAATGCAGATCTTGAGGAGCAAGGCGCTCCAACCGCGCTGGAGTTCGTCAAAAGCCTGACGATCTCTGGTCCGACGACCGGCGAAGCTTACTATTTCGGCGGAGCCGGCACCACGGGTTCGCCAGGCTTCAACCTTCGCGGCATCGGCGCTGACAAGACGCTCACACTTCTCAACGGACGTCGGGTGAGCGAGGCGGCGTCCTCCATTCCGTCGATCGCGATTGCGCGTACGGAAATTTTGAAGGACGGCGCTGCGGTCACCTACGGAGCAGACGCAACCGGCGGTGTTGTCAACTTCATCTCGCGCGACGATTTCACGGGCCTCGAAGCCACGGCTCAGTACAAACTGATCGACGGATCCGACGGCGACTACGGCATCGCGCTGCTTGGCGGCTTTGGCGAGGGCGAAACGAACATCGTCTGGGCGGTGGAGTGGGAGCACCGCTCGCAGCTTGACACGACGGCGCGCGACTTCACCAAAGACTCATACAATTTCGCAACCGGCAACCAAGCGCCTTGGTCGACGCTGACGAACCTCGCCGGATGGCTGGCGCGCGGAGCTGTGCCTGCCTATCCCGGCGCCAACGGGCAGCCGCCCAACAGCGCGAACGGAGAGTTCGGCTCACCGGTGTCGGCGTCGGTGTTCTCTGACTTCACGCCTTCCAGCTGCGCTGCAGTTGGCGGTTTCTACGTGAACAGCTTCACCTGCAGCTACAATTACATTCCGTACTACAATCTGGTCGAAGAGCAGGACACCTACCGGGTGTTCGCGCAGATCAATACGGCGGTGACGGACGATATCAACTTTCACACTGACCTGTCTTTCAGCGAGGTCAGCGTTCCGCAGGTATTCGGGTCGCCCTCGCAGCCGGTCGTGCGTGGCCCAGCTAGGGCGGCAGGCCTGCAAAACCAGTTCTATGTGCCGCGAACGAACCCATACTTTGCAGAATTCGCCACGCGCAGCGGCCTTGCGGCTTCGCCTGCTTTTGCAGCAGTACAGGGCGTTACGCCGATCACCTTCCGTCCGCTTGCCCACGGTGGGAATCCAGTGCTGGGTGAAGGCAACGGCTTTGGCGTTCCCTCACGCATCAATAACCAGAACTGGCGTCTAATGAGCCAACTGGATGGCCGCATCGGCGAGTGGGGCGGAATTTTCGAGGACGTGAATTTCAGCCTCAGCAGCACCTTCAACCAACAGAACTTCGAGGGTGACGCGTCGGATATTCTCGGGTTCCGGTTCCAGGAAGCCCTGAACGGCTTTGGTGGACCGAACTGCAACGCGCCGGATCTTGATCCCCTGAAGTTCGGCACCCAGAACGCCGCAGCTGCTGGCACCAATGGATGCCTCTTCTGGAACCCGTTTGCTTCGGCTTTCCCCAATCAGCCTGAGCGCGGCCTCGCAAACCCGAGCTATGTCGCGGGTGCAGACAATCCTGCTGAGCTCTATCGCTGGTTCAGCGATCCCCGCAAAACCGAGTTCCAGATCCAGAGCCTTGATATCGACGCCGTGTTCAGCGGCGCGACCGGCATACAACTGCCTGGTGGTGAGATCGCCTGGGGCCTGGGCGTCAACTGGCGCCAGGTCGAGTTCTTCGAGACGGTGCGCAGCGACTTCTACAACGGCGCAACACCGTGCATTCAGCCTCCGGGTTCGACGACCGGCGTCGATCCGGACGGCGCCGGCCCCCTGCCGGCCGCTCCATTCCCACAAGTCCCTCTGCCCACCAGCAACCCACTCCACACGGGATGCGCTGGCGGTGAAGGCCCGTTCCTCTTCTTCGACATCAACCCGCCTGATGCAGCCGACCGTCAGAACCTGTCCTTCTTCGGCGAGTTGGCTTTGCCGGTGTTCGACAACCTGAACCTTCAGGCTGCGGTACGCCGGGAAGACTACTCCGGCGGGCTCGGAGCCACTGTTTATAAGGTTTCAGGCAAGTGGGACGTATTCGGGCCGCTGTCGGTCCGTGGTTCGTATGGAACCAACTACCAGACCCCGCCGATCGACCTGGTACCCGGGCAGGTCGAAAACCTCGTGCGGAGCTATGATCGCGCAAATCGCAACTGGAAGGCCTTCCAGTTGACGACGCTTGACGGCGTGAAAGCCGAAACAGCGACCGCCTGGAACGCCGGTTTCATCATCCAGATGGATGGCTTTGGCGAAGGACACGATTTCCAGTTCATAGTTGATTACTTCGACATCGAAACGGAAGACGAAATCGACGAGTTGGCTACCCATAACCAAATCCTGAACGCGGCAACGCTCGCCACAACGGTCAATGGCTTCAACCTGATGAATTGCGCCAGCCCGTTCATCAGCCGGATTTCATTTAGCGAAACGGCGACCGCTCCTGGCGGGGTCTGCACGCAGGGGCTGACGACTGCCGACGATTTCTCGGTTATTCGGTCGCTCTATGGCAATGCATTCGGGCAAACAACCAACGGAATCGACATACAGGCGAGTTACTCGTTGCCCCTGGGGCCTGGAGACCTCAGTCTGAATTTGACAGCAACTCAAGTGCTCGAGCAAACAACATCTGCCCGGTCGATTGATGGCATTCAGGTGTCCGCACTGGACGACAGGGTCGGCAACCTCAACTTCTCGACTGTTGGTGTTCCCGTTCCTGAGTTCCGCGTGAACGCTTTCACGACCTATCGACTTGACCGCCACACGGCCCGCTTCGCTGTGAACTACATCAGCGCGGTCACAGATGAACGGGGGGGCACGCAGTACGGGGAAAACGGTGAAGACTGGATCACCGCAGACTTCAACTACCTGTTCGATGTGACTGACACGCTGCGGCTCACTTTCTCGGTCGCAAACATCTTAGACCGCGACCCGCCACCCGCACAGGTCGAACTGGGCTACGATCCGCGTGCCGGCGGCAACGCGCTGGGGCGTACCTTCGAAATCGGCGTCAAGCAGACCTTCTAGGGTCCAACGCAGGATCGATTTACGGGAACAGGCGGCTTCGGCCGCCTGTTTTCGTTTGTGGCCTGGTCAGTGAGTTGCCTGGCGATCCATGGGCCCCATCAACCCGGAACACATTCCGGTGCGGCGCGGCTACAGACGTTTGACGCTGTCTAGGCCATGGCCGATACTAAACCTGCAATATCCTGCCCCTCTCGGTCAGGATCAAACGAATCAACAAGACAAGGAGCACCCCCCATGCTCACCCGCCTGATGATCGCCGCCTCAGCCTGCGTGCTGGCAGCAGCCTGCTCGAACGAGACGCCCGCCCCCGCAATGGGGGCGGATACGGCCAGCGCCACGACGCCGGCGGCCGCAGTCGACGCACCAGCGCCCGCCACTGCAACAGCGAGTGCAGAAGCCGCGCTTCCCGCCGCCACGCCCGCGTCCGCGCCGATGCCTGCCGAAATGGATCACTCTGCTGCGCCCACGCCAGTTGCCCCGCCCGCCGCCGCCTCCGCAGCGAAGGCGCCTGCAACGGTGCCCTACAAATCGAATGCGGCGGTGACCAACTATTCGCTGCCGATCGCGAAGATCGCGAACTTCAAGCTCAAGGACCAGAACGGCAAGACGCACGAACTGTACAAGATCACCGATGCGAAGGTCATTGTACTGACCATGCACACCAAGGGTTGCCCGATCGGCCAGCAACTGATGCCCGACTTCAACCAGCTGCACGCGAAATATGAGCCGCTGGGCGTCCGCTTCCTCATGATGAATTCGAATACCTACGACACGCCTGAAATGATCGCCGAGGAAGCCACCGATTTCGGCGTGAAAATCCCGATCCTGAAGGACCCGGATCAGTCTGTTGGCGAACCGCTGGGGGTCGAGCGGTCGACCGAGTCGCTGGTCATCGAACCGGGTACGTGGCGAATTCTCTACCAGGGTCCGATCAACGACCGGGTCACTTATGGCCGCGCGCGCGCCAAGGCTGAGGTGCACTACGCCTCCGCCGTACTGGATGCGATGCTCGCAGGACAGGCCGTACAGTCTTCCTACGTCGCGCCGGAAGGCTGCATCCTGACCTTCGACAAGCGATCGTAGGCGCCGGGCGACACTCTGAGCACAACCTGGGGTTGTCCCCGATACATTCGGCGGGCCTGATCCGGCGCCATTGAGCCTGGCCGGATCGGGAGCACGCATAGCGCGTGCGCGACCGGAACAGGCGCGCTGTGCATGAACCGACGACGGCTTGTCCCCCGGCTTTCGGCTATCGCCCTCATTGCGATGGCGTGTCTTGGCGCGTGGTGGCTCACCGACCAGCACGCCTACGTCTCGACCTCGGATGCGCGCGTGAGGGCGCACATGGTTGCGGTTTCATCCGACCTTGCGGGCCGTATCGTGAGCCTCCCGGTCCGGCCGGGCGATCGCATTGCGCGCGGCGATGTGCTGGCGGAGCTGGATGAGCGGCGCGCAAAGCTGGCGCTTGCAGGGGCCAGCCTTGACCTCAAGGCGCTGGAGATCGCCATCAGGCGCCTTCGGCTCGAGGCGGAGGTCGAGCGCGCGCGTGGCGGCAGCCGCATCGACGCGGCGCTTTCCGGGCTCGATGGAGCGCGGGCGGACATTGCAGCGGCGCGCGCCTCGCTAACAGCAGCGCAAGCCGATCATGCCCGCAAGCGGGCGCTGCATGCCTCAGGCCTGATTGCGGATGCGGCCATGGATCGCGCCGCCGAAGCGCTGGAGTTGGCGCAGCAGGGCGCGGTACGCTCGCTGACACTGAAGGCAAGCCGTGAAGCAGGCCTCGCCGAGGCCCGCGCGGAGGCCGCAGGGGCCGCGCTGGCGGAGCAGGACGCCGAGCGGCTGGGGATGGAATCCGCAGCGCTGCGCCAACGGATCGCTGCCCTGAAGCTGGACCTTGAGCGCCATGCCATCGTCAGCCCGATCGACGGCGTGGTGGACGAGGTATTCGCCGATGCGGGGGAGCATATCCAGGCCGGTGCGCGGATCGCCCTTGCGCACGCCACGGCCGGGCTCTGGATCGAGGCCAACATCAAGGAGACAGACATCGGCCGCGTGACCATCGGGGCGTATGTGGAGATAAGGCTGGATGCAGCAAGGCGCGTCTGCTCGGGCGAAGTGGAGCGGATCGGCGCGGCTACGACATCCGAGTTCGCTCTGGTCGCAAACGCCAATCCCGCCGGCGTGTTCACAAAGGTGACGCAGCGCGTTCCCGTGCGAGTCCGCATTGGCCGGGATTGCGAACATGTCCGCCCCGGCGCGATGGCAAATCTACGCATACGGGCAGCCGAAGGTGGGTGAGCCGGCCGCTGCGCGCTGGAGCATGATCGGCGTTCTCGCGCTTGGCTCCATCGCGTGCATGACCACAGCCACCACCGTCAATGTCGCGCTGCCATCGATCTCCGGCGCGTTCGGCCTGGGACAGGAAGAGGCGCAATGGCTGTCGACGGCCTTCCTCGCCTCATCGACGGGATTCATGCTGCTGAGCGGATGGGCCGTGATCGCCGTTGGCATGCGCGTGGCGTTCGGCGCAGCCATGCTGGTCTTCATCGCCGGCGGACTGTGCGGCGCGGGCGCGCAGGACCCGGCCATGCTGATTACTGGTCGCGTGATGCAGGGCGCGGGGGCGGGCCTTATCCAGCCGATGGCCGTGCTTGTTATCTTCACGCGCTTTCCCGAGGGTGCGCGGGGGCTGGCGCTTGGCGTCTATTCACTGTGCGTGATCGTGTCGCCGGCATTTGGCCCAGCCGTCGGCGGCGTGCTGATCGACGCATTCGACTGGCGCATCGTCTTTGTGGCGACTGCGCCGCTGGCGCTGGCGGCGATCCCGCTGGCGGTGTCGATCCTTCCTCCGCGCGCGCCGGGCGCAGGGCGCGCGAAAGCGGACTGGATCGGGGTCGCGCTGGTCATCGGGGCGATTGCGCTCGCGATACAGGGGCTGGCGCATGGGCGGCGCGAGGGATGGGACGATGCTGGGACGACAGCGCGGCTGTGGCTGGCGCTGGGGCTTGCGGTGGCGTTCGTTGGCTGGGAGGTGCGGCATCCTGCGCCGGCGCTGGACCCACGGCTTTTCAGGCGGCCGGGGTTTTTCCTGGCAGGGCTAACCATCTTCGCAAGCGGGGCGGCGATCTATGCCTCGACGTTCCTTGCGCCGCTGTTTGTGCAGGCGGTACAGCATTATTCGCCGACGGCGGCGGGCGAGGCGCTGGTTCCAGCCGGGATTGCGATGGCGGTGTGCTTTCCGCTGGCCGGGCGGTTGAGCGACCATGCCGATGCGCGCCTGTTGCTGTGCGCGGGGCTCGCGCTGTTCGGGGCTTCGATGCTGATGCTGGCGGAGGTGGCGGCGCAGACGGAGTTCGTGGCCGTGGCGACCGCGCTGGCGCTGGGGCGGGCGGGGATCGGGCTCACCATGCCGCCGGCCAACGCGCTGGCGATGCGGCAGGCGGCCGGGCTTCTGGCTCAGGCGGCGCCGGCGGCGACCTTCCTCAGCCAGACCGGCGGCGCACTTGGCGTGGCGCTGGCGTCGGTGTTGCTGGAGGAGCGGGCGGCTTTTCACGCCGATGCGCTGGCGCCGCTGCTCAACGAAGCCAATGCGCAGCTGCTTGATACGATCGGCACGCTGGCGGCGGCGCTTGAAGCGGGCGGGGTGCACCCCGGGATGGCGGAAGCGGCGGCGGCCAGACAGATCGGCGCCTCGATGCGAGCAACCGCACAGCTGCTGGCGTTTCGCGACTGCTTCTTCACACTGGGCGCGGGATTCCTGGCGCTCGCGCCGGTCGCGATCCTGCTGCCGGGCCGGCCTCGCGCGGCGCAGATCGGTTGAATTTGATCGATTGGCTGAAGCCGGTCTTGACCCTGATCCGGTAGGTTTCCGGGATCGACAGGGACCAACTGAACCCGCCCGGACCGTTTATGCGCGCAGAACGTCTCGCCTGGATGGACAAGCCAGTCGCCGCCGTCACCGGCCGGCGGGAGAGCGATCGCGCGGCGTCCCTTCCTGGACAACTGACCCGCCGGCGCAGGCTACTGCATCGCGCGGGCGTGCGCGCGGCGGCGCGCGTGCTGGATCTTCTGGGCGCCATTCTCGTCACGATCGGCCTGTGCATTGGCGCGGGCGTGGACGTCTGGGCGAGCCCGCTTGGCGCAGCCCTACCCTTCGTCGCAATGCCGCTCTCTGGCATGGCTGGGGTCTGGCTCGTGGGCGGATACCGCTTCCGCTATGCCGAACCGGTGCACACGCACCTCGTGCGCGTGATCGCAGGAGCGACGGCGGGCCCCGCGCTCGTCACGCTGCTCGCGACATGGAATGGTCCGGCCCATTCGGCGCTGCTGTGGAACCTGTGCGCGGCAAACGCGCTGACGCTGTTTGCCCTGCACGCCAACTATCTCGGCTTCGTACGGGCCGCGACCCGCAAGGGCCTCCTGTCGGACAATGTCGTCATCGTCGGCGCAACGCGCGCGGCGGCGCAGATCATTTCGCGCAATGTGCGCGAGCGCGAACTGAACATCCTGGGCTATTTCGACGACCGCACGGTTCGCACGGCCGCGACCATGATGGGCGATGCGCCTCACCTTGGCGGCGTCGACGACCTGCTTGCCTGGGACGGTCTGCCCGAGGTCGACCGGATCGTGATCACGGTTACGTCGACCGCCCAGGCGCGGGTGCGCGAACTGATCGATCGTATCCGCAACCTGCCGCAGGAAATCATTCTCGTTCTGGACCTGGACGGATTCAACCCCGAACAGACCTCCCTTGCCCGGGTGGTCGACGCGCCGGCCGCCTATGTTTCCGGAGCGCCGCGAGACATCCGCCGCGCGGCGATCAAGCGGATGTTCGATTTTGTTGTTGCTTCGGCATCGCTGGTTCTACTGGCCATGCCGATGGCAATCATCGCACTGCTGATCAAATTCGACAGCAAAGGGCCCGTGCTGTTCCGCCAGAAGCGTCACGGCTTCAACAACGAGATCATCTGCGTCTGGAAATTCCGTAGCATGCGGCAGGAAGACGAGGCAGAGGCAAAGCGCGCAGAGGCCGGCATCATCCGCCAGACGGAAGCCAACGATCCGCGCGTCACCCGCATTGGGCGCTTCCTGCGCGCCAGCAGCCTCGACGAACTGCCGCAACTGGTGAACGTTCTGGCGGGCGAGATGTCCATCGTCGGGCCGCGCCCGCACGCTGTGGGCATGACCGCAGGCTCGATCGAGGTCACGCGCACTGTCGGTGACTATGCCCACCGCCATCGCATGAAACCGGGCATGACCGGCTGGGCGCAGATCAATGGCTCGCGCGGGCCGTGCGATACGCCCGAGGAAGTCCGCGAGCGCGTGCGGCTGGACATGGAATATGTGCACCAAGCCTCTGTCTGGCTCGACGCGTACATCGTGCTGATGACTGTGCCGAGACTTCTGGGCGACGGAAAACGGCGACGCTGATGCAGATACTCCCTGACACCTCCCCCACCCCAGATCCAGTCCCGGCTCAACCGGCCGAGCGGGCGCTGGACAATGTGTTCTGGCGCGGCGCCGCTCCGCGCCTGTCCATCTGCGTGCCAGCCTATCGGCACGACGTCTCGGAACTGATTGCGGCGCTGGCTGCGTGCGAGGACGCGGGACTTGCGGAAGTCATCGTTCATGATGACGGCACGGGCGACCACGCCATGCTGGCGCGCATGCAGCACGAGGCAAGCCGTCACCGGATTGCCGTTCGCCTGATTGCGGCAGACGCCAATCGCGGGAGGGCCGCCGCCCGCAACCGCGCCATCGCACATGCCCGCGCAGACTGGGTTCTGCTGCTGGACGCCGACATGCTGCCGGATGAGACCGATTTCCTCACGCGATATCTTGATGCGATGGATGCGACTGCGGCGCCCGCCGTGATCGTCGGCGGCTATTCGCTGCGCCATACCGGAAAGGACGCGCGCAAAGCGCTTCATCGCTGGCAAGCCGAAGCGTCCGAGTGTCTGCCCGCTGACCGCCGGCAGCAGTCGCCAGGGCGGTATGTCTTTTCATCCAACGTGGTAGCCCATCGCACGGTCGTCGACATGATTCCATTCGATGAGGCTTTCTCCGGGTGGGGCTGGGAAGACACTGACTGGGGCATCCGCGCCTCCAGATATTTTCCTGTCCGTCACATCGACAACACGGCGACACATCTCGGCCTCGATGCCGACGCCGTGCTGATGTCGAAATATGCCCGTTCCGGCGAAAACTTCGCGCGGCTTGTAAAGGCTCACCCCGACGAGGCGCGCAACATGCCTCTGTTCCGCATGGCGCACCGCTTGCGCGGCCTCCCCCTGCGGGGGACGGCGCGCAGCTTTGCCGGTTGGACAGCCAGGACGCGGCTTCTGCCGCTGGCCCTGCGCGGACGGGCCCTGAAGGCGTGGCGGGCGCTAGTCTATGCGGAGGCGTTGTAGCCGATGCAGTGGTCCTACGCGCCCTCGCGATCGCCTGCTGCGAAGGTGCAACGCCGCGTTGTGCAATGGCGTCGCGCATGCAACGCAGAGATCGCGCCTGACCGGCCTGTGGTGACCTTCACCTTCGACGATTTTCCCAAGTCTGCCCTCAACGGCGCGGATGCGCTCGAGAAGCATGGCGGGCGCGGTGGCTTTTACGCCTGCACCTCGATGATGGGAATGCGCAGCCCGGTGATGGGCGAGATGTTCGACGCCGCCACGCTGGCCGATCTGCGCCAGCGCGGGCACGAGATCGGCGCACACTCCCACACACATCTCGATTGTGCTCGCGCACGACTGGAGAAGGTCGAGCGCGACATTGGCGAGAACCTGGTGGCGTTGTCCGAGTCTGGCCATCACGAGACAGTCTCCGCCTTCGCCTTCCCATATGGCGAGACCAGCTATGCGGCCAAGCGCTGGGTCGGCGACGTGTTCACCACCGGGCGCGGCGTCCTGCCGGGTGTCAACAGCGGAGAGGTTGACCGCAGCCAGTTGCGGGCGGTCGAGTTGGGCTCATCGACCATGCATCGCAGGCGCGCTCTGGCGGCGCTGAAATCCTGCGTTGAGACAAATGGCTGGCTATTCTTCTTCACGCACGACGTAGGCCCCTCGCCGTCAAGCTATGGCGCGCCATTCGGCTTGATTGACGAACTGGCCCAGCGAGCGGTGGATGCAGGCGCAGTGTTGGTTGCGCCAACACTAGGCGCAGTGCTCTGCGGCGTCAGCGACTGATCGCGCGCGACTTCGCTGCCCAAGGCAAGCTTTGCCGAAACGAAGGCGAAGGTCGCCCACAGGATGCTGTTCTGGGCGAGGATGATGCTTTCCGACATCGCGAAGAGCAGGAACTGCGCGAGGAAGCCAACGGCGAACACGCCAGCGGGCGAGCGCACGGCAAGACCAACGCCGCGCCAGGCCGTCGCCGTCACCTCAATGGCGAAGATGACAACACCGACAAGGCCAAGCGAGATGGCGAGATCGAGCCAGCCATTGTGACCCGAGGGCGCATCCCACGCGACGGCCTTTTCGAGCCAGTAGCGCGGCTCGCTGTCGAGCCCCCAGAAAGCAAGATAGCCATAGCCAAGAACTGGCTTCTGATCGATTGCAGCGGCGAGTTCGACCCAGATGTCGGTGCGGCCCGTGAGCGTCTCGTCCTTGCCGATAAGGCCGAGAAGAACGCCCGGTGCAACGGCATAGACAAGAACAAGAAGCCCCAGCCCCGCGACTCCTGCCCAGAGCAACGCCAGCGCATGGCGCCTGCCCTTAAGCATCCACCACGCACCGGCGATGATCCCCAGCCCCAACATCGCGCCGAGCAGCGACGTCGCCGAGCGCGACAACAGGACGAGCGCCAGCGCGACGAACAGCCCGGCCAACCATGCACGCCGATGAGCCGGATCGCGCCAGCCAAGGAAGGCGAACAGGAAGGCAGCGCGCGCGGCATGCCCGCCAAGCGCGTTCTTCTCCCCCCAGCCGCCCATCCACGCGCCGGGGTGAACCTCGCTCATCACGGCAAAACCCGGGGCCACAATGCCTGCAATGAAGCTTGCCAGCATCAGCGCCAGCCACACGGCCGCCAGCAGGCGCAGCGCGGTAATCCAGTCGAACCGGGCAGCGAGATAGACGCCCATCAGCGTGGTCGCCAGCACGGCAATGCCGCGCCGGAAGCTGAGTTCCGGATCGATCGACCACGCAGTTGAGGCAATTGCAAGCAACGCCAGCATGACGAGCCACGGCGAGCGCAACACAGCGCGCCAGCTTTGCCGGGCGACAAGGATCAGGCCAAGTCCGATGAGCCCATAGAACGGCAGCCAGAGGAAACGCAGCAGCGTGCTTTCGGGAACGTCGCCGGGAATCCCGGTGGATGGCGGGGCCAGCAGGCGCGGCATGAAGGCTTCGGCGAGCATGAAGAGCGTGACGCCTGCGGCGACCAGCTCAAGCCGCGAAATGCGCGGCGGAGCGATCATTGCGCGATGCGGTCCGCCACCCGCGCATCGCCCCTGCGGCGGTTGAGAACAACGCCGGCGACCTGACCGCCATGCGCTTCGACTTCGCGGCGGACGGCGTCGACATCAGCGGGCGTCGTCTCGTCGGCGCGCACAACGATGACAATCCGATCCATCTGGGAGGCAATCGCGAGGCCCGCGCCGGCAAGTTCCAGCGCCGGGGCGTCCACGACGGCCCAGTCAGTGGCGGCGCGAACGGCCTGCCAGTAGGCGGGTTGGGTGCGGATGCGGATCGACTGGTTCGCCCTGAGGCGTGTCTTGTCGAATTGCGTGACCATGAGGCGGGATTCACCCACGCGATGCGCGGTGAAGAGACCAAGCCCGGTGGTTGCTTCTGATTCTTCGGGCTGGATGGAGAAGAAGGGCTGGGTTTTGAGCGATGCCGAGTATGGCGGGCCGACGCCCCCAAAAGCTGCAGCGAAGGGGCCGACAGCGAAGGTGTTGAACAGGTGGTTGCGCTTGAGATCGACATCGACCAGCCAGACCGCGCGGCGCGCGTGTTCGGCCGCCAGCAGCGCAAAGGACGCCGCAACGCTGGAGACGCCCTCGCCAGAGCGTGCGGCCATGAACATGACCGTGCGACCGCCCTCGACGCCAGGCGTTTGCGCCATGGCGCGATAGAGATCGCCGAGATCGGAGCGCAGGTCCTTCATCCGCGATCCCGCGTGGCGGCGAGGACGCGGAGGCCGAGCGTGCGTTCAAGCGCGCCCGCGGTGGCGAAGGCGGTGACGGACCAGGCGCGCAGCAGGCCGATGGCAAGCGCGGTGATAAGGCCGAGGACGGCGGCGGCGATGGCGATGGTGCGCTTCATGCTGTCGCCGCGTGTGGGCGTGCGGGCGGCTTCGTAGATCGAGATGTTCTCGACATTGCGCTGGGCAAGCTCAGTGCGAGCGCGTTCGGTCTGTTCGCGGGCGGCGAAGGTCCCGGCGGAGGATTCAAGCGCATCGCGCTCGCGCTTGAGGCGGAGATACTCGGGCTCCAGCGCGGCGAGGCGTGCGATGCGCGCTTCGGCTCCGGCTTTCTGACCCGCCAGCGCGGCGGCGCGGCCTTCCAGGGCTGCGATGGTCGCGGTCTGGACGGCGTGCTCGGCCTCGATCGCCTGGAAGGTCGGATTGGGACCGATCCGGCGCAAGCCTGCGGCAGGCGCGGAGGCGAGGAACGCCTCCATCTGGGCGATGCGGCGGTCGATGTCCTGCACGGCGCGGCTGTCGGGCAGGTAACGCGTCAGCAGGTCCTCACGCTCGAGCCGGAGCTTAACGAGATCCTGCTCGGAGGTGGTTTCGACATAGAGATCGACCTCGCGCTGCGTGCGCGCCATCTGGCGGCCAAGGCCAGCCAGCTTGGCTTCGGCCTCGCGCAGGGAGGCGTCGACGCGCGCCTGCTCGTCGGAGAGCTCACTGAACAGGCGGGAGGCTGCCTGCGTCTCTGCATCGAAATTGCTGAGAGCGTTGGCGGCAAGATAGTCCTGCAGCGCCTTGTCGGCGGCGCCCAGACGGCCCTCGATCACGCCGCGCTGCTCGGAGAGGCCATCGACGCCTTTGCCGGACAGGACTTCACGCCGATAGGTTAGATACTCCTCGACAAAGACATTGAGCGTTTCGGCGGCGAGTTCGGGTTCGGCGTGCGCGAACGTCATGCGCAGGATCGACGAGCGCGGCGCGGCAGATGCAGCAAAGTCCAGCGCGAAGGCTTCGAGGGCTTCCTGGTCGACCCCGTAGGTCTGCCCCTCACGCGCCCGGAGGCGAGCCTCCGCCAGCGAGGGATAAAGCCGCGACATGCCGATGCGCCGGACTGTGCGTTCGGCGATGACAGGCGAGTTCGCCAGTTCGCTTTCGGCCTGGAGCACTTCTTCCTGCTGGGGAAAGGCGCCGCGGGCAGCATCCCCCACGATCGGGTCAAACACATACTCCTCGCCCAACCTGACGAGCAGGCGCGTGTTGGCGGAATACTTGGTGGGGGTCATCAGCGCGACGGCGACGCCAATGAGAAGGATTGGGACGAAAACGAGCACCATCAACCACTTGGCCCGCCAGAACTGAAGCAGCGTGTCGACAAGACCGAGCTTCGGACGGAGGCGTCCGGCGCGCACGGGCGCGGGCGGAGCCCCGGTGGGGCCGCCGGCGGGGGCGCGTTCGGTCCAGCTGTCGACGCTCAAGGAGAGGCCAATCCACGGTTAATCAGACTAGCCTTCGCCCGCGCCGCTTAAGAACCGGTTATCCATTCTGGGCGACATCAGACCCATGTTGCTGGTGCGTCCATCCGCCCGGATTCCGGCCAAGGCGGCCGGGCTGGCGAGCCTCCTTTTGCTGGGCGGCTGCATGGGCGACCCGCTGCCCGCACAATCCCCCAATTTCCCCATTGCCGCCTACCCTGACTGGCGGACCGAGGACGAGCTTTACCGGTTCTACCCGGGCGACAAGTTCCGGGTGGACGTGCGCACAGCCCCGGAACTTTCAGCCGAACTCACGATAGCGCCCGACGGCCGGATCAGCCTGCCCACCATTGGCCCGCTGATGGCCAGCGGGAAGACCAGCCGTGAACTGCAGGCGGGAATCGAGGAAATCTACGGGAACGAGCTGCGGGACCCGTCCGTGGTGATCACGCCAATGGAATTCGGATCGCAGAAAGTGTTCGTCGGCGGCGAGGTGAAGCAGCCTGGCGTGTTCGAGATGCCGGGCGAGATCGACGTGCTGCAAGCCATACTGCTGGCGGGCGGCTGGACCGAGGAAGGCAGCCCGACGCAGGTGATCGTGATGCGTCGCAAGCCCGGTGGCGAGATGATGACTCGCGTGGTGGATGTGCGGAACGGCCTTGCGCGGCAATCGCTCTACGATATCGGGCCGCTGAAACGCTTTGACGTGGTCTATGTCACCCGCAGCGCCATTGCCGACCAGAACCAGTTCGTGCGGCAGTACATCCGCGAAGCCCTGCCGATCGACTTCTCACTGTTCTACGACGTCGCGCGATTCTAGCGGGGCTCTTCGGACGGGAAGGAAACCGCCAGATTGGCTCTCTGCTGGTTTCGGCTGTCGTCCGCGCCGTACCACGTGCTTGAGACAGGCCAGCAGGTTTTCTTGTAGACGTCCGCAGCAGGCTGCACCCTCGAGTCTATTCGCTCCAGCCTGCGCTGGTCGGCGCCAACTGATCCGTAACATCCCTCCAGCGCCAATTGCTCTGAATAGGTGTTGGGCACGCTCGCGCAGGCCGCAACGCTTAGCGCCGCCATTCCCAGACCGAAGTTGCGCATGACTACCTCCCAACTCATGGAATTCTAGCGTTTATCGCGCGCCCGGCCAATTGGCGTCTTTCGCATTCCGTGGGTTCGCCCTAACGTAAACTCATGAAGCTCGAAGCCCTGCCCCGCCGCCGCTACACGCCTCATCCGACACCGATCCAAAAACTGGACAGGCTGTCGAAGCATCTGGGCGGGCCGCAGATCTGGATCAAGCGCGATGACCTGACCGGCCTTGCTGGCGGCGGGAACAAGACGCGGAAGCTCGAATTCCTCGTGGCGGATGCGTTGCGCCAGGGCGCAGATACGCTGGTAACGGTCGGCGCCGTGCAATCGAACCATTGCCGCCTGACGCTGGCCGCCGCAGCACACGAAGGCCTGAAGTGCCGGCTTGTGCTGGAGCAGCGCGTGCCCGGCAGCTATCGCAAGGAAGCGAGCGGAAACAACTTCCTGTTCGACCTTCTCGGAGCGGAAACGCTGACAGTCCTGGAAGGCGGCAGCGATCTATCCGGTGCAATGCAAGCCGAGGCGGAGAAGCTGAAATCTCTGGGGCGCAAGGGCTATGTGATTCCCGGCGGCGGATCGAATGCGCTTGGCGCGATGGGTTATGTCGTCTGCGCACGCGAAATTCTCGCACAGTGCCTCGACATGGGACTGGCGTTCGATGAGATCGTGGTGGCGTCTGGAAGCGCCGGTACGCATGCAGGCCTGCTGGTCGGCTTCAATGCCGCGAACGCCGGCGTGCCGCTGACAGGCTTAAATGTGCGCCGTCCCCGGGCCGAACAGGAAGGCAACGTCCACAAGCTTGCAGTCGAAGCCGCGGCGTTCGCCGGACTGCCCGCGCCATCGCGCGACAGCGTCGTTGCATTCGATGATTGGGTAGGGCCTGGCTATTCGATCCCGACCGACGAGATGGTGGAGGCCGTGCGCCTGTTTGCAAGCCTCGAAGGCGTGCTGCTGGACCCGGTTTATACTGGCAAGGCGGCGGCCGGGCTGATTGGCCTCGCGCGACGCGACCATTTCAAGCCGGACGCTAACGTGCTGTTCGTGCATACAGGCGGCGCGCCGTCGCTGTTTGCCTATCAGGACATTCTTGCGTCATGAGCGACACGAAGACGGTCGGCGTTATCGGCGGACTTGGTCCGGTGGCGACGCTGGATTTCTTTGAGCGTATCCTGAACCGCACGCGCGCGACACGCGAGCAGGACCACCTGCGCCTGCTTATCGACAACAACACCAAGGTTCCAGACCGCAACGCCTTCATGCGGGGCGATGGCCCCTCCCCCGCGCCGGCGCTGGCGTCTTCTGCGCGTGGGTTGCAGGTTGCCGGGGCGGATTTCATCGTCATGGCCTGCAACACGGCGCATGCCTGGGAGGCCGAGATCCGCGCGGCGATCTCGGTTCCGTTCCTGAGCATCATCGATGAAACGGTGAAAGTGGTCGCAGACCTGAGGCCGGAGGCGGTTGGCGTCCTGGCTGGCGATGCGTGCGTGGCTGCCGGGCTGTATCAGAACGCTCTGAAGACTGCGGGCGTCAGATGCATCATGCCAGACGCCAATACGCAGAAATCCCTGATGGAACTGATCTATCGCATCAAGTCCGGTGATACCGGCGAAACTGTCCGGCGAGCGTCCGCAAAGATCGCACAGAAACTCGAAGCGCAAGGCGCCGAAGTGATCATCGCCGGGTGCACGGAGATACCCATCGTGCTGACGGCGGACGATATCGAGGGCGAGCTCGTCAACTCAACGGACGTCCTGGTGGAGAGGACGATCGTCTTTGCTGGCGGGGAGCTGAAGGCCTAGTTGGCCTTCTTCATCCACTCCCGGGCGGCGCGCTGGGCTTTCAGCACTTCCGACGAAGACATCATCTCGGCCATTTCCTGGCGGCAGAGCTTCGCTTCGCGATGCCCACGCGTGGCAGCGAGATTGAAGAACTTGTGCGCGGAGACGAGGTCAACGACGACGTCGAGACCCTCCGAATAGATGAGTCCGAGACGGTAGAGATCTTCGGCCGAAGCATCTTTCGTGATGAAGGCTTCGGGCGCTTCGATCCGGATATCCGCGTACGCCATTCTGGCTGCCCTTTTACTCTTGGAAGCATTGGCCGTGTCTCTCTGGACCCGGCCGGACTTCCACCCACCGCCGCATCTGCGGCTTGAGGACAGAAAAGCGGAGAAGCTTTGCGCTGTGGTTAATACTGCAGATTTTCGACAGTCTTCTTGGAATTATTTGTGTTTACATGGATTCACGAGTCTGAATCAGAAGTACATCAGTATTAGCGGCGATTCATTGTTTCAGGCGCGCAGACGCTCGATCATCCGCATACCGAGCGATTTGTAGAGCGCGATAGCGGGCGTGTTGTCTTCACGCACCTTGAGATCGACGTGGGGCGCGCCGCGTTGCGCAAAGGCGTTGAACGCGGCCAGCATGAGCGCACGGCCAAGGCCCCTGCTCCGCATGCGTGGGGCGACCGCGAGGTCCTTCACGAAAGCGGAGGTCCAGCACTGCGCCAGTCCGGCGACACCCTCCTTGTCCACCGCAATGAAGAAAAGCGCGGGGTCGAATTCGTCATCCCGGCTCAGCGCCTTCCACCACTGGCGGAAGATGGGCGCGCCGCCGCCACCCTCCCAGTATCCAGACGTCAGGACCGCGTGAGCTTCCTGCAACAGCTTGCGGTTTGGCTTCAACCCAAGCTGCTGCAGCGTGACGCCTTCAGGCCAGGCAGGAGCCGCAAGCGTTCCGGCCAACTGGCGCCGCATCAAGAGCACATGATCGCTGGACATCAGGCGGGGGCCTTCTGGGCGGCAGCGCCAGACTTGATCGGAGTCAAACACCCCGGCCGCTGCATTTTCTTAGGTGCCGGGCTGATTTTGCGCCGTTTCAGGTCCAGAACACCGAGCGATCCAGGCGCGAGAACCGAGGCCATGGGCATATTGTCCCGTCGCTATATAGTGGGTCGTGTAACGAACATGCTGCGGCCCGGCCAGACTGACGCCACGACAGCACTCTAGAGGATATCTGCGAGCAGCGATGACCACAGCCACCGCGACCAGCCTTTTCGAACCGATTTCGTTCAAACTCTGGACCAGCGACCGCCAGGCCTTTGTGGACCGGCTGGGCGCCGGCTTCCGCGAGACCGGCTTTGCCGTGATCAGCGACCACCCTATCGATCAGGACGTCATCGACAGGGGCGTTGACGCCGGCAAGAAGTTCTTCGCGCTGCCCGACGCGACAAAGCGGGCGTACTTCATCCCGGGCGGCGGCGGCCAGCGCGCCTATACGCCGTTTGCAACAGAGATCGCCAAGGGCGCCAAGGCGAAGGACCTGAAGGAGTTCTGGCACGTCGCCCGCGAAATCCCGCGCGATCACCGGTATGCCGATATCATGGGCGAGAACCTCTACGTCTCCGAGGTTCCGGGCTGGAAAGACGCGACCAACGCAATGTTCTCGGCGCTCGATACGTTCGGGCTCGAAGTCCTCTCGGCGATTGCGATGCATCTCAGACTCGACCCGCGCTATTTCGATGCAGCGGTGAATGACGGCAACTCGATCCTGCGGCTGCTGCACTACCCGCCGCAGCTGGAGCCGCCGCCGGAAGGCAGCGTGCGCGCGGGCGCCCACGAGGATATCAACGTCATCACGCTGCTGCTGGGTGCCGAAGAAGGCGGGCTGGAAGTGCTGCACCGGAATGGAGGCTGGCTGGCCGTGAACCCGCCGCCGGGATCGCTGGTGGTGAACATCGGCGACATGCTGCAACGGCTGACCAACCACGTGCTGCCATCGACGACGCATCGCGTGGTGAACCCGAAGCCGGAGCGGTCGCGATTTCCGCGCTATTCCACGCCGTTCTTCCTGCACTTCAACCCGGACTTCGAGATCAGGACCCTTCCAGGCTGCATCTCCGCAGAGAGGCCGAACCGCTATCCCGAGCCGATCACGTCGCAGGACTTCCTCGAAATCAGGCTGAAGGAAATCGGCCTGCGAATGTAGGCTGGATCAGGCCGTTGCAGTTGCGGCAGGTTCGGCCGGAGCTGCGTCCGCCTTCGGCGCACGCGGTTCGACCGAGGCCTTGGCGCGGCCGAAGTGAAAGCCCTGCGCCATGTCGCACCCCATGCCGGCAAGCATGCGCGCCTGATCCGCGTTTTCGACGCCCTCGGCCACAACCACGAGACCCAGCGCCCGCGCCATCGCGATGGCGGCGCGAACGAGGGCTGCCGCTTCGGCATCCGTGGTGATGCGGCGGACAAAGGAGCGGTCGATCTTGAGCTTGTCGAACGGCAGCAGGCGGAGCTGCGTCAGGCTGGCGTGGCCGGTGCCGAAATTGTCGAGCGCGATGCGGACGCCCTGCTCGCGCAGCGCCATAAGGATCGTGCGAGCTGCAGCGATGTCAGTGACAAGGGCGGCTTCCGTCAGCTCGACCTCGAGACGCTGGGGCGCGAAATTGTGCTCTTCCATGATCCGAAGGAGCTTCTGGGGAAGTTGCTCATCCTGCAACATCAGCGGCGAAACGTTGAGCGACAGGTGCGGCCCGCCTTCCAGACCAGCGGCTTCGCGGCAGGCCTTGCGGAACAGGTTCATCGTCATGTCAGCGATGGCGCCGCTGGCTTCGGCCACCGGAATGAACTGATCGGGCGGGATCGGGCCGCGCGTGGGATGAGTCCAGCGGGCGAGGATTTCATAGCCGCGTGGCTTGCCATCGCGCAGATGCACCAGCGGCTGGAAGTGCGGCGCGATCTCGTCATTGCGGATTGCCGTCCACAGGTCGCTTTCAAACTGCGCGCGCTGGCGAACGATCTCGTCCATGCCGGTCTTGAAAAAAGCGAACCAGCCGCGGCTCGCGTCCTTGGCGCGGCGCAGCGCGAGGCTCGCGCGGTGAAGCAGCGTTTCGGCGTCGCGGCCATCCACGAGGCCGATGGCGGCGCCTGCCGTCGCGCTGACGGTGAAGACTTGCTGGCCGATGACGATCGGCGCTTCGATGGCCGTCAGCGTGGCGGACAGCCAATCCATTAGTTCGTCCTCGCCCATTCCCGGCATCAGGACGACGAAATCGTCGGACTCGAGGCGCGCAACGAACCCGTCGACACCCGCTCGCACGTTCAGAACGCGGCCGACATTGATAAGTACCTCGTCGCCAACCGGGCGGCTGTGGGCGTCGTTGAAGGCACGGAAGCGGTCGAGGTTTAGCATAACAACACCGACGCGGCGGCCATCGCCGCTTTCGCTGAGCAGCCAGTTCAGCACGCCCTTGAGATGGCGGCGGTTCGGCAGGCCGGTGAGCTGGTCGTGCATCGCCATCCGGCGCGAGCGCTCCTCGTCGTTCAGGCGGCTGCGCAGGTCGCGCACATGGGCGTGATAGCGCGTCATGATGTAGAGCGTGAGACCGACGCACGCGACGATGATCGTGCCAATGACCTTGGACAGCTGGAGGTTCTCGTATGCTCCCGCGAAGGCGTACAGCAGGCCGATGACATCGAGGTTGACCGACAGGATGAACCCGGCCGCTATGAAGCCGGTGAAGATCATGAGGTCGCGCCGAACCTGGCGCGAGACCTGACCATCAACTGACAGCTGCGTCTGGTTAACGGGAGGTGTCATGGGAATCCGGATGCCTGGCGCCAGACAGAACATGACGTGGCGCGCTTAAAAAACCCGGCGGCGATCCTGTGAAGTTTCAGGAAAAATTGGGTGGTGTCGCCTCCGGATCCGCTGGCGCCAGGTCCACGCGCCGGACCGCACGGGCGGCATAGCGATCCACCCGCTCCATTTCCCAATAGATCGAGGGGCGCGTTGTGCCGTCCGGCCGGTGCGAGATCACTTCGCCAAGCTGGCGGAAGCCCAGACGCGAGAGAAGGCGGATCGACCGGTCATTGTCGTGCGCTGTCGTCTCGCAGATGCGGGTGACGCCCAGCTGGTCGAAACACCACTCCACCGCCGCCAGGCCACATGCGCCGCCAAAGCCGCGGCCCTGGCGCTCCGCCTTCACGGCGCCGCCAAACTTTGCGATCGACCATTGCGGCCAGAGCTCCACATCGAAATATGCGGTCGCCTCCCCCTCCCTGTTGAACGAGACAAACAGGATGCCATCGCCCCGGGCGCGCTGGGCGAGATGATCCTCAATGAAGACCTTCACCGTGTCGGCATTGATCGGATTGGGCATGGTGTAGATGCGCGGCCCGATGCTTTCGTGCGCCAGCAGGTCCGCGAGGGCCACTGCATCATCGGGCCGGGCAACACGTGCGCCGGCAATGCGCCCGTTCATCCACGCGGCCTGCCTCACGAAGTCACGCAGGCGCTCCTGCTCCTCGCATGAGACACGCTCTCTCGTTTTCGGAATCTCCGAATTCACCCGTCCCTCCCCCGATCGCCAGTCCAGTATACAACCTGTAGTTGTGTATTTGAAATCACAAGCGGGCCTTGCTTGCAACTCCTTCGATGACAGCAGCGCCGCTCCGATCAGGCCGGCAGGGCAACCCATCGGGCGGCGGGGCGTTTAACACTGAGAAACCACCGAAAGGGAAACGCCATGACAGACAAGAGCGCCAAGGCGGCGCCGGAGGACCAGGCCGCCATTGCAAAGCGCGCAATGGAGCTGAAGGCAGCCGCGCCCGAGGCAAGCCATCCGGAGACTGAGCCTGCCGCGAACGAGGGCATGGCCCCCAAGCCAAACACCGGCATGGCCCCGTCAGGCGCTCTCAATGAGGAAGGTCAGCGTCCGGTTCTGGAGAGATCGCGCAAGGTTCGTTGATGCTCGAGGGACCGGATTCTTCCAAGCTGCGAACCACAGCGACTACCACATAACGAAATTCGACAGGAGCTCCAGTGATCGTCAACATCAATACTTCGAACAACGTCTCCGGGCGCGATGCGTTCGTAGCTCATTTTGAATCTACCATGCGAACCCGCCTGGCGCGTTTCGAAGAGCGGCTGACGCGAGTTGAAGTGCATTTTGGCGACACGAACTCGGCGCAGAAGGACGGCGACGACAAGAGTTGCGTTATCGAGGCGCGGCCCGCTGGAATGGATCCGGTTACGGTCAGCGACCAGCGTGCGTCCCACGACCAGGCTGCATCTGGCGCGCTGGACAAGCTCGCGGTGTCGCTCGAGCGCGCCTTCGGAAAGCAAACCACAAGAAAGGGCCACTAGCCCTTCCATGTGGACGATCAGTCGTCCGTAACCTTGCCGCGCCCTCGCTTAACGTCGGAGCGCTTGGCCTTGCCTTCGAGACGGCGCAGCTTCTGTCCCTTGCTGGGCTTTGTGGCCACGCGCCGCTTGGGCTTCACAAGCGCCTTTTCCAGCAGCTCGACCAGCCGCTCGCGCGCCTCTTCGCGATTCCGGGCCTGACTGCGATGCGTCTGGATGAAGAGCACCAGCTCGCCCTCGTCATTGATCCGGTTTTCAAGCGCCCGGCGGATCATCCATTTCTGTTCGTCGTCGAAGGCGCTGCTCTTCTTCACATTCCAGCGGATCTGCACCGCCGTCGCGACCTTGTTGACGTTCTGCCCGCCGGGGCCGCCGGCGGTGACGAACTTCTCTTCCAGCTCGTGCTCGAAATTATGGAGGAAGACCTTGGACATCGCTCAGCTGTTCTGGCTTACCTGTTCAAGCGCGAGATCAGACTGGATGTATCCCAGCGGCCATGGCCATCGGCTTGCACATCGGCATAGAACTGGTCGACCAGCGACGTCAGCGGCAGCGACGCTCCGCTCTGGCGCGCCGCATCCAGCGCGATGCGCAGGTCCTTGCGCATCCAGTCAACCGCGAAGCCGAAATCGAACTTGCCCTCCACCATCGTCTTCCAACGGTTCTGCATCTGCCAGCTTTGTGCGGCGCCGGCGGAGATCGCCTCGATCACCTTTGCCTCGTCCAGGCCATTCCTGCGCGCGAAGTGCAGCCCTTCGGCAATGCCCTGCACCACGCCCGCAATGCAGATCTGGTTGACGGACTTTGCCAGCTGGCCTGCGCCAATCTCCCCGATCAGCGTGATCTGCTTCGAGTAGGCGCGCATCACAGGCTCGACCTTGGCGAACGTCGCCGGATCGCCTCCGCACATGACGGTGAGCTGCCCGTTCTCGGCGCCCGCCTGCCCGCCTGAGACCGGCGCGTCGACAAAGCCTGCGCCCTTTGCGGCGGCGGCTTCGCCCAGCCGGCGCGCGAGCCCGGCGGAGGCTGTGGTGTGGTCCGCTACGATCTGGCCTGCCTTCAGTGAGGGCGCGAATGCAGCAAACACCGTTTCCACGTCTGGATCATCGCCAAGGCAGAGGAAGATGAATTCCGCGCCCGAGACGGCCTCTGACGGGGTTGCGGCGACCTGCCCTGCGCCCACCTGGGCGACCCAGGCAGCCGCCTTCTCGCCCGTGCGGTTCCAGACCGTGACGTCGTGGCCCTTCTGCGCGAGGTGGCGCGCCATCGGGCCGCCCATCACGCCAAGGCCCAGGAATGCGCACGTCGCCATCAGGTTGATCCTTGCTCGAATACGCGCCTTCTAGCGCAGTCGTGCACGGGCGGGTAGCGCCGGGGCGATTTGTATCAGGCGCCCGACTTCAACGTAACGAACCTGCCCCGGAAGAACCCCAGCGCATCCACCCCCGGATCACCGCGATAGGCTACCACATCCCCGTAGATCACCTCGTGATCGCCCATTTCCTGGCGCAGCCGGGTGCGGCAATCGAGGCTGGCGACAGCCGCGGTGAGCACGGGCGCGCCGGTTTCCATGGTGCAGACCTGATCGAGCGGCAGGATGCGGTCCGCGCCGCGGCGGGAATACGCCCGTGCCACTTCATGATCGTCCGAACGCAGGATGTTGAGCGAGAAGGCGGGCGCCTGCGTGTAGATGTCGAAGACCGAGCTGCCCCGGGCAAGGCACCAGAGCATGATCGGCGGATTGAGGGACACCGACGTCAGGGAGTTGATGATCATCCCGTGGGCCACGCCCTCAGCGTCGCGGGCGGCGACCAGGGCCACGCCCGTGCCAAACCCGCCCAACGCCCGGCGATAATCGCTCGAATCGAAGGATTCCGAGGCTTTGGGATCGCTCATCGCTGCCTGTCCATGCACGCGCCTTTAACCGTAGGCGATGTATACGCAGGAGTTAACGCCCCAGACGCAATTCAAGACGCATTTCAACATGAGCGGCAACAAGCCCGTCGTCATCAAGAAAGTGAAGAAGGTCGTCGGTGGCGGCCATCACGGCGGCGCGTGGAAAGTCGCCTATGCCGACTTCGTCACCGCCATGATGGCGTTCTTCCTGCTGATGTGGCTGATCAACACGACATCCCCCGAGCAGAAGCGCGGCATTGCCGATTATTTCGCGCCGGCCAGCGTGTCACGATCCTCCCAGGGCTCGGATGGCCTGCTTGGCGGCACGGCCTTCCAGGAAGACGGCGCGCGGGCGTCAGGCTCGAACCGTCAGATCGACGAGGAAATGTCGGCCGATACGCGGCGCACCAAGTCGGGCGAAGGCGCCGACCAGGAAGCCGCGCCATCCAACGAGCCCTCCGAAGAGGCGCTTGCGCAGGCCCTCGCCAACCGCAAGGACGCCCTGATGCGGACCGCGGAGACCTCGCTGCGGCAGGCGCTTCAGGCGATGCCGGACTTCGCCGAACTTTCCAAGCACATCATCGTTGACCAGACGCCCGAAGGCGTGCGCATCCAGCTGATCGACCAGGACAACCGCGCGATGTTCTCCGGTTCGTCGGCCGAGCCCCTGCCCCGGACCCAGCAACTGCTCGAAACGGTCGCCAAGGTCGTCGCCCAGCTGCCCAACCGGATCACGATCTCGGGCCACACCGACTCAACACCGCCCGGCAAGGCTGGCTACGGCAACTGGGACCTTTCTGCGGACCGGGCCAACGCCTCGCGCCGGATCATGGAAAAAGCCGGGCTGGAGGGCGACCGCATCTATCAGGTAAGCGGCAAGGGCGACCGGGAACCGCTTTACCCCGACGACCCGGATCTACCAGCCAACCGGCGCATTTCGGTCGTTCTGCTGGATGAAGCGCCTGTCATGCCCGCGGATCACGGTCTGTGATCGCCAACCGCGCAAGCTTGTGCGGCGCTGTACAGCGGGTGAGATTTTCCTGTGGCGTTGCCGGCCCGGCCGCGCGTACAGTCGAATCATCATGAAGGAAGCTGATACCAAGGACCTCATCCCGACGGACTTTGTCCGCAAGATGAAGTTCTATCTGACATCGCCCCAGCCCTGCCCCTACCTGCCGGGCAAGATGGAGCGCAAGGTTTTCGCCAACCTTGCGGTTGATGGCGCGGTCAACCTGAATGACAGCCTGACCCGTTCGGGCTTCCGCCGGTCGCAGACGATCGCCTACCGGCCGGCCTGCAAGGCCTGTGGCGCCTGCCGCTCCGTGCGGATCGACGTCGCGGCATTCCAGATGACACGCCGCTGGAAGCGCGTGCTGGCCCGCAACGCCATGCTGGAGCGCGCACCCAACAACGCCCGGGCGACGCGCGAGCAGTTTCGCCTGCTGAAACGCTACCTGGACCAGCGCCATCCAGGCGGCGGCATGACGGACATGGAAATCCGCGATTATGCAGGCATGGTCGACGCCAGCCCGGTTCGGACCGTCGTTTTCGAGTATCGCAACCGCGTCCAGCCCGGTGCAGAGGACGACGGCGCGTTGCAGGCCGCCGCCTTGACTGACGTGCTGCGTGACGGCCTGTCGATGGTCTATTCCTTCTTCCGGCCCGAGCTTTCGGAGCGCAGCATGGGATCGTTCATGGTGCTCGACCATGTGCGCCTCGCCTCAGAACTCGGCCTGCCCTATGTCTATCTTGGCTACTGGGTGAAGGGGTCGGAGAAGATGGGCTACAAGTCCGACTTCACTCCGCTTGAAGTCTTCGACGGCCAGCAATGGCGCCCGCTCGGCGAGCACGAAATCTAGGCGTTTCTGCTCAAGCCTCGGCAGCGCAATCAAGTTCGCCTTTGAATGGCAGCCAACCCAACTTGACGGCTACGCCGGTCGACCGCCTTGAACCGCTTCGTGCGGCTTTTTGTCGGGCCGCGCCTCTCCCTCGGTCGCCTCGCGCACGGCTCTGGCGTCGGCTTCCTCGGGAATATCCACGCCCTCCGCGGGGCGTCGCGCGACTTCCATCGGATCAACGGGCAATATGCGGAGTTCTTCTGTCGTGCCATGCACCTCCACGGTTGCACGGGACGAACGCGGCCAGGCCTGGGTGAGTTCCGGGAACGACAACGATCTAGAGAAAAAGCTCCAGCTGGACGTCCGCGCGGGCGTAGGGAGAGGGTTGGCGCACCGGCAAATCCCGGAAGCCGGCCTCGCGATAAAGCTTCAGAGCCGGGCCAAGCACTGAATTTGTCTCAATATAGACGCGCGACATTCCCATCGCGCGCGCCTTTGCGATCGCCGACGCGACCAGCAGCCGGCCAACGCCCTTGCCCTGGGCTGCCGGACTCACTCCCATCTTGGCCAGCTCCATTGCGCCATCGCCGATTGGTATCAGCGACACCGCGCCAGCGGCGGCGCCATCCTCTTCCGCGATCAGGATGGCCCCGCCGGGATCGAGAATGTACTTCTGCGGATCACCAAGAACATCGCGATCCTTCTGTTCGACCGCAAAGTAGCGCTCGATCCATTCGAGATTGATGTCGCGGAATGCAGCTTCGTCGCCAGGACGGAATTCCCTGACGGCGACGGCCATGCCCTAGAACTTCACCGCCGGAGCGACGTTGAGTTGCGCGCGCTCAGCCTCGCCCACGTCGAACATCTCGCGGCCCGTGAAGCCCGTGGCCCCGGCAATCAGGGAGGCCGGGAATTGCTCGATAGCCGTGTTGTAGTCATTCACGGCCGAGTTGTAGAAGCGGCGCGCGGCGGCGACCTTGTCCTCGATCGAGGACAACTCAGTCTGCAGCTGCAGGAAGTTGGAGCTCGCTTTCAGGTCGGGATAAGCCTCGGCCAGCGCGAAGAGACGGCCAAGAGCGCCCGACAATACGCCCTCGGCGGCGCCGATCGCTGCAGGACCCTGCGCATTCGCGGCAGCCGTGCGAGCGGCGATGACGGCATCGAGCGTTGTCTTCTCGTGGGCCGCATAGCCCTTCACGGTCTCGACCAGATTGGGAATAAGTTCGCGGCGCAGTTTCAGCTGCACGTCGATGCCCGAGAAGGCCTCGTTCACGGTCTGCCGCTTGGCGACCAACCCGTTGTAGATCACGATGATCGAAATGATGATCAGGGCGACCACGCCCAGGATTATGTAGAGCGTCAGATTGTCCACGACGTGCGGCCCCTTCCGTTCGTCCGGACGATTCCCGGACCGCAGGCAGGGTATCGCATCGCAGCCGCGAATCCAGTGCCGCCGCACAATCGCGGCAAACCCCGCTTTTGGAGCCGATTGCAGGTTTGACGGTCCCACCAGGGGCCTTAGGCTTACCCGGCCAGTGATTAGGCGTTGGCGAACAGGTGAAGCAATGAAGTCTGGTGAGCGCGCGATCGTGACCGGCGGCGGGATTGCCGGCCTTGCGGCGGCGGCGGCGCTGGCCGGGCGGTTCAGCGAAGTCGTGGTTCTCGACCGCGATAGCCTGCCAGATGGCGCGCAGGTGCGCATGGGGGCCGGCCAAGGTGCGCACCTGCACCAGTTGTTGAAAGCGGGTGAACAGGCTCTCGAACGCCTGCTGCCCGGGGTGACCGAAGCCTTCTACGCGGCCGGCGCAAGGCGCATGCGCGTGGGGCGCGACGTAAAGGTTTTCGACTTCGGCGGCTGGATGGACGAATGCGATGCCGGATTCGACGTCACATCTCTGTCGCGACCCGCCTATGAGGCCGTCGTTCGGGCGCAAGTCTCCGCCCTGCCCGGCGTCTCCATCCGCGCCGAGAGCCCGGTGAAGCGCTTCATCGTGGGTGGCGAACAGTGCACCGGTGTCGAACTCGAGGATGGCGAGACGCTGGCGGCAGACCTGGTTGTCGACGCTTCCGGCATGACCGCCCCACTCATGGGCCAGCTCGTGGCCGATGGCCACGCTGCTTTCGACACGGAAGAGATTCGCATCAACGTTGCCTACTCGACTGTCCGCTTTCGCCAGCCCGAAGCCTTCAGGGGCGAAGGCCATGGCTATTTCCTGCTGCCCGGCCCGCCGGGGAAGCGCTTTGGCTTCCTGCTGCCCATCGAGGGTGATCAGTGGATCCTGTCGGTCGGCGCCCGCGGCAAGGATTCCCCGCCCCGGACGCTGGCGGAAATGCTCGCCTATGCCGAACAGTTCGAGCCTGCGATCCACGCACGCGTGCGCGAAGCAGAACCGGTTAGCGAGTTGCGGACCTTCCGCAAGCCTGCCGCGACACGCCGCAAGATATGGGAGGCCGCAAAATGGCCGGAGCGCCTGCTGGTCGTTGGCGACGCGCTGAGCAGCGTCAACCCGACCTATGGCCAGGGGATGACGGTGGCGGCGGCCGAGGCGGATGCCCTGGCGGACCTGCTGGATGCGCGCGCGGCCGATAAGGCCGGGCTGGATGGGTTGGCAGGGGCCTACCTGACAACAGCCGGAGAGATTTCGGGCCGTGCATGGAGCCTGTCGATCAATTCGGACTATGTCTACGAAGAGACCGAGGGTGAGCGGCCGGCAGCCTATGCGATGAACCGCGCGGTGGCCTCAACGCTGCGCCGCCTGGCGGACGAGGATCTCGAATTCCGCATGCTGCGCTACCGGCTCGTCCACATGCTCGATTCGGCCAACGCACTGCGTGAGGGCGCGATGGGGATCAAGTTCTTCACCGCGCTGCAGGGGAGCATGGCGTCGTGATGGTCATCCGTCCGCCGGTAACGGCGGAAATCTTCAGGCTGCAGGAGATCGAACGGGCGGCCGCCGAGTTGTTTCGTGACACGGGGCTGATCGACATTGACGGCATGGCCATGGTCTCGCTGACAGACCACATGGCGTCGATCGAGGCGGGGCTGTCTTTGGTATGCGAGGTGGACCGGCGCATTGCTGGCTTCGCCATGGGCGAATGGCAAGAGGGCGGCGCCTACCTGCACGAGCTTGATGTCGACCCAGCTTTCCAGAAGCGCGGCGTTGGCGCGGCGCTGGTGCGGGCTTTCATTGAGACAGCGCGCGCCCAGGGCGCGGGCGACATCTACCTCGCGACATTCCGCGCGCCGCCATGGAACGCCCCCTTCTATCGCAAGCTTGGCTTCTGCGATGTCCCCCATAGCGACTACCTGCCCTGGATGACCGCTCTTGAAGAAAGCCAGGCAAGCTTCCTCGACCTGTCGACCCGGGTGTTCATGAAGCTGGGGCCTGACGTTTCCTGAGCGCGCTCGATTGGTCCCATGCGCGGCGCGGTCGAGCGCATAGAGGAATATCGCCGCAATCATCGCAATGCGCAGCAGCAACATCACAGGCAGATACCGCAGGCCCAGGGCCTGCAGCGTCGCGTCTGGGACCTGGCCTGGAGCGGCCCCTGCAGGGAAGTTGGCGAGCGCCAGCACAATGGAAGCGATTGTCAGGCCAAGGCCAGTCGTGATTTTCTGGATGAAGGTGTTGGCGGCGAAGAACACACCTTCCGAGCGACGGCCCGTCTTCAGCTCGGACTGTTCGACCAGATCTGAAAGCATTTAAGCGAGCAGGATCTGGGTGGCGACGACGATAATCACGTCCACCTGCCCCGTCGCGAAGACGAACCAGAAAGCGCCATCGCGCGGTCTAGCCCTGAAACTTTCCGTTCTTGTTGAAGCCGCGTGGCGCGAGGCGGCCGGACTGGGCGCGCTTGCCGACCCAGTCCTTCCAGTCTTCCGCAGATTGCTGGCGGCCGGCCGTGTCGATCCAGGTCAGGCCATCGGCCTTGTTGAAGGTCTTGAGGTCCAGCAAGCCTCCGTCGCCGAACGACTGGATCTTCACGCCCTTGCCGCGCGCCATTTCCGGCATCTCGTCGGTCTTGAAGATCACCATCTTCCGGTTCTTGCCGATGGACGCGACCAGGTCGCCTTCCACCTTCACGCACACGGCAAGGTGCTCCTTCGGACCGACATTGAGGATAATCTTGCCCTTGCGAGTCGAGGAGACAAGCTCGGCGTCCGGCACGATGAATCCATAGCCCTTGCTGGACGCGATCACGCGCCGGCCCTTGTCTTCGGGGAGGAACATTCCGGTGATGGTTTCCGCCTCGGGCACTTCGAGGTTGAGACGGATGGGCTCACCATGGCCGCGACCGCCCGGCAGCTTGTCGGCGCCGATGGTGAAGGCGCGGCCGCCGGAGGCCATGAGGATCACCTTGTCCGTCGTCTGGCATTCGAGCGTGAGCGCCAGTTCGTCGCCCTCCTTGAACTTCAGGTCGTCGAGCTTCTGGCTATGTCCCTTGAGCGCGCGGATCCAGCCCTTCTGTGACAGGACGACCGTGACCGGCTCCTTCACGATCAGCGCCTCAAGCGCGGCTTCGGTATCGATCTCCTTCGCCTCGCCATAGTTGGAGCGGCGCTTGCCGAGCTGCTTGGCCGGATCGAACACTTCGCGCGCGGCCTTGAGCTGGCGCTTCACCTCGGTCCACTGCCGGTCCGTCGAGCTGAGCAGTTTCTCGATCACCGCCCTCTCTGCTGACAGTTCGTCGTGCTCGCGCCGGATCTCGATTTCCTCGAGCTTGCGCAGCGCACGCAGGCGCATGTTGAGGATGGCCTCGACCTGGATCTCGCTCAGACGGAAGCGCTTCATCATGACTGATTTCGGATCGTCTTCCGTGCGGATGATCCGGATCACTTCATCGATGTTGAGATAGGCCTTGAGCAGGCCGTCCAGGACTTCGAGGCGATGTTCGATCTTGCCAAGACGGTGCTTGGCCCTGCGCACGATCACTTCCCGGCGGTGATCAAGGTAGCAGTTCAAGAGCTCGCGCAGGCCCATGACCTTGGGAACGCCATGGTCGAGCACGTTCATGTTGACCGGAAAGCGCGTTTCCAGTTCGCACTGGCGGAAAAGACTCGCCATCAGCACTTCGGGCTCGACGGTGCGCGACTTCGGCGTGAGCACGATGCGGACGTCCTCTGTGGACTCATCCATCGCGTCTTCCAGCAGCGGCGCCTTCTTGTTCTCGATCAGCTCGGCGAGGCGCTCCATCAACTTGGACTTCTGCACCTGGTAGGGGATCTCGGTGATGATCACGCGCCACATGCCGCGGCCAAGGTCTTCCCTGGTCCAGCGCGCCTGCACGCGAACGCCGCCGCGACCGGTTGCATAGACCTCGCGCAGGCCTTCCTTCGTCTCGACGATGACGCCTCCGGTCGGAAAGTCCGGCCCGGTGACGATCTTCATCAGGTCGTCGACGGTCGCCTTGGGGTGCTCCAGCAGGTGGATCGCAGCGTCGATGCATTCGGCGGGATTGTGCGGCGGGATCGACGTCGCCATGCCGACGGCAATGCCGGACGATCCATTGACCAAAAGGTTCGGGAACCCCGACGCCAGAACGATCGGCTCCCTGTTGCGCTCATCGTATGTCTGCTTGAAATCGACCGCGTCGTCGTCGAGTCCTTCCAGCAGCAACATCGCCGCCGGAGTCAGCTTGGCTTCCGTGTAACGAAATGCGGCCGGTGCATCGCCATCGATGTTGCCGAAATTGCCCTGACCATCGACCAGCGGCGCGCGCGTGGCGAAATCCTGTGCGAGGCGGACCATCGCGTCGTAGATCGATTGATCGCCATGCGGGTGGTATTTGCCGATCACTTCGCCGACCACAGTGGCCGACTTGCGATGGCCGCCCTGCGGGGTGAGACCCAGCTGGATCATCGAATAGAGCACGCGGCGGTGCACGGGCTTCAGGCCGTCGCGCGCATCCGGCAACGCCCGCGCCGTGATCGTTGACAGCGCATAGGCGAGATAGCGCCGCGACAGCGCCTCGTTCATCGGCTCTTCGATGATGTCGCCGCCATTGTCGCGCGGGTCGATGGTGTTGTTCTTGGACATACAGACTTCCAGTACGCGTCTCGAATCAGACGGAGGAGAGTCGCCCTGCCCGCTCCAGCCGGTCAATCATCAGGTGGCGCGCTTCGGGCATACCCCTGTTGAGATCGGAGAAAAGGCGCTCCTGCAGAAAATGTCCCGTCAGGCGGAAACCAGCCCGGATATCCACAGGCGTTGGCGGCGCTGTGGCGTCCAGCAGGAAGGCTGGCAGGGGCAGCAACCGGTCTAGATATTCCCCAGCTTCAGACCCTCGCACGGCGCGGCCGGATTTGGGGCTCACATGGGTCAGACCGTCATTGCCGCCGGAGACGGCGCACGTTGCAAGGTCCAGCCCGTAGCCAAGCATGGACAGTAGGCCGAGCTCCCAGCGGATGAACAGCGCCGGCCAGATCGCAGGTTCGTCCAGCATGTCGAGCACTGTTTCGGCAGCGTCGAAGAGCGCGGGTTTGGCCTCCCCCTCCGGCATGGCCGCCGCAAGCAGATCAGTCAGCGCCGACAGCCCCACCAGCGCCTCCGCATTGGCCATATGGCGCGAGGCGCGCTCGCTTTCCATTTCCGCCGTGAAGAAGCCGAGCCTGTCCTCGCCGCCCTTCCATGTCACCAGCAGGGTATTGCCGGGCTGCATGGGGCCGCGCTTCTTCTGGCTGGCGCCGCCATGGATCATGGCCCTGCGCCGCCCATGTTCGCGCGCAAAGACTTCGAGGATCGCTCCGGTTTCGCCGAAGCGCCTCAAGCCCAGCGAAATCGCCCGGTCGGTCCATTCAGCCATGCCGGAGGGATAGGCCCTGACGCGGCCAACGCAAAGGGCGCGATGCCGCAGCTTTCCGGCCGCACGACCAGCGCCTCCTGCAAGGTTGCTTTTCCGCGCCGCCTGCCCCACATGCCCCTCAAGTGAGGACGACCTCCCCCATATTGGGACATCACACGGGACGACCCGACTTTTGATGGAGGGCCATCTTGGCCTGGGTGTTTCTTGGCGTGGCCGGACTTCTCGAGGTCGTCTGGGCCTATCTGCTGAAAGTGTCTGACGGCTTTTCCAAGCCCGTCGAGTCCGCGATCGCCATCGTCGCGATGATCGGCAGTTTTTGGCTGCTGTCGCTGGCGATGAAGGAGCTTCCGCTCGGCACAGCCTATGCGATCTGGACCGGCATAGGTGCAGCAGGCGCATTCGCGGTCGGCATTTTCATACTCGGCGAAGCCGCCACGGTGATGCGTGTGGGATCGGTGTTGCTGATACTCGCGGGGATCATCGGCCTCAAGCTCGCGAGCGAATAGCAGACGAGCGGCCGTGACGCTCGCGCCCGTGACGACGTGCAAAGGCGGCAAGGTTGAGGAACCCGCGCTATCATTCGCAAATGGCGGCGCTCAAAGGCGCGATGTCACTTAAGCTCAGACCGATAGTAGTCCGCGACGATCGAGTAGCATTCGCACGCCGCATGCTCCAGGCCTTCGCGATCCACGATCGTGAGACGGCCCCGCGAATACTGGATGCATCCCGCCCTCTGCAACGCGCCCGCCGCGATCGTCACGCCGGGGCGCGTCACGCCGAGCATCAACGAGATGAGTTCGTGCGTCAGGTTCAGTGTATCGCCATCCGTGCGGTCGTGGACCAGGAGCAACCAGCGCGCGAGGCGCTGCACAACGTCGTGCGAGCCATTGCAGGCAGCCGTCTGCGCGACCTGTGCATGCAGGCAGTTGGCGGACCTAACGACCCCTTGCCTGAGCATGCGTGAGCGCTCCATGGCGCTGCGAACGGACGCCACCTTGATGCGAAGGACCACGCCATCGCTCTGGGCCATGATCTCGGATGTCAGTGTTTCTGCGCCGAGCGCGGCGTGAACGCCCGCGGCGCCCTCGCGCCCCACATGCCCGATCTCGATGCGGCCGCCCTCTTCCAGCGGCGCCAACAGGGAGACGATGCCGGACTCCACAAAGTAGATCGATCGCGCGGGTTCGCCGGCCGCCTGAAGGATATCGCCCGTCTTTATGCTGACGCGTTCAAGCCGGCTGCGCAGGGACACAAGATCGCGCGCCGGCAGGCGCTCAAGGATTGCGTTTCGAATCTTCAACTGAGCGGGGACAGGCATGCGTCAGTCCTGCGGGCTGCGGGTCGCACGCAGATCTCTCTGCCGGCTGTCGCCGAAAGGCCGCTGCCCGGCACAAGCATTCCTAGGGCGCGCTGCAAGGTCGCGCGCATCGTCAAACAGCTGCAATGAATCAGCCCCAATCAATCGAACGCCAGCGTGGCGCTAGGCTCTCCATCCGATCACCAGACCGAATCCCGAACCCTTTGAAATACTGCCATTAAGACGGAACCGTCTGTTCGACGTCATACACTGGCATCCACGCCGCAGCATGGATGCGGCTTCACCGCTAATGTCATCAGTCCGCAAACGCCCCTTTCAGGGCCGCACTGAAGGACGACTGCGTGAAGGGCTTTGCAAGGCCGGTGACGCCCTTCAGCGCGGGATGAGTCATCCAGCTCTCTTCATGCAGCAGGGCTGAACAAACGATCACGGGCGGCGGCGTCTTGCCAAAGCCACCGCAACGTATGATGCGCAGAAGTTGCAGGTCATCCAGTTCGCGAAGATCAATGTCCGCGACGATCAGGTCGATGGCGCCATCTTGCGCAAAGCGCAGCGCGCCGATGGTGTCCACTGACTCGACTGAATCAAAACTGCTGGCTCCAAGAAATTCTGCAATCTCGCGGCGCGCACATCGATCCGGATCGACAATCAGGGCGCGCAGAAGCTGCATCACACAGCCTGTGCGAAAGGAGTATCGGGCGGATTGCGACCGCAAACTGGCCCAGCCTCTGGCTTCAACAGCATGGTGCGCCCCGCCAACGCAAAAATCAAAGCGGCTGCAGCGTGCCTCTCCGGCCTGCGCAAGTCTGTTCGAACTCGAACACAGAGGTCCACAGCGGCGATCCGCAGCGGTTGCGGGTGACGCTGGCGTGAGACGCTGGCGTCACTGGGTCAGTCAGGCAACGCGCGGAGGACGTATTCGATCTTCGAACCTTCCGCCTCGAACGCGCATTTAACCCAGCGGCCCTGAGCGTCATACCAGAAGCTCGCTGTCAGGTCGGAGACGACGTCATACCGGCGCGCATCGATGGTCGTGGCTCCAACCTTCACACGCTCCATCCCGCGATCGGTGACCTTCATGTCCAGCATCTCGCCGGTCTCGGTCGAGAACATGGCGGCCTGCTTCATCTCGTCCTGGTTCCAGTGGGTCGAAGGGATCACGCGGCCCGTCAGCATGCCTGTGTAGCCTTCGCCGGCCACCTTGAGGGCGCCACCCATGGCCTGGGCCGAGAGGGTCTTCCATTTGCCCTCATTCTTGGTGCGCGAACCGACCCAGACGAGATTGCCGCCGACATACTTCTCGGTGACGTCGTGGAGGTATTCAAACAGCGTGATCGGACCGAAGCTCACCTTCAGCTCGACATCCGTTTCAACGGTCAGCGTGTCGCCCTGACGCGAGAACGAGACATGGTGGAACCCCAGCGGGCCTCCGTCGCGCAACACTTCGAATTCAAGCTTGTCGCCGTGGGAGGGCTGCCATGTATTCGCGTGGGCAGCCGGCGCAAGAATCAACGCAAAGACAAGACCAAGCCATTTCATGATCCCTGCTCCATTAGTGTGTCTCGGTTGAAGCCAAAGCGGCCAGCAACGTTCCCCAACGGACGAAATACAGCATTCCGGGGAGAATATGTTTCGCCTACGCAGTGCCGGATCGTCCGGATCAGCGGCCAAGGCGGTTGATCGCAGGCGTCAATCTCCCTAGGTCATTGTGGGCTTGGATTAGTTCCGCGATCAGGGGCCGCAACATGCGGGTTTTAGGCAACGTCATCGAGGCGATCGGCAAGACGCCGCTGATCCGGCTGCGACGGGCGTCCGAGCTTACGGGCGCCAACATCTACGGCAAGGCCGAGTTCCTGAACCCCGGACAGTCGGTCAAGGACCGCGCCGCCCTGGGCATGATCCGCGATGCAGAGAAGTCCGGAAAGCTGAAACCGGGCGGCCTTATCGTCGAAGGAACCGCAGGAAATACCGGCATTGGCCTCGCCGTGGTCGGCAACGCACTGGGCTATCGCACAGTCATCGTGATGCCGCGCACGCAGAGCCAGGAGAAGAAGGACGCTGTCCGCTCACTGGGCGCGAAGCTGGTGGAGGTGGACGCCGTCCCCTACGCCAACCCCAACCACTATGTGAAATACTCAGCCCGCCTCGCCGAGGAACTCGCCCAGAGCGAGCCCAACGGCGCGATCTGGGCGAACCAGTTCGACAACACCGCCAACCGCAAGGCGCATTACGAAACCACCGGCCCCGAGATCTGGGAGCAGACTTCCGGAAAGGTCGACGGGTTCATCTGCGCGGTTGGCTCCGGCGGCACGCTGGGCGGGGTGTCGATGGCGCTGAAGGAGCGCAACAAGAACGTTCAGATCGGCGTCGCCGATCCGGGCGGCGCGTCGCTCTTCTCCTACTACAAGACGGGCGAATTGAAGTCCGAGGGGACATCGATCACAGAAGGGATCGGCCAATCGCGCATCACGGCAAATCTGGAAGGCGTGGTCGTGGACGACGCCTGGAGGATCGACGATGCTGATGCTCTGCGGATCATATTCGACCTGACCCGTGAAGAGGGCATGTGCCTGGGCGGTTCGTCGGGAATCAACATCGCCGGCGCGATGGCGATGGCGAAGAAGCTGGGACCGGGGTCGACCGTGGTCACGATCCTCTGCGACTACGGCAACCGCTACCTGTCGAAGCTCTACAATGGGGCCTTCCTCAAGGAGAAGGGCCTGCCGGTTCCGGATTGGTATGAAGGCTGAGCCGGGTCAGCCCAGCAGGCGCAACGCCAGATAGCCGATGCCCGACCAGAACGCGCCGCAGAAAACGAAGACGGCAATCGTTACCTTCCAGGCCGGCCATTTGGGATCATCAGCAAACGGATCGGGTCCGCCCGCGTCAATGTTGTGGACCGCATGCGCGAGATCGTCCGAATCCCCCGCACGATTCAGGGTCGGCGACCAGCCTGCAGGGTTCGTCGTGGTGACCAAGTGCCTCTCCCGGTAGACAGGCGAACGCATCACGCAACCCCCAGAGAGCGTATCAGGCTACTGTTCGGCTGGCGTCTTAACAATTCTACAATCACGCGAGCGGAGTTTTCTCCAAGCCGGCAATGACATGAATTTGTGACCATAAATTTTCAAATAGCAAGCTTAGTAACCGCGTGCTCAAAAAAACGCGGCTATCGGATTGCGGTTCCCGATCCTCGCGGTCTTACGCGAATCCGAGCACGATCCTGCCCCGGCCTCTTGCCGAGACAGGCACACTCTTGATCTGATTAGGGTGCTAGTAGGCGCCTTTGCCGAACAACACGACAGGGATCGCAAGCAGAATGATCTTGAGATCCTGCCCGATCGACCAGGTCTTCACATATTGGACGTCATAGGCGACGCGCTGCGAATAGGTCAGGCGGTTGCGTCCCTTGACCTGCCAGAGCCCAAGAACGCCGGGGCGAACCGCTGTGTAGAACGGCACGTCGCCGCCATAGCGCTGCATCTCGGAGGCCGTGACCGGGCGCGGCCCGATGACAGACATCTCGCCACGCATGATGTTGATGAGCTGGGGAAGCTCGTCGAGGCTGCTCTTGCGCAGGATGCGGCCCAGCAATGTCACGCGCGGATCATTGCGCAGTTTCTGGAATTCCGCCCATTCGGCGGCGGCCTTGGGGTCGTTGGCCAGGAGGTGCTCGAGACGCTCTGCAGCGTCCACGCGCATTGTCCGGAACTTGTAGACGAGGAAAATCTGCCCATCGCGGCCGATGCGCTGCTGGGTGAAGAGAGCTGGGCCCGGGTCAAATACCTTGAGCAAGGCATAGATCACCATCAGGAGCGGCGAAACGAGGATCAGCACTGGAAACGCCATCGCAAGGTCCATTGCGCGTTTCACGCGGCTGGACTGCACCCTGTAGGCTCTGCCGGCGGGGAGAGTACCGCTCCAGGCATTGAATCGGCCGGCTTCGACGCCACTGCCATTCTTCATAACTGCACCCTCGTCCGGCCGAAGCCCGGACACCCATACGCAATAGGCGGACCAGCTTTTCTGGTCCCCACAACCGCTCCTTAACCCCTCCTCCAAAGGGCGCCGGACGGCTTTAAAGATGGCTGGACAACCTGCATATTTCCCCAAGCAAGCGAGTAGTCCGGCCTCGAATCCCAACCGCAGGGTTCTTACAGCCCGTTAACCTACAGAACCCTCCTATTGCACCGCAAACAACTCTCTTCCCCCCCAAGGCGAGTAGTTGTTTACCAGCGCTTTTTAGGCGATTTTGGTTCCCCGAGTGTCTGAATCCGGAACACTTGTTGCTGCGGCGCACAACGGCCTAGAGGTTAACAGCCGACGCCGAAAAGGGGTGCAAGCACGACCGCAATGGCGCCGCCCCCACAGGCTTTCAAGCCATCGTTCAGGGCGCGCCCTCAACCTCGCCTTGTCTGCGGAGACAGGTCTGGATAGGTGGTGCGGTACCAGATGCCAGAACAGGGAGTCGGCGCCGGATGATTGCGCGCTTCAAGCCGGAAAAACCCACCGTCTCCGCCGACTGGCTGGTGTCGCACCTCAACGCGCCAGACGTCCGCGTGCTCGATTGCACCTACTTCATGCCAGGCTCGCCGCGAACCGGCCGGCAGGTCTATGACGCGCACCACATTCCCGGCGCCCGTTTCTTCGACATCGACGATATCGCAGACACGGACAGCCCCCTGCCTCACATGCTTCCGGCGCCCGAGAAATTCTCCTCGCGGGTGCGCCGGATGGGACTCGGCGACGGGCATCGTGTCATCTGCTACGACCAGAACGGCTTTCTGGCGTCTGCTCGCGTATGGTGGATGTTCCGCGTGATGGGCCATGGCGACGTCGCCGTGCTGGATGGCGGCTTCGAGGCATGGCGGGCGGCGGGCGGCGGCGTCGAGGACCTGCCTCCGCATTTTATCGCCGACCGTCACTTCACTGTTCGCCCCCGCAGGGACCTTGTCCGCGACCTCGAACAGATGAGACAGGCGGTGAATGCTGGCGGTGCACAGATCGTCGATGCAAGGTCTGCTGGACGTTTCCGGGGCGAGGCGCC
The DNA here is from genome assembly GCA_022844345.1 of Hyphomonadaceae bacterium. GTDB lineage: Bacteria > Pseudomonadota > Alphaproteobacteria > Caulobacterales > Hyphomonadaceae > UBA7672. The sequence continues at coordinate 100,047 of JALHLU010000003.1, forward strand.
CGAGCCAAGGCCGGGCCTTCGCGGCGGGCACATGCCCGGTTCGTTCAATGTGCCCTATGGCGAAGTGCTCACCGCTGACGGACGGATGAAGCCCGAGGCAGATATCCGCGAGGCCTTCGAGAAGGCTGGCGTCGATTTATCCAAACCGATCGTCAATTCATGCGGCTCGGGCGTCACCGCCGCGATCCTTGCGCTGGCCCAGTCGGTTGCAGGCCATGACGGCGCCGCCGTTTACGACGGTTCGTGGACTGAGTGGGGCGCGGAAAAGGCCGAGACACCGGTCGTCACAGGCTGATCGATGGCATCGCGAGGCGGCAAGAGGACCACCGGCAAGGGCAGCCTCTCCACCCGCGTGAGCCATGCCGGCCGGGACCGGAAGCTCACGCTCGGCGGCGTCAATCCGGTCATCCAGCGCGCCTCCACGGTCGTCGTCGAAAGCGCATCGAAGCTGTTCGAGCCGGGCGGCTGGACCTATGGCCGCCACGGCACCGCAACGCACGAGGCGTTGAAGGAGGCGCTCTGCGAGATCGAAGGATCAGCGCACTGCGCGCTGGCGCCATCCGGCCTGATGGCGTGCATCATTCCATTTCTGGCGTTCGCAAAGCCCGGCGGTCACGTCCTGGTCGGCGACAATGCCTACGGACCAACCCGCCGCTTCGTCGACCGCATGCTGCATCGCTGGGGCTGCGAGGCGACCTACTTCGACCCTGAGATCGGAGCCGGCATTGCAAGCCTGATCCGCGCAGACACCAGCGTTCTCTTTGTCGAGAGTCCGGGCTCGATGACGTTCGAAGTCGCCGATGCGCCTGCCCTCGCCCTGGCCGCACGCGCAGCGGGCGTCACCAGCGTGATCGACAACACCTGGAGCGGCGGCGTTTTCCACAAACCGCTCGCGCTTGGCTTCGACATCTCCGTGCAGGCCAATACCAAGTATGTGAGCGGCGGCGCGGACGCCCTGAACGGCGCCATCCACACCGACAGCGAGACTGTGTTCGAACAGTTGAAGGACACGATCGCAGACCTTGGCTCAAACGTCGCGCCGGACGACGCTTATGCCGTCCTGCGCGGTGCACGCTCACTGCCGCTCCGGATGGTCCAGCACGAAAAAGCCGCCCTTGAAGTTGCACGCTGGCTCCAGGGCCATCCTTCAATCCAGCGCGTGCTCCATCCTGCGCTTGAGACTGATCCGGGTCACGCATTGTGGAAGCGCGACTTCACCGGCTCTTCGGGCCTCTTCGGCATCGTCTTGACGAAGGCGCCGACCGGGCGTGTGCACGCATTCCTCGATGCGCTGCAGCTTTTCAGCCTCGGCTTCTCGTATGGCGGCTTTGAAAGCCTCGCCATCCACTGCGATCCGCAGCTCAAGCGCACCGCCCGCAAGCCGCACCTTCCGGGGCCGCTCATCAGGCTTTCAATTGGCCTTGAGGATCCTGCCGACCTGATAGCGGATCTCGAGCAGGCGCTCGCTGCGCTCGACTGAATGCAGAAACGCCCCGCATCCGGAGATGCGAGGCGCCCGGGCTTGCGAGCCTGACCCTATTTTTCGTGATAATATTTTGCGTACGCCTTGTAGTTGGCGGCGGTATAGTCGTGGTGCGCCTTCTTGCGCAGGTCGACGAAGGTCAGCACGACGCCGGCGACGTTGGCGTTGAAGTCGTGGAGGATCTTCATCGTCTCGCGAAGGGTGTTGCGGGTCGTGTGGCGCCAGCGCGTGGCGACGACGACCTGGTCGACCTTCGAGGTGACAACACGGGTTTCCGCCATCAGCAGGATCGGGCCTGTATCGATGATGATCAGGTCGTAGCTCTGCTGCAGCATATTCAGCATCGCGTCGAACGCACGGCTGCCGAAGACGTCGCGCGGCGTATGCTTGCGATCAGACAGCGGCAGGATGTGAAGGCCCGTTTTCTCGTCGGTCTGGACGGCGTCCGCGAGACGCGCTTCGCCGAAGAGATACTCCAGCAGGCCGGCTTCGCACTTGACGCCCGACGTCTCGGTCAGCTGGCGCAGGCGAATATCGCCGTCGATGACGATGGTCTTGGTGCCCGACATGGCGGCCATACGGCCGAGGCAGTAGGTCATGCTCGTCTTGCCTTCGCTGGGCAGCGAGGAGACGACAGCGACTGTCTTCGCGGCCTTGTCGATGTCGGCGAACATGATTGATGCGCGCAGGTGGCGGTATGCCTCTGCGAAACCGGAATGCGGCTTCTCGATGAGGTATTCGGCCGGCTTGATGCGGGCCTTGGTGAACGCGCCGGCCGCCGGCAGGAGCGGGATCTGGCCGATATACGGCACACCGGCGACCTGCTCAGCTTCCTCGGGCGAAGAGATGAAGTTGTCGAGCAGCTCGAGCACCAGGCCGACAAGGCCGGCGAGCGCCGCGCCGAGCATGAAGCCAAGCATCAGGTTGAGGTTGGTATTCGGGAAGCTGGGGCCGCTCGGCACCGGCGCATAGCTGTCAACAACAGCGTCGGCCTCGGTGATCCCGTCCAGCTCGGTCGTTTCCTTGAAGCGGTTGTTGAACTCCTCGAACAGATTGCGAGTCGCCGTGGCGTCACGCTCAAGCGCTGCCTGCTCGACGCCGGCGCGATTGTTCTGGGCCAGCTCGCCCTTTGCCCGATTGAGGCTTCCCTGCAGGCTGCTGACGCGCTCGCGCGAAATCAGCACTTCCTGTTCGAGCGAGGATGCGATCCTCTGCAGTTCGGCGTTGATCAGGCGCTGGTTGTCCTGCTCTTCGAGGATAATCTTCTGATACTCGGGGTGCTTCTCGCCATAGCGGCGCATGATATCGGATTTGCGGGCCGACAGTGCGGTTTGCGAGGCGCGAAGATTCGAGATCACGGTGGAGTTCTGCGCTTCGGCGATTGTATCAATGCCGCGCCCTTCCCGCATCTGCTCGTTCATGTTGCGCAGACGTGCGCTCTTGGTCGCGTAGTCGGCCTGAGCGGCCGTGAGGTCGGCGTTGATCGAACGGATCGTCTGCTCGGTCAGTGTGTCTCCGCCCGTGCGCAACAATCCCGTCGAGGCGCGGTGGGCCTCGACGCGGCTTTCAGCGTCTCGCAATTCGTCGCGCAGCTCTCCCACACGGGCGTCGAGCCATTCCTGGGCGCGGCGGGTGGCGGCGAACTTGGTGTCGAGCTGGTTGTCCAGATAGACTTCGGCCAGCGTGTTCGACAGCAAAGCCGCCATTTTCGGTTCACGGCTCGAAGCGCTGATCTCGATGATGTAGGTAGCGCCAACGCGGTTCACCGAGATCATGCTGCGAACAGAGTTGATGACCCCGTCCAGCTCTGCGCGTTCTGCAGCTTCCGGATCTTCAGGCGGCTGATCGACAGGCGCGGCCGCATCGCTGTTTCCGAACGGCAGCAGCCCCTTGATGAACGACTTGATGCCGTTGATACGCTGGTCCCATTCGCTCGGCTCTGCCCTGGCCCAGTTGAATTCCGGGTTCTCGACCAGGTTGAGGCGCTGGACGACCTTTTCGACCAGCGTGCGGCTGCGTAGGATCTCCGCCTCGGTGTCGAGGATAGCAGAGTTGGCCGGCATGCCCGACAACACAGAGCCGATATCGATGATATTCTGGTCCCGCGTATTGACGATGACACGCGAAGTGGCCGTGTAGGACGCCTTCAGCTGAAACGAGTGGATCGCCACCGCCACGAAGGTCAGCACAAAGACCGCGACCATCACGCCAAGGCGGCGGCGCACCGCCCGGAGCACGCGTTGAACCGTGATCACGTTCTCGCCTTCGGGCGCAGAGGGCCCGACAGGAAGGGCGCCACGGGGATACCCCGATGACACGTCGAGAGGATAGACCTTGTTCAACGAACGTACTCCGAACGCTACTGGCTAGGCTGACCGAGCGAAGGCCTGATTACGGGAAGAACCGGATGCCGGCGCTGATCACGTTGATATCAAGGTCGGGCCCGGCATTGCCGCCGCTCGACTCTTGCGAACGGGTCGAGAATGCGAACTCGACATGCATATTGGGGTTGAGCTTGTAGGCGCCGCCAATGGCGAGGCTGAGAGCGTCATCCTCGCGATCGATGTTGAGACCTTCGAACACGTTGTTCTCCTGGCGGATGTCTCCGAACAGCAGCACATTCCGCAGCAACTCGTGATCGACGCGGATACCGAACGCGGTATTGACCGAAGTGGCGGAGTCGGAGAGGCCGGGATCAGCCACGCCGCGGTTCGCGAGGAAGGTGACCGTGGTCAATTCGGTGGGGAACCATTTGACGTTGCCGCGGACGTTGAGGCCCTCGGCATTGCCGTAGAGCGCTCCAAGGTCGCGATCGTCCTTGAACTGGCCGACCGCGATCTCGCCGCGAAGCGGGGCTGTCAGTTCGAAGTTGACGCCGGCGTCGATCGTGGTCTGCGTGCCATCACGATCGGATGTTGAATAGTCGAGCTCCGACTGCCGGGCCTGGACGAAGACAGCGACGTCGGGGGAAATCGCGTAGGATGCACGGGCGTTGACGTAGGTCGTTGTGTTGTCGCGGATCTGCTGCTGCAGCTGTTCGAACTCATCCTCGGAGGCGCCGACCGTGGCTTCCAGCTGGAAGCGGTCACTGCGATATAGCGCCGAGGCAAAGACGGATGACGTGTCGAATTCTGCAGCTTCCGGCGCGCCGGTCGAAGCTGCGGCATAGCGCGCTTCCGTCACGTGGGCCGTGTCGGCGCCAACGCGGAAGAAGAAATCCCGCGAGACGTCGATGCGGCCGTTCGCGAACAGCCGATAGTCAGTCGCAGACTCGTCGCCATTTTCGAGAAATTCGCGATGGGTAAGCGAGAGGCCAGCGGCCAGTTCGTGCACCGACCAGGTGGAACGAGCCGAAACTTCCGGGTTCACGCGCAGGATCGTGTCGCTCTCTTCACCGGTCTCTGTGGCGAAGATGTTGTCGTTGCTGGCCGCCGAGACGCCGAGGCTGCTGGTGACGTCAAAGCCGCCGGCGCGAACCGGTTGCGGATTGAATTCGGGCTGCACGCGCGTCGTGACATCCACATATCGGCCACGCGCGAACGGATTGTCCTGTGCTGCAGCGGCCGGGACGATCGTTGCGGCGATCGCCGTTGTGATCAGAAGTTGTTTTAGCGAGGGCGTCATTGGCTTTTACCTTCTCGGGCCGATCCCTGTTAACCCGCAGGTAGCAAGAACGGGGCCGGGACCGGCCAACGCTCGCCCTGCAGTTGAGTTGCGCCCACGGTCCCTTTTGGGACATCGGGCAACAACGTCACGAACCACCTTTTCTTACGCGACTGAGGTTAAGGGGTGGCGGACCCACCTCGAATTTCAATGACGCGGCGCGCCTGTCGGCTTCGGCAAGGGTTGCATCAACCAGCGCGCGCGCCGCATCCCTGACGTCTGCGTCAGGATCGGCCGGCGCCTGCATGCCGGCCGCAAGCGACAGCGCCGCCATGCGGACCGGTTCGCAAACGGCGTTGCCTGAGCCCAGCGCGGTTAGCGCATCGATAACCATTTCCGCAGCGCCGGGTTGAACCTTTGCGATGTTGGCGGACAGGTCTGACGCTGAATCAGCGGCGTCGCAACGCGCGCCCTCCGCAAGGGTTGCTGCAAGGTCCACCACTTCCCGCGTCTGCGCATACGCGCCCGGGAACGTCGCGAGCATCACCAGGCCAGCAGCCCCAGCGGTCAGACGGAACGAAGCGCGCCGGTGTGGCGCGCCGCGTCCTCTGGATGTTGCCGTATCGGCCAAGGCTTTCGCCCCCTTCCACTTCCAGCGGAATCTAGAAGAAGCGTTCACGAACGCGGATCGTATCGCCGGGACGCACGACCGTTGTCGGGGTCAGTTCGACCTCGCGCTCGTTCGGGCTGTCAGCGCTCTTGATCAGGATACGGACCTTGTCGGCGCGATAGGTGAAATCTCCCGCGCTCGCGATTGCGTTCATCACAGTAAGGCCTGAGATAAAGGGATACTCGCCGGGTTTGTTGACCTCGCCGAGGATGTAGTACGGGCGGCCCTTGACGAGTTCGACCGTCACTTTCGGATCGCGCAGCCAACCGTCCTTCAGGCGCGCCTCAAGGAGCCGGCTGGTTTCGGTGACAGTCAGGTTGACGATTTCCACCTGTCCGATGAGCGACATCGTAATCGTGCCCTGGCCGTCGACCGCGAAGGGGCCGGACAGGTCGGGTTCGCCGAACACCGTGACTTTCAGCTCATCACCCGTGCCCAGCTTGTAGCCGGAAATGCTCGAGCCGGTCGTCTGAAGCTCGCTCGCATTGCCCATGCCGGGCGCCGAGGTGCAGGCCGCGAGAACGGCCGCGCCGATGCTGAAGATAACCAGTGCGGCCTTTTTGAACGGGTTCATCACCAACCTCCTGTTAAGCACGCTGGACGGCGGCCGGCTGCAAAGTCGGCCCCGTCGCGAAGAACTCGACCGTGTCATGCTCGAATCGGGCCGCGGTCAGCCGGCCGCTGAGATAGGCCCCGGTGTCGATGCCGACGCGACGCGAATCCCGATGTGGCGCCGGCGTCGGAGTGTGGCCGTGAACGATCACGGCGCCCAAGGGCTTGCGGTCGGCCAGGAATTCTTCGCGTATCCAGAGCATGTCGTATTCGCTCTGCTGGTCGAGCGGCACGCCGGGGCGAACACCTGCGTGAACAAACACGTAATCGCCAATGCGCACGCTGATATCGAGGTTACGCAGGAAATGCAGGTGATCAGCCGGAAGGACCTGTCCCAGCTCGTCCGAGGCGCGGGACCAGTCATCGACCGAGGTGCGCATGCGCGGCGGCTGGACGCCGTAGGACACCAGCGTTTCAGCGCCGCCGAACTCGGCCCAGCGCGGCCCGATGGCCGGATCGTCGAGGAACTGAAGCATCGCCGCTTCGTGGTTCCCCTTGAGGAAGTATGTCTCGAACGGAGACAGGAGATCGCTCAGCAGGACGTCGATGACGTCGCGTGACTGGAACCCCCGGTCGATATAGTCGCCCAGGAAGACGAGGATGGGCCGCCCCTCGAAACCGCCTTGCGCGACGTCGCGCCGGAGTTCTTCCAGCAGGCGAACAAGCAGGTCAGCGCGGCCGTGGATGTCGCCGATGGCGTAGACGCGGCGGCCGTCAGGCACGAAAGCCGGCGGGCCAGCAAATACAACGGGTTTCGGAGTATTATCGCCCGCCTGGCCGCGCCCGAAAGCGCGCCACAGGACGCGGCGGCCCGTCGCCAGCCCCTGACCGATCATGCGGCCAAGTCCGGACAGCGTCTCAAAGACCCGCTGTTGCGGCGACGTCAATACGAACTCCTGTTCCTTTCCACCGGCGTGGCGGTGGACGGCGCCCGCACCTCGCGACAGGCGAGCCGAGCGGACGGGCTCCCCTCGCAAGGGTGAAGCCACGTTGGCAAACTGGGTCTGCCAGACCGGTGGGCGAGACATACTCCCATTGTGCGCTGCGGCACAGCCCGGGGACAAAGGGCTTCAACTCTCGCGTGCATGGTTAATGCAGTTGCCGCGCGGCGCGGACACGGCAAGACCGGTCGGAGAGATCGGGGCCCGCAGCTTGCAGGCATATTCGCGTATGACGCGTATCGCATTCTTCGCCCATGACGCTGCCGACGCCGCCGTACGGCGACGCATCCAGGGCTTTCGCGACGACGGGCTCGACGTGGTCGGGTTCACCATGCGCCGTCGCGACGACATCAATCCGGAATGGGAAAACATCGATCTCGGGCGGACATTCGATGCTGCCTATATCCAGCGGATCAAGTCCATTTTTCGTGGGGCGCGGCTTGCGGCTGACAATCGCGAAAAGCTTGCCGCCGCCGATGTGATCTACGCGCGGAACCTCGACATGCTCGCAACGGCATTCCTCGCCAAGCGGTACGCGAAGCTGAAAACGCCGGTCATCTACGAGGCGCTGGACGTTCATAGATTGTTGACCAGAAAAGACCTGCTCGGTCTTGCCTTCCGGCGCGTGGAAGGCGCCCTGCTTCGCCGCACGCGGCGCCTGGTTGTCTCCTCGCCGGGCTTTCTCGAGAACCATTTTGAAAAGCGCCATCGCGGCCGCTATGTCGCCAGCCTGATCGAGAACCGCCTCGCGGCCGGCGCCGAGTATGGCGACCGGCCATCGTCTGACTTCCAGAGGTCAGGACCGCTGCGCCTCGGATGGATTGGCGTGCTTCGCTGCAAACGCAGCCTTGGCCTGCTCGCGAGCCTCGCGCGGGAATTTGGGCCATCGATCCAGATCGACCTTCACGGCGCCCCGGCGCTGACCGAAATTCCCGACTTCCACGAACAAATTCAAGATATTCCAAACCTCGCCTACCATGGCCGCTATCGCTCCCCGGAAGATCTCGGACGGATCTATTCGGGGCTCGACGTGGTCTGGGCGGGCGATTTCATGGAGGCCGGCTTCAACTCTGACTGGCTACTCCCCAACCGTCTCTATGAAGGCGGGTATTTCGGCGTTCCTGCAATCGCGCCGGCTGGAACCCAGACCGCCAAATGGATCGAGGCCCGCGGCACAGGGTTTACAGTGAATGAAGATCTTTCAGACAATTTGCCCGATCTCGTTCGCAGGCTTGTCAACGAACCTGCGGTCATAGCCCCCCGGCGCCAGCGTCTGCTTGAACTTCCGGTCGATGTATTCGTCGCGCGGCGGGGAGAGCTGGCTGGCCTGATCGGGGACACCCTGCGAAACAGCAGCTCGGGCACGGACACCAACCTGCATCAATTCAACACACGCAGCAGGCGAAATCCGACCAGCTAGTCTCGCAAACAGCATGCGCCGCGCGAGAGTATTTGCGGGCCCCGCACTGGGTGAAGTGGACTCTTCCTTGCGATGCGTTGAACCCTATCCATGCGCGAGGCGCCCGGAATGATTCAGATCCCCGCGCAGGCAGCGATGGGTTGGAGTTCGGCGCCCTCGCCGAGCGACGCCGGTGCGCGCGCCCGCCTTCGCGACCTGATCCCTGCGATCGCCGCCGTGGTCGCACTAACCCTCGCCCACTTCGCCTATGGCTCCGTTCAGCCGGTTGCCGCGCTTGCCCTTTCAGCGCTGCTTACGGCCATTGCGGTCGTGATGATCGTGGCCGCCGGGCCGAAACACGTCACAACAGGTATGCTGGCTGGCGCGGGCCTCATCGTTCTCGTCGGCGCAACGGGCCTGATGGGACCTCTACATCAGGCTGGAACCTCCCTCGCCGTACTGTTCGCCGCCGGAGCCGTCTGGTGCATCGGCTATGTCGCCGCTCGCCATCGCAGCGCGCTGGACGCGATCTGGTCCGTGTTGATCTGGGGATCGATTGCTTACTGCATCTGGATGTTTGCGGGCCACGTTTCCACCGCATCGACCAATCAGGGCCTTGCGATCCGCGACGCCTTCGAGACACCAGCCAACGCCGCTGTCCTCTTCGGACTGATGGCGGTCATCGGCATGGCGCGCGTGCTGCACATCGTGAAGCAGATGTATGCCGAGGGCCTGCCCGGCTCGCACATGATTGACAGGCTGCTGCGTGCCGGCCTTGGCGGGCTGTTGCTGCTGACGCTTTCGCTGACCTGCCTTGCGATCTCAGGTTCGGGGCCCGGCATGCTGATGACTGCCGGTATCCTGATTGGCCATTTCTGGTGGGATCTCCTGCCCATCCTGACGCGCAATGGCAGCGGCCTCGCTGCCCGCCTCGCAGCCTTCGTCCTGCCATTGGTCGCCGTCGGCCTTGCAGCCTGGGGCGTCACGCAGGGCTGGCTCAGCGACGAAACAATCGCCCCGGGCATTGGCCAGGGCGAGCTCCTGCCCAACATCCAGCGCATTGAAGCCTACATGGCGGCCTGGGCGCAAAGCCCGGCGCTTGGCCACGGCCTTGGCTCGATCGAGGCGATCGCCGCACAACAACAGACGCTCGCCAACGCCAAGGTGATGCTTGCGCCCGGGCAAGCGCATAACGTGTACGTTACCTGGCTTGTCGAAACGGGCCTCGCCGGGCTGGGCGTGCTCGTGCTTGTCTTGACTGCTATGCACGCCCGGATATTCGGCGCGCTTGGCTCCCGCCGCATCCCGCGGACGTTTCTCCGCCTTGCCATTGTCGCCAGCGTGCTGATGTTCCTCCACAGCGTCACTGACTCTTCGCTCGACCTGCCCAGCGCAGTCTGGCTGTATGCATTGATCCTTGGAGCTGCGTGCGGCGTCGCCTCCGCAAGCCGCCCGGCGCGGCGCGAACCCCTGCTTCCGGCGAAAGGCTGACAATGGCTGCGCTGACTGCTGCGATCGCGAACCTCAAGGGTGGTGTCGGCAAGTCGACGACCACCGTGATGCTGGCCGACGGTCTTGCGTACTACTACGGAATGAACGTGCTGGTGATCGATCTCGACCCCCAGGCGAACTCCAGCCAGATGCTGTTGACGGAACAGGGCGTCCAGGCGGCTTCGGATCAGGGCAAGGGCACCCACCACCTGCTGGCGAGCTTCATGGCCGGCAAGCCGCCATCGGCTGCGCCGTTTGTGATGCCGAATGCCGTGACCCTTGAAGAACTGCGCCTGGCTGAAGCGCAAGACAGGCGGCAAGGCTGGATTTCCAGCCTTCCGGCCCACCCTCAGCTGCGCTTGCGAGAGCTGAGCCTCGAGGAAGAATGGTATGGCAAGTCCGGCACGCCAACGACCCTGGCGGATGCACTAGCCAAGCACTTCCGCGAAGCATTCGCGCCGCTGCAGTCGATCTACGACATCATCCTGCTGGATTGCCCGCCCCACCTGTCGCCGCTGGCGCGCGCGGGGCTGGCCCTGGCTGACGCCTACATCACGCCGACGATTGCGGATTCGGTGTCCACATGGGGCACGAAGCAGTTTTCCGACTGGGTGGGCAAGTTCATCGCCCCGGACCTGCCGAGCCGCAACTTCGTGCTGATCACCCGCTTCCGCGACACCAAGTATGCGCGCCAGGTTGCGTCCGACCTGCGCGAAATCTATCTCAAGGACCGCTGGTTCGGCCCGACAATCCCCGAATCCGTGCACGTTCTCAACGCGATGGATCGCGCGGCGCTCGACAGCTACAACACGCTTCGCGGCAAGTATGCAGGCGTCACCGGCGATGTCCGCCGTCTGGCCGAGCGTTTCACCGACTTCATGACCCAACGAACAGGCGTGACATGGCAGAAAGTCCGGGACTGACGCCGGTCGAGTATATCGATCGCTTCTTCGACGAGCTGCGTGCGGAAGTACGCGCGAACCCCAAGCTTGCGGCCAGACTGGTCAAGGCGCTGGGCGGCAATGTCGTGTTCGAGGACGAGGCCAAGGCCGACGTCGCCAACCCCTATTCCCTAGCAGCAGAGGGCGACAAGGCGCGGTTCTTCAAGATTTTCGGCGCCATGAAGCTCGGCGACCTCAAGAAGGTTCTCAAGGAGAACAACCTCGCTACGCGCGTCGACATGACGGGAAAGAACGCCGACCAGCTGGTCGACATGCTTTACACCCGCGCTGCCCGCAAGGTGCATGAGCGCAAGAGCTCGATGTTCTGAGAACAGCCTAGAGCCGCTGCCCCTTGAGCAGCTGGCGGAACAGGCCGGCGGACCAGCTCATGTGCATGGTCGCCGAGGCGAGACCCGCCATCAAGCCACACAGGGACCTGCGCTTCGCGGCGACCGCGACGGACGCCAGCACCAGCGCCACGATATAGCCGCCCGGCAGGATCAGCGACCACAGCGTAAACGGCGCGATGGCAAGACCCACAAGGCACGCCACCAGCGTCGCAGGCGGTATCAGCTGGCGCAGGCGGGGCTTCTCGCCGTGCTTCATCAGCGTGCGGGCCCTGCCCTTGCCGTAGTTGAAATACTGGCGGGCCAGCGCGCCGACTGTCGCGCGCGGGCGGTAGGTCAGCCGGATGTCGGCATCGAGAAATATCCGGCCACCCGCCTGGCGCAGGCGCGTGTCGAACTCGGCATCCTCGTTGTGCGAGAACGTCTCGTCATAGCCGCCGATGTGCAGGAACGTCTTGAGGTCGAATCCGGCATGGTGGCCATGGTCGACGAACATCGACTTGCGGCCGCCGCGGTGCGCGGACCCACCCGAACCGAGCGGAGTATCGACGATCCAGGCGTTTGCCTTCTGGAAGCAGCTCTCGCCCTCGGCGTCCATCGGTGTCACGACCGACGCCACGCTGCGGCGCTTGAGCGAGTCCGCGACCTGCATGACGTAGCCCGACGGGTAGATGGCGTGCGCATCGCAGCGGACCAGGATGCTGCGGCCAGCACCGGCTTCGCGCGCGGCAAGGTTAACCGCCGCCGACTGAAGGCGGCGCGGATTGTCCAGCAGGCGAAGGTTCGGGAATTCGCGGCGCAGCTCCTCGACGATAATGCGCGTGCGGTCGCGACTGCCCCCGTCGGCCACGACAATTTCGACGGCATTCAGCCGCGGATCACCCGCCAATAGTGAACGGACGCACGTTTCGATGTGGGCTTCTTCGTTAAGGGCCGGGATCACGACGAGCACGTCCTCGCCAAGCGAGCGCCGGAGTGCGGCGCCGCCAGGGCCTTCGCGGTCGTTAACCGGAGTATCGAGAAGAAGAGCGCCGTCCATGTCCGGCTCCAGCAAGTCTGCTGCCGCGCGATCAGGCGTCCGGCCGGGCCTGCCCGGCCAGGATGTCCCATGTCTGCACGGGAGTTTCGACCGCAGCACGGTAGGCGTCGAATGGGATGCCGTTCTGCTTGGCCTTGACGCGCATCTCAGCCAGAAACTCGGCGTTGGGTCCAATCCAGCGCAGCAGGTCGGCATGCTCGAACGCCTTGCGTCGCAGGGGATCGGGCACGGCATGCCAGTTGGTGAGCACGAAATTGAAACGCCAGGCGATCAACTCCTGGCTACAAAGGGGACAGGCCTGCATCGAACGCCCGAGCGCATCCAGCGAAGCCTGGTTAACCCTGCCGCCGGCCTTCTGTGTCTCCAGCCAGGCGAGGCGCGCCCAGACATGCGCACGAGACGGGTCCATTTCCAAAGCCTTGCGCGCGGCCGCCTCGGCCGAAGCAAGATCGGGCTCGGGGATTTCGAGACTCACTTCCGAGAGCATTTCGAGGAAATTCGGGTTGGAAACGCCGGACGCCTTGCTGGCGAGCAGATTCCTGACCTCGTCGTCACTGGCCGCCAGAAGCGTCATCGTGCGCGCTTCCTCGTTGACCAGGGAAACCATGGGAACGATGGCCGCCAGGCCAAGCACGCTGAGCGCGACCCAGCTGAAGATGCGCCCCACCCGTGACGCTGGCGAAGCGGCATTCTTCGGCGCCTTGGCCGGATCAACCGCCTGGAGAACTTCCAGGTTGAAGGACGTGGAGTCGGCCATGTTCAGCTTCCGAAATGAACTTTGAACCAGAAACGTCTCCGGTTCAGCAGCACTCGCCCGCCGCGTGCTGCGGTTCCCGTAAGTGGGGCAGGTACGGCTCGTGCCGTGTCATCACGCATGAGCTGCGCCATAGAGTTCGAGCGGCGCTTTCCCCATGGCGGCAGCGATAACGCCAGCATGAAGATGGGCGCGAACGGCAGCCTTGCGCCAACGCACCGGCGACCAGATCTGGAGGACGACAGCCGCCAGAAACACCGCAACCTTTGCGAGCGAAACGGCGGCGACCTTGGTGCGGCCCTCGCCCTTGTGGATTCGCAGCAGCCCATAGGTCTGGCCTGACCGGAACGCGCGGGTGGTCAGCCATTTGAGGGATGCGCGGGAGGCCGTCACAGGCTCTTCCACCACCGCGTCATGGGCATAGGCCATCGCAGCGCCGCGGCGCTGGAGTTCAGTAAAGAATGTCGTGTCTTCACCGCCTGTGCGCCCGAACGCCGGATTGAAGCGGTCCGCTGCAACCACGTCGCGGCGCATCAGCACGTTGCAGGTATAGCCGCCGTCGATGGCGCCATTGCGGAACTGGACCTGCGTGGAATGCAGGTCGGCGCGGGAAAGCCAGGCAGGCGCATTCTTGGGGTAAACAGCGGCAACGCGGCCGAAAACCACCGCTGCGCCGGTTTCAGCATGCCGCGCGAGCAGACGGGCGAGCCAGTCCGGGCGAACGGTCTCGTCATCGTCGACGAAGGCGACAAGCGGTGCGGTGGCTGCATCAAGGCAGGCATTGCGTGCGATCGAGATGTTGCGGGCCGGGGCGTGAAGGTAAATTCCGCTCATGCCGTGACGCGCAAACGCCGCCTCCACGCGGTCACGCGCGGACGGAGTTTCATCGTTGTCCGCAACGACCACGCGGATGGCGACGCCCGCTGGCAGATCAAGCCGGGCCAGCGAAGCAATCAGGTCCGAAACGGAGTCGCGGCGGAAGGTGCATACGCACACATCCACGTTCTGCGGGTTCTCGGCTTTCGGCGACTGGACCATCGGGTGCGAGACTGCAAGCGATGCGCCATGCGCCCTGGCGTGGTTAACCCGGATGCCGCAGCGGTTCCCTGAAAGGTTTGGCAACCGCTCGCGAGTTCCCGCGTTGGGTCGGTATCGCCATCATAAAAAGGAGCAGTGATGCCCACCCCAGCAGGACACACCAGCGCAATCCGCGCTACGAAAGTCATCGGAACCAGCGTCTACAACCACACCGGCGAGAAGATCGGCAAGGTTGAGGACGTTGTCCTCGACAAGCAGTCCAACAACATCATGTTCGCCGTCGTCGGCTTTGGCGGCTTCCTCGGCATGAACGAAAAATTCCACCCGCTGCCATGGTCGACCCTCGACTACCAGAAGAACCGCGACGGCTATGTCGTCAGCATGACGAAGGAACAGCTCCAGGCTGCTCCTGCCGACGGGATCGACGAACTGACGGCCCAGGACGGCGAAGGCCTGCGAAACTCGATCTACGACTACTACAAGGCGCCGCGTTACTGGCAGTAACCGGCTGATCCAGCGGCGCGGCGCGTGGGTCCGACATCGCCGCGCCTCAAGCGGGCAGAGGGATGTGCAGCCCCCCTGTTCGCGCGAAGGCCCGGGAAGCAGCGCTTCCCGGGCCTTCCTTTCGTCTCGTCGGAGGAGAGCGAGAGACGATAGCTCAGTTGACCGGGGCCGGCGCGCCTTCAGCGGGCTTGGCGTCCTTGTTCCATTCATAGATGCGGCGGATCGAGCACGAGCCGTCGTTGTAGCGTGCATCCGTCACCAGCTGGTCGCCGGTCTGGAGACACGAACCGCCGCCGCGCGAGACAAGACCAATCTCGGTGAACGCGTCGTTGGGCTGGCAGGTGCCCACCAACTCAAGCTTGTATTCGTCGCGAACGCCGACCTCGACGATCACCGACCGGTTATCGAGATTGCGCCAGCCGCGGATCTGGCTCTGGAAACAGATATTGCGGACTTCAGCGCCCTGGCGCGGATCGGGTTCGGCCTCGGCCGTATCCGCCGCCGGGGTCTGGCATCCTGCCAGCAGCAGGGTGGCGCCGATCGCCGCAAGAGCGGCTGCAACGCCGGAATTCCTGTTCTTGATCATCAGCTTTCCCTCTTGAGGGCCATCAGGCTGGCTCGTCCTGCCTGAACGCCCGGTGAACAATCATATAGCTCGGATCAGCCATCCGCGAGGAACATTCCGGTTAAGGCGGCCTTCTTGACGGGCGCAGGGGGCGCGGCGATCCCTGCCCTCATGCAGATCCGGCTCGAATATCGCGACAAACGCCAGATAACCCCGCTGACGCCGTGGGTGCACAAGGGCGTGGATGCGATATACTGGACTGCCACAGTGTTCGATCCGCCCATGCCGAAACCCGTGCTGGGCAAGGGGTGGCCGGTGTGGGTTATCGAGCACCGCGGCCGCGAACTGGTGTTTGCCTCGCCCGAGGAGATCGAGCATGCGATCGACGTGCTGGGCCGCAAGATTCTCCCCAGCCCGCGCGAATTGGGAAAAGCTCATCTCGCCGTGAATTCGCACTGGCTCTCGCGCCTCCACGCCAGCTTCAAGCCCTGGAAGGTGCGGCAGGAGCTGGTGAAACGCCTGAAACAGGCGCCGGGGGCTTGAGCTTCGTCAATCAGGCTGCACAAGCTGTCGCCAGAGTGGGACGGTGCTTGCGGGGAACGGACATGAAGCGGGAATTCGCCATCGGCGCAGCGTTGACCCTTGCCGGCTGCGCCAGCACCGGTCTGCCCCCTGCGCGTGATCAGTTCGTCAGCGGCGAATCCGGCGACTTGCGTGTACTGATCGACAACCAGTGCCCTCAGGCCTATCGCGAGCCAGAGCTGCCCGACAAGCGATCGCCCGAGGGCGGGATAGAGCCTTACAGCGCATTCGGCGTGCTTGGTCTCGACATGCTGACCAATATCGGCGGGATCGCCTTCCAGTCGTTCGGGACATATCTGAAGCAGGCCGGACAGGAGAGCGTGTCACGGTCTGTCGGCGCCAATGGTGGGTTGTTCTATTCCAGCCCCGACTCTCGTGAAGAGGTCACGATCAACCCGGACATGCGCTGCGTGTATCTTGTCCGCAATGGCTTCGCGCCGCAGGCGCCCAACCTCGCAGGCGACGCGCCCGACGCACTGAAGCAGATCTGGGCGCGCCTTGGCCTCACGCGCACGCCGGACCTGTTTGCGCAACTTCACATCGAGACCTCCGGCGATATTGGCGGCGGGACCATGTATTCCGGCGGCGAGGAATCCGAAGGCGAAGGCGGGAGCGATGCTCCGGCATTCTGGAACCCGGCGGTCTCTCCGCCCTACTTCCGGCTGAAGCTCGACCGCCTCTATGTTGATGAATTCCAGGCGGCGGCCGGCGCCCAGACGCGTGATGTTGCGCTGATCTTCAACTACGGGCTCGCGGCCGCACGGACGGTGGTGGTCGCCGACGGCGCCAACGCCGGTGCGCCGGAGCTTTCGACGAAGTTCGCGGTCGGCGGCATACGCCTCGCGGGCGCCCGCAAGGCCGACTATGTGGGCGCAAGCCTCACCGCCCTGCAGTCGGCCTGGATGCCGGTGCCCGGCGTGAAGAGCTATGATCCGCGCGCGACCGTGGACCTGGTCGCCTATGTAGTTGAGTTCGCGCCCGGCAACCCGATGATGGAAGACATTGGCGAGTATCTGGCCGGGCAGGATGTGCGCCGGCAGGTCGAAAGCGCGATCACGCAGACGGTCGGAGGCAATGACTAACCCGCGATCAGCTTTAGTGCGCGTTCGTCGCCGCGGCCGAGGGCCTTGATGGCTTGCGCGGCGATGGAGCGCGCATCGAGGCCGGCCTGAATGTACATCTTCTCGGGCGAGTCGTGTTCCTGGAAGATATCCGGCAGCGTCAGCGTGCGGATGCGCAGGCCGTGATCAAGCAGGCCACGTTCGGACAATGAATGCAGCACGAAGGCGCCGAAGCCGCCCCGCGCGCCTTCCTCGATCGTGATCAGCACTTCGTGGTGATGCGCCAGCTGCGCCAGCAGCGCCTCGTCCAGCGGCTTGGCGAAGCGGGCGTCGGCGACCGTGGTGGACAGGCCCTGCTTTTCCAGCATGTCGGCCGCGCATAGGCATTCGTGCAGGCGCGCGCCATAGGACAGGATGGCGATGGCCGCGCCCTGTTTCACGATGCGGCCTTTGCCGATCTCAAGCGGCTGCGGATCGTTCAGGAGGTCAAGACCAACGCCCTCGCCACGCGGATAGCGGAAAGCGGAAGGGCGATCGTCGATGGCGTGGGCTGTGGCGACCATGCGCTGCAGTTCGGTTTCGTCAGCGGCGGCCATGAGCACGAAGCCAGGCAGCGCGCCAAGATAACCGATGTCGAAAGAACCGGCGTGCGTGGCGCCATCGGCGCCGACGAGGCCCGCGCGATCCAGCGCAAAGCGGACAGGCAGCTTCTGGATGGCGACGTCGTGGACGACGCTGTCATAGCCGCGCTGTAGGAAGGTTGAGTAGATCGCGCAGAACGGCTTCCAGCCTTCAGCGGCAAGGCCCGCCGCGAAAGTGACCGCGTGCTGTTCGGCGATGCCGACGTCAAAACAGCGATCAGGGAACTTCTCGCCGAAATAGTCGAGCCCCGTTCCGGACGGCATGGCCGCCGTGATGCCGACAACCCGCGAGTCCTTCTCGGCCGCGCGGACCAGTTCCCGCGCGAACACCTTGGTGTAGGACGGCGGACCGGCCTTGGCCTTGGCCTGTTCGCCCGTGATCACATTGAACTTGGAGACGCCGTGATATTTGTCGTCGGCATTTTCGGCAGGCTCATAGCCCTTGCCCTTCTGCGTGACGACGTGGACCAGCACCGGCCCATTCTCGATGTCGCGGACATTCTCGAGCACATCGATGAGCGCATTGAGATCATGGCCGTCGATCGGGCCGACATAGTAGCAGCCCAGAGAGTCGAACAGATCGCCGCCCATGGCGAAGTTGCGCATGTGATGCTCGGCGCGCTTGGTGACGCCTTCGAGCCCGATCTTGCGCACAACGCGGCGCGCCAGATTGCGTACCTGACGATAGCCCTTCGAGGAAACTGTGCGCGAAAGATAATGGCTGAGTGCGCCGACCGGCGGGGCGATCGACATGTCGTTGTCGTTTAGGATGATCACCATCCGCGTGTGAAGGGCGCCAACATTGTTGAGCGCTTCGTAGATCATGCCGGCCGTCATGGCGCCGTCGCCGACCACGGCGATGACGCGGTTGTCGTCGCCCGCAAGGTCACGCGCCACGGCAAAGCCGGCGGCTGCCGAAATCGACGTGCCGGCGTGGGCGGCGCCGAACGGATCGTATTCGCTCTCGTCGCGCTTGGTGAAACCGGAGAGGCCTCCGCCCTGACGCAGCGTGCGGATTCGGCTGCGGCGGCCGGTCAGGATCTTGTGGGGATAGGCCTGGTGGCCGACGTCCCAGACCAGCTTGTCCCTGGGGGTGTCGAACACGGCATGGATGGCGACGGTCAGTTCGACGACGCCCAGACCCGCGCCCAGGTGGCCGCCGGTGACGGAGACTGCGCTAATCGTCTCTGCGCGCAGTTCATCTGCAATCTGACGCAGCTCCGCCCGGGTCCGGCCCTTTAGGTCGGCCGGGAGGGCAATCTGGTCAAGCAAGGGCGTGGACGGGACCATTCTGGATTCTTATTCGCCAATACGGGTCGATTAGTGGCGACGGTTGAGCACAAAGTCGACCGTATGAAGCAAAGATGTCGCCCTGGAACCGAAGGATGCCAGATGCTGTTTCGCTTGTGCGGCGAGATAGCGCACCCGGTCACGGGCCCCATCAACCCCCAGAAGCGACACGAAATTGACCTTTCCGGCCTCCTCGTCCTTGGCGGCAGCCTTGCCGAGAAGGGCAGGATCGCCCTCCACGTCTAGAAGATCGTCCACAATCTGGAACGCCAATCCTAAATCATTGGTGTATCCGGCGATTGCCTGCCGCTCGGCCTCGACCGCGCCGCCCAGAAGCGCCCCCACCTCCCCTGCCAGGGAGATCAGCGCCCCGGTCTTCAGGCGTTGCATCCGGGTGAGCACCTGAAGGGGCTCTTCCCCGCTGGTAATGGGGTGCATGTCGATCATCTGCCCGCCCACCATGCCGCGAGCGCCGGAAGCAACCGCCAGCCGCTCCACCAGCTTGCAGCGCATCGAAGCGTCACGATGGGTTTCAGGCGACACCATGATCTCGAAGGCGAGGGCCTGCAGCGCATCCCCCGCAAGCACGGCTGTCGCCTCATCGAACGCCTTGTGGACGGTGGGCTGGCCACGGCGGAAATCGTCGTCGTCCATGCACGGCAGGTCGTCGTGGATCAGCGAATAGGCGTGCATACATTCGACGGCGGCGGCGCCCCGCAGCAGCGCCTTCTCCGGCGCCCCGAACATGCGGCCAACTTCAATCGTGATGAACGGGCGCAGGCGCTTGCCCTTGCTCAGCGCGCCATGGCGCATCGCACGCATCAGCTGCGCCTCCGGACCCGAGGCCGGCGGGATCAGCTGGTCGAGCGCAACCGTGATGCGATCAGCCACTTCGTTGAGGCGCTGCTCGAAAGCGGGGTCGAGGCTATAGATCATCGGCCTTTTCCAATCCCTTCGGGCCATCGGCGCCGAGGACGATCTTCTCGACCTTGAGCTCCGCCTCGCGCAGGCGCGTTTCGCAATGCGCCTTCAACGCCGCGCCGCGTTCATAGATGCGGATCGAGTCATCGAGCGGCACATCGCCCGCCTCAAGCTTCTGGACGATCTGCTCCAGCTCGCGCAACGCATCCTCGAAACTCATCGTCGCAATGTCTGCTGGCGGCTTTGACTGTGCCATCCGTCTCTCCAGAGGGTGGGCCAACATAGGCGCATCGAAGCGGGAGGCAAGCTGGGACTGCCGGGCTCCCGGACAACTACTTCTTCTGGTAGATTCGGTACGACCAATACTTGTCGCCGCCGTTGTACACGCAGGTCCAGCCACGCCGCTTGATATGCGGACGTAACATCCGGTTGAACCAGCCGTGTGCAGCAAGGACGATATCGCGGCCGTCACTTTCCTGCGCCATCTTCACAAGCTCGCCGGCCGCGTGTGCGGCACGGCGGCGCGCCTCGCCAACAGGCTCCTGGCCGCCGCTGTGACCGAACATCCAGGCGAGGCGCGCGATCTTGTTCCAGTTCTTGGGGCGCATGCGGCCGGCGATACGCGGAGGCGGCAAAGGCGCCTCGTTGAACAACGCGTCGGGTTTCACTTCGCGGCCGCGGCCGAGATGGCCGGCTGTCTGAATGGCGCGCGGGCGGGCGCTGGACAGGATGATGGCGTGGTCATCGATCTCTTTCAGCAGCGCCTCGGGCGGGCACTGCCCTTCCTTGAGCGAGGAGAGTTCGTAGCGGTCCCACCAGGCCTTGTAATCGCGCCAGCCCATCGGCGGGCCTTCCTTTGGGATGACCTGTGGGCGGCCGTGGCGCACGATTATGATGCGGCCGGTGCGGCCGGCGCGTTCAGTAGGTATGTTCGGTTTGACCGCACTTTCCATCCTGCCCCGCTTAGACCACGCGCGCGCGATTCCAAACAACCATCTACGGAACGGCGGCTCACGACAGCAAAAATGGGGAACTTCGGAATACGCAGATCCAGAGCCAGGGACATGACCCGGGCCCTGCTGCCGGCCCCGGGATGGGCGCTTAGTGCGCTAACGCTTGATTGAGGCGCAAGCGTGAGCCGAAAGATCGGCATTCCGACGGCCGCATCCGGACTCTGATCCGCCTGGGGACCTCGTTGAAATGGCTGATCGGCACTGCTGAGAGGCTAGAGCCCCTTCCACATACGGCCTTCGGGACATTCAGCGCCGGGGGCCTGCTTGCAGCCGTGCAGCGTGAACAGCACCGTCTCGGCGCGGCCAATCAGGTAGTCCATCGGAACCATCCCGACCGCGTCATCGCGCGTATCAGCCGGCAGGCCGGTGCCGCGATAGGGCCAGGCTTCGGGGAATTGCGCGGCAAGGCGGCGGTGGCCGGAAGGCGCTCGGCTGTCTTCGGAGTTGTCGCGGTTGTCGCCCATCATGAAGACGTGGCCCGCCGGCACGAGGAAGCGCGGCGTTTCATCGAGCGAGCTTGTGTCCGACCATTCGTGGATCAGGAACGACCTGGTGATGTCGGCTCCATCCTTGTCCTTCTCGCCGGTCGGGATCGTCTGCTTGTACTCGACGGCTGAAACAAGGCTGCTGTTATCATCGGGAATGTAGGTGGTGTTGCGCACCTTCTCGCGCGGCACTTCCACGTCATTGAGATAAAGACGCCCGCCCTTGATCTCGACAGCATCGCCGGGAAGCCCGATCAGCCGCTTGATCATCACCCGGTCCGAATGCGGATGCTGGAAGACGATCACATCGCCGCGCTTCGGCTTGGAGCCGAACCAGTTCTCGCCCTCGACGCATTCGGCCGCCTGTGCTGCATTGGGCTGGTCGGGGCACTTCTTGTCGCCGATGACGAACAGCCCAAGGCCGAACGGGATCGAGTTGCGGTTGTAGCCATAAGCGAACTTGGCGACGGCGACGCGGTCGCCCACCTGAAGCGCCGGCACCATCGATTCCGACGGGATCGAGCGCAGCTCGTACACGAATGTCGAGAACACCAGCCAGAACGGGACGAAGATCGCAATCGTCAGCGCGGTCTCGCGAAACTCGTGCAGGATCTTCTTCTTGATGCCCTGCTTCGGCGCGCCGGCATCGGCCTCGCCCTGGACGGCCGGGTCTGTGCTCACCGGCTGGTCAGTCGAGGTGTCCGTCATTTACCAGTCCCTGCGGGTTACTCTGCGCGTAGTCTATTGGGGGTCGTCGTGGATCGCGCACCCCCACGCGGGGGCTGTGGGCTATACGTTATAGGTATGCCCCTGTCGTCAAGACACACGCCTGTATAGCGTTGCCCCCCCGTCCTGTTCCGACACAATCATGCCCCGCCCTTTCAGGCAGTTTAGGTGCGCTAGGGTCTCGCCCGTCGCCATTCCGAGGGTGTCCGGGTCAATTGCCCGGGCAAAAAGGGCGGTAAAAAGGTCGATGACCCGGCGGGGCTCCTCTAGCCGGGACAACAGCCGCTTCATCCCGAGCTCGTGCCCGTCAACCAGGGCGTCCAGCCGTTTATGGGCGCCGCGGAATGGTTCGTTGTGGGCGGGCAGCACGAGAACATCCGCCGGGATCACCGCCTTCAGCTTGCCGCAAGAATCCAGCCAGTCCGTCAGCGGGTCCGCCTCCGGTTCGGTCGGGAAGACGCTGACGTTTGAGGAAATGCGCGGCAGGATCTGGTCGCCCGAGATGAACACGTTGATGTCCGGCGCCCACAGGCAGGCATGGTCTGGCGAGTGCCCGCATCCCGTGACGACATGCCACGCCCGGCCGCCAATGCTGATCACGTCGCCATCGGAGATGCGGCGGTAGGCATCGGGAAGCTGCGTCACCGCGCGGCCGAAGCCGCCGAACTTGTCGACATAGCGGTCGATCTCCTGCTGGCTCCATCCTGCGCCGCGATAGAATTTCACGCCCGCCTCAGGCGCCTCGCGCCCGGTATCGGCGACCAGCATGCGGCAGGTGATGTATTCGAGCCGGGTGATCCAGAGCTCCGCCTGGAACTTTCGGCTCATCCATCCGGCAAGCCCGATATGGTCGGGATGCATGTGCGTGACGATGATCCGCTTCACGGGCCGCCCGCCCAGCTCGTTCTCGAAAATCGTGCGCCAGTGTTCCTTGGTCACCGAGTTCGGGATGCCGGTGTCGACCACCGTCCAGCCATCTCCGTCCTCAAGCAGCCAGAGATTGATCCACTTCAGCGAGAACGGCAGCGGCATTCGCACCCACTTCACGCCGGGCGCAACATCGAGCACCGAGCCAGGCTCGGGCGGCTGCGCGAACGGATAGTCGTACCGCGCGCGTTCGGTCTTTCCTTCGAAGCCGTCCATAACCGGACTCCTGTCGCTGTGACCCAGCCATTAGACCCGATTAACGCGGAGCGGCAAATCGGGCCGGCGGTTGACCGGTGTGGGCCAGATGCAGATCGAACAGCGAGTTCGCCTCGTTTTTGCGCGCGCCGTGCTTCAGCGCCTCATGCGCCGGGCAGTTCACCACCCCTTTGTCCAGCAGGCCCGCCGCCAGTGCGACCCTACTGATAGCACTGCAGCAGCACGGTGGAGGCCCGGGCCAGTTCGGCGAGATCGACCTTGTCGAGCTTGTCCGCCGAGGACTCGCGACGGTAGGCGACGTCGTTCTGGTCTAGGAAGGTGAGCAGGCTTGAAAGCGCAATGCCGAAGTTCACGTTCTGCGGGATGTCGCCGATCTGGTCCTGGACGCTCATCGCGTTCAGCTTGGACACCACCACGCCGATGACGTTGCCTGACATGTCGAGCACGGGGCCGCCGCTGTTGCCGGGCTGGACAGGCGCCGTGAACTGGAAGCGGCGTTCGTCGTCGCCCATTCCGGCCTGAGCCGACACGGTGCCGACGGTAACGTTGATGCCCGAAGACAGGATGCCGCCGAGCGGGAAGCCGGCGACGAGCACGTCCTCGGCCAGACGCACGCTGCGCGTGTCGCGGATGTTCAGCGGGCGCGCCGAGCTGTTGCTGCGCAAGAGCGCGAGGTCTTCCCCGTCAGCCACATCGACGATGTTGAGCTCAGCGCCGCTCTTCAGCGTCATGCGCTTGCAGCCTTCGACCACATGCGCGTTGGTGACAAGGTAGCCCCCGTCGGCCACATACCAGCCCGTGCCGGTGCCAGCGAGTTCCAGCTTTGGCGCGCGCGCAGCTGGCGCGCCTTTCGAGCCGGCGCTTGCGGACTTGGCGGACTTGGACTTCTTCGATCCGCCCGACGGAGCCGCTGCGTCGGCGGTGCTCATACCGTCTTCGAGCACCCAGTCGAGGATCGCGTCCACCGTCAGAATGGCCGACTCAATCACCAGCAGCGAATTGTCGAGCACATCGTTGTCGTTGGGCACGCCGGCGGCGATGAGCGAACGATTGATGCGCTTCTGGAACCGCCTGTCCGCCAGCCAGTCGGGCGAGCGGAACACGGCCATGTCTTCTTCATCGAGAAGGTCGAGCACATCGAAGATGGCCTGGATGCCTTCCTGCGACACGCCCGCATCGGCAAGGTTGGCCGTGACGACGTCCATAACCGAGCCATGAATGCCGATGACGGCGGCGTACTCGCGCATCGTCTCGTTCCACGGATAGGCGTCCATACATTCTTCTATGGCGCCGGACAGGATGGCGTCGGCGGATTCGATCGCCGCCTCGGTGGCGTCCGGATCAACGAAGACGCCGGCGATCTCGTAAGTATCCCCAGTCTGGGAAAGGAGATCGTAGACACAGTATATCTCTGCTTCCTGTTCCGGGCCCACCAGGCCATCAAGGCCATCCTGCGCGGCGGCCGGCATCGCCGGAATGACCAGTGCGGCGATCGCGGCCCCAACCAGTCCCGAAAAATTGCGGTTTCCCATGTCCCCTGCTCCCGGCGACCCCCGTCGCCAATCTTTCGACGTGGACGCTACCCCTGACGCGGTGCGTTTAGAAGGCGCCCTCCGCACCACGCTGCAAAAAAGATCAATTTCGCGTCAGCCCTGCGCTTGGCCTGGAGGCCAGACGCCATAATGAAGGCATGAGTGCAGGGCCATGACGCCCCGCCGCCTCCCACGGAGATCCAGATGCGTTCGATCCTGTTTGCCCTTGCCGCCACTTTTCTTTCCGCGCCCGCTCTCGCTCAGGGGACAACGCAGGCCCCCGCCGGCGAGTACGTCCTCGACCGGACGCATGCGAGCCTCGAATGGAAGGGGCTGCATAACGGCCTGGCCTGGTATTCGGCGCGCTTCACGAATTTCGATATCAAGCTGACGTTCGACCCGGCCGACGTCACCAAGTCCAAAGTAACCGCCACGATCGATCCGAAATCGGTCGAGACGGATTTCGCCAAGACCCGCCCGGCCAGCAGCACCGAAGACTTCAACGCCACGCTTGCCTCAGGGGAGCGCTTCTTCAACGCGGGCAAATTCCCCACCATCACCTTCGCCTCGAGCGCAATCACCAAGACGGGGGCCAACACCGGCAAGATGACGGGCAACCTCACCTTCCTTGGCGTCACCAAGCCGGTGACGCTTGATGTAACCTACATTGGAAACCGGAATGACCCGCGCTCGCAGAAGCACAAGGTCGGCTTCCAGGCGGTGGGCACGATCAACAAGACCGCCTGGGGCATGGCGGCCGGCGGCCCGATCGCCGACAGCATCAAGATCGAGATCAACGCCGAGATGGTGCAGAAGTAGGCCCGCTGGCTGAGTCTCTATATACTGGACGTGTTTGGATGGCCGCAGGGAAACCTCGCGGCCGTTTCCTATTCAGCGGCCACGATGATGATGTCGAACGCAGGCGACAGGCGTTCACATTCGTAGAGGCGCTCGGCGTTTGCGGATCGCAGCTGTTCCTGCAATGGCTCGAGCACAGCGGGGTCTTCCATCAGGTTCAGGTTCGGGAAGCGGGACAGATACCGCATCGTGGCGGCTCTGACGGCGGGAGCGACGGCCTCATAGGTCTTGTCCGGCGCCAATTCCTCCGCCCAGTAGACGAACATGTCGGCCCGCCGGTCATAGGTCCAACCTTCGGGCTCACCCAGCCGGTGCAGGGCCGAGAGCAGCCCAGCGCAGTCGATCGCCTGAGCATAGCCAAGGGCGCGGGGCGGCGGGTCGGTGAGGGGATCGTGTGCGCACGCCGCCAGCACGGCCATCACGAGCCCCATGCCAGCCATTTCGACGCCGCCCTTTTTTCGTGACATATGCAGCCCCAAGTCCCGCCCTCAAACGAGGAACCTACCATGACCGACGCCGCCACGCAGCCAGCGGGCCTTCAGCAACGTTACACTGCCGTCGCCATCGCCCTGCATTGGGCGATTGCCCTGATGATCCTGGGGCTCATCGCTGTCGGCTGGATCATGGGCGACCTCGAAGGGCCGGCTCAGTACAGTGTGGTCCAGCTGCACAAGTCGTTCGGCATCACTGTCCTGCTGCTGTCCGTGGCCCGGATCGTGTGGCGTCTCATGAACCGCCCGCCCGCCGAGCCGCCCATGCCGAAGTGGCAGTCGTTCGTATCCCGCGCCGTCCACCTGCTCTTCTATATACTGATCATCGCCATGCCGCTGACCGGCTGGATCATGGCGTCGGCGTCCGGCGATGCGCCGACGCGCTATTTCGGGCTTGTGGATATCCGCCTGCCCGGCATCCCCACACTGGATGCCGCCACGCGCGAGGGACTGGAAGAAGGTTTCGAGCAGGTCCATGGCAATCTGGCCTGGGTGATGATCGGGCTGCTGGTTCTCCATGTGGCCGGCGCCGTGAAGCACCACTTCATCGACAAGGACGGCCTTCTCGCGCGCATGGCGCCGGGCGTGTTCGGCCGGACAGCAGGTCCGCCAGACGATGGGCAGGGCGCATTCTGGGCTGCGGGCGCAGCCGCGCTGGTGTTTGCAACCGTCGCCGGGCTTTCATTTGCGAGCGCGCCGCCTGTCGCGGGCCCCGCCACAACAGAGGGAGAAAGCGAAGTCGTCTCCAACGCTCCGGCATGGGGCGTGGATTATGGGAAGAGCAGGCTCGGCTTCCGCTTCACTTACATGGGCAGGCCCTATGAAGGCGCGTTCCCCGAGTGGACTGCGCGCGTGCATCTCGACACGGATGCTGAGACGAACGAGCACATCCCGGCGGACGGCTATGTGCGCGTGGCCATTCCAGTCGGAAAGATAACCACAGGCGAACCGCAGTTCGACGACAGCCTCGGCCAGGGCGACTGGTTCGATGTGGGCAAGCATCCAGAGGCCGTTTTTGAAGTGAAAGGCGGCATCTACAAGCTCACGGAGCGGACCTACGAAGCCACGGGCGTGCTGCGCATCAAGGGCGAGGACATCCCGGTGCGCCTGCCCTTCACGCTCGATATCGACGGGACCACGGCGACGATGCACGGCGAGGTCACGCTGCGCAGGCTCGATCTCGGCATTGGCGGCGCGACGGCTGCGGAACCCGAAGGCGACGCCGAGTGGGTCGGCAATGACGTGACGGTGGTGATCGACATCATCGCCACGCGTCAGTGAGCCGTGAGGACCGCGATGAGCGCGCGCGATTCTACTCGGCGAGGCGCCTTCGACGCGCGCTGCGAGTCGAAATCGGCGCCTGATGCGACCCGCGCGGAGCAAAAAACTGTGACTCTGGGGGCACAGTTCGGAATCGAAATTGGCCTCGTCGAGACAGGCATGCGAGCGCGCGCGAAGCATCATCGCGAGTCCTTCGAGCGCCTTCGCGGGCGCCGCAATGAGGCGCCCAACGACCGCGTGCGAACATGAAAGACGATTCAGAATTGGCGCCTCGCGCGCTCGCGCCGATCATCGGCACGACACCTGGCGAGCTCGCGCGAGCAGCCTCCGTCATCCTCGCCGGCGGCCTCGTCGCGGTGCCCACCGAGACGGTCTACGGGCTCGCCGCAGACGCCACAAACGGCGCCGCCGTCGCATCGATTTACACAGCCAAGGGCCGGCCCTCTTTCAACCCTCTCATCTGCCATGTCGCGGACCTTGCGATGGCCGAAGCCTTCGCCGAGTTCAGCCCGCTTGCGCGACGCCTCGCAGAGCGCTTCTGGCCTGGACCGCTGACACTCGTGCTGCCGCGCCGGGCATCATGTCCGGTCTCCGAGCTTGCGACGGCAGGTCTTCCCTCGATC
The DNA here is from genome assembly GCA_022844345.1 of Hyphomonadaceae bacterium. Taxonomy (GTDB): domain Bacteria; phylum Pseudomonadota; class Alphaproteobacteria; order Caulobacterales; family Hyphomonadaceae; genus UBA7672. The sequence goes on from JALHLU010000003.1 coordinate 128,081, forward strand.
GCGCTGCGCTCTCCAAAACACGAAGCAACTCTGGGGCTTATTCGTCTGGTTGGCCGCCCGATCGCGGCGCCGTCGGCTAATCCTTCAGAGCAGTTGAGCCCCACGACAGCCGCGCATGTCGCCGCCGGTTTGGGGCGCAGGATCGATCTCATCATCGATGGCGGCGCGTGTCCTGCCGGCGTTGAATCGACCATCATCGCGCCCGGCGAAGACGCCGCCGTGATGCTTCGACCGGGCGCTCTCGCGCGCGCGGAGATCGAGTTGCTCACAGGCCCGCTAGGGGCTCCGGAGGCAGCTTCAGGCATCCTCGCGCCGGGCATGTTGAAGCGTCACTACGCGCCGCGCGCGCACCTCCGACTCGACGCGACCAGCGTGTCCGGTGGCGAGGCCTTCCTCGCCTTCGGGGCGCCGCCCGAAGGCGTCGCGCCGTCTCTCAACCTGTCGCCGCGCGGCGACCTCGCGGAGGCCGCCGCGAACCTCTTCGCGATGCTGCGAGCGCTTGATGAGAGCCATGACTCGATCGCCGTGGCGCCGATTCCGGAGAGCGGACTCGGCGAAGCAATCAACGATCGCTTGCGCAGGGGTGCTGCACTCTCGCTTCAAGATGGTGTAAGACAGATTCGTTGAGTCGGAATTTTCCGATCGGAGAGCGGCTCAACTTAATTGGATGCAGGTTCGCTAGCGGGCCTCATCTGAAGGGACCACTCAAGGAGACTTAGAATGGCCACTGCCAAAAAAGCTGCGAAGAAGCCGGCGAAAGCCGCCGCCAAAAAACCGGCGAAAGCTGCTAAGAAGAAGAAGTAGTAGCTAAGCTCTTCGCATTGGGCAGCCAGTCCTTGGCTTGCGCCTCGATCTACTGAGGCCGCCCAATTCCCAGAGACTAGTGTATTCCTCATGCCCGTCCGGTCACCCGGGCGGGCATGAACACGTTTGGGGCCAGGCTCATCCCGCCCGGAAGCCACAGAAGGCCCAAATTCAAAGGCTTTTCCGCATTCGGGCGTTTCAGCAGCCAGACGGCTCAGCACTCAGGCGCTTCAGCCTGGCGGCGCTTCAGCTGCCCCGGCCTCCTGCACGGCGGCGCAGCGAGAGAATGTTGGAGCCAAGCCGGGCCGGCACGTCCTTCTTCTCCAGTTCAGAGGCGGGAATCGGGCGGCTGTAGAGGAAGCCCTGCACCTCGGTGCACCCGAGGCCCGCCAGTATCGCGGCCTGCTGCTCGTTCTCGACGCCCTCGGCCGTGACCCGCATGCCCAGATCCTTGGCCAGCGAGATGATGGCCCGCACGATCGCCTGGTTCTCGACGCTCGAATCAATATCCCGCACGAATCGCTGGTCGATCTTGATCTTGTCGAAGGGGAAGGCCCGCAGGTAGCTCAGCGAGGAGTAGCCGGTGCCGAAATCGTCGAGCGCGATCTTCACGCCGAGTTCCCGCAGGGCATGAAGCGTGCGGATGTTGTGCTCCGTCTCGTCCATCAGGACGCTTTCGACGATTTCAATCTCCAGGCGGCTGGGATCGAGTTGGGACGCCGCCAGCGCCCCGATCACGGTCGCCACCAGCGACGGGTTCTTCATCTGGGCCGGCGACAGGTTGACGGCGACCGGCACGTCCTCACGCCAGTGGGCGGCCTCTTCGATGGCCTTGCGGATCACCCACTCCCCCAGAGGGACGATGATTCCGGTCTCTTCGGCGCAGGAAATGAAGAGGCCCGGGGAAACCAGGCCATGGCCCGGCCGGTTCCAGCGCAGCAGCGTCTCATAACCCGAAACCTTGCGGGTGCGGGTGTTCACCAGCGGCTGGAAGTAGACGTCCATCGTCTCGGCCGCGAGGGCATTGCGAAGGTCAGTCTCAAGGTCAGCGCGGACGCGGGCGGTTTCTTCCATTCCGGGCTCGAAGAAACGAACGCAGCCGCGCCCCTGCGCCTTGGCGCGATAGAGCGCAAGCTCCGCATTCTTCATGAGAATGGCGGGATCGGTGCCGTTTTCGGGGGCCATGGCGACGCCGACGCTGCCGCCGGCCAGGATCTCACGGCCATTCAGAAGCACCGGCGCCAGCAAGGCGTCGACAATGTGGTCAGCCGCCTCGCCGGCCTCTTCGGATGTGAGGTCGCGCTGCAGAACCGCGAATTCATCGCCGCCAAGGCGCGCCAGGAAGGCCTCGGGGCCCACACAGTCGCGCAGGCGCTGGGACACAACCTTCAGGAAGGCGTCGCCAGCCGGGTGGCCCTGCGTGTCGTTGAGTGTCTTGAAGTTATCGAGATCGATGACAAACAGCGCGAAGGCTTCGTCGCGGGATTCCGCCGCCTCCTGCGCGATTTCGAGCTGGCGAACCAGCATTGCCCGGTTGGGAAGGTCTGTCAGGCTGTCATACTCGGTCGCATAGACGATGAGCGCCTCGGTGTCGCGCGAGCGCGTGATATCGGAGCAGACGCCGCGCCAGCCGCCATCGGCCGCGGGCTGGCCGCTGATCGACCACCAGCCTTCGCGCGCGCCGATCGATACGCGCAGCACTTCATCGCGAAATGGCTTGCGCTGTTTGAGCAGGATTTCGAGCGTCTGGGCTGATTCGGGGGCGAAGAGGGCCAACAGGCTGCCGCCCTGGAGGATTTCGGCCGGAAGCCCCGCCGCATCAACAAATCGCGGCGATGCCGGGCCAAGCCGGTTGTGCGCGTCCACGCGCCAGAGCCAGTCGGCCGAATGGGCCTCGAAATCACTGAGCAGGAGGCTCATCGTCTCCTTGGCTTCTTTCAGGTCGGCCGCATCGATCATCCGCCGGACATCATTGGCGTGTGTCGCCGCTGAGAAGCGCTGAAGGGCGGTGATGCCGCCGGCCAGCAACAGCGCCGCGTTGGCGGCCCACTGGTGATCGCCCAAGAGCAGGCCCAGACAGGCGCCGAGACCAACGAGCAGCGAATAGCCCAGCGATGCCGCAGGGAAGCCCGAGTGAAGCAGAGCGCCGACACAGAGGATGGCAGCCGTCAGGATACCGAGAAGCATATGGTGCTCAGGGCCGCTGGACGCCACGAGAGCTGCGATGATCGCGCCCCAGAGAGCGCCGCTGAACAGCGTGTAGCGAACGATGCGGCGATCCTCTGCCTTTCCATCGCCCGGTTCGGTGGGGCGGCGGGCTTCGCGAACGCGGATGAAAACGAGAACCGAACTGGCGTAGCACCACACGAAAACCAGCGGCATGGCGGCTTCCGACCAGAAGGCGAAGGTCAGCACGACGGCCGTTAGAAGCGAATGGATGGCGGCGAGCGGCGCGAGCGCATGGAAGTTACGGCGGCGGGCTTCAGCTATCGCGTTCCGATGAACCGGCGGGATATCCACCTTGCCCAGAAAGAGGGTCTCGAAATTCGGACCAGACATTCGGGTCGTCCCCACCAATCGACCCCGGACGGAGCCGGGCGCATCTCAGCAAACTGCCGGAACAGGGTCGATTTCTGGTCAAACCGGTCGATGAAATTTCATCGATCTGGCGCGAAAGCGGGGGAAGTCTGGTGATTCAAGAGAGAGCGGCGGCCAGCGCCGCGATGTCATCCGGGCTTGTCGCCCACGAACAGACGAAGCGGAAGGAGCCATCCGGCCAGGCATAGAAACCGGCGCCAGCGCCCTTGAGCTTTGCTGCCGTGTCCGCCGGCAGCCGCACGAACACCTCGTTGCCGTCGACCGGGTGGGTCAGCTCCGCGCCGTGTTTCTGGAGGAGCGCCGCCACATCCTGCGCTGAACGGTTTGCGCGGCCGGCAAGCTCGAGCCACAGACCACCCTTGAGGTAGGCGCACATCTGTGCGGCGAGGAACCGCATCTTGGGCGGCATGTGCCCTGCCCGTTTGGCGCGTGCACGCAGGTCGGCCAGGCGCTGGCGGGCAGAGCCGAACAGCAGGATTGCCTCGCAGCCCAGCGCGCCATTCTTGGTTGCGCCGAAACTCATGACGTCGACGCCCGAGCGCCAGCTGAGCTCGGCGGGGGTTGCGCCGGTGGAGACGAGGGCGTTGGCAAAGCGCGCGCCGTCGAGGTGGACAGCAAGGGCGGCCTCGTGCGCGAGCCCGGCCCGCTCTGCGATCTCGAACGGCCGGTAGGCTGCCCCGCATTCGGTGAGATTAGACAGCGAGAGGACGTGCGCAGGCGACTCGTGCACGTTGTCCGGCTGGTTCGCCGCGATACGCGTGCGCAGTGCGGCAAGGTCGATCCGCGCGTGCAGGCCGGGGAGAAGCGACAACTTGGCCCCGCCCGTGAAGAATTCCGGCGCGCCGCGCTCGTCACGCTCGATATGCGCTTCTTCGTGGCACAGGACCGACCCGTGCGGCGGGCAGAGCGTAGCGAGCGCCAGGGCGTTCGCAGCTGTCCCAGAGGAAACCAGCCAGATGTCGAGATCGGTTTCGAATACCCTGGACAGAGCCTCGCGTGCGCGCTCGATCCAGGCGTCCGATCCATAGCTTGGCGCCGCGCCCACATTGGCGTCGGCGAGCGCCTGCAGGATGGCGGGGTGCGCCGGCGCGGCGGTGTCGGACATGAAGTTCATCGCACTATCTCCCGTCTGGTTCGCCAAGCCGCGCCCGCAACTGGGGCAAGCATCGACATGGATTTCGATCCGCCAGCGAGAGTTACGATTGCCAACGCGTCTCGTCTTGTGGATAACCTAGCGATCTGTTGCGGGGAAGAGTTGGGGGCATCTCTGTACGACCGTCAAAGGACCGCTCGCGCGGATAGCCGGACGCTATTCGACCAGATCAGCATCGATCATCGGGAGACGTTCTATCGTCGTCTGGCCGAGGCGCAGGCTTTTGGCGCAGCAAGCGACGGGCTTTCGAGCCACCATCCGGAATTCAGCGCGCGCGGCGGCCTGACCATCGCCCAGCGCCTTGTGGGCTGGCTCGTGGTGTTCACGTTCGGAGCCGGACTGGTGACAGCACCGGGCCTGACCATCACGCTTGCAGTTGGGGCCCTCGCCTCCGTCTTCCTGCTGCTGATTGGCCTGCGGTTTCTTGCGGCGGGTATGAAGCTCGGCGGTGGCGGCGCGAACAACACGCCAACAGCCAGGCTTGGCCCGCTGCCGGTGATCACGCTGCTGATACCGCTGCACAGGGAGGCCGCAGTTCTTCCCGGTCTGGTGAAATCGATCAGCGCGCTGGATTATCCTGAGGACCGGCTAGACATCAAACTGCTGATCGAGGCGGACGATCGCGAGACGCTCGATGCTGTCGAGGCGATGGGCGTGCAGGAGAGATTCGAGGTCATCCCCGTCCCTCCCGGCCTGCCGCGTACCAAGCCAAAGGCGCTGAACTATGGTCTGGCCTTCGCGCGCGGCGACCTCGTTGCGATCTTCGATGCCGAGGATCACCCTCATCCCGGCCAGCCACGCGCGGCCGCCGCCGCCTTCATGGCCGGAGGTGACCGCCTCGCGGTCGTGCAGGCGCCGCTGAGCATCCACAATGGCGGCGATGGATGGATCGCCCGGCAGTTCGAGATCGAATATGCAATCCACTTCCGTGTCTGGCTCCCCATGCTGGCGCGGTTGCGGGCGCCGCTCGCGCTTGGCGGGACCAGCAACTATTTCCGGCGTGAGGCGCTGGCCGAGGCTGGCGGCTGGGACGCGTGGAACGTCACTGAGGATGCGGACATAGGCCTGCGCCTTGCGCGGCTGGGATACCGCGCGGGCATGATTGCGCCCCCCACCGAGGAAGAAGCGCCGAGCGGGTTCCGGCCATGGCTGAACCAGCGCACGCGATGGATGAAGGGCTATCTGCAGACATGGCTGGTTCTGAACCGGTCGCCGATGAAGGCGATGCGGGGGATGGGCCTTTCCAACTACATGCTGACCCAGATAACGCTTGGAGGCGCGCTGCTGGCGGCCATGACCCATGGGCCGCTACTGGTCTGGATACTTGCGAACGCCATCATGCTCTCCGGGTTTGAGGCCTGGCATGTGACGCTGTTCGGCCTTGGCTATGGCAGCACGCTGGCCGCCGCTCTGGCGTCCGGATGCGGCGCCAGCCGGCCACTGACCCTGCTGACCTTGCCGCTCTACTGGCCGCTGCAGTCGATCGCGGTCGCTCGCGCGCTTTATGAGATGAAGCGCAGGCCGCACTACTGGGCAAAGACCCCGCACGGCGCCGGCCGGCCCGCTTCGCCAGCCGCCCCCCTTCCCGACCATCGATCCGCCGGCGAGCGGGAGGACAATGTGATCCAGCTTCCCTTGCCGTTCTAGCATCCCGAAGGGCGCCGCCCCGCGATTTTTGGTCCTATGGCCGGCGTCTTGCGCCCCGGCGCGCCGCAGTCCATCCCGCCCGGCATGACCCTGAACTGGATCATCACCTGCGCCGTCATTGTCCTGGCCTTGGGAACGACCGTGTTTGCCGGCTGGAAGTCGGGGCGTCCGCGCAAGGATACCCTGAGGCCGCAATGGATATCCTGGCCTTTCGTGACCGTGTTTGCCGGGGCGTTGCTGCTGTTCGCCATCATCCACGCAATGAACCTGCTGGGCTTCCAGACCGGGCAGAACACGACCGGACGATACGGCGGCTGAAGCGTCTGCCCCGCGCGGCGGCGCTTGACCCTGCGCGGGCCGCTGGCTAGCCGTGGTGGACCGCCTGACAAGACCGGGAAAGCACCATGGCCGACATCGACACCTTCCGCTCTGAAACCCGCGCCTGGCTGGAGGCCAACTGCCCCGCCTCGATGCGCACGCCGATGGTGGAGGAAGAAGTCGTCTGGGGCGGCCGCAACCAGAAGTTCGTGAACCCGGACTCGAAGGTATGGCTGGAGCGGATGGTGGCCAAGGGCTGGACGGCTCCGGCCTGGCCCAAGGAATATGGCGGCGGCGGGCTGTCGAAGGCCGAGGCCATCGTGCTCGACCAGGAAATGAAGCGCATCAATGCGCGCTCGCCGCTGGCCTCGTTCGGCATCTGGATGCTGGGGCCTGTGCTGCTGGAATACGCCAACGAGGAACAGAAGAAGAAGTTCCTGCCGGATATCTGCGCCGGCAAGACGCGCTGGTGCCAGGGCTATTCCGAGCCGGGCGCCGGCTCGGACCTCGCCTCGCTGCAGACCAAGTGCGAGGACAAGGGCGATCATTGGCTGATCAACGGCTCGAAGATCTGGACCAGCTACGCCAATCATGCCGACTGGATCTTCTGCCTCGTGCGCACGGACTTCACGAAGAAGCACGAAGGCATCTCGTTCGTGCTGTTCGACATGACGACGGCGGGCGTGGAGACGCGGCCGATCCTGCTGATCTCCGGCTCCTCGCCCTTCTGCGAGACGTTCTTCACGGATGTGAAAGTGCCCAGGGACCAGCTGGTCGGCACGCCCGGCAAGGGCTGGGACATCGCCAAGCGCCTGCTGCAGTACGAGCGCCAGAACATCTCGGCCACCGGCTTCGGCGCGGATCGCAACGCCGGACCCACGCTGGCCGACATCGCCAAGAAATACACCGGCACCAAGGACGGCGCGATTGCCGATGCTGACCTGCGCGCGCGCATTACCAAGTCGATGATGTACGAGCAGGCCTTCATGCTGACAATCCAGCGCAACACCGAGATGGCGAAGGCCGGCGCGGATGTTGGCCCGGCCACCTCGATCATCAAATACGCCGCCGCCAAGATGAACCAGACCAAGACCGAGCTTCAGGTCGAGGCCATGGGCCATCAGGGCCTCGGCTGGGAAGGCGAAGGTTTCAAGCCGGGCGAGATCATGTCCACCCGCGCCATGCTGCGCGCCAAGGGAAACTCGATCGAGGGCGGCACGAGCGAGGTGAACCTCAATGTCGTGGCCAAGCGCGTGTTGGGGCTGAGGGATCACCAGTAGGCCCGCCGTGGCTGGCCGTCCGGCGAAAACCTGGCAGCTGGCCGCCGCTGGCGCGTCGGCCGTTCTCGCCCTCGTCATCGTCGCCGAAGTCTCACTTCGTGTGCTTGGCGGCGACCGCCTGCTCTATCGGGCTGATCCCAAAATCGAATACCTGCCCGCGCCGGACCAGTCCGTGCTGCAGCAGGGGCTTGAGTTCCGCACGAATGCGTGGGGCATGCGCAGCGATGCCGTGACAGAGGCCAAGCCTGACGACGTGTTCCGCGTACTGGTGATCGGCGACAGCATCGTGTTCGGGCACACGAACATAGCACACGCCGATCTGGCGACGACGGCGCTATCGCGGATGCAAATGGAGGACGGCCGCCGCATCGAGGCGCTGAACGTCTCCGCGACGTCGTGGGGGCCGGGCAACATGCTGGCCTGGCTCGACCGGTTCGGTACGCTGGAGGCCGATGCGATCGTTGTGGTGCTGTCTACCCACGACCTAGGCGATGATCGGACATTCAAGCCTCCGGAGCGCGACGCCTATCCGCAGGCCGCGCCTGTATCCGCGCTGGGCGACTGGCTCTGGCGGAGGCTGACGCCCGACCCCGCGCATGGCGGGCCGGTTGACCCACGCACGGAGGGCGATGCGCAGGCGGCGTTGCCGGTTTTGATGCAACGCGTGGCGGCGGCGCCCATGGGCGGCTGCCTGATCATCCACCCGACCATGGAGGAATGGAAAACGCAGGCGCCGGTCGCGGAGGAGCAGCGCCTTGAGGCAACTGCCCTGGGCGCGGGCGTCGCCGTATTCTATGGCCGCGCCTTCATCGACAACGCGTTGGACTATTACGACGGGATCCACCTCTCCCCCATCGGCCAGCAGGACCTGGCGCGCGCCATCGCGGCCTGCCCGGTGCTGGTGGGCGCTCGGGCTGACTGAACCAACTCGTCAGCGCATCAGCAGACGGATCAGGCGGCGGGCGCGTTTGCCGTAGGGGGGCGCAAGCCAGTTGGCGGGGTTGAAGAAGCCGGTGCGGAAGACGGCACGCTGGTGGGTGAAACGGTCGAAGCCCGCCCTGCCGTGATAGGAGCCCCAGCCGCTGGCGCCGACGCCGCCGAAGGGCAGTCCTTCCTGGGCGAAGTGCAGCAGCGTGGCGTTGATGGTGACGCCGCCCGAATGGGTCTGATCCATCACGATGTTCTGCTCGCGCCGGTCCTCGGCAAAGACATAGAGGGCCAAGGGGTGCGGGTGCGAGTTGATCCAGTGCAGCGCATCTTCCAGCGAGTCATAACCGATGATCGGCAGGACAGGCGCGAAGATCTCGTCGCGGATCAGCATGCTCGCCTGCGGCGGGTTCACCACCACGACAGGCGGCAGGACGCGGCGCTCGCGATCAGATGGCGCGGGATGCCGCATGACCTTGGCGCCGCCGAGCTCCGCCTCGTTGACAGCCGCCGTCATGCGATCGAACGCGCCGACGCTGATGAGACTGGAGTAGTCGGGGCCGAGATCGGGATAGAGCCGGCGGGCCTCGGCCATGACGAGCTCAGCGAACTCCATCGCGCGTTCGCGCGGGGCGAGGACATAGTCCGGCGCGATGCAGGTCTGGCCCGCGTTCAGGAACTTGCCGAGCGCGATGCTCTTGACGGCCTTAGACAGCGATCCCGAAGGACAGATCAGCGCCGGCGATTTGCCGCCCAGCTCAAGCGTGGTTGGCGTGAGATTTTCAGCTGCGGCAGCCGCCACCTTGCGGCCAACAGCGGTGGAGCCGGTGAAGACGATGTGGTCGAAAGGCTGGCGCGTGAAGTCAACGGCGACATCGGGGCCGCCAAGGACAACGGCGACGACTTCTTCCTTGTATGTCTCTCGGATCGCGCGCCTGAGCAGGTCAGAGAAGTTCACCGTGTGCTCGGACGGTTTGATGATGACGCGGTTGCCGGCGGCGAGCGCATCGACAAGCGGGGCAAGCGCCAGCTGCAGCGGATAGTTCCACGGCGAGATGATTCCGATCACGCCAAGCGGCTCGGGCCGCACCCAGGCGGAGCCGGGCCAGAAGTTCATGTCGACTTCGCGATGGCTGGGCTCCATCCACCATTTGACGTGCTTGCGCGCGTGGCGGATGCCCGAGATGAGGACCGCAACTTCGAGCAACGACGTTTCGAATCGCGAGCGGTTGCCGAAATCGGCGGAGATTGCGTCTGCAAAGGCATCGGCGCGCTTGCGCACCATGTCCTCGAGTTCCTGTAGCCGCTCGATACGGACGCGGGCGTTGGGCGGGCCTTCACGGTGCTGGGCCGTGCGCTGCAGGGACAGCAGGCGGGCCGTCTCAGTTGCTGGAGGAGTGGTGCCGTCCATCCGGTCGCCCCGCATTCTGGAAGTGAGTTGTGCCGGACCGGCTCGCGGATTCAAGCGGAAATCCGCCCGTGCGGGTCAGTTGGGGGAGCCAAGGCGTTTTGCGGCGATTTGGGCGACCGCCCGGGCGCGGGAACCGAACTGGCGGTTTGCGAGGGCGGCGAAAATCACCAGCGTTGCAGCGACAAAGGTCCACCAGGCGACAAACCACGCAAGAACTGCAATGGCGAGGAAGAAGGCGCGGAGGCCGTGGGTGAACTGTCCCGCGGCCGCAATGTTCATATCCGCGACGCTGGCGGCTGCCTCCTCCGCGCCCGGCTTGCCGGCTTCAGGCGTCGCGGCCAGCATGACGGCCGAATAGTTGAACAGGCGATAGGCCCAGCCGAACTTGAAGAACGCGTAGGCATAGAGCCCCATCACAACCGCCGTCTTCACATAGAAGCCAGGCCGGTCGATCTCGACGTGGGCCACGCTCTGCTCGAACGCGCCGATGATGGTGTCTGCGGCAGTGAGCAGGCCGAAGCCTGCGCCGACGGCGAGCAGCGCGGTCGAGGCGAAGAAGGACGTCGCCTGCTGGAGGCCGGTGATGATGTTGGCGTCGACGAGGCGGACCTCGCGCCTGGCCATCTGGCGCATCCATTCGCGCCGTTGCGTCTTCATGGCCGCCGATAGCGTGTGCCGGTGCCAGGGCGAGGAGTCGATCAGCCAGCCGAGGAAGGCCCAGGCGAGGATAAAGAAGGCGAGCGCTCCGCCGTCGAGCCACGTCATGATGATGCCCCAGGATTCGGGGGAGTTAGAGGGGATTGTGAGGCGGCTGGCTAGTCCCGGGTGCGGAGAGGCTTTCAGGCCGGATGAAACCGCCTGGGATGCTGTGGTTCTGGCCTGTCCGAGAAGACGGAGGGCCGGGGACGCGGATGGCTCCGCAGGGTTTTAGTCTGTAGTTCGTGGTTCGTAGTCCGAAGAGCGGATCGCCCGCGTCCCCGCGCGAGGGATTGCTCCCGCACGCATCGCCCCGCGCCGGCAGTGATCGGCTGCCCTCCTTGCGGAGCGATGGGAGCATTATGCGCTCAGTCCGGAGGGGGTGGGATTTGATTGCGGCTGTCCTACAGCAGGTTTCTGCATAGAGCGCTGAAAGTGCTAGCGAAGATTCTTCAGCCGCCACATTTCATCCGGCCGAAGTGAACGCACTCCAAGGCTGTCATCCCGGCCAAGTGCGAAGCACGTAGAGCCGGGATGACAAGTCGCAGAGTCGAGCCGGAGCTCCTCGATGCGCGCCCTAAATCCGTCCGAGGAAATCGAGTTTGCCGAGGGGAACGCCGCTGTGGCGAAGGATCGCGTAGGCGGTGGTGACGTGGAAAAGGAAGTTCGGCAGCGCGAAGCCGGTGAGGAAGCCGAGGCCCTTGAAGGGGAAGTCGCCGCTCGGGGTCTTGAGCACGATGTCTTTTTCTTCGGAGCCGTCGACGGCGGAGGCGGGGACGCTCTTCACATAGTCGATGGTCTTCGCGATGCGAGCGCGGAGTTCGGCCATCGTTGTTTCGGTGTCGGGCATGGAGGGCGCCGCGCCGCCGGAGAGGCGGGCCATCGCGCCCTTGGCGCTGTCGCTGGCAAGCTGGATCTGCGAGGAGAGCGGCCGCATGTCGGGGGCGAGGCGCTGTGTCACCAGCACGTCCGGGTCGAAGCCGCGCGCTTTTGCGTTTTCCTCGGCCTTGGCCAGCAACTGGTCGAGATTGCCGAGCATGCGCAGAAAGACCGGCGTGCTGGCCGTGTACATAGAAATTGTCATGATCCGTCCCTTGTTGGCCCGCGCAGATATGGCCGTAGGAAATGGCCGGCGGACTGTGCCTTGGGATATGGGGCCGGTTTTTGCCGCCGCAATCTGGTAGGGTAACGAATCGCCGGTTCGGGAAAGTGTCGTGAAACTTCAATTCTGGTTCGAATTCGCCTCGACCTATTCCTATCCCGCCGTCATGCGGATCGACAAAGCTGCGACGGCGCGGGGCGTCGAGATCGAATGGCGGCCCTTCCTGCTCGGCCCGCTGTTTCACGCCCAGCAGGGCCTCAAGGACAGCCCGTTCAACGCTGTGCCTGTGAAAGGCTCGTACATGTGGCGCGATATGGAGCGGACCTGCGAGAAGCACGGCCTGCCCTTCCGCCGCCCGCACCGCTTTCCACAGAATGGACTGATGGCGGCGCGGATCACCCTGTCGCTTGCACAGGAAGCACGAGGCAACTTCGTGAAGGCTGTGTTCCAGGCAAACTTTGTCCACGACCGGGATATTTCCGACCCGCAGATCCTTCATGCCGCGGCGCGTCGGGCGGGGCTGGACCCTCTGGAAGTGCTGGCGGCGATGACGTCCGAACCGGTCAAGCAGCAGCTGAAGGACGAGACCTCGCGCGCGGCCGACCTCGGGATTTTCGGGGCGCCGAGCCTCGTGGCGCAGGACGGCGAACTGTTCTGGGGCAATGACCGGATCGAGGACGCCCTTGATTGGGCCGTCCGGGGGACGCTAAGACCCAACACCCAGAACTGAAGAATTGGTACGCCGGGAGTTTCGCCATGGCCTTCGTCCTTTCCGAAGAGCAGCAGATGCTGCGCGACAGCGCGCTGTCATTCGCCAGTGAGAAACTTCCGATCAGCCAGTTGCGCGCGCTTCGCGCCAAGGGCGAAGGCTATGACCGGGCGGCCTGGGCAGAGATGGCCGAGCTCGGCTTTGCTGGCGTCCTGATACCTGAAGAGTTCGGCGGCTCGGGCTTTGGCTATGTTGGGCTTGGTCAGGTGCTTGAAGCGCAGGGACGCACGATTGCGGCTTCCCCCCTGCTATCGACGGCGATGGTTGGAGCATCGGCCCTGATGCTGGCGGGCAGCCAGGCGCAGAAGGAAGCCTGGCTTCCGAAGATTGCCACTGGCGAGGCGCTGACTGCGCTGGCCGTTGATGAGAGTGCGCACCATGATCCGGCGCATATCAAGCTGGCCGCGACGAAGAGCGGTGCGGGCTACACGTTGTCGGGCGACAAGCGTTATGTGGTCGATGGCGGCGACGCGGACCTGCTGATCGTCGCGGCGCGCACGTCTGGCGATGCGGGTGATGCGACGGGGATCACGCTGTTCCTCGTGCCGGCCGGCGCCAAGGGCGTGACGCGGACATCTCTGAAGACGCTGGATGCGCACGGGGCGGCGAACATCAGCTTTGCAGGAGTCGAGGCCGGTGCGGACGCGGTGCTCGGCGCCGTCGATGGCGGCTATGCGACGCTGGAGGCGATCCTTGATCGCGCGCGCATCGGGCTTGCGGCGGAAATGCTCGGCGCTTCGGATGCGGCGTTCGAGATGACGGCCGAGTACCTCAAAGTGCGCAAGCAGTTCGGGCAGCTGATCGGCTCGTTCCAGTCGCTGCAGCATCGCGCGGCGGTCATGTTCACCGAGCTGGAGCTGACACGCTCGTGCGTGGCGGCGGCGCTGGACGGGCTGGATCGCAACGCCAACAACATCGCCGAGCTGGCGTCGCTGGCCAAGGCGCGCGCGGGCGAGACGCTGCACCTCGTGTCGAACGAGACTGTGCAGATGCATGGCGGCATCGGGATGACCGATGTGCACGACAGCGGCCTCTACATGAAGCGCGCGCGGGTGCTTGAGGCGCTGTACGGCAGCGAGAGCTTCCATCGCGACCGCTATGCGCGGATCGGCGGATACTGATTTCCGAAACGTAGCGCTGAAAACAGGCAGGCCGCCTGCGGTGACGCGGGCGGCCTGCTGTGGCGCGTCCTGGAGGGGCCGGACGCGCCTGTTGGGGGAGGAAAGGCTCGTGCTGCCTACATGGGCGGCATGATGACCTTGTCGATGACGTGGATGACGCCGTTGGAAGCGTCGACGTCGGCCGTCACGACAGTGGCGTCGTTGACCATGACCTTGCCGGCCATGCTGCCGTCGACCTTGACGGTGGCGCCCTGCACGGTGGCCGGGTTCAGCGTCTGCGTGCCGATGGCGGAGGACATCACTTCAGCCGGGAGGACGTGGTAGGTGAGGATCGCGGCCAGCTTGGCCTTGTTTTCCGGCTTCAGCAGGTCGGCCACGGTTCCGGCCGGGAGAGCATCGAAGGCGGCGTCGGTCGGCGCGAAGACAGTGAAAGGCCCAGCGCCGCGCAGCGTCTGTTCGAGACCAGCGGCCTGGACAGCAGCAACGAGCGTGTTGAAAGAACCAGCGGCGACGGCGGTGTCGACGATGTCTTTCGCCATCACGGGCGCGGGCGCCGGCGCGGGAGCTTCAACAACGGGAGCAGGCGCCGGAGCGGGAGGCGCGGTTTCGCCCGAGCAGGCGGCGGCGCCAAGCAAGGCAATGGCGGCGACGGAGAATGACAGTTTCATAGCGTGGATTTCCCTCTGTGAGTTCCATCATGCGGCCCTTGAGCGAGCCGGTCATGTTGTCTGTGAAAGGGCATACGAGGGATGCCGCTGACTGGATCGGCGATAACGCAAGTGTAATCGGACCGGCGTTTCAGCGGGCGGAGGCGAGCGCTGGAACAACCTCAATCATCGCTTCGTTGCGGCGGAGAAAGGCCAGCGTCCATGGCGGATCATAGAACGCAAAGACGACATCGCCCTTCGGCAGCAGGCCCGCGCTGCGCACGTGAGTCATCAAACGTGCTTCGGCTGCCTCCATGTCTGCGTCTGTCGCGAGACCCGTGAAGGACAGAACACCCATGCTGCGCGCGGGGATTTCGACAAGCCGGACATCGGGATTGACTGGCGCAGGCAGCGTATCAAGCGTGTAGTTGGCGGGCATGGTGAAGGTGACGACCCAGTCTTCGCCGGCCCCGGCGGCCTGCTGGGTCACGGGTGCGGTCATGGCGATCTTCTCGCGCGCGGTCTGCGTGACGGGCGCGGTCATGGCGATCTTCTCGCCGTCGCGTTCATTGGCAAAGATATAGTCGGCCAGCGGGCCAAAACCGGCGAAGCGGGCGCCCCACGCATCGCCGCTCACCGTCGTTTCCGCAACGATGGTGGAGGCATACTCCCTGACCTCGAAGTCGCCTTCGGCCAGGCGGATGGAGAAGGCGGGTTCTTCCACCCCTTCGGTCGCGCACGCGGACAGGAAGGTCAGGCCCAGAGCCAGGACGGCAGCACGCATCGGAATTCTCCTGTATGAGGCCGATACGCGGCCGGGCGGGCGGCTGGATCACTTGGGGAGCCCGGGCGGGTCGCCTCAGGCCGCCACGGGCGGCGGGCCGAAGCGGTTGGGCTGCGGGTTCCCGCGTCCGCAGAGCATGATGATCAGGACGACCACCGCAGCGAGCCAGAGCAGCGAGGCGACGATCATCCAGATGAACTCACACAGGAACGCAAGGAGCACGGGATCAGGCGTCTCCATGCCGATCAGCACCGGCACACGGGCGAACAACTTCTCCATCGCGAAGACGCCATAAGCGCCGAAAGGGAGCGGGAGCAAAGCCCAGACGCCGCTGCGGCCAGTATCGTGCAGGCGGCGGACGATGGCGGCTGCAAGCAAGACGATGTGCACCCCTGCACCGATTGCGATTGCCGGAAGGACCAAGGCGAGGACGCCGCCCATGATCGCCTCGAATGCCGCAGGCTCGATCGACTGGTTGTAGGCGTCGAAGCTTCCGGGATTCTCCCGAGCATATTCCAGAACGCGCTGACTCAAGTCGAAAGACATCCACATGCCGAACAACGCCGAGATGCCGTAGAGAACGCAGACAACTGTGATGGCGTAGGGCCAGAAGTCGTGCAGCATCGTGCGGCCGTTGAAACGCAGGAGCCCCGCGAGCCCTGCAAAGAGTTTCCGGAAGTAGGTGTTCATCGTCGTCCCTTGCGCCTGGACGCGCTGGCCTTTTGGTTTGCCGAGTATAGGCTCGATTGCCGAGCAAGTCAGCGCGCACGCTGCGGGAGGAACGCAATGACCAACAAGTGGAATGCCCAGAACAGCGATCCGGCGGCGCGTGGCCTGATGATGGGCTTTCCACCGCCGCCGGAGCTGCGGGTCGGCGCTGAAGGCGACATTTCCGGAAGCTCCTTCCCGCAGACGCGATGGGCGTTCAGCCACCAGCGCGAGCTGAAGGCGACGGTGAATGTGCGGCGCGGGCCTGCGCCGGCGAGCCCCCTGCCCCGCAAGCTGCGCGAGGACATCGACGGCGTCAGCTTCACCACGATGGATGGCGAGCAGATGACGTGGGCGCAGTCGCTGGATGCGATGTTCACCGATGGCATCGTGATCCTGCATCGCGGGACGGTGGTGTATGAAACCTTTCGCGGCGCGCTGACGCCCGAGCTGCCTCATATCGCGTTCTCGATGACGAAGTCGTTCGTCGGCTTGATCGCCGGGATGCTGGCGCATGAAGGCGCTATCGATCCGTCGGCGCCGGCGGCCAGCTATGTGCCCGAGCTTGAGGGATCGGCTTTTGTCGACGCCACGGTGCGGCACGTGATGGATATGACAGTGGGAGTGAAATACTCCGAGGTCTATACTGACCCCGCCGCCGAAGTGCGCACCTATGGCGTCGCAGCGGGGTATGGGAAGCCTCCGGAAGGCTATGCGGGTCCGCGCTCGATCGTGGACTTCCTTCGCACACTGAAGAAACAGGGCGAGCATGGGGAGGCCTTCGCCTACAAGACCTGCAACACCGAGGTGCTTGCGTGGATTGTGCAGCGCGTGACGGGCAAACCGATGGCGGAGCTGATCTCGGAGAGGATCTGGCGGAAGATCGGCGCCGAGGAAGACGCCAACATCATTGTCGATCCCGTTGGCATGGCGGCGTGCGGGGGCGGCATGAGCCTTTGCCTGCGCGATCTCGCGCGGTTTGGCGAAATGATGCGCAATCGCGGCGCGTTCAACGGCCAGGAGATCGTGCCGGGCGTTGTGGTGGACGATTTCGCGCGCGGGGCGAAGCCGGAGGATTTCGCGAAGGCGGGATACACAACCATGCAAGGCTGGAGCTATCGCGGCCAGTGGTGGGTCAGCCACAACAATCTTGGCGCCTATACCGCGCGCGGCATCCATGGCCAGGCGTGCTGGATCGCGCCGGCGGCCGAACTGGTTATTGCGCGGTTCGCGTCGCATCCGGTTGCGGCAAACGGAAACTCGGTGCTCGACAAGGTGTCCCTGCCCGCCTACGCGGCCGTGGCGGCGCATCTTATGCGCGAGTAGACGTTCCAAACACCCGCCTGATGCCGAGCCTCTCGAAGGACGAGGCCGTGCTCGAAACTGTCCCCTAGCCTTTCATTGCGGCCTCGCTAGGGTGCGCGCCAACAAGAGCAAGAGATGTTCGGGAGACCTCCGCCATGATGATCGACAATCTGTTTTCGCTGAAGGGGCGCGTGGCGCTTGTTACCGGCGGGTCGCGCGGGATCGGCAAGATGATCGCGCGGGGATTCGTGGAGAGCGGCGCCAAGACCTACATCTCGGCGCGCAAGGCGGATGCGTGCGATGCGACGGCGGCGGAGTTGACGGCTCTGGGCCATGCGGAGTGCATCTCGCTGCCACAGGACATCTCGACGGTGGCGGGCGGGAAGATGCTGGCCGAGGAAATCTACAAGCGCGAAGGCAAGCTCGACATCCTCGTCAACAATGCGGGCGCAGCGTGGGGCGCGCCGTTCGAGGAATTCCCCGAACATGGCTGGGACAAGGTGATGGACCTCAACGTGAAGTCGCCCTTCTTCCTGACGCAAGCACTGCACGCCGCGCTCAAGAAGGCCGCCAGCCCGGAACGGCCGGCGAAGGTGATCAACATCTGCTCGATCGACGGCATTCGCCTCAACCCCTGGGATACCTATTCCTATCACGCCTCCAAGTCGTCGCTGCTCTACCTGACCAAGCGGATGGCGGCGAGGCTGGTTCAGGACAACATCATCGTCACGGCGATCGCACCGGGGCCGTTCGCATCCGAGATGAACAAGGCGGCGCGCGACCATGAAGAAGCGGTCGCCGCGCGCACGCCGATGGGGCGCATCGGGCGCGACGAGGACATGGCGGGCACGGCGATCTTCCTCGCCTCCAAGGCCGGCGATTATGTGGTCGGTGATTCCATCGCGGTCGACGGCGGCATCGCCTACGCCAGCCTGCCCAAGGACGGGCCGAGCTAGGCAGCTATCGAGCCATTGTTACAGGACGCGCCTGGTTCCGCCGGGCGCGTTTCTTTTTTGCACATGCCGCCGCGGAGGAACCCGACCAGACCGTGCGCCGTTACCTTCTCACGCCCAGATGCGAGAAAGGCCCGCGCCATGCCCAATGTTGAAGACCTGATCGCCCATCCAAAGCGGCACTTCGGCCAGCCGCGCGATATTCTGAACGACTCCAGACTCACCGCAGCAGAGAAGCTGAAGGTTCTGGAAAGCTGGAAGCAGGATGCATCGCGCCTGGCCGAATCAACGTCGGAAAACATGTCTGGCGGCGAGGAGAGCGACCTGCGTGAAGTCTCCAAGGCCCTGCTCGAACTCAAGGAAATCGAGCCCTCTACCGCATCCAAACCGAAGCGTTCCTCTTCCCGTCGTTCGGGCGCGGTTGGCTCGGGGATGACGGGCAGCCTCGCCATCGGCGCCATGCTCGGCGCGGGCGCCGGCCTTGTCGCAGTCGCAGTGACGGGCCCCTCGTTGTCTCTTGTGGTGCAGACGACGGTGGTTGGCCTGATCCTCGGCGGCGTCGTGGCCACTGTGCGCAGGGCTGCTGTCTGAGGGGAACCCTGCCTTGCAGGCAGGCGTTACCGGCACGACATCCAACAGTCTCGAACAGGAGTTGACCCCATGAAAATGATCCTGATCGCAGGTTCCATCGCCGCTGGTCTCGCTGCGACGGCCTGCACCCAATCTGGCAACACCGAACGCGGCGCGCTCACGGGCGCTATCCTCGGCGGCGCGGCTGGCGCCATCATCGGCAACAACACGGGCTCAGGCGATGCTGGCCAGGGCGCGGTTATCGGCGCAGGCGCAGGCGCCATCGCAGGTGGCGTTGCCGGCGCATCGTCAGACAACAACAACCGCACCAATGTCGGACCGAATGGTGAAGCGCTGGTCTACGACCGGTACGCAGACCGGTACTACTACGTGGATCGCAGGTCGGGCCGCACATACTGGTCCAATGGCGAATACAGGGGATAGGCAGGCGCCGCCCTTGGCGCCAGTCGAGCAGAATAGTGGCGTAGTATGGACGAGATGAACGAGAAGGATATTGCCCGCGAGATCGACAGGGAGGTGTCTGGCCACGGTGGACTGATCGCACTGTCGATTAGTCTGGGGGCGGTGGCCGTCATTGTGCTCTTCGGAGCCATAGAGCTGCTTCGGCCTTTCCTGTGATATGGAACCCCGGTCTCTGCCCCCGCGTTGTCGGGGGCGGAGAACTTGATTCATGAAAACAATCGCCCTGTACAACCCGCGGTCCGGCTCGGTTCCCGCTGACGCGCGCGAGCGGCTGACTGCCGTGCTCGAAGAAGCCGGGCATGGCGGGGCGGATCTGGTCGAAGCCGAAACCGATGACCAGGAGGGCCAGCTGCGTGTTCTTGCTGCGAAGTCGCCGGACATCTTTATCGTATGGGGCGGCGATGGAACGCTTCGCGCAGCGCTTACGGCTGTCGGTGAAGTAACTCCCAACCTCCTGCTGCTGCCAGGTGGCACCATGAACCTGTTGCCGCGCGTGCTGCATGGCGACAAACCGTGGGATGACGTTCTTCGCGACGTGATCCGCAGCCCGCGCCGGAAAATGCTGCCGGCTGGGGAGGTCAATGGACAGAGGTTCTACTGCGCCATGCTTGCGGGCGCTCCGGCGCAATTTGCGGAGGCGCGCGAGAGCCTGCGACGGGGAGACCTGGGCAAAGCTGCAGCCGAGGCGCGGGTGGCGCTCGACACGCTCAACAACCTTCATCTTGATGCACGCTATGCCGATGGCTATTCCTTTGCGGGCAACCAGTTGCCGACAACCAGCATCATCGGCGCCGTGATTGGCGCACTGACAAAGTCAGGCACGGGTATGGAAGTGGCCGCTCTCGCAAATCCGACGACCGGGGGCGCGCTCAATGTTGTGTGGAGCTCCTTCTTTTCCGACTGGCGCAATGCACCGGGCGTGGAGGTCGCGCCTGCAACATCGCTGGAGATTGCAAGCGAGGATGACCAGGAGATTCCCGTCATCGCCGATGGCGAGCCCGCGGAAGGCGGATCGCACGTCAGCGTCGTCTTCAAGCCAGATGCTGTGACATGCCTGGTGGCGGCATGAAGGACGCACCAGTCCGGCTTTTGCATATGTCGGATATCCATTTCGGCCGCGAAGACGTGAACGCGCTGAACGCGACGCTGGCGTTTGCCGAGCATGTGAAGCCCGACGCCATCCTGGTGGCGGGCGACATTACGCAGCAAGGCCGGCGCAGCGAATTCGCATCGGCGCGCGCGTGGTTCGACATGCTTGGCGCTCCGGTGATCGTGGCGCCCGGCAATCACGATACGCCCATTATCCATCTGCCCGCGCGGGTGCTCGACCCGTTCGGGCGTTATGAACGCTACATGGAAGGGCTGGACGGCGTTGGGCGGCTGGTGGAACTGCGCGAGGGCGCGATCCGCATCTGCGCGCTCAACACTGCGAGAGGCATCCAGGCGCGGATTAACTGGGCCGATGGCGTGATCGACATCAACGATCTGACCGAGGTGCTGGACCTGCTCTCGCAGGGACCACCTGAAGCGTGGCGCCTACTCGTGTGTCATCACCCGTTGCACGAACCGGGCCTTTCGAAGGTGTCGGTTGACACCAAACGCGGCCGACGCGCTCTGGATCTGTGTGCGGAAGCTCATGTCGATGCGATCTTCACCGGGCACATCCACGACGCGTTCGCGCATCCGATCGCAACCACGCGGCGCCCAATGGTGCAGATGGGCTCTGGCACGTTGTCGACGCGAACACGCAGCACGCGCGCCGGCTTCTGCGTCGTCCAGATCGAGGGCAGCAGGCTGACCCAGGATGTCGTGTCGTTCGAGGGCGAGGGGCTGGAGGTCAGCCGCAATTACGACTCTGTCGTCCAAGAGGCCAAAAGCACTGGCGAGGGAACCCCGGCGCCAGCGGGCCGTTGATATTCCGTGGAGGATTTCAACATGCTTAGATGGACGCTTATCTTTCTGGTCGTGGCCGTGATCGCGGCCGTGTTCGGCTTCGGCGGCATCGCTGCCTCAGCCGCCGGAATCGCCCAGATCCTGTTCTTCATCTTCCTCGTCCTGTTCGTGATTTCTGCCGTGATGGGGATGACCCGGCGCGGCGGCGTCTAGCGCGCAGCGAGAAGACACCAGGTAGGACAGCCCGGCCTAGGCCGGGCTGTTTCCGTTTCTGGCGCGGGATGCGCGGCTAGCTTTCGGACACTTCCGGAACGAGCGCGGGCGGCGGGCGCGCGCCTGTGACGCCATCGACGCGCGGCAGGACGATGCGCACCATCCGGCCGCCGGTGGCCGAGCGGCCATCCTCGAAGACGCCGTTTACCTGCTTGGCGAAAGCGCTCATCAGCGTTGCGCCAATCCCCTGCCCCGGCCCGATCTTTCCCGGCTCGGCCCCCACGCCGTCATCCTCGATCGCAAGAACAGCGTCGCCTTGCGCGATGCGGTAGGTCAACTTCACCCTGCCGCCCTTGGCCGGGCGCGTTTCAGGGAAGGCGTGCTTGACCGAGTTGGTGACGGCCTCGGCCGTAAACAGGGCGAGCGGCACGGCCACGTCGGCATCGATCGTGTCTGCGTCGATGTCGGCTTCGATCTTGATCCCCTGGTCTTCGGCGCCCAGCGCCT
Organism: Hyphomonadaceae bacterium; assembly: GCA_022844345.1. Taxonomy (GTDB): domain Bacteria; phylum Pseudomonadota; class Alphaproteobacteria; order Caulobacterales; family Hyphomonadaceae; genus UBA7672. Next base: position 149,970 of record JALHLU010000003.1, read on the forward strand.
GGTCAAGCTGGCCCACGAGTTCGGAGAAGAAGCTTTGCGCTTCGACCGTGTGGATGTTGTTGTGTTCGTAAAGCGAGCGATGGATCAGCGACAGCGCGTTGATCCGCGCGCGGGCGTCATCCAGCACCGCCTGCGCGGCAGGGTCCTTGAGCTTGCGTCCCTGCAGACTGAGGAGGCTGTTGATGATCTGCAGGTTGTTCTTCACGCGGTGGTGGATTTCCTTCATCGCGGCATCGCGCGCGGCAAGGGCCGTTTCCATGTGTTGGGTGCGATCGCGGATGCGGACGGCCATCTCTTCCAGCGTATCCGCCAGCACGTTGATCTCGCCGGGCGCCTGACGCTTTGCGCGCAGAGGCTGCACCGAGAGCTTTCCGCTGGCATAGAGGCCGGCGATGCGCCCGAGATAATCGAGCCAGCGCAGCACCAGCCGGTCCATGGCCAGCCACGCCGTCACCAGTGCAAGTAGCCAGGCCAAAAGCGGCAGCCCGAAATTGCCGAAGGCGCTGACATTCTCCATTGCTGTAGCGGGAGGCCGCGGCGCCGACAGCATCGCATAGAGACCGTTCTGCGCCAGCGGCACGAGCGCGGCCTGGCGCACGCCATCGAGGGAGTCGAGCTCCATAAAGGCAGGCTTGCCGGGGTCGAGACGCGCGACAAACTTCGCGTCGAGCTGCGTCCAGTGTGAGCTGGCGAAAACTTTTCCAGAGGCGTCGACCAGAGCGAGGTCCGCGTCTTGATCAAGGCCGGTGCGGGCCAGTTGCTCGACCAGGGCCCCCACGGGGACGGCCACGAGGAACGCCCCAGCGAATTCACCTGCAGGACCATCCCGCTGCATGGCGGTTGCGACTGTCCATTCGCCGGTGGCGGGATTGCGGAACGCCGTCGATGGGATCAGCCGCGCGCCGGTGTCGCGCAACTCCTTGAACCACGCGCTCTCGGCGTAGTCTGCATCCTGCACGTTGGGCTGCGTAGTGCAGAGCACACGACCGTTGCGATCGACCACGCCAAGATTTGCGAAGACAGGCAGTGCATCGATCAGATCGCGGATTGGCTCCATGCAGGGATCGCCCAGCGTCACGGAGTCGATCAGATTGAGAAGCGCCGGGGCGGTATCCAGCATATATTCGGCGCGGCTCGCAGCTTCCTGCGCGACGAGCGTCATTATCTCACGGCGATAGCGCGCTTCCCGCTCGACATCGCCAGACCAGCGTATCCCCCCGATCACCAGGACCGGGGATAGCGCGGCAGCGAATATCAGAAGCAGTAGGACCCTTAGCGACAAGCGTCGCGGAAAGCGTTCCTCAGTCTTCACCCCTAGATTGCACCCCTCCCGCGGCAAGCGCGTCGGCCTGACCGAGGATATCGCCGAAAGCCTGCTCGGCCCGGATATTGCTGCTTTCCGAGCGCCTTGTGGAGCCATCTTCGAGAATTGCTTCGAGCGCCTTTCTGGCGCGGCTGACCCGGCTCTTGATAGTGCCGACTGCGACCTGGCAGACGCGCGCGGCCTCTTCATACGCCATGCCGCCGGCGCCGACGAGGATCAACGCCTCACGCTGGTCATCGGGAAGTTTGGCGAGCGCCGTTCGCAACTCCAGCAACTCCATCGGGGCGGTCGGATTGTCGTTGGCGATCAGCGTGTTCTCGGCCATCTCCGCATCAAGCGGAGCAGTGCGCCAGCTGCGCCGCTTCTCCGAGTAGAACTGGTTGCGCAGGATCATGAAGGTCCACGCCTTGATGCTGGTGCCCGGCTCGAAAGAGTCGCGGGCCTTCCAGGCCTTGGCGAGAGCTTCCTGCGCGAGATCATCCGCCTGCGTCTGGTCGTGACAGAGGCTGCGCGCGAAGGCCCTGAGGTGGGGGATCGCCGCAATCAGCTCTTCCTTGAAGGATTCAGGCGTGCCGCCGGGCACGGGCTTGGCCGCAGCGCCCTCCGGCGACCGCGGTGATGCACCAGCCGGTTTCTTTGAAATGTCCCTGGTTGAATCAGCCATGCGTGACGTCACCGTTCCGGTTGCGAGGAACGCGCGCGAGGCGCGGAATCCACGGGGTCGACGCCTCCCGCAACGCTCGCCGGATCGGCTTGCTTGGCTTCAGCTTCTTCGAGGATGGCGAGGAATTCGTCGGGAACGGTTTCCTCAACGACATCCGTATAGATTTTCCGGAGCCGGCGCCCGATGGGATCCTGGCGCCTGCGGGCAATGCGCGGGTCCACGCGAGGCTTTTCGCCGTCGCCGTCCCCGTTTTCCCCGCCCCCGTTTCGTTCTCTTCCCATGTCCTGCTACAACTTCTCTTGGCCGTGCAGAGATCGCACATTGGGCTGAAAACGCCGGTCGACCATGTAGGTTCCGCAATAAACTGAAAAAACCGGGAACCCGGGTTCCATGGCCGCGTTCCACATGTCGACCACTGCGAAACTGCGACGTGCGGGAGAATTCATGAGCCTTGTGCAGAAGCTTGGACCCCATCTGCCTTACCTGCGCCGGTACGCGCGGGCCTTGACCGGAAATCAGAAAAGCGGCGATTCCTATGTGAAGGCGGCCCTTCAGGCCCTCGCGGCAGGGACGCACGAGCTTGAAGACCTGCCGCCACGCGTGGCGCTCTACCGCCTGTTCCAGGCGATCTGGGGCGCGACCGGCGCCCAGCTGGAGACTGCGCCCGAAACGGGCGACACCGTTTCAGACCGTGTGCTGCGTATCCCCCCGCGCCACCGCCAGGCCTTCCTTCTGACGGCGCTTGAAGGCTTCACCGTCGAGGAGTGCGCCGAGATCCTCGACGAGACGTCCGAGGGTATACGCGACCTGATTTCGCGCGCCCAAGCCGACATTGAGGCCGACCTCGCCACCGACGTACTCATCGTCGAGGATGAGCCGGTGATCGCCGCCGACATCGAGGCGCTGGTGCTCGACCTTGGACACCGCGTGACGGCCGTGACGACCACGCGATCAGAAGCTGTCGCCGCGGTCAAATTGCATCGTCCCGGCCTTGTGCTCGCCGACATCCAGTTGGCGGACGGATCGTCCGGCATAGATGCAGTGAACGACATCCTGCGCGGCCACGATGTGCCGGTGATCTTCATTACTGCCTTCCCGGAACGCCTGTTGACCGGCGAGAAGCCCGAGCCGGCCTTCCTCATCACCAAGCCCTTCCAGCCGGAGACGGTGAAGGCGGCGATCGGCCAGGCGTTGTTCTTCCACGTCGAGCGGCCCGTGCCGGCCTGATCTTCTCACCTGAAATCGCCTGACAAGCGAAGCGGTGCGCCAGAAGCGCGCCGCTTCTTTTTATGCTTTACAGATTCTTAACATCCGCCGGAACCGGTCTGCGGCGTGCGCGTACTCCTGACAGCAAGGGGTGCGATCATGAAGTCAGTCAAAAGGACATTTGCGTCTGCAGCGCTGGCCGCCTCGATTGCGCTGCTCCCCCCCGCCCTCGCCCAGACGCACGCGGGACAAGGCAGCCTTGCGAGCGTTAAGCCGGTCGCTGCATCAGTTACGGCCTGCGCGACGGGCCTGATCGAAATTGCGCCCGTGTCCTTCGATACGACCGGCCGGCCCGACGCCTGGGTCGTCGTTCATCGGGTCAAAGGCGAGGTCGTTTCGGCAGAACGTGTGACATCGCGCGAGATCGAGCAGCTGCACCGTTCCCCCTGCGGCGCAGACAGCCGGCGCGGGGCGATGCTGGAAGGTTGATCCGGGGCGCAGGCGCAACGGTGCGCCGGATCGAACTCTCATGCTGGGTAGAGACGCCTTAGATGGAGCCTGGCGATGCGGGCCGCGGCGTGGCCGGCTGGCGCGTGACCGCTGCACCAGCACCGGACGCCGACTTGCGGAAGATCACTTCCACCCTGCTCATACCCGGCGGGAATACATCGCGGCCCGGAAGAGCGGCTACGCGGATTGTTTCCGGCGAGACGCCACGCGCAATCAGATCTGCCGCGATGTCTTCGATACGCGCGAGGGCGAGAGCAAGCGCGCCATCGCCATCGACTTCGGTGCTGATGCGCGTGAGAAGGTCGATCGCATCCGGCTGACAGGCCACCGCATGATCGACAAGCCGGGTCACGAGCTCGCGCCCCGCTGCTGAGACAACAGATTCCCCGGACGCAAAGTAAACCGACATGGACGCGCTCGGGCAGGCTGGAATCTCACCTTGATCAACCTGCTGGGCCGCAACGCCAGGGGCGATTGCACAGGCCAGGGCGATCGCCCCGATTGCCCAGATCCGTTGCATGGTTACCAGTCTCTCCAGCTGATGTGCATGTCTTAATGCAGGAGCGGCGCCGACCGCATCGACGCGCCCGCATGGTTAGCGGACGCGGCAACGGGTCGCGCGTCCTAATTCGCGTCTTCGGCAGCCTCGTCGATTGCCCGGCCTGCAGCGGTCACGTCCTCACCGACACCCTCGACGGTGTTACAGGCCGCAGCGGAGGCGGCGAGCAGGAAGGCGAGAGCAGCGAATGCGGTTTTCATGTCTTGGCTCCATGTCCCGTCGGCAAGCACGCCGACCGCTTCCACAACGCCGCCGCCGAAACGAGGTTCCATCCTGAGACAGGAGGAACCCGCCTTCCGCCGGAACGTCGACCGCGAAAACTCCGTCAGCAAAAAGGAGTGACTGACGCTCGGTTGGGCGCTTGGTTTCTTCGTTCTCGCCTTCGTCGCCGCAGCCTTCGGCTCCGGCGGGCTCGCCGGGGCATCCGCCTCGATCGCGCAGATCCTGTTCGTGATCTTCCTGGTGCTGACCGTGCTGACCTTCGTTGTCCGCGCTGTGCAGGGACGATCCGTGCTCTAGGCGCGAGGGCGCCACGAGGCCACAACCAGACGAGAATTGCTCTGCTTTCGGCTGGCTCGCACGCGCGAGGCCAGTATCCGGCGCGGCCGGCAGGCTGGGCAGTTCCCAACCCCCCAGAAATGCGTATGGTGCGCGCCGCTGCGACAGGTAGGGCCTGTAGCTCAATGGTTAGAGCCGGCCGCTCATAACGGTCTGGTTGCAGGTTCGAGTCCTGCCGGGCCCACCACTTCTCGACCTGTGGCCAGGCCTGATAGACTGCGCCGCATGGTCACCACCGCCGAGCCCCTGAAGCAAAGCCGCACCCTGCTCTACCTGCTCGGCATTGCGCTGAGCGTGCCGCCCTTGATCAGCCTGATTCACCGCCAGTGGGGCATCGCCATGGCGCCGGATATCGAGCAGGTGATCACGGGCTATCGCCTGCTGTCGCGGACGCTGTCGGACGTTATCCATGCGCCGATAAAGCCGTTCATGGTTCCGCCGCCGCAGCTGATCGATATCCACATTCTCTCGTTCGCCGGGATGGGCATGATGACGCTGGCTTTCGAGGTCCCCGGCAGCAAGAAGGACTCCTGGCATGCGCTGGTTTGGAGCGTGGCCTCCTTTTTCCTCGCCTGGCTGCTGGTTGGGGTTTTCGTGATGGGCGCGATTCTCGCAAAACTGATCGCCAGCCCGCTGACCCCGTTCCGGACGGACCATTACATCGAGACGACGCCCGTGCTGGAGGGGCCGATGGGCCGCCTGCGCCGCGAGCGCGACATGCGCCTGGAGCGGGATCTTGCACGTGTAATGCTAATCTCGCTGCTGATCGTTGGGGGCTATTTCGGGCTGAATTCGCTGCTAACGCGCTAGCAACCGTGACCGCCAAGCGACTTTTCAGCTCTGTCGCCAGCCTGCCACGCCGCGCCGCCAGTTGGGGCTGACCGCGCCACAGGCCCGCCCTATTTGGAAGGAGGACTGGCACTCAGGTCCGCGATACTCTCCCCTTGCCCGGACCACGCAGAGACCCGGAAAGGTCACATTGATGAAACGCCTTGCCCCCGCCCTGATCGCCGCTACCGCGATGGCCGGATGCGCCGCAGCGCCGATGGCCATGGCCCAGACGCCCGCCCCCATGCACGGACCCAACATGCACATGCCGCCGATGAGCGCGATCCAGCCCGAGACCACCATCACGCTTACCGGCAAGGGCTCGGTCGCCCATGCGCCCGATATCGCCCTCATCAACGTTGGCGTGAGCGTCGAAGCCAAGACCGCCGCCGAAGCGATGCAGCAGCAGGCGACCCAGATGGCTGGCGTGTTCGCGGCCGTGCGGGCCGCCGGTATAGCCGAGCGCGACATGCAGACCGGCAATATTTCGCTCAATCCGGTCTACGAGTATCCCAACAACGCCCGCCCACGCCTCACCGGCTATCAGGCCAACAACCAGATCACGATCAAGGTCCGCAAGCTCGACACGCTGGGCAAGACGCTGGACGCTGTCGTGAAGGGCGGCGGCAACACCATAAACGGCGTGTCCTTCTCGATGGACGAGCCGGAGAAGTTCCAGAACAGCGCGCGCATCGAGGCGATCAAGGATGCCGCCGCCAAGGCTGAACTCTATGCGGCGGCTGTCGGCTACAAGGTGAAGCGCATCGTGACGATCAGCGAGCAGGAGTTCTATCCGCAGCCCGTTCCCATGATGGCGATGCGCATGCAGGATGCGGGCGGCGCGCCGGAGACGCAGATCGCGGCCGGCGAGGTCTCGCTGGAGCAGACCGTAAGCGTGGTGTTCGAACTGACGAAGTAGCTCGGGCTCTCTCCCGATGTGGAAACGCCGCCCGCGAAGAACGGGCGGCGTTTCTTCGAAGTCTCGTAGATTCTGTTACGCGATGCCGGTGACGACTTCATTGCGGTCGTTCAGGCGCACGACACTCGGCGCCCATTGCTTCGCCTCGGCCTCGTCCATCTGGGCAAAGGCGGCGATGATCACGCGGTCGGCCGTCTGGAAATAGCGGGCGGCGGCGCCGTTTATGCCGATGGTCTTTGAACCGCGCGGCGCCTCGATGGCGTAGGTGGAGATCCGCGCACCATTGGTGATGTTCCAGATGTCGACGCGCTCGTGCGGCAGGATTTTGGCCGCCTCCAGCAGGTCGATGTCGATCGAGCACGAACCTTCATAGTGAAGGTCGCACTGCGTAACGGCCGCGCGGTGCAGCTTGCCCTTCATCATGGTGAGGAGCATCAAATTTCCCTCCTTGCGCCCGTCCCGGCCTGTCATCGGCCGGCGGGTTCATCGCGCGAAGCGTTAGCGGAACAGGATTTCCCTACCGTAAAGCGCCGCGCTGCCTTTTTGACCGGCTCGCTCCGGGACAAGCGCTTTCGCCTTGGCCCACGCGCCAGCTTGTTTAGGATGAAGACGGCCCCGGCCTGCCAATTCCAATTCGTCTGGAGGCCCGGCATAGTCCTCGAAGCGCAACCGATACATACGGTCGCCGTAAGGAGCCTTTTATATGGCCCATGAGTTTCGCTACGTCCAGTCCGGGGACCAGTCCATTCGCGTGGCGGTCGAGGGGGAAGGCCCTCTGGTCCTGATGGTCCACGGCTTTCCCGAGAGCTGGTATTCCTGGCGGCGCCAGTTGGGACCGGTGGCCGCGGCAGGTTTCACCGCGGCGGCGATTGACGTGCGCGGATATGGCGGCTCGTCGAAACCCCACCCTGTCGAAGCCTACGACATGGCCAGCTTGATTGCCGACAATCAGGCTGTGGCTGACGCGCTGGGCGGCGGCAAGGCGATACTGGTTGGTCACGACTGGGGCGCGCCGATCGTCTGGAACACGGCGTGGGCCGACACCCAGCGCTTCACGGCGGTGTGCGGCATGTCGATCCCGCACATGGGTCATGGTTCAGCGCCGATGATCGACGTGGCGCGCAAGATGTTCACCGAGAACGGCCTGTTCTTCTACATGGTCTATTTCCAGGACGAGGGCGTCGCCGAAGCCGAGTTCGAGGCCGACGTACGCGACACGATCCGGCGCATCTATTTCAACTGGTCGGGCGACGCACCGGACGGCGGCTGGCCCTTCGGCAAGAAGCATGGCGAGCCTTTCCTGCCGGGCATGGCCGACCCCAAGAAATTCCCCGGCTGGCTGTCGGAGGCCGACATCGACTATCTGGTGAAGGAGTTCGAGGGCTCGGGCTTTCGCGGACCGCTGAACCGCTATCGCAATTTCCACCGCGACTTCGCTGCATCGTCCCGCTTCGCCGGCAAGAAGATCGAGCAGCCTGCCCTGTTCATGGCGGGTGACCGCGACATGGGCATCCGCATGTTCGGGCGCGAGGTCGAGACGCGCATGCGCGATCACTTCGCTGACCTGCGCGGTTTCCACATGATCGAAGGCGCTGGCCACTGGAACCAGCAGGAGAAGCCCGAGGAAACGACCCGGCTGCTTCTGGACTGGCTGAAGAGCCTTTAGTGATGGGCGCCTGGGGGACAACCGCATGAGCACTCAGCCGCCGGACGGACTCTTCCCGGTGACCCAGGAAACGGTGCATGCCGTCTTCGACTGGGTCTACGCGCCCTGGATCAAGGAGATGGGCCTCACTGATTTCGTCGTGCGCGAGGGCTTCTGCTCTATGCGCCTACCGCTCGACGACCAGCTGAAATTCTTCTCAGGCGCTGTCTGCGGTCAGGCGCTGATGGCCGCGGTCGACACGGTTGCCTCAATGGCCGTCGCCACCTCCCCGCGTCTCGGCAAGGGCACAGTCTATCAGCACACCCACTTCCTTCGCCCCGCCGCCAATGACGACTTCATGATCGAGGCCACCGTCCGCCGCTTCGGCAAGACCAGCGCTTATGTCGACTGCAGCGTCACCTTCGCCAGATCGGGTGAACTCGTCGCCCACGGTGTCCTTGAATTTGCATTCTGATCGCCACCACCTGGCGACAAGGGAGTTCCATCATGACCAACCTCGCAGGCCGCATCGCACTGGTTACCGGCGGCGCCCGCGGCCTTGGGGCTGCGGCAGCCCGCGCCCTCGCCCAAGCAGGCGCGAAAGTCGTGATCACGGACATCGGGGACGGATCAGAAACAGCCGCCGCCATTGGCGGGGCCTACCTCAAGCATGACGTCACCAGCGAGACTGAATGGGAGGCAGCCATCGCCTTCGCGAAGTCCACCTATGGCGGGCTCGACATTCTGGTGAACAATGCCGGCATACACTTTGCGCGCCCCATCGCCATGACCACGCTCGAAGATTTTCAGCGCATGCAGGCAGTGAATGTGGATGGCGTTTTCCTAGGCCTCAAGCATGGTATTCCTGCGATCGCCGAGCGCGCGCAGCAGTGGGACGGCGGCGGCGCCATCGTGAACATCTCGTCTGTCGCGGGGCTCGTCGGCACGGCCAACCATATCGCCTACAACGCCTCCAAGGGCGCCGTGCGGCTGATGACCAAGAGCGCGGCCCTCGAATGCGCTGAACTCAAGCTCAAGATCCGCGTCAACTCCGTCCACCCCGGCGTCATCGATACCCAGATGGCAGCCAGCGCATGGGCCATGTCCTCGAAGGTGCGCGGCAACGACGAGGCCGCCGAACGGGCGCGCGCAGCCAGGTTTCACCCCCTGGGCCGCATCGGCCGCGACACCGATGTCGCTAATGCGGTGTTGTTCCTTGCCTCCGACGCCGCCGCGTTCATGACGGGCTCGGAAGTTGTGGTCGATGGAGGAATGACCGCAGCCTGAGCACACCCGTGCATGGTTGCCTCGTGCGTTCGCCAACCGGGACAATCCGCCCGGTCCGGCGGCCATTGCGAGTCTTGCAGACGATCGTCCGAATCCCCCGATGCCTAACGAGACCTGAATCGAATACCTACCAGTTTGGCGATCGAGACAAGCGTGACCTTAACCTTGTTCCCTTAGACATAGTGAATGTCTGAGGGGAGAGGCCATATGTCAGCGCGAAATCAGCAGCCGACTTTCCTGATAGCAGATTCCGATCCGCATTCGCGTAACCTGCTCGCGGAAGTCCTTCGCGCCGCCAACTATTTCATGATCACGACCGTTCGTGACGGCAAGGAACTGCTCGAGCGTACAGCCGACATGCACCCGCGTGTCGTGATCACAGCGTCCCGGATCCCTGGCCTTTCTGGACTCGAATACACCCGCATGATCCGTGCCGGCTACATGGAAGTCTCGCGCCAGACCTCTATCATCGTGATGACCGACACGCCGACCAAGGCCTTCCTCGATGCGGCCCAGCAGAGCGGCGTCGATGAAATGCTCGCCCGCCCCTTCTCGTCTCAGGCTGTGCTCGTCCGCGTGAAGTCGGTCCTGGAACGCCCGCGGGAATTCATCGACTGCGCCGTCTATGTCGGCCCGTGCCGCCGCCGTCGCATGATCGATGAATACACCGGCCCGTTGCGCCGCTTCGTGGACCCGATCGGGGACGACGCCGGGACGATGGCGCCATGGGAACAGGAACCGAATCGCGCCGCCGTCCGCGGCTGCGTGAAAAGGATCAGCGAACTTTCGCTCGGCCTGACGGCCGGCGACCGCCGCAAGCTGCGTGAGGTTTTCTTCGCGGTGAAGGAAACCGAACTCAAGGCTGACGAGTTCAAAGACCAGCTAATGGGCGACGCCGCCCGCTCGCTCGGCCGCTACATCGCAGCCATCGGCGCCAACGGGACGCCAGATCCAGAGGTGCTAACCACCCACATCGACGCGATGCATACCCTAGGCGTCCTGACCAGCGAGCATCACGACGAGCGCGAAAACCTGATTGCTGGCCTGAAAAAAGTTGTCGACAAGAGGCTGGGCCGCTCCAACGCAGCTTGATACCCCGGGTCCAAGCGGGGCGCCTGCGCGAAATTTGCCCCATCCACCGGCAATTCTGCGAGGGCCACAACCGCGCCATTGACGCCCGCCCTACGCCAAGGGCAGATGGCGCAACGTCTGGTTCCGCCGGGAGGCGCGGCCAGCTGGACAAGTCGATCGATCCCCGCGGGAGAGAGCAGCCAGGCCTTGGACTTATGGCTGCCGCCGAAGGCGCAACCGCCCCGGAAACGCTCAGGCAAAAGGGCCGCGAAGATCACGACAACGCTGGAAAGCGCCAGGCTCATTCTGTTTGTGAGTGGCTGGCCGCCGACGGAGTAAGCGCCTGCCCTGTCAAAGGGTTGTGACGTGAATCTCTCAGGCATATCCGACAGCGGGGGCGCAGATCGCATTCGCGATGCTGCGCAGCTGTCGGAGTGGTCATGTCTGAATCATCGAATGCGCCCCTGAAAACCACGCCGCTCCATGGGCTGCACACGCGGCTTGGCGCACGCATGGCGGAATTCGGCGGCTATGACATGCCGATCCAGTACGCCGACGGCATCATGGCCGAGCACAACTGGACCCGCACCAGCGCCGGCCTGTTCGACGTCTCGCACATGGGGCCAAGCTTTCTGGCGCTGCCCGAGCTGGGCGGCGGAGATGAAGCGCATCGTAAGGTCTCCGCGCTGGTCGAGAAGCTGGTTCCGTCCGACATTGCGGGCCTCGCGCCCGGCAAGGTGCAGCTCACCGTCCTGCTCAATGAGAATGGCGGCATCATCGACGACCTGATGATTGGCCGTCCGCCGCGCGAGGATCAGCAGGGCGGGCTTTACGTTGTTGTGAACGCCGGCACCAAAGAGAACGATTTCGCTCTGATTGCACGCGCCGCGCAGGGCGAAGCCGAACTCTATCGCGCCGACGATCGCGCGCTGATCGCCATCCAGGGACCCAAGGCCGAAGAGGTGATCGCGGCGATCTTCCCGGACGCCGTCGCCCTCACCTTCATGACGTTCAAACAGATCAAGGACACGCCATTTGGCAATGTGGTCGCCACGCGCTGCGGCTATACCGGCGAGGACGGCTTTGAAATCCTCGTGGACGCCGAGCACGCCGAAGCATTCGCCAACCGCCTGCTGGAAGACCATCGCGTGAAACCCATCGGCCTCGGCGCGCGGGATTCGCTGCGCCTGGAAGCGGGCCTCTGCCTCTACGGCCATGATCTCGACGAGACCAAGACGCCCGTTGCAGCCTCTCTGAGCTGGATGATCTCCAAGGCGCGGCGCGAGCGCGGCGACTTCCCGGGCGCCCAGCGCATCCTGGGTGAGCTGAAAAGCGGCGTGCCCTCCAGGCGCGTGGGCATCAAGCCGCTTGGCCGTGCACCCGCTCGCGAGGGCACGGAGATACACAACGATATTGGCGAGACCATCGGCGTGATCACGTCCGGCGGCTTTGGTCCGACAGTAAACGGGCCGGTGGCGCAGGGCTATGTGGATTCGAGCTACGGCAAGGCCGGCACGCCCGTGAAGCTTCTGGTGCGTGGCAAGTCGCTGGAGGCCGAGGTCGCCACGCTGCCTTTCGTTCCGGCCAGATACAAACGCTAACAGGACTACCGAGAGGGGAATCTCATGACGACCTATTACACCAGCGAGCACGAGTGGATCAGCGTCGATGGCGACGTGGGCACCGTGGGCATCACGACTTTCGCCGCCGGGAAGCTGGGCGATGTCGTGTTCGTTGACCTGCCGGACGCGGGCAAGTCGGTGAAGAAGGATGCTGACATGGCGGTTGTTGAATCTGTGAAAGCTGCCTCGGACGTCTATGCGCCGGTGACCGGCGAGATCCTGGAAGGCAACTCCGCCATCGTGGACGCGCCCGCCAAGGTGAACGAAGACCCAGAAGGCGCCGGCTGGTTCGTGAAGATCAGGCTTGCCGACAAGGGCCAGCTTTCCGGCCTGATGGACAAGACCGCCTACGACGCATTCTGCGCCACGCAGTGACCTGACATGCACGCCGCGCCCGCCTTCCGCATGGACGACCAGGATGCGATGGCCGCCTTCATCGAGGCGCGCCTTTTCGCGACGCTTGTCGTTTCCGGCGAAAATGGGCCAGTGGCGGCGCACATCCCGATGATCGTCAACCGCGACGCGGGGGGCGCGCCCGTCACGCTCGAAGGGCACGTCGCGCGCAACAATCCGCTGGCGGCTGTAGCGGCGCAACCGCTGCGTGCGCTGGCGATCTTCGCGGGCGCAGACGCTTACGTGACGCCCTCGCTCTATCTGTCGAAGCGCGAGCACGGGAAGGTGGTCCCGACGTGGAACTACATAGCCGTGCATGTGACCGGCGCCGTCGAGACTTTCAACGACGCCGGCGCCCTGCTCGCGCAGGTCAACCGCATCACCGACATGATGGAACAGCCCGCCGCCGTTCCATGGAAGGTGAGCGACGCGCCGGATGACTATGTCGCGAAGATGCTGAACGCCATTACCGGCGTGCGCCTGAAGGTCGACGCCATCGAGGGCATCCGCAAACTCTCGCAGAACAGATCCGAAGCCGACCGCACCAGCGTACTCAATGGCTTCACGCATTCGAACGACCCCGCCGCGAGGCAACTCGCAGCCGAGATGATCAAGGAAGCATAGACCATGCGCTACCTCCCCCTCACCGCGGATGACCGCGCGGACATGATGAAGACCATCGGCGCAAAGTCGGTGGACGATTTCTATGGCGATGTGCCCGCCTCGGCGCGGCTGAACGGCCCGGTGCCCGGCCTGCCAAATTTCCAGGGCGAGCTGGAAGTCGAGCGCCACATGGCGAAGCTGTCGAAGAAGAACCGCGCCGCTTCGGATGGCCCGTTCTTCGTCGGCTGCGGCGCCTACAAGCACCACATCCCCGCCAGCGTGGATCACATCATCCAGCGCTCCGAATTCCTCACCACCTACACGCCCTACCAGCCCGAAATCGCGCAGGGCACGCTGCAGACCATGTTCGAATTCCAGACGCAGGTGGCCGCCCTCACCGGCATGGAAGTCGCCAACGCTTCCATGTATGACGGCTCGACCGCCTGCGCCGAAGCCGCCGTGATGGCCTGCCGCGTGACGAAGCGGAACACTGTCGTGCTCTCTGGCGGCCTCCACCCGCACTATGCCGACACAACGCGCACGCTTTGCGAAGCGGCCGGCATCAAGGTGATCCAGCTTGCGCCCGCCATTGATGGCGAACTGGAGCTGTCGAAGGCGGTCGACGACACAGTGGCCTGCGTCATCGGCCAGACGCCCAACGTGTTCGGCACCGTGACGGATCTGACGCCCGTGGGAGACGCCGCCCACGCCAAGGGCGCGCTGCTGGTGACGGTGTTCACAGAGATCGTCTCGCTCGGCCTGATGAAGACGCCGGGCGAAATGGGCGCGGACATCGCGGTTGGCGAAGGCCAGTCGATCGGCGTGCCGCTCGGCTTTGGCGGGCCGTATGTCGGCCTGTTCACCTGCAAGTCGAAATTCATGCGCCAGATGCCGGGCCGCCTGTGCGGCGAGACGGTGGACGCAGACGGTAAGCGCGGCTTCGTGCTGACGCTCTCAACGCGCGAGCAGCACATCCGCCGCGACAAGGCGACATCCAACATCTGCACCAACAGCGGCCTCTGCATGCTGGCCTTCACCGCGCACATGACGCTGCTGGGCGACAAGGGACTGACGCAGCTTGCCACGCTGAACCACGAAGCCGCATGCGACCTCGCCGATGCGCTGGATGGCGTGAAGGGCGTCAAAGTTCTAACTTCGCGCTACTTCAACGAGATCGCGTTCGAGACATCGAAACCTGCCGACCAGGTTCTCGCCGCCCTCGAAAAGCACGACGTCATCGGCGGCGTTCGCGCCTCGCGCCTGTTCCCCGGCGCCGGGATGGACAACGTCATCGTCGCTGCAGCCACCGAGTGTGCGACGGCCGAAGATATCGCCGCTTACGCCCAAGCCATCGCGAAGGTGCTCTAATGAAGCATGATGCTGTCTATTGCTCCACCAAAGTCACCGAGATTGGTCGGTCGGTGCTTACGTTGGTTAGCGCACGCGATTTGAAGATGCAGTCAAAAATCCTCTGCATGTTGGCGCGCATGCCTCTCTGCGAAGTCTATCTGGGTCGACTTGGATTCGAACTGCCGCGTCCCACCTGGATCGCTGCCAAGCAGCTAGATTTGGGACGCATCGCTAGAGAAGAGGCCGAGTATCGCGAACTCGAACCGGTCTACCGAATGGCTCCTCAGCACAAAGTTGCAGCAGTGGAAGACCTCGTGATCTGGTGGTCCCAGGCGCTGGGAATTGCGGGCCAAGTCATTGGTGTTGAATTGGGCTTAACTGGAAAGAAAGCGGCATGACCATGAACTCCACTGGCCGCCCCACCTCCATCACCGCGAACGGCGGCGCGGGCACAGACATGACCGTCTCTGGCTCGAAGGGCCTGCTGCAGGCTGAAGGCCTGATCTTCGAGATCGGCTCGACGGATAAGACCGGCGTTGACCTTCCCAAGCCGAAGGGCGCAAAGAGCCGTCTCGGCGGGGTCACGCGCTCGACGTCGTCTGGCCTGCCCGGTCTCACCGAACCGGAAGCCGTGCGTCACTATGTGCGGCTGTCGCAGCGCAACTACGCCATCGATCTTGGCCTGTTCCCGCTCGGTTCATGCACGATGAAGCATAATCCGCGCCTGAATGAGAAAGTCGCGCGCCTGCCCGGCTTTGCCGATGTGCATCCGATGCAGCCGCAGTCCACCGTGCAGGGCGCGCTGGAAGTGATCGAGGAACTGGCCGACTGGCTGATGAAGCTCACCAACATGCCCGCCGTCGCGATGACGCCGAAGGCCGGCGCCCATGGCGAACTCGCCGGTATGCTGGCCATCCGCGCCGCCCTGATTGCGCGCGGCGAAGGCGAGAAGCGCAAGCGCGTGCTCGTGCCTGTCTCTGCCCACGGCACCAACCCGGCAACAGCCGCGCAATGCGGCTTCATCATCGACGAGATCAACGCCGCCCCCGATGGCCGCGTGGACCTGGAAGACCTCAAATCCAAGCTGGTCGATTCATCTGACGTCGCCGGCATCATGCTGACCAACCCCAACACGTGCGGCCTGTTCGAGCGCGATATCAAGGAAATCGCCGACATCATCCACGCGGCCGGCGGATACTTCTATTGCGACGGGGCCAACTTCAACGCCATCGTCGGCCGCGTCCGCCCCGGCGATCTCGGCGTCGATGCGATGCACATCAACCTCCACAAGACCTTCTCCACGCCCCATGGCGGCGGCGGCCCCGGCTCTGGCCCGACCGTCCTCTCGGCCGCGCTGGCGCCTTATGCGCCCGTGCCCTTCATCACGAAGACGGCCGACGGCCTGCGCTTCGTCGAACATCATGACGAGGCGCCCAACTCGTTCGGCCGCATGTGCGCCTTCCATGGCCAGATGGGCATGTTCACCCGCGCCCTCGCCTATATCCTCAGCCACGGCGCCGACGGGCTGAAGCAGGTGGCCGAAGACGCGGTGCTGAACGCCAACTACATCCTTGCCCGCCTGAAGCCGCTGATGTCTCCGGCGTTCGAAGGATACTGCATGCACGAGGCGCTGTTCTCGGATGCGTTCCTGAAAGACACGGGCGTCGAAACCATCGACATCGCGAAGGGCCTCATCGACGAGGGCTACCACCCGATGACGATGTACTTCCCCCTCGTGGTCCACGGTGCGATGCTGATCGAGCCGACCGAGACGGAGTCGAAAGCCGAACTAGACCGCTTCTGCGACGCCCTCGCCTCCATCGCGCGCCGCGCGGTGCAGAAGGACCCGTCGCTGAAGACCGCGCCACACCTGGCTCCGGCCCGCCGCCTCGACGAGACACGCGCAGCCCGCTCGCCGCGCCTCAAATGGACGCCGGAAACGCCGACGATGAAGGCTGCGGAGTAGTGCTGGCGCCGTGAGCACGGCCTCGTCCTTCGACAGGCTCAGGATGAGGCCTTACCAGCCTGTTGCCCACGGAGCGAAGGCGTTCGCGAGAGCGCCTCATCCTGAGCCTGTCGAAGGACGAGGCGCGGGCTTGTGATCGCCGATCAGCTGATCGCCACCGGGTTGATCACCATCTGCACCGTGCCGACAAAGCGCGGGATGCCAAGCACGAACATGAACTCGCGCACGCCATCGGCAGCAAGCTGGTTCGTGTCGATGGTCTCCAGAACGTGCACGCCGCGCTTCGCCAACAGGGTCTGGTGCACGATGAAAAGCTTGCCCGGCGGCGATGGAAGGGCCTCAAGCGCGACCGTATCCGAACCGATGGCGACTACGCCAAGGTCCGCCAGGAAGATCGCGCCGTCTTCGGTGATGCCCGGCTCGCTGGAGCGATAGACGTCCTTCTCCGCCACCATCTTCGCGGCCATCCAGCCGGTGTGGAAGAGCACGACATCGCCCTTGCCCACGGTGACGCCCTGCGCGGCCATCGCGGCTTCAATCTCGGCGCGTCCGTAATTGTCGCCGATCTCCAGGAATGGCTTGCCATAGTGCTTCGTCATGTCGACCAGCACGCCGCGCGTGACGATGGGCGGGATGTCGGCCGTCTGCAGCGCGCGCGTGGTGGCGACTTCCTTGCCCGTGACGCCGTTGTAGTAGTGATGGTCAACGCCGAGATGCCCGAAGCCATCGATCTGCGTGCCGATGCCCATGGATGATGTGATGCGCTCGTCGAACGAGGTGACGCGCTGCGAACCGTTGGGGGTATAGTCGGCGTTCGGCCCCGGCGTGCGCTCGGCCAGATATTTGCGCGTGCCATAAGCGGCGGACTCCGGCGCCGTGGGCACGCCCAGCGTATAGACCTTTCCCGTGCGCACGAGATCGCTGGCGCGCTTCACCCCTTCAGGCGTCAGGTTATTGACGTTGCCGAGCCGGTCGGCCTCGCCCCACGGGCTGTCCCACCATGCCTCTGCGTGTTGGGGCTCCTTGTGCGCGACTTCCTGGGCGATTGCGCCTTCGGAACAGGCCGCCAGCGCAATCGCGAGAACCACGCGCCTGAGGATGTCCATGGCCGTCTCTCCCTGCGGTCTCGCGCCGCTGAATCGCTTGTCGAATCAGACTGCCACAGCGCTGGCGCGCGCGCCAACGGGAGGGTGGCGCCTCAGGGGTAAAGCCTTTGTGTCGTCCATGGCTGGCCGCCGCCGGTGCGGGTGAACTCCAGCCTGTCGTGCAGACGGAAAGGACGATCACGCCAGAATTCGATGCGCGTGGGCACGATCCGCCAACCACGCCATTGCGGCGGACGCGGCGTTTTCCCGATGCCATACTTCAGCGCGAACTGCGCGATGCGCTTCTCCAGCTCGAACCGCCCTTCCATCGGCCGCGACTGCTCGGATGCCCAGGCGCCGATCTGGCTGTCCTTAGCGCGCGAAGCGAAATACGCGTCGGCTTCAGCGTCCGTAGCGGGCTCGACCCTGCCTGAGACACGCACCTGCCGTCGCAGCGATTTCCAGTGGAAGCACAGGGCGGCCTGCGGATTGGCGGCAAGCTGCTGCCCCTTGCGGCTTTCGGCGTTGGAGTAGAAGACGAACCCGTCGCCCGACACATCCTTCAGCAACACCATGCGGACGTCCGGCGCACCATGTTCGTCGGCGGTGGCGAGCGCCATGGCGTTGGCGTCGTTGGGTTCCTTCTTCTTCGCGTCCTCCAGCCATTCCGCGAATAGCGCAAACGGCTCATTGCGCGCAAACCACGCGCCGTCGTCGGGCGAATTTGCGGCGGCCTTGGCATAGTCCTCGGCGGAGGGAGAAGCAGGGATGATCTTGTCGGCCATGATAGTTCGGACCTTCGGGAGCACGTGAATAGAGGACTGATCCGTCTCGCTACACTTATCGTTCCAGCTGGTCACCATGTATCCACGACCAGAACTGACCATCACGAGTATGGGCGAGCGTGACCATTTCAGTGATCAACCCGTGCACTGCATCATCAGTGAGCTGCTGGCGGCGACGAAGGTAGACGGCGCCATCGGCATCGACCTGATGAACGCTCCAGCCTGCCGCGCCGGGGAAAGACTGCGCAGCAACTGGCGACAGGTTTAGCCTCGTTTCAACCCATTGCTCCGTCGATGGGTCAGCGCCTTCGAGATCGCGAAAACTCCAGTAGGGCGACTCCGGGCTGGTAGCTCGCGCGAGCACGACATCCAAAGAGTCGCGAACCGCCATCAGACGATCATCCCGCCATCGACACGCAGGACCTGTCCCGTGATGTAGGCCGCCTTGTCAGAGGCGAGGAATGCCACGGCATCGGCGATTTCCTGCGCCGTGCCCCAGCGCTTCTCCAGCGGCACAAGCCGCCCCATGCGCTCCAGCGTTTTCTCGCGATCAAGACCCTTGTTGAAAGCAGTGGACCACATGCCATCGTCGATCACGCCCGGCGCGACTGCGTTCACGCGCACGCCGGCGCGCCCAAGATCAATCGATGCGTTGCGCGTGAATGAGTTCACGGCGCCCTTCGAGGCAGAATAGGCGATCTGTCCCACCGCGCCCGAGAAGGAGGAGACGGAGGAAATGTTCACCACATTGCCTTTGCGCTTGATCAGCGAGGGCGCCAGCGCGTCGGTCAGCAGGATCAGGTTGCGTACATTGACGTTGAAAGTCTCGTCCAACCCCGCGCCCGTCACCTTGCCCATCGGCTCGGCCGCGCTGACGCCGGCATTGTTGACGAGGATGTCGATCTCACCCAGCGCCGCGAGCGCCTGGTCAGCCGCAGCCTTCCAGCCATCAGCCGAAGACATGTCGGCCTCGATGGCGACGGCGCCGTTGGGCAGGCTGGCCGCCAGCGATCGCAGCTTGCCGGCGGAGCGGGCGACAAGCGCGACCTTCGCGCCATCGTTTGCGAGCGTGCGGGCGATCGCCTCGCCAATGCCGCGGCTCGCGCCCGTGACCACGGCCGTCTTGCCCTTGAAATTGTAGGTCATATCCATTCTCCGCGTGCGGTCTTGTCGCGCGTCGCAGCGTATAGCATCGGCCCTGAAAGCCGCCATGCCCGGCGCCCGCGAAATCGTGAATGGGAAACTTTCGAGGTTCCCGCTCCACCCCTTGCCAATGTGCGCGGCTCAACCAATTTATGCGTCACTTCGGTCCGGGCCCCTCTGGCGCAAATGGCGGTTTGCGTGATGTCGGACTCAGGCGGGCGACATGCCCTCCTTGCGCGGACGCGGCGCATCGGATCGGGTACTATCCAATGAACCTCGACATGCTCGGCGAATTCGCCGGACAGCCCGTGTGGCTGTGGATTGCCTTCTTTGCCTTCGTCGCCATCGTGCTGTGGGTCGATCTCGCACTCATCAACAACAAGGACGGCCGGATATCCGCAAAGAAGAGCGCGCTGATGTGGGGCAGCTTCGCGCTCTGCGCCATGGTCTTCGCGGGCTACGTTTACTTCCTCTATGAGCCTGATCCCAGCTTCTACAACTCACCTGAAAACCTGAACGCGCAAGCGACGGTACAGTACCTGACGGGATACCTGCTCGAAACGGCGCTGGCGTTCGACAATATCTTCGTCATCTCGATGGTCTTCGCCTTCTTCGCGATCCCGCCAGCTTACCAGCACCGCGTGCTGTTCTGGGGCATTATCGGAGCCGTGGTTTTTCGCGCCATCTTCATCGGCGCGGGGTCCGCGATCGTGAACCAGCTGACCTGGGTGCTCTACATCTTTGCAGCGATCCTGATCTTCAGCGGCGTGAAAATGCTGCTCTCAGCGTCCAAGCCGCACGAGGCGCCAAATCCCGCCTGGATTATCCGCCTGTTCGAGCGGTTCATGCCGGTGACCAAGGAAATCACGAACCATAACTTCGTCGTTCGCTTGCCCGATGCGTCGGGCCGAATGGTTCTCTACGCCACCCCTCTCCTACTGGCTCTGGCCACCGTGGAAGTCGCCGACATCATCTTCGCCATTGACAGTGTGCCAGCGATTTTCGCCGTCACGCGCGATCCGTTCATCGTCTACACGTCAAACATCTTCGCGATCCTGGGGCTGCGATCACTCTACTTCATGCTCGCGGCGGCCGCCGACATGTTCCGGTACCTGAAGGTGGGGCTGTCAGCAGTGCTGGTGCTCATCGGCGGCAAGATCATCTGGAACTTCCTGCTCAGCAAGGAACTGAAGCTTGTGCCTTACCTTGAGCCGCACTGGTCGCTGGTCGCGACGCTGGTGCTGGTTGGCGGATCTATCTTGCTGTCGCTGATGCACAAGCCCAAGGCGCGCATCGAGCTACCGGGAAACCACTGAGGCCATCCGAAACGCCAAACCTTGTCCGGGGGCAAGCCCGCCCCGGACAAGGCAGGGGCCGGGATTTGCATTCCCCGGCGCCTGCCACTAAACCCGCAGGCATGTCGCACAATACCTTTGGCCATCTGTTTCGCGTGACGACCTGGGGCGAGAGCCATGGGCCGGCGATCGGCTGCGTGGTGGACGGGACGCCCCCCGGTCTGACGCTGACGCCGGAGTACATCCAGCAGTTCCTCGACAAGCGGCGGCCGGGCACGTCGCGCTTCGTCACGCAGCGCCAGGAAGAGGACAAGGTGAAAATCCTCTCCGGCGTGTTCGAGGACGATCGCACGGGCGGACCCGTGACGACCGGCACGCCCATCTCGCTGTTGATCGAGAACACAGATCAGCGATCGAAGGACTATGGCGAGATCCGCGACAGCTATCGCCCCGGCCATGCCGACTTTGCCTACGACCAGAAATATGGCGTGCGCGACTATCGCGGCGGCGGGCGCTCGTCCGCGCGCGAAACGGCGATGCGCGTGGCGGCCGGCGCGGTGGCGCGCCGGGTGTTGGGCGATGGCGTGGTGATCCGCGCCGCGGTGGTGCAGATCGGGCCGCACGCGATTGATCGCGCAAATTGGGCTTGGGACATGACGGAGCAGAACCCGTTCTGGTGTCCGGACGCTGGCATGGTTGCGACGTGGGAAGCGTTTCTCGACGAGACGCGCAAGGCCGGCTCGTCCTGCGGCGCGATCATCGAAGTTGTGGCCGAAGGCGTGCCGGCCGGATGGGGAGCGCCAATCTACGGCAAGCTGGATTCCGAGATCGCGGCAGCGCTGATGAGCATCAACGCGGTGAAGGGCGTCGAGATTGGCGCCGGCTTCGCATCCGCCGCGCTCTCTGGCGAGGACAATGCGGACGAGATGCGCCGCTCGGGAAATGCAGTGGCGTTCCTGTCGAACAATAATGGCGGCGTGCTGGGCGGCATATCGACGGGCCAGCCCGTTGTCGCCCGCCTGGCAGTGAAGCCGACGTCGTCCATCCTCACGCCGCGCCGGACAGTGAACAAGCAGGGCGAGGACACGGATATCCGCACCAAGGGCCGCCATGACCCCTGCGTCGGCATCCGCGCCGTGCCGGTGGCCGAGGCGATGCTGGCGTGCGTGCTGGCCGACCACAAGCTGCGCCATCGCGGCCAGGTTGGAAGCTAGTCGCCTGTTTCAAGATAACTAATCCCTTCAGCCTGCGTTCAGCTTGGGTGCGCGAAACTGTATCTTGAAGCAGTTCGGTCGGAGGATCCCCATGCGCTTGAAGGCTCTCATTCTTGTCTCCGCTTTCGCCGCGACGGCCATGCCGGCCTTTGCGCAGGACTATGGCCGCGCTTGCCAGCGGGCCCAGGGCGACAGCCAGATCGGCGGCCTGATCGTCGGCAGCATCATCGGCGGCGTGCTCGGCTCACAGGTGGCCGGGTCGGGACACCGCAGCGACGGCTCAGCCGTTGGCGCCGTGCTGGGCGGCCTGGTCGGCTCGGGCATCGGCAAGGACAGCGTCAACTGCGGCCCGCCAGTGCGCTACGCGCCGGGCTCGTCCTACAACCCGAACCCCAATTACGGCGGCCCGAGTTACAACGATTACGGGTATTCACCCTACGGATCACCGGGTTATTCATACGGCCCCGCGCCGGTGACGGCTTATCCGTCTTCGCCGGGGTACTCACCGCCGCGGTATGCTGACGATGACTGGTACCCTTCGGACACCAGGTCGCAGCGCAGGCATCGCGATGACCTTTACGCAGGTGCGGGCCGTGGTAATACGCGAAGCGGTGATTACGCCGGTCAGGTCTGCGACGAAGCAGTCCAGATCACGAAATTGCCGGATGGGTCAGAGGTGCGTCGCCCCATTGAAGTCTGTCGCGACACGTACTTTGGCGACTGGCAAATAACAGATTAGGCTGTCCAAAGGGCGCTTGAGCGTCGCCGGGCCGCCTTCCAGGACAGGCCCGTCCCCCCAACCCAGGGCCTGTTAGGGCGAGCCGCGGAGCGCAAGCTTCGCGGCTCGTCTGACTCCGGAGAGGCATTTTCCCTGACGTAAACGTGAACGAACCTAACCTAGGGTAAGAGATGCGCGCTCCAACCTGAACTGGAACCGTTCGGGCCGTCCAATTCCTATCATCGGTATGTTGGACCAAGGTCCACAAGAGCCCCGCCCCTACGTGCCAGAAACAGACGCTCGTTATTACCGTCTCCGCCCTGAATTGGACTGTCGGTCCATTTTTCGACGGGCCAGCCCTGCCCCGCCATCCACACATCCAGAGCAGCGGCGGCGGCATCCGTCACCGGCCCGTCGCTGACGATTCCGCCCCGTCCGACATTGGCCGGGCCGACCTCGAACTGCGGCTTGAACAGGGCCACCAGCAGCGCGCCAGGCGCCGCAAGTGCGAGGGCCGGGCCGAGCAGCTTGGCCAGCCCGATGAAGCTGGCGTCGCAAACAATTATTTCCGGAGGTTCTCCCAACATTGCAGCGGTCAGGCTGCGGGCGTCGGTGGATTCAAGCGAGACGACGCGCGCATCGCCCCGCAGACGCGGATGAAGCTGGTCGCGCCCGACATCGACGGCAACGACGCGACGCGCGCCGCGCGCAAGCATCACTTCAGTGAAGCCGCCCGTAGAGGCGCCGACATCAAGGCACGCCTTGCCCGCAACATCGACACCAAAGGCCGCCAGCGCGTGGTCGAGCTTCAGGCCGCCGCGCGAAACCCAAGGATGGGCTGCTTCGGCGGCGATGGCCGAGTCGCCGCGCACAACCTGGCCGGGCTTGCTCGCCGGCTGGCCATCGACACTGACTTTTCCCGCCTCGATGGCGGCGCGGGCCTGCGCGCGCGACGCGGCAAGGCCGCGCCGGACCAGTTCCACGTCCAGCCTCCGCGCCTTGGTGTCGTCCTGATCCGGCATTGCCGCCTTTGCCATTGCGGTGGGAACCGCAGCCTGTCCCGCGCCTTTAGAGATCAGCCCCGCTGCGGCGGCAAGGGAAAGGACGATCCATGTTTCGCGCAACCGCAGTCGCTATCACGATCCTCGCAGGCGCCGGCATGGCCGGGCTTGGCGCATGCGCCACGTCCGAGCAGGACCTGCCGGCTACCGCTGCGATGTCTGCCGGCGCGGCTTCCCTCGAATCTGCCCTCGTCAACAATGCCGGGACGGAGATCGGCAGGGTGCAGTTCATGCCCGCACCGACCGGTGTGTTGATCCGTGTTCTGGTGAGTGCGGGTGGCCTGTCGCCGGGCTGGCACGGCACGCACCTGCACATGACCGGCGACTGCTCGGGCACCGCGAAGTTCGAACATGCGGGCGGCCATATCCGGATGAACAGGACGAACCACGGCCTGCTCTATCCGCACGGCCCCGAGACTGGCGACCTGCCCAACCTGTCCGTCGCCAGTGACGGATCGGCTGCGGCGGAGTTGTTCACCAACCTGATCAGCCTGGCGGAGATGCAGGACGCAGATGGCTCTGCCTTCGTGATCCACGCCAACCCTGACGATCACATGAGCCAGCCAACCGGCGATTCCGGTGATCGCAGGGCTTGCGCGGCGGTGCGGCGCTAGATCCAATCAAGTGCTGGCGAGGGGCGCGCGAAGCAGGCTAGAAGCTGGCGAAATAGCCAGTGCGGCCGCACATGCCCATCTCTCCCATCGAGCGCAACGACCATTCCGAACCGAACGCTGATGCGTTCCTTTTCGGATTCGACTTCCTGCCGGATGGCAGCGTGAGAAAGGTCGACTGGGGCAATTTCAAGCCGACGGCGGCCTGCCCGGGCGATGGGTGGCGCTGGCTGCATTTCAACCGGCTGGCGCCCGAAACGCGCGAATGGCTGGAAAGCTCGAGCGATCTCAGCGAGGCGGTTATCGCGGCGCTGCTGCAGACGGAATCGCGGCCGCGCTGCGCGCCGTACGAGGACGGCCTGCTGCTGAACCTGCGCGGCATCAATCACAATCCGGGGGCCGAACCGGAAGACATGATCTCGGTCCGCATCTGGGCGACGCAAAACCTTGTGCTGTCGATGCGGTCTTATCCTGTGAAAGCCGTGCACGATGTGCGCGACGGCATCGGCCTTGACGTTCCCGGAACACCGGCCGCGCTTCTGGCGCGCATCGCATCGAGGCTGGTCGACTATATCGACCCCGTCGTGGAGCAGCTCAAGGACGAGGTGGACGAATTCGAGGAGATCATGCTGAGCGAGGACGGCCAGTTGACGCCCCGCGCCCTGGCCGAATTCCGGCGGACGATCCTGCTGCTGCGCCGCTATGTGCAGCCGCAGACCGAAGCCATGACAGCGCTGCAACGCGAGGCGCGGATGCGGCGCGAAGGCGCGCCCGGGTTCGACGATGATGACCAGGTGCTGCTGCGGGACACGACCGACCACATCATGCGCATCGCCGAAGAACTGGATTCGGTCCGCGAGCGTGCGGGCGTCATCCAGGACCAGGTGGCGGGCCAGCGCCAGGAAGAAGTGAACAAGCGCCTTCTTGCGCTGTCGATCGTGTCCGCGATCTTCCTGCCGCTGTCGTTCGTGACCGGGTTGCTGGGCATGAATCTCGCGGGCATTCCCTTCCACGAGCAGACATGGTCGTTCGGCGCCGTGGTGACGGTGACAACCGTGCTGGGGCTTGGGGTTGTCGTCTTCCTCAAATGGCGGCGGTGGATCTAGCGCTCACGTCCCATCATCGCCGTCTGTGGCGTTGTCGACAGTCTTCTTCACGCCGTCGCCGAGTTCGCCTAAGCCGTCCTGCAGCGGTTGTGTCGTCTTGTCGATCTTGCCAAGGCCCTCGTCCATGCTGGCGCCGGCCGATTCAAGCGAGCCGTCGCGAAGATAGAAAAACCCCATCGCGGCAACGAAGCCGACGCAGAGGACGACGAATATCGTGGTGAGTACGCGCATCGGTTTGAGCCCCTAAATTTGTGTGTCCGGTGTCAGGCGTCAGGTAGCGTCGTCACCGTCCGTGGCGGCGCCGATGGCCTCGCCTGTCGACTGGACGATCTGGCCGGTGGTCTCGGCCACGGCGCCGCCAGTCTTGCCGATGAGACCATACATCGGCGCGCCCGCTTCCTGCAGCGAGCCGTCGCGGATCCAGAAAAAGATGACGACTGTCGCGAATGCAAAGACCGTGAAGACCGCCACGGACCATATCGTGGATCGACTCATGGTTCTTGTCCCTCATCTGCCTCAGGAGGGAACGCGGCTATGGTGAATGGGTTCCGGGGGCGGCGGGAGCCCGTCCCCATCCTTCGAGACGATTGGCGCTCCGCGCCGATCCCTCAGGATGGGTCTTCCATCAAACCCGCGCCACAAATCGTCCGCGCAGTTCGTTTTTCATGATCTTGCCGTTGGCGTTGCGGGGCAGCGGGTCGCGCTGGATCTGGATTTCGACGGGGACCTTGAAGCCAGCAATACGCTGGGCAACGAAGGCGCGGAGTTCGTCCTGCGTCGTGTTCATGTCGGGCTTCACCTGCACGACGGCGCCGACTTCCTCGCCGAGCACCTTGTGCGGAATGCCGACAACGGCGGCGTCCATGATAGCGGGGTGTTCGTAGAGCGCGTTCTCGACTTCGATGCAGTAGACGTTCTCGCCTCCGCGGATGAGCATGTCCTTGGCGCGGTCGGTGAGGAAGACGAAGCCTTCTTCGTCCTGATAGCCGACATCGCCGGTGACGACCCAGCCGTCGATGTAAGTCTTGGCGGTGGCCTCGGGCTTGTTCCAGTAGAGCTTGCAGTTGTTGGGGCCCTTGACCCACAACTCGCCGATCTGGTTGGGGCCGAGCGTCTCGCCATTCTCGCCCACGATGCGGAAATCCATTGCAACGGACGGCGCGCCGCAGCTGTCGGGGCGCAGCTGGTAGTCGCGACCGAAGTTCACGCATGAGGCGGCGCAGGTTTCCGTCATGCCCCAACCGTTGGATGGCAGTGCATCGGGGAAGCGCTTCTTGATGGTTGCGACGAGGGCCGGCGCGGACGGCGCGCCGCCATAGCCCACGAACTGGATGGAGGAGAGATCGTACTTGTCGCGGTCAGGGTGTTCGAGCACCTGCCAGGCAATGGCGGGCACGCCGCCGATGCTGGTGATCTTCTCGCGCTGGATGATCTCCAGAGCATCGCCCGGGTCCCATTTGTACATGGTGACGATCTTGTCGGCGTTCATGATGGCGGGGACGAGATTTGAGAAGGCGCCCGTCGCGTGGAAGAACGGGATGGCGAGAAGAGCGACGCGTTGCGGATCGACCTTGGGGTCGCGCACTGGCGGGGCCTCGCCCTGGCGCAGGAAGTGGCGCGCCTGGCACGACATGCCGTTGAACACGTTCGAGATGATGGCGCGGTGCGTGGCGAGCGCGCCTTTCGGTTTTCCGGTGGTGCCCGAGGTGTACATGATGGTGGCGTCGTCATCGGGGCCGACATCGGCTTCGGGCGCGGGGACGTCGGGAAGGTTCGCCCACGATTTCGCGGAGCCAATCAGCTTTTCCATCGAGACGATATGGGGGTCGCCTTCATCCTCGCCGCCGCGCGCGACGATGACGGTCTTGAGCTGGGTGAGCCTGGGCAGATGCTCGCGGATACGTTCGAGTTTTTCAGGGTCGACGATGGCGACCTTGGCGCCCGAGTCGGCGAGGCCGTATTCCAGCTCCTCCCCTGTCCACCAGGAGTTGAGCGGGGTCGAGATGGCGCCGATCAGCAGCGGGGCGAAGAACGCAACCGGCCATTGCGGATAGTTGCGCATGACAATGGCGACGCGGTCGCCCTTCTTCACGCCGAAGTCGTTGCGGAGCTTGTTGGCGAGCTGGATCGACGCCTTGAGGTTGGCGCCGAAGGTGACGCGTTCGTCCTGGTAGATGATGTATTCGCGATCAGCCCAGTCGCGCGAGCCGAGGGCGACGTCGCGCAGGGTCAAGGGAGCCTGTTTGTAGGTTCGCAGCTTGACGCCGTTGATGACCTTCTCTTCCATTTCGAACTTGGCGCCGGGCGCGGTCATCAGCGCGTTGCACTGGGCCACGGACATGACGGGATAAGCGGCTTCGGCTGCCATTGCGTAGGGCTCCCTGGACGTTTCTTTTTGTACGGTCTGGATCGCATATGGCGGCGCGCGGGGCTAGCGGCTGGCGCGGTGATGCGACAATAGAATATGTGTGACGCCGCAGTGCGGCATGGGCAGGAGGCGATCGTGGGCAACGTCTCGATCATCGACGCGACGGACGACCACGCGCCGGGCATCACGGCGATTTTCAATCATGCCGTGCGCCACACCTTTTCGATCTGGTCGGAAACGGAGACCACGACCGAACAGCGGCGGAGCTGGATGGCGGGGCGGCGCCATGCGGGATTTCCTGTGCTTGTGGCAGTTGATCCGGCTGACCCGCACCGGGCGCTGGGCTATGGCAGTTTTGGCGTGTTCCGCGACTTTCCCGGCTATGTGAAAACGGTGGAGCATTCCGTCTACGTGGCGGTGGAGGCGCAGCGGCGGGGGATCGGCCGCGCGATCGTGGCGGAGCTCGTGGCGCGGGCGCGGGCGCTGGGCATGGAGACGATGGTGGGGGCGGTGGACAGCGCCAATGCGGGGTCGATCGCACTGCACCAGCAGGCCGGGTTCGAGCTGCAGGGCACGCTGAAGGGCGTGGGGCGCAAGTTTGGCAAGCGGCTGGACCTGGCGTTCCTGGTCAAGGCGCTCTGAGGACGTTCAAGGAGCCAGCGATATCAGCCACAATGTCAGCGGGATGGTGACGAGGCTGAGCAGCGTCGTCAGCGTGATGATGTTGGCCATCAGGCGCGCGTCGCCGCCAAGCTGGCGGGCGAGGATATAGGCGGAGGTCGCGACCGGGGCCGCGACGCAGATCATGGCGACCTGCAGGGCCATGCCGTCGAGGCCGATCGCGAAAGCCAGGCCAAAAGTAACGGCGGGCATGACAGCGAGGCGAAGCATGACGCCGGCGGCGAGCGGCGATTTTGCTTCGCGCATGGCCCGGAAATCCAGTGCGGCGCCGACGCAGATGAGGCCAAGCGAGATGGTGGCGTCGCCGAGGAGATTGAGCGTGTCGCCCACCGGCTCGGACACGCGCACACCCGCCTGGATGAGTATGACCGCCAGCAGGGTCGACAGGATCAGCGGGTTGGTGGCGATCGAGCGGGCCACGGTGCGGAAGGGCGCCGGCGTCGTGCCGGCATAGCGGCTGAGCACCAGAACGCTGAGGATGTTGTTGATCGGCACAAGCACCGCAAACCCGACGGCGGAAAGGGCGACGCCCATCTCGCCGTGCAGGCCGGAGATGACGCCGAGAGCGACATAGCCGTTCCAGCGCAGACCGGCCTGGAAGACGCTGGAGAATTGCGGGCCGTCCCGGGCCAGCAATGGCCGCGTCAACGTGATCAGCGCCGCCATCGTCAGCACCGTGCCGGCGAGCACCTGGCCCAGCATGAGGGCGTCGGTCCCGGCAAACGAACCCTCCATGATGCTCATGAACATCAGCGGGGGAAACAGGACGAAATAGGTGAGCCGCTCGAGGGCGGCCCATCCATCTGGCTGCAGCAGGTTGAACCGGCGGAGCCCGGCCCCGAGCGCAATCAGCGTGAAGACCGGCAGAAGCGAAAACACCACGTCGAACATGGCGATCTTCTGGCAGACTCCTTGCCGCAAATCGAGGCCGCAAATCGCGCGCAAGTTGATTGGAGGCTATCTGTCCGCAGAGATGGCTTCCGGGCGACAGGGTGCTAGTGTGCCGCCCGGCGAGATCGCCAAGGGGACAGTACAATGCGCAAGTTTGCGATAGCCGCGGCGTTTGCCACCGTGATGGCGGCGCCCGCGGCGGCCGACGAAATGTGGAAGACGGACTTCGGCCAGGTCATCTGGGAGAAGGACTATGACGGCGGGGCGATCTTCAAGCTCGACCTTGCCGACGGCGGCGTTGGCCGCATGTACATTGAAGGCCTGACGACCGAGATCGAGGCCCGCGGCCATTTCAAGGGCTACTGGATCAGCACGGCCGAGGAAGACATGTGCACGGCCGAACTCAAAGGTCCCGACGGGACCCGTAGCCATACATGGGGCACGCTGACGCTGTCCTTCGTGAGCCCGGAATTCCCGGCCGACTGGGTGCTCATGACGGGTGATTGCATGGGCGAACTCGACACGATGCTCGTGGGGCGCGCCGACACGGGCGAATAGCGAAGCGGTTTCGCTTCCACGACTGACGTCACACGCTAGGAACGCGGATCGAATCCCGGATCAGGAGCCGCATGTCCGAGGCGCCAGCATCAATGGAGCCCTCCCCCTCCCAGGGGCCGGCCGCGCGCCTTGGCCTGCTGCTGGGGCCAGCGCTGGCGCTCGTCGTTCTTGCACTACCGATTTCAGGGCTGGCGTGGGACGGGCAAGTGGTGCTCACCATGCTGGTGCTGATGGCGACGTGGTGGATCACGGAGGCCGTGCCGCTGGCGGCGACAGCCCTTTTGCCGATCATTGTCATCCCGCTGATCGGCATCGACGTGACGATTGGCGGACGCGGGCAACTGGTGTGCGCGACGGCTGGCCCGTGCCTTGACGCGCTGGGCGAGACACCGGGCGTGGTGCGGGCGATGGGCTTGGGCGACCTTGGCGCCTACTATTCCAATCCCGTCGTTCTGCTCTACATCGGCGGCTTCCTGCTCGGCATCGCCATTGAGCGGTGGGGGCTATCGACGCGGATCGCCTATGGTCTTGTGGCGCGCGGCGGCGCGCGGCCCGGGTTGATGCTGGCGGGGTTCATCCTTGCGGCGGCCTTCATCTCGATGTGGATTTCCAACACGTCGACATCGCTGATCCTGACGCCTCTGGCGCTGTCTGTTGCAGCGGGTTCGGCCGTGAACGGGCGCGAGGATCCGAAGTTTGCATCCGCGCTTGTTCTTGCCATCGCGTACGCGGCGACCATTGGCGGCCTTGCGACACCGATCGGCACGCCGCCCAACGGCATCGCCCTCACGCAGCTTCGCCTGCAAGGCATCGAGGTCTCGTTCGGCCAGTGGATGGCCGTTGGCATACCGGTGGTGATCATCTTGTTGCCCGTGGCGTGGTTAATCCTGTCGCGCGGGCTGAAGGTGGACGCCAAGGGCGCAGCCGGCGCACAGGCGCGCGTCAAGGAAGAACTGGCGAAGCTTGGGCCCCTGTCGCCGCCCGAGGCGCGGACGGCGATGATCTTCTTCCTGATCGCAGGGCTATGGATGATCTCGACGCTGGTGGCCGAGTGGATCGGCGCCAACCTGCTTTCGGGCAGACGGATCGACAGCGGGCATGTCGACACGATCATCGCGACGCTTGGCGCGCTGCTGCTGTTCATCGTACCGGCGGGTACGCGCGAGAAGCGGCCGTTGCTGATCTGGGACGACGCGAAGAAGATACCGTGGGGCATCCTGCTGCTGTTCGGCGGCGGACTGGCGCTGGCGGCGGCGGCGGACCTTTCGGGCCTTTCGCCCTGGCTGGCGACTGGGTTGAAGGGGCTGACCGGACTGCACCCGGCAATCGTGATCTTCCTGATTGGCCTGTTGGTGATCGTGATCACGGAGTTTGCATCCAACATCGCCACCATATCGCTGATGGGGCCGGTGCTGCTGTCTGTGGCGACGAGCAATCCGGACCTTAGCGCGGCCGCCTTTATCGTGCCGGCGGCGATGGCGGCCTCGATGGGCTTCGCCATGCCGGTGGGCTCGGCCTCCAACGCCATCGCCTACGGCACCGGCAAGGTGAAGCAGGCGGACATGATCCGGCGCGGCCTGGTGCTGAATTTCAGCGCCCTGATTGTGCTGACGATTGTGGGGATGACGCTGGCGCCGATGATCCTGGGTGAGGCCGGAGGCGGTTAACGCTCGTTAACCAAATCAGCGGCAGACTCCAGGGTCCAGGAGTCTTTCCGCCATGCAGGCGTATGATCTCATCGTCATCGGTTCCGGCCCGGCGGGGCGGCGCGCAGCCGTGCAGGCGGCGAAGCTGAAGAAGTCCGTGCTGGTGATCGAGAAGGGACGTCGCGTTGGCGGCGTGTGCGTGCACACGGGGACGATCCCGTCGAAGACGCTGCGCGAGACGGTGTTGAACCTTTCAGGCTGGCGCGAGCGGGGCTTCTATGGCCGGGGGCATCGCAACAAGCAGACAATCACGGCGGAGGATTTGCGCACGCGCTTGTCCATCACGCTGGACCATGAAGTGGAAGTTCTGGAGCATCAGTTCTCGCGCAATGGCGTGAGTTGGGTTCGCGGCGAGGCGCGCTTCATTGATCCACTGCATGTCGCGGTCGCGACGGACACGGGCGAGCAGCGCTTTACCGCGCCGCGCTTCATCATCGCGGTGGGGACAGAGCCGCATCGGCCCGCGCACATTCCGTTCGATGGGGACGCGATTGTCGATCCGGACGAGATTCTTGAGCTGAAGCGCCTTCCCCGCTCCATCGCCGTCATTGGCGGGGGCGTGATCGGGATGGAGTATGCGACGATCTTCTCGGCGCTCGACGTCAAGGTGACGGTGATTGACCCGGCGGAGCGGCTGCTGCCGTTCATCGACAAGGAACTGGTGGACGAGTTCATCCACGACCTGCGCGACAGGGGCATGAGCCTGCGGCTGGAGAGCAAGGTGAAGCGCGTGAGCCGCCCGGCGGCTGATGCGTGCCTGATCGAGCTGGAGGACATGCGCGAGATCTGGAGCGAGATGGTTCTCTTCGCGGCGGGGCGCAGGGGCGCGACGGATACGCTGGAGCTGGAGAACGCCGGGCTGAGTGCGGACGAGCGCGGCAAGATCACGGTGGACGGCAAGACGTATCGCACGAAGCAGCCGCACATCCACGCGGTGGGCGATGTGATCGGGTTTCCGAGCCTCGCCTCGACCTCGATGGAACAGGGGCGCATTGCGGCGTGCCATGCGTTCGATGCGCCGGCCCAGGCGCCGCCGGAGTTCTTCCCGTATGGCATCTACTCGGTGCCCGAGATGTCGATCATCGGCATGACCGAGGAGCAGGTGCGGCAGAAGTCCATTCCCTATGAATGTGGTATCGCTCGCTTCCGCGAGACGGCGCGCGGGCAGATCATGGGGCTGAGCTCGGGCTTCATGAAGATGATCTTTGCGCAGGAGACGCGGCGGCTTCTGGGCGTGCATATCGTCGGTGAAGGCGCGACCGAGCTTATCCATATCGGACAAGCCGTGCTGAACCTTGGCGGCACGCTCGATTACTTTGTCGAGAACACGTTCAACTATCCGACGCTGGCCGAAGCCTACAAGATCGCGGCGCTGGACGCCTGGAACCGCATGCCGCGCCGGCAGCCGAGCGTTGCGGTGCACGACGACGCGATGGCCGCGCTGGAGCGCTTTGCGAAAGCGGCGCGGGCCGGGTAGCCCAAACTCAGCAAGACTTGTAAAGTCGCTTTGAGGCAGATTGCCTTCACCCTGGATTGCAGAGGTGAGCGCATGCCGGCCGAGGAGACGCCAAGGACCTATGAAGCAAGGCTGCTTCGGGTGCTGGCGTATATCTACGACAATCTGGATGGCGACCTCAGCCTCGACACGCTGGCGGAGGTCGCCTGCATGTCGCGTTTTCACTGGCATCGTGTCTTTCGCGCGATGACTGGCGAGACGCTGGCCGACGCCATCCGGCGCATCCGCATGGCGAAAGCAGCCAATGCGCTGGTGCGCGACAGCGAGGCGCCGGTGGCCGAGGTGGCTGAGCGGCACGGCTATCCAAACGCGGCCAGCTTCTCGCGTACATTCAGCGCGGCGCACGGCCTTTCACCCGCAGCCTTCAGGGAGCTTGGCGCACAAGTCGCCAGCGACCTTCACAACAACGATGGAAAGAGCAGCATGTATCCGGTGATCATCGAGACATTTCCTCCCTTGCGCGCGGCCGGTGTGCTGCATGTAGGGGCGCCTTCCGGCGTCGGCCGCGCCTTCCAGACGCTGGGCGGCATATTGTTCGCGCGCAACCTGCTGCAGCATGCGAGCGGCATGATTGCGGTCTATCACGACGCGCCGGGCGCAAAGCCGG
The DNA here is from genome assembly GCA_022844345.1 of Hyphomonadaceae bacterium. Classification (GTDB taxonomy): domain Bacteria; phylum Pseudomonadota; class Alphaproteobacteria; order Caulobacterales; family Hyphomonadaceae; genus UBA7672. Next base: position 183,820 of record JALHLU010000003.1, read on the forward strand.
AATCGGAGCTGCGCGCGCACGCGGCGGTGATCATCGCGGATGGCTTTCCGGCAGGCGTCGAGGGGCTGGAGTATTTCGATCTCGCCGGCGGCCGGCACGCGGTGATGCAGCACAAGGGGCCGTACGCGACGCTGGGTGCGGCGTGGGAGTGGCTGTATGGCAGGTGGCTTCCACAGTCGGGCGAGGAGCCGCGCGATGCGCCGCCGTTCGAGCTCTATGTCAACGACCCGCGCAACACCCCGCCGGACCAGCTGCGCACGGATATCCGGCTACCGCTGACATAGATGCGGGCTATGCCGTGGCGCTGCGTCTGCGGGTGGAGGCCCAGATGATCCAGATCAGAACGGGCTGGAACAGCAGCCGGCCCCACAGGGCGGCGGGGCCGAGCGTCTGCCACTTGTCGGCCTCGATGAGCATCTGGATGTGGACGGGCGTGACGCAGATCGTGAGCGCGATGAGACCCCAGCCCGCGATGTGCCGCCATGGCTTGTAGAGAACGGCGAGCGCGCCTGCGATCTCCAGCACGCCGGTGAAGTACACCATCTCGCGCGGGAAGGGCACGTAAGGCGGCACGATGGACGTGAACATGTTCGTCAGCACGAAGTGGCCGATGCCGCCGCCGACGAACCAGACCACGACGATGACGCGGCCGAGCATGCGCCAGATGCTGCGTGGCGCGGCGGACTCGGTCACGAAGCGGCCGCGTGCTTCTTCTCGAGCTCCTCGACCTCTTCACGCGAGCCGAGCATGACCGACACACGCTGGTGGAGGCCCGTGGGCTCGATGTCGAGGATCTGTTGCTTGCCGTCGAACGCCTTGCCGCCGGCCTGTTCGACCAGCAGCGACATCGGGTTCGCCTCGTACATCAGACGCAGCTTGCCGGGCTTGCCGGGCTCGCGCTTGTCCCATGGGTACATGAAGACGCCGCCGCGCGTGAGGATGCGGTGCACATCCGCCACCATGGAGGCGATCCAGCGCATGTTGAAGTTCTTGGCGCGCGGTCCCGCATCGCCCGCGAGGCATTCGTCGATATAGGCGCGCACGGGATCGGCCCAGTGGCGCATGTTCGACATGTTGATGGAGAACTCTTTCGTCTTCGCCGGGATCTGGATGTTGGTGGAGGTCTGAACGAACTGGCCGGTGGGCGGGTCCATCGTGAAGGCGAAGACGCCGGCGCCGAGCGTGAGAACAAGCGTGGTCTGCGGGCCATAGACGCAATAGCCGGCGGCGACCTGGTTGCGGCCGCTCTGGAGGAAGGGGGCTGCGCCCTCGCCCGCGATGGCGGGCAGGACGGAGAAGATCGTGCCGATGGAGACGTTGACGTCGATGTTGGACGAGCCGTCCAGCGGATCGAACATCAGGAGGTATGGTGCACTCGCGGTGAGCGGGCGGGCGTCGTCTTCCTCTTCCGAGGCGGCGGCGGCCACGGCGCCACACGCTTTCGCCATCGCCATCATTTCATCGTTCGCCAGGACGTCGAGCTGCTTCTGCTCCTCGCCCTGCACGTTGCCCGTGCCGGCCGAGCCAAGGACATCCGCCAGCGCGCCGCGCGAGACGAGATAGGAGATGGTACGGCACGAGTCCGAGATCGCCTCGATCAGGATCGACAGCTCGCGCGGGGCGGGATTTCCGTCGCCTTTTGGGTCAGCGAGAAATTCGCGAAGCGTGCGCGCGGTCATGGCGTTGTCCCTGGTGCGATTCTGAAGGGCAGTCCTTAGCCGGAATGTGCTGCAATGCACAGGGTAGGCCGGGACCGCCGCGCTCCCGTCTTCGGGCAGTTCCCCGCTATCGCCACGCCCACAAATGCCTGCGCCATGTCAGGCAGGGGCGGCGCTGGTTTATAAGGCGCCGCCTTCGATATCGCCTTGCGCAAAATCAGTCGCGATGACGACTTCTGCCTTGGCCGTGTCTGGCCCCAGTTCGATCGGCCTGGGTTCTTCTTTCGCGGCCTCGCCGCATGCAGTGAATGCCATTGCTGCGGTGCAACCTAACATCAGCCTCAAACGCGTCATCACCTCCTCCGGGGATTTCTTTTTGCCACGCAGCCTAACGATCGCAGACACGACAAGGCCAGAAGAAATTAACCGGCTGCGCGATACGCTGCGATGCAGAAATCCCTGCGGGTGAATAATCTCGCGACCCGCACTGAACGCGCGCATGCTTTTCGAATGCCGGCGAAAATGATCAGGTGTCCTTTCTGTTCGGCCGACCTCGATCGCAGTGCGGTGGTGTGCCCCAACTGCCAGGCAAGGCGCGGCTTTGAGATGTTCGGTCCGACGCCGGAAGCTCCGGCGGCTGCGTGGATCAAGGGCTTCATACTTCCTTCCATCGCGATTGCGGCATGCCTTGCAGGCTATCTGCTCAATCCATCGCCTATCTGGTTTGCCGCAGCCGGATTTGCTCTGTTCGTCGCCACGCTGGGCGTGCGGCGGCTGATCGAGGGCTCGCGCTGGTTCCACCTCTGATTGTGAATGAGGCGCCGCCGCGTAACCCTCGCGCGGACGGCAGGCTGTGCTAGTATCTGGCCATGCCCGCTGTCACACGCGTCGACCCGAAAACGATTTTCACGCCAGAGGAATGGGCGAAGGTTTCCCGCCAGTCGGTGTGGATCGGCCCCGCCCTCGTTGTCTTTGCGTGGGCCGTAATCATCGGGGCTGGCGCTCTCTTCATCCTGTTGCCGAACCCGGCGACCTATCTCCTGGCTGTGATGCTGATCGGCACGCGCCAGCTGGGGCTTGCGATCCTCGAGCATGAGGCCGCGCACGGCACACTGCACCCGAACGCGAAGCTGAATGACTGGCTGGCGGAATGGCTGTGCGGCGGGCCCGTAGGCGGCAGCCTGAAGCGCTATCGCCCCTATCACCTGACCCACCACAAATACACCGAGCAGCCGGAAGACCCGGACCTTGCCCTCTCTCGTCCCTTCCCGGTGACAAAGGGGTCGCTGTGGCGGAAGTTTGTGCGCGACCTGACAGGACAGACCTTCTACAAGCAGCGCATCGCGCCGTTCATCGAACGCATGAAGGGCAAGACGCGCAAGCCGCCGCGCGTGCCCGATAACCCCGCGCTGCGGTTCTGGATCGCGCAGGCCGTGATCTTCGGCGTGACAACCGCGCTGGGATACTGGTGGGCGTGGTTCGCACTCTGGATCGTGCCAATGGCGACGTGGTTCCCCTTGGTGACGCGCCTGCGTGCGATGGGCGAGCATGCAATGGTGAACACGCAGGACGATCCTTTTACGCACGCGCGGACGACGCTCGCCAACCCGCTGGAGCGGCTCTTCATCGCGCCGTTCTGGGTTCACTATCACTGCGAGCATCACTGCTTCATGTATGTACCGTGCTACAATCTGGAGCGGACGCACAAGCTGCTGGTGCAGAAGGGCTATCGCGAGCGTATGCGCATCACGAGAGGTTATGTCGAAGTGCTGCGCCGGTGCGGCTCCAAGACAATGACGGCGCCGGCCGCCGCATGACGACACAGCGGCAGGCAAGACGGCAGGTCCGCTCCTATGGCGAGGAAACCCACGCGCTGATCCTCAAGGCGGCCGAAAAACTGTTCGCCACGCGGGGTCTCGACAACGTTTCGATGCAGGACATAGCGGAAGCGGCGAACGTCTCGCGCGCGACCGTGTTCAACCAGTTTGGCTCGAAACAGCTTGTGCTGGATGCGATTACCGCGCGCTCGCTGGAGGCGTATCGCAGCCTGCTGCACGCGGCGCTGGCTGACAAGACGACCCCGACGCCTGAACTCCTGCGCCTCCTGTTCCAGCGGATGGGCGAAGGAATCGAATTCAACCGCAGCCTCTATCGCGAGGTGTTCGTCGAGATACGCAAGGTTTCGATGGGCCTGGACCAGGGCGGCGCCTCCCCAGCCCTGCGGGGCGAAACGTTTGCGATGCTGGTCACCATTTTCGAACTGGGCCAGGATCGCGGTGACGTCTCGCTGACCCATACTGCGGAGGCGCTTGCGACGGCATTCGACAGCCTGTTGTCCGGCGCTGTGATCCAGTGGCTGCATGACCGGCGCCGGACCAGCCTGCCTATCCTGCTGGCCTCGCTGGTCGACGTCTTCCTGTATGGCGCGGCGCCACCGCAACGATGAATTCACAACGAAGTTATGACGGCAGGCGAACATAGCCTTGCGTGCGGCAATGAGTTGGACTGTAGTCCAACTTAGCGGATCCACTTCAGAGACCTGCACAGGGAAGAGACGCCTGATGATCGGACGACACGTCCGGAATGGGAGGCAGGCCGGGCGATCGGCGTGCCTCCTGATTCCAGCCTTGGTGGCTTTCTGTGCAGCTCCTGTGCTTGCGCAGACGCAAGAACGCCCCAGCGCGGCAGCCCAAAGCTATTCTGCGGAGTATTTCGCACCGTTCAATCCGGTGACCGCGGAAGACATGATCCGCCGCGTGCCGGGCTTCTCCCTCGATGGCGGAGATGAGCGGCGCGGCTTTGCCGGAGCCGCCGGCAACGTTCTGATCAACGGCGAACGGCCAAGCTCCAAGACAGCGCTGGCCGAGCAGCTGTCGCGGATATCGGCGCGCGATGTCTTGCGTATCGATATCCTGTCAGGCGGCGGCGAAGGAACCGACGTCAGCGGTCAGACCATGATCGCCGACGTGCGCCTGCGCCCGCGCGAGGCCGGCTCGACAAACACATTCGTGGTGCAGGCAAGCCAGCTTGATCCGTCCGGCAGCATCAACCCGCTTGTAGTCCTGACCAGCGGGTTCAAGGCAGGCGACATTAACATCAACCTCGCCCTGCAGGCGCAGCCGTCGCGCCGGGGCCGCATCGAATACGACAAGGAAACGCGCAACGCAGCCGGAGCGCTGGTCACGCAGGGACCGGAATTCCTGCAGGGCAGCTACTGGGAATACAAGCTGAGCGGGCGCGCAAGCTGGAAGGCCGGCGAGAGGGACGCGTTCAACCTGAACCTGCAGGCGACGCCATCGCGCGATGGCCGCCACACCTTCTCGCAGACCTTCAACGCCGCAGGGGCGCTGACCCAGATCGACGACAGCAAGGTGACCGGGGACGACGCCTGGGCGCTCGAAGCCGGCGGCGACTGGGAGCACAAGCTTTCGCCGGATGCATCTTTCAAGCTGGTGGGGCTGGCGAGCGGCAAGCAGACGGGATCGTCGGAGCGCTATTCAAGCCAGTTCGTGGCAGGCGGATTCCGCAACACATTCATCGAGCGGGAAGCAAAGAGCGGCGAATACCTGGCGCGCGGCGTGATGTCGTGGAAACCGCTGAAGGAACACGCCGTGGACTGGGGCGGCGAGATCGCCTTCAACTTCCTCGACAGCGCACTTGACGTGCGGGTGCAGACGCCGCTCGCGACGATCGACGCAACACCGCCCGTCGCCAACACGCGCGTGGAGGAGACGCGCGCCGAAGCGTTCATCAGTGACGTGTGGCAGGCGACCGAAAGCCTGCGCATCGAGGCAGGCCTGACGATCGAGACGTCGGCCATCACGCAAACGGGCGATGGCGCACAGGAGCGCGACTTCACCTACCTGAAGCCCCGGCTGGGCGCGACGTGGTCTGTCGATGGAACGAACCAGATGCGCTTCCTGCTGGAACGCGATGTGAGCCAGCTCGACTTCACCGAATTTGCCAGCGCGGTCTCCCTCTTCGACGGCACTGTGGACCTCGGCAATCCCGATCTCGAGCCCGAACGAACCTGGCGGTCGACACTCGAATGGGAGCACCGGTTCGGACCGAAGGGCGTGATCACGCTGTCGGCCTTCCACGATGAGGTCGAGGCCGTGCAGGACCAGATCCCGATCGCCGGACTGTTCGATGGCCCCGGCAATCTCGGCGACGGCCGTCGCACGGGTATGAAACTCGATGCGACTGCGCCGCTGGACGTCATCGGCCTTGCCGGCGGCGAACTGCGCGTGAAGGGCATGGTGCAGGACACCAGCGTCACCGATCCCGTGACCGGCGAGTCGCGCCGCTTTTCAGACGAGGGAGACTGGAGCTATTCGATCGACCTGCGGCAATCGCTTCCGGACCTGAAGATGGCCTGGGGCGCGCTGTATGAACGCGCAGACGAGGTCGACCAGTATCGCCTGAGGGAGCTGCGCACGACCGGCTGGGACGATGCGAACCTCGACCTCTATGTCGAGACCACGATGTTTCAGGGGCTTCTTGTGCGCTTCACGGTGGCGGACATCTTCCTGCCGCTGGAGGTTCGCGAGCGGCGCTTCTTTACCCCGGATCGCGGCGCCGCACTTGCGCCCTCTTCCATCGAGACGCGCTCGGCGGCCGGCGGATACGGCACCCGCTCCTATGCGATCCGCATCTCCGGCAGGTTCTAGCAACGCAGCTACTTCAGCGCCACGAACTTCGCGCCGTTGGCAAAATGGAAGTAGTATTCCTTCGCGTAGTCGATGGGACGCTCAGGCTGCTTGATGAAGGTCAGCGTCTGTCCCGGCGCGATGTCAGCACGCACCGTCCAGAACTCCTCATGCGTCTTGCGGACGCCGGCCTCGCCGACGAATTTCACGGTGTTGGGATAGAAGATCACCCTGATCGTGAATTCGCGATAGGTGCGCCCGCTGTCTGGCGGGTTGGCGGCGGTGAGCGTCATGCCGCCGGCCCCGGCGGCGTCAGGCGCCTTCAACCGCAATTCAGTGCTGAGGGCGGAGAAGATCTGCTCCGACCTTTCGAACTGGTCCATGCAGGCTTCGGTCTGTTCAACCGGTGTCACGCCATCGGCAGCAGCATACTTCTGCAGGCAGGCGAGATAGGACGCGCCCCACTTCGCCAGGAGCTCCTCCTTCGTTGGAGGCGGCGGTTGGCAGGCAGCGAGCGCCGCGACGAACAGAGTCAACATCCAGCGCTGCAATCGTTCATCCTTGTCCCGGCTGAGCCAAGTTCAAGTGCGCCGCAAGCGGGGTGTCAATGCGCGCGCGAGACAAAGCGGGCCGGACCTTGCGGCCCGGCCCTGAATTCGAACGCGTATTCGTGGACCTAGAACGTGAACAGGCCCGACACGCCGAGCGAGTCGAACTCGCCATCTTCGGGTTCGTAGCGCGTGTATTCGAGGCGAAGCTTGGTGAACGGAATGAAGTTCAGCATGACGCCGCCGCCATAGGCGAGGCCCGAGCCATCTTCAGCTACGGAGCCAATGCCCGACGCAGACGCGTCGAGCGTGAAGCTGGCATAGCCGCCGCGCGCAAACAGGTCGCCCACCATCGGCACAGGAAGGACACCGACGGCAAACACGCCATACTGGTTGTCGATCCCGATATCCACGGTCGTGCCAAGCACGTCAAAGCTTTCATCCTGGACGCCGAACGAGAACTCGCCTTCGACCCCGAAGAACGGGTTGGTCTTGTAGCCGACGCGGCCCATGAGCGTACCGAGATTGAGATCGCCCGCCGATCCGGCGTCGGCCTGGAAGATGGTGTAACCAGCGCCGGCATAGAGCTGGGCCGACGCGGCCGGAGCCATGAGGGCGGCCGCGCCAACGCCGGCGGCCAGGGCCAGAAGCTTATTTTTCATGCGCAGTCCCCAACAGAGCGCCGCGACATGCGGCTGGTAGGAGTCTCGGCGGAGTTGGGCGCCAAGGCAAGCAGGCCGGGTCGCTATTCCTTCGGCACGCGCACGGTGGCCACAGCATCGGCAACCGACTTGACGACGGCTTCCGTTGCGTCCGCGCTGGATGTCATGCCCGGCGTGAGGGACATCGGGCGCCCCAGCCTACTCGATGATGTAGCCGCCCACGCCCTTGTTCGTGTAGATTCGTATCCGCACCGGCTGTCCGCACTTGCTGCTGGGCCGGAGATGGAACTTGTCGCCCGCCTGCACCGGCGTGAGCACCATGTAGCGCGACTGGTCGTCCTTCAGCATCGTGCATTCCGGCGTCGCCTCGCGCGCGTTAACGAGAACACGGTAGATGGTGATGGACGGATCCAGCACGAGAATGTCGATCGAGGAGGCATTCTTGAAGGTGACCCGGAACGAGTCGCCTTCCAGCGAACGGGAGCCGTGGAGCCTGTCGAGCCGGTCTATCTCGGCGGCGGCGCGGGCATCGAGCGTGTCCTGGGCCGATCTTGCAGCAGCGGCGGCGCGCTGCTGGTCGGCCGCGCGTTGGGCGGCGGCATCGGCCTGCGCCTGCTTGCGCGCGATATCGGCATAGGCGGCAGCTGGCGTCATCTTGTTTGGGAAGGCGTGATTGGAGACGCCCCATGAATAGGTGTGCTGACCCCGGTTCGAGAACGCCTTCAGCAGCACGCCCATGATCACTGTGCCATCCGGCCCGGCGGCCAGCGCGACTTCGCCCTGCCAGTCCTGCACATAGTCGCTCATGCGTGAGCATTTGGAGCCGGGCTGGTTGTTGATGTGGAAGTTCGTGAGTTTGAACGTGCGCCCCTGCGGCCCGAGCACGAGAGGCGCCGTGTTACCCGTGATGTCGGCGACGCAAAGCTGGCCAATGCCGCTTTCAAATGCGACCATGGCGGTTCCGCTCGCATCAGCGATGGTGAGGTTCATCCGGTCCGTCGCCGAGAGCTGGTTGGCCACCACGCGATCCTCGAACGCCATCTCGATGTAGGTGAGATTCTGGCCAAGGTCCCAGGCGGGAGCGTAGCCGGAGGGGTAGGCCCCGCCGGCTATGTCGACGAATATGTTGCCGACAACCTTGTGCCGCGTCGTTCCAGGCGAACCGCCCGGCTGCGCCTCAACGGGGGCTGTGGCCTGCGCAAGCCCCACAAGGCCGATCGCCGCCAGTGCGCCCCGGACGGCGCGCCACTTTTGAGAATTGCGCAACATTCCCCTCTCCCCAGGCAGATCACACTGAAATGCACCCGATCGGGCGGCCAAATGCAAGCGCCTGCCCGCCCATGACTGCTGACAGGCCAAGTCAGCATGTTCAGGCCATGGCGTTTGAATGCCGGCCGCGGGCGCCCTACCTATGCGGCCATGGAATCGGACGATCCCCCAGAAGAAGCAGACCTGCCGGAAGGTCCCGCCCCGGACCTTGAAGACGAGGCCGCCGACGACCTTCCGCCGGAGATCGAGATGGAACCGGAGGAAATCTCCTCCGGAGTCGATCTTTCCGCCCCCGATGCGGCCAAACGGCGGCGGGTGTCAGGGCCGGATGTGATCCGCGACCAGGTGAGCCGCTTGCCCGGCAAGCCGGGCGTCTATCGCATGTTCGGTGAGACGGGCGAGCTGCTCTATGTAGGCAAGGCGCGCAACCTGAAGGCGCGAGTTGGCAGCTATGCGAAGATCGGCGGGCAGACGCAGCGCATCGCGCGGATGATCTCGCTGACGCGGGCGATGGAGTTCGTCGTCACGGGAAGCGAGACGGAAGCGCTGCTGCTGGAAGCCAACCTGATCAAGAAGCTGAAACCGCGCTTCAACATCATCCTGCGCGACGACAAGAGCTTTCCCCACATTCTGATCCGCGAGGATCACGAAGCGCCGCAGGCGCTGAAGCATCGCGGCGCCAAGCGGATCAAGGGGCGCTACTTCGGACCATTCGCATCGGCCGGAGCCGTCGATCATACGCTGGACACGCTGCAGAAGGCGTTCCTGCTGCGCACCTGCACCGACAACATTTATTCAACACGTTCGCGGCCCTGCATGCTGCATCAGATGGGGCGGTGTTCGGCGCCGTGCGTGGGGCTGATTCCGCTGGACGAGTATCGCGACCTGGTGCGCGAGGCGGAGCGGTTCCTCGATGGCGACGCCGAGACCCTGCAGGAACAATTGTCGGCGCAGATGGAGCGCGCGGCGGCGAACATGGACTATGAGCGCGCGGCCGGCCTGCGGGACCGCATCCGCGCGCTGTCTTCCGTGCGCCAGAGCCAGAGCGTCAATCCGGACGGGCTGGTTGAGGCGGATGTTTTCGCGATCCATTCCGAGGCCGGCGCATCGGCCGTGCAGGCGTTCTTCTTCCGCGCGGGGCAGAACTGGGGCGCGACCGTCTGGTATCCCAAGCACGACCGCGACGACACGTCGGCGGAGGTGCTGACCGCGTTCATCGCGCAGTTCTACGACGACAAGCCCGTGCCAAAACTCATCCTCCTAAATCACGAGATCGAGGAAGAGGAGCTGCTGACCGAGGCGCTGGAGATGAAGGCGGAGCACAAGGTCGAGATCCGCACGCCCAAGCGCGGCGAGAAGCGCGAGATCGTGGCGCAGGCGCAGCTGAACGCGCGCGAGGCGCTGGGCCGCAAGCTGGCCGAGACGCAGAGCCAGCAGAAGATTTTCGCGGCGGTGCAGAAGGTGTTCGATCTGCCCGAACCGCCGAAGCGCATCGAGGTCTACGACAACAGCCACATCATGGGCACGAACATGGTGGGCGGCATGGTGGTGGCGGGGCCGGAAGGCTTCGAGAAGAACAGCTATCGCAAGTTCAACATCAAGGACCAGGAAATCGAACCCGGGGACGACTACGGCATGATGCGCGAAGTCATGCGCCGAAGATTTGGCCGGCTGAAGAAGGAGTGGGAGGAGTTGAACGCTGTCTTGCCTCCACCGGCTCAGCCGGGGGAGGTGGATGGCGATCCGAAGGATCGGCAGACGGAGAGCGTCTCTTCGTCTGAGCAAAACCTGTCGACCCCCTCCGTCTCGTCGCTGCGCGACGATCGTCAAAGCGATGCTTTGACCCCGCCAGTCCTGCGGACTGAGGGAGGCAAGAGGCCGGACGCTTGGCCTGATCTTGTGTTGATCGACGGCGGACTTGGCCAGCTATCAGCGGCGAAGGAAGCCATCGAGGCTGTTGGCTTCAAACCGGGCGAGCTGAACCTGGTCGCTATCGCGAAGGGGCCCGACCGCAATGCGGGGCGCGAGCAGTTCTTCCGCCCCGGCCGCGCGCCGTTCCAGCTGCCGCCGAACGATCCGGCGCTCTACTACCTCCAACGCCTGCGCGACGAGGCGCACCGCTGGGCCATCGGCGCGCACAGGGCCAAGCGCGCAGCGGCGATCAGCGGCCAGAACCCGTTGGATGAAATCACCGGCGTTGGCGTGCGCCGCAAGAAGGCCCTGCTCCACCGCTTTGGCTCGGCGAAGGGCGTGAGCAACGCAACCGTGGCCGACCTGCAGACCGTGGAAGGCGTCAATGCCGCGCTAGCGCAGCGCATCTATGATCACTTCCGGGGCGGGTGAGCCCGATTTGGACGAGGCGGCCCGTTGTGGTAATATTTCCTCCATGACCCGTCTCACAGACGAACAGCTACTTTCCCGGATCACGGCCAGCCCTGCGAAGATGCATGGGCGCGCGGCCATTCGCGGCATGCGGATTCGCGTCGTCGATATCCTAGACAATCTCGCACATGGAGCGACGCGGGAAGAAATCCTGAAGGCGTTTCCTGAACTGGAACCAGAGGATATCGACGCGAGCCTGCTTTACGCCGCGCGGATCATGTCAGGCGTGAAGGTTCAGCCCCAGGCGGCTGAATGAGGTTCCTGGTCGATCAGAACCTTCCTTCGATGCTTTGCGGCTGGCTCGAAGCCCAAGGTCACGCTGCCGAGCACATCCGGCTTCTTGGCATGCCTGACGCGACCGACGAGGAAATCATACATCGGGCGCGCGAAACGGCTGCTGTCCTGCTGACACGCGACAAGGACTTTGCGCCGCGCGCAGGCGGCAGCACGCTTGCCACATGGTTCCAGGTCGTCTGGGTTCGCCGCGGCAACGTTGCCAACGACATGCTGTTGGAGATGATGGAGCGCTTCTGGCCAAACGTGGTCGCGGCCCTTGAACGCGGCGATCCCGTGGTCGAGATCGGGCAGGATTGAATGACTGGCGAGATGAATGCGCGCAGGGCGGATGCAACCGCCGTTACGCTTGCGCCGCACGATCCGGAATGGCTGCGCGTCGCAACAGCTGAGGCCGCGCGCATCGCGGCCGGAATTGGAGCCGCCATTCTCCGGGCCGAGCATATCGGATCGACGGCGATCCCCGGCATCGCCGCGAAGCCTACCATCGACCTCATGCCGTTGGTGCGTAGCGAGCACGATCTCGACGCATGCCGTGCGCCGATGGAAGAGCTGGGTTATCTCTGGCGCGGCGAGTACGGGGTTCCGGGACGGCGTTACAGTGTGATGGAACGGAACGGGAAACGCCTGTTCCATGTCCACATCTTTACCGAGGGCAACGAAAACGTCGCCCGGCATTTGACCTTCCGCGACTACCTGCGCGTCCATCCCGGCGAGGCGCTGGCGTATGAGGCGGCCAAGCGCGCGGCGGCGGAGGCGCATCCGCACGACACGATGGCCTACAACGACCACAAGGCGGGGTGGATCAGGGCCTGCCAGGATCGGGCGAAGGCGTGGGCGGCTACCCGATAGGGGCTGCATTTCCCCTGTTCCAGTCTGGAAAGCACCCTGCCACATTCACGTCCGATTCATCGGCGATCCATTCAATCGTAGCGTCCGCTCCAGTGTGGGGAAACATGCGCCGCGTCTCCTGTCTTGTCCCCGCTCTTGCCTTCGTTGCGCTTGCCGGCGCGGCCCTGCCGGCCCATGCGCAGGCCGGAACGAACGCCGCAAGCGCCAACGCCACGCGCGTGATCCCTCCGCAATCCTCCGAGACCAGGCGTGAACGGCCCAATGGCGCGTTCGGCGCGCTGGCCAGCTTCTCGAGCAGCTTCGTGACCGTGCAGACTCAGTACAGCGCCAACGTGATCTCCGAGACGTTCGCCGCCGCCCTGCAGAGCTCGCGCGACACGGTGCGCCCTGAATCCAGGCCGATACCCGAGGCGGTCATCAAGGGCCTGTTGCCATTCTACCCCGAGGAGTTGCTGCGCGATGTGCGCTATGCCATTGGCGACCCGAGCAAGACCGGCCTTGCGGGGTTCGCCATCCGCAATGGAAACGCCGCCGCCGTCACGCTGATCGACACCATCGTGTTCAAGGACGAGAGCTATGTGAACAGCCTCGCCCTGTGGGCGCACGAAATGCATCATGTGCAGCAATACAAGGACTGGGGCCTGTCCGGCTTTGCGGCGCGCTATGCCTTCGGGTGGACCGATGTCGAGGCGGACGCCAGCGCCCGCGCCAAGCAGTTCGTGACCTGGTATCGCGACCGCCTGGGCCTCAAATAGGCGCAAGCTTTTCAAGCATCGCTTTTTGCCGGATGGTTGCTCCCCAGGGAGACGACGCATCCATGCTCGAAGCTATCATCGAACCCGGCCTGCCGATCATCGATCCGCACCACCACCTGTGGGACAGGCGGCCTGTGATGCATCTGATCCCGCCGCCGGTGCATCCGTTCGATCACATCAGCTATCGCAAGGGGCACTACCTCCTGGATCAGCTGCTGGAGGACACGGGCTCGGGCCACAACATCGCCGCGACGGTCTATCTCGAATGCCGGTCGATGTATCGCGCGGATGGGCCGGCGGAAATGAAGTGCGTCGGCGAGACCGAGTTCGTGAATGGCGTGGCAGCCATGGCGGCGAGCGGGCTCTATGGCAAGACGCTGGCGTGCGCGGGGATCGTCAGCACGGCGGAGCTTCTGCTTGGCGCGGACGTTGGCCGCGTGCTGGACGCGCACATGGCGGCGGGCGGCGCGCGATTCAAAGGAATTCGCCGTACAACCTCCTACGACGCCGATCCGAATGTGCTGGGGCCACTGAACCGCAGTCCGGCCGGCGTGATGATGGAGAAGAAATTCCGCGAGGGGTTTGCGGAGCTTGGCAAACGCGGGCTGTCGTTCGATGCGTGGTTCCTGGAGCCGCAGCTGCCTGAACTGATCGATCTCGCGCGACAGTTTCCCGAAACGCCTATCGTGCTGGACCATGTCGGCACGCCGCTGGGCCTTGCCAGCTATGCTGGCAAATTGCCCGAGCGCTTTGGCCTCTGGCGCGAGAACATCCGCACGCTGGCGAAGAACCCCAACATGCATGTGAAGCTGGGCGGCCTCGCCATGCCGTTCTGCAACTTCCCGTCGATGCTGTCGGAGAGCCGCGCGCCATCTGAACAGCTGGCGAAGGAATGGGGGCCGTATGTCGAGGTGTGCATCGAGGCGTTCGGACCGAAGCGCTGCATGTTCGAGAGCAACTTCCCGGTCGACGAGGTGAGCTGCGATTACCCGACGCTATGGAATGCGCTCAAGCTGATCGCGAAGGGCGCGAGCGCAGACGAGAAGCACGAGCTGTTCTTCGGCACGGCGAACATGTTCTATCGGTTGGGGTTGTAGTTGGATCTCGATGTCCCACCACCGCTGAGATGGCGCTACCTGCGCAGGTTTGTGAATTGGCTTGCGCCGTTCCTAGTCGTCCTCGCGATCGGGTTCGGCGTTCAGGTCTGGCAGGCAGGCTCGGCCGTAGCATTTGCCGAGGACAACCTCTGGGTGATGGCGCGTCTGGTCGCCGGCGTGATCGTCCTGTCCGCGGTTTTCGCGTGCTTGCGAAACACGAAACCAGACTAGGCCTGGGGAAGCGCGCCACTTCCCTTCCCGTGGCCGCAGGTCCATCCTCTCTCTATCGGCGCAAGACCGGCGGGAGATGGGACGGATGGATTTCGAGCTCGCGGAAGAACACAGGCTGTTGCAAGACCTCGTCGCGCGGTTCGTGCGTGAGAACCTGATCCCGCTCGAACAGAAAGTGCTCGAGCGCGACGCCATTGGGCAGGGCGCATATCTCTCTCACGAGGAACGCGACAGGATCGATGCGGTTTCGCGCGAGATGGGGCTTTGGGGTCTCGATGCGCCGGAGGATGTCGGCGGGGCGGATCTGCCGGCGGTTGCGATGATCGGCGTCAATATCGAGATCGGTAAGACGTGCGTTCCCTATCATCTGCCGCCGGATTCGCCGAACCTGCGCATGCTGATGGCGACGGTGAACGAGGATCAGCGCGAACGCTATCTCGCGCCCTATGTGCAGAAGGGCACTGTGTCGGCCATCGGAATTTCAGAGCCGGGTGCGGGCGCAGACCCCGCCGCCATGATCACGCGCGCGGTGCGCGAGGGCGACGAGTGGGTGATCAACGGCCGAAAGATATGGATCAGCCGCGCGCAGGAAGCGGACTTCACCATCCTGATGGCCGTCACCGACAAACAGAAGGGCGCGCGCGGCGGCATATCGGCTTTCCTGGTGGATCGCGGCACGCCGGGGTTCAACGTGCTGCGACGCATCCCGATGCTCGGCGGGCAGTTCACGTATGAGGTCGCGCTGGAGAATTGCCGCGTGCCGGCGGCGAACCTTCTCGGAACCGAGGGACAGGGCTTTGCGCCGATGCAGGTGCGCCTCTCCACGCGGCGGCTGCAGATGGCCAGCTGGTCCATCGGCATGGCGCAGCGCGCGCTCGAGATGATGCTGGAGTACGCGCCGCAACGCGTTGTGTTCGGCGAGCCGCTGGCGAACCGGCAGTCGGTGCAATGGTGGATCGCGGACGCCTACACGCGCATCAAGGCCGCGACGCTGATGACGTATGAGACGGCGTGGAAACTCGACAGGGGCGCCGACGTGCGCACCGAGATTTCCGCCGTGAAGGCCTACGCCACCGAGATGGCGTACGAAGTGGTCGACCACGCCATGCAGCTCTACGGCGCGATGGGCGTCACGAAGGAACTGCCCCTCTCCCTCATGTCCGGCCACCTGCGCACCATGCGCATCTACGACGGCCCGACCGAGGTGCATAAGTGGGTGGTGGCGCGGAATTTGTTGGGATTGAAGCGATGAGAGACAGTTCGCCGGAGTTGACATCTTGAAGAACATCGAAAACTTTTTCGATGATCGGAATAGGGCTTGGTGCGTTCACTGCACAGAGGCACTGATCAATGTTGAAACCAATAGAGACCACGTGCCAAGCAAGTGCCTCCTCCCTCGGCCGCTACCTGACAACACGCCAGTCATCGAAGTTTGCAAGCGATGCAATGAGAGCTTTTCAGAAGATGAGGAGTATCTTGCTGCGGTCTTGGCGGTCGTGATGTCAGGATCACTCGATCCGGATGAACTCCGCTTTCCGGACTGGGCGACGATATTGAAAAAGAACGCCCGCTTGCGTCGTGAGCTTAAGCGCGCCACGATTCCAGAACAGCCGGACCTCTTCGGCCCACCTCCGCGCTTCACACTCCACCCCGACGTAGATAAGATTCGAAGAGTTGTGCTGAAGAATGCACGCGGCCATGCATTCTTCGAGTACGGCGAACCCATGATGACTGAACCCTCAGTATGCACGTTCGCTCCTTTGGAAGCTTTGGATCCGGACAGCCGTGCTAGGTTCGAGTCGGCGAGCAACGTGGGTGAAATTGCTGCTTGGCCAGAAGTTGGAAGCCGTATGATGACTCGCGTCATTACAGGCATCGACTTGGTAGGTGGTTGGGTTGTGGTGGCACCCGACTGGTATCGATATACCGTTGATCAAGTCGGGGGCTTGCGAGTGCGCACGGTGATACAAGAGTACCTTGCAACTGAAGTAGTCTGGTCCGAATAGCGATTTCGCCAGCAAATTCTTGGAAA
Source organism: Hyphomonadaceae bacterium (assembly GCA_022844345.1). GTDB lineage: Bacteria > Pseudomonadota > Alphaproteobacteria > Caulobacterales > Hyphomonadaceae > UBA7672. The sequence continues at coordinate 200,249 of JALHLU010000003.1, forward strand.
GCACGCTTTGACCGCCCCCACCCCCATCATCCACATCACCCGCGACGGCCACATCACTCGCGTCACCATCGACAAGCCACCGATCAATGCGGTGAGTGTCGATCTCATGCGCGATCTGGCGGATGCGCTGGAGGGGCTGGATCGGGATGGGGTGACGCGGGCGGTCGTGCTTGCGACGAGCGGCAAGGTGTTCTGCTCAGGCGCGGACCTTTCCAATCGCACGAGCGAGGGGCCGATACCGGAGCGATCGATCAATCCGCTGTATGATCAGGCTGTGCGGCTGTTCTCGACGGAGCTTCCGATTGTCGCCGCCGTGCAGGGCGCGGCGATTGGGGCTGGGCTGGGGCTCGCATTGATCACGGATTTTCGCGTGGCGGCGCCGGAGGCGCGGTTTGCGGCGAACTTCGTGAAGCTGGGTTTCCATCCCGGCTTTGGCCTGACCTACACCCTGCCCCGCCTGATCGGGCGGCAGAATGCGGCGCGGATGTTCCTCACGGGCGAGCGCTATGATGCGGACGCTGCGCTGAAGATGGGGCTGGCGGACGAGATCGCGCCACTGGATCAGTTGCTGGCGCGGGCGCATGCGCTGGCGGAGTCGATTGCGGAGAATGCGCCGCTGGCCGTACGCTCGACGCGGAAGACGCTACGCGCTGATCTGGCTGCTGCTGTACGCGCGCAGACGGACCACGAGTTTATCGAGCAGCAATGGCTGATGAAGACGGACGACTTCAAGGAAGGCGTGAAGGCGGTGAGCGAACGCCGGCCGGGGGATTTCAGGGGGCGCTAGTTCTGGCTCGACGTTAGTGGAGATCGGTGAGCCCGGTTCCGCTCATCCTGACGAAAGTCAGGATCCAGGAACGGTTGCGCCACGCGAACAGGATTGAAGCCTCAGGCCCGAACATGCCGCGCCGTCAGCCCTGGGTCCTGACTTTCGTCAGGACGAGCGGTGCAGGACCATTGCTGCCGTTCAAACCTGCTTCCGCGCCTAGTTCAACGCCTCAATCCCACCCGTGAACACCTTCACGGCGCGGTCCACCGCTTCGCGGATATCCTGTTCGCTGGCGACGTAGGACGGCACGCCAAGCGCTCTGAACTGGATGCGGGCCCTCACCAGATCAAGGAAGACGGAGGCCGCAATCTCGAAATTGGCGATCCTGATCTCGCCGGCCTTGGCGCGGTCCTCGAGATAGGTGGCGAGCGCCTTGCGGATGGCTTCGGTCGCCCGCTTGTTCCAGGCCTCGGCCATGTCGGGAAATTTCTTCGCCTGCGACACCATGAGCCGCATCACGTCGATCGACTCCGGACTGGCGTGCAGCGTCAGGAAATGCTCGCCAATGCGCTTCAGTCCCTGGCGCAAGGGCGCGTGGGTGGCGAGCTCGACCTGCATCTGCTGGGTCACGGCCTCGACACGGGCGTCAATCATGGCCTCGAACAGGCCCTTCTTGCCGCCAAACTGGGCATAAAGCGTGGACAGCGAGCCCCCGGCCCGGCGCACGATTTCGGCCATGTTGGCCTGCTCGTAGCCGAACTCCAGGAAAACGTCCCGCGCAGCTTTCAGGAAGGCCGCCCGGCGCAACTCCGCGCGTCCGGCCTCGGGTTCCTGCTGTGGATCGGCGGTGGCTGAATCGGAATCTGACATTCGGCTAGAGATACTCCCAGTTGAGCCGTCTTGATACTCGTGTCGGTGAGCATACATTTCAACCCAAACGTAACGGCAGTTACATATAGAGAGTGCAGCGGGCCGATGCTGCTGCCCGCTCCGGACAGGACGAACCGATGGCGCTGAAAACCGTCAAAGCCGAGGCCGAGGCTTCCTCTTCGCGCGAGCCGGCGGCTACCGCTCCGCAGGCGAGTGGGTCCGTTGCCGCCGAAGCTGCACCGGCCGGGGCCGGAAAAGGCGGCCTGCGCAAGAAAATTCTCATTGGCGTCGCGGCGGTTGCCGTGCTGGCCGGCGCCTGGATGGGCGCGGACTGGTTCTTCAACGGCCGCTTCAATATCTCGACCGACAACGCCCAACTGCGGTCCGACATCGCCCGGGTGACCCCCAAGATCGAAGGCTATGTCGCCCGGGTGCTCGTCGCCGAGAACCAGCTGGTGAAGCGGGGCGATCTGCTGATCGAGCTGGAAGCCGACGAATTCCAGACACGCATGGCCTTCGCGAAGGCCGAACTGGCGCAGGCCGAAGCTGACGCCGCCCAGGCAAGGGCGCGCATCGCCGCACAACGCGACCAGATCACGGAAGCTCAGGCCGCGCGCGAAGCCGCCGACGCATCCGCCGACCTCTCGGCTTCGGAGGCCGACCGCCTCGCCGACCTCGCCGCCAAGGGCTGGTATCCGAAGGCCAAGCTCGACCAGTTGGAAGCGGCGCGCCGCACGGCAAACGCCCAGCTGACCGAAGCTGACGCCACCATCACCTCGCAGCGCAGCCAGCTTTCGAGCGCGCAAGCCGCCCTCCTCTCCGCCGAAGCGCGCGTGGAAGCCGCCCGCGCCAAGGTGGTGGGCGCCCAGCTCGAGCTTGATCGCACGCAGATCCGCGCGCCGATGAATGGCGTCGTGACGAAGAAGGACGTGGTCGAAGGCCAGATCCTGTCGCCGGGCCGCGTAGCGCTCTCGATCGTGTCGTCCGACGACGTCTGGGTGGTCGCGAACTTCAAGGAAACGCAGATCACGGACATGCGCGAAGGCCAGTGTGTGAAAGTCCACGTCGACGCGCTGCCGAACCTGCATGTCACCGGCAGGGTGCAGAGCCTGTCGCCATCGACCGGCGCCACGTTCAGCCTCGTGCCGCAGGACACCGCGACGGGCAACTTCACCAAGATTGTGCAACGCGTGCCGGTGAAGATCGTGCTCGACAAGGAGGCGCTCTCAAGCGGCCTCCTGCGTTCGGGCCTGCAGGTCACGGCCACCGTCTCCACCAAGCCCGGCTGCGAGTAAGGCGGTGAGCGCGACCAGCGCATCCGTGATGGCCGATCCTGTCTACGTACCGCCCAAGCCGGGCACACGCGAAGCCTTGCTGCTCAATATCGGCTTCTTCGCCATGGTCGTCGGCATGTTCATGGCGATCCTGGACATCCAGATCGTCGCCTCCTCCATCGCACAGATCCAGGCCGGCATTTCCGCCTCGGCCGAGGAAGTTGCGTGGATACAGACCAGCTATCTCATCGCCGAGGTGATCGGCATTCCGCTGTCGGGCCTGCTCAACCGCGCGCTGTCGATGCGGCGGCTGTTCGTCTATTCGTGCGTCGGCTTCACGATGGCAAGCGTGCTGTGCGCCTTCGCATGGGACCTCAACAGCCTGATCGTTTTTCGCTGCATCCAGGGCTTCCTCGGCGCCGCGATGATCCCGACGACGATGGCGGCGGCGTTCACCCTGTTCGGCCCCAACCGCTCGATGCTGCAGCAGGTCGCCATCGGCATGGTCGCGACGCTGGCGCCGTCCATTGGCCCGACGCTGGGCGGCTGGCTTACCGAGAACATGAGCTGGCACTGGCTGTTCCTCGTCAACGTCATCCCCGGCATCATCGCCGCGACGCTGGTGTGGAATCTCACGCCCAAGCGACCGATGCAGCTCAACCTGATCAGGAACATCGACATCATCGGCCTGGCCGCGATGGCGCTGTTCCTGGGTTCGTTCGAGTACGTGTTCGAGGAAGGCCCGGCCGCCGGGTGGCTTGAAGACGAGCATCTCGTGATGTGGATGTTCCTGTGTTCGCTCGCCGCAGTCGTTTTCTTCTGGCGCGCGTTCAGGCACGCAAACCCCGTAGTCGATCTCACCACCTTCAAGGACCGCAACTTCGCGGTCGGCTCGGTTGTTGCGACCATTGTGGGTTTTGGCCTGTTTGGATCGGTTTACCTGACGCCGCTCTTCCTCGGCACGGTGCGTGGCTACAACGCGCTTCAGATCGGGCAGATCATGAGCGTTGGCGGCATCGCCATGTTCATCGGCGGCCCCATCGCCGGCGCGCTGATCCGCAAGGTGGACCCGCGCTACGTCCTGGTCCTCGGCCTCTCGCTGGCGGCGATCGGGCTTTACTGGAACAGCTTCCTCACGGCGGACTCCTCATTCGAGGAGCTGTTCTGGCCGCAGGCGCTACGCGGCGCGGGCCTCATCATGTCGATGGTGCCGTCCAACTTCATTGCGCTGGGCACCCTGCCCCCACACAAGATGCCGAACGCCACGGGCCTCATCACCGTCTGTCGCAACCTTGGAGGGGCGGTGGGGCTTGCCGCACTCAACACGATGCGGCTCAACTTCACCAACCTCCACAACCAGGAGATTTCCGCCGGGCTGGATCCGAGCCGGCCGGAAGTTCAGGACTTCCTGCTGCAGGCCGAATCCAGCCTGCGCGCCGCCGGCAATCCCGATCCATCGGCTGCGGCTCTCGCACAGCTGGTTAGACGCATGCAGCTGGAATCCAGCGTGATGACGTTCAACAACCTGTTCCTCGTTATGGCGATCTGCTTTGCGTTGATGCTCTTCATCGCGCCCCTGCTGCGCCGCCCGGCCCTGGCCGGACAGACTCCGGGGGCGCACTAGCCGACACCATGGTTCATCACGCGAGGTGGAGATAGTTGTCGTTGAACGCGGCGATCTGCTTCAGCCGCTCACCGTCGCGGATTTCGATCGCGCCCTTGCGGTAGATTGCGACCCGCTCCTCCGCGAGCTTGCGGAACGTGCGGTTCACGTGGATCACGCTGATGCCCAGCATGTCCGCGAAATCTTCCTGGTTGAACGGCAGCTCGAGCGTATGCCCCCGCATCATGCCAATCGAGGACAGGCGCGCCTGCATTTCGCACAGCGCATGGGACAGTTTTTCCAGACTGTCACGACGGCCAAGCGACACGACGCGTTCGGCCAGGATCGATTCATCCTGTCCCGCCGTCCACGCGACCGCAGCGGCAAGCGCCGGGAAGCGTTCGAACAGTTCGGGCCCGTCTGGTGCGTCGATTCGTATGAGAGTCACGGGCGTCCGCGCCAGCAGGTCAAAGCCCGAGGCCTTGAACAACAGGCTGTCCGTGCACAGCATATCGCCCGGCAAGGCATAGCCGACGATCTGCCTGCGCCCGGATGCAAGGCCGCGCGAGCGCAACACCCAGCCTTGCTCCAGAAGATAGAGCTGCGGGCATTTGCCTTCCTCGGCAACGATCGATTTGCCATTGGACAGCTCGACCCTGTCACGCGCGAGCATTCGCAGGTCGCGCTGCAACTGGCCCCACATGGATTCAAGGCCAGGCATCCGGCGCGAGACCAGGTCCAGCGCTTTCTGCGAAACAGATTCAGGCGGACTCATTGCGATCTGACCCATCATCCAATTCTCCGCTGGGAGGCATGCAGGCCGCAGTCGAGGAAGTCGGACGTCATCAAGCACCTTGGTTTCGGCGGCCAGAAGGACTGGCCTGTATTGAGCCAACGCGACTTTGCTCATGTTAGTTCCCGGAAAAAATCCGCAGTTGTCCGAGCCTTACGGAATGGTAGGGCTCGTGGTCACAGCGTGTTCGAACGGCGCCGGGCCCGGGGCGGCGGAGGCCTTTCACCGCGCGCAACAAGTTCCGCTATCGTAAAGGCCATAGTAGACAGGGGGTCCCGGCCGGCGCCGCCCAGAAGGATGCTCGAATGTTCCGTTGCTCTCTCCCTGCGCTCAGTGGCCTTGCGTTTTCCGGCCTGCTTGTGCTGGGGGCGTGCGAGCGGGAACCTGTTGCTTCGTCTGCGGATGGAAACGCTGCTCCCGCCGCGAACGCTGCGGCGGCGACGCCGGCCGCCGACAGCAGCCGCAAGTTCTTCGGCCATGAACGCTTCACCATCGTGATGGAGCAGACCGGCCGGGAGACCGGCACTGTGACGCTGCACTATCGCGACTGGGGCCGCCGCAGCGCCGAGATCATCAAACTCACCGAGCAGGCGACGGGCCGCGTAACCGACACACGCTCATTCACCGATGGCGCGGTCAGCGTGTCCATCGACAACCTGACCGGCAAGGTCGAAGTCTCCGAGAACCCCTACTACACCATAGCCGCTGCAGAGGCTGCCACATCCGCGACCGATGCGTTCGGCCCGGACACGATGACCAGGATGGGCGCGGAAGCGACCGGGGAATCAGCAACCATCGCCGGCGAGCCCTGCACCTACTGGATAGTGATGGGCGCCAAGAAATGCGTGGCGGCCTGGGGACCGACGCTGCAATCGACCATGGAAGTCGGCGACTCGGTGGCCGACCGGAAGGCCATAGAGGTACGCATCGGCGATGGCGGCCCGGATGCGACATTCGTCTACGTGCCCCCGGAAGGCGCAACGGCAGCCTCCGGAGGCCAATGAGGCCAGTCGCGAGGCCTTGCACAGTCCACGGGCGATCCTACTTCTTGCCTTGGATCAAGGTCGCTGCCGGACGGAGCGGGCTTGATCCAAGCCTGAGTTCTGGGGACGCCGGTTTCGGGTCCCGGTTCTGCCTGCCGACTGCTTACCACAAGGGTCAATCATGGACTTCGAACGCTATACCGAGCGCGCCCGCGCCGCTGTTCAAAGCGCCCAGACGAGCGCGCTTGCGAGCGGCCATCCCCAGCTTCTGCCGGAACATCTGGTCAAGGCGATGTTCGCTGATCGCGATCGCCTTGCTCTGAACCTCATCCGCGCCGCAGGCGGCAATCCCGAGCTGGCGCATGCCAACATCGACAAGATACTGGCCGCACAGCCCAAGAGTACGGGCGGATCACAGCCGGGCTTGAGCCAGGATCTCGCACGCCTGTTCCAGATGGCGGAAGAAGACGCGAAATCGGCGGGCGATGACTACGTGACGGTGGAGCGCCTGCTGCTGTCAGCCACCAAGCTGAAGAACAAAGCTGCCGAGGCGTTGAGCGCGGCTGGCGCCACCACCAGCGCGCTGGTGAAGGCCATCGCTGATCTGCGCAAGGGCCGCACCGCCGACACCGCCACGTCTGAAGAGAAATACGAAGCGCTGAAGAAGTATTCGCGCGACCTTACCGAGGCTGCACGCTCCGGCAAACTCGATCCGGTGATCGGACGCGACGAGGAAATCCGGCGCTGCATCCAGGTTCTCTCACGACGCACCAAGAACAACCCCGTACTGATCGGTGAGCCGGGCGTGGGCAAAACCGCCATCGCGGAAGGCCTCGCGCTGCGCATCGTCAATGGCGATGTACCCGACAGCCTGAAGGAGAAGAGCCTGCTCGCGCTCGACATGGGCGCGCTGATTGCCGGCGCAAAATTCCGCGGCGAGTTCGAAGAGCGCCTGAAATCCGTCCTGCAGGAGGTGACGCAGGCCGAAGGCCAGGTGATCCTGTTCATCGACGAGATGCATACGCTGGTCGGCGCCGGCAAAGCCGAAGGCGCGATGGATGCGTCCAACCTGCTGAAGCCGGCGCTGGCCCGCGGCGAACTGCACTGCGTTGGCGCCACCACGCTGGATGAATACCGCAAGCACGTGGAGAAAGACGCCGCCCTCGCCCGCCGCTTCCAGCCTGTCTTCGTCGGCGAGCCGAGCGTGGAGGACACGATCTCCATCCTGCGCGGCCTGAAGGAGAAGTACGAGGTTCATCACGGCATCCGCATTTCGGATGCCGCCATCGTCGCGTCGGCGACGCTTTCGAACCGCTACATCACCGACCGCTTCCTGCCGGACAAGGCTATCGACCTGATGGACGAAGCCGCAGCCCGCCTGCGCATGGCGGTGGAATCGAAGCCCGAGGAACTCGACGAAATCGACCGGCGCCTGATGCAGATCCGCATCGAGGCCGAGGCGCTGAAAAAGGAAAAGGACGACGCCTCGAAGGATCGCCTGAAACGCCGCGAGGCGGAGATCAAGGAACTGCAGGCGAAATCGGATGAAATCTCCGCTGCATGGAAAGCCGAGAAGGGCCGCCTTGCGGGCGCAACCAGCGCCAAGGAAAAGCTCGACCGTGTGCGCGCCGAACTGGCCGACGCCGAGCGCCGTTCCGACTGGGCGCGCGCCGGCGAGATCAAATATGGCGATATCCCCGCGCTGGAAAAGCTGATCGCGGAGTCCGAGGGCAAGACCGACACCGACAAGAACGCCAAGGCGCCGCTCGTCAAGGAAGAGGTGGACGCTGAAGCCATCGCCGCCGTCGTCTCGCGCTGGACCGGCATTCCGGTCGACAAGATGATGGAAGGCGAGCGCGAGAAGCTGCTCGGCATGGAGGACGGCCTGCGCAAGCGCGTTGTCGGCCAGGACGAGGCGCTGGAAGTTGTCGCCAACGCGGTCCGCCGCGCGCGAGCCGGCCTGCAGGATCCCAACCGCCCCATCGGCAGTTTCATCTTCGTCGGCCCCACCGGCGTCGGCAAGACCGAGCTCACCAAGGCGCTCGCCGAATTCCTGTTCGACGACGAGACAGCCGTGCTGCGTCTCGACATGTCGGAATACATGGAGAAACACGCCGTCAGCCGCATGATCGGCGCGCCTCCGGGCTATGTGGGATACGAAGAAGGCGGCGCACTCACCGAAGCCGTCCGCCGCAGGCCGTATCAGGTCATCCTGTTTGACGAGATCGAGAAGGCGCACCCGGACGTGTTCAACACGCTGCTGCAGGTGCTCGACGATGGCCGCCTGACCGATGGCCAGGGCCGCACCGTGAACTTCAACAACACCGTCATCATCATGACGTCCAATCTGGGCGCTCATGCGTTGGCGGAGGACAAGTCGGAAGGCGAAGTGTCGGGCCAGGCGCGTGACGCCGTCATGGAGGCGATCCGTTCGCACTTCCGGCCGGAGTTCCTGAACCGCATCGACGAGATCGTGTTCTTCAAACGCCTCGGCCGCAGCGAGATCGATCGCATCGTCGGCGTACAGCTGAAGCGGCTCGAGAAACTGCTGGCGGATCGCCGCATCACCATCGCGTTGACCGCAGAGGCGATGCAGTGGCTCTCGGATCGCGGCTACGACCCCGTCTATGGCGCACGCCCGCTCAAGCGCGTGATCCAGAAAGAGCTGCAGGACCCCCTCGCCCGCCGCATCCTCGAAGGCCGCATCAAGGATGGCGACGACGTCAAGGTGTCTGTGGAAGGCTCCGCCCTCTCCCTCAACGGCGTGCCGGCCGATGTAAAGCGAACCGGCCTGAACTAGGCTGGCCGGCCGCTCGCCGGGCTTGAAACAAGAAACCCGCTCCGGCTGGCCGGAGCGGGTTCTGTTCGTCTACTGATGATCCGCCTGGGCTCAGGAGCCTTTGGGCTTGCTCAGCTTCAGCGGCATCGAGATGCCTGGCCAATCGGTGGGAGCGCCGCCCTTCTGGCCGGGCGTGAAGGTCATCTTGCCGATCGCTTCGATGATCAGCGGGTTGTACTCCGGCGGCTGGCAGTTGGGCTGGACGTCCTTCGGCTTGCCATCGGCGGCGACTGTGAATTTCACGTCGCAGGCGCCTTCCTTGTCGACCTGAGCGATGGCGCGGTTGATGTCGCGCTCCTGCACGCCCTGCATCTGGACCGGAGACTTCTCTCCCCGCGGATCCGGGCCGGCCGGGCCCATGCCATAGCCAAACTGCTGACGGATCGGGTCGGTGTCGAAGAAGTAACCGTCGAAGATTTCCGGCTCCCATACGCCTGTCTCAATCGCGCGGACGATATAGGGCGCCATATCCGGGTGCGGGCAATCGACCGAAATGTCTTTCGCCTTGCCTTCGATCGAAACCACATAGGTCGCCGTGCAGGTGCTGGCCGGCGGCTTGAGGATGGAATTGGCTTCCTTGATCGATGAGGTATCGAAAGGCGTGGTCTGCTTGGCCGGGCGATCCGGCAGGTCAGTTTTCTGGGCAAACGCGGGCGCGGCGACCCCCAGCGACAGGACGACGGCGCAAATCCATGCTTTCATTGTTTTCCCTCCCAGGAGGGCCGGAACAGGCCCCGGAAGGCCCCCGGCTCGATTGTGGGCTGACTATACAGGCTCGCCCGCCGGGCCCTAGGGGAAAAAGGCGCCTCAACCTGCGGTCAGTAAACGCATTTCTGGTCACCCGGTCGTGAACGGCGGCCGCTCTGGTGCGCAAACGCCACACTGGATCGCTTCTTCACTCTCTCTTGTGCATGTGCGAATAGCGGGGCTCGCGGGTCGTGTTTCGCGTGCTAGCGTTGCGTTTCAGGCAGAACAGGCGTCAGGCGGATGACCGGTATTCGAACCATCGGGGTGATCGGCGCAGGCCAGATGGGCAACGGCATTGCCCATGTCTGTGCTCTGGCCGGCTTCGACGTGATGCTCAACGACGTCTCGGCCGATCGTCTGGAGGCCGGCATCAAGACGATCCAGCGCAACATGGACCGCCAGGTCCACCGCCAGATGATTTCCGCCGAGCAGCGCGACGCCGGCATGCGCCGCATCAAGACGACAACCACGCTGGATGCCTTCAGCGATGTCGACTTCGCCATCGAGGCGGCGACCGAGAAGGAGCCGGTCAAGCGCGCGATCTTCGATGCGCTCTGCCTGAAGATGCCGAAGAACGCGATGCTGGCGACCAACACCTCGTCTATCTCGATCACGCGCCTCGGCGCCGCGACCGACAGGCCGGAGCGTTTCATCGGCCTGCACTTCATGAACCCCGTGCCGCTGATGAAACTGGTCGAGGTCATTCGCGGCCTCGCCACAGACCAGCAGACCTATGACGCCGCCGTCCACATCGTGGAGCGTCTCGGCAAGCACGTCACCAACGCCGAAGACTTCCCGGCCTTCATCGTCAACCGCGTGCTGATGCCGATGATCAACGAGGCGGTCTACACGCTGTATGAAGGCGTCGGCACGGTGGAGTCGATCGACACCGCCATGAAGCTGGGCGCGAACCATCCGATGGGCCCGCTCGAACTGGCCGACTTCATCGGCCTCGATACGTGCCTCTCCATCATGCAGGTGCTGCACGATGGTCTGGCCGACACGAAATACCGCCCCTGCCCGCTGCTGGTGAAATATGTGGAGGCCGGCTGGGTCGGAAAGAAAGCCGGGCGCGGCTTCTATGACTATCGCGGCGACAAGCCGGTTCCGACACGCTGATACACATTCCTTGAGAGGACCCGGCGGGGCCGGGGACGAGAAACAACATGGCCGTCGTCCTCATCACCGGCGCAAATCGCGGCATCGGCCTGGCTCTCGTCAAGGCTTATGCCGGCCGCCGCGACAGGGTGATCGCCTGTATCCGCGCAACCTCTGATCGCGATGCGCTGGACGCCGCCGTCGCCGCCGCGCCGAAATGGATCGAAGTCATCGAGATGGACGTCTCCGATCCGCTCGAGATCGCCCGCGCGCGCCGCAGGCTGGAGGCCGAGCCCATCGACGTGCTGATCAACAATGCCGGTATTGGCGGGCCTGACCGGCAATCGGCCACTGACATGGATTTCGACGGACTGGAGGAGGCCTTCGCGATCAACACCATTGCGCCCCTGCGCGTCGCCGCGGCCTTCCTGCCGAATGTGAAAGCCGCCAAGGGCAAGATCGTCACCCTGTCGAGCCAGATGGGCTCCAACGGCGCCTCGGCCGACAACCTCGCCTATCGCGCCTCCAAGCAGGCGGTGAACCGGCTGATGCGCGGCCTTGCGAGCGAGCTGAAGCCGCAGGGCATTCCCGTGCTGATCGTCCATCCGGGTTGGGTGAAGACGGAGATGGGCGGCGAAGGCGCGCAGCTTTCGCCCGAGGAAAGCGCCGCGCAGCTCCTCAAGCTGATCGACAAGTTCGACATCGCCTCGACCGGAAAATTCCTCGCCTGGAACGGCAAGGAGCTTGCCTGGTAGGGCCGCAACTGCCCCCACGCGGACCACGCTGCATCGCAGCACAAGTCAGTCTCCCTCGCCGCGTTACAGCCAGCGATGTTGGTCAGCGCTCCCTGGCTTGCGGAGGGAAAGCGTAAGACCAGCCAAGGCCTTGTGGCGGACCGCCGCCTCTGAAATGGTTGCGCCGGTCGGTAACCTGGGACGTGTGGCATGCCTGTACAGCGCGAATACTGGTCGTCGCGATTTGCATTCATCATGGCGGCGGTCGGTTCGGCGGTCGGGCTCGGAAATTTCTGGCGCTTCCCCTACACCGCCGGAGAGAATGGCGGGGGCGCATTCCTCATCATCTACATCGCGTGCGCGGCGTTGATTGCCCTGCCAATCCTGATTGCCGAATACGCGCTCGGCCGCCGTGGCGGCGGCTCGGGGCCAGCCAGCATCATTGCGGTGGCGCGAGAGAACAACAAGAGTCCACTGTGGGTGATCGCGGCATGGATTGGCGGCCTTTCCGCTACGGCGATCCTCACCTTCTATTGCGTCATCTCGGCCTGGATCGTGATCTACATTCCCCAGACCTTCTCCGGCTATTTCGACACGATCGAGCCCGAAGCAATCACAGCGCACTTCGGCGCGACGATCTCCGATGCAGGCCTGGTGGCGCTCGCACATGGCGCCTTCGTACTCGTGAACGTGGTTGTCGTGGCGCGCGGCATCACGAAAGGCATCGAAGCCGCTGTTCAGATCCTGATGCCGATCTTCTTCCTGATGCTGCTTGGCATGGTGATCTATGCAAACATCGTTGGGGATTTCGCCGCCTCGGCGGCTTTCCTGCTGCAGCCGGATTTCTCCGAGGTTACTGCCGGCACGTTCCTCTCAGCGATAGGCCAGGCGTTTTTCTCGATCGGCGTCGGCGGCGCTCTGATGATAACGTATGGCGCTTACCTCTCGCGAGACGAAAATATTCCCGGATCCGCCAGCCTGGTTGTCACAGTGGATACGCTGGTGGCGATCATCGCCGGTTTCGCCATCTTCCCGCTGGTGTTTGCATTCGGTCTCGATCCTGCAGGGGGGCCCGGCCTTTTCTTTGTCACCCTGCCTATAGCCTTCGGCGAGATGCCATATGGCGGCCTTGTCGGCGGTGCATTCTTTACGCTGGCGCTGTTTGCAGCGTTCACGTCTTCCATCTCGCTGCTGCAGATTGGCGTTGCGTGGCTCAGCGAGAAGAAGGGCTGGAACCGGACGACCGCGTCGATCGCGCTTGGCGCGCTGGTCTGGCTCGTTGGCGTCGGCCACATATTCTATCCGGCGCTGATTGATCTGTTCGATGGCCTGACCGAAGGCGTCGGTCTGCCGCTTGGCGGCTTGCTGATCGCCCTGTTCGCTGGCTGGGCGGTGCGCAAGTCGCTGATCGATGAGATTGGTCCGGAGGCCAGGCTCACGGGCAAGCTCTGGCCTGCCGGGATTACGTTCGTGGCGCCCATCAGCATCGCGGTGGTGCTGGTGTTCGGATTGATACAACACGCACCGGGCCTTGCGGCGAACTTCCAGACGCTATTGGAGCAAATCAGCGGCGGCGGCTAATCAGAGGGAACACCGGCGCGCAGGCGTAGGCTTCGCCGCTTTCCGGCCTCACTGGCCCCCTAATTCAGATCCCGCATCGCCTGCGACAGCGTGGGGCCGATTTCGTCGTGGATCACGAGGTCGGCGATCTCGTCCAGCGGCGTCGGGTCGCGGTTCACGATCACGAGGCGCGCACCGTTGTGTTTGGCCTTCGCGGGAAACAGCGCCGCGGGCGTCACCACCAGCGAAGAGCCGAGCACAAGGAACAGGTCGCAGAGATGCGTCTCTTCCTCCGCGCGGATCATCGGCGCTTCGGGCATCTGCTGGCCGAACGAGATCGTCGCCGTCTTGACCAGCCCGCTGCACGCCTTGCACAGAGGTATCTCGCCGCGATCGACGAACACCGGCCGCAATTCTTCCAGCTCATGCCGGAGCTCGCACTCAAGACACTTGGCATAGCTGGCGTTGCCGTGCAGTTCGATCACCTGCCCTTCGGGAATGCCCGAGGCCTGGTGTAGATTGTCCACATTCTGAGTGATGACGCTCGACGAACGCCCGCTAGCGATAAGACGCGCCACCGCATAATGCCCCGCATTCGGCTGCTTGCCGACCCAGCCCGCCGTTCCGTTGAACACCCGGGTCCACGCCTCGCGCCGCCGGGTCTCGCTGCCGACGAAATCCTGGAAGTAGATTGGCTTCATGCGCGACCACACCCCGCCCGGCGAGCGGAAGTCGGGAATGCCGGATTCCGTGGAGATTCCAGCACCCGTGAACACGACGACGCGCATCGCCGTGCTCAACTGGTCGCCAAGGATTTTCGCGGCTGGACTGGCCATGCGGGGACCATGCGCAAAACCAGCATTATGGCAAGCTTTTGGCGTCGGCGGCGTCTGCAGCGCTGCCGCGCGCATATGGACAAGACAAGACGCGAGCCGTAGTTTGCGCCTCGTACGCCGGCCGTCATTGAGCCGACGGACAGGGGACGAAAGATACCATGCGCAGGACTCTGAGGCTCTTCACCGCCGCTGCCTTCATGGCGGTGAGCTCCGGTCTTGCGCCGTCCGGCATGGCCCAACCGTCGACGCCGGATTTTGGCGATGACGCCAGCACATGGTCCAACGATGGCGAGTGCGACGACAAGCGCTTTGCCGGACCCGGCATGACGGCGACGATCCTGCTGGATGAAGATGTTGGCCACGACGCCACCGATTGCCGCGACGCCTGGCGCGCGGGCAAGCTGCAGCTGGCTTCCATTTCCGGTCCTGACCGTGACGGAGACGTGCCTGATTTCGGCGATGACGAGAGCGAGTGGGCCTTCGACGACGAATGCGATGATCCGCGCTTTGTCGGCCCCGGCATGACCGATACGCCGCTTCTCGACGAAGACATCGGCCACGACGCCACCGATTGCCGCGATGCGTGGAAAAACGGCGAGTTGCGCCTCATCGGCACGGAACGCGACAGCGACGTTCCCGATTTCGGTGACGACGACAGCGAGTGGGCCTTCGACGACGAGTGCGATGATCCGCGCTTTGTCGGCCCCGGCATGACCGAAACCCCGCTGCTGCGCGAGGACATGTACCACGACGCCACGGATTGCCGCGAAGCGTGGGAAAACGGCGACATCGAACTGCGTTGATCCACGAGAGGCGCGCGAGAATCCGCAAGGGATTCAGACGCCAAGCGCAATCCGCAAAACTGATTCGCCTTCCGCGCATTTCGGCGCCAGAATTGTCCACATGGGCTGCCGATAATCGCTCCTTGAGAGGGCGATAGGCCGTCGGCTTGGGGCGAGTGGGGTGTGGCATGCGGATTGGCGAGCTGATCAACAATCACCGGTTGATACTCTGCACCTGCAATGACTGCGGCGGCCGAACGCCCATCGATCCCAGCCTTCCCGCGCAACGCTTCGGCCGCTCTGCGGACCTCGACGCGTTGAAGGCCGAAATGGCCTGCCCCATCTGCGGCTCGGCAGATGTGGAGCTGCGGGCCTACGCACCGGCGCCTGCCAACACGCCCGAGACGCCCACACACGCCGGCTAGCGCGCTTGCGCGGCTTGCTGTGCGGTCCTATCCCTCGTCGCACACACGAGAAGACGACGAGGAAACGCAAATGGCCGACCTTCTGGAAACGCAACAGGACGGCGTCGCCGTTCTCACGCTGAACCGTCCCGAGGCGCGCAACGCCCTCTCCAACGCCATGCTGGATGGGCTGCTTGAGGCCCTGCCGCGCCTCGCGGCGGACAGCTCGGTCGGCGCCATCGTTGTCACGGGTTCGGGCGGCGCCTTCTGCGCGGGTGGCGACGTGAAGGGCTTTGCCGCGGCCGAAGGCGGCGCCAATCATGGCCGCTCGCCGGAAGAATCCGCTCACGGCCTGCGCCAGCGCATGGAAGTCTCGCGTTGGCTGCACGACATGCCGAAAATCACCATCGCAGCCATTCCCGGCGCCGCCGCCGGCGCGGGCCTGTCCATCGCGCTGGCCTGCGATTTCCGCATCGCCGCGAAGGGCGCGAAGATCACCACGGCGTTTGCAAAGGTTGGCCTTTCCGGCGATTTCGGCGGAACCTATTTCCTGTCGCAACTGGTCGGCGTCGCCAAGGCGAAGGAGCTTTATCTCCTCTCCGACGTGATCCTTGCCGAAGAGGCCGAGCGCCTCGGCATCGTGAACCGCGCGGTCGACCCGGCCGAGCTGATGAACGAGACGATGACGCTGGCAAAGCGCTTTGCCTCCGGCCCGCGCATCACGCTGGGCCTGATGAAGAAGAACCTCAACACAGCCGAGCGCGGCGACCTTGCCCTGTCCTTCGACACCGAGGCGCTCAACCACTCCCGCTCGGCCCAGACCGCCGACCACGCCGAAGCCGCAAAGGCCTTCGTCGAGAAACGCGCTCCTGTGTTCAAGGGGCGCTAGCCCAGACGTGCCCGCAGCGCTCGAAGCATCTGGACTTGGGAAGAGCTATGGCGCTGTTTCCGCGCTGGGCGCGCTCGACCTCGCGATCCCGCGCGGACTTGTCTATGGCGTGCTGGGCCCGAACGGCGCCGGCAAGTCGACGCTGCTTCGGCTTGCGCTTGGCCTCGTGAAGCCCAGCCGGGGTTCGGTGCGGCTGCTGGGCGAGAGCCAGATCAATGCGCGCGTGCTGCGCCGGGTCGGCGCGATGATCGAGGCGCCGGCGCTCTATCCCTTCCTCACGGCGCGCGAGACGATGCGCGCCTTCGCCCGCTATTCCGGCCTGAAGGATCCCGCGCGCGAAGAGGCTGTGCTTGATCGCGTGGGCCTCACGGCCGCCGCCGACCGCCGCGCGAAGACATTCTCGATGGGCATGCGGCAGCGCCTTGCGCTGGGCGCCGCCCTGCTGACGCGGCCTGAACTGCTGATCCTGGATGAACCCACCAACGGTCTCGACCCCGCCGGCATCCACGAGATGCGCACGCTGATCCGCGATCTCGTCGAGAAGGAAAACGTCACCATCATCCTGTCGAGCCACCTGCTCGACGAGGTGCAGAAAGTCTGCGACCGCGTCGCCTTCATCAATCGCGGCGAGCTGGTGGCCGAAGGCAAGGTCTCCGAGCTTGTCTCCGGACAGGGCGGACTGTTCATCCGCGCGACGCCAATGGCGAAGGCGCTGGCGGTGCTTGGGCTCCGCGCCCGCCTCGAAGGCGATGGGCTGGTGGCCGCGATCCCGGAGGACGCCGCCCCTGCCCTGATCCGCGATCTCGTGGCCGCCGGGGTTGATGTCTACGAAGCGCGCTGGATGACGCAGAGCCTTGAGCGCGTGTTCATGTCCACCATGGGTGGCGGCGCATGATCATCGACGCGCTCCGCGCCGAACTCTACAAGCTCTCACGCAACCGCTGGTCCACATTCTGGGCGTTCGGCTTCATGCCGCTGTTCGCCCTTGGCATGGGTGTCATCGAGCAGGCGGCTTACCATTTCTATATGGGCGACCTGCTCCCCTATGCTGCGCCGTTGCACGAAAGCCTGGGCGGCCTCGCCACTTTCTCCGCCTCGATTTTCCAGCTCTGCGGCATTGCCGGAGCCGCCATCATCTTCGGCGGCGAATACAGGTGGGAGACATGGCGCGCCGCGCTGACCCGTGTGGATCGCGCGCCGATCATGGCGGCAAAGATGCTCGCCTTCGCCATTGCGATCTCGATATCGCTTCTGCTCTGCGGCGTTGCGCGCCTGATTGTCGGCTTCATTGATGTCGGGCTCACCGGCTACGCCACCTGGCCGCCGGTTGACCCCGGCGCAATCGCCCTGGCTCACCTGATGGGATTCTCCGCCACCTTCCTGCAGATGATGGTCACAGCCGCATTTGTGATGCTGGTCTGTGTCGTGTCCCGCGCGATGACAGCCGGCATCGTCGCTGCCCTGCTCACGCTTGTTGCTTGCGAGATCGCCTCGATCCGCGGCAATATGGGGGATGAGTTGATCTGGGTGCTGTTCCCCAACATTGCCGGGGAAGCCTTGCGGCAGGCCGGGAACATCATGATGGGCGGGCGCGACGGCCTGCTCGCGGGATTTGCGTGGCAGGGCGCCGCCGCGCTTGTCATGTGGTTCATCCTGCTTTCGGCGGCGGCCCTCGCCCTGTTCACCCGGCAGGACCTTTCAAAGGAATAGACCGCCGCCTGAAACATCCTTGATTCTTCGCTGAGGGGGCGCTGACATCGCAGCGCACTTGATCCGGCTCAAGCCGGCCGGCCATCGTCCGGGCGAGGCTGCCCTTTCACGGAGACATCCCCATGCGGATCGCACTCGCCTTCGCCGGATTGCTGGTTCTCACGGCGTGCAGCACCGAGCCCACGCCCGCCTGGCGGATGGGCGACCCAGAGGTCGGTCATCAGGTCGCCCGCGATCTCTGCGCCGACTGCCACGCGATTGAGCGCACAGGCGACAGCCGCAATCCGTCCGCGCCGCCTTTGCGCACCGTGCTTGCGTCCTATCCGCCGGAATGGCTGGCGACCGACCTGCACAACAGCCAGGTGATCGCGCTGCGGAAAATGCCGGTGTTCCACTTCGGCGAGGGCCATGAATACGATCTCGTGGCCTACCTGCTGTCCATCCAGGAAACGCCCCCGCCCCAGCCGGCGCTGGGCCCGGCAACGCGGCCCTGAAAAGCTGACGGAGCCGAAGCTCCACGTCGTCAAAACAGTCCGTGATTGGGATCGCCATCGTCCTGCCTGGCAGGCGCGGGCTGGATCGCAGTTGGCAAGCCGGGCAGAGGCGCAGTGTACGGATCGACCATCTGCGGTGGTTGCGGCGCGAGCGGGCCGTTCTCCGCAATGGCCTGCAACCGCGCATCAATACTGCACAGCATGTAGGTGACGCTGCCGAAGATGATGATCACGCTGCCCGGCGTCAGCGCGGCCAGCCAGGCCATCAGGCCGCTTTCGAAACTGTAGAAGCCGCCGCTGCCTTCCAGCAGGCGCGGGACCACTACCACGATCAGCGCGATGCCGAGCCCGATGAAGCAGGCGGCGACGACCGCAAGAAACCCTCTCATCCCTTCCCCCTGCCGCACGATCCGTTCCCATCGCCACGCTACCAGCCGTTGCACCGGTCACCAAACAGGGACGTCGCTATGCGTGGCTGAAAACAACGCTAGAATATGGGGCGGTCGATTGTGCGAACCGTTCTCAACAAAGCGGGCATTCTCGCGCAAGCGTGTTTCGGTAGAGGCGAATTTGGGTTGAGCGTTCGCTCACCCGTCATTGGCGTTCACCACGTCCCGCGTTATTGAATCGGGCAAGGCGCGCCCGGCTTCGGATGGGCGCGTGCGTCGCGGGTTAAAAAAAATTGGGCGGAGGAGCCGGGACCAGTCCTGGAACACGCCCGCGGAGCTCCATATGGCAACCTATACAATCAACGTGAACGGAAAGACCGAGACGGTTGAAGCCGATCCGGCCATGCCCCTGCTGTGGGTGTTGCGGGACAAGCTGGGCCTTGTCGGCACAAAGTTTGGCTGCGGCGTCGCGGCCTGCGGCGCCTGCACGGTGCACCTTGATGGCAAGGTGACGCGTGCGTGCGTAACCCAGGTCTCGGCCGTCGGCGCCCAGCGCGTCACCACGATCGAGGCGATCGGCGACACGCCGAAGGGACAGGCCGTCCAGAAAGCCTGGCTCGATGTTGACGTCATGCAGTGCGGCTACTGCCAGGCCGGCCAGGTGATGGCCGCCACCGCGCTGTTGAACACCAACCCTGCCCCGAGCGACGCAGACATCGACGCAGCCATGCAAGGCAATGCCTGTCGCTGTGGGACGTACAAACGCATCCGCGAGGCCATCAAGACGGCTGCGGGCGTGGACACCAAAGACAAGCGGGAGGCCTGATCAATGGCTGACGGAAACATCGTAACCTCACGCCGCTTCTTCCTGCTCGCGTCCGCCGCTGGCGGCGGCCTGCTGCTCTCCGGCTGCATGACGCCGGGCGACACGACGGACGGCGCGCCCGTTCTCGCCGCTGAACCGGCCCCCCCGCCGGCTCCGGTCGTTGACCTCAACATCTTCGTCGCGATCTCGCCCGAGGGCACGATCCGCATCGTCGCGAAAAACCCGGAAGTCGGCCAGGGCATCAAGACGATGCTGCCCATGCTGATCGCCGAGGAACTCGACGCTGACTGGTCGAAAGTCGTCATCGAGCAGGCAGACGCCGATGCGAAATACACCGCCCAGTCGATGGGCGGCGGCCAGATCGCCGGCGGCTCGTTCGCGACGCCGCAACACTGGGGACCGATGCGCCAGATGGGCGCCGGCACACGCCACATGCTCATCCAGGCCGCAGCCGCGCGCCTCGGCAAGCCGATCGAGGAGTTCACCACCGAACCGTCGATCGTGGTTCACGCCGCCTCGAACACCCGCATCCCGTACGGCGACCTCGTCGTCGACGCAGCGAAGCTGACGCCGCCTGACGTCGCCACGCTGAAGATGAAGGATCCGAAGGACTACCGCATCATCGGCAAACCGATGCGCAACTGGGATTCGCCCAAGATCGTGCGCGGCGAGGCCATCTTCGGCATCGACCAGAAGGTCGAAGGCATGAAGTACGCCTACTTCGAAAAATGCCCCGTCTTCGGCGGCAAGGTCGTCACGGCCAACACCGATGAGATCAAGGCCCTGCCCGGCATCGTCGATTGCTTCGTCGTGAAGCAGGTCGGCGATCTGCCAACAAAAATGGGCCTTCTGGACGGTGTCGCCATCCTCGCCAACGACTGGTGGACGGCGAAAAACGCGGCCACCAAGCTCAAGATCACCTGGGATGAAGGCGTCTCGAAGGACGAGTCGACGACGCAGTACGACGCCAAGGCGGCAGAACTCGCCAAGGCCGCGCCGATGTCGAACCTCTCCAAGGTCGGCGATGCGGATGCTGCGCTGAAAGGCGCCGCGAAGACGCTTGAAGGCAGCTACGTCTATCCGTTCCTGGTCCACGCCCCGCTCGAGCCGATGAACTGCACGGCTCACGCGAAGGCGGACGGCACAGTGGAAGTCTGGGCGCCGACACAACGTCCCGACATGGGCGCTAACGGCGCCTTCACGCTGATCCAGAACGCCCTCGGCGTCACGAAAGACAAGATCACGATCCACATGATCCGTTGCGGCGGCGGCTTCGGCCGTCGTCTCGACAACGACTATGCTGTCGAAGCTGCGATGATCTCGAAGCAGGCCGGCAACATCCCGGTCAAGCTGATCTGGACGCGCGAGCAGGATACGCAGCACGACCCGTATCGTCCGGGCGGCTATCACAACTTCAAGGCCGGTCTCGACAAGGACAACAACCTCGTCGCGCTCTCCAACCACTTCATCACCTTCGGCCGCCCCAACGCGACAGGCGCGTTGGCCGTGCTGGCCAGCGCCACGTCGCCGCCACAGGAGTTCCCGGCCAACTATGTGCCGAACCACGCCTACAACCAGTCGATCATGATGGGCGGCATGCCCACGGGCCCGCTGCGTGCGCCGACATCGAACGCGGTGTGCTTCGCCTACCAGTCCTTCATGGACGAGATCGCGCATGCCGCCGGTAAGGACCCGCTGGCCTTCCGTCTTGAACTTCTTGACCTGCCCGTTCCCGCCGGCGCCAACCGCACCGGCATGAACCCGAACCGCATGAAGGACGTCGTCCGCATCGTGGGCGAACGTTCAGGCTGGGCCAACCGCACGTCGCTGCCGAAGGGCACGGGCATGGGCGTCGCCTTCTACTTCTCGCACCAGGGCTATTTCGCCCAGGTCGCCAAGGTGAAGGTCGCCCAGAACGGTTCGTGGCGCGTGCTGAAGGTGTGGTCGGTGGGCGATGTCGGCTCGACGATCATCAACCCCTTCAACGCCCACAACCAGGTTGAAGGCTCGATCGTCGACGGCATTTCGGAAATGCACCAGAAGATCACGTTCGACAAAGGCCGGACGGTGCAGTCGAACTTCTACGACATGCCGCTGCTGCGCATGGACTACGCGCCGCAGATCGACAGCCACTTCCATATCACGGCCAACAATCCCACCGGTCTGGGCGAACCTGCCCTGCCGCCGGTTCTGCCGGCTGTGACGAACGCCATCTACGCCGCCACCGGCAAGCGCATCCGCACCCTGCCGGTCGCCCAGACGGAGCTGCGCTGGACCTGATCCAGCCGCCTCCAACAGGTTACGAATCGCGGCCCGGGACCTCCAGCAGGTCCCGGGCCGCACCTCTTTTCGGACTGACGTTGCCGTTGGGGGAAGGGGCTGGAATATCGACTATCGTGCTGGGGAAGGCGCGCGGCGCGCCGGATAGCAGAGTTGTGACCACACACAGCAAGGTTTTGCCCCCGCCGCGCCTCTGAGCGCATTGACGATTTTTGCCTTCAAATAGATATTGAAATCAGAATTACACTCGAAATCATACGTCCCGGAAAACGGGCCCGAGGGAGAGCTGGAATGAAGCGCATTCTGATCACGACCGCACTTGCCATTGTCGTCGCCGCAGCTGGCGTCAGCACGGTGATCGCGGCTCCGGCCCCAACCACGGGCGGCGCCCCGGAGCGGGTCGGCAACTTCCAGCTGACCGACACCACGCGCCTGTCGCACGAGCTGCACTACTTCAAGTACGCCCCGGCGATCGTGCTGATGTCGCAGACCAATGGCGGCAAGGTCTCGCGCGAAGGCGCAGCGGCGCTTGCGAAACTGCAGACCGCCTACAAGGACCAGGGCGTCCTCTTCTACATGGTCAACTCCACGCTCGGCCAGACGCGCGACGCGACGGCTGCCGAAGCGAAGTCGCAGAAGTTCTCCGTGCCCGTCCTGATGGACGACCTGCAACTCGTCGGCGAGGAACTCGGGATCAAACGTGAAGGCGAGGTCTTCGTGATCGAGCCGAAATCCGGCTTCAAGGTCGCCTATCACGGCCCGGTTACGCAGGTGGGCAAAGCCATCGACGCGGTGCTGGCAGGCAAACCGGTGGCAAGCGCGCGGGTCGAAGTGAAGTCCGGCAAGGAGATCGCCTTCCCCGAGCGCGGCCGCGCTTCGGAGCACGCCAAGATTTCCTACTCGGAAGACATCGCGCCGATCTTCCAGGCCAAGTGTGTGGCCTGCCACCAGGAAGGCGGCATCGCCCCCTTCAAGTTCGACTCTTACGAGATCGTGAAATCCTTCGCGCCGATGGTTCTTGAGTCGGTGATGTCGGATCGCATGCCGCCCTACTTCGCCGATCCCTACATCGGCACGTTCCAGAACGACCACGGCCTAACCGCCGATCAGAACAAGACGCTGATCCATTGGCTGCGCGCCGGCGCGCCGCGCGGCGATGGCCCGGATGTGCTGAAGGAAAAGGCCAGCAAGGCTCCGGAATGGCCCACCAATCTTGGCCAGCCCGATCTGGTCGTCACGCTTCCGGCGTTCGACGTGCCGTCGGCCGGCACGGTCGAATACCAGAACATGCGGATCGACAACCCCTTCAAGGAAGACACCTGGCTCCGCGCCATCGCCATCAAGCCTGGCGACCGGACGGTCCTGCACCACGTCACGTCCAACCACTCGCCCACGCGCGGCGCCAAGCCGGCGAAAATCCCGGGCGGTTCGGTCGGCTCCTACACGCCGGGCGCCGAGCCGCAGGTGATCGCAACGGGCGCGGGCGCCCCAGTTCCTGCCGGCGGCACGCTGTCCTTCTCGATGCACTATACGACGACGGGCAAGGCCGCGACGGACCAGACGCAGATCGGCTACTACACGCTGAAGACGGCTCCTGAGTTCATCAAGCGCTCCGCCGTCATCGGCGACTTCGCGCTCGCCATTCCGAAGCACACGGCGCGTCACACCGAGATCGCCTATCTCGAATTCCCGGCCGATGCCTATCTCTATACGCTCTATCCGCACGCCCACTATCGCGGCTGGTCGGTCGAGCTGACGGCCAAGACGCCGGATGGCAAGGAAGACATTCTGCTCAGCCTGCCGAAGTACGACTTCAACTGGCAGCGCGACTATGATCCGGTGGAGCCCATCCTCGTGAAGGCTGGCACGCGCCTGATCGCGAAGTGGATCTACGACAACTCCGAACACAACAAGGCCAACCCCGACCCGACGATCAACGTCACCTGGGGCGAGCAGTCGTGGGAAGAGATGATGTACTTCCGCGTCAACTATCGCTGGGCCGACGAGACCACCTCGAACGTCCGCAACGACCTGCAGGGCAAGCTGATGGAGTCGCGCACCATTGGCGCGCTCGACAACAACGCCGACGGCAAGGTCCAGATCAACGAACTCACCGGCACGATGGCCTCCGTCAAGACGCGCTTTGCCGACCTCGACCTCAACAAGGATGGCGGCCTTGATCCTGCCGAACTCGCAGCCGGCAACATCTCGCGCGCCAACGCGACACGCGACCTGCGCGACGCCGACATCGACCTCTAGCCGACCCGGTCCACCAACAACGGCCGGTCCACCAACAACGGAAAGGCCCGCTCACCCGAGCGGGCCTTTTCTTTTTCGCACGGCGCTCGGAATCGGCCGGATAGCCGGGGCGCACTGAAAACTCGACGCCAGCAATATCAAGCCACTATCGGGATCCAGCTGTAGGACAGCCGCAATCTCATCCCCACCCTTCAGAGCGGCCGTATATTGCACGCATCGCCTCCGCACGGAGGGCTTCTGCAGAAACCTGTAGAGCGGGGCGAGCGAGCAGGAGCAGTCCTGTTCGCGGGGACGCGGGATTTCCGCGCTTCGGACTACGGACCACGAACTACGGACTTCCATCTGCGGAGCAATCCGCGTCCCCAGCCCTCCACCTGCCTACTGGAGCCACATACGAACATCAGGGATAGTTTCTCGCGAGGCCCGCAGCCCTTGCCGCCGCGCATCACATGCGGGAACCTCCGCTGGCGCGATGCATTTCATGAAACTGGCAATGATGCTGGAGGACGCCCGATGAAAGCGCTTCTTTATCTTGTACTCGGAGTCATCGTGCTCGGCATGGTGATCGGCATCGTGTTCAAGCTGATCGGCTTAGTGATCACGGCAGGCATCTTCGTGCTGGTCGCCCTCTGGCTGTGGCGCAAGATCAGCGGCGGCCGCGGCGAACGACCGCTATAGTCCGGCAAAATTACTTGCCCATCCCGCCAGCGCGGTTGATCGCCACTTCGTCCAGCATGGCCTGCTCGCGCGCCAGTCGCTCGGCGTCATCGCGCACCCGGATCTGTTCGATCAGCTGCTCGAATTTCGACTTCTCGATATAGGCCGTAGACAGCCGCTGGCGGATTTCGCCAAGCTCGGCCTCCTTCCCGCGCAGCTGCACGCCGACTTCGTCCACCTGCCAGCGCACGCGCAGGCGATAGGCTGGCAACATGGCGGCGTAGGCGGGATTGGCGGCGGACGTTGCGATCTCCGACTGCTCCCGGGCGCGGATGCCAGCGATCTTCTGCTTGAGATCGTCCACATCCTTCGTCGCCCGCGCGGCCTCCACGCCCAACTCGTCCAGCTTGCGCTGCGCGATCTTGAGAAGCGTGTGGAGCGATTTCATCTAACCACCTTGCGTGGGGCTGCGGCCGCCTGAACCGGGACCGGCGCCGGAGGTGAAAGCACAGCCAGAAGCTTGGCGAAGGCGCCATCGCTGGTCGTGACCTCATGCACATCCTGCTGCAGGAAGGCCTCGATCTGCGGCCACAGGCGTACGGCCTCGTCCACCTCGGGGTCTGCGCCTTTCGCATAGGCTCCGATGCGCACCAGTTCTTCCATGTTGGAATAAAGCGCGATCAGCTTGCGCGCCTTCCGGGCGATGTCGCGCTCCTGTGGCGACTGCAGCTGGTTCTGCAGGCGCGAGATCGACTTCAGCACATCGACCGCCGGGAAGCGGCCACGCTCGGCAATCTGGCGCGACAGCGTGATGTGACCGTCGAGGATACCGCGCACGGCGTCAGAAATCGGCTCGTTGTGATCATCGCCATCCACCAGCACGGTGAACAGGCCGGTGATGTGACCCTGTGGCTTGCCCTCTTCTACCGTGATGCCCGGGCCCGCGCGCTCGAGCAGTTTGGGCAGTTCGGCAAACACCGATGGCGTATATCCGCGCGTCGTCGGCGGCTCGCCAGCCGCAAGGCCGATCTCGCGCTGCGCCATTGCAAAGCGCGTCACGGAATCGAGAAAGCAGACCACCTGCTTGCCCTCGTCGCGGAAATGCTCGGCGACCGCCAGCGTCAGCCACGCAGCGCGGCGGCGCTTGGGTGCGGCTTCGTCAGATGTCGCGGTGACGATGACGGATTTCGCGAGGCCTTCGGGCCCCAGCGTGTCCTCGATGAACTCGCGAACCTCGCGGCCGCGTTCGCCGATCAGACCGATCACGATCACATCTGCTTCGGCGCCGCGCGCCAGCATCGACATGATGGTGGACTTGCCGACGCCCGACCCCGCGAACACGCCAAGGCGCTGTCCGCGCGCGCACGGCGCGAACACGTCGATCGATTTGACGCCAAGGCCCATCTTCTGGTCGACTCGCGCGCGCGATTGCGCGTTGGGCGCGATCGCCCTCACCGGCCTTGCCCGTCCGCCGGGGCGCAACGGGCCCTTTCCGTCGAGCGGCTCGGCAAACGCATCGATCACACGGCCAAGCCAGGCGTCGGATGGGCGGATGCTGTCGAGGCCAGATGCAAAGATCACCGGCGCGCCTGGCGCGAGGCCGTCCAGCGGCTCGCTGGCCAGCAGCACGGCGCGATCGCCTTCGAACCCCACGAGTTCGCCACGCGGGCCAGTCTCGCTGCCGAAACGAACGAAGGCCCCCAGGCGGAGGGCCGAGGCCGGGCCGGCAGCCTCGATCCTGAGGCCTTCCAGCGCGGTGACCCGCCCCTCATGTCTCAGGGGGGACAGCGCCTTGATATCGCGGATGGCCGACGCCAGCATGGATCAACGCTCGATGTTAATGTCGGCCGGCGGCCTTCGGAAACGTGATCAGGCGCTGAATCCCCTTTCAGAGGCGTTAACCATCGGAAAGGCCGCAAAAGCTCGCTTTTTTGCTCTTGGCGACTCATGGAATCGCGGTAACGGTTATGAATCTGCCGAGTCTGGCGGAAACTTGCCGTTAACTATTTGGACGCCTTAATGCGAGGGTTAATACCGCCGCAAGGCAACCGCGATTCGGGAGATTACGCATGCGGGTGCTGCTAATCGAAGATGACGAGCAGGTGGCTCGAAGCATCGAATTGATGCTGAAAGCCGCAGGCTTCAATATCTTTACGACCGACCTCGGGGAAGACGGCGTCGACCTCGGCAAGGTCTATGAGTACGACCTCATCATCCTGGATCTCGGCCTGCCCGATATCTCCGGTTATGAAGTGCTGAAGCAGCTCCGCATGTCGCGTGTTAACACGCCTGTGCTGATCCTGTCGGCCAACCCCGATATCGAAGCGAAGGTGAAGACGCTCGGCTACGGCGCCGACGACTATCTCACCAAGCCGTTCAACAAGGACGAGCTTATCGCCCGTATCACCGCGATCGTCCGCCGTTCCAAAGGCCACGCCGAGAGCGTGATCCGCACCGGCGAGATCGTCGTCAACCTGGACGCCAAGACGGTCGAAGTGCACAACAACCGCGTGCACCTCACCGGCAAGGAATACCAGATGTTCGAGCTGCTGTCCCTTCGCAAGGGGACGACGCTCACCAAGGAAATGTTCCTCAACCACCTCTACGGAGGCATGGACGAGCCGGAACTCAAGATCATCGACGTCTTCATCTGCAAGCTTCGCAAGAAGCTGGCGCAGGCGACGGGCGGCGAGCACTTCATCGAAACCGTCTGGGGCCGCGGCTATGTGCTGCGCGATCCGGATCCCAGGGTAGCGGCAGCGATTGCGGACAAAGCCGCCTGATCGCTGCCAACCCCGGACTGACCAACACAAGAAGGGGCGGGCCGAAAGGTCCGCCCTTTCGCTTTTTGCAGAGACGCCATTCCCAACACGTCACCCTTCCCCGGCGCCGGTTCGTGCGTCACCCACCCAAGAGGACTGCCGATGATATCGAAAGCCTTGATTGCCGCTGCCTGCCTTCTGGCGGCCGGCCTGTCCGCTGGCGCCGCC
This sequence comes from Hyphomonadaceae bacterium, assembly GCA_022844345.1. Classification (GTDB taxonomy): domain Bacteria; phylum Pseudomonadota; class Alphaproteobacteria; order Caulobacterales; family Hyphomonadaceae; genus UBA7672. The sequence continues at coordinate 228,035 of JALHLU010000003.1, forward strand.
GCTGCGCAGGACCTCTACGTGAAGATCTCCGACGTGGCGGGGACATCCTTCGCCAACGGCCGCACGGACTGGATCGAGCTCACCACCATGACTGAAGGGTTCTCGATGCCGGTGCAGGCAACCGGGCGCGCCAGCGGCAAGGGGACGTTCGAGGACATCACCCTGACCAAGGCGCTCGATGCCGCCAGCATCAAGCTCAAGGAGTTTGCGGTTTCGGGGAAACGCGTCGCGCAGATCGAGATTGAAATGGTCCGCAAGGGCCAGCGCCCGGTGGTTGCCTACCGCATCACGCTGAAGAACGTGATGATCACCTCGGTCGACATGGCCGCCTCGTCAGACAACAGCCCCGAGGAAACTGTCACCCTTGCCTACGAAGAGATCGGCTGGTCGTTCTGGCCGCAGCTGCAGAACGGACAGACGGGCCAGGAACTGAAGTGGGGATGGAACATCGCCAAGGGCATCAAGCAGTAGGCCGGGCTGGGCGGGATTGCCTCGCCCTCACTCGTCTGCAGGTTTCGGGAAGGGCGGCGTTTCGGCGTCGCCCTTTTGCGTTGCAGATGTGCGGACAGGTCGAGCTGATCCTAGCTGGTCTTTAATCGCTGCGCCCGGCTCGTCCGGCGCAACACCTTCGCCTCCCGCTTTTCGACATCGCGGAGCAGGAGCTTCAGGTTCTTCGAGTTGGACTTGAACGCCAGGTCGAACACGTCGCCCACGATGGGGATCGCGCCAATCGTGACGTCGATGCCGAGGTTTGAATACATCTGCGTCAGCGCCCACCGCGAGACGCCAAGCTTGCGCGCTTCGGAGATCAGGTAGAACCCGAGCGCCCCGGTGAGCAGGTCGCCCACAACGGGCACGAGACCGATCACGCTGTCGATGCCGAAATTGATGCCCGCTACGTTGAACTGACGGTCGAGCAGCTTTTCCAGCTGCTTGAGGCGGGCCACGGACTGTTCGGTGGTAGGCGGCATGGGCGTGGGCCTCGGCTGGAAGTCAGTCACTACGCGGCCAGGGCAGAAAGGTTCACGCGGGCGATGCGCCGCTTTCCCCGCGCCCTGTCATGGGTCAACCTCAGCTTCGGCAGGTACGGAGACGGCAATGGATGTGCGCGAACAGCTGGCCCAGGATCTTCTGGGCGCGCCCTATGCGTCGCTGACCAGCCAGAAGAAGAGCGTGATCGACCTGATCGCGGACCAGAAGCCCAGCGGCCTCGGCCCCATGGCGCACATCGACGAGCGCGACGGCTGGGCGAAGCTGGCTGACCAGGTGGCCAAGGTTGGCGGCTCGTGGCGCTTCATCATCACGTTCGTGATTGTGCTGATCGCTTGGGTGACGCTCAACGCCCTGCTCGCCGCTCGCGCATTCGATCCCTACCCATTCATCTTCCTCAACCTGATGCTCTCGATGGTCGCGGCGCTGCAGGCGCCGGTGATCATGATGAGCCAGAACCGGCAGGGCCTGATCGACCGCGCCGCCGCCGAGCACGACTACGTCGTCAACATGCGCGCCGAGCTGGAGATCATGCTGCTGCACGACAAGCTCGACGCCCTGCGCGAGCGCGATGTCCTCGCTCAGGGCGACACGATCAGCGCCCAGCTGAAACAGCTGAGTGCTGACGTGGCCGAGTTGAAGGCGATGCGTCAGGCCTGACGTCTATTTCCAGGCCGCCGCCTGCTTACGGGCGATGCGGATGAGGTCGCCCATCGAGTGGTCGACGTCGATCAGGTGCAGGCCCCAGTTCAGGTCCGGCCCTGTGGCGCGCATGATCTCGCCGGCGAGTTCGTCGGTGCGCGGGTCGGCCGGATCAGGCGTCACCGTCATTTCGAGATAGTGGTAGTCGCCCTTCGTTACGCACCTGGTCGAGACAAGGCCGGGCACCTTCACGAACGGCGTGGTGATGGTGGGCGCGGGGTTGCCCCAGGCAGGCTGGTTCGGACCGGCCGAGCCATTGAGGAAGCCCTTGGCGAGGAAGTAGCTGTCCGGCACGCCCTGCCCGCTGGCGAGGCTCGCCGGGTTGTTGCACGCAGCCGCGTTGCCGCCCGAGCCCTTGGCGAAGCGCGCCGTATCCGGCGGCGGCAGCGTGTTGCGGAACGAGGCGTAAGAGATCACGCAGCCCGTCTGGTCCTCGGCGCGGCACAGCGGGATCGACTTGTACGTGCCACCCGTGTCCTTGCCGGGCTGCACCAGCACGGTGGAGCCCAGCAGCATCGCGGAAACGAACTGCGCCTGCGCTGGCTTGCCCTCGATCTCCTGCGCGATGAGGCGCGCCAGCACGCCTGCGCCCTGGCTGTGGCCGATCAGAATCACGCCGCGGCCGTTGTTCTCGTTGGCCATGTACCAGTTCCATGCGTCGACCACGTCGGCATAGCCGCCCACGCCCTGCGGCAGGCGCTCGCCCTCAGGCTGCGGCCCGCCCGAGGCGATGCGCAGTGCGGTCAGCGTCGTCTGGCGATAGATGGGCGCAAACTGGCGGCACACCGAACCGAAGCGCGCGAACTGCAGCTTGATGTCGTCGATCTCCATATTGTCGACGGTCCAGTCCGACGCCCACGTCTTGTCGTTCGACACGGTCGGATAGACGAAGAAACAGTCGACCTTCGGGTCGGATACGGGGACGTATTTCTCGATGCTCGTCTCGCCATTCGCCGCGATGATCGTTGCGTCGAGATTGACCTTGCACTTGTCGTCGGCAAGGCCGGGCCGGCACAGCCACAGCGAGGGGTTGGCGAAGTCGGCATGCGCGATGTCGGCGGCAGGCAATGGCTGGAGCACGAGCGGTGGCGGCGAGGTGGCGCAGCTGGCGGCAAGGATTGCTGAAAGCGTCAGGCCGGCAATGGCTGCGCGCATGGTTCTCTCCCTCGATGACGGTCGTCGCCGTCTTGAGGGCGAGCTAAGGCCCAAGGGCGACCGCATGCAAGCGCGGCACGGGCGCGCGGTAGAGTGATCGCCGGAATGTGTTGGCGGGTCTCCATAGGCGGGTCAATCAAACGAAAAAGGCCCGGCTGTTTCCAGCCGGGCCTCAATTCAGATCGAAGCGCGCCGCTTACTTGGCGATCGCCATCCACGAGCGCGCCAGCCAGGCGGCGCCGTTGTCGGCCTTGATGGCCGTCCAGGTCTTCGTGGCGTCGGCCTTCTTGCCACCGCGGAACTGGGCGATGCCGAGGCGCAGTTTAACGAGGTCCGTCACGCCAGCGTCCATCTTGCCGGTGGTGAGGGACTTCTGGAACATGTCGATCGCCTTCGCGAAATCGCCCGAGCCGAGATAGGCCTCTCCGACGAGGGCGTACTGGACGCCGGACGGGGCTTGCGCAGCCACGCCTTCATCCGCCTTCAGGCCGCCTTCCCGATCCTTCTTCGCTTCGGCCTGAGCCGTTGCGTAAGAGCGGAGGTTTGCGTCCTTCGACTTGTCGCTCGCGCCGCCATAGACGCCGGACTTGAACAGGGGAGCCCAGATTTTCTCGGCTTCGACCGAGAGGCCGAGGCTGAGCGCCTGCTTGCCCCAGTCGAACTTGTCGGCATCCGTCAGCTTGACGCCGGCAGCGTCAAGCGCGCGGTAGACGTCGAGACCGGCCGTGCCCGAACGGAAGCTGGGCTCCGATTTGGCGCGCTCGATGAACGGCTTCCAGTAGGTGGCCGTCTTGAAGGCGATCGCGGCCTTCTCGAGCGTGTTGTAGAATTCGGCCTTGTTGCCCTGAGAGTCGTAAGCGTTGAGCAGGATGTTGTAGGGAACCGGCTTCGATCCCGATTTCGAGATGGCCTGTTTCGCGAGCTTGATGGCCTCGGCGTAGTTCTTCGCCGCCAGTTCAGCCTTCGCAAGAACGGAGAGCTCATCGGCCGAACCGCCGTACTTGGCGACGTTGGCTTTCAGCTGGGCCGTCGCCTTCGCGGTCTGGCCTGAACCGTTGTAGGCGGCATAGAGCAGCCCGTCATAGTTCTTGTTCACGGCCCCAGACAGGCCGCCGATGGAGCGGGCCTTCTCGATCGCGGTGATGCACTGGGCGTGGTTATTCTGCGTGCAGTAGATGCCGACGCGAACCTGTTCGATCGCGCTCTTCTCCTGGTTGGTCTTGGCGTGCGGCGCCGCCTGGTCCAGCTTCTGGAGCGCTTCGGAATACCTGCGCGCGCTGTAAGCGGCGTTTGCCGCGTTAAACGTTTCCGCGAATTCCTTGCTCGACTTGGGGCCCGACTGCGCCATCGCGCTCGGGGCGTTCACCACAGTCACGCTGGCGACGCCAAAGGCCGTGATCAGCCCCAGCCCGATTGCGGGCAGGCAGTTTCTCATGGTTTGGCCGAACGTCCGCATGCTTAAACCTCCACAGCTTCGTTTCATTTCGATATAGCCCTCGCCGTCCCAGCCTCAACCCGTCTAACTCAGCTGTTACTGCGCAAGGACGGCGCCTATCCGCAAAGGACAGGCGCCGACTTAGTAACCCTGCGAAATGAGGCTAGATCAAGTTCCCCCGATCACGCCCATTTTCTTCAGTCCATTACGCTGCACAGCGGCCATAACGTGGGCGATTGCGCCATACTTTGCCCGGCGATTGGGCTCGATATGGATCTCGGCCTGTTCGGAACGCTGGCCCTCGATTTGAAGGCGGCGGCTCAGCTCTGGACGGCTGACTTCCTCGCCCATCCACATGATGATGCCCGACTGCTCGATCTGGATTCGGATCGGTTCCATCTCGCTCGGCGGCGGAGGCGGTGCATCCGGCGGCGGCGGGATCGGGGTGTCGAGATTAACTGCGTGACGTTCGGGCGGCAAGGTGATGAGCAACATCACCAGCAGCACAAGCATCACGTCGATCAGCGGCGTTGTGTTGATTTCAGAGACGGGATCGCCTTCCTCACCGCCTCCAACTGCCATCGACATAGAAAGCTACTCCTGATTGGTGGCGCTCCGGCGCCTCCACCACTTCGGTGGAGGAAGCGCCGGCATCGCTCAAAGCTTCGGCGGTGGCGCTCTGGTGATGAAGCCGATCTTCAGAACACCAGACCGCTGCGCAAGTTCGACGATCCGTCCGACGTGATAATACTCGGTCGTGAGATCCCCGCGAATGTGCACTTCAGGCTGGAGGTCCGGCCTGATGCGGGCGATGCGCGAGAACTCAGCGATCAGGTCGGCATCGGTGGCGGCCGCAGTGTTTAGGAACACCAGGCCGTCCGAGTCGACGATAACGTTGAGGTTCTCGGGCTTGGTCTCGACGACCTTGTTCGTTTCCTCGGGCAGTTCGACGTTCTTCGCGCTCACCACGACTGGCACCGTGATCAGGAAGATGATCAGCAGCACCAGCATGATATCGACCAGCGGCGTCGTGTTGATGCTGGAGTTGAGGGCGGCATCGTCCTCTTCCACCAGCGAAATGCCGCTGCTGCTCGCAACTGGATTGTCAGCCATGTTGGCCTCCTCTGCGAGACTTGCTTAGGCCTTGGCCGACGACGCCATCAGCTTGTCGACGTCGAACGCGAAGTGGCGTGCGGTGTCGTAGATGATTTTGTTGCGGCGGCCGAGCAGGTTGTAGAAGATAACCGCAGGCACGGCGACCGCGAGACCGATGGCGGTCATGTTGAGCGCCTCGCCGACCGGGCCGGCCACGACGGTGATCGCGGCGTTACCGGTGCGCGAGATCTCGGTCAGAGCGTACACGATACCGACGACGGTTCCGAACAGACCCACGAACGGGCAGATAGCGCCGACCGTCGCGAGGAAGGCCATGCCGCCCTGGAGACGCGAGTTGACGCGTTCGAGTTCGATACCGACCTGGTGAGCCATGCGATCGCCGCGCGTGATGCGCGCGCCAAGGCCGGCCTGGGCGGAGTTGGCCTGGGCGATGGCGCCTTCGGCAATGTTGCGGAACGCGCTGTTGCGGCCGAGGATTTCAAGGCCTTCATCCAGCGTGTTGGCGTCCCAGAAGGCGGCGATCTTCTTGGCCTGGTTCTGCATCATGAACTGGTCGATCGCCTTGGTGGCGGCGATGTAGATCGTGCCGAGCAGCATGATCACCATGGTGGCGAACGTGATCATGGTCACCCAGTTCTGGGTTTCCCAGGCGTGCACCAGCATGCCCGTGATCGAGTAGTCGACTTCCGGAGCGGCTTCTTCTTCCCCGCCGGCGGCTGCGTCGGCAGCCGGGGCTTCCGGAGCGGCCGGAGTTTCAGGCGCCGTGGGCTCTTCCATCGAGAAGCCGCCGGTCGGCGGAGCTTCCGGCTGTTGGGCCGACGCCATCATTGGCGAAAACATCATGGCCAGGATGGCCAGCAACATACTCAGAACAGTGACCCGTCGCATGGACTGATGCCCCCGATACGCCATTCTCATTATCGTTCTCTCCTCATTCGGGTTTCCCCGAGACCACAACCCGGCGGGCCAAGCTATCCCTTCGCCTGCCGGATCAAACTGCTCTTCGTTTTGTTGACCGAGTCCCTCACCCCTGCCCGACCGGTCGTCGGACTGTCTCGCGCGAGCGCGAGCAGATCATCGGCGCTTTTCTTCCTCCAGGTCCCACACCCAGGTGAAGGTGTAGGGCGGATTGCACATGGCGATTGGCTTGCCGTCCGTGCCAATAGCCGGGTCAAGCCGCGTCTTCGAAAGACCGGTGATCGTAGCCTCGTCGAGGCGAGGGAAGCCGCTCGACTTGACGATCTTGACGTCCGACATGCGGCCTTCCTTGTCGACGCAAACGGAGACGACGACTTCGCCTTCCTCGTTGGCGCGCTTGGCGGCGGCCGGATAATCCGGCTTGTCGAAGCGGCGGCCGGGCTTCGGCCTCGAACGAACCGTGACGGCCGGCGGCGGCGCAGGCTTGGCAGCGGGCGGGGCCGGCGGAGCGGCTGCGGGCCGGTCAACCGCGGGCGCGACCTGCGTGATCGCGGCGGGCGGCGGCGGAACATCAAACTCGAACTGGGGCACGACCACCATCGGCGGCGGCGGCGGCAATTCGACATCAACTGGCGGCGGAGGTGGTGGCGGCTCCTCGACTTCTTCGACAACGTCGATGATCGCGACTTCGCCCTGCTCTTCTTCGGGCGGAGCTGTGTATTTCCAAGTGGCCACGGCCAGGCCCAAACCGCCGATGACGACCAGCGACGTGGTCAGCCCGGCGGCGCGCGTGGTCGGGTCCGCCTTGCGGTTACCGTAGTTGTACATGTCTCTCTCGCTCTCGACGCCCCAGATGTTCCAGCCCCAGCCTTTTGGCCATCGGTAGCGGAACTAGAAATTTATGCCTTCCTTTTGCCGCAAGCGCCAGACGGGAATAGCCGTTTTTTGCAGAACAAGCTGTCGCGTTGACGTCGCATTTCCTTCGAAATGCAGCAGCTGGCCGGGGTCTTGGGAACGGCTGTTCTAAGGCTTTTGCGCCACTCCGCCGGGGGGAAGCCGGCGACCCTCTATTGAAGCGCATATGCCCTGTACGTCATGCTGCGTCAACGCAGCGGAACGTTCCGCCGATCAACTTTCTTCCGGAAACTGCAAGGTGCGCATGGAGCGCCCGTTTTGCGATCAACGATTCGCCGCCGGCGCGCTTTCGGACTCGCCGGAACCGAGAACGGCTTCCACCACGGGCTGGTCCTGCGTCGGATCGGACAGCAGTCCTTCCCACTTCGCGATCACAGCGCAGGCGATTGAATTTCCAATCACATTCGTCGCGGTGCGGCCCATGTCCATGAAGGCGTCGACCGCCAGCACAAGCGCGATCCAGGCAGGGTCCATCCCCATCGCCGGCAGCGTCGCCGAAATGACGACGAGCGAGGCGCGCGGAACCCCGGCAATGCCCTTGGATGTGACCATAAGCAGCAGGAGCATGCCGATCTGCTGTTCGATGGTCAGCGGAATGCCCATGGCCTGCGCGATGAACATCACCGCGAAGGTGCAATACATCATCGAGCCATCGAGGTTGAACGAGTAGCCGAGCGGCAGCACAAACGAGACAACGCGATTGGCGATGCCGTGCCGCTCCAGCTGTTCCAGCAGGCGGGGATAGGCCGCTTCGGAACTGGCCGTCGCAAAGGCGATCAGGCCTGGCGAGCGCACATCCCAGATCAGCTTGAACACGCGCGGTCCGAGAATCAGGAAGCCAACCGCTATCAGCAGGGCCCACAGCACGAACAACGCGACGAAGAAGGTCCCCACCAGGCGCCCATAGTCCGCGATGACGCCCAGACCCTGCAGCGACACGGTGTAGGCAAGCGCGCCAAACACGGCCAACGGGGCCGCGGTCATCACATATCCAGTGATCTTGAGCATCAGGAATGCGCCCTGCTCGAGCAGGTCGGTCACCTTGGCCGTCTTCTGGCCAAGCGACTGCAGCGCGATGCCCATGAACAGCGAGATCACCACGATCTGCAGGATTTCGTTGCGCGCCATCGCGTCCACGATCGATGTCGGGAAGACGTGCGTGATGAATTCGGCCAGCGAGAAGTTGCCGGTCGCAACGCTCGACACATCGGCTACGGCGGTCTCCAGCGTAACGGGGAAATCCACGCCCGGCTTGAGGAAGTTGACCATGATCAGGCCAAGGCCGAGCGAGACAAGGGAGGCGGTGATGAACCAGCCCATTGTCCGCGCGCCGATCCGTCCAACGGCTGCCCCGCCGCCCAGGTGGGCGATCCCCACGGTCAGCGTGGTCAACACGAGCGGAGCCACGATCATCTTGATAAGGCGGAGAAAAATGTCCGAAAGGATCTTGAAATAGCCCGCCATCTCAGTCTGGAATTTCGTCGGCGCCTTCTCGATTTCGGCGGTGATCGCCTCGCCATTCTTGTTGCGGTCGGCCTGGGCGAAGGTGATGTCATTCTCTGTACGCGAGGCGTTGAATTCGGCCTCGTTCAGTTGCCCGTCGCCATTCGTATCGAACGCCGCGACCCGTTGTTCGGCTGCCGTGTGGCGCCCGTTCACATCGCCATAGACGAACGCGCCAACGGCGATGCCCAGCACCATGGCGAGAATCAGCCCGATGAAGATCAGACGTTGCATGCGGCGGCAGCTCCCCGAGACTATCGGCCTGCATAACACGCGAGGCCGGGCAGACCAGCCCAACCGAGCGACAGGAGCCCCGATCCATGCGAGCGTGCCTCTAATCACGCCAGCCCACGCAATCAGGCTACCCCCAGGGCTGGCCGAGGAGACACTCGATGGATGACGGCGCAATCGACCGCGAGGCCATGGGCAAGATGGCCAAGGCGCTCCTTTTCATCAAAGGCGCGAGTGACCCCACCGCCCTCGCGCTGAAGCTGGCGTGCGAGACGGGAAAGCCCGCCGACATCAAGAAGGCCCGCACCCTCTTCCTCAAACTGAAACCCAGCGAGCGCCAAGGCGCGATGGCGATGATCTCGGAGGACTAGCCTCCGTGACCGCCGGGCGCCCGCACATGTGCTCGCTTCCTGATCCCGCTTCGTCAGCTTACAACTTGCCTCGACCACGAGCCGGGCAGGCGCCCGGCGGTCCAGAGATACGCCATGGCCGGCAGCCAGGACTTCGCAGCAGACCCGCGCAACGCCAGCCTCAAGGTCTGGCTGAACGGTCAGCTTGTGCCGAAGGACGAGGCGAAGGTTTCGATCTTCGATGCGGGCTTCGTGCTGGGCGATGGCGTGTGGGAGGGGCTGCGGCTGCACAAGGGCGCGCTGCTGTTTCTCGATGCGCATATCGAGCGGTTGTATCAGGGCGCAAAAGACATCGCGCTCGATCTTGGGCTGACGCGCGACGAGATGGTTGCAGCCCTCCATGCAACATGCGCGGCCAATGGCATGGAGACCGGCGCGCACCTGCGCCTGATGGCGACGCGGGGCGTCAAGAAGGCGGTGAACCAGGACCCGCGCAATGCGCTGGGCGCGGCCACCATCGTCATCGTCGCCGAATATAAAGAGCCGAGCCCCGATATCGTGACGAAGGGCCTCAACGTGGTGACGAGTTCCATACGGACCACGCCGGCCGACATGTTCGACATGCGGCTCAACTCGCATTCGCGCCTGCCGCTGATCCGCGCGCTGCTGGATGTGATCCCGCGTGGGGGCGATGAAGCGCTGATGCTCGATCCCGGCGGTATGGTCGCCAGCTGCAACGCCACCAATTTCTTCTGGTTGAAGGATGGCGAGGTGCGCACCTCGACAGGCGAGTTCTGCTTCAACGGCGTCACGCGCGGCAATGTCATTCGCCTGTGCGACGCAAACGGGATTCCCGTGAAGCTGGATTTCTTCCCGCTGCGCGACGTGCACGCCGCCGACGAGGCGTTCGTCACGGGCACGTTCGGCGGGATAACGCCGGTGCGCGCGGTGGATGACCACGTGATGCCGGCGGGGACGCCAGGACCTGTCACACAGAGATTGCGGGAGCTGTATGACGCGCTGAAGGACGAGCAGGCTCAGTATGCGCGATTGAGGGTTGGTCCGTGAGCGCCGCGCACCCATGCCCGTGCTGCGGCGAGGAGAGCCTGTCAGAGATCGGAAACTACGAGATATGCCGCGTATGCGGATGGGAGGACGACCCCGTGCAGCGCGAAGATCCGAACTACGCAGGTGGCGCAAACTCTTTGAGCTTGAATGAGGCAAGGAACGCACTCTCACTATGACCTCCCCCATCCGCATCGCCATGTGGTCAGGCCCGCGCAACATCTCGACGGCGATGATGCGGTCGTTCGAGGCGCGGGGCGATTGTCATGTGGTGGATGAGCCATTCTATGCGGCCTTCCTGCGCGAGACCGGACTTGATCATCCGATGACGGCTGAAACGCTGGCGAGCCAGCCGAACGACTGGCGTGAGGTTGCGCGACAGCTTTCGCAACCGGCGGCGGACAAGCCCATCGTCTACGAAAAGCACATGACGCATCACATGCTGCCGGCCTTCGGGCTGGACTGGATGAGCCAGTGCCGCAACGCCTTCCTGATCCGCGATCCGGTGCGCGTGCTGGCCTCCTACACGCAGAAGCGCGGAGAGGTTGAGCTCGCCGATATCGGCTTCGTGCAACAGGCGGAAATCTTCGCGCGGGTGGCGGATCGGCTGGGTCATGCGCCGCCGGTTGTCGAAGGCGCCGATGTGCTGCGCGATCCGGCGGGCATGCTGTCGAAACTCTGCGCCGCCCTCGATATTCCGTGGACCACGAAGATGCTCGGCTGGCCCGCCGGCCGCCGCGCGACGGACGGCGTCTGGGCGCCGGCCTGGTATGACGCGGTCGAGCGATCCACCGGCTTTGGCCCGCCGCCGGAAGAGACGCCCATCACGCTCTCGCCTCACCTGCAGCACATAGCGGACGAAGCACGCCCGCATTATGAAGCGCTGGTGAAGTGGAAGATTGGCTGAACGTCGAATGCGCGATCAGCCCTCGTCCCGATCACCCTTCTCGGAAATATTGCGGCCCTCGCGATCAGCCGCGCGGCCGCCTTCGAGAATGCCCAGCAGGCCGTGATTGCCCTCGTGGCAGGCGTATTCATAGACGTGGTCGTTCACGCGATTGAGGCCCACCTCGCCCTTCCACACCTGCGTGTAGAGCGCGGGATCGTGCACCTCGAACTCATACAGCACCTGCGAGTCGGAATAGCGCGTGAAGCGCTCGATGATCTTGCCGCCGGGTGTCAGCGTCGCCTGGCTGCCGCCTTCCGGATTCACGTTGATGGTTTCGACCACCAGCGTGTCGTCCTCCCACCAGCCGATGGAATCGCCCAGCCACTGATTGAGTTGCGGCGGCTTGTGCCTGGTATTGAGCGGGATGATACGGGCGTCGTGGTTCATCTCCACAACGATCACCACGTGATCGGGCGACTGAATGATCTGGTAATTGTTGTTGTAGAGCACGTTCATCATCGGCGGACCGCCCGTGCCGCCGAAGCCGACGATGCAGCGCTCGCCCGCGCCACGCTCTTCGGGGTGGTCATAGCCTGTGCCCCGGCCGCGCCCGCCGCGCAGCGTAGCGGCCAGCTTGCGCCCTTCTTCCGAGAACGGAACCTGCCCGCTCGGAGGGTCGACGATCCAGGATGCGCGCCACGTGCCTTTCACATTGGCGTAGCTCGATCCCGGATCGATCCAGAACGAGTTGTAGCCGCGGCCCGAGGCGAGATCCTTCCCGTCGAGCAGGCCATCGCCGAGGTTCTGGTTGTCGTCGGTCGCCTGCCGGATGTTGGATGGGTTGGCGGCCCGGGCGGCCGCCTCTTCCTCGTCCGACATGATCAGCGATTTCATGTTGGCCGGGCGTGTGAGCCGCGTGTTGGAGGCGTTGGACCAGACGCCCGAAAGGTCAGGCTGGCCAAACGACAGACGCGGGGCGACATAGCCGGCGGCCACGCGGTCTCCCTCCTTCGCTGGCTTCTGGTTGGGAACGAACACGCGCGCGCCGGTCTGGGCGGCGGCCTGCGCCGAAGCGGCGCCAGCCCCGGCCAGCACGAGCGCAGCCGCCACCGCGGCCACCGAGACGTGGCGCAAGCTCAACATGGACATACCTCCCAGGCATCCTGCCGGCTTGGCGCCGGTCTAGGTCTTGTCAGCCGGGATAGTTGCCGAATCCGCGGCCCGGCCACAAGCGGGCGCCGGGCCGGTCAATCGCAAGCTCTCGCTCACGTGAAGCCGCCGCTACTCCTCGCGGTCGCCGTCTTCCTGGATGTTGCGGCCTTCACGGTCGGCGGCGCGGCCGCCTTCGAGAATGCCGAGCAGTCCGTGATTGCCCTCGTGGCAGGCGTATTCGTACATGCCGTCCTGGGCGTTCAGGGCCATCTGGCCTTTCCACACCTGGGTGTAGAGACTCGCGTCATCGACCTCGAACTCGTAGAATACCTGCTTGTCGTTGTAGCGCGAAAAGCGTTCCGTGATCTTGCCAGAGGGCGAGATCGCCACGCCCGAGCCGCCGCGCGTCATGTTGATGGTTTCCACCACCAGCGTGTCGCCTTCCCACCAGCCGATGGAATCGCCCATCCACGGCGTCAGCTCCTTCGGCTTGTGCGTGGCGTTGAGCGGGATGATGCGCGCATCGTGGATCATCTCGGATTCGATCACCACATGGTCGGGCGACTGAATGATACGCAGGTTGTTGTTGTAGAGATAGTTGCCGATCGGCGGGCCCGACGTGCCGAGGATGATGCAGCGCTCGTTGAGGTTGCGCTCTTCGGGATGGTCATAGCCGGTGCCGAGGCGCGGGCCGTACGGGTTGGCGGAAACGCCGCGCTTCATCGGCACCTGACCGTTCGCCGGTTCGACGATCCACGACGTGCGCCACGTGCCTTTTACATTGGCGTAGCTTGAGCCCGGGTCGATCCAGAAGGCGTTGTAGCCACGGCCCGACTGCAGGTCCTTGCCATCAAGCAGGCCATCGCTGGGCTTCTGGTTGTCGTCTGTCTTCTGCCGGATGTTCTGCGGATTGGTGTCTCGGGCCTTGTCGTTTTCGGCGTCCGACATCACGAGGTTCGGCATGCTGGCCGGACGGCGCAGCGGCGTGTTGGACGCATTCGTCCAGACGCCCTGCAGGTCAGGCTGGCCGATCTTCAGGCGCGGGACCTGATAGCCCGGCTCGACCATGGGCGCGCTGATCGCGGCCTTGTCGACCTCAGGCCCGGTTGCAGCAGGCGCAGTCTGAGCCCAGGCCGGCGCGGCGCAGGCCATCAGGACGGCACTCGCAGCCAGCAAGGCGTGGGGCAGCTTGATCATGGCGTAGACCTCCCGAGACATCGCGACCGGCTGTTGGCCAGCCGTGTAATCTTTCTTACGCTGATCCATGCCGAATCCGGCCGCCCGCCACAAGCACGGGCAGTGTCGCGGGGCGTGACCTCGCGTCAAATTGAAGGGATTTTCGCCTCAGGCGGGGCCAGACCTAGCGTTTGCCGTCGAGGACCGCCTGCACAAGCGCGATCGCCTCAGGCGTATCCCACTCCGCGGGGACGGTGAGTCGGGCGACTTCCTGACCATCCTTGTCGTAGATCAGCGTGGCCGGCAGCGCGCCGGTCTGGGCCTCGGACTGGAGGATCAGCTCGCCATCGAAGAAGAACGGCAGGTCGGTTCCGACCAGCTCGCGGAACTTGGTCAGCGTCGATTCTCGCGTCACGTCCTTACCGAATCCATAGGCCACGGGGACAACAGCGACATCCTTGCCTTCGAACGCCTTCTGCAGGCGCGCCAGGCTGGGCATTTCCTTGACGCATGGCCCGCACCATTCCGCCCAGATATTGTAGACCAGCACCTTGCCCTTGAAATCGGCGAAGGAGTGGGAGGCGCCTGTTTCGTCGACGAATGCCGATGTGGGCGCGGCGATTTCGACGTCGAGGTCGAGGCATTTCAGCGACCCGGCGCGGTGTCCGGCGAGGGCGGATGTGGTGGCCGGGGGCTGATAGTCCTTGTGGCTGCAGGAAAGCAGCACGGGCTGCCCGGCCGCATCCGCCGCTGGACCTGGAGCGGGGGTCTCGGCTGCTGGCTGGCAGGCCACCGCAAAGAGTGCGAGAAGCGCGGCGGAAATGGCGGGTCTGAACGACATGACAAAGAATCCCGAAAGTAACGCGATGTGGGGCGGCCGGTTCTCGGCCATGCCCGATCAGGTCATGGAGGCGATAAACGCGTCCATCGACGTGGACAAGCGCCTCGCCGAGCAGGACATCGCCGGATCGAAGGCCCATGCCGCCATGCTGGCGAAGACCGCCGTGATCACCGCCGCCGACGAAGCCGCCATCCAGACCGGCCTCGACCAGGTCCTGTCCGAGATTCGCGAAGGAAAATTCCAGTTTTCCAAGGCGCTGGAAGACATTCACCTGAATGTGGAATCCCGCCTCAAGGAAATCATCAGCGAGCCGGCCGGGCGGCTGCACACCGCAAGGTCGCGCAATGACCAGGTCGCCGTCGATTTTCGCCTCTGGGTCAAATCCGCGTGTGAGACGCGCCGCGACCAGATCACCGCGCTGATGAAGGCGCTGCTGGCGCAGGCCGAAGCTCACGCCGACACGGTGATGCCGGGCTTCACGCACCTGCAGACGGCGCAGCCTGTGACGTTCGGCCATCACCTGATGGCCTATGTGGAAATGTTCGATCGCGATCGCGGACGGTTCGCCGACGCTATCGTCCGCATGAACGAATCTCCGCTCGGCGCAGCGGCGCTGGCCGGCACGGGCTTTCCCATCGATCGCCACATGACGGCGAAGGCGCTGGGCTTTGACAGGCCGATGGCCAACTCGCTCGATTGCGTCTCGGCGCGCGACTTCGCGCTTGAGGCGTTGAGCAGCGTTGCGATCTGCGCACAGCATCTCTCGCGCCTGGCCGAAGAGATCGTGATCTGGTCGTCGGCCCAGTTCGGCTTCGTGCGCATGTCGGATGCATGGTCCACCGGCTCCAGCATCATGCCGCAGAAGCGCAACCCGGACGCCGCCGAACTCGTGCGCGCCAAATCGGGCCGCGCGATTGGCTCGCTGGTGCAGCTGTTCACGATCATGAAGGGCCTGCCGCTCGCCTATTCGAAGGACATGCAGGACGACAAGCTGACGACGTTCGAAGCGTTCGACTCGCTGGATCTTTCGCTGCAGGCGATGGCCGGCATGATCAGCACCATGACGCCGAACAAGGAGCGCATGCGCGCCTCTGCTGCGTCGGGCTTCTCGACCGCGACGGACCTTGCCGACTGGCTGGTGCGCGAACTCAACATCCCGTTCCGCGAAGCCCACCACATCACCGGCGCCGCCGTGAAAGCCGCCGAGACCGCAGGTATCGCCCTGCCCGATCTTCCGCTTGGCGTGCTGCAGAAACTCGAACCGCGCATCACCGACAAGGTGTTCGCGGTGCTGACGGTGGATGCGTCAGTGGCGAGCCGCCAGAGCTATGGCGGGACTGCGCCGACGCGTGTGCGCGAGCAGGTGGCGGCGTGGAAGGCGAAACTGGTCTGATCGCGGCAGACTGATATGCGAAGGCCGCCAGCTAGCAGGTTGCGCCGGATCATGCTTTCGTTACGTCGGATCATGGCGCTGAGGCCCTGTGTCGCCGATAGTCCTCTATTCGCAGCGTCAGCCTGCCGATCAGAGGTTACATTTGACATCGCGGTTAGTCGTTCGGCATCGGCTACGATCATTGCAAGTCGCGTTCCTGCTGTCAGCCGCGGCGCTCGCATTGCTGACGGCGCCTGACGCACACGCGGCGATCCTGCAGGTGGCGCCGGATTCGCCCGCGTGGATGCATATCGGCGCGGCAACGCTCTTGTGGGCCCACATCGGCGGCGGGGTCGCGGGCATTGCAACCGGCGCCATTGCGCTTGCAAGCCGCAAGGGCGGCAAGATCCACCGCGCCGTAGGCAAGGTGTTTTTCGGCGTGATGCTCATCTGCTATATTGTCGCAACCGCTGTGGCGCCATTCCTCGACGAAGGCCAGCGGACGAACACCATCGCTGGCCTCATGGCGCTGTACCTACTTCTCTCAGGCTGGGCGGCGGCCCAGCGACCGGAAATCACGGCTGGCGTCTGGCAGGTCGTTGGTCTGATCGCGGCGGTGACCATAGGCGGCGCTGGCGCAGTCTTTATGCAGATGGGCGCCAGCGATCCCACGGGCACGATCGACGGTTCACCGCCGCAGGCCTTCGTGATCTTCATGGTTGCTGGACTGTTCGCTGCAGCGGGCGAGATCAATGTCCTGGCGCGCCGCACATTGAGTGGTCCCGCGCGTGTTTCCAGACATCTCTGGCGAATGTGCTTCTCGCTGTTCATTGCGTCCGGCTCGTTCTTCCTCGGCCAGATGCAGATGCTGCCCGACTGGATGATCAGCTCTCAAGCCTATCTCGTGCTTGCGCTCTTTCCGGTTGTCGCGATGCTGCTCTGGCTCGTGCTGGTGCGTCTTCCGCGCCGCCGCAAACTGGCGCAGCAGTAAAGCGGAATCCGCTCAGCACAAGGTCTCCCGCGCATCCTGCTCCAGCGACGCATCGATCGCTTCGCCCGGTATCTCCAGCTTCAGCTGGTCGCGATAGACCTGCCCCGCCGTCGGGAACGTCTCGCGATCCACCCGAGCTTCCTGCGTCCACAGGCCCGTGCGCTTGATCGCCTTCACGCAGTGCAGATACGCCTCCTTTACGTCGATCAGCGCAACCGAGCGTGGCGGCTTCTGGTCCGCACTGAAGCGCGCCATCAGCCCCGCATCCGTTCTCACGCCTGCGGGCGCCTCTCACCCGCACCCTCATCACCCTTGAACTTGACGCACATCAAGCGGCGCTGCCGCTCTTTGCCGTGTGCTAAATCGCATCAGGAGTTTCTCATGAGCGATGGGGCTGCACCAAAGCGATATCCCAACAGCGCGATCCTGCTGCACTGGCTGGTCCTCTTGCTCGTGGTTGCGGCCTACGCCTGCATACTGATGCGGGTGAACTACGAACGCGGCAGCGACATCCGGGAGGGGTTGAAGGCCTGGCATTTCATGCTCGGTCTCAGCGTGCTCGGCACGACCTTCCTTCGGGCTGGCCTGCGCGCGTTTGTCTGGAAGACACCGCCGATCACGCCGCCGCCGCCGCGCCTGCTTCACCTGCTGTCGATTGCGGCGCACCTCGCAATCTACGTGTGGCTGATCGCGATGCCCATCGCCGGCTGGGTGCTTCTCAGTGCAGAGGGCGACCCGATCCCGTTCTGGGGGCTGACCCTGCCCCCACTTACGGGGGTCAACGAAGCGTTCGCCGACCAGATCAAGGAACTGCACGAGCTTGGCGGCACGTTCGGCTACTTCCTGCTTGGGCTGCACGCGGCAGCGGCGTTGTTCCATCACTATGTGATGAAGGACACGACGCTGGCGCGCATGCTGCCACGCCGCGGGAGGTGAGACGGCGCGCTTAGTAGAGATTGTCCCGTGCATCCTGCTCCAGCGACGCATCGATCACCTCGACAGGAACTTCCAGTTTCAACTGGTCGCGATAGACTTCGCCGGCTGTGGGAAAATCCGCACGATCGACCTGCGCGTCCTGCGTCCACAGGCCCGCGCGCCTGATTGCCTTCGAGCAGTGGAGATAGGCCTCCTTCACATCGATCAGCATGATCGAGCGTGGCGGTTTTCCGTCAGCGGTGAAGCGCGCCATCAGCGCAGGATCAGTCGTGACGCGCGCGAGGCCGTTGACGCGCAGCGCGTCCTCGAAGCCGGGCACGAAGAACAGCAGGCCTACGCCCGGATGGCTCGTGATGTTGCCGAGCGAATCCAGTCGGTTGTTGCCCGGCCTGTCGGGCATGGCCAGCGTGCGTGCGTCAATCACGTGAACAAAGCCTGGCTCGCCGCCGCGCGGGGAGACGTCGCACATCCCGTTCTCGCCGCTCGTGCCGATGCAGAGGAAGGGCGACAGCGCGATAAAATGTGCGAAGTGCGCGTCGATCTGCGCGATATCCTTGCCCACGGCGCCGCCGCCGGGATGCTTGTAGACCGTGCGCAGGTCGGCTTCCGTTTTCAGGTCAGTCACTTGGGCCCTCCCGGAGGTGTTGTCCTTTACGAATGTGAGAAGCCTAACCTGCACCTGCTGACAGGGATATGGCGGCAGGCGCTTGCGCCGGGCCGGCATCCTGAAGCACTATCGGCGCAGAGGAGAACCGGCCTTGATTGTCGTGATGCACAATTGCCTGTCCGGCCGCTGGCGCGCGGCGCGCTAGCGCTTGCCCGTGGCGTTGCGGCTTTGCCGCGCGTTTCCGTTCTCCATTCAAAAACTGGACGGACATCATGTCATTCCTGATCCGGCCCTATGCGCCGGCAGACCTGCCCGCGCTCCAGGCCTTACGCGCTGCTGCGTTCGCGCCTGTCTTTGCCTCGTTCCGCAATATCGTTGGCCCGGAGATCGCCACGCTCGGCCTCGCCACGGCCGAACAGGAGCAGGCCGACCTGCTCGACTCCATCGCCAAGCCCGGCAGCGGTCATTCCATCGCCGTCGCGGAAAGCGGCGGTGTGATCGCGGGCTTCGTTTCGTGGAAGCCGAACATCGCGCCCGGCATTGGCGAGATCACGCTCAACGGCGTGCATCCCGATCATGGCGGCAAGGGCATCGGCACAGCCCTGTATGAACATGCGCTTGCTGCGCTGAAGTACGCCGGCATGTTGCTCGCGACTGTCGGCACGGGCGGCGATCCCAGCCACGAGCCTGCCCGCCGGGCCTATGAGAAGGCAGGCTTCAGCGTGCATATTCCGTCGATCTACATGTACCGGAGGCTCTGACATGGTCTGGGGCAGACAGCGGAAAGATGCGTCGCCGAAAGTCACGCCATTCGAGGCGGGCGGCGCGGACACCCCACATGCGCTGCTCTGCCCCGGCTACCATTGCACGAGCGTCAAGTCGATGAAGGCGCTGCTCGCCATCATGGACGAAAAGGCGTCTAGGCACCCTGGCGCGCGCATGCTCGCCACGCTCGATAACGTCCCCCAGGCCTGCTACACATCCGGTCACACCATCGACGCCAACGAACTCGATCCGATCCCGGATGACGTCGAAGAACTCGGCGAGGATGATGAACCGCCCCTCCCCGATTTCGCCACGCGCCTCGACCGTCTCGTCAAGGCCGCCGGCGCCGTGACGCTGGGCCAGATCAGCAACCGCCTTTGGTGGAGCGGCGAACACCGCCCGTCCTTCTTCGCGCTGCAGGACGAGCCCGGCGCGATCCTTGATCCCAAGGAAATCTACATACAGGCCGTGCCTGTCTCGCATGCGTGGGAAACGATGGCCGCCTTTCCGAACGGATATTTCGCGGGCGACTTCAGTCCGATGGAAAATCTCGTCCTTGCGCGGCATCTGGAGGAGACATTCGGCTATGCGCTGTTCGGCATCGGCGCGAGCTATATCGGTTTCCGCCGCACGTCGTCCTTCCCGGTCGACCGGCTCGACGATCTGGCCGCGTTTGTCGTCTCACTCCATTCCGTGTGGAACGAGTCTGACCTGCTCTGGAAGGTTCGCACGACACTCGCAGCGTCGGACCTTCTGTTCCTCGCCTATGTTGATCGCTAGCCGGCCATCTGCAGCGCCTGCAGCCCCAGCGCATTCGCAATGACGAGCCACACGATCGATGGCGCAATCATCCAGGCCGCCAGCGCGGATACCGGCCTCACCATCAACAGGGCCGCGAGAGCCAGGCCCAGCGAGAACCCGTTGGCGATCACGCTACCCAGCGTGCCGACGAATGCTGTCACAATCGGGTAGCAAAGACCCCAGACAATCAGCGCAGCCACCCACCAGGATCGTCCCGCGCGTGGATCGACCGCCATCGCCGTCTTCCACCGCGCGGCGCCCCATAGCGGGTAGATCACGCACCAGATCGCCCCGATCAGCCATCCGGGCGGGTTCCAGGGCACAGCCGCATAATCTGCGTTTTCGGCGTCTCCCAGCGTGAAAAGCAGGCCGTTCCCGATCAGCACCGCCGCCAGAGGCAGTACAATGCTCAGCGTCAGGCCGAGCCCGTTAGGCCGGTCCCAGACCGGGGCGGCAGTCGCCGGATGCGCGTCTACGGGGCTCGCCATGCAGGATCTCCACGTTCCACACCGGATAATGTACGCGCGGGGCGGTCGTTCCGGATCGGCGGCGCCCGCCGAACTTGACCCGCCCCCCGCAGCGTCAGATTGTGCCGCCCATGCGTACAGTCCTCGTCCTTGCCGTTTCCCTTGCCGCCCTGGCCGCCTGTGGCCTGCGTGGAGACCTCGAGCGGCCCATGCCGCTCTGGGGCGATCCGCCGCTTGATGGGCTGAGCGATCCGCGCGTGATCAAGGCCGCCGAGGAGGCCGCAGCTGCCGAGGAAGCTCGTCTCGACGCCGAACGCCGCGCCGCCGACGAAGCCCGCCGGCTTGAGCTTGAGAAAGCGGCGACCGCGCCTGCAGAAGCGCCCGCGGCGGCGGCGCCGCAATAGCGGTTTGATGGCGCGCATGGTTCCCGGGTGACACGCGACCCGCCTTCCGCTACCTCGCCTCACCGGGGAATGGCTGGAACGCGACGATGAATCACTTTGGCTATCGCAATGGCGTCCTGCACTGCGAGGATGTCTCGCTTGAGGCCATCGCGCGCGAGCTTGGGACGCCAGCCTATGTCTACTCCGACGCGACCCTGCGCCGTCACTTCAACGTTCTGGCCGACGCCTTCGCCGACAAGAAGGTGCTGATCGCCTACGCGGTCAAATCCAACTCCAACCTTGGCGTGATCGCCACCCTCGCCGCGCTTGGCGCCGGCGCGGACGTTGTCTCGGGCGGGGAGCTCATGAAGGCGATGGAAGCCGGCGTTCCGGCCGATCGCATCGTCTTTTCTGGCGTCGCCAAGACCCGCGAGGAAATGCGCCTTGGCCTGGAGCGCGGCATCTTCCAGTTCAACGTCGAAAGCCTGCCCGAACTGCATCGCCTGTCGGCGGTCGCGCAGGAGATGAACAAGCGCGCCCCGATCGCCTTCCGGGTCAATCCGCATGTCGAAGCTGGCGGCCACGCTCACATTTCCACCGGCACGCCCGAAACCAAGTTCGGCATCGCCTGGCACGAGGCCGAACATTTCTATGAGGTGGCGAGCCGCCTGCCCAACGTCGATCCGGTCGGTATCGCGGTTCACATCGGTAGCCAGATCATGCGTATCGATCCCATGCGCGCAGCATGGGAAAAGGTGGTGAGCCTGGCTCGCCGCCTGCGCGAGCGGGGCTTTGGCATTACCCGCGTGGATTTCGGCGGCGGCCTTGGCGTGCCCTATAAGGACAGTGAAGACCCCGACAGCCCGACGATCTACGCCCGTCAGGCGCGCGAAGTGCTTGGGAACCTCGACGTCCAGCTGATCCTGGAACCTGGCCGGCTGATCTCCGGAAATGCCGGAGTTTTGATCTCGCGGGTGGAGTACATCAAGGAGCGCGACGGGCGCACTTTTGTGATCCTGGACGCGGGGATGAACGACCTGATGCGCCCGGCCCTTTATGGCGCGCACCATGAGGTGCTCCCGGTCCGGACCCCCGCAATGGGCGCTCCCCGCAGCGCCGTGGACCTTGTGGGGCCCATCTGCGAGAGCACCGACCGGTTCGCCAAGGACCGGCCAATGCCTCCCCTGAAGGAAGGCGATCTGGTCGCCTTCATGACCGCGGGCGCATACGGCGCCACATTGTCGTCCCAGTATAATTCGAGACCGCTTGTTGCAGAAGCACTCGTTCGGGGCGATGCTTGCGTGGTCGTCCGCCGCAGGCCGACCTTCGACGAGATGATCGCGCTGGAAAGGGCTCCCGATTGGGTCGCCCGATAGGGATGCAGGTTGGCTGACGGATTTGGCCTCAGGAGCAAGCTCGACGCCCGGATAGCCGCTGCGCGCCGCAGCCTGTTCTGGCCCGCCCTGGTTCAGGCCGCCCTGCCCACGCTGATCTGGTTTACCATCTTCGCCGCGTTCTGGCTGACCGGCCTCTACACGGCCATGCCCCCCGAATGGCAGGCGACCGCCGGCGTCGTGTTCTGGGTCGGCCTCGTCACCGTTGTCCTGGTCGGCCTCAAGGTCTGGCGCCGGCCGACAGAGGACGAAGCGCGCGACCTGATCGACAATGCGATCGAGGGCCGCCCGCTCAGCGTCTGGAACGATCGCCCTGCCAAGGCCGACAAGCAGGGCATGACCCTGTGGCGCGAGCATCGCGAACGCATGGCCGCGCTCGCCGCCCAGGCCGGCAAGCTCGACGTGCGCGCGCACTGGCGCCAGGCGGACCCGTTCCTCCTGCGCCTTGCGGCTCCCGCCGTTCTGCTCGTGGCTGGCGCGATCGCCGGCGGCGCGACGCTTGACCGGATGAACAGGGGGCTATTCCCCGATTTCGGCGCGCTGTTCGGCGCCCACACTCTGAAGATCGAGGCGTGGGTCACTCCGCCCGCCTACACCGGCTCGGCGCCGTTCGTGCTGACCTCTGGCGCCGTCGCCAAGGCGCCGGAAGGCTCGGAAGTCACCATCCGCATCATCGGCCCGGGACGTCCGCAGGTCAGCGTGATGCCCGAGGGCGCACCTCACGCAACGCTGAACCCGGAACCTGGCATCGACGAAGCGTACGAGGCGCGCGTTGTCGTCAAGCAGGGTACGCGCATCGCCGTCAATTTCTGGGGCGAGCGCGCGAGCTTTCCCTTCACCGTGATCGATGACGTGGCGCCCACCGTTGCGTTCGTCGAGCCGCCCAAGCTGGGCGAGGGCGACCGCACCGAGTTCAAGTACACGCTGGCGGACGACTACGGCGTCGAGAAGCTGGAACTGGTCAAGGTGCGCATCGACACGCCGGCGGATGCAGGAGCCGTTGAAGATGCGACGATCATCGAGACGGTGACGCTCTCCCCCACCGAGGAGGAAGGCGACTTCAGCCAGGATCTCGTGCGGGATCGCTGGGCCGGCCTCAACGTGATGGTGAAGCTGCGGGTGACGGATGCGGCCGGCCAGGTCGCCGAGAGCGAGGCCGTCGCCTATCGCCTGCCCGAGAAGATTTTCCTGCAACCGAACGCGCGCATGGCGCAGGAGGCGCGCCAGATCCTGCTGCGGAACTGGGAAGAATATTCAACGCCGGAGGGCGCGGACAATTTCACCTCGGTTGCGGGTGCGGGCTATGACGCCATCGCAGTCGCGCCAGCCTCGCGCCTCAGCTGGGCGCCCGAGGGCGTCAAGCGCTCAGTCATGGTGCTGGACGCGATCACCTGGCGCGCCGACGATTATTTCGAGGATCCGGTCGTCTACATGGGCCTGCGCAATGCGCGCGGCCTGATCGACGCTGCCCACAACCGCACCGAAGCGGAAGAGGCCGAAGCGCTGCTGTGGGATATTGCTCTGCGCGCCGAGTATGGCTCGGTCGCCGATGCGGCTGCGGCGCTGGAAGCCGCGCGCCGTGCGCTGGAGGAGGCGCTGCGCCGTGGGGCGTCGGAGGAAGAAATCCGCCGCCTGATGGACATGTATGAGCAGGCGATTGAAGACTATCTCGCGGCCCAGATGGCCGAGGCCCTGCGCAATGGGCGCGTCACCGACGGCGGCCAGCAACAGGGCGGCATGCAGGGCGGCGGACAGCCGCTTGGCGACGATGAACTCACGCGCATGCTGCAGGCCCTGCGCGATCTCGCCGAAACCGGCGCGCGCGACCAGGCGCGGCAGCTGCTGAGCGACATGCAGCGCATGCTCGACCAGATGCAGAACATGCAGATCCAGATGGGCCAGGGCGGCGGCGGCCAGCAGCCGGATGGCCCGATGAGCCGCGCGATGAACCGCGCGCTGCAGGACACCAACCGCGCGCTGAACGATCAGCGCGACCTCAACGACTCGACTGAGGAAGCCATGCGCGAGGGCGATGCCCAGCGCGGCCAGCAGCTTGCCGACGAACAGCGCCGGCAGCGCGAACGGCTCGAACAGCAACAGCGTTCCGGCGGCGGCCAGCCGCAACAGCAACAGGGCCAGCAAGGCCAGCAGGGCCAGGGACAGCAGCCGGGACAAGGTCAGCAACCCGGCCAGGGCCAGCAGCAGGGGCAAGGCCCAGGAGAAGGCCAGCAAGGCGAGGGTCAGGGCAACCAGCCGGGCCAGCAGCAGGGCCAGGGCCAAGGCCAGCGGGACGGCAACGGTCCCGGTGGACAACCCGGACGTCCCGGCGTTCGTGGCGATGGCGTCTATGGTCAGGAGAACGACCGGTCGCGCCGGCTGCTCGGCAACGCCATCGAGATGCAGCGCCGCGCCGAGGAAGCCTTGCGCCGTGGCGACTTCGCAGCGGCGCGCGAAGCCCAGCAGCAGGCCATGTCCGCGCTGCAGGACCGGTCATCCGAGCTTGCGCGCCTCAACGACGAGAACGACCCTGACGCGCAGGCTGAGCGCGACGAGCGCGATATTCTCGGCCGCCTCAACGAAGGCATCAGCGGCCAGGGCGACGATGTCGAAATCCCCGACGAGATCGAACGCCAGCGCGCGCGCGAAATCCTCGACGAAATCCGCCGCCGCGCCGGCAACCGCGCGCTGACGAAGGAAGACCTCGAATATCTCGAGCGGTTGCTGGAGAGGTTCTGACTAGCATTTTCCGATGTTCTTTGGGTGGCGCTAAATGGTGAGGATTGTTCTTCGACTGTTTTCGAGCGCGATAACAGCGTTGCTCGTCGCCGGGCTGTTACTATCGATCGCGGCAGCTTCATTCGATTTCGGAGCGCAGAATTTTCGATTTGATCCCATGCCGATGCTGTCGTTTGTATTGCTGGCATTTCCGATCCTTATGATTATCCACAACCGAACAACTCAATTAGAACGCGACCTCCGCGCCAACATTGTCGCTCGACGCCTGCGTAACCGCGAGAGCGCCCCGCCCTTCTTCCTCTTCTTGAGGCCATTCCGTTCGAAGGCGATAGCACATGTCCCGTTTTCT
This sequence comes from Hyphomonadaceae bacterium, assembly GCA_022844345.1. Lineage (GTDB taxonomy): Bacteria > Pseudomonadota > Alphaproteobacteria > Caulobacterales > Hyphomonadaceae > UBA7672. Next base: position 253,274 of record JALHLU010000003.1, read on the forward strand.
CTCAGTCGTCTGATTTCGCAGATCGACAGCGGCAGGACGACACTTGAAGGCCAGTTACTTTCGAGTCTTCAAGATGCGACCGTGCACATTTTAGCATCCGTGGCGGTGGGCGTGCCTCAAGATGGGATAGGCGCAGGGCGGGCTGTCGCATCGAATCAGAATTGGAAAGATCTCGTCCGAACTGCGAGCGAAAGAGCTCAGCTGATCATTCTCATAGTCTCGAGCCGTGTGGGGACAAGCTGGGAAATCGACCTAATCCTTTCGCATGGCTGGGAGCGAAAAACGGTTTTCATAATTCCTCCAAAGAAGCTTGTCGCGATTGGATCCACCTATGAACCTCAACAAGACTATGCCGGAGCGACGTCGCTTTTTGGACGCTATGGATATGTATTGCCTGCCTACCACGGCGGTGGCGCAGCGTTCGCCTTCAACAAGCCCAACGAGACAATTGTCGAGCCATTCGACTTCCCGAATAATTCAGCTCAAACATCAGTAGCTTTATTCAGAGTTATCGAAAAATCGGACAACATGTCGATATTCAAGATTAAATCAACGCCGGAGGACAATCGGCTGTACTGGGTTGGGTTGATTTCAGCGCTTGTCTTTATGATCACCTTTGGCCTCGTTGGATTCGAACTTGTGTTGAACTATCAGCAAAATTCAGCATCGGACTACTCGGATCCTGACTACCTGCTAAGAGATATTCTTCGCGGAGTTGATTAGCGACTGGTCCGAATCGCGCCCACGAACGGTAGGCCGCGCATCGTGCCCGCGTCGTCCATGCCGTAGCCGACGAGATAGCGCGGCGGGGCGTCCCAGGCCCAGGCGTCAAGGCCTTCGGTCGCCGCGTCGGGTTTGCGGGCGAATACGCAGGTGAGCACTTCCTTCGCGCCCTTCTGCATGAAGTGCGTGCGAGCGAAGGCGATGGTCTTGCCGCTGTCGAACACATCGTCGATCAGCAGGATATTGCAGCCGTCGACGGGCCGCACCACGTCCGCATGGACCTGCATCCGGCCCGAGCTTTCGCGCGCGTCGGCATAGCTCTGCAGCCAGATGGCGTCGAAGCCGACGTCGATGCCCCGGCGCGCGAGCGCCCGCAGCAGGTCGGCCGCGAATGGCGTCGCGCCAAGCAGCACGACAACGCCTGTCCACGAGCCCTGCGACACGCGCGGTGCAAGACTCTCGGCGAGCTGGTCGATGCGCGCCTGCACCTCGTCCTCGGTCAGGAGCACGTCGACATTGCCGGGAACAAAGCAGCTGCTAATGGGCAGCCTCCGCAGCCGGGGCTGCCTCTTCGGTGTGATCGGCGGGAGCGTGCTCTTCGGTTCCGGCCGCCGCATCTGCGTGCGCGGCATCGGCCGCCTCGCCTTCGCCGGCAGGAGCCGCATCGGTCGGCTCCACATTCGTATCGCCACCCGTCTCGCCGCCATCTCTTTCGGCGAAGGCGACGGTCAGCCGATAGGTCTCCACCGGCGGCGCCTCGAAGCGCGTGGTGAACTCGGTTCGCTCGCCCGGCGCCAGGGTGGCGACGGCGAAATCGTCGGTCCACGTCTGCACCTCGTTGCCGGACTCGTCCTTCAGCGTCACGCGCAGCTGCGGCGTCGCCCTTGCCTCTTCGGAGGTGTTGACCGCAGCGCCGGTAACGGTGAGCACCGGCGTCGTCCCGTCGAACGAACGCTTGGCGGCGACATTCTCCAGCACCAGGCCAAAGCGGTTCACATCGAGCCCGACCAGCTGGTAGAGTGAGGCGACTTTCGGGAAGGCGTTCGCGACTTCGTTGCGGAACAGCACCGCGGCGATCAGGGCGCCGGCGAACACGATGGCCACCGACACCCAGGCGATGGTGACGGCGCGGCCGCGCTCCCGCTTCTTCTTTGCATGCTGCTGGGCGCGGAATTCGGCATGTGGGCCGGCGCGCACCTTGGAGTTGGCCTGGGCGGTCTGGCGAAGGCGTTCGACCTGTTCGCGGGTGAGGCCGGTTTCCTCGGCGGGGGCGGGCGTTCCGTCCTCGTCCTGCACCTTCGCCGTCCACGCATGGCCGCAGGTGGCGCAGCGCACGCGCCGGCCTTCCTTGCCGATTTTGGAATCGTCGGCAAAGTACCGCGTATCGCAAGATGGGCAGACGAGGATCATCACACTATCGGAATCACACGAACGGTTAATATAGTCCAATCAGGGCTGGATTCAGACCCCAACCGTTCCCGTGGCCAGACCAGCGGAATCCCATGCGAGAGCAAGCACTTGCAGCAGATGACCCGGTTTTGCGCCTCGACAGGGTCGGTTTGTCCTATGGCCCGGAAAATGACGTTCTGGCCGATGTTTCGCTGTCCCTGACCCCCGGATCGCTGACTTTCCTCACCGGGCCGTCCGGCGCGGGGAAGTCCACCCTGCTCAAACTGGCCTATCTGGGGCTGCGCCCGACGGCCGGGCGGGTGTCGCTTTTTGGCGTCGACACCACCCATCTGCGCCGCCGGGACCTTGCCCCCCTGCGCCGGCGAATCGGGGTGGTGTTCCAGGAATTCCGGCTGTTGGAGCACCTGTCAGCCTACGAGAACGTCGCCCTGCCCCTACGGGTGCTCGGGGCGCAGGAACGCACCTATCGGGAGGATGTGATCGAGCTGCTGACCTGGGTTGGCCTCGGCGACCGGCTGGAGGCGCGGCCGGCCACACTTTCGGGCGGGGAAAAGCAGCGCGTCGCAATCGCCCGCGCCGTCGTTGTGAAACCCGACCTGATCCTCGCCGACGAGCCCACCGGAAATGTCGACGAGGAGATGGGCGACCGGCTGTTCCGCCTGTTCCGCGAGCTCAACAAGCGGCTCAGCACCACAATCCTGATTGCGACCCATGACCTCGCCCTCGTGCGCAAGGCGAAGGCTGACGTGCTGCGCCTTGCCGACGGCATGGTGATGCGCGTGCCCGCGTCTGCCATGGCCGCCCGGAAAGACGAACCGGCATGAGCGCGTCGCTGTCGCCCCTGCTGCCGAAGGAGGATGCGCGCGAGGCTGCGCTGTTCTTCGTCGTGTGTGCGCTGTGCTTCCTGGCCGCGCTCTCCGGACTTGTCTCGCGCTCGGCCTATGCGGCTGCGGATGCGTGGACCAACGATGTCACCGGCCAGATCACCATCCGCGTGCGCGGCGACGATGCTGCGCTCGAGCGCGCCGTCGAGATAACCCAGAGGACGCCGGGCATCGCGACCGCACGCCCTATCACACGCGGTGAGGCCGAAGAGCTGCTGCGGCCATGGCTGGGCGCGGGCGGCGTTCCCGCAAGCCTGCCGCTGCCGCGCCTTGTCGCCGCTGAAGCGGCGCCCGATGCCGACGCCAGGGACCTTGTCCAGCGCCTGACGGGAGGGCTCACGTCGGCAGGCCTCGAAACCGTGGTGGATGATCACCTCGTCTGGTCGGCTGATGTTCGCAAGTCGATCGACCTTGCGGGACTGGTGGCCCTCTTCGCGGTGGGGCTTCTGGGCGCGACGGGGCTTGCCGTGATTGCGTTTGCAACCCACGCGACGCTTCTGGCGCGCCGCGATATCGTGGAAATCCTCCACCTCTCGGGAGCGCAGGACAGCTATATCGCCGGGCTGTTCGAGAGGCGCTTTCTGATGCTGGGCGTGCAGGCCGGTGCGCTTGGAGCCCTTCTGGCGTTTGGCGCTGCGGCTTTCGTCCTGTATCTGCTGCGCCAATCGGACGCGCAGATCTGGCTGCTGCCGCAGTTGTCGCTTTCGCTCGCCGACGGCCTCATTCTGGGACTGGCGCCTCTGGTAGCAGGCATTGCGTCCATGATTGCGGCGCGGGTGACCGTGGTGCGGTCGCTTTCGGATATGGTCTGATCGACAGGGTTTGAGGAGAAGCTGAAGCGTTGCGAACGATGCTGCGAGTGATGGTGCTGGTTCTTGTCGTCGGCCTGCTGGTCGCCGGTTGGGACTTTGCGCGCTTCGTCGCGCGCGCTGACCGCGCCGTGACGCCCGACCCGCCGGTCAATGCCGAAGCGGTTGTCGCGCTGACCGGCGCGGCCGACCTGCGCATCATCTCGGCCGTGCAGTTGGCGGACTCGCTTGACCTGCCGCTGCTTATCTCGGGCGTAAACGTGGACACATCGGAGGCGGACATCGCCCGCATATCAAACGTGGACATCGACAAGATCAGGTGCTGCGTGATGCTGGGCCGGGCGGCTGCGACGACCGAAGGCAATGGCGAGGAAGTGGCCGGCTGGGCGAAGCGCAACGGCTATTCGCGTATCGTTGTCGTCACATCGGAATATCACATGGAGCGTGCGTTGTTCGAACTACAGACTTCGATGCCGGAAGGGCAATTCATTCCAAATGCCGTCATGACCACGAAGGTGCGCCCTGCCGAATGGTACACCGACGTTGCGACTGCACGTCTGCTGGTTGAGGAGTGGCTGAAGTTTCGCCTCGCCGCGCTTCGCAACACCGCCCTGCCGAGCCCGGGACGCGCCGGATGACATTCGTTCGCTCACTTCTCTATTCGATCTGGTTCTATGTGACGATGCTGGTCCTTGGCTTGCTGGCCATGCCGATCGCCCTCTTCTCACGCAGCTTCGCCATGAGCGCGGTACGATCCTTCTGCCATCTGCAGGCTTTCGGCCTCTGGCTGTTCTGCGGGATCAGCATGGAAGTGCGCGGCAAGGAGAACCTGCCAAAGGGGCCGGGCCTCATCGCGATGAAGCACCAGTCGACCTACGACACGCTGGCCCCGTTCACCTTCATGGAGAACCCGGCCTACATCCTGAAGAAGGAGCTTCTGAAGGCGCCCGTGTTCGGCGTCTACGCCTCGCGCGTGGGCATACCGATCGACCGGGAGGGCGGCATGAAAACGATGAAGCTGATGCTGGCCGCCGCGAAAAAGGGTGTTGAGTCAGGCCAGCAGATCGTGATTTTCCCGGAAGGCACCCGACAGCTTCCAGATACCCCTGCCGACATCAAGCCAGGCATCGTGCTGCTCTACAACGAACTTGGCGTGCCCTGCGTGCCCGTGGCGCTCAACACCGGACTGGTCTGGGAGGGCAAGGGCTTCCTGCGCAAACCCGGCAAGATCATCTTCGAAATCCTGCCTCCCATCGAACCAGGCCTGAAGCGCGCCGAGTTCACGCAGAAATTGAAGGACGCGCTCGATCCGGCGACCGTGCGACTGGTGGCCGAGGGGCGAGCGGCACAGAAGCGGGGCTGAGACGGCGGCGCTTTGGCCGCCTACTCCTTCGGCTTGTCCCGCCCGAAGTTCGCCGTCGCGGTGTCCTGCCCTGCGTCGATGATCTCGCGGCGGATGCGGCGGGACTCGGTGAAGGTGTCGAACAGCTTCTGGCCGTCTGCGTTGCGGATGGCCTTGCGAAGCGCCGTGAGGTCTTCCTCGAAACGGCCCAGCACTTCCAGAACGGCATCCTTATTGTTCAGGAACACGTCGCGCCACATGGTGGGGTCGGATGCGGCGATGCGCGTGAAGTCGCGGAAGCCGGCGGCGGAGAATTTCACGACTTCGCCTTCCGTCACCGCTTCCATGTCATAGGCGGTCGCAACCATGTTGTAGGCAATGAGGTGGGGGATGTGACTGGTCACGGCGAGCACGAGATCATGCCGCGCCGGGTCCATCCGCTCGACCTTCGAGCCGAGCGCCGTCCAGAACGCGGCCAGCTTGTTGGTGGCCGCCACATAGTCTGCTGCGCCGCCTGACTCGGGCGTCAGGATGCACCAGCGGTTCTCGAACAGGCTGGCGAAACCCGCGTCTGGGCCGGATTTCTCGGTCCCTGCGATCGGGTGGCCCGGGATGATGTGAACGTCGCCGCGCCCAAGGCTGTGCCAGTCGCGCGCGATGTTCCCCTTTACCGAGCCAACGTCTGTGAGGATCGCACCGGGTTTCATCGCTGCGATGCTCGCCCGCGCCGTTGCGCCCATCGCGCCAACGGGCACGCAGTGGAAGACCGCATCCGCGTTCGCGACTGCAGCCTCAATGCTGGCCGCAGGCTTGCCGAAGCCGATCTCGCCCGCACGCTTCAGCGCAGCCGCATCGCCGTCGAACAGCACGACTTCAGCCGCCGCGCCCTTCTCCAGCGCGGCGCGCGCGATGGAGCCGCCGATGAGGCCGACGCCGATGATGGCGATCTGGTTGAACACCGCAGCCATCACTTGCCCAGGAATTCTTTCAGCAGCTTCAGCGCCGCATCATTGCCTTCGACCGTGCCGACCGACACGCGCAGGTGGTTCGGCATCTTGTAGCCGGAAAGCCCGCGCACGGTGACGCCGCGATCCTTCAGGAAAGCCAGCGCTTCGGCGGCCGTTTTGCCTTTGGTCTGGGGAAACTCCGCGACCACGAAATTGCCGACGCCATCAATCAGATCGAGGCCCAGCGCTTTCAGCCCGGCCGCCAGTCGCTCCATCTCGCTCTCATTGTGAGCGAGCGACTGCTCGTTGAACGCATCATCGTCCAGCGCGGCGATAGCCGCCGCCTGCGCCGGCAGGCTGACGTTGAACGGCATGCGCACGCGCTCGATCGCGTCCACCACGTGCGGGGGCGCATAGCCCCAGCCGACGCGCAGGCCGGCAAGGCCATAGAGCTTCGAGAAAGTGCGCGTGATGATGATATTGCCGAACTGCGAGGCGAGCTCGATGCCCGAGGCGTAGTCATTCTTCTTCACGAACTCCGCATAGGCGCCATCCAGCACCAGCAGCGCATGGGGCGGAAGGCCGGCGTGAAGCCGCTTCACCTCGTCATACGGCAGATAGGTGCCGGTCGGGTTGTTCGGGTTGGCGAGCCAGACGATTTTCGTCTTCGGCGTCACCGCCTTGAGGATCGCGTCCACGTCCGCCGTGAAATCCTTCTCCGCAATCTCGACGACCTTTGCGCCCTGCTGCTGCGCGATGATGGCGTAGATGGCGAATGCGTGCGCCGTGTTGATGCTTTCATCGCCCGGCCCGAGATAGGCGCGGCCCAGCATCAGGAAGATGTCGTCCGATCCCGCGCCCAGCACGAGCCGCGCCGCATCAAGCCCGTGTTTCTTCGCCAGCGCGGCCTTCAACTCGCGCGCGGCGCCATCGGGATAGAGCTCCATCTTCGCGGCAAGGTCCGCATAAACCTTCCGCGCCAGGGGCGAGGCGCCCAGCGGATTTTCGTTCGAGGCCAGCTTGAACGTCTTGCCGCCTGTGTTCTTCGGCGCTTCGCCCGGCACATAGGCGTGCACGTCGGCAAGCTGCGGCAACGGCTTGGGATGATCGGTCATGACACGGCCCCGTTTCAGGGCCGAGGCCGTACCCCGACAATGCGCAGCCCGTCCAGTCCCGCCCGCCGGGCAAGGTCGATCCGGCGGTCGTCCACGGCCACGAACTCGGAGATGCGGATCAGCGCGAGCGACCGGGCCCGGCCGACCACTTCGGCCTTGAGGCCAAGCTCCTGCAGGCGCTTGTCCGCCGTCCAGTGGTCGTCATGCGCCATGGCGAGCGTGTCGTCCTCGCCGGAGGATTCGACGCTGAGGCGGCCGACAATGGCGATCCTGGGCGTCTCGTCGGGCGATCCCGGCAGGCTGGGCCAGCCGCCGACGATCACCAGGGAATGGAACTTGTTCTCGTTCAGCATGGGCCACCACTGGCCCGCCCCGGCATGTTCCGGCCAGGGCACGCAGGCCAGCGCGCCAGGCTGGGTAACGGCCCGCTCCAGTGCGTCGCGAACGCCGACCAACGGAACGATATTGGGGGCAAAGCCGAAATAGCCGCGCGCCGCCTCGACCGACAGGGTCACGTCCCCGCCCGCCACATAGACGGCCTTGAGCCCACGGCTCACGGCGACATCCCCACACAGCGAGCGCCAGATCCGGGCGATGGCGTCCATCGGCATGCCAGCGGCCGCGCCTTCGCGCGCCAGACGCCTCAGTTCGGCCGCTTCGCGCGCCGGGCGAAAGCCGATGCCGGCAGGCGACACGGCGGGCGCCTCGCGCATCTGGCGCCATTTATCGGACAGGGCGGCGAGGAATGCGTCGCTCATGGCCTGATTAGGTTCATGGAAGCTGTCGGCGGCCATTGAACTCGACTGACTGTCTACGCTCCCCAGCGCTCCACCTGCATACGACAGATTTGCCGGGACAAGAACCCCTTACCCCCATCCGCTGCCAGAATGCCCTCCCCGCAAGCCTTCCCTTGTTTCGGAGGCGGATTGGCGGCTATTGCATTCGGCCCACTTAAGGCTGATCTGGGACCAAGCATGCTTGCCCCCGCGCGAACCCTCGACGGAACGGACGGCCTGAAGCGCCTGACCGTCGCCACACCCGACCGGCCCCTCAAGCTGGACAGCGGGCGCGCCCTCGATCACGTCGAGATCGCCTACGAGACCTGGGGCCAGCTCAACGCCGACAATTCCAATGTCGTGGTCGTCTGCCACGCCCTGACCGGCGACCAGTTCGCCGCCTCGCCCAATCCGGTCACCGGCCGCCCCGCCTGGTGGGATCGTATTGTCGGCCCCGGCATGCCCGTGGACACCAACCGTTTCTTCGTGATCTGCTCCAACGTTCTGGGCGGCTGCATGGGCTCGACCGGCCCGGCCTCGAAGAAGCCGGACGGCGCCTACTGGGGCACCGAGTTCCCGATCATCACCATTGCTGACATGGCGCGCGCGCAGATCGCCCTGCTCGACCAGCTTGGCATCCCGAACGTCTTCCTTGTGATCGGTGGATCGATCGGCGGGATGCAGGTTCTGGAATGGACGGTGCAGGCGCGCGACCGCGTGTTCGCTGCCGTGCCCATCGCCGTGGCCCCGCGCCAGTCGGCGCAGAACATAGGCTTTTACGAAACCGGCCGTCAGGCGATCATGGCCGATCCCAACTGGCGCAACGGCAATTATCTCTCCGAAGGCACGCGGCCTGAAAAGGGTCTCGCCGTGGCGCGCATGGCCGCGCACATCACCTACCTGTCGGAGTCCTCGCTGAAGCGGAAGTTCGACCGCAAGCTGCAGGATCGCGCCTCGAAGACGTTCGGCTTCGACGCAGACTTCCAGATCGAAAGCTATCTGCGCCATCAGGGGCAGACCTTCGTCGACCGGTTCGACGCCAACTCCTATCTCTACATCACGCGCGCGATGGATTATTTCGACCTCGCCGGCGAACATGGCGGGGTCCTGGCCAATGCATTCCGCGGACTCAATACGCGCTTCTGCGTTTTCTCCTTCTCGTCCGACTGGCACTATTCGCCGGAGGAAAACCGCGACCTCGTGCGTGCGCTCAACGCGGCGGGTTGCGAGACCAGTTACGTCAATATCGAGACCGACAAGGGCCACGACGCCTTCTTCGTCGAGGAGCCCGAGTTTGAGGCGGGCCTGCGCGGCTTCATCGATGCGGCCGCCAACGCGCGCGGGCTGGTGAAGCCATGAAATCCGGCCCCGGCTCTCAAGGCATGCGGCGCGCCGACCACGTCGCCATCGCCCAGTTCATCAATCGCGGCGAACTCGTGCTCGACGTAGGCTGTGGCGATGGGCAGCTGATGGATCTGTTGCAGTCCGAACGCGGCGCACGCACGCGCGGGCTGGAAGTGGAACAGGCCGGCGTCAACCGCTGCGTGGCCAAGGGCCTTGCGGTTGTCCAAGGCAACGCCGACGCCGACCTGCCCGTCTATCCCGACGACGCCTATGACGTCGCCATCCTGTCGAAGACGATCCAGGAGCTGGCGCGGCCGAAATTCGTGCTCGATGAACTCTCGCGCGTGGCGCGCCGCGTGATCATCTCGTTCCGCAATTATGGCCACTGGAGGGTGCGCACCACCCTGCTCACCACCGGGCGCATCCCCAATCTTGGCCACGGCGCCGGCTGGTGGTCCGACGGCGCCCGCCGCCCCTGCACCGCGCGCGACATGGCGGAACTCGCCGCCGAAGCCGGCCTCCAGATCGTCGCCGCCACAGCGGTAGGCGGCAAACCAGTGAACGCGAAGTCACTGGGTCGCCTGAACTGGACAGCCGAGGAACTGGTCTTCGTGCTGGAGCGGAAGAAGCGGTAAGGTTGATCCGTGAAATTTCACGGATCGCCGGAACGGGGCGATAACTGGGCGGGCCTACCCTGTATCTGGCCCGGACTCCCAGAAGGTCCGGCCAGACAGGAAACGCCCCATGTCGTTCACGATGACATCGACCGTCCGCAAGGTCCGCGATCACTTCGAGCCTGAAGCGGAACTTGATCCGCAGGAGCAGCGCGCCCTCCGCGGCCATCTCGAGCAGATCGACTACGCCGCCTTCGCCGCGAATCGCGAAATCCTCGCGAAGACGATCGGCACAGGCGACCTCGGCCGCTTTCAACGCATGGCGGTCGCAGCCGCCAACGCGCGCGCCCGCTGGGTGGCTGCCGCCGTCGCGGTTGCAGAGAAGCCCGAGGTGAGCCCGCAGGAAGTGGCCCAGCTCACCTCGCTGCGCTGCGCGTACGAGGAACTCACAGAGGCCTACGACGCCATGCGCCGCATGGTGGAGCGCGGCTACCTTGTGATGAAGCCGAAAGCGTAGCGCCGGCTGGAAAAGCGCGGAGCCGCGCGGAAGCGAGCTTCCGGCGTCTCAAAGCTCTGGCGACTGGATCGAGGTGCTTGGCCCGCCAGCGCTCCCGGCCGTTTCAGGCATTCGGCCCGGGGGACGCGCCAGCCGCGCCGCCTCTGGGGGATCGGGCGGCGTCAGCTGGAAGTCGTGAGATCACGAGGTAAGGGCGGACTCGTTCTTCTCGCCCGTACGGATGCGCAGCACCTGCTCGAGGTCCATCACAAAAATCTTGCCGTCGCCGATCTTGTTGGAGTTGGCGGCTTGGGTGATGGCGTCGACAACCTTTTCGACAACCGCGTCGGCTACGGCGATCTCGACGCGGACCTTCGGCAGGAGGCGCACTTCGTATTCGGCGCCGCGATAGACCTCGGTCTTGCCTTGCTGGCGGCCATAGCCGCGCACTTCCGTGACGGTGACGCCCGAAGCGCCGGCTGCAGTCACGGCGTCGAGGACGGCGTCGAGGCGGCTGGGTTTGAACACTGCGGTGATGTATTTCATTGGGCTTCCCTTTCGTGGTCGCACTGGCCTGGTCGCGTTGGACTTGTCAGGCTTGGCGGGGTTCAACCGCCTCGTGGATGTATATATTGCACTTCTTACACACCTTCAACACCTAACTACACTTTTTCTCGGATCGAACAGTCGTTCTTTGTTTTGCCGGGACTTTTACAACGCGCCGCGCGCGGCCGGGCGTTCCAGGCTCGATATAGAGCCGTTTCAGCGCCTCAACCATCAGCACGCCGCCGAAGCCGGACCAGGCGAATCTGCCGATTTTCTCCCACGCATCGCCGGCTGACGTGATGATTCCCCACCCGATTGGCGGGGCATAGAGCGCGCGTGCGGAGGCCTGGGGCGCGAGCATGGCGTCTTCCAGCAGCCGATTCAGCTGCGAGCGGGTATAGGGCCGCCCATGTCCGAAGGGTGTCGATTCCGTCCGGGCCCAAAGACCCCGTCTATGCGCAACTATGATCAGAATCCGGGCTTCCGGGGCCGCCACCCGCCAGATTTCGCGCAGCAGGCGATGCGGGCTCTCGGCCTCTTCCAGCGCGTGGCAGACGATGATGCGGTCGAACATGGCGTCGGGAAATGGCAGGCGCTCGTCCTCGACCAGCGTGGTTAGGCTCCTGGCCCCATCGGGCCAGCGCTCGGCTCCCTGGTCCGACGGCGCCGCTGAGATCACGCGCCGGGCGCTGCTGCGATAGGGTTCCAGCAGGGCTTCCGTGTGGCCGATGCCGAGGACATCGAGCCCGCTGGCTGACGGCCACAATGCAGCGACGCGACGGGCCATCATCTCCCGCGCCATGTGACCCATGGGGGAGGCATAGAAGGTCTGCAGCCTGTCGATATCGAAGCGCATGCCCTAACCTTCATGGACCATCCACGCCTATATAGGGCCGGTAACAGCGGGAAAGGTAAACTGCATGGCGGGCCCCATCGTTCACATGTTCCCGTGCCTCAAGGACAATTACGGCTTCCTGCTGCACGATCCCGCCACGGGCGAGACCGCGACCATCGACACGCCGGACGCCGCGAAGATCCTGTCGGAAGCCGCCGCCAGGGGCTGGACCATCACGCAGGTGTGGAACACGCACTGGCATCCGGACCACGCCGGCGGCAATGCCGACATTGTCTCCGCCACCGGCGCCAAGGTGTTTGGCCCCGAGGAAGTGACCCGCATTGGCGCAGCCCCTGATCGCATCCTGCACGAAGGCGACACGGTGAAGCTCGGCAATGCGACCGCGCAAATCATAGAGACGCCGGGCCACACGCTGGGCCACATCGTCTATCACCTGCCCGACCATCACATAGCGTTCGTGGGCGATACGCTGTTCGCGCTCGGCTGCGGCCGCCTGTTCGAGGGAACGCCGGGGCAGATGTGGGATAGCCTCGACAAGCTGCGCGCCCTGCCCGACGACACGGTCGTCTACTGCGCGCACGAATATACCGCGTCCAACGCCGCGTTCGCGCTCAGCGTCGACGCAAAGAACGCCGACCTCGTCGGCTACGCCGAGGACGTGACGAAGAAGCGCGCGAAAGACATCCCCACCGTGCCGACAACCATCGGCCGCGAGAAACGCGCCAACCCGTTCCTGCGCGCTGACAATCCTCAGTTGCAGGCCTTCGTCGGGCATCCCGGTGATGTGGTGGCGACGTTTGCTGAAGTGCGCGAACGGAAGAACAGGTTTTGACACTCTTCCCCCGCTTGCGGGGGAAGTACCCCGAAGGGGGGATGGGGGCGAGCCAAGAGCGTTGCCTGCGCAGCAACTTCAGACACTGTTGGTCCCGGGGGGGCACAGCGATGCGCGAAGGACAGAAGACACGCTTCGCCCGCCGACTGCGAAGCAAGATGACGCCGGCGGAGCGTCTGTTGTGGTGGAAGCTCAAGGACGAGCAGCTGGGCTGGAAGTTTCGTCGCCAGGCGCCGGCTGGCCCGTTCGTCCTCGACTTTGCTTGCGTTGAAATACTTCTTGCGATCGAGATAGACGGCGCAACTCATGGCACTGAATCCGAACGACGCTACGACGCCAACCGCACGCAATACCTTGAGCACAATGGATGGCGCGTCATTCGTTTCTGGAATGACGAAGTGTTTCAAAACCTGAATGGCGTGGTCGAGAGCATCCTTCTCGCAGCGGCGGAGCAGCGGGAGTGGACCAATCGCAAATGATCCCTTTGGGGCTCGCCCCCATCCCCCCTTTCGGGGTACTTCCCCCGTTTCACGGGGGAAGAGTAAGCTCATGACTCTCGACGACGTCATTCGAACGCTTGAGCTACAACCGCATCCGGAGGGCGGCTGGTATGCGGAGACGCATCGCATCCCGGATCCGCACGATCACGGGCATCGCTCGCCAGGTACGGCGATCTACTACCTGTTGGGCGAGGGGGAGCGGTCGCACTGGCACAAGATCGATGCGACGGAGATATGGCACTTCTACGCGGGCGCTCCGCTCGAGCTAAGCCTCGCCGTGACCGAGACGTCGAGGCCGAAAACACGGATTCTCGGACCCGACCTCGCTGCCGGCCAGCGCCCGCAACTCATTGTGCCGCCGTATCATTGGCAGGCCGCACGCACGCTCGGCGCATGGTCGCTGGTGGGGTGCACCGTGTCACCGGGCTTCGATTTTTCGGGGTTCGTGATGGCGCCGCCAGACTGGGCGCCCGGCAGGTAGGGATCAGCCGCTGGCGCGCGATTGCGTCAGCACGCGAGAGACGTCCTCTGGAGTCACGCGGCCGCCCCAGGGATCTTCGGGGTTCACCTCGATGACGAGTTCGCCATCCTTGAACTCCACGCTCGGCGCCTTGCCGCGGCGCAGGGTGACTTTGTCGATCTTCGCAGCCGCGCGGCCGGCATGGCCATTGGCGTTGCGCACGCCGAGTACGAGGATGCTGAGCGCGTCGGCCGCGAAAGCCTCGCGCGTGGTGAAGGACTGGGTGCCCCAGACGGTAACGTCATGGCCGGCAAGCTTGGTGAGTTCGCTGACCGCGCTGGCCCGCATTGTGTCGAGCGCGGCGGTCATCGCCGGAGCGGACAGCGGCGGCAGATAGCCCTGGCGCGGATCGGCCGGAGCGCCGCGTGCGTCGTGGAGATAGGAAACGACATTGCCCGCCTTGGTGACCTTGAGCACCGTGCGCCCACGATAATCCATGAAAACGGTATCGCCCCGCGCGCCGGGAACCGGAACCAGCGTCAGGATCTCGCCGCTTCCGTCCATCTGGAGCAGGACCATGGAGCCGCGCTGTTCAAGCAGGAAGCCGCCACTGGTGGAGCCGAGGTCGTCATAGCGGACAGCGCCGGGGGGCAGTGTCGAAACCTGGCTGCGGGTGGTTGCAAAGGTCGGCGCTGGCATCTCGGGCGATTGCGCGAAGGCCGGGGCGGCAGCGCCGACCCCAAGCCCGACCGCCATGGCGATCCCTGCAACGGCTTTTGCCGCCAACCAATGAGATACGTTCAATTTCATCCCCGCCATATGGCACGGAAAACAGGGCGATTCTTTGTTCGCAACGAGTGCCCCACAGCCGACGATGCGGCCATTCAGCGGCAGACGCAAGGGTGCCGAACCCAACGAAATCAGGCCTTTAGAGACTCCCAGGCGAGGCGTTGCATTGATGCCGCGCCTCAATCTCCGCAGGCGCCGTGAGGTCACTAGCCTGCGATGTATTGACCGCCGTTTGCTGTGAGGGTCGCGCCCGTGATGAAGCCCGAGTCGGCGCCTGCGAGGAACGAGACGCAGCCCGCGATCTCGCTCGCCGAACCAAGCCGGCCGACCGGGATGGTGGCGATGATGCTCTCGAGGACCTTGGCCGGCACGGCCTGGACCATTTCCGTGTCGATATAGCCGGGGCAGATCACGTTCACGGTGATCCCCTTCTTGGCGTTTTCCTGCGCCAGCGCCTTGGTGAAGCCGATGAGGCCAGCCTTGGCGGCGGAGTAGTTCACCTGCCCCACCTGCCCCTTCTGGCCGTTGATCGAGGAGATGTTGATGATGCGGCCGAAATTGCGCTCGCGCATGCCCTCGATGGTGAGGCGGCAGAGGTTGAAGGCCGAGGTGAGGTCGATGCGGATGACGTCGTCCCACTGCTGGCGGGTCATCTTGTGAAGGGTCGCGTCGCGCGTGACACCGGCATTGTTCACCAGCACGTCAATCGGGCCGAGGTCGGCGGTAATCTTGGCGATACCATCGGCGCAGGCGTCGTAGTCGCCGACATCCCACTTGTAGGCTTTGACGCCCAGCTCCTCGGCGCACTTGGCGGCGGCCTCGTCATTGCCGGCATAGTTGGCGGCGACCGTGAAGCCGTCCTTCGCCAGACGCTCCGTGATTGCCCGGCCGATACCGCGGGTCCCCCCAGTAACCAGCGCCACCTTCGTCATTGCCGTCTCCCTGCCATTCACGAGCTTGTGCGAGCTATAGCAGATTCACTAACGAGCGGTCTCGCAAAGCTGGCGCAGCAGAGATTTTTGCTGCACCCATGCTGCGCACGCGGAAGGTGTGTGCACATGCGTAAAGTTCGTGCTACATGACCATCTGAACGGGATTTAATGAGCAGGTCCGCCAGGCCAGGGGTCGCGCAATGCCCCGCCGGCAAGGACCGCCTGACGGGAGATGCACTTGACGCAAGCTAACGGTAACGGCGCCCACGAGAAGATTGTCATCAAGAAGTACGCGAACCGGCGTCTCTACGACACGTCGGCTTCCGCCTACGTCACGCTCGAACACCTGTCGGAACTCACACGTCAGGGGAAAGAGTTCATCGTGCAGGACGCCAAGACGGGGGAAGACCTCACCCGCGCCGTTCTCGCACAGATCATCTTCGAGCAGGAGAACAAGAAGGAAGGCGTGCTGCCCGTCTCCTTCCTGCGCCAGCTGATCCAGTTCTATGGCGACAACTTCCAGACCATGCTGCCGTCCTATCTCGAACTGTCGATGAAGACGTTCAACCAGCAGCAGGACAAATGGCGCGAGTACATGAACACCACTGTTGGCGAGGACAAGGCCAAGGCGTTCGAGGAACAGATCCGCAAGAACATGGCGATGTTCGAAGACACGATGAAGTTCTTCACGCCGTTCGTTCCGGGCGTGCCCGGCGCCCCTGGCGGTCCGACCATGCAGCCCTCCGCGCAGGGTGAACCGCCAAAAGCTCCGCCGTCGAGCCCGCCAAGCGGCGTCGACGCCATCCGCGCCCTGCAGCAGCAGATGCTCGACATGCAGAAGCAGCTCGCGCAGATCGCCACCGGCAGCTACACGCCGTCCGCCGACAAGGACAAGCCGCAGTAGGACACAACCCATCGATGATTATCCGCGACACCATCTTCGCTGATGCGGTCGCGGCCATCGACGCGGGCGACGTCGCCCGGCTCGACTCGCTGATTTCGCAGCACCCCCGCCTCGTCGCCGACCGCCCGCAGACGGACGAGCCGGGCTATTTCGCCGACCCGTATCTGCTGTGGTTCGTCGCCGGAAACCCCGCCCGCAATGGGCCGTTGCCGGCAAACATCGTCGATGTCGCGATGGCAATCGTGGACCATATCGACCAGCAGAATCTCGCCTCGCGACAGGCCCAGCTCGACTACGCCGTGACACTGGCCGCATCGGGCGGTGGCGGCGAGCGCGGCGCCCAGCTCGCCCTGATCGACGCGCTGATCGCGCGCGGCGCCCGGCCCGCAGGCGATTAACCCTAACCCCCGTTAGGCATGCATGGCCCTGCGCTTGCAGCGGCCAAGGCATGCGTGTCGAACCCGCCCCCTACGTGTTCCGGAATGAGGACCGCCGCCAGCGGTTCGATGACCGGCGCGCGACGGAAACCGAGCGCCGGGAAGAGACAAACACGCGTCAGACTCGCGCCGTTCACGCTGCCCCAAAATGGTTCGCACCGACGTTTGGCGCGCATCTTCTCGGCCAGGTTGCGCCCTCGCGTGTGCCGCCCGCACAGGTCCGGCGCGCCTACGAGCAGCCCGAAGCGCGCACCCCGCTGCGCCCCAGCACCATCACCAGCGCCTGAGTAAACTAGACCAGCCAGGTCAGGTGCCGCCCATGCGGATCGACCTCGGCGAGCGTCGTGTCGTTGCGCTTTCCGGCGTCCCACACTGCCGCGTGCAGAACATACCGCGCCGATCCGTGGGGGCCGCCCACGATGCTTTCCGGCTCGAAGCTGAGCCAGGCCAACCGCCTGCCCGGCGACGTGCGCGCGCCAGCAGCGGCGATCGCATCAAGGATGCCTTCGCGGACAACACGCGGCGGATATTGCAGGAAGACGGAGTGGTAGACCACGCTGGTCCCCATCGGCATTTCGCCGGCCAGCGCGCGCCGGGTCCAATCAGCAGCATCGGCCTTCTCCACCCTGACGCTGGTGGACTGCGCAAGGTCTATCGCAGCATTCAGCCGTTCCAGCCGCGCCGCCTGGTCGGCCCAGACATACGCGCGCAATCGCAGGCAATCTTCTGTGCTGGATGCGTCCAGCGGGTTCTGATCGCACGCCGCGCGCGAGGCGATGGCGATGCTGCGCCATGGCGGAGGCTCGGCCCCTCGAACCTCGGTCGGAATGAACGGACCACCCGCGGCAGCCCGGCCCCATGGCGGATGGGCATAGGCGAACCGGTCCCAGTTCAAATTCAGGCCCGCACTCGCGCCAAGTTCGAACAGGTGGAAGGGTTCGGGCGTCCGCTGCGCTAGCCACAGGAAGCCGGCGGCCAGCCCGGTCGAGCGCCCGGTCTCGTTGGTCTGCGGCGGAGATCGCATGAAGTCGCGCACCCACGCCTCGTCGCGCTGCATGAAGGCGGAAGCTGCAGGCCAGATGCGATCCATCGACCAGTCGGTGCGCGAGCCGGGATATTCCGCGGCGAGAGTGGCATCCCGCATTGTCAGCGCCGCTGCGTGCAGCGAGCCGGCCCATCGAAGCGAGACAGCGTCGGTCCGTGGCTGGCCCGGCCAGCCTGCCGTGAACCTCGCAACCACGCCTTCGCGTTCGATATCGTCCGCGCCGCGGGCGAGAAGCTGGGAGGTGAAAGGCGAGCCGAACTCGGCGCAGAAGCGCGATTGCAGGCGGAACTCTTCCAGCACCGAGACCATCGGCCCACCCTTACGGCGTCATCACCACACGTCCAATGATCTTGCCGTCTCGCAGATCGTTCAGCGCGGCATTCACCTGATCCAGCGGCCGTGTCGCCACAGGCACATCCGGCGCACCCTTGCGATTCACGAGGTCCAGCAGTTCGGCGATCTCGTTGAGGCTGCCGACATAGCTGCCCTGCACGGTGAGCGCCTTCATCGGGAAGAAAGGCGTGGAGATCGTGACGTCGCCGCCGAACAGGCCAACGACGACGACCTTGCCGCCCTTGATCGTCGCATCGACTCCGAGCTTCACGGTCGAGCCAGCGCCGACGAAATCGATTACCGACCATGCGCCGCCGCCCGTCGCCGCGCGCACCTGATCGAGCGCATCCCTGGCCGCACCGTCGATCACCACACCCGCGCCCGCCGCCCTGGCGGCTTCGCGCTTGGCCGGATCGATATCGACCACGATCGTGCTCTTGCCCCCCATCTTCCTGTGAAGGGCCAGCGCCATCAGGCCGACGCCGCCCGCGCCGATCATCACCACAGGTTCATCGGCAAGCGTGTCGCTCACCTTGCGGAGCGCGCCATAGGCGGTGACGCCCGAGCAGGCGAGCGGAGCGGCGCGTTCAGGCGCCAGCGAGCCGATGTCGAAGAGATAGCGCGGGTGAGGAACCATCAGGTGCGTTGCAAACCCGCCGCCGCGATGGATGCCGACGCTGCACGGTTTCACGCAGAGATTCTCCTCCCCGCGCCGGCAGACAACACACTCGCCGCATCCCATCCATGGATGGATCAGGCGCACGTCACCAATCGAAACGCCCTTTGCGTCGGGCCCCTTTGCGACAACCTCGCCGACATTCTCGTGGCCCATCGTCAGCGGCAGTTTCACGCCGCGATCCTGCAGGCGCAGCTTCTGCCCGCCGCCAATGTCGTAATAGCCGTCCCAGATGTGCAGGTCCGAATGGCAGACGCCCGCCGCGATCACACGCAGCACAACCTCCGCGCCCACAGGCGTGGGCGTCTCGCGCTCCATGCGCTGCAGCGGCGCCCCGCACTCGCAGACATCATAGCTGAGCATGAAGACCTCCCGCGACGGGCGTCTCATGCGCCTGACGCGGTCAGCCTAGAGCACGTTCGACTTCGACGGAAGCGCCTCGGGCGTGATCCTCAGGCGTGATCGAGGTCTGCAAGTGTATGTTCAATCTGCCTGGCCGGCGCCTCGCGCAGGTCCTTGCCGACTTCGGCCTTGAGCGCAGACTTGAGGCGCGCCGAATAATCGCCCCGGATCACGCCGAGAAAGCGCGGCGATGCGAAGAGAATGATCTTCGGCTGATCCTTGCCGTGCTGGTGCGCGCCGATCAGTTCATCGAGGCGCGTGGCGAGGCGGCCGGCGAACTGGCGCTCGCCCTGCTCGTGATAGTCGTGGCCGGCCAGCGCCGTCTTGCCGCCGGAAGTGGTGGAAGAAGCGTGCTTTGCATCGTGGGTTTCCACGACGTCAAGCTTGGGGACGCCATCATTGGCGGTGTTGCGATAGATCACGGCGCCGCCGCCATCAGCTGCAACGATCAGGGTTCCGTGTTCGACGATCATGTCTGCGCTCCAATGGGCGGAGCGGGCAGAAGCCCGCTCGAGGCGCCATAATGGGCCGAACGCGCAGTCTGGATTTGAGTTGCGACAAACGCCGTGCGGTTACCCGCGCGAGATGACCGCGTCGGCTTCAATCTCGACCAGCCAGCCGGGATTGATCAGGGCGTGGGTGCCGAGGAAAGACGTTGCAGGCTCGATATCCTTGAATACCTCGCCATGGACCTCGCCCGCCTCCCGCCAGCGCGTCATGTCGGTGAGGAACACGCGCGTGCGCACCACATGCTTGAGATCGGCGCCGGCCTGAACCAGCGCGCCTTCGATGATCTCGAAGCAGCGCTTCGTCTGGCCCTTCACGTCGCCCGGCGCCGCCACCGAACCATCCGGCGCGATGGGCGCACAGCCCGAAACGAACACCATATCGCCGACACGCACCGCGCGCGAGAAACCCAGCCCCAGCTTGGAGCCGCTGGGGACTTTCGTAACATTACCGCCCGACATGCAGGTACGCTCCACTCTGTGCGCCGCTCAGGGCGCGCCACAACCTGACGTGATAACGCGCGAAGTGGCGTTTCAGACCCGCTCGATCGCCATGGCGATGCCTTCGCCGCCGCCGATGCAGAGCGCGGCCATGCCTTTCTTGGCGCCCTTCTGCTCCAGCGCGTTGATCAGCGTCACCAGCACGCGCGCGCCCGAGGCGCCGATCGGGTGGCCCAGCGCGCAGGCGCCGCCATTCACGTTGACCTTGTCGTGGCCAATGCCGAGTTCCTTCATCGCGATCATCGGAACGACAGCGAACGCCTCGTTGATTTCCCAGAGATCAACGTCCGAGGCTTTCCAGCCGGCTTTCTCCAGCGCCTTCTTCATGGCGGGCACGGGGGCCGTGGTGAAGTAGGCCGGCTCATGGCTGTGCGCGGCGGCGGCGACGATGCGGGCAAGCGGCTTGAGACCGCGCTTCTTGGCTTCGGATTCCTTCATCAGCACCAGGGCGGCTGCGCCATCGGAAATGCCCGAGGCGTTGGCGGCCGTCACCGTGCCGTCCTTCGAGAAGGCGGGGCGCAGCGTCGGGATCTTTTCCGGCATGGCCTGGCGCGGCAGTTCGTCGGTGTCGATCACGACGTCGCCCTTCTTGCCCTTCACAGTAACCGGCGCGATCTCGCGCTTGAAGCGGCCTTCCTTGGTGGCGGCCTGGGCGCGGCTCAGCGTTTCGAGCGCATAGGCGTCCTGCTGCTCGCGCGTGAACTGGTATTCCTTGGCGATCATGTCGGCGAAATTGCCCATCGCGCCGCCGCCATAGGCGTCCTCGAGGCCATCCGTCGCCATGTGATCGCGCAGCGCGGCCGCGCCGTATTTGTGGCCCTTGCGCAGGTCGACCAGGTGCGGAGCATTCGTCATGCTCTCCATGCCGCCCGCGACAACCACGGTGGCGTCGCCCGCGAGAATGGCCGCGCGGCCCATCACGGCCGCCTGCATGCCCGAGCCGCACATCTTGTTTACGGTGGTGGCTTCGGATGATTTCGGCAGGCCCGACTTGATGCCCGCCTGACGCGCTGGCGCCTGGCCCTGTCCGGCCGGCAGGCAGTTGCCCATATAGACCAGCTCGACATCCTCACCCTGCACGCCGGCTTCTGCCATCGCGGCCTTGATGGCGTGCGCGCCCAGCTCGTTGGCCGAGAAGCCGGCCAGCTCGCCCAGCATCGCGCCCATCGGCGTGCGCGCCATGCCTACGATGACCACAGGATCAGATGCGCTCATGGGGAAAGCCTCTCTATTGATTTGTGCGGGGCACAATCATCCCCGGCCCTCATTCCGTCAAGGCGCGGAACATGAAGGCAATCGGGCTTGCGCGAGACCCCTGCGGGCCAATTCCGCCGCGTCGAAGGGCCTCGCCGTCACCCGGTCAGACGTCGTGCGCCGGATTACCCATTGGCGGCGGCGCTGGCGCACCCGCCTGCCCCTCTTCGGCAGGCAACTCGCCAAACGTCGTTGGTTCTTCGAATGGAAAGCGCTCTCCGCTTGCCGGCGGGTAGAGCAACGACGCCTCGGGCGCATCCGGAGCGTCAGCCGCAGCTGACGCTTCCGGCGCGGTCAGGACCGGCCCGGGCGCCTCAGCGCTTCTTTTTCTTCTTGGCCTTGTCCGCGCCGCCGCCGCCAGCCTCTTCAACCTCGAACGTGATCTGCAGGTTGACGCGGTAGGAAACGATCTTCCCGTTCTCGATCACGGTCGACAGGTTATTGACGTTTGCAGAGCGCAGGCCCCGAACCGTCTTCGAGAAGCGCGCGACCGCCGACTGGATCGCATCCTCGAACGATTTCGGCGACTCGCTTAGAATCTGCTCGGACTTCATGATAGCCATGACGTGTCTCCCAACTGGCTAAGCAAAGGGACCTCACGCGCGAGGCGTTCGCAATGCGCATCGCGCAACAAGCGAGTAGCCGATCCGGTTCGATCTGTCACAATGCTTCCGCAGACAAGGGAACGGGCATGACGGGCTTCATCGACACGGAAATCACCGGCCGGATCGCCATCGTGCGGTTTGATCGCGGCAACAAGGCCAACGCATTGTCGGCGGAAGCCATCCGGCAGCTGACCGAAGCGGCGCGGCAGTTTCATGCGCGTCCCGATGTGTCTGCCGTCATCCTCGCCGGGCGCGCCGACAACTTCACGCTGGGCGCCGACCTGAAGGACCCTGCACGCGCCACCCAGAAGAATGAAGGGCTCGCGCAGCGCCGCATCTCGCTGCGCGCCGGTCCCGAGATGTGCGAGGCCTGGGAAAAGGTGGACGCCATCACCATCATGGCGATCGAGGGCTGGTGCGTTGGCGGCGGGGCGGCGCTGGCTGTTGCGTGCGACCTGCGCGTGATGGCGAAGTCGGCCATGCTCTATGTTCCCGAGGTGGCGCGCGGCATGAATATGAGTTGGGGTTCGATCCCGCGCATGACGGCCTTGGTCGGCCCTGCCCGCGCCAAGCGGCTTGCTGCGCTGTGCGAGAAGGTGGACGCGGAGACCGCGCTGGCGTGGGGCCTCGCGGATGCGGTATCGGCCGATGGTGCCGCCCTCGCTCGGGCTGTGGAGATTGCGCGGACAGCCGCCGCTCTCCCGCCCACGGCGCTGAAGATGGTGAAGCGCGACGTGAACATCGCCGCGCTCGCCCTGTCGCAGGCGACCGCCCATCGCGACCTCGAAGCCTTCGCCCTGATGCAGCAGAGCGAGGACTACACAGAGGGCGTTGCTTCATTCCTTGAGGGTCGTGACCCACGCTTCACTGGGGACTGACCGCCCGGTCGTCAGGCCCGCCTGATCACCACATGTTGGCGCAACTCGCCTTCAGATCCCAGACCTAACCGGGATGGTCGCGCTGACCGTCGCGGAAATGAAACCGCCGCCAAGGACGGTGGCGCCATCGGGCGCGGCATAGATCACGCAGGCCTGACCCGGCGCGACGCCTTCTTCCGGCGTATCGAACGCAAAGCCCGGCACACCTTCGACCAGCGTCATCCGCCCCGGCACAGGCGCGCGCGTCGAGCGCACACGCGCCAACGCCCGCACGCCAGCTACGCACGCATCGCTCAGCGAGCCTTCGCCCAGCCAGTTGCTCTCACCAATCGCCAGGGCGGACGTGAGCAGCGCTTCGCGCGGCCCCACGATCACGCGGCGGTTGGGTGCATCCAGCTTCACGACGAACAAGGGCTCGCCGGTTGCGACGCCGAGGCCGCGGCGCTGACCGATGGTGTAGCGTATCACGCCTTCATGCTGGCCCATCACGCGGCCATCCATGTGCACGATGTCGCCGGGCTGCACCGCGCCCGGGCGCAGCTTCTGCACGATGTCGGAATACTTGCCGGCCGGGACGAAGCAGATGTCCTGGCTGTCGGGCTTGGCCGCAACCTGCAGGCCAAGCGCGGCCGCCGCGCGCCGCACATCCGGCTTCTTCATGCCGCCGAGCGGGAAGCGCAGGAAGTCGAGCTGCGCGCGCGTGGTGGCGAACAGGAAGTAGGATTGATCGCGATCCGGATCAGCTGCGCGGGAAAGCTCCGCCCGCCCGTCCGCACCGATCGTGCGGCGGATGTAGTGGCCGGTCGCCATGGCGTCGGCGCTAAGATCGCGGGCGGTGGCAAGCAGATCGGAGAACTTCACCGTCTGGTTGCAGCGCACGCATGGAATCGGCGTCGAGCCTTTGAGGTACGTGTCCGCGAAGTCTTCCATGACCTGCTGGCGGAAGCGGCTTTCGTAATCCAGCACATAGTGCGGAATGCCCAGCGCTTCGGCCACGCGGCGGGCATCATGAATGTCCTGCCCGGCGCAGCACGCGCCCTGCTTCTTCAGGGCGGCGCCATGATCATAGAGCTGCAGCGTCACGCCGATCACATCGTAGCCGGCATACTTCAGCAGCGCGGCGACGACGGAGGAATCCACCCCGCCCGACATGGCGGCCACAACGCGAATCTCGCCGCGCGGACGCGGGTCGCCAGGGAACAGATCGAGGTCCGCGCCCGACAGGTCCACCTTCGACAGTTTCGAGAAATCGCAGAGCCCGTCGGCGACCGGCCAATCTTCAAGAGGAGTGGCCGCCTCAACAGGCGCAACAGGGCCGCCGCGCGGCCCGATCAGGGTGGTCATGTCAGTGTCTCCAGCGGGTTCAAGGCCCGAAGCAGCAATGGAGAGCCGCATATAGTGTAAAAGCGGCGCAATGTGGAGCCCGCCGCTGGTTCGCCCGAAATCGCACGCTATCATAGGGAAATGGAACAGAATCAGGTCCGCGCGGAAATCATCGCCCTCGCAACCCGGCTTCATGCTGGCCAGACCGACAAGGCGGGCCATCCCTATGTCGGCCATCTCGCGCGGGTCGCCGCCAGGCTGGCGGAACGCTGGCCAGACGCAACCCGTGACGAGCGCGAGGCAGCCTGGCTGCACGACAGCCTTGAAGACACCGAGGCGACGGAAGCCTCACTCCTCGCGGCTGGCGTGAGCCCCGAGACTGTCCGCATCGTCCGGGCCGTCACGCGCCCGCACGGCTCGGACTATCTCACCTGGATCGCCGGGCTTGCCGCAGCGGGCGATGTCTCGATCCTGCGCGTCAAGCTCTCCGACAATGCAGACAACATCGATCCGGCGCGCGTTGCGCTGCTGCCGGACGGCGCGGCGCGCGTCGCCAACCGTTACGAACCCGCTCGCCGGCTGCTCGAGGGCGGCCTCGCCAGGGCCGGTGGCTGACCATCGTGGCAACAGAGCCCTCATCCCCGCATCACTTCCAGACCAACCAGCCGCGCGAGTTGCTGGCGTGCGTCGAGCATGCCGCCGAGCTGGCGCACAAGGCGGCGGAAGATCATGGCGCGTGGCGCTGGCTGGCTATCTCGATGACGTTGGCGGTGCAGAATGCCTGTCTCTGCGCGCTCGATCATGGCGACGAATACGGCGTCAAGGGGATGACGCGCTCGGACGCGCGCGAGATCACGCGGTGGACCAAGAACGGCCGGCGCGGGCCTGAGCCGCTGGCCGTGCGCGAGCCGCGGATCGTATCTCCGCTCGAGCTCCTGCGCCGCGTGGGCGACCCGTTCTTCCTGCGCCCGCCCTACCAGCTGCCCTACAGCCGCAAGATTGCCGAGGCATTCGATGACCTGGTCGACCTGCGCAACACCTTCCTGCATTTCAGCGAGGATGGCTGGACGATCGACCTGCGCGAAATTCCCCCGCTGGTCCTGAGCGCATCGCAGGTGATCCGGCACCTGGCGGTCACACAACCGATCTACCTGCGCTATGCTGGCCCGCATCATCGCGAGCGCGTGGCGGCGGCATTGGATGCGATTGACGCGGCGATGGAGCACTATCCCGAAGAGCCCGCAGAAGAGGCCTGATCGATGCGCGGTTTCCTCATGTGGTTCATGCCGGCGAAGATGAAACAGGCAGCCGAGGCTGAATCGCGACAATGGATTGGTGTGTGCAATCACTGCGGCTCTGAAAACTCGATCTGGGATATCGGCGGGATACGCTATGGCGCGGCAGGGCGGCCTACAAAGCTGGTCCGCTGCCCGAAATGCCGGAAGCCCGGCGCGCATACGTTCGAGAAGCGCGGGTAGCTGCCCGCAGGTCCACGTCGTGCAATCCGCGCGGGGACAGACCGGCTGCCGGACGGCGCAACCTAGCGAACGCTGGATACGCGCCAGATCGTGTTGCCGACATCATCCGCCACCAGCAGGGCGCCGTCCTTTGCGATCTCGACGCCGACGGGCCGGCCGAAAGCCAGCTCCTTGTCCGCATCGATGAAGCCCGTCAGTACGTCGACAGCATCTCCCGATGGCTTGCCGCCGGCAAATGGCACGAAGATCACCTTGTAGCCGCTGAAGGGATCACGGTTCCATGAGCCGTGCTGGCCGACGAAAGCGCCGCTGCCATATTGCGGTCCCAGCGTCTGTCCATCAGCGAAGGTGAGCCCCAACGAAGCCGTGTGCGCGCCAACGGCGAAGTCGGGGGCTATGGCCTTGGCCACCATGTCCGGGCGTTCGGGTTTCACGCGCGTGTCGACAGTAGCGCCAAAATAGCTCCATGGCCAACCATAGAAAGCGCCATCCTTCACCGATGTGATGTAGTCGGGCACGAGGTTGTGCCCCAGCTCGTCCCGTTCGTTGACCGCCACCCACAAGGCGCCGCTCTGCGGCTCCCAATCCATGCCGTTGGGATTTCGCAGGCCGGTGGCGAACAGGCGCTTGGCGCCGCTTGCGCGATCGATCTCCCAGATCGCCGCGCGCCCCTCTTCCTTGTCGAGCCCGTTCTCGCCCACATTCGAGTTCGAGCCGACCGTCGCATAGAGCTTCGATCCGTCTTGCGACGCGACAAGGGCCTTGGTCCAGTGATGATTGAGCGTGCCGCCGGGCAGCTCCGTCAGCACTTCGGGCGTGGCGGATATCCGGGTCAGCTCCTGCGTGTACGGAACACTGACCACGCCATCCGTGTTCGCGATGTAGAGGCGGCCCGAAGCCAGGGCCATGCCAAAGGGCGAATTGAGATTGCTCAGGAACACCGCGCGGGTCTCCGCCACGCCATCACCATCCTGATCCCGCAGCAGGGTGATGCGGTTGGCGGTGGGTGTGATGGCGCCCGCCTTCTTCATCGCGCCGTCCTGGAAAAAGCCCCGGATGCCGCCCGCCTGATCTGGCCGCGGCGGGGCGTTCGTTTCGGCGACCAGCACGTCGCCGTTCGGCAACACGTAGATCCAGCGCGGGTGGTCGAGGCCGGTTGCAAAAGCGCCGACCTTAAGCCCCTCCGCAGCCAGGGGCGTCTGCCCCTCGGACCAGCCGGTCGCCTCCGCGATTTTGACCACGGGAAGAAGGGATCCGCTCGGCTTGGGAAGTTGTGGGTTGAGACCCATGCCCACGGAGACCGGCTGCAGCGCCGGCTGCGAGCAGGCTCCGGACAGAAACGTGATTGCAGTGACGGCCAACACAACTGTCTTCAGGGATTTCATCGCAAACGCTCCGCACGGCTCCAGCCTGCAGCCCAATGCCTGGGGTTTCAAGACGTTCCAGGCAAGGCAGGGGCGCCTCTACCCCGCCCGCCCCAGCGCCTTCAACACTGCGTCCGGATCACCGCCCTGTTCGCTGACGGCGAGCTTCCAGCGCGCCAGCGCCTCGCGGTAATAGTCTTTTATACACGGGCTGCAGTGCCGGTGACAGCAGAGGTATTCCTCTGGCTCGTTCGGCGGAGCCGGAAAGGGGGCGGAGGGCGTCATGCCCCCTGTCCTAGCGCAACCTTGCAGGCGCTGGAAATGGCGGCCCGGATTCACTGGCTGAGGCCCGCCCCCCCCCCCAAGGCCATCGTTCACAGCCCCAGGAACGATGGCGTCTTTGTCACGGTGTGAGGCCGAAGCCTCCCAATCGCATGACCAGTTATCCACGCCCGTTGGCGCCGTCTGTACGCAGTCCGACATGCGGGGCGTGTACGTGACGCGTGAACAGGGGCAGCACGATGCGAGATGCTGTCCGATTCCTCGTTCGCGATTCAGCCTGCACCGTACAGACGCTGGCGCCGGCGAGTGTACCTGATAGCGACAGCGCGCAGCTCCCCCCGTGTGCGCTTGAACGACTGGGGCGCCTCCGCTCCGACCCGAGGCGCCCTTTTCGTTCAGGTGGTAAGTGGTCCACCTTCGTCGGACGAACAAAATCGGCGTTTGTACGATACCGTACATAAACGCATAGCCGGATGTGACATGAGATAGCTGCAAGTGGAGCGCATCTTGTTCGTATCTGCGGACAAAAAGCTGGCTCATCACCGCGCGGAGATTGTGCGCCTGAGAGAGTGTCTCTCGAAAGCGCAGCAGAACTCACGTGTGGCCGGCCTCCTCCGCGCGACTTTGCAACTGCATGAAGACATTCTCGCGCAATCTGACGAGGGCGCGGCGCGCAAGGCGTGAGGCAATCGCCTGCCACACTCAATATGCGCGAAATAGAACGCGCGCACCCGCAACTGTTTGCATGGTGTTGTGGCTCTTTTCTCGATCTCAGGCATTATACACTCAGCGGTTGTCCCTGTTGGGCGCACAGCCTCCTGAGAGACACGTGTGCTCCCGCCTCTGGCGATGGAGCTATTGTTGCCCCTGAAAGATCAAAGCAAAATCCAAAACCGAATTCTTGCTTCGCTGCCCGCGGCAGAGTTCGCGCTCGTCTCCAAATTGCTTCACCGCGTGACGCTGGATCTGGGACAGACGCTCCACCATCATGGCGACGTGATCGAGCAGGTCTACTTCGTTGAGAGCGGCTTCATCTCAGCGCTCACCGTGCTCTCCGACGGACAGCCGTTGGAGATCGGCCTCATTGGTTCGGAAGGCGTGGCGGGATTCTCGGTCGTGCTTGGGGGCAAGACATCCTACGCCGAAACCATGTGCCAGACCGGCGGAGAAGCCTATCAGATGTCCGCAGCTGCTCTGGTCGAGGCTTTTTCAGCCGCGCCTACCCTGCGCAGCCAGCTGTTGCGCTATGTGTTGATCTTTCAGGTTCAGGTCTCGCAGACCGCCGCGTGTAACGCGCACCACGCACTGGAACAGCGGCTCGCGCGCTGGCTGCTGTCGGCCCACGACAGGACCGGCACGCCCGAGCTATCGCTGACGCAGGACCTGATCGCTGTCATGCTCGGCGTCCGGCGCGCCACGGTGAGCATTGCCGCAAGCACGCTGCAGCGGGCCGGAGCAATCCGCTACCAGCACGGCAAGATCACGATCACAGATCGCGCAGGCCTCGAGAACATGGCCTGCGAATGCTACGAGGCGGTGAGCGGCGAGTACCGCCGGCTTTTTGGCGAGTATACCACACCCCGCGGCTGAACCGGCCGGGACGAGGAAAACGCCTGCTTTCAGGGCGAGATTGCCGCCGCTCTGCTTGTCAGACTTTTCAGGAATGCAAGGCGCGCCGGAGAGTCGATTAACGTACCGACTTATCCAGCCTCGAGGCTCATCGGTACTCGCGGTGATGGAGAAAAGGCGATGGGCAACGAGGGTTTGAATCAGACGATTTTTAGTACTCCAGCGGATGGGACCGCCACCGCGTGGACCGAAACGCGCAAGCTGCGCCTGGAAATTCAGGAACTGCGGCGGCGGCTCAAGGCGTCTGATGACGCGGCGGCGCAGAACGCGGTGCTGCTTCGCGAAGGCGATCACCGCATCAAGAACAGCCTGCAACTGGTATCCAGTCTCATGAGCCTGCAAGCGCGGCGTGAAAGCAGCGCTGCGGTGCGCGACGCCCTGCTCGTCGCCGCCGCCCGTGTCGGCTCGGTCGCCAGCATCCACGACGCGTTGCACAGGAATGGCGGCAATGGCCTGGTCGATCTGGGCGAAGCGCTACGGGTTGCCTGCGCGTCTCTTCAGATCATGGCGGGCGACACAGGTCATGTCGATATCGCCGTCGGAATTGAATCGCTGAAGGTGCCGGTGGCCCAGGCGCAGCCGCTTATCCTGGCCGTCAACGAACTTGTTGTGAACGCACTACGCCACGCCTTCCATGGGCGCGAAACCGGCTCGGTTCGGGTCAGCCTGTCTCATGACGACAAGCACCTGCGCATCACCGTGGCCGACGACGGCGCGGGGCTGTCCGCCGGCCGCACGAACGGTCACGGCTATGGCATGACGCTTGTGAACATGATGATGAAGCAGATCGGCGCCGAATTGCAGGCAGAAACGCGTGCGGGAACGTGCTTCACGATCCACGCGCCGCTCGTTCCGGCGATTCACACACTTTGATGTCTCGCGTGAAGCAAATCGGAGAGCGAGTTCATCGCCCTCCGCTGCATCAGGTCAGGTTGCAGGCCTTCACGGCGTCTTGCAGGTGAAGTGATCGGGGCTCTTGCCATCGCCAGAGCCGATGTAGGTCTGCTGTGAAGGATATGCACACAGCGTGCGCCCGCCGCCGGACGCGAAGTTGGCGACCAGCGTATCCGGCGCAGCCTTCGACGTGACCCAGCTGTCGAGCGCGCCGAGATAGTCGACACGATCGGGGCCCGGGCCGCCCGCGCAATGGCCCACAGCCGGCAGCATGAACATGCGAACGTCATTGCGCGCCGTTGCGTCGAGCGCGTAGACGCTATCGACATAGCGCGTGCTCATCAGCGGCGAGAGCGCAGAGTCTGACCAGCCGTGATACATCAGCAGCTTGCCGCCGCTGGAGCGGAAGGCCGACAGGTCCGGATTGGTCGGCGACAGCGTCATCTGCACGGCCTTCATCTCGCCAGCGAGTGTGGCGAGGTTGGTGCGCGAATGATCCCAGGTCGGATCCAGCTTCACGAAGTAGCGCATGAACTCCATGGAGAAGCCGTAAGCGAGACTTGGCTGGCCCGCGCCGATGCGATCCTTGCTGCCGGCGAGCCACGTGCCCCAATCCATTTCGCTCTGCTCGCCGCCATAGGGGAAGGCGACGTGGAACGGCTTGCCGTTCAGCATCGGGCCCTTGACGATCGCCTCCACTGCGGCGACCTGCGCCGGATTGAGGCAGCCGTCCTTCTTGCCGCTCTTGCACTGGATGGTCTTCACGTCGAACGTGCAGATGCGCGGATCATTCATGATCCCGTCCTTCAGGCCATCGAGCGCATCGCACTTCTCCATCACCGCCTTGGCGACGATGTCGCGCGCCGGCCGGTCGAGCACAGGCGTCTCGATCTTCTTCGGATCGGGATACATCTTCTGCGTGATTGTGGAGAAAGCTGCGGTGATGCCCTGGAAATCGATGGCGGGCGCGCCCGCGATGATGCCGTCGAAATCGTCGGGATAGCGCTGGGCCATCTGCAGCGCCTGGCGTCCGCCATTGGAACAGCCAGCAAAATAGGAACGATCAGTTTGCCGGCCGTAGCGGGCGTTCACCAGCGCCTTGGCTGTCTCGGCCGTACGATGGATCGCGGCGTGCGCGTAGTTGGCGATCCGCTCATAATCGCCGGCGGCCCAGACGCCGTCGATCCCGCGCGGCGGGGAGGAGTGGCCCGTATCGGTGCCGGCGGTTGCATAGCCTTTCTGCAAGGCCTGCAGCGAGATCGCCTGGCTCTCGACCTGCCCGGCAAATCCGCCCTGGCCGCCCATCACGAACTTGCCGTTCCACGCTTCGGGCAGCCAGACCGAGAAATTGATCTCCTTGCCGATGACGCCGTCAACCTTGCAAAGGGGCACAGGCGCCGTGGCGGGCGTCGCCTTGGTAATCTTCACGTCCGGGGCGCGGAAACCGCTGAGAGACTCGCACGCGATCTGCGCCTGCGCCGATCCCGCAATTGCCGCGGCAAGCGCCGCAGCCGCCATCGTTCCGAAAAGTCTCGTGCGCAGGGTCATGGTGTCCTCCCGGGTCGATTCTGTTTTCCGGAACGTGCCACGCGCGGGCCCGCGCGCAAGGGACTGTGAGGTGCGAATTGACGCGTCTTACGAGAACACATGAGCGGATTGACGCTACGTCCAGAATAGATCCCCGGCTGACGTCCGGCGGGTCGACGCGACGCAGACCGGCCGCCGCTAGTTGAGCATGTCGAGGAGCGACATGTTGCGCAGCACGTTGAACACGCTGGCAGAGGATTCGTAGGCCAACTGCGCCTGGTTGAGGCGCACAGCGACCTCGGCGAGGTCGACATTGACGATGCCGCCGATGGCCTCGTCCAGCGCATTCATGCGTGAGGTCAGGCGCTTGTTGGCGGAATCGACCTCCTGCATCAGGCGGCCGTTCTCCGCCTGGCGGCTGAGGATGTTGTCGAACGCCGCATTCAAGGCAGTGAGTTCGTTCTGGACCGCCGCGCGCTGCACAGGCGTCAGGTCTCCATCGAAGGGACCTTCCACCCCCTGATCCATCTCGGCGAGGCGCTTGATGGAGGCGAGCGCATCCGAGATCACATCGTCGGCGACGAGGCCGGCCGGGATCACCCGGCTTTCTTCCACGCGCATGACCTGAGACGCGGCGCCCTGTTCAAGCGAATCCGTGAGCGGGTTGGCGGCCAGATCGTTGAGCGTGTTGGCGGTGACCGGCGGGCGATCGTTCATCACGCCGCCGAACAGATAGCGGCCGCCGAGATTGGTGTTCATCGCGTCCTTCACGACCGCGAACGCCTCCTCGATCTGGGCCCGGATGCCTTCTCCGCTGTCGAGGCCGATATTCTGGAACAGTTCGTCCTTCAGCTTGTTGACGGCTTCGGCGGCGCGGCCAAGTGCGACATCCTGGATCTGCAATCGCGTGGTGAGTTCGCGCGCCGTGCTCTGGAAGCCGGTCAGGCGTCCTGCGAGGCGCTCTGCGGAGACCAGCGTCTGCGCCTCGCGTCCATAACCCTTGAGATCGGCCGAGCGGGTCTGCGCCGAACTCTGACGTGCGGCTTCGACCAGTTCACGCTGCGCCCGCTGGAGGTCAGCCATCGAACCGGCGGGAATCATGGCGGAGGAAATTCGTGACATGGCGCCAGCTCTCTCAGACCATATTCAGGGTGATGTCGTACAGATCGCGCGCGGCCTGGATCATGCGCGAAGCAGCGGCGTAGGCCTGCTGATAGGTTGTCATCTTGACCAGTTCCTCGTCGAGGTTGACGCCCTCCTCGCCCATGCGGCGCGCCCGCACTTCCTCGCGCACGGACTCAGCGGCGAGCTTGGAGGCTTCCAGCGCCTCGGCGCGCACGCCCGCATGGCCGGCAAGGCGCGCGGCATAATCCGAGACCGACGTGACCTGGCCGGCAAGGCCGCCTGCCTGGGCAAAGCGCCGCTGCGTCGTGCTTGCGGCCTCAACAGCAAGCGCGCCACGACCATCTCCCGGAGAAAGAGCGCGCTGTCCGGCTGCCGCGCCAGCAAGATCAGCCTGCGCTGACGACAGCAGGGCTGGATTCGCTTCGATGTCGCTGCGGATGCTGAGCGAGCGAGCGCGCTGCAGCGGCAGGGCTTCACCGAGGCCGAACAGTTCGGACATCGACATGTTGGTGTCGCCCCGGACGGTCGTGTCCTCTGTGACGTCGATGCGCGCCACGTTGTTGCTGGTGGGAACAAGGCTGAGGCGGCCGTCGCTGCCCAGCGTCGCCTGACCATACCCCTGCAGCGCCGTATTGAGGTCTGTACGGAGAGAGTCAATGGTGGCGCCGGCGCCTACGGTGAAGTCGATCCGCCGCAGGATCGCGCCGTCCGAATCTCGCAAGGCGAAAGTCATCGTCTGTCCGGCAGTGAAGCCGTGCAGGTCCGCGCCCGAGAGCCCGGTTGCGTAGCCCAGCGCATTGCCGTGCGTCACCAGGTCGTTGAGGCCGAAGGTGTGCGAGAAACCCTTGCCCGCGCGGCTGGCTGGAGAGGTTGTATCATCTCGGATGGCAAGGCCCTGGCCAGGCGTTGTAGTTTCGAGCTGAAGCTGGCCGTTCGCGAAACTGACCTGCCCGTCCGCACCCATCGCGGTGTTGAGAGCAGTCTGGAAATCGCCAACCGAATTGGCGAACGAAGTGATGTTGGCCTGATCGTCGATTATCTGCTGGGCGCCAAAGTCGACGCGGAAATTGCGAACGACCGCGCCGGCATCGTCGACAACAGCGATGTGTGTGACGCCCGTGAAGTTGAGGCGATCGGTGGCGAGAAGGCCCGTGTTGCGGCCCGTCAGTTGGTTTGGCGCTGGAACGGTCGTGCCGGTGTTGTGGGCGGCGTTGAGAGTTTCGGCAGCCCCCGCGGCGAACTCCGCGAACGCCAGCTGGAGGTTCACCAGCTCGCTATCGCGCGCGCGCAGCAGGCCCTTGAGTTCGCCTCCGCCAAGGTGCCTTTCCAAGGGGATTTCGGTTGTCGAGCGAGGCGACATCATCACGAGGCCCGGATAAGCCTCCCCATTGGAGGTGGAGCTGAGGCCGAGCACGGCAGCGTCCACATCGACCAGCAGGAGTCCATCCGCGGTGCGAAGCTCCACCCCGCCCAGCGAGCGCTCCTGCGTGCGAATGTCCATGATTTCGGAAAGACGGTCGAGCATACGCTGCTGTTCGGTTTCAGCCTCGGTCGCCGAGACGCCGCCAATGGTGGCGCGCTGGATCGATGCGTTGAGGCGGGCGATCCCGCTCATCAGCGAGTTGGCTTCTTCCATCGCGGAGATGATGCGGGTGTGCGACTCATCGCGCAGCGCCGCGATTTCCTCGGCGGTCGTATCCAGCTGCGAGAGCAGCGTCTTCAGGTCCGACAATGCGGAAGACTGGCGCAGCGCCGAAGCGGGGTCGACCGCGAGGGAGCCAAAGCTCGAGAACACGGGATCGAGCGTCGCGAACACGGATGAGGAGTCAGACGGGTCGCCCAACAGGCCCTGTGCACGATCCATGAACTGGGCGAGGATGTCGGCGGCCGAGACGTCAGCTGCGCCGCGCATCTCTGCGGCGGAGAGATAGGTGTTGGCGACGCGCGTGATCTCGATCTCGACGCCGGCCAGGCCGCCCGTGGCGGTGCGCGAGACAAAGTTCACGTCGAGCCGCGAGTAGCCAGCCGTATTGACGTTCGCGACGTTGGTCGAGACAGCCTTCAGCGCCTGCTGGTTCGCAAACAGCGCGGACAGACCTGTTCCCATGATCGACTGGATCGACAAGGCGCGGCTCCGGGTTCAATCGGCCCGGCAGGATCTGCCCAGTGGGCGTAACCTGCCTGGCCGTTGCAACACGGCCAGCCTTCACCGGCTTCGTTCCATCTTCCTGAATACATTCGCGAAAACTGCGCGACGGGAGCTTCTGCCCCGGAACGTCCCGGCAAGCTGGCCGTAACGTTGCCGTTAACCACGCAAGTACCGGGCCAGTCCTGCTTTCTGCGCCAGGTGGCGATGGGCCGTACACGAACCATCGCTGCAACGCGCCTTCGGGCGGCAGAATCTGCAGGGCTGCCCAGCCAGACTTGCCGTGTGACGCTTGGAAGCGAGCAGCCTGTTAACGACGTAACGCCCGATTTCCGGGCGCATTCTGCAGCAAACGTTAATGGCTCGCACGTTGCAGGCCTTGCGCAGGTTCGCCACGCCAAGCTGGCGGGCGAACGCGACCATTTCGTGATCGAGGCGTTGATTGACCGCGACAGCAGCCCTGCCTTCTCCGACGCTTCCCGGCCGCATCGCGCATGCTTCGGCTGACAAGCAGGGCATGCAGGCGGCCGGACCGGCTGACGGCGACAGCTTTGCGACCGTCCTCGCAGGAACCACCGCTGGCAATGGATCAGCGTCGGGCTCTCCGGCTGGCGCAGCAACGGCAACGACTGTTTCGACCGCGCCGACGCACCTCTCCCAACTCATTGCCGCTGCTTCCGGCGAGACGGAAGCGGAAGCCGTTGCCTCCGATGCAGATTCAGCGGCGGTTACAGAGGACGCTTCACACATTCTCCCCGTTGCCGCCGCGCAGACAAATGTTGTGACCGCCGCCGCTCCGCAAATCTCGCCGGGGACCGCTCTTGTCATGGACGGCGAGACAGGCGACGCCGCCAACCCAGCGGGCGATGGGCTTGAAGGCGCCGGAGTCGCCCCTGCTGCCGCCTCGCCAGCGGGCGCGGCCGCCGCAGGCGCAATCGCCGGTACAGCTTTTCCAACATCACCCGACAGAGCGGCTTCCAACGCTGGCGTGACTGCGGCCATCTCTCCGGCAGGCGCGGCTGCAACGGCCGAACCCGAGATCGCAGCCGACGGCCTCGAAGCTGTCGATGCCGATGGCGACACGCGATCAGCAGCCACAAGCGGCCAGACGCCCTCAAAAGCCTCCGCCAGCACCAGCGTTGGCTCGCCAGCCAGCGCGACGAACCCCAACGCCGCCGCATCCACCGCCATGACGGCTGGCGCGGACATCGCCGTTGATCCTGCAGCCGGCGCCCAGGCCAAGGCCGCCACAACGGTTGAAGCGGCGACAGCCCTCACGGCGGCCCCGCAGGAATCCGCGCGCGCGGCCGCAACGCCTGCGGCGGCGCAGGCTGCGATGCCCGCCGCCACCGTCCAGGTCTACACGCGCATGATCGAGCGCTTCGATGGACGCGCACAACGTTTCGAGGTTCGTCTCGATCCGGCTGAGCTTGGCCGGGTCGACGTGCGCATCGAGATCGGCGCCGACAAGAAAGTTCACGCCGTGCTCGCCGCCCACGACAGCGCAGCTTTGAATGACCTGATGCGCGGACACCGCGCGCTGGAACGGGCGCTCGCGGATGCCGGCATCGACCTCGCCGATGGCGGGGTGAGGTTCGAGCTCGCCAGCGATTCCAATCGCAATACCTCAACCGGCGAGCGCGACTCCCGCGCGCCCGCCTCGCCAAATGTCTGGCGCAGCTTTGAAACCACGAACCCTTCGGCAGAAGCCGCAGTTAAGCCGGTCGCACAGCCATGGCGGCCGGCGCGACTTGACCTGGTGGCCTGAAGGAAACTCCCATGACTGACGCCATCTCATTCGTCCCGGTATCCCAGAACCCGGCAGCCAACGCCGCGACGGCGCAGGCGAGCCTGGCTGACAACTTCGACACGTTTCTCACCATCCTGACGGCGCAGATCCAGAACCAGGATCCGCTTGAGCCCATGGACTCCAACCAGTTCACCGAGCAGCTGGTGCAGTTCTCTGGCGTCGAGCAGCAGATCCGCGTCAACTCGCAGCTGGAAACGCTGGTCAAGGCGACCAATTCGAATGCCGGCGCGTCGCTGTCCGGATACCTCGGACAGCAGGCTGAGATTGATTCAGCCGGGGCGCAGTACACGGGCGATCCGGTCAACTGGCGCTACACCCTGCCCTCGGACGCGGCGAAGGCGACCATCACGGTCACAGACGCCAGCGGAAAGGTTCTCTACTCCAGGACGCCAGCCGCCGGGGACCTCAAAGCCGGCCAGCACGATTTTGCCTGGGATGGCGAACTAAACGGCGGCGGCGCAGCTGAAGCAGGCGAGCCTTACTGGATCAACGTGGTCGCCGAAGACGCCAACGGCGCGACGATCACCCCGGCTCACTCGCTGGTGACTACCATCACCGGCGTTGACCTCACCTATGGCGAGCCCGCACTCACGACGCCTTCCGGCGTGTTCGCCTACGCAGATATCAAGAGGCTGATGCGCCAGTAGGCGCGCCACGCCGAACGAACTTCCGGCGCAGAAGCGCGCCGTCCGGCCGCAAAGCGGCCAACCAACCCATAACCGACCATGCCCTCGCCGGGCATTCTGGGAGCTTCGACCATGAGTATCAATTCAGCCATGCTTGCCGGCGCCTCGGGCATGCGCGCGAACGCCAGCGCTCTCGCCGCGATCTCGGACAACATCGCGAACGTTAACACGGTTGGCTTCAAGCGCCTGCGCAACGACTTCACGGCGCTGCTGACCTCCCAGAACCGCGCCACGACCTACAGTGCCGGCGGCACGACCTCGCGCGCGAGCGCTATCATGACCGAGCAGGGCTCCACAGTCGCTTCCTCGGTCTCGACGCACCTTGCCGTATCTGGCGATGGCATGTTCGTTGTGCGCGGCCGCAGCGACGATGCAACTGCGCGCGACCCCTACTATTACACGCGCGCCGGACAGTTCACGCCCGATGCCGATGGCTACCTGCAGAACGCCGCAGGCTATTACCTGCAGGGCTGGCCTGTGGATTCCACCGGCGTGGTCAACGCCAACCCGACCGACCTCAACGCGCTGGAGCCGATCCGCGTGTCGGGCATCGCGGGCGGCGCCGAAGCAACCGCGCGGCTCTCGCTGTCGGCGAACCTGCAATCCTCGCGTGAAGTGTCCACGGCCGCCGCGACTTATGATGCGACCAGCTCTACGAACAACATGGCTTCCGGCAACGTGGCGCCGGACTTCCAGATTCCGATCCAGGTCTATGACAGCCAGGGCGGCCTTCACACCCTGACCTTCTCCTTCCTGAAGCAGGGACCCAACACCTGGTTCGCTGAAGTACATCTGCCTGCAGACCAGGTGGTGGACTCTGCCCCGCTGGTGAATGGACAGCTGGCGACAGGTCTTGTTTCGTTTACCCCGTTTGGTCAGCTGGACACGGCGAACTCGACATTGCCGTTGAACATTACGATTGGCGAATCGGGTACGGGCGGAACCGAATGGGACCCTGCCCTGGGCCTCGCAACACAGACGATCTCGCTCGACATGGGCGGTCCCGGCGCACCGGGCGGGCTTACCAATTATGACTCGCCGTCCGTGCTCGGCACGTCGCAGATCGATGGCACCCCGTTCGG
Source organism: Hyphomonadaceae bacterium (assembly GCA_022844345.1). Classification (GTDB taxonomy): domain Bacteria; phylum Pseudomonadota; class Alphaproteobacteria; order Caulobacterales; family Hyphomonadaceae; genus UBA7672. The sequence continues at coordinate 291,536 of JALHLU010000003.1, forward strand.
CTCGCTGGCGTCGGTCGATGTGGACGACGATGGATACGTTACCGCCATCTTCACCAACGGCCTCACTCGCCGCATCTACCAGATTCCGCTCGCCACCTTCGGCAACGCCGATGGACTCCTCTCCGAGCAGGGCGGCGTCTACCGCCTGGGTCCGGACGCAGGCGCCCTGTCAATGCGCGGCGCCGGCGTCGGCGGCGCTGGCCTGATCAAGTCTCGCGCGCTCGAAAGCTCCACGGTCGACCTCGCCGAGGAATTCTCCAACCTGATCATGACGCAGCGCGCCTATTCGGCCTCGTCAAAAATCATCACCACGGCCGATGAGATGCTGGACGAACTCATCAGGCTGAAACGCTAATCAGCATCGCCGTGCGTGAAGCGTAAACTCATGGAACTCACGGGCATGATGCAAAACACCATGCCTGTGGGCCCCATGCGCCCTTTCCGCGCCGTCCATCGCATCAATCGTGGTTTCCGGTCCCCCGTCACTTCCATGAAATTTTGCGGAAAAGCGAACGGCCCGCGCGAGGCCGACCTTAAACGCCGGCGCGTAAGGTCCCTGCACAGTACGAGCAGAACAGGGAGCATTCCATGCTGAGCCATGCCGAAACAGGCCAGGCCGTCGTGGGGCCGGATGGACGCCACATCACACTCGCTGACCTTCCCCCCCCGGGGATCCAGCGCTGGGTGACGCGTCGCAAGGCGGAAGTGGTGGCAGCCGTCCATGGCGGCCTCCTCACCGCCGACGACGCGTGTGACCGATACGAAATCTCGAAAGAGGAATTCGGCGGTTGGGAGCGCCTGTACGAGCGCCACGGCGTCAAGGGTCTACGCACGACACGCCTTCAGAACTACCGCTAGAGCGCGCTTTTACGTGAACACCGGCGCCGCCGCAGGGCCCTGCAGAGCCCGGCGGCGGGGCAGCGCTTTAAGATTTCGCTAACACTCTTCCTTCGGGTTCTTAAGGACCCGTTTACCACGCACCCGGAAATTCCTGCCTAGTCGTGCTTCGCGACGCAGGCAGTTTTTTCCGGGGTGTTCGTGGCCGAACCTGAATCCGCCGAGACCAAGGGGCTGATCGCTCAGCTCGCCCGTTCCGGGCGCATGCGCATCGCGGCCGCTCTCGTAGTGGTGGCGCTTGTTGGCGGCGGCCTTGGCGTCATCATGCTGCAGGGCGGCCAGGGCGGAAAGAAGCTCCTCTTTTCGGGCCTCGAGCTCGAGGAAGCCGCCGAAATCAGCGGCAGGCTGGACACGGCCGGCGTTGCCTATTCGCTGGAAGGCGGCGGCTCGGCGATCTTTGTCGACGCCTCAAAGGTCGAAGACGCCCGTATGATGCTGTCCGAACAGGGCCTGCCGACACGCGGGTCCGTCGGTTGGGAGATTTTCGACAAGTCGGATGCGCTGGGCGAGACGCAATTCGTCCTCAACATCAAGAAACTCCGGGCCATGGAAGGCGAGCTGGAACGCTCGATCAACGCATACGACATGGTTCAGTCGGCCAAGGTGCACCTTTCGGTGCCCGAGCGTCCCCTGTTCCAGCAGAACGCCGACAAGCCCAAGGCCGGCGTCGTCCTCAAGCTGTCGGGAAACATGCTGGCGCCGGAGAAAGTGCGCGCGATCCGCAATCTTGTCGCCTCCCAGGTGCCGGGCCTTGCCGTTGAAGCGGTAACGGTCACAAGCACGGACGGACGCCTGCTGGCCGCCGCGACCGATGGTTCCGGCAGCGGCGGCATTGGCGGCGGCTCAACTGCTGACGAGCGCCGCGCGGCAATGGAAGAAAGCTATCGCCGCAAGGTGCTGGACGTCATCGAGAACATCGCCGGGCCTGGCGCGGCCAAGGTCACGGTGTCGATCGAGGCCGATTTCAACAAGGTCACCCAGAGCTCCGAGACGTTCAATCCGGACAGCCGGGTCGTTCGGTCTTCCACCACAGTGGAGGATTCCTCGAACACGCAGGACGCCCTCCCCGGCGACGAAACCACGGTGGCCAACAACGTGCCCAATGGCGCCGCCCCGGCCGCCCCGCCGCAGCCTTCGAACCAGTCGCAAACCAACCGTACCGAGGAAACCGTCAACTACGAGATGGACAAGACGGTCCGCACAGAAATCATCGAGGGCGGGGCTATCAAGCGCATGTCCGTGGCGGTGGCGATCGACCAGGTCCGTGTTCCCGGCGCTGAAGGCGCCGCCGCAACGTGGCAGGACCGCTCACCGGAAGAAATTGCCCGGATCACATCGCTAGTGAAATCGGCCGTGCTGTTCGACGAGCCGCGCGGCGACGTTGTCACGGTTGAGAGCACGGCCTTTGCGCGGCCGGACACGGCGCTCGAAGGCGGCGAGCCTCCCGGCCCGTTCGACCTCGACAAGTTCGATCTCGTCCGGATCGGAGAGATCCTGGCTCTCGTGCTGACGGCGCTGGCGCTGGTGTTCTTCGTGCTGAGGCCGCTCGTCGGCGGGCTGATGAGCAAGCCCGAACCTGACGACCTGCCCCCGGAAATCCAGGCGCTGAAGGGCGCAAAGCGCACCAAGGCGATCGCCGCCCACCAGGCCGCGATGGCCAACCTGCAGTCCACACACATGATTACTGAGGAAGTGTCGCGCACGACCATGCTGCCGGAAAGCAAAGGCGTCAGTTTCGAGATCCCCACGCCCGAGCGTCTGGATGCGGGGATCGATGTGGCGCGGATTTCCGGCCAGGTGAAAGCATCCTCGATCAAGAAAATCTCCGAGGTGGTCGCCAGCCACCCTGACGAATCCATCTCAATCATCCGGTCCTGGATGGCCGAAGAACGCGCGGATCGCGCAGCATGAGCAAGGCAGCCGCACTTCCAAAACCCTCCGAGCAGGAGCAGCAGGCTGCCGCCGCGCAAGCGGCCACCACCGCGCGCGAGGAGTCGCAGAGCGACACCGGCCGGCGCCTGGCAGACACGGTGGTGACGGTTGCGCACCTGCATGGGTCGGAGAAGGCCGCCATCCTGCTGCTGGCGCTGGGCGAGGACGCCAAGCCCATCTGGGATCGCATGGACGATGACGAGCTGCGCGAGATTTCCCAGGCGATGTCCAACCTGGGCCCGGTCAAGGCCGAGACCGTCGAATACCTGATCAAGGACTTCGTTAACCGCCTCTCGGGTTCGGGCGCCGTCACGGGCTCCTACGACCAGACGCACCGCCTGCTGCTGCAGTTCCTGCCGCGCGAGAAGGTCGATGCGCTGATGGAAGAACTGCGCGGCCCGGCAGGCCGAACGATGTGGGACAAGCTCGCCAACGTGAACGAGCAGGTTCTCGCCAACTATCTCAAGAACGAATACCCGCAGACCGTTGCGGTCGTCCTGTCGAAGATCAAGACAGATCACTCGGCCCGCGTTCTCACCGCCCTGCCCCCGGAATTTGCGCTCGAAGTCATCCAGCGCATGCTGCGCATGGAGCCGGTGCAGCGCGACATCCTGGAAAAGATCGAGTCGACTCTGCGCACCGAATTCATGACCAACCTCGCCCGCACGTCGAAGCGCGACAGCCACGAACAGATGGCGGCAATCTTCAACAACTTCGACCGGCAGACCGAAGGCCGGTTCATGTCGCTGCTCGAAGACAAGAACAAGGACGCGGCCGATCGCATCCGTTCGCTGATGTTCGTGTTCGAGGATCTGTCCAAACTCGATCCGGGCGGCGTGCAGACGCTGTTGCGGAACGTCGACAAGGACAAGCTCGCCCTGGCGCTGAAGGGCGCCAACGACGAGATGCGCAACCTGTTCATGTCGAACATGTCGGAACGCGCCGCCAAGCTCATGCGCGACGACATGGCGGCCATGGGGCCTGTCAAACTCAAGGACGTCGAAGGCGCCCAGCAGGAAATGGTCGTCATCGCCAAGGCCCTGGCGGATCGCGGCGAGATCATGCTGGCCGAGGGCAGCGGCGAAGAGGAGCTGATCTACTGATGACGCACTCTTCCCAGAACGTCGCGCCTTCTCCCTTCACGTTCGAGACGGAATTCACGCCGTCCGGAGACGTGCTCAAGGGCCCGGACCGCAAGTTTTTCTCGCGCGATGAGGCCGACCAGCTTGCGGCAAAGGCGCGCATCGAGGGCGAGACGCGCGCGCGCCAGGCCGTTGAAGCCAAGGGTTTCGCTTCGGTCGACAAGGTTGCCGCACATCTTTCCCCCGTCGCCGCTCAGATGGCGGCCATCGCAGACACACTGCGGCGCGAGGCCGCCGAGCTTGCCATGATCGCCGCCCGCAAGATCGCCGGCGAAGCGCTCGACAGGAATGGCGAGGCAGTTGCAGCCGAGGCGATCGCCAACGCCGTACGCCAGCTCAAAGGCAGCCCGGTCGTCGTGATCAGCGTGGCGCCTGACGCGATGCCCCAGATCGAGCGCCGTCTTGAACAGCTGCGCAAGCACGGCATCGGCGCATCCCTTCAGTTCGTGGGCAACGCCAAAGCGAAGCCGGGTGACTGGCAGATCAGCTGGAATGAAGGTTCGACCGGCTACAGCCGTGAAGCCGTGGAGGCCGCCATCGAAGCCGCGCTCACACAAAGACTGCAAGACCCTGTCGAGCCGCAACTCGAACTCTTTTCCGCCGCGTAGGATGTCATGAGCACTAGCGATCTGAACCTTCCCGAACTGTCGAGCGGCGACCCCGGCACGTCACTGATGACGCCTCGCGCCTCCGAACCGGAGACGATGGATCTCCGCGACAAGGTCGCTGCGGATCTCAAGCCTGTGTTCGATGTTCCTGTGTCGGTGCAGGCAGTAATTGGCCGGACGACAATTGAGGTCTCCAACCTCCTGCGCCTTGGTCCCGGCTCCGTGCTGGAGCTCGACCGCCGCGTTGGCGAGGCCATCGATATCTATGTGAACTCACGCCTCGTGGCGCGCGGAGAAGTGGTCGTCGTCGACGACCGGCTGGGCGTGACCATGACGGAAATCATCAAGAATTCGGACGGCTAAGGAAACTCCATGCGTGTTCTGATCATCGGAAATCTCGCGGGCCAGCTCTCGGCCGCCACCAAGATCGCCTTCGACCGCGGCGCCAAGGTGCTGCATGCCCACGACGCTCATGCGGCGATGGAGCTGCTGCGCACAGGGCGCGGCGCCGACATCGTCATGATCGACGTGCACGAGGACATCAGGAGCCTCGTCGCGGCGATGAAGCAGGAGCGCATTGTCGCCCCGGTCGTCGCCTGCGGCATCGGCGCCAACCCTGAAACAGCGGCGGCCGCCATCCGCGCCGGCGCACGCGAGTTTATTCCCCTGCCGCCCGATCCGGAACTGATCGCAGCCGTGCTGGCCGCCGTCGCTGACGACGATCGCCCGCTGATCGCGCACGATCCGGCGATGATGGAACTGCGCCGCGTCGCCGATCAGATCGCGCCGTCGGACGCTTCGGTGCTGATTACGGGCGAGAGCGGCGTCGGCAAGGAAGTGATGGCGCGCTACCTTCACAAGCGCTCGAAGCGCGCCGAGAAACCCTACATCTCGGTCAACTGCGCGGCGATCCCCGAGAACCTGCTCGAAAGCGAACTGTTCGGCCACGAGAAGGGTGCGTTCACGGGCGCTGTTGCACGCCGCATCGGCAAGTTCGAGGAAGCCGACGGCGGCACGCTGCTGCTGGACGAGGTTTCCGAAATGGATATCCGACTGCAGGCCAAGCTGCTGCGTGCGATCCAGGAGCGCGAGATCGATCGCGTCGGCGGCACGAAGCCGGTGAAGGTCGATATCCGCATCATCGCGACGTCGAACCGCATCCTGCAGGAAGCCGTCATGCGCGGTGAATTCCGGAAGGACCTGCTCTACCGCCTCAACGTCATGAACCTTCACATCCCGCCACTGCGTGAGCGGCCGAGCGACCTCATCGCGCTCGCAGAACACTTCGTCGAGAAGTATGCCACGGCCAACGGCTTCGACCGCCGCCTGTCTGAATCCGCACGCGACCGCATCCGTTCGGCGTCATGGCTCGGCAACGTCCGCGAACTTGAAAACGCCATGCACCGCGCGGTGATCCTGGCGCGCAGCGAAGAAATCCAGGTCGATGATCTTCGTACGCCCGACGGCCGCCCCGTGCAGCCCAACGCACTGGACGCAACCGCGGAGCGTGCCGTCAACGCAGCCGAGGCCGCCATCAAGGGCGCCACCTTCCAGATCGGGCAGACAGTGGCCGAGGTTGAGCAGGATCTCATCCTGCATACGCTCGACCATTGCCTGGGCAACCGCACGCACGCCGCCAATATTCTCGGCATCTCCATCCGCACGCTCCGCAACAAGCTTCGCGCCTACCAGGACGCTGGCGTCGAAGTCGCCGCACCTGGCGAAGTCCGGGCTGCGGGGTAAGGTAGATGGCGCAGGCAGGTTCCGTTTCTGTAGGTGGCGGCGGGTTCGACTGGAACGCGCTGACCAAGCTGTTTGTCCGGGGCGAGTACGCCCTGGGGCTGGGCGTCATGATGCTGGTGATGATGCTCATCATCCCCATCCCGGCCTTCCTGCTGGACTTTCTTCTGGCAATTTCGATCACGCTTTCCGTGCTCATCCTGATGACGGCGCTGCTGATTCAGAAGCCGCTTGAATTCTCGGCCTTCCCGAGTGTCCTGCTGCTGGCGACGCTGTTGCGGCTAGCGCTGAACATCGCGACGACACGCCTCATCCTCGCCCACGGTCACGAAGGCCCGGAAGCCGCCGGCAGCATCATCCAGGCGTTCGGCAACTTCGTTATGAGCGGCAACTTCGTCATTGGCGTCGTGGTCTTCATAATCCTGATCATCGTGAACTTCGTGGTCGTCACTAAGGGGTCGGGTCGCATCGCCGAAGTCGCTGCGCGCTTCACCCTGGACGCCATGCCGGGCAAGCAGATGGCGATCGACGCCGATCTGTCCGCGGGCATGATCAACGAGGAAGAGGCCCGCCGCCGCCGCAGGGAGCTGGAGGGCGAAAGCAACTTCTACGGCGCCATGGACGGCGCCTCGAAATTCGTGCGCGGCGACGCCATGGCCGGCATCCTGATCACGTTCATCAACGTGATCGGCGGCATGATCATCGGCGTGGCGCAGATGGGCATCTCGTTCGAGGAAGCCGCCAGCTCCTACACCCTGCTGACAGTCGGCGACGGCATCGTCTCGCAGATTCCGGCGCTGATCGTATCGGTCGCGGCCGGCATGCTCGTCTCGAAAGCCGGCGTCGAGGGCGCGGCCGACAAGGCCATTGGCGTCCAGCTGTTCACCAATCCGCAAAGCCTTACGATGGCTGGCGTGATGGCGCTGTTCGCCGGCCTGCTTCCGGGCATGCCGATCATCCCGTTCTTCGGCCTTGCGGGCATATGCGGGTACTTTGCCTGGCGCGGCTTTCAGAAACAGGGCGCGCGGGATGATGAAAAGCTGGCGGAGGCTGCAGCCGTGCAGCGCGCCAAGCCCATCCCCGAGCCGCCGATCCAGGAGTCGCTGGCTGTCGACGAGATCAAGATCGAACTCGGCTTCGGTCTTCTCGGCTTCATCAACGAGACGACGGGCCGCAAGCTGACCGACCAGGTCAAGGCGGTGCGCCGCCAGATCGCCTCGGAGTTCGGCTTCGTCGTTCCCCAGGTGCGCATCATCGACAATCTGGAGCTTGGCTCGGAAGACTACCGCATCCTGATCAAGGAAGTGGTGGCTGGCCGTGGCCGCCTGCGTCCGCAATTCTACCTCGCGATGGATTCATCGGGAACCGCCCCCGCAATCACTGGCGAGAAGGTCAACGAACCCGTGTTCGGCCTTCCCGCCGTGTGGGTGGACGACACCATGAAGGAGAACGCGGCGCTCCAGGGTTATACCATCGTCGATGCTGCAACTGTCCTCACCACGCACTTCACCGAACTGGTGAAGGAGAACATGGCCGAACTGCTGACCTTCGGCTCCGTGAAGCAGCTGATCGAAGACCTGCCCAAGCCGCAGTCCGCCCTTGTACAGGATATCACGCCGGGACAAATCACGGTTTCCGGCATTCAGCGTATCCTGCAGAATCTCTTGCGCGAGCGCATCTCCATCCGCGACTTCGGCACGATCCTCGAAGCCATCGCGGAGGCGACATCGGCTTCCACCGACCTGCTGTCCGTCACCGAGCATGTGCGCACGCGCCTCGGCCGCCAGCTGTGCAACGCCAATCTCGACGCCTCCGGCGCCCTGCCCATCATCGCGCTGTCGCCGGTGTGGGAGCAGACCTTCGCCGAAGCGCTAGTTGGCGTGGGCGCGGACCGGCAGCTGGCGCTTGAGCCCTCGCGGCTTCACCAGTTCGTCGCTGACCTGCGCAACGCTTTCGAGCGGGCGGGCCAGTCAGGCGACACGCCTGTGCTGCTGACCTCCGCTGGCGTTCGCCCCTATGTGCGCTCGCTCGTCGAACGTTTCCGGCCGCAGACGATCGTGATGTCGCAGAATGAAGTTCACCCCAAATCCCGGCTGCGTTCCGCCGGCACAGTGTAAGGGAGCCCCACCATGAAGATGAAGATGTTCGTGGGCCGAACCGAGGAAGAGGCCCTGGCCATGATCCGGGCCGAGATGGGGCCGGACGCCGTGATCCTCTCGACGCGCGAGCGGGAGGATGACGGCTATTTCGAAGTCCGCGCCGCCGTGGAGCGGTCCTTCGGCCAGAAGGCGACGCCCAAGTTCGCCGAAGTCCGGCCGATGTTCGACGAGACCCGGGCGCAGCTGTCCTCCACCCTGCGCTGGCACGGGGCGCCGGACGGCTTCGTCCACATGGTGTCGGAGGCAAGCTCGCGCCTGGGCGCAGGCATGGAGCCGCACGCCGCCCTATCCGCCGGGATAGAGGGCGCACTCTCATTCAACCCGCTCAATCCGCGTCCGGACAAGTCGCTGCTGCTCGTGGGGCCGCATGGATCGGGCAAGACGACAGCGGCCGCCAAGATCGCCCGCTACCTGTCGGACAAAAAGCATCCGATCGAAGCCGTGGCGGCGGACTTCGATTCATCGGGCCAGATCGCCCGGCTAGCCGCCTTAATGCTTAAGCCGTCGGTAACCTTTGCGCTTTCGCCCGACCATCTGATGAAACTTGTTCGCGATGCAGACGATCGCGGACAAAGACTTGTCATCGATTGCCCCTCATTTAACCCGCTCGACGAGGCGGACATGAAACGGTGCAACGACCTGATTTCCTACATGAATGTGGAGCCGGTGCTGGTCCTTGCGGCCGACGGCCACCCGATGGAACTCGAGGACAACGCCCGCGCCTTCGCCCAGGCAGGTTGCCGCCGTGTCATCCTTACCCGGATAGATGCGGTTCGGCGTCGCGGGGGCGCAATCGCAGCAATTTCTTCCGCTCGGTTAAGCATCGCTTCACTAGGTTTGACGTCAAATGCACGGTGTGGGCTGACGCCTGCTTCGTCTGAGCGAATCGCCAGGCTTTTCGTGCCTGGCGCTGACGTGGTCGAAGCGGATCAGCTCAAGGGAGCCGCGTGATGATGAACTTCGGTTCGAAAAAGCCAGAAGCGAAAGGCAGTCACCGCTCGCGCGTGACGCCAGCTTCCGTCATCGCGGTCGCCTCCGGAAAAGGCGGCGTCGGCAAGACATGGCTGTCCACCACCCTCGCGGCCTGCTTCGCCAAGATGGGCCGCCGCACCTTGCTGGTCGACGGCGACCTTGGCCTGGCCAACGTCGACGTCCAGCTGGGCATCGCTCCCGAAACGGATCTTGCCGCGGTTATCGCGGGCTGGGTCGAACTCGAGGATGCGGTCTGCAAGGTGAATGGCGGGGCCGGTTCGGAAATCGGCTTTGACGTTCTGCCGGGCCGTTCGGGCTCCGGCGCCCTCGCCGGCCTGCCTGCCGAGGAAGCATCCCGCCTGGCCGCATCGCTGACGGCGCTGGCCCTGCAATATGACACCGTGCTGGTCGATCTGGGCGCCGGCATCGAAGACAACGTCATGCGCCTTGCCCGCGCCTGCGACCGTTGCGTGATCGTCGCCAACGACGAACCCACCTCGATGACGGACGCCTACGCGTTCATCAAGGTTCTGCGTGGCTATGCCCCAAGCGTGCAGCCGTGGATCGCCATCAACATGGCCGACACCCGCGTCGCCGGCCGCCGTACCTATGAAGCGCTTGCCCGCGCCTCGCAGACCTTCCTCGGCTTCCGTCCGCCGCTTGCCGGCATCGTGCTGCGCGACCTCAAGGTGCGCGAGGCGATCCGCCAGCAGAAGACGATCGTGAGCATCGATCCGCAGGCCCAGGCCGCGCTCGACGCCCAGCAGATCGCCGAAGCCCTGGTCCGCGGCGGCGCCGAGGGTATCGCGGAGAGCGCATAGGCTATGTGAGCGTCCAAGGCATCAGGGCGCGCAGGTTAGGCAACTTCCAATACACTGCAGCTGGCGTCCGTGCATGCGGGCGCCAATTGCTATTGGAGTGGCGCGCGGCGGCGTCTACACATGCGACAAGCGTCCCGCGCGTGGCTGGCCGCCATCGGGGAATGTTGCGTGAAATCCATACTGCTCGCTGGACTATCGGCGCTCGCTCTCACTGCTTGCGCGACTGCAACAGCCCCCTCCTCAGTCCCGGCGGCGGCGCATCAGGCCACTCTCGCGGGCCCGGCCGCGTTCCGCATCCTGTCGGCCGGGGACGTCACAGCCAGCCTCCCGAAGATGGGCGCAAGCGGCAACGTGAAAGCCTATGTCGGCGACTTCCTCACATGGATCATGGAGCCGGGCCATCTTGTCGAGCGCTCATCCCTGTTCATGTCCGGGGAGCCGCCGGAAATGCCCGAAGGCGTCGATTTCGAGTCGATCATCGGGGCGCTTGCGGAGGAAGGACATCCGGCCGCCCAGCTCATCCAGATGAGCGACACGCCGGACGGCCTTGTGGCGCTCGCCAACGATGGCAACGCCACAGCCAAGCTGGCCATCGAGATGAACAATATCTCGGTCGGCTCGCTGCAGCAGAAGGTCGACGCGCTCGCCTGGTTCCGGTCCGAGGCGCCAGCCAACAGGGACGCGGCCTTTGCGCTGGGGTCGGTCCTGCTGTCGCAGGCCGGCGGCGGCGACTGGATGAACATCGGCTTTGGCGCCGCGACGCCCGGCGAAGTACGCGAGGGCGCCGCCCTGCTCCTGAAGGCCGCAGAGGCTGCGCCAGTCGACATCATGCTGCAGATCGGCACGATGATGGGATCGCATGCGGGTGTTGATCCTCTGGTCGATGGCCATGCGCGGAAAATTCTTGAGCTTGTGGTTGCGGAAACCGACGCGGCGGCGCTGCCGGAAATGACCTGGAGCGACGATTTCAGCGAAGCGGAGATGGACGCTTACATGGCGTACGAGGCGAAGCTGACGGAGCTCTCCTCGGCGGTGGAAGCGCGTATTGTCCTTGCGGGCATGCTGGCAAAGGGCCAGGGCGGCGCCGCCGACCTCGAGCGCGCCAAGGGCCTCTATCGCGAGGCGCTGACGGCGACGCAGGATTTCCGCGCCTACGAGGCGCTCGCCGGACTTGGAGTCGATGTCAGCGAGTATGACGCCCTTTTCGCGCAGCCCGAGGGCGGTGACGATTGGTGGGATCTGGAGCCGGACGCCCCGGAAGGCGCGTGGGGCGAGCCCCCGGAGCTCGCGCCGCCGCCTCCGTCCAACTAGGCCCGTCGTCAAAAGTACTTCGAGATCATGGTAAAGGGTGATCGTGGGACGGTCGCGGGCCAGTCAAAACTCGGCTGTCGCTAGAATTCGTTGCATGGGGCCCAAGAACTGGCCCAGTTTTGCAATTGTACCCGCAGCGGTGCAGGGCTAATGTCTGTCGGCTGCTGGGGCGGCGTGTGGCGTGGGACCTGGAAAATGCTTGAGATCGTCGCGATTGTCGGCGCGGTCCTTGTTGGACTGCTCCTCATCTTCCTCGTCTACAGGTCGGCGCGGACCTATGACGCGGGGGCGCACGCCACTTTCATCACCACCAAGGGCGGCGATTTCTATGGCGCCCTGCGCGCGCCGATGACGATCTGGGACCCGAGCATCAAGGTGCTGCGCGACAAGCACGCGCCCGACCTCAAGATCATGACGACAGACGTCAGTGGCGCCTATTTCGAGAAGTCGCTGGTCAATCGCCGGACGGGCGAGATCACCCTGCGCGTGCAGACCTGTGCGCCGCGCCCGTTCATGTCGACCACGACCGACAAGCGCCAGTTGCTGATCAAGCCGAAGGTCGCCTTCCACCTCGATATCGACCGCATCCAGATCCCGACCCAGATGGAATCGTTCGGCAGCATGCTGGCGACGCGGATCGAGAACCTGTTCGACAACGCCATGAGCGAATTCGAGGACCAGGACGTCTTCAAGCACCAGCGCGAAATCGAGCAGCGCGTGCTGCGCGAGTTGCAGGACATCGAAGAACCGCAGGAGGGCGAGCGGCCTTCCGGCATGCCGCTGGGCATCAAGGTGTACGAAGCGATGTTCTCGTTCGAGCGGCCCGAGAAGCCGATCAACAAGGACCTCGCCAACGGCCCGATGGCCTACGACAACGAGCATCTCGACGACCTCGTCGACATGCTGGAAAAAGCGAACCCGGCGACGGTCGAAGTCCTGATGCGCATGCTGGAGCTGCAGACGAAGCAGAACATCGTGCAGATGCTGTGCAAGTCCGGCGGTCTCGTCGCGTTCACCGCGTCGGAGCTTGGCCTGTCCGAGCGCACGGTGGAGCGCGCCCACAATGGCGCCAACATCATGAAGCCGGCAGAGGCGCCTGCGATTGCGGCGGCCCCTGCTCCGGCGGCGGCGGATTCGCCCGTGGCCAAGCCGGTTGATCCGGCAACGGCTTACTACAACCTTGGTGCGCCCAAGGGACAGCCGAAGGCGGCGGAAGCCCCGGCGGCCAAGGACTCCTGAGCGGATGACTTTCGGGATATGAGGCCGCTTTCAGGCCGGGTGAAACCGCCTGGGATGCTGTCGTTCTGGCCTGTCCGAGAGGATGGAGGGCCGGGGACGCGGATGGCTCCGCAGGTTTAGTCCGTAGTCCGTGGTTCGTAGTCCGAAGAGCGGATCGCCCGCGTCCCCGCGAACAGGTTTCCCGGTTCGCATCGCCCCGCGCCGGCAGTGATCGGCTGCCCTCCTTGCGGAGCGATGGGAGCATTATGCGCTCACTCAGGAGGGGGTGGGGTTTGGTTGCGCGTTTCCTACAGCAGGTTTCAGCCCAGGGCGCTGAAAGTGCTCGCGAAGATTCTTCAGCCGCCACATTTCATCCGACCGAAGTGCGCGGCGCGCAGAGCCGGAGCTCTCATCTCCCGGCCCGGTGCTCAGACAATGGTCTACAGCAGCCTGCCCGGATTCATCCGGCCATCGGGATCGAGGGCGCGTTTGACGGCGCGCATCATGTCCATCTCGACCGGGGATTTGCGCCAGGCGAGTTCGTCGCGCTTCAAACGACCGATGCCGTGTTCGGCGGAGATCGAGCCGTTGAGGCTGGCGATCAGGTCGTGGATCGCTTTCGACATGGCGAGACCATCCTTGTCGACGAAGCGGTCCTGGTCTGCGCCCGGCGGCGGGGTGATGTTGAAGTGGATGTTGCCGTCGCCGACATGGCCGAAGGCGATGACATCGACGCCGGGCGTCATTGAGCGGGCAAGTTCGGCGCCGCGCTGCATGAATTCGGCGACGCGTGAGACAGGGACGGAAACATCGTGCTTCAGCGCCTTGCCATGCGCGCGTTCGGCCACGGCGATGTTTTCGCGGATTTTCCAGACCATCGCCTTCTGCGCTTCGTTCTCGCAGATGACGGCGTCGGCCGCGACGCCCCTCTCGATCGCATCGCCCAACAGGGCTTCCATCATGTCGCGGGCGCCCTCCTCGCGCGGCAGGGACAGCTCCATCAGGATGCGCCAGGGGAGCGCGGTTGGCAGCGGGTCACGCGTATCGGGAATGTGTTTCAACACGAGTTCGAGGCCGAGCTTCGGCACGATCTCGAACCCGGTTACGGCGCCGCCTGAAGCCTGCTTCGCCAGCATCAGGAGTTCGACGGCCTTGGCGGGGCTTTCCACAGCGACCCAAGCCGTTTCCTTCACGGCGGGGCGCGGGAAGAGCTTCAGCGTGGCGGCGGTGACGATGCCCAGCGTGCCTTCGGCGCCAATGAAGAGCTGTTTCAGATCATAGCCGGTGTTGTCCTTGCGCAGACCGCGCAGGCCATTCCACACGCGGCCATCGGGCAGCACGGCTTCGATGCCGAGCACCAGGTCGCGCATCATGCCATAGCGCAGAACCTGCACGCCGCCGGCGTTGGTGGAGATCAAGCCGCCGATCATGGCGACGCCCTGCGCGCCGAGCGACAGCGGGAAGAGACGATCATGCTCGGCGGCGATGTCCTGCGCGCGCGTGAGGACGACGCCGGCCTCCAGCGTCATCGCGTCGTTGAGGACATCGACCTCGCGGACCTTGTTCATGCGTTTCAACGAGATCAGCACTTCGCCCTGGGGGACAGAGCCATTGACCATGCCGGAATTGCCGCCCTGCGGATTCACGGCGAGGCCGTATTCGGCGCACAGCGTCATCGCCTTGGAGACCTCTTCAGTCGAGGCAGGCTTGACCAGGACAGGCGTCGAGCCCTTCCAGCGGCCGCGCCAATCACTGATGTGGGGATCGATCTCGTGAGCGTCGGTGGAGACGCCTTTCGGACCGAGGGCGTCAGTGAGCCGCGCCAGGAAGGCGGTAAAGCGGTCGCCGTGATCGTCGGCCATGGGGAGCATCCTTCTGGAGAGGATGTATAGCGCGCGCCGGGCGAGCCGCCAAACTGCCGGCTAATGCGCCGGGGGGCCTATTCCGCAGGCTTGCGCCGCACGATCCAGTGCTGTTCCGGTTTGCCGCCGCAGACCGTGGTGCGCAGGACGTCGCGGCCAGCCTCGTTCACGACCTCGATGCACTCGGCGCGGCCGTTGGCGAAGGCGCCATCGGGCAGCATGACCCATTTCTGGGACATGATGTCGTGACATTCGCCCAGCTCCAGGCCACCGAACACATAGCCGCCGGACAGGCAGCTGCTCTTCAGGCGCATCTGGCCCAGCGCCTTCTCGTCGAAACTGATGAGCTGACCGTAGGAATCCGAACAGGGATAGAGCTCAAGCTGCGTGTCGTGGCCGAGGCACATTCCGGGGAGGACGCTGGATTCCAGCGAGGCCTCGATCACGTTGGTGAAGTCGACATAGGTGGCGCGCCATTGGTGGGCGGCGCCCTGCTTCGGACATTCGCCGGCGAAGATCGGCGTTCCCGAACGGCTGGCGGCGCCCAGCAGGGAGAGGCAACGGCCGGCGGCGCTGCGCAGTTCGCGTTCCTCGTTCATCGTCCAGGTCTGCTCGGGCGAGCCATCGCACGCCTCGGCGAAGACCGGCGGATAGTAGCCCGTGCCGCGCGGGACGAGACACGTGTCGCCCTGGCGGATCGGCCCGCCTTCCGGACCTGGCAGGATGAAGTTCTGGTGGCCTGCGCCGGTGCACGGCATGCTGATCGAGGCGCCGTCCGGGCCACCCAGCGTGAGGCACATGCCGGGCAGACGATCATGCTGGATCGTGAGGGGCCGAGTCTGTGCCGTGGCGGGCGCGGCCAGAAGGCCCGCTGCAAACAGAAGAAGCCCAGCCATGCGCATGCAAGAAACCCCTGACGTCGGCGCCACTTCAACGCTTCCGCCAGTTCGCGCAAGGGCCTGTGGCTGTTCGATGGCGCAGACTTGACGATGCCGCGCCGGAGGGGTCCAACACGCTTTCGGCATCAGGAGACGCGCATGGCCTACGCTCCCTTCAACCTCACCGGAAAAGTCGCGCTGGTGACAGGCGGCAACCGGGGCATCGGGTTTGGCTTTGCCGAAGCGCTGTCGCAGGCCGGGGCGAGCGTGGCGATCTGGGGATCGAACGAGGCCAACAACGCCGAAGCGGTGAAGAAGCTGGGCGGCAAGGCGAAAGCCTGGACCGTCAACGTCGCGGACGAACGCCAAGTGGCGGACGCGATGCTGGACGTGGCGAAGCATTTTGGGCGGATCGACTCGGTGTTCGCCAATGCGGGCATCGGCGGCGGGGCGAAGTCGTTCGCGGAGTTTCCGACCGACGTTTATCGCCGCGTGCTGTCGGTGAACCTTGATGGCGTGTTCTTCACGCTGCGCGAGGCGGCCAAGCACATGGTGGATCGCGCGAAGGCGGGCGATCCGGGTGGATCACTGGTGGGCGTCGCGTCGCTGGCGGCGATCGAGGGCGCGGCGCGGAATGAGGCTTATGCTGCGACCAAGGGCGCGGTGGTTTCCATGATCAAATCTATCGCGGTGGAGCATGCGCGCTATGGCGTGCGGGCCAACTCGGTCCTGCCGGGCTGGATCGCGACTGACATGACACAGGGCGCGCAGGACAATGCGGCGTTCGCGGAGAAGGTCATCCCGCGCGTGCCGATGCGGCGCTGGGGCGAGCCGAAGGATTTTGGCGGCGTGGCGGTGTATCTCACGTCCGACGCATCGTCCTATCACTCGGGCGACTCGTTCGTGATCGACGGGGCGTATTCGATTTTCTAGCGGGAGATTTCGCTGCCATGGGCAAGCACAACTCCTACGGCTATGCCGATGGCGATGATCCGCACACGATCACTTTGACGCATGACGAGGTGCTGATCCTGTTCGAGTTCTTCGAGCGGCTTGAAGAGCGGAACGAGCTGCGCTTCGCACATCCGGCAGAGTGGAGCGCGTTGGGCCGCTTCACGGGGCAGCTTGATTCGATCCCGTGGGAATTGTTCGACAGCAAGTATGAGGCGCTGCTCGCGGCGGCGAGAACACGGCGTGCGCAAGGATTTGAGGGCCACGTTCCCGGCCTTGGCCATGTCGCGGTGCTTGAAGACGGCAGCGTGGTCGAAACGCCAGACCCCGACGGGGGCTGAAAGTGACCATATTGACAGTTCATGTACTGACACTAGCTGTCAGTACATGGCTGACGATAATCGCTACACGGCAGAACAGCTTGCGGCGCTTGCCGGCGTGTCGCTGCGCACGGTGCGCTATTACGTGCAGGAAGAGCTGATCGACCGGCCGCTCGCGCGTGGACCCGGCGCGCATTTCACGGATCTGCACCTGCGGCAGCTGAAGCGTTGCAAGCTGTTGCAGGACTGGGGCTTCGATCTCGAAACGATCCGAGACAAGGCCGGTTCGTTCCAGTCGATCCTCGACGGCTTTTCGATCGATGCGAACTATTTCCGCGATGGCCCGGCGATACGATCAATCTTCCAGGCGCTTGGTCACGAACCCGGAAGCGGCGCCATGACGCCGAAGCAGGCTGAAGCCGTAAGGGCCGCCGTGCAGAAGATGCGGAGAAAATCAACAAAGCCCGTGCTGGAGACGAAATCCGCGAAGGAAGTGATTCCAATGGCGGACGGTATCGACCTCGTGGTCGATACCGCCGCTTACGATATCCCCTCGCCCAAGGCGCTGGTCGATATCGCCCTGCAGGTGCGCAAGGCGTTCGATTCGCTCAAGAAGGATGGCGAAGAGTAACTCGTCAGAACTCCGCGCGCAGGCCGAGGCGGAAGCTGCGGCCGGCGACGGGTGCAAGATCCTTCAGCGGCGACGCATGGTAGCGGACTTCCTCGTCCGTGAGGTTCACGCCCTCGACGATGAGATCGAGGTTGGGCGTCAGCATCCATGATGTGCGCAGGTCGATGACGGTAAAGGCGTCGGTCGGCAGTTCAAATGCCGCGATCCGATCCTGCTCGTCGGACCAGCGGGCTTCGAGTCGCGCTGTGGCGAAGCCAGCATCCGCCGACAGGCCAAGCATGGCCGATGTGGGCGGGATGCGCGGAAGATCGCCGCCATCATCGAGTTCGCCGCGCACGACGTCGATCGCGCCGTCGATCTTCCATGCCGCGCCGAATGCATCACCGAAATCGTAGGCGGCCGTGAGTTCGGCGCCGGTAAAGGTGGCGTCGGCCTGCACGGCCTGGAAGACGGGGAGTTCATCTTCTTCCCCGCCCGTGGGGTTGAGATAGATGAAGCGGTCGAAGGCAAAGCTGTAGATGCTGGCGCCGATCTCGAGCGGACCGGATTCCCAGCGCGCGCTGGCCTCCAGGCTGATGCCGCGCTCGGTGTCGAGCGTGGAGTCACCCAGTTCGAACTGCGCCGTGGCAAGGTGGGGGCCGTTGGCGAACAGTTCGACATCGGTGGGCGCGCGTTCGGTGCTGTTGATGGTGGCGCCGAGGAACAGGTTTTCGGTGACGTGGCCGTGGACGCCGAAGGAGGCGTTCAGCGTGTCGAATTCGCGCTCGCCGGCAACCTCATTATCAACGCTGACGCGGTCGAAGCGGAGGCCGCCTTCGAGGCCCCATTCGTCCTGTTCCCATGTTTCGAAGATGAAGATGCCAGCCTGGTTGGTGACGGTAGGCGTGACAAAGGCTTCATCGCCCACGGCGCGGAAGTCGCGGCTGGAGGTCTGTACGCCAACGCTGCCCGCAAGGCCCATCCATTCGGCGTGCTGGGCTTCGATGCGAGCTTCATAGCCTTCATTGGTGAAGACTGTTCCGGGCTCGCCGGGGCCTTCGAATTCGGTGTGCTTGTAGTCAACGACGGACAGCGATCCGGTGACGCGCTCGAACGGTCCGTTGTCGAAGTTCCAGCCGCCGCGCACGTCGATGCGGGTCTGCTCCATGTCGATGAAGGGTTGTTCCGGGAGTTCGCCGACGGCGGCAACGCCGATATCGGTTACAGCAAAGGAAGCAAGCGCGGCTTCTTCCTCTTCTTCCTCGTGATGGTGGTGGCCGCCGACGATGCCGTACTTGCTTTCCTGGCGGCGCACGGCGACGCCGATGAAGCCATCTTCGCCCACGAGCGACAGCCCACCGCTGATGGACTGGGATTCCACCCCGGAGTTCGGGAGCGTGCCGTAGGCTTCTTCTTCCTCTTCGTGTTCTTCGCCCCCCTCTTCCTCGAGGGCGCGCAGGCGGGCGGATTCGGCAAAGCCGGGGATTTCGATGTCGTCGCTCTCGCGACCGGTCCACGACAGCACGCCAACAAGAGGTCCGGATGTCCCGGTGACACGCGCGGCGGCGGTCTTGCCTTCGTCCACTGTCGTGTAGCCGGCATAGGCGGATGCGCTGAACGGCGCATCCGGCGCTTCCTCGACGATCAGCCCGTCGATGACGTTGACGACACCGCCAGCCGCGCCGCCGCCATAGGCCAGCGTGGCGGGCCCGCGCAGGATCTCGATGCGTTCGGCGCCGAGCGGATCGCCGGTCACGGCGTGGTCGGGGCTGGCGGCAGAGGCATCGATGACGCCGATGCCGTTGGTGAGGACCTGGACACGTTCAGCGCCGAGGCCGCGGATGACGGGGCGGCTGGCGCCGGGGCCGAAGGCGGTGGAGGAGATGCCCGGCAGGCCCTGCAGCGTGTCGCCGAGACCGCCAGAGAGACGGCCGACAATGTCGCCCTCGTCGAGAACGGTGGTCGAGGCGATGAGTTCATCGCTGGTGCGCGCCGGGCCAATGCCGGTGATGACGACCACATCACGGCCGGGATCATTGTCGCTGGCCGGCTGCTCAGGCGCGGATGTGGGATTTGGCGTCTGGGCGAATGCCGGCTGAGCCACCAGGGCTGCGGCGGCGACGCCAAACACAAGCCGGCGGCCAAAGCGGGTAGCTGCGATCATCACGCCCTCTCGGTGTTACAGTGTATCACTATGGTATAATGTAACGTTCCGCAAGGTGCAAGGCCGTTGATAGCGTGCGGTACGCCCAACCGCTTGGCCCTGCCCGAGAGAGACAATTGCCGCTACGGTCAGGAGAAGCTCGCAAGGAATTCACGTGATCAAGCACCTGCCCAATGCCCTGACGCTGCTTCGCCTCGTCCTCGCGCCGTTGGTTGCGCTGGCGGTATGGCAGTCGCTGGCGATACCGGCGGACGCAGCACTCACGGCGCCTCAAGCGTTCGCGCCGCTGAAGGCGCAGGCGCAGGGATGGGCGCTGGCGGCGGCCATCATGTTCGTGCTGGCGGCGCTGACCGACCTGTTCGACGGCATGGCCGCGCGGGCGCTGAATGCACATTCCAAATTCGGCCGCATCATTGATCCGATCGCGGACAAGGCGCTGGTGGGCCTGCCGCTTGTTGTGCTGTCCGTGATTGCGCTGCTGCAGGCCTGGCCGCTGGCGCTTCCCATCGCGCTTGCATCGGCGGTGATCGTGGGACGGGACCTGCTGATAACGTGGCTGCGATTCAGGGCGCCGGATGGCGAAGGCGTGCGCGTGTCGCAACTGGCGAAATGGAAGACGGCGGTGGAGCTGGTGGCCGTGGGCATCCCGATTCTGATTTCGGCCGCGCCTTCGGTTGTCTCCGCGCTTGGCGCTGGCGACGGTTTTGCCGTGTCGGACATGCTTGTGATGGCTTGGGTTGGCGTTCTGGCGCTGGCCGCAGCGCTATCGGCCTACACGGCCTCGCAATACCTGCTTGCCCGATCCTGAAATCCGGGAGGCCTCAAACATGATTGGCCGCGCCTGCGGGGGATGCAGGCGCGGCCACTACATGGCAAGCGGCACGGGAGACATCGCGGCGCTCGCTTCGGCGACTGGCTTGGCAGGAGAAGCAGACGCCCATCGCTTGAGTGCCAATAGACACGAATTTATTGAAAGACCGGTTAACGCCAGAAGCACTTTCGTCAACGTTCGTGGCAAGCGCTATGGGCACGCACTTGAAGCGTTGCGCGCCGCCTGCCCGCAAGCCGAGCGAAGGCGGCCTAGCAGGTCCCCTCGGGTGGATGGTTGACGTGAAAGCTGAGCACATTGCCGGTCTGCTGGCCCATGCTGTTTATCTCTGGCGAGCTGACATGGCAGATGTCGATCCATTGCGCGACGCCGAACGCCAAGGAGCCCTGCGCGTCATTGCCGATGGTGTACGCGAACGCAGTCCCATCGAACTCGCCATAGAAGCCGTTGCCGGCCAGCGGCCCGTTGAGAACCTGGCCTGAAACCTCGCCATAGGGCGAGACGGTGACTTGCACCTGGAACCCGCCGTCATCCACCCACGTCCCAGACAGGATCGGATAATTGCTGGTGTCGGGCGGCGGCAGCGGCGGAGGGGGTGGAGGCGGAGGCGACGGTGGATTGTAGACCGGATCATCGTTGACGGCCGGCCCATTCGACGCTGGCTGGAATTGTTGCTGCGGGCCTGACGATGGGCCCATCGACGCCGCGGCGATGCCGCCAATCGCCACGACAGCGACGCCAGCCATGATGGCGACCTTCGCCGGCGTCATGTTGCTGAAGAAGTCCGCAAAGGCGTTGGAGCCCGGAGGTCTTGGCGCAGGCTGCGGATAAGGCTGGGTGGAGGGGCCAGGTTGAGGGGCCGGCCCCGGAGCTGCATAGGGGGCCGGACCCGGCTGCGGGCCTGGAGCATGTCCGGAGAGCGCGGCGTCCAGGTCGGCCCGGTATTGCAGGGCGGATTGCTGACGCTGGCGCGGATTGTTGGAGAGGCCGCGCTCGATCAGCTTGTCGATGGCGGGCGGCACGTCGCTGCGGCCGCCGCTGGGCGGCTGCCAGTGGCCCTTGGGCACGACGCCGATCAGCAGTTCGTAGAACATCACTGATAGCGAATAGAAATCCGCCGATGTCTGCGCAGCTTCGGGCGCCGTGATCTGTTCGGGCGACATGTATTCCAGCGTGCCGAGACTGGTCGCGCCCGTGTCTGACATGCCGCCGGCGCGCGCAATGCCGAAATCGAGGATCTTGAGCCGGGCGTCGTGATCGTTTGGCTCGCCCATGAGTATGATGTTCTCGGGCTTGAGGTCTCGGTGGATGACGCCCTGCGCGTGCGCCGCGCCAAGGCCGGACAGGACTTCGCGGATCACGTTGGCGGCCGTGGTCATCGAGCATTCGCTGCCCTGGCGCATCTGCTTCTGCATCCAGGCGCGCAGGCTGCCGCCCTCGAGCATTTCCATGGTGAGGAATGGCAGGCCCTTGACCTCGCCCACATCGTAGACGGCGACGACGTTGGGATGGCGGATGTCGCGCGCGAGCACGCCTTCGCGGATAAGGCGCCTGACCGCGTCCTTGCCGCCAAGACGGTCGCCGCGGATGAGCTTCAGCGCGACATCGCGCTGGGTGACAGGATCATGGACGCGATAGACGACGCCCATGCCGCCGCGGCCTATTTCGGCGACAACGCGGTACCTGTCGGCGAACATCTCGTCTGCCTTGAGGTCGAGCGGCGACTTGCCGTCTGACTCGGGCTTTGGCCGCCCCAGCGCGGGGTCGATCGTGTGGAGGCCGTCGAGGGCCGTTTCGCCGGCCGTTGTAAGTGGCTTGCCGCATGCCTCGCAGAAACGCGCCGTGTCGATGTTGTTGGCGCCACAGCTTCTGCAAGCAATCATCGTGGGCTTCCCTGCATCGGGTCTGGTCCGAAGGGATTCGGGCCGGGTGTACCCCGGCTCGACATCAGCGGACCGGCAAGCGCGAATGCTTTCCCGAATTCGGCTTTGTGGCCAAGATCATGAATGCGGCGGGCTGTCACGGCTATCGATGGCGCGATCATGCCCAGGAGCGCAACGACCGACAGCATCGGCACAAAGACCGGATAGAGATCATAAGGGCCGGCAAGTTCGGCGGACAGCTCTGAATCGGCAGCAATGGCGATGAAGAAGAGCACAACGCCGCCGATGTTGACGGACCAGTATTCCTTCACCGATGCGCGGCCGGCGCCGCTTGCGTATTTGCGCGTAAAGCCATCCCAGAACAGCCTGAACACGTTCTCGCTGGGCGGACCGGCGCCCTGATGCGGTGCGGGTTGCTGTGGGGCGTTGGGCGACGGACCTGGGGCGGGGCCAGGCCTGAAGCCAGAAGGAGCGTTCGAGCCCTGGCGTTCGCCGCCTAACGACCGGACGAGCGTGTCGTTGAGTTTCTGCAGCCAGGGGGGGATCGCCTGTTGGCCGAAGGCGCTGTTCATCGCGTCGACGAGGGCGCGGCTGTATTCGGAAACGCTTTGCGGACGTTGGCGCGGATTGTTGGAGAGGCCGCGCTCGATCAGCTTGTCGATCGACGGCGGCACGTCGCTGCGCCCGGCGCTGGGCGGCTGCCAGTGGCCCTGTGGGACCACGCCGACCAGAAGCTCGTAGAACATTACCGACAGCGAATAGAGATCTGCCGACGGCAAGGCGGCGTCTGGCGCGGTGATCTGCTCCGGCGCCATATAGCCGCGTGTGCCGAGGCTGGTGGCGCCGGTGTCCCCTGCTCCGGCGGCGCGCGCGACGCCGAAATCGAGGATCTTGAGCGCGGCCCCGCGTTCGGAAGGCTCGCTGACCAGCATGACGTTCTCGGGCTTGAGGTCGCGGTGGACGACGCCAGCGCGGTGGGCGGCATCAAGGCCCGACAGAATCTCAGCGATGATGTTGGCGGCGGCCATCATCGAACACTCGGTGGACGATGCGAGGCGGCGGCGGTTCCAGGCGCGCAGGCTCTGGCCGCTCAGAAATTCCATCGACATATAGGGATGGCCGTCGACCTCTCCCACATCGTAGACGGCGACCACGTTCGGGTGGCGGATATCGCGCGAGGTGATGCCCTCGCGAATGAGGCGGTTGACAGCGTCCTTGCCCGCGAGGCGATCGGCGCGGATCAGCTTCAGCGCAACATCCCGTTCGGTCAGCTTGTCGCCAGCGCGATAGACGACGCCCATGCCGCCCTCGCCGATAACATTCTTCACTTCATAACGGCCGGCGAAGATGTCGCCCGGCGCCATGGCGCGCTGCGAAGGCTTCTTCGGCGCATGCGTGTCCGCACGGTCCATGCCGTCCATCGTGTGGAGCGCGGAGAGGTCCGGGCCTGGCGGGGGCGAGGGCGGAGCAGCGGCTTCCGGCTCGACGAGGCTTTTGCCCAGCTGACGGAGCGCCTGGCCGCACTCCCCGCAGAAGCGCGCATCAGCGCTGACCGGGCTCGCGCAGTTTGGGCAGTTCATCGCGGCATTCCTTCCGGCATGGCGGGGACGCGCGTCACGGTGATCTCTTCGACCTGTCCGTAGTTGGCGCGCATGCGGATCTGAAGCGCTAGTGCTTCGGGGTATTTTGGAAGGACACGGACAATGTCGCCATTGCCGATGACGGCCAGCGCATCGTCGGCGCCGTGCTTGTGATCGCCGATCATGACGCCGGCCTGGCCAGTAACGCGCGCACAGAGGCGGCCGCCCTGGATAAACAGTTCGAGGTGGCGGCGGGAGATGGCTTGGCTGAGCTGTTCGTCGACAGCGCCGGCGGCATCCGTCACGAGCAACTGCAACTGGTTGTCGCCGCCGAGGCGAACGCTGCGACCGCGGCCGATGGCGAAGATGCCGTCGCGCGTCGTGATGGGGCCGGAGGGCGCCTCGTCGCCGAAGCCTTTCCAGATGATACGCGCGCCGCGATTGACGACCACGCCCTTCAGCGGACCCTCGGTGTAGCCGCGAATGCCTTGCGCGGCCTCGAAATTGTCGGCGCGTTGCAGGCCAAGCTCGGCCGCCTGGCCGCCGACGGCGGCCTTGCGTGTCTCGCCCTGGGATTCAAGGCGGATGGGCGCATAGACCGTGTCGCTGCCGGCGCCGACGCCGGAAGAGTTGATGGTCTGGTTGATTACGAGACTGCCGCCCTGCTCGACCTCGAGACTGAGGGAGGACGTGAAGCAGAAGCGCTCTTCGCGCATGAAATAGTTGGTGGCGGCAGCGAATGTGATTTCGATGCCGTGGCGGCCCTGGCGCTCCAGCGCTCCGGTCTGCACGCTGAGCCGGTTGGACCCGCCCGCGTCCAGCCGCTTCCACGGCAGCTCGACCTTGCGGCGCGCCGACTCGCCCTCGCGGACCCAGACATCCGTGATGAAGAGCGGGCGGCCGACGCCGGATGCGTTGTAGAAGACCAGCGGCAGCACGAGCACGCCGCCCGTCTTGACCTCGGTCACCGCGTCCTTGTCGAGGTAGAGCTGCGGGCGCACGCAGACATTGCAGCAGCCATCGTCGCCGACGAGGCCGCCGCACTCCTCGTGCGCCATGCAGCGCAGAAGCGGCTTGCCGCATTCG
Source organism: Hyphomonadaceae bacterium (assembly GCA_022844345.1). Taxonomy (GTDB): domain Bacteria; phylum Pseudomonadota; class Alphaproteobacteria; order Caulobacterales; family Hyphomonadaceae; genus UBA7672. The sequence goes on from JALHLU010000003.1 coordinate 316,499, forward strand.
CCGCAGAAGATGGCGTCGGCGGTCACGGCGTGCTGGTAACAGCACGGCGCGATGCCGCCGGGATTAGCGACAGGCGTGACCATCAGCGGCTCCCCTTAGCGACGGAGCTGTTCGCCGCATCCGACGCAGAACTTGGCCTTGGCCGGGTTGACGCGCGTGCACTTTGGACACTCCACGGTCGCCTCGCCCGGAGCCGCGCCGCCGCCAGCGCCAGCTTTGCCGCCAGCGCCGGCAGCCACGCCGACAGCGCCCTGCATACCAGAATTGAACATGGCGCGCGCTTGTTCTTCGGAGCTCACACGGGCCCGGTTCGCCTGCTCGACCATCTGGCGCATCAGATCCATCTGGGCGTTCTTGTCGATCCCCTGAGCCTTGGCCTGCTCTTCCAGGATCTTCGCGACGGCGGGGCTGAGGCCGGCGTTGACCGCCAGAATCTGTTCCGGCGTCATCTTGGCTCCGAGCACGAGGCGGTCGGCTTCGCGCTGCGCTTCAAGCTTGCGCTGGTCCATGTCGCGGTCGTGGGCGGCGTCTGCTTCCCGGATCCGGCGGGTGAGGCGTTCGCGCTCCTGCTCGGCCTCAAGGCCGGCGAGGCCTTTTAGCTTGTCGAGCGCCACCTTGTCGGTTTCGCGCTGGCGGGCGAGGCGCGCGTACTCTTCCTTGTCGGCGACATCGACTTCCTTCTTGCGGCCGTCGAAGCCGAAGTCGCGTTCTTTTTCGCGGGTGCCGAGTTCCTTTTCGCGCGTTTCGCGGTCGTAGTCGCGGTCCTCACGGCGCTGGGTTTTCAGATCTTCGCGGTCTTCTAGGCGGTTGCCGCGCTGCTCGGTGCGATCCAGCTGGCGGCCTTCGCGATCGAATTCACGATCATCGCGGCGCTCGTCGCGCTGCAGTTCGCGGGTTTCGCGATCATAGTCGCGTTCCAGCGAGCGCAATGTCAGCTGATGCGAACGATCGAGCTCTTCGGTATTGCGCTCGATGACGCGCTTGCGCTCGTTGACCACCTTGAGGTCGACGCCGTCATGGGTGGCCTGCCGGATATCGCCTTCGAGCTTTGCGAGCTGAGCAGCCTTCACCTTGTCGATGTCGTGTCCCATCTGCTTCATTTCGGCGATGCGCCGGCCGGTCTCGCGCGCGTCGTCGAAGGCCGTGTCCCGGTCCAGCACGAGGCGACGCAGGTCTTCCAGGTTGTTGATGCTCAGCTTGTCGATGCCGGTCTTGTTGTTCATCTTGAACACGGTCGTCTCGTGCTCACGCTCGAGGTCGCGCTTCAGTGTCTCGAACTGGAACTCCAGCCGGTCGGTTTCGCGGATCGCCGCAGCGCGGGCGGCTTCCTGCTTCTCGACCTCGTTGATGGCCCAGTTGACTGAGGCGGCGCGCACCATCAGGCCAAGATCGCCCGCGATACGCTCGCACTCCTTCATCAGGTCGGCCTGGATCATGTCCTGCAGGCCCTTGTTGCCGCGCACTTCGTTGGCGTTGACGCGCGACAGGGCCGCTTCGAACACGCGCTCCCACGCATGGCTGCGAATGCGGATGGCCGCTTCGTCCTTGGTGAGGGAACGCCGCTGTTCCATCAGGCCGAGAATGTTCTGCGGCTTTTCTGGATTGATCTGGAGGTCGAGCACGACAACGCCGGAGACGTCGACCTTGTCCTTGGTGCGGGCGGTTACGTCGTAGAGGTACTGGAATGTCTTGAGGTCAGCGATCAGAAGGCTGATCGAGGAGGAGCCGCCGACCAGGCCCTTGAGCTGGTTGAACAGGCCGCCGACCGAAAAATGCGCGCCCTTGTAGGCTTCCACGAACTGGCCATTACGCATCAGCAGGCCGAGATGATCGGGCGGCACTTCATAGCGCGTCTCGAACACCGACCGGAAGGTTTCCGGGCCGATGAATTCGGCAAGAAGGCGCGGGTCGCTGATTATCAGTTGTTCGGACTTCATCGTATCGGCTCCGGATGGAGAATGCTGTGAGTGCGCAGGCGGATCAGATCTTGGGCGGCTGGGTCCACTTTTTCTCTGAGACCCAGATGTAGATCGTGTAGCCGATCACAAAGATGCAGATGAGCGAGGGGATAGGGTTCTGCGTGATGATCGCGCCGACCTGATCGAGCTTGCTGAGTTGGACGCCGGCGCCGTCGAGCGTGCGGAAGGTGCCGATGATGGCGCCGACCAGCGTGAACAACGAAAACAGGAAGGCTGCGATTCCCGAGATCATCTTGACCAGGCCGACAGGCTCCTTCTTTGACGGCGCGCCGGCGGCCGCGGCCGCCTCGGCCTTCTCGCGTTCGACAAGTTCCTGATCGTAGGTCTCGCCGCGCTTCATGGCAGCCTCGCGGGCCTTGTGGTCGACCTTCATGAAATCCGGCGCGGCGTCCTTACGGACGCTTGCCTGCTGCGCGGACGTCAGGTTGGTCGCGCGACGGCGCATGTGGATGAAGACGGTCGAGGCGAGCCAGATCGCCGCGAAGCCGACCGCGATCCACATGAGGTATGTGCCTGGAATGCCGAGCACGTCCCACTCGCCGGCCATGGCGCCTTCAAGAGTGATTTCGGAGCCGGCGCCGGGCGCTCCAGCGAGTGGCGGCGGCGTTTCTGGTGTCTGCATGTGATGTCCCCGTTCGTCCCTCGTTCTGCGCCCATGTCGACACGCGGATGCATCTACGTATCGCGTACCGTGGCCCGTCCCCTACGCCCCCAGATGACCTAGACCTCAACCTGTGAGTAACAATCATCCAGCCCCGGCATCCGGGTAACATGGACGAATGGTCAAGTCACTGTGGAGCGGTTGATTCGACAGTCTTTCTCCGGGCAAACCCGATCGATTTCCCCCTGCGGAAACGCGTGTCTCCGCCGGCTGGCCATCGAAAGAGTCCCCTCTAGTCAGGTAAGCGCAGTCCGCGGGGGAAACGGGTCAGACGTTGCTAAAAGAAGCCGGGCAACTGCAGAAGCGCCACGAACTGCTGGCCGCCGCACCGCGACGGGATCAGGTTCCCGGTCGCGCAGGAAGCGAGTGGCGACGCGTCCGGCGTCTGGAGTTTCCGGCGCGAGCTTTTAACGCCCCAGACCTTCAAGATTGCCGCGCAGCATCTGGAGAATGCCGGAGAAGTCCTTGCCGCCGAAGCCGAGCCTGTCGAACAGGGCGTAGAGTGCCTCGGCGTTGTTGCCCATCGGCGTCGTGGCGCCGGCGCGGGCGGCGGCTTCCTGGGCGAGTTTCAGATCCTTCAGCATCATCGCGGCGGCAAAGCCGCCTTCGTAGTTGCGGTCGGATGCGGTTACAGGGCCGACGCCGGGCCAGGGCGCGTAGGTCGACAGCGACCAGCAATTGCCCGACGACTTGGAGGCAATGTCGGCGAAGCGATCGGGCGCCAGGCCGAGCTTTTCAGCAAGCGCGAACGCCTCGCACGTGCCGATCATCGAGATTGCGAGCAGCATGTTGTTGCAGATCTTGGCGGCCTGCCCTGCGCCATGGTCGCCGGCGCGAATGGTGACACGGCTCATCGGCTTCAGCGCTTCTTCCACCTCGGCGAAGTCCGCCTCGTCGCAGCCGACCATGAAGGCGAGCGTGCCGGCATCCGCCGCCGCTGTGCCGCCGGAGACGGGCGCATCGGCAAAGCGGAAGCCGGCGGCCTTGGCTTGGGCAGCGACGGCGCGCGCGCTGTCGACATCGATGGTGGAGCAATCGATCAGCAGCGCGGATTTCGGCGCGTGCGGGAGGATGTGTTCGTCATAGACTTTGCGCACATGAGGCCCGGCGGGAAGCATGGTGATCACAGCATCAGCGCTCTCGACCGCCTTTGCGACGCTGCCTGCTGGATGGGCGCCAGCGGCGACAACCTTCTTCACGGCGGCTTCTGACAGATCAAACGCATGAACATCGCGGCCGCCGACGACCTGCCGCGCAGCCATGCCGCCGCCCATGTTGCCGAGGCCGATGAATGCGATGCGGGTCATGGTCGAGAAACTCCGATATATGCGCTGCGCACTAGACCTGCTTCAGGCAAGCAATCAAGCCGCTGCCCCGAACCGCATCAGGATCGCCGGGCCCCAGCCGAACAGGGTGAAAAAGAACGTGGCGTAGGCTATGAAGGCGGCGCCGAGGCCGAGGGCTATGCTGGCGCCCATGCGGCCGGCTGTGGTCGCCTGGCTGCGGCGGGCGCGGATGAACATCTCGGCGATGATGAGTGGCGGCACGAAGAAGGCCCAGTTCATCACATGGTCGAACCAGCCCGTGAAATCCGCTGTGTGACCCGGGTCTTCTGTGCCGTTGATCGCGAAGAACAGGCCATAGCCGATGCGATACAGCCACGAGCCGATGGCGAGTGCGAACAGGCGGATGGCCCAGGCGCGGTGGATGTCGATGCGGCGGGCCATGGCGTGGCGAACGGTCTGCACCGCGGCGAGGATCATCAGCGCGCCATACGCGGCGAACGCAGCCGTCATGGCGGGGCCGCCGACCGTGCCCTTAAGTGCGATGAAGATGAGCCCGCCGACGCCGGCGGAGAATGCTGCGAGCGCATAGAGGCGGCCGATCCAGTGGTGGACCTTTGGCGCGCTTCTCCGCACCGCGCCGATCAGCTGGATCGGGCCGAGCAGCAGCAGCGTTGCGCCGGCGAAGAAGTGCAGGCCCATGCCGAAGGAGGCGGCGGGCGTATGCGGCTCGTAGAGCGCGGGGAGCGTGGCGTTCCACTGCTCCATCGTGCCGGCCGGGATCGCGCCGCCATAGTAGGCTAGAATGTACGCGCCGAAGATCGCGGAGCTGATCCAGACGACAGCGACCAGCGCGAAGGAGGCGACTTTCAGCGCGCCCTCCGTCCATTGCGGCGGCGGCATGGGTTGGGCGAGTGCGGTCATGGGTGTGTCCCCGGTTTACGTGAAGGATAACCGCTACGTCGGACTGCGGAAAGCTGTGCCGTTGGGGAAGTCTTGGATGCGGATGGACCTAGGTACCCCCGATCACGCCGATCCTGATGTCGTGGTCAACCAGCGCCGCACCGGCGACTTCCATCAAACGTACAACCTGTCTGCCTTGGTCGCCATTGAACGGTAGCGACAACTTACGAAACGTCAGCAAGTTGTCGCTTGCGACTTTAATCCAGGCGCCCGGCTCCAGCCCGCAATAGTGCTCGATCTCGCGAACAAACACAGCCAGCGGCATCGTCGAAGGATCGTAGCGCGGAAGATCGGGCATGCTGGCCGCAAGGTCGCGCATGCGCGCCTTGTGACGTTTGTTTGTTATCTCCCGCTCCAGCGCGGTATTGTGGCTGTCGGTGAACGTTACGTGCCCCGGCAGATTGCCGATGTCGGTAATGCAGGCCACCTGCGTCTCCGACAACAGGCCACAGCTTACGACAATGTCGTATCCCTGAAGCACATGTTCGTAACGGACCTGAACGGCTTCGGCAGGCACGCCGCACGCGACGATCTCCTGCTTCAGCTGTTCTGCGTAGACGTCCTGCTGTTCCCCCATTCCAACAGTCCCTAGGTGTGCGTCCCTACCGCATCGTCGGAATGATGAAGCTCGAGTCCGCCACATCGCCCTCGGGCCAGCGGGCGGTCACGGTCTTCACCTTGGTCCAGAACTTCAGGCCTTCCATGCCGTGCTGGTTGGTGTCGCCGAAGGCGGAGCGTTTCCAGCCGCCGAAGGTGTGGTAGGCGACCGGGACCGGGATCGGCACGTTGATGCCGACCATGCCCACATTCACCTTGGCGGCAAACTCCCGCGCCGCGCGGCCGTTGCGGGTGAAGATGGCGACGCCGTTGCCGTACTGGTGCTTGGAGGGAAGTTCGACGGCTTCCTCGAACGTGTTGGCGCGCACGATCTGCAGCACGGGCCCGAAGATTTCCTCGTGGTAGGTCTTCATGCCGGGCTTCACATTGTCGAACAGCGACGGCCCGATGAAGAAGCCGTTCTCGTAGCCCTGCAGCTTGAAGCCGCGACCGTCGACGACGAGTTCGGCGCCCTCGTCCTTGCCCATCTGGATGTAGTTCGCGATCTTGTCGCGATGCGCCTTGTTGACCACGGGGCCGTATTGCGCGGACGGATCGCTCGAGATGCCGACTTTCATGGTCTCGATTTCGGCGATCATGCGCTCGCGCAGTTCGTCGGCGGTCTTCTTGCCGACGGGCACGACAACGGGGAGCGCCATGCAGCGCTCGCCCGCCGAGCCGAAGGCGGCGCCGGCGAGATCCTTCACGACCTGGTCCATGTCTGCGTCGGGGAGAACAATGCCGTGGTTCTTGGCGCCGCCCATGGCCTGCACGCGTTTTCCGTTCGCGGCGCCGGTGTGATAAATGTAGTGCGCGATGTCGGACGAGCCGACGAAGGACACGGCTTTGACTTCCGGGTGATGCAGGATGGCGTCGACCGCGACCTTGTCGCCATGCACGACGTTGAGCACGCCGGTGACATCAAGACCGGCGGCGGCGCCTGCTTCGAGGAAGAGTTCGCCGAGGCGGACTGGCACGGACGGGTCACGCTCGGAGGGTTTCAGCACGAAGGTGTTGCCGACGGCGATGGCAACGCCGAACATCCACATCGGGATCATGGCAGGGAAGTTGAACGGCGTAATGCCGGCGACGACGCCCAGCGGCTGGCGCATCGAATAGACGTCGATGCCAGGGCCGGCGCCTTCGGTGTATTCGCCCTTGAGCGCGTGCGGGATGCCGCAGGCGAATTCGATCACTTCGAGCCCGCGCTGGATGTCGCCCTTCGAGTCGGCGACGACCTTGCCGTGCTCGGACGAGAGCAGTTCGGCGAGCTGCTGCATGTTGGCTTCGACGAGGCGCTTGAACTCGAACATCACGCGGGCGCGGCGTTGCGGGTTGGTGCCGGCCCACCCCGGCAGGGCCTTGGCGGCGGCCTGGACGGCGGCGTCGACATCGGCTTCGGTCGCGAGGCCGACTTTCGCCTGCACTTCGCCGGTGTTGGGGTTGAAAACGTCGCCTAGACGGCCCGAGGTCGCCTTGACCGATTTGCCGCCGATAAAGTTCGCGATTGCACGCATGTGCGCAACTCCCAGTACAGATCAGGTTGTTGGCCGTTCCCTACCCCTATCCGCTTGACCGGGCCAGACAAAACACCGATCTCCCGCACAAATGAAAACACCTCCCCCACATGACGCAGCGCCGTCAATCATCCGCCTCCCCCGCCCGCCCAAGGCCGTGGTCTTCGACCTCGATGGCACGCTGATCGACTCGGAAGCGCTGGTGCTGGAAGCCTACATGGCGGCGGCGGACCGGCATGGCATTCCCTTCACGCACGGCCAGTTCCTGTCGCTGGTGGGGCGGCATCGCCAGCACAGCGAAATGAAGATGCGCGAGTATTTCGGGCAGGCATTCCCGCTGGAGGAATTTTACGCGACCGTGGGCGAGTTCGTCGGAGACAAGCATGCGCCGCTGAAGCCCGGCGTTGCCGCCCTGCTCGACCGGCTGGAAGCGTCGGCGACGCCGTTTGCACTGGCCACGTCGTCAGGGCCGGGCTGGGTCGAGAAGCATTTCCGGGCTCACGACTTCACGCGGCGCTTCCGCAGCGTGATCACGCGTGAGGATGTGACGCACGGCAAGCCGCACCCGGAGCCCTACCTCAAGGCGTCCACCATGCTGGGCCATCGGCCGGGCGATGTGCTGGCGATCGAGGATTCACCCACGGGCGTCGCCTCGGCCCATGCGGCGGGCCTGATGACCATCATGATCCCCGACCTGATCCAGCCCGACGACGAGACGCGGGCGCGCGTGATCCATGTGGGCAAATCGCTGGAAGACGTGCTGGGCCTTCTGGACTAGCTCACTGCCCCGGCCAGGCCTTGTCGATCGGAAGGGCCGGGTTGGCGGTGATCTTCAGGTCGGCGCAGTGGTGATAGCTGAAATCGCCTTCCTTGTTCAGGCCGTGCTCTTCCATGAACTGCAGCACTTGCACCGTGCATTTCTCGCAGTTGATGTTGGGGAGCTTGATGTCAGCTTCCCAGAACGTGTCCTTCTCCGGACGCTCACGATGGAAGAACAGACCGTCCGCCAGAACGGGCGGCTTCGGATCGGGATCAATCGCGCCAGACACCGAGTAGGGACCGCGCGGCGTCTCACGCGTTTCGGCCACAGGATCGGCCGGAAGTTCGGCGCGATCGAGCACCGACAGCGCAACGCGATAGTAGCCCGGGTGGTAGATCACTTCCTTGATCTTGATGTGCAGCATGTCGCCGCCGCGCATCTCGGTCACCTTGCCGGTCGGGGTCCCCTTGGTGATGTCGGAGGTGCCGCATGGCGCAGCCTTCTGCGGATCGCCGATGACATTCACTTCGACCCACGCGTCCGGCGTCACGAGGATGAAATGGGCGAAAGCCGGCGCGGCTGACGCCACGACGGCGGACAGGCAAAGACCAGCTACAAGTTTGAGCTTCATGGGTAAGTCACCTTGGCAAGCTCCGATTCAGTGAGCATTTACTCACATCGCATCGGAGGTGTGACAAGCCCCCTTCGCAGGGCGGCTTCTCACCTTCACGTTGGCGCAAATCTGCCGGGAGACGGGCGCTTGACCTCGCGCGCGCAGCACGTTCCTCTCCCCTCAAGCTGGAGAGATCGTCCCATGAAGACCCGCGCCGCCGTCGCTTTCGAGGCCAAGAAGCCGCTTGAGGTCGTGGAGCTTGATCTTGAGGGGCCCAAGGCGGGCGAAGTCCTTGTAGAGATAAAGGCGACCGGCATCTGCCACACTGACGCCTACACGCTCGACGGGTTCGACTCGGAAGGCATTTTCCCTTCCATTCTTGGCCATGAAGGCGCGGGGGTGGTGGTTGAAGTGGGCGCGGGCGTAACCAGCCTGAAGCCGGGCGACCATGTGATCCCGCTCTACACGCCCGAATGCCGGCAGTGCAAAAGCTGTCTGTCGCAGAAAACGAACCTGTGCACCTCGATCCGCGCCACGCAGGGCAAGGGCCTGATGCCGGACGGCACCAGCCGCTTCAGCTACAAGGGCCAGACGATCTATCATTACATGGGCTGCTCGACGTTCTCGAACTATACGGTGCTGCCCGAGATTGCGCTGGCGAAAATTCGCGAAGACGCGCCGTTCGACAAGGCCTGCTATATCGGCTGCGGCGTCACCACGGGGGTTGGCGCTGTGGTGAAGACGGCAAAGGTCGAGCCGGGCTCGAACTGTATCGTGTTCGGCCTTGGCGGCATCGGGCTCAATGTAATCCAGGGGCTCAAGATGGTGGGCGCCGACAAGATCATCGGCGTCGATATCAACCCCACCAAGCGCGAATGGGGCGAGCGCTTTGGCATGACGCACTTCGTCAACCCGTCCCACGTGACCACAGACCTGGTGCAGCATCTTGTGGCGCTGACCGATGGGGGGGCCGACTACACGTTCGACTGCACCGGCAACACCAAGGTGATGCGCCAGGCGCTGGAGGCGTGCCATCGCGGCTGGGGAACAAGCATCATCATCGGCGTGGCGGAAGCCGGCAAGGAAGTCGCCACGCGTCCGTTCCAGCTGGTGACAGGGCGCGTCTGGAAGGGCTCGGCCTTCGGCGGCGCGCGTGGCCGCACCGATGTTCCCAAGATCGTCGACTGGTACATGGACGGCAAGATCGAGATCGACCCGATGATCACCCACACCCTGAAACTCGAAGACATCAACAAGGGCTTCGACCTGATGCACGCGGGCGAGAGCATCCGGAGTGTGGTGGTTTTCTAGGTGAGGGTTGCGGCTTTCCGCAAATCTTCCCAGTCCGTTTCCGGAAGCCTTAACGAAACCGTGGTTTCTGTCAGGGTTCGAGGCGTGCGTCTGTGGCGCGAGGCCGGCGGCTGCATCAACGTTCTCCTACGGGTCGATCGCCTTGGCTTACGATCTTTATGCCTTCGACCTCTTTGCCGCCCCGCGCGACCGGTATGATTTTCTGGATTGGGTCAGCCGCGCCTTCCGCGACCATTATGGCGGCCCCGGCGGCGATGCGTCACGCACCACTGCGCCGCTGCGCGCGTGGCACCGTGAAGTCGCCTTGGGGTTTCCGGGCCGGCGCGACCCGCACGCAATTGACGAGGACGATCCCGCCGCCCTGCGCCTCGCCAGCTATCGCTTCACCCAGAGCATCGTGCAGGCGAGCTTTCACTGGGATTCATCCGGCCCGGCGCTCTATCGCGCGCGGCGCGCGGCCCAGACACACGGCGTCGGCCTGTTCGAAGCCAGCGGCCATGAAGGCGCGGTATGGATGATGTCGCAGCGCGGGCGTTTCGAGGTCGTCCACAGGGGCGACAACAACCACGAGCAGGCAGGCTAGACGCCTGACGCCGGTCTTGTCCGCGCGCCTTGTCAGGCCGGGCGTGGCTGCTATGCCAGCCTCTGGCATCGCAGGAGGCGCTGTGACCATCGAAACCGTGAAGACGCATCGGGTTTGCGAAGGCGAACTCCGGTATTGCCGCATGCAGAGCGCCGCCACCGGCACGCCGATGACGTTCAGCGTCTTCACGCCGGAAGGCCCCGGGCCGTTTCCGGTCCTGCTATGGCTGTCGGGGCTCACCTGCACCGAAGACAATTTCACGACAAAGGCTGGCGCCTATCCCGCCGCCGCCACCCACGGCGTGATGATCGTGGCGCCTGATACATCCCCGCGTGGACAGACCGTGGCTGACGATCCGGCCTACGACCTCGGACAGGGCGCGGGCTTCTATCTCGACGCCGCGCAGGAACCGTGGGCGAAGCATTTCCGGATGGAGTCGTTCATCGTCGATGACCTGGTTCCGGCAGTCCGCGCGGCTTTCCCGGCGGATCCCGTGCGCCTTGGAATTTCGGGTCATTCGATGGGCGGGCATGGCGCACTCGCCCTCGCTCTGCGTCATACCGATCTGTTCAGATCGGTGTCAGCTTTTGCACCGATATCTTCGCCGATGAATTGCGCCTGGGGCGAGAAGGCGTTCACGGCCTATCTTGGCCCGGACCGTAACGCCTGGCGGAGGCATGACGCATGCGAGCTGGTACGCGAAGGCCTGGCCCATGGCTATTTCGATGACATCCTTGTCGACCAGGGCCTGTCTGATCAGTTCCTGGGCGAACAGCTGAAGCCGGAACTTCTCGAACAGGCCTGCCGCGACGCGGGCCAGAAACTGACGCTTCGCATGCAGCACGGATACGACCATTCGTATTTCTTCATGGCGAGCTTCATCGACCAGCACATCGCCTGGCACGCGCGCAGGCTCGCCTGACGCGCGCACGCTATAAACACTGTCGTGAAATTTATTTATTTAGACAAGGACCCAGCCCCGGTATATCTGCGCCGCGGGTTGGAAGCATTGTGCTTAAGTCTTGCAAGATATAGGGGCCGGCAATGGCGTCCAAACTTCCCAATATTGACAATCTATCGCTCGCGGACCTCAACGAGCTTGCCGCGCGCATACAGAAGGCGATCGCGGTGCGGAAGGACGAGGCAAGGGCAGATGCGCTCAACAAGCTGAAGGCGCTGGCGAACGCCGAAGGGTTCAGCCTGGATGAACTCATGGGCAAGGCCCCGGGTAACCGCCGTCAGCGTTCGGACAAGGGCATGAAGCTGAAAGCCAAATATGTCGGCCCCAATGGCGAGACGTATACCGGCCGCGGCCCGACCCCGAAATGGCTCCGCACGCTGGAGCGCAAGGGCGAGAAGCGCGACAAATTCCTCGTGAAATAGCCGATTTTCTGGATGTTCCGGGCCGCCTTGCGCTGGTGCGCCGGGGGACGTATACCCCTGCCCCTCATGGCTGCGGTGGGATAGCTCAGCTGGTTAGAGCGCAGGACTCATAATCCTGAGGTCCCCGGTTCGATCCCGGGTCCCACTACCATTCCCCTGGCATCGATATCCCGGCGTGGCGGCGCGAAGATTCGCCGCCAAGGGTGGCGCATCGACTCAGCTCAATCGTTCGACAAAAAAAGAGAGGCGCCGGAAACCGGCGCCTCTCTCCGTTTGGGCCCTGGGTTGGGGGGTCGGGCCCGCACACAAATCTCTGATACATCATACTGTCACTGCATCACGCCCGGCGCAATTGCGACATCAGCGTCCGCAAGCCATGATAGCTACCTAACGGCTAGGCGCGCCTCACGTCGCGATATCAGCAACAAGTTCTCCAAGCGCAAGCGAACTCGTGAGGCCGGGGCTCTCGATTGCGATCAGGTTCACGAGTCCTTGAACGCCGTGCTGCTCAGGACCATCGACCACAAAGTCTGCGCTGGGCGCGCCACGAGCGGCGATCTTGGGACGCACGCCCGAATAGTCCGGCGAGAGAGCACCATCCTTGAGGGCCGGCCAGTAGCGCCTAACTTCGCGATAGAAGTGCACGGCGCGTGCGGGATCGACCACGTAGTCGAAAGGTGGCACAGCATCGTCCTGCAGCCACTCGGCATCCGGGCCAAGGCGCGTTCGGCCGCCAAGGTCGATGGCAAGATGCAGGCCCTGCGTCGCCGAGTTGTGCATCGGATAGATCAGGCGCGCGAATGCAGCGCGGCCGCTTGCGACGAAGTATGAACCCTTGACCCAATGCATGCGCAGCCCGTCATAGCGGGGGCCGCCATCGATGCTGCGGGCGATGCCAAGTGCATGGTGCCCTGCCGCGTTTACAACAGTGCGCGCCTGGATACGTGAGGGGCTGGCGCCGCCGGTGACAATGTCGATCCCCTTCGGCGTCACGGCCCCCTGCAGCACGGGCGTATCGAAGACCAGCGCGCCGCCCCGGTCTTCGAACTCCCCCTGCAGGGCGAGGAAGTAGGCGTGACTGTCGAACAGGCCGCTGGTTTCCGAGTGGATCGCGACACGGACTTCCGGGCTGAGCGCCGGTTCCAGACGGCGGGCCTCCGCGCCATCGACAAGGCGGCAATCCTCGACGCCATTGGCGAGCGCCCTTTTGAGCAGGGCGGGCGTAGCTGCCGCCTCCTCGTCGTCAACGGCAACGACAAGTTTCCCGCAGCGGTGCGCCTCGACGCCGTGCAATGCACAGTAGGCATAGAGCTTGCGCCGCCCCTCGACGCAAAGCTGCGCCTTCAGGGAACCTGTCGCATAGTATAGGCCGGCGTGGATGACCTCGGAATTGCGGGAGGATGTCTCGGTTGCGATGGCGCTGGCCGATTCCAGCACAAGGACTTCCCGGCCCTTGAGGGCCAACGCGCGGGCGCACGCAAGCCCCACGGCTCCCGCGCCAATGACGACCGCATCTGCCTCGAACGTGTCCATCGACCAAGGCTAACGCGAAATCCTCAAGAATGTCATGGCGGCGGTTTGATCCGTATCAAACTGGGCTCCCGGCACATTTCCCACTCTTGGACGCTTGGATTCAGCCCGGTGTCCAGCCCGGTGTCGACGCGCACTCATCACGTCTTCAGCCTGCGCTGCCGCACCTGCGGCCAGATCGGCCACCTGTGGCTGAACGAAAACGGGCAGCGCGACTGGAGCTTCACGACCGTGGGGTTCATCGGTCTGGCGGTGAACCGGCACAATCCTCCCAACTCGGTCCTGCGTTGCAACGCATGCGCCTCGCCGCAAGTGTGGGTTGAACCGTCCGGAGCCGGACCGTGAGCAGGCGGGACCGGCCAGCGCGGATCGCCTTGCCCGACCGGTCCTGGGTCCTGACTGTCGTCAGGGGAAGGGGAGCAATCTCAATCGATTCAACCGAGATCATCACGGTCTGGGCCGGATAGCCCTCAAAGGCCGGCGCTGCGTGAGCTTCCTGCAACCAGCGGATGCGCTTGGCCGCCGGCGCCGGGCCGGTGGGCGACATGAATGCGTTTTTTCGTTCCTCGCTGCGTCCATTCGGAACTTGAGGAGTTGTTGTCGTGAGACCCCGCGCCCGAGCGCACACGCCAACGACATTCAACGAGGAAACACGACATGGCCGCCACCAAGAAGTCCAACGGCGCTTCATCCAGATCAACCAACGGCAACGGGAAGTCGAAGGCGATGGACGCGATCACACTGCTCAAAGCCGACCACCGCAAGGTCGAGGACCTGTTCGAGACCTATGAAAAATCGAAGAGCTCATCCGCGAAGGCCAAGCTTGCCCAGCAGATCTGCCTGGAACTCACCATCCACGCCACGATCGAGGAAGAGATTTTCTACCCTGCCGTAAAGGGCCAGGTGGAGGACGACATGCTCGACGAAGCCTATGTCGAGCACGATGGCGCGAAAATGATGATCGGCGAACTTCTGGCTGGCGAGCCCGATGACGATTTCTTCGATGCCAAGGTCAAGGTGCTCTCCGAAGAGATCAAGCACCACGTGAAGGAAGAGGAGCAGCGCGACGGGATTTTCGCCCAGGCGAAGAAAGCCGGCGTCGACATGATGGAACTCGGTCAGCAGCTCGCCGCGCGCAAGAAAGAACTGATGACCGAGTACAAGGCCTCGGGCATCCCCACGCCGCAGACCCGCTCAATGCGCGGCATACAGCTCGAAGTCGGACAGCCCGTCGAGTTCGCTGCCTGATCTGAAACCGTGGCGCCGGAATTCATCATCAATACCGTCGGCGTCGCCGCCGGGGTATGTTCGATGGTGAGTTGCGCGCCGCAAATCGGGAAGATACTGAAAACCAAGTCGGCGGAGGGCGTATCACTGAAGATGTTCTCAGTGACCGTCACCGCCTTCGTCCTGTGGACCACCTACGGCGCGCTGCTGGCCTCCTGGCTCATCACCGTGTCCAATTTCGTCTGTCTCTGCATGGCGATCACCATCGTTGCGCTTCGATTGAAGTACGGCGAGGGAAAATAAGAGCAATAGACTGCGCCTACTCCGCCGCTTGCATCCTTGGCGGTGCGGCGGGCGCGTTCCATTTTGCCATGAGCGTTGAGAGTTTCGCCTCGGCCGCGTGGACCGACTTTTCCTTCACGTGGCCGTAGCCGCGGATGTCATCGGGGATCGACGCGATCTCGACCGCGAGCGCGTGGTTCTCGGGCTTGAGGCCGGCTGCCAGTATTTCAAGGCGCGCGAGATATTCATCGCGGAGGCGGCGTTCCATCTTGCGTTCGTCGGTCTTGCCAAAAATATCAAACGCACCGCCACGCAGGCCCTTCAGATTTTTGAGGACCTTGAAGCCGGTCATCATCCACGACCCAAAGGGTTGCTTGATGAGTTCGCCCTTGTGGTTCTTCTTCGAGATCATCGGCGGCGCCATCAGGAAAGTGAGCTTCGCGCCCTTGCCGAAGGTATCCTCGATGGCCTGCCGATATTCCGGCCGCCTGTAGAGCCGCGCCACTTCATACTCGTCCTTGTAGGCCATCAGCTTGGCGAGGTAGGTCGCTGCTGCCGTCGTCAGTTGCTCGCCGAGCCCGAGATTGCTTTCCGCCGCCCGCAGACGCGCGATGCGCGCCTCGTACATGTCGGCATAGGCGGCGTTCTGGTATTGCTTCAGCATCTCTGCGCGGCGCGCGATCAGTTCGTCGAGCTTGAGCGGCTCGATCTCCGGGCGCTTGGGCGCGGCCGCCTGGATCAGGTCGGGGTTGGCGGCGGCGATGCGGCCAAGATCGAACGCGGCCGCATTCTCCTTGACCTTCACTTTGTTGAGGCGGTTGGCCTCATAGATCGCCGCATCCGAGATCGGGATAAGGCCGTTCTGCCAAGCCATGCCGAGCATGATCATGTTGGTATAGATCGCATCGCCAAAGTGGTGCTCGGCCAGCGCTTCGGCATTGGTCGCGGCGAACGATTTCGCGCGGCTGCGCACGCGGGCGGTCAGCAGGTCCGGATCGAAGCGCACATTGCGGTTCTCGATGATCTCTTTCGTGGGCGTCACGTCGTGGTTGGCCACGACCGAAGTGCGCGCCTTGTCGAACATCACAAGCGCATCGCCAGAGGAGGCCACGACGAGGTCGCAAGCAATGATCACGTCGGCCGACGCGGGCGGCGTCTTGCCGGCCTTGATGTCGTCCGGGTCGAGCGCGAAGCGGACATGGCTGAGCACCGGCCCGCCCTTCTGGGCAAGGCCTGTCATGTCGAGCGTCTGCGAGGCCTTGCCATCGACGTGGGCCGCCATGGCGAGGACGGCTGCCACGGTGGTGACGCCTGTGCCGCCGACGCCGGTGAATACGACGTTCCATGCTTCATGGCCCAGTTGCGGTAGCGTGGGCTGCGGCAGGGTCGACAGGTCGAACTTCGGCGCGCCGCGTTCGGCGTCGGATTTCCGGTCGCCACCCGTGACCGTCACGAAGGAAGGACAGAAGCCCTCGATGCAGGAATAGTCGGTGTTGCAGGTCGATTGGTTGATCTGGCGCTTGCGGCCGAATTCGGTTTCTACCGGCTCGACCGACAGGCAGTTGGATTTCACCGAACAGTCGCCGCAGCCTTCGCAGACGGACTGGTTGATGAAGACCCGCTTGGTGGGCGCTTCCATCTTGCCGCGCTTGATGCGGCGGCGTTTTTCGGTGGCGCACACCTGATCGTAGATCAGCACGGAAACGCCCGGGGTCTCGCGCAGTTCGATCTGCACTTCTTCGAGCTTCTTGCGGTCGAAGATGCGGGTGCCTTCGGGGAGGTCGCTGACGCTGGCATAGCGCGTGGGGTCATCGGCGACGATCACGATGGTCTTGACGCCCTCGGCCTCGACCTGGCGCGCGATCTGCGGGACCGTCTGGCCGGACTCGACCTGCTGGCCGCCGGTCATGGCGACGGCGTCGTTGTAGAGGATCTTGTAGGTGGCGTTGACCTTGCCGGAGATCGCGGCGCGGATCGCGAGCGAACCGGAGTGCGAATAGGTGCCATCGCCGAGGTTCACGAAGACGTGCTTCTCGTCGGTGAACGGGCTCTGGCCGATCCACGGCGTGCCCTCGCCTCCCATCTGCGTGTGCATGTCGGTGCGGCGCTCCGGGGTGAACGTCGCCATGTAGTGGCAGCCGATGCCGGCCAGCGCGCGTGAGCCTTCGGGGAGCGTGGTTGAAGTGTTGTGGGGACAGCCCGAGCAGAAGTGCGGCTTGCGGGTGTTGATCTGGTTCATGCCCGCAACAGCCTGCTGTGCGCCGCGCACCTTGGTGAAGTAGGCGTCGGCCCTGGCGCGATGCGGACCATCTGGCAGGCGGCCGACGAGCGCCAACGCGATATCAGCCGTCGACAGCGAGGCGATGTCCGACAGCAGCCTACCGCCGTCGCGGTCGTTCTTGCCTTCGATGATGGGACGTTCGGAATCCGGCAGGTGGTAGAGTATGTCCTTCAGCTGCGGCTCGATCAGAGCGCGCTTGTGTTCGATCACCAGGACGCGCTCGAACCCACGACAGAAATTGCGGATGGCCGTCGGCTCCAGGGGCCAGGGCATGGCGACCTTGAAGATCGACACGCCAAGGTCGGCCGCCTGTTCCGGCGTGAGCCCCATTGCGCCGAGAGCTTCATAGACATCGCGCGAAGCCTGCCCGGCGACGATGACGCCGAGCTTCTTCTGCTTACCGGTCAGCAGCGCACGATCCAGCCCGTTGGCGCGAACGAAGGCGTGGGCGGCGGGAATCTTCAGCGTGCGCAGGCGCGCTTCCTTGCCGAGCGGCGTGTCACCCATGCGCAGCCCGAGCCCGCCTTCGGGGATTATGAAGTCTGTCGGGCGGACCATGTTGTAGCGGTGCAGGCCAACCTCAACGACGGCGCCGGAATCCATCGTGTCGGCGAGACAGATCATCGAGACCCAGAGACCCGAGAAGCGCGAAAGCTCCCAGCCGATCATGCCGTAGTCGAGGACTTCCTGGATCGACGCCGGCGCCAGCACCGGCATCTCCGCGTCGATCATCGCGAATTCGGATTGCGAGGCGAGCGTCGAGGATTTCGAGTTGGGATCGTCGCCGCATAGCGCGAGTACGCCGCCCTTGGGGTCCGTGCCGGCCATGTTGGCGTGCTTGAAGACATCGCCCGTGCGGTCCACGCCGGGCGCCTTGCCGTACCAGATGCCGAAGACGCCATCGAACTTGGCACCCGGGAAGATGTGTGTCTGCTGCGAGCCCCAGACCGCTGACGCGCCAAGATCCTCGTTCAGTCCCTCCCACAACTTTACGTCGTGAGCATCCATCAGCTTTTGCACGGCCCTGATCTGCTGGTCGTAGCCGCCGAGCGGCGAGCCGCGATAGCCGGAAATGAACCCCGCCGTATTGAGGCCGTGTTTGCGATCCAGCCTCTTGCGGTCGAGCGGAAGGCGCACCAGCGCCTGAATGCCCGTCATGAAGGCCCGGCCCTGCTCGAGCAGATACTTGTCGTCGAGCGAGATCCCACCGGTTACGGGTGTGCCGTGCTTCAAGTCGGGCGCCTCCAAATGGGGGATATGGCTACGGCAAATATATTGCTCAATCTTGCAGGAAGTATTTGCCATTCGATGCACAATCTGGCATCAGAAGAGCAAGATTGATCTACAAACGCGACTAAGGACAGCAAATCATGGCCGTGGAACTCGACGCCATCGACGCCAAGATCCTCGACCTCATCCAGCGCGACGCCGCCCTCTCGGTGGCGGAAATCGCGGAGAAGGTCGGCCTTTCCTCCAGCCCCTGCTGGCGGCGCATCAAGCGCATGGAGGAACAGGGCATCATTGCCCGGCGCGTCACACTACTCAACTATGACAAGCTTGGTTTGAACTTCGAAGTGGTGGCCAACGTCAAGCTCCAACTGCCCTCACGCGAAAACCTCGAAAAGTTCGAGCAGGCCGTACGCAAGTGGCCGGAGTGCATCGAGTGCATGACCGTCACCGGCGCCGTCGACTATGTGATGCGGATCGTGACCACCGACATGCACGCCTACGACAACTTCCTGCGCGACAAGATTCTGGCGCTGGGGCTCGTGTCGGACATCCAGTCCCGCATTATCGTGAATGTCGCCAAGCGGACGACGGCTGCCCCGCTCGGCCTCATCAGCCCGTACATCCCGTCGCAGGACCGCTAGGTTCAGCGCCTGTCCAGCTTGGACAGCACCATTTCGAGCATGCGCTCAAGGCGATCGAGCCGCTCGTGTATGCCAGCGATGACTTCGCGCGTAATCGCATAGCCGCCTGGGGCCGCCTGCGGCGCCGAACGATCGAAGCGCGGCGACATGGCGGCCGGTTGATCATCCAGATCAGCGAGACCTGAACGGCTGGCAACCTCGCGGGGATCTGCCGACAGGACGCGCGCAATGGCGTGAACCTCGGCGGTTTCGAGCTCCCGGCGATCGGAAAACACCATCTCGACCTCGTCGATTGACATGCCGGCGGCCTGCGCGATTGCGCCACGCGTCAGCCCGTTGGCCTTCAAACGAGCGTCGAACCAATCCTGGTCGAAGAAAATGCCCATGCTTACGCTCCCGGCGCTAACCTATCACAGGAATACCCGTCCCACGATAACAGGGCGCCGAGGCGCCTTAGCCCTGATTGTCGCCGACCATGAAGTCGCGCCGCGCCGACACGATCGTCACCACCACACCGGCCAGCACATCGAGCAGGCACATGAAGGTGAGGATGAAGAACACGGACGTCTGGAAGTTCGGCAGCAGCAGGAACTCGACCAGGCAGACGATGAAGACGAGCATCGAGACTGCGTGGTTTGCAATGGTGGAGGAGCCCGTCGCGGTCGACTTGATGATTTCCACGAAGAAGAAAACCATCGAAAGGATAACGAGGATATCGCCGCTGGTGACACGCCAGGCGCCGAAAACCGGGGTTCCGGTGGCCGGGTTGGCGAGCTGCATGGCGATGGCGGATGCGCCGCTGGCGTCGGCCGCGCCGCCCGATGTAAGCGCCATCATGTTGTAGATGACAATCGGAATGGCGAGCAGCGGGAAAATCCCGAAAATCAGGCGCATTGGTGATCCCCTCTGTGGTCCGCCCTTGCCGCGCTGGTTTCCGCGCTTTTCCATGGCGTCAACTCGTAATCCGGTAGCCAGTTTGTCGACCAATTGGAAGCCCTCCGCCCATTCGGCTTGCCTGCTGTCGCAGGTTACAGCTCGTCCACCCCGCCCGGCGATCTCCGCCGCTTGCGCAGCCACATGACCCCGCGCATGTCTGACCAGGCGACGGCGAGGCGGCCAAAATTCGTGTAGTTCGACCGGCCATGCTGGCGGGCGCGGTGCCCGACAGACCGGTCCTCGACCATCAGGCCTTCTGACATCATCAGGGCCGGCAGGTAACGGTGCATATGGTCGAAATAGGGAAGCTGCAGATAGGCGTCCCTGCGGAAGGCGCGCACGCCGCAGCCCGAATCCGAGTTCCCATCCTTGAGGATCGACCGGCGGACGCGGTTGGCGAAGCGTGAACCGAACTTCTTCCAGCCGGAATCGATACGCTTCTCGCGCCGCCCCTGAACCAGGGCAAGGTCCCCCGGGGCGTCGGCCCGGGTCAGCTGGCCCAGCAACCCCGCAAGGTCGGCCGGATCATTCTGGCCATCGCCGTCGAGCGTGATGATGATGTTCGCGCGCGCCGCCATTACGCCTGTCCTGACCGCCCTGCTCTGGCCTGCATTCCTGCGGTGCCCGAGCACGCGGAGTTGGGGTATCCTTCCCTTAAGCGCAAAAAGCCGGGCTCTGGTGTCATCGGTCGAGGAGTCGTCGACAAAGATAATTTCGAACGCCCGCCCTTCGAGCGCATCAGCGATCTCGAAGGCTAGGGACTCCACGTTCTCCGCCTCGTTCCGCACGGGCGAGACCACGCTGAATTCCGGCCGGCCATGCAAGCCTACCATCATGCTTTCCGTCTTGAGCCTGGCATCCATGGCAGAACCTATAGCTGGCTCGGCGGCCGGTAGCGAGGGCTTCCCTGCCGATGCGTCGGCGGGTTCCCGCTTGGCGCGAACAAAGCGGGCGACGGGGCCAAAAAAGGCCGTTATGGTCCGACCGCTTCCGGTGTCCGGTGATCGAATCGCCGGGCGGGGCATTCAGTTTTCCCGAGGGTAGCGCCGGGCGTGATGGGCAAGTTCGACCAAGAATTCGACCGGCTGACGGAAAGCCGCTGGGTCTATGCCGTCATCGCCGGCCTGGTCTTCCTGCTGTCTCTGCCGGGGCTGTTCGCCATGCCCGTCCTTGACCGGGACGAGGGCCGATTCGCCGAGGCCTCCTCGGAGATGATGGAAACGGGCGATTTCGTAGTCATCCGCTACCACGAGGAGCTCCGGAACAAGAAGCCGGTCGCGATCCATTGGCTTCAGTCAGCCGCCGTTTCGATGACCTCAGGCGCGCACGAACGAAACATCTGGGACTATCGTATCCCGTCAATGCTTGGCGCTGTCATGGCGGCGCTCGCGACCTTCTGGGGTGGGACGGCGCTGTTTTCGCGTCGCGCTGCCTTCGTGGGCGCGCTGCTGCTGGGAACGTGCCTGCTGCTGACGACCGAGGCCAATATCGCCAAGACGGATGCCGCCCAGTGCGGGTTCCTGGCGCTGGGCATGGCGGCGCTCGCCCACATCCGGGCCGGCGCGTCTGCAAAATGGTTGAGCATCCTGTTCTGGGCGTGCCTGTCGATTGGCGTGCTGCTGAAGGGCCCGATCGCGCCGCTGGTAGTCTTTTCCTGCATCGCCGCGCTGTTCATCTGGGAGCGCAAGGTTTCGTGGGCGCGCCCGCTCCTCTACTGGGGCGGACTCAGTCTTTTCGTCGTGATGACTGTTCCCTGGTACATCGCTGTGCAGATCGCGACAGATGGCGAATTCCTGTCCGAGGCCGTGCGCGTTGATCTTGGCCAGAAGCTGGTCGACGGCGCCGAAGGGCACGACGGACCGCCAGGCATGCACACTGCCGCGTTGCCGATACTATTCTGGCCGGGGACGATCCTGCTTGTCCCTGGCCTCTGGCTCGCCGTGACGACGCTGTTGTCGAAACACCGCAAGCCTTCCGAAAGCAACATTGACGTGGCGCGCGCGGCGAGCGCGGTCGCGTGGGAAGAACGCGAGGCGAGCGTCTGGCGCTTCCTCGTGTGCTGGCTGGTTCCGTCATGGCTCGTGTTCGAGATCGCACCGACCAAGCTCGTCCACTACACCCTGCCGATGTATCCTGCCCTCGCCCTGATGGCCGGCGCGGCCGCTGATCGCTGGTTTGCGACCAATGTGTGGGATCGCGGCCGATGGGTTTCAGCGGCGATCTTCGGGGCCGTCGCCCTGCTTCTCGCCATCGCGCCCACAGCCTGGGTGATGGGGCCCGTGCGCGCCGACGCAGCCAGCGAGTTCGGCGAGTATGCAACGCGCGTTGCAGGACAATGGGACGCGGCGTGGGACGCAACCGGTATCGGGCTCTGGCCCAGCCTGCTGATCCTGCTGGCAAGCGGCGGAACCCTATACGCGCTCGTGAAAAGGAACACCGTAGGCCTGCTCGCCGGGATCGTGGCGTGCTCGCTGGTTGCGGGCGTGGGCTATCGTGCCGCCGTGCTGCCGAACCAAGCTTGGATGCTGTCCACCGGCGCATCGCTCTCGGCATTGAAGGAAGTCTGCGCACTGCCTGAAGGAACTTCAGCCTGGGAGGATTCGGGGTGCGAGGGGCGCGCGCCGAAGCTGATCCGCGCCATCGCCTTCGCCGAACCGAGCCTCGTCTTCGAACTCGGCAACAAGATCATCCTGCCGCCCGAATCAACGCCGGAAATCCCGCCGATCGCCGAAGACAATCGCCCGGCCTGGCTGATCAATATCGGCGAGCAGCCGGGGCGCGATGCGCTCGATAAGCTGATCAAGGACGCGGTGGCGGCAGACCGTTGTGTGCGTCTGGCCCGCAGGTTCGCGTTCAACTACTCGAACGGCGATCCCTCGATCCTTGTCGCAGCGGTTGTCGAACCTGCCGGCTGTCCCGATGCCGGCCCGCCGCCGCCCCTGCGCGATGCGCCGGAGGAAGATACTCAGCCTGAGCTTGAGCAGTAGCCGGCTGGCCTAGTCAGCGCGATAGTCGCCACTGGCGCCGCCGGACTTGGCCGTGAGCATCACGCCCTCGATGCGCATGCTGCGATCAACGGCCTTCAACATGTCGTACACCGTCAGGCAGGCAACCGAGACAGCCGTCAGCGCCTCCATTTCAACGCCAGTTGGCCCCGTCGTCGCAACCTCGGCCGTCACAGCCATGCCTGTCCCGTCTTCAAGATCGTCGACGCGCACCTTCACGCTGGAGAGCGACAGCGGATGGCACATCGGGATAAGGTCAGACGTCCGCTTGGCCGCCATGACGCCGGCAATCTCGGCGGCAGCGCGCACATCCCCCTTGCCACCCTGGGTTCGCGCCAGTTCCAGCGCCACCGCCGACATCAGGACGCGCCCCCGCGCGGAGGCGATGCGCTTCGTCGAGTCCTTGCCCGATACATCGACCATCCGGGCTCTTCCATCCGCGTCGATATGGGTCAACTTGTCAGACATGGTCATCCTCGTGCAGGCCGCTATTCTGCCCGCCGAATAACGCGAAGACTACCCGGAAAAGGACGCCGCATGATCCGCATGGCCTCCGTCGAGCAGGCGCTTGCCCTGATCGCCGAACACGGCGCTCGCCGCGTGACCGGCCTGGAATCCGTGCCGCTTGCCGCCGGAATGGGGCGAAGGCTGGCCGAGCCGGTGCAGGCGCGCGTCTCGCAGCCGCCCGCCGCCGTGTCCGCCATGGACGGGTATGCCGTCCGCTTTGCCGACATGAAGCCAGGGACGGCGCTGCGCGTGGTGGGCGAATCCCGCGCGGGAGCGCCCTTTGCCGGGCAGGTTGCCCCCGGAGAGGCAGCGCGCATCTTCACGGGCGCTCACATCCCGCCCGGCGCCGACCATGTCCTCATCCAGGAGGATGCGCGGCGCGAGGGGGAGACTGTCACCGTCACCTGTGACCAGCCGCAGCCGGCCAACATCCGCCGCGCAGGACGCGACTTCCGCGCAGGCGACACGCTCGTTCCCGCCGGGCACATCGTTGGGGAGGGCGCGATCTCGCTTGCCGCAGCCGGCAACAATGCGCGCCTGATCGTGGCGAAGGCGCCCCGGATCGGAGTTCTGGCGAACGGCGATGAACTTGTCACGGCCGGCGAAGATCTCGCGCCTGGGCAGATCGTGAATTCAATCCAGCCTGCCCTGCTTGCGCTGATCCGCCGATGGGGCGCCGTTGCGCTTGACCTCGGCCTGTCGCGCGACACGGAGGAAGATGTGCGAGCGCGCATCGCTGCGCCCTGCGACGTCATCGTGTCGATCGGCGGCGCATCCGTGGGCGACTATGACATCGTGCGCAGCGCATTCGAAGCAGAAGGTTATGCGCCCGTCTTCGCGAAGGTCGCCGTGAAGCCGGGCAAGCCGACCTGGTTCTCTTCCGGCAAGCCTGCGCTCGCGCTTGGCCTTCCCGGCAATCCGGCCGCAGCGATGGTGACGGCGCAGCTGTTCCTACGCCCATTGATCGATGCGCTCACCGGAGGCGCGCCCGAGGCAAGCCACGCTGCACGCGCCGCCAGCGCGTCGGCCCTGCCTGCCACGGGGAGCCGCGAAGAGTATCTTCGCGCGGTCCTTTCGATTGGCGCAAATGGCGCCGCTGCGATCCGGGCGGCGGAAGATCAGGATTCCTCGCTCCTCTCCCCATTCCTTTCCGCCAACGCCCTTATCCGGCGCCCGGCCAATGCATCCGGCGTCACAGCGGGAGACCTGGTGGAGTTCCTGCCCCTGCGCTGAGCCGCGCGGGCCGAAGCTCAACGCCGGAGGGCCATATCTGGTGCGGGCGGCCGGAATCGAACCGGCACGGGCCTTGCGGCCCAACAGATTTTAAGTCTGGTGCGTCTACCAGTTCCGCCACGCCCGCAGCGCCGTCTGTTCACGCCTATCATGGGCGAAAAGGCAAGCCTGCCAGACGGTTTTGCAAGCGGGCTGGAGGCGCCGTAGGGTGTGGTCATGACTCGCTTAGCCCTTGCCCTTGCTGGTACGCTCCTGCTGGCCTTTCCCGCCCTCGCGCAGGAGCCGGAACAGGAACCGGATGTGCCGCGCGCAGCGCCCTTGCACATGATCAGCGAACTCGCGGAAACGCTGGGGCGAGCCCACGCCGTGCGCACCCTGTGCAATGGCGACCAGGATGGATACTGGCGGAACTACATGCTCACCATGATGTCGTACGAGGCGCCTAACGGGCCGCGCCGGGCAGCCCTGACTGAGGCGTTCAACCGGGGCTATCGGAGCCAGAATCGCGAGACCTCCAGCTGCAGCGACTCGTCCTCCGCTGCGGAGGCTCGGATCGCCGCGCGCGGCAAGGAGCTCGCCGACGCTATCGCCCGTAACTATATGGACTGACGCCTTGCACGCAGAGGGCTGCGCGCCCGCCTTCCTGCCCGTCGTCCCAATAAGCTGACCAAGGGAAACTTAAGGCTTCGGTGGCAAGTCGTAATCTTGGGCCAGTGGGGGTCACAGCCATCGACCAGGCATCTACCAGCGCGACGTCTGAACCGGCCTCGCCGGGCGGCCCGCCACTGGGTAGCGCCTGGCAGGTGATCACTGCCTTCCTGACGGGCCGCCTGAGGGCCAGATTCTACGCCGACGCCGGCATGCTGGGCGGGCAGGTTGATGCGACATGGCAGGTCGCATGCGGATATCTGTGCCTGGCCGCTTGTATCGGGTGGCTTTTCAGCTCCGTCGTCGTGTTGATCGCGAACCCGGCGCATCTGCCATCGCATTTCATTGCGGCCATGTTCGCTGCGGTCTGCTATTTCGGCTTCGCCAACATGAGGGTCCGGCGGAGTGTTCAGAGAGTCGTTGACGGGCTCTTGCTCGTCCATCTGCTCGTCATCGCCCTGCTCTCGTTCCGGCATTCCGGCATCATGGCTCCGGTCGTCGCCATCCTCCCGATCATCGCGGGCGTGTCGATCATGTTCCAGCGCGGCCGCATGCGTTGGGCGACCTTGAGCCTCGGGCTCGCGGTTGCCGGCTTCAGCCTGGTTTGCGCCGTCGGCCTCATTGGCATTCCGACAACCTACACGGCCGCCGCCAGCACCTTCGTCACCTTCGTGATCGTGATGCTCTCGGCCGGCGCGCTTGGCGGCATGGCCTGGATCGCAAACATGTCGCGCGACTATGCCATCGCGCAGCTCAGGACGGCCAGCGACGCTATCCTCGAAAACGCGGCGCGAAGCCGGGTCGCCCTCGAGGCGGCGCGCGTCGGCCTGTGGGACATTCCCAATCTCGGCTCACAACGCTTCCACGTCTCGGAAAGCTTCCAGTCTGTCACGGGTTATTCCGCCGAGGAGTTCGACGGGATCTGGCGCAACATCGAGAATTTTGTTCACCCCGACGATCTTGCTCCCTTGCGCGATGCCTTCGCGGCGGCGCGCCTGCGGATGTCGCGCCTGCGTGTGGACTTCAGGCTCAATACGCGCGCACGCGGCTATCGCTGGTTTTCCGCGCGCGCGCGTCACATCGCCAATCCCGACGGCTCGATCCGTATCTCTGGGTCGCTTCAGGATATCAACTTCCTCAAGACCGCTGAGGATGCGCTACGCCAGGGCCGGGACCAGGCGCGCGCGGCCGACAAGGCGAAATCCGACTTCATCGCGATGATGAGCCATGAAGTTCGCACGCCGTTGAACGCTATCATGGGCGCCGTCGAGGTCCTGAAGCGCGGTGCGCCGGAGCGGGAAGCCACTGAACTCGTCAACCTTATCGATGACGCCGGGCGTGGTCTGCTCGCCATGGTCAGCGACCTGCTGGACGTATCGAAGATCGACGCGGGCAAGCTGGAAATCCTCGCGAGCCCCACGGATGTGCGCGCCCTGGTAGGCCGCACGGTCGACGTCTGGCGGCCCCAGGCGCTGGACAAGGGGCTCGCGCTCGAAGTCGACACCGGCGGCGCGGACGCCGGCATGCTTTTGGTCGATGGCGGCCGTATCAGGCAGATTCTCGGCAACCTGCTTTCCAACGCGATCAAGTTCACCGACACTGGCGTGATCCGGGTCATCCTTTCCACATACGAACAGGCTCAAGGCCGCATCGAGATCGCGCTCAGCGTGATCGACAGCGGCTCCGGCGTCCCCGATTCCGTTGCCGAGACCATATTCGCGCCATTCGAGCAATCGCCGGGCAATGCAAGTCGCGGGGGAACCGGCCTCGGTCTGTTCATATCGCGCCGGCTTGCGCGGCTCATGGGGGGAGATCTCACACTCGAGCCAGCGCGGAGAACTGGCGCACACTTTCGCCTATCGCTCACAGCCGGGCGCGCGACTTCCAACGCTGAGACGGCGCTCGATCCCGGCTGGGACACGACATGGGGCGGACGCCAGGTATTGTACGTCGACGACAACGAAAAGAACCGCCGGATCGTCGAACTGCTTCTGGGCAAGCTCGGGATGGAAGTGACGCTGTGCGCGTCCGGCCCCGAGGCGCTGGACGTTACGTGCCTACAACCCTTCGACCTGATCCTAATGGACATCGTCATGCCTGACATGGACGGCCTCGAGACCCTGCGCTGCCTACGCTCTGATCCTGACGGCCTGAACCGCCAGACGCCGGCGATTGCGCTGACGGCGAAGTTGTCGGAAGCAGATATTGTTTCTTATGGCGCGGCCGGCTTTGCTGGTGTGGTCGGCAAACCGATCAACGTGCGCGAACTGATGCAGGCGATTGACCCTGCGCTGTCGCCCTCGCCTTAGGCGTCAGCTTCACGCAACCTTCGAAGCGCGCGAAGCGAGCTTGTAGAGGCCGCGGCGGTCTTGCGTTGCATCAAACGACTGGGACATGCCCACGATGGACTCGGTGGCGCCGAGAAGCAGGAACCCGCCCGGATTCATCGTGTCGGCGACGCGGTCCATCACTTCGGTCTTGGTCGGACCATCAAAGTAGACAAGAACATTGCGGCAGAACACGATGTCGAAACGGCCGAGATTGTAGCTTGTATCCATCAGGTTGAGCTTCCGGAAGCTCACCATCTGCCGCAGCCGCTCCGAGATACGCCAGTGATCATCCTGCTGCGTGAAGTAGTGCATCAGCATCTGGATCGGCAGGCCGCGCTGCACCTCAAACTGCGTGAACAGCCCCTGGCGCGCACGCTCGAGACAGCGATCCGAGATGTCCGTTGCAACGATCTCCACGGGTACGCCGCCGGTCAGCGCCGGATTCTGGTCCAGCATCATCGCAATCGAGTAGGACTCCTGCCCTGTAGAACACCCAGCGCACCAGATGCGGATGCGGCTGCCGCGCCGCGCCTGGGCAAGCACCGGGAAGATGGCGTCCTTCAGGTGCTCGAACGGCGTCTTGTCGCGGAAGAAGAAGGTCTCGTTGGTGGTCATCACGTCGACCAACTGGGCGATCAGGCGCTCTTCGCGGCGCGCGCGCACCACGTGGATGAGATCATCGATCGAGGGCAACCCTTCTCTGCGCGCCAGCGGGGCAAGGCGGCTTTCAAGCAGGTACATCTTGTCGCCCGTAAGCACGATGCCGGCGCGCTTGCGCAGCAACTGCGAGACGAAATCAAAATCCTGGCTGTTCAAGCAGCTTCTCCATTCATCAGGCGCACCGCACGCTCCTCAGACGAGGCCGACTTCGGAGAACTTGGATTCGATGATCTCGGAGTCGAACGGCTTCATGACGTATTCGTTGGCGCCTGAGCGCATCGCCTCGGCGATGTGGCTCATGTCGTTCTCGGTCGTGCAGAAGACCACGACGGGGCGGTCGCCTCCCGGCTCGCGGCGCAGCGCCCGCAGAAAGTCGATGCCGTTCATGACGGGCATGTTCCAGTCGAGGAGAACAGCGTCCGGCATCGCCTTGCGACAGGTTTCCAGCGCCTGCTGGCCATCGGCGGCCTCCTCCGCTTCGAAGCGCAAGTCTTCGACGATACGCCGGGCGACTTTGCGAACCACGCGACTATCGTCCACGATCAGACAGCGTTTCATGCTCGTCTCCACCTAGGCTGCGGCCGACCCTCAGCGCTCGCGCCCGCAAGTTTCCGGCCCATCTCCGTGATCACCAGAAGCCGGTCGTCGAGGCGACAGACTCCCCGCGTTGCAGGGGACAATGTCGCGTCAAGGTTAACGGGCTTTTGCTCCTGCGCGGTTTCGTGGGTGCTGGCGCGCTCGGCGATCGCGCCAATCACTGGCCTGGAACCTCCCCGGCGAGGTCTAAGAGACGCGCCAAACCTTATTATGCCCTGTTTTTATTGTTTTTTGTCTGAGGCGCACCGACGGGTCCATAGCGGTTACGACGCATCCACAAAGACTAAGGGCGCCGGCGATTCCTGAGCTGGAGCGTGGCCTCGTCGTCGTGGCGGCGGAACAACTCAGGCCGTCGGCAGCGCCCCGATCGCGCTCAGACCTGCCGCCTGGGGCACGATACGCGGCTCCAGTGAGAACCCCGCTTCCTGCGCCAGCACGCTGGTGAAATAGGGCTGGACCGCCCCGCCGCCCCAGCCGCCACCCGGCTCCTTGCCCGACAGCGCGTCGAGCACTTCCTGCTTGAAGTTCGAGAACTGTCCCAGCGCCTCGACATCAAACACCAGCTTGTCGCCCTGCTCCTTCGCCGAGACCACACATTTGCCGCGCGCGGCAGGATCGATCATTATGAGCGTCATGTTCATGAGCAGCCGGATCTGTCGGTTCGTGATGCGCTGGGTTTCCACCTGCCAGACCAGTTCGGTGCGTGAATTGGTGGCGAACAGCTTCACAAAGAGATCCTTTGCCTCGCTGACGCTGCAGAGGTTTTCGTTGATGCTGACGATCTGGCTGCCCAGCGCAAAGCGGGTGAAGCGCAGCTTGGCTTCCAGTGTGGAGAGCCCTGTGCGCAGGGCCTTTTCGCCCTCAGCCTTCATGGCCGGACCAAGACTGTCGTCGAACAACAACTCCATGCTCTGGAGCATCGAGGTCAACGGCGAGGCGACGTCGTGGCAGATCCGCGAAGCGACATACGACGCAAGCCTGGAAGATTCCATCATTGCAGCAGCTCTCCCGCCCAGAATGGGCCCCGGTGAAAAGCGGAAGCTAGCTGATTTGGAGTCAGCCCCCCAAGCGGGAATTAGGCCCCATCCGAGTCCTGTTCATACCCGATATGTTCGGCCTGATATGTTCTGAATTGGCGACCACAGCCAAAACGACAGCCGCCCCGGAGTTGATCCGGGGCGGCGCGATGGCTGTTCGATCAGAGCGATGCGCTGCCTAGGGCTTCTGGGCCCACGGATCGGACGGGCCCGGCTTCAACATGTCGCCGGATTCGGCCCGGGCGAAGAGCTTCTCGCCCATCCCGATGCCCACGTCAGCCAATGCAACGCCAGTCCTGTCGGCGATCTCCTTGTACTGCCCAAGGCGGCCATTGTTCACCTGATCTACCCGACGCTGCAGGTCAGGCGTGACGCGCGACTGGTCCACGATGCCGATGTAGCCATCATACTTCTCGCCGATGACGCCCATGGCCTTGGCCTGGTCGATCACCGGATCGGCGGCCCAAGCCGTCATCAGTGTGGTGGCCGCGAAAACGGCGGCGAACCACATGGCGATCTTTTTCAGCATGTTCATGACAGGCTCCTCTTTCCCTGCCTTAGAAAAGGTCGGGGTTGGCGGCGATCGCGTCTTCAAGATCCTTGTCGATCTTGTAGCGGATCTCCTGGTCGATCTTCACGTTCAGATTGATCGTGATCGGTTTGTCCGGCGCCTGGATCTGCAGCGTCGGTGTGCACGCAACCGCGCCCATTGCGGTGGCCAGTAAAGCTCCGGTGACCAGAGCTTGTCGCTTCAGCGTATGCGCCATCCCAAACTCCGTTACCTCGTTCGTCTGCAGGATCGTTGCGGGTCCAGCTTGTTGAAGCCTTGCCCGGACGGTTGCCCGCGTCAATCGGTTGTTCACGGCACGCCTCCGGGCGCGTCCACAGTCGTCCGTCCCAGGGCGCCGCGAACATCTGTGCCCTGGCTAAGTGAATTCACCAGTTTCGCAAGTTCGCTGTCGATACTGATGTTCATCTGGAACGCCTTGCCATTCAACACAGCGGGATTGCGGCCAAGCATTTCAAGTGAAAGCACCATCGTGCCTGCAAGGTTCCCGTCTAGTCCTATCTTCAACACTTCAAACCTGAAGTCCTTGAGCGCGTCCATCACCATGCCCGTTGTGGGCTCGTTGTCCGCGACCGCATCAGTGGCCGAACCTCCGTACTGAATGACGCCCGGTCCAGTTGATGCGAGGACAGCATCGTCGATCTCGGCTGAACCCGCGCTGAACATGACTGGGAAGGTCCCGTTCACGGTTCCCTCCAGCTTCAGATCGGGAATCTTGAACTGCTTGACCAGCGTGTCGAGGTTCCAGTCGACGGCTTCCGCCTGGATCTGGTTCTCGGCGGTGCTCGAGAAATTGAAGTCGGTCGGCTTCACGCGGATGAAGCCTCCTACGAACGGCCACTCGGCGCCCTGCACACGAATGGCCTCGAAGCCGGCCAACTGGAAATCGATGACGCCCTTCTCGATCGGCAGGCCCAGTGTGATCTTGTCGATCGAGAGCCGCTGGCCCGGCTCCGACTTGAGTGCGAACAAGTCCGCAATTTCGATGCGGCCGGAAACGCCCTCGAAGGCGCCGGCGGACGCGAGCACGAATCCGACCTTCCTCAGATCAAGCGTAGCATTGGCCTTGAGGCCTTCGTTCGCCCAGCTGACGCCGCCAGAAACATCGACGCGACCGGTCACGGCCGCCGGCCCGATGAGAAGGGGCGACAGGTGATAGGGCTGGAAGGTCCGCCGCGCGAAGATGAGCGGCGTCCGGTCGAAACTGAGAGAACCTGAATTGTCCCCAAGGCTATGGCGGCCGGCGATTTTCGCGATCTGGACGCCAGACTGGATCAAGGTCACGTTGCCGTGGAAATCGACAATGCCGGACGCCAGCTTTGCGCCGCCTGCAAAGCGCGCTTCTTCATAGCGTTTCTGTCCGCTAGCCAAGGCATCCTTGATGCGGGTCTCAACGTTTGTCAGCGAGCCCGAGACCCGGTCGCCTTTTCCTGTAAGGTCGAATTTTCCTGTCAGTTCAGACAGCACAGTCATGCTCGACCGAACCTCGCCGCCGCTCACCGCACCAACCACATTCCAGCCGTCGCGCAGGCCGAACTCGCCCTTGATGTCCTCGATCGCGACCGATAGCGCCTCGTCTCCAAGCTTGAGATCGACCATCACGGGCTGGGCATCGAAGGCGGCAACGAAACCGTCAGCCGTACGCCAGTTGATGTCCACTGCGCCGAACCGGGCGGCGCCTGCAAATCCTTCGCTGAAAACTGGCAGGATGAACGCACCGACCTGTCCGCTTCCTGCAAACCCCTTCCCGGCTCGAACAGCCAGCTCTCCTTTTGGAAGATAGCGAACAGCCGCAGCGCCAAGGCGTGTGTCTCCATAGGTTGCGCCGGACCACGCGATCGTTGCACCTTGCGGCGCTTGGGCGGCGAAGCCTTCCGCCGTCCATGAAGCGCTGATCTGCGAATTGGCCTTCACGTCCCTCCACACGCCGCCGGCGATACCGCCATCAAGCTGCACGACCATCGCGCCAGACGCGCTGCCAACGGCGCCGTCGATGTTGAGCTTGAGACCTGAAAGCTCAACGGCCGCCGAGTCGTCCAATACCTTCCAGGGCGGCATGGAGAGAGTGCCCTCCAGCGTCACCTTCTTGCCCACACCTTCGGCCCTTTGCACGTTGAGCCGGATTGACGGCGCGTCGCCCCCTGACAGAGCAACGGTGCCCGCGCCACGCCAGAGTCCGCCCTCGGCAGACGACAGCGTCACGATGTCTGTGGCGGCGGCGGGCGGAGCGAGACGCGCGGTCAGGCCACTCGACGCCTTCAGCTCGACCAGATCATTCAGCGCGAATGTTATCGCATCCGACGCAGTTGCAGACCAGGGCGCTGTCAGATCGAAGGACTGTGCCGCCCGGTCAATGGCGGTGCGCGCAGCATCCGCAAACGACGGCAAGACCGCCTCGAGTGGACCAGCTATGGCGTCCACCACCGCGGTCCTTTGCGCTCCGGTGAGCGCAACGGCGCGAGCCTGCGCTGTTCCGCTGATCTTGCCAAGCACGCCGTTGGCAACCGCAATGACTCCAGTCGTCTCAAAGCGGCCGGCAATAACCTGCGAAGTGCGGAGGTCATCCGCGCCAAAGTTGAACTTTCCGCCCGAGCCACCCGTTTGCACAGGCTGTACGCGGACTGAAAGGCTTGTCGCCTTCCACGACACGCCGGGCGCGGACCCCTCTCCCGTGCTCGCAGTCAGGTCGAGTGTGCGCACCATCGAGAGCCATTGCCCGAGGCTGGACATCGCACCATCGATCGCCGCGCCTTCGATCTCACCCTTGGCCTTGGCGTTGCGAAGTTGCGCGCCGCCTGCTTCCATCGCGCCGAGGGTGGCGGAGCCCGCGCCCTTCAGCACGCCGGCATCCTGGTCGATCGTGGCGTTGATTTTTACGTCTGAAAGGCTCGCGTCCGTAGCCTCGAAGCGCGAGAGATCGAGATTCAGCCTGGCCGAAATCTGTTCACCAGCGACGACCGCCCGCAGGCTGGCTCCGGCGAGACTCACTGTCGCGCCATCAAGTCCAAGCGATGCAGGCGGCGCATTCGCCTCGATCACAATTGTTTCTTCCGAGGAGGTAATTGTCGCCTTTGCGATCACTTCACCCGACAGCGTACTGCCGATGATAACGACATCCTGGAAGTCGAGGCTCGGCAGCGGGCTAGGTGGCGTATCGCTTGGCTTCGTGAAACTGGCGATGGCTGTGTCGAGATCTCCGAACAGGGGCCCCTGTCCCGTCATGTCGAGCCGCAGCACCACGCCGCTGCCCACGACTGACGACGGACGGAGTGAAAATGGATTGTCCCACGCAATATCGACCACGAGCTCGGCGGCCTCAAGCGCCGCAGTCTGCGAGGACGCAGCGCGGGCCTCAACGTTCGTTAACGTAATCCCGCCGAAGTCGAGCCGCGAGACGCTTAACTGGCAGGTTAACTTCTGCCCTTCGCATACGCTGCGCGCTATCGCCTCGGCGATCGGCTGGCGGACTAGCCAGAGAATAACGGCGGCAATCCCCAATGCGGCGAGAACAAGGCCAGCAATGCGGCGTTTCGAAGCTGTTTTCTTCGGGATTTCAAGTTTTTCTTCAGTCATGTCCGGGCAAACTATGCATTCGTCCTTGTAGAATAGCACCTGAACGTTTTTATTTACTGTCCTGGACTGCTGACCGCTGCGGAACTTTGCAGCTGAGTAAGCAGCTTGAACGACAATCGTTCCAGTCGCTGGCTGGGACAATCGGAGCACCCATGAAGAACGCCTGGTTTGAATGGGGGGTGGGTGCAGCTGCCGCTGTGCTTGTGGGGACGGGATTTGTCTATGCGGGCGTCAGTACGCGCGCTGTTGAGGCAACGCCTTTAAACGACGAACCAGATCCGCGCGAACTCATTGCTGCTTACACCAGCGCCATCGACGCGAGCGCGCTGTCGAGCGAAATGAAGCGCGTCTCCGTATTGCGCAACGAAACCCTCTCGTCTGTTCTCGATCGCATTGGCGCGCCGCGCCATGAAGCCAACAGCGCCGTCTATGCCGCGAGCCAGCTTCTCGATCTTCGCGGCATGCGGCCGGGCGATGATGTGACGGCATGGCTTGAGACTGGCGCGGACGGCGATGTGCGCCTTGTCGGCGTTTCGTTGCGGCCGGAAGCAGATCGTCAGATCCTGGTGTCGCGCGCGGTGGACGGCTCCTGGTCGTCGCACGAGCTTGTTGCGAAACTGACGCCGGGCATCAACTACGTCGCAGCAGACGTCGACCAGTCGATCTATCAGACCGCAACAGCCCTTGGCGCCGGAGACCAGCAGGTCGTCGATTTTGCTGACATCTTCGGTTACGACATCGACTTCCAGCGCGAGGTTCACACAGGCGACCGCTTCGGCATGCTGTACGAGACGTTCGAGGACGAGCGCGGCGCGCAAGTGAAGACTGGCGTTGTGCTTATGGCGGAGATGGATGGCGCAGGCCTCACCAAGACCTTCTATCGCTACACGCCCTCCGACGATGGTTCCGTCGACTACTTCGACGAGAATGGACAGAGCGCCAAGAAGTTCCTGATGAAGACGCCGATCAACGGCGCGCGGCTTTCGTCGGGCTTCGGCAATCGCCGCCATCCGATCCTGGGCTACACCAAGCTGCACAAAGGCACAGACTTCGCGGCGCCGACCGGCACGCCGATCTACGCCGCCGGCAACGGCAAGATTGTCAGCTACGGTCCGTTCTCGACTTATGGCCACTACGCCAAGATCGAACACGCCAACGGCTACACGACCGCCTACGCCCACATGAGCCGCTATGCGAAGGGTCTCAAGCGGGGCAGCCATGTGAAGCAGGGTCAGGTGATCGGTTATGTCGGCTCGACCGGCGCATCGACCGGTCCGCACCTTCACTATGAGGTCTATGCCCACGGCAAGCCGGTAAACGCCATGACGCTGAAGCTGCCAACCGGCCGCAAGCTGGAAGGCGAACAGCTGGAGGCGTTCCATGCGGAGCGCGCGCGCATCGAGGCGCTACGTGACGCGGAACTGGCTCAACAACAGATGGCCGCCGCCGCGCCAGCGCCGACGCTGCGGGGAACAACTGGCTACGCTTCCGTGCCGACAGCCGCATCCGCACCTGCCGAAACCCGCGAATAGGTTGGGACTGAGATCGCCGCAGACGCGCGCTTGTGCGACCGGCGCGCGATGGGCTACCTCTCACCCATCCTCTTTTTTTCATCTGGGGGCCCACATGTCGCTCAAGCTCATTCCAGCCGCTGCACTCGCGGTCGCGCTCTCCGCATGCGCCAGCAATCCGCCTCCGCGTGACCTTGGCCGCCTGGCCTTCATGGTCGGCTGCTGGACGTCGCCCCTGCCAGTGAAGGCGGGCGAGAACCTGAACCTGGAAGTCTGGTCGCCGTCCGAAAGCGGGCTCATGTTCGGTTACGCCACCACGGTGAAGGACGGAGCCCTGGTGACATGGGAGCAGTCGCGCATCGACCTCAAGAACGCGCGCGCGACTTACTCTGCATCGCCCGAGGGGCAGCGCGCCGTCGTGTTCGTGGAGGCGCCGCAGCCGCCGCCCGTGGAAGGCACGCCTGCTGCTCCGCCCTCCATCACATTCGAGAACGGCGATCACGACTATCCGCAGCGGATCAGATACCACCGCACCGAGACGGGCCTTGCCGCTTCGATCTCGAAGCTGGATGGCACGCGGCCTTTCAACTACAGCTGGGTTCCCTGCAAATACTAGCAGACACGCGTCAGATCGCTTTCAGTTTTGCTTCGATCACTTCGGCGATCGCACGCATGATCGGCTCCATGATCGCGGGCGTGGTATTGTCCAGGCCATCGATTGGCGTGTGGAAGTGCGCATTTGCGCCCCAGAAACCTGCGCCGGAGGGATACCCCTCCTCCAGGACGAGATGGAATTCTCCCAGCGCCTTCGACACGTCAGCTGGCATCGGGTTCTCGATGACCGGTTGACCAGCGAAGGCCTTCTCGATGTGCGGGACCAGATCAGGCGTCGCCATCAGCGCGCGCACGAGGTTGGGTGTGTCCTTCGCCACGAGACCATCTGGCGTCTCATCGTGCGCACGCGCGCCAAAGCTGGCGCCCAGGTGGAACCATAGGGCCGTCTCACCCGGCGCCGGCGCCTGCGTCTTGTGGAAAATGTGGGCGCCAGCATCCTGCCATTCATGCCCGCTCGTGGCGATGAAAAGCCAGCGCACCGGCAGCTTCTGCGTCATGGCCCAAGCGGACAGCGCGCGCGACATCGCTATGCCAGGCCCACGCTCGCCAGCGCAGGTGAACCAGCCGCTCTGTGGCGTCGAGATGATCACCCACGGACCTTCGGCGCCATAGCGCGCGACGGTATTCTTGCCCTTGCGTGTTCCGCCTGGGCCAAGAATTGTGAGCGTGACCTCGCTGCCGAGGTCGGCGATGCCATCAAGTTGCGCCTTCAATTTTTCGCCCAGCTGCAGCACCGGAATTCCCAGCGTCATGCCAACCGGCGTGTTGATGGCGACAACCTCGCCGGTGGGACCGGACATGGCGGCCACGACGCCGATCGCGCCGGCCGCCGCGCATGCCTGGAAGGCCTGGCGGTAAGCTGCCCCAGGCGAGGGCGCACCTGGCTCGCGAGCGACATGGACGTAGGCGATGTGGCCGGAGACTTCGGCGGGCGCCGCACTGTTCCAGCGCACCAGCCTGCCCTTGACGCCCGCATCCGGCGTGAAGGCGATCGGCGGCTGGGCAAAGCCATCGAACGCTGAGCCGCCGGCCGCAAGCCGCGCAACGGTCGTGTCGGCGTTGGGGCACTCGACCTCTGTGTGTTCGATCTCATACCCAAGATCGCGCCAGTGGTTCGCGAACCAATTGGATGTTGCGAGGTCGCCAGCGCTGCCCGTACGGTGTGTGCCAAAGCCGAAATAGGCCTCGACATCCGCCATCAGCCGCGCGCCGGAGAAGACGTCGTCGCTCACCGCCGCGACCGGTAGGCCATCGCCTGCCGGCGAGGCGGGACCGCAGCCCGCCAGCGCAAGCGCTCCTGCCCCGGCCAATAATTCGCGTCTGTTCATGATCCGCTCCATTCACACGCCGTCCCTTTGTTCAAGAGGCGGCGCGCGAATGCAAGCTTTCGTCGCCCTACTTGGCGCTGATTGACTGGCGCGTCTCGATGGCCTTGGCCGCAGGCTTTCCGGTTACTTCGGCCATGTGATCGAACGCGCAGGCAATTTCGCCCATGCCCTGGGTCGCCGAGCGAACCTCGATTATCAGGTCATGAAGTTCGTCTTCCGGCATGAAGGCGCGGATCGAGTCCCAAGCGAACCAGCCATCTCGGGGCTCGAAGCCAAGGATCTGGCCCCTGCGCATGGGAATGATCGCCGTGATGCGCGCCATCTGGTCGGTGGGAGTATGGATCGTCACGGCGTGTACAGGTTCAAGCAGGACGGGATCGCACTCCGGGAGGGCCAAGGCCGCGGCGATACGCGCCGCCGTGCGAAACGCAATCTCCGAACTGTCGACGGAGTGATAGGATCCATCGAGCAGGGTGACTTCGACATCGACGACCGGAAAGCCCAGCGGGCCTTGCACCAGCGCATCCCGAACGCCCTCTTCCACCGCACCGAAATATTGTCTCGGCACGACGCCGCCGTGGATTTTCTGGTCGAAGACCAGTCCGGTCCCGCGCAAGCCCGGGCGCAACTCCAGCACGACATCGCCGAACTGGCCATGTCCTCCCGACTGCTTCTTGTGCTTGCCGCGCTGCGTCGATGATTTGCGGATGGTCTCGCGATACGCGGTCTGTGGCCGCCGAGACAAGACCGAGACGCCGAACTTGCGCTTCAGACGATCCAGCGCGACACGCAGGTGCATCTCGCCTTGGCCGCCCAATCGGAATTCGCGGGTTGCTGCATCAGGCCCGAAGGTCAGTGCGCCATCCTCGTCGACCAGCCGCGCCATGGCAGCAGCGAGCTTGACATCGTCCGCCCGGTTCTGCGTCTCGATCGCCAGCGAATAGGCGGGGATTCTTTCCGGCGGCCGGACGGCCGCATCGCGCGCGCCCCCGTCGAACGTTATCAAGTCCCCTCGCGCCGCCCTGTCGAGCCGGCCAAGATAGACAACATCGCCCGGTCCCGCCCTGTCGATCTTCGTCTGTGACTCACCGTGGATCGAGAATATCCCTGCGGCCCTTTCCGATGAGCCGTCAGATAGCGTGACCTGATCGCCGTCGCTCACCTCGCCCGACATCACGCGCACCATCGTCTGCCTGCCCGCCTGGCCGGCATGACGGGTACGAATCACACTGGCCGTGGCGCCACTGGCCCCGAGGCGCGAAGCCGCGACGCCCAAGGCTGGCGTTTCGTGGCGCAGCGCCTTCAGCAGCCGACGCACGCCCGACCCACTTTCTCCTGCACCCAGAAAAACCGGCACGATCTGCATGCGCCCGACTTCGCTGGCGAGGTCGGACATGATGTGCTGGCGGTCAGGCGCGCGCTCGTTGAGCAGTTCTTCCATAAGCCGATCGTCGAAATCAGCCATCTGCTCCAGCATGCGATAGCGCGCCTCGGCCTCGCGCTCGCGTTCGGCGTCCGGAATCTGGATCTGCTGCGAAGGCTTGCCGGCCTCGTAGGCGTAGGCTCGCTCCAGCGCGAGATCGATGTAGCCAAGCGCGCCTGACCCACTCCAGATCGGGATCTGGCGCGCGACCAACGGTTCGAGACTGTAGGGCTGGATTGCGGACACTACTTCGCGCACGCGGCCGCGTGCCTTGTCGATCTTGTTGATGAAGAGGCAGTGCGGCGCCTGGAGTTCGTCCAGCCGTCGCAGGAGCGGCTGTAGCAGACTGGCGCGCGCAGGGTCGGGATCGGCGACAACGATCGTCATGTCCACCGCCGGCAGCACTGTATCAGCCTCGGCGGCGAAATCGACAGACCCCGGGCAATCCAGCACAACGAAGCGGTCGCCCAGATAGTCGAACCCCGCCACGTTGAGTTCAGTCGAGAGGCCGCGCGCACGTGCTTCCTCTGTTGCATCCCCAACCGATGTACCCTGCGCCACCGAGCCTCGTCGCGGCAATCGCCCGGAAGCATTGAGCATGGCTTCAAGCAGGGTGGTTTTTCCGGCCCCGCTGGGTCCGCTCAAGGCGACAGCTCGCACGGTCGCCGCCTTTCCTCTGCTCATCACGTTCTCCTTCACACATGGGGTGAAGGGCCGCGGGCCGGTCCTTGTCGGACGCGGAAGATCACGCCTGAAAAAGGGCCGTACCCACGGCCCGGGCGCCGGCATCGTGCGCCTCGGCCTCGCGTGGATCAATACACACGCGCACGTCGACCAATCGAAAAAGTGATGCCTGTCGTGGCGGCGCCCCAACGTTCGACCCGTTGCTTACGCAACCGCGCTCTGAGACGATCCAGACAAGCGGACCCCAGACTCCGCGAGAGGAGGAGCCGCCATGCACCTGCGCAACCTCGCGCTGATCGCCGCGCTGTGCAGCGCAACATCATTTGCCGCATTTGCGCAGACAGCACCGGTCGACAAGTCGCCGCGCACGAGCTGGGGGGCGCCTGACCTCCAGGGCTTCTGGACGAACACCTCGCTCACCACGATGCAACGCCCGGCCGGCGCAGAGGGGCTCGTACTGGATGAGGCAGCTGCAGAACGCCTCGCGCGCCGGAATGTTTACTCCGCGGCCGCCCGCGAGGAAGCCGGCGCTTCGGAGATTGACGAAGCGTCGTCGCAGCAGCTGCTGGCGGACGGCAACGCCTCGCGCGCCTACAACCGGTTCTGGATGGACCCCGGCCAGAGCTATGCCCGGGTGAAGGGCGAGTATCGCTCATCCTGGATCACGTCACCGGCCGACGGGCGCATCCCCTACAGCGAGGCTGGCATCCGCGCCAACACTCGCAGCGGCGGCTTTGACGATTTCGAGATTCGTCCGCTGGCTGAACGCTGCATCATGAGTTTCACCGGCGGCGCCGGCCCGGTGATGAACAATGGGATGTACAACAATACCTATCAGATCGTGCAGACGCCCGGCGCGGTGATGATCCTGACAGAGATGGTTCACGACGTCCGCGTCATTCCGATTGGCGGCAAGCATGGCCCCGTGGAAATCCCGAAATGGGGCGGCGATTCTGTCGGGTGGTATGAGGGCGACACGCTTGTCGTCGAGACAGTCAATTCCCACCCGAAGCAGCGTTCCTACATCTCCACCGCCGGCAAGGTCACTGAGCGCTTCACGCGGTGGTCAGCGGACGAGATCTTCTACGAGTTCCGCGTCGAGGATCCGGTGCTGTACAACCGGCCCTGGGGTGGTGAAATGGCCCTCCGCGTTTCCTCGGAGCCGCTCTACGAATATGCCTGCCACGAAGGAAATCACGCCCTCCCCGGCATCCTCGCCGGCGCCCGGCAACTGGAGCGCGAGGGCCGTCCGCACCCGGAAGAGAAGCCGATCTTTGCAGGCGTGGATGTGTCGGACGGCGAATAGCAACAGACCTTGCCGGTAAATCGACCCTCAGCACATGAACGGGGGCCGCTTGACCTGTTACCTCACCTTGACGGCAAGATCCGGAAACACCTTGCCGACCTTGGCGAGCAGATAGTCGCCATATGTCCCTTCGAAGGTGTGAACGTTGGTCCGGTCCCACCGCTCTCCGCTGTCGTCGCGCGCAAGATTGCCGGGCAGCGGCGCGATGCGCGCCTCGAAGGCGGGATCGAAGAAGAACGTAAAAGAAAGACGCGACCGGCCGCTGGAGTTCAACACGCGGTGCGGGGTCGAGCGGTAGACGCCGCCTGTGAGCCTGTCGAGCATGTCTCCAATATTGCACACAAGTGCGCCAGGGATGGGCGGGGCGGAAATCCACCCACATGGCGTCTTCACTTCAAGGCCGCCATTGTTGTCCTGAGCCAGCAAGGTGAGCAGGCCATAGTCAGTGTGCTCTCCCACGCCCCAGCCTTCCCCGGAGTGCGACGCGGGATAATGGAAGATACGGAAGAGCATTGTCGGCCGCGCCGTATAAGCATCGCGGAAATAATGGGCATCAAGACCTAGGCTGATCGCTATGCCTTCCATGATCGCGTGGGCCGTCTGCTCCGCGCCAGACATGAACCCTTCGACTGCGCCGCGTAGCTCCGGCACGGCTTCCGGGTAGAGATTGCGCCCATGCAGCGGCAGCTGCGCCGCCACGCGCGGGTCATTCAGGTGCAGATCCTCGCCGAGATAGAGCCCTTCCTTGATGTCGGGCTGGCCAGACGTCAGCTCGCCGCCGACCGGAAAGAACCCGCGCCAGGCGCGTTCGCCGCGGGCCATGGCGATTTTCATCTTCTCCGCCTCCGGCAAGGCGAAGAAGCGCCGGCTGGCCGCATCCATTTGCGCCAGCGTGGCATCCGAAATTGTGTGACCCGAGGCATAGAAGAAACCCAGCGACCGGCAGGCCGCACCGATCCGCCCGGCCGTGTCCGCGCGCGCGGCGGCCTGGCGCCCGAACAGGGGCGAAACATTGATGACGGGCAACTGCTCGCTCATGGCCCATCCTGGGCTGTGTGGTGCCGCAGCTCAAGCGAGCCGGTCTCAAGAGAAGCCCGGACCCG
The DNA here is from genome assembly GCA_022844345.1 of Hyphomonadaceae bacterium. GTDB lineage: Bacteria > Pseudomonadota > Alphaproteobacteria > Caulobacterales > Hyphomonadaceae > UBA7672. The sequence continues at coordinate 358,404 of JALHLU010000003.1, forward strand.
AAGTCGTCCACCCGGCCGCCCCAGCATGGCTTGCGGGATGTGGCAGGCCGCGCCCTGCAGCCGAGCCATCACATCCCAAGAGCCGCGGGCATTCCATAGTTTTCAGGGATTCACCGAGCAAACGGCTGTCGCGCCAACGCCCTTGCGCCCGTCCCCGGCCGCATATACAACGCCGCCTCCATCGACAGGCCGCGCCCGTAGCTCAGCTGGATAGAGCACCAGACTACGAATCTGGGGGTCAGAGGTTCGAATCCTTTCGGGCGCGCCAGGTGGTCCTTCTCTGATCGTGATCGTCAGCGGGCGGCGTGGACGCCGCGGGCGATGGCGCGGGCGAGCGTGCTGGCGGCTAGCTCGCCAAGGCGGGCGATCAGGAACGGCCGCAGGCCGGGCGACTGATGCTGCGCAGTGGACAGGCAGAACACGACATCGCCATCGAACGGCGCAAAGGCAGGCCGCACTGCGCGCGCTATGCCCGCCAGCGCCATCTTTGCGACGCGCTGGGCCTCGGCCGGCGTCAACGCAACGTTGACCGCAACACACCCGAGCGTGGTGTTGGTGCGTCCGCCTGTTTCGGGCGCAACCAGCGGCTGCATGCCAGGATTGCTCTTGGCCTGACCCCAGTCATCAAGATCGAATGAGACATCCAGCGGCGGCCGCGCGCCGCCGAACTCCCACCCCCGGTCCGGAGTGGTCTGTTCGAACGGCCATGCCCAGAAGGCTTCAGTCCCGGGGATACGAACCGAGCCATGGGCGTTGACAGCCGCAAGCGCGCCAACGATGAGGCCGTCATGCGTCACAACACTGGCCGAGCCGAGGCCGCCCGGCTCATCCCCCGCTCTCGCGCCCAACCCCGCGCCGACGCGGCCAACGTCGTGCCGCTCTGAGCACGTCTTCAATGCCTGCATGCCAAGATCGCGATAGGGCGGCCACTCGCCCCATGCCTTGTCGCCGCCATTGGCGAGATCGTAGAGGATCGCCGCCGGCACGATCGGCGAGACCGGCACGCCGGACCGGCCAACCAGCGCATAGCCATGCCCTTGGGCGCCAAGCGCGGACGCGACCCCGTCCGCCGCCGCGAGCCCGTAGACTGATCCGCCGGAGAGCACGATGGCGTCGACTGCATCGACCAGCGTGTCGGTCGCCAGCGCATCGGTTTCGCGCGTGCCCGGCCCGCCGCCGGCAACAGCAACAGCGGCCACGGCGCGGGCATGAGGGCGGATGACGGTGACCCCGGTCGCCGCCACGGGATCTTGAGCATTGCCGACAGCGAGTCCGCCGACGTCGGTTATGAGATTCAGTGGGCCAGGGCGAGCGGTCATGAGGCGCCTCGGTGCATTTTCACAAGCCTCACAGCACGGTTGAGTTGCCGTCGCCGCAGGACGGTATAAGCCCTGTATGACGGTGCGGCGCTGGCCGTGCAACAATGAGGTATCGAAATGCGCGCGGTCGGATTGTCCTACAGACTGTTTGGACGCCTCACGCTGTTGGGCAGTCTGCTGTCGCTGAGTCTGGCCGCATGCGTTGCGCCGCTCGAACCCTCGCCAGGTGTTACTCAGGACCCGGCCGCATGGCGGTTGTCGGATCGGTCGATGGCTGCGGCGGCCGACAAGCGCGCTGTGGAAGCTGCGCTCGAGGTGATGAAAGCAGGCGGCAGCGCTGTCGATGCCGCCATCGCGGCGCACGCCGTGCTCGGTCTGGTGGAGCCGCAGAGCTCGGGCCTCGGCGGAGGCGGCTACATGGTGGTCTACGATCGCAAGACCAATACGACCACAGTGTTTGACGGCCGCGAGACTGCGCCGGCCGCGGCCACCGCAGACTATTTCACAGTGGATGGTCAGAACCTCGGTTTCCTGCAGGCGATACTGTCAGGCAGGTCGGTGGGAACGCCGGGAGCCATTGCGCTCTACAAGGCGGCCCACGACAGGTATGGCAAGCGGCCCTGGGCGTCGAACTTCGACGCGGCGATCAAGCTCGCCGATGAAGGCTTCATCGTCAGTCCACGCCTCGCCGGATCGCTGGGCCCGCGCTTCCAGAGCGGGCCGCTTGGGACATCCCCCACAGCGGCGGCCTACTTCTTTCCGAACGGTAAAGCACTTGCGGTCGGCGACCGCCGCACCAATCCGGAATATGCAGCCACGCTTCGCGCAGTGGCCAAGGATGGTCCGTCCGCCTTTTATTCTGGCAAAATCGCCGAAGACATCGTCGCCACCGTGCAGGCAGGCGACATACAGGGCGCGCTATCGCTGCAGGATCTCGCCAGCTATCGGGCGATCGAGAAACCAGCGCTGTGCGGCTCGTTCGATGTGTATCGCATCTGCTCGGCGCCGCCCTCATCGTCCGGCGGCGTGGCGATGAACCAGATCATGTCGCTCTATGCGGAGATCGTCTCGCAGAACGACGATTTTACCGATGAGACCTTATTGCGCGATTTCGTGCTAGCGCAGCAGCTGGGCTACGCTGACCGCGACCACTATGTCGCTGATTCCGATCATGTCACCGTTCCGGTCGCAGACCTGCTCAACCCCGCCTACATCACTGCGCGCGCGACAAGCGGCTTCGATCCGGGAGAGGCGCCGATGCCGGGCGATCCGGGCGCCGTGCTGCACGGCAAGCCGATCGTGGACATGTGGGGCCGCGACGCCAACACGGCCCAAGCGGGCACGACGCACCTGTCATTTGTCGACTTCGAGGGCAACGCCGTATCGTTCACGGCGACGATCGAAGGGCCGTTCGGGTCGCAGCGCTGGACCAACGGGTTCCTGCTCAATAACGAACTGACGGACTTCACGCGACCGCCGGCATTGGGCGGCAAGCCCGTCGCCAACGCGCCGGGGCCCGGCAAGCGGCCGCGCTCGTCAATGTCCCCCACCATCGTTTTCGACGAGGCCGGCGACGTTTTCATGGTGACGGGCTCACCGGGCGGGAACTCGATTGTCGGCTATGTCTCCAAGACTCTGGTGGCCGTGCTCGACTGGGGCCGTACAGCACAGGAAGCAGCTGCCCTGCCCAACGTGGTCGCGCGTGGCCAGACGGTGCGTGTAGAGACTTCCGACGCGAAGGCTGGACCCAACGCCACTGGCAAGCAGTGGGCGGATATCCTGACGCAGGAAGGCTTCAAAGTGCAAGAGGTGTCCGGCGAGGTCTCTGGTCTCAACCTGATCGTGGCGCGCAAGGATCATCTCGAAGGCGGGTCCGACCCGAGGCGCGAGGGCGTGGCGCTCGAAGCCGTACGCTAGCACCCCCGCGCGGTTAAGCCTTACAGCATCGTCACGCGGGAACCCGGCAATGCCCGGAACCCGCACATGGCCTTGACGTTCAACTCCCGAGGCGGCGGCGCACGGCCGGCGCGAACGACATCATCAGGAGAGACGTGATGCAGGCAAAGTTCCCGCTGTTACTGGCAGCTTCCGCGTTGGCTCTAAGCCTTGCGGCCTGCGGCCCCGAAAATCCCCAAAGCCAGGCCAGCAATGCGACCGAGGTCGCGCTGGACGACAACAGGACGGTCGTCACCGAAGAGGTGGACGCGGGCGTTATGAACTTCGTCGAGAAGGCATCGCTCTCGGACATGTATGAAATCGAATCCGCGAAGCTGGCGCTCGAGCGTTCGAAGGTGCAGGCCGTCAAGGACTATGCGCAGGCCATGCACGATGCGCACATGGCCTCGTCGCGGGAGCTCATGTCCCTCGCTGCCGGCGCCCTTGTCACCCCGCCTACGCAGCTGGACAGCCACTTCTCAGGCCAGCTGGACCAGTTGCGCGAGGCATCGGTCGAGGACTTCGACGACCGCTATCTCGATCAACAGACCGAAGCCCACGAGAACACGTTGAGCCTGATGCGCGACTTCGCCAGCGATGGCAGGGATGCAGGCCTGCAGAGCTTCGCCCAGAAAATGGCGCCGATCATCGAGGCCCATCTCACACGGGTCAAAGCGCTGGACGACTCAGACGCCGACGAAGTCACGACGTCGCCGAGCTAACACTGCACGGCATTCAACGGATGATGGGCGGTAGCAGCAACGCTGCCGCCCATCAGCGTTTGGCGAGGAGCCTTCAACCGCAAGCTGGCGTGCGCAGGGTAAAGCAGGCGCCGTCCGGCCCGTTGCGTGTCAGTTCGAGATCGCCCTTCATGCCGCGCGCAAGCTCCCGCGCAATGGCGAGCCCCAGGCCTGCCCCGCCCCGCGAGGCGGAGCCTGTGAAAGGCTGGAACAGACGTTTCAGAACGGCGTCCGGAACACCCGGACCGTTGTCGGATACGTCCACAATCGCCATGTCGCCTTCGCGGCGGATAGAGGCCCAGACCTTACCGGGTTCGCGCCGGCCCGCCTGATCGCGAATGGCTCGCGCAGAATTTCGGACCAGGTTCGCGATGATGCGATGGACATGATCAGGATCGGCGAAGGCGGTCACGGGCGCATCCGCATCAATATGCCACGCGATCTCGCCGCATCCCGTCATCGCCTCGGCTGCGGCCTCTTCGATTGCCGGCTTAAGATTCACCGCTCCAAGGCTCGGCAGTGAAGGTTCGGCACGACCGTAGCTCAACGTCGCCTCGGCAAGATTGATCGCGCGCTCGATCGCGCGCTCAAGGCGCGGTGCGGCGCGCTTCACACGGGGATCGTCGGACTGGGACAAGCCCTCCGACACGATCTGGGCGGCAGACAGCGAGTTGCGAAGGTCATGGTTGATCTTTGCGACTGCCTCGCCCAGTTCGGCGAGGCGCTTGCGCTGGCGAAGGGACGCGGAGACCGTTCGCTGCATGCTCTGAAGCGCGGAGTTCGCGCGCTGCATCTCATCACTTTCTCCGGGCATGGAGTCGATGACCGCAGCCTCTGGCGATTGCGCAAACGCCACGATGCCATCCGTCAGCCGTCGCATGGGGCGCACCACCAGCCGATAGATCGCAAAATAGACAAGAGCGCCCACGACCGCAGACACGATCAACGACACCAACAGCAATGTTCGCGAGAAAGCGATCAGGCCGTCCTTCAACGCCACCTCGGGAACGATGATCTCCATCACGGCGTCCTGCGTCATGGATGGCGTGATGATCACACGCAGGAACCGGCCCTTGGGCGCGAACATGTGGCCGAAGGCCCCAAGGGTGCCATCGATCATGCCTTCCGAACGCAGGTCGATCGCAACCAGTTCTCCCGTAATCTCGATGGAAGGCGGCAGGATCTCGCCGCGGAAATCCTGCTCCTGGACGACAACCGAGACGACCTGCGCCTGGCTGAGCAGCTGGCGCGAGAGTTCCTCGCTCACCCGGCCATCCGGGGCCGCCTCAACTGCTAGCGCTGCGATCTGTGCGGCCTGCGCACGGGTAGCCAGCCAGCTGTTGCGATATGTGCCCGCGAGAACCGGGTAAATCAGCAATTCGGCAAACAGCACAAAGCCAGCCGTGAGCAGCAGAAGACGGCCGCGCAAGCTCGAAAAAAGCCGAGGCTTCGCGGCGGATACCGGCTCCACCACGGCAATGCCGGCTTCAAACTGATGCGCTTCGCTCAGTTTTTCGTCCCCATGTATTCGGCGAAGGGCGTTGTGCACAAATGCGGCGGCATGTCCGCCGTCTCCTCCTGGCTTGAAGGCACGCAACTTTGTGCCTTCCGTAGGTTCACGCCCGGCTCCCCATCCGGTCGCGTCCTTTTTGCTTTGTATACCTGAGTTGAACGTGAAACGGATTGCAAATCCGTCGCAGGGGCGCTTTATCAGGCTCTTGCTTGCCACGCTTGACTCGGGGGGGACGTGACTGTAGTTCCCCCGGCTCCGCGAAGGAATAAGGGGCAGTGACCCGTGTCCACCAAGAGGACTTTTCAACCGAGCAACCTGAAGCGCAAGCGGCGCCACGGGTTCCGCTCGCGCATGGCGACCAAGAACGGCCAGAAGATCCTGGCCGCTCGCCGCGCCAAGGGCCGCAAGCGTTTGAGCGCCTAGGCGCCATCGACCGCAATCCATTGCCGGTTCTGATCGAACGCCTCCGCGTTCGTCGTGAATTTCTATATGTTGCAGAGGGTTACGCCGAGCGCCGCCGCCTTGTGGTGGTTCAGGCGCGCCGTCGCACACCGCCCCGCTCTCTACTCGGCCTGGGGTTCACGGCCACCAAGAAGGTCGGCGGCTCAGTTGTCCGCAACCGGGCCCGGCGGCGTCTTCGGGAGGCCGCCCGCCTCCTGATGCCTGGCCTTGGTGTCGCTGGCGTCGACTATGTCCTGATCGCCCGCCAGGAAACAGGCGCGGCCGCATGGCCCCGTTTGCTTGACGATCTGGAAAAGGCATTGATAAGCCTCCGCCGCCGTTTCATTCCCGGTGACGTCGCCCCCCCGTCGGGCGCCGGACCCATCCCTCCCGCCAGGGCTTGATCCCATGGAACAGAACGACCAGCGCAACCTCATGCTGGCCCTTGTCCTGTGTTTTGGCCTGTTCATGGTCTATAACTTCCTTGTGCTGGACCCCCAGCAAAGGGCGCAACAGGCCGCCCGGCAGCAGGCCCAGCAAAACGCCATCACCCAATCTAGCGCGCCGACGCCGACCGTCCGGCTGCGCGAAGAGGTCGTGGCCGGGGAGCTCGCAACCGGTGCGCGCGTGGCGCTTGACGCGCCCGCAATCGAAGGCTCGATCTCCCTGCTTGGGGCGCGCATCGACGATGTTCAGCTCAAGGGCTTTTACGAGACGATCGACGACAAGGAAGCAAAGAACCCGTCGGGCGAGATCAAACTGATGGCGCCGGAAGGTACTGAGCGCGCCTTCTACGCCACCGTCGCCTGGACGACGCCCACGACGTCTACGGATAGCGTCGTGTGGACTCAGACCAGCACGGGGCCGCTCACGACCACCAATCCCCTTACGCTGAGCTATGTGACGCCGCTGGTGAAAATCGACCGCGAGATCACCGTCGATCAGGACTATCTCTTCACGGTCAGGGATACCGTCACCAACACGGGCTCGGAGCCTGTGACGCTGACCCAGAAAGCGGTACTGCGTCAGCGCCTGACAAGCGACCTGATCAACACGCAGGTGCAGGAACAAGGCGCACACCGCGGCGCGCTTGGCGTCTACGGCGCCGAAAAGAACCAGATGGTCAACTATCATGACCTGAACCAGGGCAAGGCGGTTGCACGCAATGTGACCGGCGGCTGGAACGCGCTTACGACGAAGTACTGGATGGGCGCCGTGATCCCGGAGCAGGCCGAAGAGGTCCAGATGCTTGCCGGGAACGAGAAGCTGAACGGCGACACGACGTTTACGGCTGGCTTCTCGCTGATGCCGTATGTCATCGCGCCCGGGGCGTCGATCACGAAGTCCGCCCGCGTCTTCGCCGGCGCTAAGCGCGTCAACGTGCTCGAACGTTACGAGCATGACCAGAATGCGCCGATCCCGTCTTTCACCGACGCGGTCGACTGGAGCTTCATGTTCTTCGTCACCAAGCCATTCTTCTGGTTGTTGAAGACATTTGAAGGCTGGTTTGGCGCCTTCGCCCTCGCCATTATCGCCCTGACGGTGGTGGTGAAGACGGTGTTCTTCCCGCTGCAGTTCAACATGTACAAGTCCATGTCGAAGATGCGGCTGATGCAGCCCGAGCTGAAATCTATCCAGGAGCGTTTCAAGGCCGACCCGCAGCGCATGCGCCAGGAGCAGGCCAAGCTGATGCAGCGCGAGAAGGTCAATCCGCTGGCGGGCTGCCTGCCGCTGATCCCGACCATGTTCGTCTTCTACGCGCTGTTCCACGTTCTCAACGTCACGATCGAGATGCGCCATGCGCCTTTCGTGGGCTGGATCCGCGATATGTCTGCGGCCGACCCGACCTCGATCTTCAACCTGTTCGGCCTGATACCGTGGGAACCACGTTCGGTCCCGCTCATTGGCGGCCTGCTGGGCATCGGCGTCTGGCCGATCCTCTATGGCCTGACCATGTTTGGCCTGCAGAGCCTGTCGGCCCCGCCGGCTGACAAGATGCAGGCCTCGATCATGAAGTGGATCCCGCTGGTGTTCACTGTGCTGTTCGCGGGCTTCGCCGCCGGTCTCGTGATCTACTATGTCTGGTCGAACCTGATCTCGATGATCCAGCAGTATATCATCATGCGCCGCACAGGCGTCGAAACCGAAGTCGACAAGTGGATTGCAAAGCGCTTCAAGAAGAAGCCGGCCTAGGCGTCCGACCGCAAGCCCGCATGCTTGGAGACGCAACATCGCGACTCCTGCGGATGAGGGGTGCAGGACGAACGGCGGGTGACCCCTCATCCTGAGAAGAGCCCGCCGGGCTCGTCTCGAAGGACGCGGGCGTGCTCATGGACCGGCAGGCGATGACCAACTTCACCCCTGACGAGATCGAAGCGGGCCGCAAGCTGTTCGCGGGCAATGTCGCCTTCGTCAAAGGCGTCGTCGCGATCAAGGGCCTGCCTGAGCCGGACCGGCCCGAGATCGCCTTTGCCGGCCGCTCCAATGTCGGCAAGTCCAGCCTGATCAACGCGCTGTGCAACCGCAAGAATCTCGCGCGCGCCTCGAACACGCCGGGCCGCACGCAAGAGATCAACTTCTTCGACCTCGCCGACGGCAAGTTCTACATCGTCGACCTGCCCGGCTATGGCTTTGCCGAGGCGCCGAAAAAGAATGTCGACGTCTGGAGCAAGCTCAACCTCGACTACCTGCGCAAACGCCCGACCCTGCTTCGCGTGTTCGCGCTGATAGACGCCCGCCGCGGCGTGGGCGAAGTCGATCTTGGCGTCATGAAGCAGCTCGACAGCAATGCCGTGCAGTACCAGGTCGTGCTGACCAAGTCCGACAAGATCAAGAAGGCCGAACTCGCCGATCTCATCGAAACGACCAAGGCCGTATTGATGAAGCAGCCGGCCGCCCACCCGCACGTGATCGCCACATCAAGCGAGAAGGGCCTCGGCCTGCCCGAACTTCGCGCCACGATTCTGTCGCTCGCCCAAGGCTGACGCACGCGCGTCACGAAAATTTCTCATAGCGCTGGTCGGCGGGCCGGTTCCTCGTGCGTCCTACTGGACAGGGGCGGCCCGAGGCCCCAAATCGCAACTGGCCGCACAAGAGCCACAACAACCCTATGCTGGGGGACCTCCGCCGCATGCCACCCGTTCTGTCGATCCGGGGCCTCAGCAAGTCCTACAAGGGCGGGCTTCAGGCCCTGAAGCACATAGATCTCGATATCGACAAAGGCGAGATTTTCGCCCTGCTCGGCCCCAACGGCGCAGGCAAGTCCACGCTGATCAACGCCGTCTGCGGCATTGTCACGCCAACCACCGGAACCATCCTCATCAACGGGCTTGATGCGCAGAAAGAGTTTCGCGCCGCGCGCAGCGTCATCGGCCTCGTTCCCCAGGAAATGCACATCGACATGTTCGAGACGGTGTGGGCAGTGACCAATTATTCGCGTGGCCTGTTCGGTCTGCCGCCCAACCACGCCCATGTTGAAAAAGTGCTGAGGGACCTCTCCCTCTGGGAGAAGAAGGACACGAAGCTCATGGCGCTGTCCGGCGGCATGAAGCGTCGCGTGCTGATCGCCAAAGCGCTGAGCCACGAGCCAGAAATCCTGTTCCTCGATGAGCCGACGGCTGGCGTCGACGTTGAGCTGCGGCGCGATATGTGGGCCCTCGTGCGCACGATGCGCGAGCGCGGCGTCACCATTATCCTCACAACTCACTACATCGAGGAGGCCGAGGAAATGGCTGACCGCGTGGGCGTCATATCCAAGGGCGAACTCATCGTCGTCGAGGAGAAGACGGCGTTGATGAAAAAGCTTGGCAAGAAGAAAGTTTCATTCGACCTGGTGGAGCCGCTCGGGGCGCTGCCCGGCACGCTCAAGGACTGGGACCTTGCCCTACGCGATGAAGGCCGCAAGCTCGACTACACGTTTGATACAACCGCAGATCGCACCGGCGTCGCCTCGCTGATCCGGCGCATGAGCGAAACGGGAATCCAGTTCAAGGACCTTGATACGAAATCGTCCTCCCTTGAGGACATCTTCGTCAGCCTTGTGCACGGCAAGGATTGAGCGATGAGCGCGCGGCTGGCACCCAGGGCATCGCCGCTCCGCGCTTTCGCCCGCAGCACAGGCCTGCTGGGCGTGTATTTCCGCCTGTCGGAGATGCGTCGCGCCCTGTCTTCGGCAAGACCGCCAGCCGTCGCGGATGATGGAAAACCCCTGCCGGGCCGCCTTGCGATGATGCGCATCGGCGGCACCGCCGACTGGAAATTCTTCTATGAGCGCGGCCAGGCCACAGCCAGTACGCTGGTCGAGGCGGCGCGCAGCGCTGGGGCCGACCCAGCATCCTGGCGGCGTGTGCTCGACTGGGGCTGCGGCTGCGGCCGTATCGCGCGCCACATGCCTACCCATACGCCCGCGACGATCATCGGCCGCGATATTGACGCCTATACAGTCAAATGGTGCACTGAAAATCTGGATGGCGATTTCAGGGTAAGCTCGCTTGCCCCGCCGCTCGACCTGCCTGACGCCAGCATTGATTTCGTCTACGGATTCTCAGTCCTGACGCACCTTTCCGCGCCGATGCAGGCCGCCTGGTTTGCTGAACTCGGTCGCATCCTGAAGCCCGGCGCGCTTGCTGCGCTGACCTTTCACGATCGCCAGCACCCCGCGATGGCGTGGGTCGAATTCAGAAGCGACCAGGACGGCGTCTCGCTCACCGAGAAGACCCTCGAAGGATCGAATCTTGTCGCAGCTTTCCAGGACATCGAGACGATCGAACGCGCCGCCGCGCCATGGTTCACACTTATCGGCAACATGCCGTACGATATGACCGCCTTTGAGCAATCGCTGGCGGTCCTGCAACGCAATCAGGATTAGGAGAAGCACGCCATGAAGGACGCTTCCGCAACGCTTGGGACCGCTTCGGCGCGCAAGGCGATTTCAAGCAGCGCCCTCAGCTTCAACGGCCATAGCATCTGGGCAATGTACCGCTTCCAGATGGTGCGCTTCTTTCGCACGATCGGCGAAAGCCTCGCTACGCCGGTGATTACGACTGCGCTCTACTTCGTGGTGTTCGGTTCCGCCATTGGCAGCCGCATGGCGCCCGTTGTGCCGGGCCTCGATTACGGCTCGTTCCTGGTGCCGGGCCTGATCATGCTGTCGATCTTCACCAACTCGATCTTCAACGCGAGTTTCGGCATCTATTTCCCGAAATTCACAGGCACGATCTACGAACTTCTCTCCGCGCCCGTCTCATACCTCGAAATTGTCATCGCGTTCGTGGGCGCAGCGGCGACCAAGTCGGTGATCCTTGGCCTCGTCATCCTCGCCACCGCCTACCTGTTCGTTCCGGTGCAGATCCTCCACCCGGTCGAGATGGTGGTGTTCCTCGTCCTGGTGTCGTTCGCCTTCAGCCTGTTCGGCTTCATCATTGGCATCTGGGCGGAAAGCTTCGAGCAGCTCAACTTCATCCCGATGCTCATTGTCACGCCCCTCACCTTCCTCGGCGGCGCGTTCTACACGATCGACATGCTGCCGAAGGACTGGCAGGGCATCGCCCAGCTGAACCCGGTGGTCCACCTGATCTCAGGCTATCGCTGGGCCTTCTTCGGGCTTGAGGGCGACAATGTCGCGATCAGCCTGGGCGTTACGTTCGCCTTCATCCTGATCCTGCTGGGGATCGTCGCCTGGATTTTCAGGACCGGCTACCGCCTGCGGAGCTAGAGGGCCGCGGCGAGATCAACAGGGCTCCCCCTTCATCCCTGGGCCAAAACCCTGTAGATCGCCGCCATGACCGATACTGAACTCGCCGCGATCAATGCCCTGCAGGCCAGCGACGCCTTTTCGACGGCGCGTACGCTGTCGGAGGCGCTGCCCTATCTACAGCGCTACGATAACAAGACGGTGGTCATCAAATACGGCGGCCACGCCATGGAAAATGGCGAACTGGCGCATCTGTTCGCCAAGGACGTGGTGCTGCTCAAGCTGCTGGGGATCCACCCCGTGGTCGTCCACGGCGGCGGGCCGCAGATCGGCCGCATGCTCGACAAGCTGGGCATCGTGTCGCGTTTCGAGGATGGCCTCAGGGTCACGGACGCCGCCTCGATGGAGATCGTCGAGATGGTGCTGGCCGGCTCGATCAACAAATCCATCGTCCGGGCGATCAACGCAGCCGGCGGCAAGGCGGTCGGCCTCGCCGGGTCCGACGCAAACCTGATCACGGCGACAAAGGCTACGAAGACCAAGAGGGACCCTGATTCGAACATCGAACGGGTGGTCGACCTTGGTTTCGTTGGCGAACCGGACAAGGTCGACCCCTCGGTCCTCAACGCCCTGGCCCGCCAGGCGGAAGACGACTTCATCCCGGTCGTTGCGCCCGTTGGCGTCGGACCAGAGGGGCAGAGCTTCAATATCAACGCAGATACAGCCGCAGGCGCAGTAGCCGGCGCCCTCAAGGCCAAGCGGGTGCTGTTCCTGACCGACGTCACCGGCGTGCTCGATAAATCGGGCAATCTCATCAAACAGTTGACCGTTTCGGAAGCGCGTGGACTGATTGCTGATGGCACCGCCAAGGGCGGTATGATTCCCAAGCTTGAAACGGCTATCCAAGCGGTGGAAAAGGGAGTCGAGGCGGCCGTCATCCTGGACGGCCGGAAGCCTCACGCCCTTCTGATGGAGCTATTCACCGAACATGGCGCGGGAACGCTGGTTTGCTAGGAGTCTGCTGAAGCTGGCCGCATTGGCCACGTTTCTCGGCGTCCTTGTAATCCCCTCCTCCGCCCAGGGCGGACAGAATGGCTGGCGGCTGTGCAACCGGACCAGCTACGTCATCGAGGCGGCGACCGGCCGTCCGGAGGCCGACGATGTCATCGTCGAAGGCTGGACGCGGCTAAGGCCAGGCGATTGCGAGATCGCGGTGGAGGGCCCAATCCAGGACGGCGCGCACTTCGTCTATGCCCGTTCATCCAAGGCGCATCGCGGAGGCCAGAGCTGGTCCGGCAAGACACCGTTGTGCGTCGACGTCGCCGGCTCCTTCGCCATCGAGAATCCGTCCTCGTGTGAATCGATGGGCCTGGAAGAACGGGGGTTTGTCGCTGTCCGCTTCGAGGGCGGTGGCGGCGGCACCATGACCTTCACCGAGACCGAGCTTTACAACAAGGGATCCCAGTCGCCCCAGAACGCCGGCATCCAACGCCTGCTGAACGACGCCGGCATCTTCCAGGATGTGGTCGACGGCATCCTGGGCCGCGAAAGCCGCGCAGCCATCGCAGCCTTCCTCGCGGAACAGAAATTGCCCTCGACGGCGCCCATCCAGAGGATCATCGACGAACTTGAGAGCGTCGCCAACCGCCGCGCACGGCAGGTGGGGATGGAGCTTTGCAACCGCACCGGCAACCGCATCCTCGCCGCCATGGCGCGCAGCCGCCCCGACGGGCTGGAATCGCGCGGTTGGTGGATGCTGGATGCAAACCAGTGCGTGCGCGCCGTGGACGAAAACCTGATCACCGCGCCCCACTATGTGTTTGCCGAGATGTGGACAGAAGACGGTGTCCGGACGCTGACAGGCGCCGCCACCGTGTTTTGCACGTCGCGCTCGCAATTCGCGATTCTGGGAAACGAGAGCTGCGAAGCGCGCCGCTACCGGCCGGAGCGGTTCGTCGAAACCGCCCCGCCAGAGGACGGCAAACTGGTCTACGAATTCTTCGATAGCGCGTTTGGCCAAGCCAAGGCGCCCTGACGACCTTGATTCCCCAGTGGAGGCCGGCCCCGCTCGCCCCCTGCGGGCGCGGCGCGTGGCCACACGGAATCCGTTTGGCTCTGGGGTCAGGACAAGGTAATCCCGCCGTGCATTAGTCGGGAGAGCAGCCATGTCGGATACGGGGCTGGAAGCGACCATCAACGCGGCGTGGGAAGAACGCACCTCCCTCTCGGCCGGCACGCAGGGGCCCGTGCGCGACGCCGTCGAGGAAGCGCTGGCCGCGCTCGATTCCGGCGCAATGCGTGTCGCCCAGAAGGATGCCTCGGGCGCCTGGAGCGTCAATCAGTGGCTGAAGAAGGCTGTGCTGCTGTCCTTCCGTCTCAATCCAAACCGGTCGATGGGCCTCCCAGGCCAGCAGCCAGGTCCCTACTACGACAAGGTACCGACCAAATTCGAAAGCTGGACAGACGCACAGTTCTCAGCCGCTGGTTTTCGCGCAGTTCCCGGCGCCATCGTTCGCCGCGGCGCATTCGTCGCGAAGGACGCGGTGCTGATGCCCTCCTTCGTCAATATTGGCGCTTATGTCGGCGAAGGCACGATGGTGGACACCTGGACCACAGTCGGCTCATGCGCCCAGATCGGCAAGCATTGCCACCTCTCCGGTGGCGTCGGCATCGGCGGCGTGCTGGAACCGCTGCAGGCCAACCCGGTTATCATCGAGGACAACTGCTTCGTCGGCGCCCGCTCCGAAGTCGCTGAAGGCGTCATCGTGCGCGAGGGCTCCGTCATCGGAATGGGCGTCTATCTCGGCCAGTCCACCCCGATCGTGAACCGCGCAACGGGCGAAACGCTGTACGGCGAAGTGCCGCCCTACTCCGTCGTCGTCGCCGGCAACCGCCCGGGCTCGCAGCCCATGCCCGGCCAGAACTGGACGCCTTCGCTCTACTGCGCGGTGATCGTGAAGCAGGTCGACGCCGGCACGCGCTCCAAGACCTCGGTCAACGAACTGTTGCGCGCATGATGGCCACGATGCTCAAGAAATCCGCCTCCAAGAAGTCTGCCGCGAAGCAGGCCTCTCCTTCGGCGGCTGCCGGCTATTCCGGAAAGAGCCTGATCCAGAAGCTGGGCCTCAAGGACGGCGACAAGGCGATCGTGATTGCCCCGCCCGCAAACTATGCAAAACTCACCAGCGGAGCCGCCATCGGCCAGCGAAACGCCGCCCCGGCCGCCGGCGCATTCGATTTCATCCACTTGTTCGCGCCGGACGCCGCAACGCTCGCCGTCAAGCTGCGCAAGCTTGAGCCGCGCCTGGCCGATGGCGGCATGCTGTGGGTGTCCTGGCCCAAGAAATCCTCGAAGCTCTTTCGCGATCTCACCGAGGATGGCATCCGAACCGCCTGCCTTCCGATGGGCCTTGTCGATGTGAAGGTCTGCGCAGTCGATGCCGACTGGTCCGGCCTCAAGTTGATGCGCCGCAAGGCATGATCATACGCGTCGCGGCGGCCGATGATCTTCGTCTCGCTCCCTATCGCGCCCTAAAGGACAACGAGATCGCCCGCGGCGCCGACGGTTTCATCGTCGAAGGCGCAATCGCGCTCGAGCGCCTGATCCAGGCCGGCCGGTTTCCGCTCATTTCCCTCTTCCTGTCCGAAATCGCCGCCGAACGCCTGGCCCCGCTGCTCGCCCGAGTTGATCCCGCTGTTCCGATTTATGTCGCGCCTCAGCCTGCGATGGATGACGTTGTCGGCTACAATATCCATCGCGGCGTCCTTGCGCTTGCCGGACGCCAACCCGTTCACGACGCAGCACAGCTGCTGGGACAGCACGGTGGTACACCGCTCACCGTGCTCGTGCTGATCGGCCTTTCCAACCACGACAATGTCGGCGCTTGCTTTCGGAATGCCGCCGCGCTCGGCGCAGACCTTGTCCTGCTGGACGCAACCAGCTGTGATCCGCTTTACCGCAAGGCCATCCGCGTTTCCTCCGGCGCTGCACTCTCCCTGCCTTTCGCACACGGCGGAACTGACGAAGAGCTGATCTCGTTGCTCGGCCCACAGGGCATCGAATGCTGGGCGCTGACGCCTTCGGCCGGAGCGACACTTGCGACTGTGACGCCCCCGGCGCGGCTAGCACTGGTGCTCGGCGCGGAAGGGCCAGGACTGCCAGAGACGCTTATGCAGCGCTGTCGCCGCGTTTCGATCCCGATGGCTGCGGGGATGGATAGCCTCAATGTCGCCACGGCCGGCGCCATCGCTCTCGCCCACGTGATGGCTGGCCGCGGCGGTTGACACGCTCCGCCTGTCTCACCAACGTCTGGGACACCGTCTGCCGAGAGCCGTATGGAGTTTTCCTTGCTGCGCTTCCTGTCCGCGTCACTTGCTGTTCTCGTGGCCGCCGCATGCACACCCGCCACGGAAGATGCCCCCGCTGGCGCGGATGTGGCCACGCCGCGCAACCCCTTCTTCGGCGCCTGGGAAGTCACCCACGCGCGCATCGCGCCCTGGTGGAAAGGGCCGGGAGAAGAACCGGCGGCTGACCCCGGCTTCACGCGCTTCACGCTGCAGGCGGATGCATCCTCCGGTCCGCCGCTGCTGACATGCGACGACCCGCAGTATTCGACCAACATCATGCCCGCCCGCAGCCTGTTCCAGGGAAACCTTCCCGATCCGGCCATTGACGCCGCCGCGCTCGGCTTCAGGTCGCCGGACATCACCGTCCTGTCTTTCACCTGCCAGTCTGGAACTGCGGATATCTCGGTCGATTTCGCGATGCTGGACGATGGGCAGATCCTGCTCGGCCTCGACAACGTGATCTACACGTTCCAGCGTACGGGTAGCTGACGCGCAGGCGGCGTTAACCTTCCGCTAACCAAGAACCCTCCACACGTTAACGATTGGAGGCTGGGACACATGCGCGTCCTCGTGACTGGCGGTTGCGGATTTGTCGGCTCGGCAGTCGTGCGCCTCGCTGTCGAGCGTGGCGACAACGTTCTCAACATCGACCGCCGCCGCAAGTCCAATCCAGCTCCCTCCCTCGGGCCCATCGGAAACCGCGAAGGCTATGCACGACTGGAAGCCAGCGTGACCGACCGCGCCCTCATGCGCGCGGTTGTCCGTGAGTTTGGTCCCGACGCCATCATCCACCTGGCCGCCCCCGAAGCCGAAGATCCCGCAGCGCTGCTGGATGGCGAAATCGGCGGAGCGTTTTCCATTCTCGAAGCAGCGCGCGGCTGGTTCGAGAGCGCGCCCGATATCGTGCGCGCGCGCTTTCGCCTGGTGCACCTCGAACACGCGGAATCGGACATCCCCGAGCAACTGTCGCCTGCCCACGCCGTAAAGGGCGCCGCTTCCAGCCTCGTCGAACGCTGGTCGCGTGCAACCGGCCTGCCCGTCATCACCTGCGTGGCTGGTGAGGCTTTCGGTCCCTGGCAGCCGCGTCACTCCCTGTTATCGCGGCTGATGGCGTCGCTGATGCACGATCAGCCCTTTGCATTGCCCGACGCTGGCGAGACAGTTCGCGACTGGCTGCCAATTCGCGACCTGGCTGAGGCCTTGCTCGCCGCGGCGGGCGCCCCCAACGCCAATGGACGTATTGATGTCTCGGTCGGAGCTGAACGGCGCGACATCGACATTGCTGAATCGATCTGTGGCTTGCTGGACGAACGCTTGCCGCGTCCCTCGGGCGCTGCAAGATCCTCCCTGCTGAAGACAGAGGGCGACGCCCGCTCCGCCCTGTCCAGCCCGATGCTGGATGCCGGCGAGGCCGAGCGCCTGTTGGGCGTGCAGCCGCACGGGTTCCACACAGGGCTCGACCGCCTGCTGTCATGGACCATCGCCTCATATGAGGCTTCCCGTGCGCGAGCCATGGCCGTGGCCGCAGAATAGCGATCCCCTTCACACGACGGTGACAGGCTCCGGCTTGCAACCGGAGGATGTAGGGATACGCTCGGTCGCAGAGAGACGAGAATCTCCGGGGAGGAAACAATGGCCGCAGGTCGCGCTTTGGCGCTGGCGTTAGCCATGGGCATGCTCGCATCGGCCTGCGCCCCACGGCCCGGCGAAGCGGTTGCCGCCGAACACGGCGCTGAGGCCGCCGCCGTCCATCCCGGGGAAGCCGCCTATGAGCAATGGTGCGCTTCGTGCCACGACAACGGAGCTGAAACCGGCGCGCCCTCGCTCGCTGCGATCCGCACGCTCAACCGCGCAACCGTGAAGTATGCGCTCGAACTTGGCTACATGAGCCAGCTCGCCACCGATGTGCCGAAGGAAGAGCTGGCGCAGCTGATCGACTGGATCCCGAGCGCCGAGGGCGTCAACGACACATGGATAGAGGCGGCGCGCTGCCCCGTGAAGGCGCGGGAAGTAAGGCTTGATGGCGCGCCTCGCATCTCGACCACGTTCGGCGTCACCAACGATGCAACACGCGCGCAATCAGCGGAAGCGACCGGGATCAGCGCGGAGCAGATGAAGGACCTTGAAGTCGCGTGGGTCGCCGCCTTCCCGCAGACGCCGACCATGCGCTCGCAACCGGTCATCGTGGGCGACACGATCTTTGTCGCCGCGACCGATTCAGGCCGGCTCTATGCCCTCGACACCAACACGGGCTGCGTGAAGTGGCACTACGTGTCGGACATGACGCTGCGCTCCTCGCTCACCTTCGCCGAGATGGCGCGCGGCAAGGGCGCGATCGTGATGGGGGACGCTGCCGGAAAGGTGCACGCCGTCGATGCACAGACCGGCCGCGCACTGTGGGTTACGGACGTCAAGATGAACAGCCTCAACCGCATCACCGGCGCACCGGTGGTTCACAATGGCAAGGTTCTGGCGCCGATCTCGGTCATTGAGTCCAACTTCCCGCCGGACGATGGCTATGAATGCTGCAAGGGTCAGGGCGCCGTCGTGGCGCTTGATCTGGCGAGCGGCGAGAAGCTCTGGCTTGGCCGCACGATCAATGAAGACGCAAAGCCAACCCGTCTCGGCCGCACCGGCACGCAACAATGGGGCCCGGCGGGCGCAATGGTCTGGTCGACACCGACCATCGATCCCAAACGCAACCTCGTCATCATCGGCACGGGCGAGAACCTGTCCTGGCCGGCAACGGAAACCTCCGACGCAATCATCGCATACGACATCGATACGGGCGAGCGCCGCTGGGTCTTCCAGGCCACCAAGGCGGATATCTGGAACAGCGCTTGCGGAAGGCGCGGCGCAAACTGCGACTGGCCGGGCGAGTATCACAGCCCCGACCATGATTTCGGCGCCACCTCGATGCTGGTGACCACCGGCAACGGAACCGAGCTGATCATCGCCGGCCAGAAATCGGGCGTGGTCTGGGCGCTCAATCCCGACACTGGCCAGCTCGTCTGGTCGAACAAGATCGGCCGCGGCTCGGCAATGGGCGGCGTTCACTGGGGTATGGCCTACGACGACGCTTCGGAGATGATCTTCGCGCCGATGAACGATCCTTCGGCCATGCCGGAAAATCCCAACACAGGCCCCGGCATCCACGCGCTCAATGCTTCAACAGGCGCAATCGCGTGGTCCTACAAGACCAATGCGCGCGACTGCGGTGAAGACATTCCCGCGGCCATGGCGAACCAGCCGGCGCCGGAATGGCGCCTTGTGCCGATCGCCGCGCCGATCCTGCCGCCGCCGCCACGCATCACGCAAGCGCCTGTTCAGGCGCCAGCTGCGCCGCGCGCCGTCCCCACAGAAGGCGCATCACGGTCGCCAGCCAGCGCGCCGGCGTCCGCGCCGCGCGCGCGCTGCCGCCTCGGCATGTCGCCCGCCCCGCTGGTGATCGATGGAGCCGTTATCACGGGGACATCACAGGGCATGTTACGTGTTTTCGATGGCGCAACCGGCGCGGTCCTGTTCGAGTACATGACTAACCGCGCCTTCCCGGAGACCGTCACGGGCATTGCCGGCCAGGGCGGCAGCCTCGATTCTGCCCCCTATATCGCGGGTGATGGCGCGCTCTTTGTCCAATCCGGATACGCCCGCTTCGGCCAACCGCCGGGCAATGTGCTGATCGCGTTCCGGCCGAAAACGCACTGATCCGGGCGCCCTTTGCCGAACGGCCTGGGGTCGTCACAAAAGGCTTGGCTTCCGTGATCGCCGAGGGCACGTTCGCCGCAAAGCATTCGCAGGGGACTGCCAGACCATGCCAACCGAGATGACGCTGCTCGACCACGTCACCAACGTAAGCGACTTCATCTGGGGCGGAACCTGGATGGGGCAGCCGCTGCTGCCCTTCCCGCCGATGGTGATCATCCTGCTCGGCACCGGGCTGATGTTCATGATCCGGCTGAAATTCTATCCGATCCTCAAACTCCCCATGGCCTTCGCTGGCCTGTTCAAGAAGAGCAAGGAAGAAGGCAAGGGCGAGATCAGCCCGTTCGCTGCGCTGTCCACCGCACTGTCCGGCCAGATCGGCACTGGCAACCTCGCCGGTGTCGCGACTGCCATCACGCTTGGCGGCCCGGGCGCGCTCTTCTGGATGTGGGTCACCGCGCTGATCGGCATGGCGCTAGCCTTTGCCGAGGGTTCGCTGGCGATCCGATTCCGCGATCTTGACGCAAACGGAGAGTATCGCGGCGGCCCGATGACCTACATCAAGCGTGGCCTGGGCAAGAACTGGGGCTGGCTTGCCGTGCTCTTCTGCGTGGGCACGCTGGTCTCCTCGATCTCCACCGGCAATATGATCCAGTCCAACAGCATGGCTGACGCCATGACTGGCTTGTTCGACCTCTCGACCATGGGCGCGCCCATCGAGTCCATGACGGGACTGGGCGCCGGCGCTGGCGCCGAGATGATCGTCGGCCTGCTGACAGCGGCCCTCGTGTTCGCCGTCATCATCGGCGGCATCAAGTCTATCGGATCGGTCGCCGAGAAGATCGTCCCAACGATGGCTATCACCTACATTGTCATGTCGTTGATCGCCCTGTCGCTCAACATGTCGGACATCCCAGAGTCATTTGCCCTGATCTTCACCTCGGCGTTCACAGGCCAGGCGGCGACCGGCGGCTTCGTCGGCTCAGCCATGATCATGGCCATCCGCGCAGGCGTCGCCCGCGGCCTGTTCTCGAACGAGGCCGGTCAGGGTTCGACGCCCATGGCCCACGCAGTCGCAAAGACCAACGACCCCGCCCTGCAGGGCCGCTTCGCCATGATGGGCACGTTCATCGACACCATCATCGTCTGCACGATGACGGGACTTGTCATGCTGACCGTGCAAGGCTCCTTCCCATCGGTGGCGGGCGTGCAGGAACATGCCTGGTCGTCGGATCTGGAAGGCTTTGCCATGACAGCGGGCGCCTTCGGCGCGGCCTTCCCGTTCGAGGTTTTGCCATCGACGACGCTTGGCGAACTGGTGGCATCAGTCGCGCTGATCCTGTTCGTGTTCACCACGCTGATCACCTGGGGCTATTATGGCGAGCGCGCGGCCACGCACTTGTTCGGCAGCCGCGTCGCCATCCCTTGGCGCGTGCTCTGGTGCATCATGATCTTTGTCGGATCGTTCCAGGAGATCGATCTCGTCTGGCGCACGGGCGACATCGCGAACGCGGTCATGGCCCTGCCTAACCTGCTGGCGCTTATCATGCTGTCTGGCGTGGTCGTGGCTCTTGCGAATGGCAACCGGACGGCGGGCGTCGATCATGGTGATAACGAAGGCGCACCGGGACCGGCTCCGTCTGCGCCAGGCGATCCTGTTCCCTAGGACGGAGGCTGCCGGCCGGGCTTCGGCCTAGCCGGCGGCGGCTCCGCCGCCCTCCCCAACGCGCCAAAGGCTGAACGTGCCCCTCGCGCCGTCGCAATTGCAGGTCTCGGGATCACTGCAAGGCGATAACAGTTGGCCGTCCATGCGCCGCTCGTCTGCGCTCAGTTCGCCTGTGCAGAGCACCTGGAAGCGCGCGAATGAGGGATCGTGAACCCAGAGCACGAAAGATATACCCGCAGGCGACGCCTCTCCGCTCAGCGAGATGGGAAAGGTCTGCTCATGGCCTTCAGGGGTCAACACGCCTTCGCCCTCGATCAGTCCGCTGACCAGGCGCAGCTGCGCTACGAGCAGGAGGGTGAGCGAGTCTGAACTGTCGTCTTCAAGATCCAGCCGTCCTTCCCAGTGCTGCTCAGGATGGGGTTCCGTATCGAGCTTGAGGTCGACAACAAGGCGGGGCTGCATGTCGATCGTGATGGTCATCTGCGCCCCCTCGACCGCGAATGTACGAATGCGGACGGCAGGTTTGCTAGGCCGGAAGTGCGCTACTTCTCGAACGGATCCCGCATCAGGATCACGTCTTCCCGCTCCGGCGACGTGGAGAGCAGCGCCACCGGCTTGCCGACCAGCTCTTCCAGACGCCGCACGTATTTCACGGCCTCGCCGGGAAGTTGCGTCCACGAGCGCGCGCCGCGCGTTGAGCCTTTCCAGCCCTTCACGGTCTCATAGACGGGCTCGACCTGCGCCTGCTCTGTCATGCCCGACGGAAAGTGGCTGATGATCCGGTCGCCCAGCTTGTAGTGCGTGCAGACCTTGATCTCGTCGAACCCGTCCAGCACGTCGAGCTTGGTCAGCGCCAATCCATTGACGCCCGACACCGCGCACGCCTGGCGCACCATCACGCTGTCGAACCAGCCGCAGCGGCGCGCGCGGCCCGTGTTGGTGCCGAACTCATGGCCCACTGTGCCAAGCCGCTGGCCGATCTCATTGTCCTGCTCGGTCGGGAAAGGTCCGCCGCCGACACGGGTGGTGTAGGCCTTGGCGAGGCCCAGCACATAGTTGATCGCGCCAGGGCCCGTTCCCGATCCGGCAGCCGCCTGACCCGACACCACGTTGGACGAGGTGACGAACGGATATGTCCCGTGATCGACATCCAGCATCACACCCTGTGCGCCCTCGAAGAGAATGCGTCGGCCCAGCCGCACAGCCTGGTCGAGCCGTTCCCACGCCGGCTGGGCATAGGCGAGGATCTGCGGTGCGATCGCCAGCAGGTCCTGCTTGAGTTGTGCGCCATCGGGTTCCGGCAGGCCAAGGCCCAGCCGCAACGGGCGATGGTGCGCGAGCAGGCGATCGAGCTTCAGATCAAGCGCTGCGGGATCGGCGAGGTCGGCCACGCGGATGGCGCGGCGCCCAACCTTGTCCTCGTAGGCCGGGCCGATGCCACGGCGGGTGGTGCCGATCTGGGCGGCGGCGGCCTGTTCCTCGCGTGCTGCATCGATGTCCTTGTGCCAGGGCAGGATGAGGCAAGCATTGTCGGCGAGGATCAGGTCGTCGGGCCCGAGGCTGACGCCGGACTTTCCGATCGACTCGATCTCGTTGAGCAGGTGCCACGGATCGACCACCACGCCATTGCCGATGATCGACAGCTTGCCGCCGCGCACGACGCCAGAGGGCAAGAGGTTCAGCTTGAACACCTTGCCGTCGATGACGAGCGTGTGGCCCGCATTGTGGCCGCCCTGGAAGCGCACGATCACATCGGCCCGGCTCGACAGCCAGTCCACGATCTTGCCCTTGCCCTCGTCGCCCCACTGGGCGCCGACAACCACCACGCCGGTCATTGGATTCTCCGTTGAAATCCGGGCGCAAAGGACACCAGAGGGCCCCCGGGCGCAAGCGCGTTGTGGCCGCATAAACCCTTTGGCAAGGAAAGCGCCGCCAGCCTGCCGGCATGGCCAACCGCAAGACCTCCAAATCCCATCCCCGCAGCCGGAAACGGTCCCGTTCGGGCTCCACATCGCTTGTAGTGAGCATTTTCGCGGCGGCCGCAGCGGGCATCTGGTTTTTCCTGGCCGAGGCCGGGATCGTTCCGGGGATACCGATCGGTTCGGCCGAACAGACCTCCGCGCCTGTCCCGGTCCCCTCCGACCAGTCCGGCCCATCGGCCTCGCCCGGGGCCGATCCCGCGCCTTCGGCCAGCGCCAATGCGATCTCGGGAACAGCGTCTGTCGTCGACGCCGACACGCTCGACATCCATGGCGAACGCGTGCGCCTCAATGGCGTGGACGCCCCGGAGTCGGGACAGAAGTGCAAGGATGCGGCCGGCAAGTTCTATCGCTGTGGGACCGTCGCCGCGAATGCACTGGATGCCTGGATCAACCGCAACCCCGTGACCTGCGCGATCACCGGCAAGGACCGCTACAGCCGCCTGCTCGGCGAATGCAGCGTTCGCGGCCAGAGCGTGCAGTCCTGGCTCGTCGCCAGTGGCCATGCCCTCGCCTATCGCGCCTATTCCACCGCGCATGTGACCGCTGAGGTGAAGGCGCAGCAGGCCGGAGCCGGCATCTGGGCGGGCGAGTTCGTGATGCCGTGGGACTGGCGCCAGGGCCTGCGCCTGTCGGGCGAGCAGCCAACCAAGGCGATGATCGACGGTAAGTTCGCGGGCAAATAACAGGCGGGCTGGCCTGGCCTGCCTCTGTGCTTTAAGGGGGGCACATGACCTCCCAGCAGAAAATCATCCTCGTGACCGGCGGCGCAAGGCGCGTTGGGCGGTACATCGCCGAGCGGCTGGCGGCGGTGGGGCATGCCGTGGTGATCCACGCCAATGCTGGGGCGGACGAAGCTGAAGCGCTGGCGAAGACTCTTCGAACCGGCGGGGCAACGGCGTGGGCGATTGCAGCCGACCTTGCCGATCTCGCCGCAACCGAGGCTCTGATCGCGCGGGCAGCAATACTCGCCGGCGCGCCGCTCAGCGGCCTCGTCAACTCCGCCTCGATCTTCGACTTCGATACGCCGGATGCGATCAACAGCGCCGCCTTTGACCGTGCGATGGCAATCAACCTGCGCGCGCCAGCTCTCCTCTCACAGCACTTTGCCGCGCAAGCGGATGCAGACGCGGACAACTGCATCGTCAACATTCTTGACCAGAAGCTCTGGAACATGAACCCGGATTTCTTTTCCTACACGCTGAGCAAGGCCGGCTTGTTGTCTGCTACAGACATGATGGCGCGGGCTTTCGCGCCAAAGGTGCGTGTGAACGCCGTGGCTCCCGGCCTGTTGCTGCCGAGCCATGACCAGACGCAGGCCGAATTCGAAGCCGCCGCCAGCCGCAATCCGATGGGCCGGCCGATCAACCTTGACGACGTGGCAGGCGCCGTCGACTTTCTGATGGGCAATACGTCGCTTACCGCACAGGTGATCCACGCCGACAACGGCCAGCGTATGGCCTCCAGCGCCCGCGATGTGATCTTCTCGGTGCGGCCCAGCGCCAAGGATACCCAATGAATATTTCCGGGAGCGTCCGCGACTTCTACCTTGTCCGCATCAGCGGGATCGAGACCGACGCCTCGATTGGCATCCACGGATTCGAGCAGGCGGCGCGCCAGCGCCTGATGGTGTCCGTGACCCTGATGGTGCAGCCGGCCGGAGGGGCGGACGATATCGGCGCCGTGGTGGACTATGATTTCGTGCGGGAGGGGGTGTTGACCCTCGTGGGAACCCGCCATTTCAACCTGCAGGAGGCCCTTTGCGGGGAAATCCTCGACCTCTGCCTGCGGCAGAGCGGCGTGCTGGGGGCAGTTGTGCAGACCGACAAGCCCGACGTATACCCCCGCGTCGCAGGCGTCGCCTGCCGCATGGCGCGGCTGGGTCCTGCAATGGCGGGCTTCCCCTGGTGGACGCTGCCTGTCTGAGTACGGGTCATGTTCGAGATCAGCGCGACGGCGAGCTTCGAGGCGAGCCACTATATCGACGCCGAGGCCGGCGCCCCGCACTACAAGCGGGTGCACGGCCATTCCTTCGTCGTGACCGCCAGCGTGGCGGCAAGTGCGCCGGACCGGGACGGCTGGGTGATGGACCTCGGCGCGTTGGAAGACCTGCTGAAGCGCACGCTGGCCGGGCTGGACCATACGGTGCTGAACGAGGTTCCGGGCCTTGAGAAGCCCACATTCGAGCATATCCTTCTATGGATCGAGTCGCGTATGAAGGCGGAAGGCGTTTTGCCCTCACGGCTCGAGATCGAACGGCCGACACTGAAACAGAAGGCGGTCTACACGCCCGCCAGATAGGGAGCCCGAAAGGGAACCAGCACATGGCGGAATCCGAACCGAAGAAGCCGGCCAAGAAGGCTGCGGCCAAGGCCGCCAAGCCTGCCCAGACGCAGAGCCAGGCCGACATCGCCAGGAAGCTGCTGGAAAAGCTGCAGACCCAGTCCAAGGGCGGCGCCCCGGGCGCGCCTCCGGGCGCGAAGAAGGGCGGCTTTGATCCGAAACAGTTGAAGGGCGGCGGCAAGTCGTTCGGCGGCGGCGGCAACCAGATGCTGCGCCGTACACAGGGCAAGGGCGGCGGTGGGGGCGGCGGCGGTGGAGGCGGCGGCGCTGTCTGACCAGGGCCAGCCCTTAGGCTTCCAGCGCCTGCATGGCCTCAAGCCATTCGGCTTCGGCATCGTCGAGTTGGGCCTGCAGTCGGCCGCGCGCCTTCAGCTTGGCTTCGGCATCGGCTTTGTGCGTGAACGTGTCGGGATCGGAAAGATCGCGATCAAGCAATTCAAGCGCGGTCCGGGCCTTCTCAAGACCCTTCTCGGCATTCTCGATGCGCAGCTTCTGCTTGTAGCTGAGCTTGGGCGCAGGCGCGGACTTCGACTTCTCTGCGGCTTTGGGGGCTTCTTCTGCCCTCGCAGCAGCAGCGGCGATCTCGGCGCGCGCGATGGCGTGCTGCTTGTCTGAATCAGGACGATCAGCGGCGAGGACCAGCGCCTTGTAGTCGGCAAGGTCGCCATCATACGGATTGGCCTTGCCGTTGTTGACCAGCCAGAGACGGTCGGCGGTGGCTTCGGCGAGGTAGGTGTCGTGCGTGATGACCAGCACCGCGCCGTTGAATTCGTTCAGCGCATAGATCAGCGCTTCGCGACTATCGATGTCGAGGTGCGAAGTCGGTTCGTCGAGGATAAGGATGTGGGGTTTCTTGTAGGTGGTGAGCCCCATCAGCAGGCGCACCTTCTCGCCGCCTGACAGCTTGTCGACCTTCGTCTCGCACTTCTCGTGGCCGAAGCCGAACTGTGCAGCAAGCGCCCGCACCTGCGCCTGGCCGGCATTCGGGAGCAGGTCCTTGACGTGATCGAGCACGGTTTCGCCCGCGCGCAATTCGTCGAGCTGGTCCTGGCTGAAATAGCCGATGCGCAGGTTCTTCGATGCGCGGCGGACGCCCTGCAACAGCGGCAGTTTCTGGGCGATCGATTTCACGAGAGTCGTCTTGCCCTGCCCGTTGGCGCCGACGATGGCGATGCGGTCGTCGAAATCGAGACGCAGGCTGACCCGCTCCAGCACGGGCTTGCCCGTAGCGTAGCCCATGTCGACCTTGTCGAGTTCGAGAATAGGCGATGCGAGTTCATCAACCTCGTAGAATTTGAATGGGATGGTGCGCTCTGCCAGCGGCACCGTGATGACGGTCATCTTC
This sequence comes from Hyphomonadaceae bacterium, assembly GCA_022844345.1. Taxonomy (GTDB): domain Bacteria; phylum Pseudomonadota; class Alphaproteobacteria; order Caulobacterales; family Hyphomonadaceae; genus UBA7672. The sequence goes on from JALHLU010000003.1 coordinate 385,426, forward strand.
TCGAGCATCTTCATGCGCGACTGCGCCTGGGCGGCCTTTGATGCCTTGGCCTTGAAGCGGTCGATGAAGGACTGCATGTGGGCGCGCTGGACGTCCTGCTTTTCCTTCTGGGCGGCGAGGTGCTGCGTGCGTTCGGCGCGGCGCTGCAGGTAGGTGTCATAGCCGCCAGCCTGCAGGACCAGCTTGGTGTTTTCAACAGCAAGGATGTGCGTGACGGAACGGTTGAGCAGGTCGCGGTCGTGGCTGACGATGATAACGGTGTGCGGATATTTCCGCAGGTACGTTTCGAGCCATGCGGCGCCTTCAAGGTCGAGATAGTTGGTCGGTTCGTCGAGCAGCAGGAGATCCGGCTGAGCGAAGAGAACGCCGCCGAGGGCTGCGCGCATGCGCCAGCCGCCGGAGAATTCCTTGCACGCGCGCGACAGATCGTTCTGCGTGAAGCCGAGGCCGACGAGAATTTCGGCCGCGCGCGCCTCGCCCGACCACGCATCGATGTCGGCCAGGCGTTCGTGGATCTCGCCGATGCGGTCGGGATCCTCGCACGTATCCGACTCGCGCATCAGGCTGGCGCGTTCGATATCGGCCTCGAGCACGACATCGAGCAACGTAATGTCATTGGCGGGAACTTCCTGCAGCACATAACCCATCTTCGCGCCGCGATTGATCCGGATCGTCCCGTCGCCATTGCCCTCGCCCTTGGCAAGCTCTTCCCGGATGATGCGCAGGAGTGTGGATTTGCCCGTGCCATTGCGGCCGACAAGGCCAACCTTCCAGCCGTCAGCGATCTGCGCCGAGGCGTTCTCGAACAGGGCGCGCCCGTCGATGCGGAACGTCAGGTCGTTGATGTGGAGCATAGCGGGACTGGCGGCGAAAACAGGCTGAAAGGTGAGGTTTTTGATATATCTGGCGCCCGTATGACGGGTCAGGCCGGATACGTCAAATGTCCTGTTTTTTCACGCGATATGGCAGGCAATCAGGCGGGGTCCGCGCGCTGAAACAGCGCGCGAGAGGGCGTCGTTGAACTCGCCGCAGGTGCGCACGTCTTCGGCGCCGACGCCCAGGCTTTCCGACAGCTTCACCCAATCGATATCGGGATTGCCGAGACTGAGCATGCCATTTGCCGCAGGGCCGGGATTTCCCGCGCCGGTGCGCGCGAGTTCGATCTTGAGGATGCGATAGGCGTTGTTGACGAAGACGACGGTGAGCACGTCGAGATTCTCGCGCGCCATCGTCCACAGCGACTGGACCGTGTACATCGCCGCGCCATCGCCCGCGAGACAGACGGTCTTCACATCCGGTCGCGCGATCGCAGCGCCCACGGCGACGGGCATGCCCTGCCCGATGGCGCCGCCGGTGTGGCCCAGCCATTCATGGCGCGCGGCGCTTGTCAGCGCCTCATAAACCGGCGCGCCCGATGTGACGCCGTCATCCGAGACCAGCGCGCCTTCGGGCAGGTAATGCGCCAGCGACATGCCGATGGTGTGCGGATTGAACTTGTCGCCTGTGGCAGGGTCAGGACGCGTCCAGTTGATAGTGGATGGCGCGACAGGCGCATCGAGCCAGTCGGCAAGGCGCGCGATCGCGTCCGCGCTGTCTGTGTCAGGGCCACCCAGCGAAATCGTACGCGCACCCTTTGGCGTAAAGGCGCCGGGCGTATTGGGATAGGCGAAGAAGGCGACAGGCGGTTTTGTTCCGGCAAGCAGGAGCAAGTCCACGTCCTTCAGCGTCTCAACCGCCATCTCCGCGAAATACGGCAGGCGTTCCGGCTGGAATTGTCCGCCGCCCCGGCCCTGGCGCGCCATGAAGGTGTCGGTGATGACGCGCACGCCCTGCCCCTGCATGCGGCGGAGAATGTCCGCGCTGCCCGGATGAAGCGCTGTACCGTTGACCAGGATGGCGGGCTGCTTGGCTTTCGTGATGGCGCGGCCGGCCTGTTCGATGACCTCGTCGCTGGCGGTTGCGAGGCTTGCATGGCTGGAAGGCGCGGCGCGGGTTGCGCCGGGCGTCCACGCAATATCGGCCGGCATGATGAGGGACACAGGCCCAGGCGGCGGCCCAAAACTCGCCGCGTACGCCTCGGCGGCGAGCGTGCCCGCGTCTTCGAGGCGGTCGACGGATTTAAGCCAGCGCGAGTTGGGCGCGGCCAGCGCGGCAATGTCCGAGGCGAGCGGCGCGTCGTACTGGCGATGGGTAACGGCATGATCGCCAATCAGGTTCACCATCGGCACATGGGCGCGGCGCCCGTTGTGGATGTTGGCGCCGGCGTTGAGATATCCCGGTCCAAGGTGCAGCAGCGTGAGCGCGGGCTTTCCGGCCATGCGCGCATAGCCATCGGCCGCGCCGGTCGCAACGCCCTCGAATAGGCACAGTACCGAGCGGATGCGCGGCTCACGATCCAGCGCAGTAACGAGATGCATCTCGCTTGTGCCGGGATTGGCGAAGCAGGCCTCGACGCCGCAATCCGCCAGCGTGCCGATGATCGCCTCTGCGCCGGTGATGGTCGTCATCGCCCTGCTCCCGTCTCGTGCAGGGAACGTATCCGCCGAAGGCCGTCACGCAAGACAGATCGGCGGCAGAAAAAAGAAAAGCCGGCCCCGACTTGGCGGAGGCCGGCTGTGGTCCCGCGCGCATCCGGGGAGGGAGATACATGGTCTCCGCGCGCGAGAGTTGGGGGGAATTCCGTGCCTGGGGAGGCAATCGGGTCCCGCCAGCGGCGGCGCAGCAAAGCCCGCCGCGTTCCCTGACAGTCCTCAAACGCACGCTCTCATCGCCTCCGTCGGGGTAAGCGATCACATCCGGCGTGATCGCGGCGTGAACACGCCGCGATCAGTTGCGTGGGGGCGTGAGCCGGTCCCCTGGATCCGGATAGAGATTGGCCCCGCAGCGCTTGCAATGCGCAGCGTCCTTCTCGTGCAGGCTCAGCGTGCAGGCCGGGCATTCGTGACGCACCTTGTCGCCGATGGCGATTGCGCGGATCAGTTGCAGGAACAGGCTGACGCCCAGCACCATCATCAGGATCGAGAGCCAGCGGCCGGGTACGCCAACCATCGTGATGTCGCCAAAGCCCGTGGTGGTAAGCGTCGAGAGCGTGAAATAGAGCGCGTCGAGATAGGTGCGGATTTCTTCGTTCTTGTTGTGCTGGTCGACAAAGACGAAAGCAGTGACGATGAAGACGAAGACGATGAGGTTTACGACCTTCGAGACGACGAAGGAGTTGTAGTGCAGCCATTTCGCCGCCGCATGATGGCGGTCGAGGAATTCGAACGCCCTCACCAGGCGCATGACGCGGAAGACGCGCAGGAACACCATGTTCTGCGCCACGAACGGAACCAGCAGCGTGGCGGCCACCACAAGGTCTGCAAGATTGGTTATGCGGAGGAAGAAGCGGTGCTTGTGCCGCTCGATATAGAAGCGAGCGGCAAGATCCACCGTGATCACGATCGCGATGAAGGCGTCTACCGCAATCCACACGCCCGTGGTCTCGACGGCGCCGCCGTGCCAGGAGATCGAGGGATGTACCAGAAACAACCCGATCGAAACGAGGTCGAAGATCAGCATCGTCCAGCGGAAGATGCCGGGCCACTTGCCATGGCCCGAATACAGCCAGAACAGCACGCGGTTGAGACCCTTGCGATGCTCGTGCATCTCAGGCCTTGGAAAGGGTTTCGATGAAGCGCACGGGCTGACCGACCCCCGGCGTCACCAGGGCGTCATCGCACATGACCATCGCGCCACGCACGAAAGTGGCGACCGGCCAGGCCTTGGCCTCCATGCCGTCGAATGGCGTCCAGCCGCAGCGAGAGGCGGACCAGTCGTTCGTAATGGTGCGGCGCGCCTTGAGATCGACGACCGTGAAATCCGCATCATAGCCCTGCGCGATGCGACCCTTGTTGGCGATGCCGAAGACGCGCTGCGGACCAGCGCTCGTGAGTTCGATGAAGCGCTCGAGGCTCAGCTTGCCATCCGCCACGTGGGTCAACATCACTGGCACCAGAGTCTGCACGCCGGGCATGCCGGAGGGCGAGGCCGGATAGGGCCGGGACTTTTCTTCCTTGGTGTGAGGCGCGTGATCCGATCCTATGAGATCAGGAATGCCCTGGTTCACGGCGGCCCACAGGGCGGCGCGGTGACGCTCTTCCCGGATCGGCGGGTTCATCTGGGCATAACCCTTGAGGCGGACATAGTCGTCCGGCCCGACAAGCGTCAGATGCTGCGGCGTCACCTCAACGGTCGCGATGTCCTTCGCCTCGGCGAGGAGAACCATCTCCTCCGCCGTCGTGACGTGCAGCACGTGGATGCGCTTGCCCGTCTTGCGCGCAAGGCGCAGCAGTCGTTTGGTGGATGAGATGGCGGCTTCGGCGTCGCGCACTTCATAGTGCGACGTCCAATCGCCCTGCCGCGCCAGCTTGCGGCGATCGGCGAGGCGGTATTCGTCTTCCGAGTGGAAGGCGGCGCGGCGCGAGATGGCGTTCAGCACGCGCTCGACGCCTTCGTCGTCTTCGACCAGAAGCTGCCCGGTCGAGGCGCCCATGAAAACCTTGACGCCACAGACGCCCTCCATCCGCTCCATGACGGGCAGGAGATCGGTGTTGTCGTGCGTCGCGCCGGCATAGAAGGCGTGGTCGGTGTGCATGCGCCCTTTCGCACGGGCGAGCTTGTCGAGCATCATCTCCGGCGACGTGGTGGACGGATCGGTGTTTGGCATCTCGAACACGGCGGTGACGCCGCCAAGGGCCGCTGCGCGCGAGCCCGTCTCGAGGTCTTCCTTCCATTCAAGTCCGGGCTCGCGGAAGTGCACCTGCGTATCGATCACGCCGGGAAGTACGTGGAGGCCGTTCGCCTCGAACACGTGATCCGCGCGAGACGCATCGAAGGAACCGATCTCTGCGATGCAGCCGTCCTTCACGGCGACATCGGCCTTGGCGATGCCGCCGGGCGTGGCGACCATGCCGCCCTTGATGATGAGGTCGAATGTCGCGGTCATGGCCACACCAGCTCCTGAAATTTCAGGTTGTATGGACCCGCCGGGACAATTCTCCAAGCACCGGATTCGGTAGGAAATCAGGGCTCCAGAATCAGAAAGGGCGGCTGAAAAGCCGCCCCTTCCTTCATCACCCGCGCCTTTGCCGGCGTCTATTTTGACCGTACGCGGCGGCCGGCAAGGCATAGCCTCGCCCTCCGCCGCGGCGGTCAGGTATCGAGTTCGTCGTGATACATATCTCCCATCAGAGGGGCTTCGCCCATCGTCAGAACCTTCAGGAGGTAGATCAGCAACGCTGCTGCAATCACCGCCCAATGCAGCGCAGGGGATTGCGCCACAGCCACCATCAACTCCCACATGTCTCGCTGTTCTCCCGCGACTTGAGACCACCATAAGACAGTCAAATTAACGAAGCCTCTCGCAAACCTTTAACAGAGGTAAGCGCGTGCATTTTCGAGAGGCGCGGAGGAGGCATTCTGTCACGGACCGCACCCCGTATTCTTGTGGCGCGGATGCATTCTGCGTCTTGTCCAACGCAAATTCCTGCTTGCGGTTCCGCTTGCACTGCGAAAGCTTTCGATGGCAGGGCGAGATCAATGAGCCGGAAGAAAGCAGAACGCAGCACAGGATCAACCACAGGCGCTGCGCGCGCGTGGCAGCGCATGCTGTCGGGCCGCAGGCTCGACCTGCTCGACCCCTCCCCGCTCGACATCGAGATCGACGATATCGCCCATGGCCTCGCGCGCGTGGCCCGCTGGAATGGGCAGACGCGCGGGGAACATGCCTTCTCGGTCGCGCAGCATTCAGTTCTGGTCGAGGCTTTTTTTGGCGAGATCTCGGGCGACGCGAGCCCGGCTGACAGGATGGGCGCGCTGCTGCACGACGCGCCTGAATATGTGATTGGCGACATGATCTCGCCGTTCAAGGCCGTGCTTGGCGGGGACTACAAGCTGGTGGAGCGGCGGCTGGAGGGCGCGATCCGGTTGCGCTTTGGGCTGTCCGCGCACATGACCGAGGAAATGAAGGCGCGCGTGAAGCAGGCCGATCAAGCCGCCGCCTTCCACGAGGCCACGCGTCTGGCGGGCTTTGACGTGGACGAGGCGCTGCGCTTCTTCGGCGCTCCGCCGCCGGGTCTTGTCCCCGACATGACGCCGCTTTCCCCGACCGGCGCACAGGCGCAGTTTGTCGGGCGGTTTGTGGCGCTTCAGGCGGAGATGGACGGCGAGTAGCGCCCCGAGCCGTCCTCGCCGTGGCTTGCCCTTCTCCGCAACTACATTGCCCCGCTGGGAATGACAGCGAGGGGAACACCCACTAATCTCCCCCCATGTCGATCTGGATCTGCTCCCTCGCTGCGGCGCCGCAAATGGCGCGTCAGGTGCGCCCCTCGCGTATCGTCAGCCTGCTCAGCCCCTATGACACCTTCCCCACCTTCGACGGCATGGGACCGGATCTGCATCTCACCGTGCCGATCCACGATATTGTGGACGACATAGGCGACTGGCGCGCGCCCGATCTTTCGGACGCGCAGAGCGTCATCAGCTTTGTGGAAGGCTGGGACCGCGCGGCGCCCATGCTGATCCATTGCTGGGCGGGGATTTCGCGCTCGACCGCAAGTGCATTCATAACCGCCTGCGTCCACAATCCCGGGGCCGACGAGGAAGAAATCGCAACCGCCATCCGCGCCGCTTCCTCCACCGCATCGCCAAACCGCCGGCTGGTGGCGCATGCCGACGCCCTGCTCGGCCGTGGCGGGCGCATGGTTCGGGCGGTGGAAACGATCGGGCGCGGCGACGTCACCATGGAGGCCGAAACCTTCCTGATCCCGTCGACATACGGCGCATGACGACTCCCATCGCCGTCGGACTCTCGGCCGTGATCGTCGCCGCTACTGGCAAGGCGCCGTATGCGCTGGAGACGCGCCAGCCCGATGGCGTGACAGGCTTGCCGCACGGCCGCTTCGACCCCAAGGGCCACCGCACGTTCGAGCTTGGCCTTCGCGCCTGGGTGCGGGCGCAGACCGGCTTTGAGCCAGGCTATGTCGAACAGCTCTATACGTTCGGGGATCTGGGACGGGAGTTGCCCCAGGCAGAACTGGGCGATGCTCCGGACGGCGCACGGCTGATCTCGGTCGGCTATCTCGGCCTAACGCCGGAACGCACCGACATCTCCGCTTTCGATGCCGTCTGGCGCAACTGGTATGAACACTTTCCGTGGGAAGACCATCGCGAGGGCCGCCCCGCACTTATCGATGAAGCGCTCGCGCCTGCCCTGTCCAGCTGGGCCGAAGGTGGCGGCAAGGACGCGGTGAAGCGCCGCTCGCGCCTGCAGATCGCATTCGGGCTGGAGGGGCAGCCGTGGATCGAGGAGCGCACGCTGGAGCGTTATGAGCTGATGTACGAAGCCGGGCTCGCGCACGAGGCGGCGCGCGATGGCCGCCGGCGCGCTTCGACGCTGCCTGGCACAGCGCTGGGCCAGCCGATGATTTCGGACCACCGGCGCATCCTGGCGACGGCGATCGGGCGGCTGCGGGGCAAGATCAAGTACAGGCCGGTGGTGTTCGAGCTGATGCCCGAACGGTTTACGCTGTTCGAGTTGCAGCTGGTGGTTGAATCGCTGCTGGGCCAGGCACTGCACAAGCAGAACTTCCGCCGGTCGCTGGACCGTTCGGGACTGGTGGTTGGCCTAGGCGTGTTCACGCAGGCGACAGGCGGACGCCCAGCCGAGCTGTTCCGCTTCAGGCGGGAAGCGCTGGCCGAGGGCCATATGCCGGGCGTGCAGACACCGCGCGCGTGAGCGCAGCTCAGCTGTCCTGCAGGTCCATCCACTTCTCGGCCTGGAACATCCCGATCAGGTAGGTTTCCAGCAGCACCATGCAGTGATCGACAAGCACCTCGTCACCCGAGACGCCCTTGCCGGCGAGATGCACGGACATGCCAGCGAGAAAATCGTCATCGCGCCGCCAGTCGTCGGCGATGAAGGCGAACACCTCATCGTCCGAAATCGTATCGACCAGAGAGATGATGTCGTCGAGCTCTTCCTCCGAATAGCCTTCGTCGAGGAGGTAACCTTCCAGCGCATCGGCCACCGTGCCGGCGATGCCCATGGTCATCGCGATTTCCTGCTCCTCGTCGCTCCAGTCGAATTCGGAGGAGCAGTCTTCAACTGCGGGCATGATCGCGGTGAGCGCCTCTTCGTACAGGTCGCCTTCTGTGAGTTCCTGCATGTAGGCTTCAACGACGGAGAAGTAGGCGTCGTCGTCGAGCCCGATCAGCGAGGTGTAAATGCAGGAGAACTCTTCCCATTGGGCGCTGGCCATGTTGCCGTCGCCGGGCTGCTGCGCGCTTGCGGCGGCCGGACAGGTGATTGCGAGGCCCGCCGCGGCCAGCAATGAAACCGTGAAGCGCCTGACATTCATCCGTCCGCCCTCGACAATCCGCCCCTTGGGATTCCGCGCACGCTAAGCTCGTTCCCGCCGCTTCGCCATAACACGCGGCAGCAGGAGCGGAATTCTGCTGGGGGGATGCCCATGTCAGCCTCTCCATCGCGCCCAGGCCCGGCGGGGTACCGCCTTTGGGGGCAAATTATTCCGACTCGACGGCATGACGGTTTTATGAGACGATACTTATGCTCAAGTTGAGTGTAAGTGGGACTGACAGATCGGGAACCGCCTTTCTCTTGAAAGGCATTTTTTCCGGGCCCATTTATACTCAGATTGAGCATAAGTTGGAGGCTCCAATGGCCCGTGTCATAGAATTCGGCGACGGCTGCGATATCCCGGCTGCGCGCCTGCGCCCGTCGGCCGCCGAGAAGCGCGGTCTTGCCTACGACGCAGAGGTCAAAGCGGCGACAGACCATCTCTATGCCGAGGTGAAGGACTTCGTCACGCCCATGGAGTGGCCGGCCATTGCCCCGCTGGTGTTCCACATCAACAAGCTGAAGCGGCAACGCGGCGCCGTGATCCTGGCGCATAACTACATGACGCCGGATATCTTCCGCTTGGTAGGGGATTTCCGCGGCGACTCGCTCCAGCTCGCCCGCGAGGCGGCCCGCACAGACGCGAAAGTGATCGTGCAGGCCGGCGTCCACTTCATGGCCGAAACCTCGAAAATCCTGTGTCCTGACAAGACCGTGCTAATCCCCGACATGCGCGCCGGCTGCTCACTGGCAGCCTCGATCACGGGCGCGGACGTGCGCCTGATCCGGCAGCGCTATCCCGATCTTCCGATCGTCACCTATGTGAACACGACGGCCGATGTGAAAGCCGAGTGCGACATCACCTGCACCTCGTCCAACGCCACCCAGGTGGTCGAGCACATCGCCGCCGAATGGGGCGTCGACACGGTGATCATGGTCCCGGACGAATACCTTGCGCGCAATGTGGCCGCCAACACGGACATCCGCATCATCGCCTGGGAAGGCCATTGCGAGGTCCACGAGAAGTTTTCCGCCGAGGATGTTCGGCAAATTCGTGACGCTCACCCGGGCGCAATTGTGCTGGCGCACCCGGAATGTCCTCCGGATGTCCTTGAAGAAGCCGACTTTGCAGGTTCAACATCGGCCCTGTCGGCTCACGTGAAGGAATCGGGCGCCCGCAAGGTGGTCCTCCTGACCGAGTGTTCGATGAGCGATAACGTCGCCGCGGACAATCCCGGCGTGGAGTTCGTGAAGCCATGCAATCTCTGCCCACACATGAAACGGATCTCGCTGGAGAACATCTACGACGCACTGGTCGAGATGAAGCACGAGGTCACCGTGCCGGAGGACATTCGGCTACGCGCCAAGGCGGCGATCGATGCGATGCTGGCGCTGGGCAAGCCCTCAAGGGCGCCGAAGTTCAAGGTCGGGCCCGACGTGTACGTTCCCGTCGAGCTGATTTGAGGCGAGCCGACATGAAGCCGCGCGGCCTGAAGCGGAGACTCGCGGCCATCTTCGGATGCGCCGTGGCGCTGAGCGCCGCGATGCCGGCCTTCGCCGACGACGTCGCCGGACAATGGCTCTTCGACACGTCGAAATTCGCGGGCAATGATTGCCAGATCGTCGGCAAGATCACCTTCATGACGACGCCGGTGAAGAACACCTACACATGCGTGTTCGAGAGCGAGCAGATCTGCGGCAAGCTCAACGGCGATCTCTACATCCGGGTCCGCCAGACCTGCACCGCGCAGCGCGTCGGCAAGCAGGTCGCGATCCAGTCCGAGGTGGACCGCGTGCTGGAACGTCGACCCTACCTTCCGCCCGACATCGCCAAGATGAACTACCTCGCCGACAACTTCATCCTGCAGCTTTCGGCCAACAAGGCCGAGATGAATGGCGAACACTATGACGAGCAGCGCAGTCTGAACGCCCGGTTCTGGCGCGACGTCGAGCTGATTTCCTGAGGCGCGCCATGGCGAGGACGGCATGAAACACCGACATTCGCGGCGCGCGATCGCCGCCCTCGCCACCGCCGCCGTCCTTGGCATCGCCGCACAAACCGCTAGCGGGCAGCAGGGAGCCACCGACCTTTCAGGCCCATGGCGCTTCGAGTCCGGAACGTTCGACGGCGACTGCACGATGAGCGGCGGGATCAACCTCAAGCCTGCTGCACAGACTGGCGCGTATACCTGCAGCATGATCGTGGAGACCCACTGCCGCAACGCCGATGATGGCCTCTACGAGTACTGGCGCGTCAGGGAAACCTGTACCGCGAAGCAGACCGGCGGACGCGTGCAGATCACCGGCAAGATCGACCGGGTGGAAGACGCGACCATGTATGGCGAGAAGCTCATCGGCGACGACCGCAGCAGCTATGTTCCGGACAATTTCGAACTGACGATCCGCCCCGGCGGCGCGGAGATGTCCGGCCAGATGGTCGACCGGCTGCGCCGCGTGTCGACGCGCGTGTGGCGCGAAGCGGAGCTGGTATCATGAAGCGCGCACGAACGCTTGGTCTTGCGGCCGGCCTTGTTCTGCTGGCCTCGCCCATGAGCGCGCAGACAACCATGCAGGCGACGCCCGATGGCGCATGGCGCTTTGCGACCGAGAAGATGGGCGCCGGCTGCTCGCTCTCCGGCGATATCCGCTTCACGCGCACGGCCGACAGGACCTACGCCTGCAAGTTCACCGCGATCTGGGCGTGTGAGCAGCGCGCGCCGCGGGCCGTCCACACCGAGCAGACCTGCGTGGCGACGCAGACGGGCGACAATGTCGTGGTCACCAGCAAGATCGAGAAGATCAGCAAGGTTGATCCCGCAGCGATGACGCAGCAGATGAAGGACAACTACGCTGCGGACCACTTCTCCGTGAAGATCAGCCGCGCGGGCGATCGCATGGACGGGATTTTCCGCTCCTATGGCCAGGCTCCGGTGGTCTTCCGCAAACATGAAGACCTGATCTCGTGATGGGCTGCGCAAAGTGACATCCCAACGCGATATCCTGATTGTCGGCGCGGGGCTCGCCGGACTCTTTCTCGCGCTCAAGCTCGCGCCGCGCCGATGCACGGTGATCGCGCTGGCGCCGCTGGGCCAGGCAGCAGCCTCCGCCTGGGCGCAGGGCGGGCTGGCGGCTGCGCTCTCTCCGCAGGACAAGCCCTCGCTGCATGCGGCAGACACGGTCGCGGCTGGCGCCGGCATCGTCGATCCGGTGGTCGCGCGGCTGATTGCCGAAGACGGCCCTGCCCGGGTGCGCGACCTGCTCGAATTGGGCGTGCCGTTCGACCGCACATCGGATGGCGAGCTGGCTCTCTCCCTGGAAGCGGCTCACTCGCGCGCGCGCGTAGCGCGGGTGTCCGGCGACCTTGCAGGCAAGGCCATCATGGAGGCGCTGACCTATGCCGTGGCGGCGTCTGCGCACATCGAGGTTGTCGAGCGCATGCGGGCGCTTGCCCTTCTGCAGGATGCAAATGGCCGCATCGGCGGCGTCCTGGCGCAGGATTTTTCCGGCGCGCTGGTGGAGCTTCGGGCCCGCGAGACCATGTTGTGCGCGGGCGGTTCAGGCGGGCTCTATGCAATCACAACCAATCCGAAATCATCACAGGGCGATGCCTTCGCCATGGCGTACGACGCAGGCGCACTGATCTCCGATCCCGAGTTCGTGCAGTTCCACCCGACCGCAATCGACATCGGACGCGACCCAGCGCCGCTCGCCACAGAGGCGCTACGCGGCGACGGCGCGCATCTGGTCGACAAGGCCGGCCGCGCTTTCATGGCGGATTATCACCGGCTCGGCGATCTCGCCCCGCGCGATGAGGTGGCGCGCGCGATCCATTCGGAACGGCAAGCAGGGCGCGGCGCCTTCCTCGACTGCACCAGGGCCGTTGGCGCGCATTTCCCTGACCACTTCCCGACCGTGTTCGAAGCCTGCCGCTCCGCCGGCATCGACCCGCGGACCATGCCCATCCCGGTTGCCCCCGCGATGCATTATCACATGGGCGGCGTGGTGACGGACCTGTGGGGGCGCACGTCGCTCGAAGGGCTGTCGGCCTGTGGCGAGAGCGCATCGACCGGCGCACATGGCGCCAACAGGCTGGCGTCCAACTCGCTGCTGGAAGCCGTCGTGTTCGCCGAACGCGCGGCGCGGCGGCTGAAGGGCACGGACCTCAAGGAAGCAACCGGCGCTCGCGCCGAAGCGCCGCCCGAAATGAATCAGCTCTCCATGATCGAGCTGCGCAAGCGCATGCACGGCCAGGTAGGGGTCGTGCGCGAGGCTGTGGGCCTTGCCGCAACGCTGGACTGGATCGACGCTGCAACCGGCAATGTCGGCCGCGCCCGGGCGCTGGTGGCGGCCGGGCTGATCACGGCGGGCGCGCTGGCGCGGCAGGAAAGCCGGGGCGGCCATTATCGCAGCGACTTCCCGCACACCGCAGCCCCCCACCGCACCTTCATCCGCAAGGGCGCCGACGGCGCGCCGCATATCCAGCATTCCGCCATCGCGGAAGGAGACGCAGCTTGAGCGACAGACTACCGATACCATTCCTGCCCGACGTGATCATCGAGCCGCTCGTGCGCCTTGCGCTGAGCGAAGACCTCGGCCGTGGCGGAGACATCACCACCGATGCGGTGATCCCGGCCTCGGCGCGGACGATTGCGATTCTGGGCGCGCGCGAAGGCGGCATCGCGGCAGGATACGATGCAGCCCGCCTGGCGCTGCGCCTGATCGACCCCGAGGCGAAGTGGACCACGCTGACCGAAGAAGGCGTGCGCTTCGAGAAGGGCGCCAGGCTCGCGCGTATCGAGGGTACCGCACGCAGCGTCCTGATGGCTGAGCGCGTCATGCTGAACTTCATCGGCCCGCTGTCGGGCGTGGCGACGCTCACCGCAAGGTTCGTCGCCGAGACCGCGGGCACGAACGCGCGCATCACCTGCACACGCAAGACGACGCCGGGTTTCCGCGCGCTTGAGAAGCGGGCCGTGCGCCTGGGAGGCGGCGTCAATCACCGGCTGGGGCTGGATGACGCGATCCTGATCAAGGACAACCACATCGTGGCCGCCGGCGGCGTCGCGGCGGCGATGAAGCGCGCGCGCGCGGCTCTTGGCCACCTGCGCGCGATCGAGATCGAAGTCGACAGCATCGCGCAAATCAGCCACGCCCTGCCCTTTGCGCCCGACGCAATCCTGCTCGACAACATGAGCACGGCGCAGCTCACCAACGCCGTGGCGTTGATCGCAGGCAGAGCCAAGACGGAAGCGTCAGGCGGCGTCCGTCTCGAGACGGTGAAGGCCATTGCAGCGACGGGCGTCGACTTCATCTCCGCCGGCGCACTAACGCATTCGGCGGTGAACCTGGATGTCGGCCTGGATTTTCAGGACTAACGGTTAAAGCGCCGAGCCGTTGGACTCGGCCGCCGGGACCGGCGCGATGATGGCGGCGTCGACCTGATCCACGGAAACCAGGAGCGAGGACGCCAGCGCAGCAGCGGGATCGAGCGGAGCCGCTTCAAGCAGATCGGCTCCAACGATATCGAGCCCGTCGGTCAGGATCATCGGATCAAGCGCGCGGTTCTCCGCGTCCTGTGCCGCGAGCGCCAGGCGGGCTGCGCCCCACTCCTTCGACGTTTTCGGGAAACGATAGAAGATGTGCGTGCCGATGACGCCTGTCTCGACCAGACCGGCTGCCCAGTACGGGTTCACATAGTCGGTGTGATAGTGAGTGGCCTTGTTGGTGACCGGCGTGTTCAGGCCGAGCAGCACGTGCAGGGCGACGTCACGGGCGCGATCCCACGCCTCGCCGCGCGGCCGGGCAATACGGGATCCGTCACAGGTGAAGGTGAACTGGCAGCCCGTCTCGCGGTACTGACCCTGGAACACCACGCCGCAGACGGTCTTCGGATAATGCGGGTTGGCGACCCGGTTCATCACGACTTCAGCAACGGCAATCTGGCCGAGCGTGTCTTCCGAGCGGGCTTCATAGTAGATGGCTTCCGACAGGCAATCGAGCTCGGCATCGTCGCCGCCGTGCAGGCCAAGGTCATCGATCGTGAAGTCGACCAGGCCGCGAAGCGAGGCGCTGTCACGGGCGCGCAGGGTCAGACCGCCAGCCACCGGCGCCGCAGCGGCCCCGCCGACATAGGATGCGGTATGGACCAGCGCGTCGGGATTGGCGCTGTTGGAGAAATAGCCCAGCTGGACGCCGCTTGTCGTGGCGTCGGCGTAGCGTTCTTCCTCGATCAGGGATTCGGCGAGCACGGCCGCATTCGTGATGTAGGTTTCCTGGGCCTTCTGTACGCCGAAGCGCTGGGCCACCAGCGGGCCGCCGAAGGCAAACACAGCTGCGCACGCGCCGACAGTCAGCGCACGTTGCCGGGCTTCGCGCTTGTCAGCGTCCGACATGGTCTCCCACCACCTGGCAACGGCCGTAATCGCCGTCTTCAAGTGGTGAAGGATAGGACCGATTGCTTTCGGGAGGTTTAACACCCCTGCGTCCTCTTAACCTTCGTAAACCGACAATTCGGCACGGACGCTCGCGCGCGCCCGATAGACACTCCAAACCAACACACCCGTCGCTGTTCTGTTATTCAGGCTTTGCGACGTCAGCCGCCCTATAGGGCCAAGTGGTGCCGGGCAAGTCCAAGTCCAGCTTGACAATCCCCGCGCAAATCCCGCGCCAGGGACAGCGCGGTCGATTCCGGATCACCTGTCAGGCGAGCCGTTAACTTTTGGCGTTTACGAATTGGCCCTCTTTTCAATGCCGTTAGGCTAGCCCGACCGGGGGAGATAGGCCGCGGAGGCGTTTGGGCAACACCGGCCAGAGAATCCCCATGACACCGATTTGAGCCGGCATACGAGCAGTGACGCTAGGGAAAGTGCCTTTTGTGGATATCCTGGCCAGCCAGGGCGGCGCGTACTCGCCGCCGGATCAGGCCAGCTTGGCGGCCTGCGTGCGCAGCACATCCCAAGCACCAGTGATGGCAACCGTGATCCCTGGGCGCTGGATGTTGACGAACAGGGTCGCGCCATCCGGCGAGAAGCATGCGCCGCAAAGTTCGGATTTCTCCGGGCCGGCGCTGCGGGCAAGGTTGTAGATCAGACCGTCCGGCGTGATGGCGCGCACATAATTGTCGCCGCTCCCATCCTCGCAAACGATCAGCTCGCCGCGCGGGCTGGCGACGATGTTGTCGCACTTCTCGAACTCCTGCTCCCCCGTGCTCTCGACAAACAGCTCGACATGCCCAGGCGCGTCCGCTTCGCGCGAGGTTCCCTCATGCTGGCTGGGCACATAGCGCCAGATCTGGCCGATCCGCGCGGCCCCGCCGGAGGTGCAGGCGAAGTAGACCGCCGGGCCGCCCGCCTCCAGCGCGAAAGCCAGACCCTCGCCACGCGCAAAGATCGCAGCGCCAGCCTTGCGGCCCCGCATGCGCAGGTCGCCATCCGGCGCCTCAACGTCGGTCATGTCGATCCAGCGCACGGCGTAGCGGCGGCTCTGCACCATGCGGAGCGCCGGATCGCCGCCGTCTTCCTGCGACCAGTTGCGTGTGTCTGCGCCGGCCTGTTCGACGAGCGCGAGCGCCTGCAGCCGGCCGCCCTTCCCCAGCTCGCCGCGCGAGGCCGGCAGGAAGCGATAGAATAGCGAGTCACCCGTGTCCTCGGTCAGGTAGACGATGCCCGTCGCCGGATCGACCGCGGCAGCTTCATGATCGAACCGTCCCATCGACTTGAGCGGCACCGGAGCAACCGGACCCGTGGCGGCGGAAGGCACCTCGAAGACGAAGCCATGGGACTTGCTGGCGTTCTCGCCCGCGACGGTGTCGTTTTCCTCGCACGACAGCCACGAACCCCAGGGCGTCGGACCGCCGGCACAGTTCACCGCCGTGCCCGCCAGCGAAAGATGCGAGCGCTCCACCTGCCGGGTCTTGAGATTGACCAGCGCAGTCGTGGTTCCGCCGGCGAATGGCCTGCCGTTGGGCGCGATGTCATAGATGCGATCGCGCGCAATGCGGGAGACGCGAGACAGGTCCGCCCCGAAAGCCGAGACGGGCGATGTCGCCCCAAGCTCGTGATTTCGCACCAGAAGGCAGCGGTCCGCGTCGCCCTCGACCGGGAAGGCGGCCATGCCGTCATGCGCGCCGGGCTCCAGCAGCCCATCGCTCATCTCCTGCCCCACGCGCGAAAGCACGACATAGGAAAGACCCGGCGCCACATCGAGCAGGCCCGCCGGATCGGCAGTCAGGGCAAGACCCGAGACACGCTGCGACACAGGCGGCCGGGCGCCGCCGGGTGTCGCGCATCCGATGAGCTGGAGCGCGGGCGCGGCAAGCGCCACGCTGGCGGCGGACCGGATGAGATGGCGGCGCGAAAGAAGCATGCTGGCCTCGCTGCTGTTCTGTCGCGATCTACCGCAGATCGCTCGTTCAATCGCGTGAAGGTTTTATGGCGGCAGACATGCCACACGACAGCCTACAGTGTGTAGTCGATGGCCGTCATGGAGAGACGATATCGGCGGCCCGCCTCCCGCCCCTGATCAAAATCGGCGACGATCTCCCAGACGATCACCTCGTAGTCGCCAGATCCAAGATAACCGGCGCCGGCAAGCACGCGATAAGGCTCGCTCGGATCGTGGACCAGCAGATCCTGCCGCTCCCACCCGGCGAAGCAGGGCGCAATGGCGGCGGCCTTCTCGGCATAGGCGGCCACCACGTCCGCCTCAGCGTCGAACTCCCACACGCAGGAATGCCGGGGCTCGAAATACTGGTCGATGAGACAGTCTTCGGCGCCGAACAGTGTGGCGTTGCTTTCATAAAGCTCGTCTTCCGCCTCGTCAGTCGCGAACGCGCCCTTGATGCCATCGAAGCGATAGACGCCAGACGTGTTGATCCGCGCGACTTCCTCGCAGGGTGTCTGGGCATTCGCGAATGGCGTGAGCACAAGGCCGGCTATCGTCAAAACGGCGGCAATTGATTTCATGTCAGTCCCCACACACGCGCACCGAAGGTTCACGGCGTTGCAGGCTGCGTCAAGCGGAGAAGGCTGCTCTAGCCCCTCTTCCCCAGCGCCGCATGCGCTGCCGCCAGCCGCGCGACGGGCACGCGGAAGGGCGAGGCCGAGACATAGTCGAGCCCGACTTCCTCGAAGAAATAGATCGAGGCCGGATCGCCGCCATGTTCACCACACACGCCTAGCTTCAGGCGCGGCCGCGTGGCGCGGCCGCGTTCGCAGCCGATGCGCACCAGTTCGCCAACGCCATCACGGTCGATGGAAACGAACGGGTCCTTCTCGTAGATGCCCTTCTCCTCATAGGTCTTGAGGAAGCGGGAGGCATCGTCGCGCGAGATGCCAAGCGCGGTCTGCGTAAGATCGTTGGTGCCGAAGGAGAAGAACTCCGCCTCCTCGGCGATATCGCCCGCGCGCAGGGCCGCCCGGGGAAGCTCGATCATCGTGCCGACCAGGTATTCAACCTGCGACTTGCGCTCGTTGAACACACGCTCGGCGGTCTGCACCACGACAGCGCGCATGAGTTCGAGCTCTCTTCGCGTAGCCACCAGAGGTATCATGATCTCGGGCACAGGGGCGGAGCCCGTTTCCTTTGCCACATCCAGCGCCGCCTCGAAGATGGCGCGGGCCTGCATCTCGTAGATTTCCGGATAGGTCACGCCAAGACGGCAACCGCGATGGCCCAGCATCGGATTCGACTCGTGCAGTTCGTCCGCACGCGCGCGTAGCATCTCGATCGACACGCCCGACTGTTTCGAGACCTCGGCCATGTCCTCGTCGGTGTGCGGCAGGAATTCATGCAGCGGCGGATCAAGCAGGCGGATGGTGACCGGCAGGCCGGCCATGATGCGGAAGATTTCGCTGAAATCCTTGCGCTGCATCGGCAGCAGCTTCTCCAGCGCGCGGCGGCGGCCGCCTTCGCGCTCCGCCAGGATCATCTCGCGAACCACAGAAATGCGATCGGCGTCGAAGAACATGTGCTCCGTGCGGCAGAGGCCGATGCCTTCCGCGCCGAACTTGCGCGCGGTTTCAGCGTCCAGCGGCGTCTCGGCATTCGCGCGCACCTTCATGCGGCGGACCTTGTCGGCCCAGCCCATCAGCTCGCCGAAATCGCCGCCTTGCGCCGGCTCGACCATCTTCACGGAGCCGACCAGAACCTCGCCCTTGGCGCCGTCGACCGTGATGATGTCGCCCTTCTTCAGCGTGCGCGAGCCGGCCTTCACAATGCCCTTCTCGACATCGATCTGCAGCGTGCCGGCGCCGCACACGCACGGGCGTCCCATGCCGCGCGCCACAACGGCCGCGTGAGACGTCATGCCACCGCGCGCCGTGACGATGGCCTTGGCGGCGTGCATGCCCTGGATGTCTTCGGGCGACGTCTCGATGCGCACGAGGATCACGGGCTTGCCCGTGCCCGCGATCTGCACGGCCTCGGCGGGGTCGAACACCACCTGCCCCACGGCCGCGCCGGGCGACGCGGGCAGCCCCTTCACGAACACATCGCGCACGGCATCTTTCGCAATCGTCGGGTGCAGCAGCTGATCCAGCTGTGACGGATCAAGGCGCAGCACGGCCTCGTCCTGCTTGATCAAGCCCTCGCGGCACATGTCCACCGCCAGCTTCAGCGCCGCCTGCGCCGTGCGTTTCCCGTTGCGGGTCTGCAGCATGTAGAGCGTGCCCTGCTCCACGGTGAACTCGATATCCTGCATGTCGCGATAGTGCTTCTCGAGCCGGTCCGCGACAGCGATCAACTGCGCATAGACTTCCGGCATCGCCTCTTCGAGCGACAGGTCTTCGGACTTCAGGTCGGCCTTGCGCGAATTGGAGATCGGCGCGGGCGTGCGGATGCCGGCGACGACATCCTCGCCCTGCGCATTCACCAGATACTCGCCATAGAACCGCTTCTCGCCGGTCGACGGATCGCGCGTGAAGGCGACGCCCGTGGCCGAGCTCTCGCCCATATTGCCGAACACCATCGACTGCACGTTGACGGCCGTGCCCCAGCTTTCGGGAATGTCGTTGAGACGGCGATAGGTCACCGCCCGATCATTCATCCACGAGGCAAACACCGCGCCGATGGCGCCCCACAGCTGGTCCTTGGGCTCCTGCGGGAACGGCTTGCCCGTGCGCTTCTCGACCGCCTTCTTGTAAAGCGCGATCACCTCGATCCAGCTTTCCGCGCCAAGGTCCGTGTCGAGGTTGAAGTCGCGGCTTTCCTTGTAGTCGTCGAGGATGTGCTCGAACGTATCGTGCCCGATGTTCAGCACCACGTTGGAGAACATCTGGATGAAGCGGCGATAGCTGTCATACGCAAACCGCCGGTCGCCCGACAGCCGCGCAAGCCCCTCCGCCGTCTGGTCGTTGAGGCCGAGATTGAGCACCGTGTCCATCATGCCCGGCATGGACGCGCGCGAGCCCGAGCGCACCGACACCAGCAGCGGATTGCGCACATCGCCGAACTTCTTGTCCGTCCGCCCCTCAAGCGCGCGCAGCGCATCGTTCACCTGCGCTTCGAGATCGGCCGGATACTGCCGCTTGTTCTTGTAGAACACCGTGCAGACTTCGGTGGTGATCGTGAACCCCGGCGGCACGGGCAGGCCCAGCTTCGACATCTCGGCAAGGTTGGCCCCCTTGCCACCCAGCAGGTTCTTCATCGACGCATCGCCATCCGAGGCGCCGCCGCCGAAATCATAGACCCACTTGGTGGCGAGTTGGCTCATCGCAAATGTTCCTGCTTCGCTCCGCCCTCTCCCCGCTCATCCCGACGAAAGCCGGGATCCAGGGCCGACGGCGAACCTTGTTCTCACTTGGGGCTGCAGCCCCAATTCCGTAGGCACGTCGACACCGTTCCTGGATCCCGGCTTTCGTCGGGATGAGCGGCGATGGGCCGGCGCTCCCGCACAGAGAGCAACCCTACCCCTCCACCTTCGAAAAATCCGCCACGCGCCCGAGCGCGTCGCGGATCTGCGAGAGGATCATCAGGCGGTTTACGCGGGTATCCTTGTCATCCGCGTTAACAGTGACCTTGTCGAAGAACGCATCCACCGGCGCGCGCAGCTTCGACAGCGCCCGCATGGCGCCCGCGAAATCTTCGGTCTCCAGAGCAGATGTAGCTTCCGGCGCCGCCTTGGCGAGAGCGGAGACAAGCGCCGCAACCTCCGGCGGATCATCCGCGAGCGCCTTGCCCTGCCCCGAATAGGACACCCCGTCCTTCTTCTCTTCAATCGCCAGAATATTCGCCGCCCGCTTGTACCCCGCGAGCAGGTTCTTGCCGTCCTCGGCGGAGAGGAACTCGCCGAGCGCCTCAACGCGCTTCACGATGAGCACGAGATCATCCTCGCCCAGCGCGAACACGGCGTCGATCAGGTCGTGCCGTGCGCCCTGTTCGCGGAGGTGGACTTTGAGGCGATCGGCGAAGAAGGCGAGGAGGTCGCGTACTAAGTCGGATTGCGGCCCAATGCTCCGGCGGACAATCTCCCCGTCCGTTGTTCGGTCCGATATTACGATGCTTTCGGTGTTCGCATAGTGCGGCTTTGCGGCCGCATCGAGCGCCCCTGAAAGCGATAGCTTTCGCTGATTTGTCAACGCTACTCGGATGACGCCCAACGCCGCACGACGTAGACCATAGGGATCGCCGGATCCTGTCGGCTTAATGCCATTCGCCCAAAACCCGACCAGCGTATCCAGCTTGTCCGCCAGCGCGACCGCCACGCCGACCGGATCGGCAGGCACATTGTCCCCCGGCCCCTTCGGCTTGTAGTGATCGCGCACCGCATCCGCGACAGCCTGCTTCTCGCCCTGCAGCGTCGCGTAGTACCGCCCCATGACGCCTTCAAGTTCCGCGAACTCGCCGACCATGTCGGAGACGAGATCGCACTTTGCCAGCTTCGCTGCGCGCTCGGCATCAGCCGGGTCGGCGCCGACTTTCGGGGCCAGTTCCTTCGCCAGCGCCATCACACGCTCGGCCTTGTCCTTCACCGTGCCCAGCTTCTCGTGGAACACGATATTGCCCAGCTTGTCGAAGCGCGACTCCAGCGAAACCTTCCGGTCATTGTCCCAGAAGAACCGCGCATCGTTCAGGCGCGCCGACAGCACGCGCGAATTGCCTTCCGCGATCTTCTTGCCGCCGTCCGCCGCATCCAGGTTCGCGACGACAACAAACTTCGCCGCCAACCCATCCTTCTTCGGATCGCGCACCGCGAAATACTTCTGGTGCGTGCGCATCGACAGCTTGATGACTTCGGGCGGCAGATCCAGAAACGAAGGATCCATGTCGCCCATGATGACGACCGGATACTCCGCCAGCCCGGCAACTTCCTCCAGCAGGCCGATATCGTCGACCAGCTCCAGGTTCTGCGCGGCGCACAGCTGCTTGGCATCCGTGAGGATCGTTTCCTTCCGCTCCTCACGATCAAGGATCACGCGCCCCTTGTTCTTCAGCACGTCCGAATAATCATCGAACCGGCGCACCTTGAACGGCCCGCGGCCCATCACGCGATGGCCCTCGGTCAGGTTGTCCGACTTGATGCCCTCGATCTCGAACGGCACCACCTCGCCATCGAACGTGCAGAGAATGCGGCTGATCGGGCGCACCCAGCGCAGATCGCCATTCCCCCACCGCATGGATTTCGGCCAGTGGAATCCCCGGATGATCTGCGGCACGAGCGCTGCGATCACATCCGCCGTCTGTCGCCCCGCCTTGCGCACGTGCGCGACGTAGACGCGACCCTTCTTGGGAACCTCGTGGACGTGCGCCCGCGAAATGTCGCTCAGGCCCGCCTTCTTGAGAAAGCCCTGGATGGCGGCGTCCGGCGCGCCCTCCTTCGGGCCGATCACGTCTTCCACCACATCCGCCGATTTCACCGGCAGCCCCTCGACCACGGCCACCAGCCGGCGCGGCCCCGAAAAGCCCTTGATCCCCTCCGGAATGAGGCCCGCCGCCGTCAGCCCGTCCATCAGCGCTTTCACAAGGTCGGCCTCGGCCTTCGCCTGCATGCGGGCCGGGATTTCCTCGGACAGGATTTCGAGCAGAAGCTGGGGCATTTGGCCTTGTTCGCAGTCGCGGAATTCGCTGCGTGAGTGCAGCGGAACGGGGGCGATTGCAAGGGTCGGGTTGCCAGCCAGCAGCGCTTTGGCGCGGCCCATCACCCGTCGCATACCAGTTTGGTGAGTGCTGGCGCCCGAAACGGCAAAGCATGCCGAACCAGACCCCCACCTGTCCGCCCCCTAAGAACGGGGCGGGACCCTGTTGGGCGAGCTTACCCTATTTGAAGGACGGTAGTCCAAGCAGGTTCCGCCCCGTTCCTAGGGGGCGGACAGGTGGGGGTCTGTTTCAACGCATACAGCCCACGCGGTTGCGCCCGTTCAGCGGAGGAGGACGCAGGACCCTCTCGCCCAACGGCCGCCCCCGCGCTAGCCTCGCACCATGACCCTCACCTTCGATTTCTATTTCTCCTTCCGCAGCCCGTACTCCTACCTCGCCATGCCGGCCATCGAGGCGCTGATGGCGCAATACGATGCGCAGGCGAACATGCGCATCGTGCGGCCCATCGCGGTGCGCATTCCCGGCTTCTTTCAGAAGGTGAACCCGCTCTGGCCGCCCTATCTGGGCAAGGACACCAAACGCATCGCGGAGATGAACGGCATTCCCTATCGCTGGCCGCGCCCTGATCCCATCGTGCAGGATCGCGAGACTCGCGAGGTCGCAAAGGACCAGCCCTATATCATGCGCGTCTCCCGCCTTGGCGCGCTGGCGGTCGAACGTGGGCGCGGTTTCGACTTCGTGCGCACGGCCAGCCACATGATGTGGTCCGGCGAGACCGAGAACTGGCACGAAGACGGCAAGCTCGCCGCCTGCGCCGATGCGGCGGGGCTGGATGGCGCGGGGCTGGAGCGTGATGCGGCGGCAGACGCCGCGCGCCTCGATACGATCATCGAAGGCAACGAAACCGCACAGAACAACGCCGGCCACTGGGGCGTGCCCCTGTTCGTCTTCGACGGCGAACCCTTCTTCGGCCAGGACCGCATCGACCACCTGATCTGGCAGATGAAGCAGCACGGGCTGCAGGAGCGATAGCTGGCTTCTGCGAGCACGCCCTCGTGGTTCGACTGAC
Source organism: Hyphomonadaceae bacterium (assembly GCA_022844345.1). GTDB lineage: Bacteria > Pseudomonadota > Alphaproteobacteria > Caulobacterales > Hyphomonadaceae > UBA7672. The sequence goes on from JALHLU010000003.1 coordinate 408,924, forward strand.
GCGCTGTCACGCTCCGCGTGCCACCGCTGCTTACCATGAGGGCTACTTTGCTAGCGGTTGTTCAGCCCTCATGGTGAGCAGCAAGGCTGCGCGGAGGCGCAGCGTTGCGACCGTCGAACCACGAGGGCGTGCTCACCAGCGCCTACTCCGCACCCTTCGGATCGCTCGACAACACCTCACGCAAAACGTCCGCCTGCATCGTATCCAGCCGCGGCAGCATCACCCGCGTGGTGTAGTGGCCGAGCAGCTTGTCGCCCTGGAAGAAGGCCCAGTCGACCACCTGGCTTTCCTGGAACTCCATGATCGCGCCCTTCTTCAGGCCGCCCAGATAGCGCGGCGCAGAAGCAAGCTCGCCAACGATCTTGTCCGGCGCACGAGCAACGTACTGGACCCACGCCTCCTCCACGCCTGACTGCCCGTCGCGGCGTGGAAAGGCGGCCTTCAGCGAGAAGTCATACTCGCCCTCGCCGGGCTCTGCGAAGCGCTCCCAGAAAAAGGAGAGCGAGCCCCGCGCCTGATCCCGCGCGGCGGCAAGGTCACGTTGAAACTCCGCTTCGGGATCGGCAGACTCAGCCGCGCAGGCGGCAATGGCGGCAACCGCGAAGGCGGCTATCCACCTCATGGATTTGCGGCGGGATCCTTGACGCGGATCTCGAACAGCTTGGGCCAGTATTTGCCCGTGACGAAAATACGGTCGCCTGCCTTGTCCCACGCGATGCCGTTCAGCACATCCGTGTTGCGGCGCTCTTCCGGCTTCAGCAGGCCGCCGAGATAGATGACGCCCTTCACCTCGCCCGTCGCCGGGTCGATGCGCGCGATGCGATCCGTCTCGAACACGTTGGCCCAGATCTCGCCCTTCACGAACTCCAGCTCGTTGAGCTTGTTGATCGGCTGGCCGTTGTGCGTCACGTCGATACGGCCGGTTTCCTGCAGCGTGGCGGGATCGATCTTGCGGATCTGCGCCGTGCCGTCGCTCATGTAGATCTGCGTGTCGTCTGCCGTCAGGCCCCAGCCCTCGCCGGGATAGGTCCACTCCCGCTTCTGCGCGAACGTGGCCTTGTCGAAGACGAAGCCTTTGCCGCTGCGCCAGGTCAGCGTGATGATCTCGTCACCCCAGATCACCATGCCTTCGCCGAAGAACTCGTCGGCAAGATCATGCTGCTGGAGCACCGCACCGGTTGCGAGATCGACCTTGCGCAGCCAGGACTCTCCCTCCTGCCCAGTCGTCTCGTAGAGAACGCCCTCCGCGAAGACGAGCCCCTGCGTGAACGCCTTGGGGTCGTGCGGATAGGCCGCCACGATATCGTAGCTGTAGGCGGGCAGCGTCGCCACGGCCGGTCCGGCAGGCGCTGGCGTCTCCGACGGCGAACAGGCGCAGGCGGACAGCAGGACGAAGGCGGCCAGGAGCATTTTCATGCGCCGGTTCTAGAGCACGGCGACAGAAGCTGTGAAGCGGCTTTCACCGCTCCACAGCACAATTCATGACTGTCACAGGCCTTTTATGGGCTTGTTATTGAGCCGGACGCGGTCCCGGCGGCGCGTGCGCCGGAAGAGCAGGCAGGTTGCCGATCATGCCATCGGGCCGCGCCTTGGCCAGCATGCGCTGATAGGCCGGGCGCGCTTCCATCCGGGCCTTCCAGGCGTTGATATTGGGGAAGCGGGTCTTGTCCACGATGTTCAGCGCCATCCCGAAATTCAGCGGGAACACCATCATGATGTCAGCTGCGGAGAATTCGGCGCCGCCGAAATACGGGTGCTTGCCAAGGAAATCTTCGGCGAACTGCACTTCGGCCTCGGAATCCACCATGCGCGAACGCTCTTTCGGCGGATTGATCATCCACACGCGATAATCCGCGATCAGGCGCGAAGCGAGCGAGCCTTCCGCGTGATGCATCCAGATCAGGTGGTTGGGATAGTCCGCGCTGTCGAGCGCGGGCGTCAGCTTGCCCGGCGCATAGCGGTTGATGATCGTCTCGATGATCGCGCCGGACTCGGTCAGCACCTGGTCGCCCACCGTCACGGTCGGCGCCACCGGCATGCCGGGGTTCACCTTCCGGATTTCAGCCATCGACCCCGCGAGGTCGCCGCGCTTGAACACGAGCGTGTAGGGCAACTCCAGCTCTTCCATCAGCCAGACGATCCGCTCCGAACGGCGACCCTCAAGGTGGTAGACGGTGATCTGCGGCATCTCCATCGCCATTGTGGCGGCGGCGCCGGGCGCCGGGCCCGTCGTGCATCCCGCCATCGCAATCATGGCTGCGGCCAGTAGCAGGCGTTTCATGGCGTCTCTCTCCCGATAATTGTTATTACACTATGCGTAGCATGCGTCGCCGGACGCCGCGAGACACGTTCTCGATAGGATAACCGGCGCGCCTAGCGTGCCGGCGGGCGCGCCTCGTCCGGCAGCGGCGCGGGCGGACCGATCATGCCGTTCGGCCGCGCTGTCGCGACCATCCGTTGATAGGCCGGGCGGGCGTGCATGCGTTCCAGCCAGCCGAGGATTTGCGGAAATCGCTCGCTGTCGACGATGTTGAGCAGCAGCGTATAGCGCAGCGCAAACTCCATCATGATGTCGGCTGACGTGAACTCCGCCCCGCCGAAATACGGGTTCTTGCTCAACCAGTCCTCGGCAAACCGGATGACGTTCTCGGAGTCCACCAGCGGCGAGCGCCGCTCGGGAGGTTTGATCTGCCAGACATTGTAGTCCGTTCCCACGCGCGGCAGCAGCGATCCTTCCGCATACTGGTACCAGATCTGGTGCCAGGGATACTCCGGACTATCGAGCGCCGGCATCAGCTTGCCCGGCGCGTGGCGCCGCAGGATCACATCGATGATCGCCCCCGATTCCATCAGAACCTGATCGCCGTAGATCACCGTGGGCGCCGTTGGCATTTTCGGATTCACCTTGCGGATTTCCGCCAGCGATGCGCCGAGGCTATTGTTCACGAATTTCAGCTGGTAGGGAAAGCCCAGCTCTTCCATCAGCCACACGACGCGCTCGGACCGGCGGCCCTCAAGGTGATAGATGGTGATGGGCGGCATGGGCGTTGCCTCTGCCGCGTGGACCGCCGGCGCCGGCGACACGGTTTCCCGCGTGGTGACGGAAACGCACCCGGCGAGGGTCACAGCCAGAATGGCCGCAAGTGCAGATGCAATTTTCATTGGCGCCTGTCTCCCCGCCCCTCGCAGGGGCTTGTGATTTTCCGCAACGTCGCCTGCTCTTCCGGAGACCGCAAGCCACGACTTCAATTCAGGACTTGCCAGCGTAGCCGGGTTTGATTATTTACAATGTAAATAATACAGGAGACGCCGATGACCACCTTCCGTGACAAGCTTCTGGCCGGGAAAACCGCCTTCGTCGCCGGCGCCTCCAGCGGCATCAACCTGCAGATCGCCACGCGGCTGGCCGAAGCCGGCGCCGCCGTCACCATTCTCTCGCGCTCGCCCGACAAGATCGAAGCGGCGGCTGCAGGAATCCGCGCCAAAGGCGGCAAGTGCATCGGCATCGCACAAGACGTCCGCGACCATGACGGCGTCGGCGCCGCCTTCGCAAAATCCGTCGAGGCGCATGGCGAGATCGACATTCTTGTCTCCGGCGCCGCCGGCAACTTCGTCGCGCCGTTCAACGGCATCTCGTACAACGGCTTCCGCGCCGTGATCGATATCGACCTGGTCGGTCTCTACAACGTCATGCGCCAGGGCTTCCCCCATCTGCGCAAGCCAGGCGCGTCCTGCATCACCATATCTGCCCCTCAGGCGCTGCACCCGTATCCGCTGCAGGCCCACGTCAACGCCGCCAAGGCCGGCGCAGACATGTTGGTGAAGACGCTGGCGGTTGAATGGGGATCGATGGGCGTGCGCCTTAACTCCATCATCCCCGGCCCGATCGCCGACACTGAAGGCATGGCCCGCCTCGCGCCGACGCCCGAAGCGATGGAGAAGAGCGCCAAGGGAACGCCGCTGCAGCGCCTCGGCACGAAAGACGAAGTCGCTGACCTCGCCCTTTTCCTCTGCTCGGACGCTGCCGCCTACATCACCGGTACGGTCATCCCCTGCGATGGCGGGCTGTGCCTGCTGGGTGCGGGGCGCGTGGGCGGCTAGATGCAATCCGGGTCAGCCACAGTGCGCTCGTTCACGACACCGTCGCCGGTGTTCACCACCTCGGACTTCTCGAACAACACCACCTGACATTCGCCGCCAAGCGCCTCGGGCTTATGCTCGACGCCCTTGGGCACGATGATGAAGGAGCCCGGGCCGACATCCTCGAACCGCTCGCGGAAATGCATCCGCAGCGTGCCGCCGACGACGAGGAACATCTCGTCCGCATCGGCATGATGATGCCAGTGGAACTCCCCCTGCAGGCGGACGAGCCGCACATCGTGGTCATCCACGCGCCCAATGCGCTTCGGGCTCCACGGCGCGTCGAACAGCGCGAATTTCTCTGCGATGGAAACCGGCTTGGGCGTCATCGTCTCACCTCTGACAGCCAGGTTCGCAAAGTGAACCAAACAGCGCAATCGGACGTTGCTGTGGAATGAGCACGCCCTTGCCGCCTGAAGTACCCGGTCCCGAACCCGTGAAGCCAGGCCCCGAGCCTGATCGCGACACCCGCATTCCTCCCCCCACCCCGCCCGTGGAAGTTCCGCCCCAGCCGGTGGCCGATCCCCCGGCCTCGCCGCGACCGCCTCCGCCCATCACGGCCTGAGGCGGTACAGCCCGGAACGGCACGGCCTAGAACAGCAGGTCATCCTTCGGCGCGCCGCCCGGCGTTGACGGCGCTGCGCTCGCGGCCGCTGGCGGCGGATCGCCCTCGTCGCGCAGGTGGAAGATCACTTTCAGGATCAGGCGCAGCACGATCGCCCCGCCAAGGGCCGCCAGCACCATCCACAACTGCGGCCGCAGCGGATCGGACATCGAGAACCCGAAGCCGATCAACGCCAGCGCCGACATCACGTAGACGCCCTTGACCAGAACCTGCAGCGGCCGCCCTCGCCACGGGAACCATCCCGCAACGATACCCAGCGCCAGCATCCCGAAATAGCTGATGGCGATCCAACCCGACCAGTGAATATCCACTTCGCCCATCGAATAGACGATGGCGAAACAGGCCGCGATGCAGCCAAGCCCGAACAGGTGGGTGAGGATGTGATAGGCGAGTTTCATCACTGCCGTTATGCCCTGCCCCGCGCGAAACGGGCAATGGCCGGCAAGCAGGCAGAGCGCATCATTTGTCCTGAGACCGCGCCCTGCCGATGAACAACTCGATCGCCAGCACGATCACCGCGCCCGCCATGTAGGCGCCGATATCCAGCCAGTCGAACGAACCGCCGAGAACCGTACGCGCCAGCGCATTGCCGCTCAACCCAAGTGCACCGAGCAGATTGAGAGCCTGCGCCGCCTCGATAGCGAACGCGATCGCGAGCGTGGCGGTGATTGCAGGAATGGTTCCGATAGGCGCAACCGCCCGCAGCCCCGTGTAAACCAGCATCACGGCGAGCACATCGCCGACATAGGGGCGGATGAATGCATCCCGCACGAACAGCGCGATCACTACCTCGATGCCGAGGAGGACGAGGGCGACGACCGCGTATGACCGTCTTCCCATCAGGCGTGCTGCGACCTCTCCCACGCCTCAGCTGACCCCTTCGCGAGATCACGCACGCGGCCGATGAAGCTCTGGCGCTCGGTCGGCGAAATCACGCCGCGCGCATCCAGCAGGTTGAAGATGTGGCTCGCCTTCAGCGCCTGCTCGTAAGCCGGCAGCGGCAGCGGCGTCTCCAGCGCCAGCAGCTTCTTGCAGACCTTCTCGCAGTCCGAGAACCAGCGCTGCAGCACTTCGGTATCGGCGTGTTCGAAGTTGTAGGCCGACTGCTGCTTCTCGTTCTCGAGGAACACGTCGCCATAGCTCAGCGGGAATTCCGACTGCGGATCGTTGAACGGCAGGTCGTACACGCGGTCGAGGCCGAACACATACATCGCCAGCCGCTCAAGCCCGTAGGTCAACTCGCCAGACACCGGCCGCACATCGAGGCCGCCGACCTGCTGGAAGTAGGTGAACTGCGAGACTTCCATCCCGTCGCACCAGACTTCCCAGCCAAGGCCCCAGGCGCCCACGGTGGGATTCTCCCAATCGTCTTCCACAAAGCGGATATCGTGCACGGTTGGATCAATGCCAATCTCGTACAGGCTCTGCAGGTAGAGATCCTGGATGTCCGGCGGGTTCGGTTTCAGGATCACCTGATACTGGTAATAGTGCTGCAGCCGGTTCGGGTTCTCGCCATAGCGGCCATCCTTCGGCCGGCGCGAGGGCTGCGGATAGGCCGCATACCAGGGCTTTGGCCCCAGCGCGCGCAGCGTGGTCGAGGGGTGCAGCGTGCCGGCGCCGACCTCCATGTCGTATGGCTGCAGGATCGCGCAGCCCTTCGACGACCAGTAGGCCGACAGCCTCAGGATGATTTCCTGAAAGCTCGCCGGTTTGGCGAGTTGCGGCTTCCTGATGTCTTGGCGGCTGGCTTGTGCGGTCATGGCGGTCCCTGATCTGCCGCGACTCCATAAGCCGCCCCGGCGCTCGGGACAATCAAGGAACGGTTGAAGGCACCTGGTGTGCGGACCCGCTAACGGCGCCCGCCATTGGGGCGCACGGCCAGCACAGCCAGCACCACGAAGGCGAGGACGAGCGAACTTGCCTGAATCAGAACCTGCATACACCACACCTCGGCCAAGCCGCTTACGCGCCAGTTAATGCGGAGCCGCCGCGACCGCATCGCCTGACGTCACTTTGTCGCGGCGATTCGGGTGCGCTGCGACCACTGTCTCTGTTTGCTTGGGGAATGAGACCGGGGTGGGGCGAAGGCGTGGCGGCGGCGGCCCGCCTCAGCTCTTCGGCGCGTCGTCGCCCGGCGTTTTCTTCTTCCGGTGATCATCGAGCCTGCGCACAACCACTTCGTGCGGCTCATCCTGCGGCGGGGCTGGCGGTGGGCGGCCGAAACGTTCGCGGATGGCCGGCCGGGCAAGCAGGATGATCAGCAGCGCAACGATGAAGACGAGAATGACCGGTCCCATGATCGCCTACCTCCATTCCAGCGCGCCGCCGCCAAGCGCTTCGGCCGCCCGCGTGGTCAACGCGCCGCCCGGCGTTTCGTGCAGCACCAGACCATCATATAGGCGTATCGGCCCCCGGCGCAGCCCCTTGCGCGCCCGCACCAGCACCCGGCCGGCCTCCGCCCCCGGCGCCGGGCGGATTGGCAGCACCTCGATTTCGCCCGAACGGGTGTTCAGGAGCTCCAGCAGGTCCGCCAACGCAGCCGCCCGATGGATCAGCGTGATCCGCCCGCCCGGCCTCGTGATATGGTGCAGGAACAGCACCCACGCCTTCAGGGGCGTCGTGGCGAGGTAGGCTGCGGCCTTGCCCGGCGCAGGGGCTCGCACGGCGCCCGGCTCGAAGAAGGGCGGATTGCTGAAGGCCTGGTCGAACGCGTTCTCGATACCGGCCGGCCGCTCGCCAATGTCATGCTCGCTCAGGTTCACGCGCGCCTCGAACCCGTTGGCGGCGATCCCCTGCTGCGCGAGCGCGACGAACGCCGCCTCGCGCTCAAAGCCTTTGAAAGTGCAATCGGGAAGCCGGTGCGCTGCGCACAGCAATGCCGCGCCAGCCCCGCTTCCCGCCTCAGCGAACGTCGTGGCCCCTCCGCCAGCCTCCAGCGCGGACGCCAGCAGCACAGCATCCAGGCCCGCACGGTAACCATGAACGGGCTGCACCACGGTGACCGCGCCATTGAGGAAGCGGTCGTGACTGGATTCCAGCGCGCTCACCCCTGGTCTTCATCCGCTTCAGGGTTCGCTTCGGGGTCTTCAGCGAGCGAGTCCAGTTCCACATCGAGCTGTTTCAGCGTCTCCCGCGCTATCCCGGCCCATTCGTCGGGAACCAGGATGCGGCGTTCGAACGCCTGGATACCGCCCTCGGTCGCCGAGATGAAGCGGTCGGCCACGAACGGATGGCACCCCGCCCGCTTGAGCAGCACCACCGCATAGTCGAGGCGGACGGGATTGTTGGTGCGCAGCACTTCGATCATACGGGGATCATTCTCGCGACAACTTGCCACGCCGGAGCGCCCGGCCGCCAGCCCTATTTCTACGACAGCTTCTCACACGATAAATATCGTATAATAGCATCGTCAGAGAAACTCTTTGTAAGCCAAGGGAATTCGATTGGGCGTACACGCCGAAGTCCAGACGCAAGCAGCGCCGGCGGCCAGGCCCATGGACCGCCTTGTGGCGATGCTGAGCGGCGACCTCGCCGAGGTCGAGCGCCTGCTTGCCGAGCGCGCGGCGAGCCCCGTGGCGACCATCCCCGACCTGTCCAGCTACCTCATCTCCGCCGGCGGCAAGCGCCTGCGTCCCGTCCTGACGCTCGCCGCTGCGCGCGCTGTCGGCGGGCGCGGCGGCGACGCCGTGTGCAAGCTCGCAGCGGCAGTTGAGTTCATCCACACCGCGACGCTGCTGCACGATGATGTCGTCGACGACAGCGATCTGCGCCGCGGCAAGGCCGCCGCCAAGAATGTCTGGGGCGCCTCCGCCTCCATCCTCGTCGGCGACTTCCTGTTCGCGCGCGCCTTCACGCTGATGACCGAAACGCGCGACCTGCGCATCCTCGACATCCTCTCGCGCGCCAGCTGCATCATCGCCGAAGGCGAAGTCCGCCAGCTTGCAGCGCTCGGCAAGGTTGATCTCGCCATTCCCGAATACATGGCCATCGTCGAAGCCAAGACAGCCGCGCTATTCGAAGCGGCCGCGCGCGCCGGCGCCTGCACGGCGACGAACGATGTCGCGGTGTCGGATGCGATGGGCGAATACGGCCGCCGCCTTGGCCGCGCCTTCCAGATCGTCGACGACCTGCTCGACTATGGCGGCCTTACCTCGGTGATCGGCAAGTCGGTGGGCGATGATTTCCGGGAAGGCAAGCTGACGCTACCCGTCCTCTACGCGCGCGAAGCCGCCGACGCCGCCGACCGCAAGTTCTGGGACCGCGTCATGGGCGATCGCGAGCAGGTCGAAAGCGATCTTCCCCACGCCATCCACCTGATCCGCTCCTCCGGCGCCGCCGACCGCACGCTGGAGACCGCGCAGATGGAAGCAGCAGCAGCCCAGGCCGCCCTCGGCCGCGCGGCGCGCGGCGCCTTTCATGACGAGCTGTCAGGCTTGGCCGACTACTGCGTCAGCCGGGCGTTCTAGACCCGCCTAGGCAATGCCCTTCCCAACCAGCCCGTTCTCGACGCCTGCGCGCCTGATCTTCATGTGCAGCCATGTGCTGACCAGCAGCAGCAGCACAAACAGGACGAGCGGTATCTGCCGCGCAAGCAGCGCCGACAGGATGGCGACGATGGACGCATTCATCGCCCAGATGGCATGAACGAACGACACCTGCCAGTGCGGCAGCCCGGCCTTTATGGCGATCTGGTAGCTGTGATCGCGATGCGCCACGAACAGCTTCTTCCCGTGCTTCGCGCGCCAGGCCAGCGTCAGCAGCACATCCGACAGGAAGGGCAGCAGCAGCATTGGCGGAACCAGCAGCAGGTCCGGCCGGGCCCGCACGATCTCGAGGCCCAGCCCCGCCAGCACAGCGCCGACGAACAGCGCGCCTGCGTCGCCCGCGAAAAGCCGCCCCGACACGTTCCACACCAGGAAACCACACAACCCGCCGGTCAACGCGCCGGCGGTCACGGCGACATCCCATTTTCCGACGACGGCGCCGATGACGCAGTACCCGGCAGCAGCAATCGCCGCCATGCCCATGGCGAGGCCATTCGCGCCGTCCATGAAGTTGACCGCGTTCATCACCACCAGAAGCCACAGGGCCGATCCGGCAATTGCGAGCCAGACCGGCAGCGGCAGATCAAGCCCAGGCCATGGCGCAAACACATCCGGCCGCAGGCTAAACCACGCAACGCCCACGCCGATCGCGGCGAGCGCCACGAGCTTCACAACAGCGCGGAGACCGAGGACATCATCCGCCACGCCAACCAGAAGCGCGGCCAGCGCGCCGCCGCCAACAACAAACAGGAGTGGATTGAACTCGCCCCTGATAAGCTCGTTGTCGACCGAAATGGCCAGCGCCACGGATAGCGCAATGGCGAGGCCCCCTGCAGTCGGCACGGGCGCTGCCTGCGTCTTGCGCGCTTCCGTCGGCGCATCGACGATGCCAAGCGACATGACCAACCGGCACAGGATAACCGACGGGATCACGGCGAGGGCGAACGCCAGGGCGATGCGCAGAAGCTGCTCCATCACGGCTGGCTATCCCGGAAGGCGTCTGCGGGAAAGCGGCTTGCGGCTTTTCAGGGCGTCAGATCAGCGCCCGTAGCTGCCATTGGCGATGCTGCGCCAGTCTTCCGCTGAGGCAGCAGGCGCCCCGCGCAGGGTGGACGCGCGGGCCCAGTACTTGCGCTTGGCTTGTGAAATGGCGGCGGCGGCGGCCTCGGCATTCGCCCCATCGGCGAAAATCCCGAAGCAGGTCGGCCCACTACCCGACATGCGCGCAAGAAGGCAGCCGGGCTGGGCGCGGATCAGCTTGAGCGCCTTCTCGATTTCGGAACACAGCGCTATCGCTGGGCTCTCAAGATCGTTCCGGAAGCCGCCCAGCGCTGCGGCGAAACCCGCAACATCGTCCCCGGCCGGGGGCTGCATCTCACGGAAGGCGCGATTGGCGCCAAGCTGGTCATACCGTTCGAAGACGCGCCGCGTCTCGAGGCTGACACCCGGATTGACCAGCACGCAGGGAAGATCGGGCGCAGGCGCATCGATCAGCCGCTCGCCAGTCCCGCGCATGACGAGGGGACGCATGCGGACGCAGGCAGGCACATCGGACCCCAGCTGGACCGCCAGACGCTCCAGCGCGGCCTGACCGAATTCGATCCCCCACATCTCGTTGAGCACATGGAGCGTCGCTGCCGCGTCCGATGATCCGCCGCCGACGCCGCCGGCAATGGGCAACTCCTTGTGCAGCACCAGGGCCGCGCCAAGCCCGCCACGCTCGCACGCATCGCGCAGGGCCGAGGCGGCGGCCAGGGCGAGGTTGTTGGGGGCGTTCTTGAGCTGTTTCGCGCGCGGGCCTTCGACACTCAGTGAAAGCTGCGGCGCAGCGCGGGCCGAGATGCGATCGGCTGCGCGCGTGTCGGCGAACATCACCAGGCTGTCGAGCGGGTGAAGACCGCCCGGCCCCGGCGGGCCGACATGCAGATACAGGTTCACCTTGGCGGGCGCCCAGGCGGTGGTGAAGTTGGGACGGTGCGGCGACAGGCTCATGGCCGCGCAGCTAGACTCCGAGGGGCGGCCGCTGGCAAGCCCCTATCCAATTTGTCACGAAGCGCAGCCTCGCGCACGCCGTCCGGCGCAAGGCGCAGCGCCTCGGCCCAGGCATAGCGCGCTTCCTTCTGCCGCCCAGCACGCCAATAAGCGTCGCCGAGATGATCGATCGTTTCGGGTTCGGTCGGCATGAGTTCGGCCGCTCTTTCCAGATACGGAATGGCCTGCTCGAACGCGCCCATGCGATAGAAGGCCCAGCCATAGCTGTCGACGATATGGCCAAGGTCCGGGCGGGCGGCGACCGCCTGGCGGATCAGCGCCATGCCCTCCTCCACCTTCTCGCCGCGGTCGACCCAGTTGTAGCCCAGAGAGTTCTGAAGCTCCGGGTGGCCGGGCTCGATCGCAAGCGCGGCCAGCAGGTCCGCCTCGGCGCCGGGCCAGTCGCCGGCCGCGTTCAGCGCCATGGCGCGGGCATAGATCACGCGCCAGTCCTTCGCGCCCGCCGCCGCGTCCATCGCGATGATGCGGCTGTAGAGCGTCACCGCCTCGGCGGCCGAGCCGTTGACCCTGTAGAAATCCGCCGCGCGGCCAAGAATGTCACGCCGTGGCGACTTCACCGCCTCCGCCAGCATCGGCGCGGCGTCGGCTGCACGCTCCATCCGCGCCAGCGTTTCGGCCGCCTGCATCTGCGCATCCACGCGCCAGGGCGAGTCCACCTTCACCTGCCGCAGCGCTGCGATAGCCTCGTCCGCCCTGTCCTGCGCTTCGAGGGCATCGGCCTGCACAAGCCGCGCGGCGGCAAGATCGGGATCGAGATAGAGCGCCGCCGCCTGCCGCATCAGGTTGGTTTCCGGATGCAGCCGCGTGCGCCCGCCCGACGACACCAGGTGCACGATCAGCGCTGCGCCTTTCTGTGTCGAGAGGCTGGGCCGCGCGAACGTCTTTCCGGCTGACAGTCCATCCAGCATCGCGCTTGCCGCCGGCGCCGGCCCGCGCAGGCCAGATAGAAGCTCATGCGCCCGCTTGGTCTCGCCACGCGAGGCAGCCAGTTCGGCCGCCAGCGCGAACACCAGATCAGGCGCCGAGACGTTTAACTGCTTCGCACTCTCGAATGCGGCAAGCGCATCCGCATCGCGCTTGCCCGCCATCAGCACGAGGGCGCGAACGATCTCGCGGTCGCCTCGCATATTGCCGATGGGAGATATCCAGTCGACGATGTCGAGCGCTTCCTTGGAGTTGAGCTGGGCCGTGAGCCAGGCCCCGAGCGCCCCGCGAAGGTCGGTGTTGTAGACGCCGACGCCCGGATCGGTGAGCCGGGCCAGGGCCTGCTTCGTGCGGCCAGCGCGGATCTCGTCGATCACGATGGCGATCTGCGCGCTTGGCGCCTCAGCCGCCACGTCCTTGTCGGCCCCGCGCGCGATGCCGATGGCGCCCTTGATGTCGCCGGCCGCCATGGCGGCGAAGGAGGCGAGCTCCAGCAGGTCCGGATCAGCTGGCGAATTGGCGAAGGCGCGGCCGTAATACGTGGCGGCCGAGGCCGAATCCCCAACCAGCCCCGCATAACGCGCCACGAGGAAGTCGCCATACTCCTGCTGCAGGCGCAGCTCCTCCAGCATGGCCGGCGTCAGCCATCGCGACGGAGCCGGAACCGAGGCGCAGGCCCCGGCGGCGGAAACAAGCAAAACGGCGAGAGAGGCCCGGAAACCGGACCTTAGATATCCTGACCACATCGCCCCATGCTGCCCCAGCCGCGCCGAGGCTTCAACAGGCCTGTGACATGGCTGTTACGAAGCGACCCGGCGTTAACGAGGACCTAGATATCAGTCACTTCGCCCCGATCCGTATCCAGCGGGACCTCTGGCGTATCGCGGCGGACGGGCGCGGGCGTTGTGAGGCCCTCGCGCAGCTTGGCCTCGATCTTCGCCTTGTTGTGGGCCGGCGGGTTCGCTTTGAGCGCGGCCTGCCATTGTTCACGCGCGGCCGTCTGGTCGCCCAGCCGCCATTCGATGTCGCCCATGTGATCGGACAACTCCCAGTGGCCGAAGGGTTTGTACTCCTCCAGCGCCATGGCGATGAAGCGGCGGGCCTCGCGGAAGTCGCCATACTGGTAATAGCCCCACCCGATTGAATCGAGCAGGTTGGCTTCATCCGGCGTCATCCGGATCGCCTGCTTCAGCAGCTTGAAGCCCTCTTCCAGCTCCGCCTCGCTCGCCGGATTGTCGATCAGCGAGTAGCCGAGATTGTTCATCATGCCGGTATTGTCGGGCTGGTCGGTCAGCATCTTGCGCATGATCTCGAGCCCCTCCTGCCGGAGCGGCGAATCCACCAGCATCGAGGCGAGGAATTGCTGCGTCGTCTCATCGTCGTCGAGCGTGCGCGCCTCGCGCGCCGCCTGCACTGCGGCCATCAGGTTGCCTGCCTGATTGTGGGCCTGCGCGCGCGTGAGCAACGCAAAGACGCGCTGCCCCTTCGACAACTCCGACCGCATGGCCTGATCCACCAGCTGCAGCGCCCGCTCGGTCTTGCCAGCGGTCGCCAGCGTTCCAGCTGCCTGGATCTTCGCCTCGGGACTGGAGTCTATCCGGAGCGACCGCTCGACCATCGCTGCCAGCGTGTCGGGCGAGCCCAGCTCAAGCGCGGCAAGTCCCGCCGTGGATTGCAGCAGGGCGGCCTGCTGCACCGGCGGATTGCCGATCTGCGCAATCCGAAGCGCCGGTTCAAACTTGCCCTGTTCGTATAGCTTGCCGGCCTCGATGATGCGGACGTCGCCATTGTCGGGATCGAGCAGCAGCGCGCTCTGGCGCATGGACGACAGGAGGTGGTTGAACGGCGTGCGCGCGCCGCGCCCGGCCATCGCAGCCATGATGGCTTCCTGTTCCTCGATCAGGTTGGCCTCGTCGCCCAGCGCCTCGGCCATCGCCTGCGCCAGCGTTCGCGGCGCAAGGCGGTCCTCGCCTTTCCGCGCCTTCTGCAGCCGTGTTTCGACATAGCCATCGTCGGGCGAGGCGGCGAGCAGCCGCTCCAGCAGCGCGACCGCCTCCGCCTCACGATCGGCGCCGCGCAGGAGCTCCGCCTCGCGCAGGGCCAGCAGACGCTGGCTCTGGAAGGTGCGCGCCGCGATGAAGTATTCCATCGTGCCGATATCGTCCGGCGATGGCGGTTTGAATGCGTCTTCCACTTCGCCATAGACGGCCAGCGCCGCAGGATAATCGCCCATGCCTTCGGCCAGCAGCGCCCGGTGTCCGATATGGGTCGGCTTGGGCAGCAGTCGCTCCATCCGGCGCATCGCGGCCAGCGCATCGTCCGTGCGGCCGTTGGCGGCGAGAGCCCACGGGCGCAGATGGTTGGCGCTCATCCATTCCGGCGACGGGCGGCCATTGAGCGCCTCGATCACTTCAAGCGCCAGCTCGGGCTGGCCGGCGGCCAGCGCATCCACCGCCATATAGCCCCACGCGCCAGAGTTCTTTTTGGCGGCGTAGTCCTCGCGCACGCGCTGCATGAAGGCCGCCATGTCGGCGCTTTCGATCATATCCTGCGGCGTGGCGTAGGGCTTGGCCGGTTTCTCATAGGGGGCGGTCGCAAGGGCGGCTTCAGACGCTGCCGTCACCACCGGAGCCGCCGGGTCGATGGCGGGAGCCGCAGCCGGGTCGGCCGGCGCTGCGAGCGGTTCAAGCGGCGCCGGATCCACCGCCGCCATCATCGAGCGCTGCATCACGTTGTCGCGCGGAAGGCCGCCGCAGTTGGAGATCGGCTGAACGCCGCCGCCGGTGACCACATAGACGGTGCGGCATCCCCCGGCGTCGCCAAAGCCCGGGACCCCCACGGACGCGCACGCCGACAGAATCGCGGTGGCCGAAGCCGCAAGGATGAGGCGGAACTGATGTTTGTTCATGAAACGACGCTATCCGAAGGCGCTGACAGGCTCAACCGAGACCCGCCTTCAGTTGCATCGCGCATTTTGGCGTTAAAGCGGCAGCTCCCCAGCGCCGCAATGGCTTTGACCGCCCCCCGCACCGCAATCCAGAACACGACGAGTGCTGGATCGTCGAGCGTCGCGCGGCGACTGGTGGAAGCAAGTGCGCTTGCCTCCCTCACTTGCAACGCAAGTGGGGGAGGCAAGCGCCGTGTCTTCGCGGCGTGACCGAGGGGGTCCCTCGCAAGGCCCGATTTGTAGGAAACCGCCTGTCCGAAACTGTCGGAGGCAGAAAAAACTCCGCCCACCATTTCAACCCCTTCGCGCCAAAACTTGTCGGACGCAGCCGCGCAGAACCAGCCGG
>JALHLU010000004.1 GCA_022844345.1 Hyphomonadaceae bacterium
AATTCTCTATGATGCCGTTGTGCACGATGGCGACCCGGCCGGAAGCGTGCGGGTGGGCGTTCGTCTCGTTCGGCTGGCCATGCGTCGCCCAGCGCGTATGGCCGATGCCGACGCTGGCCATCAGCGGCATGTCGCGCACCTTGGCGTCGAGGTTGGACAGCTTGCCTGGCGCGCGCAGCCGCTTGAGCTTTCCGCCTTCCAGCAGGGCGACTCCGGCCGAATCATAGCCGCGGTATTCCAGCCGCTTCAGCGCCTCCACCAAGCGGGGGGCAGCCGGCTGGTCGCCAAGGATACCGATAATACCGCACATTCGTGGTCTACTCCGACTGCAATCGCGCTGATCTAGGCGATTGGTGCGCTTAAGCTATTGCAAAACATGGCGGGGGTCCGTCATGAAATTCACGGTTTCACGGCCGGTTATGGTGTTTCTGTTACCGCCATGAGCCTTATCCGCCGCCCCGGGACCGCTGGCTGGGCGTGTATGTGTGAGGAACGATGACGGCTCGCAAGTTTTTCGGCACGGACGGCATTCGCGGCACGGCCAACTCATGGCCGGTCACGCCCGAAATGGCCATGCGCCTCGGCATGGCGGCCGCCACCCATTTCCGCAAGTCCGACCCGCGCCGCCACCTTGTCGTCATCGGCAAGGATACGCGCCTGTCCGGCTACATGCTCGAACCCGCGCTTACGGCCGGCTTCACCGCCAAGGGCATGGACGTGGTTCTTTTCGGCCCGCTGCCGACGCCGGGCGTTGCCATGCTCACGCGCAGCTTGCGCGCGGATCTCGGCGTGATGATCTCCGCCTCGCACAATTCCTATCAGGACAACGGCATCAAGCTGTTCGGGCCGGACGGCTACAAGCTCTCCGACGAGGCCGAGCTCGCCATCGAAGAACTGATGACCCATCCGCTCGACGAGGGCCTCGCCGCCCCGCCGGATCTCGGCCGCGCCCAGCGCGTGGACGACGCCCAGTCGCGCTATGTCGAGATCGTCAAATCCACCTTCCCGCGCAAGCTGCGCCTCTCGGGCCTCCGCGTCGTGATCGATTGCGCCAACGGCGCCGCCTACAAGGTCGCGCCCAAGGCGCTCTACGAACTTGGCGCCGAAGTCTTCGCCATTGGCGATGATCCCAACGGCTTCAACATCAACCGCGAAATCGGCTCCACCGACACCCGCGCCATGGTCGAGGCGGTGCACCGCTATCGCGCCGACATCGGCATTGCGCTCGATGGCGATGCTGACCGCGTGGTGATGTGCGACGAGAACGGCCGCATCATCGATGGCGACCAGCTGCTCGGCCTCATCGCGCAAAGCTGGAAACAGCAGGGCAAGTTATCGAAGAAGGCCGTCGTCGCCACGGTCATGTCCAATCTCGGCCTCGAGAACCATCTGAAGGGCCTCGGCGTCGCGCTGGAACGCACGCAGGTGGGCGACCGCTATGTCGTCGCGCGCATGCTTGAGAAAGGCATCAATGTCGGCGGCGAACAATCCGGCCACATTGTGCTCTCCGACTTCTCCACCACGGGCGATGGCCTGCTGGCAGCCCTTCAGGTCCTCACCGTCATGGTGGAGACCGGCAAGCGCCTCTCCGAAGTGGCGCACGTGTTCGACCCCGCGCCGCAGAAACTGGTCAACCGCAAATTCACCGGCGCCGATCCGCTCAGCCGCAAGCACGTGCAGGACGCCATCGCCGCCGCCGAAAAGGCGCTCGGAACCAAGGGCCGCCTGCTGGTCCGCAAATCCGGCACCGAGCCGCTGATCCGCGTCATGGCCCAGGCCGAGAACGAAGACCTCGTGAAGGAAGCCGTCGACGGTGTCCTGGCCGCGCTCGACCGGGACTAGGTCAGGCTTGGAGCCCTGCCGATCGGACTACTCCCCCGGCTTGAACCCCAGGATCACATTCCCCGGGGCCTGGCCGAACGAGCCGTAACCCGAATTCGCGATCAGCAGGCCGTTGGCGGCGTAGATCGATGCGGCGTCAATCGCGCCGCCCTTGCCGGGTACGCCGTTGACCGTGTCGTACTCTTTCGCCGTCGCCTGCTTCCAAAGCAGCGCGCCCGTCTGGGAATCCAGCGCATGCAGCGTCCCGTCCAGCGTGGCCGCGAATACGACGCCATCGATCACGGCCGGTGCCGCCGACATTGCGATGGGGTGAACCGGGAAGACGGCCGGCGTACCGGGAGGAGGAGGAGGCGTGCCGGGGGGCAGTTCCGGATTGTACTGCCACTTGATCGCGCCAGTCTTCGCGTCGAGCGCATAGAGACCTGGCTTGATATTCGGATCGAAATCCCACTCGCCCGCGATCGGCGTACCCACGGTCGAGATTGGAACGAACACTGTGTCCTTGTCGTACGCAATGCCCCAGTGGACGCCGCCAAGCGCGCCGCCCGTACCCAGCGCGCGGCGCCAGACGACCTTGCCCGTCTCCGGCTCGAACGCCCAGACTGAGCCCGATTTTTGCCCCGCATAGACCAACTGCTTGCCGTCCGAATGCGTGCCGAGAATGGTGGACGCGCCAAAGTCCACATCGCGATAGACCGTCTCGGGCGTGCTCGTGCAGTTCAGCAGCTCGGGCTTCGATTTCAGGTCGCAGCCGATATTGTAGATGTCGTTCGGCGTGGCGTGGAAGCTCCACTTCTCCTTGCCTGTCAGCAAGTCCACGGCGATCACCGCATTGGTGTTCTTGTGCGCGGGCGGCGAATTACTCTCGCCGGTCGCGAAGTAGATCAGATTGCGCTTCTCATCGATCGAGGGCGAATTCCAGATCGGCGCGCCGGACGGCCCCATCAGCGGCTTGCCATCGCCGCGATCACGCACGCGCGTTGCTTCCGGCATGGTGTCATAACGCCATTGCTGATCACCCGTCTTCGGGTCCAGCGAGACGACATAGCCATGATTGGTGCAGCAGATGATGTCGTTGCTGCCGCCGAAAACGATCTCGAACTGCGAGACGGGAACGATGATCCGGTCCTTGAGAACGCTCGGCGTCCCTGTCGCTGTCGAATAGCTGTACGTCCCCACGGTCTTCGTCCACACGGCCTTGCCGGTGCGAGCGTCCACCGCATGCACCATGGTATCGAGGCCGGAGAAGACGAGCAGGGGCGTGCCATCCACCCAGCCGAACGCCGCGCTGGTGCGCAGCGGCGCTCCGCCCGGCGTGTTGTAGACCCATTGCAGGCAAGGCTTGTCCGTCGTCGAAATGTCGAAGGCATACATCGCGCCTGCATCCGCCACGGGCACGAACAGGTTCTTGCCGACGACGGCGCCCTGCGAGCGCATCCCCGTCGCATCCGGAATGCCAACCGCCCACGCCAGGTCCAGTTTCGCGACCTGCGCCTTAGTGAGCCCGGCCTTCTCGGCCGTCAGGCTGCGCGTGTTGTGCATGTCGAAGCCGAAATTGGTGATCGCAGCCGCGCCGGAAAGATCCACCGGCATGCGCGCTGCATCGCACATCATCGCCGACGTCCAACTGTCGGATGGCGGCTTGGCGCCGATCAGGAAATTCACCACCTGCGCACGCTGCTCGTCAGAAAGCATGGCGCCCTGCGCCTTCATCTTGCCCTGGGTCAGCGAGAAGTTGATGAACTGAAGGCTCATCTGCTTCAATGTCGACATGGCCGGCGAGCGCGTGGCTTCGGGCTGGTCATGGCAGGCCGCACAATACGTCTTGTAGACGGCCTCGCCCGGATGTCCCGCAAGCGAAGCCTGCTGCGCGGGTGGGGCGATGTCATGCGACGGCGCGGCCGCCGAAGGCGCCTCCGCCGGAGCGATCGTGTCAGCCACCGGCGGGGGGCCGGCCATGCATGAAGCCAGCGTGAGCGCCGCTGCGCCAAACAGCGCTGCTTTGGAGAGTGTGCTCATTTCCGTCCCCGAGATTGCGCGGCCCTTGCGACCGTCTCTGCGGGGAGATTGCGATAGCTTTGCGCCGAAGGCCAGCGCCGATAACGCGCGGTGCTTGCCGTAGCGTTGCTACCCAACCATCAGCGTATCCAGGCCCACGCGCTGGCTGATCCGTGCTGCCCCCATCGCGTCGCAGACCTGAAGCACAAGCTCGCGCTTGGCCCAGTCGATATCGATCAGCCCGAAATTGTTCTCACGCCACGCATCGCCCACCCGCAGCGCATTCGGCGGCAGAACGGGCCATACCTCCGTAAGGCCGGAAGATGTCACGTCCCAGATCGGGTAGGGCGTGTTGAGATCGAGCATCGACAACTCCCCATAATGGGTATCGCCGGAAATGCAGACGAGGCCGTTGGCGTTCGCCTCGCGGATGGCGGCAAAGAGGCGCTGGTGGTCACGCGCATAGTTGACCCAGCCCTCCCATCCGGCGAAGTCCGCCAGCACCTGCAGGCTGGACCCGAAGATGCGCACGTCAGCCGGCTGACGCAGCTGTTCCTCCAGCCATGTCCATTGCGGCTCGCCCAGCATGGTCGCGGCTAGATCGGGCTCGCGCTCATAGGGGCCGGGCACGGGCTTGCCCGCCGCCTTCTGCTCTGCCGACCAGGCCGCATAGGTCTTGCCGCCAAGGTCCAGCTTGCGGATCGGCGTGCGGTTCCAGCGCAGGTCCGGGAGGATCACCTGCACGCGCTGGCCGCCAGGGCCGAACATATGCGCGGCATAGATGCCATCACGGGTACGGCGCGGGCTGTCGGCGGCCTCACCCCAGAAATCACAGAACTGCCGCCGGCTCTCATCCTTCATGGGATAGTCAGCGCCAGCGTCGTCCTCGCCGTAATCGTGGTCGTCCCAGATCGCGCACACCGGCGTCGTCTCGCGAAGCTTCTGGAAGCCCGGCTTGGCCGCCAGCATCGCATACTTGTCGGCCATCACCTTGGGATCGCGCGTGTCGGCATAGATGTTGTCGCCAAGGAAGATGAACAGGTCGGGCTTCGCCGCGTTGATGGCGTCCCAGATCGGCTGGTCCTTGCTCTGCTTGGCGCACGAGCCGAACGCGATCCGGCTCAGCGTGCGCCCTCCCGCCCGGTGAATGTCGCCGGCAGGCGCAAGCTGGGGGGCAGTGGTACAGGCCGTTGCGGCAACCGCTGCGGCCCCAGCGATAGCCTCGCGGCGGCTCGGCTTCAGTGACATGCGCGTCTCCAGAAATGTCGCCGCCGGAGACTTGCTCCGGCGGCGTAGTTTATCCGACTTTCCTTCAGGGGCTATCAGAAGGATTTCCGGACCGTGGCAAACAATTGGCGCGGCGAGCCGACCATCAGGGTCTGCGAATCCGAACCCGTGCCGAAGCCGTTCGTGCCCATGGTCGAGACGTATTCCTCGTCCGTGAGGTTGGTGATGTTGAGCTGCAGTTCGACGCCCTCAAGGATGTCGTTGCCTTCGAGGCGGTAGCCGGCCGTGAAGTCAGCCAGCGTGTAGCCATCGACTTCGGCATTATTGAGGTACGAGAAGTAGCGCGAGCCAGTGTAAGCAACCGACAGCTTGGCGAAGAACAGGCCGTTGTCGTATCCGAGGTCGGACTTGAACAGGTGCTCCGGCGCGTTCACCACCGTCTTGCCGCCCGTCGCCTGGATAACGGCGTTGGTCGTGGGGTTGCGAACGTCGTCTTCGTATTTCGAGTCGTTGTAGGCGTACGAGCCCGTCAGCGTCCACTCGTCCGAGAAGTCATACGAGCCGGCGAGTTCGAAGCCCTTGGTCTCGACACCGCCGACGTTCTGGATCACCGACGGGTTGCCGATGATGCCTGCGCCGGTCGAGAAGCCGAGGAGGCGATCCTCGAATTTGACGAAGTAGGCGGCCGCGACGCCCTGGAACGGGCCGTTGCGATAGCGATAGCCGCCTTCCAGCGTCTTCGAGCTTTCCGGGTTGGTGTTCGACTTGATGAAGTCGAAGCCCGACTGCGTCTGGCTCGCCGCCGGAGCAAGCGTGTGTGCGCGCATGTTTTCGGTGTAGCCGCCGAAAATCTCGCTGCCTTCGCCCAGCTGGTAGGTGAAGCCGACCTGCGGCAGGAAGTTGTCTTCCGACGTGATGGTGCCGTCGAGGTCGTTGTTGGCGCCCGGCGCCGGTACGGTGAAGCCGTTGACATTGGTGTCGACCGTCATGTCCACAGTGACAGACTTGAAGCCGCCGAACACGGTCAGGTCCGGGGTGATGTCCCAGGTGTCCTGCACGTAGAACATCATTGTCTCGAAGTCGTACGCGTAGGACCACTGCGTCGCGAACGGGTTGCGCATGAAGTTCAGCGTCGAACGCGGAGCAGAGCGGGTGTTGGCGTAGAAGCGGCGATCCTGGTTGAAGTCGTTATACTCGTACCAGAAGCCGCCCTCGACCGTATGATCGCCCAGCGTCCAGGTCAGCGAACCCAGCGCGCCGTTGCGGTTCATGTCGTACTCGGTCGTGCGCACCGAGATCGGCGACACGGTGGCGCCGCCCTGGCCGAACGAGAAGGGGCTGACATACGGCGTGAACCAGATGCCCTGGCCTTCGTTCTCGTGAAGGTAGGCGGTCAGCGACAGATAGAGATCGCTGGTGAGATCCGCGTCATAGGAGAGACGCGCCAGTGTATCGTCGCGCAGGCCCGCCGCGTCGTAATAGGCGTCGTCCGCGCTGGCGATGGGAGCGGGATAGACCGTTCCCGCCGCTGCGTTCGTCACAGGCGCGCCCGTGTCGCCGCGGTTGTTGGCGATGTCGGCCACTTGCTGCGCCAGCGTCCAGTTCGGCGCGAAGTTGTCCCAGCCATAGCCAAGACGGCGGATCATCGCGAGCGAGAGATCCTGATAGTCCGTCTCGCGGCGCTCAGACCAGTTGTAGTAGCCCGACACCACGCCCGGACCGACCGGCACTTCAAAGCCGGCATTGGCCTGCTGGGACTTCTGCGGACCCGAGCCCTTCCACTTGTCCTGGTCATGCGTGACGTAGGAGACGTAGGCCTTCGCGCCCATGAGTGCGTCAATCGCGCCGGACTCGAGACGGGCATAGCCGCGGAACATGTTCTCGCTGCCGCCGGTCAGAGCAACCTGGCCGCCGAACTCGTCTGCCGGGCCGCGGCTGCTGAAGGCCAGCGCGCCGCCGAGGTTCGAGGTGGATGCGGTCGACAGCGAGGCCGAGCCCTGCGCCAGCTCGACGCTGCCGAGGTTTTCGGAAATCACGGCGCGGCTGATGTGCAGGCCGTTATAGTTGCCATAGCTCATGTCGCCGAGCGGGATGCCGTCCAGCGTGTAGCCAAGCTGGTCCTTCTGGAAGCCGCGGATGTTGATGTTGACGGCCCACTCGTACGCGCCAAACGGATCGGCGGCAGTGTAGTTCACGCCCGGCAGGCTCTCGATCAGCTTGATCGGGCTCGATCCGGCGGCCTCGAGAGCAAGGTCTTCGCTGGTCAGCGTCTGGACCTGGCGGGTCTCGCCTTCACCATAGATGACAACAACGTCGCGAGTCGCATCGTCCTCGGCCGCCGGGGCCGATTGCGCCCAGCCCTGGCCAGCGCTGAGCGACACGATAGCCGCTCCCATCAGAAGCTTGATCTTCACGAAAAACCCCATTGGCTCGAAGGCGCAGATCCGTGTCGGATGCGCGCGCCGGGGGTTAGGCCCGATCCGTGACGGTCCAGCTTCAGGCGTGCGACGCTTGTGTTGCGCTGCAGAAAAAGTTCCATGACGGGGATTGGCGGCAACGCCGTCAGCGAAACGATGAGCTTCCAAACGAGTAGGGCGGATGCTTGCGCATCCGCCCTGTGTCATCTTGTCAGTCGCGTTTCGCGAGTTGCGACAGCGTTAGTGGACGAAATTCGCGGTCTGCTTCTCGACATAGTCGGCGCCGCGTTCGGCAAGGCCGGCGCCTGCCTTCATCGCTTCGTCCGCCACTCCGCGCAGCTTGTCGCGCTCCATCGAGCTCAGCGGCGCAAGCGAGCCCAGCAAAGCGCCGATCGCAACGCCAATCGCTCCGGCAGCCAGCGGGTTGTCATTGTACATCGCGCCTGCCTTGTCTTTTGCGCCAGCCGCCATCTCGCCCGCATGCTCCGCCTGCTCGTGGATGAAATGCCCGGCCTTCGACATGCCTGACGACACCGCGTCGCGAACCGAAACGGCGCGCCGCTCCAGCCCCTCGACCGTGCGCGACACGCGCGCCTGGAAAGCATCGTACGCCTCGCCAGTCATCTGCTTGATATCGAGCGCCTTGGCGTGATCGTCGTGCAGCCGGCGGGTATAGTCCTCATCCGTCTCGTCGGCCGCGCGCGGCGAATTGGCCCGCATGTTTTCGACCTTGCGGAAGTGGTGCTCTGCGCGCCAGTCGTCTTCGTGGATCTTGGGCTCGTTGTCGTGCTGCTGGCGCTGGTTCAGCAGGTACATCCCGACGCCCGCGCCGATCAGCAGCAGCGGAATCGGGTTGTCCCTCACCTGTTTGCCGACATTGGTCGTGAACTGGCCGAACTGGCCCTGCGCCACGCCGAGTACTTCGTCCACGATCTGGCCAGGCGAAAGTTTGCCGCCGAGGCGGTTTATCGTGTCGTTCAGCGCAGAGCGCGAACGGTCGATATCCTGTTCGATCTTGTCTGTTTCCGTGGTCATGACGGTAGATGCTCCTTGATGGTTTGAATGTCGCGGCCAACCTGCTCGCGCGTTTTTGGAAAGGTGAGAGAGTCGGGCGCAATGGCTGACTTGCCCGCATTCATGAACAGCATGGCGGCAACGCCCGCTGCGACGCCTGCCAGCGCGAACGCCGCCCAGCGCGGAAAGTCGGCTGGCAACAGTTCGACAAGGGCAAACCCGATCAGCGTCACGGCCGCGACAGCGAATGCAACGCCGACACCAATCAGCACGAGGCTGCCGCCCATGCTCTTTGCGCTCTGCACGGCTTCTGTCCGCGCGAGTTTTAATTCGTTGCGGAACATGTCGCCGAGATGCTGCACCATCTCCTTGGTCAGTTCAGGGATGGAGGACACGGGTCAGCCCCCCGTCGTGGCGGGATAGGGCGTTCCGGCGTCAGCGGGCGACTTCGGCGCAGCGTCCGTCTTGGATTGCATTGCAGGGGCCGCATCTTCAATCGCTGTCTTGCCCACGCGCGCCAGCGCAAAGCCCAGCGCTACGCTGGCGCCAAGGAAGATTGCGGGCTGTCGCCGCGCAAAGTCCGAAAGTCCGTTCATCGACTGGCTGATATCTCCGCGTGTCAGCGAATTGGTCAGCCCATCGAGTCCATCTGCCGATTTCGTGAACGCGCCCGAAAGCCACGGCATGTCGCTCTCGACCTGACCAGCAAACTCCCGGAACCGCGAGGCTGTAGTGTGCCCCATGTCGCCAGCCTTCGAGCGCGCATCTTCCACGCCCTGCATGGCGGCAATCTTCACGTCGTTGATCGCACCGCCAGCGGCGTCCTTCATGCGATCGGTCGCGTCGCCTGCCGCATCGGCCGCGCGACGCGCAGAATCTTCGGCTGACGGCGTTTTCGCGGCCGTGGCGGGCGGGCCGCCATTGCGATTTTCCATGATTTCCTCCGTTAAGATTGTGAAAGGCAAACGCCGCCTCCCCCAGCCTGTTCCGGGAACCCCGCCTATGCGCTGACGAATTTTGCGGCGCAGGCGAAGAGTGGGCGCGCACCTGCCGCTGAATTCACTTGTTGGAAAGGGGTCCAGCCCCTACCTTGTCGATGGCGGTAAGCTGCAGCGTTCGAACGGCAACACATTCCGTCGACCGTACATTTCTGTCAGGGAGCTGGCTCTGGCGGGGACCGTGGTCCTCATCATCTGGCGCCCACCTAGCTTGCTGGGTCGAACGGGAATGAAAAGCTCGTACGGCGCACGTGGCCCCGCCAACCTTTCTTCTTCCAAGCTCATGCCAGGCGGCGCGGGCCCCGATGGAGCGCCCGGCCCTGACCGATTCCGCCGAGATCATCGAACAGAAGGCCATCCTGCGTGGCCACATGCGAGAGATACGCGCCGAATCCGCCGCGCGTGATCCAGATGCAGCCACAAAGCTCGCCGGGCGCTTTCCGGCCAAGCTGTTCGACCGCTACGGCCCAGTCGTCGCCGGCACGCTGGCCATAAACGATGAACTCGATGCCGCTCCACTGTTGTCGCGCCTCGCCTCGCTTGGCGCGCGCATCGTGCTGCCGCGTGTGGAGGGCAATGGCGAGATGACGTTCCGCGATTCGTCCGAAGCTACGCTCGAGAAGGGCCCCTTCGGCCTGACCCAGCCATCGGACAAGGCCGAGATCGTGCGGCCCAACCTGGTGCTCGCGCCGCTGCTTGCCTTCGACCTGCGTGGCCGCAGGCTCGGCTATGGCAAGGGACACTATGATCGCGCCATCGCACAGCTGCGCGCCACGGGCAGGGTTTTCTATCTCGGGCTCGCCTACGCCCAGCAGCAGGTCGATGCAGTGCCGATCGAACGGCACGATCTCCTGCTTGACTGGGTCGAGACCCCACTTGGTTCCATACCGCTTTTCCTTGGCCAGGCTGTCGGCCGCTGAAGTGTCCGTATGCATGTCAGGGGCATGACCGCCGGCTTTCCCGCTTGACCCCCGGCTACGGTGCAAGCGACCCTCCCGGCATTGACGATCTCTGCGGTGCAAGGGAGCGGGGCGTGAGCGATCAAGGCGAACACAGGCTGGGCAAGGCCGTCCGCGCCGCGCTGCTGACGTCGCTGGCCGCCGCCAGTCTTGCCGCATGCGCGGGTGGCGGAGGCGGCGGCGGACCATCCCCGCCGCCGCCTCCCATCCTGCCGCCTCCTCCACCCCCACCGCCGCCGCCCCCACCGCCGCCTCCACCGCCGCCTCCACCGGCAAGCTCCTTCGAAACGCCAGAGTATCGCGGCGCGCTGTTCTCGCAGGACCGGAACACGGTCACCGAACTGATCGGCGCTTCGACGGCCTATTCGCAGGGCGCCACGGGCCAGGGCATCACGGTCGCGGTCATCGACACCGATGTCGTCGGCTCCATCTCGGAACTGGACGGCCAGCTGGCCGGAAATCACGATGTTTGCGCGACCAATGCCGCTGGCTGCCTAGTTGCGCGATCGGCCACCGACAAAGACACGGACGGCCACGGCACAATGGTGGCGGGCGTCATTGTGGCCAAGAAGGACAATATTGGCATTCACGGCGTCGCCTATGAAGCCAAGGTGCTCGCCATTCGCGCCGACCGGCCGGGCACCTGCCAGCAGACGGGCGAGGACGAAGGCTGCAGGTTTAGCGATTCGGCGCTGATCAACGCGATCAACTACGCCGTCGCCAACGGCGCGAAGATCATCAACATGTCGCTGGGCGGCGACGGTGCGATCTCGAGCAGTCTGCGCAGCGCAATCATCGCCGCAACGAACCAGGGCGTGCTGTTCACCATCGCGGCCGGCAATGAAGGCGCCGGCCCAACAGGGGCGGAGCCGGCCAAAGGCACGGTTCCAAGCGAGCCTGCGATCGTCGCTAGTGATGCTGCTGTCAACGGCCGCGTCGTCGCCGTTGGCGCCGTCGACGCCAATGGCGCCATGCCGACCTTCTCCAACCGCGCAGGCCCCACCGCTAATTTCTACCTGCTCGCGCCCGGCTCCGGAATCGTCCTCGCTGGTCTGGACGACAATGTGCGCGCGCCGGGCAATCCCACGTGTTCGGCGACCGTAACCACTGGCTGCAACGACACGGACGACGACGGCGACTACTGGCTCGGATCCGGCACGTCGTTCGCGGCGCCAGCCGTCGCCGGCGCCCTTGCGCTGATGCTCGACCTTTTCCCCAACATCGCGCCGGAGACCGCGCTGGAGATCCTGCTCGATACCGCCGACGACTATGTCACGACGACGCCCGATGCCGTGCTTGGCGTCACTGCGGGCGCCGGCACGGACAGTGTCGGGGGCCGAGGCGTCATGAACCTCGCCCAGGCGTTCTCCCCGCAGGGCGCGGCCATCTTCAGCTTCGATGGTGCGCTGGTTCATCTGTCCGAAGCGCTCGGTCCAGCCAGCGGTGCGCTCGGCGACTGGGCCGAAGCCTCCGGCGCTTTCGATGGCCTGATCTTCCAGGACCGCTACATGCGCGGATTTCGCATCGACAATACGCGCATGCTGGCGACGCGCGCGCCATTCAACGACTTCAGCCAGCGCGCGGATATTGCGCGCGGGCAGGCGCGGGCCGTGGCGCTTGGGCCGGCCCAGCTGTCATGGTTCAACGCGCCCGCGCCGATCTACGATCCGCGCTTCCCCTGGATGGAAGCGCCGGACGCCACCTTCCAGTTCAGCTATGCCATGGGCGATTCAACAGTCGCCCTCGGCCGGGGCGGCGGTCCGCAGCGCCTGACGCCGGGCCTCGTGCTCGTCGATGATCTGTCCGGCCCGGCCATGCTGGGCTCCGGCGATTCCTGGACCAGCGTGTCCCACGCATTCGGTCCGATCATGCTGGATGCGCGCACGTCGGAAGGTTCCGGCCGCAGTTCTTCCAGCGTCGGCATCGGAGCCGGCGGCGGCGATTGGGCAGTCAGGCTGGGTTATTCCGCTTTGGTCGATGATCGCACCGCGCTGGGCGGCACATTGCAGAGCCGCTTCGGCGGCGAAGACGAAGCCCGTCTGTCGGCTATCGGTCTTGAAGCCCGGCGTGAAGCGGGGTCGTGGACGCTCTCCGGCGCGCTGGAGGCAGCCGAACCGAAACTCAACGGCCTCGACGTGTCAGGCCTGTGGACCAGCAGCTGGACGCTCAGCGCCGAACACCCCCTTGCCGGCGGCCTGCTGCGCCTCAGCGCTGCCCAGCCGCGCCGGGCCGAGGGCGGGGCGCTCGACTTCCGCGCGCCCGTGGAGCTCACCCGGTCGGGCCGCATCGTCTATGAAACGCGCTCCGCGGGCCTGACACCCAGCGGCCGCGAGCTGGATATTGAGGCGGCCTGGACCGTCCCGCTGGGTGATCTGACAACGCTCGAAGCTGCGCTCGCGCTGGCCATGGAACCGAACCATGTCGCCGGCGCCGAAAACGAAACGGCGTTCTGGCTCAGCCTGCGGCACGCCTGGTAGGCCTGCCCGCGAGGTCGGGGCGTCGTCGGGGTCTATTCGGAGTCGCGGCGTCTCAATTCATCCGCCCTGCGCGCGCGGCGCATGGCGCGGCGCATCGCCAGTCCCACACGCTGCATCGAGCGGCTGCGGCGCGGCGGCGCAAGGCGGCGCACATCCGTCGTCCCCCGCGCCTCCAGCATTTCGGCGCGCCGTACGATGTCCGGCTGAGCGAGGTCTTCCGGCGTCGCCATCAGCCGCCACGAGATCGAACCCCGTCGCGCTACGCCCGAGACCTGCCGCGCAACCAGCGGGGCAAATATCAGCACGGTCGCCATGGGGAGGTTCTGCAGCATGAAAGTCGGCGAGATGGCGAACGAGGCCAGCAGCAAGCAGAAGCCCACGATCATGTGCTGCATGTAGTGCCGCACGAGGTCGCTCCACGCAAAGCCGTTACGGTCGCGCACCTGCGGACGCCAGCCGGCATCGACGCCCATCAGCGTCGAAAGGATCGAGCCTGCATGGTTGACCATGGTGATCGGGGCCAGCAAGGCCGTCATGCCAAGGTCGGAGAGCACGGCGAGGAGGAAGCGTGGCGAGCGGTCCCAACCCGGAAGCTTTCCAAATGCCCACAGGATGATCGCCAGCCATTTCGGCGATGTCAGCAACAGGCCCATGATCACCACAAGCCTGATCCCCGCATTGGGGTCGGCCGCGACGACGGCGGCGGTTTCGGATTCGAAAAACTTGGCGTTGCCAGCGATCAGCACGCCCATGATGATCAGGCACAGCCACAGGAAGCCCGACATGTAGCCCATCAGGCCGGCCCCGATGTGCACCTTGGACAGCCAGTCGAAGCCCTTCGAGAAGAGGATCTGGATCTGCTGGATGTTGCCCTGCGCCCAGCGGCGGTCGCGCGCGGCAAGGTCGACGATGGTTGGCGGAGCTTCCTCGTAGGAGCCGACAATGTCGCCCGCGATTTCAACTCGCCAGCCGGCGCGGCGAAGCAGGGCGGCCTCGACGAAATCATGGCTCAGGATCTTGCCGCCGAGCGGCTCTTTTCCCGGCAGATCGGGCAGGGCGGCGTGTGCCGCAAACGGAGCGAGCCGGATGATCGCGTTGTGGCCCCAGAAATTTCCGGCCCCGCCTGACCACCAGGTCAGGCCCGCGCCGAACAGGCCGCCATGCACGCGTAGTGCAAGTTGTTGGGCCCGCGCCGAATAGGTCCGCGCGCCAACGATGATAGGCAGCGACTGGATCAGCGCGGTGCGCGGGCGCGCATCCATGCGGCGCACCAGTTCCAGAATAGCCTCGGGCGAGACAAAGCTGTCTGCGTCGAGTTCCAGCATGTAGTCGTAACGGCCGCCCCAGCGCTGGACAAAATCGTTGATATTGCCCTGCTTCTTCTGGGTGTTTTCGCGGCGGCGGCGATACCAGAACGGCTCGTTGGCGCGGCGAAGCATCAGCTCCTGGATCGCCTTCTCCTCGATTTCGGCGAGGGCGGGATCCGACGTGTCCGATACGAAAAAGACCTCGAAGCCCTTCTCGGCGTCGAGGTCCTTGAGTGCATCCCACATCGCCTCTGCGGCGGCGATCACCTTGGACGGCTTTTCCTGGTAGAGCGCGATGATGATGGCGGTTTTGCTGCCGCTGGTGATGGGCTGGTTCGACTGCGGCGGCGCCTTGGGCGAGAACAGCAGAACGAAAGTCCCGGCAAAGCCCGTATAGGCCGCGATGCCGAGATAGAAAAAGTTGGCGGCGAAGATCGTGATGGCCAGCGCTTCGAGCGTGTTCACCCCGCCCGTGAAGAAGCCGCTCATCATGGCCTGAGCGGCGAAGAAGGTGGTGGTCAGCGAGGCTGCGACGATCAGCAGGAAACGCCATTTGCCGTCACGCTCGGGCGCGGGGCGGCTGCGGCGGGTCACCAGCGGCTGCGGCGGCATTTCGAGTCGCTGCTCGGGCGGGCGGCGCGCATAGCCGGCGTCGGACGCAACATAGGCGTTCCGGGCGCTGGCCGGGCTCTTTCCCTGAACGGACAAAGGGGCGGCGCTTTGCGGGGCCAACCCGTCGATCATGTCAGACTGCACGCTCAAGCACCCCTTGAGACTTCAACGCTTGGGGACGGCGTGCTGTACCGTACCCTTGCTCCCCAGCGATTGGCGGCCAGCTCACCATTGAAAGTCCGGCCGTTACCGACGGGGCTATAGCACGCCAGGCAGACCGTGGGGCCACCCTTGAGGCCTTCAAATAGCGATTTGCCAGCGAATTAATCACTTGACTCATGCTGCAAGCGCGCACCTCAAGGTTAATGCCTTGAAAAAAAGCCGAAAACTTTGTCTTTTGGGCTCAGGGCGTTGCCGCTCGCGATAAGGCGTCCACAGTGTTAGCGGGCCTGTCGACGATCAGCCGCTCGATGAAAAACTCCATCATGCGGGTCTGGTCGACAGCCGTGTGGCCGCGATCCGGGCCCACCTGCACCTCGAAACTCTTCCGCGCCGCCTGCAACGCCCTGATCAGCTGCAGCGCGTTCTTGGGGTGAACATTGTCGTCCGAGGTTCCGTAGTAGATCAGCAGGTCGCCTTCCAGCTGGTCCGCATAGCTCAGCACGGCCGCCCGGTCATACGCGTCGGCGTCCGGGCCGGGCAGGCCGAGATACCGCTCCGTGTACGCCGTGTCGTAGAGCCGGTAGTCCGTGACCGGAGAATTCGAGACCGCCGCCTGCACCACGTCCGGATGGCGCATCAGCACTGTCGCCGCGACGGTGCCGCCATACGACGTGCCATAGATGCCCACCCGCGTGGCGTCGACATAGGGCCGGCTCCAGGTCGCCCTGATCCCGGCGGCAATGTCGTCCATCTCCACAACGCCCAGCTGCTTATAGACGGTGTCGAGTATCTTCCGCCCCTTGCCCGCATTGGTCCGCGCATCGACGCGCAGGATGAGAAAGCCATACTCGGCCAGCGCGTTTGGCGCGGCATAGGTTTCGTTCAGCCCGTTCGAGCCCGGCCCGCCATAGACGCTGACGAGCATCGGATACTGTTTCGACGGATCGAAGTTGGATGGGAACTGCAGCATGCCGTGCAGCTGCGTTGATCCATCGGCCGCTGTGAAGGTGAACAACTCCGCCGGTCGCAGGTTCATCTGCTTGAACGCGGCCGTGTCGCTGGACGCCAGCTCGGCCACCAGGCGGCCTTCGAAGTCGCGCACGCGCGTCACCGGCGGCTTGTCGTGCGCCTGTTCGACATCGACGAAATGCCTGCCGTCGGGCGCGACTTCCACACGATGCGTCAGGGACGGGTCAGTCAGGCGTTTATCGCCCGTGCCATCCAGGCGCACGCGGTGCAGCTGCACCTTCATGTGGTTGTCGCCCGATCGCGCCGTGTACCACAGCCATCCGTTCGCCTCATCGATCTTGACGATATCAACCACCTCGAACGCATGCCGCGTCAATGTCGCCAGCTGGTTTCCCGAAATGTCGTAGAGGTAGAAGTTCCGGAAATCCGTACGCTCGGACGTCCAGATGAAGCGCTTTCCATCAGCGAGGAAGCGCGGCGCGGCGCCCGCAGCCCACGCGCCTTGCCGCGTCTCGCGCACCAAGCTGCGGCACTTGCCTGTTGCGGGCGCGCAGGCCGCCAGATCGTAGTGTTTCTGCAGCCTGTCGGCGCGCCGCACCATGATTTCGGAACTGTCCTTCGCCCAGAGCGCCGCCCACGCATAGTGCCCGATCACTTCGTCGGCGAACCCCGCCCCTTCGCGCACGTCCATCACGGTCGTCACGCCCGTGGCAACATCAAGAACCAGCAGGTCGGCCACCGGGTTCGGCGTTCCCGGATGCGGATAGGCCTGCACCAGCATCGTCGACAGCGCCCGGGTCTGGTCGAGTTGCAGGAAATAGTCTTCGACCCTGGATTCGTCATAGCGCATCCAGGCCAGCTTCTTCCCGTCCGGCGACCACCAAACGGGTTGCGAGACGCTGAACTCCTCAAGATAGACATAGCTGCCAACGCCATGCCGGATGCGTCCACTCTCCGAGCCATCCGTCGTCAGCTGGAGTTCCGGCCCGCCATCCTGAGGCACAAGCCATATGTTGCGATCGCGCGAGATCGCGCGGGTCTTGCCGTCGGGCGAGAGCACATCCGCATCGCGTCCCCGCCCGCGCGCCAGAACAAGACCGCCGGGCTGGCTGGGCTGCGACGCCGAAGGTCCGGGCGAGGGCGGAGCGCCGCCGCCCGGCGGCTCCACCACCGCGCGCGTCGTCACGTCGAAGCGCCAGCGCTTGCCGTCGAGCGTGTAGTCGAACGATCTGGAATCCGGAGACCAATCTGCGGTGACCGCACCCTGCTTCACCGCGTTTGCAAGCTGCGGCGCAATCGCGGCCCACTGGTCATAGCCCGGCATGTTCCGTATGCGCGATTGGCCCTGCGCCGCCGGCGCCAGTGCGATCAGGATTGCTGCAGCAAGACCCGTGACGAGTCCGGTCAGGCGATGGCGCATGGGGAGTTCCCGGCCTTGTTCATTCATCCCGTTCTCGTGCCGGGCGTCCCGCAGTCTAGAAAACTTGCAGGCCTGAGGTCGAGCCCCCGCATGCGGCAAAGCCTGCGCCAACCCGGCCGCTTGTGATGGCGCCCGGGCCGCCTTATGCCCATGAACCCATGGATGCCTCGCCCCAGAATGACCTGTCGCGCCCGGATCGCCGTGGCGCTTTCCTGCTGCTGTTCTTCTGCCTGCTGGCGGTGGGGGCGGGGAACACAATGCTCACCTCGGCCGTGCTGCCGCCGCTCACCCGCGAGCTCAAACTGCCAGACTGGACCGCGGGCGCCATCTTCTCTCTGTCGGCCGCCGTCTGGGTCGTGACCGCGCCCTACTGGGGCGCCAAGTCGAACCAGTGGGGCCGCCGCCGCGTCGCCGCCATCGGCATGCTCGGCTTTGCCGCGTCCATGTTCTTCTTCGCGCTGGTCTCGCTGTTTGCGCTCATAGGCTGGATCTCGAACTGGATTCTGATCTTCGTCCTGCTCCTCGTTGCACGCACTCTGTTCGGGGTCTTCGGCTCGGCCACCAACCCGGCCGCCCAGGCCTATGTCGCCGACCGCACCAGCCGCGAGGAGCGGATGGACGAGATCGCAACGCTGACCTCCGGCTTCACGCTTGGCCAGATGGCCGGTCCCGCCGCCGCCGCCGCGCTGATCACGGGCGGGGCGATACTGTCTCCCACAGTCGGCCTGCTTGCCCCTGTCGTGATGATCACCATCATAGCCACCGTCATCGCCTGGATGGTGCTGACCCGCCTGCCGGAACACCGCGCCCCGCGCGTCGACGCCGGGCTTGGCCCCTCGTCAGGCGCCAAGGGCTTGTGGAAACAGCCCACCATCTTCCCCTTCCTGCTCTATGCGGTCGCGCTATCCCTGGTCACCGGCGTTCTCAGCCAGACCTTTCCCTACGCCATCATGGACCGCATGAACGCGCCCGGGGCCGCGTCGGCCCAGTTCACCGGCCCGGCGATGACGATGGGCGCTATGGCGACGCTGATATCGCAGCTGGTGCTGATCCCGCGTCTCAAGCTCTCGGTGCGCTCGCTGATGGTCTACGGCGCCATCATGCTGGCGCTGGCCTCGCTCTTAATGGTGTGGGCGCAGGACTTCGCCCTGTTCGCCTTCTCCCAGATACTGTTTGGTCTCGGCCAGGGCTTTTCGCGCCCCGGATTTTCCGCCGGCGCCTCGCTTGCCGCCACGCATGAACAGCAGGGCGATATCGCGGGCCTCGTCACCGCCGCCAACGGCATGGGCTTCGTGATCTCGCCGCTCTTCGGATTGTGGATGTACGAGAACGTCTCCTCCGAGGCGCCCTTCATCTTCTGCACGGGCCTCGTGATACTGATGGCGTTCTACGCCTGGTTCACCACGCCGAAGGACACGAGCGGAAAGGCCATCGCGAACGACAAGCCGCCCGAGTAACGCAAAGAAGGGCCGGCCGCCGGCCAGCGCGGTCTTGCTTTCCAGGGCGCGAGTTACTGCGGCGCCGGGGCAGGCGGCGGGGTGACATTGCGGGCGGCGTCGCGTGCGCTGTCGCTCATGCTGTCGGCTGCATCATCCACGCTGTCGGCGATCCGCCCGATTGCATCTTCGGCTGTGCTAGGCCTCTGCGCCTGGCCAAACATCATCCACGCCAGAACAGCAACGCCGACGACCAGCGCGCCGACGATGAAGTACAGCATTCCATTTCCGCCGCTCGCGCGGGGTTGCTCGCCAGCCATATCAATCTCCACAAGATGTGAAGGTTGAACGTGCCGCACGAACGACAGTTCCGGTTTCGCCGCAGGGAAGGGGTGCGCCGGGACCGTCAGCTTGCGCTGGCGGCTTCCAGCACCTTTGCCAGCATGTCCGTCGTCGGGAATCCGTCGGCCACCAGCGAGCGGTCCTTCTGGAATTTCTGCAGCGCGCCGCGCGTGCCGCGTCCGATGATGCCGTCAACCGCGCCGGCATTGTAGCCAAGCTTGTTAAGTCCTGCCTGCAGGTCCTTTGCTTCCTGCTGGGTCAGCATCTGGATGTCGGTTGGCCAAGGCCGCGACAGGTCAGGCCGCCCCGCCAGCCGGTCAGCAAGAAGCCCAACGGCCAGCGCATAACTGTCGGCATTGTTGTAGCGCTTGATGATCCCGAAATTGTCGAACAGCAGGAAGGCGGGTCCATACGATCCTGCCGGCAGGAACAACTCGGCCTGTAGCGTCTCCGATTGCGCAAAACTCTGCGCCGTCGCCGGCGCCAGCCCCGTCGCCTTCCACGCCGCAATCGTCAGCTTGCGCCCGTCGCCCAGCGAATAGTCATAGCCTGCGGGGATCAGCGTCTCGACAGCCCATGGCTGTCCCTCGCGCCAGCCATACGCCGTCAGGTAGTTCGCAGCTGAAGCCAGCGCATCGCCAGCATTGGCCCAGAGATCCTTGACGCCATCGCGATCGAAATCGCGGCCATATTGCAGCATGCTCGACGGCATGAACTGCGTCTGGCCCAACGCACCGGCCCACGACGCCTTGCGGAACTGGTCGCGCGTCGCCGAGCCATCCTCGATCAGCTGCATGATCGCCAGCAGCTCACCCTCGTTGAAATCCTTGCGCCGGCCGATCGCCGCCTGGCTCGCCAGCACGCGCGGCGCATCGTCCGTTCCGATGAAGCCGCCATAGCTCGACTCCATGCCCCAGATCGCCGCCACGATCTCGCGCGGCGGGGAATAGGAGGCCTCGACCGCCTCGAAAATCGAGGCATTGGCGGCAAGCTTCGCCTGGCCGTTGGCGATCCGCGTCGGGGAGACGGCGCTCTTGGCGTAGTCCCAGATCGGCTTCACGAACTCGGCCTGGTTGTCGAACGACTGCGCCTGCACGGCCTGTTCGACCGGAACCAGCCCGTCGAGCACGGCGCGGATCGTGGCCGCGCCACGGCCGGTGCCGCTCGCGCGCGAGGCGAACTGCACGCGCCAGGCGTCAAAGTTCTCATCGCCGGATGAGGCAAAGGAATGCCCGCCGCCCGAATTCCCGCTCGTGGAGGGCGGGGCGGGGGCAGCTGGCGGTGTCTGCGGCGCCGGGCCGCCGCCCGCGACCTTTGTCGTTTCGCAGGCCGCGAGGACAATGCCCAACACGATGCCTGCGGCCGCCCAGCGGAACGATCGAGCCGACATGGTTAACTGTCCTCCGCAACCCAGGCCAATCTAACACGGGAAACCGCGACAGACTGGCCGGTTTTTGATGCCAGACTTCGATGAATGACGCCCGAACGTTAAGGCCAATTTACGTTCTCCGCCGCGCAACTTCGGGGCCGGTTGACAGGCGTGCGGGCCTCCAGTAGATGCCGCGCTCCCAATTCTGGTCGAAATAGTCCGGCGGCACGCCCATGAAAGTCCGTTCTTCGCTCAAATCGCTCAAGGGCCGGCACCGCGACTGCAAGGTCGTTCGCCGCAAGGGTCGCGTTTACGTGATCAACAAGACGGACCCGCGCTTCAAGGCCAAGCAGGGCTGATTGCCCGCCTGAAGCTTCTGCCGCCAGCCTGCTACTGAATGCGATCCCTTGCCCGTGCGCGGCCCGGCCCGCATAGTGGAATGATGCTACGTTCCAGCCTCTCCGCAATCGTCGTGCTCGCGCTCCTCGGCGCCTGCGGCGACAAGGCGTTCGCCCCCGGCACAGCCGGCGATGCGGCCCGTCCGGGCGACCTTGCCGCCGGCGCTGACGCTATCGAGGAACCCCAGACCCTCGCGGAAGACCTGCTGGACAAGCTCAAGGACGTGCAGACCGACGAGGAAGCCGTCCAGCTGGAGACCGAGATTTTCGACTCATGGCTGTTTTCCGGCAGCGCCACGGTCGACGTCCTGATGAAGCGCGGCCTTGAATATCAGGCCGCCGAAGACCTCGAGGGCGCCCGCGACGCCTTCGACCGCGCCATCGCGATCAAGCCTGAATACGCCGAAGCGTGGAACCGCCGCGCCGTCCTGTTCTTCAGCGACGGCAAGTACGATGAGGCCGTCGCCGACCTTGAATCCGCGATCCAGAACGAGCCTCGTCATTTCGGCGCATGGATTGGCCTCGCCATGATCTTCGAGGCGATCGACCGGCCGGACGCCGCCCTGCGCGCCTACGAGAAGGCGCTGGAAATCCACCCGCGTCTGCAGGATGCGATCCAGGGCAAGCGCCGCCTCGACCGGATGGTCAACGGCGCCCCGCTCTAGCCTCGCTCACCACCGCAACTCACAGCCCATCAACAGGGAATCGCTCCCCGGCTCGCCCGCGTCGTTGGATGTGCTGTGCCGCCCCGATAGGGTGCCCCCTTGATCGAGAGCTTCCGGAGTAGACGACATGGATGACGGCGCAGCAGCAGCCGCCCTTACGCAAGCCGCGAAGGACAAGCTCAAGCAGACGGTCATGAAGATCGAGAAGCTCGAGGAAGAGAAGAAAGAGATCGGCGGACAGATCAAGGACGTCTACCAGGAAGCCAAATCCATGGGCTACGACACCAAGGCCCTGCGCGCCGTGGTCCGCCTGCGCAAGATGGACCGCCAGGAACGCGAAGAAGCCGAAGCGATCCTCGACACATATCTGCTGGCGCTTGGCGAAATCTGAGGCCGGCACGCCCAGCGGCTGTCATCCCGGAAGCGCGCAGCGCTGTCCGGGACGCATTGCTCCACGCTGACACTGGCCTGATGAATCCCGGGTCTGCGTGCTTCGCACTGCGGCTGGGTGACAGCTGGCTGCGTCAGATTCGGCCGGTTAGCGGGGCCGCGCAGAAGAATCTTCGCGAGCACTTTCAGCTCACTACCGAAATCCAACTGTGGGACAGCCGCAATCTCATCCCCGCCCTCCAGAGCGGGCGTATATTGCGTCCATCGCCTCCGCACGGAGGGCTTCTGCAGAGACCTGTAGAGCGGGGCGATGCGGGCGGGAGCAATCCTGTTCGCGGGGACGCGGGCCATCCGCGCTTCGGACTACGAACCACGAACTACGGACTTCCATCTGCGGAGCAATCCGCATCCCCAGCCCTCCACTGATTTCAGGAAGGCGAAACGGAAACATCCCGCAGGGCAATCGGCCCGTGCGCATGAGAATCCGCGCCCTCTTGCCTACTGCCTGCCGCCCATTGCCTACTGCCCCCATGCCCAAGCGGCCGACAACAAAACGGGAAGTCGACAAGCGCAAGACATCGAAGGCGCTGCGCAAGCTGCGACGCGTGGCTGACCGTGCGAGCGAGGAGGGCGGCCCTGGCCTCACCACATGGGAGAAGGACTTCGTCGAAGGCGTCTCCGGCCGGCTCGAAAAATACGGCTCGGCCTTCCGCGATCCCGCCAAGGGCCGGCTCGAGGAGGCGCTGTCCAGCCGCCAGACCCACATCGTCCGTGTGATCGACAAGAAGTCGAGAAAGCCCGCCAAGGACGGGACCAACAAGGCTCCGAATTCCACCCTGTCGCGCGGCAAGCCGATGAAGGCGTCGGGCAAGCCCAAATGGACGCCCCGCGTCCGCGACATCAACGACGATCCGGTCCAGTCTGAACCCCCGGCTCCCAGGCATGAGCCGCCTTCGCCTCCCGAGAAGCGCCGCATCCACCTCAAGGTGGTCCCCGGCGGCAAAACGACTGGCAGGGGCAGGTGAAACCGCAGCTTGCGCGAACGGCCCCGGCGCGAGAACATGGCCATGGGGAAGTTGATTGCGGATAGACGGGCCATGACGAAGGGGTTGGCGCTCGGTTTGGCGCTTCTGGGAACTGTGCTTGCGTCCGGCGAGGCCGCAGCCCAGCGCGACCCGCTCGGCGGGCAGTTCGGCGTTGTCGAGGTTGCCCTGTCGCCGTTGGAGGCCGCCCGCGACGTGGAGTTGATGGCGGATTCCCTCGGCAAGATTGCGCCCCAGCGCCCGGGCGTGGTCGACACCTATGTCCTCACCGCATCCTTCTGGAACGATCCCGTCTTCGAGAATGAGGCGAAGGAAGCTGCCGGCGTGCTCGCCCGCCGCTATGATGCGTCCGACCGCACTATTGTCCTATCGGCCGGCCGTGGCGCCCGCTCGCAACGCGTTTACCCGCAGGCCAGCCCGAACAATTTCAACGCCGCCATCGGCCGCATCGCGAAGACGATGGACCCGAAGGAAGACCTGCTGGTCGTCTTCGTCACCTCCCATGGTGGGGAGGATGGCGCCGTCGCCCTGCAGGAACAGGGGCGCATGGGCGGGGCGCTCCGTGCGCTCCACCTGCGCACGTCGCTGCAGCAGGCCGGCATCCAGACCAAGCTGGTGATCGTCTCGGCCTGCTTCTCGGGCCACTTCATCCTGCCCTTCAGCAATCCGGACACCGTCGTGCTCACCGCCGCCGCCGCCGACAAGACGTCGTTCGGCTGCGAACCCAGCCGTGACTGGACCTTCTTCGGAGATGCGCTGTTCAATCACTCGATGCGTGGCGGCGCGGGTGTAATTGCCGCGTTTGAGGAAGCCCGCGGAATCATCTCGGGATGGGAAGGCAACATGCACAGCGGCTGGCAGGCCAAGCCCCAGTCGGTTCGTGCGCGCGAGCCCGAGCCGCTGGCCTCCAACCCGCAGATGGCGATTGGCGAGAAAGCGCTCGCGGTGATCAATGCCGCTGAGAGCTATGGCACCGCGATCTCGTGCGCCGCGCACCTGTCGTTCGCGCTCGATCGCGCCAAGACCGGGCGTGCGCTGAAGGGGCTCAACGACATCGGCGCGCTCACCACCGCGCTCAGCCAGGCCACCGATCGCGCCACCGCCGAGGGTCAGACCCGCGGCCACACGGCGCAGGAAACGGGCAGGGCGATCGCGACATCCTCAGCCACCGCGCTGCAGCTGTATCAGGGCCAGCAGGACTACATCGTCGGCCACGCCACGACCTGCATGGGGGCGTGAGGCTGATAGCCTACCGCCCCAGTTCCTTCGTCGCCTCTTCCACGCCCTTCACCGTCAGCGGGAACATCCGGTGCTGGCCGACAATGGTGCGGATCATCTCGGTTGAGCCCGAATAGTCCCAGCCCGACGGATGCGTGGGGTTGAGCCATGCAAGGTGCGGATAGATGTCGACGAAGCGCTGCAACCACACGGCGCCCGGCTCCTCGTTCCAGTGCTCCACCGAGCCGCCCGGATAGGTGATCTCGTAGGGGCTCATGGCGGCATCGCCCACGATGATGACCTTATAGTCCGCGGAAAACTTGTGCAGCACATCCCAGGTCGGGATCTTGCTCACGCCGCGCCGGCGATTGTCCTTCCACACGCCTTCGTAGATGCAGTTGTGGAAATAGAAGAATTCGAGATTCTTGAACTCGGTCCGCGCCGCCGAGAACAATTCCTCGCAGGCCTTCACGTGCGGATCCATCGATCCGCCGATGTCGAGGAACATCAGGAGCTTCACGGCATTGCGCCGCTCGGGGCGCATGACGATGTCGATATAGCCTTCCTTGGCGGTCTTCTTGATTGTGCCATCAAGATCGAGCTCTTCGGCGGCGCCATCGCGCGCCCATTTGCGCAGGCGGCGTAGCGCGACCTTCAGGTTGCGCGTGCCGATCTCGACCGAGTCGTCGAGGTTCTTGAACTCGCGCTTGTCCCACACCTTCACGGCGCGCTGGTGGCGGCTCTTGTCCTGCCCGATGCGC
Source organism: Hyphomonadaceae bacterium (assembly GCA_022844345.1). Taxonomy (GTDB): domain Bacteria; phylum Pseudomonadota; class Alphaproteobacteria; order Caulobacterales; family Hyphomonadaceae; genus UBA7672. Next base: position 25,025 of record JALHLU010000004.1, read on the forward strand.
ACGCCTTCCGGGTTGTAGCCATGCGCGCCATAGGGCGAGGTGCCGGCCGTGCCGATCATCTTGTTGCCGCCCTCGTGGCGCTTCTTCTGTTCTTCCATCCGCTGCTTCAGCGTCTCCATGAGCTTGTCCCAGCCGCCCATGGCCTCGATCATCTTCTTGTCTTCTTCCGAGAGGAATTTCTCGGACATCTTCTTCAGCCACTCTTCCGGGAACTGGTGGACGTCGACGCCCTCGGAGAATGAATCGAGCCCCTTGAAGACGTGGCCGAACACCTTGTCGAAGCGGTCGAGATGCTTCTCGTCCTTCACCAGGGTGGCGCGCGCAAGATAGTAGAAATCCTGCACCTCATTGCCGCCATCACCGCCGACCACACCCTTGTCCATGGCCTCGAGCAGGGTCAGGTATTCCTTGAGCGTCACCGGCACCTTGGCGGAGCGCAGCTCATGGAAAAAATGCTGGAACATGGGTCAGCCTCTCAGGGGCGGTTTCCTGCGCAGGGGCCAAGCCTAGCCGGAAGCCGCTCCGAGGGCAAAGGGGCGGGGACTATTGGGTGAAATCAGCCCGCGTCATCATCGCTGGGCGGGGCGCTGCTGTCATACTGCATCGCCTGTTCCAGTGGGCGCACGGTCTTGTTCGGCAGCGCCTCGAAGGTCGCGATCTCGATCTCGAGTGCAGGCGCGCCATTGCGCTCGATCTTGATGATCTTCGGCCATTTCACGCCGTTGCTGGTGATCTCGCCGGAGAAGCTTGCCATGGTGACGCTGGCGGCTCCGGTCTTGGGATCGGTGCCGGCATGGCCGCCCCGCACCAGCTTTCCTGACGCATCGAACTCCAGCTCGGACGCGGGCGCGCCCGGGTGCGCGACCTGGATGGCGCGCGTGCCGTCTGCGCCCACAGGTTGCTCGTCCACACTCACGCCAGCAGCCTTCAGCGGCGCCAGCAGCATCATGCTGTAGAAAGCAAGCTGCTCATTCTCGAACTTCGCAGCCGGCGCGGCCATCGGCTGCCAGGTGACGCGGTTCACGTCCCACGCCTTGCCGAGCTCGGCCTGCACCGTCTTGGCCGTCTTAGGTTCTGCGCCCTTGGCCCAGCTTGTCAGGCGATAGAAGCTGAAGGGACGAACCAGCACGGCCACATTCTGCTCGGTCGTGGTCCCGTCCACCGTCACCTTGGCGGCGCCAGTGAAGTAGATCTCCTTGACCTTGCCTAGCGCGGCCTCTCCGCCCGCCGCCTCTATCGCGACATCGAGCACGCTCTTGCCGGCGTAGATGCCAGCGTCAACGGCGGCGGCGTCAGCCGGCGGCGCGTCGGTGGTGGCGCACCCGCCCAGAGCGGCGGCCAGCGCCGCGCACGCGATCAGGGTCCTGGAAACAGCCATATGAGCACTCCCCGTGATTCTGCCTCGCCGGCGTTGTCCGCCGATCGGTGCAAGGCTTTAGCCCATCCGCCGGGTCCCTGCGAAGCGTCCGGAACGCCGCGGCGGCACAAAGGCCCGTGATCGGCCGGGGAAATGTTTTCAGGCGACCTTGAGCTGAATCAAGGACCCGGCCGCTTCGGGCTGGACGGCGGCGTCAGCTGACCTTGTCGCGCAGGGAGGCAAGCGTTGCCTTCGCGTCATACTGTCTTGGCCCGCCAGCCAGCGTCTCGCCCTTGCCCATGACGATAACCAGCGTCTGCGTGTTGCGGCCGTCGAGTTTGCCGTCGACCTTGCTCTGAATCTCGAACCACTCATTGCCCGCATCAAGCGTGACCTGCGCCGCGCGCGCCAGCGCCCTGTCGCCGACGAGCCGGACCGAGGCCTCATCCTGCGCAGTGTAGGCGATGCGATAGCGCCCGCCCGACATCGATTCTTCGGTGAAGCCGGAAAGGGGCTGGGGACTACTGCCCGGCAAGGATGTGCAAGCCGCTAACGACATGACCGCCAGGGTCAGAATGAACTTCTTCATGTGAACATTCCCGATCGACCGTCTAACCCGAAATTACGCCCGGTCCGGATTCTGGTTCCATACGTCAGGGCAGGGTACGGAAAAATTCCGGCGCCGATCGCGCCTGCGACTTCTGTTCGTAGGCATAGGCAAGGCCCAGCAGAGTCCCCTCGGACCATTTGGCGCCAAAGAAGGAGAGGCCCACGGGAAGGTCACGCACTTCGCCCATCGGCACGGTGATGTGCGGATACCCTGACACGGCCGCAAGGCTCGATGACGAGCCGAGGAAATGGTCGCCGTTCACCGGATCGGTCGGCCAGGCCGGGCCGCCCGTCGGCGCCACCAGGGCAACGACGTAGTTGGCGGTGAGCAGCCGGTCGATGCCCTCAGGGCCTGCCAGGCGGGCAGCCGTGGCTTTCGCATCAAGATACGCCTTGTCCGTCAGCGCCGGGGCCTTCGCGGCCTGCTCGAAAATTTCCTGCCCAAAGAACTCGGTTTCGGCTGCCGTGGCGGCGTTGAACGCGATCAGGTCGGCCAGCGTTCGCGCCTTCACGCCTTCCGGCGCGGTTGCCAGATAGGCTTCGACGCCCGCGCGGAATTCCGCGAGCAGCACCGTGTACTCAGCCGCGCCCATCGCGCTCATGTCGCCGCCGAAATCCTTGATCTCGACCAGAACCGCGCCGGCTTCTTCCAGCACACTCAGCGCCTCGGCGAAGGCGGCGTCCGTTGGCGCATGATATCCGGCCTCGAATCGCGCCACGCCGATTCGCTTGCCCTGCAGCGCATTGGCGTCGAGCGCGGCGGAGTAGTCCTGCTTGCGTGCATCCGCCTCCGCCGTGGCGGGGTCGGCGGGGTCCGTGCCTGCAATGACTGAAAGGAGCAGGGCGGCGTCCGCCACCGTCAGCACCATGGGCCCAGCCGTGTCCTGCGTGGCGCTGATCGGCACGATGTGCGTGCGCGAAACCAGCCCAACGGTCGGCTTGAGGCCGACAATACCGTTGGCCGAGGCCGGGCACACGATTGATCCATCCGTCTCCGTTCCGATCGCCGCCGCAGCAAGGCCTGCCGCCATGGCCGCGCCCGATCCAGAGGATGAACCGCACGGATTGCGGTCCAGCACGTGCGGATTGCGCGTCTGCCCGCCCACGGCGCTCCAGCCCGATGTCGACGCCGTGGAGCGGAAATTGGCCCATTCGCTGAGATTGGTCTTGCCCAGGATTACTGCGCCGGCCGCCCGCAGCCGCGACGCCAGCGGCGCATCCCTCCCGGTGACGTTGAGTTGAAGCGCCAGCGATCCGGCAGTCGTCGGCATCGGGTCGGACGTATCGATATTGTCCTTCAGGAGGATCGGCACGCCATGAAGCGGTCCCTTCGATATGCCTTCCGCCAGCAGGGCGTCGAGCGCCTGCGCCTCTGCCAGCGCGTTGGGATTGAGAGCGAGCACTGCGTTCAGCATGGGCCCGGCATCGTCCACCGCTGCAATGCGATCGAGGAAGGCCTGAACCACCAAAGCAGAGGTTATGCGCTTTTCGGCGATGTCGGCTGCAATGGTCACCAGCGATTTCGGTTCGGCCACGAGGGCCGAAAAATCGTCCGTGTCCGGCGCTGCCGGCGGCGTCTCGCCCTGACAGGCTGACGCAACAAAAAGTGAAGCGATCGCCAGAAATCTTTTCAAGATCGTCTCTCCAGACCATTGCGGCGACCACATCACCGCCCGCTCTGCATGTCGAGGAGACAGGGCGCGAAGGCCCTCCATCAATTTTCATTGCCAGATTCTTAACCCCGCCGCGGGCGCCGTGAACGCGCACGCAAATCGCATATGCGGCAGCGCTTTCGCGCGATTGACGCCTTCAGCACGTGGACTGGAAAACGCGATTTCCGGCCTCGTTCCGGCTACCTCGTTAACGCGGAAAAGTCCTTGGGAGTGCTGATGAATCGGCAAAAACTGCCGGAAACCGGATGGAAACCATTGAGTGGGAAAAGTGGCCTCGTGGAGGTCGGCTAGCTGACCGCCGCGTGTAGATGCGCGTCGACCGAATGTCGACTTGAAGACTACGACCAGGATGGTCCGGCCATGTCGATTTCCTCGCTGTCAGTTGCGCAGATTCGCAATCTGTCCACGACGGCCATCCAGTCGCTGTCGAGCACGTCGATCCAGTCGCTGACGACCACGCAGGTCGCGGCCTTCACCACGACGGGCATAGACGCCATCACGGCCGGACAGTTCGAGGCCTTCTCCACCACACAGGTGAGGGCGCTCCAGACCACCCAGATCCCTTCCATCAACTCCAGCGTCGTGCTGACCTCGAACCAGCTGCTCGCGTTGACGGCGCAGCAGCTCGGCGTGCTTGCCACCGGGCAGGCCACGACCATGGAAACGACCGCGATCGCCGGCTTCAGCACCTCGCAGATCGCCGGCCTTTCATCCGCCAATCTTTCGGCGCTTGACGCCACACAGGCAGCCGCGCTCACCACCACGCAGGTTGCCTCGTTCTCGACCTCGCAGGTCCTGGGTCTCAACGCGACGGACATTTCCGAACTGTCCTCCACGCAGGTTTCGGCCTTCACGCGCACGCAGATGGTGCGTCTCGGCACCGAAGCGGTCGCAGCGCTTGATGCAACCCAGATCGGCGCGATTTCGACGTCGGTGATCCAGGCCCTCAACAGCACGCAGATCGGCGCGCTCGAAGCGGCCGACATCGCCGAGTTCTCGACGACCCAACTGGCCGCCTTGTCGACAGCCCAGGTCCGCGCCCTCAATACCACGCATGTCGGCGGCCTGACGACAGAGCAGGTCTCCTCAATGACGACCACGCAGCTGCTTGCGATGTCGTCGACCAGTCTTTCGGCGCTCGACGCCAACCAGGCTGCAGCCCTCTCGACAACACAGCTTCGTTCGCTTTCGACCTCGCAGATCGCGGGTCTCGACGCCACGGACGTCGCCGAATTCACCACCACGCAGATCGGCGCTCTGACCAACACGCAGGCGCAATCGCTGAGCTCGACGCAGCTTGGCGGCCTCGCCGATACACAGGTGCAGGCCTTCACGACGACCCAGGTCGCCTCGCTCTCGACCACGCAGGTCCGCAACTTCACCTCCGAGATTTTCGCGGCGCTTGACGCGACCCAGATCGGCGCCTTGACCGCGACACAGGTCGGCTCGATCTCCACCACCAACCTCAACGCGATCGACGCGACCAAGCTCAACTCGCTGAACACCACGCAGGTCCGCGGCCTGACCAACACGCAGATCGCCGCGCTCGAAACGACGGCTATCTCCGGCATCGACGCGACGCGCTTTGGCTCGTTCACGGCCACGCAGGTCCGCGCCCTCACGACGACCCAGATCGGCGCGATGGAAGGCTCCGACGTCGCCAAGCTCGGCGCGGTGCAGATCGCAGCCCTGACCACCGCCCAGGTCGGCGCGCTGTCCTCGACCGGAATCAGCGACCTTGCCGCGACGCAGATCCAGGCCTTCACCACGGGGCAGGTGCAGTCGATCTCGACCACAAACCTCAACGCCCTCAACGAAACCCAGCTTTCGGCGCTGACCACGACGCAGGTCCTGCGCCTGTCGACCACGCAGGTTGGCGCGCTGAGCGAGACGAACATCGCCGCGATGGCGACCAGCCAGGCGGCGGCGCTTGCCACGACCCAGCTCTCGCAGCTGTCGAGCGAGGCCCTGCGCGCCTTCTCGTCGACGCAGTTCGCGGCCCTGAGCGCCACGCAGGTCCGCGCGCTGACCACGACGCAGATCGAGAACCTCGAATCAAGCGACATCGCCGAGTTCACGACCACGCAGATCGCAGGCCTCGCCACGACTCAGGTGCGCGACCTCAGCGAGACCGCGATCGCCGCCCTCGACACGACGCAGCTGGCCGCCCTGACGACCACGCAGATCAAGTCGCTGACGACCACAAATCTCGTTGCGCTGGCCGACACGCAGATCGCCGCGCTGACCACGACGCAGATCTCGAACCTCGCGACGACGCAGGTCGCGGCGCTGGAAACCACCAACGTCGCCGCCCTGACGTCGACCCAGGTCGGGGCCCTGACGCCCGCCCTGTTGACTGCGCTTGGCTCGACCAATTTCGCGGCGCTCGACGAAACACAGATCGGCGGCATCACAACGACACAGATGCGCGCCCTGTCGACGACCCAGGTCGCCAACATTGACGCCGACCAGATTGCGGCCTTCTCCACGACCCAGCTGACCCAGCTCAACGCGACGCAGATCCGCTCGCTGAGCACGACCAACCTGTCCTCGCTCGACACGACCCAGATGGGCGCACTGACCGCCACGCAGATGGCCGCGCTGACGACGACGCAGATCGGCGGCCTGGTCTCCGGCGACATGGCCGAACTTACGACCACGCAACTCCAGGCGATGTTGACTGCGCAGGTTGGAGCCCTCGGCACAGAGGCCTTTGCCGCGCTCGACACCACACAGGTTCAGGCGCTGCGCACGACGCAGATCGCCGGCCTCACCACGACCCAGCTCAACGCGCTGGATTCGGCTGACATGACCGAATTCACGACCACCCAGGTCAGCGCGCTGAGCACGACGCAGGTCGCCGGTCTCAACGCCACCAACGCGCAGGCGATGACAACGACCCAGATCGCCAGCCTGACGACGACCCAGGTCAAGTCGCTCACCGCCACCAACATCGCAGCGTTTGATGCGACGCAGGTCGAGGCCCTGACAACCACGCAGATCAAGTCGCTGACCGCCACCCAGATCGGCGAACTTGCGGCGGAAGATGTCGCCGAGTTCAGCACCACGCAGATCGGCGCCCTCCAGAATACCCAGATCGTCGCGCTGACTTCGACGAACATGGCGAACCTCGCCGAGACCCAGATCGCTGCTTTCTCGGGTATCGGCGTCAAGACGCTCTCCGCCACGAACTTCGCCTCGCTGGCCGAAACCCAGCTGGCCGCGCTCACAACAACGCACATCGCTTCACTGACGACGTCGCAGCTGCAGGCGCTGAATGAGACCAAGTTCGCAGCCTTCACCGAAACGCAGATCGGCGCCCTGACCACGACACAGGTCGCGGTCCTGTCCGAGACCAACATCTCGGCTCTCGAGGCCACGCAGGTAGCGGCCCTCTCGACGGCCCAGCTGCAGCGCCTGACGACGACGCAGCTTAATGGCCTCACCACGACCGACATGGGCGACTTCACGACCACGCAGGTCGCCGCGCTGTCGACCACGCAGGTTCGCGGTCTGTCGGACGCCAATATCGGCGCGCTTGCCGATACGCAGGTCGCTGCGCTGACGACGACACAGCTTGCTTCGGCCACGACGACCAACCTTGCTGCGCTGGATGCGACGCAGGTCGGCGTCCTCACCACGACGCAGCTTGGCGCCGTCACAGGCACGCAGCTGGCCGGACTCTCGGCCGCTGACATGGCGGAATTCACGGCTGATCAGATCGGCGCGTTCACGAACACGCAGGCCCGTTCGCTCACGGCAACGAATCTTGCCGATCTCGGCGACACACAGATCCAGGCCTTCTCGACGACGAGCCTGCGCGGCATCTCCGCCACGGCGTTCGGCTCTCTGTCGGAAACCCAGCTGGCGTCGCTGACGACGGATCAGGTCGCCTCGCTGGTCACGGCCCAACTGTCGGCGCTCAACTCCACGAAATTCGGCGCCTTCACCGAAGCCCAGGTCGAAGCCCTCACGACGACGCAGGTTGCCGCGATCTCCAGCACCAACCTGACGGCGCTCGCTTCCACGCAGGTTGCCTCGCTCAACGAAACGCAGGTTGCCGCGCTCACGGCGACTCAGGTCGGCGCCCTGACGACTGACAATGTGGCGGCCCTCACCGAAACGCAGATCGGCGCGCTCACGACCACGCAGATCAAGGCGCTGTCCACCACGAACCTGTCGGCGCTCGAAGCCACGCAAGCCGCCGCTCTGACCACGACGCAGATCGCCAACCTCACGACGACGCAGGCCGGCGCGCTTACGGGTACGGACATCACCGAGCTGACTGCCGAACAGATGGGCGCGTTCACGTCCACGCTGCTGGCGCGCCTCGGCACGGAAGCGGTTGTTGCGCTGGACGCCAACCAGATCGCGGAATTCAACACCACGCAGATCGCGTCGCTCACCACGACGCAGCTGGCGGCGCTGGAAGCCGGCGACATCGCCGAGTTCAACGAAACGCAGATCGCCACCCTGACGGCAACGCAGGTCCGCGCGCTGACCACCACCGCCGTTGCGGCCCTCGCCGAGACGCAGATGGCCGCGCTGACGACCGCGCAGGTCCAGGCCCTGTCCACAACTTCGCTGTCTGATCTCGAGGCCTCGCAGGTCGCGGCCATGACGACCACACAGGTCCGCGCCATCACGTCGGCGCAGATCGCGGCGCTGTCGACCACCGACGTCCAGGAGTTCACGACCGATCAGGTCGCAGCCTTCACGACGACACAGCTCAACGCCTTCTCCTCGACCAAGTTCGCGGCGATGACGGATGCGCAGATCGCGGCGATGACGCTCGGCCAGGTCCAGGCGATCTCGGCAACGAACCTCTCGGCGCTCGGCCTCACGCAGATCACCGCGTTGTCGACCGATCAGGTCGGTGCGCTCACGACGACGCAGCTCGCCGGCCTGTCGGTCACCAACCTGTCGGCCCTTGAAGCCTCGCAGATGGAAGCGCTTTCGACCACGCAGGTCCGCGCCTTCACCGCGACGCAGATCGCCGGACTGGAAGCGACCGACATCGCTGAGCTCAACAACACGCAGATCGAGGCGCTGACGACGACCCAGGTTGGCGCCTTGACCTCGACGAACATCGCTTCGCTCAGCGACTCGCAGGTCGCCGCGATGGTGGACACGCAACTCGCGCGTCTGGCGACGTCGGTGGTCCACGCGCTCGACGCGACCCAGGTGGGCAGCCTGTCCACGACACAGGTCCAGGCCTTCACGACGACGCAGATTGGAGCCCTCGACGAAACCGATCTCGACGAGTTCACAGTGGGCCAGCTCGGCGCGCTCACGACGACCCAGGTCCGCGCGCTGACCACAACCGTCATCGGCGCCATCTCTTCGCAGGCTCTCGGTGCGTTCGAAACGACCCAGATTGCTCAGCTGACCACGACGCAGATCGACAACCTCTCGACCACCAATCTCTCGGCGCTTTCGACGACGCAGCTGGGCGGCTTCACGGGCGGGCAGGTGGCGACGTTCAGTGACGAGCAGCTCGAGGCCTATCTGGTCGGAATGTCGGCCTAGGGGCGGAGTTCGGCGCGCCCGGGCAGGGCGCGCCATAAGGATTTTGGCCGGTTCCGGGGGTGTCTTAACGGCGCCCTTGGGCCGGTTTACCTTTTATTGAGCAACGAAATCCAATCCTGTCGCGCCCGCGTTCCACCCGGCACCCGCCGCGGCTCGGCGCGCGCTGATCAGGTGGACGTTGATGTCACAGCCCGCTTTTCTCGCAGCGATCCAGAAGATCACAGCTGGCGGCCTTGCACTGGAAGAACTGCTCGCCGCCGCAGGGGGGTTGGAGCCAGACCAGGCGCGCCAGCTCTATCAGGTCTGGATATCCTTCAACAAAACCCATCCGCTGCTGTTCATCGCGCACTTCAACTGCTCCACGCTGCTGCAGCAGGTCGGCGATGAAGCGGGCGGCGAGGCCGAGCTTCGCGCCGCGCTGGAGCTGAAGGCGGATTTCGCGCCCGCAGCCATCAACCTGGGCTCCAGCCTCGAGCGGCAGGGCAAGGCAGGCGAAGCCGTCGCCCAATGGCGCGGCGCGCTCGACCTGATGTCAGCGGTCTCCGCCGACAGCATCAACTACAAGATCACGCTTCTGAAGCAGATCAGCCGCGTGCTGTCCGACAGCCACCAGCTCGCCGCAGCCGAAGTGGCGCTGACGCAGTGCCTCGAGCTTGCGCCGGATGCGCGCGACGTGGCCGAGCAGTATGTCGCGGCGCGTCTGTCGCAGTGCAAGTGGCCGATGACACCCGAGGGCGGAAAGTTCTCGCGCCGCAATCTGGTCTCGCGCCTTCATCCGCTGTCGGTGTGCGCCTATACCGATGATCCGCTGCTGCAGCTGGCCGCCTCGGACAAATACGTGCGCACCATGGTTCCGATCGAGGATCGCACCACGCGGTTCGATCGCCGCGCAGCGCCCATCGAGACCAACCGCCGGCTGCGCATCGGCTATGTCTCATCCGATCTGCGCCACCATGCGGTTGGCTATCTGATGGTCAACTTCTTCGAGGAGCACGACCGCAACGATTTCGAGGTCTTTGCCTATTACACGGGCATCAAGTCCGAGGATCCGATTCAGGCGCGCATCAAGGCGTCCTGCGATCACTGGCGCGACATTCGCAACATCACGGACGATGAGGCGGCCGCGAAGATCGCGGAAGACGGCATCGACATCCTCATCGATGTGAACGGTCACACGCGGGATGCCCGCATCGGCGTATTCGCGCGGCGGCCTGCGCCGATCCAGGTCAACTGGCTCGGCTATCCCGGCACGATGGGTTCGTCCTTCCACCACTACATCGTGGCCGACGATTTCACGATTCCGGACTACGCGGAGAACTGGTATTCGGAGAAGGTGGTGCGCCTGCCGTGCTACCAGCCGAATGATCGCAAGCGCATCGTCGATGAGACCGTGCCGGCACGCGCCGACTTCGGCCTGCCGGACAACGCATTCGTATTCTGCTGCTTCAACGCCAGCCACAAATTCACGCGCTTCACCTTCGAACGCTGGATGGAAATCCTGCGCGGTACAGAGAACAGCGTGCTCTGGCTGCTGGACTATTCGCCGGAAACGAACCAGCGCCTGCGCGAACAGGCCGAGGCGCGCGGCGTTGCTGGCGACCGTCTCGTCTTTGCGCCCAAACTGCCCAACCCGCGCCACCTCGCGCGTTATCCGTTGGCTGATCTGTTCCTCGACACGGTGCCCTATGGCGCCCACACGACGGCGTCGGATGCGCTGTGGATGGGCGTGCCGGTGCTCACCTGGTCTGGCCGGTGTTTCGCCAGCCGCGTCTGCGGCAGCCTGCTCACATCCGCCGGCCTGCCGGACCTCGTCTGCGAAACGCCGGAGGACTTTGTCTCGCGCGCCATCCATCTAAGCGGGGCGGCAGGCAAGGGCGAGCTGCAGGAGATCAAGGCGCGCCTCGCCGCCAATCGCGACGCCTGCACGCTGTTCGACGTGGCGAAACTCTCGCGCAGCATGGAAGAGCTCTATCGCCAGATGCGCAGCGACTACATCGCCGGCAATCTCCCGCGTCCGAACCTCGCCAATCTCGACAGCTATTTCGACATTGGCGTGGCGCAGGACCACGAGGCCCGCGAGATGGCCGCGCTGACCGACTATGAGGGCTTCTACCGCGCGCAGCTGGCGCGCCGGCACTATCACCACCCGATGCCGGCCGACGGCCGCCTGTGGACAGGCGAGGAAGAGGCCGACGCGAAGCCGGTCAAGCGGACGCGCCCGAAGGCGGCTTGATCGGGAACGACCGCGCCGGCGGTGGCCGCCGGGGGCGGACAGGTGGGGGTCTGCTTCAACGTTTACCGCCTTTGCTCATCACCGCAGATCAATCTCGCTGCGCTTCAGACCTTTCTCCTCCAGCGCCCGCGCGATCCTGTCGCGGTGGCAGTGGGATGCCTCGCCGCAGAAGCAGAGCAGGGCCGTGGGCGCCGCGCGGCAGAGATCGGCTGCTTCCAGCAGGGCAAGCTGCGCTTCGGGCTGCTGGAACGACCGCTCGTAGATCGCCCAGAATTCGTCCATCCGCCCTGCGCGGTTGGCCTCACGCCCCGCCTTGGGCGTGCCCAGCGCGCGCAGGTGAATATACGTGATGCCCGCCTGATCCAGCGAAGCCGCCAGAAGCTTCTTGGAAAAGCCCGCGCGCCGCGAGTTGGCGACATCGCGCGTGTCGATCAGGCGCTTCACGCCTTCTTTCTGTAGCGCAGCGATCAGCCCGGCCTGCGTGACGAACTCATAGCCGACTGCGAAGAAAGTCCTGCGCGGCATGTCTAATCCGGCTTCTCTTCCTGTCGTCCGAGGCGCGCAGCGGTCAGGATGTTGATGAGCGAGTGGTTGCCTTCATGGCAGGCGTATTCGAAGAATCCCATTTGAACCCGATTGAGGATGAACTCTGCGAGCCATGGCCGCTTGTAGAGGGAGGGATCCTCGATCGTGAACTGATAGAGCATCAGGTCGTTTGACTGCATGCGGAAGCGCTCGATGACGCGGCTGTCCGCAGTCACGGGCGCAGCGGTGCGCCAGATCAGGCCGCTGGGAGGTCCGGGGACTGCGAAAAGGCTCGTCTCGACAATCAGCGTGTCGCCCTCCCACCGCCCGCGCGAATGTCCGTCGGGCGAGCGCATCGCTTCGGGCGGCAGGCTGTCTGACATGCTGACGATGCGTGCGGGATTGAAGTCCTCTGCCGCGAAGATGAGTGCGGCGGGCGTCTGGACGATCTGAAGCGGGATTGCGAAAGCGGCGGCCGATAGCGGCGCCTGTGCAAGGCCGCCGAGGCAACGTTCAGGCGCCGGGCGGTCCTCATGGTGATCGTAGCGGGCTCTCGGCGCATCCATCACCGCGCTGGCAAGGGCGGTCAGCGGCAACTTGCCGTCCGCAGGCTCGACGATCCATGACGAACGAAGCTGGCCATCGATCTCCAGGAGAGCCGGGGGGACCGGATTGTGATCGAACTCCGGATCGTAGACTTCGCCCTCGGAAAACCACTCCACCATCTTGGCGATGGCGGCGTCTTTCTCTTCGCGGGGAATAATCAGGGTCGTGAAGCCATCCGGCCGCTCGAGCGGGGTCATGTAACCCGAGAACCAGACGCCCTGCAGGTCTGGCTTGCCGTCGGGCGTGCGCGGGACGGGCTCCTGCGGCGACGCCGGCAGCGCCATGAGGGCGGCGAGCGCGCAGACGGCAAGACGCATGACAGACCCCATCCTGACCTGCGAAACGCTCGCACGGTTCAACCGGGATGGCCAGCCGGGTTGGCCAGTCCGTCTCTATCGGTAGGTTATTGCTTGCACTCCGGGTCGATGCCCTGGACGTAGTTGGCGATCACGTTGATGTCCTTCGCGGTCGCCGCGCCTTCAAAACCGGTGAGGCGCTCATAGCCGACATCGACCGGATACTGCTTGAGGTACCAGTCGGCGACCGGCCGATAGGACCAGTGCCACTTCTCCTCTTCATATCCCGTCGTGCGTCCGCTCTCCTCGCCCTTCTTTGTATAGACCTGGCAGAAGCCATAAGTGGTCGCATGCTGGACCAGCCAGTCATAGACGCGCTTTCCCTCGCGCGTGTTGTTGAAATAGTTGTTGTCCAGCGCGTTGATGTCGAAGTCCGTGCCCCAGTGATGGCGCGAGGTTCCTGGCATGGAGGAGAATTCGAGGATCTTGAGAGCGCGCGCCTTCGGGTCGGGCACGGAGACGTTGAGCTTCTTCCCGCCCACCAGCGTCTTGCCGCTCCACTTGTCCTCCCAGATCTTCTTCTGGTCCGAGAAAGACCGGAAGGCTGAAACGATCTTCAACTTGTAGCCATTGGCCGCGGCGTTCTCGGCCATGCGCACGAACGCGTCGACCGCGTCCCTGTGGCCCCAGACGCGGCTGCCGCCGAGATACTTTTCCGGTATGCGCGCGAACATGGGGTCGCTTGCGGGGTCGATGTCCCCGATCAGGTATTTGAGTGCGACGTGGGATGTGGACGGCTGCACCGGCGCTTCCGGCGCCGTGGCGGCGGCGGGCGGGGCAGGCGGATCCACTGCCGTACCTTCAGCCGGCGGCTGCACCACCTGTTCGACGGCTGCCGAGGCTGCCAGCGCGGATGTGGGCGTCACGATCGCGCCTGCAGGGGCTGCAGCTGGCGAGTCCGGTTCCTGGCCGGCGCTTGCGCTGCACGCGGCAAGCACGCCTGCAAGAGCAGGGTACAAAAGGCTGCGGCCGATTTTCATGCCGGTCTCCGATCGCCCCGTCCTGATCAAATCACGTTCGCGGGCCATGTCCATGGTTCATGGCGCCGCGTTTAGAAAAGGTTGCAGCGCGGGAACGAGCCATGACCCAGCCTTTCGCGGCGGGCTGCTAGCCACGAATGACTAGGAATGGCTAGCGGGTGAGGGCCTCAGTTCTTGAACTTCGATTCACGCGGCCGCATCAGGCCTTCCTGCGTCACCGAGGCGACCAGCGTGCCGGCTTCGGTGAAGACCTCGCCGCGATTGAAGCCGCGCGCGCCCGAGGCGGAGGGCGAGTCCATCGCATAGAGCAGCCAGTTCGAGATATCGAACGGCTCGTGAAACCACATCGAGTGGTCGAGCGAGGCCATCTGCACCCCGCCCGTGAACCAGTTCACGCCATGCGGCTTGGTGGCGGTGTCGAGAATGCCCATGTCCGAGGCGTAGGCCAGCAGGCATTGCTGCAGCGGGATGTTGTTGGGATCGACCACGCCGCGCGCGCGCATCCACATCTGCTTCTTTGGCTCGGTCTTGACCGGGCTGATCATCTGGCGCGGATCGACCGGCTTCAGCTCGATCGGGCGGGGGCGCGCGAACTGTTTCTGGAATTCCTTGGGGATGTGATCCTTCGCCATCGCGCGCAGCTCGTCCTCGCTTTTGAGGTCGTCCGGCTTCTTCACCGCTGGCATGGGCGTCTGGTGGGTGAAGCCCTGTTCGGGCGCCTGGAAGGAAGCGGCGAGGTTGAAGATCTGCTCGCCATGCTGGACGGCGATGACGCGGCGGGTCGCAAAGCTCTTGCCATCGCGCGCGCGGTCGACCTCGTAGAGGATCGGGACGGTGGGATCGCCCGGCCGGATGAAATAGGCGTGCAGGCTGTGGCACACCCGGTTCTCGACCGTCCGGTAGGCCGCCACCAGCGCCTGCGCGATGACCTGGCCGCCGAACACGCGCTTCATGCCATCGTCGGGCGACAGGCCCCGGAACAGGTTCACCTCAATGCGCTCGATGTTGAGCAGGTTGATCAGGTCGGCGACCGGGTCGTCGCTGAAGGGGGGAGCGGTGTTGGCCATGTTCGGTTCCAGACAGGTGCAGGCGGGAGGCGGGCCAGATGGTGGAAGGCGTGGCTGGTCTTGCGCCAGCCCATGCCCCGTGTTGCCGCGCAGGTATAGACTCCGGCGGGCGGAAAGCGAACCCGCGCGGTGCTACTGGGCGGGAGGTTCGGCGGGCTGCTCGGGGAGAGGCGGGGGCTCGGGCTGGCCAGAGCATTCGCCGGTCCGCGTGGCGATGGTGATGATGGTGGTCGTGCCGGAGGCCGGGGGGGTGGGGTTCGAGGCCGTTATCACCTCGGTCATCGTATAGGCGGATGCCAGATTGCCCGTGATGATGATTTCGGTCCGGTCATCGCCACAGGTCGTGGAGCCGAGAATGCTCGATCCCTCCTGACGAAACGCCGCGGGCGCACAGCCGGCGACGGGTGGACGATGGAGGTCGTAGGCCTGTCTCAGCGTCGGCTGGTAAACGAGGCAATGGCCCTCGCGTGGCGTGGTGACGCCATCGATCGATTCGATGAACGACCAGCGGCCGGCGGCCGGGCCGGGCAGGTCAGGCGCCGGGGCGGGCGCGGGCGGCAGGGCCGCGGGTACGATATCTTCGGCCACAGCGGCTGCTTCGGGTCCCCCGGCAGGCTCGCCGCTGCAGGCGGCCAGGGCCAGCGTCACAACCAGGACAAGATGTTTCATCGCAGTCTTCCCCGGGGGATTCGAACCCGGCCAGCATAATGCGCCGCACGCCACATGCGATGGCCGCGTGCATGAAACCTCATTCTGCCTCGAAATTTGGCGCGCCGGGCGGCGCCGGCAGGCCGGAAAGCTTGCATCCGGCGGGCCCTCTCGGCTATGCGGGCCATCCGCCCCTTTTGGGGGCCAGCACACATCTGACGCGAGTATTTCCATGGCCGGCCATAGCAAGTGGGCCAACATCCAGCATCGCAAGGGCAAGGCGGACAAGGCCAAGGCCAAGCTGTTCTCCAAGCTGGCGAAGGAGATCACCGTCGCCGCCAAGTCGGGCATGGCGGATGTGAACTTCAATCCGCGCCTGCGCCTCGCGGTGAACAACGCCAAGGCCGCCTCGATGCCGAAGGACAACATCCAGCGCGCCATCGACAAGGGCGCCGGCGGCGACGGCGCCAATTACGAGGCGATCCGCTATGAAGGCTTTGCGCCCGGCGGGGTCGGCCTGATCGTGGAATGCTCCACCGACAACAAGAACCGCGCCGCGACCGATGTCCGCACGGCCTTCACCCACCATGGCGGCAATCTTGGCCAGACGGGCGCTGTCTCCTCCGGCTTCGAACATGTCGGCGAGATCGTCTATCCGCCAAATGCAGGCACCGAAGACGCCATCATGGAAGCCGCTCTCGATGCAGGCGCGTCCGATGTCTCCAGCGATGCAGACGGCCACTACATCTACACGGCGCGCGCGGACCTTGCTGAAGTTGCAGCCGCCCTTGAGGGCAAGATCAAGGTTGCTGCAACCTCCACCGGTCTGATCTGGAAGCCGCTCAACACCGTGGCTGTCGAAGGCGAGAACGCCGACAAGCTGATGAAGATGCTCGAAGAGCTCGAGGATTGCGACGACGTGCAGAACGTCTACGGCAACTACGAACTCTCCGACGCGGAGATGGCGCGCCTGGGGGGGTAGGGGCACCTTGGCTGCTACCGCTCAGGCACCGGATAGTCCGGCGATTTGTAAATGCCCATGCTTGGCAGGCCGAGCTTGTAGTCGATATGGCAGGCCTCGCACGCTGCGACCAGACGATCGCCGGCTGCGTTCAGGAGGGCGACGTTCTTCGCCTTCGTCGCCGCAAGCGCGTCCATGCCAGCTGCGCTCATCTCGTCCGACATAGAAATCCATTTCGGATCGGCGACCCATGTCGCATCATTCGGCCCGGTGCCGGCGAGCTGGATCAGCTTGCCCCCCACGGCCATCTGGTAGGCGTGATGTTCCGCCGCGCGCCAGCCTGCCTCGGTCGTCGGCGGCTCATAGGCATCCAGCCACAGCGGCTCGGAGGCGTGGTCGACCAGCGCCACCATCACGGCGTTGAGACTGACTGGAAGCGTAATCGGTCGCGGCGTCGCTGCCGCCGCTTCGGCGGCCGATGGCGTTTCGGCGGCGGGCGTTTCCGGCGACGGGGGCGCGCACGCGGCGGCCAGTGCAACCAGGCCGGCTGACATCACGAACAATCCAGAGCGCATTTGAGCAACTCCCTCTCTGCTGCTGGCAGAGAGGCTGCGCTCCACGCGGGGCGGCGGACTTGATTACGATCAATCGCCGCCCGATCTAGGGCCTCGACGGGAAGATTCCCTGCGTCGCGATGCAGCTGACGCCAGCGCCTGCAGCTTGCGGCGCTTCCGGCGCCGCGCGCGTTACCCGGATGCTCGAGGTCAGGTCGTTGAAGCCGCGTGCAACAAGGCAGCGATCCTCGCCTGTAATCGTCACGGACTGGCCATCGAGATTGGCGCCGTCGAACAGCGTCACAATCCAGCCGGGTGAGGCGCGAACGCTGGATACGTTGTTGTCGCTGTAGGGCGGGCGGGCGAGGTCGCTGGCGCGATGGTCGCCAAGTCCTAGCGGGACGTTCCAGCCCTCAAGTTCGCAATGCTCGTAGATGCGCGCCTCGCCACCGCCGGCATTCGCAGGCGCCGCTGGGGCGGGGCTGCTCATTGGCGGGGCGATCCGGGGCAGGGCGAAAGTTGAGCGGCCATCGCCGCCATAGGTTGTGCCCAGCAGGCTGAACAGCGCCGAGTGCTGCGAGATCTGCAGCATCGCGCCATTGGCCGGGGCCCAGCCGACCGGACAGAAATTCGACGCGAACTGGCGCACTTCGCCCACATAGGCATCCTGCGCGATTGCGGGCGCTGACACGCAAAGCGTCGCGATTGCCACGCACGCGGCTGAATTCAATCTCATTGTCCCGTCCTCCCGATCCAGGACAGGACCCTGCGCGCTGACTTGCTGTGGCGCAAGGGCGGACGGCATGCCCGGCGCCAACACCGTTTGCGCCGACAGCGGAAATCCGGAACGGAAGAACGACTACGGGGTTGGAGTTGAAGCAACCTCGAAAAGTGGACCATCATGAAAATCATTGCCCTTGGCGCTGCGGCCCTGCTGCTCACCGCTTGCGGCACGACGAACAGTTCGCGAGGTCTCTCGGGCGCCATGATTGGCGCTGGTGTTGGCATGCTCGGCGGGCCGATTGGTGTCGGAGCTGGCCTTCTGATTGGCGCGGGAACCGGCATTCTGACCGATGCGGACGACTTCAACCTCGGCAAGCCGATCTGGGACTAGCCTTAGAGCCCACGCTGGCGAACGATCGAGCGAGGGTTACCTCACGCCCTGCAACATCCCAGTTTCGCGGAGCGGCCGCACGTGCAGCCGTGCGCCCAGCTTTGTGCCGCTCAGCGACCGGCAGAAGGTTGCATCGTAGAGGCCTGCGGCCGCCAGGAAGCGGATCGCGCGCGCTTCGAGGTCCTTCGCCCGTTCGCGCTCCGCATCGTCGCGCATCCGCACGTCGCGGATCGCAGACAGCAATTGCGCCATGGCGCCGGCAGCCGAAACCGCCTCGACCTGCGCAAGACGATCGCGCGCATCTTCTGCCGCAAGGATAAGTTCGTCCGAGATTGCCTCCAGCTGCGCCATCAGGCCGGGCGAGCTCGCCAGTTGCGCCTCTTCATGCAGGCGCGCGACATGGTCGATGAAGCCTTCCAGCCGTACGACAGCTGCGGCGCAGGCGGCGGCGGGGCAGAATTCGATTGGATCGGCAGTCTGCGTAGACATCGGGCGCGTCCTCCTTCGCCTGCAGCCGGAAGCAGCTTTTAGCAGCTCCGGGCGGCTCATGGGAGTTATCAGGCGCAAATGGTTAACGAGGTGTTAACTGCGCCGGTCCGGCGCCCGCAAAGGCCCGGTCTCAAAGGGTTTGATTGTGGATGGACGAGGCGAGCGCAGGCTTAGCCGGGGAGTTTGCCGGACTTCCAGAGTTCCTGGAGGTGCTGGAGGATGATGTTCCGCGCAACCTCAGCCCGGTTGGAGCCATAGAGGCCGGAATCCACCAGAATTTCAAGGCGCTCGGCTGCCTTTTCGGGCAGCACGACGGTGAAGGGTTTGGTCCCCTGCGTGGCGGGTGGCTTGGCCATACATTGTCATTGCAATGCCTAGGCAATGCTTGCAAGGTGATTCTCGCTACAGGCGTCGGGGGGCTCCCGACAGCTGCTGATGGAATCACGTGATGACCAAGACAGCAAATCGCCAGCCGCTCACCGTCAGGCTCGATCCTGAATCGAAGAAGCTGTTCTCGGAAGAGGCGGAGAAGTGCGGGCTAGAGCCGGGTGTCGCCGCGCGCCAGATCCTTGAACTCTACGTCCAGCGCCTGCGCGAAAGCGGCGACTACATCCAGACGCTGGCGGATTTCTCACACGCGATGAAGCCGTCACGAGCGGGATAGCAGCGACGGGCCATCTGCCCAAAGTCGCTCTGATATAATTTTCTCAATTGCGTCCAACAGCGGTCGGCCTTCCGACTCTACCTTGTCCATCTCGGTGCGCCAAACGGTTGGGTCGAAAGCGGGGTGCCGTTCGGAATTTTCGCGAGCATTGAGGGCCGAAATCAATATCCTCACGAGGTCGTCGAACTTGCCCTTGAGAGGGGGGCGAATAAAGATCGCGTTGCGGATGACAAACGTGTGGAAGTCTCGATATGCCTCCCTCGCTTCGTGAAGTTCATGAAGCGTCCGATAGCGTAAGTATTCAGAAGATTTGTCCTCCGCTTCTCTGACTCTGGCTTTTTGAGACTCTAGAAGGTCTGAAGCGGCTAGGAACTCTTCAAGCTGGTCGTGCGCCATTTCGTCGAGATTAAAAGTTCTCCTGAAGGTGGCGGACAGCGCTAAGGTACGAAGAAAAACATCATCAAGCTTTGCCCACGCTTGCGGCAAAACTTCGAACTCGAATTTTTGTAGTGTAGTTGCGCGGTCCAGAAGTTTTTGGATCTCGTGCCGCAGGTTCTCGAGCTCAATTTGCTGAGCATGGCGATGATCTTCTAGCCGCTTGTTGAATTTTGCATCCAACCATTTTTCTGCGAAGAGCCTGAAGAGCCAATACGCAAAACCAACCATCGCGGCGATTGTAATGCCTACGCCGGCGAGGCTCGAAAACGCAGTGTTGACTAACTCGTTGAACGTCATCTTTTGCTCCCCACAACTCGATTTCACTGATTATAGAAGCAAGCAATCTCATATGAAACTCATCGACTCGATTTCCTTCCCCGGCTCGAAGCTGGGCGGCGGGATGAAGACCGGCACGGGCGACGATCGCTATGCGTTCGATGAAGCGGCCGGCTGGGCCTGCGTGATCGACGGCGCGACGGATGTTGGCCCAGTGCGCATCTTCAAGGCGGCGGAATCCGACGCGGCGCGCTACGCTGAAATCTTCGCCGCAGAGATCGTGAGGGGGCCGGCTGACCCGCGCGAGATTCCGCAGGCATGGTTTGCGCGCCTGCTGCCGCGAATCCGCGCTGCGGTTGAGCGCGAGGTGAAGATCCCGTTGAAGGATGCGCCGCTGTCATCTTATCCCACCGCTGCGGCTACGTGGGTGCGCTTGCGCAAGGGCCGTATCGAGGGCGCGACGCTGGGCGACAGCATTGCCATCGTGAAATCGCCCGATGGCCCCGTCAGCGTGTTCGGCGAGACCAGCAAGGCTGCGGACGAGCAGGGCCGCGCCAAGACCGTGATGGCGATGACGCCGGAAGACCGGCTGAAGTGGCTGCAGGATGTGCGCGCGATGCACAACACCGCGAAGGGATACTGGGTGTTCGGCGTACAGGCCGAAGCCGTCTCGCACATTGTCTATCAGGATGCGCCGGCGCCTGCGGGCACGAAGGTGCTGGTGATGACGGACGGCTTCTATCGGCTGGTCTCGCCCTATGCGCGCTACACGGATGAGGGCCTGATCGATGCAGTGATCGCGCGCGGTCTCGGTCCGCTGATGCGCGAGCTGCGCGATATGGAAGCCTCGCCCGAGGACGATGCCAAGATCGGCCGCTTCAAGACGTCGGACGATGCAACCGCGCTGCTGCTGGAAGTCTGAGCCGGCTCAGCCGCCCTTCGCGACGCGCGCGTAGAGGGCCAGGGAATCCCGCACGAACGCTTCGCGCGTGAAGGTCGCCGCGTGGCTGGCGCGGCCGCCGGCGACAAGGCTTTCGGCAAGGCCGGGCTCCTCGATCACGCGGCGCATTGCGTTGGCCAGCGCATCTGCGTCGTCTTTCCGAACCAGCAATCCGTTGACGCCATCGACGACATAGGCGGCGGGGCCCACCGCATCGGTGGCGACCAGCGGCCGGCTCGCGGCCCATGCGTCGACCGTCACCGTGCCAAACGGTTCATAGCGCGAGGGGAACGCCACCAGCGTTGATGCCGCAAGCAGCGCGCCGCGATCATTGCGCCAGCCCAGAAAGCGCACGCGGTCATCTAGGCCCAGCCGCGTGCAGCGCGCCTTGAGATCGGCCTCAAGCGGCCCCTCGCCGGCGATCCACAGATAGAGCCCGGGAACTTTCGACGTGGCGTCCAGAAGCGTGTCCAGGCCCTTGCGCTCGTGCAGCCGCGCCAGCGCAAGCGCCACCGGCGCATCGCTGGGCGTTGCAAGCCCCGCACGGTCCGCCGCCGCCTGGCCTTCGAAGTCGGCATAGGTGTGGATGATGGCGCAACGATTCTCGGCGACGCCCTGGTCGCGGATGTGGCGCAACAGGTCGCGGGTAAGGCCCACATGCCAGTCGCAGTTCCTGAACCGCGCAAGCTTGTAATAGCCGCCATACCAGGCGACTGACCGGGCCCGGTAGGCCGCCGGTGCGAACTCGCCCGCACGCCCCATCCAGTACTGGATGACATCCGGCTGGAACGCGCCGATCGCGTGCAAAAGGGCGCGCCGCGTGCCCCAGGGCAGGTATCGGTCGAACCTGGCCCAGGTCACGGGAATTCCGGCTTGCTTGAGGCGCTCGACGCGATAGGCGCTCCCTGGCCGCGTCACCACGGCCTGAGCGACGCCCGCACTGGCCAGCGCCAGCACGCTTTCAAGCATGATGTTCTCAGCGCCGCCTTCCCGGGCGCCAGCCATGACATGAAGCACGCGCATACAGGGAGCCCGGCAGTTGAGGATCGGCTGGATAGCCGCTTAAGACGGGCAGGGCAAACCCTTGGAGCCCATGGCGGGCCTGCGTCGTTGGGAAGCTGCCCGGGTCCCGTGAATCAAGGAAAACCTCACCCGTGCGGCCACAAACAGCGGTTGTTTCCAAAGCTTATCCCGCGTAGTTTCCGCGCGCTTTCCGGAGACATGGATGCCCTATCGCCTGTTCGGCGCCGAGACCTCGGCCTATTCGACCAAGATGCGGTCGTACCTCACCTACAAGTCATTCGCCTTCGACTGGGTGCCGCGCACCCAGGAATCGGAGAGCGAGCTGAAGCGCCTGTCGCGCTTTGCAACCCTGCCGGTGCTGGTGACCGAGTCCGGCTATGCCGTGCATGACACAACGCCGCTGATCGAGGCGCTCGAGGCTGACCGGCCCGAGCCATCGGCGACGCCCGCCGATCCTGCGCTCGCCTTCCTCGCCTGCGTGCTGGAGGAATATGCCGACTCGTGGCTCGCCAAGGCGGTGTTCCACTATCGCTGGTCACGCAAGAAGGACCAGAAGATCGCCGCCCAGCGCGCGCTCGAGGAGTACTACGTCACGACCCCGCCCGATGATCGCAAGGCCAGCGAGGACCTCGCCATCGAGACGATGACGGGCCAGCTGAAGCTGATGCAAGTCGATGGCGACCTTGGCGATGTTGTCGAGAAGTCGTTCAAGAAATTCGTCAAGCTGCTCGACGACCACCTGCGCAAGCACCTCTTCATCTTCGGCGACCGCCCCTCGATCGCGGACTTCGCCGTGGCCGGCCAGCTGATCCAGATGCTGAAGGATCCAACGCCCGCGAAGATCATCGAGAAGGACGGCGCGTTCGTCGCCAAATGGTGCGAGTTCATGACCGCGCCGACCGCGTCGGGCCCGTTCGCCGCCCTTGACGATCTCAAGGAAACGCTTGCGCCGATATTTGCCGATGATCTCGCTGTCTTCTTCCTGCCTTGGGCAGCCGAAAATCTGGAAAACTCGCTTGCCGGCGCGGAGACATTCTCGCTCGCCATCGGCAAGGAGCCGATGACGCTTGCGCCGCTGCGCTCGGCCGCGCGCTCATTCCGCGAACTTCGCCGCAAGTTCGTTACCGGCCAGACACTGGAAGCGCTGAAGGCTTTCACCGACCAGGCCGGCGCAACCGTCTACCTGCTTCGTCCGCAGCGCCAGGAACCGCCGGCATTTGCTCCGTCCGCCGCAGACGCTGGTGAAGCTGAAGCTGATGCTGACGGCGCTGAAGCGTCGAACGCGGAGGCGCCGCCGGCCGATGTTGGTGAAGGCGAGGGCGGCGCCCGCCGCCGCCGCCGCAGGCGTGGTGGCCGCAGCCGCGCCGAAGGCGCAGCAATCGCGGATGCTTCTGCTGCCGGCGATGAGCCTGCAGAGTCGCTCGGCGAAAACGCTGGTGAGACGGTCGAAGCGGCCGGGGAAGCTGCAGCTGTGCCGGACAATGTTCTGGTTGCTGGCTCCGTAGATGACGATGTCGCCGATGCGGGCGTCTCTGACGATGACGCGCCTGCCGAAGACGTCCGCAGCTAGTATCCGGACGGGACGGCGCACATGGGAGAGCTTGAACAGTTCCTGTCTGCGCCCGCTACGCTAGTCCTGCTGGCGGTGAACATCGGCCTGTCCTTCGCGGCGCTGCAGAATCCCGCGTTGATGGACAAGCTGATCTTCGATGTGGCCCGCATCCGGCGCCACGGCGAATGGTACAGGGGCATCTCGTCCGGCTTCGTGCACGGCGACGGGATGCATCTGTTCATCAACATGCTGACGCTGTTCTTCTTCGGGCCGACGCTGGAGGCGGCGCTGGGCACGGTTCCGTTCCTGGGCATCTATTTCGGGTCTCTGATCGCGGGTTCAGCGTGGACCTGGATGGAGCATTTTCGCGACCTGAATTACCGTGCGGTGGGAGCATCCGGCGCCATCGCGGGCCTCGTTTCGGCCTATGCCATGTTCGCACCGATGGCGATGTTCCTCTTTCCGCCCGTGCCTGCGATTGTCTACGCGATCGGCTTCGTCGGCTGGTCCGCCTGGGCGGCCGCCAGCAATGTCCGCGACGGGATCGGCCATGCCGCCCACCTTGGCGGCGCGCTTGCCGGCATCGCCATCGTCTGCATCCTGTGGCCGTATATTCCACAGCGGATGGTCGACGAGATCGTTGCGGCCGTTACGGGATTCTGAATCGCACAACCCTAGCCAGCCGCCGCGCCTCTGCTACCACTTGCTGGCCGGCTCCTCAGGAGACCAGCGCAGCACGCGGACTGCAGGTCTCATCATGCACGGCCACCCGCGCCAGAAGTCAGGAGCAGCCATGAAACGCGCCTTTGCAACGGGTCTTGTGCTCGCTGGCTTGCGGGCGCTTTCCGGCTGTGGCGACCCCGCCGGAGTCGATGACGGCGGCGCGTTCGCTACGCGCATGACGGACATATGCATCAAGGAACGCGGCGAGGTTGATCGCGCCGCCTGCGAATGTGTTTCGCGCGCGATACACGAATCGTTGAGCGGGCAGGATCGCAAACTCGCCATGCTCAGCCTCGACGCCGAGGAAGGTCTCTTCAAGACACAGGAAGAGGCCCGCAATGCCATGCAGGCGGCCGGCTTCGACCCCGCCGATGCTCAGGAGGTACTGAGCGGGTTCATCGATCGCATGACGGTGGTGGAAGGCAAAGCCAGCTCCCGCTGCAATCTGCGCTGACGCCGATACTGAACACGGCACGAAAAAGCGGCGCGCTCCGGATAGGGGCGCGCCGCTCTCGTCGGCAGGATCCAAGGTCAGACCAGTCAGGGGAGGGAGGGGAGACGGCCGGACCCGGTTCACTGCCAGTTGTTTCAGGCTGCCGACACTTTCGTCCGGCGGCCTTCGATCACGTTGCTCTGACCCTGAGCAGCATCGGCGCCGATCGCGATCTTGCGGGGCTTCATGGCCTCGGGAAGTTCGCGGCGAAGCTCGATACGCAACAGACCGTTCTTCAGGTTGGCGCCGGTGACGACAACATGATCAGCCAGCTGGAAGCGCCGGATGAAGCCGCGCTCGGCGATGCCGCGGTGCAGGAATTTGCGGTTTTCAGTTCCACCATCCTTCTTGCCGACGATGACAAGCTGGCCTTCCTTCACTTCGAGGTCGAGATCGTCCTCGCCGAAGCCGGCGACCGCCAGTTCGATGGCGTAGGTGCTCTCTTCCTCGATGGATTGTTCGATGTTGTATGGCGGATATCCCTGCGCCCCATCAAGGCGTTGCGCCGTGTCGATCAGGCTCGCCAGGCGGTCGAAGCCGACCACGGTGCGGTACAGGGGAGAAAAATCGAAAGTGCTCATGTCTGTCCTCGTTCAAGCAACAGGCGGGCGCAGCGGCGCACGCGGGGGGTTGACGTACCGAGGCCATTCACGGCGCCACCTGATGGTCTGCGCCTTGGCCTCCAAGGCCCGCAGCTGCGGCGCCTCGCCAATCGAATTGGGAATGCCTCCCCCGGTGGTCAAGTGATGCAAGTTGGATAAAGTCGGTTGTGGCGCATGGGGCGCCAGTCACTGGGAAAACCACATGAAAACCGCTCATTTGCTGCTGGCGACCATCCTGTCGGGCCTTGTGGCTGCGTGCGGCGGCGAGGCAGCCGCCCCGACTCCGGGCGGCGGGGCCGGGCCCGCAGCGGCGGGCGAGACCGCTCCTGCCGGCTCGCTGGAATGGGCTGTGGCCGGCGACTGGCGACTGGATACAGAAAAGGCGCGCGATGCCTGGCGCCATCCGGTCGAGACGCTGACATTCTTCGGGCTGAAGCCCTCCGACACGGTGGTGGAAATCGCCCCGGGCGGCGGCTGGTACACAGCGATTCTTGGCCCATGGCTGAAGCAGGGCGGCGGCAAGCTCTACGCCGCGCATCTTGATCCGGCCTCGTCCGATTATGCGCGCCGCAATGTGGACGCCTTCACCGCCGCTTACCTGGCCAAGCCGGACGTCTATGGCGACATCACCCTGACCGTCGTCTCTCCGGCGAGCCCCGGTTTAGCGCCCGATGGTTCGGCAGATGCGGTGCTCACTTTCCGCAACATCCACAACTGGATGTCGGGTGGCTTTGCCGACAAGGTCTTTGCTGATGCGTTCCGCGCGCTGAAGCCGGGCGGGGTGTTTGGCGTGGTCGAGCATCGCCTGCCATCTGCCCGGGACCAGGATCCGCAGGCAGGCAACGGCTATGTGCTCGAAAGCTATGTGGTGCAGATTGCCGAGCGGGCCGGCTTCGTTCTCGAAGCCGAGTCGGAGATCAACGCCAACCCGAAAGATACAGCGGATCACCCGGTGTGGATGTTGCCGCCGAATCTGTCGGAGCCGGAGGCCGGCTCGCCGCAGGCTGAGGGGTATGATCGCGCCAAGTACGAGGCGATTGGCGAAAGCGACCGCATGACGCTGCGCTTCCGCAAGCCTGTCGCCCCAGCGCCCGCGCCGGCGGCGCCCACGCCGCAATGAGCGTGAAGGAACGCACGGTTACGCTCGCCGATGGCGCGACCGTCTCTGCACTTTGGCAGAAACCGAAGGATGCGAAGGCTGTGCTCGTCCTGGCGCATGGCGCCGGGGCGGGCATGGCGCACAGGCACATGGCCGCAACGGCCGATGGGCTGGAGGCGCGCGGCGTCGCGGTGTTGCGCTACAATTTCGCTTACATGGAAAAGGGCTCGAAGCGGCCGGATAGCCCGCCGCTTGCACATGCCGCCGTACGTGCGGCGGTGGCGCATGCCGCGAAGCTTTCGGGAGGCCTGCCGCTGTTTGCAGGCGGACGATCGTTTGGCGCGCGGATGACATCGCAGGCACAGGCGCTGGAGCCGCTGCCTGGCGTTGCCGGTCTCGTCTTCTTCGCCTGGCCGCTGCACCCGCCGGGAAAGCCGGGCGCCGAACGCGCCGAGCACCTTGCCTCGGTGAAAGTCCCTATGCTGTTCCTGCAGGGCTCGAAGGACGAGTTTGCCGAGACGCCCCTGCTTAAATCCATGGTGAAGTCGCTGGGCAGGCGCGCGAAGCTGCATCTCGTCGAGCACGCCGACCATTCCTTCCACGCGCCCGCCAAGTCCGGCCGCAAGGATGCAGAGGTGATGGACGAGATTCTCGACGCCGCCGTGGCGTGGATCCTCGCGCAGTCCTGAGACAGTGTCCAAAAGCAAATGCCCCGCACCTTGCGATGCGGGGCGTTCCGATTTTCTGGAGCGAAAATTGTCTACTTGATCGTGATCGTCGCCGTGCCTTGCGAGCCGGTGACTTCGAATGAATCGCCGGACTTCTTGCCAGCCGGGTAGACGACGCATTCCTCCTGCGGCACGAAGTTTGAGGTCGTGCACAGTTTCTCGCCGTCGATGCGCCAGGCCCCCGTCACCGCGCCATCCATGGCCGTGAACTTGCCATCCGGCGTGTAGGTCACTTCAATCTGCATGCCGCCGGCATCCATGACCATGCCCTTGGTGGTCAGCTCCTGCAGCGTGGTGGCTGTCTGCGCAAGGGCGGGGGCCGCAAGCAGGGCTGCGATCGCCGGAACAATGATGCGTTTCATGTCTGGGCCCTATTCCCTGATCTTGACGGTGATCTCGCCGAGCGTGGCATGCGTGAGCTTGAATTCGTCACCCGGCTTCTTGCCGACGGGATAAGCCGTGCAGCTTTCGCCCAGTTGCGAGGCTGTGCAGAGCTTGTCGCCATCGATCTTCCACGTGCCGCCGCCAAGCTCCTGGCCCATCACTGTTGCGGTGTATGTGCCGTCAGCCTTGTAGGCCATGCTGAGTTCGAGCGCCTGACCCTGCATCTCGGCCTGAACGACCGTGCCCTTCGTAACGACGTGCTGCAGTGTGTCGTTGTCTTCGGCGAAAGCCGGCGCGGCCATTCCGAGCGCAATCACGCCGACAAGAATTCTGCTTTTCATGGGGCCAAGTTTCATGGGGGGAGGTCTCCGTCCTCGACTTTCTTGTCCGCACAGCCAACCCCGCACGGAGCCGGAAACCTACCAGTTCCCCCGGCCGCCGCAACCTTCAGCAGCGGCGCGAACTGTCATTACGCGCACGTTAGCGATGCGGCTGCGCATGTTTCGCAGTGCGTCTCGTCTCGATTTGTGCAGGCCGCCGGCCGCTATTCCGGCGACTTGATCGTTGCGCCGCCCTTCATCACGAAGACCGGCTTCTCCAGCACGGTCACGTCGCGCGTGGGGTCGCCCACGACGCCGACAAGATCGCCCCAGGCGCCCTTCTGCACGACGCCGACCTTGCCCTTCCAGCCGAGCGCATCGGCGGCGTTGATTGTTGCCGCCTGTATCGCCTGCAGCGGCGTCGCGCCATAGCGCACCATCACGGCGAACTGTCTGGCGTTGTCGCCATGCGGATAGACGCCGCTGTCGGTGCCGTAGACCATCTTTACGCCCGCAGCGAGCGCACGCTTGAAACCCTGGCGCTGCACTTCTGCGACGTCGCGGTCCTTGCGTAGGTTGTCTTCCATCACGCCGTTCTTGGGCCCTTCGGACTGGGTGTAGTCGGTGTTGTAGATGTCCATCGACAGGAAGGTGCCCATCTTCCTGGCCGCGGCGATGCCTTCATCGTCGATCAGGCTTGCATGCTCCACGGTGTCGACGCCGGCGAGCGCTGCATCGCGGATGCCCGATGCGCCGTGGGCGTGTGCGGCGACCTTGAGGCCCCACATGTGCGCCTCCTCGACGATGGCCTTCATCTCCGCAAGCGTCAGCTGCTGCTGGCCCGGCTCGGTATTGTGCGAGAACACGCCACCCGTCGCGCAGATCTTGATCACCTCGGCGCCATATTTGCGGATCTCGCGCACGCTCTTGCGGCCTTCGTCCGGGCTGTCGGCGTTGTAGGGGCTGTGCGCGTCGAACGAGGGGGGCAGGCCGGTGGCGTCGCAATGGCCGCCGGTGGCGCCAAACGAGTAGCCGGCCGGCATGATGCGCGGCCCCTCGATCCGGCCCATCTCGATCGCCTGCTTGAGTGCAACATCGTTCCAGTCGCTCGCGCCGACATTGCGCACAGTGGTGAAGCCCGCTTCCAGCGTCACCTTGGCATTGGGCACCGCGATCATGCTCCAGAATGTGTCGGTGACGGTGAGGCCCGAAAAGCCGCCAAAGGTGGGGTCGGCATCAAGGTGGGTGTGCATGTCGATCAGGCCAGGCAGCAGCGTTACGCCTGGCAGTTCGACGACTTCAGCGGCGGAGGGGACCTGCGTCGAGGCTTTGGGGCCCACCGCCGTGATGACGCCGTCCTGGATCACGATGGCGGGGTCCTGAATCATCCGCCCCGTCGTCACGTCGAGCAGGCGGTCGGCCGTGACATAGACATTCTGCGCCAGCGCGGCGGGGGCCGCCGCCATCATCAGGCCGGCCAGGATGAATGAACGCATGAAATCCTCCCACGTGAACTGTCTTGATGCGACGCCCGCATCTCTGCGTAAAGCCGCTTGGCCAGCGGCCATGAGATTTTCGCCGTGGCAGCCCGGGTGTCTGGCGGATAGAAGCAGGGCATAACAAGAAACCGGAGGACCTCCCCATGAAGACACAGGCCGAAAAGGCCGCTGCGTTCGAGGCGCTGCATGCCGCGCCGGGCGTGTTCGTGATCCCCAATCCGTGGGACCCGGGTTCGGCGCGCATACTTGCGGGCCTCGGCTTCAAGGCGCTGACCACCACCAGCGCGGGCTATGCGCGCTCCATCGGCTTTCCTGACTACAATGCCGGGCGCGCCGCCGTGATGGAGCATATCCGCGCCATGGCGCCGATGATCGACATTCCGCTGGCGGCTGATCTCGAGGATGGCTTCGGGTCGAAGCCGGAAGACTGCGCCGAGACGATCCGGCAGGGCGCCGAGGCGGGGCTCGTCGGCGGCTCCATCGAGGACTTCACCGGCGACAAGGCCGATCCGATCCACTCCATCGAGAGGGCCGCGGACCGGGTGCGCGCGGCGGCAGAGGCGGCGCGGAAGCTGCCGTTCAAGTTCATGCTGTGCGCCCGGGCCGAGAACTACCTGCACGGCCGCGCTGATCTGGCTGACACGATTCTGCGGCTGCAGGCGTACCAGGAAGCCGGCGCGGATGTTCTCTTCGCGCCGGGGCTCAACACGTCGGAGGAAGTGCGCGAGGTGTGCCGCGCCATCGACCGGCCGTTCAACATCATGCGTGGGCCGCGCAAGGAACAGTTGACGGTCGAGCAGGTGGGCGCGCTCGGCGTCAAGCGCATCTCGACGGGCGGCATGATGCACGCCGCCGCCATGAGCGCGATGATCGCGGCGGGCAAGGAGATGCTCGGGCCGGGCACGTTCGGCTTCGCAGGCGCGATGCCGCACGCAGCGGAGATCGATCCGCTGCTGGGCAAGGGCGCGGCGGCAGCATGATGCGTGCACTTGCGCTTGTTGGGGCGTTGCTACTCGGCGGATTGACTACGGCATGTGCGGGTCGTGCGCCGGCAATTTCGGCCCCGCTTGTGAAGACAGCCAGCGGGCTGGTGGAGGGGTCGACCGCCGATGGCGTCGTTGCGTGGCTCGGCTTGCCATATGCCGCTCCGCCTGTGGGGGACCTGCGCTGGCGGCCGCCGGCGCCCGCAGCGGGGTGGGAAGGCGTGCGCATGGCGACGGCGTTTGCGCCTGCTTGCATGCAGTCTGGCGTTTCGATGCCGGGTGAGGCGCCGCCCACAACCAGCGAAGATTGCCTCTATCTCAATGTGTGGTCTCCGCCGGAAAGCCGGGATGAACGGCTGCCCGTGATCGTGTGGATACATGGCGGCGGGTGGACCAATGGCGCAACTGCCATGCCGCTCTATTCAGGCGCGCAGCTGGCGAAGCGCGGCGCCGTGTTCGTCAGCATTGCCTATCGCCTCGGGCCGCTGGGCTTTCTTGCGCATCCCGAACTCAGTGCGGAAAGCGGCGTGGCGGCGTCGGGCAATTACGCGCTGATGGATCAGATCGCGGCGCTCGAATGGGTGCAAGCGAACATTGCATCGTTCGGCGGCGACCCTGCGCGCGTGACGATTGCTGGCCAGTCCGCCGGCGGCATGGCGGTGAGCCTGCTGATGGCTTCGCCGCGGGCCGCAGGTCTTTTCAGTGGAGCGATTGGCCAGAGCGGCGGCGTGTTCGAGCCGTTGCAGCTTGCCCCGAACTATCTGCTGGCGAATGCGGAGAAGGATGGCGTGGCTTATGCTGCTTCGCTCGGCGCGACATCGCTTTCGGACCTGCGCGCGATGCCTGCAGATAGACTGCTGGGTGGCCGGGCCGGCAGCATCAGCCATCCGGTGATCGAGCCGCGCGTCCTGCCACTGTCGCCCTACGATGCGTATGTCGCGGGACGGATACATGATATTCCGGTGCTGGTCGGGCTAATGCGGAGGAGGGGAATTCGCTCGCCGACCTCTCGCGCGTCACGGCGGCAAACTTTGCCGACGACCTTAAGGGTGCGTGGGGAGACCTGCCGCCGCCGCTGGTGACGGCCTATCCCTATGCGACGGACGCAGAATCGAGGGCCGCTCGATCCGCCTTCGAGCGCGACCTGCGTTTCGGTTGGGACATGTGGGCGTGGGCGCGGCTGCAGGCGAAGGCGGGCCGGCCGGCTTTCTACTATCGCTTCGATCATGCGCCCCCATTCCCGGCGGGATCTGTGCGCGAGCATTGGGGCGCCGCCCATTTTGCCGAGCTCTGGTACATGTTCGACAATCTCGATCCGGGCGATGGCGGCTGGACGGATGCGGATCACAGGCTCGCGGACACGATGGCGGACTACTGGGTGAATTTCGCACGCACCGGAAACCCGAACGGCGCCGGGCTGCCGCTGTGGCCGGCTTTTGGCGAGGCGGGGCGGGTGATGGTGCTGGGTCAAGCGCCTAGGCCGCTATCTGCGCCGATTGATGAACAGCTGCACGTCTTTGATGCCGTCTACGACGCCGTGCGAGGCGCGGCGTTTGGAGCGCAGAAGCCGGATTGACGCTCTTCAGATGGATGCCTCGCGCGAGGCTTAGGCATTACCTTTGAAGTAATTGGCTGGCGTCGATACGGGGCTACACCAGAGCGGCACAAGGTTGTCGGGAGAGATCGATGTCTGGATTCTGGCGCGGCTGGCTCAACGTCTGGTCTGCAGCAGTGGTGGTCTTCGGACTGGTTCTTGCCGGGGGCGGGCTGGATGCGACGGACGGCGCAGCAGAGATGCTCTACGGCGTAATGGGTCCGCCCGGTGGCTTCGAGTGGACGCCACATCTTCGCTTTGCCACCGCTCTCATGGGGGCAGTCACGATGGGATGGGGGCTTACTTTCTTCGCCGCGTTTGGCGCGGCGCACAGGCTGGGGGATCAGGCAGGGCCAGTCTGGCGCATGATCGCGGCGGCGGCGGTGGCGTGGTTCGTCGTCGACAGCGCGCTTTCCGTCGTCACCGGCTTCTGGTTGAACGCGGTGTCGAACACCGGCCTGATGATCGGCTACCTCATCCCCGTGCTCGCGACCGGCGTCCTTGCGCGGCGGGGTTGATCGTCGCCATGCGACCCGGTGTCATGCGCTGAGCGGGGCGAAGGGGGTTCCCTTCCGGCCCGCGAGCGGGTTCAACTCTGCCGATGCAGCTCTGCTCCATCGAATTCACGACCGACAGGTTCCCGCCCATCCTGCCTGAGTCCTGCCAGGTCAATACGGACCTCTATGGCTTCGAGCTGGCGGTCTTTCTTGCCGGAGCGTTGGCCGAGCGGGGCGCCGTCACCAGCTATCCGTATCCCGACGACTGGGGCTGGTTCCTCGAATACATTACCGAGCACGAGCAGGAATTGATGGTCGGTTGCGCCAGTGCGGGCGCTACGAACGGCTATCCGACCGACTGGATCATCTTCGTGCGCCAGCGCCGCAAGCCGAAAAAGGGCGGCCAGGACATGGGCGCCGTGCTAGTCGAGACCATCTTGTCAGTTCTTGCCGCCGAGGGCATCGAAGCCCGGCATCATCCAGCGTGAGCGTAAACTTGACCAGCCCTGCCGAAAAGCCCGCCCTTCTCGATGTCCGCGATCTCTCGGTCTCCTTCGAGACCCAGGATGGCCGCGTCGAGGCGGTGAAGAAGCTCTCATTCAGCGTCGCGGCGGGCGAGTGCCTCGGCCTCGTCGGCGAAAGCGGTTCGGGCAAGAGCCAGACGGTGCTCGCCGCTATGGGGCTCACCGCCGCTAACGGTATTGTCGAAGGCTCGATCCAGTTTGAAGGGCGGCAACTCGCCGGCCTGTCGCGCCAGGAACTCAACGAGATCCGCGGCGCACACATCTCCATGATTTTCCAGGACCCGCTGACCTCTCTGACGCCGCACATGACGGTCGGCGCGCAGATGGCGGAAGTGCTGGCGCGTCACAGAAATCTCAAGGGCGCAGCCGCCGACCAGCGTATCGTTGAGTGGCTCGAGCGTGTGCGCATTCCCGAGGCGCGCCGCCGTCTTCACCAGTTCCCGCACGAGCTTTCGGGCGGCATGCGCCAGCGTGTCATGATCGCCTCAGCCATGCTGTGCGAGCCCAAGCTGCTGCTCGCCGACGAGCCGACCACGGCCCTCGACGTGACGGTGCAGGCCCAGGTGCTCGACCTGATGGACGAACTCAAACGTGAAACCGGGGCAGGCCTCGTGCTGATCACCCACGACATGGGGGTCATTGCGCGCATGGCGGACCGTGTCGTCGTCATGCGCCATGGCGAGGCGGTCGAACGCGGCCCCGTGGACCAGGTGTTCTCGGCACCGTCGCATGAATACACACGCATGCTGCTCGAAGCGATGCCGCGGCTTGATCGCACGGATCGCGGCGGCCGGCCCGCTATCGGCCCGGCGCCGTCGATCGAGACCAGGCCTCTGCTCGTGGTTGACGATCTCCACGTGACTTTCCCGGTCAGCGTGCCCGGCGGCTTCTTTGGAAAGCGCGTGCAGTTGCGCGCCGTCGATGGCGTCAGCTTCTCCCTGCGCCCCGGCGAGACCATGGGCGTCGTCGGCGAAAGCGGCTGTGGCAAGTCCACGCTCGCGCGCGGCGTCTTGCGCCTGCTCGATCCCAGCGCGGGGTCGGTCGCATGGCTCGGCCGCGACATCGCGAAATCCTCGCGCAAGGATGTGCAGCCGCTTCGCAAGGAATTGCAGATCGTCTTCCAGGACCCGCTCGCCAGCCTTGATCCGCGCATGACGGTCGGCCAGTCCATCGCCGAGCCGCTGGGCGTGTTCAGTCCGGAGTTGAGCGGCAAGGCGCGGGAAGACGCCGCGCGCGAGATGATGGCCCGCATGGGTCTCGATCCTGTCATGGTGAACCGCTATCCGCACGAACTCTCGGGCGGGCAGAACCAGCGCGTCGGCATCGCCCGCGCCATGATCCTGAAACCTAAACTCGTCGTCTGCGACGAAGCCGTGTCTGCGCTCGACGTGTCGGTGCAGGCGCAGATCCTCGACCTGCTGATCGATCTCCAGAAGGAGTTCGGTCTCGCCATGATGTTCATCAGCCATGACCTTTCGGTGGTGCGCGAGATTTGCCATCGCGTCATGGTGCTCTATCTCGGCCGCGTCGTCGAAACGGCCCCGCGCGATGTGCTGTTCTCCAATCCTCGCCATCCCTATACGCGCGCCCTGCTGTCAGCCGTGCCCTCGCCCGACCCAGTGCTCGAACGCTCGCGTACGCGGGTGAAGCTGGTGGGAGACCTCCCGTCTCCCCTCGACCCCAAGGCCAGCCTGCGCTTCATGAAGTCGAAGCTGACTGGCGAGGGGCCCTTCTACCGGCCGCGTCTCGTCGAGGTCGCCCCCGGCCACCTTGTGGCGGAGCATGACCCTACGGAAGGAGTGGCCGGTCTTTCCGTTGCTTAATGGTACCTGCCATTAACAAATTCCGGTGAGAACGGGTCGCGACAGGTTGACGCTGTCAGGGCTTTAGCGGATGCATTAGCCCGCGAAATATAACACTTGGAGGAGCTCCCCCTCATGTCTCGACGCCTGACCTACACAGCCATCGGCCTTGTTCTGGCCATTGGCGCCACCGGCTGCGCCCAGCCTGGTTCCGTTTCGCAAGCCGAAGGCGCTGCCGCTGTTGCGGTCGCCGCGCAGGAGCCGATGGCCGAAGTTGCGCCCCGCATCGACAATTTCCGCCTGGTCTCGGCTGAAGGCCGCGCCCATGAGCTCTACCGCCTCAAGGATGCACCGGCCGTCGTCGTGGTGATGCACGCTGCCGGCAGCCCGGATACGGCCAAGGTCGCCGCCTCGCTCGAAGCTCTGAAGGCCGCGTGGGCGCCCAAGGGCGTCGAGTTCATGATGGTGAACTCCAACCCGCATGACACGCGCGAGATGATCCTCGCCGATGCGCAGAAGAACAACATCTCGGTCCCGGTGCTGCAGGATAACCTGCAGCTGGTCGGCGGCCAGATCGGCGCCTCGCGCGTCGGCCAGACCTTCGTGATCGATCCGAAGACGTGGAAGATCGCCTACAGCGGTCCGCTCTCGGCTGATCCCATCGCCGCCGTCGTCGGCGGCCAGCCTGTTGCTGTTGCCTCGGCTCCGGTCGAAGCGCAGTCGATCAGTTTCCCGGGCCGCACGCCGGAAGCCAAGGCTGCGTTCGCGAAGATCTCCTACTCGGAGACCATCGCGCCGATGCTCGAGCAGAAGTGCGTCGCCTGCCACCAGGAAGGCGGCATCGCGCCGTTCGCGTTCGACAACTACGATCGCGTGAAGCAGTTCTCCGGCATGATCCGCGAGGCCGTGCGCACCGACCGCATGCCGCCGTGGGATCCGGATCCGCACATCGCCAAGTTCAAGGACGACAAGTCGCTTTCGAACGACCAGATCAAGACGCTGGTAGCCTGGGTTGAAGCCGGCGCGCCGCGCGGCGAAGGTCCGGACCTTCTGGCCGAGGTGAAGCACGTTGCGCCGGAATGGCCGCTGGGCAAGCCGGATCTCATCGTGGATATCCCGTCCTATCAGGTCCCGGCGACGGGCGTGGTTGACTACCAGTACCCGACCGTTCCCAACCCGCTGACCGAAGGAAAGTGGCTCCGCGCCGCGACGGCGCGCGTGGACGAGCGTCAGGTCGTTCACCACATCCTCTCGGGCGTCATCCCGGAAGGCGCGACGCAGCGTGGCATGCAGGCCTGGGGCGGCGGGGTTGGCGGCTACACCGTCGGCATGGAATCAACCGTGGCGCCCAAGGGCATTGGATCGTGGGTGCCGCCGGGCGGCGAGTTCGCCTACCAGATGCACTACACGCCCTTCGGCAAGGAAGTGACATCGACCCAACAGATCGGTCTCTACTTCTACAAGGACGGCGAGACGCCTGACCTGATCATGCGCGAAATGCCGCTCGTCGATCAGTTCATCGAAATCCCGGCCAACGACGGCAACCACAAGGAAATCGCCTACTTCCTGTTCCCGAAGGATGCGATCCTGCACACCGCCGTCGTGCACGCCCACTATCGCGGCACCTATTCGAAGCTCGAGCTGATGACGCCGGACGGCAACCGCGAGACGATCCTCAACGTGCCGTTCTACGACTTCAACTGGCAGCGCATGTACGAGTTCGCCGAGCCGATTTCGATCCCGGCCGGCTCGAAGGTGATCGCGACCTACATCTACGACAACTCGAAGCGCAACCCGGCCAACCCGGACCCGAGCCAGAAGATCGTCTGGGGTGACCAGTCGTTCGAGGAGATGTTCTACACCTCGCTGCGCTATCTCTGGAAAGACGAGACGGCCGCCAACCAGACGAACTACGATCAGCTTCTGAACAAGACGCGCCTGCTTGGCATGCTCGACGACGACCTCGACGAAAAGGTCCAGATGTCGGAGTTGCGCGGCCAGTTCAAGCAGATGATCGGCAGCCCGATGGCTTTCGGCATGATCGACAAGAACAAGGACGGCGGCATCGACATGCAGGAATTCGAAGCTGTCATGCCGATGATGCGCCGCGGCGGCGGTCAGCAGCCTGCTGCTGACGCCAAGCCGCCGATGGGCGGCCGCTAGGTCTCATCGAACCAACAGAATGCAGCGCCCCGGCCCAAAAGGCCGGGGCGTTTGCTTGCATGGCTGCCGCTACGGCGCGACTGGTCAGATTGCCCGGCGGCGGTAAGGTCTCTCAAAACGACACTTGGGAGAACGCCATGATCCGGATGGTCTGTGCTGCGTCCATGCTCGCTCTGGCTGCCTGTGGCGGCGAGGCAGCGAAGCCCGTCACTTGGGACGTCACCGAGTTCATCGGCCCATCGCCCTTCCACGGCCTGCACGGCCTCGCGGTGGAAGAGGACGGAACGATCCTCGCGGGCAGCGTGGTCGGACAAGCGATCTATGCGGTGAACCCGCAGACCGGCGAAGTCACTGAACGCTTGGGCCCGCCCGATGGCATGGCTGACGACATCGCCTTCGGCCCGAACGGAGAGATGGCGTGGACCGGCTATCTCACCGGCAAGGTCTTCATCCAGGACAAGGGCGGCCAGCCGCGCATGATCTCGTCCGGCCTGCCAGGCTCCAACTCGCTGGCCTTCACCAAGGAGGGTAAGCTGTACTTCACGCAGGTCTTCCTCGGCGATGCGCTCTACGAAGCCGACGTGACGGGTGCAGCCCCAGCGCGCCTGATCCGCAAGGACCTCGGCGGCTTCAACGGCTTCGAAGTCGGGCCAGATGGCATGCTCTACGGTCCGCTGTGGTTCAAGAACGCGATCGTGAAGATTGATCCGAAGACAGGCGCGGACACCGTCGTCGCCGATGGTTTTCAGATCCCTGCAGCGGCAAATTTTGGCCCCGACGGCAATCTCTACGCCATCGATACCAAGACCGGCGAAGTGAAGCGCATCGACATGAAGACCAGGGCGGTCACGGTCATCGCAACGCTGGCCCCGGCGCTCGACAATCTCGCCATCGCCAAGGACGGCACGATCTACGTCTCCAACATGGCCGACGCCACGATCTACGCCGTGAACCCCGCCGATGGCGCCGTGCGCACCGTGGTCAGCGGCCCGCTCGCAACGCCCACCGATCTTGTCATCACCGATGGTCCCGAAGGCGAGAAGCTGCACGTCGCGGACGTGTTCAGCTATCGCGTCATCGACACGGCCACGAAAGCGATCACTGACCCGCTGCGCATGTATCGCGACGAGACCGAGAACCAGCTCGGCATTGGCGCGGGAAAGACGAAAATCCTGATCACCTCATGGGCTGCCGGAATGGTTCAGGTGGTCGATCGCGCCACCGGCCAGTCCGAAATCCACCATGGCTTCATGGCTCCGAGCGATGCGATCGAACTCGCAGACGGCCGCCTGATCGTGCTTGAGGCAGCCACCGGCAAGATCCGGCCGGTCAGCGTCGATGCAACGACGCCGCAGGTCGAGGGCCTCAACTATCCTGTTTCGATGGTCGAGGCGGCTGGGGGCAAGCTCTACGTGACCGAAACCAATCCGACGGCCAAGGGTGCGCTCGCCAGCGTTGATCTTGCCACCGGAGAGGTCACGCGCGTGCTGGAAGGTCTTGAAGGCCCCGAGGGCGTGGATGTCGGCGCGGATGGCAGGGTCTACGTCGCCGAAGCCGGCGCTGGCCGCGTCATTGCCTTCGACCCAACTGACAAGTCGGTCACAGTCCTCGCCGAAGGCCTCAAGACCGGGCTCGTCTCGGCCGAGGGAGCGCTCCCAGCCTACACCACCACAGGCGTCGCCGTCTCGAAGAAGGACGGGTCAGTCTATGTCGCGTCCGACATCACCAACGCCATCTACCGGATCGCGCCAAAG
Source organism: Hyphomonadaceae bacterium (assembly GCA_022844345.1). Lineage (GTDB taxonomy): Bacteria > Pseudomonadota > Alphaproteobacteria > Caulobacterales > Hyphomonadaceae > UBA7672. The sequence goes on from JALHLU010000004.1 coordinate 63,784, forward strand.
TCCGAATGACCGTCGGCAGAATCGCGTTGTCGAAAATGTCGGATCAGCGCCGCCGCCTGCGTCCTTGGGGCCAGGACAGGAGAAACCCATGCGCTTCGTGATGCTGATGTACCCCGGCCCGCAGGCCGAGACCGAAACCAACCCCGTTCCGCCCGGGCCGGAAGGCCAACAGCTGCTTCAGGACATGATGGCGTTCAACCAGCGCATGGTCGATGCCGGCATCATGCTGGGCGGGGAGGGGCTGAAGCCGACGCGGATGGGCGCTCGCGTCAAATGCGATGGCGCTGGCAAGACCACCGTGGTCGATGGTCCCTTCACGGAGACCAAAGAAGTCCTCGGCGGCTACTGGATCATCGAGGCGGCGTCTCTTGAAGAAGCGGTCGCCTGGGCCCGCCAGGCCCCATGTCCGGCCGGCGAGTTCATCGAGATCCGCCCGGTCTGGACGCCCGAGCATTTCGGGGGGGAGGTCGCCGCCATCGAGCGCGCCCAGATGGATCAGATGGCGGTTCAAGCTGCGGAGAAGGCGTCGAAAGGCGGCTGACGCGGACGGTCGATGAAAATTCACCGGTCTCGATTTACGAAAAAATCCCCTCTGTCTGGCAGGGTCTGGTTGCAGGCTTAGTCAGGATCATGTCCCCATGCGGGTCGAGTGTGTCAGTCCCCTTGCGTTGAACGCGCAGGACGTCGCGCAGTGGCGCGCCGTTCTTGCCGCCGATGGCGAACTGACCAGCCCGTATCTCGCCCCGGAATGGGCGCAGACCGTCGCGCGCCGGCGCGGCGATGTCAGCGTGGCCGTGTTCCGCGATGGCGATGGCGCGCCCGTTGGCTTCCTCCCTGTGCAGTTGTCCAGCGGCCACGCGGCCATGCCGGTGGGTGGGCCAATCTGCGACTATCAGGCTTTCATCGGGCCCGCCGGGGCCGACCTGCCATTGGCGGTGCGTGAGCTTGGAGTCGGGCGTATCGACCTTACCGCGGGCCTTGCCAACAATGCAGTCGGCGAATGCCTGCTTGCTCACGATGTCGGCCATGTCGTGCGGTTTGCAGACGGTTGGCAGGCCTGGTGCGATCAGCGTGCCGCTGCCGGATCGAAAACCATCGCGCGCACGCGGAAGAAACTTACGAAGCTGACGCGCGATCATGATGGCGATGTCGCCCTCGAAGCGTTCTCGACTGACCCGCATGCCTTCGAGACGCTGCTCCGCTGGAAGCGCGCGCAGATGAAGCGCACCGGCGTCACCGACATATTCGAACACGCCTGGATCGACGGCGTCGTCCGCGACTGCTTTGCGTGGGACCCTGCCGATCCGCATTTTGGCGGCGCGATGTTCGTCCTGCGCGTAAAGGGTCAGCCTGTAGCTGTCCTGTTCTGCCTGCGCGCCGGCCGCGCGCTGCACGCCTGGTTCGTTGCCCACGACGACGCGCTGTCGGCACATTCGCCGGGCATCATCGTCTTCGTCGAGGCCATCCGCGCGGCGGCGAATGCGGGCTATACCGAGATGGATCTCGGGCCCGGCAATTATGCGTTCAAGCAAAGCCTCGCCAACCATGCGCGCCCCATCGGCGCCGGCTTTGTCGGCCGCCCGGGCTTTGCGGCGGCCTTCAAGGCGGCCCAGTTCCAGATGCGCGCGCTGGTCGAAAGCCTGCCGGTAGGCCCGGTGCGCGAATGGCCGGCCAAGGCCATGCGGCGCCTCGATGTCGCCCGCGGTCTTGCTGTTCCGGCCGATCGCGCAGCCTGAACAGCCCCACCGGCCGGCGGGCTTTCACCCTGGCCGAATTGGGTATAGGGGACGGCCAGTTCCGATCCCAGAAAGGCAGCCGCCGTGACCGCAACGCCCGCAAATACCCTTGAGTCTGAAGGCCCCTTGCCGGTCACCCTGGCCGATATTGAAGCGGCCGCCAAAGCCATCGCGGGCCAGGTCGAGCACACGCCGCTCCGCTATTCGCGCACGCTCAGCGAGATCACCGGCGCGCAGGTCTGGATCAAGTTCGAGAACCTGCAATTCACAGCCTCGTTCAAGGAGCGCGGAGCGCTCAACAAGCTGCTTTCGCTCTCGAACTCGGAAAAGGCTGCGGGTGTCATCGCCATGTCGGCCGGCAACCACGCGCAGGGCGTCGCCTATCACGCTGCGCGCCTTGGCATTCCGTCCACCATCGTGATGCCGAGAGGAACGCCTTTCGTGAAGATCGAGCACACGCGCAATTTCGGTGCGACGGTCATCATCCATGGCGAGACCCTCGCCGACGCCGACGCCCATGCGCGCAAGCTTGAGAAGGAGCAGGGCCTCACATTCGTCCATCCGTTCGACGACAGGCACGTGATCGCCGGGCAGGGCACGATCGGTCTCGAAATCATGGAAGCGCTGCCTGATTTCGACGTGATGGTCATCCCGGTGGGCGGCGGCGGTCTTTCTGCGGGCATTGCAACCGCGATCAAGTCGCGGCGCCCCGCGACATCGATCATCGGGGTTGAGCCTGCGCTCTATCCCTCTCTCTCCGCTGAACTGCGTGGCGAGGAGGCCAAGGTCGGCGGCGCCACCATTGCGGAAGGCATCGCTGTCAAGAAGGTCGGCAAGCTGACGGCGCAGATCCTGCGCAAGCTGATGGAGCGCGTCATCCTTGTCAGCGAGGATGATCTCGAGCGCGCCGTGACGCTGTTCGCCACCGTCGAGAAATCCGTCGCCGAGGGCGCGGGGGCTGCGGGCCTTGCCGCCCTGCTGGCCGAGCCGCACCTGTTCCGGGGGCGCAAGGTGGTTCTCGTGCTGTGCGGTGGCAATATCGACACGCGCCTGCTGGCGTCCGTCCTCACCCGCTCGCTGGTCCGCGAGAAGCGCATCACCTCCATCCGCATCATTGGTAACGACCAGCCGGGTCTGCTGGCGGCGGTGGCGACCGTCATCGGCGAGAATGGCGGGAACATCATCGAGGTCAGCCATAACCGCATGGCGCTCGACGTTCCCGCGAAAGGCGCCGAGTTCGATATCACCATCGAAACGCGCGACGCCCTGCACACGCAGGAAATCATCGACGCCCTGAACCGGGCGGGCTACCCGCCCCGGACGAACTGATTTGACGGACTGATTCCGGGCTCAGGAAGGCGTGAATGTTCGGCCCTCGCGTGGGGCCGAAAGCGATGCTAACACCCCCACGACATTCCCGGCGGGAATCAGAAAAAGAGGGATTCGCCGATGATCCGCATGGCCCTGGCCGCACTGGCCGTCCTGACGCTTGCCGCGTGCAACCGCGCGGCCGTCGATGCCAAGGATCCCTGGGCGTCGCTGCAGCCTTGGGACCATGGCCGCCCTGGCGTTGAGAAGCTGGACTCCGGCGTCGAATACCTCGTCATCACCAAGGGCGATGGAAAGGGCGCCAGCCCCACGGCGCGCGACCGGGTCGAAGTCCGCTATGACGGCCGCATCGCCAAGTCCGGCCTGAAATTCGATTCCTCCTACGACCGTGGCGAGACCTCGACCTTCGAGGTCAACGGCGTCATCCCCGGCTGGCGCGATGGCCTGCAGAAGATGCAGCCGGGCGACATGTTCATGTTCTGGATCCCGTCAGCCCAGGGCTATGGCGAGCGCGGCGCCGGCATCGAGATCCCGCCCAATGCCGATCTGATGTTTCAGGTCGAACTCGTTCGCGTGCTTTCTGATCCGTGGCCCAGCGCCATGCCGTGGCCGACCGATGCGTCCGACATCGTGCGCCTGCCGTCCGGCCTCGAATACCGCTCCATCGAATCCGGCGCCCCCGAGGGCGGATCGCCCACCGATGGCGATGTCGTTCTGGTGCAGTTCGAAGGCCGCCTCGAAGACCCCGACTATCAGGTGGGCGACACGCTGGAGGAGAAGCTGGATTCCAGCCTTGTCGTCTCCACCTACGACGAAGGCCAGCCGAAGCAGTTCCTCGTGTCCGGCCTCACGCCCGGCTGGCAGGAAGTGGTCAAGCTGATGCGCCCGGGCGATCGCTGGATGGTCCGCATCCCCGCACAGATCAACTATGGCGAGGACAGCGCGGATCGCATCCCGCCGAACTCGACGGTGATCTACGAGATCGAGCTCCTGGCCTTCCAGGCGCCGGACCCGACGCAGATGCCGCCGCCGCAATAGGCCGCTAGATTGCAAACACGCCCATGCCGCGGCCGAGTTCGGGCCGCAGGCTGAGGCGGTGGCGCCAGGCATCCACCACTGGCGGAAGCCCGCTTGCGAACGCATGGCGCGGATACATCGCCATGTCGGCGATGGAGTAAGGGCCGAGGATGTATTCCCGGTCGGCCAGCGCCGTTTCCAGCTCGGCAAGGTCCGGCGGCGTCTTCGTCAGCCAGCGCTGAGCCGCCTGCAGGTCGGGCGGCAGGAACCGGCCAGATTGGCGCGCCATGGCGACCAGTATGTTCGCGGCATCAGGCAGCCGCGCCTGACCCACGATCATCACAGGCACCGGCGCGCGCTTATCCGCCAGCGTATAGCTGATGAACATTTCTTCCAGCGCGATTCCGATCGCCTGCGTGTCCGGGCCGGCGCCAGCGTGAAAGTGGTACATGGCCTCCGCTTAAGCCTTGCGCGGCGATTGTCCATCGCTAGCGTGCCGGCATGACATCCCTTGCCCGCGTCCGCGACATCCTTCACCGCCTCTGCGCGTTCGACACCACGTCGCGCGACACCAACCTGCCGCTCATTGACTGGGTCGAGGACTTCCTGCGTCCGCTCGGCGCGCAGCTGGTGCGCGTACCCAGCGACGATGGGAAGAAGTCAAACCTCTGGGCGCGCCTTGGGCCTGATCTTCCAGGAGGAATCGTCCTCTCCGGGCATACAGATGTTGTGCCCGTTGATGGCCAGCCCTGGGTCACCGATCCCTTCGACATGATCGAGGCCGGCGGCAAGTGGTTCGCACGCGGCACGACAGACATGAAGGGCTTCATCGCCCTCTCGCTCGCCCACGCCGAGGAAATCTCGAAAATCGCGCTGAAAAAGCCGGTGCATTTCGCGTTCAGCTATGACGAGGAGGTCGGCTGCGCCGGCGTCGAGCCCATGATCGCCGAGATCGGACGCCGGGGTGCGGCCCCCGCCGTGGTCTGGATCGGGGAGCCGACGCTTTGGGGCGTGCTCTCCGCCCACAAGGGCATCCGCGACTACGAGGTGCACATCACCGGCAAGGCCGCGCACTCCTCAGACCCGCGCATGGGCGCCTCCGCCATCCATGAGGCAATCGACCTTCTGACCACGCTCCGCCGCATCGCGCGCGAACAGGAAGAGGCAGCGCCCACAAATTCCGAGTTCGACCCGTCATGGACGACCATCACTGTCGGCGAGATTGGCGGCGGCACGGCGGCGAACATCCTCGCTCGCGAATGCCGCTTCGTGTTCGATGTGCGCACCGTGCCGGGCAATAATCCGGACGCGATGCTCCAGCCCTTCTTCGATCAGGTCGCCGCAGCCCACGCGCGCCTTGCGAAACGCGGCCCGGAATGCGGCATTGAGGTGAAACTCACGGCCGACGCTCCGCCGATGGAGCTGCGCCGCGACAGCGCAGCCGAGGCTTTCATGCGCAAGCTCACGGGCGACAACGCCGTCCGCGTCGCAGCCTTCGCCACCGAAGGCGGGCAGTTCCAGAAAGCTGGCTTTCCCGCCGTGATCTGCGGCCCCGGCTCGGTCGAGCAGGCGCACCAGCCGAACGAATTTGTGGCGGTGTCGGAAATCGAGAAAGGCCTGCAGGTCTTCTCGCGCTTCCTCGACACGCTGCGTGCAGGATAGGGCGCGCAGGCTGGAACACCGCGTGAGATGCTCCAGCCCGGCTCCAAGATTCTACATGCTGTCAGGCCGTACAGAGGCGCCGCCGCCCTTGCTGGCAAGCGCAATGCCGCTTGCGCCGGCCGCCACCAGCAGTCCGCCGATCGCCAGCCAGAAGCCGAGACGCTCCTGCACCATTTCGTTCAGCATGCTCGCGCCCATCTGGTTCATGGCGCTCATGTCGCCCATGCTTCCTGCCGCGCCGCCGCCCTGTTGCTCGGCCATGTCGGTCTTCACCAGTTCCTTGAACTGCCAGACCGCGCCATAGACCAGGCCCGCTGCGAGCAGGCTGGTCGCCAGGGTGGCCGCCGGCGCAATCCTGCCGAGGAAGGAGAGACCAAGCCCAACCGCAACCACCACGGCGGCCGCCAGCGCGAAGATGTTCATTTCCAGCTCGGGCGTTTCCATCGAGCTGGAGCCCGACGTCGTCTCGCCCGGGGGCATGCCCATGGCCGCAGCCATCTGGTTTGCCGCATCGGGGTTTTCCGACATCGTGCCCTGGATTAGCTCGATGCCCGAAGCCGTCGCGAGATCTGTGCCGTTGCACGACACCGCCACCCACGGCAGCACGAAGGCCAGCAGCGCCACAACCTTGGCGATGCGTACGATGTTCATGATCATGTTGTGCGTCCCTCCCTGGATCGAACAGGGGCGACACTAGTCCGATCCGCGAGACAAAGCACGCCTGCCGTTAGGGCGTGTCGTAGACGTCAGCCGTTTTCGCGCCGCGCGAGAAAGGCGAGGCGTTCGAACAGCTGGATATCCTGCTCGTTCTTGAGCAGCGCGCCATGCAGGGGAGGGACCAGCTTGTTGGGGTTCTTCTCGCGCAGTGTCTCGACGTCGATGTCTTCGCTCATCAGCAGTTTCAGCCAGTCGAGCAGCTCGCTCGTCGACGGCTTTTTCTTCAGGCCCGGTACGTCCCGCATCCGGTAGAAGGTCGCCAGCGCCTCGCTGACGAGGCGTTTCTTGATGCCTGGGAAGTGCACGTCGATGATCGACGCCATCACCTGATCATCGGGGAACTTGATGTAATGGAAGAAGCAGCGGCGCAGGAACGCGTCCGGCAGTTCCTTCTCGTTGTTCGAGGTGATGATCACGACCGGGCGCACCTTCGCCTTGATCGTCTCGTCGAGCTCGTAGCAATAGAACTCCATACGATCGAGTTCCTGCAGGAGATCGTTCGGGAATTCGATGTCCGCCTTGTCGATCTCGTCGATCAGCAGGACGGGGCGCACCGGTGCGGTGAACGCCTCCCACAGCTTGCCCTTCTTGATGTAGTTGCGGATGTCGCGGGCGCGTTCCTCGCCCAGCTGGCCGTCGCGCAGACGGGCCACCGCGTCGTATTCATAGAGGCCCTGGTGGGCCTTGGTCGTCGACTTGATGTGCCATTCGATGATTGGCATGCCCAGCGCGCGGGCAACCTCCAGCGCCAGCATTGTCTTGCCGGTCCCCGGCTCGCCCTTCACCAGCAACGGCCGCTCCAGCGCGATCGCGGCATTGACCGCCACCCGCAGGTCGTCGGTCGCGACATAGGTGTCGGAACCCTCGAAACGCTTCTTCTCGGACATAGGCACTCCCCGCTGGAACGATCATTACGGTAATGGGCAATAAGCCTTAGGCAATAGGCAGCAGGGACGGGGCGTCCCTATTGTCTGTTGCCGATTGCCCCTGCCTGCCCCCTTAAGGCGGCACAAGCAAAACTTAAGGAACGGCCGCTAGACCGGCTCTTTGGCCACGTCCAGACTCCCGGTGCGAATCCGGGGACTGGCGCCCGGCCGGGAGGTTCTAATGGCGCTCAAACTGTCGCTCAAGCCGGGCGAACGCTTCGTGGTCAACGGGGCGGTTCTGCAGAACGGCGACCGCCGCGCGGTGCTGCTGCTGCAGAACAAGGCGTCGATCCTGCGCGAGAAGGACATCATCCAGCCGGAAGACGCGAACACGCCGGGCCGCCGGATCTATTTCCCGATCATGATGATGTACCTGGACCCGGCCGGTGCAAACCAGTTCTACGACGAGTTCGTGATGCGCCTGAACGAGTTCATGGGCGCGATCCGCTCCACCGAAATTCTCAAGGAATGCGTCTCGCTGTCCCGCGAGGTCATGTCCTCGGACTATTACAAGGCGCTCACACGGTGCCGGAAACTTCTAACTTTCGAACAGGGATTGCTGGGCAATGTCCATCCAGGCGTATCAGAACGCGGTGAGGAAGACTGAAGGCCCGCGTCAGACCGAGTATCGCGCCTTTGCGGTCGCGACGCGCGGTCTGATCGACGCCTCCGGTCTGCCGGAAACCGAGGTCGGGCGCCGCGCCGAGGCGCTGGCGGCCAACCGCCGCCTGTGGTCGCTGCTGGCGTCCGATTGCGCCGCTGAAGGCAATGGCCTGCCACAATCCCTGCGCGCCCAGATCATCTCCCTGTCCATCTTCGTCGACCGGCATTCCAGCTCCGTCATGCGCAATGGCGCCGCCTTCGACGTGCTGATCGACATCAACCGCACCATCATGCAGGGCCTTGCGCCCGCACAGGCGGTAGCCGTTCCAGCCTAGGCTGTGCGGGCATTTACGATTTGTTTTGGTTAGCCTTTTGGCAGTACTTTCGGTGTTCGCGCCACACCACTGATTAAGACCTCTCCGGCATAGTCGAACGATGTTGGCGCAAAACGCGCCAGCGGCCGATCAAAACGATCGGTCTTCGATCTAGAACGGAGACGTCCCGTCATGCTTAGCGTGAACTCGAACTATGGCGCGTCCATCGCGCTCCAATCCCTCAACTCGACAAACAAGGAACTGAACGAAGTCCAGAACAGGATTTCGACAGGTTTCAAGGTTTCGAGCGCCCGTGACAACGGTGCCGTCTATGCCATCGCCGAAGGCCAACGCGCTCGCGTGTCGTCCGTCGCCGCTGTGAAAGATGGTATCGACCGCGCTTCCTCCACGGTCGACGTCGCCCTTGCCGCCGGCAAATCGGTTGGCGAAATCCTGCAGAAACTCAAGTCCAAAGCTGTCGCCGCCCAGGCCGATGACCTGACCGCCGACCAGCGCACAGCCCTGCAGACCGACTTCGCCAGCCTGCGTTCGCAAATCGACACCATCGCCAATGCCGCGCAATTCAACGGCGCCAACCTGGCTGTTGGCGGAACTTCGCTCAGCGTTCTGATCTCAGACCTCGGCGGTTCGGTTGCTGCAACTTCGGACGGCGTCCAGTCGGCCGGCCTTACGACCCCGATCTCGGGCTCGGCCCTCATCATCGACGCCGGCGACTCCACCGGCGACCTGGCTGACGGCGACCTGATCACGTTCGACCTGACTGACTCGGTCAACGCCGGCACGTTCTCGATCGCGGTCGAACTGACCGCGGGCATGACTGTCGATGACTTCGTCGAGGAAGTGAACGCTGCGTCAGGCGGCAAGATTTCGGCCTCGTACGACGACACGACGGGCGAATTCACCTACCTGATCAACGACACCAACTTCGATGACCTGGCCGTCACGACCTCCGGGACCGACGGCACGAATATCGGCGTCGGCGTCGCCACGGCGTCGGTCTCCTCATCCGGCTCCAACACCTTCTCGGTGACGGGTGCTGACTTCTCGCTGTCCGGTTCGATCCTGTCCTCGCTCGCTTCCTCGGACATCTCCACGTCCACTGCGTCGGCGACGACTGCGTCGAACTCCATCGACACCGCGATCACGGGCCTCAACAACGCGATGGCCACGATGGGCTCGCAGGCTGCTGCTCTGGACATCCAGAACGACTTCCTTTCGAAGCTCTCGGACACCATCGAGCAGGGCATCGGCAACCTCGTCGACGCTGATCTGGCGAAGGAATCCGCCCGCCTCCAGTCGCTGCAGATCAAGCAGCAGCTGGGTGCGCAGGCGCTCTCGATCGCCAACCAGGCGCCGTCGCTGATCCTGTCGTTCTTCCGCTAAAAGGCTCGCCGGCGGCCCCCCAAGAGGCAGTCCGGCCAACCTGAACTGAAGAGCCTCACCAAATGGAGGGGCGGAGCTTCCGGGCTCCGCCCCTCTGTCGTTTTTGCCTACCTCATGTGGCGGTCCGGCCCGGCAAATCGTGCCGGGGGGCAAATTCGATTCAGCCTTCCGTAAGCAGCCCGCACAGCACGTTAACTCCTGTTACCCCGAAATCCTGCGCTTCCGGGGGGCGGCTGTTAACCTTAACGGACTGGCACGCGACTTGAACACTCCTGTCTGTCCAAGCCCGCATTGGGCATGAACAACAGTCTGCGCAGGAGCATCAGCCATGCTGAGCGTCAATACGAACTACAGCGCCATGGTCGCGCTCCAGAACCTGAACTTCACGAACACCGAGCTGGAAGGTGTCCAGAACAAGATTTCGACGGGCCTCAAGATTTCGAGCGCCCGCGACAACGGCGCGATCTACGCCATCGCCGAAGGCCAGAGGAGCCGGGTTTCCTCTGTCGCGGCGGTCAAGGACGGTATCGACCGCGCCAACTCCACCATCGATGTCGCCCTCGCGGCCGGCAAGTCGATCGGCGATATCCTCCAGAAGCTGAAGGCCAAGGCGGTCGCCGCCCAGGCCGACGACCTGACGCCCGATCAGCGCAACGCGCTGCAGGCCGACTTCAACTCGATGCGCGCGCAGATCGACACGATCGCCAACTCGGCGCAGTTCAACGGCGCCAACCTGGCCTCCGGCAGCTTCAACCTCAACGTGCTGATCTCCGACCTCGGCGGATCGGTCGCGGCCACCACCGATGGCGTGCAGAGCGCCGCGCTGACGACGCCACTCTCCGGATCGGCCCTTGTCACCGGTGTTTCCGGCGCGGCCGGCGATGTGGATGATGGCGACCTCATCACCTTCGACCTCACCGACTCGGTCAATCTTGGCACCTTCTCCATCGCGGTCGAACTCACCGCCGGTATGACGATCGATGAATATGTCGAGGCGGTGAACGCCTCCTCTGGCGGCAAGATCTCGGCCTCCTACGACGATGTGGCCGGCCAGTTCACCTACCTGATCAACGACACCAATTTTGATGATCTTGATATCTCGACCGATGGCGTCGACGCCACCAATCTCGGCGCCGGCGTCGCCACCGCGACGGTCACCAGCGCCGGCTCGAACGTGTTCGTCGTCAACGGCACGGACATGACGCTGGCCTCCTCCATGTTCTCGACATTCGCCACGGTCGACATCTCGACGTCGGCCGCCTCCGCCACCACCGCCGCCAACGCGCTGGAACAGGCGATCACCGACCTCAACGTCACGCTGGCGTCCCTCGGCTCGCAGGCAACCGCCCTCGACGCCCAGCAGGACTTCCTCGCGAAGCTGTCGGACGAGATCGAGAACGGCATCGGCAACCTCGTCGACGCCGACCTCGCGAAGGAATCCGCCAAGCTCCAGTCGCTGCAGATCAAGCAGCAGCTGGGCGCGCAGGCCCTGTCGATCGCCAACCAGGCGCCCCAGGTCATCCTCTCGCTGTTCGGCCGCTAGGGCCGCAAGCGCTCAACGGGGATTTCCACTGAAAACGCCGTCTCCGCCACCGCGCGGAGGCGGCTTTTTCCCATAATCCCCCACCGATGTCCGCCACAGCAACGTCTCGTTAACCCCTACTAACGAAAACTGACCGTCGAATTGACGATTCGTTTGCCACGTTTCGTCTGTGGAGACGGCCAAAATGGTCGACAGACTCAGTAATGCGACCGGGGTGCTCGGCGCGTTGAAGCACCTACAGTCCGCCAGCCGTGAGCTGTCGGGCGCCGAATCGCGTCTGTCATCCGGCCTCAAGGTGTCCCGCGCCCGCGATGATGCAACAGCCTACCATTCCGCCGCCATCATGCGCGGCCAGGGTGGCTCGCTTGCCGCCGTGACGCTCAGCCTCAGCCGCGCCGAATCGATCTCCGACACGGCCATCGCCGCAGCCGAGCAGATCATGAAACAGCTTGGCGAGATGAAGGGGACAGCCGCTCAGGCGATGTCAGCGGGCCTCACCGATGACCAGCGCAACCAGCTGAACCTGCAATACCGCGACCAGATGACGACGCTGCAGGCCTTCGTCCGCAACGCCTCGTTTGACGACGCTAATGTGCTGGACGGCTCGCTTCCCAACGGCGTGTCCTTCATCGCCGACGCCGAAGCCTCGCAGACTGTCACACTCGCGGGCCGCAATTTCATGCCCGGCGGTTCGGTGATCGTCGCGCCGCCGTCCACCACGGCGCTCAACAACACGCAATCCGCCGCTGACGCGCACGCGCTACTCACCCAGTCGATCGCGAATATCGGCGACGAGCTCGTCGAGATGGGCGCGGAGAGCAAGCGGATCGAGGCGCAGAAGGGGTTCGTCTCGCGTCTTGCCGATGCGCTGGCCGCTGGCGTCGGGCGCATGGTCGATACGGATCTTGCGGCCGAAAGCGCGCTGATCCAGGCGCTGCAGGTCAGGCAGGAACTCTCCGCCTCCTCGATCAGCATCGCCAACGCGGCGCCCCAGGCGCTGCTGCAGCTCTTCCGCGGCTAGATCCCGATGCTGACCGAGATCCAGCTTGAGCAGGCCATCGCGGCCTTCGTCACATTCTTTGTGCTGATCGATGCGCCGGGCGTTGCGCCCATCTTTGCTTCGCTCACGGCGCCGGGCGGACCGGCCTATGCGCGCAAGACGGCGGTTAAGTCGGTCTTCGTGGCGGCGCTGATCCTGTTCTTCTTTGCCTTTGCCGGCGCATGGCTGCTTCATCACCTCGGCATATCGCTCGACGCCTTCCGCGTGGCGGGTGGCGTTCTCCTGTTCCTGATTGCGCTGGAAATGGTGTTCGAGAAGCGCCAGGCGCGGCAGAGGGACCGCGCCGATCAGGTGCTGGCCGGCGAGGAGGCCTCCGGCAAGGTGGAGGATGTTTCGGTCTTCCCGCTTGCCATTCCGATGATCGCCGGCCCCGGCTCCATCGCCACAGCCATGCTCTACATGCAGAATGCGGGCGGCGATCCTGTCGGTATTGGCATCGTTTCCTTCGCCATCGCATCCAACCTTGTCCTGGCCTGCCTCATCTTCCTCGCCGCGGGTCCGCTGCTTAAAGTGATGGGCGACCAGATTGCCGGCGCTATCACCCGCATTTTTGGCGTCATCCTGTCGGCGCTGGCCGTCCAGATGATCATCGTCGGCATCGTCGGCGCCTTCGGCCTGCAATTGGCGGCGGGCTAGGCTAGCAGCCCTGGGCTCCGAGCCGCGCTACGACCGCACACAATGACAGCGAGGGATCGCTTCGTGAAACACCGATCCTAAGCCAGGGTTTCTTCCATCAGGTAGACGGCGCTCTTCTTCACGGGCCGGTTCAGCCGGAAGGACTTCCAGAACGTCGTCATCGCCACGAACGCCAGAAGGGCAAGGCAGGCTGCAAGGCCGGCCGCCTGGAGGCGCAGCGCATTGGTCCACGGAATCACCGTGCGCGCCGTCTCCAGCAGGTTCTCACCGTCAAAATGCTCCAGCGCCACCGCGCGCTCCCCGCCGGCCGCCGCCACCAGGCGCGCCGCACGCAGGTCGACCCCGTCCTTGACGCGGCCGACAATCGCGATCGCCGCCTCGAACGACGTATCATGCGCGATATCGCGCAGGATTTTGAACTCATCGAGCAGCACTTCGAGCTTCACCGGATCAACGGTCGCCCGGAACGCCCGCTCGACCACCGCGATGGCATCGGGCGTGTAGCCGACTTCATAGTGCAACTCGGCCGAGAGCAGGCGCTTCATCTCCTCAACGGCGACAACATCCTCAATGCGCCGGGTGAGGTAGGCCTTGAACGGCACGGGGGCCTGCGTGCGGGCGCGCAGGGCAGGCATGGCCACCGAGGCTCCCTCGCGGGCTTCCTCGTCCGCCATGATCAGGGCGATGCCCGACAGCAGGAACGCGTGCAGCTCGATATTGTCGTCATTGGCCCATTCCACGGCCGTATCGGTGAGGCCGCGTATGTCGCCGACGCGGTTGATCGCAACACGGCGCTCGGCGGGGGGGGCGGCCGGCCGGGCGGCAGGCGCAAGCGCTGCTGCGGGAAGGGGAACAGAGGGTGATGCGGCCGCGACGGACTCCGGCGTGGCCGATGCCGTGAATCTCGGCAGGCCCGCCTGGTTGAAGCTCAGATAGGTCTCCTGCAGTTCGCCTGGCAGGTAGGAAACGGCCGCCAGAAGCACTGCCTCGTCGTCGACCCCCTTCGCGACCTTTCCGATCCGCGCGCGCAGGGCCTCGCCGTCAGGTTCGCCAAGCATGGCGGGCGCGCCCAGCAGCAGGCCGCGCACCAGCGGCATCTCTTTTTCCTTGAGCGACTCGCGCACGAGTTCCGACCACACTTGGCGCGGCTCTGCATCTTCGCCGGCCGAGATCGTCTGGAAACGTTCGTCCATGGCCTGTTTCGTAGCGGCAATCGCTTCGGGCGTGGTCTCGAATGCGGTTGGGCGGTCGCCATAGGCGGATGATACGAGGTGCGCCGCCATGAAGGGCGCGGCGCAAAGAGCGCCATTGAACATCAGGGCCGCATATGCCGCGAACGGCAGACGGCGCTTGCGACGGCGATTCATCAAGCCCGTTTCCGTCTACTACACGCGAACGGGTTGGGTTTGCACCCTATCCATCTGCGTTCACACCCCGGCCAGACCCCCTTTCTTTGCCGGGAGCGGCGATAGATCAAGTGGGCAAGGCGCCCTGCGACCAAAAAAACACATGACGGAAGAATCATTGGGGCGAACCAACGAGACCTGCCTGCCATATGATCAGCGCCTTGAGCGAGGCTCGGATCAGGCCTTGGCGTCGACAGCAAGGCCCGACGCTTCACGCCGCGTCATGCTGGCTGGAGCGCCCTTGGCGCCATATCCCACAGGGGCGCTGCGCGATTCAGCGATCTCGGCCGCGATCGAGCGGACCAGTCCCTCGGTGACGGTGCGCGCTGCGGAAAGCGCGCGCTCATGCGCCTGAAGCCTGTCTTCGAGATCGCGCGCAGCGGCTTTGAGCGCCTCTTTCCGGGCTTGTGACAATCCTGACATCTGGCTGGGATCGGCCTTGATACGCGATACTTCCAGCCGCCAGGCGTGCACCAGCCTTTCCTTCTCGTCCCAGTTGGCGCCGCTGGCGTCGAGCCTGCGCGCTTTCACCGCTTCGATTTCCGCGTCCACCAGCCCGGTCAGCCGCACCGTCATGGCCAGTAGCTGCTCGGCCCGCTCGTCAACATGCTCCAGCATCATTCCAGCCCCTGCATTCTCAGGATTTCCTTGAGCACCGAATCGGCGATCCCGACCCCGCCGCCCTTGGCGATGGCGTCCGAATACTGGTCGATCAGCATGGGGCGGAACGTCGCCTCGGCATTGCCGCCGCCGAACGGGCCATCCGTCTCCAGCCCTTCGAACATCGGCCGCAGCATCTCGGAAATGAACATGCGCTCGAACTGCTGGGCCACGGCCTCCGCCTGCTCGCGCGTCTTCACATTGGACAAATCCGTCGGCGGACCCGCACGGCGCGTTTCGACCGGGGGCATGGGCAGGGCGATGTCACTCATCCCGGCGTCTCCCTACATCACTTCGATGTCGGCCTGCAGCGCGCCCGAAGCCTTAAGCGCTTGCAGGATCACGATCAGGTCGCGCGGGGATACGCCCAGCGCATTGAGGCCCGTCACCAGCTGGCTCAGCGGCACGCCATTGCCGCCGAGAATGGCCAGCCGCGCCGGGTCCTCGGCGATGGCGATGTCCGTCTGCGGCACCACGACCGGTGGCGCGTTGGTGAAGGAGTTGGGCATGGCGACGCCCGGCGTCTCCTGGACCTGGATGGTCAGATTGCCCTGCGCGATGGCCACGGTGGACACGCGCACATTCTCGCCCATCACGATGACGCCTGTGGTTTCGTTGATGATCACGCGGGCGCGCTGTTCAGGTTCGATCTCCAGTCCCTCGATCTGTGCGATCAGGCTCGACATGTCGCCGAACGCTGTCGGGCGGCGCAGTCGCACCGTCGCCGGGTCCATCGCGAACGCTGCATTCGAGCCGACGAACGCGTTGATGGCGCCGGCAATACGCGAGGCGGTGGTGAAATCAGGATTGCGCAGCGACAGGCGCAGTTCGGTCTGCGCCGACATGTCGAAGCGCAGCTCGCGTTCGATGGTCGCCCCGTTGGGAACGCGGCCATTGGTGGGGATGTTGCGGGTCAGCGACGTACCGGAATTTCCGCCTGCCGTGAACGCGCCGACCGCCACTGACCCTTGAGCCGAAGCATAGGCCTGGCCGTCCGCGCCCAGCAGGGGCGTCGCCAGCAGCGTGCCGCCTTCGAGACTGCCAGCATCGCAAACGGCCGATACGGTCACGTCGATCCGGGTTCCGTTGGCGGCGAAAGGGGGCAGGTTGGCGGTCACCATGACGGCGGCGGCGTTCTTCGTATTCAGCACGCTGTCGCGCGTGTTGATGCCGAGGCGCTCCATCATGCTCTCGATCGACTGGCGCAGCATCGCGCAGTTGCGCAGGCTGTCGCCCGTGCCATTGAGGCCG
This sequence comes from Hyphomonadaceae bacterium, assembly GCA_022844345.1. Lineage (GTDB taxonomy): Bacteria > Pseudomonadota > Alphaproteobacteria > Caulobacterales > Hyphomonadaceae > UBA7672. Next base: position 80,048 of record JALHLU010000004.1, read on the forward strand.
AACACCACGCCATAGCCGATCAGCTGGTTGTCCCGTACGCCTTCGACATCGATAATGTCCTTCAGGCGCGTGCCGGCCCCGACGGGGCTCACCAGCATGGCGGCGGCAAGGATGCAGGAGAGAATTCTGGCGAGCGCGCGCATGGAGTTCCAGACATCGGTTTGCGGAATTGATCCGACCGTTCTGGCCGCAGCGTTCTTCGCCTCCAGTTCTGATCCCCAATTGGCAACAAAGGCTTAAGCCTCCTTGCCCAAGGCCTAACGAAGCTTAAGCCGCCGTTAACCAACTGGGTCAAATGTGCCGGGTCAGGAGACCCGTTCGCGATGAAGGTAAGCACGACCTCATCCACATCTGCAGCCGGCGCTGCCGGCAATGGCGCAAGGCCGGCCGCCCAAGGTTTTGGCGACCTTCTGGGCGCCAGCAATGTTGCGGCCCGTGCTCCGGCTTCGGGCGTCTCGGGTTCGGCTCCAGTTTCCGGAATCTCTGCGCTTCTTGCGCTTCAGGGCATTGGTGGGCCCGAAGCCCGCGCCCGCGCGCTGCGCAAGGGCCGCCGCCTGCTCGATGCGCTCGACCGGCTCCAACTGGCCATGGTCGGCGAGGGCCCCACCACCCGCCACCTCTCGCTGCTCAAGGGCGCGCTCGCCGAGCAGCGCGAAGCCTCCGGCGACCTTGGCCTGGACGACACCCTGAACTGGGCCGAAGTCCGCGTCGCGGTTGAGGCCGCCAAGCTCGAGAAGGCCAGCGAAGCCGCCCCGGCCTGAGGGCTCGCCTGAACCGCGACCGGCGGCCTGAGTCGCGCGGTGCGGGTGATGCCGCAGTGCAGCAAATGCCCGATACGTGAGCTGACGCTCACATATAAATGTCGTGTGACAGCCATGGCCAGAAATTTGCAGCAATAACAAACGCCCGGGCCCTGAGTCGGGGCGTTTACGGGGGGTGGCGGGTCATGTATAGGACCCGCCCATCTGAGGCGGCCGGTACCGGGGCCGACTAAGGGAGCTAGACGTAATGGGCGCCAAGACCACGACGTACAGGCCGACCGAGAGCGAGCCCTATATGGGCAAGAAGCAGCTCAAATACTTCAAGGAGAAGCTGCTCGCCTGGAAGGAGGAGATCCTCCAGGGCAACCGTCAGACGATCAACGAGATGCAGGAAAACGTGGCCCCGATCCCGGACCTCGTGGACCGCGCCTCGTCCGAGGCTGACCGCGCCCTCGAACTGCGCACGCGTGACCGCGAGCGCAAGCTGATCGCCAAGATCGACGCGGCCATCCGCCGGATCGATATCGGCGAGTACGGCTACTGCGAGGAAACAGGCGAGCCGATCGGCATCAAGCGCCTCGAAGCCCGCCCCATCGCCACGCTCTGCCTCGAGGCCCAGGAACGCCACGAGCGCAAGGAACGCACAATCCGGGACGATTGATCGTCCAACTGTGATGTGTCGGTAAACCCTGTGGCAGCAGCAATACCGCGTTTGCGCGGCTTTGCGCCAATCGATCTACGCAGGCGTTCTCACCGGCGCTCCGGCGGCTCGAACGCTGGCAGATGCCATTTCCAGCGGATTGCGCCGGCGCGCACCGCGAAGCCCAGCGCCACCGCAATCCCGCTCGCCGGCGTCCAGTCGAGGCCGAACAGCCGCAGCCCGACGAAGACGCCCGCACTCACGATGGCAGCGGAAATGTATAGCTCCCGCCGCAGCAGGATCGACGGCTCGCCCGCCAGCACGTCGCGGATGATCCCGCCGAACGTGGCCGTCAGCGCGCCCATCACGACACAGATCACCGGGTCGACGCCCAGCGACTGCGCCTTGGCCGCACCGACGCAGGCATAGACGCACAGCCCCACCGCATCGAGCCACAGCAGGGTCTGCTCATGCACGCCCCGCCCGCGCGTCAGGTAGACAAGGATCGCCACCACCGTGCAGACCACGACATAGCCCGCATCCTGCACCCAGAAGACCGGCGCCCCGATCAACAGGTCGCGCAACGTCCCGCCGCCCACGCCGGTGATCGCCGCAAAGAACACGAAGGTCAGCGCGTCCTGACGCTTCGCGGCCGCCATCAGCGCGCCCGATGCGGCGAACATCGCCACGCCGGCATAATCGAGGACGGCCAGGGGATTGATTTCCATGGCTCGCTACTGAGCGCGAATTGCGTCGAGGGGCAATCGGTGAGTAGCTTCGCCATCTGATTGGGAGGACGGGCCATCCGCACTCGCTCTGTCATCACCGCCATTCTCGGGCTGGCCAGCCTCGCCGCCGCCAGTCTCGGCGCAATCAGCCTTGCGCAGACGCCGGCGGCAACAGGAAAAACCGAGGCGCGCTATGCCGGCGGCTTCCGGCCTGACGCCTGCCGCTGGCCGGCGGAGGCGCGCCGCCGGCAACTCTCCGGCTGCTGCCAGATGGACCTCGAGATCGACGCCGCCGGCCGCATGGTGGCGGGCGATGGCGTCTGTTCGGACCCGATGTTCCTCGCCCCGACGCTGCGCTGCCTCGCCGCGCAGGACTTCGTGCCTGCGACGCGCAACGGCATGCCGGTGCCCGATCTTCAGCATCTCGAATACGAATGGCGCGCGACAACGCCGTCTGGAAATCTGTGCGCGAAACTGAAGACAAGTTAGGGCAGGGCGAGTCCTGCAGCCTTGTCTTGTTCCGATCATGCTGACTCTCGTCAGGACATATAGCGATCGGTGATTTCGCTATTACCGATCGTGCCCTAAAGACGTCCTAGCGAGTCGCATGGGAGCCCCCTTTGGATTTCGGATCGAGCTTTGCCGGCAGCGGCGACCCCGCACTCTACTGGTCGGAGCTGGCGCGCAACTGGGCGTCGGCCTTCACGTTGGTCGCCGCGCTGCTGGCCGGTTTCTTCGGCCTGTTCCGCTACCTGCGCTCCGAGCGCATGCGCCAGACCGAGCAGGTGCGCGAACTTTACACCATGTTCTTTGACAACGAGCGCTATCGCCGCATCCGCTTCGTGCTTGCCAATCCTGACTCGCCCGAATTCGCCGCCCTGCGCGCAGAACTCGCCACCGCCGGCATGCCCAAGCCGATGGAGGGCGAGTTGATCGATCTCCTCAACTTCTTCGAATTCGTCTCCGGCCTCACGCGTCGCGGTCTTGTCTCGCGCCGCGACATCGACTGGATGTTCGCCGGCTTCATTGATCGTGTCGTCGCGATCGACTTCGTGCGCGCCTATGTCCTGCGCCATGACTTCGACGAGCTGCACGACGCCTGCCGCCGGGCCGAGCGCCGGAAGTGAGCGCCGCGCCTGCGCTGCCCCCTGCGGATAACTTGGTAGGTGATAATGTTGCGCATCCTTCTTTACGGCTGCGGCGGCCTGGCTCTTCTCGTGCTGGGTGTCGTGGTGTTCAACCTCTCGGCATTCGAGGCGCCGCATCGGGAGGGCGCCCCGCGCTTGATCGCGCATCGCGGCGTGCACCAGACCTACACTCGCGACAATCTCGAGAACGAAACCTGCACCGCTGAGCTGATCAACACTCCGACGCACGGGCTTTTCGAGAACACCTTGTCCTCCATGAAGGCCGCCTTCGCTGCGGGTGCGGACGTAGTCGAGCTCGACGTTCATCTCACCCCGGAAGGGCAGTTCGCCGTCTTCCATGACTGGACGGTCGACTGCCGCACCAACGGAACAGGCGTTACTGAACAGCTGGCGATCGATTATCTCCGCACGCTCGATATCGGCTATGGTTACACCGCCGATGGCGGCGCGACCTACCCGCTGCGCGGAACCGGCGTGGGACTGATGCCAACCCTGCCGGAAGTTCTCGCGCACTTTCCGGATCAGTCCTTCCTCATCAACTTCAAGAGCAGACGTACGGAAGAGGGCGAGGCGCTCGCCGCGCTCATCGCCAGGCATCCGGAATGGCGGGGCACACTCTGGGGCGTCTATGGGGGCGCCGAGCCCACCGACCGCAGCCGCGAACTCATCCATGGCCTGACCGGCTACACTCGCCAGTCCATGATGAGCTGCCTGATCGATTATGAGCTTTGGGGCTGGACCGGCATCGTACCCGACAGTTGCCGCGACTCCGTCGTCCTCGTCCCCGCCAATTTCGCTTGGGCGATCTGGGGCTGGCCGCACAGGTTCACGAAGCGCATGGAGGCGGCAGGCTCACAGGTCATCCTGGCCGGACCGTTCGAAAACGGCGACTTCGGTACGCGTGGAATCGATTCTGTCGATGAGCTGAGCTACGTCCCTGAAGGCTTTGGCGGCTACGTCTGGACCAATCGCATCGAGGTCATCGGGCCAGCCCTGAACGCGCGCCAGCCGTAGCGGGCCGCCCCCAACGCTGGCGCCGAAGTGACAGCCTTCCTCTATCGCTATCTCCCCTCGCTTCAGGGTGTTCCCCTCATCCCCTCGGGCGACTATGTCGAGTGGGTAAAGAGCCAGTCATGATCAACCGCTCCGCCGGCCCGGAAATCCTCCGCCTGATCGACCTCCTGTCGAAGCTGCCCGGGCTTGGGCCCCGTTCGGCCCGCCGCGCGGCCCTGCACCTGTTGAAAAAGCGCGACCAGCTGCTGGGGCCCCTCTCCGCCGCCCTGGCCGACGCCGCCTCGAAGGTTTCAGCCTGCTCCGTCTGCGCAAATTTCGACACGGTGAACCCGTGCTCCGTCTGCATCGCTCCCGGCCGCGATGGCGGGGTGATCTGCGCCGTTGAGGATGTCGACGATCTCTGGGCGATGGAGCGGTCCGGCGCCTTCCGGGGAAAATACCATGTTGTGGGCGGAACCCTGTCGGCCCTCGATGGTATTAGGCCTGAAGATCTCAATATTGCTGCACTCGTTCAACGGGCCGGAAACCCGGATGTGCGAGAAGTAATCCTGGCGTTGAATGCCACCGTGGACGGACAGACCACCGCCCACTACATCACCGATAGGCTGTCGCATCTGCCGGTGAAGGTGACGCGTCTGGCCCATGGCGTCCCGGTGGGGGGCGAGCTGGACCATCTGGACGATGGCACGATTGCGGCTGCGATGGCTTCGCGTAGGTAGAAATTCCGGTTGGGGCGTCCCATGGTGAAACGCAAGCATGTCCCGGTTGTCCTGACGGTCGCGGCCGTGACCGTTGGTGTCGGCATTGGTGTCTGGCTGATGCGCGAGCGGATCCGCAAGGTCGCCCGCGAGGCGCGCCAGACGTCCCGCCGCATCAACGACCCGCTGGATGTGTTCGGTTCCGACGTTCCCGACCACGCCTTCGAAGGCGTCGCGAACTTCCCCCACATGCCCGAAGGCTGGCGTCCGCGCCGCGGCGCGCGCGACTAGCGCTGGCTCTGACGTGCGGTATCGCCGCCCGTTCTGCCCGAGTCCCTTAATCATACGCCTTCGCCTCCCGGTGGAATCGGGCAAGCTTCCCTCCCGTGTTCGTTGAGCTTTGCGCTTGAACGGAACAAAGAAGGAACTTAAGGTCGCGGGATGACATTAGACGCAATCCATATCGTCCTGCTGCTCATCGCGCTGGCCGCGGCGGCGGCCGCCTTCGTGTTCTCGCAGCGCAAGCCGCCAGACACCGCCCACCTCTCGGCCGAGCTGGCTGAGCGCGGGCGTGAAGTCGCCAGCCTCAAATCCGAACGCGACCAGCTGCGCCAGCGCGCCGAAAAGGCCGAGCTGTCCCTCGCCGCCGAAGCCGCCCGCGCGTCCGAACGTGAAGCTGGCCTTGCACGCGAACGAGAGCAGTTCGCGAAAATGCAGGTTGAGAGCGAAGGGCGCTTCAAGGCGCTGGCCGATGCAGCCCTCCTCAAGTCCCAGCAGCAGTTCGTGGCGATCGCAGACGAGACGCTGAAGAAGCACAAGGAAGGCGCCGAGGGCGAACTCGGCAAGATGCTGAAGCCGATCCACGAGACCTTCGGCCAGTTCCAGAAGAAGGTGGACGAGATCCAGAAGATGAGCGCCGAAGACCGCGCCAAGCTCGAGGAACAGATCCGGGGCGTCAGCGAAAGCGTGCGCAAGACCGAATCCGCCGCCGGCAAGCTCGCCAACGCGTTGTCCACCACGCGCCATGGCGGCCGCTGGGGCGAGGAGACGCTTCGCAACGTCCTCGAGATGGCGGGCCTTTCGCCCTATGCGGACTTCACCGAGCAGAACTCGTCCGAAACAGACAAGGGCAGGGTGCGGCCCGACGTCATCATACGTATGCCAGGCGGGCGCGAACTGGTGATCGATTCGAAAGTGTCGCTCGACGATTACCTCGCCGCCTCCAACGAGCCTGACCTTGCGAAGAAGAACCAGCTCCTCGCCGCCCATGCCGCCAAGGTCCGCGCCCACGTTACCAGCCTTGCGCGCAAGGACTACTGGAAGTCCTTCTCCGACCGTGTCGATTTCGTCGCCATGTTCATGCCGGGCGAGAATTTCTACGCCGCCGTCCTCGAATATGACCGCGAGATTTTTGACTTTGCCTCGAAGAACTCCGTCATCATCGTCACGCCCTCGACGCTGATCGCGCTCGCCAAGGCGGTCGCCTATGGCTGGCGTCAGGAACAGGCCGCGCGCAACGCCGAACAGGCCGTCGAACTCGGGCGCGAGCTCTACCAGCGCCTCTCCGTGATGACTGATCACATGGGCAAGGTCGGCTCAAACCTCGACAAGGCGGTCGACAGCTATAACGCCCTCGTGGGCTCCTACGAGCGCAAGGTGATGCCGCAGGTCCGCCGTTTCGAGGAACTGCAGATCCCCACCGAAGACCGCGCCGTCGCTGCGCCCGAGGAACTGGCCGTAAAGGCCCGTACGCCCCAGGCGCAGCTTGGCGATGGCCGCCAGGCCGAGCCAAAGGCGGATGCGAAATCGGGCGCCCCCCTGTTCGACGCCCTGCCCTCCGCTTCACCGGCTGCAGCGGGCGGAAAACGCAAATAGTCCGCCCTATCAGGGTTGTCCGCGCGCGTTTCAGCTCCCCTCACGGGGTCGTTCACTTGACGTTTTTGCGTCTCGTCCATAGCTAGCGCTCATGGCGATCCGCACCATCCTCACCGTACCCGATCCTGTCCTGAAGCAGGTCTCGAAGCCCGTCGACGCCGTCACGGACGAAACCCGCGCGCTGATGGATGACATGCTGGAGACGATGTACGCCGCCCCCGGCATTGGCCTCGCCGCCGTGCAGATCGGGGTCCCCCTGCGCGTCATCGTGATGGATCTGGCGGGCGAGGGCGAACCCAGGGCCCCCCGGCATTTCGTGAACCCGGAAATCCTGGAGCTTGCCGGCGACAAGCAGCCGTACGAAGAAGGTTGCCTCTCGGTCCCGGATTATTTCGACGAGGTCGAACGCCCCACGCGCGTGAAGCTCCGCTACCTCAACTACAAGGGCGAGCAGATCGAGGAATGGGCCGAGGGCATGTACGCCGTCTGCATCCAGCACGAGATGGACCACCTGCAGGGCACGCTCTTCATTGACCACCTGTCGCGCCTCAAGCGCGCCTATGCCATCAACAAGGTCAAGAAGGCCGCCAAGCGCAACGCGGCCTGACCCGCGCGGCAGTCAAACTCCTGCTTGCCTTGCTGACTCCGGGAGGCGCTCTCAGCCAGAAAGCCCGGCGCTTTGCATCACCTGGAAGGCCGCCAGCACGTCAGCGCGCAATGAGCCAGACCGCGCCCGCCGCCAGCACGATGCCGATGCATAGCCGCAGCAGAGAAATCGGCGCGATCCCCGCTGGTGGGCCCTCGGCATTCTCCGCGCTCCGGCTGCCCGTTACCATCGGCCACACCAGGTTGATGCGCTTCACAGCCAGGTAGAACACGATCGCCGCAAGGTGCAGGCCGATCACGAACATCAGCACATTGAAGAAATCCTCGTGCAGGTCAGTAATGTCCTCGCTGGCCTCGTAGTCGACAAGGTGGCTCAGCGGCCCCGAGCTCACATAGCTCGTATCAGATGCGAACAGGCCAAGCCCCACCTGGATCGCCACCGCCAGCAGAAGCGCGATCACGCTTAACGCCCCCAGCGGATTGTGCCCGAAGCTCGCGCGATAGCCGGTCCGAAACAGCCGGCGAAGATAGCGCACCACCTCGCGCGGCCCCTTGATGAAGCGCGCAAACCGAACGGTCTCCGGCCCGGCAAAGCCCCAGTAGATGCGAAACACCAGAAGGCCGAGCGCGACGAGGCCCGACCAGTAATGGATGTCCATCCGCTTGTTCTCGACCGACCACCAGGAAAGCCCGATGCAGATCACCAGGGACCAGTGGAACAGTCGCGTCGGGATGTCCCACACCTTCTGGTGTGAAGGTGTGGGCGCAGTCCCTGGTTCGGACGCAGCAGGCTTGTCCGCGTCCAAGCCTATTGGTCTTTCTTCTCTTCGCGGAACGTGTCGTGGCAGTTCTTGCAGGTGCCGCCCGTCGCCGGGAACTGCGCCTTGAACGCCGCCGCATCGGTGGCGGCGGCGAGTTTCGCAGATTCTTCCTGCAGCTTGACCGCGGCCGCATCGAACGTCGCCCGATCGGTCCAGATGTTGGCCTTGGCTTCGGACTCGATGCCGCTGTCTGGCCCGGTGCCGGCGGGGAACCACGCGCCCATCGCGTCGGCGAAGAGCTTCACATTGGCGGCCGCCGCAGTGGCCGCGGCCATGTCAGGCGTCTCGGCGCGGAAATTGTCCTGCAGCACCTTCATGTTCGCGCCCAGCATTTCGTAGTTCTCGTGGCGTGCTTTCATGAAAGCGGCGACATCAGTCGGCTCCGGCATGGCTGCCGGCCCGGTTGGCGCGGCTGCGACGGGTTCCGGCGCTGCCGGCGTCGCGTCAGCGGCAGGCGTGGGCTCGGCCGGTTTTGCGGGTTCACCTCCGCCACAGGCGGCAAGTGCAAGCGCCGTCGCGGCGGCAGCGGCAAACAGGATGGTTTTCATGAGATCGTCTCCCTCAAGACGTGGCGGTGATGGTTCTGATTGGGGTTAACGCTAGGAAGGGCAGCGCCGGGCGTCAACTCAAGTCGGGGAAATCCGTTCCACACACCGGGCAGTTTCGCGTTGTCCTACGGTCACATGCCCGTCACGCGCGCGCCATTACGCACGCGGGTGGGCTTCGGCGTGCACCTTCATCAGGCGCGCCGCATCAACACCGGTATAGATCTGCGTCGTCGACAGGCTGGCATGGCCAAGCAAGGCCTGGATCGACCGCAGGTCGCCGCCATTCGCCAGCAGGTGCGTCGCGAACGAATGGCGCAGCGCATGCGGCGTCGCCGTCTCGGGCAGGTTCAGCCGCGCCCGCAGCGTCTCCATCAGCCGCTGCACCAGCCGCGGATTCAGCGGCCCGCCCCGTGCGCCACGGAAGATCTGCTCGTCGGGCGCCGAAGGGTAGGGGCACACTTTCGCGTACTCATTCACCGCCTCACGCACCGCACGGATCAGCGGCACGATGCGCACCTTGCGGCCTTTGCCATAGACCCGCAACGCTTCGGGCGCCGGCACGTCCCTGCCTGTCAACGCCAGCGCCTCCGACAGACGCAGCCCCGCGCCATAGAGCAGCGCGAGAATAGCAGCATCACGCGCGAGCATCCACGGCGCCACATCCTCGCCATCGCCTTCACCCGCCAGCTCGATCGTCTGTGCAGCAAGCTTCTCGGGCAGCGGCCGGGGCAGGCGGTGCGGCCGTCGCGGGCTCTCGAACATCATTGCCTTGGCGTTGGCTGCATCCAGGCGGCGATCGAGAAAGCGATAGAAGGCGCGCAGGCTCGACGCCGCGCGCGCGCGTGAGGACGCCGCCAGATTGTCATGGCTGCGCCGCCGCGCCAGCCAGGCGACCACGTCATGCCGCGACAACTTTTTCAGATCGGAGACCGTAGGCTCGCCACCCAGATGCTCCACCAGAAAACCGATGAAATGCCCCACATCGCGCTGGTAGGCTTCCACCGTCTTGTCCGACGCACGGCGCTCGGTCTCGAGCCAGGCCGAGAACTCCTGCAGCGCCTCGCGTGCCGTATGGGGCGTGGTCATGGGCCGCACCATGGCGGGGCGGGATTAAGGGGGTGTTTCCTCGCGCCAAACACCGGCGCCGATGACGCATCGGGTTGAACCCCGGGCCTTGCAAGGCCATCCTCCGCCCCATGCCGTCTGACACCCGAATCGTATCGGTGCTGCTGCCGCAGCCCCTGCCGGAGCCGTTCGACTACGAACTGCCCGAAGGCATGGAGGCCGCGCCCGGTTCCTTCGTCGTCGCGCCCCTGGGGCCGCGCGAGATGATCGGCGTCGTCTGGGCCGAACGCACGCGGCCGTCCAACCGCAAGCTCAAGGCGCTGAGCAATGTGGTGACGACCGCGCCGCCGCTGCCGCCCTCCATGCGTGCCTTCATCGAACGCGCCGCGCGCTATGTCTGCGCCCCGGTCGGCAATGTGCTCGCAATGGCGATGCGCTCGCGCGAAGGCCTCGAGCCGCCGCCCACCGAAACGCTCGTCGTCGCAACAGGCGCGGCGCCCGACAAGATGACGCCAGCACGCGAGAAGGTTCTGGCGCAGGCCACCACACCGCTTTCTAGCGCCGAATTGGCGCGACAGGCCGGCGTCTCGTCCGGCGTCGTGAAAGGCCTCCTCGAAGCCGGCGCGCTGCAAACGGTCGAGCGCTCGCTTGATCCGCCCTTCGACCTACCTGACCCCGAACGCCCCGCGCGCGATCTCACCGATGAACAGCTCGAAGCAGCCCGCTATCTTCGCGAGATGATCCGGGGCGGCGGCTATCGCGCGGCCCTGCTCGACGGCATTACCGGCTCGGGCAAGACGGAAGTCTATTTCGAAGCCATCGCCGAGGCGCTGCGCAGCGATCCCGAAGCGCAGGTGCTTGTGCTTCTCCCCGAGATTGCGCTCACCCAGGCGGTCACCTCCCGCTTCGAGGAGCGCTTTGGCGCCACGCCCGCGGAATGGCATTCGGCCGCCGGCACAGCCGCACGCCGCCGCGTCTGGCGCGAGGTTGCCGCCGGCCGAGCGCGCATCGTCGTCGGAGCCCGCTCCGCGTTGTTCCTCCCTTTCGCCAAGCTGAAGCTCATCATCATCGATGAAGAGCACGACCAGTCCTACAAGCAGGAAGACGGCGTCATCTATCACGCGCGAGACCTCGGCGTGCTGCGCGCCTCGATGGAGCCGTGCTCCATTGTCCTCGCCTCAGCCACGCCCGCGCTCGAGACGATGTGGAACGCCCAGGCCGGCCGCTATTCACACCTGCGCCTCAGCGCCCGCCCGGGCCTCGCGCGCCTGCCCACAATCGCGCTCGCCGACATGCGGACATCTCCGCCTGAAGCTGGCCGCTGGATCGGCCCTGACCTCACGACCGCAATCGAGGAAACACTTGCCGCAAAAGAGCAGGCGCTGCTGTTTCTCAACCGCCGGGGCTATGCGCCGCTCGTCCTCTGTCGCGCCTGTGGCGAGCGCCTCAAGGCCCCCGATTCGGACAGCTGGCTGGTCGAGCATCGCTACACCCAGATGCTGGTCTGCCACCTCACTGGCTTCACCATGCGCAAGCCGCTGGAGTGTCCGCACTGCCATGCCAAGGGGTCGCTCACCAGCGTCGGCCCCGGCGTCGAGCGGCTGGCCGAGGAAGTCCACACGCGCTTTCGCGGCGCCCGCGTCGAAGTCCTCTCGTCCGACACCGTCACCTCGCCGGAGAACCTGCGCGAGCTGATCGCGCGCATGGAAGGGGGCGCCATCGACATCCTCATCGGCACGCAGATCGTGGCCAAGGGCCACAACTTCCCGACACTCACGCTTGTCGGTGTTGTGGATGCAGACGCCGGCCTTCGCGGCGGCGATCTCCGTGCGGGCGAACGAACGTTCCAGCTGTTGCAGCAGGTGGCCGGCCGCGCCGGCCGCGCGGACAAGCCGGGCCGCGCGATCATCCAGACCTATTCGCCCGACAGCCCCGCCATCGCGCTGCTGGCGGCGGGCGACCGCGACGCCTTCCTCGCGCACGAGATGGACCAGCGCAGGCTGGTGTCGTTTCCGCCCTTCGGCCGCCTTGGCGCGGTCATCCTCTCCGCGCCCAGCGCTGAACAGGCCGACGAGGCGGCGGCGACGCTCGGAGAGAACCAACCCAATGCCGCCGGCGTTGAGGTCTGGGGCCCGGCGCCTGCGCCGATCACCATTCTGCGCGGCCGCCATCGCCGCCGCTTTCTGGTGCGCTCGGACCGCAATGTCGATCTCTCGGCTTTTCTCGCTGCCTGGAAGGAGCGCGTGAAGCTGCCGTCAGCTGTGCGGGTTACGCTCGATGTCGAGCCTTACAGCTTCATGTAAAAACAAAAGCGCAGGCCCTTTCAAGAAAAGGCCTGCGCATCAGTTCCATTGGCGGTCCGCCGGCTTCTTGTGGCTCGGCTTTGAACTCCGGGGGGTGAGCGACCGCCAGATCCTGTTCGTCTCCGGTTACTTCACCTTGACGCCGTCCATCATGGCGAGCTGGAATACACCGATGTCGCCCGGGCCGATGCGGTCGTAGGCGGCCTGCAACTCGCGGCGGATCGGTTCGAGCGCCAGATTGGCGGCGCTCTCGGCTTTGTAGGAGCCGTCCCAGTCCTCTTTCGCGATCAGCGGATCGACTTTCGCGAGGAAGGCCTTGCCGGTCGCATGGACCTTGTCGCAGGCGGTCTTGATCGCGGCATCAACAGCGGCCTTGTCGAAGGATGTGCGCACCTTCGAGAAATCGAATTTGTAGCGCCCGTCCTTCGGCATGTAGGCCTCGCCAGCCACCGTGACCCGCGTTTCGACATTGTTGGCGCCGAGGGCTGATTCCATCATGAACTGGCCGAGCTCATGGCGCCATCCCGCGCCATAGCGCTCATCGGCGCAAAGCTTGCCGCAAGCTGTTGGCGCGCCATTGGGCGCATGGCGGGGTCGACGCTTTGCAGCGCCAGTTCGATCGCGCGCTGCTGGTCGGGCCGCAGCTTGATCGCGCCGCCCGGCTGGGCCTCGGCGGAGGTAGGCGCCAGAAACACGGCGGCGATGCACACCGCTGCGAGCGGATAGAGGAAACGCATGCGCGGCTTCGTTGCGTCCTGCGCAACCTGGGTCGAGGGGAGGGGGAGGTGGGTCGTCATCGGAAGATTTCCTTCTTCTCTATTTGTGATTCCAGCGCCGGATGTTCCGTGTCGCCGGGGGAAGGATGAGGCCGTGCGGCCTATTTCGCCGCCTGCGCCGTGGGCGCTTGCGGAACGAACGCTATGTGCGGACGATCAGGCGCAACGCCGGGCGACAGCGCTGCGGGAGCCGGCTCGCCTGCTGCGCCAAGCGCGTGGATATAGGCGTAAATGGCGCTGAGATCGGCATCGCTCATCGCCTGCAGGCTGGGCCACGGCATTGGCGGACGGCCTTGGCCCTTGCGCGCCATCTCGATGAATTGTGCCTCGTCCATGTTCTGGAACGACAGGCGCAGGTTGGAGGGGTAGCTGACGCCCCACGGCCCCGAGAAGCCGACATCGCCGCCCTTGAGCCATTCGGTGTCGGGCATCTCCATGCCGGTCATCATGACGCCTTCGACATAGCCGGGCGTATGGCAGTCATTGCAGCCGCCGATCTTCACGAGGTACCGCCCGGCGTCGATCTGGCTTTCAGCTTTTACGTGCTGAGTGGGGATCTCGCCTGCCTCCTTAACCGGAGCGGCGGTGGCGCCGCCGCAGGCCTGCAGGGAGAGAATTCCGGCAACCGCCAGGAAGGCGGCATGCATGCGGATATTGGTGATGTGCGTCGTCATTGGTGCTTCCTTTCGCCGGCGTGGATCGCCGGTCGCTTGCTGGTTTGGCTATGCTCGTATTGGTCTCGGGCCGGCCGAGGCTGTTGCCTTCTGGGAGAGCCGGCGTCGTATCCGTGTCAGCTGGGCCGATGGCCCGTGTTGATCATGCGCGTTCCTCTTTTTTCGTTTCTTGTTTCTTCCTGATTCCGAGCCCCTGGGCCTCGACGGCGCTGCGCCAGCCATAGAAGCCAGCATGCACTTCGTCCCAGGTCGGCAGCGACTTCATGGTGTTGAGCCAGCGCCAGATATTGCTCCACGGCCGCAGGTCAAAGCTGATAAGCTCGCCCGCCGTGATGATTCCCGACCCGAAGTAATCTGCGATGGTGATCTGGTCGCCGCAGACGAAGGCCTTCGATCCGATCATGGCGTCCAGCGCGCGCAGGCGGCGCGCCGCGCGCGGCTCGTGCAGGGCGATGAACTGCTGCTGCGCCTGTCCCGGCATGCGGTAGTGCGCCAGCACACGCGAATAGACGAGACCGTAGACATAGTCCCGCATCAGATAGGTGTTGAAGAAGTCCATCGCCTCGTTGACGCGGGCGCGGGTCCTCAACTCCTTCGGATAGGCGGGGCTGTCTGTGAGGTCGGCGAGATATTTCAGGATCGCTGAGCTTTCGCTGAGGATGAAATCGTCATGTTCAAGCAGCGGCACCGCCTGGTTCGGCGTAAGCCGCGAATACCAGTCCGAACGGTTCTCGTCGGAGAACAGGTCGATCAGGTTGTAGTCGAGCGGTATGCCGGATTCGGAAGCGAACAGGATGATCGGACGGCAGGTCGTGGAAGCCGGATCATAATGCAGCCGGAGAGTTCCCGGCGCCTTCCGGGCTGGAGGGGGGGAGATAAACCTGGAAGGGGCCGGGGGAGTCATGGGGAGGCTGCTCGTACGATCTGGCGTCGTCTTCTTGAGTCGTCTTCTGCTTCGGCGGCGTCTTTTGACATCTCATCCGTGGGGCCGATGTACGGCTTGCCCTACCCCGTCACAATCCGAACTATTGCAGAGCGTTCGGCATTATTGCATAACAAACCATGTTCGAATGGAGCGACCTTCGGCACTTTCTGGCTGTCGCCAAAAGCGGTAGTACCCTGTCTGCATCCAAGATTTTGAGCGTAAATCAAACAACGGTCGCCCGCAGGGTTGCAGCTTTGGAAGAAGCGCTCGGCGAAAAACTCTTCGAGAAAACCGCAGGTGGGTACCGTCTGACAGATCTGGGGTCTGCGATGGTGCAGAGCGCCGAGCGGGTCGAATCCGAGGTTGAGGCCTTTGGCCGGATGGTCGCCCAGCGCAGCCGCAAACTTCTCGGCATGATCCGGGTCACGACCAACGATGTGCTGGCGGATTGCCTGCTCACGCCGTGGCTGCGTGAATTCACGCAACGCTTCCCGGTCGTGCAGGTCGAGACCATCATCACCGACCGGCAGCTGGATCTCTCGCGCGGCGAGGCCGATATCGCGTTGCGGGCCGCCACTCTCTCCTCGGGCCCGGTGGGAGAGGGCGTGATCGTCCGCCGCCTCGCGACAGGCAAGTGGGGCGTCTATGCCTCGAAGGCTTTTGTCGCCGAAAACGGCCTGCCAACCAATCCCGAGGAGCTGGCGCTGCATCCGGTCATCGCAGGCTCCGGCGAACTTAGCCGGTTCGATCCTGCCTTCATGAAGGTCATCCGTGCGCGCGGCGGCGTGGTCCGCCAGGCCTCCTCGTCCATTCTGAACATAGCGGGCGCCATAAAGAGCGGTCTTGGCTGCGGCCCCCTCCCGTGCGTGCTCGGCGAACTCGATCCTGATCTCGTGCTCTGCTTCACCTTCGATGAAGCCGACTATGCACTGCTGCTGATGACGCGCGAGGAGATGCGCAATCTTCCCCATGTCCGCGCCTTCAACGATTTCATCGCTTCGCGAACGTCGGCCCTTCGGCATATGATCGAGGGACGGACACAGAACCGCTAGATGCGGCAAATGCCTGGGAGGGCGCCATGGGATATCTGAGGCTTCGCCAGATCTGCCTCGTCGCGCGCGATCTCGCGCCGGTCGAGGCGCAGCTGACCGCTATTCTCGAGACCGAGGTCTGCCATCGTGATCCGGGCGTCGGCAAGTATGGCCTGCACAACGCGCTCTGGGCGCTTGGGGGAACTTTCCTCGAAGTCGTCGCGCCGAAGGATCCCGACACGGACACCGCCGCTGGCCGCTATCTTTCCCGGCGGAAGGGCAATGGCGGCTACATGTACATTCTCGATTGCGACGATCTCGATGCGCGCCGCGAGCATTTCAAGGCGATGAATGTTCGCATCGTTCAGGACCTGCATTCCGGCGACGACAGCATCTGGTCTGAGGCGATCCACCTGCACCCGCGCGACACCGGCGGTTGCCTCCTCTCCATCGACCGCCACTCAGGCGCGGAGAACACCATGGGCGGCTATCACTGGGCCGGGCCCGCCTGGCAGGAGAGAGCCAACCCCGACATCGTCATCACCGCCGCGACCATGCAGTGCGATGATCCGCAAGCCACCGCCGAACGCTGGGGCCTCATCCTGCGCCGTCCGCTGCTGGACGCGGGCGAGAATGTTCGGGTGATGAACCTCGACAACGCCCGCGCCTTTTTCATGCCACTTGCCGATCAACGCGGCGAGGGGCTGACCGAGGTGCATCTGCGCTGCGCCGATATTGCGGGCGTCATCTCGCGCGCCGAGCAGCAAAAACTGCGCACCGGCGAGAAGGATGGCCAACGCCATGTCGATGTTTGCGGCGTACGCCTGCTGCTGACCTGATCCTCAGATCGTCCACACCCGCGCGGACTGGATCGGATGGTTCTCGATCTCGGTCGTCGTCTGCACCGAATATTCCGCCACCTGCCGGAAGGCGTCGCGCGGAAAATACGTGCGGCCCGGATCGCCTGCGAACACAGTGATGCCCGCCTTGTGCGCGCGTTCGAGGAAGGTACGGAACATTTGCGCCGGGCGCTGTTCGTAGAACACATCCGCCGCCACGATCACGTCGAACGGTGGCGGCTCGCCTTCAAGCAGGCTGCCGCTGATATAGCGAACCGCTACGCCGTTCAGCTCTGCATTGAGACTGATCGCCGCCTCGCATATCGGGTCGATATCATTCGCCGCAACGTCCGACGCGCCGGCCAGCGCCGCAGCAATCGCCACGATCCCCGAGCCCGACGCAACATCCAGCACGCGCTTCCCCGCGAACTGATCACGGTGATCAGTCACGTAGCGCGCGAGCGCTTGTCCGCCGGCCCACGGGAACGCCCAGAAGGGCGGTGCGACATTGGCCTGCGCCAGGTCCTTCTCCGTCGCCTCCCATAGCGGCGTCAGCTCGTCGGCCTGGTAAACGCGCAGGCCCAGCCCGGGCAGGTCCGTCACTCGCGTATTGGCGCGAATGAAGGCCTGGGCTTCATCCAGCGTGGCGATCGCCTGCTTGCCTTGCTGCAAAACCGTCTCCAGAGTGGGCTGCCCATCCGCGGCAGACCAAGACACCCATGCCAGATACCTCCGCCCTCAGCCAGCTTGCCGGCGCGTCCGTCTGGATTTGCGGCGCTGGCGGGTTTGACAGTGTTGGCGCCGCGCGGCTTTCAAGCTTATTTCCCACACCCTTCAAGCTGCGGACAGACACATGACCGACTTCACCATGTTCGATCTCAAGGTCACGGACGGCGTCGCGGTCGCGACCTTCAACCGCCCCGACAAGATGAACACGTTCACCCCCGTCGTGATGCGTGAGATGATCCAGCTGTTCGACATGACCGACGCTGACGACGGCATTCGCGCTGTGGTGATCACCGGATCTGGCCGCGCCTTCTGCGCCGGGGCCGAACTTGGCATCGCTGGCGGCGACACCTTCAACTACACCAAGCGCGCCTCGGGCGATGAAATCATCCATGACGGCATCCGTCGCGATGGCGGCGGCCGTGTCGTCCTGCGCATCTTCCGCAGCCTCAAGCCCGTGATCGCCGCCGTGAACGGCGCGGCCGTCGGCGTTGGCGTCACCATGCAGCTGCCGATGGATTTCCGCATCGCTTCAACCAACGCGAAATTCGGTTTCGTCTTCTCGCGCCGGGGCATCACGCCCGAGGCCTGTTCCAGCTGGTTCCTGCCGCGCCTCGTTGGCGTGCCGACCGCGCTGGACTGGACCTATTCAGGCCGCGTGTTCGATGCGAACGAAGCAAAGGAGAAGGGGCTGGTGCAATCGCTCCACGCGCCGGAAGACCTGCTGGCCGCCGCCATGGATCTGGCCCATCGCGTGACGGAGAAGTCTGCGCCGGTTTCAATCGCCGTCGCGCGCCAGATGATCTGGCGCATGATGGGTGCAGAACACCCGATGGACGCGCACAAGATCGATAGCCGCGCTCTCCAGGTTCGGGGCCAGTCGGCGGACGTGAAGGAAGGGATCGCCTCGTTCATGGAAAAGCGCGATCCCAACTTTCCCAACGGCGTCGGCCACGACTTCCCTGCAGACCTGTTCGCGCCCGAGCCGGAGTTCGAGTAGGCGCGACAGCCCAACAGGCTTACCGAAACCTTTCCGGGATCGGACACAAGAGGGGATGCGCGTTCAGCGTATTGCGAGAACTCTGTGGCATGGCTTTTCGGGCCCGGAGTTGAAGCGTGCGCCAGAGTATCAGACACCTGTCCATCCTGGTCGTTGATGACCATCGCTTCATGCAGCAGCTGATGCGCGCGATGTTGACTGGGCTTGGCGTCCGGACTGTCGTGCCGGCCCTGACGGTGGATGAGGGGCTCCGGCTTCTCACGGCGCAGAAATTCGACATTGTGATCGCCGACTACCTGATGGGCGGACCTTCGGGCGCCGAGTTCATGCGGCTTGCCCGCTCGGAGCATTTCGCCGGCGACCGCTTTGTCCCGATCATTGCCTGCACAGCCGATACGACGCCGCGCACCGTGGCGGCATTGCGCGACGCAGGTGCGGACGAAATCCTGTGCAAGCCGGTCTCCGCTCACATGCTGTGGAACAGACTTGCGGCGGTGGTCAATTCGCGCAGGCGTTTCGTGAAGACGCCGAAATTCTTCGGTCCGGATCGCCGCCGGCGCGCGATGGAAGTGAAGGACAGCGTTGAGCGTCGCACAAGAAAGACGGAACACGCCCAGCCGTCTTATCTCAAAGTCCTGTCAAAGCCCTGATCCTTGCTGGACACCTTGTAGCGGCCGGCGGCGAATTGCGCCGCAAGGCGAGTCGTCGTGCTCTCTACTTCCGCTCCACGACCTTGATCGTGTCGGTGGAATTGTCGCTGGCGTAGGGATAGCCGGCGGTGATCACAAACCGTTTGATGTGGTTGGCCGCTTCGTGGCGAGAGACCGCATCGAGGATGTCATCGAACGAGCGCGGCTCATCTGGTTCGATGTCGGCGCTTACGCCCCAGACCAGCGACAGCTTGCGCGCCGTGGGGATTGACGGGGTGAGGGCGTGGATGGGCTGTTTCGGCCGCGTGGCCGACACGCGCTGGGCTGACGAGCCCGAGCGCGTGAACACCACCAGCGGGCAATCGAGATCATCCGCCAGTTTCGACGCTGCACGCGCACACGCATCGGCCGTGGTGTCTGACGACGGTGGGGGCGAGGCCTGCGATGACGGGTTCGCGTCGCGGTCCGTCTCGATGGCGCGGATGATGCGATCCATGATGGCGACCGCCGCGGTCGGATGCCGGCCCACCGCGCTTTCGGCCGACAGCATGACGGCGTCGGCGCCCTGGTAGACGGCTGTGGCGACGTCATTGGCTTCCGCGCGCGTGGGCACCAGCGCCTCGACCATCGATTCCAGCATGTGGGTGGCGACGATCACCGGCTTGCCGTGCGCGCGCGCGATGCGAATGATGCGGCGCTGCGCGATTGGAACCTGTTCGGGCGACAGCTCGACGCCCAGATCGCCGCGCGCGACCATGACCGCATCCGACAGCGCCACGATTGCCTCAAGCTCGTCCAGCGCGGCAGGCTTCTCGATCTTCGAGATCAGCGGCACCTGGCTGCCGAAAATCTCCCGGGCAAGCGTCAGGTCAGCCGCCCGCTGCACGAAGGACAGCGCGATATAGTCGACGCCCTGGCTCAACGCGAACTTGCCGTCCGCGATGTCCTTTTCCGTCAGCGCCGGAATCGGGATCGGGCGATTGGGCACGGCGATGCCCTTGCGGCTCATGATCCGGCCCGGCGCCACAGGACGCGCGATGCGATCCTCGCCGTCCACCCTCACCACGTGCAGCATCATCTTGCCATCGTCGATCAGCAGGCGGTCGCCCAGCTGCAGCGAGGCCACCAGCTCCGGATGCGGGATCGGAATGATCTCAGGATCGTTCGAAGAGGCCGCCGCCCTCAGGCGCAGCTCGGAGGACATCCGCACTTCGCTCTGGCCATTTGGCAGGTCGCCGACGCGCAGCTTGGGTCCCTGCAGGTCCGCCAGCAGCGCCACCGGCCTGCCGACAGAAGCTTCCGCCTCGCGCGCGGCGCCGATCCGGGCGGCGTGTTCGGCGTGGCTGCCATGGCTGAAGTTCAGCCGGAACAGGTCGACCCCTGCTCGCAGCAGTTCTTCCATCTTGAGCGCGCCGTCGCTTGCGGGCCCGAGCGTGGCGAGGATCTTGGTGCGGCGGCGGAAAACGGTGGTCATGGCTGGATACCCCGACGATTCGCGCGGACCCTATCAGGTTCGCGCGCCGGGGGCAGGGCCGTCTGGCAATTCCGCCGATGTGAATTTCGCCAGACCCTAGTTCCGCCGCCCCGCCTGTGGCGTGCGGAACTCGATGCGCTTTCCGTCCGGCGTGATGCGGGTGCAGGGCGACTGGCGCACGTCATTGATCCAGTTGCACTCTTCCTTGGAGCCATCGCGCAGGAAGTCCGTGCCGATGCCGTTGCGCTTGTTGTTGGCGTACAGGCCCTCGAAATGGGTCCCGTTCGCATACACAACTGTCACCTTCCCGTTCAGCATCCCATTGGTCCACACGCCGTTCAGCGTTCCGGCGTTGGATTCCTCGACAGCCTGGCCGTTCGGCAGGTGGTCAACGAACTCGCCGATGATCCTGCGTCCGTCCTTGAAGGTCAGCTCGCCCGGTCCCTTCTGCACGTCGTTGACGAACGGTCCGCGGAAAACCCGGCCGTCGCCGAACTGCACGGTCGCAGCGCCGTGTCGCTGATCGTTCACATACGGGCCGATATAGGTGTAGTCGCCGCTCACCTCGGTCATGCGGCCCTGGCCCTGGCGCTTGTCGTCCACCCATCCGCCGTCATAGGTCCATTTGCCGTCGCCGCTGGTGTAGACGCCTTGACCGGCGCGGCGGTCTTCCTTCCATTCACCGATGTAAAGCGCGCCGTCGGGAAAGCGCTGCGTGCCCTCGCCATTTCGCTTGCCGTTCAGATAGCCGCCCTCATAGGTCGACCCGTCGGTGAATGTCATGCGACCCTGGCCGCTGCGCACGCCCTGTACGAAATCACCTTCATAGCGCTCCCCCGAATCCAGCGTCTCTGCGCCACGGCCGTGAGTCAGGCCCATGTCGTAACCGCCTTCGTAGATATAGCCGTTCGGACAGGCGTAGGCGCCCTTGCCATGGCGCAGCCCGCGCAGGAAATCGCCGGTGTAGGTGCATCCGTTCGCCAGCGTCTCGACGCCCGGGCCGTTCCGCATCAATTCGATGCCCATGGAGACAAGGCCCGTGACGCCGCCCTTTTCGGCGCAGGCGCAACTGATCACCGGAGCTGCATACGTCCCACCCGGCGAGATCGAGCCGATCATGCGCTCAGGAGCGATGAAGGGCGCTGTGCCGCGCTTGCACTGTAGGGTGATGTCCTTGAGCGTGGCGTCGCCCGATTGTCGCGAGGAGTTGATCAGCCGCAGCTCCACATTCGAGCCATCGCATCCCAGCGCGGGCGTTGTGCGCCACTGAACCTCGCGTCCATCGGACCAGCGGATGCCGCTCTGCCAGTCCGGTCCCTGCCATGCGATGGCCCCCAGCGACAGCGGGCCCGCCAGAAGGCCCAGCGCAATAGCGAAGAGGCCCGCGCGCCGCATCGTTCCTGCGCGTGGTCGCTTGGCGAACATTGTCATCCACTCCCCGAAGGCTGCCCGGAAGCGGGCGCTCCCTCAAATTCATAGTCCTGTTTGGTCCGTCAAGTTAGCCAAACTGTGGCGCGGGCGGGGCGCTGGCAGGGGCCCGGAACTGACGCGTCAGGGCGGCGTTTCTGCATGACACAGTGGAATTTGGAGCTTCGCGATGACACGGACCCTTGTTTTTCTTCCCGCCGCTGCTCTTCTGGCCGCTTCCTTGGCCGCCTGTGGCACCAACATGGAACAGCGCGCCGCGACGGGTGCGGCGGCAGGTATGGTCGTCGCCGGCCCGGTTGGCGCAGCGGTCGGCGCGGGCGTCGGGGCCGTCGTCAATGAAGTCGAGGAAGACAAGGCCGAGTAATCCAGTCGACGGGCTGGGGGCGGGACAGGCCACGCGGCCACACCACACCGCAATACAGCGCAAGGCCGGGCGCGAGGGCTTCGCGTCGGGCCTCACTTGTGGGAAACTGAAGCAAAGCCGGATCGGCGCTTATTGCGCCAGACCGGCGCAACAAGAATGTGGACCTGACATGGCTATCCGGAACCTTACGATGCTGGGCTTGGGCCTCTCTGCGCTCATGCTCGCTGCCTGCGGTACGAACATGGAACAGCGCGCTGCAACGGGCGCTCTCGGCGGGCTGGTTGTGGCTGGCCCGGTCGGCGCTGCTGTGGGCGCTGCCGTTGGCGTCGTTGTCAACGAAGCTGAAGAAGACAAGAATTAGCGCGAAAGGTTCGTGCGCGGTCGCGAGAATTCGCGCCGCGCACGGCTTCTGCGTTCGCTCCGCCTCCCTGGCGATCGCCCAAAGCGAACCTTTTCCTGCAAGTTATCCTGGCGCGACACGCGGGTTACGTTTCCGCACGGGTTAGCGGCGAGGATGCAACGCTTCCCCGACAATCAGGCCCCTGACATCGTCTGAATGGCCTCTCGCCTCTGTCCCTGTACGGATGATGCGCCTATCAGCTGCGCCGCTGCCGGGGTGTGTTGCCCGCGGCCGTTTGGTGAGTGGGATGTGGCATGAGTCCTGTGGGTGCGTGTCTGAGAAGCGCCGGTTTCGCAGCGCTTGTGAGCGCAGGCGCACCCGCGCTGGCGCCGGAAGCACTCGCCCAGGGCGCAGATGATCGCATCGTCGTTACAGCGACGCGCCAGGCCGAAGACGCCAGTGACCTACCCCAAAGTGTTGTGATCCTGTCCGGCGAACAACTTTCCAGCGCCGACAGTGCAGAAGAGGTCGTGCAACGTCTTGTCGGCGTGCAGGCGGCGATTTCGAACGGCTCGCAGGCCACGTTCCAGATTCGCGGCGTAGGCGCAGTCGATCACCAGGCGCTGACGCCCAGCGCCGCCGCCGTCCATGTCGATGGCGTGTTCCTGGCCACCAACGTGCAGGCGAGTCTGCTGGCTTACGATCTTGATCGCGTTGAGGTGCTCAAAGGACCGCAAGGAACGATCCAGGGCCGCAATGCTTCCAGCGGATCGATCAACTTCATCACGGCGCTGCCAACCGATACGTTTGAAGCCTATGCCCAAGCCTCTTACGGCAGTTTTGATCGCTTCGATGCGCAGGCCGCTGCAAGCGGACCGATAGGCGAGGGCGCGCGTGGGCGCGTTGCCATGCGCATGTTGAAGCAGGGGCCAGCGCTCGAGAATATCGGTGGTCCCGGCGATGCCGGCGGCGTGCGCGACGAGTTCGGGATTCGTGGCGCGCTAGCGCTTGACCTGTCGCCGGGGGTGGACCTGCTGTTGCGCGGCCACATCGAGGCGGATCAGGGCGTCAACCCTGCGCCGCTGAATTCTGCGCTCGTGCTCAATGATCATGAGATATCAGTAGGCGCCGATGGCGTGCAGGATACCGACAACCGCTTCTTTGGCGCGTCCGCCGAACTGACCGCGGAAGCCGGCGACTGGCGCATCACGTCGATTACATCGTTCGAAGGCTTCGGGCAGAACTATGGTTTCGACTTCGACGGCCAGCCTGCCGCCATCGCCAACCTGTCCTACGACCGCAAATACTGGCAGGTCGCGCAGGAACTCTATGGCCGCACCAGCTGGGATGGCGGAGACCTGCTGATCGGCCTGTCGCTGTCGGCGGATGACTTCACGCAGGACTATCTCATCTGGTGCGGCCAGCTGAATTCGACGACGCTGGTTGGAAGCTGCGCCTATCCGGCCGCCGCCGCGCGTGTGGGCCCCACGCCGGCATCCACAGCGCCGGCTGTCTCGCTGCTCACCCGCATCGCGCAGACGCGCGAGATGGCCGCACTCTATGGCGTCGTCGATCTCGATCTTGGTCCGCAGACAACGCTCACGCTTGGCGGCCGCTACACGATGGAAAACATCGACGGCGAAGGCTTCGGCCAGCACATCTACGCCGACGGGGTGAAGGCGTTGAACAATCGCGGCGGCCTCGGCCTCGCGCAGGGTGCAAACACGATTGAGGAAGGCCGCTTCACCGGCATGACCGCGCTCAAGCATCGCTTCAGCGACGATCTCATGGCCTATGTCTCGTTTGGCCAGGGTTACAAGAGCGGCGGCTTCAATGGCGAGGTCGCCAACAACGTCACGCATTACCAGAATGAAGGCCTGTTCGGCGCCGAGACTGTCGATGCGTGGGAGGCCGGCCTGAAGGGCGCTCTTGGCGATACGCTCTCCTTCGAAGCGGCCGCATTCTGGCAGGACTACGATGCCCCGCAGGCGCGCATCTTCGTCTCCTTCCCGCTGCCCGGCGGCGGCGCGATCACATCCAATTCGCTCGCCAACCTCGACGCTGCCACGGTGCAGGGCGCAGAACTCTCGGCCCTGTGGCGCCCATACAATGCCTTCGAGATCGGCGCGGCCATCATGGCGCTCGACACGGAAATCGAGCAGACCACCGATGCGCCCGGCGGAAGCAATGTGGCGACGTTCGATGGCAAGCCATTGCCCTTCGCATCCGACATTTCGGCGACGCTGCATGCCCGCCATGAATGGACGCTGCCCGGCGACATGCAACTCGCGCTCGAGATGAACGCCAAGCACCAGGGCGAGTACTTCCTCGATGCCGAAGGCCGCGCCGACCGCAGGCAGGGGGCAATCACTCTTCTCGATGCCGCCGCCCGCCTGCGGTTGTCTGCCGGAACCGAGCTGTCCCTCTGGGGCCGCAACCTCCTGAACGAGGACTATGCGCTCTCGGGCTATGGTTTCATCGGCTACGACACGTTCAGGTCCCAGCCGGCCAGCTGGGGCGTTTCGGTGCGCGTGGATTGGTAGGGTTGTTGCCAAGGCCTGTCAGCAGCGCGCTTCCGGGCTCTGGCGAACACGGTCGGTCCGGCCCATATTGCGGGCATGGCGAAATCCCCCTCCAGAGCCCCCGCGAAATCCGCCGGGAAGTCAGGTAAGCCCTCGGCATCGAAGGCGGCCCCCGCTCACAAGCGCGGGCAGGGCGTCAGTGAGGCCCCCATGGCCGAGTTCAAGGCGCAGAAGGCGGCCGCAGTCGCCATCGCCGAGGCGCAGGACCTCTGGACGCCTCACAGGCCGGAGCGCACGTGGGACAAGTTCGAGGGCGGCCGGAAGTTCCGCGTCGCCTCCAGCTACGCCCCCGCCGGCGACCAGCCGCAGGCCATCGCCGATCTCGTCCAGGGCGTGAAGGACAACGAACTCGACCAGGTCCTGTTGGGCGTCACGGGCTCCGGCAAGACCTTCACGATGGCCAAGGTCATCGAAGCCGTCCAACGCCCCGCGCTCATCCTCGCCCACAACAAGACACTGGCGGCCCAGCTCTACGGCGAGTTCAAGAGCTTCTTCCCCGACAACGCGGTCGAGTATTTCGTGAGTTACTACGACTACTACATGCCCGAAGCATACGTTCCGCGTACTGACACTTACATCGAGAAGGAAAGCTCCATCAACGAGGCGATTGATCGGATGCGGCATTCGGCGACGCGGGCGATTTTGGAGCGGGATGATGTGATTATTGTTGCTTCCGTCAGCTGCATCTACGGCATCGGGAGCGTCGAGACCTACACCGCCATGACCTTCGAACTACTACAGGGGCAGGCGATTGATCCGCGGCAGGTGGCGGCGGATCTGGTGGCGTTGCAGTACAAGCGGAATGATCAGGCGTTCGGGCGGGGCACGTTCCGGATGAAGGGGGACACGCTGGATGTCTGGCCGGTTCACCAGGAGGATCGGGCCTGGAAGATCTCGTTCTTTGGCGAGGAGATCGACAAGATCACGGAGTTTGATCCGCTTACGGGGAAGCAGACGCGGCCCCTTGAAAGGATAAAGGTTTACGCGAACTCCCACTATGTCACACCTCGGCCCACGTTGAATCAGGCGGTGGAGTTCATCAAGGAGGAGCTGCGCGGACGGCTTGCCGTGCTGACGCAGCAGGGGAAGCTTCTCGAAGCACAAAGGCTGGAGCAACGCTGCCAGTTTGACATCGAGATGATGCTCGCCACCGGCTCGTGCGCCGGCATCGAGAACTACAGCCGCTATCTCACCGGCCGCAAGCCCGGCGAGCCGCCGCCCACCATGTTCGAATACCTGCCCGACAACGCCATCATCTTCGTGGATGAAAGCCACCAGACCATCCCGCAGATCGGCGCGATGTTCCGGGGCGACTTCAACCGCAAGTTCACGCTGTCCGAATACGGCTTCCGCCTGCCCAGCTGCCTCGACAACCGCCCGCTCAAGTTCGACGAGTGGGAGAAGATGCGCCCGCAGACCATCCACGTCTCGGCCACCCCCGGCCCGTGGGAGCTGAACCAGACCGGCGGCGTCTTCACCGAGCAGATCATCCGCCCGACGCACCTGATTGATCCCCCGGTCGAGATCCGCCCCGTCTACAAGGACAACGCCAACCAGGTGGACGACTGCATCTACGAGGTGAAGGAGACGGCCAAGCGCGGCTTCCGCTCCCTCGTCACCACGCTCACCAAGAAGATGGCCGAACAGCTGACCGAGCACATGACCGAGATGGGCGTGCGCGTGCGCTACATGCACTCCGACATCGACACGATCGAGCGCATCGAGATCATCCGCGACCTGCGGCTGGGCAAGTTCGACTGTCTGGTGGGCATCAACCTGCTGCGCGAAGGCCTCGACATTCCCGAGTGCGCCTTCGTCGGCATTCTGGACGCGGACAAGGAGGGCTTCCTCCGCTCCGAGACCAGCCTGATCCAGACCATCGGCCGCGCGGCGCGCAATTCCGAAGCGCGCGTCGTGCTCTATGCCGACCACATCACCGGCTCGATGGAGCGCGCCATGGCCGAGACGGCGCGCCGCCGCGCGCGGCAGGAAGCGCACAATGCCGAGCACGGCTTCAAGCCCATCACCGTGATCTCGGGCGTCAAGGATGTGCTCGAAGGCGTCACGTCGAAGGCGGCGCAGGGCCTCCTGCCGAAGGGCAGGGACCCCAACAAGCGCGGCAAGGGCGCCACGCTGCCGGGCATGGAGGAAGAAGGCTTCGAATTCATCGGCAAGGGCCACAACCTCACCCGCGTCATCGACACGCTGGAGAAGGAAATGCGCGAAGCCGCCGCGAACCTGGAGTTCGAGACGGCTGCACGGCTGCGGGATGAGGTGAAGAAGCTGCGGGAGGTGGAGATTGGCGTTGGCGTTGAGGGCGTGATGGGGCCGGCGGATTAAGATGGGAGCAGCGCAAAGGCCGAAATGACCTTCGACACTCGTGACTGCCTGCGCGATCAGTTCTACGTGACGCCCACAGCCCCCGATCTAGCGCGTCAAGCGTT
The DNA here is from genome assembly GCA_022844345.1 of Hyphomonadaceae bacterium. Taxonomy (GTDB): domain Bacteria; phylum Pseudomonadota; class Alphaproteobacteria; order Caulobacterales; family Hyphomonadaceae; genus UBA7672. The sequence continues at coordinate 107,508 of JALHLU010000004.1, forward strand.
CATTTCTCAGGGGATACCCATAACCTGGACAAAAAGTTATCCACGCCAAGTCCTTGAAAGGCATGCGGGAAAATGCTATTTTGGAAGTCTATTAGGACCTTATGGTGCCGAAGTAGTGCTCGTATAGACTGTCAAGGCAAATCGTTGCGTCTAGGTGTAGAATTATTTCCTGCATCTTATGATCCTCGGTTTCTTTGGTTATGTCGGCCCCACGCTCCGCGTAGAGCCAACAATACAGTATATATGACTCCGTTTTAAAAGTGGTCGGGGTGGTAACACCCAATATCGTTGAATGGGGAAGCGGCGTCCGAGCGTAGCCACACGTAAGCTCGCTTCCCCTCACACGATGATCGCATCCAGTCCTTGGGAACCTGAAGCCAGTGATTTGAAGCGGTACCGTCACTTTGATGGTCCGCTGAAGGTGGAAGAAATCAAGAGCTTGGTCCGCGATCCGATCGCGGTTGCGCGGCATGGGTTTCGGCCGTTGCTCCATTTTGAAAAAGAATGGCGACGGGCGCCCAAGAAATTGCCGGACGGCACCTTGGAAAAGCGAGACAAGAAAACTCGGCCAATACGATATGCGTGCCGAAAAGATTCTTACATCTACAAACACTATCGAGAGCTGCTGTCGGAGCTGTATGAAAAGCGGCTACACGAGCTCGCAATAGACAGCTGCGTGCTGGCTTATCGCCGCATTCCTGTCAGTGCTGGAGCTCCCGGCTGCAAGTCAAACATCCACTTCGCCGATGAAGCGTTCAAAGTCATAGCCAAGCTCGGCAAATGCTGCGCGGTGGCCATAGATGTTTCTAGCTTTTTTGACTCACTCAATCACGCGCGGTTGAAGGAGCGCTGGCAACAACTGCTCGGAGTTGATCGGCTTCCTGATGACCACTTCGCGGTCTTTCGCTCCATAACAGAATATAAGTTCGTGGATCGAGACGAGGCGTTCGTCGCCCTCGGATACTCGCGAATGGAAGATGGTGTGCCTCGCTACGCAATTGACCCCCAAACCATCCCAACCCGACTCTGCACTCCGGCGGAATATCGAGACAAAATCGTATCGGGAGGGCTCGTCCAGCGGCATTCCGGTGTGTTTGGCATACCTCAAGGAACGCCGATCTCAGACGTGCTTGCCAACCTCTTTCTTATCGATTTTGACGTCGCAATGCAGAAGTACGCGCTCGGTCGTGGTGGTGTGTACATGCGCTATTGTGACGACATTCTCTTGATCTTACCCGGCGATGGGCGGGCGGCACGAGCCGCGTGTGCTCACGCGGCTCGTGAAATCAAAGAAGCTGGAGCTGAGCTCAAAATCAATCCGAGTAAGACGGAAGTGGTATGCTTCTCTGGCAAGCCAGAAAAGCGATGCTATGCGCTTGCGATTGCAAAAGGCACGTCGCGCAAATTCAGAAAATCTCCGAACGACGGCATTTCGTACTTAGGGTTTCGGTTTGACGGTTCGTCTGTTTACTTGAGAAACAGCACGGTAGCGAATTTACGCGGCAAAATCGCGCGTACTTGCCGCGCCGTGGCTCATCAACACATCAATCGTCATCCCGGGAAGGACCTAGCGTGGCTTCTCAGCCGGCTTCCAATTCGAGAGGTCGAGAATCGCTTTCTTCAAGTCCGCGACTTTGAAGAGGCAGTAAAGGATGCCAGCGAAAGGGGCGAGTCAGCATTTTCAGTCATGACCTTCTGGAGCTACGTCACCAGAGCTCAAGAGGTGTTCGGTGAAAGGGCTGTGGGACTTCTTCGTCAGTTGCGAAGCATTGATGCGCAAATAGAGTCGCATCTCCAAAAGGACGTCCAAAGAATCTACAAGTAGTTAGCGACGCTTCGCGTCGCGTAGGGTGCATTGAGCGCAGCGAAATGCACCATCGCGCCATGTCCGCGAGAGGTGCATTTCAGCTTCTGCCTTCAGGACACCTGCGGCGATGTCTTCATTGCCCCAATTAGTCTGCGAATGGCACCCACGCCGTGGTCTCCGACCCGCCCCTGCCTGTGAGCGTGGTCAGCGTCCAAGTTTGGCCTGTGGACGTGTCCATCAGGAATGTGTGCTTCGCGGCCAGCCCGGATGAGAAAATCATGAAGCGCGCAATCTTATCCGATTTGCATTGGTCGAGCCCGACTACCGACGTCGATTCCCAAGCGTTTTCATCCTCGGCAGTACGCACGAGCTGCCAAACACTTCCGCACGTGCGATCAAGCCGAAACGTCCATTTGGCTGCCAGCTGCGACTGAACGATCTCGTATCTCGCATTGTTGGAAATAGTCGTCATCGCATGGGGGGAGGTTTGCACTTGCGCGTGTGCGGCCCCTTGTGATGCGCCGACAATCGCAATCCACAACACAGCGGCGATGACTGAAGTCTTCATAGTTTGATCCCCCATGTTTCGCATGCTCAGAGTCGTAAGTCTGTCGTTTCAGATTACGGGTGTTGTTTGGCCGAGTCGACGGCTCTCCGCGTCGCGTCGGTGCATTGAGCAGCGCGAAATGCACCGTCGCGCAACGTTCGCGAGAAGTGCATTTCGGCCGTTGGCCTCAATGCACGCTACGGGCGGCGTTTCTGTCATGTCATTCTCGCCGGAGCCCGAAGGGTGAAGAGCGGGAAGCCAGGGGCTGCGGGCGCCGGTGCTTGCCGCTCCTGGGTTCCGGCTCGCACGCTGGCGCGTGCGTCCGGAATGACAGGTGAGGATGTAGCGACATCCGCCGGGTTTTGCCGGGCGGCCCCCTTCCGCCTTCGCTGCGCTTCGGCGCGACGAGCCGTCATCCGCGCTGACGCGCGGCTGCCACCTCCCCCGCCTTCAGCCTGCGCTCTTCGAGCTTCGGCGGACAGGTCGCCGGGGCAGGACGAGTGCTCTCCATCCTACACCTGGAATCGTCAGTGGGCTGATGGGGTTGGGGTTTTTGGAAAAGTGCGCGGCGACTTTCCCCGTCCCCTCGGGGCGGGCGTATTATGCGCGCATGACGAAACGCAGAACGCATCCGGGCGATACCGGGGACTCGCGGCGGCTGGCTTTGGCGGACGGGCGCGGGGGACTGAATGGGTGGCTGGCGGCTGAGGAGGCTCGGCTGGCGGAGTTCGAGGCGGCGGTGGAGCGCGCGCCGATCTCGATACGGCGGGGGCGGTGGCTCGAGCGGCGCGTGCCGGAGTGGGCGGCGGATGCGCGCGTGAAGTTCGCGGCAGCGCGGAAGACATACCGGCTGGCCCTGTTGCTGGGCGGCGGGGGGAAGCATCTCGACGCGATGGAGGCGCGGCAGGCGGCGGCGTTCGCGCGCGTGCTGGAGCGGGTGGCGGAGGAGCGGGCGAAGGGATGGCCGCGGCGGACGCTTTATGGGGCGGGGCCGGAGGTGGGGTGAGCGACGGCGCCGCAGGCGCGATTTGGTCCGGGGGACCAAATCGAGGAGCGAACGCCTGAGCGCAAGCGAAGGCCGGGGGGCGGCACACACCGACCTTGCGGCTCCTGGGTCCCGGCTCTCCGCGCTTTGCGCTACGGCCGGGATGACACGTAGAGGGTGTGGGTGCAGTGTCTTCGCGCAGAGTAGATTGGGGCGCAGAGGAGATACGCTCATGACCCATCCGCAGATTCCGGACACCATTGTTCGCTGGCATCGCATTGCGCTGGAGCGGCGGGCGGACGATCTGGCGGGGATACTGGCGGAGGACTGCGTGTTCGAGAGCCCCGTGGTGCACACGCCGCAGGCGGGGAAGGCGAAGGTCGAGACCTATCTGCGCGGGGCGCTGCATGTGCTGAACACGGAGCACTTCCGGTATGGCGGGGAGTGGTATGCGGAGCGGTCCGCCGTGCTGGAATTCTTCTCGGTGGTGGACGGGGTCACGATCAATGGCGTCGATATCATTGCGTGGAATGACGCGGGGCTGATCACGCACTTCAAGGTGATGGTGCGGCCGCTGAAGGCGATCAACACGCTGCACGCGAAGATGGCGGAGTATCTGGTCTCCGTGGGGGCCGTGCCGGCGAGCGTGCTGACGCGCTGAAAAAAGTTATCCTACACCGCACTGACCTGAGTCGATCATGCGCCTCCTGATGGAGGTGATGATGGCGCGGTCATACGCGGAGACGATGGGGCTGGAGTTCGAGGCCGAGCGGCTGGTGCGGATGGGGGAGTCGCGCGCCGAGGTGTCGCGGCGGCTGGGCGTGCATCCGCAGACGCTGGCGGGGTGGGCGCTGCGCGGCGGGTGGCGCAAGAAGGATCTCGACCTGGAGCGCAATGCGGACCTGACGCGGCGCACGCTGGCGGCGATCCGCGATGGCAATGCGGCGGTGGACGCCGAGCATGCGCTGCGGGCGCGGATGCGGGCGTTCATGCGCGAGGCGGTGGAGCTGCTGGCGGCGGGGGACGCGGAGGCGCTGGCCGAGCTCGACCGGCGGCTGGCGGGCGTCGGCCAGGTGGAGCGCCTGCCGCCGCCGGAGGGGCCAGACCTGTCGCGCGCGGGGGCAGGCGGGCTGGGCGCCCAGGCGGATGTGGAGCGGGATGCGGATTAGCGGAGATTCCTGTTGCGCCGGGCTGGCCTGTGCGGTACATACTGTGTGGCGCACACTGTATGTGGCACAGGAAACTGACCCGGAATGCCCATTGCGGCTGACATATTGGAGGCGCTGCGGCTGGAGTTGCGGCGGGGGACGCTGATCCTGGCGGTGCTGGGGACGCTGCGGGCCGAGCAGTATGGCTATTCGCTGAAGACGCGGCTGGCCGAGGCGGGCGTCGATATCGACGAGGGCGCGCTCTATCCGATGCTGCGGCGGCTGGAGAGCCAGGGGCTGCTGGTGTCCGAATGGCGCGAGGAGGGGAAGCGGCAGAAGCGCTTCTATCGCCTCTCGGCGGATGGCGCGGGGGCGCTCGAACAGCTGACGGCCGAATGGCGCGCGATGAATGCGGCGCTGAATTCCATCATTGAAGGAGGGCGGACATGACCGACCTTGTCGAACGCTATCTTGCGTCTGTCGAACGGCGCCTGCCGGAAAAGACGGCGAAGGACATCACGGCGGAACTGCGCGAGGCGCTGGAGGCCACGCTGGATGCGAAGGCGGCGGAGCTGGGGCGTCCTCCGTCCACGGATGAAGTGGCCGGGGTGCTGAAGGCGTATGGCGCGCCGGCCGTGGTGGCGGCGCGCTATGAGGGGCGGATGCACCTGATCGGGCCGGTGCTCTATCCGTGGTTCTGGCCGGCGCAGCGCACGGCGATCGGCGTCATTGTGGCGATCTTCGTCGTGCTGACGGCGATCCGCGCGCTGGCGTCCGACAATCCGGTGCAGGCCGTGCTGCAATCGGCCGACAAGGTGATCGGCTGGGGGCTGGGCACGTTCGCCGTCGTGACGCTGGTGTTCGTTCTGGTGGAGCGCACGGCCGACCCGGTGAAGCTGGCCGAGTCGTGCTGGGACCCGAAGAGTCTGCCGCGCGAGCATATCCGCAAGCCGAAATCGCTGTTCGAGAGCGGCGTCTCGCTGTTCTTCGATGTGCTGTTCATCCTGTTCTGGACGAGCCTGCTGAAATTCCCGAACGAACTGCCGCTGCGCGAGGGCGCGTCGGTGGCGATCACGCTGTCGCCGGTGTGGAGCGTGGTCTACTGGCCGGTCCTGGCGCTGGGCGTTCTGTCGGCGGCGGCGCATCTGTTCGACATGCTGCGCCCGGCGTGGAGCCGCCTGCGCTCGGCCATGAGCCTTGTGGGCTATGCCACGGGGCTTGGCGTGCTGTGGGTCGTCTTCCAGGGGCGGCCGTTCGTGGAGGTGCAGCCGCAGCCGGGCACGAGCCCGGAAGACCTGGAGCGCGCGCTGCGGCTGGTCGATGGGGTGTTCCTGGTCGCGCTGGGCTTTGGCGCGCTGGTGTGGGCGATCACGCTGGGTGTCGAGGTGCACCGCCAGATCAAGGCGACGAGGATGTCGCTGCCGGACGCGCGCGCGGCGGCCTGTAGATAAACGAGCCGGCGGCAAAGCACCGCCGACCTCCCCGGGCCTCCTCCGCTCGCAAGAGCGGGGGAGGTTGGCGTTACTCGGCGGCGGCTTTCGGTGTGGCGAGGCCGCTGCGGCGGAGGAGTTCGGCGGCGATCAGGGGGATGGCGCGGCGGGCGGCGCCGTTCTTGGGGTGGGCCGGGTCCGAGCCGATGCGGGCGGCCGAGGCCTGGTAGGCGCTGAGCTTGAAATCGGTCATTTCAGGCAGGCGCTCGGACAGCGAGGGCTGTTTGGCATTGACCGAGGTGGAGGTGTCGGCGGCGGGAGCGGCGGGCACGCGCTTGTGTTCGCCAGTACGCGATGAGTTGCTCAAGGATTTTCGCCTTCCTGTTCGGGGACGTTCGCGTGGTCGCGGACGCGCTGTTGGTCGAGGACGTGAAGTCCTGGCAAAGTCGCCGCCCAAGCCAGAGGGCGTGTCGAGACCGGAGCGCAGGGCAGCGGTGGATGGTGCTTCCTAGCACGGAATGCGCGCAAATACCCGTGATTTGTTTAGCGGGCGCTGCAGGCGGGGTCCGCGGGGACTCGCAAAATTGTCCCGGGGCGCCGCAAGGGCATCCGATTGTTGACAGTGTCAATCTGAGGTAGGTTCCGCCGGAATCGGGACCATAAAAACATAATCCGGAGTCCAACGCCCATGCAGAGCTTGAAACTGACGCTGGCCAGCCTGCTGGCCGGCGCATCCGCACTTGGCCTTGCCGCCTGCTCGAGCGAGCCGGCCGCCACGCTGGTCGGCAAGAAGGTCGACGACTACATGCTGGTCGACCAGACCGGCATGGGTCACATCCTGAAGTATGACACGCAGACGCCGGCCATCGTGCTGGCCGCGTATGTCAATGGCGACGAGGGCGCGCGCGCGGCGGCCAAGGCGCTGCAGGAAGCGGCGGGCAAGCATGCCGGCGTGCTGGTGCACCTGATCAATTCAAGCGAGGCCGACACGCGCGAGAGCATCTCGGCCGAGGCAAAGGAAGCGGGCATCACGCTGCCGCTGCTGGACGACGAGTTCCAGCTGATCGGCAATGCGCTGGGCTTCTCCTATGCGGGCGAGGCGGTGATCGTGAACCCGAAGACGTGGGAGATCGTCTTCCACGGCCCGGCCGACAAGGTGGATGCAGCGCTTGGCGAGTTCGTCGCCGGCGGCAAGGTGGCGACGGCCGAGTATACCGAGGTGAAGGGCACGAAGCTGGCCTTCGCGGATCGCGGCAAGGATTTCACCACGATCTCCTATTCCAAGGATGTCGTGCCGGTGCTGATGGACAAGTGCGTCGAGTGCCACCAGCCCAACGGCATCGCGCCGTGGCACATGACGAACTACCAGATGGTCAAGACGTTCGCGCCGATGATTCGCGAGGCGATCCGCCGTGACCGCATGCCTCCGTTCGACGCGGACCGCCACTATCGCGCCTTCGAGAATGACGAGAACCTGACCGCCGAAGAAACCAAGACGCTGATCCACTGGATCGAGGCGGGCGCGCTGAGCGACATTCCCGAGGGCGGCGAAGACCCGTTGGCGGTGGGCGTCTCGCAGCGTCCGGACTGGCCGCTGGGCGAGCCGGACCTGATCGTCGACATCCCGTCCTATGACGTGCCGGCGGCGGGCGTGGTGGATTACCAGCTGCCTGTCGTGAAGAATCCGATGAAGGAAGGACGCTGGCTGAAGTCCACGACCTTCAAGGCGGGCGATCGCGCGGGCGTGCACCACATTCTCGCGGGCTGGATGCCGAAGATGCCGGCCTCGGGCCGCGGCTTCGACTGGAACATCTCGCTGGGCGGATATGCCGTGGGCGCGGAATCCCAGACAGCGCCGAAGGACTGGGCGACGTGGATCCCCGGGGGCGGGGCGCTCTCGTTCCAGATGCACTACACGCCGATCGGCAAGGCGTTCACCGACAACTCCAAGATCGGTCTCTACTTCCAGGACGAGGCGCCGGCCTTCGCCAAGCGCCAGATCATCATCGCCGACCCCTCGATCGAGATCGCGGCGAATACCGCGCGTCACCATGAGACGGCGTATGTGCAGTTCCCGGCTGACGTCCAGCTCTACGCCACGCAGATCCATGCGCACTATCGCGGCTATGCCTCGAAGCTGACGGCGATCTATCCGGACGGGAAGGAGGAGATTCTTCTCAACATGCCGCACTACGACTTCAACTGGCAGCGCGAGTATGTGTTCAAGGAGCTGATCGACCTGCCGGCGGGCACGATGCTGGTGGCCGACTACTGGTATGACAACTCGGTCAACAACAAGGCGCTGTTCGGCGAGAACACCAAGGCGCTGACCGCGCCGGAGGCCGTGGTGTTCTGGGGCGACCAGTCCTATCAGGAAATGCTGTTCACGGCCGTTCAGTACCGCTGGAAGGACGAGACCGCCGACAAGCCGCGCAACGACCTGCAGGCGCAACTCGAGCAGAGCATCATCTTCACGATGGCGGACGACAACCGCAACGGGAAGCTGGAGAAGGCCGAACTGCGCGTCAAAGGCGTGGGGCAGGAGAATGCAGAGACGGGCGGCGGCGTGGCCGACCTGCACCTGCAGATCCTCGGCGGCTTCGACCAGATCGACGCCGACAAGGATGGCGGCATCTCGGTTCCGGAGTTCAGCGTGATGATGGAGCAGATGCAGGCCCGGGGCAATTCGGGCAGCCCGACCTAAGCCTGATCTGTTCGCGATGCAATGCGCCGGCTGGATCCGATAGGGTCCGGCCGGTTGCGTTCGAGGTGGTAGCTATCTGCGCGCGACGATACCGTGTTCGCGCGTCCAGTAGGCCTTGTCGCGCGTGCAGGGCGTCCAGCCATTGAAGGGCGCGAAGGAGCCGCCGGAGAAGCGGCCAGACTCGCCCATGAAACCGCCGCCGGAAGTCCAGACATCCCGGCGGCGATAGCGATCCCACCCGCGTTCGAGCGCTTCAGCCTCACCGCTGTTCTCGAGTCCGAAATTGGTCGTGCGTCCGGGGCAATAGTCTTCGAACTTGCGTCGCCAGATCGTGTTCTTGACCTGCGCCATTTCCGCATGAGTGAGACTGGTCCGGAGTTGCAGCTGCGCCTCGCCGCCGGGCGGACAGACGACCGTGTAGAGGCAGGCATACTCGGCCGTGCCGTGCATGGTGCGCATGTGTTCATCTACCAGCCTGTCGAGCATCGGTGCGTCGAGCGTTAGCCAGAAGACGAGCTTGTAGAGCGGGGTCAGGAAATAGATCGCGAGCGCGGCGATCCAGAAGAGCGCAAGGTGGCGCAGCCTCATGTGCGGCCTGCCGAAGAAGGCTCCGATGTTCGTCAATGGCGCTGTCCCCCGGGGCGTCTATGGTGCCGCGTTCTTCTTCCGGGCGTGGGTCAACAATGTGGTGTCAGGCGGACGCTGGCGTGGCTGGTTGGGTGTGCGCCACCTTTCCGGCTGGGGCGCGGGCGGGGTGGAGCGGCCGGCGGCGCACCTGACGCGCTGGTTGCAATAAGGGCCATCACCGCGACGAAACGCCCGTGAAAGCGGGTAAAATTGCGAACTCGCCTCAGTTGTCACATGGGGCTGGTGCGTGCTAGTCACCCCGCGCGATAGGCAATCCGGACGCCACCCGTGTCTATGTGGCTGATTTCATAACAGATTTTGCTTCGGTCCGGGCGGGGGATTCGAGGCGCTTGGGGCGAGCGATTTGGCTGGTTCAGCAACAGGTTCGATTAGCGAAGCCGCTCAGCGCTATGCCGCTGCGGTATTCGACCTTGCCCTCACTGCGGGTCAGGTCGACGCCGTGGACGCTGGCCTCACCCAGCTTGCCAAGACCATCGATGGCGACGCCGCCCTGTCGCGCGCGCTGAAATCGCCGCTCTACAAGTCCGAAGAGAAGGCCGCCGTGCTGGCGCAGATCGGCGACAAGATCGGTTTGCCCGATCTCGCCAAGCGTTTTGTCGGCGTGGCCGCGCTGAACCGCCGCGCGGGTGACATTCCCGGCATGGCGCGGGCGTTCGCCGAGAAGGCCGCCAAGCATCGCGGATCGAGCCGTGTGCTCGCGCGCGTCGCCAAGCCGATCACGAAGGAACAGACGCTGGACCTCGAATCGGCGGTGTCGAAATCGCTGGGCCGCACCGTGTCGGTGGAGGTCGAGGTCGACCCCGCCCTGATCGGCGGCCTGCAACTGAAGATTGGATCGAAGCTGGTTGACGCCTCGATCCGGACGAAACTGAACAACCTGACGAACATTATGAAGGGGGCCTAGCCTCATGGACATTCGCGCCGCAGAGATCTCCGAGATCCTCAAGTCGCAAATCAAGAACTTCGGCGCTGACGCCGAGGTCTCCGACGTCGGACAGGTGCTGTCCGTCGGCGACGGCATCGCCCGCGTGCACGGCCTCGACAGCGTCCAGGCCGGCGAGATGGTGCAGTTCGAGAGCGGCGTGAAGGGCATGGCCCTCAACCTCGAGCGCGACAATGTCGGCGTCGTGATCTTCGGCGACGACCGCTCGATCAAGGAAGGCGACAACGTCAAGCGGACGCAGGAGATCGTGGCCGCCCCGGTGGGCAAGGGCCTGCTCGGCCGCGTCGTTGACGCGCTTGGCGAGCCGATCGACGGCAAGGGTCCGCTGACCAACATTGCTTCGCGTAACCGCGTTGACGTGAAGGCCCCCGGCATCCTGCCGCGCAAGTCGGTGCACGAGCCGATGTCGACCGGCATCAAGGCCATCGATACGCTGGTTCCGATCGGCCGCGGCCAGCGCGAGCTGATCATCGGCGACCGCCAGACCGGCAAGACGGCGGTGGCGATCGACACCATTCTCAACCAGAAAGCCATCAACGCGCGCGGCAATGAGAGCGAGAAGCTCTACTGCATCTACGTCGTCGTTGGTCAGAAGCGCTCGACGGTCGCCCAGGTCGTGAAGTCGCTCGAAGAGCGCGGCGCGCTTGAGTACACGATCGTCGTGGCCGCCACGGCGTCCGAGCCCGCCCCGCTGCAATACCTTGCGCCGTTCACCGGCTGCACCATGGGCGAGTGGTTCCGCGACAACGGCATGCACGCGCTGATCATCTATGACGATCTGTCGAAGCAGGCCGTCGCCTACCGCCAGATGTCGCTGCTGCTGCGCCGCCCGCCGGGCCGCGAGGCCTATCCGGGCGACGTGTTCTATCTTCACTCGCGTCTGCTCGAGCGCGCCGCGAAACTCAACGCGGACCATGGTTCGGGCTCGCTGACGGCGCTGCCGATCATCGAGACGCAGGCCAACGACGTGTCGGCCTACATTCCCACCAACGTGATCTCGATCACGGACGGCCAGATCTTCCTCGAGACCGACCTGTTCAACTCGGGCATCCGCCCGGCCGTGAACGTCGGCCTGTCGGTGTCGCGCGTGGGCGGTTCGGCCCAGGTGAAATCGACCAAGCAGGTCGCCGGCACGATGAAGTCGGAGTTGTCCCAGTACAGGGAAATGGCCGCCTTCGCGAAGTTCGGCTCGGACCTCGACGCCGCCACGCAGCGCCAGCTGAACCGCGGCGCGCGCCTGACCCAGCTCCTGAAACAGCCGCAATACTCGCCGCTGCAGATGGAAGAGCAGGTTGTGGTGATCTACGCCGGCACGCGCGGCTATCTCGACAAGATCCCGACCGACGCGGTCGTGCGCTACGAGGCCGAACTGCTGCGCCATATCCGCGCCGACAAGCAGGCCCTGCTGGCCGACATCCGCGACCAGAAGGACATCTCCAAGAACGGCAAGGACGGGGCCAAGATCGAAGACGCGATCAAGGCGACGCTCGAGTCTTTCTCGAAGACGTTCGCTTAACCCCGAAAGCCTGAGGACAAGGCCTAGCCCATGCCCAGCTTGAAGGAATTCCGTCTCCGGATCGTCAGCGTGAAGTCCACGCAGAAGATCACCAAGGCGCTGCAGATGGTGGCTACGGCCAAGCTGAAGCGTGCGCAGGAAGCAGCGCAAGCGGCGCGCCCCTATGCGACGCGCATGGCGTCCGTGATCGCCAACCTCGCGAGCGGAGCGCAGGCGGGCGGCGGACCGAAACTGATCGCGGGCACGGGCAAGGACCAGGTTCACCTGCTTGTCGTGATGACGTCCGAGCGGGGGCTGTGCGGCGGCTTCAACACCAACATCGTCAAGCTGGCGCGGGCCGAAATCAGGCGCCTGCAACAGGCCGGCAAGACCGTGAAGATCGTGACCGTCGGCAAGAAGGGCAATGATGCGCTGAAGCGCGTGTTCGGCTCGCTGATCGTCGGCCATGTCGACCGCAAGGCCGAGCGTACGGTGACGGCGGCGGGCGCGGCCGCGATCGCGCGCATGATCACCGACCGGTTCGACGCGGGCGAGTTCGACGTGGCGACGCTGGTGTTCGCGCGCTTCAAGAACCTGCTGACGCAGATCCCCACCGCGATGCAGCTGATCCCGGCCAGGGCGCCGGCGGATGCGCCGAAGATCGACCTCAAGGGCGCGCGCTATATCTATGAGCCCAGCGAAGAGGCGATCCTCGAGGCTCTGCTGCCGCGTTACCTGTCGACGCAGATCTTCTCGGCGCTGCTGGAGACCGAGGCCGGATTCCAGGGCGCGCAGATGACCGCGATGGACAACGCCACGCGCAACGCGGGCGACATGATCAAGTCGCTGCAGCTGCGCTACAACCGGGCGCGCCAGGCGCAGATCACCAAGGAACTCATCGAGATCATCTCGGGCGCCGAGGCGCTTTAGGGTTCTCTGCGGTTCGCGCGGCTTTCGGCAAGATCGTTCGGTGTCATTGCGTATGCGCGCGAGAGCTTGACTGTCGAACCAGACCCCCACCTGTCCGCCCCGTTCTTAGGGGGCGGACAGGTGGGGGTTTTTGTCCGCGTTCACCGGCGTTCGCGATTAACCCAAATCCCGCTGGCATACCGTGTGCAGGCTTACGCCAAGTCAGTGGGCCCGGCAGGCCGGGCCACGTGGTTTTGCGGGGCGCGCAGTGAACATCCGGCATACGATCCGCCAGCTTCAGATGCGTGGCGATGTCCTGCCACAGCTGCCGGTATTCGCACTGCGGACGGTGGAATACCTCTGGATTTCGACTGTCCCGAAAAAGAGCACGCTGAAGCTGCGCTTTGGCGCAAAGACCTTCAGCATGCACTTCCGGCCGATGGGCCAGGGCGAGGGCGCGCGCGGCATGTTCATGTTCCGCGAGAATTACGAGCCGCTGCTGACGCATGGCCACAAGCTTCTGAAGGCTGGGGACGTCGCCTTTGACGTGGGCGCGAACCAGGGCCTGTTCACGGCCGCTTTCGGCGCGATCGCCGGCAAGGTGATCGCGGTCGAGCCGATCCCGTGGCAGGCCGAGCGGGTGCGGGCCAATATCGCGCTCAACAAGTATTCCCACGCCAGCGTGGTCGAGGCTGCGATCTCCGACACGGTGGGCGAGGCGACGCTTGGCCTTGCCGGGGGCGACACATCCGCCTCCATCGTGGACGAGTGGAGCAAGTCGAAGTCGATCACGGTGCGGACGGTGACGCTCGACAGCCTAGTTGAGACCCACCAGCTCTCGCGCGTTGATTTCGTGAAGCTTGACGTCGAGGGCGCCGAGCTGATGGCGCTGGATGGCGGCAAGCGCATGCTGACCGAGCTGCGCCCCATTTTCTGCCTCGAAGCCAGCGATCCGGTACTGTTTGCCAAGATTGCCGGGCGGATGGCGGCCGAAGGCTACCGGATGTTCCGTTTTGACAAGCGCGGCCGGCTGGTGCGCGTGAAGGAAGTCACGGGCTGGATCGACAATGTGTTCTTCCTGACGGCGGAACATGAGGCGAAGCACGCCGGGATCATTGTGGGCTGAGGTCCATTGGCGGGTCTCGTGAACGCTGAGACAGACCCCCGCCTGACCTCCCCCTTCCAGGGGGAGGGACCTTGTTGATCCGACTTACCATGGCCTTGAGCGCGGTGAGGCGACCGAGTTCCTCCCCCTGGAAGGGGGAGGTCAGGTGGGGGTCTGGTGCGGCATGGGGACCGTTTCGGCCCCCTAAAACAGCCTGAAAACGCCGTCCCGGCCGCCACCCGCCGAGGCCCCTCAAAATCCCCTGTAAAACAGTGTCGCATCGCGCTTTCTGCGCTTTGCGTTCTCGGCCAACTTGTGTATGTGCGCGGTGCAATACGGCGGTAAAGCCGAGCGTCCGAGGCAGGTAGATGAGCAACAAGACAGCCACCAACGTGAAGGGCCGCGTGAGCCAGGTGATCGGCGCCGTGGTCGACGTCGAATTCGACGGGCATCTGCCGGCGATCCTGAACGCGCTGGAAACCACCAATAACGGCACGCGCCTCGTGCTCGAAGTGGCGCAGCACCTTGGCGAGAACGCCGTGCGCACGATCGCGATGGACTCGACCGAAGGCCTGACGCGCGGTCACGAAGTGAAAGATACGGGCGAGGCTATCTCGGTGCCGGTCGGTGAAGCCACGCTCGGCCGGATCATGAACGTCATCGGCGAGCCGATCGACGAAGCCGGCCCGGTCTCGCGCGAGTTCACCCGCGGCATCCACCAGCTCGCCCCGGCCTTCGTCGACCAGAAGCCGGTGCCGGAAATCCTGCCGACGGGCATCAAGGTCGTCGACCTTCTGTGCCCCTATGCCAAGGGCGGCAAGATCGGCCTGTTCGGCGGCGCCGGCGTCGGCAAGACCGTGCTAATCCAGGAACTGATCAACAACATCGCGAAGGCTTACGGCGGCTACTCCGTGTTCGCGGGCGTCGGCGAGCGCACGCGCGAAGGCAACGATCTCTACCACGAGATGGTCGAGTCGGGCGTGAACGAGGCCGGCGGCGGCGGCAAGTCGCGCTGCTCGCTGGTGTTCGGCCAGATGAACGAGCCGCCGGGCGCCCGCGCCCGCGTCGCGCTCTCGGGCCTCACCATTGCGGAACACTTCCGCGACCAGGGCAAGGACATCCTCTTCTTCGTCGACAACATCTTCCGCTTCACGCAGGCGGGTTCGGAAATGTCGGCGCTGCTCGGCCGTATCCCGTCGGCGGTGGGTTACCAGCCGACGCTGGCCACCGACATGGGCCAGCTGCAGGAACGCATCACCTCGACGACCAAGGGCTCGATCACCTCGGTGCAGGCCATCTACGTGCCCGCCGACGACCTGACCGACCCGGCCCCGGCCGCATCGTTTGCCCACCTTGACGCGCAGACCGTTCTCAACCGCGCGATCTCGGAAAAAGGCATCTACCCGGCCGTCGACCCGCTCGACTCATCCTCGCGCATCCTCGACGCGAACATCGTCGGACAGGATCACTATGACGTCGCCCGCGGCGTCCAGGAGATCCTGCAGAAGTACAAGTCGCTGCAGGACATCATCGCCATTCTCGGCATGGACGAACTGTCCGAAGAAGACAAACTCGTCGTCTCGCGCGCCCGCAAGATCGAGCGCTTCCTGAGCCAGCCCTTCTTCGTGGCGCAGGCCTTCACCAACCTCCCGGGCCAGTTCGTGGCCGTGGAAGACACCGTGAAAGGCTTCAAGGAAATCCTCGACGGCAAGCACGACGACATCCCGGAACAGGCCTTCCTGATGTGCGGCAAGATCGACGACGTGATCGCCAAGGCGCAGAAGATGGCTGCCGAAGCGGCCTGATCTGGTCGATCAGTTCAGAGTTGGAAGCAGGCGCGGACAGATGTCCGCGCCTGTTTTCGTTCTGTCCGCCCCCGGCTAGGCTGGAGGGGCGACGGAGTGGGAGGTGAAGATGCCGAACGGAGCGGCGCCCGAGCTGGCGAAGCGGACGTACGCGGCGTTCATAAGCTACAGCCACAAGGACAGCGACATATGCGACCAGCTGCACAAGCGGCTGGAATCGTATGTGATGCCGCATTCGCTGGTCGGGCGCACAGGGCCGACGGGCAAGATCGGGCGTCGATTGGGCAAGTTCTTCCGCGACCGCCACGAACTTGGCGCGCATCCTGATCTTGGCAAAGAGATACGCGCGGCGCTGAATCAGTCGGCGGCGCTGATCGTGTTGTGTTCGCCGAACGCGGCGGCGAGCGATTATGTTGCGGAGGAGATCCGTCTCTTCAAGGCGGCCACGGGATCGGAGCGGGTGTTCGCGGCAATCGTCTCGGGCGAGCCGCACGCAGATGGCAAACCGGGTTGGTCAGCGGCGGACGAGTGCTTTCCCAAGGCGCTGATCCGGCGTCTGGGCGCGGACGGCGCGGTGACCGAGGAGCTTGAAGCAGCCGAGCCGATCGCGGCGGACTTGCGCGAGAAGAAGGACGGGCTCGAGAACGGCGCTCTGAAGCTGATCGCGGGGCTGCTCGATATCGGGCTGGATGATCTGGTGCAGCGGCAGAAGCAGGCGGAAGCGCGGCGGCGGCGGCAGGCCTACATGATCAGCGGCGCAATGGCTGTGCTCGCCGCAGGCGCGGGCGCTGGGGGCGTGTTGGCGTATCTGAATGGGGAGAAGTTGAACGTCGCCAACATCAGGTTGGAGCTACAGAGCGAAGATCTGAGGAGAACGGCCGAGAGCCTCAGGACGCAGTACAAGGAAAAGCACACCCTGTCCGAGCGGATGAAAGCGGTGGTCGAAGAAATTTCCGAGGTCGCCGAGGCGGACGAGAATGTGCCCGAGCGACTGCTGTTCCTGTCGTTTGCCGCGCCGCTCGGCATCTCGGCTCGCGCCCTCAATATTATGTTCGACGGAGAGATCGGGAGCATGCGGGCTTCGGAGGTCACCAATTATGCCGGCCGCTACTGCATCGGCGTCAGTTACTGCGACACATCGTTTAGCGTCGATCAGATGCAGAAGGATTGGGCAGAGGCGCTGTCGCCGGAAAATCTGGCGCTGCTGGCTTCTGTCTGGGGCGGCGGGGTCAAGCCCGATGACTCCGATCGGGAAGCATCCGACCCGCGCGCTGCCGCCATGGCGCGAGCGGAATCCGAGATGGCCGGCATCAAGGTCACTCGGCGCGACGCATTGCGGGTGTTCGGCCAGGCCCAGCTTCCGGCTTTTAAAGAGGATGTCAGTCGGATGTGGCCTGACGCCGACAGTCTGCCGCCGAGGTCCTTCGGCGCGCTTGTCTACGTAAGCATCTATTTCGGCCCGAACGCGATAGAGGGACTGGCCGCCGACATGGCCGCCGGCAAGTATCCGAGCGTTCCCGAGGGCATCCGCGCCATGGGCCGGGAGAGGGCCGCGTCAGCGCCAAGCGCGCGGCTGGCCGATATGATCATGGCGAGGGCGGAAGAGCAGGCAAAGCTATACCAGGAAGGGTTGGACAATGCCGTGTCGGGCACTCCCGATATCTGAGGCGCCAATCCGTTTGGAGAGCGGTACAAGTCCGACTAAACTGGCCGCCGGGAGTAAGCTCATGCGCATATCGGTTTTGACTCTTCTGGCCGTGATGGTGACATCAGCCGCCTACGCCCAGCGCACGGCCGTGTCGGCGGAGTTGTCGCCGGAGATGGCGGGGGCGGCGTTTGGGCGGACGGTGACGGATGTCTGCGTGGCGGCGGTTTCGGGGAATGGTGTGAGTTCGTTGGCCGCGACGCGTGAGGGCAAGGTCTCGCCGACGCAGGATGCTGTGACGCGCCAGCAGGCCGGGGCCGGGGTGGACGAGACGGTGTGGGACGTGGCTGAAGCGAAGGGCGTGGTGACTGTGCGCGAGACGGCGGGGCGGTGCATCGTGTCGGTCTATGGGCCGGCGGCGGCGCCGGTGATCATGCAGCTTGGGGCGGAGCTGGAGACCGGACACCGGTTCGAGCGGCTGATGTCGCCGCAGGGGCCGAACGGGCTGGGCCTGTCGCTGATGCGCAGCGAGGGCGGCAAGTCCGTGATGGTTCAGCTGCAGGGCGTACAGCCCGGCGCGCCGGGGCATCAATCGCGCTTCAACGTGGTGACGGCGACGGTGTTCGTCGCCCAATAGGTCTGCCGGAGCTGCATGAGCGACATCATCGTAATGCTGGCCTGGGCGGGTGCGATCGCCTGGCCCCTGCTGCTGGGGTTCGCGCTGTGGCGCGGGCTGAAGAAGGCGCGCGGGCCGGGATGGATCGGCTGGTCGCTGATCGGCGTGGTGAGCGTTGCGTGGTTCCTCGGGATCTGGGCCGTGCTGTGGGAGCCGCAGCAGCTGGTGATCCGCCGCGTCGAGGCGACGAGTGTGGCGTGGAGCGGGGCGCCGCTGAAGATCGGCGTGATCTCGGACACGCACACGGACGGACCGCATATGGGGATCGGCCGGCTCAACAGCATTGTCGACAGGATGAACGCGGAACAGCCGGACATTGTGGTGCTGCTGGGCGATTTCGTTGGCGGCCATGCCGCGCTTGCAGAGCGCGGGGAGGCGGAGCGTGGGGAGATCGCAGACGGGCTTGCGGTGTTCTCGCGCCTGAGGGCGCCGCTGGGCGTGCATGCCGTGCTGGGCAATCATGACTGGTGGTATGACGGCCCGATGGTGGAGGCCGCGCTGAAGCTGGCGGGTGTCAATGTGATGGAGAATGGCCGTCGCCGCATCGAGCGCGAGGGCGGGGCGCTCTGGGTTGGCGGGCTGGCGGACTATGATTCCGAACGGTCGCAGCCTTCCTATGGCGTGACGCTGGGCCAGCAGGCCGACGACGATCCGGCAGTTCCCGAGGACGAGCCGGTGATCGTGATGAGCCATTGGCCCGATGTGTTTGCGGTGGCGCCCGACCGGGTGGCGCTGACGCTGGCGGGGCATTCGCATTGCGGGCAGGTGAACCTGCCGTTCCTCGGGCGGCCGGTGGCGGTATCGGAAGGCTCGCGGCGCTGGCCGTGCGGGCTATACGAGGAGCGCGGGCGCAGGCTTTACGTGTCGGGCGGGGTGGGGGTGTCCGTGATGCCGGTGCGGTTCGGCCAACCCCCTGAAATCGCGGTGGTAACGCTTCGGGCCCGATAGCGGGGCCTTGGCCAAACTGCCGCCTTTACAGGGGTTTCAGGACTGGTAGACCGTCGCCCGGTACAAAGGGACGCCCATGGCCGACACGCTTAGCTTTTCGCTGGTTTCTCCCGAGCGCGAACTGTTTTCCGGCGACGTGAAACAGGTCGATGCCCCGGGCGTCGAAGGTGAGTTCGGCGTGCTGCCGGCTCATGCTCCGTTCATGACGGTTTTGAAACCGGGCGTCGTGCGCATCCATGAAGCTGCGGGCGTGACGCCTGTGTTCGTGCGCGGCGGCTTTGCCGACGTGACGCCGGCGGGCCTGACGATCCTCGCCGAAGAGGCCGTGCGGCTGTCGGATGTGGATGCCGTGGCGCTGGACGCGGAGATCGCCAAGGTTCGCTCGGATGCAAACGATCCGGGCGATGAAGCCCGCAAGGCGCGCGCGACAGAACGTCTGGCGTATCTTGAGGCGCTGAAGGCCGCGCTGAAATAGGCCACGTGGCGGCGCTACGCCAACTCACTTCCCAGAATTCACTTCACCGAATTCACTTCGCCGGCGAAATCCGCTTCAGGTCCGCGCCAAACACGGGTAGTGTGACCGTGGGTGCTGTTCGACGTGTCGATGGGGGATGGGGCGATGATCAATCTCATTGCAGGTTTGTCTGTGTTCGCGGCCGCGTGTGCGATGGCGGCTGCGCCGCTGGCGCATGCGCAGGATGGCGGCGGGCGTCCGCCTGGACAGCTGACGCTGAAGCGGGTGCTGGAACGCGATACCAATGCGCCGGCCGAGGAGCCGGCAGCGGCGGCGCCTGCTGCTGATGCAGGCGGCGAGGCCAGTGTTGTCGCCGCACCATCACCGGCTTTGGCGAAGGCGCCGATATTCGCGAGCGGCGCACCTAGAGAGATGGCGCCCGTTGCGGTCACGCGCCTGGTGATGTCGGTGTGCGGCCGTGATGATGGCAGCGGTCTTGTTGCGGCGGCGGATGCGCGGGGCATGGGCGAGCCACAGCCGCCGCCGGCCCAGCTGATCCGTGCGCTGCCAAGCGATGCGCGGACCTGGCGCGTCCCATCCTCGGACGGCGAGGTGTATCTGGTTGGCTATGACGTTGCGCCGATGCGATGTGGCGCGGCCGTGCTGTACGCCATTCCCGGCGGCACTTTCGAAAAGGCGCAGGCGCAGCTGATGGGGCCGGAGCATGGCTTCGTGGTGGATTCCTCGCAGGTGATGGCTGGCGACGTGCAGTGGACGCGGCTGCGCGCGGCCGACGGGCAGTTCATCGACGTGATGGAATATCCCGAGCGCAATGGCCTGCCACCCGCGGTGCGGCTGGACTACCTGCCGAAATAGCTTGCTCAGCCCGGCGCCGCCCACTTCGCAAAGTGTGTGGCGACTTCGGCGTAGACGGCGGCCTTGAAGGGGATGACGAGGCCGGGGGCGGCTTCGAGCGCAGCCCATTTCCAGGCGTCGAATTCGACGGTGTGCTTGTCGAGGCGAAAGTCGGTGTCCGAGCCGGTGAAGCGGTAGGCGAACCATTTCTGGCGCTGGCCGAAATAGGGGCCGGTGAGGCGGGCCTTCAGGGCTGGCGGGAAGTCGTAGAACAGCCAGGGCTCAAGCTCTTCCAGCAGTTCGACCTGGCCGGGTTCGAGGCCGGTTTCCTCGCCAAGCTCGCGCAACGCAGCTTCAGCCGGCGTCTCGCCGCGATCGATGCCTCCCTGTGGCATCTGCCAGGCGTAGCGCACATCGTCCTTGCGCAGGCCGACGCGGCGGCCGAGCCAGACATGGCCCTTGCGCGAGAAGAGTGCGAGGCCGACGTTCGGCCTGTAGAGCGACGGGTCGCGGCCGCCCTGGGTGGGATCGGCGGCGGGCGCGTCGCTCACGGCTTGGCCTGGACGCCTGCAGCGGCGGAGGCGGGGGCGAGCTGGTATCCCTTGGCCTTGAGGCCTTCGGCCCACAGACGGAACTGCTCGATCGTGACCGGGTAGGCAAAGCCTACGCCGATGGCGCTGCCGTTCTGGATGGCGAGCGCTTCGAGGGCGAGCAGCTGGCGGTCGATCGAGTCGGCCGTGAGTTCAGCATCGACAATGCGGTCGGCGACGGTGAAGTCGAGGCCGGTCTGGTTGGCGGTCTGCGGCAGGGCGGAGCGCGCGGCGCCCCCATCGTGCACGAAGACGAGGCCGCGATCCTTGAGCGCCTTCATCACCGGGCCGGCGGCTGCGCCGTCGGTGGCGAACTTCGCGCCCTGGTAGTTGGTGACGCCGAAATAGCCTGTCGCCTTGCCGAGCAGCACGTTGAGGCGGCGGACGTTTTCCTCGGCCTTTGCCGTGGTGACGAGCGTGAGCGGGCCGGTGTCGACGTTGGGATAGTCGTAGGCTTCCATCGGCAGTTCGAGCAGGACCTCGTGGCCGGCGGCGCGCGCCTTGTTGATCCAGGTCTGCAGGTTCGGCGCGTAGGGCACGAAGGAGAGCGTGACTTCCGGCGGCAATTCCTCGATGGCGGCGTTGGTGTGTTTCTGCGTCATGCCAAGGCCGCCAACGATGAGGGCGATCTTGGGTGAACCGCTGACGGGGGCGAAGGGGCGGGCATAGGCCTGGGCGGGCGTGCGGCCATCGGGGCCGATCTTCGGCAGGTCGCCTGCGCCGGTGCGTTCATAGAAGCCGGCGATGGGCGCGCGCGGCAGGCCGGCGGCGGCGGCGCCGGGGTTGGACGAAATCTCGGTGACGGTGATGGTGACGGGACCGCCCTCACCCTCGATCGCGGCGTCGCTGAGGTCTTCGTATTCGATGCCCAGATCCGGCGCAGTTGCGCTGTGGGCCTCGAGGTGTTCGGGGCCGAGGCGGTTCTTGAGCGGGGGCGGGGGCCCGTTCTGTTCGGTGTAGAGCGCCAGTTCGATGCGGGGGCCACCGGCCTCCTCGCTGCCGAACAGCATGGCCGCGCCGAACGCGCCTGCGCCCAGCGTGCCGAAGGTTGCGAGACTCAGCGCGACGTGGCTGAGGCCCGTCCGCAATACCGATCCGTCAGCGATACGCGACGCAGACATGGTGGTCCTCTCATATACCCCGCCCAACAGCGGACTCTTGCGCCGGATCGTTAAGAACGCGGAAACGCGCGGGGAGCCGGGGTGCGGTAAATCAGCTGTAAATGCTGGGGGAAATGTGGCGGGTGGGGGTTGTGCAGTCCGGGCGGGGCTTCGCAAGGGCAATAAGGGGCAATGGGGCATCCGCCGCTCGTCCTGACGAAGGTCAGGACCCAAGGCTGACGTTGAGGCTTGTTCTGGCATTAAGCTTCAAGGCTGTTCAAGGTGCGCGACCGTTCCTGGATCCTGACTTTCGTCAGGATGAGCGGGACAAGGTAAGGCTGTCCGCTCAATTCGATCGTGCTGTGAGGGCGGTGTATGCGGCCCTTGGGTTCCAGCTCTACGCGCTTACGCGCTTCGCCTGGAATGACAGGGTGGGGTTGTCGCTCCTGATCCAAACGAAAAGGCCCGCTCGGTGGAGCGGGCCTCTTGCTGGTTCGCTTGTGGCCAGCCTTACGGCGTCGCGGGCGCGGGCGCAGCCGGCGCCTGTGCGACGGCGTTGCTTGAGCCCGGGATCGCCTTGCCGGCGCGGATAAGGGCGACGGCCTGGTCGAGCTGGTAATCCTCGCCCTTGTACTCTGCGGACGGCATGTCGGCGGGGGCGTGCGGCGGGGCGCGCTCGGCGCCCTGGTCGTTTTCGAGGGCGTTGGGCAGGCTCGCCTCGCTGAAGCGCTGGGCCCGGGCATTCATGGCGGCGACGTCTTCTTCCGACAGATGGATGGGCCCGACCTCGAAGTCCGGATTGATGCCCGCGCCCTGGATGGAGCGGCCGGCGGGTGTGTAGTAGCGCGAGGTGGTGAGGCGCATCGCGCCCTTGCCTTCGCCCAGCGGCAGCACAGTCTGCACCGAGCCCTTGCCGAACGAGGTTGTGCCCATGACGACGGCGCGATCGCGGTCCTGCAGCGCGCCGGCGACGATTTCCGCAGCCGAAGCCGAGCCGCCATTGATCAGGACGACGATCGGCAGATCGTCCGGGAAGCGCGTGGCGCGAACGCCGTTGTAGCGCTTGGAGTCCGTGGTGCGGCGGCCGCGCGTTGAGACGATCTCGCCGCCATTGAGGAAGCGCGAGGAGACTTCGATGGAGGCTTCCAGAAGCCCGCCCGGATTGTCGCGCAGGTCGAGCACGAGGCCCTTCATGCCGCGAGTGTCCTTGCGGACCTGTTCGATGGCGCGGTCGAGCGCCTTCACGGTCTGCTCGTTGAAGGTGGTGACGCGGATGTAGCCGACATCCTCGATCGCTTTCACCTTCACGACTTCGGGACGGATGACCTCGCGCGTGATCGTGACGTCGAACGGTTCGACATTCTCGCGGACGACGGTGACCGTGAGAGGCGAGCCGACCAGGCCGCGCATCTGCTTGACGGCGTCGTTGAGCGGCAGGCCGACAATCGACTTGCCGTCGATGGCGGTGAGGAAGTCGCCGGACTTGATGCCGGCGCGGAAGGCGGGCGTGCCGTCCATGGGCGCCACGACCTTCACGAAGCCGTCCTGGCCGGTAACCTCGATGCCAAGGCCGCCATATTCGCCTGACGTTGTGGTCTGCATGTCCTTGAAGTCGTCGGGATCAAGGTAGCTGGAGTGCGGGTCGAGCGAGCCGAGCATGCCGTTGATAGCGGCCTCGATCGCTTCGCCGGTCTCGAATTCGGTGACGTAGTTGGCCTGGGCCTTGGACAGGATGTCGGCGAACAGATCGAGATGCTGGAGCACCTCGGCCTTCTTGGTGGACGCGCTGTTGGGCAGGGCGAAGGCCGTCACGCCAATGGCGGCGACTGCGAGCCCTGCGCCGATGACCGGCGCCAACAACCACTTGCGCATGCGCGCTGCTCCTATGTCCTCAACCCCACGGCTTACTTTGCCGTCATCTGCGCGAAACTCAACTGCGCCAGACGCCGCGCAGGCCGGTTTTGGCGCCTGAAACGATAATGTTTCCACGACTCCGGCGACTCTGGGTGAGCTTTTGGGCTCAGCGCTTGGCGGCCAGCCATTTCTCCGGGTCTACGGGCTGACCTTTACGCCTTACTTCCAGATAAAGTTCAGGTGAGGGCGACTTCCTGTCAGCCATGCGGCCGATGGGCTCGCCGGCCAGAACCCACTGGCCTGCCTCGGGATATAGCCCCTCCATGCCCGAGATCACGATCAGGACATCCCCGCCCACATCCAGGATGACCATGAGGCCATAGGTGCGGAAGGGGCCTGAATACTGGACGCGGGCGTCAAGCGGGGCGACGACGGTGGCGGCCGGGCGGGTCGACAGGGTGAGGCCTTCCTGTTTCAGGCCGTTGAGGGTCTGGCCAAAGCCGCGCAGGCGCGTGCCGATGGCGGGCGGGACGGGGGCGCCTGCCGCAGCGGCCACGGTCGGGGCGGGGGCTGGCGCCGCTGACGGCTTTTGCGGCGAAGCGGCCGGGGGCTTTGCGGGCGGCCTGGTTGCGGGCGGTTTGGCTGCAGTTTGGGGCGGCCTGAGCGAGGGGGCGGGCGGCGCGGTTCGGGCGAGGCCGTCGAGGAGGTCGCGCAGGGTCTCCGCCTCGGCGGCAAGCGCTGTGGCGGCGCGGCGGGCGGCTTCGGCTTCGGCGTCGAGAGCGGCCGAGGCGAGGCGCTTTTCCTCTGCCAGCGCCGTGATCTCTGTGCGGCGGGCGCCGAGGGCGCCGGTGGCGAATTCGAGATTGGATTGTTCGGCGCGCGTTTCTTCGGCGAGCGCGTTGAAGTCGAAGATGAGCAGGCGCAGTTCGTCGCCGCGTTCGACTAGGGCGGGGGCGGCGTCGGTCATCAGGATGGCGGAGCGGATGGCGGCGCCCGCGTCTTCGGGGCTGGCGGCCAGAGCAGGCGGGCGGCGGCCGCCGAATGCCATCAGGGCGGCGAGAAGATCCTCGAGCGCGGCCTGGTCGGCAGTGAGGGCGAGGGTGGCGGCGCGTGTTTCGTCGGCGAGGATCATCAGCTTTTCCTCAGCGGCGTAGGCGGCTTCCTCGCGCGCGGTGGCGTCGGCGCCGGCGGCGATGAGGTCTGCGTCGATCTCGGAGAGGGCGCGGGCGGCGGCGGCGGATTTTTCTTCCAGCGCGCTGAGGCGGGAGAGGGCGGCGTCCCGCGCGGTCTCGGCGGCGCGGAGATCCTCGATGGTGAAGCGCTTGGGCGCGGCGCGGGGCTGGGCGAGGGCGAGGGCGCCAATCGCGAGACATGCAACAACACCGCTCATCCCGACGAAAGTCGGGATCCAGGAATGTCGGCGAAACGGGTGCGAGCTTGAAGCTTCAGGCCGGGACAAGACGACAGGTCCGCCCTGGGTCCCGACTTTCGTCGGGACGAGCGGATCTCGAGGTTCGAGGTGCGAAAACCTGCCCATCACTCCCGGTGGTAAGGTGATCCGGCTTCGATCGAAAGGGCCCGGTAGACCTGTTCGGCGATCATGGCGCGGACCAGTTTGTGGGGCCAGGTCTGGACGCCGAAGCTGATGGTGTGGCGGGCGGCGGCGGCGACAAGCGGGGAGGTGCCGTCTGCGCCGCCGATGACGAAGCTGACCGCATCCTCGCCGGCGTCGCGCCAGCGGGCGAGGCGTTTCGACAGGTCCTGCGAGGTCCACGCTTCGCCGCGTTCGTCGAGGCGGATGAGGATGCCCTTGTCGTGCTTTGCCAGCAGGCGCTGGCCTTCATCGTCCTTCGAGGATGAGTTGAGCTCGATCTCTTCGACGGCGCGGTAGCCGAGGGATTTTCCGGTCTTCTGCGCGCGGGCGATGTAATCGTCCACGAGCGCGCGCTCGGGTCCGTCCTTCATGCGGCCGATGCAGAGGATGTGGATACGCAAGCTGGCTTAGCGCGTCAGGAGGCGGCGCGGGCGTGGCCTGTGCCGACGTCGGCCGACCAGATGCGCTCGAGATTGTAGAATTCGCGCACTTCGGGGCGGAAGATGTGGACGATGAGGTCGCCTGCATCGATCAGCACCCAGTCGGCATTGGGCAGGCCTTCGACGCGCACCTGTTGGACGCCGGCGTCCTTGAGCTTGCGCGCGACGTGATCGGCGAGCGCGGCCACATGGCGCGCGGAGCGGCCCGAGGCGACGATCATCGCATCCGCCATGGGCGATTTTCCGGCAAGCGGAATGGAGAGGATGTTCTCGGCCTTATCGTCGTCGAGCTGTTTCTCGACGAGGCGCGCCAGTTCCATCGGATCGTAATCGGGCGCGGCTTCAGCCTGCTTCGAGGCGGCAGGTTTCGCTGCGGATTTTCTGGCGGGCTTTGCAGAGGCGGGGGCGGCTACCTTGGCAGTTGCCTTGGTGGTGGCCTTGGCCGTTGCCGGGGTGGTTGCCTCATCGGCGTCCGCCTTCTTTCGGCTACGGGGGGTCTTGCTGAGAGACAGGGCTTTGACCTTCGAAATGTTGAACTGGGCCTTCAGGCTATCACGTAGGGGCGGGCGCCGCGAGTCGGAAGGGCGGCCGGGGCCGCAACTGTTCAGGGACGCGATGTCTCCCTTGAAAAGGCTGTAAAAACAACCAGATGACGCGTTTTTCTAGGTCGCTTTTTTCGCCGTCAGATGGCGCGGCACATCATACGTGATCGTATCCGGGGTCGCGGGATCGCCGCAGTGGGAGCAGGTTATCACGGGCGTGAAGTTGTGGTCGCAGGTGGTGTGGCGGCGGCCGGAGAGGCGGAGGGGTTTGCCGGCGGGGGATTTGCCGAGGTGAGTTTCGGACCAATGGGACAGCATCATCAGCACTGGCTGCAGGTCGCGGCCGCGCTTTGTCAGCCGGTATTCGAAGCGGGGCGGGTGATTCTCGTACTGCGACCGTTCGAATACGCCGTGCTCGACGAGATGTGACAGCCGATCGGCCACGATTGCCCGGGAGGCGCCGGTGGCGCGCTGGAATTCGTCGAACTTCGTGGCGCCGCGCAGCGCATCGCGCAGGATGAGCATGCTCCACGTATCGCCGATGGCCGACATCGCTTGCGCGACCGGACAGGGGATCGTGTCTATTTCGCTCCAGCGCATCAGCCCGCTCCCGATTTCGTGCGCGGCGTGTGGCTTTGCCGCGATTGACCCTTTCGGAGAAGCATATGAGGGTTAGTTCAGAAAGCAGACTTACACAGGTCGGGGAGGACCTCAATGGACAGCGTCAAGCGCGCGGTGGGCCTGGTCGCCCTCGCGGCGGGTCTTGCGCCCGTTGCGTTCGCCCAGCAGGCGCCCGTGTCTCTGCCTGCAACGCCCGATGCTGTCGCTGCGGCGGGGGCCAAGGCCGAAGGCGTGCAGGTGTTCGAGGGCGCGTTCTTCAAGCAGTACAATCCGGTGACGGCGGCGGACATCGTAAATCGTGTGCCGGGGTTCGAGATTGATGATGGCGAGGCGCTGCGCGGCTTTGGGGCTACGGCCGGCAACGTGCTGGTCAATGGCGAGCGGCCATCGTCGAAGGTCCTGATCTCCGAACAGCTGAAGCGGATTCCGGCCGACAGCGTGCTGCGGGTCGAGCTGGTGTCGGGCAGCGCGTCGAACATGGATGCACGCGGCCAGACGCAGTTGGTGAATGTGGTGCTGAAGCAGGCGCAAGCCGGCGGCTCGCCGACGACGTTCGTGTTCGACCTGCGTGACATCCAGTATTCCGAGCGGCTCGGCTGGGGCGTGCAGCTGACCCGATCGTTTTCGCTGGGCGAGAACGCCGAGCTGACGCTCGATTTCCAGCTGCCCAACCTGCGCGGGCGGACGGAGAGTTTCGAGGCGGTGCGCAATGCGGCCGGCGCGCTGACGCTCTATCGCGAGCAGATCGGCCAGCCGAACTATATCGGCGTTCAGGGCTCTGGCGTGCTGAAATGGCGGCCGTCGGCGCAGGATACGGTAAGCTTCAACGCGCAGATCGCGCCGACCTGGAATACCACCAACATCGCCTCGTTCAGCTATGCGCCGTCGGGCGCGTTCGTGCAGGGGCTGGCGGGCGAGATCGACTATCCGACCAACTATACGGTGGAGGTGGGCGGCGACTGGGAGCATCGCTTCTCGCCCGAGTTGTCGGTGAAGGGCATTGCGCTGGCGACGTTCACAAACATCGATCAGGACGACATTTTCCGGATCTACACGCCGACAGGGACGGCGGGGCCGGGCGGGTTGTTCAACACGCAGACATTTGCGCGGACGACGGAAGCGGGCGAGCGGGTGGGTCGCGGCTTCCTGACATGGCGGCCGGATGCGGCGCACACGATCGACATCGGCATCGAGGGCGCGTTCAACTTCCGCGACACGACGCTGGATATCTTCAACAACACTGGCGGTGGACCTGTTCCGCAGGCGCTGCCTGTATCCGACACGCGCGTGGAAGAGACGCGCATCGAGCCCTTCGTCACGGACGTGTGGAAGCTGTCGCCGCAGCTGACGCTGGAGACGGGGTTCATCTTCGAGGCCTCGACGATCAAGCAGTCGGGCGACGAGGTGAAGGAGCGGGAGTTCTCTTATCCCAAGCCGCGCGCCATCCTGACCTGGCAGGCGGGCGAGGGCGATCAGGTGCGTGCGTCGGTCACGCGCGAGGTGGCGCAACTTGATTTCGCCGAGTTCGCATCCTCGATCAACGTGGTGGATGCATCGAGCCTGATCGGCAATCCGGACTATGAACCCGAGAAAGCCTGGAAGGCGCGGGCCGAGTGGGAGCACAAGTTCGGCGCACGCGCCGCCGTGACAGTTGCGGTGTTCCACGATCAGGTGGAGGACGTGCAGGACTTTGTCCCGCGCACGATCTGCACCAACCCGCTCGGCGAACCGCTGACGACCTGCTTGCTGGCCAACCAGCGCACCTTCGATGCGCCAGGCAATATTGGCGATGGCGCACGCACGGGCGTTGAGGTGCGCGGCGCGCTGCCGCTCGCGCCTCTGCTGCCGAATGCGGAGGTGCGCTTCTCGGGACTGTGGCAGAAGACCGATGTCTCCGATCCCATCACGGGTGAGAGCCGGCGCTTCTCGGGCGAGAAGGACTGGAACTACAACGTGTCGTTCCGGCATGACCTGCCCGAGTTCAAGCTGGCCTGGGGCGCGAGCGCGCTTGGCCAGTCGGACAGGCAGGAGTTCAGGTCGGCCGAGGACATTCTCCACGACCGGCCCGGCGCGCGGTTCGACCTGTTTGTCGACTCGACGATGATACCGGGCATTACCGTTCGCCTCTCGGCGGCCAACATCACCCATCCCGAGGAAGAGCGCGTGCGGACTTTCTATGCGGCGAACATGCTCGACCCGATCGCGCCGGCCAGATCAACGGGCGTCGTGACACGCACGGAAACGCGTAAGCAGAAGGGCGGCCCCGACGGCACCCAGGTGTTTTCCATCCGAGTCTCGGGGTCATTCTGATCTCTCGCGCGCGCGGAACACTTGCCGATCGACCTGCGAATTATTCGATTCCCATCCTTGCGAGGGCCTGCCACGCGGCGCACGGTGGCCCGGGTTTATGGCTGCAAGGGAGCTCACGAGCGTGGCAAGCAAAGGACAAGGCCGCCGCTCCACTTCCGAAGGCGAGGAGCCGAAGCCGACCTTGAGGCTGGTGAGGACGGAACCTGCGGAGCCAGGCGGAATCCTGCTGGTCTACGAGTCCCATGGCAAGGAGCACACCTGGCTGCTGGAACATACGTCCTCAATGGAGTTCATGGCGCTGCTGATGAAGGGCCAGTTCAAGCAGGGCCGCCGTGTTGTGGTGGAAGCCGAGGTTGCGCTTGAACCACCCGGCGAGGAGGAAGAGCGGCCGCACCTGTGCTTCATGGCTGGGGCTGTGGAAAGTTGCGTGCCGGTCGACAGGCCAACGCTGAACGGGCTGCGCCGGGACATCGACCGGTTCCTCGCCGAGCAGGGCTGACACGGCGAGACGTTCCTTGGACGTCAAATCTTTGCAGAAGCCTGTCGGGCTGGTCTAACCTCACGCGTCCTTGGCACATGAGAGAAGCGCCCATGATGTACGCCGTGCTCTGCTACAACAGCGAGGAAATGGTCTGTGGCTGGACCAAGGAACAGGACGACGCCGTGATGGCGGCCCTGTCGGGCGTGCATGAGAAGTGG
This sequence comes from Hyphomonadaceae bacterium, assembly GCA_022844345.1. GTDB lineage: Bacteria > Pseudomonadota > Alphaproteobacteria > Caulobacterales > Hyphomonadaceae > UBA7672. The sequence continues at coordinate 137,362 of JALHLU010000004.1, forward strand.
GAGGCTGCGGGAAAGCTGAAGCCTTCGATACGCCTCCTGCCTACGTCCGCCGCCACCACCCTGCACAAGCAGAAGGACATGGTGATCGACGGCCCCTATGCCGAAACCAAGGAAGCGCTGCTGGGGTTCTACATCATCGATGTGAGCGGGCTGGATGAGGCGCTGCAGTTCGCGCGCGAACTGGCGGCGGCCAATCCGGGTGGGGCGTATGAGTTGCGGCCGATCCAGCTCTATTATCCCGGCGCGCCGATAACGGGGCCGTACGAGACCGGGCGCGACTATGCGGGCGAAGCGGCGGCAACGAAGTGACCGACCGGGCCTGGATCGAGGCGGCGCTGACCCGTGCGCGGCTCCAGGCTGTGGCGGCGCTGCTGCGCTACTTCCGCGATCTCGATCTTGCCGAGGAAGCCTTTCAGGAGGCGTGCCTGAGGGGGCTGAAGAACTGGACCGTCAATGGTCCGCCGCGCGATCCGACGGCGTGGCTGATCATGGTGGGGCGCAACGCGGCGCTAGATCAAAAGAGAAAGACATCGCGCCTGACGGCGATGCTGGACGAGGATCAGGTTTCCGACCTTGATGATGTCGAGACGCCGATGGCCGAGCGGCTGGACGAGAGCCAGTATCGCGATGATGTGCTGCGGCTGATGTTCATCTGTTGTCATCCCGACTTGCCGGCGACGCAGCAGATTCCGCTGGCGCTGCGCATCGTGTCGGGGCTGTCGGTGAAGCAGATCGCACGGGCCTTTCTCGTGGGTGAGGCCGCGATGGAGCAGCGCATCACGCGGGCCAAGGCGAAGGTGGGCGCAGGCGGCGTGCCGTTCGAGACGCCGGGTCCGGTGGAGCGGAGTGAGCGCTTCGCGGTTGTGATGCAGATGATCTATCTCGTGTTCAACGAGGGCTATTCGGCCGGGCCGAAGGACGATGCGCGGGCGGAGCTGGCGGACGAGGCGATAAGGCTGGGGCGGTTGCTGCTGCGGATGTTTCCAGCCGAGCCGGAGGTGATGGGGTTGCTGGCGCTGATGTTGCTGCAGCATTCGCGGCGGCCGACGCGGTTCGACTCATCGGGCGATGCGGTGCTGATGGAGGATCAGGATCGCAGGCTGTGGCGCACGAAGCTGATCCAGGAGGGGCTGGCGCTCATCGACAAGGCGATGCGGGACAGGCGGACGGGCGTCTATCTGGTGCAGGCGGCGATCGCGGCGCTGCATGCGCGGGCGAAGCGCTTTGCAGATACGGACTGGGTCTCGATCGACGCGCTGTATGCAACGCTGGAGCAGTTGCAGCCATCGCCGGTGGTGACGCTCAATCGCGCGGTGGCGGTGTCGAAGACGAAGGGGCCACAGGTGGCGCTGGACATGATCGAGCCTTTGGTTGAGCGGCTAACGGGGTATTTCTACTTTCACGGCGCGAAGGGCGGGCTGTTGCTGCAGCTCGACCGTAAGCGCGAGGCGCGGGAGAGTTTTGATCGCGCTATTGCGCTTGCGGGGACGGCGGCGGAGGCGGCGCATATCCGGATGCATATCGATCGGCTGATTGCGGAGAGTGAGGGGCGGGGGTGAGGCGTGGCCATCGCAAGGGCAGTGAGCACGGCCTCGTCCTTCGACAGGCTCGCGATGGAAGCCCTTGCGACGTCCTCCTTGCAGTCATGCCGGACGCGTGCCTCGGCGTGCGAGCCGGAGCCCCGCGGCGGCGCACATCGGCGCGCGTGGCTCCTGGGTTCCGGCTCGTCGCCCTTCGGACTGCGTCCGGAATGACATTGGAGATGGTTTCACACCGGCAGAACAACCGTGCCGTGCATCTTCGCGCGGAGTTCGGTGGAGGAGGCCGGGTCGAGCGGGGCGGAGATGTAGACCCAGGCGGGGGCGTTGTGCGCGGCGAGCGTGCGGGCGGCCGACGGGGGCAGGCGGTGGGCGGCGAACTGGCGGGCGAAGCGTGACAGGCCGGCTTTCGGATTTGCGCCGGGGCGGGCGATGACGATGATAGGGACGAGCGCTGCGATCTCGCGCCAGTTCTTCCAGCGGTGGAAGTCGCGCAGATTGTCGGCGCCCATGATCCAGACGAAGCGGGCGCGCGGGGCGAGCTTCTTCAGGCGGCGCAGCACGTGGATTGTGTAGCGCGTGCCGAGGCGGGTTTCGAGGTCGCTGACGAACGTGGTGTGCGAGCCCAGGCGGCGGCGGGCGGCGGTGAGACGGTCGACGAGGGCGGTCTGAGTCTTCTTCAGCGGATTGCCGGGTGAGACGAGGACCCAGACGCGATCAAGCCCGGCGGCGCGGCGCGCGGTCTCGAGGACATGGGCGTGGCCCGAGTGGGGCGGATCGAACGAGCCGCCCATGATGCCGATGGCGAGATCGCCGGGGGGCGATGGCAGGCGCGTGCGAGCGGGGCGGCGGCGGGTCATGGATCGCTCCATGGATCGACGACGTTGATGCCGAAGCCTGCGAAGTCGCGCGTGTTGCGGGTTGCGAGCGTGAGGCCGTGTGCGGCGGCGATACCAGCGATCTGGAGGTCGGCGATGTGTAGCGTGCGGCCGCGCGAGCGCGCCGTCGCCATGAGCGTCGCAGAAGCGCGTGCAGATGGTTCATCGAACTGGTAGATGCGGTTTCCAAAGCGCTGGATCATGCGTTCGGCGGCTCGCTCCAGCGCCTGGCGGCGCTTTCCGCGCGGCAGTTTGCCGATGCCGGACAAGATCTCAAAGATGACGACCGAAGAGATTGCGCAATCAGGGAAATTGAGATTCAGCCAGCGAAGCACCACCGGCGAAGCGCCCACGCGCATCGGCTCGGACACCACGTTCGTGTCCAGCAGGATCACGAAAAGTCCACAGGCCGGACCGGAGCGGACCGGATTTCCTTGAGGATCTCGTCGAGGTCCGCACCCGGGCGGCTCATCTCGTAGAGCCAGGTGCCGAATGGCATTTCGACATCGGGATTAGCTTCTTCGCGTGCGATGCGCTCCAAGGTCTCGCGGAGATCAGCCTCAAGACTTTTCCCATGCCGCTCCGCGCGCTTGCGGAGGCGTTCCTTGGTTTCTTCGCTTACCTTGCGGATTAGGATGTCGGCCATTTGATATCATGATATCATGCGGCCCCTGCGCGGTCCAGCGGGACTGTCACAACGGCAGCGAGGCGCCCTTCGGGCTCGACGCGTAGAAGTAGCGGCCGGAGCCCAAGACGTCGACGACGCGGTAGTCGAAGCGGCGGTAGTTGGGGTCGCCGCCTAGCGTGGTGGAGACCGCGGCTTTGGTGGCGTCGTCGGCGCCAGTGAGCGCGGCGGCGAGGCGGTCGCCGGCTTCGGCGGCGACGAGTTCGGCATCCGACGGGCGGTATTCCTGCGGGTCGGCGCCGAGCGGGATGGCGCCGTCTTCCATGGCGCCGGGCGCGGCGGCGGCGCGACTGCGCCAGTCGGCCAAGGCAGCGGCCAGGGCGAGGGCGTCGCTGACAGGCGGTAGGGCGGCGATGTCGCCCGCCACCGAGCCGCGATAGTCGGTGACCGTGACGGCGCGGCCGAGCGGGACGATGGCGTTGGGATCGCCGCCAAGCTCTGGCGGCGCGTTGGGATCGAGCTGCGGCTCTTCCAGCAGCAGTTCGGCCGGGACTTCGGGCGCGGCGGTCTGCGCCGGGGCGGCCTTTGCGGTGATGCGGCCCTTTGCGTTGGCTTCCGACGCCAGCTCGGTCGGTTTCGAGCAGGCCGACGCCGCGAGGGCGGCGATCAGGACGGTGGTTGCGGAAGCGGATCGAAAACGCATGGCGGGCTCACAGGTCGTTGACCAGTTTTGGCAGCTGGTCCGGCGAGGAGACAAGTGACCATGTCCCACCGGCGGCGACAACCTGCGCCTCCCATTCCTTCAGCATGGTGAAGTATTTTTCGGGGTCGCCGGGATTGGTCTTGATGACGTTGGCGGCGATGACGTGGACGCCGGCAAGATCCAGCTTGATGCTGGCGGTGTCGCAGGACTTGGCGTAGTCGGCCACCATATCGGAAAAGAGCACGATATAGCGCTCGGATTCGGGGCGTTGCTTGAGTTCGAAGGCGGCCTGGGCGAGGGCGCCGCGGATGTCGGTGAACTTCGCGGTCTTCACCTGGCTGGCGTAGGCGTTGAACGCCTCGAACAGTTCGCGCTTGGCGGAGGCGGCGAGGCTGGGCGTGGTGGGCAGCTGGCGCTGGAGGATGATTTCCTTCTCGGAGAAGGAGCAGGCGCTGATCTGGCTCGCGCCGATCCAGTCGCCGGGCTGCATGTCGGCTATCGTGATGTTGGCGAGCTTGGCGGCGCCGGGCACGGCTTCGACATAGGTGCCCGAGACGTCGAAGATGAAGAAGACCGAGCGGTTGGTGGAGGTCACCAGTCCGCAGCCGGCGAGCGCTGCTATCGCGAGCGCGAGGCCGGCGCTCAAGAGTGAGCGGCCGATCATGCTTTTTGCAGCTCCGGCTCGCGAGACTTCTCGCGGTTCTGTTTCGGCTCTTTCGGCGGCGCGGTGGGCGACTTGCGGTCGAGGACCATGATGTCGTCCGCGTTCTCTGGATCGGCGCCGCCGCCTGATCGCCGGTTGCGCGAGGCGCCCTTGAGACGGCGCTCGACCCAGAGCGGGGCGAAGATGATCGCGTCGTAGATCGTCAGTGCGAAGAGGCCGATGTTCTTGAAGGCTGTCGCCAGCGTCTTGCAGATGAAGGCGAGCGCGAGCAGCAGGAAGCTGCCCGCAATGGACAGCATGAAGACCGTGTTGCGCACGATGGTTTCGAGCGGCAGGGCTGCGGCGGCGAGCAGCCACGGGATGATCCCGGCGAGGATGAGCTGCGCGATGGTGGAGAGGGCAAGGCCCTCTTCAGCTTCGGGAGCGGCGTTCACGGCTTCTGGCGCGGCCGCGTTGGCGGCGGGGGCGTCAGCTGTGGGAGCGAGCGAGGGCGCGATGAGCGCCTGGTTCGCGAGGTCCCGGGTTTCCTGCTGTTGTTCGATGATCTGCTCGCGCACGATCGAGAGCGTCATCTCGAGCACCGAGAAGAGCGCGAGGAAGGCGAAGGCGACCCAGAACATGATCCTGCGCGCGCCATCCGCCATGGAATGGAAGGCGGGGATGAGGCGCGTGAAGCCGGCTGCATCCATCAGCACGACGCCGGCGACGAATTCGAGGAAGATTACGATGATGGCGGCGAAAGTGGGCAGGCCGATGCCGCCGATGCGCGCGCCTTCGCCGACGATCTCGGCCATCGGCCGCTCGATCAGGAAGAAGTTGAGGAACACGCCGGACAGCGCGATGGCGGTGATGATCACCGCGATGAGCCAGGGAATGACGATCGAGGCGCGGGCGGCGATCTTCGAGCGATCCTCCGAGCGCATGATCATCTCGAACTCTTCGAAGGTCTTGTTGACCTCGTCGACGTGCTGGTTGAATTCGAGTTCTGTCTTGTTGAGCTTGTCAGCGAGTTCGCGGATACGCGGGGCCTCCGTCTTGATGACCGAGAGGGCGGGGCGCACGGGTACGAGCCGGTCGTTCATCGCGCGGGCGGTGCTCTGCGCTATGTTCTTTTCGAGCTTGTTGAGGCCGCGTCCGGATTCCATCGAGGGCAGGGCCGCGCGGAAGGCGCGCTCGGCGGCATCTTCGAGGTTGATGTCGGTGAGGTCGGCGGCGGCGGTGGCGAGCTGGTGCGTGCTCTTGTCGAGGCGTGCGATGACGGGGCCGGTTTCCTTCGCCAGCTTTTCGGAGCGGCGGCCCATGCGGTCTTCCAGCATCAGCATTCGGTCCTGCAACTCGTCGGCGCGTTGCGCGGCGATCTTCTCGTTGCAGTTGGTGCGCGCGTTGCGGCCATGTTCGGTCAGCCAGAGGCCCCAGCGTCCGAAGACGCGGCCGGTGATGAAGAACATCTGCCAGACGACGCGCCGCAAGGGCTCGCGCGCCATCCACATGACGAGGATGAGCGCGATGATCGCCAGAATCAGCGGCCATCCGAAGGGAATGCCGAAGAACGAGCCGCTATCAGCAGCGGAGGACGATGAGCCCGCCGCCTGTTCTAAAGATTGATCCACGCCGAGCCCTTCAGCTGGAAATGCCAGGCCCCGCCAATTCACCCACGCGGAGTTCGTGCGGACGATGGGGCGGCAATGTGGCGCGTGAAGTTACTTCGACTCCATGATCGGGAGCGAAACGAAATGAGGTTGATGTGGGTTAACTTCGGACGATCAGGCCCGCGTCTGACCTGAGCCGCGTACCACGTATTTGAAGATGGTGAGCTGTTCTGCGCCGACGGGGCCGCGGGCGTGGAGGCGGCCTGTGGCGATGCCGATTTCACCGCCCATGCCGAATTCTCCACCGTCAGCAAATTGCGTCGAGGCGTTGTGCATCACGATGGCCGAATCCACTTCGGCGAGGAAACGTTCCGCGGCCGACTTGTCTTCAGTCACGATGCTCTCGGTGTGTTGGGAGCCGTGGCGCGCGATGTGGCTCATGGCGCCGTCGATGTTGTCGACAACGGCGATGGATAGGATCGGCGCGAGATATTCGGTGGTCCAGTCAGCTTCAGTGGCGGGCGTCATCGGATGGATGGCGCGGGCGCGTTCGTCGCCGCGCAGTTCGCAGCCGGCGGCTTCGAGCGCGCGTGCGAGGCGGGACAGGAGGGTTGGCGCCACAGCGGCGTCGATCAGCATGGTCTCGGTCGAGCCGCAGACGCCGGTGCGGCGCAGCTTGGCGTTGACGATGATGGCTTCGGCCTTGGCCGGGTCCGCGCCGGTATGGATGTAGGTGTGGCAGAGGCCTTCAAGGTGGCCGATGACGGGCACGCGCGCCTCTTCCTGGACGCGCGCGACGAGCGACTTGCCGCCGCGCGGGACAACGACGTCGAGCTTGCCATTGAGGCCAGAGAGGATGTGGCCGACGGCGGCGCGGTCTGACGTCTGGACCAGCTGGATGGCGTCGGCGGGAAGGCCAGCGTCGGTGAGGCCGGCGCGCAGGGCGTCGGCTATGACGCGCGAGGAGTTGAGGCTTTCGGAGCCGCCGCGCAGGATCACGGCGTTGGCGGCGCGCAGGCAGAGCGCGCCGGCGTCTGCGGTTACGTTCGGGCGACTTTCGTAGATGATGCCGATGACGCCGATGGGGCCGCGCACGCGGCTGATGGTGAGGCCGTTGGGCCTTTCCCAGCTTTCCAGCACCGTGCCCACGGGATCGGGGAGGGCGGCAACTTCCTCGACGCCCCCGGCCATCGCCTCGATGCGCGCGGGATTGAGTTCAAGACGGTCGAGCATCGAGCCCGAGATGCCTTTGGCGCGGGCGGCGTCCATGTCGATCGCGTTGGCGGCGAGGATGCCGGGCGCAGCTGTCCGGATACGGGCGGCCATGGCTTGCAGGGCGGCGGTGCGTTTCTTCGGTCCCGCCCTGGCGACGGCTGCGGAAGCGGCGCGCGCGCCCTCGCCCATTGCGAGCATCGCGCCAGCCAGCGCGGCGTCGTGAGCGGCAAGGGGAAGCTGGATCGTCATGGGCGTGGCTCTAGCAGGAGCGCGGCGGGATTACCAGTTGCGCCACGGCCTCGGGTCATCGCGCAGGAGGCCGTAGATCAGACTGTCGCGGATGCCGATGTGCATTTCCCATTCGCCGCGCAGCCGGCCTTCCAGCGTGAAGCCAAGTTTTTCGAATGTGCGAATGGAGGCGGCGTTGTCGGGGTCGATGTCGGCCATGATGCGACGGGCGTTGAGCGTGTCGAACGCCTGGTCCAGCGCGCGAGCGAGGGCGCGGGCGGCGAGATTCCTGCCGCGTGCGGCCGGCGCGATCATGCAGGCGGCTTCCCAGACATTGTTCTTGCCGTGTGGGTAGATGGAGACACGGCCAAGCGCGGGGCCATGCGGCGTCTCTGCGATCACCCAGTTGATGTCGTTCCCATCGCCCTTCCACTCCGTCATCATGGCGATGGTGGCTTCGACATCGGGCATGGCCGGACGGGTCATGTAGCGGCAGCTTTCCTCGTCGCCGAAGATGGCGTGGAGGGCCGGGCCGTCTGCTTGCGGGTCGATCGCGCGGGTGAAGAAGGGCGTGGACATGGCGCGGGCTCATATCACCGCTTGCGGCGCCTGGGGTAGTGCCCCGTTGCTGGCGGTGCGTTGCAACCGGATCGGGTGATTTCCTGCCTGGAAGCGTCTATATCGAACGCTCAGATAGCGCTGGAGCAGACCATGGATCACCTCCGCCACAATGCGAACGCCGGCCAGTACGAGCTGGATGTTGATGGACAGACCGTGTTCGCCCGTTGCCGGCGCCAGGACGGGGTTCTCACCATCCTGTGGGTGGAGGCGCCGGCCGGCCTGCGGGGCACGGGCGCGGCAGGCCGCCTGATGAAGCTGGTGGCGCAGGAAGCCCGGGAGCAGGGCTGGCGAGTGGTCCCTGTCTGCGGATATGCGGCTGCCTGGCTGCGGCGCAGCCCGGAGTATCGCGAACTGGTGGTCTGAAGCGGCCACTGAGACGCAGGAATCCGTCTTGAAAACTGGCATAGCCTGCGTCCGCCGCCTTGCGCGGACAGGCATTTTGCGGGCACTTTGAGCCCTGGGTCAGGACCCAGTCAGTCAGGGGCGGGACATGAAGTGGCGGTTGGCGGCTGCGGTGACCGGTGCAGTGGGCGCACTAGCCGTGACGGGTCTTGCGATTGCGCAGTCGGTCTGGGTGACGGTCGGCGCGGCGGACGTGCAGATCTGCCGGCCGGTTTTCGCCGAGGTCCACAGGCTTGAGCAGGAATTCCTGCTCGACCAGGTCGACACGCGCTGCGCGCGCGGCACAAGCGACTACGATTCCGAGCTTTGCGAAACTGTGCGTGAGTTGTTGCAGGCGACGCGCGAACTCGACGACGTCGAGTGGTTCATGATCGGCAACGAGCAATGCGACGATGACTCGCCCTATCCCTGCTTTGGCGCTGAATTCTTCAACACGCCGCGCACCGGGCGCGACGCCCAACGCGCCATCGCCGCGTTCCGCGAGGACGCCGCGTTGCCTGCACGCATAACGGCGGGCATGGATTTCATGGCCGCAGCCCCGATCGGCGATCGCTGCCTCGCCAAACAATGGATTGCAAAATACGACAGCGCTTCGAGCCCGAGCCAGCCAGGCGCGCAGAGTTCGAATGGGAAGGGCCCAAAATTTGGCGGTGCGATCGCCAGCAGCAAGAGCCAGCGCGGCGGGGCGCAGCCTGTGACGCCGCCAGCGTCCGCCATTTCGCAGGACGACGTCGACGATTGCATTGACGGCGTTGCATCGCAGGAGATGTGCAGCTCGCTTTTGGCTGACCTGCCGCCGTCCGATCCCTCCTTCACCGACCTCGCCCTGGCGCTGATGGTCGGCGAGATCGCTGAGGGCCGGCCGGTTTCGGCGATTGGCTATGGCGACATGATCGCGGCCCAGCGCCGTGGCCCGGATGCCGAGCTGGTGCGGTGCACGGTGCGCGTGCTGGCGAAGTGGGACCTCGATGCGGGTCTGCAGGCGTGCAATCAGGCGGGGATCGAGGATGCTGGCGTGGTCGAATTGCGCGGGCAGATCCATCTCATGGCTGGGCGCTGGAATGACGCCTGGAACGATTTTGATGCGGCCTACCGCACGGGCAGGGCGCCGCAGCCTTTGTTCCTGAGGGGCCTTGCCTCGGCGGGCCGGGGCAAGATGACTGATGCGATCAAGGACATGGCCCAGGCCGAGCAGGAGGCAGCCGGCACCACCGAGGCGTTCGAGGACGTCGGCTTTTCGCTGGCTGCGGTGACGCCGGGCAAGCCGCTCGCGCCGCCCGAAGCGTTTGCGCCGATGGGATCCGCCGCTGCGGCTGCTCCCCCGCCGCCGGCCGCGCCTGCCCCTGCCGAGCCGCGGGCATCCTCCGCACCGCCGCGAAGCGGCGTTGTGAAGTTCGCGCCGGATGCGCCGCGTGGGTCGCTGGCGCCGCTGACGTCGGCGCGCATCGCCGAGTGCGACAACACGCTTCGCGCTGCGCAGGCGGAGTCGCAGACCTGGAAAGGTACGGCGGAAGAGAAATCGCTGCGGCTTGGCCTGATCCAGCGGACACTGTTCGCAGGCCGCTGCGCGGGCCATGTCCAGGCGGCCGAAATGGTGATCGACGCCGAACGGTCGATCGCCATCGCTGCTTCATCCGCCGCCAGCGCCTTTACGGACGCGGCCGAAACCTCGCCTGACGCCATCGCCTGCGTGGAGCCTATGATTCCCACCGATCCCCGCAATACCACGGGCTCACCGGCGCTGCGCAATTCGTGCGCCTATCCGGTCTATGTGGCCTACTGCAACGTGTCGCCTGCGCGCGGCTCGTGGGCGGAGACGTTCACCTGCGGGGTCGGGAGCTCACTCGGGATCGATGTCATCCCTGCGAACAGCGCGACGCCCGCAGTGTTCGGACGCGAGGTGCAGCACTTTGCCTGCCGCCAGCCGGCGGGGCCAGTGCTGACCTATCAGGCGGGCAAGGGACTGGACGGGTTCTGCAAGTAGGAGTTGGGGATGCTGCGTGGGATGGTTCTGGGGGCGGCGACGGCGCTGGCGCTAACGGGTACGGCGCTGGCGCAGACGATGCCATGGGTAAGCCTGGCGAAGGGCGATCTTGGGCCGTGTACCGAGACGTTGAAACAGTTCCAGACGCGCTGGCTGTCGTCGGTGGCGTTTGACCGGGACAAGGCCTGCGCTGCGAACGACGCCGAACTCTGCACGCTGCTGCGGGAGTGGCATGACGACTGGAAGACGATGTCGCCCGCCGATTTCATGATGGATGCGCCTGCCGACTGCGACGACTGTGTCGAAGAGCGGATGATCGACGAGTTCGTTGATCCGGCCTTCCGCCCGGCTGTGCCGGTCATCGTTGTGAAGGCGGCAAGCGCCAAGCCCGCTGCGCCGCCGATGAAGAAGGACCATCTGGACGGCTATGCCTACATGCCGGTGGTCTATCACTGCCTGTCGGGCGTGTGGGTGGGCAAGCTGTTCAAGAGCGGGCAGTCGCTCGAGGGCGTTCGCATCACGGCGACGGAAGGGAATTTCCTGAAAGTTACGCCGGAGGTATTCGATGGCATGGTGCTCAGCCTGACGCAGAAGTATGGCGCGGCCCCGGCGCCGGGAGCAGTCGCCGGGCTGGATGGCGCGCCGAAGCCCGTGACGCCGGCCCCCAAGCCGCCGGCGCCAAAACCCAAGCCCAAGACGGACGGCGTGCGCGTTGCGGTGCGTGATTGCGGCGATCCGGATCTAGCGCCGCGCAAGCGGGTCGATGCGTGCACAGCGGCGATCAATGGCAAGGTCGAGGGAGCCGAGCTGATTCTGGCGCTGTGGGCGCGGTCGGTCACGCGCCTTGAAGAGGGCGACATTGACGGTGCCATCGACGACGCCGACGCGGCCGCCGATCTGCATGGGCAGGATTATTCTGTCCAGAATGCGCGCTGCTGGGCGCGGGCGGTGGGCAATGTGGAGCTCGACACGGCGCGGCAGGCCTGCACCCTGGCCATCAGGCTCGCGCCGGAAGAGGCGAGCGTCTACGACAGCCGCGGCCTCGTCGGGCTGCGTCAGGAGCGCTGGTCGGACGCGTGGAACGATTATGACGAGGCGCTCTACCTGTCGCCGGATTTCGCCTCGGCCCTGTTCGGGCGCGGGCTGGCGGCGCTCGGGCTTGGCCGGATCGAGGATGCGGAGGCGGACATCTATGACGCGCTCGATCTCGATGCGGGGATCGAGGAAGAGTATGCGAGCTTCGGCCTCTATGTGGAGGATCTCGTGGCTGCGGCTCCGGCGCCGCCGCGGTCGACTTCGGGCGGATATGTCGGCCGCGCCAAGCAGGCGCGCGACAACCGCTGAGGCTCAGCCGATCAGCACCATGTCGTCGACATGGATCAGGGCGGGGCGGCCACGATAGCCGAGGATGGCTTCGAACTCGTCCGACTTGCGGCCGATGAGGCGTGTGGCGTCTTCGGATGAGTAGGCCGAGACCCCGCGCGCTACGCGCGCGCCATCCGGATCGATGACGTCGACGGCGTCGCCGCGCTCAAAGCGGCCGGCAACGGCGGTTACGCCTGCAGCAAGGAGCGACTTGCCGGATTTGAGCGCGCGGGCGGCGCCTGCATCCACGCGGACTGAGCCTGCTGGACGAAGCGCTCCGGCGAGCCATTGGCGGCGTGCGGTTTCGGGCGTGAGGTCGGCGAGGAACCATGTGCCTTTGGCGCCGGCCATTACGGCGGCGATGGGGCCGGCGTCCGAGGTGTGCGTGCCGAGCGTGATCAGGGTGGAGCAGCCGGCGGTCATGCCGATGCGCGCGGCGTCGAGCTTGGTGGCCATGCCGCCGGAGCCGACGCCTGCGGAAGCGTTCGCGCCGCCAGCCATGGCGACGATTTCCGGTGTCAGCTTGCGGACTTCGGGGATGTGGTTGGCGTTCGGGTTCGAGCGCGGGTCTGAATCATAGAGACCGTCGATGTCGGAGAGCAGGACCAGCACATCCGCGCCGAGCATCTGGGCGACGCGGGCGGCGAGGCGGTCATTGTCGCCATAGCGGATCTCGTCGGTGGCGACGGTGTCGTTCTCGTTGACGATGGTGACGGCGCCGCGCTCGAGCAGCGTTTCCATCGTGGCGCGCGCGTTGAGCCAGCGGCGGCGCTGTTCGGTGTCGTAGAAGGTGAGGAGGGCCTGGGCGACGGGAGCGCCGTGCTTGGCGAGCGCATCTTCCCACGCGCGCATGAGTTTCGGTTGGCCTGCGGCGGCGGCGGCCTGTTTTTCCTCGAGCCGCAGTTTTCCGGCTTTGAGTCCAAGCGCGCGGCGGCCCAGCGCGACGGCGCCGGAGGAGACGATGACGATGGCTTTCCCCTCGGCGCGCAGCTTGGCGGCGTCGGCGGCGATGGCGGCAAAGCGCGCTTCATGCGGCTTGCCGGTTTCCTGATCGATCAGGAGGGACGAGCCGACCTTGATGACGACGCGGCGAGCGGAGGAGAGGGGGAAGGCGGAGAGGAGGGAGGTCACGGAGACCAGCCTTCTTCTTTCTCTTCGGGAGTCTTCTCGGCTTCGATCTGGGCTGCGCGTTGCGCGGCGCGGTCGTCCTGGACGATCTGGAAGAGTTTGCGGACGGTCTCGGGCACGCCCTTGCCCGTGGCGCCGGAGAGCAGGAGCGGCGTTTTCTTGCAGGCCTTCTTGAGCGCGGCCTGCTTCTCCTTGATCTCGTCCTCGCTCAGCGCATCGATCTTGTTGAGGGCGACTATCTCTTTCTTCTCGTAGAGGCCGCCGCCGTACTTTTTCAGCTCTCCGCGAATGGTCTTGTAGGCGCCAGCCACATCTTCCTGCGTGCCGTCGACGAGGTGGAGCAGGACCGAGCAGCGTTCGACGTGGCCGAGGAAGCGCGTGCCGACGCCGGCGCCTTCAGCGGCGCCTTCGATGAGGCCGGGAATGTCGGCGAGCACGAAGCTGGCGCCGATGCCGAGGGAGACGACGCCGAGGTTGGGTACGAGGGTGGTGAAAGGATAGTCCGCGATCTTGGGCTTGGCGGCCGAGACGGCGCCGAGGAAGGTGGACTTGCCCGCGTTGGGCATGCCGAGCAGGCCGGCATCCGCGATCAGCTTGAGGCGAAGCCAGATCCAGCGCTCTTCGCCATCGTGGCCGGGGTTGAAGCGGCGCGGCGCCTGGTTGGTGGAGGACTTGAAGCGCGTATTGCCCCAGCCGCCCGTGCCGCCCTTGGCGAGCAGCACGCGGTCGCCCAGCTTGTCGAGATCGGCGATCAGCGTTTCCTGGTCTTCCTCGAACACCTGCGTGCCGACGGGGACTTTGAGCACGAGGGTTTCGGCGTCCGCGCCGGTGCGGTTTGCGCCCATGCCGTGGACGCCGCGATCGCCCTTGTAGTGCTGCAGGTAGCGGTAATCGATCAGCGTGTTGAGGCCGTCGACCGCCTCGATGTAGACGTCCGCGCCGCGGCCGCCATCGCCGCCATCGGGACCGCCGAAGGGGATGAATTTCTCACGCCGAAAGGAGACGCATCCATCGCCCCCGCCGCCGGATTTCACGTAGACCTTGCACTGGTCGAGGAACTTCATCGTATTGGCCTAGTGCGGCGCATGTGCGCCGTGGTGATCGGGGAGTTTAGCCGGGGTCGCGCCTTCGGGCCATATGTAACGCGTGGCAGGGGAGACCCGCTGGCGTGCGAGACCGAAGAGTTCCTGCTCGCCTGTGGGCACGAAGCCCAGCTTGCGCAGGACGTTACCCGACGCCGGGTTGTCTGCAAAATGGCCAGCCACGAAGGCTTCTGCGCCCAACCGGCCGCGCGACCAGTCCATGACGGCGCGGGCCGCTTCCGAGGCGTAGCCCAGGCCCCAGTATGGCGTGCCGAACCAGTAGCCGATTTCCCAGGTGCGGCTTGCTTCATCGCCCGAGCGCGAGACGCCGCAGGCTCCGACGAGGCCATCGACCGGGGCGGTGACGGCAAAGGCGAACTCGCGCCCAGCCTCGCGGCCGCGCGTGATCATGCCGATGAAGTCGAAGGCGTTGGCCATGGTGTAGGGGTGCGGCACGCGCCCGCACATTTTCGCGACGCCGTAATCGCCCGCGAGGAACGCGATGCGGCGGGCATCGGCCTCCTCGAACGGGCGCAAGGTCAGTCTCTGGGTTTCCATCGTCAGCTGCATGGCCTTCCCCACGCGCTCTTTGCGAGCCGCAGATCAGGGGAGGTAAAAAAGAAGAAGGGGAGGCGATCCGCCTCCCCTGATCATCTTTCAGGTTCGGACCGCTACCGTTGTGGCAGGCGGTCCGGTGTCATCGGGACGCCTGTCAGGCTTTTTCGCCCGGAAGGATCGACACGAACATCTTGCCCTTGGCTTCGCGGAACTGGACCGTTCCGGTTTCCGTGGCGAAGAGGGTGTGATCGCGGCCGAGGCCTACGTTCGTGCCCGGGTGGAACTGGGTGCCACGCTGGCGAACGATGATGTTGCCGGCCAGGACCTGCTCGCCGCCGAAACGCTTCACGCCGAGGCGCTTGGAGTTCGAATCGCGGCCGTTACGCGTAGAGCCGCCTGCTTTTTTATGGGCCAAGGTGGCCTCCTTCTCGTCTGCGGCCAGGCCGCAGGTTCAACCGAAACTGACTTAAGCGACGATGCCCGTGATCTTGATGACCGTCTCGTGCTGACGGTGACCGATCTTGCGGCGATAGGTGTTGCGCGGCTTCTTCTTGATCGTGATGACCTTCGGCGCGCGGCGCTGTTCCACGATCTCGGCCATGACCTTGGCGCCGGAGATCATCGGGGCGCCGATGTTCATCTTGTCGCCATCGGCGATCATCAGAACTTCGCCAAGTTCGACCTTGTCGCCGGCTTCGCCGACGATCTTGCCGACCACGATTTCCTGGTCACCTGCGACCCGGTACTGTTTTCCGCCGGTCTTGATGACTGCGAACATCGGAATTCTCGTTTGTTTTCAGGGGGTCTTGCGACCAAATAGCTGACCGCCCACAGGAACCTGCGGGCGGGGAGCGGGCATATAGACGTGAGGGGGGGAGGCTGTCAAACGCCGATCGCGGGAATCGGCCATGAATCTGCGGCGTGGGGCAGCGCAGGCTTTGACACCGGTTTCCGTAAGGCTAGGCTTCTACGCAGGGAGCATGAGCACGATGTCGGCGACCAGGCGAGGCTTCTTGATGTCCGGGGTTGCGCTGGCCGGAGGGTGCGTAGCACCCGGCGTGGCGCGGGCGGCGCCGGCGGGGCCGCCGGTCGTCGAACTGGCGTCCGGCAGGGTGAGGGGCGGATGGTCGGGGGGCGTCCGGCAGTTCCTTGGTATTCCTTATGGCGCGGACACGGGCGCGCGGCGCTTCCTTCCGCCTGTAGCGGTTGCGCCGTGGACGGGCGTGCGTGAGGCGGCGGCTTATGGCGCGGCGTGCCCGCAGGGCGGAGATGGGCAGGGCGAGGCTAGGAGCGAAGACTGCCTCGTCCTCAATGTGTGGGCGCCAGAGCAGCGGACGGGCGTGAAGCTGCCGGTGCTCGTCTACATTCATGGCGGTGGTTACACGTCGGGCTCGGGGGCGAGTCCGTTGACGCATGGCGCCAACCTCGCGGCGCGCGGCGATGTCGTGGTGGTGACGTTGAACCACCGGCTGAACCTGTTCGGGCATTTCAATCTTGGGGGCATCGCGGGCGCGGACTATGCGGCGTCTGGCAATGCGGGGCTGCTTGATCTGGTGCTGGCGCTGGAATGGGTGCGCGACAATGCGGCGGCGTTTGGCGGCGATGCGGGGTGCGTGACGCTGTTCGGGCAGTCGGGCGGCGGGGCGAAGATCGCGTGCCTGATGGCGATGCGGGCGGCGAAGGGATTGTTCCATCGCGTGTGGACGATGAGCGGACAGCAGGTGACCGTGCAGGGTCCGCGCGGCGCGAGCGCGCGGGCGAAGGCGGCGATGGAACATCTGGGCGTTGGCGTTGATGCGTTGCGCACGATGCCGGCTTCGACGCTGCTCGGCGCGTTGAGCGCGAGGGATCCGAGCATTGCGGGTTCGCGCATCTATTGGGGGCCGGTTCTGGATGATGCGTTGCCGGTGCATCCGTTCTGGCCCGAGGCGCCGGCGCTGTCGGCGCATATACCGATGGTGATGGGAAATACGCGCGAGGAGACGGGGTCGCTGATTGCGCGCGGCGATCCTTCGATCTTCGATCTGACATGGGAGACGCTGCCGGCGCGGCTTGAGCGCGACATGGTGAGCGACGTTGATGTGCATGCGGCGATCGCGATGTATCGGCGGCTTTATCCGGAGTTGCCGCCGGCGCAGGTGTTCATCCGCGCGACAAGCGCAGGGAGGTCGTGGCGCGCGCAGGTGATCGAGGCGGAGGCGCGGGCAAGGCAGGGCGCGCCGACATGGGTTTACCAGCTCGACTATTCATCGCGGGGCAATGGCGGGCGGTATGGCGCGTATCACATGCTCGATATCCCGCTGGTGCTTGCGAACACGCACGAGGCCTCGGCGGATACCGGCGATGATGCAGCGGCACGCGCGATGGCGGCGACGATGAGCGATGCGCTGCTGCGCTTTGCGCGGACGGGCGATCCGAATGGCGGAGTGTTGGCGAGGTGGCCGCGCTATGATCTCGCGAAGCGCGAGACGATGATGTTCGACGTTGCGACGCGGGTGGAGGTTGATCCGCGTGGGGAGGAACGGCGCTTCTTTGGCGTGGCGCCGTATATTCAGCCGGGGACGTATTAGACTGCGCTGTAGGTGAACTCCACCAGATCCACGTTCTCGCCGGGGCCGTGCTTAGCGATCTTCAGAAGATCGACGACGCCGACGATGATTTTCTCGCGGATGTGCGTGGCGAAGACCATGGGCGCAGTCTAACGCCGCACGTCTTTCCGGCCAGAGCTATCCCTGCTTTAGAGCGAGGTAGAAAGCCTCGTTGTCCTGAACGTGCTGATCCAGAACCCTCATAAGTTCGACGTCCGCCTCCGTAGAAAGGGTGTCGTGCTCGTTCAAGGCATCCGTCCAGCACATGTCCAGCAAATCATACCGATGGTCTTGCGATGAGGCCGGCAGCGGTTGGCCGAGTCCATCAAGGACATGTTCCAGCTGTCGTGCGGCTACAGCCGCGCCAAGCGCTTTCAACGATGACAAGACCTCGTCGGCATCCAGGTCCCATGTGCAGGTCAGGAATGAATTCAGCCCGCCATTGTTAGCCGCGCCCATATACATTGCTGCTATCGCCGCTGATCGCTTGTCGCTCCCAGTGGCGTGAGCGGAGGGGCCGCTATAAGTGAGAAAATTGTTCCACGCTGCGGGGTTGGTAATTCTCATCCTAGTTCCGCCGAGTCAGCTATCCGATTGCGCTGCTTATCACACCTTAACGCTTCACATCTTTCCCGCCATCGCTCATCAGCGCGCGGATCTGGGGTTCGCTGGCGTGGCTCGCGTCGCCCACTTGTCCGTGTTTGGCGGCGGCGGTGTGGAGGGCGAAGGTTAGGGCGTCTTCGGCGGGCCAGTCTTTCATGAGGCCGTGGAGGAGGCCGCCGGCGAAGGCGTCGCCGCCGCCGATGCGGTCGACGACGTTGCCGAGTTCGAGGGGCTTGGCCTGCGTCAGCGTACCATCGCGGTGATGCAGCGTGGCGCCGAGCGAGAAGGCGTCGACGGCGTGGGTGGTGCGCGTGGTGGCGGCGATGCGTTGGAGTTTGGGGAACGCTTGGAACGCGGCTGCGGCGGCGGCGTTGCGGTCTGCGAAGGTTGCACCGAGGACGAGCGCGATGTCGCGTTCGTCGATGAAGGCGAGGGTGGCGGCTTCCAGAAGCTTGCGCAGGATCGGCGCGCCGGTTTCCTTGCGGGCTTCCCAGAGCTTGGCGCGGTAGTTGCCGTCGAATGACACGGGGATGTTGGCGGCGTTTGCGGCAGCGACGGCGGCGAGCGCGGCTTCGCCGCCCGTGGCGCTGACGGCTGGGGTGATGCCGGAGACGTGCAGCATGCCGGCGCCGGCGAGCGCTGTGGCCCACACAATCGCATCGGCCTGTTCGGCGAAGGCGGAGCCCGCGCGGTCATAGATGATTTCGGAGGGACGCAGCACGGCGCCGGGTGTCAGGAAGTAGAGGCCCATGCGGCCGGACGCGAATTTCACCGCCGAGACGTCGACGCCGTGGCGGCGGAGTTCATCGCGGGCGGCGTGGCCGAGGGGATTGTCGGGCAGCATGGTGGCCATCGCTGCGTGGCCGCCGAGGCGCGAGACGCAGATGGCGACGTTGGCTTCGGCGCCGCCGATATGGGCGGCCAGTTGCGGCGTCTGCAGCAGCATTTCGCCCTGTGGCGCGGTGAGGCGCACCAGCATTTCGCCGAAGCAAACGAGCTTTCCGCTCATCGTGCGAGCCAGCCTCCGTCCACGGGTATGATCGCGCCGTGAATATAGTCAGCAGCGGGGGATGCAAGGAAGGCCGCCGTGCCGCCAATGTCCTTCGGGTCGCCCCAGCGGCCAGCGGGGATGCGGGCGAGGATGTCGCGGCTGCGCTGTGGGTCGGCGCGCAGGGCTTCGGTGTTGTTGGTCTCGATATAGCCGGGGGCGATCGCGTTGACGTTGACGCCTTTAGCGGCCCACTCGTTGGCGAGCGCTTTCGTGATGCCCGCGAGGCCGCTTTTCGCCGCCGCATAGCTGGGCACGCGGATGCCGCCCTGGAAGGACAGGAGCGAGGCGATCTGGACGATCTTTCCCTTCTGCTGAGCAGCGAAGCAGTGCTTCGCGAAAGCCTGGCTGAGGAAGAAGACTGACTTGAGGTTGGTGTCGATCACCGCGTCCCAGTCTTCCTCGGTGAAGTCGACGGCGTCGGCGCGGCGGATGATGCCGGCATTGTTGACGAGGATGTCGGCGCGGCCGAACGTTCCAACAGTCTCGCTGATCACGCGGCCGACGGGTTCGATTGACGAGAGGTCGGCCGCGATCGAGACGAAGCCCCGGCCGGTGGCTTTCACCTTCTCGCTCGTTTCAGTGGGCGCGCTGCGGCCGACGGCGGCGATGTCTGCACCGGCTTCGGCGAGCGAGACGGCGATCGCCTGGCCGATGCCGGTGTTTGCGCCGGTGACGATGGCGACTTTTCCGGTGAGGGAGAAGGGGGAGGTCATTTGAGCTGGCAAATGTCGAGCTGGTTCATGTCGGTGTAGTCGAGGTTTTCGCCGCCCATCGCCCAGATGAAGGTGTAGGCGCTGGTGCCGGCGCCCATGTGGATCGACCAGGGGGGCGACATGACCGCTTCCTCGTTCGCCATGACGATGGAGCGGCTGTCGTCGGGCTCGCCCATGAAGTGGAAGACGCGGTCGTTGGGGCCGAGGCCGAAGTACAGATACACTTCCGAGCGGCGGTCATGCAGGTGGGGCGGCATGGTGTTCCACACGCTGCCCTGTTTGAGGATCGTCATGCCGAGCAGGAGCTGGCAAGACTTTACCTTCGCGGGCACGACGAACTGGTAGATCGTGCGCTCGTTCGAGGTTTCGGGCGCGCCGCGCTCCAGCGGCACTGCGGTCTCGATGGAGATCTTCGCCACTTCGTAGCGCGTGTGCGCGGGCGTCGAGACGAGATAGAAGCGCGCGGGCTTCGATGCGTCCTTGGATTTGAAGACGACTTTTTCCGAGCCCATCGGGATGTAGAGGCCGTCGCGCTGGGCGAGGTCGTAGGACGTTCCATCAACCTCGATCACGCCCGGGCCGTCGCCGATGTTGATCGCCCCGACCTCGCGGCGTTCGAGGAAGGGCTTGCCCTTGGCGGAGGCGGGTTCGGTCTGCGCAGGGAGTTCGATGGCCTGCGAGACGGGGGCTGCGCCGCCGACAACCATGCGTTCGTTGTGGCAGTAGTTCAGCGTGACCTTGTCGGGCTGGAACAGGCCGCTGATAAGGTAGCGGCTCCGGAGGTCGTCATTGCTGGCCCCGTCCATCATGTCCGGATGGGTGGCGTGATAGGTCTTCTCGAACATCGCTGTTCCTCCCTTTGGAACGCAGGCTTTTTTAACATTCCGGCGCGATCGTCCGCGCGTCTGGAAACCGGTGTCATAGACAGGCGAACAGGGGGTCCGGTCAAGCCCCGCACGCGCCCTCAGCTGTTCATGTCTTGGCGGGTCCGCTGGATGCCCGCACGACAAGGGTGGGGTGGACCTCGCCCTGGCGGTCTTCTTCCTGGGGCTCCTTGGTAAGCCGGTCGCCAAGCAGGCGAATGGACGCCATGCGGCCCGACGCGCGGATCGGCAGGAGCACGGTGGTGAGGGCGGGCCACATTCGCGAGGCGAGGGGGCTGTCGTCGAAGCCGACGACGGAGACGTCCTTGCCGATCTCGAGCCCGGTCTCGCGAACGGCCTGGCAGACGCCGGCAGCCATCTCGTCATTGCCGCAGAAGATTGCGGTGGGACGCGCCGGCATCGCCATGAGCCGCCTGCCGGCTTCGATGCCAGACTGGAACGTGTAGCCGGCGCGCAGGTCCAGCTTCTTGTCGAGTTCGAGGCCGGCCGTTTTGAGCCCTTCGATGAAGCCTGAGCGCCGTTCGTGCGAGGAGCGGAATGTGTCGGGCCCCGAGACATGGGCGATCACGCGGTGGCCAAGGCCTGCAAGATGCTCGGCGGCCTGGCGTGCGCCTTCGCTGTCGTTGGTGACGATGGAATGTTCCGGTTCGTCCAGCGGCACGGAGGCGATGCGGACATAGGGCGTGTCGTATTCGCGGAGCACGGCGACGAGGTCCTCGTCTTCCGAGACGGATGAGGGAAGGATCACACCGGCGAGCTTCTGCCGGTCGATGAAGCCGCGCACGCCGTTGAGGAAATCCTTGTCGCGGCGATTGCAGGGATGGATCACGAGTTCGAGCCCGGAGCCGCGAATGACATCGAGGATGCCCTGCTGCGTGTCGATGACGTGCTGCGGGTTCGGATTGTCGTAGATGAGGCCGACGAGATAGGAACGCCGCGAGGCTAGGCCCCGCGCGACAGGGTCAGGCGCATAGCCCAGTTCCTTGATGACGGTGTCGATGCGCTCGCGCGTATCCTTGTTGACGAACGGGCTCTGGTTGATGACGCGCGAGACCGTCTTCTTCGAGACGTTCGCGAGGCGCGCGACATCATTGATGGTCGGGCGGCGGCGCGGCTCGTTGGCGGCGGGGGCGGGTCGCTGAGGCGCGCCGGGCGTCATTGTCTTCTTCATGTCCCATGCTTTGCGCGCGAGGCGGACAGGCCGTCAAGGCGGACAATGACGGCGAGCCCGTTTGCAGGTTTCGCATTCGGCCCAGCGAGTATTGACACCGGTATCAATAAGGGAAATCGTCACTGAAGACAATGGGAGGATTGAATGACGCGACTGACCCGCCGGATTGTCCTCGCGTCACTTCCCGGGCTGGGCCTCGCCACCGGATGCACAGGCGCACCCATGGCCCCGGCTTCGACCCTGTCCCCGCTTTTTCGCAAGGAGGATGAGATATCGCCCGCCGGGCTCGACTGGGCGCATCTCAAATGGCGGCGCGGGATCGAGAACCAGCGGCGGGCGGACAATGGCGACGGCACATTCCTCAATCCGATCCTCTCGGGCGATCACCCCGACCCGACCATCCTCAGGGATGGCGATCGCTGGCTGATGACATTCTCGTCGTTCGAATCCTATCCGGGCCTGGTGATCTGGGAGAGCCGGGACCTGGTGAACTGGACCCCGCTTGTCGCGGCGCTGAAAACGAATGTCGGCTCGGTGTGGGCGCCGGAGCTGACGCAGCACAACGGACGATACTTACTCTACATTCCGGCACGCTTTCCGGAGAAGCGTTCCATCTATGTGATCCACGCGGAGCGGCCGGAGGGGCCGTGGAGCGAGCCGATAGATCTCAACCTGCCGCGCCATATCGATCCCGGCCATGCGGTGGGCGAGGATGGTTCGCGCTGGCTGTTCCTGTCGGGCGGCGATCGCATCCGGCTGAGTGACGATGGCCTGTCGACCATTGGCGAGGTCGAGCACGTCTATGATCCGTGGCGCTATCCGGATGAGTGGGTGGTGGAGGGCTTTGCGCCGGAGGGACCGAAAATCCTGCGCCGGGGAGAGTGGTTCTATCTGATCACTGCGGTGGGCGGCACGGCGGGACCGCCGACGGGACACATGGTGATCGTTGCGCGCTCGCGCTCGATCCATGGGCCGTGGGAGCATGACCCGGAAAACCCCATCGTGCGGACGTGGTCGTCGCGCGAGAAGTGGTGGTCGCGTGGACATGCGACGCTGTTTGAAGGGCCGGGCGGCGACTGGTGGATGGTCTATCACGGCTATGAAAACGGGTTCTGGACGCTGGGGCGGCAGTGCCTGCTCGATCCGGTGGAGTGGACGAAAGAGGGGTGGTTCCGGCCGACGGGCGGCGATCTGTCGAAGCCGCTCAAGAAGCCGGTGAACATTGCGGGCGCTGAGCATGGCATGGCGCTGTCGGATGATTTCTCGACGGATCGCATGGGCGTGCACTGGGCGTTTCATGCCCCGGGGCCGAACGAGAATGCGCGGGTGTCTCGTGATGGCGATGGGCTGGTGCTGAAGGCGTCGGGCGCGTCACCGACCGATAGCCGGCCGCTGACATTCATCTGCGGCGATCTTGGCTATGAGGTGGAGGCCGACATCGAGCTTGAGGGGGATGCAGAGGCGGGGCTGCTGCTGTTCTATTCGCCGAAGCTGTATTGCGGGCTTGGGTTTTCAGAGCGCGGACTCGTGATGCATCGCGTGGGCACGCAGCGGCGCGGAGCGGCGCCGGCGGACTTCGGGCGGCGGATGCAGATCAGGGTGCAGAACGACCGGCATATCGTGACGTGCTGGACGCGCACGCCAGGCAAGGCGTGGACGCAGTATGGCGTGCGGTTCGAGACGTCGGGCTACAACCATAACACGGCTTGGGATTTTCTGAGCTTGCGGCCGGCGGTTTATTGCGCGGGGAGCGGGGCGGCGCGGGTGCGCGGTGTGAGTTACCGGGCGCTGTGAGGTGGTCTCTCGGCGAGTGGAGTTTGTTGAGCAAAGAGCGCCGGGCAGGCGGCCGGCGGTCCGCTATTCGGCGGCCGTCTCGATATAAGGCTCGACCTTGCCCTTGAGCATCAGGGTCACCGGATTGCCCTTGCGGTCGAGCGCTGCGCCGGCGACGACGCGGACCCAGCCTTCGCTGATGCAGTATTCCCAGACGTTGGTTTTTTCCACGCCGTTGAAGCGGATGCCGATGCCGCGCTCGAGCAGCTCCTTGTTGTGGAAGGCGCTCTTCGGGTCCTGGCTCAGGCGGTCGGGAAGGGTGTCAGTCATCGGTGAGGCTCGCGTTTGGACTGCCGGTCTGTGCCCCAGCTTGAGGGCAACGTCTATACCGGCTCGCGGCCCCAGGCGATGAAGGGGCCATTGCGGAAGCCCTCGGGGGCTTTGCCGTACACGAAGGGCGACCCGTCGGGCCCGATCACGGTTCCGCCGGCGCCGGCCAGAACGGCGTGGCCGGCCGCTGTGTCCCACTCCATGGTGGGGCCCCAGCGCGGATAGACGTCGGCCTTGCCCGCCGCCACCCAGCAGAATTTGAGCGAGGAACCGATGGCGGTCTGGCCGGCAATTTTCCGCGCGGCGAGGAAGGCCCTGGTGTGGTCATCCAGGTGTGAGGCCGAGGTGATTGCGGTGAGGCCTTCGGCCGGATAGGCGCGCGTGACCAGCGTGCGGCCCGGGGTCATCGCCATGCCCGGCTCAAAACCATCGAGCAACTCCGCCGTCGCGCCGCCGACATACATCTCGCGCCGGGCAGGGGCGAAGACTGCTCCGGCGATTGGCGCGCCGCCACAGATGAGCGCGATGTTAACGGTGAAGTCGCCCTTGCGCTGGATGAACTCCTTCGTGCCATCGACTGGGTCGACCAGGATGAAAGCGTCCCAAATCCGGTCGCCGACCCCTTCGCGGGAAGCCTTTTCCTCGGCGAGCACCGGAACGCCCGGCAGCTCCCGCTCGAGGCGTGCGAGGATCACTTCTTCGGCGCGTTCATCCGCATCGGAGACGGGGCTGTAATCGGCCTTGGTGCGGGTCTCGAAGTCGCTTTCGTAAACTTCCATTACGCGAACACCGGCATCGGAGGCGATCGCGCCGAACAGGCGAGCGAGCCGGTCGCGCTCGGAAGGGCCGGGTGTGGGGAGGGTTAAACTCATGTCGCCTTTACCGAAAAAGCTGCTGGAGCCATCGCGGTCCCGGCGGTGCATGTCAACCATCGTGCATGCGGGGGCTGGGCAGCACATGTCTTGCATGTCATGCCCCTGCAGCGAGGCGATCAATGACGCTGAAACGTATCCTGATCTGTGGCGGGGCCGGCTATATCGGTTCGCACGCGGCCAAGGCCCTGCGCCTGGCCGGGCGGGAGCCGATCGTGTTCGACGACCTGACGTCGGGCCATGAGCACGCTGTTCGCTGGGGGCCGCTGGTGAAGGGCGATGTGCGGAACGCTGAGGCCCTGCGCGCCGCGATCCGCGAGCACAAGCCCGACGCAGTCATGCAGTTTGCCGCTCGCATCGAGGTGGGCGAGGGGGAGAAGAATCCGGCGCATTTCTACGACAACAACGTCGCTGGAACGTTGAACCTTGTGCGGACCATGCTGGAAGAGGGCGTGAAAAATCTCGTCTTCTCGTCCACCTGCGCGATCTATGGCGATCCCGAGCGCCTGCCGCTGACCGAGGATCTGGCGAAGCGTCCCGTGTCGACCTATGGCCGCTCCAAGCTGATGACCGAGCAGATGCTGGAAGACATCGGCCGCGCCCACGGTCTCAACTTCGCAGCGCTGCGCTATTTCAACGCCGCCGGCGCCGATCCGGACGGCGAAATTGGTGAAGAGCATGATCCGGAATCGCACCTGATCCCGAATGCGCTGAAGGCGGCTGTTGGGCTTGGTGGGCCGATGAAACTGTTCGGCAAGGATTATCCGACGGCGGACGGCACCTGTATCCGCGATTTCATCCATGTGACGGACCTGGCCGAGGCGCACATTCTCGCCGCCGACAAGATTGCTTCAGGCAATACAAGCCTCCAGCTCAATCTCGGTTCGGGCAATGCGTGCACCGTGCTGGAGGTGCTGAATGCGGTCGAGCGCGCGACGGGCCGCAAGGTTCCCGTTGATATCTCGCCGCGCCGCGCAGGCGACGCTATCGCGCTTTATGCGGATACCACGAAAGTTCGCGCCGAACTGGGATGGACGCCGAAGCTTTCGGATATCGACACGGTCGTTTCGACGGCGTGGGCCTTCCATCGCCGCGCCTGGGGCCTGGCGGACCGGGCTGCAGAGTAGGTAGTCTTTAAGGCGCCGTTCATCGGGCGCTCATCTATTTTCTGGCAATATACGGGACCATGCTGGCTGGAATGCAGGACAAGTGGTTGCGCTCTGCAGTTGCGGTGTTCGCCGTAACTGCGGCTGCTGCGTGTTCCAGCTCCCGCCCTGCGCCGATCACCTATGCAAATTCGTCCGTCAGTTCCCCCATCCCTCCGCTGGGGCAGCACAAGGCGGCGCGCCCTTCGATCGCGACGCCGCTTGATCCCGCAAGCCTGCCTTATGATCCTTCCCGTCCGCCCGTGATCCTGGCGGATGCTCCGATTTCGGAATGCGTGCCGTTTGCGCGGAAGGTGTCTGGCGTGCAGATCTGGGGGGACGCCGTTACGTGGTGGGGGCAGGCGGAAGGGCGCTATGTGCGCTCATCGCATCCGGCTGAAGGCTCGGTCTTCGTGATGCGGGGCTACAATGACGAGCGGCGCGGCCATGTCGCCGTCGTATCCGCCATCCTGTCGGAGCGGTTGATCCACGTCGACCATGCCAACTGGCTGAGCCAGGGCGAGACCAGCCTCAATGTTCCGGTGATCGACGTGTCGGCCAACAATGACTGGTCGGAGGTCCGCGTGTGGCACATCCCCGGCAATCACTGGGGTGGGCGGGTCTATACCACGCAGGGTTTCATCCACCCGTTCAGACTAGATGGCGCAGCCGGCCTGATCAGCGGTTGAAGCCGCGCCAGAGTTCGGTGCGGCGCGATTTCCAATCTTCTGCCGACTGCCCCCAGATATCGACGGGATCGTTGTGATAGGGCGGCGGCATCTGCCCCGGCCCGCGGTTCACCGATCCAAGGCGTTGCGCCAGCTTCTGTGACGGGATGTTGTCGGGGTGGATCGAGTGGATGATGTCGGTCCAGCCGAGCACATCGACCGCAAAGTCCATCGCGGCGAGCGCGCCTTCAAGGGCGTAGCCTTTGCCCTGCGCCTCGCGGATCACACCCCAGCCGACTTCGTTGCCGGGCCAGCCATGCGGCGCCCAGGGGCCAAGGCGGCCGATCCAGCGCCCGCTCGATTTCTCGAAGACGGAAAACATGGCGAAGCCTTCTGCATGCCAGGCGCCGATGATGCTGCAGATGGAGCGCCACACGACAGACGGCGGCTGCGCCTTGCCGATGTACCGGGCGGACTCCTCGTCCGCCATATAGGCGCACCAGGGTTCGAACTCGTCGAGTGTCGGAACGCGGAGTATCAGGCGCGGCGTTTCGATGACCATATCGAGACGGGATACCATAGGATATTCTCCTATCCTGAGTGGCGACCAAGGACGCCGGCTACGGAGCGTTTCAGACCTTCGTCCCATGCTGTCCACGACAGGCACAGGAGATCGGTGGCAAGAGCGCCGGACATGCGCGCATTGAGCGGCCGCCTGGCCGGAGCATCGAAGGTTGCGGTCGGCACGGGGTCGACCGGTGCGAAGGGGCCGCCCTGGCGACGCGACTCGGCCATGATGGCGTCCGCCATGGCGGCGCGGCTGGTCGTCCATGGCGCAGCGAGATGAAGCAGGCGCGGCATGTTGTGCTGGCCGCCGTGCATCTGTTGCGCGAGGCGGAGCAGCGCGTGCGCAATGTCGGGCGCGTAGGTGGGCGCGCCGATCTGGTCGGAGACGACTTTCAGCCGCGGCTGCGTGCGGGCAATACCGATCATCTTGGCGACGAAGCTGTCGGCGAACTCCGAATAGACCCAGCAGACGCGTGTGGTGATCGCGTCGGCGTTTGCCGCAGCTACGGCCTGCTCTCCCGCTAGCTTGGAGCGGCCATAGGCCGAGAGGGGATTGGGAGCGTCCGCTTCGGTGCAGGCGTGATCGCAAGAGCCATCGAAAACCAGATCTGTCGACATGTGGATGAAGGGCAGGCTGAGCGTGTTGCAGATGCGGGCCAGCGCCAGCGGGCCGTCTGCGTTGACGCGCATGGCCTCGCCGGGCTCGCTCTCGGCCCGGTCCACGAGGTTGTAGGCGCCGGCATTGATCAACACGTCAGGCCTTGCCGCATCAATGAACCGCGCAAGGCTGGTTGCGTCCCGCAAGTCAGCTTCGGCGCGGTCCGCCTGCCGCAGGTCGATGGCCGGATTGCGCGCGCAAACGGCGGCAAGCGCCTGCGCGGTCTGGCCGTTGCGTCCGATGGTGGCGAGGCGGAGGACCATGCGCTCATGTCGCATGGGTTGCCATACGGGCCAAGTGTTCGCGCCAATCGACAGGGACGCAGAACTTGCCTAGATGACGCCGATATTTTGAGGAAACGGGATGAAACACGCCTCTGTCATTATCGCTGCGCTCGCCCTGGCGGCCAGTGGTTGCGGATTGCCGATCGGTCCCACGTCGGAAGGACCCGCGACCATGACCAACGCCGCCAATGCCAAAGCCTGGCAGGAACTCGTTCCGTGGAAATCCGATGCGCCGATCGTCAAGAAGACGGGCTCGGGCCTCGAATACATCGTGCTGAGCAGCGGGCCCGCCGAGGGCGAGACGCCGGTGCTGCGCTCGGAAGTGACCGTGCACTATGAGGGGCGCCTCAACGCGGACAATGCAAAGTTCGACTCTTCGTTCGATCGCGGCGAGCCGACCAGCTTCCCGGTCGCCGGCGTCGTGCCCGGTTTCTCCGAGGCGCTGCAGCTGATGAAGCCGGGCGACAATTGGCTGGTCTATATACCGTCGGCGCTTGGCTACGGCCCGCGTGGGTCGCGCGGCGCGATTCCGCCGAACGCTGATCTCGTTTTCGAGATCGAGATGAAGTCGTTCGTCACGCCGCCGCCGCCGCCGGAAAGCGATCGCGATGCGTGGGCGAAACACAGGCCGTGGAACTCGGCTGCAGAGGGCGTCAAGAAGACGGCGAGCGGGCTTGAATATGTCGTGCTCGCCAGCGGGCCGGCGGACGGCGCGGTGGTGCGCGCCGACCAGGATGCGGAGGTGTTCTACGAAGGCCGGCTTGCATCTGGCGGCGATGCGTTCGACTCAGCGTTCGAGCGTGGCGGCACGGAAGTGTTCCCGGTCGCGGCCGTGGTGCCGGGCTTCTCCGAAGCGCTGCAGCTGATGCGCCCGGGCGACCGCTTCCTCGTGCACATCCCGTCGGCGCTCGGCTACGGCGCACGCGGCACGCCGGGCGGCCCGATCCCGCCGAATGCAGATCTCATGTTCGAGATCTTGATGGTGCAGGCTTATTAGGCCGCCGGCGATCATCCAGGTTGCTTGCTGATCCAAGTTTCGATGGATCGCAGGAGCCTAGGCATATCGAGCTGAAGGGCGCGCCAGATCAGCGCGTGATCAAGGCCGTCCTCGTACCAGTGCGAGGCGAGGTCCCGGAACGCCTTGGGGCCGCTCCAGTTCGCGTTGGCGTCGACGTCGGTAAGCACATCGACTGGCACATCCTTCAGCGCCTCACCGAACCGGATGAGCAGGCGCTCGATTGCATACTGGCGTTCTTCATTGGCGAGATAGCTGGCCTCGTCGTCAGTGGAGATCAGAGCGATTGCGCGGCTGCCCACACGTAGCGCAGCCTTCAAGGCTCCAATCGCATTCCTGGATCGTCCGCCCGGCAAGGCGTCAGAAGACACGGACGATGTCCTTGCCGACACCGGCCCGGAATGCAGGCAGGCGCTGATAGCCGCCATAGTCGTGGACATCGACCGGAGATTTCAACCGGCGCACCAGCATGTCTCGCACGAGCGCGAGATCGAAGATGGTGAACGACTCGTCGGCGGATTCCACGAGCAGGTCTATGTCGCTGCCTGCACCGGCCTGATCGCGCGCAACAGAGCCGAACACGTAGAGACCGCGCACGCCAAGGTCTGCAAGCTGTTGCCTGCATTGCTCAAGGTTGGCGATGATCTCGTCGCGGCGCATGCTTGGCTTATAGCACAATGGTCGCTGGGTTGCGAGCCGCCGCTATGTCTTCAGATGGTCAATGCAAAACGCCGCCCCGTGAGGAGCGGCGTCCGTATTGCCAACTCGCAGTGAAGCTTACGCCAGCGACGTGTCCAGCTTCTTGCAGGCTTCGAGGAGGCCCTGCACGGCGGCGACGGATTTGGTGAACATTTCTTTCTCGGCGCCGTTGAGGTCGAACTCGACGATGCGCTCGACCCCGCCGGCGCCGATGACGCAGGGCACGCCGACATAGAGGTCGGAGACGCCGTACTGGCCGGTGAGGTTGGCGGCGACGGGCAGGACGCGCTTCTTGTCTTTCAGGTAGGACTTGGCCATCGCGACGGCCGATTCAGCCGGCGCGTAAAAGGCCGAGCCGGTCTCCAGCAGGGCGACAATCTCGCCGCCGCCGCCGCGCGTGCGCTTGACCATCGCGTCGAGTTCTTCCTGCGTGAACATGCCCGACTTCACGCACTCCGGCAGCGGCACGCCGCCGATCGTTGAGTGACGCACCATCGGCACCATGTCGTCGCCGTGGCCGCCAAGCGTCCAGGCTTTCACGTCTTCAACCGAGATGCCGGTTTTTTCCGAGAGGAAGAAGGCAAAGCGCGCCGAGTCCAGAACGCCGGCCATGCCGACGACGTGGGAAGCGGGAAGGCCCGAGAATTTCTGCAGCGCCCACACCATCGCGTCGAGCGGGTTGGTGATACAGATCACGAAGGCGTTGGGGGCGTGTTGCTTGATGGCGGCGCCGACGGATTTCATGACGCCAAGGTTGATGCCGATGAGATCGTCGCGGCTCATGCCCGGCTTGCGCGGCACGCCGGCGGTCACGATGATCACGTCCGATCCGGCGATGACCGAGTACTCGTCGAGCGAGCCGCCCGTCATCTTCGCGTCCTTGCCATAGACGGCGGCGGCTTCGGCGATGTCGAGGCCTTTGCCCTTGGCGATGCCGCCCTTCATGTCGACCAGGACGATGTCGCCCAGTTCCTCGCGCGAGCAGATGTGGGCGAGCGTGCCGCCGATCATGCCGGCGCCGATAAGGGCGATCTTCTTGCGGGCCATGGGGAGTTCTCCTGAAGGTTGCGCGGCAGGCGCGGGTTGAACAGCCGGCCCGGCAACGGGACTTGCGGCCGGGACACAGACTTGTGGTTGGGGCGCAGGCGGGGCGGCTGCAGCGGCAGAAGCAGGCGGCTTGGCCGCGCCCTTCGTCTTACCGCCCTTGAACCAGCCGAACATGCCTGCCCCGAATTCGATCGCGGGGACGGTTAGCGCAACGGGCGCAGGGGGGCAATGCGGCGCGGAAACCGGGGACGCAGGCTGGAGATGCGTCGTCGCTTTCCCGGCGGCGGGGGCCTCCATGCCGGGCCATCTCTTGGCGGCAAACAAGGGAGATACGCATGTTTCAAGTAAGAGCGCTGCCGGCTGAAGCCTTTACCCACCTTTTCGGCTTGCCGGACGATGAACTGGATGGCCGGGGCATCGTCGTGCGGCAGGCGGACGAGGGCGACCGATTCCCGTGCCGGATCAGCCTGCGCGATGCGCGGCCGGGCGAGCGGGCCCTGCTCCTCAATTTTCAGCATCAGGACGCAGATACGCCCTACCGGTCCAGTTATGCGATCTTCGTGATCGAGGGGGCAGAGGAGGCAAGGCTGTCGCCCGGCGAGCTGCCGCCGGTGTTCCAGCGCCGGCCGATCGCCCTGCGTGGCTTCAGCCGCGCGGGCATGCTGATCGAGGCGGGCCTTGCGATGGGCGATGAAATCGCGCCGGTGATCGAGAAACTGTTGCAGAATCCGGAGGTCGACTACCTGCACGCGCACAATGCGATGCACGGCTGCTATTCAGCGCGGATCGACCGGGCATAGTTTCTGTTGAAGCTGCACGCGGCGAAGCCGGCCGCGCGCCGGCTCATTCGACCTGATCGATGCGCAGGCCGAAACCGCACACTAGTGTCGCGCAGCTGATCATGCGGATTTCGATGGTCACTGGGCGCGCGATGCCTTTCGGCTTGTCGATAGGAGAGCGGTGCACCGAGGCCTGAATGTTGAGGACGGGGGCGTTGTCGGGGGCATCGTCGACATCGATCTCCGTACCGTCCGCATCGTAGGCGATCAGGTCGACATTGCCGGCATCATCGTCGGCGACGGCGTGGACGTAGTATTCGACCGTCGCATCGGCGGGAAGCGGCATGGTCAGGGACTTGCCGCTGGCCAGCTCGCCGTAAAGCGTCTCGCCAAGCTGCTCGTGCATGGCGAGGAGCTTGAGCAATTGATCGATTGCCTTGCGTGAGTCATCCGTCAGGGGCCCTGCCGCGGCCGGAGCGGCGAGCGGCAGGGCAAGCGCGGCTGACAGTGTCGTTGCAGCGAGGACGCCGGGGCCGAAACGCCTTCCCATGTCTAGAGATCCGCCTTGTAAAGTCCGATGCCGTACACGCAGACGTCAGTATAGCAGGTCGCCATGTCGAGCGTGACCGTCAGGGAGCTGCCCGCTTCTCCCGGCATGATCAGCAGCAGGGGAATGTCGTCGTCCGCGTCGTCAAAGTCGACCACTCCGCCGTCGGCGTCCTCGCCGAACAGGTCGATGTCGCTGCAATCCTCGTCGCATGCCCCGTACACGAAATAGGAGAAGCGCGGATCGAGCTTGAAGGTGTGGCTGATCGATTCGCCCTCGGCGATCTCGTCCACAAGGATCGTGCCGACAAGCGTTTCACCGTCATCGGCCCGCTCAGCAACCAGCTCGCGGACAAACTCGTTTATCGTTATGTCCTGCGCGGTGGCTGCGCCGGCAGCCGCCAGCGCGGCGACGCCCGCTGCGATCGTCTTCAGTTGCATGATACGTGTCCCGTGAAATCCCGGCGGCGAAAGTGATCCTACGCGGGGCGAGCGTCAATCGGGCCGCTGACAAACGATTGGCTGTTTTGTGCCGCCGGATTGCAGGAAGCGGCCTATTCTGCAGCCTGTTCGCGTTCGGCGGCGAGATAGTCGGCCGAGCGCATTTCGTGCAGGCGGCTGGCTGTGCGCTGGAATTCGAAGGCGCCATCGCCCGACACGTAGATATCGTCCGGCTGCGCATCGGCAGACATGACCAGCTTGGTCTTCGATTCATAAAGCGCATCGATCAGCGTGACGAACCGCGCCGCCCAGGTGCGCTCGTCCTTTCCCATTCTTGGAACCCGCTCGATCAGCACGGTTGGGTAGTGGCGCGCGATGGTGAGGTAGTCGGCGGCGCCGAGAGGTTGCTTGCAGAGTTCATCGAAGGTGAAGCGCGCCACGCCGCCGGCCTGTTGCGAAACGTTCAGCGTGCGTCCCTGCACGTCGAGTATTTCCGGCAAGGGCGTGTCGCCCCCGGCGAGGCGCTTGAACGCTGCATCCATCGAAGCATCCGCGTCGGGACCCAGCGGTGCGTAGTAGACCGGCGCAGCCGTGAGGCGCTCCAGCCTGTAGTCCCGCGCCGACTTCAGTTCGATTACGTCGAGCTCCTCTTCCAGGCGCTTGATGAAGGGCACGAAGAGCTGGCGGTTGATGCCGTCCTTGTAGAGGTCGGGTGGCTTGCGATTGGAGGTCGCCACAACGGTCACGCCGCGCT
Organism: Hyphomonadaceae bacterium; assembly: GCA_022844345.1. Taxonomy (GTDB): domain Bacteria; phylum Pseudomonadota; class Alphaproteobacteria; order Caulobacterales; family Hyphomonadaceae; genus UBA7672. Next base: position 170,530 of record JALHLU010000004.1, read on the forward strand.
CGAACAGTTGCTCGAACAGGCGGCCAAGAATCATGGCGTCCGCGATCTGCGTGACGTGGAACTCGTCGAAGCAGAGCAGGCCGGCTGCATTGGAGATGTGACGGGCAGCCGGTGCGATGGGATCATCGCCGGCTTCGCGAACGTAGGCGGGATGGCGCCTGCGGTCTGCGTGAGAGAGCTTGCGCCATTCGAAGATGAAGGCGTGGATTTCCAGCATGAAGTCGTGGAAGTGAACGCGGCGCTTGTCCTTGCGGGCGAGGCTCTCGAAGAACAGGTCCATCAGCATGGACTTGCCGCGCCCGACTGCGCCCCAGATGTAGAGCCCGCGCGGAGCCTTGCCGCCGCCGAACCATCCGCGCGAGGCCGAAAGGGATTTCGCGAGCGCGTCGAGACGTTCGACGGCTTCAGCCTGGGCGAGGTCGGCCTTGACCTGGCCCGACGCAAGGCGCTGGCCGTAGAGCTGTTTGAGGCGTGTCATGCCCGCCCGCGATAGCGCGGTTCGGGCCAGCGACAAAAGCGGTTTCGCGTCGCGGCGGCTTACCAGCCCTTCTTTGCTTCGGCGGCGTCAACGTCCGGATCCCGGTCCTTGCCGAGGGTGGAATAGAAGAGGGCGCGCAGGTCCGGCATCGGGTCGGTCTTCAAGGTTGGCGGGATGCCGACCGTGTTGGTCTGATGGGCGAGCACGAGCCAGCGGCCATCGGCCTGCTTTTCGAGAACAAAGAGAGCGGAGCCGGCCTGCTCATAGGTGGTCTGCGCTGCCCATGCGTAGAAATAGCCGCGCTCCCAGACATTGACCTTGGCGAAGCGCGCATCGGCGGCCAGCCCGGTGATCTCGTGGTTGAACTGCAACGATGTGGCGGCGAGGGATGTGTAGGCGCGGGGTCCGAGCCGCGCAGCGCCCGTGTCGACGTGGTGGTAGCCGGGACTGTTGTCGATGCCGCCGGGCGCGAGGTATCGCCACGGGTGGCCATCCTCGCCGGCGCGCTGTTCCGTGTACCAGCCATCGATAACGCTGCGGATGGCGGTCTCGTCTTGCGGCGTTTGCGCGTCAACATGCGCAGAGGCGGCAAAGATGATGAGGAGAGAAAGCAGCAGGTGTTTCAAGCTGGCCCCCGTGTCAGGCACCAGCATTCGCGCAAAACCCGGCGGAATTTGGGTCGCGCGTCAGCGCGAGGCGGCGCGGGCGGCAGGCTGTGTTCCCGGCGCCGGCATCAGGCCGTGAATGAAGTCGCGGAAGAGTTCCGGACGGCGCACGAAGTCGGCGAGCGGCAGGTCTTCCTTGCCGACGGCTTGCGGCGCGCAATCGACGCCGGCGCGGGTCAGGCTGGCCACCACGTCGTTCCGTTTTTCGCTCGCCGAGACCACGGCGACGCGGAACTTGCCCATGTTGGCGATGCGCGTGACGGTTGCGTCTTCGTCAGTGGAGTCGGGGAGCATCAGGTCGACGACGACGAGGTCGAAACGCTCGAGACGCAGCTTGCGCTCAGCGTCCATCAGAGAGGTGGCGATGACGAGGTCGATGCCATACCGCTTGCGCGAGGCAGCTGCCGCTGCGGCGGCCAGCAATTCGCCAGCCCGCGCATGATCCTCCACCCAGAGCACTTTCATCTTCATTCCCCCAAAGGCCGGGATCTCTGCCTGGTCCCGAACTCGGCCGCGCGAGCGATTGCTTGTAGCTTTCGCAGGCGCGAGTAACTCTGCAAGCCTGTTGTGAACCGCTATCTGTTACGAATGGTTAACAAGTCAAGGCGGACCTGGCGGTACCGTCCGGGGGAATCAGATGGCCGAGCCCATGGAACCGCAGGCATCAAACGATCGTGGCCTTGCCGCCTTCGTCGACCCGGAAATCCGGGATGGGCACATCGTGGACATCATGATCGAGGAGCGCTGCCCGTCCTGGGTCGGCCACTGGTCCTGGCCCGCCGTGAAGCCAGTGCTGTTTTCCCTGCTGGGCTATCGCAAGGCGCTGCGCTGGGCCGACCAGATCAAGCAACTGAAATCCGGGCAGGAATGTTTCGCGTTTCTTGATCGCGTGCTTGATCTTCGCGTGACGTTCACGGGGATGGAGCGGGTGCCCCATACCGGGCGCGCGGTGATCGTGGCCAACCACCCCACCGGCCTTGCGGACGGATCGATCGTGCTGGCGGCGTTGCGGTCGACGCGGACCGACATCGAGATCATGGCCAATGCCGACGCGTGCCGGGTCAATCCGCACTTCGCCGAAGTGATTATCCCGGTGGAATGGGTGCAGGACAAGCGTTCCATGACCAAGACGCGCGAGACGCTGCGCCGGACCAGCGCCGCCTTCGCGAACGAGCGGGTGCTGCTGATTTTTCCGTCGGGCGCGCTGGCGCAGATGCGCAAGGGCAGGCTCACCGACGAACCCTGGCACCAGACGGCCGTCACGCTGGCGCGCAAGAACAAGGCGCCTATCACGCCGCTGCATGTGGGCGGGCGCAACTCCTCGCTGTATTACGCCTTCTGCGGGCTCAACCGCGAACTGCGCGACATCACGCTGTTCCGCGAGCTGCTGAACAAGAAGGGCGACAGGTTCCATCTGACCTTCGGGCCGCAGATTCCGTGGGAGCACCTCGAAGGTGATCCGCAGGCCGTCACCGAGAAGCTGCGCACATATGTCGACACGATCCTGCCAGAGGATCCGGACCGGCCGTTCGAGCCGCTGCGCCCAGCCTGAGCTTGCCGCTTCACGGCGCGAGATCCGGCGCTAGTGTGGCGCTTCAGCGTGACGAGTCGGGGACGCCCCCTATGCAGAAGTTTCTCCGCCTTTATGCGGCGCCCATCGCCATTGTGGTGCTGGGCCTCGTGGTCGCCTTCATGTTCATGGCGCCTGCGCCGCCCAAACGCGTGGTGATTGCAGGCGGCGCTTCAGGCGGGGTCTACGCAGCGGCGGCCGAATCCTACGCCCGCGCCCTGCGCGGGGAGGGTATCGAGGTCGAGGTGCTGGAAACGGCTGGTTCAGTCGACAATCTTGCGCGCGTCAAGGCTCGGCAGGCGGACATCACCGTCGTACAGACGGGCCTTGCCGAAGAGCTGGGGCAGGACGGCGTAAGCGCTCTTGGCGCCCTGTTCTATGAGCCCCTCTGGATATTCCATCGCCGCTCGTCATCCGTGGAGACGTTGCAGGACCTTGCGGGCCTGCGGGTCGCCATCGGACCGGAGGGATCGGGTGTGCGCGTGCTCGCCTCGCTGATCCTGGAGGAGGCTGGCATTGGTCCCGATGCCTTCACAGCGGCGCCTCTGGCCGGGCAGGCCGCGGCTGCGGCCCTTCAGGCCGGCGAGATCGACGCGGCGATGGTCGTATCGGGACCCGCTGCGGCGTGGATCGCCGAGCTGCTGCGTGATCCGGGCATTGCGCTCGTTTCGCTGAACGAAGCTCACGCACTCGGCCGCCGCCACTCCTATCTCGACGAGGTGACGCTCTATCGCGGTGTGATCGATCTGGCTGAAACCCTGCCGAAGCAGGATGTGATGCTGATTGCGCCGGTCGCGCAGCTGGTCGTTCGCGACGATCTTCACACGGCCGTGCAGTCGCTGCTGATCGAAACCGCAATCGCCGATCATGGCGGCGGTTCGCTGTTGGCCGATCCCGGGCTCTTTCCCACGCCGCAGCTCACCGACATAGCCATTTCGGATGAGGCGAAGCGTTACTACGAAAACGGGCCAAGCTTCCTGCGCCGTATCTTCCCCTACAGTGTCGCCAATTTCCTGGAGCGGACATGGGTGCTCATCATTCCGCTGGTGACGCTGATGATCCCGCTGGTTCGCGCAGCGCCGCCAATCTATCGCTGGCGTATCCGCCGCAAGATCTATGTCTGGTACAAGGACCTGCGCGAACTCGAGAATGCGGGCCGCAACGCCGAGACCGTGGAGGAACGGATGGAGGTTCGTGCGCGGCTGGCTGACCTGCAGGCCGAGGCCGGCAAGGTCGAAGTGCCGGTTAGCTATACCGACGACCTCTACCGCCTGCGCGCGCATATCCGCTTCGTGGCCGAGCTGCTCGACCGGCTGGGCTCGAACGAGCGCCACGCACGGATCTGAACATGCGGTTGCGCTTCTTCTTTGATGCCGGTTCGGGCGTGTGCCTGTGGGCGCGGGATGACGAGGCCAGAGCGCGTTTCGGCTATGCGGTCGAGGCGGCGATGCTCGATGTGCCGGCCGAACTGCGCGCCGAGATCGAAGAGCTGGTGACGGACTATGACGACACCTTCCCTTGGGATGATCCGGCGAGCGGACAGGCGGTCGCGGCTTCAAGGACGATATCCGGATACGCAGAATCCCCGGCCTTCGCGACGCGGGTGAGGGCGTTGCTGCCGAAACTGCGCGCGGCGCTTGGACCCGGCCTGGAAATCGAAAGTGATTACGAAGGCTAGAGCCAGCCAGCGTCTTTCACGGCTTTCTGGTAGGTGCGGCTGACGGGGGCTTCGGCGCCGGATTTGAGTTTCAGCGTCACCTTGCCGTCGCCCTTTGCCGTGTCGGCGAGGCCCTGCCGGGCCACCCACCATGAGCGGTGTGTCTGCATGCCTTCCAGCGCGCCGAGTTCGCGGATGGCGTCGGCCAGCCGCATCAGGATCATGGTCTCGCCCGCACTGGTATGGACCCGGAGATAGTGATCCTCGGCGGAGACGGCGTGGATGTCGGCAGCGCGCAACTTCGCAGGCAGGCGGTCGGCGAAGGCGGGGGAGACCGGCTGGGCGGACATTGCACCGGAGGGCGGGGTGGGGGGCGGCGCATTCGGGGGGGCGCCGGCGAGACTGATGGCGCGCAATCGCTCGACGCCCCAGGCGCCGGCGGTCATGATGCCCGAGAGAACGATGACGTAGAAGTATTGCACCCACCAGAAGGACGGGTCCGGGATCGCGCCGTCGGCCATGGTTTCGATGATGATGAGGCCGAGCGTGATCGGGATCGAGATCAGGAGCGATGTGAGGGCGATGGGCAGGACCGGATGGGCGCCGGGCAGCCAGCGCTCGAACACAAGTGGCGTCACCAGCGCGGAGGAGGCGACCCCCACACCCATCAGCAGGGTCCAGTAGGCAACCCGTTCGAGAAAGGGGAAGGAACTGGTCTGGTAGACCCCGAACCAGGCGAAGATGATTCCGAGCCCGAGGCTGACGGCCATGGCGCGCAGGATACTCACAGCCCGGCCGGGCAGGCCGGCAGCCTGGCGCGTCACATTGCTGGAGTCGCGCTCTGTCACTGGCGTTTCGCGGTCCTGTCCGGGCTGCATTTCACGCTTCGTGAACGGTGTACCCCAGCGTTTCGCGAAGGAAAACAGGCTATTCGCGCAATTGGGGTAGCGTGGTGGGCGGGGAGCGGCGAAATTGGCTCCGCCGGCAGCCAGAACCGGGCGCCGGACTGATGCGAAGCCCCGAACCCACGGAGTTCAAAATGAAACGCCTCCCCCTCCTCGACAAATTCCTCGCCGGCCTGGCCTTTGTGCCGACAGCCATGGTTGCAGCCGTCCTGGCTTTTCCACAGCCCGCCCTGGCCGACACCGGCAAGGTACCTCTGACGGTGACCGTAACAGATATTGCTGACCACAAGGGCGCGATCAGCTTCGGCGTCTTCGACGAAGCTGGCTACGATACCGACACGGCCGTCAATGGCGGCTTGATTCCGGTCACCGGCGACACCGCAACGATGACACTCGAATTGCCCCCGGGCCGCTATGGGATCAAGCTGTTCCATGACGTCGATGGCGACGGCAAGATGGGCATGAACCCGTTCGGCATGCCGACCGAACCCTACGCCTTTTCGAACAGCGCCCCGGCCCAGTTCGGCCCGGCCAAGTGGGACGCCGCCGCGTTTGAAGTGGCGGCCCCGGCGACGGCCCACACCATCAAGCTGACCCGCTAGCGCGCGCACCGACAGGAATCAGACAAATGAACCTCTCCCGCCGCCTCTTCCTGCATACGGGCCTGATGACGGGCGCAGCCCTGGCCGTGGCCCCGAAAATGTTCGCCGAGCCGACCCTTCCGGGCTGGCATGTCGGCTACTCCAACGCCCCGGCCGCCGGATATCCGCAGGCCGGGATGAAGCTCGTCAGGGGCAAGGCGCCGGCCGGGCTGACCGGCACGCTTTATCGCAACGGCCCCGCCCACTTCAAACATGGCGACGCCTACGCGACGCATTGGTTCGACGGCGACGGCATGGTCCAGCGCATCGCCATCGGCGAGGGCAAGGCGGTGCATTCCGGCAGGTTCGTCGACACGCAGAAGCGGCGGCTTGAAATGGCGGCTGGCAAGTTCCTCGCGCCGGGTTTCGGCACGGTCGGTGATCCGAGCTATCCGGTTGGATCGGCTGACGATGTGAACCCGGGCAATATCTCCGTGATGATGTCGGGCGGGGAATTGCTGGCGCTGTGGGAAGCAGGTTCGCCCTATCGCATGGACCCGGTGACGCTGGAGACGAAGGGTCTCAAGGCGTGGCGAAATGACCTCAAGGGCATGCCCTTCCTGGCGCACCCCAAGCGCGAGCCCGACGGCCGCGTGTGGGGCCTTGCGATCAACGGCCGCAAGATCGGCATCTACAACATCAACCCGGATGGCTCGACCAAGTCGTTCGGCATGGTCGATATCGGCGCCGCCCACTACATGCACGACTGGACGATGACGGAGCGCAAGCTGGTGATCCTGTGCCAGCCGTGGATCCAGACGAAGAACACCCCGCCCTTCATCGACGGCTTCGTGTGGAAGCCGGAGGAAGGCATGAAATACCTGATCGTCGACAAGGACGATCTCACCAAGACGCGCTGGGCGCAGGGGCCGGCGCGCTCGTTCTACCACACAGGCGCGGCGTGGGAGGAAAGCGACGGCACGATCCGGCTCGACGCGGCCTTCTATCCCCAGCCAGTGCTTGGCACGGGCGGCGGCGCCGACGAGATTCGCGGCAAGTATTCGGGCGACACGGTCACCTCGAAACTGACCATGGCGACGATCCCTGTTTCGGGAGACGTGACGTTGGTCGAGACGAACATTGCGGGTGATTTCCCGCAGGTCGATCCGCGCCGCCACGGCCTGTCACGCAAGCTGACGACGATGGTGACGGGCTCTGTCGAGGGCCAGCCCGGCGGCAATGCGCTGGCGGTGCAGGACTGGTCGACCGGCAAGGCGCAGGTGCACGACTTCGGGGCCGAATACATGGTCGAGGAGTTCCTGTTCACGCCCAAGGGTTCGGGCGCGGCAGAGACGGACTCGTGGCTGATCGGCACCGCGATCAACACCAAGCTGCAGCGCAGCGAAGTGCATGTGTTCGACGCGGGCCACGTGGATGCAGGGCCGGTGGCGGTGTGGCAGGCCAACTACGCCTGGCCGCTCGGCTTCCATGGGACCTGGGCCGGGGTGTAGTCCCTACGCCGACTTCAGTGCGTCTTCGCCCTTGGCGGCCCGTACGGCTTCGACGAGCGCCTGCTCGTTGGCTGTGCGGCGGCCATCAGCGCGGATGCGCGTGACCAGCCAGGCGGCCTCCGACATATCCAGGGCCTCGGCGACGCGGGCCTGACCCTCGCGCTTCTGCAGGTGGGTCGCCATGGCGTCTTGAGCGTTCGGCTGATCGACTTTCTCGACATAGCCTTCGCGGCCGCCAGAAAAAATGCGGCCGAAGAAACTGCCCAGGCCGCCGGTTCCGGCATTCAGCCATTGGGCGCGGCCAAGCATCGCGTCGCGGTCGAGCAGGCCGGTGGGGCCGGCGGCGAACAGGTGGTTCATCAGCGCCGACACGAACAGGTCGCGCCAGCCGGCCACGTGAGCGCGGCCTTCCGTTGCGGCGTCGAGTTCGAACAGCCATTCGGCTTCTTCGCGTGTGATAAAGACGTTGCCGGCGCCGGCGGCGGCGTACAGCACGCGGCGGATCAGCTTCAGTTCGCTCTCGCCGATCTGTCCGGGAACCAGGGCGGGGTCGCGGCCTTCATAGCCCGCGCCGCTCAGGACGGCGTGGCCGACATACAGGCGGGCGAGTTCGCTCAGCCGGGCGGGAGCCGACTCGGCTTTTTCCAGCAGGGTCAGAAGGAGTTCAACTTCGGTAGGGCCCTCAAGGACCGCATCGCGCCGGACCCGGCTTTCCAGCCAGGCAGCGCCTTCATCGGTGATGTGACCCTGCGGTGCATCAGCCAGAAGCAGGTGGTCGCAGATTGCTTCGACAAAACAGGCATTCCAGGCCGGATCATCGCCGCCAACGCGCTCGTTGAGCAGGAACAGGGCTTCGGCCTCCTGACGGGAGACGGCGCAATCAGGGAAGATCGCGCGGCGGACATCCAGCGCCTCCTCGGCGCTGATACGGCCATCGGCGGCCAGTTTCTCGATCAACGCCATCATCACGTTCGGGATCATGCGGATTCCTCCCCCTGCAGACTCCGTTATGGCGCATCCGGCTGAACATCCGCTTGAACGTGACCGATGAGATTTTCGGGAGTTGGTAAGCAAGATTTTAGACGCGCGTGGCTGCGAAGCGGTCTAATCACTGACGCAAACAAGAACGCCAGACCCAACTGTCCCTCGCCATGACCGTGTACCGCAATGTCGCATCGCTGATCCTTGCGGTCATGCTGCTGCAGGCTGCGGCTGGTATTCTCAGCGTTTCCACTCCGCTCGCTCTGGACCATATGGGCGCGTCCGCGCTTGGCGTAGGCGCCGTTGCGGCGACCTTTTCCGCCGGGTTCATGCTGGGCGCGTGGTATGCCCCCGACATTGTCCGCCAGATCGGGCATATCCGCGCCTACTCGGCTTCGGCTGCGATCTACGCCGCCGGCATCCTGGCAATGGCGCTGGCGTTCGACGCCGTCGGCTGGTCCGTGTTCCGCTTCTTCCAAGGGGCGGCGTCGGCCATCATGTTCACGGCTGCAGAAAGCTGGATTGCAGATTCAACCCCGCGCTCAAAGCGCGGCGGCGTGATGGGGCTCTACCAGCTTCTGCTCAAGCTTGCGATCTGCGGCGGGCCGTTGCTGATCGTCGATCATGCGCCGGAGGACACCAAGCCGTTTATCTGGGCCGGGTTGCTCATGGTCCTCGCCGTGGTCCCGCTGTGCGCGACGCGCCGGGCCCAGCCGGTGCTGCCAGACCGGGAGGCGCTCAGTCTCGGTTCGATGCTGAAGACACCGCCAGCGGCCCTGATGGGGGCGCTGATCGCCGGGCTTTGCAACACCGGCGTCACAAGTCAGATGCCGCTCTATGCGCTCGATCTTCAGCCGGGGGCCGGGTCGGCCTCGGCGGCGACACTCTACATTGCGGCCATGATCGGTGGGACGGTCACACAATGGCCGGCGGGGCTGATTTCCGACAAGGTTGACCGGCGCCTGATTGTCGCCGCGCTGGCGGCGATCGCGCTGGGCGCGTGCGTGGCGCTCTACCTGACAGCGGGGAAGGTGTCGTTCTCGATCACGGTTCTCCTGGCGGCGCTGTGGGGAGCCGGGGCGCTGTCCTTCTATTCGGTGTCCGCCGCCCATGCGACCGACCGGACCGAGGCGGGGCAGATTGCCCAGGTGATGTCTGGCATGCTGTTCGTCTGGGCCGGCGGATCGGTGCTGGGGCCAATTCTCACCGGCGCGGTGGCGGATACGCAGGCGGGCCAGCCGGGTGTCTTCGCCGCAGTCGCGATCGGCTATTTTGTGTTGCTGGCGTCCAATCTCTGGCGGCTGGTAGTGCGGGAGCGGCCGGATCAGGCGCAACGTTCACCCTTCAAGTGGTTCGGACAGACCAGCGTTGTTCAGGGCCAAGCCGTCGGCGAGGGCGAACCTGCCACCAAAACTGCCGAACCGGAGGCGGCGGCGCCCCCCGCAGCGCCTTCCGAAAAGCCGGTCTGAGCCGCCCCCAAACGATCACAAGCCGCCACGTTGCGTCGCGGCGCCCCATGGGCTAATCGCCTCCGGCGCGTACGTGTTGCGGCATCTCTCAAGGGGCGATTTTTCATGAACATTCATGAGCATCAGGCGAAGGAAGTCCTGAAGTCCTTTGGCGCTCCCGTCGCCAGGGGCGTCGCCATCACCTCGCTGGACCAGGCGCAGGCTGCGATCGACGCGCTGCCGGGTCCGCTCTGGGTCGTGAAATCGCAGATTCACGCGGGTGGCCGCGGCAAGGGCAAGTTCATCGAGAAGGAAGCCGGCGAAAAAGGCGGCGTCCGCCTCGGCTTCTCCAAGGAGCAGGCGCTCGAGCATGTGAAGGCGATGTTCGGCCGGCATCTTGTCACGGCGCAGACCGGACCGGGCGGCAAGCAGGTCAACCGCATCTATGTGGAAGACGGCGCCGACATCGAGAAGGAACTCTATCTCTCCATGCTGGTCGACCGCGAGACCGGCCGCGTTGCTTTTGTGGTCTCGACCGAAGGCGGCATGGACATCGAGGCTGTCGCACACGACACGCCCGAAAAAATCCTGACCATCTCGATCGACCCCGCCACAGGCGTCACCGCTGCTGATGCTGACAAGCTCTCCGATGCGCTGAAACTCGATGGCGCAGCGAAAGTGGACATGAGTACGCTGGCGCCGATCCTCTACAAGGCGTTCACGTCGAAAGACATGAGCATGCTGGAAGTGAACCCGCTCATCGTCATGAAGGACGGCCACCTGCGCGTGCTGGATGCGAAAGTGTCGTTCGACGACAACGCGCTCGCGATCAAGGGCCGTCACGACGACATCATGGCGCTGCGCGACACCTCGGAAGAAGACGAGAAGGAAATCGCCGCGAAGGAGTGGGACCTCGCCTATATCCCGCTCGACGGCACGATCGGCTGCATGGTCAATGGCGCGGGCCTTGCCATGGCGACGATGGATATCATCAAGCTCTACGGCGAAGAGCCCGCCAACTTCTGCGACGTCGGCGGCGGCGCCGGGAAAGAGAAAGTCGCGGCGGCCTTCAAGATCATCATGCAGGACCCCAATGTGAAGGGCATCCTGGTGAACATCTTCGGCGGCATCATGCGCTGCGATATCATCGCGGAAGGCGTGCTGGCGGCCGTGCGCGAGACGAACCTTGCGGTGCCTCTGGTCGTCCGCCTCGAAGGCACCAATGCCGAGATGGGCAAGAAGATCATCCGCGAGTCGGGCCTCAACGTGATCCCGGCCAACGACCTCGACGACGCGGCGCAGAAGATCGTCGCGGCGATCAAGGGCAAGTAATCAGCGGGCGGGCCAGCGCGGCTCGCCCTTTTCGTTTTCCGAATTCCGATCGAACAAGGCTCAGCGATGTCCATCCTGATCGACAAGAACACCAAGGTCCTCACCCAAGGCATGACCGGCAAGACCGGCACGTTCCACACCGAGCAGGGCATTGCCTACGGCACGCAGTTCGTCGGCGGCATCACGCCGGGCAAGGGCGGCCAGAAATGGACGGGCACGTTGCCGGATGGCTCCAAGGTCGAACGTCCGCTGTTCAACACGGTTGCCGAAGCGCGCGACGCCACCGGCGCCAACGCCACGGTGATCTACGTGCCGCCATCGGGCTGCGCGGCCGCCATCCTCGAAGCCATCGACGCTGAAATCCCGCTGATCGTCACGATCACGGAAGGCGTGCCTGTGCTCGACATGGTGAAGGTTAAGGACCGTCTTTCGAAATCGAAGTCGCGTCTGATCGGGCCGAACTGCCCGGGCGTGCTGACGCCGAACCAGTGCAAGATCGGCATCATGCCGGGCTCCATCTTCTCGCACGGCTCGATCGGCGTGCTCTCGCGCTCCGGCACGCTGACCTACGAAGCGGTGTTCCAGACCACGAATGAGGGCCTTGGCCAGACCACGGCTGTGGGCATCGGCGGCGACCCCGTGAAGGGCACGGACTTCATCGACGTGCTGGAGATGTTCCTGGCCGACGACGAGACCAAGGCGATCATCATGATCGGCGAGATCGGCGGATCGGGCGAGGAAGACGCCGCACAGTTCCTCAAGGACGAAGCAAGGCGCGGCCGCAAGAAGCCGATGGTGGGCTTCATCGCCGGCCGCACGGCGCCCAAGGGACGGACGATGGGCCACGCCGGCGCCATCGTTTCAGGCGGCAAGGGTGATGCGGAATCGAAGATCGAAGCCATGCAGTCGGCCGGCATCGTCGTTTCCGACAGCCCGGCGCGCCTCGGCGTCACCATGACGAAGGTGCTTAAGGGCTAAGCCCTGGTCCCCGATTTGCGTTGATCTGACAGTGGCCCGATAGCCGCTCTGGCGCGGGTGTACTCTTGGGTTTCCGGCGCTCGTTCCCCCTGTGGAACGAAGTGGTAACCGGTCACAGCCTTATGTGCAGAATGTCTCACCCCAAAAGGTTGAGTCCGGCCGCAAAAAGCAGCATCTGAGTGCCACCAATCGCGCCCGGGGCAGGGGTCCCGATTCCGGCGCAGCAGGACGCGAAACATGACGATCGAGGCGAAGACGGGCATGGACAATTCGGCCATGCTGGACACCGCATTCCTCTATGGCGCAAATGCCGCCTACATCGAGCAGCTCTACGCACAGTACGCCGAGGATCCGGCATCAGTGGGTGAAAGCTGGCAGCGCTTCTTCCGCGGCGTGGCCGACACTGCTGAAAGCGCGACCAAGGCTGCCCGGGGGCCGGAGTGGCAGGAGCCGCTGAAACACCAGAATGGCGAGCTGGTCTCCGCCCTCGACGGTAACTGGACGCCTGACGCCAAGCCTGTTGCGAAGAAGGCCCCGCAGGTTGGTCCCGCTCTCGCCCCGGCTGATCTCCACCAGCAGGTGCAGGACTCGATCCGCGCGCTGATGATGATCCGCGCCTACCGCATCCGCGGGCACCTTGCCGCGAACCTTGATCCGCTCAACATGCTGAAGCGCGAGGAGCAGCCGGAACTCGATCCGAAGACGTATGGCTTCGGCGCGAAGGACATGGATCGCCGCATCTACATCGACAACGTGCTCGGCCTCGAATACGCGACGCCGCGCCAGATGATCGACATCCTGCGCCGCACCTATTGCGGCACGTTCGCCGTTGAGTTCATGCACATCTCCGACCCGGACGAGAAATCCTGGCTGCAGCAGCGCATCGAGGGCAAGGACAAGGAAATCTCCTTCACGCCGCAGGGCAAGCGCGCGATCCTGAAGAAGCTGGTTGAAGCCGAAGCCTTCGAACGCTTCCTGCACAAGCGCTATCCCGGCACCAAACGCTTCGGCCTTGATGGCGGCGAGGCCGCGGTTCCCGCGCTGGAGCAGATCATCAAGCGCGGCGGCGCACTTGGCGTTGACGAGATCATCGTAGGCATGCCGCATCGCGGCCGCCTCAATGTGCTCGCTGCGGTGATGGGCAAGCCCTACCACAAGATCTTCTTCGAGTTTCAGGGGGGCAACACGCAGGGCTCGGACGACTACGGCTCGGGCGACGTGAAATACCACCTCGGCGCCTCGTCGGACCGCGAGTTCGATGGCCATAGCGTCCATCTCTCGCTGACCGCAAACCCCAGCCACCTGGAAATCGTGAATCCGGTCGTGCTCGGCAAGGCGCGCGCCAAGCAGTTCTTCGACGAAGTCGAGGCCGGAGCCGTGCGCGCGACTGACCCGGTGGAGCGCAACAAGCGCCGCACTAAGGTCATGCCGCTGCTGCTGCACGGGGACGCGGCCTTCGCAGGGCAGGGCGTCGTCGCTGAATGCTTCGCGCTGTCGGGCCTTGCCGGATATCGTACGGGCGGGGCGATGCACTTCATCGTCAACAACCAGATCGGCTTTACGACCGCGCCGTCATTCTCGCGCTCATCACCCTATCCGTCGGACGTCGCCAAGATGGTTGATGCGCCGATCTTTCATGTGAACGGTGATGATCCGGAAGCTGTCGTCCACGCGGCCAAGGTTGCCACCGAATATCGCCAGCAGTTCGGCAAGGACGTCGTCATCGACATGTTCTGCTATCGCCGCTTCGGTCACAACGAGGGCGACGACCCGACGATGACGCAGCCGCAGATGTACGCAAAGATCCGCGACCAGTCCTCGACTCGCGAAATCTACTCGCGCCGGCTGACCGACGAGGGCGTGATCTCGGAAGAGGCGCTCAACAACATGATCGCCGAGATGGACGCCTACCTCGACGCCGAATTCGAGAAGGCCAAGACGTTCAAGCCCGGCGCAGCCGACTGGCTCGACGGCAAGTGGGCCGGTCTTGGCCTGCCCAAGGACGAGGAAGGCCGGGGCAAGACGGGCGTTGCACTCGCGAAGCTGAAGGAGATCGGCAAGAAGATCACCACCATCCCGGATGGCTTCAACATCCACAAGACTGTCGCGCGCACCGTCGAGGCACGCCGCAAGATGGCGGAGACTGGCGAGAACCTCGACTGGGGCATGGCCGAACACATGGCCTTCGCCACATTGCTGGAAGAAGGCTTCCCGATCCGCCTGTCGGGCCAGGACTCCTGCCGCGGCACGTTCACCCAGCGCCACTCGCATTTCGTCGACCAGACGACGGAGGAACGCTACACGCCGCTCAACCACTTGTCTGATACGCAGGCCAACTACGAAGTCATCGACTCGCTGCTCTCCGAAGAAGCTGTTCTCGGCTACGAGTACGGCTACGCCCTGACGGCGCCGAACACGTTGACGCTTTGGGAGGCGCAGTTCGGCGACTTCGCCAACGGCGCGCAGGTCCTGTTCGACCAGTTCATCTCATCCGGCGAGCGCAAGTGGCTTCGCATGTGCGGCCTCGTCTGCCTGCTGCCGCATGGTTATGAAGGCCAGGGCCCGGAGCATTCGTCCGCACGTCTCGAGCGTTTCCTCCAGATGTGCGCCCAGGACAACATGCAGGTTGTCTATCCGACGACGCCAGCGAACTATTTCCATGTGCTGCGCCGGCAGATTCACCGCGACTTCCGCAAGCCGCTGATCGTGATGACGCCCAAGTCGTTGCTGCGCCACAAGCGCGCCGTTTCGTTCTACCGAGACATGGGGGCGAACACTTCCTTCCACCGCATCCTGCACGACGGCGCGGAGGTGCCCGAGTGCAAGGCCGAGGTGACCCTGAAGGCCGACAAGGACATCCGCCGCGTCGTGATGTGCACGGGCAAGGTGTATTACGATCTCTTCGAGGAGCGCGAGAAACGCAAGATCGACGACGTCTACCTGCTGCGTCTGGAACAGCTCTATCCCTTCCCGGTGGCGCCGCTGATGAAGGAGCTTGCCCGCTTCCCGCAGGCCGACATGGTCTGGTGCCAGGAAGAACCGCGCAATATGGGCTCTTGGAGCTTCGTCGACTGGAACATCGAGAAGACGCTCGAGAAGATGGACGTCACGCACAAGCGGCCGCGCTATGTCGGCCGCCCGGCCTCGGCCTCCACCGCCGCAGGCACAATGGCGCTGCACCAGAAAGAGCTGCAGGCGTTCCTCGATGCGGCGTTCGAGAAGTAGGCGCTTCGCTTCCTGACGGGAGCCTACTGCCCTACGTGCGCGGCGGCCCACAGGCCGAGGCGGTCGATCGCCTCGCGAGCTTGCGACAGCATAGGATAGCGGGCCTGGAAGATGTGGAACATCTCCGGCCAGATTTCGAGCGTAACGGGCGAGCCGGCGGCGCCGAGACGTTCGGCAAGTGTGGTTGAATCCGACATAAGGATCTCGGCCTCACCGGTCTGGATGTAGGCGGGTGGCAGGCCGCGCATGTCGGCGTCGAGGATGGAGAGGTTTCCCTCGCCCAGATACTCTTGCGCGCGTGTCGCAAGGCCACTGGAGGTGAGGAAGGGATCGCGTTGCGCTTTCGCGCCATGGCTCCAGCCACGATTGGCGAGATCGACCCACGGCGACAACAGCATCATGGCGGCGGGCTGGGCGACGCCCAGCTCTTTCAGCCTGAGCGCGGTTGCAACGGCAAGTCCGCCGCCGGCGGAATCCCCGGCCAGGATGATGTGGTTCGGCGAGACGCCCTCGGCCAGAACGGCGCGATAGGCCGTTACGCAGTCCTCCAGGGCGGCGGGATGGCGGTGTTCGGGGGCGAGGCGATAGTCGGGCAGGATGGTCGCCGTCTTCGCGCGCACGGCGACCTGCGAGGCAAGGCCCTTGTGGCTGCGCGAGGAGCCCATGGCGAAGCCTCCGCCATGCACCCAGATGATGACATGATCGCCGCTTGCTCCCTTGGGCAGCAGGCCAAGGCAGGACACGCCGCCAAGATCGATCTCGGAATGGGTCGACATTTCCGGCATGGGATCGTTCTGCGCGAAGGCGTCGTAGGCGGCGCGCATGGCGGCGAAATTGGTCGGGTCAACGCCGCGCAGACGGCCTGCAACGGCCTCGCGCGCCTGCGCAAGTTCACCAACCAGGGTTGCAACGGTACTCAAACCGTTCCCTCCACACGACCGCCCCGGCGAAAGCCAAGCACAAGCGCCCCGCAAAGGCCATGCCGTTTCACATAGGATAAGCCTGCGCCAGCGCAGGCTACATCTGTGTCGTCCAGCCTTCGACGCCCATCGCGGCCTGACGAACGGCTTCCGTCATTGTCGGGTGGGCGTGGCAGGTGCGCGCGATGTCTTCCGAGGATGCGCCGAACTCCATCGCGACGCAGATTTCGGCGATCATCTCGCCAACGCCGACGCCGATCATGTGCGCGCCCAGGACCTGGTCGGTCGTGGCGTCCGCCAGGATCTTCACGAAGCCGTCGGTCTCGTGGTTCGTCTTGGCGCGCGAGTTGGCGGAGAAGGGGAACTTGCCGGCCTTGTAGGCGATGCCTGCGGCCTTGAGTTCTTCCTCGGTCTTCCCGACCCAGGCGATCTCCGGCTTGGTGTAAACCACGCCCGGTATGATGTCGTAGTTCACGTGGCCTGCCTTGCCCGCGATCAGCTCGGCGCAGGCAACGCCCTCGTCTTCCGCCTTGTGCGCCAGCATCGGGCCGGAGGTCACGTCGCCAACCACCCACACGCCGGGAGCTGAGGTCTGGTAGTGCTCATTGGCGATCATGCCGCGGCGGTCGGGCACGACGCCCACCGTCTCGAGGCCGAGACCCTGCGTGTAGGGGCGCCGGCCGATCGACAGCAGCACGATGTCCGCATCCAGCGTTTCCGCGTCGCCGCCGGCGGCTGGTTGCATGGACAGCTTGAGCTTGGACTTCAGCTTCTCGACGCCCGTGACCTTCATGCCGAGCTTAAACGCGATACCCTGCTTGGCGTAAATGCGCTGGGCCTGCTTTGCGACTTCGCCATCTGCGCCGGGAAGGATACGGTCGAGATACTCGACGACAGTTACTTCCGAGCCGAGGCGGCGCCAGACCGAGCCCAGCTCCAGGCCGATGATGCCCGCGCCGATCACGATCATGCGCTTGGGCACGGACTTGAGCGAGAGGGCGCCGGTAGAGGAGACGACGCGCTCCTCGTCGATGTCGACGCCGACCAGCGGGGTTGGCTCCGAACCCGTGGCGATGACGATGTTCTTCGTCTCGAGAACCTGGTCGCCAGCGGCGCCGGAGACCACGACGCGGCCCGGGCCATCGATGCGGCCCGTGCCATTGAAGACGGTGACCTTGTTCTTCTTCATGATGTAGGCGACGCCGGCGGTGAGGCCCGCGACCGCATCGGCTTTCTGCTTCAGCATGGCGTCGAGGTTGAGCTTGAGGCCCGACACTTCGATGCCCATGGCCGGGAAGTCCTTGGTTGCGGCCTCGAAGTATTCCGATGCGTGCAGCATGGCCTTGGAGGGGATGCAGCCGACATTCAGGCAGGTTCCGCCCAGCTTGTCGCGCTTCTCGATGAGGGCGACCTTGAGGCCGAGCTGGCCGCAGCGCGTGGCGCAGTTGTAGCCGCCGGGGCCGCCGCCGATGATGACGACGTCAAAGGTCTCGCTCATGGGTCTTTTCTCGCGTCCGTTCGCTTGTGGCGGGAGCTATACGCGCATCGCCGAAGCGGTCAACAAAGGGCTGGGCAGACCGAATATGGGTATCGGGAATGCCAGCATCCATGGGCAGCGCCAAACGCGGGATCGAGACGCGTAGAGGACAAGCGACACTGCGCTAGAATATGCGCCGGCCGGAGGAATCCGGGGTATCATCCGCATTGGACGCGCGCGGGCTCACACGGGACGTGCTGCCGGCCATCGCCGCCAGCATCAGCATGACGACGCCCACGGCCAGCTGGTTGTCCCAGAAATGCGCGAGCTCCAGCGTCTGGTCGATGTTGAGGGCAAAGCCGGCGACGCTAACGCCGCCAAGGATCGCGATCATCGCGCCGCCCGGCCCGCCGAAGAATACGGTGAGCCCGCCGAGCAGGGCGAGCAGGCTACCCACCATGGGGAACATGAAGGCGGGTTCGTCGAGATAGCCGGCCGTGCTCGGGCCCAGCAGGTGATCGACACCGCCCAGCCATTCGTTGGCGGTGCGATACAGCAGCCAGCCAGACGTTGCGATCAGCATGAGGGCGAAAATTCGCCGCATCGTTCCCACGGACCTGAGGCCCGCCTCCAGTCAACCCTACCGGACGATGCTAGAGCAGGTTGCTTTCTGCCGCCCTGCGCCAAACGATCGAATTTCATGCAGGGTCGTTAATGGCGGCTGGGCCGGCGTTAGGGTTGCGCCATCTTCACGTCAAAAGGCCCCTGAATGCAGCCGACCAGACCAGGGTGGCGATCACCAGCGAGAACCATGCGGCGTTGACGGTGGAGGCGGTCGGCCGGGCGTGGCTGGCGGCCTCGGCGCCCGGCGCATGGCGGGCCGTGTGCTCGCGCCAGATGAAGTAGACGCCTTGTCCCAGCACCAGCAGCGCCACCAGCCAGGCGGCGAAGGGATGCAGGAGGATCATGGCGATGGCTGTTGCGGCGAGCACCACGGCCTGTCCCGCGATCCAGCCGCGGCGGGCCGCATCGTCACGGTCGATCCACGCGTCGGAAGCTTTCTCTTCTTCGGATTTCTCGCGTGGGCGGACGGGGGCGTCGATGTCGCCATAGGTATCTTCGAGGGTGTCTTCAGGCGCGCCCTGGTCTTCACCTTCCGGGGGAAGATCGGCGCGCATCTCGCGGGCCATCTCCTCGATGCGCGAGGTCATGCGATCAAGCGCCATTTCCATGCGGATCTGGCGATAGAGCATGAACGCGCCGATCAACCACAGCAGGCCGGCGATGCGGATGATCCAGGGCAGGAGTGCGTCGGAGACAGCCTCGAAGGGCGTCACCTCGGCGCTTCCTTACAGGTCGAGCAGCAGACGCTCGGGATCTTCCAGCGCTTCCTTGACGCGGACGAGGAACGTCACCGCCTCTTTACCGTCGACGAGGCGGTGATCGTAGCTCAGCGCGAGATACATCATCGGGCGCGCGATGATCTTGCCATCGACCACAACCGGACGCTCCTCGATGCGGTGCATGCCAAGCACGCCCGATTGCGGGGGGTTGAGGATCGGCGTCGACATCAGCGAGCCATAGACGCCGCCGTTCGTGATCGTGAACGTGCCGCCCTGCAGATCGTCCATAGCCAGCTTGCCGTCGCGGGCAAGCGCGCCGAGGCGGCCGATCTCGGCTTCGATGCCGGCGAGCGACAGCGTGTCGGCGTCGCGCACGACGGGAACCACGAGGCCCTTGTCGGTGCCGACCGCGACCGAGACGTTGTAGAAGTTCTTGTAGATGATGTCCGTGCCGTCGATCTCGGCGTTGACGGACGGGATCTCTTTCAGCGCGGCCACGACGGCGCGCACGAAGAAGCCCATGAAGCCCAGCTTCACACCGTGCTTCTTCTCGAAAGCTTCCTTGTGGCGCTTCCGCAGCTCCATCACTTCAGACATGTCGACGTCGTTGAACGTCGTCAGCATGGCGGCGGTGTTCTGTGCCTCCTTGAGGCGGCGCGCGATGGTCTGGCGCAGGCGCGTCATCTTCACGCGCTCTTCACGCGGGCCGAGTGCGCGCGGCACATGCGCAGGTTCGGGGGCGCGGGTCTGCGACGGAGCAGGCGAGGGCGTGGAGGCGACATAGGCAAGGGCATCGCCCTTGGTGGCGCGGCCGCCCTTGCCGGAGCCGGGGATGTCAGCAGGGTTGACGCCGTTCTCGGCGGCGATGCGGCCAACCGAAGGGGCGACCTTGTCGGTGGCGCGCGCAGTCGTGGGGGCCGGGGCAGCGGACGCGGAGGGCTTGGCGGCGGCGGCAGGCGCAGCGGCCGGAGCCGCAGCGGCAGTTCCGCCTTCGGTCATCTTCGCGATGATCTTGCCGATCTGCACGGTCTCGCCAGCCTGGACTAGCTGTTCGGTAATCACGCCGGCGGCGGGGGCCGGGACCTCGATGGCGACCTTGTCGGTTTCAATCTCGGCGATCGGATCGTCCTGTTTCACGGCCTGGCCCGGTTTCACGAGCCAGTTTGCGAGCGTGCCCTCAGTCACGCTCTCGCCCATGGCAGGCACCTTGATGTCCATGACGTCTCCAGATCGGTCTTTTCGCCGCCCTTCGCTTATTGGGCGAGCAGGCTGTGGGGGCAGGGTTTAACCCCGTTGCGGGCGCTTGGGGAGGGTAAAATGTCGGGTTTCGGCAGGTAGTTTGACGCGGCCTTGAAGCCGCATGTGGGCAGGTGGGCTAACACCTCCGCCAGTGCAAGGTTGCGGGCGTTTATTGGGCAGGGCCGGCCCGCGAATCGCCGCCGGACGGGTCCGGCTTGCGCGTCCCCTGCATCGGGCCTACTCCCCGCCGCCGGTTCTCCGCATGGCGGGGCGGGTGAGCGGAGCGACGAGATGAGACCCGCCGCCCTGCCGACCGAACCGGAAGCGCGCAATCGAGCCATTGGCGTCATCCTGGCTGTGCTGGGGGCCGGGCTGTTCTCGCTGAAGGGCGTGGTGATCAAGCTGGCCTTCGCCGAGGGTATCGGCGTCTCGCAACTCCTGACGCTGCGCATGGGCTTTGCCCTGCCGGTCTATCTCGTCATCGGCGTTGTTGCATTCATGCGCACGAAGCAGAAGCCGGCAGTGCGTTACTTCCTCGCGGCGGGCGGGCTGGGACTGATGAGCTATTATCTGTCATCGTGGATGAACTTCGAGGGCCTGAGATATGTCTCGGCCCAGCTCGAACGGCTGATCCTCTACATCTACCCGACCATCGTCGCCCTGCTGGCGTGGATTTTCCTCAAGGAGCGGATCACGGGGCGGCACATCGTGGCGTTGTTACTGGCCTATGCGGGCGTGGCGATCCTGTTCGGGGCGGAGATCGGCCATCAAGGGCCGAATGCGTGGCTCGGCGGCGGGCTGATCTTCGCGGGAGCGTTCATCTACGCGATCTACGTAACGGCCTCGAAGCCGGTGATCACGCGCATGGGCGCAACGCTGTTCACGGCGTTCGGCATGTCGGTCGCCTCCATCGCCTTCCTGACGCAGAGCGGGATCGAAATGGCGCTGCACGCCCCGCCGCCGGTGACGGCCAATGGCTACTGGCTGGCGCTGACGCTCGCGATCCTCTGCACGGTGATTCCCTCGTTCATGATCGCAGCCGCCATCGGCCGGATCGGGCCGGGGCCGACGAGTGCGGTTGGCGGGGTTGGTCCAGTCGTGGCGGCGTGGGCGGCGGTGATGATCCTGCACGAGCCGTTCGGCTGGCCGCACCTTGCCGCGATGGTGCTCACGATCGCCGGTGTGTGGCTGCTGGCGAAGCCGCGGATCACAAGGAGCGCGGGGACACGGACGTGGTAGGTTAGCCTGCGATCTTCGGCGCCACCACTTCTCGACCTGCCAGCCCCGCAAACGCAATGCTGGTGTGATCTTCGAGGAAGGGTCCAATGGCCTGGCAGGCGAGGGGCAGACCTTGCGCATTCACGCCGAGCGGGATGACGGTCGAGGGCAGGTTGGCTATGGTGGCGATGCCGGCCCAGCCGAGTTGCGCGCCGAAGTTTGACGGCTCGCCATTGATCAACAGTTCGCGCTTGCGCCAGTCGGGCTCGGCCGTGTGCGGGAAAGCCGGCGTGCCGAAAGCGGGACACAGCACGATATCGAAATGCCGGAAGAAATCGGCCCATTGCCTGCGGATGCGCAGCTGCACGTCGAGAAGGGCGAGCCAGTCGTGCGCGGACATGGGCTGGCGCCCGCCAGCCTGCGACTGTCCGCGCGTCATGATGGTGTGGAGCAGGGGCTGGTAGGTGCGCCAGGACAGGTTCAGGTCCGGCAGGAGGCTCGACTTGCGCGAAACGCTGGCGCCTTCGCGCGCGATGTCGTCGACAAGCCCTTCGATAGCGCCAAGGATTTCCTGATCGGCCTGCGCGGCGGGATGATGATCCAGCACGAAGACGCGGAAGCTCTTCAGGGCGCCATGCCGTGCGCGCGGGAGGACGAGGCCTGTATGGAAGTCTTCAGGATCGGGCGCGGCGACGACATCAAGCAGTAGGGCGAGGTCGGCCGCAGAGCGTGCGATTGGGCCGATCACGCTGAGCAGTTCGGGGGCCAGCGTTGCGCCGCCCGGGCTGTGGCCAAGATGTGAGATGATGCGATAGCTGCTCTTGTGGCCGTAGACGCCGCAGAAGGCGGCGGGCACGCGCACCGAGCCGCCGATGTCGGAGCCCAGTTCCAGCGCTGAAAAGCCCATAGCAATGGCCGCGGCTGAGCCGCCGGACGATCCGCCGGCCGAGCGCGTGAGATCATGGGGATTGTGCGTGCGGCCATAGAGGGGATTCTCGGTCTGCCAGTCGGCGAGAGCGGGCGGGACATTGGTCTTGCCGAGCACGACGGCGCCGGCCGCCTTGATGCGCTGGACCACGAAGGCGTCCTCGCGGGCGCGGTGGTCACGGTGCGTTTCGAAGCCCCACGTGGTTGGATGGCCGCGCAGGTCGAAGCTTTCCTTGACCGTCATGGGAAGGCCCGCGAGCGGTCCGGCGCGGTCCTTTGCGATGGCGTCATCCGCCATGCGGGCTTCCGTGCGTGCGCGCTCAAAATCCCGGACCACAACCGCGTTTATCCGGGAGTCGAGCGCCTCAATGCGTGCAATGGCCGCTTCGCAGAGTTCGCTGGCGCTGAAACTCTTTCGCTTGAGGCCGGCTGCGAGCTGGGCCGCCGTCATCAGGTGCAGGCTGGCGTCGAAGGTCATGGACGGCGATCCTACGCTTCGCAGGCGGTTTCGCCAGTCCGGCGCCGGAACATTCCACGGCAAATTGGCGGGGGGTGATGGAAGCTGTTTCGCAGCGGCGCGCGGTGTTCTAGACTGCGGGCAAGGAGACTTCCCATGCGCCTCACCTGCCTCGCCCCGGCGCTTGCCGCCGGAATCGCCGCCATCACGCTGGCGGCCTGCACGCCTGCCGACGCCGCGCTGGATGGCGACCTTGTGGTCAATGGCCTTGAGCCCGCCTTCTGGGCCGTGACGGTCTCGCGCGAGGAGAACAAGTCCGCCATTTCGATCATGGGCGAACCGGACTTCCAGGGAACCGCGCCGGTCAAGGCATCAAGCGGCGAGGGTGAGTTCACGCTGACATCGGCGACACCGCAGGGGCCCTTCATCATGCGTGTGCGGCAGGAGGCCTGCCTCGATGGAATCGACAACAATGCGAAATATGACTGGTCGGTAAGCGTCGACTGGAACGGGGAAACGCTCACGGGCTGCGCGCGGCCGTCTGGCCGGAAGTGAAGCGGGACGCCTGCTGTTGACCTCTAGGCCCGGCGACCGCAGGGTCATGCAGTCGATTGCAATTGGAGCGGGGAGGTTCTCGATGCGTGTCGGTCGCTTTGGACTAGCGGGCGTGCTTGTGGGCGTGGCCCTGCTGTTGGCGGCGTGCGGCTCGTCGGGGCCTGAGCCGGGCTCGAAGGAATGGTGCGATACGGTGCCGTTCGAAAAGCAGACCGAGGATCCCACGGCCCTGGCGAAGTGCCTCGACGCGGCAAGCTAGGCGCAAGCGGCAGGCTTGGGACTCGCGGTTGACCTCTGCGCCGCCGTCAGATCGGCATGCGCATGATTTCCTGGTAGGCCTTGATCACTTCGTCGCGGACGGCGATCACCGTTTCAAGTGTGGCTTCGGCGGCGGCGACGGCGGTAACGACGTCGACGAGATCGCCGCGGCCCATGGCGGCGTTGGTAACCGCCATCTCGGCCGCGTTGCCGGCCTGGGAGACGGAGCCGACCGCAGAATTGAGCATGGAGCCGAAATCCGGCCCGCCAACGCCCTGTGTGTCCTTGCCGCCTGTGAGGTTGCCAAGCGTTTGCGCGACGCCGCCGTAGGCCTTGACGGCCGAGAGACCAAGATCAGACATCTATCTCTCCCTCACGCTTTCAGCAGCGAGACGACGCCGAGCATCATCGCCCGGCTCGACTCGATGACGTTGAGATTGGCTTCGTACGCACGCTGCGCCTCGCGCAGGTCGGCCATCTCGATCAGGCTGGAGACGTTCGACAGCTTCACATAGCCATTGTCGTCGGCGCCTGGATGCGAGGGATCGTATTTCAGCCGGAACTGCGAGGTGTCCTCACGCGCGCCCGTGACGCGCACCGTGTCCGCGCCGATCTCGCGGTCGTAATAGGTGCGGAACACCGGAGCCTTGCGCCGGTAGGGGTCGCCGCCGGGCGTGGTCGCCGTAGCGTCGGCGTTGGCGAGGTTCTCGGCCGAGATGCGGATGCGCACGGTCTGCGCGCGCAGCCCCGTAGCGGCCGCGCCCATGGCGGACATGAGGTCGGATGACATGGCTGTCTCCTAGAGGCGGGCGCTCACCTTCCCGGTGCGCGCGACGCCAGCCGCAGCAGGCCCAGACTCTTCTGGTACAGGCCCACCATGGTTTCGAAATCCATTCGGGTTTCGGCGATCTTGATCATCTGTTCCTCGACCACGACGGCGTTGCCATCGAGCGTGGTTTCGGAGTCAGGGGTTTTGACAACGGAGACGCCTGGCACGGACGATCTGCCGGCGGGCTGCATGTGACCGGCCTGGGTGGCGACCATGGTGGTGCGTCCGGCAGCGGCAGCGCCGCCGCCGCGACCGGCCATGCGCTGCAGGGTCGCAGCGAAGGCGTCCTGGTTGATGTCGCCCGGAACATATCCCGGGGTCGAAACGTTCGCGACGTTCTCGGCGATGACCTTCTGGCGCTCGCCCAGCATCTGCATGCGGGCTTTCATGAGCGAGAAGACCGAAATCTGGTTCGGGTCCATGGCGATGTCCCTGGGGGCGAACCAACGTGGTTCGAGCCCATCACCCGGCAGTTTTGACCTGTTTGCTTAAGGCCCTCTTAAGATCGCCGCCGATCCGTTAACCAGTCGTTTACCGGTGTTTCCCATGGATTAACCATACCCGGCCCGAATGGCCGCAACTGGCGCTGGTCCAACATGGACATCTTTTCCGCCCTGCAGGCCCTTGCGGCGCTGGCCTTCGTGCTCGGCCTGCTGCTCGGCGGCGCGTGGCTGCTGCGCAAGTATGGCAGCCGCATCGGCCTCAAGACAGGGCAGGTTAGCCAGGATCTCAAGGTTCTCGAATGGCGCTCGCTCGACATGCGGCGGAAGCTGGCCGTGGTGCGCTGGGGCGAGAAGGAACATCTGCTGTGCCTGGCGCCCACGGGCGACATGCTGATCGCCTCGCGCGACGCGCCGCCGGCGTTCAAGCCGATTGCGCCTGAGGATGTCATCAAGACTGGCGGCAAATCCAGCGGCGGGTCCGCAGCATGATCGCGCGTATTCTCCGCCTTGCTCCCGCACTCCTGATTGCGGTGGTCGTCGCGCCCGAGGCGCTGCCGCAGACAATTTCGGTGGATCTTGGCACCGGACAGGGGATGACGTCCGGCATCGTGCAGATGATCGCCGCGCTGACAGTCCTGTCGCTTGCGCCGTCGATCCTGATAATGACGACCAGCTTCGTGCGGATCGTGGTGGTGCTGTCGCTTCTGCGCACGGCGATCGGCCTGCAGAACGCGCCGCCGAACTCGGTGGTGATTTCCCTGTCGCTGTTCCTAACCGGTTATGTGATGGCGCCGACCTTCATGGCGTCCTACGAGGCCGGCATCCAGCCCTACATGGCCGAGGCGATCACGCTGGAAGAAGCGATCCCGCGCGCACTGGGGCCGGTGCAGCAGTTCATGGGCATGCACGCCAATCCGGAGGACGTCGAACTGTTTGCCGGCATGGCGAACATCGACAACCTGCAGAGCGCAGCGGATGCGCCGTTCCACGTTCTTGCGCCCGCCTTCATGATCTCGGAACTGAAGCGCGCCTTCGAGATCGGCTTCATGGTATTCCTGCCATTCCTTGTGATCGATCTTGTCGTGTCCTCGATCCTGATGGCGATGGGCATGATGATGCTGCCGCCGGTTACCATCTCGCTGCCGTTCAAGCTGATCTTCTTCGTGCTGGTGGACGGGTGGCGGCTGCTGTCGGGCTCTCTCGTGGAGAGCTTCATGGTGGTTCCACCAAGTTGATGCGGCGCGGCGCGCGCGGGTCGGCAAGAACGAAGGGCGGAAGCTGCGGCTCCCGCCCTTTCCTGTTTCAACCGATCTTCAGCCGCACGAACGCCATCGCCCCCATGGGGTCGCCGTCATAGAGCGGGGAGAGGGCCCCCGAGGTCCAGTTCTGGGTGAGCGAGGCGCCAAGCGCCATGACCACCGAGTCCGACAGGCGAAAGTCCCGCGAGGCGCCGAGGCTGGCGCGCCAGACATTCTCGACGGGGCCATGATGGCCGTGGGCGGCGTGGGCGCCGAGTTCGTCCGTCTCGATGGCTTCGATGCGGGAGAAGATGGTCCAGTCGGCGTTGGGCTGGAAGGCGGCTTCGCCGAGCCAGGCATCAAGCGTGACGTCTTCGCTCGATTTCTTGCGGGCGAAGGCGCCGGTAAGCGACAGCGTGCCGAAGTCGAACGTCTCGGTGTAGAGCGCGCTGGCGGAATACTTGGTCACGTCCACGCCGGGTTCGAGCTGTTCGGGCGAGGTGACGTCGGCCCAGCTTGCCTGCAGCGACCAGTTGCGCGTGGGGTTCCACGAGAGGCGCACGGCGGTTGAATCAAGCTCGCCGGTTTCGATGTCCCAACGGTCCTGGTCCGGCTCGCGGCCCCGGAAACGAGAAGCTTCGACTTTCAAGTTTTCGTGCACCCAGCCCGCTGTGAGGACGCCGAAAGTGATGTGGGTGGAATCGAGCCAGTGGTGCGTGATCGGCGCTTCGGGGCTCGCCATGGCGGCGGGGCGGTGCATGAAAGCGGGCGGACCGAAAGCGGGTTCGCCGGGGAGGCCGGCATAGACGAAGACCGAATCCGTGTTCGACAGGGCAAGCGAATAGCTGGCCGACAACTCCATCACGAAATCATGTGGATGCTGCCGGTCGACCAGGGTCTCGACGCCATCGGCGGTTTCACCTGCCGCAAGAAGAAGCGGATAGCCGCTCTTGCCCATCAGCGGATCGGGGCTGAGCATGGCGCGGAGCTGCAGCGTGCCGGGGCCGGCGGGACCGCGCAGGGAGCCCATGACCATCCCGGCGCCGAAGAATTTCTCGTCACCACGCGGGCCGTCCTGCCACGAATAGACGGCGTCGATGTTGGCGTGGAACATGGCGGACCAGTCCGATCCGGGCAGGGCGTAGTGTAGCCCGCCATGGGATGCGGCATCAGGCTGCCACCCGGTGCCGGATGCGTCGCGCGACATGCCGTACGAGCCGAGGGCGCTCGGCATTGCGGTGTGATCCGTGGCGGCGCCGTGCCCGGCGTGGTCCATCGTCGCGTGGTCCATGCCGCGGTGGCCGCTATGGTCCTGGCCGTGCTGCGAATGATCCTCCGCTGGCGGTTGTTCGGCGGCGGGCGTGTGGCCTGCGTGGTTCGTATGGTCCTGCTGCGCCAGCGCGTACGGCGCGGCGAGGATCGCCGTGGCGATCAAAGCGAAGTGTCTCATGGGGATGGGAGTCCTGATCTGAATCCGGTTCGTGGCCCTGTCGGGGCCGTGCGCGAAGCTAGGTTCAGGTCAGGCGCGTGGTGGACGCAGTCCGGGGGCCGGATCGATCGATGCGAATTGCGCGTCCGCGACCGTCAGCCAGGCATAGGGCGCGATGCGGGTCGAACCAGGCAGCGCTGCGGGCGCACCGAAGACTTTCAGCGCGGCGATGCACTCGCAGTGATCAGGCGCGGGCGTGTCAGGTTGGTGCGGAGCTGGGTGGTAGGCGGGGGCTTCGGCGTTTGCCATGCCGTGGCAGTCCGGCTGTTCAAGAGCCGCGGCGGCATCGGCCTGCGCCAGCTGGGCGCAGTGTGCGGCTGCAGCCTCCATCTGGCTGGCGAAGGTGAACGCCATGGCCAGCGCCAGCATGATGCGGGTGAGCGCAGGTATCATGGAAGCAAGATCGGCGCGGAGGCATGCAGTGTCAATGCGGCGGCTGGTGTACGGGTCTCGCGCCGCCGACAAATATCGCTCCGGAAGCGCCACGGGTACGTGCGGGAGCCCGGTGGCGGCACAGACCGGTGCTTGCGGCCCCCGGGTTCCCGCTCTCAGCGCAAGCGCTTCGGCGGGAATGACGTCGTCAGGAAGATGGCCCGCGTTCACCCCCCATTCGCTGCCTTGCGGATCGCTTGCGTGAGGGCCTGGGTTTTCTGGCCTTGCACGCGATCGCTGGCTTTCGGCATGGCCGAGTTGACGACGATGATGAGGTTCTCTTCGGGATAGATCTCGATGCCCTGCCCGAAGATGCCGCGTGCTGCGTAGCCTTCACCATCGGTGCGGGGCCACCAGAAATAGCCGTAGCTCTGGCCCTGGTCGCGCGCTGATTTCGGCAGCTGGTTGGTGGTGGCGTCGGCGACGAAGCCGTCGGCCAGCACCTGTCTGCCGTCGATCTCGCCATTGCCGAGCAGGAACAGGCCGATGCGCGCATAGTCGCGCAGGGTCGCGCTCATGCAGCAGCCGCCGCGCTCAATACCGGCCTTGTCGAGCATCCAGATCGCGTCCTGCTCCATGCCGAACGGCTTCCAGAGCTTCTCCGACGCATATTGCGACAGCGGCTTGCCCGCGAGCGCGCGATAGAGAACCAGGCCGGCAAGGTCGGTCTCGCCCGTCTTGTAGACCCATTTGGAGCCGGGCTCGGCCTCGCGCTTGAGGCCGGTCATGTATTTGAGAAGCGGGTTGTTGGTGATCGGATGGCCCCCCGGGAAGGCCGCCGTGCTGGCCAGCGCCACGTCTGATTTCGGGTTGGCGTAGTCCTCGTTCCACTTGACGCCGGTGGTCATGGTCATCAGACGGCGGAGGCTGACGTCTTCGTATGCCGTGCCGTTCAGCTCGGGCAGGTATTTGGTGATGGGATCGTAGACGCTGTCGATCCAGCCATCCTTGATGGCGGCGCCGATCAGGATCGACGTGAGTGACTTGGCGACGGAGAAGGTGGTCCAGCGATCTTCAGGCTTGCGGCCGAGGGCGTATTTCTCGAGCACGACCTCGCCATCCTTCACGGCGATGACGCCGGAGATGCGGTTGTCGGCCATGAACCTCTCGATGCCGTAGTTGCGCCCGTTGTGCGTGATCTTCGGATCGATCTGCGTGGCGGCGGCGGGCAGGGGCCTGACATTGGCTCCCTTGGCGATGGTTCCGACCTGGTAGGTCTTCTCGATCGCCGGATAGCGTTCGAGCTGCTGCTTCTGCGTCCATGTGAGGATAGAGGCGACGGGGCCTGGTCCGACCGCCTTCTGCGCGATGGCGGGCGAGGCTGCGAGCAGGAGCCCGCCTGCAGCGGCGGCAATACGGATGGCGATGGACGGCATGGCCGGTATCCTCCCTCATTCAGGCTGTTTCGCGTGAAGAGAAAGGAGCGGAAGCCGCTTTCGTCAAGGATGACGGCGGGAAGCTGAGTGGGTCCCTCACGGGGACGTTACGGCAGGACGCAGCCGCTGTGCTGCATCTTAGCGCGGCGCCACGGCAGACGGCCCAAGCTCCAGTTCCGCGCGGGCGGATTTGGGGTGGGTCATTTCCGGTATCTGGCAGATGACCGATGTGCCCGAACCCGGCGCCGACTTGATTTTCACGTCGCCGCCGTGGAGTTCGACGAAGGAACGGACCAGCGCAAGGCCGAGGCCCGCGCCGCGCGTGTCGCCGGTCGTGAAGCTGTCGAACACGCTGGACTGACGCTCGGGCGCGATACCCTTGCCATTGTCCGACACGGCGAGGCGGATGATGCCCTCGCTGGGGACCGGCTTGGACGCCTCGATCTTGATGTGGCCGCCGGCGCCGGTGAAGCGCAACGCATTGGTGAGCAGGTTGAACAGCACCTGCTTGATGCGGCGCTCGTCGGCGCGGACATTGCCGATGCGATCATCGCAGAGGATTTCGACGCGCACCTTGGTGTTCTCGGCGGTGGTGACCACGAGATCAACCGCGTCCTCTATGGCGCCGCGCAGGGAGAATTCGGACAGTTCGAGTTCCATCTTGCCGGCGTCGATCATGGCGAGGTCCAGGATGTTGGAGATCACCTTGGAGAGGTGATCGGCCGCGTCGAGAATGTGGTCGACCTGTTCGCGCTGCTTGTCCGTAAGTGCGCCGGGGCGCCCGCTTTCGAGCAGTTCGGCATAGCCGAGAATCGTCGTGAGCGGCGAGCGCAGCTGGTAGGAGACGTTCTGCACGAACTCGTTCTTCAGCTTGTCGGCGGCCTGCAGCGCCTCGTTCTTGTCCTTGAGGGCGGTTTCCACCTTGCGGGCGGCGGTGACGTCCATGAAGGCGATCAGCGTCGCGCCGTTGGGCAGAGGCTGGGTGATCCAGGTGATGGTGAGGTCGTTGGACGTGCGCATCACGCCCTGATCCTGCTGGCGGTATTCCGGCGAGGGGTTGGTGACGCGGCTCTTGATCGTCTGCCACACGCCGCGATCATGATAGAGGCGGGCGCACTGGCCCACCACCTGATCGAAGTCCGGGCTGTCGGCGAGGCTTTCCTTCTTGAGGCCCCACAGTTCGGCGAAGGCGTCGTTGTGCAGGCGCAGGCGGCCATCGGCGCTGAACACCACAACGGCCTCGCGCAGATTGTCGAGCGTGGCCTTCTGCACGTTGATGAGGCGGTTGAATTCCGACTTGAGCGTGAGTTCGTCGGTGATGTTCTTGAACAGCAGCAGCACGCCGCCCAGCGGGTGGCGCTGGCGCGTGACGCGCAGGATGCGGCCGTCGGGCAGGTTCCAGAGATCCTCGACGATGTCGACCTTCTCGCCCTGGTAGTATTTCAGCTCCTGCCCCCGCCATTCGGCGAAGTTGGCGCGCGACTGCAGCTTGCGGCGCTCGCGCAGCCGGTCGAGCAGCGAGCCATGGTCGGGCCGGTCGAGCAGGTAGGCGGGATCGAGCTCCCACATTTCCTGGAAGGCGCGGTTGTTGAAGATCAGCTTGCGGTCCGGTCCGAAGATGGCAACGCCGTCTGTGATGTGGTTCAGCGTGTCGTCGTGGGCTTTTGAGTTCTTCTCCAGGGTCTCGCGCGCAGTTTCCTGGTCGGTGATGTCGAAGGCCATGCCGCCGAGGCCGCCCGAGAGCGGGAACATCTTCACGCGCATGGCGCGGCGTTCGCCGGAGACAACGATGTGCCGCATCTCGTCGGTTTCGCCATTGGTGTTGATGGTCTTCTGGGCCTGGCCGGTGACGTGCTGGTCGAGCATGATCTGGCGGTCCAGGACATGGTCCATGTTCGGCGCGCCGACGGCCTTCATGTAGGCGCGGTTGACCCATTGCAGCTTGCCGGCGCCGGACATGCGCCACGCCGGGAAGGGCGCCTTGCCCAGCATTTCGAGGAAGGCCATGGGATCGCGCGCGATGGCGGCGCGGGCTTCCTCGAAGCGGGCGCGGGCGCCGGACTCTTCAAGACCCTTGATCGTGGTGTCGGTGATCCACAGCACGGCGCGGGCGCCGGCCGTGCGGCCATCGGCTTCAAGGAAGCGGCCCGATGGCCCGATGATTGTGAGCGAGAAATGCGAGCCGTCCTGGCGAAGTTGTTTCAGACGTTCGCGCAGGGTCGCGTCCTGGCCCGAGCCATCGCGCGCTTCGAGATCGGCGAGACCTTCTAGGATGCGGACGCCGGGATCTTCGGACGTGCCGTCGTCGGCGAAGCGCAACATGGCCATCAGGGCGACGGGCGAACCATAGAGGTTGGGCATGCCCCATTCCGCGTCGTGCCTTGTCTCGCTTGCCGACGGCTCGGCGTCTTCCCACACCATGATGACGCCGGGGTGGGCCCCGAACACGCTTTCGGCGCGCGCCAGTTTCTCGCGCGCCTTCTGTTCGGCTTCCCGGTATTTTTTCGACGCGCCGCGCGCGCCATCCGAAATCCGCAGCGCCCAGAGGAGAGCCGCCAATCCGAAAGCCGCAGCGCCTGCAACGAGCAGGACCAGCGGCTGGGTGAGGTTCATGTCCATCGTCGTCCTAGCCCCGGCCCGGCCGAATCACTTGCACTGGGGCATCCTACAGGCGGACGCCCTCAGTTAACCAAATGGAAGGAAAGCCGGTTAATGGCCGGTTAAACGCACTGCCAAACCCGGCAAGAATTGCCGGTGCAGGGTATGGAACGAGGCGTTCCGTTGGCCGCCAAAGGCTTATTGCGCAGGCTGCTTCATCTGGTCGGACGTCCAGGATGCGCTGAGGGCGGGGGGATAACCGGCGATCAGCGTCCAGTGGGCGACGTAGATCGCGCACTGTTCGTCCGGCGGCAGCCGCCCCATCGCGTTGGCTCGGTAGGCCTGCCACTGATGTTCATACAGCAGGTTGCGCAGCCCAGCCTGGAACGCGGCGGACTGGGCCGGCGTCGGCGGCGCGCGGGCGACCTGATGCTTGCGGCCCGAGGCGATGGCCCGGACGATAGAGGTGTTGATCGCGGCGGCCAGGCGGCGGGTTTCGACGTTCGCGGGGTCGAGGCCGCCGCTGCTGGGGTTTATGGCGGCCTGACAGTATTCCGGAGCCCGCATGGCGCGCAGCATGTTGTCCGCCAGTTCGTCGAGCACGCTGTCCTGTGCGCCGGCGACGTCCTGTGCGTTGGCGAAGCGCAGCACGCCGAGCCGCTCGCCCAGCAGCTGATCGAAGCGGCGCATGTCGCGCGCGGGATCAGGGACCTGGACGAGGAGGTAGCCCATCACGGCCGCGTAGTCGCCGGGCAGCAGATCGCGGAATTCCTGGAGGAAGGGGCCATCGATCGGATCGGCGAGCAGTGTCGCCTCTGCGCCGGTGGCGGCGCCGGGTTGTGATATCGAAGGGGCCTGGACTGTGCCCGGCTGCAGGAAGGTAACGGCGATGGCCAGCACGACTGCACTGCCGAGGACGCCGCCGATGATGAGGTTCTGGCGGGTGTGATTGACCGGGCCTTCGGGCTGGGGCGGACGCGGCGGCCTGGGGACCTTGGGCGGCTTTGGGGGTCTGGGCTCGCGTGCGGATTGTGGCGGCTGATCGGAAACCGCTGCCAGCCGCGCCTGGCTGGGCGGGCTGGGCGGCGCGTCAGCCGGTTGAGGGGCGGTTGTGGCTTGCTCGGGCGCGATGGGGGCGCCGAAGGCAATCTTGTCAGCCGCGAGATTGCAGCCGGGGCACCAGCGCGCGCCCTGCATCAGCCTGTATTGGCAGCGTGGACAGACGCCCGGGGCTCCCGGCGTCTCACCACGCGGCGCGCCACACGCAAAGCAGCCATAGGCCGCCTGTGGCACGTCCGAGCCGCAGCATGCGCATGTGTTGGACATCCCACCCACTCCCGGTACCCCGCACTATAGCCAGCGGCAGCACGGATTTACAGGGCATGAACGCAAGCCTGCGTCAGGCAGGCTGGCTGGGGGGCTCAGATTTCCTGGTTGTAGTGGCCGACCTCGGCGAACTTCCCGAGGCGGGGCTTCACTTCTTCGCGGAAAAGGGCGCGCATGTCGTCTTCGCCCTGCATCGACTCCACGACCACGACCAGTTCGGGCTTGTTCGAGGAGGCGCGGACGAGGACCCAGGAGCCGTCGTCCAGCGTGACGCGCGCGCCGTTGACGGTGTTCACGTCGATGATCTTGCGGCCAAGGATTTCGCCGCCCGATTTGCCCAGAGCCGTGTAGTCGGCGACGACCTGGTCGACAATGCCGTACTTCTTCTCGTCGTCGCAGTGCGGCGACATGGTGAGCGAGGTCCACGCATCGCCAAGGTCGGACTTGAGATCCGACAGCGAGCGGCCGGGGTTGCGGTCCAGCATCTGCAGCACGGCTGCGGCGGCTACGAGCGCGTCGTCATAGCCATAGCCGTAAGGCTTGCGGAAGAACATGTGGCCCGACTTCTCGAAGCCGGCGATGGCGTTGAGTTCGGTCGTGCGGCGTTTGATGTAGGAGTGGCCTGTCTTGTAGTAGTCGACCGTGACGCCGTTTTCTTTCAACACCGGGTCGGTCTTGTAGAGGCCAGTCGATTTCACATCGACCACGAAGGTCGCGTTCTTGTGCAGCTTGGAGAGGTCGCGCGCGAGCAGGAGGCCGATCTTGTCGGCGAAGATTTCCTCGCCCTTGTCGTCGACGACACCGCAACGGTCGCCATCGCCGTCGAACCCGACGCAAAGGTCAGCGCCATGCTCGATGACGGCCTTGCCCATCGAGACCAGCATCTCATGGTCTTCGGGGTTCGGGTTATATTTGGGGAAGTTGTAATCGAGGTTGGTGTCCATTTCGATCACTTCAGCGCCCATCGCGCGCAGCGCATCGGGAGCAAACGCGCCGGCCGCGCCGTTGCCGCAGGCGCAGACCACTTTCAGCTTGCGCGACAGCTTGATGCCTTTGGTGACGTCGGCGATGTAGCGCTCGCGCATGCCATCGACGCGGATCAGCCTGCCGCCCGGTTGCGGATTGAACTTGCCGCCCAGCACGATGTCCTTGAGGCGGCCCATCTCTTCGGGGCCGAAAGTGAGCGGCTTGTTCGCGCCCATCTTAACGCCGGTCCAGCCATTCTCGTTGTGGCTGGCGGTGACCATGGCGACGCAGGGCACGTCGAGATCGAACTGGGCGAAGTAGGCGATGGGCGACAGGGCAAGGCCGATGTCATGGACTTCAAGGCCGGCTTCGAGAAGGCCGAGGGTAAGCGCCTGCTTGATCGAGAGCGAATAGGACCGGTAGTCGTGGCCCGTCACGATGCGGGGGGCGACGCCCATTTCCCGGATCAGGGTTCCAAGGCCCAGGCCCAGCGCCTGGACGCCGAGGAAGTTCAGTTCAGGCGCCTTGGGATATTGCGGGCCGCCAAACCACCAGCGCGCGTCGTACTCGCGGAAGCCCGTGGCTTTCACCAGCGGAATGTTCTCGAAATCGTAGGTGTTGGCCTGGAGGTCTGTGCGGGGCGTTTTCATGATCGATACCGAAGCGTCCTGTGCCGAATAATTCCAGGGAGTCGCGGGAGGGAGCCCGGACCTGCCAGTCCCCGACCTGGGAGCAAGGTCAGGGCCAGCTTATGTTAATTCGCCTGTTAGGCGAGTAGTAGAATCAAAACGCGACCAGAGCGCGAACATCCCGCGCCATGATGTCGGGACTGCAATCAACCTTGCCCGGCCCTAGATTGTCAGCTGCGTTCCCAGCTCCACCACGCGCGAATACGGAATGCGGAAGAACTCCGTAGCGTTGGTGGCGTTGCGGTTGAGGAAGATGAAGAGGTGGTCCTGCCACAGCGGCATGCCGTGCTTGCCATCGGCGAGCAGCGTGCGGCGGCTGAGGAAGAAGGACGTGGACATGATGTCGAACGCCAGCCCGATTTTCTTTTTCGCAAGCGTGAGGCCGTGGGTGACGTTGGGCGTTTCCATGAAGCCGAACGTCATGGTCACCTTCTCGAAACTTGGCGCGATTTCCTCGAATGTCACCTTCTTTTCGTCTGGCACGTAAGGGACCTGCGCCGTCTTTACGGTAAGCACGACATTGCGTTCGTGGAGCACCTTGTTGTGCTTGAGATTGTGCAGCAGGGCCGTGGGCGCGGTATCGGGCTCGGCAGTGAGAAAGATGGCCGTGCCCTTCACGACGTGGGGAGGCTTTACCTGCAGTCCCTTGATCACATCTTCAAGCGACACGTCGTTGCGTGTCCGCTCCATGAGGATGCGCGAGCCGCGCACCCAGGTCCAAACGGCAAGGCCGACGACCGCCGCGATCAGCAGGGGAACGTGCCCGCCCTGCGGAATCTTGAGAAGGTTTGACGCGAGGAAGACGCTTTCGACCAGGAGGAAAGGTGCAGCGATCAGGGTCGCCAGCCAGATCGGCTTGTTCCAGACGCGGCGTACCGCGATAAAGGTCAGGATCGAAGCTGTGATCATGGCGCCGATGACGGAAACGCCGTAGGCAGCCGCCAGCGCCGAGGCTGACTTGAAACCGAGAACCAGTATGATGACGCCGGCCATCAGGATGTAGTTGATCTGCGGCATGTAGATCTGGCCGTGTTCCTTGGCCGAGGTGTTCACGATCTGCAGGCGCGGCAGGAGGCCAAGCTGCACAGCCTGTTGCGCCAGCGAGAATGCGCCGGTGATCACAGCCTGACTTGCGATAATGGTAGCCATTGTGGCGAGGATCACCAGCGGGGCTTGGAAGCCGTTCGGCGCCATCAGAAAAAACGGGTTGGAGAGCGTCTCAGGATGCGCCAGAACCATGGCGCCCTGGCCGAAATAGTTGAGCGATAGACACGGCAGCACAAGCCAAAGCCACGTCACCGCGATCGGTTTGCGACCGAAGTGACCCATATCCGCGTAGAGAGCTTCGGCGCCGGTGACCGCCAGAAAGACCGAGCCAAGTACGATGAAGCCCAGCAGCTGGTGGGTTATTAGGAACATCACGGCGTAGTGCGGGCTGAGCGCGACGAAGATCGCCGCACCGTCCTGCACGATATGATAGATGCCGAGTCCGCCCAGCGTGAGAAACCAGAGCGTGCAGATGGGCCCGAACAGGGCGCCGACCAATGCCGTGCCGCGCTTCTGAATGAGGAACAGACCGGTCAGCAGTAGAAGCGCAATCGGAATGATGAAGGGGTCGATCCAGCCTGACAGTTCCGGAATGATGGCGAGGCCTTCGACAGCCGACAGCACGGACACGGCCGGTGTGAGCAGAATGTCGCCAAAGAAAAGTCCCGCGCCGCAGACCGCGACGATAAACAGAAGAGGCGTACGTTTGCCGATCGTGCGCTGGATCAGCGCCATCAGCGAGAGCGTTCCGCCCTCTCCGCGGTTGTCGAGACGGGTGAGGATAAGGACGTACTTTACGGTCACGATGATAATCAGCGACCACAGCATCAGCGAGATGACGCCAAGGACGTCTTCTCTGAGGACGGTCCCATCGGCCGCGCTGCGCATATGGCGGATGGACTCGCGGAACGCATAGAGCGGGCTGGTACCGATGTCGCCGAACACGACGCCGACGGAGGCCAGAGCCAACGTCCAGAAGCGTCCAGATCCCGTGGGATTTGCGCTCGACGGAGCCGGACGGCCCTTGGCGGAAGCGTCCCTCATCGTATGCGTAGCCTCTGCCGCGAACCGCTCTGCGGCCCCGAACGGGCGCGGTCCTAGTCCTGTCGTGAGCTAGGCGAAAGGGGTAAAATTTCGAGTCTCTGGACTGGACAATCTGAAACAAGGGGAGAACAGCGCGGTGGCTTGAGAGGATAGATCGCTGCCAAACAAGGGTTTTCGGGCGCGGCCCTCAATTGTGACAAGCGGACCTGCGACGATTGGGCGATGCCGCCAGCCTCCAGATCGGGCGCGTGCAGCGGGGCGGGCCGCCCGGTAAGTGACCACGCAGATCAATGAAAAAGGGCCCGGCGGTGAGCCGGGCCCTTCCATGTTCGTGGCTTCCGCCAAGCCTAGTAGCGGTAGTGTTCCGGCTTGTAGGGGCCTTCCGGCGCGACGCCGATGTAGGACGCCTGGTCGGGCGTGAGTTTCGTGAGGTTGGCGCCCAGCTTGTTGAGGTGAAGCATGGCGACCTTCTCGTCGAGCTTCTTGGGCAGGGTGTAGACCTTGTTCTCGTAGGCGGCGCCGTTGGTCCAGAGTTCGATCTGCGCCAGAGTCTGGTTGGTGAACGAGGCCGACATCACGAAGCTCGGGTGGCCTGTCGCGTTGCCGAGGTTGAGCAGGCGGCCCTCGGACAGCAGGATCATGCGCTTCCCGTCCGGGAAGTTGATCATGTCGACCTGCGGCTTGATGTTGTCCCACTGATAGTTCTTCAGCGCGGCGACCTGGATCTCGTTGTCGAAGTGGCCGATGTTGCCGACGATGGCCATGTCCTTCATCTCGCGCATGTGCTCGAGGCGGATGATGTCCTTGTTGCCGGTCGTGGTGATGAAGATGTCGGCTGTCTTCACGACGTCTTCCAGCGTGACGACTTCAAAGCCGTCCATGCAGGCCTGCAGTGCGCAGATGGGATCGACTTCCGTCACTTTCACGCGTGCGCCCGCGCCCTGCAGCGAAGCCGCCGAGCCCTTGCCTACATCGCCATAGCCGCACACGACCGCGACCTTGCCTGCCATCATAGTGTCGGTGGCGCGGCGGATGCCGTCGACCAGCGACTCCTTGCAACCGTACTTGTTGTCGAACTTCGACTTGGTCACCGAGTCATTCACGTTGATCGCCGGGAAGGGCAGGTGGCCCTTTTCCATCAGGCGATAGAGACGGTTCACGCCCGTGGTGGTTTCTTCTGTCACGCCCTTGATGGCGTGGCGCTGCTTGGTGAACCAGCCGGGCGACTGCGCCAGGCGCTTCTTGATCTGCTTGTAGAAGTAGATCTCTTCTTCCGACTCCGGCGTCTCGATCAGCGACGTCTCGCCCTCTTCGACGCGCGCGCCGATGAGGATGTACATGGTGGCGTCGCCGCCATCGTCGAGGATCATGTTGGTGAGGCCGCCATCGGGCCACTGGAAGATCTTGTCGGTGTAGTCCCAGTATTCTTCCAGGCTCTCGCCCTTCACGGCGAACACCGGGATGCCGGCTTTCGCGATGGCGGCGGCGGCGTGGTCCTGCGTCGAGAAGATGTTGCACGAGGCCCAGCGCACTTCGGCGCCGAGGGCTTTCAGCGTCTCGATCAGCACGCCGGTCTGGATCGTCATGTGCAGCGAGCCGGTGATGCGCGCGCCTTTCAGCGGCTGCGCCTTGCCGTATTCCGCGCGGGTGGACATGAGGCCCGGCATCTCGGTTTCGGCGATGGTCAGTTCCTTGCGGCCCCAGTCGGCCAGCGACAGGTCAGCCACCTTGAAATCGTCAAACGCCATAGCCGCACTCCATCGGGCAGTGATTTTACGCGGCCCATTACAGGTTCCGGAGGCCGCTCATGACGCGCATCTAGCAGACCCGGCCGCGCCGGGCAAATCATATAAAGATATCTTTATATGATTCTCTGTAGCTTCTCCACGACGGCCCGCAGGGCTCGCGATTGCCCAACCGGAGCGAAGTTCCCTGTTACAATTTGAGAAGAGGTTTCGTTTCAGGCGCCCTCACTTCGCCCTGTTCGGCCACCCATCTCTCTGCGTCAGGGAGTTGCGCGATCTGTTGCCGGATGGCCACATGGTCTCAAGACATGAGGCCACGGGCAGGCAACCGGCTTCGAGAGGGCCGGATGACAACTGCGAAGGATAGCTGGATGCGAGTAGCGGGATTTCTTTTCGGCTTTGCAGGCCTCGCCCTGCTTGTGGGAGCTGGCGCTGCGCCGGCCCTTGCCCAGGATATCGACCGCGTCGACCGGATCACCGGCACGACCGGGCCCGGCGGCAGCTTTCGTCCGCCCGAGGATGTGAAGGTGGTGACGCCGGGTGCGCTGGTGTTCGCCAGTTTCGATGCGAACCTTGACGGCATCATCTCCAACGCGGAGATCGCTTCCGGTGCGGCCCGCGCCTTCATGATCGCAGACCGCAATGGCGATGGCGCCATCACCGGCTTCGAGCAGGCCGACTGGGCGGCCGCGATGGGCGACGCCACGGGGGTCCTCGCCAACGCCATGACATTCGACGTCGATCTGGACCGGTCGGTGACGCCATCGGAGTTCGCTTCCGGCATGCAGCGCATCGCCGGACAGATCGCAGACGATGAGGGCGTGCTGAAATACACGGACCTGATCCAGCCGCTGAATCGCCAGAACCAGCAGGTGGATCAGAGCTCCGGGCCAGGCTGGGGCACGATTACAGGGCGCGGAACGCCGCCGCGGGACCGTGGGGGCTGAGCCGAGGCTCAGTCCTTTTCGTCGAACCTGCGCTCCACGAGGTGGCAGACGGCCTCAAGAGCTTCCTTTGCCTGGGGACCTTCGGCTTCAATCTCGATCACCTGTCCGACGCGTGCGCCGAGCATCAGCAGGTCCATGATCGAGGCCGCGCTGGCGACCATGCCGTCATGCTTCACGGAGATGCGGGCGTCGAACTTCGCCGCCTCGCGCGCAAAGGCGGCGGAGGCGCGGGCGTGAAGGCCGCGCTGGTTCACAAGCTCTGCACTGCGCGACCACTTGTCGGACATCGTTCCCCGCGCCCCGGCCGTGTCAGGCGCGCTGCAGAAGCGCGGAGGCGACGGAGATGTATTTGCGGCCCGCATCCTGCGCGGCGAGCGCGGCTTCGGCCACGGGCAGCTTGGCGCGCACTTCAGCCAGCTTGATCAGCATGGGCAGGTTCACGCCGGCGATCACCTCGATCTTGCCGCCGCCCATCACGGAGATGGCGAGGTTGGAGGGCGTGCCGCCGAACATGTCAGTGAGAATGACGACGCCTGCGCCAGTATCGCACGCCTTCGCAGCGGCAATGATCTCCTTGCGGCGCATGTCCATGTCATCATCAGGGCCAATGCAGACGGCCTGCACGTTCTCCAGATGACCGACAACGTGCTGTGCGGCTGAGATGAATTCCTCGGCCAGACGGCCATGCGTGACCACGACCAGACCGATCATTGGAGGCGCTCCCGCTTATCCCAGCATCCCATGGTGAGGACTCGTTTGTTCCGGGGTCAATCCCGATTCAGATATCCAGCTGCGCAGCTGGCAGTTCCACGATGAACCTAGCGCCGACGATCTTTTCGTCGATCATCCGGTTCTCCGCCCACACAGTTCCCCGGTGCGTTTCCGTGATCTGCCGCACGATGGAAAGGCCCAAACCTGAATTATTTCCGAACTTCGCGCCTGCCGGCCGATCCGTATAGAAGCGCTGGAAGATCTTTTCCAGCTTGTCTGGCGGAATGCCGGGGCCTTCATCCTCGACTATCATGCGGATGACAGGTCCTCGCGCGGTCGTGACCCGCGACAGTGTGACAGTTACCTGACCGCGCGGCGGGGAAAAGGACCGGGCGTTCTCGACCAGGTTGCGGATCACCTGGCCAAGCGGCCCCTCGCGGCCCTTCACTTCAAGCGCGCCGCCTCCCTGATTGACCAGGACGACACGCGGATCCGTCTCGCGCGCCGTGTCGCGATAGATCGACACGATGTCTTCCAGCAGGCGTCCGAAGTCGACGCGCACCAGCTTCTCGCGAACGATCTCGGCCTCAAGGCGCGACAGGTTGGAGATGTCGGTGATCAGGCGATCGAGGCGCACCACGTCGCGCGCGATGACGTTCGCCATCTTCTCCTTCATGGCGGGATCGTGAAGCGTCTGTTGCGTCTCAACCGCGGAGCGGATGGAAGTGAGGGGATTCTTGAGTTCGTGCGCGACATCGGCGGCGAAGCGCTCGTTCTCCTGGATGCGATCGTAGAGGGATGTGGTCATCTCCTCCATGGCGCGCGACAGGTCGCCGATCTCGTCCTTGCGGTCATGCAGCGCGCCGAGATTGAGACGCTCGGCTGCTCCTGCAGCGACGCGGTCCGACGCAATCGCCAGCTTTCTCAGCGGCCGCGCGATGCCCAGAGTCAGCAGGGCGGCGGTGAGCAGGGACACCAGCACGGCGAAGATGATCAGAGGCACGAGCGCCGCGCGCTCGGCTGCGATGATCTGGGAAATATCGTTGGTCTCAATGGTGAGCCCGCCGACCACCCGCGCCACCTTCCGGATCGGCACGGTGACAGACAGCACGCGATCGGCCTGTTCGTTGAAACGCTCGGAGAAGCCGTCCTTGTCCTCCAGCGCCATAGCGATTTCCTGCTCGAGCGAGCGGGCCTCGGCGATGCCCTGCCGACCCGTGGCGCTTTCGAAGGTGCGGTTGGCGGTGCGCACAAGGTCGAGCCAGGTCTGCTCGATCCAGTTGGGTTCGCGGATCTCCGGCAGGTCCTTGCGGTCGATCTTGTCCTTCAGGAGCCGGGTGTCGGCGACAATTTCGCCCTGTGCGTCGTGCACGCGGATGCGGGTCGCGTCTGAAAGCGGGATCGCGGTCAGCTGTTCGATGACGGCGGTGAGGTCCAGCCCCGGAGGGTCGTCGATCGTGGCGCCGTCGGTGATGTAGGACGAAATCAGCCTGCTCAGTTCCGAGAGGCTGTCCTTGCGCGCGTTGACAAGACTCGAGCGTACCTCGTTCAGCACCAGCGCGCCCGTGATCAGGATCACCAGGCCGGCGAGGTTCGAAGCGAGGATCAGTCTCGCGATCGGAGACCAGAGCAGGGAGCGCGGCTTGCGGCCGGGCCCCCGGCTTGCTTTCTCAGGCTTCCTTATAGCGATACCCCACGCCGTACAGCGTTTCGATGCCGTCGAAATTGTCGTCGAGGTCGCGGAACTTCTTGCGCAGCCGCTTGATGTGGCTGTCGATGGTCCGGTCGTCGACATAGACCTGATCGTCGTAGGCGGCGTCCATCAGCTGGTCGCGGCTCTTCACATAGCCGGGGCGCGTCGCCAGAGCCTGCAGGATCAGGAATTCAGTGACGGTGAGGCGCACGATCTTGCCATCCCACTGGCAGGCATGGCGGTTCGGGTCGAGGGTCAGGCGGCCGCGCACGATGGGTTTCTTGTCGCCTTCCTCGGTTCCCGCAGCAGCGCCGCGCGAGCG
Organism: Hyphomonadaceae bacterium; assembly: GCA_022844345.1. Classification (GTDB taxonomy): domain Bacteria; phylum Pseudomonadota; class Alphaproteobacteria; order Caulobacterales; family Hyphomonadaceae; genus UBA7672. Next base: position 213,150 of record JALHLU010000004.1, read on the forward strand.
GCGCAGGATGGCCTTCACGCGCTCAGCCAGCAGCCGGGTGGAGCAGGGCTTGCGGATGAAATCGTCGGCTCCGATGTTGAAGCCGACCACTTCGTCGATCTCGTCGTCCTTGGAGGTAAGAAAGATCGCCGGCAGGTTGGACGTCTGGCGCAGCTTCCGCAGCAGCTCCATGCCGTCCATCTTCGGCATCTTCACATCGAGGATGGCGATGTCCGGCGGGTTTTCCGAGAGGCCCGCGAAGGCAGCCGCCCCGTCGTGATAGGCGCGGACCTGATAGCCCTCCTGCTCGAAGAACAATTTCAGCGACTCAACGATATTCTCGTCGTCGTCCACGAGGGCGATGGTAGCCATATCCTGGAATCTCCTGCCGGGCGTCCCGGCGTATATCACACGACCATAATCGGGGTGTGCGGGCGCGAGGGCAAGTGCCCGGAATCGCCTGTCACTGCTTGATTTTCGCCGCCGGGGGCTCGTCTGGCACGCGAATTGAACCACCCGCCACAGGCGAACCGGCCCGCAAGGCCGGTTTGATGACCGGACGCAGCGGAGGTTTCCATGCAGGTCGTAACAGTCGGCGGCTTCAAGGGTGGAACGGGAAAGACAACGATTGCGGCCCTTCTGGGCGTCGCAGCGGTGAAGGACGGCCTCCGGGTCGCCTGCCTCGACCTCGACCGGAATACCCGAAATTTGTCCAGTTTTGTTACACTCCGCAGGGCCTCGCGCCTCGAAAGTCCCGACCATGTCATGCTGATGGACATGGACGAGGATGTGCGCACCAACGCCCGGCCGCGCCACACCGGGCGGCTCGACCCCCTGGTCCGCATGGCCCGGATGGACGGCTATGACCTGCTGATCATCGACACCTCGTCAGGCAACCTGGCTGACGTCTACGAGGCGCACCTGCTGGCCGACGTCATCCTGACGCCAATGAATGAAAGCCCGGCCGACATGCACGGGCTGTTTGCTCCGCTGGGATCGGCGGCTGCGCCGAAGATCAACTATCGCGAGATGATCGACACCGTACGTTTCGACCGCCGTCGCGCCGGGCTGCCGGAACAGCGCTGGCAGGTCGTGATGAATCGCATTTCCGCCCTGCCGTCCAAGATCGGCAACACGATCAATGATCGCGTCGCCGTGCTGGCCCGTGAGGCCGGGTTCGAGGCGGTATGGCGCCTGCGTGACCGCGTGGTTCACCGCGCCATTGCGCTCGAAGGCCGCACCGTGTTCGACGCGCCGGCCGAGGGCAAGCTGTCGATGAGCGAGCTTTCGGGGCGCCAGGAAGTCCGCGCCCTGCTGGCGATGATCGACCGTGCGCCGGCCGGAATGCTCGCCAGAGCGGCCTGAAGTCGCGGGGCAAAAAGAGACTCGGAACTGTCGCATCACTGGACTAGCTTCCCGCGCAAACGGATTTGCCCGGGAGACTTGGTATGCGGTTCATTCTGGCGGCTTCGGCTGCAGTTCTGGCTGTTTCGGCCTGTGTGACCAGCGTCCCCCAGCACTCCGCGGTTGATCCAGCGCAGGCGGCTGACAGCTACTATGTGAAGGCAAGCCAGGCCGTCGGCGCGAAAATCGCCGGGCGCGGCCAACCGCGCGCCAGGAACGTGATCCTGTTCATCGGCGACGGCATGGGCATCTCCACCATCACGGCAGCGCGGATCTATGTCGGCCAGGTAAAGGGCGTGGATGGTGAAAGCTACCAGCTGGCCATGGACAAGCTGCCCTATTCGGCGTTCTCGAAAACCTACACGCACGATTCCCAGGTCGCCGACTCGGCGCCGACTGCGGTTGCGATGACGGCGGGGGTCAAATCCTACAACGGTTCGATCGGCGTGACACAGGCGGCCAACCTCAAGGACTGCACGAGCGCAAAGACAGCCGGGACAACGACGCTCTGGGAGATGGCCGAAGCCGCCGGCATGGCGACGGGCGTGATCTCGACTGCGACGATCACGCACGCAACGCCCGCCGCCACCTATGCTGAGACCGTTGAGCGCGACTGGGAAAGCGACGCTGCCATGTCGGCGGAAGGCAAGGCCGCTGGCTGCAAGGACATCGCCACGCAGCTGTTCGACTGGACGAAGGCCAATGGCGACGGGTTCGAGGTGATCCTCGGCGGCGGCCGCGCGAACTTCCTGCCGAACACGGCTGCCGACCCCGAATATCCGAACCAGAAAGGCCGCCGCGCAGACGGACGCAATCTGGCCGCCGAATGGCAAGCCGGCGCCGCGAACCGCACACTGGTGACCGACGCCGCTGGCTTCAAGGGCTTCGACTGGAATGGCGACGGACAGGTGTTCGGCCTCTTCGAGCCTGGCCACATGCAGTATGAGCTCGACCGCTCGAAGGCGGCGGCGGGCGAGCCCTCGATCGCGGAAATGACCACGGCTGCCATCACCCGGCTGTCGCGCAATACCAACGGCTATGTGCTGATGGTGGAAGGCGGCCGGGTCGACCATGCGCTGCACGCGGGCGATGCGCAGCGCGCGCTGGGCGATGCCGCGGCGCTGGATGAAGCGGTTGCGGCGGCGGTTGCTATGACCAACTCCGAAGATACCCTGATCATCGTGACGGCGGACCATTCCCACACGCTCACCATGGCGGGTTATCCGGCGCGGGGAAATCCGATTCTTGGCCTCGTGCGCGAGGGCGGCAAACTGGCGCTGGCGCGCGATGGCAAGCCCTACACGACGCTGGGCTTCGCCAACGGCCCAGGCTCCATCTGCAAGCCGCAGGCGGACGGCAAGTGGTTGTGCGAGCGGCCGGACCTCACCAATGTCGACACGACTGCGCTGGGCTTCCAGCAACAATCGCTGGTGCCGCTCGGGTCTGAAACCCATGGCGGGGAAGATGTCGCCATCTTCGCGGGCGGGCCCGGCGCAAACCTGTTCTCCGGCACGATGGAGCAGAACGAGATTTTCCACGTGATGGCGCGCAGCCTCGGCATGACGAAGTAGGGACACCAGCGAGGAGATCGACGATGCGGGCATGGTTCATGTCTGCGGCAGTGGCGGCCATGCTGCTGCCGGCGTGTTCGCCAACGGCCGAAGCGCCTGCCGCTCCGGCCACGCCTGCAGCCGCGGCGGGGCCTGCATTCGATGCCGCGTATCCGCCGGCGTTGGTCGAGACGCACTTCGAGATCGCTGGCGATCGCGTCAACGGCGTCGTCTATCTCGCCAACGGACCGGGGCCGCATCCCACAGTCGTGCTGCTGCACGGATTCCCGGGCAATGAACGCAATCTCGACCTCGCGCAGGATCTACGGCGCGAGGGCTTCAACGTGCTGTTCTTCCACTATCGCGGCGCGTGGGGCAGCGAGGGCGAATACTCGCTTCCGCATGTGATCGAGGATGTCGCGGGCGCCACCGCCTACCTGCGCGCCAATGCGGCAGCGCTGCGCGTCGATACTTCGCGTATCCTTCTGGTCGGGCATTCCATGGGCGGCTTTGCAGCGCTGCAGGGCGCAGCGCGCGACCCGGTGATCACGTGCGTGGCGGGGATCGCCCCGGCCGAGATGGGCGCGATAGCTGCTCAGCTGGAGCAGAGCCCTGAAGCTGCGGCTGGCTTTGCCGCCTATGCGGACCAGCTCGACATGCTGGAAGGTCTCGATGGCAAGGAATTCGTCGCCGATATTCTCGCAAACCGCGCCACGTATGATCTGGCAAAGCTGGCGCCGCAGATGGTCGGCAAGTCGATCCTGATCGTTCTTGGCGACAAGGACACCGATATCCCCAGGCCGATGGCGATGACGGCCGCGTTCAAGGCGACCAAGGGCGTCAAGGTTTCGGGCGTTGAGCTCTCGGGCGATCACTCGTTCTCGTGGTCGCGGCGGGAACTGTCGGACACCGTCATCGATTGGGCCAAGGGATGCGCCGGTTCGCCATAATCGGCGCCGCAGCCGCCTTCCTGCCGCCGCAGAAGATGGCTAGGCAGGCGGGAATGGAGGGCCCCATGCGCCTTGTTTCACTTGTCATTGTGGCCTTGGCAGGTTGCGGGGCTGCGTTCGCACAGCCGGCGCCGTCCGTGACCATCGAGGATGACGTGGCGCCAGCAACGGCGGTGAAATGCGCCGCGCTGCGCATGGCGCAGGTGGAGGCGGTAAAGCGCGCAGGCGGCGCGCCCGATGCGCTGGTCACAGCAAGTTTGGACGCCTGGCTGAAGGCGGGCGTGGATGCGGCCGGGGCGAAAGCCGAAGCAGCCAAGGTTACGCTTGCGACGGCGGCGTCCCTGGCCGATACCTGCGCAACATTCGAAATCAGGTCGGCGGGGCCTGCAGGAGGCTGAGTTTGAAATCGACGATGACGGCGGCGCTGCTGGGCGCGTTCCTGATCACCGCATGTGGCGGGCCGACTGCGCCTGCCGAACCGACCGCCGAAGAGATGGGTCAGGACGAGGTGGGCGCCCCGATGGAGCCTGCTCCGGATCCACGTCCGATGGTGTTCGAGGCGATGTCGAAGACGGCCGAGGCGTTCACCGGCGCGATCACGCTGACGGCAGAACCGCGCTCCGGCCTCAACTCGCCGCCGTCGATGAAGCTCGTCGGCGCCAACGGGCTGACCTATGTCACCGAACTGCTTCCGGGCGCGGCCGAGCAGGCGACGGTGATCGACTGGAAGGCGCTGTTCGGCGCCGATGTTGCGGTGACAGGCGATGCGGCGCCGGGCGCGCCGTCGATCGACATTCACAGCATCGCCCGCGAGGAAATCCCGGCCGGGGCCGTGAATGGCGGTTTCTGCGGCAAGGATGCGGCGGCCTCGTTTATCGCCATGGCGACGGGACTGGACTCGGGCGGACAGCCCTTCATCTCGATCGCGGCGTTCAAGGGCAATGTGTGGCCGCCCGCCGCCGAGACAGACCTGTGCGGAACGTTCAACTACATCCCGCCTGCGCCGCCGCTGTAGCGTTTACTCAAGCGCCGAATAGATCAGCGCGCGCAGCTTGGTCTGCGTGTCGAGGCCGCCTGCGGGGATGAGCTGCGTCATGAAGGTGACGGTGAGCCCTTCGGCGGGGTCGACCCAGTAGGTCGAGTGGTAGGCGCCGCCCCATCCGTAATCGCCCACCGAGCCCAGATTGCCCATCTTGCCCGGCGCCTGCGTGACGCGGAAGCCGAGGCCGAAGCCCTGTCCCGGCTGGAACGTCGCCGTCACCAGCGCGTCCTGGCTCATCTGTTCGACGCTCTTGCGCGAGAGGTAACGCTTGCCATCCAGCGTGCCCCCCTGGCGCAGCATCTCGAGGAAGCGCGAGTAATCGCCCGCGGTGGAGAGCAGTCCCGCGCCGCCCGCGAAGGCCTTGCACGGGCCGTTCTCGTAATGGCCCTGGCCGATATGTCCCGAACCCATCCAGGCGCCCGGCGCGGCGGCGCGTTCGCTCTTCCCGTCCTTGGCCGAATAGACGACGGCAAGGCGCGATGATTTTTCCGGCGGCAGGCAGAAGCTGGTGTCGCTCATGCCAAGCGGATCGATCAGCCGCTCCTTGAAGAACACATCCAGCGGCTGGCCGGAGAGTTTCTCGACCACCACGCCAAGAATGTCCGTGTTGTAGCCATAGACCCATTGCTCGCCCGGCTGGGCGGCCATGGGCAGCGCGGCCATGCGCTTCACCACGTCGGCCACGGTTTCGGTCTTGTCCGCGAAGTACCAGCCAAAGATCCCCGCATCGCGCCACGCCTTCTCCCCGGGGCCCGTGCCGTAGGAAATGCCTGCGCTGTGGCTCAAGAGGTCGCGAATGGTGATCGCGCGCCTGGCGGGCACGACGTCATAGCCGCCGCCGTCCTTTGCGACGGCCACGCTGGTCTTCGACCATTCCGGCAGGAACTTGCCGAGCGGATCGTCCAGCACCAGCTTGCCTTCCTCCATCAGCATCATGATGGCGACGCTGGTCAGCGCCTTGGTCTGCGAAGCGATGCGGAAGATGTCGTTTTCCTCCATGCGATCACCCGCCTCGCGATCACGCCAGCCATAGGCCTCGGAGAAAACCTCGCGGCCATCCTGATGGATCATCACCACCGCGCCGGCGAGTTTCCCTTCCTCGACATAACGCTTCATCGTGGTGTCCAGCACGCCGAGGCGCGACTGCGAGATGCCATGCGGCGCATCATTGTGGATCGGCCCATGCGCAAGCGGCGGCGTCGGCGCGAAGCGGTGCGTTTCATCGACCGCGATCATGCAACCAGAAAGCGCGGTTGCGCACAGGGCCGCAAGAAGCATGGAACGCAGGGCCATTCAGTCCTCCCGATATTTTTGGGGACGATGGCAGGCCAGGCACGGATTGGGAATAGGGAGTAGGGGTTGGGTCCCACTCCCTATTCCCTTGGCTCGAAACCCAACCTATCCAGCCTGCCATGACGGATCGCTTCGACTACATCATCGCGGGCGCGGGGACGGCGGGGTGCCTGCTGGCCAATCGGCTGTCCGCTGATCCGCGCAACCGTGTGCTGTTGCTGGAAGCGGGCGGTAACGACGACTGGATCTGGTTTCACATCCCGGTCGGTTATCTCTTCGCCATCGGCAATCCGCGCGCCGACTGGATGTTTCGCACCGAGGAAGTGCCGGGCCTGAATGGCCGCGCGCTGAACTATCCCAGAGGGAAAGTCATCGGCGGCTGCTCGGCCATCAACGCGATGATCTACATGCGCGGGCAGGCGGCCGATTATGATGGCTGGCGCCAGCTGGGTCTTGCCGGCTGGGGCTGGGACGATGTGCTGCCGCATTTCCTCAAGCACGAAGACCATGTCGATGGCGGGCCATTGCACAACCAGGGCGGGGAATGGCGGATCGAACATCCGCGCATGCGCTGGAAGGTTCTCGATGCGTTTGCGGACGCAGCCGAAAGCGTAGGCATTAAGCGGGTCGGTGATTTCAACACAGGCGACAATTCCGGCGTCGGGTATTTCCAGGTGAACCAGAAGGCAGGCATGCGCTGGTCGTCGGCGCGTGGATTCCTGAAGCCCATCCTGCGCCGGCAGAATCTCAAGATGGTCACCGGCGCGCTGGTCGAGCGCGTCATCATCGAGGATGGGCAGGCCAGGGGCGTTGCCTGGTCACGCAATGGCGGGGCCGAGCGGCATATTTCCAGGGCCGATGGATGCGTTGTGCTGGCCGCGGGCGCTGTGCAGACGCCGAAACTGCTTGAGCTGTCGGGCGTCGGCGATGGCGAACGCCTGAAGGCGCTGGGCATCGACGTGGCGCATCACAGCCCCGGCGTGGGCGAGAATCTGCAGGACCATCTGCAATTGCGTCCGATCTACAAGGTCTCCGGCGTGCCGACGCTGAATGAGCAATACGCCAACGTGCTGCGCCGTCCCCTGATGGCGCTGGACTATGCGATGCGCCGTCGCGGCCCGATGACGATGGCGCCCTCGCAGATGGGCGCCTTCGCGAAATCGAACGAGCGGCACGCAACGCCCAACGTCCAGTTCCACGTGCAGCCGCTTGCCCTGCCGAAATTCGGCGAGGCGATGTATTCGTTCCCGGCCATCACAATCAGCGTGTGCAACCTGCGGCCTGACAGCCGGGGGGCCGTGCATGCAGCCTCGCCAAAAGCCGAAGCGGCGCCGTTGATCCAGCCGAATTATCTGGCGGCAGAGACCGACCGGATGACGGCGGTGGAATCGCTGCGCCTCGTGCGGCGCATCGTGGATCAGCCCGCGCTCAAGCGCTTCTCGCCACAGGAACATGCACCGGGCGATCACCTGCAGTCAGACGGCGAGCTGGCAAAGGCCGCAGGCGACATCGGCACGACGATCTTCCACCCGGTTGGCACGGCAAAGATGGGCGCGGCTGCCGATCCGGCGGCGGTGGCGGACGAGAGGCTGCGTGTGCGCGGGGTTGACCACCTGCGCGTGATGGACGCCTCCGTGATGCCGCGCATAACATCGGGGAACACAAACTCGCCCACGCTGATGATCGCGGAAAAGGGCGCCGGGATGTTGCTGCAGGATATGCGCGGCTAGCTGTCGCGGTGGCGGGAACCTCGCGCCCCACGGGCCGTTATTTCCCCGAACGTAGGGGGCACCAACGGTTACGAAGGAGCGCGTTATGAACAAGGACACGATCAAGGGTTCCATGAAGGAAACCGCCGGCAAGGTGCAGAAGGAGTTCGGCAAGGCTGTCAATTCGCCGAAGCACCAGATCGAAGGCGGCGCCAAGGAAACCGAAGGCAAGATGCAAAAAGGCGTCGGCCATCTCAAGGACGCGGCGAAGTCAGTCACCAGGTAGCCTGACCGGCATTGTCGCAGCAGAGGCCCGGAGCTTGCTCCGGGCCTTTTGTTGTTTGTTACTCACCATTGCCAAGCCGTGGCTTTGCCGTGAACGCGGATTTGCTCTAGCAGGGCGGCCTCATCAGCGAGGTGCGTGGCGTGGAATCCGAGGCGGGGAAGGCAGGGGCATCGGCCCGCACGGCGCCGCGCCTGAGCGGCAACGCCCTGAGCTGGGCGGCGCTCTTGCTGCTGGTGGTGATCTGGGGGTCCACGTTTGCGGGGATCAGCCTCGGCGTCGAAACGATCACGCCGGCCTGGCTGGTGGCCGGGCGGTTGACCAGCGGCGCTTTCTTCCTTGCTGTCTGGATGCTTGGCGCGGGCTTGCTGCGCCCCCGGCCGCGGCAGACCCTTGCTTCGCGTCTCACTTTGCGGGCCATCGCGTGGTTCGCCCTCATCGGCATCGCGGCCACGATGGCGCCCTTCGTTCTCTATGCCCACGCAGCAGAGTCGGTCGGCACCGCCGTCATGGCGATCTGCAACGGCGGCACGCCATTCGCAACCGTCCTGATGGCGCACTTCCTTGTCGGAGACCGCCTCACCGCGCGCCGCGTGATTGGCGTCATGCTCGGCTTCCTGGGGCTTGTCGTGCTGGTGATCCCGGAGTTCAGCGATGGCGCCTATGCAAGCCTGATCGGCATCCTGCTGGCGATCATCGGCGCGTGGCTCTATGCGGTGGGAAATATTGCAACGCGACTTGCCCCGGCCATCGAGCCTGTGCTGGCGAGCTTCATCATCATCGCGATGGGCGCGGCTGCCGCGCTTGCCTATGCCGCTGTGATGGAGCCATTTCCGGTCAGTCCGAGCGCGGCGTCCATCACGGCCATGATCCTGCTTGGCCTGTTGCCCACTGCCTTCGCCATGTTCGTCTATGTATGGCTCATCCGCAGATCAGGCCCTGTCTTCGTCTCGTTCACCACCTACATGTCGCCGCTGTGGGCCACCGGCCTCGGCGTCCTGTTCCTTGGCGAGGAACTGCACTGGTCGATGGTCGGCGCACTGGCGCTGATCCTCGCGGGTGTAGCTGTGGCGAACACACGTCGCAGAACGAGTTAATTGACGAAGCACGCGTTCGGGAGCATATCCCGCGCCGGGCCAGTCGCCCCCAACGGCGACCAGCCCATCTGTAAGGATGGGAGAAAAACAGATGACGACTGCCGCCAAACCGGCGTTGCGCCCTGATCGTGCGCACTTTTCCTCGGGCCCGTGCGCCAAGCGCCCCGGCTGGAGCCCCGACAATCTCAAGCTGGAATCGCTGGGCCGGTCGCACCGGTCGAAGCTCGGCAAGTCGCGCCTGAAGCTGGCGATCGACAAGACCCGGGCAATTCTCAAAATCCCCGCCGACTACCGCATCGGCATCATGCCGGGCTCGGACACAGGCGCCATTGAGGCGGCCTTCTGGTCCATGCTTGGCGCGCGTCCGGTGGATGTGTTTGCGTTTGAAAGCTTCGGCGAAGACTGGGTCACCGACATCACCAAGCAGCTCAAGGTCGACGCCGCCACGCACAAGGCCGGCTACGGCCAGCTGCCGGATATGTCGAAGGCCCGCAAGGACGCAGACATCGTCTTCACCTGGAACGGCACCACCTCCGGCGTGAAGGTCCCCAATGGCGACTGGATCGCGGATGACCGCGAAGGCCTCACCTTCTGCGATGCCACCTCCGCCGTCTTCGCCATGGATATCCCGTGGTCCAAGATCGATGTGCTGACCTATTCCTGGCAGAAAGTGCTGGGCGGCGAGGGCGCGCACGGCATCCTCATTTTGTCGCCCCGCGCGATCGAGCGCCTCAAGACCTACACGCCAAAATGGCCGATGCCGAAACTGTTCCGCATGGCCAAGGGCGGTGAAGTCACCGAAGGCATTTTCGAGGGCGAGACGATCAACACCCCCTCCATGCTCGCCACCGAAGACTACCTCGACGCGCTCGGCTGGGTCGAAGGTCTCGGCGGCGTCGACGCCACCATCGCCCGCTCCAACGCAAACCTTGCCGTGCTCGAAGCGTGGGTCGCGAAAACGCCGTGGGTTGCATTCCTCGCGGCTGACAAATCCATCCGCTCGAACACCTCAGTCACGCTCTCGATCACCGATCCGCGCGTGGCCAAGCTGGACGATAAGGGCCAGCAGGACTTCGTGAAGAAGTTCGTCGCGGCGCTGGAAAAGGAAAACGCAGCCTACGACATCGGCGGCTACAAGGCGGCCCCCCCGGGCCTGCGCATCTGGTGCGGCGCGACGGTGGAAGCGGCTGATCTCGAAAAGCTCACGCCGTGGCTCGACTGGGCGTTTGAAACGACGGTGGCGGAACTCTCCTAACTGTCATTCCGGGCGAAGGCGCGTAGCGCCGCAGACCCGGACCCCAGGGGCGACGTTCACGCTCGCAGCTCCTGGGTTCCGGCTCTCCGCTCCGGCCGGAATGACACCGAGGTGAAAGCTATGGCTCAGGAAACCTCCCACACCATCCGCGAATGGGGCGACGCCACCTTCGGCGAGGCGCGCGATCTCACCGCGCTCGTCGCCCGCGCGCGCGGCGAGATGGACGAACTCGAACAGGCTCTCCGCACAGGTGACATGTCCGAAGCGGGCAGGGAGGCTGCCGATGTCGTCATCCTGCTGCATCGCCTTGTCGGTCTTCTCGGAATGGACCTCAACGAACAGGTCGACGCCAAGATGGCGGTCAACCGCGCCCGCAAATGGAAAGCGGCGGGAGACGGGACGGGCGGCCATGTCTGAAGCGGAAAAGGCGCCGCGCCACATCACACTGGAGATCGCGGGCAAGCACACGTTGACGCTGCGCGCCGCGACGCACGACGACATCCCTGTGCTCGAACGCTGGGACCGCGACCCCACCGTGATCGCGATGACCAGCGATGACCCTGACGAAACCGTCGCCTTTGGCGACGACAATGACTGGGCCGAGAACATCGATCTCTACGAGCGCGACGTCTGGGAATACTGGATCGCGGAAATTGACGGCCGCCCCATCGGCGCCATGCAGCTGTGCGATCCGCACAAGGAGCCGACGCACTACTGGGGCGAGATCGAACCCAACCTCCGTGCGCTCGACATCTGGATTGGCGAACCGGGCGCGCGCGGCCGCGGCTATGGCGAGAGCATGATGCGTCTTGGCCTGGTCTGCGCGTTCGAGGACCCGGCCGTTACCGCTGTGCTGGTCGATCCGCTCGCGTCGAATCCTCGCGCTCACAAATTCTATCAGCGCATCGGCTTCGCGCCGGCTGAACGCCGCATGTTCGGCGAGGACGACACGCTGGTACACAAGCTCACTCGCGATGACTGGGAGGCCCAGCATGAGCAGGGTTGAATGCGCGATCGCTGTCACGCGCCTGTCGGCGTGCGGCGCGAAGGTGGCTTTTCCCGAAGGAGGAAACGCCATGACCCGTACTGCCCTTGCCTCAGCGTCCCTGCTGGTCCTTGCCGCCTGTAACGAGGCGCCTGCCGATACCGCTGCTTCCTGCCGCCTCGATGTGGCCACTGCCGCTGAAGCCGGGGAAGGCTGTGCGCGCGGCTGGATAGACGCAAACCTGCGCATGAACGACATCCAGACCCTCGGCACGCACAACAGTTACAAGGACTGGATCGCACCCGAAGAGTTCGCAATATTCATGGCGACCGCGCCAAAATCCGCTCCCGCGCTGGAATATGGGCACGAGCCCCTCGCGGCGCAGCTGGACTGGGGCATTCGCCAGTTTGAGATCGACATTCTGCACGACCCGCAAGGCGGCATGTTCCTCGATCCCCTGCTGCGCCGGCAGGCGATAGCCGCAGGCAAGGAGACGCCGGAGCTTGCCTTCAAGGACGCGCTCGCAAAGCCCGGCTTCAAGGTGATGCACGTTCCCGATCTCGATTATCGCACGACCTGCCCGACGCTGGTGGCGTGCCTGACCCAGATTCGTGACTGGTCCGCCGCGCATCCTGACCACACGCCGATGTTTATCATGTTGAACACCAAGGAGACGCCGGCCTCGTGGGACGGAGCCACGCCCGTGCTCGCGTTCGACGCAGCGGCCTATGACGCGCTGGACGCAGAAGTGCTCAGCGTCTTCCCGCGCGAGGCGCTGATCACGCCGGCCGACATCAAGGGTGACAACGCCACCGTGCGCGAAGGCGTGCTCGCCAACAACTGGCCGGTGCTGGGCGAGGCGCGCGGCCGCGTGATGATCGGCATCCTCGCCAGCCGGGAATCGACAGAACCCTATCGCAACGGGCCTGGCGGAATCGCGGCCCGGCCCATGTTCGTACGCGCGGTTTCGACCGATCCGGACGCAGCCTGGCTGATGTGGGACGATCCCATCGCCAACCAGGAAGCCATCCGGCAGGCCGTGCGCGACGGTTTCATCGTGCGCACGCGCACCGAGCAGAACACGGTTGAGCCTCGCGCCAATACGACGGAGAAGCGCGAGGCGGCGTTTGCGTCGAGCGGCCAGTTCGTCTCAACCGACTACTACAAGCCCAACCCGAAGTTCAGCGATTTCTCTGTCGCCTTGCCGGGCGGCGGCGTTGTGCGCTGCAACCCGCTTCGCGTGCCCACCGCCTGCGGCGAGCACACAGTCGAATGACAACCGCGTCTCAAAGACAGACTAACCAGGAGTTCTGAATGCCTAAAGTTCTCATCGCCGACGATCTTGCCCCCGGCGCCGCCGACATTTTCCGCAATCGCGGCATCGAGGTGGACTTCAAGGTCGGCCTCAAGAAGGACGAGCTGATCAGGATCATCGGCGAGTATGATGGCCTCGCCGTCCGCTCCGCCTGCAAGCCCGACAAGGACGTGATCGCCGCCGGAACCAAGCTGAAGGTCATCGGCCGCGCCGGCATCGGCGTCGACAATGTCGATGTGAAAGCCGCAACCGCCAAGGGCGTCATCGTGATGAACACGCCGTTCGGCAACGCCATCACCACGGCCGAGCACGCCATCGCCATGATGTTCTCCGCCGCCCGCCAGATCCCGTCCGCCAGCCAGCGCACCATCGCCGGCGAATGGCCGAAAAAGGACTATATCGGCATCGAGCTCTACGCGAAGACGCTGGGCCTCATCGGCGCCGGCAATATCGGCTCCATCGTTGCGGATCGCGCGCTGGGCCTCAAGATGAAAGTCGTCGCCTACGACCCCTTCCTCACGGCCGAACGCGCCACGCAACTCGGCGTCGAGAAAGTGGAGCTCGACGAGCTGCTCGCCCGCGCCGACGTCATCACGCTGCATACGCCGCTCACCGATCAGACGCGCAACATCCTCTCCGCCGAGAACCTCGCAAAGACGAAGAAGGGCGTGATCCTCATCAACTGCGCCCGTGGCGGTCTTGCTGACGAAGCCGCGGTTCGCGCTGGTCTTGAGAGCGGACACATCGGCGCGGCCGCTTTCGACGTGTTTCTTGAGGAACCGGCTAAAACCAACGTGCTGTTCGGCGCCCCGAACTTTATCGCCACGCCCCACCTTGGCGCCTCGACCGTCGAAGCGCAGGACAATGTCGCCTTCCAGGTCGCCGAACAGATGGCGGACTACCTGCTGACCGGCGCTGTCTCCAACGCGCTCAACACGCCGTCAGTCACCGCCGAAGAAGCGCCGAAGCTGAAACCTTTCGTCGCGCTTGCCGAAAAGCTCGGCCAGTTCGCCGGCCAGGTCGCCGATGGCGGCCTGTCGGAAGTCGAAATCGAATACGAAGGCGCCGTAACGCAACTCAACCGCAAGCCGCTCACCTCCGCGGCGCTCGCCGGCCTGCTGCGTCCCTTCCTCGCCGAAGTAAACATGGTCTCGGCCCCCGCCATCCTGCAGGAGCGCGGTGGTTCGCTGAAGGAGTCCACGAACGACGCCAGCGCGGTCTACGACTCGCTGATCCGCGTCAAGGTGAAGGTCGAAGGCAAGTGGCGCTCGGTCGCAGGCGCTATCGTGGGCGGTCGTCCGCGTATCGTGGAAGTGAAGGGCATGCAGCTCGAAGCCGACTTCCAGCCCTTCATGCTGTTCGTCAACAACTCGGACAAGCCGGGCTTCATCGGCGCCATGGCCGGTCTGTTGGGCGACGCCAAGGTCAACATCGCGACCTTCAACCTCGGCCGCGAAGCGAGCGGCGGCGACGCCATCGCCATTGTCGGCGTGGACCAGGATGTACCCGAAGCGACGCTGGAAGCCATCAAGGCGCTGCCGCAGGTACGCTATGTGAAGGTGCTGAAGTTCTAGGTCTGCAAGGACAGTTGGAATTGCGCGGCGGTGCGGCTAGCCTCGGCTGGATGAACCGCCGCGCTTTCATTGCCGCACTTGGAGCGTCCGCCGCAGCCCCCGCGCTCGCGCAGACAGCGCCAGCTGCGCCTGCGCCGCTGTTCTACTATGCGGGACAGGCCGGCCGCCTCACCAGCGATCGCGACAGGCAGGGCGGCAACCCGTTCGCCTCGGCGTTGTGCGAGGTGTTGCCCGAGCTGCCGCTGACGCTTGAAGCCTTCGGCGGCCGGATGGCGCTGGCCAATTCGCTGCATAGCCGCGGCTGGCAGAACATCCAGATGCCGCGCAAGCTACCTGATCCCAAATTGAAACTGGGCCGGGCAGACCAAAGCCGCCGCGCGCTGGTGCTGATCAATGCCGACTATTCGAAGTCGGACGCCTATTCGCTGCCGGGCGCGCGGTTCGATGCGCGGCGCGTACCCGATGCGTTGCAGGCGGCGGGCTTCGAGACAACGCTGGCGCTCGACGCTGGCGTTGAAGGCGCGCGCGCGGCGATGGCGGCGTTTGCTGCGCAATCGGCTGATGCCGATGTCTCACTGGTCTATGTTGGCGGCCATGGTCTGCAGCGCAAGCGCACTGTCTACTGGATGATGGGCGATTATCCCGGGCGCGACTCGAAATGGCTGGCGACTCACGCCATCTCGCTGGACGAGATCGGAACAGCGGGCAGGGCGCGGCAGGCGAACCTGGTGCTCTATGCGTCCTGCCGCGATGATCCCTTCCTGGGAAAGTGAAGAACGATGGACGCCGACAGCGCACAGCAATTCGCCCGCGAATGGGTGAAGGCGTGGAATGACCATGACCTGGCTGCCATCCTCGCCCACTACGCCGAGGACGTCGTCTTCCATTCGCCCCGCATTCGCATGGTGACGGGCCGCGACATTGATTTCGTAACCGGCAAGGACGCCCTGCGCAGCTATTGGGCCGCCGCGCTGGAGCGGGCCCGCGATCTCTATTTCGAGGTCGATCACGTGCTGGCCGGTTCGGGCGCGCTCACCATCGTCTACACCAACCATCGCCAGCAGACGGTCGCCGAGACATTCGTGTTCAACGCCGCCGGCAAGGTTGAGCGTTCAATCGCGGCGTATGGCTGAGCGGTCTTCAGCGCGCGCGCTTTGGCGGCCGGCGGCGCGCGGCGGCTGCCACCTTCAACCTGACAACGGCCTTGGGCGGCGCCTTCTTCGGCTTGGCCTTCTTTGCAGAGCCAGGCTTTGCGGTCACGGTTCTCGCCGCCTTTGCCTTCGCCACGGGCCAGCGGCCGGTCTCTTCCTCCCAGTGGCGGCGGCATAGCGAGACGTACATCGACTTCTCGATGCCGACCTGCTCGCCGCTGGTCACGGCGCGGCCATCGGGGCTGTGGCGCACCACCATCGTCGCCTTGTGGCCGCAGTGGCAGATGGTGCGAATCTCGCGCAGGTTGTCCGCGATGGCGAGGAGTTCTGACGATCCCTCGAACAGCTGGCCGCGAAAGTCCGTGCGCAGGCCAAAGCACATCACTGGAATATCCAGCCGGTCGGCCACGCGCGCCAGCTGCCACACCTGTTCGCGGCTGAGGAACTGCGCCTCGTCGACGAATACGCAGTCGAGCCGCTTGCGCTTGTGCTCCTTCGCAATCCACGCATAGAGGTCGTCCGCCGCCGAATAGAGGTGTGCGTCCGCATGGATGCCGATGCGCGAGCTGATGCGGCCCGCATCCGCCTTGGCATAGAGGGCGGAGGTGAACAGCATCGTCCGCATGCCGCGTTCATTGTAGTTCCACGACGCCTGCAGCAGCAGGGTCGACTTGCCCGCATTCATCGCGGCGTAGGAGAAATACAGCTTGGACATGGCAGGCGCTTTTTGCATCGCCGGCAGGCCCAAGGCCAGCCCCGACTGTGCGAAACACGGGGGAAACCTGCGGGCGTCACGTTTGCGGCCCTGCGGCTCACCCGCCATGCTGACAACATGCGCGGCGCTGGTGGTCCTGACGACACGCTGCCAGTCAGCAGCCGGGCGTCTTACGCCCCCGCCATCAGTGTCGTCCGCACCCTGTCGCGATAGCGGATGCACTGGGCGATATAGCGGCGGTACATCTCGACATCCACTTCCTCGCTCTCGGTGCAGGGCAGCAGCATGTCGCCATCCGACTTGAAGTTGCCGTCCCATGCCATGAGCGCCTCATCGCTCATGGTCGGGTCGAACGTCTTCAGCTTCGCATCCGGCATACCGTCGAAATAGGCGCAGAGATTTATGCCCGCTTCCGTGCGCGGCTCGAACGGCGGCTCGCTCTCGAAGTTCCAGGTGGGTTCGGTCATGGGCTTACCCTTGCTGGACCCAGCCATGATAGTCGTTGTCGCGCAGGCCGCCGCGCTCGAGATAGGCCTGCTTCACGCGCGTGAGCGCGTCGGCCGGCAGAGCATTGCGCTGGGCGTTCACGTCGATGCCATACAGCTTTGCGGCGTTGAGCCCGAAAATCCTGGCGCGGTCCTCGTCGGTGATCTTCTTGTAACCGTGCTTCTCGCATAGCTCGTCAGAGATCTGGAAACGCTTGAACGCGTCGATGCCCCACTGCGGCGATCCCCACCACAGGCAGTCCGTTCCCCACACGACGTGGTCCGCGCCATAGGTTTTGATGTTGAGGCCCATGCCATGCATGCACATGACCGGGTCCTGGATCGCCAGCGTGTTGAAGAAGGAGCCGACCTCCGGATAGACGTTGTTGATCTGCGGATTGTTCCGTTTGATGTCCATCAGGATCTTGTGCCACAGGAAGTCGCCCGTCTCCGGGTTGTATTCGTTCATCGCCTTCCAGTCCGCGCCATCTGTCGCGCCGTGTTTCAGCGCCGAGTGATAGACGACGAAATTGAAATCCGGATTGCGTAGCGCCGCCTTCTCGATGTCCTTCGGATTGGCAAGGTGGCCCAGCGTGCGTGACTGGTAGGAATATCCCTTGTGCACTGAGATCAGCTTCATCCCGCGCTTGCGCGATTCATCCATGAACCACTGCGCGTTGTCGTCATCGAGCTGGAAGCCATTGCCCGTGCGCGCTGGGTCGGTATGGCAATACCACTTCCACGAGTTGATCTTGTACTGGTTCAGCTCGCGTTCCATCTGTTCGATCGTCGCGGCCTTGTCGATCGAATTGGTCGTCGTGTTCCAGTAATGGTTGGGCGCGAGGTTGCCCTGGCACATGGCGCGCTGCGAGCCCGCCATCGCGTTCAGCTCATTGCGTGACTGCGCCATCAGCCAGCTCGGCAGGATCGCGCCGCGCGGCGTGCGCTCCGCGCCTTCCAGCACGCGGCCGTCGGCGCCACGCTGCTCCTCTTTCCCGGGCACGCCGGAGATGACGACCATCGCGGTTTCCGAATCGAGGAACATCTCCTTAGTGAAGGTGCGGAAGGAGTATGACTCCACATCGTCCTTCAGGCTGAAGCCCATGTTCCGCGCCGTCTCCGAATTGCGGAAGTTCAGCGCGATGCCGTTGGAGTAGTGCGCCTGCACGTCGATGATGAAGAACTTGCCCTTCTGGCCGTTGGCCTTCACCACTTCGGTTTCGCGCGGCTCGAACGCTTCGTCCTCGCCAACCTCGAAGGCGTCCTGGCCGTAGACGCAGTTGGAGGCAAGAAAGGCTGTCGCAAGGCCCATGGACGAAGCCATGTAGGCCCGCCGGTTCATGTTGAGCTTCTTCGCGTTGGCCGTGCCCCATTCCATGATGAGGTCTTCGACCTGCTTCTGCTTCTTCGTCTGCGGGCGGGGGATGAACTCCTCGTTGGAGACAACCTGTGTCGGGATGGGCGAGTCGACGCCCAGCATACGGTCACGCTCGCCCTTGCGAATCCACATGTTCGTCTCCCTCGTTCCCGAGCCTCGTTTGATGCGGGCCCTGATCTGTCTTTACGTGGCGGCTAGTCTGCATACTTTCGGTCGCAAGGGAATTGCTACGGCGCCAGGTTCGCAGGCTCCCCGCGCGCCGCCCATTCCTGAATTGGGTACGGCCACAGCTGTCAGACGTTGCAAAAGTCGTGCGGCTCCCTCTATGCCTCGCAGGTCATCACGCGGGCGATGGTACGCGCCCTGATCGGAGCGCGAACTGCATGTTACGAATGGTTCTGGCCCTTCTCACCATCGTTGCCGTGGCCTTGCCGGCTGCCGCACAGGGATACTCAGCGGAGGAAGCTGGCCGGCTTCGCGCCGCCATGGCGCAGTTCATTGTCATAGCTCCGGTCGACGCCCGGACCGGCGCCAGCCTCACCCAGACGTTACCGGCTTCAAGCGGCGGCAAGACACTGCCGGTCTTCTACCTCGATCCAGACAAGTGCGCGGATGACATTCGCGCGGCAGGCGCAGCCGAGATCATGGCAGGCATTCCCGGCAGTGGCGCGGAGGCCCTGATCGGTTCAGCGGGAGAGGTCGCATGGCTCTCGGGAGAGGCTGACGTCTTCGGTGCGAAGGTCTTTTTTCTTGTCAACGGCAAGGGGCAGGAACTGACGATCGATGTGAACGGTCGAGCTGTCATTCCTTACTATGTCAGCGCGGACGAAGCCGCCGCAACCCAGGAGCTGGCGCAGAAGGCGCTGGGATCGTCCGAAGCGATCACCGTCGAGCCATATGCGCTTGGGGCGGTCATCCAGCAGATCGCGTCGGGCGCAACGCCAAATGCCTATCTCGTTTCTCCCGCCTCGATGTATGCTTGGGCCGAAGCGTATGGGCGCGGAGCGCGTCTCATAGCAAAGGAATGGCAGGGCGCCGGCAACTGAGCGCTCGGGAGACTCACATGCAGGGCGTCACGGTCGTCAGCCACCCGCTTGTGCAGCACAAGCTGACGCTGATGCGGGACAAGACCACATCCACGGCCGGCTTCCGCATGCTGCTGCGCGAGATCGCGACGCTGCTCTGTTATGAGGTGACGCGGGACATCGAGCTTGAAACCGTCGCCATCGAAACGCCGATGGGCCCGATGGACGCGCCTGTCATCAAAGGCAAGAAGCTGGTTTTCGCGTCGATCCTGCGCGCCGGCAACGGCCTCCTGGATGGAATGCTCGACCTGGTGCCCGCCGCGCGCGTCGCCCACATCGGCATGTACCGCGACCACGATACGCTTGAGCCCGTCGAGTATTATTTCAAGGCTCCGGGCGAGTTGGGCAACCGCCTCGTGATCGTGGTCGATCCCATGCTGGCCACGGGCAATTCCGCCATTGCCGCCATCGATCGCCTGAAGCGCCGCGGGGCCGCCAATCTGCGCTATCTCTGCCTGCTGGCGGCGCCGGAAGGAATCGCCAAGTTCACCGCCGCCCATCCCGACGTGCCTGTCTTCACCGCGGCGATCGACAGCCATCTCAACGAGAAGGGCTATATCGTCCCGGGGCTTGGAGACGCAGGCGACAGGATGTTCGGAACGAAATAGCGACGGGCTGAGCAGAGAGCCCGAGGAAGACAAGCCCGGCTTGCGCGCACTTCGGCTGGATGAAATGTGGCGGCTGAAGAATCTTCGCCAGCACTTTCAACGCCCTGGGCTGAAACCTGCTGTAGGAAACGCGCAACCAAATCCCACCCCCTCCGGAGTGGGCGCATAATGCTCTCATCGCTCAGCAAGGAGGGCAGCCGATCACTGCCGGCGCTGGGCGATGCGAACCGGGAAACCTGTTCGCGGGGACGCGGGCGATCCGCTCTTCGGACTATGAACCACGAACTACGGACTAAACCCGCGGAGCAATCCGCGTCCCCGGCCCTCCATCTTCTCGGACAGGCCAGAATGACAGCCAACCTCCATGCCAACAGGGCAGTGGAGCTTTCCGCGTTTCTCCCTATAAACACGCCCATGACCGACCTGCCGTTCTGGAAAACCAAGACCCTTCCCGAAATGTCCGACGCGGAGTGGGAATCCCTCTGCGACGGCTGCGGCAAGTGCTGTCTGGTGAAGCTGGAAGAGGAAGACACGCGCGAGCTGTTCGTCACGCGGCTTCATTGCAAGCTCTTCGATACGAAGACCTGCCAGTGCAAGGACTATCCCAACCGCAAGCAGTACGTGCCGATCTGCGTGAAGCTGACGCCGGAAATCGTCGCCACCGTCGACTGGCTGCCGCAGACCTGCGCCTATCGCCTGGTCCACGAGGGCAAGGACCTGCACGACTGGCATCACCTGATCAGCGGCGACCGCGAGACGATCCATCGCGAAGGCTGGTCATGCCGCAACAAGACGGTGACCGAGGAAGGCGTCGATGACGAAGATATCTTCGACTACGTCATCGACTGGTTCCACGGCCCGACGAAGCGGACCCGCAAACGCCAGCTATTGCCGCGGAAGTAGCGCCACATTCACCGCTCATCCCGACGAAAGTCGGGATCCAGGAACGGTGGCGACACTCTAACGGAACTGAAGCTTCAAGCTCGAACAAGCCTCACCGCTAGCCCTGGATCCCGACTTTCGTCGGGATAAGCGGGGCTGGCAGTTGTGCTCGATCAAGGTCTACTGTCCGCCAGCCGCTTTCTCCGGAACCGGGAAGCCGCGGTCGCGCAGCAGGGCGTCGATCGTCGCATCGCGCCCACGGAAGGCGCGATAGGCCTCGCTTGGATCGACGGCGTTGCGCACGGTGAAAAGGTTCGCGACCATGCTCGTGGCCAGCGCCTTGTCGTAGAAGCCGCCCGGCGCTTCGGCAAAGGATTCGCCAGCGTCGGCTGTCAGCACTTCAGCCCACAGATAGCCGTAATACCCGGCTGCATAGCCCTCGCTCGAGAAGATGTGGCCGAACTGCGGGGAGCGGTGCCGCATCGGGATTTCCTTCGGCATGCCCAGCTTGGCAAGCTCCTCCTTCTCGAACGCGCGCGGATCGATATTGGCCGGATCGACCGTGTGATAGCGCATGTCCATGATGGCCGAGCCGAGAAACTCCACGGTCTGGAAGCCCTGGTTGAACGTCGCTGCCTTGTTGATCTTCTCGATCAACTCTTTCGGCATGGGCTCGCCCGTCTGGTAGTGGCGGAAATACTTGTCCACCACCTGGTCGGTCAGCAGCCAGCGCTCCAGCAATTGAGAGTGGAACTCGGTGTAGTCACGCACGCCGCCATTCAGCGTCGGATACTCCACCGTCGATGACAGCGCATGCAGGGCGTGGCCGAATTCATGGAAGAAGGTGTCGGCATCGTCGTGTGAGATCAGCAGCGGCTCGCCCGGCGCTGGCTTCACGAAGTTCGAATTGTTCGACGACAGCGTCGTCTCCGGACCATCGAAGGTCGAATGTGAGCGATAGCTGGACGCCCACGCGCCCGAACGCTTGCCCTGCCGCGCATAGGGGTCGAGATACCAGTAGCCGATGTGTTCGCCCGAAGTCCTGTCAGTCACTTCCCACACGCCGACATCGGGGTGGAAGACCGGGATCGTTCCTTCAGCAACGGCCGTGAAGTTGAAGCCGAACAGTTCACCCGCCACGAAGAACATCGCCTCACGCAGCTTGTCGAGCTGCAGGTAGGGCTTCACCTCTTCGCTATCGAGCGCGTACTTCGCCTTGCGGACTTTCTCCGCGTAGAAGCGATAGTCCCACGGCTCGATGGTGATCCGGGCGCCCTCGGAATTTGCCAGCGCCTGCATGTCGGCGACTTCTTCCTTCGCCCGCGCGACGGCCGGCGCCCAGACGGCTTCCATCAGGGCCGTGGCGGCGGCTGGATCGGGCGCCATGTTGTCCTGCAGCTGCCAGTCGGCGTAGGTCGCAAAGCCCAGGAGCTGCACGCGCTCGTGCCGCAGTTTCAGAATCTGGGCGATGACGGCGTTGTTGTCGTGTTCATCGCCATTGTCGCCGCGCGAATAATAGTTGCGCCACACCTGCTCCCGCAGCTTGCGCTCGGTGGAGTAGGTGAGGAACGGGTCCATCGACGACCGCGTATTGGTGACGGCGTATTCCCCCGGCTTGCCCATCCCCTCGGCAGTCGCCTTGGCCGAAGCGACATAGCTTGCGGGCAGGCCGCCCAGCTGGTTCGGCTTCAGGTAAGTTACCCAGCCTTCCTCGTCGGCCAGCAGGTTGTTCGAGAATTTCGTGTGCAGCTCGGCCAGCTCCTTGTTGATCGCGGCATAGCGTTCGCGCTTCTCGCCGGTCAGCTCCGCGCCCTGCAGCTGGAAACGGTCATAGATCAGGTCCAGCAACCGCTTCTGGTGCGGCGTGAGCTCCAGCCCCTTGTCCTCGTGCAGCGCCTTGATGCGCGCGAAGAGTTTTTCGTTCTGGATGATCTTGCTCGAATACTCGGCCAGCATCGGCGAAATCTCGCCCTGCAGCGTACGGAACTCCGGCGTCGAAAGGTTCGAGCCCCAGATGCTGTAATACGTCATGGCGCGATCCAGCGCCTCGCCCGCGCGCTCCATCGCCTCGATCGTGTTGGCGAACGAGGCCTTGGCCGGATTGTTCGCGATGGCGTCGATCTCCGCGAGGTGCGCTGCGATGCCAGCCTCTACGGCGGGCTTCAGTTGCGCGAGGTCCATCTTGTCGAAGGCAGGCTGGCCGCCATTCGGCCCGGTCCATTCCGCCAGCAGGGGATTGGACGTCAGCTGCGCCGTCGTCGCTTCATCGAACACGGCGGCCGGAACGCTTGTCAGATCCTCAGCCGGCCCGCAGGCGGCTAGAAGCGCAATGGCGCTCAACGAAGCAAGAAGAACACGGCGCATGGGGACCTCCGGAATCTGGAGGGCAGACCTTAGCGATGATCGATAAGCTGGCTAGAGCGTCTTGCCCGAAAATCCGGCCCTTCAGGTGCGACCGTTGCACCAGAGCTCATTTTGTTGAGTGCAAGCGATCCACCTTGTTCCGCTCATGCCGGCGAAAGTCGGAATCCAGGAATGGTGGCGCTCCCTGAACGGGATTGAAGCTGCAACTCGGAACAAGCCTCGTCGTCAGCCCAGGATACTGAATGTCGTCAGGATGAGCGGTGGAAGGCGAAGCGTCGTTTCAATCGATCTCACTAATCCGAGATCGACCGCTGGCTGTCGTAGGCCGACCGCGCCAGATCCTGCAGGCCCTGTTCAAGGCCCTGTGCCAGCTTGACGAGCGTCTCCCGTTCCGGGTTGCGTCCGCCATCGAACAGGTTGAGCGGATCGCGCGGGGGGGCATCCGCACTGGCTGAGGCAATCGACGGTCCACCTTCCACGTCCAGCAGGTGCGCCTCGCCAATGGCGCGGCCATCTTTGTCGAATGTATCGGCCATCGTCGCGAAGAGGTCGTTCCACCACGCGCCATCGGTTGTGTAGACGTTCTGGCCATCGTGCGTGGCGTAGAGGATGACATGGCCAAAACCCCAGCGCGCCGCCGCCTGCCGCGCCACCATCGCGCAATTGGGTCCGCCTTCAACCTGCGTGAGGTTCGAGCCCATCATGTCTGAGGGCTGAACAGGCGACAGGCGTTCGATCAGTCCGCCAAGCCGCGCCTGCATCTGTGACCAGTAGGCCTGCTCGTCATGCCTGATCTGCACGAAGCCCGCCGGGCCAACGCGCATGCAGGCAATCCGCAGCGGAAAGCGGATGCCCGGCGCTGCAAACGCCTGCGGCGCCAGCGCCAGCCCGCCTAATCCCAGCATTCCGAGGCGCAGAGCCGTGCGGCGCGTCAAAAGGGTGCGGGAAGGTTTCATGACTTTGCAGGGTCGGGCGGGTTGGTTTCCGGGGTGTTAACTTCCACCTGTTCTCAATCCGTTCGAGGTGCGATTCTGGCGGAATGAGTCACATGATTCGAATCCTGGGCGTCGACCCCGGCCTGCGTCACACCGGCTGGGGCATCATTGATGTCGACGGCCCCCGCCTGTCCTGGGTAGCGCACGGCGTCATCAATCCCGACCCCTCCGCCGACATGGCTGACCGTCTGGGCATGCTGTGTGAGGGCCTGCGCGCCGTGATCCACGAGCATGATCCCGCCGAGGCCGCCGTCGAGGAGACCTTCGTCAACATCAACCCGAAGTCCACGCTGCTTCTGGGCCAGGCGCGTGGGGCCGCGCTTGCCACGCTGGCGGCGGCGCGGCTCAAGGTCCACGAATTCGCCACCCGCAAGGTGAAGCTCGCCGTCGTGGGCACGGGTGGAGCGGACAAGACTCAGGTCGCCTTCATGGTGCGCCGCCTCCTCCCGCGCGCAGGCGAGGTGTCGGCCGATGCGGCCGATGCGCTCGCCGTCGCCATCTGCGGCGCCCACCATCGCCCATCACACGCCCTGCGGCGCCCCGCATGATCGGCAGGCTTCGTGGAACAATCGCCGCCGTTGGAGAAGGGCAGGCCCTGATCGACGTGAATGGCGTCGGCTACCTCGTGCACGCCGGCTCGCGCACGCTTGGCAAGTTGACGATTGGCGAGGCTGCAGAACTTTTCGTCGAAACGCAGATGTCGGAAAGCGCGATCCGCCTGTTCGCCTTCGTCACTGGCGAGGAGCGCGCCTGGTTTGCACGCCTGCAGGACGCGCCCGGCGTCGGCGCCAGGATCGCGCTCGCGCTGCTCGACACGCTGACTCTGCCCCAGTTGATGGACGCCATCGCCCTCAACGACACCGGCGCAATCAGCCGCGCCAATGGCGTCGGCAAGAAACTGGCCGAACGCATCGTCACCGAGTTCAAGGGCAAGCCGCCGCCGATGGGGCTGTTTGCATCGGCCTTCACGGCAGCAGCGACGCCCGCGGCCACCGCGCTGTCCGGCGCGCGCGCTGCAGCCGCCTCGGCGCTCGTCAATCTCGGCTACACACAGGTGGACGCTTCACGCGCCGTCGCCAAAGCCGCGCGCGATGTAGGCGACGACGCGACCGAGTCGACGCTGATCCGCGCCGCCCTCAAGGCGCTGGCCCCAGCCGCCTAGAGCACCTCCGCCCCAACGTGCAGCACGAGGCCAACCAGGCCGCCGATGATCGTGCCGTTGAGGCGGATATACTGCAGGTCGCGGCCCACATTCAGTTCCAGCTTGTCAACGATGGTCTGCGAGTCCCATTTGCGGATCGTCTCTGAAACCAGCTTGGCGACGTCCTCGCCATGCCGCGCCGCCAACTCCACCAGAAGGGCTTTGAGGCGCGCATTCAGCGCCGCGCGCACTTTCGGCTCACGCATCAACCCTTCGCCCAGATTGGTCAGCGCCGTCTGCAGCCAGTTGCGCACGCGCCCGTTCGGGCTGGTGCAGTCGCGCCGCAGCGCCGCCTTGAACTCGACCCAACCGGCCTCGACCGCGCTGGTGACCGAAGGATGCGCGGCCGCCTCCTGGATCCAGGTTCCAACCCGTTCCTGAAGCTCCGGATCGCGGCGCAGATTGTCGGCAAATTCGCCCACCATCTCGTTCAGCCGCTGGCGCAATGGATGTTCGCGCTGCGTGGCGATCTCATAGAGCAGGTCATTCACCGCATTGATGACAGCGTCCGCCACCTTCCGGTCGGCGCTCACGAACCGCATCAGCCAGCCAGACCGGTTGCGCACGCGGTCGCGGATCAGCTCCTGGTTCTCCTCCAGCAGGCGATAGCCCCGCGTCAGCAGCGCATCGAGTACGGCCTGGTGCCGCCCCTGTTCGGCCAGCGCTTCCAGCACCGACCCGAAGGCTGGCGCAACGCTGGCGCCCTGCACGGCGGAGGACGCCTGCTGGCGCAGGAAGTCAGCGACGGTTTCATCATCCAGCGCATCGAGCAGGGCAGGGATCGCAGAGACCAGGCCGCCGGCCAGCGCGGTTGACTGCACAGGTTCGGCCAGCCATTTGCCCAGCGCCTCGGACAGGTCCTTGTCCTTGACGCGCTCGGCGACAAGGCTCGGCTTCAGGAAGTTGTCGGCGATAAAGCGGCCCACGGCGTCGGCAATGCGATCCTGGTTTTTCGGGATCACCGCCGTGTGCGGGATCGGTATGCCAAGCGGATGACGGAAGATCGCCGTCACAGCGAACCAGTCCGCCAACCCGCCCACCATCGCGGCCTCGGCAAAGGCGCGCAGGAAGCGCCAGTGGATGTCCCAGTCCTGGCCCGGCGGTTCCCACATGTGCGAGAACACGAACAGCACCATGATGGCCAGCAGCAAGCCGTTGGCGAGCCGCCGCATCCGGACCAGGCGAGAATAGCCGCCATCGGCTGGAGCGGGCTTTTTGCTTGTCTTGCCGGTCATCGTGTCGCGGTCGTCGAGCGGGGCGTCGGATTCATAAGGCATGATATAGCGCTGCTGGCGGCGATGGGGATATGCCGCATTGTCGAGGCGCCAAGGGCCCCTGGATCGTGGCCGGAATGGGGAGGGATTGCGATGCCGACTGAGGAAGTGATCGGCGCAATTGCCGCTGTCCTGACGACATCGTCCTTCCTGCCGCAGGCCATCAAGGTCCTGCGCACACGCGACACGGAAGCGATTTCGCTGACCATGTATGTGCTGTTCACGGCCGGCGTGACGCTGTGGGGCATCTACGGCCTCATGACGTGGCAATGGTCGATCATCATCGCCAATGGCGTCACGATTGTCCTGGCCGCGACGATCCTGACGATGAAAGTGGCGGCGAAGCTTGCTGCTGGCCGGAAGCCGCGCGGGGCGGGCGGGAATTAACGCGCCATTGTTCTTCAACTGTTCCTTTCGTCCGCGAACGGCGCCAAAAGCAGGACCATGACGCGAGACGGAGACATCACCGACCCCGAGCGCCTGCCCGGCGAGGCGATGGACCGCGCCCTGCGCCCCACGGCGTTCGATGATTTCACGGGCCAGGCCGCCGCCAAGGCAAACCTCAAGATTTTCGTTTCCGCCGCCCGCAAGCGCGGCGATGCGCTCGATCACGTGCTGCTGTCGGGTCCGCCGGGTCTTGGCAAGACGACGCTGGCGCAGATTCTCAGCCGCGAGATGGGTGTGGGGTTCCGCTCCACATCGGGTCCGGTCATCGCAAAGGCGGGCGACCTTGCGGCCCTGCTCACCAATCTCGAACCACGCGATGTGTTGTTCATCGACGAGATCCATCGCCTGCCTTCGCACGTGGAGGAGATCCTCTATCCTGCGATGGAGGATCACACGCTTGATCTGATCATCGGCGAGGGCCCATCGGCACGCTCGGTGAAGATCGACCTGCCGCCTTTCACGCTGGTGGGGGCCACCACACGCGCGGGCCTGCTGTCGACGCCGCTTCGCGATCGCTTCGGCATCCCGATCCGGCTCGAATTCTACACGCGCGAGGAACTCGGCTCCATCCTCCGCCGCGCGGGAACCAAGCTCGGCGCGAACATCACGCAGGATGGCGCCGAAGAAATTGCCGGCCGCTCGCGCGGCACGCCGCGTATCGCCGTCCGCCTGCTCAGGCGCGTGCGCGATTTCTGCGAGTCCGACGGCGTCAGGATCGACCGCCAGGGCGCCGCCATGTCGCTCGCCCGGCTGGAGGTGGACGAAGATGGCCTCGACGCGCTCGACCGGCGCTATCTCCAGGCGCTGGTGAAGACCTATTCCGGCGGTCCCGTCGGCGCCGACACTCTGGCCGCAGCGCTGTCCGAAGCGCGCGATGCAATCGAGGAAGTGATCGAGCCTTATCTGATGCAACAGGGCTTTGTCGCGCGCACCCCGCGCGGCCGCGTCGCCACGCCCAAGGCCTGGGAACGCGTCGGCCTCAAGCCGCCCGCCAGCTTCCAGACGCCGCTGTTCGAGGAAGAAGACGAGTAGGCTAGGCCGAGGCTAGGGCCTGCCTTGCGTCTCGCCCTTCTTCCAGGCTTCCTTCGATCCCTCCTCGGTCAGCGTCTTGCGCATCTTGTCGACCGCATCGATATGCTCGCCGTCCGCGTCCTTTCCGGCCCGCTCGAAATTGTTGTCGGGCGTGGATGTCGCCTCATCGTCCTGCGGCGTGCCCACCACCTTGGTCTTGCTGGGCGCCGGATAGGGAGCGACGCCTTCTTCGGTGTGAATGTCCTTGTCTTCCGGATCGTGCATCTGCGGCTTGTCCTGCTTCGGCATGGCGGGTTTCCTGTTGTCGTGAACAGGAACGAACGCCCGCCGGGGCGGGGAGTTGCCGCGCCTGTGCTTGACGGCGCAGGCGCGCCGTCTATGGCTGAAGGCAACAAGAAACGACCGGGAGGACGAGATGATCACTGCACGCGCGATTGGCGCCCTGATGCTGGCTGGCCTGCTGCCGGGTTGTGTCCTGGTGCATGCACGTGAAGTCGTCGAAGCGCCTCCGGCCGCAAACATTGCTCCTGCGGCCCCCGTTGCCGCTGTTGCTTCCGTTGCGCCACCTG
Organism: Hyphomonadaceae bacterium; assembly: GCA_022844345.1. GTDB lineage: Bacteria > Pseudomonadota > Alphaproteobacteria > Caulobacterales > Hyphomonadaceae > UBA7672. The sequence continues at coordinate 241,772 of JALHLU010000004.1, forward strand.
CGCCGACAGCCGCCGCCGCTCCCGCTGGACCGCCGCCCCTGCAGGTGCCCGGTTTCAGCTATGTCACCATCCCGATGGAGATCACGGTCAACAAGCCGGTGAAGGATGTCTGGGCGCGCATCGGCAAGTATTGCGACATCGCCGAATGGTTCCAGATCGCTTCCGGCTGCACGATCACCTCGGGCGTCGACAATGAGGTCGGCGCCGTGCGCTCGGTCGGCGCCGAAATCCTGGTCGCGAAGACGGAGTATTCTTACGCCTACACCCAGCCGGTGCGCGAAGGCCGCCTGTACAATCTCTATCACGGCAATCTCGAAGCGCGCGCCATCGACGCCAACACCACGAAGCTTCTCTACACGCTGGTGTATGATCTCTCGCTCGTGCCGGGTGATGATGCTGCGAAAGCGGCCGATGTCGAACGCCGCCGCGTGGCCTTCACGCGTGCGCTCGGCAATATGAAGATCCTCGCCGAGGGCGGAACCCTGCCGCCGCCCGCGCCGCGCAACTAATCTGCCGCCAGGTCCATCGTGGCGCACAGGCGCAGGTGCACGCGGCCCGGCGCGAACGTCTCCTCGAAGACGTACACGCGCACGGCTGCCTTTGCGTCGAACCCCTTGGCGAGGATCGAGCGCCCGGCATTCTCGATGCCGACAAAGGGAATGCCGCGAAGCCCGCCGCACGCCGCCGTCATGGTCGCGCTGTAGTCGAAGCCTTCGCGCGGCATCAGCTGGAAAACGGCCACCGGCTGCGTCGCGCCGGGTACGAGGCTCGCGCGCGGATTGCCGAGGAATACCTTGTCGTCCAGCGCAATCTCGTCCGTGAAGTTCAGCACCGACGCAGGCTCCGCGCCAAAGCGCAGCGCGTGCGGGAATGGGCCCTTCCGCCCGGCCAGCGTTTCGACTTCCACCTTCAGGCCATCCGGCCCCGCATAGCGATGCGTCAGGGCGGGCTCCCTGGCCGCAGGCGTCTGCGCGATAGCGGCCTCCGCGCCCAGCGCGGAGATGGCGGCAAGCAGCAGCCGTCTCATTGTGCGCCGGCCTTCGCCGCGTCTGTGCGCTGCTTCAGCGTCGTTTCGAACGCGTCTTCCAGCTTCGCGATATAGGGCTGGAAGGCGGCTGGATCGATGAAGGGATTCTGCGACGTGTCCGTCTTCGCCTTCGCGGCTTTCTGCAGCAGTCCGAAGAATTCGGGGTGCGGGGCGAGGGGAATGTCGACGCGCATCGACTTCGCCTTGGCGAAGGTCGAGCGATAGTCCTCCACAATGCCGTCATACTGCAGCGGCGGCGTGATGCGGTTGGCGGCCACCGTCGCCGAGCAGAACACCAGCACCTCGTAATTGTCGCCACCGGCGCTCGCCGTCGCGCCCCATGATGTGCAGCCGCGCGAATGGCCCGGCGTCAGGTGCGCGATCAGGTCGATGCCGCCCAGCGTCACATGCTCGCCGTCCTTCAGCACGCGATCCACTTTCACGGGCGGCGCGCCCATCGCCTTCACGCTCTCGCTGCCCAGATAGAACCCGCCCTCCAGCGCCGAGACATCGCCCTCCATCGCATAGAGAACAGCGCCGGATTTCCGCTTCAGCTCGGCAAGGCCGCCCGAATGATCGTAGTGCGCATGGCTGTTCAGCAACACTTTCACATCCGTCAGCTTGAACCCCAGCTTCGCGATGTTGGCCTCGATCACGTCCGCGCCCTCGGGCGTCGCCCCGTCGAGCAGCACATGACCCTCCGGCCCCGTGAACAGGTAGGCGCCGAGGCCTTCCGTGCCGACATAATGGATATTGTCGATCACATGGAATGGCTCCGTCGCCTTGTTCCAGTTGGCCTGTGCAAGGGCCGGCGAGGCAAACAGGCCCAGCCCGGCGGCAAGTGCGGCGGCGCGTTTCGCGTTCATGTCAGCCTTTCGCGATTCCTGAAGGGTATGCGACCGGGACGTTATCAGGCCTGCGCGCAACTTGGCGAGACCATGCGACAGTTCTGCTCACAAACACAAACGGCGGCCCGATGAGGCCGCCGTTCGCGCATTGAGTTTCGAAAGGCGGTCAGCCCGGCTGCGGCTCAGGCTCTGCGCCGCCAAAGCCCTCGTCAGACTTAGGCTTTTTCTTGATGACCGGCACGGCCGAGGTCGGGCCGGTGGGCGTATCGTCCGGACGATCCGGGCGCTTGCCATTCACCAGCGCGGTGATCTCTTCGCCCGACAGCGTCTCGTATTCGAGCAGCCCTTCAGCGAGGATGACCCAGTCGGCGCGTTTCTCGGTCAGCACGCGGCGGGCGTCGTCGATGCCGCCAACCACCAGCTTGCGAACCTCTTCCTCGATCTTGCGCGACGTCTCTTCCGAGACGTGGCTCGACTTCACCAGCTGGTTGCCAAGGAACACTTCGCCCTGGTCTTCAGCGTAGTCGATCGGGCCGACGCTATCGGAAAAGCCCCAGCGCGTGATCATCGCGCGTGCAAGACGCGTCGCCTGCTGAATGTCGGAAGCAGCGCCGGCCGTGACGTTTTCCGCGCCGAACTTCAGTTCTTCCGCCACGCGGCCGCCCATCAGGATGGCGAGGCGCGAGATCATCTCGGTCTTGTTCATCGACAGCTTGTCGTCGGTCGGCAGCTGCATGACCATGCCAAGCGCCCGCCCACGCGGAATGATCGTCGCCTTGTGAACCGGGTCGGCCGAGGGCACGTTCATAGCCACGATGGCGTGACCCGCCTCGTGCCAGGCCGTCAGTTCTTTCTCTTTCAGAGACATCACCATCGACTTGCGCTCAGGACCCATCAGGACCTTGTCCTTAGCGTCCTCGAACTCGCGCATCGAAACCGAGCGCTTGCCGCGCCGGGCGGCAAGCAGCGCCGCCTCGTTGACGAGGTTGGCGAGGTCCGCGCCGGAGAAGCCGGGCGTGCCGCGCGCGATTGTTTTCGGCTCGACGTCCTTCGACAGCGGCACATTGCGCATGTGCACTTTGAGAATCTTCTCACGGCCAATGATGTCCGGATTGCCGACGGTCACCTGACGGTCGAAACGGCCGGGGCGCAGCAGGGCAGGGTCCAGCACGTCGGGGCGGTTGGTCGCCGCGATGATGATGATGCCCTCGTTGGCTTCAAAGCCGTCCATCTCGACCAGCAGCTGGTTGAGCGTCTGTTCGCGTTCGTCATTGCCGCCGCCGAGCCCGGCGCCGCGATGACGGCCGACAGCGTCGATCTCGTCGATGAAGATGATGCAGGGCGCGTTCTTCTTCGCCTGCTCGAACATGTCGCGCACGCGGCTTGCGCCGACGCCCACGAACATCTCGACGAAGTCGGAGCCCGAGATGGTGAAGAACGGCACGTTGGCTTCACCCGCGACCGCACGTGCGATCAGCGTCTTGCCGGTGCCCGGCGGGCCGACCAGCAGCGCGCCTTTCGGAATCTTGCCGCCGAGGCGCTGGAACTTGGAGGGGTCCTTCAGGAAGTCGACGATCTCTTCGAGTTCTTCCTTGGCCTCGTCCACGCCGGCGACATCGTCAAACGTCACGCGGCCATGGCGCTCGGTGAGCAGCCGCGCCTTGGATTTGCCGAAGCTCATCGCGCGTCCGCCGCCGCCCTGCATCTGGCGCATCAGGAAGAACCACAGGCCGATGATGAAGATCAGGGGCAGGGCCGAGAGGATGTAGCTCAGGATGGTGCCGCCGGACTCCGCGTCCTCGACGGTGACGTTGACGCCCTTGGCCTGGAGGCGGCTGGCGAAATCGAGTTCCATTTCACGGAAAACGGCGAAGGAGCGCTGGCCGTCCACCGTGGTGGTGACCTTGTTGCCCTTGATGGTCGCTTCCTTGATGCGGCCGGAATCAACCTGCGTCTGGAATTCGGAATACGACATCTCCCGCGCGCCGCCCGAGCCGGACGACGTGGTCATCACGGTGACCAACGCGATAAGGAGGAAGAGCACGACGCCGAGCAGGGCGAGGTTGCGCATATTCATGCACGCGGCCTTTCAGTGGGCTTTGACCCTCGAAGATAGGACCGATACTCCACGAAAACGAGTGCTGAACCGTTAAGCGGCTGTCACTTTCCTGCGTCTTTTCGCCTGCGGGACGGTCAAATCGCCAGCATGGCGAGGTCAGCCGGGGCGAGCAGCCTGCCAGCCCGGCTCCAGCCGGTGACGCCAGGCGCTGGCTCGCCCCGCCGGGGAGGGGCGCATTCAAAGGCCAGCAAGGCCCCATCGCGCACACGGATTCGGGCCCCCGCCAGGGTTGTACCCTTGGCGAGCGTTGCGTCGCCTGCCTCGATCCGCGCGACCAACCGGGCCAGCGCATCCGATCTTGGCGGTGTCTCGCTGCGGCCGGCCGTCATCACCATCGCCTCGATGAAGCGCCGCCAGGCTTCGGCGCCCACCTGACTTCGCGCGGCAAGCGAGATTTCGCGCCGCATCCCATCGCCCGGCGACAACTCGGACAGCAGACCATATGCCTGCGCCTGCACCGCGCCGCGCAGGGTGGCGAGCCTGTCCATGATGACCGCGATCTGCTCGCGGCGCACCGGGTCGATGGCTGCAAGCAAAGTCCGTGTACGCACGCGCTCGAACCGCGTGTTTGTGTTCGACGGATCCTCGATCCACCCGATTCCGCGCGCGCGAAGGTCTTCGCGCAACGCGTCGCGGCCGAACGCCAGCAGCGGCCGCACGAGCGTGAGCCCTTCGCCCTCGGGCCACGCCGGAGAGGGCGCCGACGGCATCAGACCGGCAAGGCCATACCAGCCAGACCCTTGCCGCGCGCGCATCAGGAAGGTTTCGAGCCGGTCATCCCGCGTGTGGCCGAGCGCAACGTGCGCGATCCCGTGTCTGTGCGCCCAACCCGCCAGAAGCGCATGACGCGCGCGCCGCGCCCGCTCCTGCCCGACCGGACCTTTGTCCATGTCCGGCGCCCAGGTCAGGATATCGTGCGCAATGCCCATGGCGTCGCAAGCGCGGCGAACGCTGAGCGCCTCATCGGCGGCCTCGGGGCGCAGGCCGTGATCGACGGTTGCGGCGACAACCCCGGCATAGCCCGCCGTGCGGGCATGATCGGCGGCCAGCGCCAGAAGCGCCATCGAATCCGAGCCGCCTGATACGGCAAGCCCCAGCGCACGCCCTTCGCAACCTGCGTTCGCCAGGGCGAACGCCAGCTCCGCACGCCGGGAAAGCTGTGTCTGTGCGGCGGGCCTATCTGGCGCCGAGAACTTCACGTTCGAAGATTTCGACCAGCTGCCGCCAGATGTCGAGCGTATCCTCGAGATTGTCGGCCGTGACGCCGGCATCGAGGTTGACGTCCATCTGCAGTTTCACCTGCGCCTGATCGTAGGTGATGCGCACATAGCGCCAGCGCGCGTTGAAGGCATTGGCCGAATCGCCAGTAAGGGCTGCCGGGCGGGGCGCCTGGACGATCAGCTGGACCGAATTGCAGAACGTTCCGCCTTCGCATTCGTAGAACTGCATCAGGTAATCGCTGCGGGAAATCCGGCCGGCGATCACCGGATCGCCCTTGCCGTCGACCCGGAGTTCGACGCGATAGCCGGTGCGTTCCATGAAGCGGGCGATGCCGGCCGGGTCGGATGCATCGAACATCCCGCCGCGAACGCGTTCAGCCGATGGCGGTTGAGCCAGCACAGCCGGAGCCGCAAACGCGGCCGATCCGGCGAGAAGGCAGGCGGCTAGGCCGAAAGTGCGGTTCTGGAGCGACACGAATCAACCCGTCTGTTTCTGGCGGATGCCCGACCCTGTAGCTCCCAAATTCGCGTTGGCGAGTCCTGAACGGCGCAAAGTCTTCGCGCAGCTGTGGCTCAGGAACACTTCGCCTGCTGGCGTTCCTGGTCGGCAAGCTGTTTGGCCAGCGCCGGCGCCTTGGGAAAATTCTGCGACATCAGCGACAGCGTCCGGCAGGCCTGGGTCGTATTGCCCATGAGACGCAGCGACCGCGCCAGCTTCACCAGCCCGGTCGGCGCATGGGTGGACTTGGGGTAGTCCTTGATCAGCAAGCCATAGGCGGCGGCCGCATCGGCGTAATTGTCCTGATAAAGCAGGGCCTCGCCGAGATAATACTGGGCGTCGCCTGCGTTCTTGCTCTTGGGAAACTTGGTCAGGAATACCCCGAAAGCCGCCTCGGCCCCCGGAAAGTCGCCTGCCTCTGTCAGCAGCGACTTGGCCTGGTCGAAAAGGCCCGTCTCGTCCGCTGCCAGGCTGGCGACATCGAAGGCTGGCGCAGCCGCCGGTCCGGCCGGGGTCAGCGAAATCGCTCCGGCGGCGTTGGCGTCCTGGCCCCCGGCGGCGGCATCGGTCACCCGGTCTTCCAGCGCCTGAACGCGGTCCATCAGCTTTTGCAGGTCCGATTCCGCGCGGCGCCGGCCAGCGTCCGCTTCATCGGCAACCCGGCGGGCATCGCCCAGAGCGGCGCCCAGCGCTTCTGACTTGGAAATGGCGGTCTTGAGGTCGGCCTCCAGCGCTTCGACGCGCTGACGCAGCTGTTCCACCGCCGGATCGGGTGCTGCAACATAGGGCTGGGAGGAGAAAACCTGCGCGCTGGCGCGGGGCGCGAGCACAAGGCAAGCCGCAGCCAAAGCCAGCAAAATCAGGGTGATAGTTGAAAAATCAAGGCCTCGGCTCGGGGTCGCGGCGATGGCGCGCGACCGGCGCTGACGCGCCTGGAGAACAAGGGCCTGAATCAGGTGGGGCTGCGAGCGTTTCATGTCCGAAAAACTATCCGCCGCCCGTGCCGGAATTGTGGCGGCACGGGCGGCGGACTGCAGTGTTGCAGCTTAGCTGATCGCTTCGACGATGATGTTCGTGAAGGAGTTGCGGTTGCGAGCCCAGGCAGCTTCGTCATGTCCCGGGTCCAGCGGCTTGTCCTTGCCGAAGGAGATCGTGCCGATGCGGTCGGCGGCGATGCCTTGCGCTTTCAGATACGACGCAACCGATTCAGCGCGGCGGGCGCCGAGGGCGATGTTGTAGTCCTTGGTGCCACGCTCGTCGGCGTGTCCCTGAACTTCAACGCGCGTGGTCGGATACTGCTTCAGCCAGGCGACCTGAGCGTTCAGGGCGCGACGGTCAGCGTCGTCCAGGTTGTACTGGTCGTAGTCGAAATAGACGCGGTCGGTGGCTTTTGCCGAGAAGTCGGCGCGCGAACCGGCGGCGGGGCCCGGAGGCGGCGTCGCCGCTGGCGGGGGCGACGGCGGCGGGGAGACGCGCGGAGGCGTCACAACCGCAGTTTCCGTTGGTGCGGGAGCGGGCTCCGGCTCCGGAGGCGGATTGGAAGCGCAAGCCGAAACGGTGAAAGCCACCGCGGCGGCGAGAGCTGAGAGGCTGATAGACCGCGTCATTGTAGTCTCCTTGTTCCCTGCGCGCCCCCCAAGAAGGCGCGTAAACCGATCCCCGACACTACCGGTGAATTGCAATAGAATTGCAAGGCCGGAGGGCGTTAAGCGTCCCTGAAGTAGCAATATACTTCGAGTTTTTTGTGGCAAAGAAGCGAAATGATTGCAATCGAGTAATGAGATTGCCCTCTCGATTCCCAATACTTTGCCAGTCTCTGGACGGCTTGTTGCAAAACAGACGCGCTCGCCTGCTGAGCTCAGCCGCTGACTCGCGCGTCAACGGCTGATCAGTACACGTCACTATTTGAGCAGCGGTCCCCATGTGGGGTTGGTGGCGTCGCGCGGCGTCGGGATGCGGCGTGTGTTACGCGCGGTCAGATCGACACTGTAGAGTTTCGGGCCTGCGCCTTTCGAAGCCGTGCGCTGGAAAACCACCACCCGGCCGTTGGGCGACCAGCTTGGCGCCTCGTCCTGATAGCCGTCTGTCAGAATCCGGAAGCCCCTGCCGCTCGGCTCGATGACGCCGATCGCGAACTGGCCGCGCCGCTGAACGGAGAAGGCGATCCAGTCGCCGCGTGGCGACCAGACCGGGTCGCCAAAGCGCGCCCCCTCTTCGAAGGTGATCCGGCAGGCGGCCTGCTGCGCCTTTGAGCCGGGGCACTCCATCGGCTTGCCATTCTCGTTCATGACGTAGAGCTGCTGGCCAAGGCCGCGGTCGGATTCGAACACGATCGTCTTTCCGTCCGGCGAGTAGGACGGGGATGTATCGACGCCGCTGTCGCGCGTCAGGCGGCGTTCCGTGCCGCGCGCGAGGTCAAGCACGAAGATGTCAGCATTGCCGTCGACCACCCGGCTGAAGGCGATCGATTTACCATCCGGCGAGAAGCGCGCCGAGTACTCCATCGCGCCGGGGTTCTCGGCGAGAATCTCCTGCCGGCCCGTGCCGATGTCGTAGAGATAGGTGCGCAGCAGCGTCGCCTGCGGATACTTCGGATGCGGCACATAAGCGCCGTATAGGATCATCTGCTCGGTCGGCGAGAAGCGCGGATTGATCACGGCGCTGAAGCCCGAGAGCAGGAATTCTGCGTTGGCGCCGTCCTGGTCCATGATCGCAAGGCGGCCGCGATAGCCCTCTTCGCCCGGCGTCTTCGACACGAAGGCGATGCGGCTGTCGAAATATCCGGTGTCGCCGGTCAGGCGCGAATAGACATCATCAGCGACCTTGTGCGCGAGCCTGCGCCAGTTCAGCGGCGTCGGCACGGTGTACTCGCTCGCCACGAGCTGCGACTGGCCATAGACGTCATAGAGGCGGAACTGGACTGTCAGCGACGTCGTGTTCGCTGTCGGCGTGACGATGATCTTGCCGACGACCAGGGCTTGCGCGGCAACGCCGGCAACCGACCAGTCGCCAAAGGTCGGGGGCAGGGCGATGTCGAGATTGCGCTCGATGAACGCCGCCTTGTCGACCAGCGAGAAAGCCGTGGAGGATGAAAGATCCGCACGCAGAACCTCCGAGAGGTCACGCGCGATCTCGACGGCGCCGGGACCTTCTGAGCCGAAATCGGGGATGGCGATGCGCATGGGGACATATTCCTCCCCGACGACCTGGACCTTGAGCTGCGCGGAAGCCGGAGCTGCAGGCAGGGCGATCGATGCAATCGCGATCAGGAAAAGAGACAGTATGCGCATGGCGGCGTTCCTCCGCTTGGTCTTCTGCAGGTAGTCCCGCACGCGGCGGATGCCGCGCCCGAATTATTGTGTTGCAATCTTGGGCAAAAATTCGATGTCGATGTACTGCGGCTGCGGCAGCTTGAAATAGTCCTCAGGCACGCGCCAACCAATCTTGTTGCACATGTCCAGCGCGCGGCGGGCGTGGGCGATGAAAGTCAGCATGGGCACATCGCCGGCCGGCTCGCGCGACGGACTGATCAGCTGGTAGGTCTGGGAGAACTTGCCATTGCGTCCAAACCACACGCGGAACGTGGCTTTCAGCCGGCGCGCATCCGCCATGTCGCTGTGGTCGGTCCAGCACCGGTTTGAAATCAGCTGGGCGCGGATGTAGTCGGTGATGGACGCCGTCATCCGGCGCATGTCGCCGGCGCCGATGCGCGGCGGGCCTGTTCCAGCGCTGGCCGGATCGGCGTTGGGGTTGGTTCTCTTGGGCGCGGGTGCATCCCTGGAAACGCTGGCGAGAATGTCATCCAGCTCGCTGGACAGTGATTTCGACGGCGGCGCCGGCGTGGCCTTGGCCGGGGGTGTGGGCGCCGCCTTGGGCGCCTCCGGCTTCGGCGGATCAAGAGCGACGGTGTCTTCCGGCTCTGGCGCGGGAGCGGCGGCCGGGGCGGCGGCAGCTTCGGATTCTGCCTCGGCCGGTTCTTCTTCGTCGATCTTTGCGTCCTCGAACACCGGCGCCACGTTGGTCGTGTCCGCAATCGAGACCAGCTCGATCGGGATGTAGATCATCGGCGTGCTCTCGACTTCAGAGGTCGCGGCCGGGATCATGATCACGCCGGCCAGCACTACGCTAGCGTGCGCGATCAGCGAGAAGAATGCCGCTGGCAGCGAAGATGCGGAAGAAGGGGGAGGGCCGGGTCGCATGCCTCTGCGGTCAGCCTCCTTCGCGGACGCGGCGCGCCTGGTTCGGATCCACCGGAAGGCCCGCATTGCGGAACCCGCCTTCCTGCAGCAGCGCCAGCACGGTGACGACGACGCCATACGGCACCGCCTCATCAGCGCGAACGAACACGCGCTTCTCCATGTTGTTCTCGGCCAGCGCCTTCAGAAGCGGGGCAAGCTCTTTCAGCTCGATGGGCTCTTTCTGCTGGCCGATATAGACATTGGCTTCCTTGTCGATCGTCACGATCAGCGGCCGCTCATTTTCTTCCTTGAGCTGTTCGGCGCTGACCTTGGGCAGCGTCACGGCGACGCCCGTTGCGAGCATCGGCGCAGTGATCATGAAGACCACGAGCAGCACAAGCATGACGTCGACCATCGGCGTCACGTTGATGTCGGCGATCGGCCGTCTCCGGCTGCCGCGTCCCTTGCCGCTCTTGATCAGCATGGCCATGGTCAGGCGGCTCCACGATCATTGAGGCGGCGCGACAGGCGAACCGAGACTTCCTGCGCGAAATTGGCCATGCGCTCGGAGAAGGCGGAAACGTCGCTCGAGAACTTGTTGTAGAAGATCAGCGCCGGGATCGCCGCGAAGAGGCCAAGGCCTGTGGCGAACAGCGCCTCGGCGATGCCGGGGGCGACGACGGTGAGGTTGGTCTCGCCCTTGGCGGCGATGTCGCGGAACGAGTTCATGATGCCGATCACGGTGCCGAACAGGCCAATGAAGGGCGTCGAGGAAGCGATGATGGCCAGGGTCGGCAGGCCTGATTCCATCCGCTGGGTTTCGCGGTTGGAGGCCGCATCCATGGCGGCCGATGCCCGGTCGATGATCTGGCGGTTCTGCTCGTCGCCCGGCTGGCCCCGGCGGCTGTCGCGCCATTCGCGCTGGCCGGCGGCGAAGACCCGCGCCAGGGCCTCGGACGGGCGTTCGGCAACGCGGCCATCCATGTCTTCCAGCGGCTGACCGGCCCAGAAGGCCTGCTCCAGGCGCTTGGCGCGCGCGCGCGCGCCCGAGACGCTGAACCATTTGTCGATCGCGACCGCCCATGACCACACCGACGCCAGAGCGAGAATGATCATCACGCCTTTCACGATCGGGTCGGCCCGCAGGAACAGGGCAAACAGCGAATAGTCCTGTGTCGCTGCTAACGCGTCTGGCAGGGCTTCGGGCATTCGATCCTCTCAGTGGACGGCGCGGCGTTGCAGAACCGCTTGCATATGCGCCGATTTTCGCAAGCTTATGAATGGCTTCTGGTTTCGAAATTAGGCGAGATGAAGGTCAATACCGGCGATTCCCCGGGGCTTCAGAGGCCATTCAGGGAGTGTGACTTGAATGCCTCCCAATGGGCCAATTCGGTTGCAGAAGGTTTACGAACCCTTCCGTCGGGATGGATCGCAACGGCAATGACCTCCGCTTCGCACAGCACGGTCGTGTCGCGGGTTATCGATTGCCGGAAAATCAGCCGGGGCCCCTTCATGCCTTCGAACCGGGTGCGGGCGACCAGGGTATCGTGGATGCGCGCAGGGGCGCGATAGTCAATTGTCATCCGGATGACGGCGAACGCGCCATGGTCCTCGCGGTCAGGCGGCGTGCCCATGACACGCAGCATTTCGGAACGTCCGCGCTCGAAAAAACGGAGATAGTTGGCGTGGTAGACCACGCCGGTGAAATCCGTGTCCTCGTAATAGACCCGCACCGGCAGCAGGTGCTCGCCGTTCTCGATGCGGCCGATGGAGGGAGTTTCGAGGGTCATCCCTGCCGGATAATCCAGCGGGGCCGCCAATCAAGGAAAATGCGCGAGAACAGGCCCCAAAAGCGACCCTTTGGCCGGTTCGCGCCGCCGTTCAGGCGCCGATGACGCCTGCGATGCTGTCGCCATCATCCTCCAGCACCGTGATCACAAATCCGCCAACAGGGTCCTCGTCGATCCGGAAGTCGGATGGGCGGCCGCCGTCCCCGATGATCTCGGCAAGAGCCACTTCGGCCTCCCTCCGGCGTCTGAAGCTTCCGGCGGCAGACTTCAGGCGCATGTCGTCGACCAGTTCGGGTTGGATGGGTTGATCGGTCCTGAAGCGGGGGATCACGCCGCCACGCCAATGGCCTGGACGAATACCCTGCCTACGCTCGAATTCTGCACAGCTGCGCGGAGGAGTCCTTGCCGCAGAGCAAGCCAGCTGTGATTCGTCCATCAGATGATCCTGTTTTTGGCGTTCCGGGTTGACACGCCCGCCCGGGATTCAGGCAATTGAGCGGGGCATTGGCGGCCCCGTTGGGGGGCGAGCGTGGCGGGCAGGGTCGCCGGCAGGGCAGGACGGCGGGGCGTATGGCGCTGGCTGACGGCGCCATTCAGCCTCAGCGGACTTACCGGCTTTGCCCTCTGGGGCTTCATCCTTCTGTCGGTCATGGCGACGGGCCTTGGCTTTGCCGACCTGCGCGCAGCAGGAACGGACAACAGCGAACTCTCCGCCATCGAGCTTGGCTTCACCATCGCCACGACCCTGTTCGTCGTCAGCGCGATGGTGGTGGCGCTCCATCATCTCGTCGCGCCGGGCACGCCGGTCGCGGTGCGGCTGATGTCGTTCGTCTTCTACCTGATCTTCGCCGTGTGGTCGGTTGGGTTCGGCTACGGCTTCTTCTGGAAGGAGCTCGCGGGCCAGGAATTCACCGAGCGCCAGTTTGAAAGCGCGATTACAGATCTCTCCGCCTCCGTCGCCCGAACATCAGCGGCGCTTGAACTCTCCGAGCGCGTGACGGCCGAGGCCGCCGCCCTCGCCACACAACGCGCGCAGACTGAGGCAGGCGAAGGCCGCACCTGCGCCAACAAGCCTGCGTCCGTTCCGGGCGAGGGCCCGCTGATGCGCAGCCGCTTTGCCTTTGCTGATCGCGCGCGAAACCTCGGCGAGGAAGTGCGCACCGCCTGGGTCGGTCCCGTGGCTGACCAACGCTTGCGCCTGCAGCGGCAGGTCGATGCCCTGGTCAAGCGGACATCGCCGCCTGCTTCCGCTGCCGTGCCGCCAGGCGAGCGCGCCGTGCTCGACAGGCTGGCGATGGCCTCGCGCCTTCCGGCCGCCGAACGCCGCGCGCTGTTCACCGGCCTGCACGAAGATGCTCGCGCCTTCTCTGCGACCGCAAACGACCTGCGCGCGCTCCATGCCGAGGCATTCGCCGGGCGGCTGGCGCAGCTGGCTGCGGAAGTTGGCCCCGATCCCCAGCGTCCCGGCAGTCCCGATCCCGCGCGCGCGGCAGATCCCGGCTATTGCTGGGATGTCGTGCTCAACGAAAAGATCATGGCGGCCGCAGCCCAGTTGCGCACCGTGGAAGCGGTCACCGCTCCGGAGTTCGAATTCCTCGAAGGCCCCAAGGCGACGCGCGCCGCCTTCTTCGGGTTGATCGGCTGGCTGGCCGGCGCGGCCGGGGTCGAAGTCGCAGGCGGAGATGATTTCCAGTTCGACGACAAGGCCTTCCTCGCCCTGTTCGCCTCGATCGCCGTCGACCTCGGAATCGTCTTCCTGACCTTGATCGGCCTCACGCGAAGACGCGAGACGGATACGGTCGCAGCTCTTGCGCAGGGACAGGGCCAGCCAGCGCCGCCGCGCCTGTCCAGTATTCTTGAGGACTGAACCTAGTCCCTCGGGAAGTTCGCGAAGTAGGGCGCGGCTTCCTCCAACACACGCGCGAACGATGGCCGCGCCATCAGCCGGTCGAGATAACGCGCAGCACCGGGATGAAGGTCGCCGAACGGCGACACCTGGTTGGCGTAGTAGAGCGCCGGCGCCGCGGCGCAGTCGGCCATGGTGAAGGTGAGGCCCGTCGCCCAGCCCCCTTCCGCCATGTCGCGATCGACAAGCGACAGCGCGACTTCAAGCTCGTCCTTCCACTTCGCCACGCCTGTCGGGTCCTTGGCGCCGGCAGGCCGCAACCGGTCGCCCACGATCTTCTGCATCTTGTCGTGGACGTAGAGATCATAGAACCGGTCCGACAGCCGCACGCGCAGGGCGAGGTCGCGGTCAGCCGGGATCAGCCGCGCCGCGCCCGGCTGCTTCATCGATATGTATTCGATGATGATGCTGGATTCGGGAAAGCCCTTGCCGGTCTCTTCATCAACCAGCACCGGAAACTTGCCCAGCGGCGTCATCCGCATGAAACGCTCGCGCGCGTCCGCATCGGAGAGATCAACAATCTCGCCCTCGAACGGCACGTCCGTTTCATAGAGCGCGATCAGCGCCTTCCAGCAGTAGGACGACAGGGGGTGGTAATAGAGCCTCAACGCCATGCCGTCCTCGCCAACGCAGTTCGATCAGGGATGATCGCGCAGTTCGATCTCGAGCTTGCCGAACAGTTCGTCGCAACCCGTGCGGCGATTTTCAGCATCACACGCGTCGCCATAGTACGCGCCTTGCTCGGTGTATACGAGGCGGCATCCGTCCTCGCCGTCGCTATGCAGTTCTATGACTGACAGCGAATGCGAGATGGGCTTGCCATCAAGGCTCATCGTATAGGCTGTGACGATGCGGCGGCCGGGAGTGATCTCCAGATACCACGTGTCGTTGCCGAAGGTGGAGGGATGCCCCACCGGGCGGAACTTGCCATGCTCATGCCCGCCGACCTTGAAGTCATGCGTGTATGTCGATATCTCCCAGCCCTCTCCCGAAACGAACCAGCGGTAGTGCGCCTCCGGCTCGCTGAAAGCGCGGAACACGCGCTCGGGCGTATGTTTGTAGGTGCGCTCGATGGTGAAGGTTCCAAAGTGCGGCCGGGCCAGCTGCGTGGTCATGGGGGCTCCTGTCTCGCTGTGCTTTTCGATCAGAATTCTTCGGCAAGCCTATCGAGCGTGGGGGCCCACCCCTGGCGATAACCTTCGATCATGTCGGCTCCATCGAGCCCTGAGACATGCATGGTGACTGTCAGCCGGGTTGTTTGTCCCACGGCCTCGAAGTCGATGAAGATCAACGAGGCGGCGCTCACAGCTCCACTCTCGGCGACAGTTTCAGCCACGACGATGCGCTGGTCCGGAATGATCTCGAGATAGCGGACGCGCGCGAGAAAGCGCATATCGTCCTTCGGGCCACAGCGGGAGATGTCCTCGCCGCCGACGCGGAAGTCCGCCTGCTCATAGACGAGGCCTGTGCCGTCAGATGGCTTGCTCCAGCGTTCGCGCGCCTTCGGGTCGCGCCACGCCTCGAAGGCGCGCGCCGGGCTTGCCTTGTAGGTGCGTTCGAGAATGATGGTTTCCTGCGCCAGCGTCATTTCGCTACGTCCTTGTCATTCTGGTCTGATGTTTCGTCGAGATATTCGCCCAGGCGATCGAGCCTGCGCTCCCATAGCTGGCGTCGTTCGGCGATCCATCGCTCTGCCGTCGTCAGCGCCTTGGGTTCGACCTGGCAGGTGCGCACGCGGCCGACCTTTTGCGAAGTGACGACGCCGCTCGCTTCCAGCACGGCCAGATGCTGCATCACCGCCGGCAGCGAGATCGACAGCGGCTTTGCGAGTTCGCTCACCGTTGCCGGCCCGCGCGACAGGCGCTGCACCATTGCGCGTCGCGTCGGATCACTTAGCGCGTGGAAAGTCCGGTCGAGTAAGGCGGCCTGCATGGCGGGCTCCAACACTTAATGAAGTGCTTAAGTATCATTCCAGCCGACCGGCGCAAGACGTTTGCGTGCAAATTATCGCGGTGGCGATCGTGTGCGGAAAGGCACTGGCAGCGAACGGCGCCGGCATGCCATTGTCCCGCCGACTCAAACGGGGATGACGGATGTTTCGCACAATGTTCGCGGCTGCGGCCGCGCTTGCCTTTGCCGCACCGGCTCTGGCGCAGGATTCGGATCTTCTGATCGGTGATCCCTGGGAGTGCCGCGCGGTCTCGCTGATCGGCGATCCGACCGGTGAGCTTCTGATCATGTTCGCGGATACCGGCGAAACCTACGTCTCCTTCTACCTGGAGATGCCTATCGAGGACACGCTGATGGCTGTCGAGTTCGACCTTGGCGGCGAGTGGTCGGTCGATGACGCAACGCTCACCATTCAGACGTCGGATTTTTCCATGGTCAACGCATGGATCGATGGCGAGGAAATGGCCTTCGAGGACATGGAAGCGCTGTCAGATGAGCTGGCCATTCAGTTCGCCGAGTATGGCGGCCAGAATGAGATCGCCTTCATCTCGGAGCATGCCCTCGTGCTCGAGGAGCCCGAGACCTCGATCAGCTGCTGGCGCTAGCGGCGCCTAACTCGCCGGTGCGGGCAGGGCGGCTCGGGGTTCAACCTTGAGCTGCCCGGCCCGTGGCGCATCAGGCGTCCACAGCCAGCCGCTCCGGCGAACGGGCGCGCCGCTCTTGCCTTCGACGCTGGGGCCGGGTTCGACTTCGCCTTCATAGCGGCGGCCATCGACGGATTCCAGCACGCCAAGACCGGAGGCTTCATCGCCGCGCCACTGGCCGGACCAGGTCATGCCATCGGCCGATTGGCCAACGCCGTGTCCGCTGCGCCGGCCGTCCGCGAACTCCCCGCGATAGAACGCGGCAAGCTCTCCCTCGCGATCAAGGAAGGACATCAGGCCCGCCCCGTGCGGCTGCCCGTTCTGTGTTTCGCCGGAATAGAGCGTCGCCTTGCCCCAGGCGAGCGTGTTGGGATGCCGGGCGGCGGCCTCGATCGCGCGTTGCGCCGCCAGCTGCGCCCGCCAGGCGTGCTCGCGCGCCAGTGTCACCGTATCGCGCAGGCCGGCGTCGACCGAGGCGAGCGGAAACGCGCTCATATGGTTGACCGCATCCATCTGTCCAAGCCGTGCGGCCAGCGCATCCGCGCGGCTGCGCTCCGCCACGAGAGAGCTTTCCAGTTTCTTCGCCAGGCGCTCGAATTCATTGCGTTCCAGCTCAAGGCTGTCGCGCGCGCGTTCGGCTTCCCCGGCGCGGCGGCTCGCTTCGTCAAGGCGAAGCTCAAGGTCTTCCGGCGCAAGGGCGAGGCTGGCCTTGCCCAGCTTCACACGTAATTGCTCAACCAGCCGCGACCACCGCTTCGAGCCGCTCTCGATGTCTTCCGCGGTGAGGCGCAACGCCTGGCTGCCCGGCGGAAATTCGCCCGGCCCCGCCTGCACCACAAGATCGCAACGCGGCGGCATCGCTGCCCCACCGCCGGCTGAAACCAGGGCCAGCGTGACAGGCGGATTTTCCGGATCGGGATCAACCGCGCTGGCGTCCGCCGTCTCGACTTTCAACTCGCCCAGCGCGCGCTCAAGCCGGCGGCGGAATGCGCCGTCGATTTCGGGATCCCAGTAGAGATGAAGTCGGCGCTCGCCCGCCATGTCGCCCCCAGCTAGCGGGAGGACACTGCCATGCCTGCTGTCTTGGTGGAAGATCGCTGCCCGGCCTGCCATCTGCGCCAGATGCCGAAAATGCGCGGACCGTCCACGATGTAGCGCCGCCACAGACGGCCCGGCTCGGAGCCAAGGCGGTACAGCCATTCGAGGCGCGCCTGCTGCATCCAGCGCGGCGCGCGCCGCGTTTCGCCCGACAGGAATTCCAGCGCCGCGCCACAGCAGATGGCGACGCCGGTGCATCCGGCTTCGCGGGCTTCCTTCGCGATCATCTCCTGTTGCGGCGAGCCGACGGCGAGAAAAATGTACTGCGCCGGATTGCGGCGGATGAAGTCGACGCACGCCGCCCGCGCCGTCGCATTGGTGCGCAGGCCATGAGGCGCATCGAACCAGCGCAGGTTCTTCAGACCGAAGTCTGCGCGAAGCCTGTCTACCTGCGACTGCGTTCCCCCGACAATCAGAACGACATCGTCCGGCCGTATGTGCCCGAGGAAGAGTATCTCCACGATGTCCGCGCCCGGCGCGCAGGGCAGGGCCAGGTTCGAGACGCGCGCGAAGACTTCGAGGATGCGGCTGTCGCAGAGATTGAGCCACGCATGGTCATAGAGCGAGCGCAACTCGGGCTGGCTTTCCAGGCGCACCATGTGATCCACATTCGGCGTCGCGACATAGGCGAACGGTCCGCCCCGGCGCGCGCGGCCGGCCATCGCCTGCGCCGCCATGAAGGCGTCGAGCGGATCGAAATCGAGATCGAGAAAAGACAGGCGCGAAGGTGAGGGCATCGGATATCCTTGGCCCGACCTTAACCCTTCGTGGTTGGCGCCCCGTTACCGGAACCTGAAGAATTGCTTTCAACGCCCTCTCGCCCATAGCCATATTTGCGCAGGAGCCCGCGCATCTGGTGATAGCTGAGGCCAAGGCGATCGGCCGCCTTCTTCTGATGGTTGCTGCAGGCCTCCAGCGCGTCCGCGATCAGTTTCCGCTCGAACTCGGCCACCACGGCGTTGAAATCGAACGGCCCATCCCGGGGTGGCGCAATGGCCGGCGCTGTCTCGCGAGGCGCGGCGGGGGCGGGCGCCGGCGCAGCTGCCGGACGATACGCGTCCGGCGCGGTCGTCAGATCCTTCGCCGGCCGCCAGGGCGAATTGAACGGGTCCAGCGTCGCCGCCGACAGGGTCACTGGTCCAAGCGGCGCGCCATTGGCCTGCGCCGCCATGGCGCGGAATGTCGCCCGCTCGGCTGCATTGCGCAGCTCGCGCACATTGCCGGGCCAGTCATGGTCGCACATCGCCTCCAGCGCCTCACGCGCCCAGCCGGGAAAGTCGCCCTCCAGTTCGCGCGCAATCCGCTGTCCGAAATAGTCCGCCAGCAGCATCACATCTTCCGGCCGCGCCCGCAGCGGCGCGATGGTGATCACGTCGAAGGCGAGGCGATCGAGCAAGTCGGCGCGGAAACGCCCTTCGGCCGCGCGCGCGGGCAGGTCGACGTTGGTGGCCGCCACGATGCGAACATCGCAGGTAATCGTGTCTTCCCCGCCCAGCCGCTGGAATTCGCCATACTCGACCACCCGCAGCAGCTTCTCCTGCACCTGCAATGAAGCCGTCGCGATCTCGTCGAGGAACAGCGTGCCGCCATCGGCCTGCTCGAAGCGGCCCTGCCGGCGCTTGGTGGCGCCGGTGAACGAGCCCGCCTCGTGGCCGAAGAGTTCTGAATCCAGCAGGTCCTGCGAGAGCGCGCCGCAGTTCACCTTCACGAACGGCTTGTCCCAGCGCGGCGACAGATAATGGAGGCGTTCGGCGATCAGCTCCTTGCCGGTTCCGCGTTCGCCGATCACAAGGATGGGCCGCTCCACCAGCGCCGCGAGCGAGACCCGCTCAAGCGTCTCCAGCCATGTCGCCGATTGGCCTATCAGTTCCGGAGGTGAGGGTGCAGCCATGTGGCGAGAAATACCCAATCTTGGCGAACTTCGCCAGATACTTCGTGGCGGTTTTCACCAGAATTGTGAATCTCGCACCCCTCGAAACTGACAAAACTCAATAATAACAAACGAATGAATGGTTACTCAGAAACTGGCACGCGGGTTGCATTCTCTGGTTCATGCCGGGGCTACACCGGCGAAAACAGGAGCTGAGAGATGCGCTACACGGACAGCCGCGATCCCTACGAGAAGCCCAGCCCACTGGGTCGGTTTGGAAGCTGGCTTGGCCGGAGATCGATCGAGAGCTGGGGATTCTTCATCGCCGGCTTCCTGATCGCGCGCATCTTCTTCTCCTGACCTCCACCTCCACTTCATCGGCACACAAGACCACCGACAAGAAGACCAAACCCCGAGAAGGCACTACGAAAGGTTCTGATATGGGCATTTTCTCCCGTCTGTCTGACATCATCAACTCCAACATCAACTCCATGCTGGATAAGGCGGAGGATCCGGAGAAGATCGCCCGCCTGATCATCCAGGAAATGGAAGACTGCCTCGTCGAGGTCCGCTCCGCCGCTGCGCGGTCGATGGCGGACAAGAAGGAATACGAGCGCGATATCAAGACGCTCGAACAGACCCGTCTCGACTGGACAGCCAAGGCAGAGCTCGCCGTGGAAAAGGGGCGCGAAGACCTCGCCCGCGGCGCCCTCTCCGCCAAGCAGCGCGCCGAGCGCGAGATCGACAGCCGCCGCCAGGCGCTGACAGCGATCGAGGAAGTCTCGGTCCGCCGCCAGGACGATCTGGAGAAACTGCAGGCCAAGCTGGACGAAGCGAAAACGAAACATCGTGCGCTGGTCGTCCGCCGCGAAGCCGCCGAACAACGCATCGCGATGCGCTCGCGCATCGAGGTCAACAAGGTCGACGAGGCGATGCGCCGCTACGGCCAGATCGAACGCAAGGTCGACGAAATGGAAGCCTATGCCGATCTGATCAATGTCGGCGATCGTTCGCTCGAAGCGCAGTTCCAGGAACTGGCCGCCGAAGAGTCGATCGAGAAGGAACTGGCCGAGATCAAGCGCCGCCGCGGTGGTTCGCCGTCGCCGGCTCCTGCTCCGGTTCGCCGGAAAACCGCTGAAGGTGAGGGCGTCTGATGGAAGCGGAAGCGATCTTCGGGATGAGCCTCGGCCTTGTGGCCATCATCAGTATCTTCGTGGTGCTGCCGTGGATGATCCTCCACTACATCTCGAAGGCTCGCTCCAACCGCAACCTCACCGAGGATGACGAAAGGATGCTCGAGGATCTCTGGCGCTCCGCCCGCACGATGGAGCGCCGCATCGAGACCCTCGAGCGGCTGATCGAACCCGAAAACGCCCCGGTCCGCCCGCGTCCGACACACTCCACCCGTGGGGACATCAACTAATGCGCGACGATTACATCTCCTCCCCGAACCCCAAGCGGCTCTACCGCTCACGCGACAAGGTCATCGCAGGCGTCTGCGGCGGCATCGCCGACCGGATGGGCTGGGACCCGACCCTCACCCGCATCGCGGCGGCCGTCCTGATGTTCGCCGGCGTTGGCTTCATCTTCCCGGTCTACCTGGTGGTCTGGGCCATCACGCCCTACCAGCCCTATCGCCCGCGCAACCTGTCGCCGGATGAAGAGCGCTTCTGGACCTCGGTCTCCGACCGCCCGAAGGAAACCTTCTCCAACATCCGGTACAAGTTCAAGGACATGGACGACCGGCTGGCCCGGATGGAGCGCGCGGTCACTTCCGAGGAGTGGAAACTCCGCCGCGAATTCCGCGACCTGGAAGGCCACTAGACCAGACTTCTACCGGGCGCTGCGGTGATCCTCCTCCTCCCCCCGCGCCGCAGCGCCCGACGACGAACCTACTGAGCCCCAGGAACATAAAAGAGGGACACCATGGCTCGCGGACTTCAGATCAGGCTCGCCTGCGCCGCTTCACTTCTCTGCCTGGGCCTTGCAGGCCTGATTGCCGGAACGAGGTTTGGCGTCGTCCACCTCAACGCCGGCGACATGACCTTCGTCTTCGGCCCCGGCGAAACGGGACTTACCATGGGCATGGTCCCGCGGGGCTGTCCGCCGAATTGCGGCTTCGACATCAACTGGCGCCCGCTGGCGGCGCTGCAGACAGGATCGGGCGGTTAGGCGCATGGACATCACAGGCCTCGTCGCGGTTTCAGCTCCCTTCCTCATGGTCGTGGCCATCGTCTGGCTCGTCCAGAAAGGCAAGAACGACCGTGCCAGAATGCTCTCCGGAGCCTCACGCCAAGACAACTCCATCATCGGACAGATGCAGCAGCAGATCGATCGCCTGACCGATCGTGTGCAGGTTCTCGAGCGTCTGGTTACAGACGACGACCGCCGGCTGTCGCGCGAAATAGATGGCCTGCGTGATCGCCGTCCGCCAGCCTGAACGGCCCCTACGCCTGAAGAAGCCTGACAAAGAGCAGGCGAAGGAGAAACGCCAATGACAAACCCGACCCGGCCGGCCGCAGACTCTCCCTCCCGCGGCGCATCCCCCGATACTCGCGGCGAGACCCAGCCCAAGCCGCGCTTCCTGGACCCGCGCGAGGGGCGCCGCCCGGCGCTGGGCAATCTCAAGACCGACGAGGAAGCCCGGCTTGCCGCCGAGATCGAGAAACTCCGCGGTTGAGGTGACCGGCGACTGCCAGGAAAGAGGGGACCACGAGGCGATGTACGACCAGAACTGTGGATACGGGAAAAGCCGCGACGCATCCCGCGCCGAACGCCAGGCCAAACGTGCAGCATGGCGCGCCCGCTGGGCCGCCCGCCGCGCCGCCCGCGGCGAGTGGGGGCACTTCAAGGACCCGAAATTCTGGGGCCTCGATCCCGACAGCATGAAGCAATGGGGCATGGGATTTGGCGAGGAGCCGCACGGCCAGAACGCGGGCCATCACGCGGCGCACGGCCCAGTCCAGAGCGCCGAAGTCGCCGCCCTCAAGGCCCAGGTCGCCAGCATGGAGAAGACAATCGACTCCATGAACCAGCGCATCATCGTGCTGGAGAAGTTGATGGTTGACGACGAAGCCCGCATTGCGCGCGAGATCGATCGCCTGCGCGACAAGCCTGATGGAGGCAAGTGATGGAATGGATCGCAATCGCAGTCCTGATTGGAATTGCCATTGTCCTGTCGGCGGGCGTGCAGATCGTTCGCATGGGCCTGGCCCACGAGGAAAAGCGCATGGCGCTAAAGGCCGGCATGGGCGATGCCAGCCGGCTCGAACAGATCGTCGCCTCCAACGAGGCGGAAATGGCGAAGCTGCGCCAGCGCGTCGAAGTGCTGGAGCGTCTGGTGACGGATGACGAGCGCCGGCTGTCGCGCGAGATTTCCGGCCTCACAAGCGAGAGGCCGCCAGCCTGATGAGCGGACGGTTCATATTCGAGACAAAGATCGGCGTGGGGAAAACTATGACGGTCAGAGATCGTAACGAGGCATGGGACGAGCTGCGCCAGCTGGTTGGCGCAGACGGACCGGCCAGGCAGAAGCCCCGCGACTTCTGGGAAGAGATCTTCGGCTCCGAAGACGCGCTTATCTACGACGGCGAAGGCAATGATCGCACCGATCTGTTCCGTGCGCTTGTCGAGCGGCTGGACCAGACGACCCGCATCGCCGAAGGTCTGGCAGAACGTGTCGCCGTGCTCGAGCGGCTGGCCGTGCAGGACGAGGCCCGCATTGCGCTTGAAATCGAGAAGCTGCGCCACGCAAAGGACACTGCATCATGAACGACATGGGCGTTCTGATCCCGATCATGGGCATCATGTGCGGCATCATCGCGATCATCACGAGCGCCTGGTTGCGCTCGCAGAAGATGAAACTCGACATGGCGCGCGAAAATCGGGCCGCAGGCGCATCCGATGCGGAAGTGATGAGCGAGATCCAGCGGCTCAAGGAACGCGTCGCCGTTCTCGAGAAACTGGCCACTGACGACGACCGCAAGCTCGCTGGCGAGATCGATCGCCTGCGTGGCGATGATCTGAGGAGATAGCCAGATGGCCATCGGCGTATTCGAATTCCTGCTCGGCGCGGTCATCGTCGGCGGCGTCAGCACCGTGCTCACCAGCAAGCACAATCTGGAGCGCGAAAAGATGAAGGCGCGTGGACTGTCTGTCGACGGCGAGGCCGTGAATGGCGTGGTCGGCGACCTCCACAGCGAAGTCAGCCGCCTCAAGGAACGCGTGCAGGTCCTCGAAAAGCTTGTCACCGACGATGATCGCCGCCTCTCCGACGAGATCGACCGTCTCCGGCGAAGGGACACCGGCGCCAGCGTCTAGGCGCGTTCAGTTTCCGCGCCGCAGGGCGCGCTCGTGAAATCGCTTTGGATCAACGCATGCGGCAACCCTATCCTCGCCAGGACAGGGCTCTCCGAAGGCTTCCGACGCGACCAGCTCGGCAAGTAGTGGCGCCCATAGAAAGCCACGCGAGCCGAGACCGCCGATAAGGCGGAGACGACCTGAAGGCGCCGGCGTGCCGTCCGGCGCCTTCTCCCTTTCCAGCGGAGCGCCAGCAAACGGCATGCGGTCCTGCGTCGTTGCGCGGATCGCCGCGCGCGATGTCAGCTCGCCCGGAGTGAATGCCGGCCTCAGTCGCGTCAGCACATCGAGATTGTGCGCCCGCGCCGCCTCGCTCACGCGCGGCTCACCATCTGCCGCCTCGAACGTCGCGCCGAACACCAGCCGCCCGAACGCCCGTACGGCGTAGCCGCCATCGGCAAGCGCACTGGCCGGTCCGTCATCTGCGCAGAAATCGACCTGTCCCAGCCGCCCTTCCAGCGCCGGCGCGCCGAACGCCATCGCGCCCATGCCCGCACACACGACGATCATGTCCGCATCAAGCTCTTCGCCCGGCGAGATCTCTCGTCCGCCATGAAACGTCGCGCCGTCCATCAGGCGAGGCAAGGCTCGGGAGGGGTCAATCGCCATAGCGCCGAAATGCAACAGAGACTCAGGTCTGGCGATCAGAAGCGTTTCATCAAGCGGCGGGTCCGCAGCGATCTTCGCGAAGCGCTGCTCTTCGCGCGGGTTGCGCGACAGGTGGCCGACAGAAACCTGCTCCGCCGCGTCTCCAGCCCGCGCCCACGCCCGGCGCGCGAACAGCCACGCCGCAATCAACGCACGCGCAGTCGGTCCATCGGCCGCGTCCAGACGCGGCATCATCAGCGCCAGCGGATTGCCACTCGCCCCCGAAGCCGGCGTCGCCGCGCGGTCATACACATCGACCTTGCACCCCCGATCCAGAAACGCCCGCGCCGCCCATGCGCCCGCAACGCCTGCGCCGATGATCGCGACCCGCCTCGGCGCCTGCGTGCGAACATCAGACCCTACCGCTTGCCTTGCCTCCAGCCGCTCCTTCTTGCGGCCATGCCCGGCCACCTTCGCGACCTCGAAGCCAAGTTCGGAGAGCGTACGGCGCACATGCCCCGCAACCGTGTAGGTCGCCGCGCGGGCGCCCGGCGCGCACATGCGCGCGACATGGGCCAGAACCTCCGGCGTCCACATCGCCGGGTTCTTCGCCGGCGCAAACCCATCGAGGAACCACGCGTCCGCCTGCATCCGCGCCTGAGGCAGCATCTCCGCCACATCGCCGATCGCCAGTGTCAGTGTCACGCCATCGGGCAGGGCGATGCGCTGTATCCCGAATGCCCGGTCCGGCCAGTTCGCGCGCAGGATCGCCGAAAGCCCGGCCAACTCCGGCCAGGCGGCATGAATGCGCGCTGCGTGCTCACGTGGAATCAGCGCGCCCTCGAAGGACATCAGGTGAAGCCGCGCTGAGGGCGATGGCCGATGCCGCCGCCACAGGTCCCACAATGCCAGCAGGTTCAGCCCCGTCCCGAAACCCAGCTCGCCGGCGACGAATAGGTCGCGCCCCGCCCAGCCCTCCGGCAAGCCGCAGCCGCGCAGGAACACCTCGCGCTTTTCCGAGAGCCCATCGCCGGAGAAATAGACATCGCCATGCTCGCGCGAATGCGGAGCCAGTTCGGCAAAGTCGAGATCGGGCAGAGGCGGCAGGCGCGGCATCAATCGAGGCCCCGCCTCAGCGTCCCTTCACTACTGTTCGGCGACCCAGACGAAAACCTCGCCCTTCTTCTCGAACTTGCCGACGCCCGGGAAGGGGAAGTGGGGCGCGAAGATGCGTTGGCCCGACGCGGCGGAATCCGAAATCACCTTGGCGCGGCTGGCCTGCGCCGTCGGGGCGTCGCCATCGAACTGGATGGTCCAGTCCGGATGCTGCACCGAGATCACCGAATGGTGCGCCATGTCGCCGATGAACAGGATCGTGTCTGCGCCCGAGCCAACCAGATAGCCCGAATGCCCTGGCGTGTGGCCCTGGATGTCCACCGCCTTCACGCCCGGCACAAGATCCGCGCCCGGCTCGAACGCGACCACTTTCGGCGTCACAGCGGCGACCAGCGCTGCAATAGCCGTGTCGGCCTGCATCGCGGCCCATTGCGGCGCGGCGATGTGAATCGCAGCGTTCGGGAAAGCGAGCACGCCCTCGGCCGTCACGAGCCCGAGGATGTGATCGCCATGCGCATGGCTGATGAAGATGTCGGTGACGCTGGCCGCGTCCCCGCCTGCCGCCTGCAACGAGGCCGGCAGCTTGCCGGCGCCCGGACCAAAGGAAGCCGCCGCGCCAGTGTCAAACAGCAGAACCTTGTCAGTCGTGCGCACGATCATCGGCTGGATCGACAGGTCCAGCATCTCTGTCGGAAGGCCGTTGGCGGTCAGGACGGCATCAACTTCCGCCTTCGTCTTGTTGATCGCAACAACCGTGTTGTCGTTCGGAAACTGTCCGGCGCCATCGCGCAGGGCTGCAGCCTGGAATGCGCCGATGGTGAAGGCATGCGCATCGGCGCCTGCAGTGAACGCGGCGATCGCGGGCGCAGCCGGCGCGTCGGCCGCTGCGGTGTCCGCCGGCTTGGTTTCTGGCGCACAGGCTGCAAGCGAGACCCCCAGGGCCGCCACGATTGCAAACGCGGACGTACGGACAGCAAGGCGCATGTGTGTCTCCCTCGGATTGCCGCGAGACTTAGGCCTCCCGTCCGCAACGGGCAAGTGCGCCAGGGACAATGCGCGCGATCAGGTCTCCCGCGGACCCGGCCAGACATCGCGCGCGCCGGGATCGACAACCGGCATGCCCTTGCCCTCGGCGGCGCGCACGGGAAGGGCGGCCCAGTCGAAATCATCCAGGCATTTCAGGTTGACGCCATAATGGTCCGGCATCGATCGCTTGCGATGGAAGGGATAGATGCCGCAGCGGGAACAGAAATAGTGCCGCGCGATCCGGGCATTCCATTGATAGAGACCCAGCGCGTCCTCCTCGGCTGTGATGGTGAGGTGGCTCTCGTGAACGTTCGCCATCAGCGCATTCTTCTTTGAACACAGCGAACAGTCGCAGGTATAGGCCTCGGAAATCTCGCCCTCAATCTCGAAGCGAACCGCGCCGCAATGACAGGACCCGTGATAAATGGGCATTCCGGCGTCTTCCCCGGGGGCGAACGGCCCCGAACTCATGTCCCGAACGCATTTCCCTGTCCGGCCATGTTGCACTAGAGTCGATCCCTTGTCAGGCTTGGGGCGCTTACGGGGAAGCCTCGAAACGGGAGAACGGCATGGGACTGGATTTCGATCTTGCAACGCTTGCGGGGCTCACCGGCCTTGGCGCCAGCACGGTGGCGGCCTTGAGCGCCGCCTTCTTCTTTCGCGGGCTGATCACGCGGGTGCTGGCGCAGGTCGTCGCAACGACCGTGCTGTCCTTCGCCGGTTTCATCGGCCTGTTCCACATGCTCGGCTTCCAGATTATCCCGCCCAAGGAAATCGCGGGCGTCACCATGCCAGCCATTCCCGGCGCCGAGAATTTCTCGGTCCAGACAGCTCCCGCCGCCCCCGCCGTCCCCGGCGGCTACACCATCAAGTCGCCCTGGTCGAAGGAAGAGGCGGAGTAGGGCAGGCGGCCGGAACCGGCACTCACGTTGAGGCAGGCAGGTTTGATGCGCTGAGCCAGGCGGCGTTTGGGTCGGCGCAGTGCCGGCGTTTGACCGGGTCCAGAATGGCGCGCATCTCTGCTGCAAACGCCACTATGGAGCCATAGGCTTCCGTTGGCACAGCGCGTGGGTCCTCTTTATTGAACTGATGGATTTCCGGCCGATCGAGATCGTCCCCAACTCTGCTGGGGCGACAACGATCCTGGCGGGACTCGAGCCCATAACCCAGCTAGGTCTTTGTCTGTTCTCCCACAGGAAAACGGTCCTCTGTCGAGGGTTCAACGTCTAAGATTTGTCCGGCCGCTCGGTTGTGCCGGCGTTTCCGGCTCGGGATGCTTGCCTGGCCATCTTTGCCGATTTTCCGTTCAATTTCTGTCGCGCGTGACCCTGCTCACTTTCAGGAGCGTGATCATGCTCGCTCTCCGCTGGATGATCGCGTCCGGACGCATCCCGGTAGTCTTCGTCCATATGTGAAGGGGAGGCGGCCGGCAGGTCTTTGGATTTGGCTTGGTCGGCTGCACGCGGCGGTTTGCGTCCGGCCCCGCCGCGAGTGTTTTTCTCAATATTGGTCGCCATGGGCTGCTCCCTGCACCCCATCTAACGGATTGGCAGACGTTAAGTTGCCTCAAGGCTGATCCGCTCTACTCCGCCGCCTGTAGCTCGAGCGGCGCCGCGAGGCGGCTGACGGCTTCCTTCGGTACGACGTGCACGAAGTTCGGCAGCTCGAGGCCCCAGTTGGCGAGGATCGACTTGGCGTGCGGCGAGCCCGTGCGGCGTGCGTGTTCCTCGATGTGGTCGCGCAGCACGCGGCTCCAGTGCTCGGTCACGACCGGGCGCCAGATGATGGTCTCGGGGTTGGCCATGGTCGCGAAGCGGCGCGCCGGATCGTGCAGGAACGCCATGCCGCCGGTCATGCCGGCGCCGAAATTCTCGCCTACGCTGCCAAGGATCACGGCCGTGCCGCCCGTCATGTATTCGCAGCCGTTCGCGCCGCAGCCTTCCACCACCACCGTCGCGCCGGAATTGCGCACGGCGAAACGCTCGCCAGCCTGACCGGCCGCGAACAGCTTGCCCGAGGTCGCGCCATAGAGAACCGTGTTGCCGATGATCGTGTTGTCCTTCCCGACATAGCGCGCCGTCGATGGCGGGCGGATGATGATCGTCGCGCCCGACAGGCCCTTGCCGACATAGTCGTTGGCCTCGCCGATCACCTCCAGCGTCAGCCCCTTGACGCCGAACGCGCCCAGCGACTGTCCGCACGAGCCCTCCAGCGTCACGCGCAGCCGGTCCTCGGGCAGGGCGTCCATGCCGTACTTGCGCACGATATGGCTCGACGCCCGCGTACCGATGGCGCGCTGCACGTTGCGGACATGATAGTCGAGCTGCATCTTCTCCCCCCGCTCGAAGAACGGCGCGCCATCGCGCAGGATCTGCTCGTCCAGCGAATCCGCCACCGCATTGCGCAGCGTCGGCTTGTAGGTCACCCGCGCCGCGGGGTCCGCCCGCACCAGCAGCGGCGAGAGATCAAGGTCATCCAGCATCGCCGATCCGCGCGACACCTGCGCCAGCAGATCCGTCCGCCCGATCACCTCGTCCAGCCGCGTGAAGCCCAGCTCCGCCAGGATCTCGCGGACCTCCTCCGCGATGAACGTCATCAGGTTCACCACCTTGTCCGCCGACCCGGTGAACTTGCCGCGCAGCTTTTCATCCTGCGTGCAGACACCCACGGGACACGTGTTCGAATGGCACTGGCGCACCATGATGCAGCCCATCGCAATCAGGCTTGCCGTCCCGATGCCATACTCCTCCGCCCCAAGCATCGCCGCGATCACGATGTCCCGCCCGGTCCGCAAGCCCCCGTCCGTGCGCAGCGTCACCTGATCGCGCAGATTGTTCAGCGTCAGCACGTGATGCGCCTCCGCCAGACCGATCTCCCACGGCAGGCCCGCGAACTTGATCGACGACTGCGGCGAGGCTCCCGTCCCGCCGACATGCCCCGATATCAGGATCACGTCTGCCTTCGCCTTCGCCACCCCCGCCGCCACCGTGCCCACGCCCGAACGCGACACCAGCTTCACGCACACCCGGCATTCCGGATTGATCTGCTTCAGGTCGTAGATCAGCTGCGCGAGGTCCTCGATTGAGTAGATGTCATGGTGCGGCGGCGGCGAGATCAGCATCACGCCCGGCGTCGCATAGCGGTTCTTGGCGATGAACTCCGTCACCTTGAATCCCGGCAACTGTCCGCCCTCGCCAGGCTTTGCGCCCTGCGCGACCTTGATCTCGAGCTCCTTGCAGTTGTTGAGATACTCGGCCGTGACGCCAAAGCGCCCCGACGCCACCTGCTTGATCATCGAGTTGGCGTTGTCGCCATTGGGCATCGGCTTGTAGCGTTCGCGCACTTCCCCGCCTTCGCCCGACACCGACTTGGCGCCGATCCGGTTCATCGCGATGTTGAGCGTGCCATGCGCCTCGGGCGACAGCGCGCCGAGCGACATTCCCGGCGTCACGAACCGTTTCCGGATCTCGTTCACCGACTGCACGTCATGCAGCGACGCCTTCGCCGCCTGCGGTTTGAAGTCGAGCAGGTCGCGCAGCTGAACCATTTTCTTCCGCGCGGTCGCCAGCTTCGAATACTTCTTGAACGCCGCATAAGAGTTGGTGTCGCACGCATGCTGCAGCGCGTGGATCAAGTCCGCCGACAGCGCATGCGCGTCTCCGCTCGCCCGCACGCGATAGAACCCGCCCACCGGCAGCACGGCGACGCCCGTGTTCCACGCCTTGGCGTGCAGATCGATCGCCTTGCGTTGCAGGCCGGCCAGACCGATCCCTGAAATGCGGCTGGTCATGCCCGGAAAATAATCCGCCACCAGCGCGCGCGACAAACCCAGCGCCTCAAAATTGTAACCGCCGCGATAGGACGAGATGACCGAAATCCCCATCTTGGAGAGGATCTTCAAGAGCCCCGCCTCGATGGATTTCTTGTAGTTGAGCACGACCTTGCCGAGCGGCTTGTCGCCGAACAGGCCCTTCGCGTGGCGCGCCGCCAGCGTCTCCTGCGCCATGTAGGCGTTGACGCATGTCGCGCCCACGCCAACCAGCACCGCAAAATAATGCGTGTCGAGACATTCGGCTGAGCGCACCGTGATCGAGCAGAATGTGCGCAGACCGTGGTTGACCAGCCAGGAATGCACCGCACCCGCCGCGAGGATCATCGGTATCCCCGCGCGCTCCGGCCCCTGCGCCTCGTCGGTCAGGATGATGTGCCCGCGCCCGGACGACACCGCCACGCGCGCCTCCTCGCGAATGCGCGCAATCGCATCGCGCAGCGCAATGCCGGGCGAGCCGCCGGCGTCGACAGGGAAGGTGCAATCGATCATCGCAACCTGTTCGCCAATCGTCTCCAGCATGCGCGTATACATGCCGTTGGTCAGCACCGGGCTTTCCAGAACGAACACATTCGTCTGCGTCGCGTCCTGAGCGAGAATGTTGCCGAGGTTCTTGAACCGGGTGCGCAGGCTCATCACCCGCTCTTCGCGCAGCGGGTCGATGGGCGGGTTGGTGACCTGCGCGAAATTCTGCCGGAAAAAGTGAGACAGCGGCCGATGCACATCTGATAGAACGGCCAGCGGGCTGTCGTCGCCCATCGATCCGATGGCTTCCTTGCCGTCCTCCGCCATCGGCGACAGGATCAGCTCGACGTCTTCCATGGTCAGGCCCGCCGCATGCTGACGCCGCAGGAACTCCTGCTTGTCTGCGTACAGGCGCGGCTCCGGCCCCGGCCCGATGGCAGGCTCCAGCTCAACCACGTTCGACAGCCACTGCTCATAAGGGTGGCTGCCGGAAAGCCGGTCGATCAGCGATTTGTGGTCGTAGAATTTCCCGTCGCGCACATCGACGGCGATCATCCCGCCCGGCGGCACGCGGCCCTTGGCGCGGATGCGCTCGTCATCAATGGCGCACATGCCCGCTTCCGAACCGACCGCGAGAACGCCATCCTCCGTCAACGCATAGCGCATCGGGCGCAGGCCGTTGCGGTCCATGCCGGCAATCGCCCAGCGCCCATCGAACATGGCCAGCGCCGCCGGCCCATCCCACGGCTCCATCACCGAGTTGGCGTAGGCATAGAGCGCCTGATGGCTCTTCGGCATGATCGCTTCATCTTTCGAGAGCGGCTCGGGCACAAGAAGCGTCTTCGCCATCGGCCCGGGGCGGCCAGCGCGCACCAGAAGCTCGAACGCATTGTCCAGCGCCGCCGAATCCGATCCGCCCGGCTGGATCACCGGCTTTACGTCATCGCCATGGTCCCCGAATACATCCGAGACCATCTTGATCTCGTGGCTCTTCATCCAGTTGATGTTGCCCGAGATGGTGTTGATCTCGCCATTGTGCGCCAGCATGCGGAAGGGCTGCGCCAGCCGCCATTGCGGAAACGTGTTGGTCGAATAGCGCTGGTGATAGATCGCCACCGCAGAAACGAACCGCTTGTCCTTCAGGTCGAGATAGAAATTGTCGATGTCCTCGGCGAGGAACATGCCCTTGTAGATCAGCGCCCGCGCCGAGAACGAACAGACATAGAGGTCAAGGTTCGACGCCCGCGCACGATTCTCGATCCGCCGGCGGCAGATATAGAGCGCGCGCTCGAGCTCGGGCGGGTCGCGCCGCAACTGGTCCGAAAACAGGATCTGCTCGATCTCCGGCCGCGTCGCGTTGGCCTTCATGCCGATGATCGAGGTGTCGATCGGCGGCTGGCGCCAGCCATAGATGTAGAAACCGAAGCGCACGACTTCGGTCTCGATGATCGACCGCGCCTTCTCCTGCGCAGCAAGATCGGTGCGCGGCAGGAATATCTGTCCGACGCAAACCTGTTTGTCGTTCGCGATGGTGTGGCCCATGCCGCGCACAGCATCACGGAAGAAATCCTGCGGCACGTCCACGCGAATGCCCGCGCCGTCGCCCGTCTTGCCATCGGCGTCCACCGCGCCGCGATGGAACACGGCTTTCAGCGCGCGGATCGCCATCTCGACCACTTCCCGCCGCGGCGTCCCGTCAATCTGCGCCACGAGCCCGACGCCGCACGAGTCGCGCTCGTCGGCGGGGTTGTAGGCGTTGGCGTCGATCAGTGTGTCGCGCTGCTCGGTGTACTGCTGAAGCCAGCGTTGGCCATCGTGTTCATCAACCATTTTGGGAAACTCCCCATGGCGGCAAGCAAGGCATTCCTCCCCCTGCAAGGGGGAGGGGCAGCAAGCGGGTTGGAAAAGCATGCGAGGTCAGGTGGGGGTCTCTCGCAACGTGTTCGCTGCGAGATGACCCCCACCCGAATTTCCGCGTGGCGGCATCCGTGAGCGTTGCGCCTCTCCCTTGCAGGGAGAGGAGAAGAACGGTGGTCATCAAAACCGCTCCTCCCCACGCACGCGATGCGCATCCGGATAGTCCCGGTAAAGCGCCGCCTGGAAATTCACGACCAGCGCGTTGACGCCATGATGCGCGCCTTCGACCGGCTCATTGCGCGTCGACACCGCCGCGAACGCCGCATCAAGCTGCGCAAGGTCGCGCGTCTCGATCAGGATCTGGAACTCGCCCAGCCCCGGCATGCCAAGGCCCAGCTTGCGTCGCAGCAACCGCCAGCCTTCAATCTTGCCGCTCGCCTTCAACGCGCCGAGATAGCCATTCAGCGCCTCGACAAAAGTATGGTCGCGCACACCGGCCTTCAGGTCGCAGGTGATCTGATAGATGTCCATTGCGCTACTCCGCCGCCACGCGGGCCGTGGCCGCGCGAGCCTTCAGGTAAGCATCGATGGACGCGGCCGCATCGCGCCCTTCCTTGATCGCCCACACGACCAGGGATGCGCCGCGCACAATGTCGCCGGCGGCGAACACGCCATCCATCGTGGACATCATGGTGCGATAGTCCACCTTGACGCCGCCCCAGCGGTTCACCGTCAGCGCCGGCTCGGCAAAGTACGAGGGCAGGTCTTCCGGATCAAAGCCCAGCGCCTTGATCACCATGTCGGCCTTCACGTCGTAGTCCGAC
Source organism: Hyphomonadaceae bacterium (assembly GCA_022844345.1). Lineage (GTDB taxonomy): Bacteria > Pseudomonadota > Alphaproteobacteria > Caulobacterales > Hyphomonadaceae > UBA7672. The sequence goes on from JALHLU010000004.1 coordinate 274,985, forward strand.
TCCGGAATCTCCTCCGGCGCCTGGCGGCCCGATGCATCAGGCTGGCCCAGCCGCATGCGAACGGCGCGCACGGCCTTCGCTCCGCCGCCCTTCTTCTCGACCACCGACAAGGGCGCCGCCAGCCAGTCGAAATCGACGCCTTCTTCCTCGGCGTTGGCGACTTCGCGTTGCGAGCCCGGCATGTTGGCGCGGTCGCGGCGATAGAGGCAGGTGACGGACTTCGCGCCCTGGCGGATCGCCGTGCGCACGCAATCCATCGCCGTGTCCCCGCCGCCGATCACGACGACATTCTTCTTCGCCGCGTTCAGCTTGCCGCTCTCGAAGTCTTCCACCGTCTCGCCGAGCCCCACACGGTTGGCCGCGATCAGATAGTCGAGCGCCCTCAGCACGCCCTTTGCGCCGGCTCCCGGCGTCGCCATCTCGCGCGCCTTGTAGACGCCGGTGGCGACAAGGATCGCGTCATGCTGGTTGCGCAGCTCGGCCATCGAGATGTCCTTGCCGACATCAACGCCCAGCCTGAACACCACGCCGCCTTCGGAGAGGCGCTTCGTGCGGCGCTCGACGATTTCCTTCTCCAGCTTGAAATTCGGGATGCCGTAGATCAGCAGGCCGCCGGCGCGGTCGTGCCGGTCATAGACCGTCACCTGATATCCCGCGCTGCGCAGTTCGTCGGCGGCCGACAATCCCGCCGGGCCCGCGCCTATGATGCCGACGCTCTGGCCCAGTTCGCGGGCAGGGCGGATGGGCTGCACCCAACCTTTCTCCCACGCCGTGTCGGTGATGTAGCGTTCCACCGCGCCGATGGTCACCGTGCCGTGGCCCGACTGCTCGATCACGCAGCCGCCCTCGCACAGGCGATCCTGCGGGCAGATGCGGCCGCACACTTCCGGCATGTTCGATGTGGCGGCCGAGATTTCGTAGGCCTCTTCCAGCCGTCCCGTCGCCGTCAGCATCAGCCAGTCCGGGATGTTGTTCCCGAGCGGGCAGTGCGTCTGGCAGAATGGCACGCCGCACTGGCTGCAGCGCGAGGCCTGCTCGTCGGCCTTGGCGGCGATGAAATCCGCATAGATCTCGTGGAAATCGCCCCGGCGCTCGGCGGCGTCCCGCTTGTCGGGCGTCTCCTGCTCCACCGAAACGAAACTGAGCATGCGCTTTTGCGACATGGGAGCACCCGCCGATTGACCCGCGAGCGCCTCCCATGACGCGCGAGAACCCACCGCGCAACCAAAAAAGAGCATTATATAGACCAAAAGGTTCCAAAAAAGATGCAATGGCCCAAACTATGGGCACGCTGTCTCGGGTTCCATCATTTATAAGAACCAAATGAGACTAGAAGGGCGTCAATGGAATAATAGCAGGCGGCGCTGTACCCGTTCTCCGTAACGTCAGGGGCATCTCAAGGAGCCTGTATGTCCGACTGGTTTGCGGCGATCCTGCTCGGCCTCGTCGAGGGGCTGACCGAGTTCATTCCAGTGTCCTCGACCGGACACATCCTGCTGCTCGGCCACTTCCTGGGCTTTGAAAGCGAGGGCAAGACCTTTGAGATCGTGATCCAGATGGGCGCAATCCTCGCCATCGTGACGGTCTATTTCCAGCGGCTCTGGACGCTGGCAACACGCTGGCCAACCGACCCCAAGGTGCGGCACTTCATACTGGGCGTTCTGATCGCCTTCCTGCCAGCCGCCTTGGCTGGCGTGTTCATGTACGACATCATCAAGCAGGTGTTCTTCGAGACGCCGATCGTGATCTGCATCGCGCTGATCGTAGGCGGCGTGCTGCTGCTGCTGCTCGACCGCATGAAGAAGGCGCCTGTCTATCTGGACGTGAACACCTACCCGTTCCGTGTCTATGCCCTGATTGGCCTCTTCCAGTGCCTCGCGCTCCTGCCTGGGGTGTCGCGGTCAGGCGCGACCATTGCGGGCGGGCTGCTGCTCGGCACCGACAAGCGCTCGGCGGCGGAGTTCACATTTTTCCTTGCGCTCCCCACCATGGGCGGGGCCGTGGCTTATGATCTCTACAAGAGCTGGAGCGATCTCGACTTTACCGATTTTGGCCTCATCGGTATCGGGTTTGCCGTTGCGTTCGTGACCGCCCTGTTCGTCGTGCGCTTCCTGCTCGACTTCGTCAGCCGCCACGGCTTCGCCCCCTTCGCCTGGTGGCGGATCGCCGTTGGCGTGGTTGGCCTTGGCCTGCTATGGGCAGGGTTCTGACGGGTTGCGAGCGGCCCTTCGAGGCGCCCTCACCCCTTGCCGGTAATCGGCCGCAGCACGCCGCGCAGAACCAGCGCGCCGACGAACGCGATCAGCAGGATATCGAGCCAGCGCGTGACATCGTTGAGCGGGCCAAGATCGAAGCTTGCGATCCAGTCAGTCAATGAAATCTCGAACGCCTTGAGGAGTGTGCCCACCAGGAACACGCCCAGCAGCCCGAAGAGCGCATCGCCGGCAAATCCCAGCAGAGACCGGCCGCGCACGATCTTACGCGCCGCAAATCCCGCCAGCGTCAGGACGATGATCCACAGTGCCAGAACGCCGAGATTCATGCCGGAATATTCGATGGCCAGCTTGTCCATAGTCTAGCTCCCCTCTTGTCCGTCGAGGGAGCCTAGATCACGATCCGGTCGAGTGGAAGCGAAGTCCTATCCCGCTCGTCCTGACGAAAGTCAGGACCGAGGAATTGTTGCGCCGGGTGAACAGGCTTGAAGCTACAAGGCGGGACAAGGCTCGCCACCAGCCCTGGGTCCTGACTTTCGTCAGGACGAGCGGAGCAGGGCGGAACGATGTGCTTGCTGTCAGGCGTCGACGCGCGAGGCTTCGTCCACATGCGGCGGCTGAAACTGGCCGTGCGGGCGGTGGCGCCACAGATAGGTCGGCGTGATCGTCTCGACCGTCTCGAGATTCGTGACGCCAAGGTCGGCCAGCGTGCCAGCGCCCGGCGAGACGACATTGTCGAACTTCAGCAGCTGCACCTGGTCGCCCGTCAGCGGCGGCCCGAAGAACGGATTGAGACGCGACAGCGCGCCGATGACATAGCCAAGCGGCGCCGCTACCGGGATAGGCAGGGGCAGCAGCAGGCGGGGCCGGTCGATCTCGTGCGTGATGTATTGCAGCAGCTGTTTCATCGTGTAGGTGCGCGGCCCGCCGAGCTCGAACGTCTTGCCGGCCGCGTCCGGGCGCGACAGGGCGTTGGCGACGGCCTGCGCGACATCAGCCACATAGACTGGCTGGAACTTCGTCGACGCGCCGATCAGCGGCAGGATAGGGCTCATCCGCGCCATCTCGGCAAAGCGCGTGAAGAAGCCATCCTCGGGTCCGAAGATGATGGACGGGCGCAGGATCGTCGCCGCCGGGATCGCCTCGCGAACGGCCGCCTCGGCTTCCGCCTTGGTCTGCGCATAACGCGACTTCGACTTGTCGGATGCGCCGATCGCCGACAGCTGCACGAATTTCGAAATGCCCGCCTCGGCAGCCAGCTGCGCGATGTTGGCGGCGCCCAGCGCCTGCGTGCCCTGGAAGGATTGCGAGCCGCGCTCGGCCAGGATGCCGACCATGTTCACGACAGCATCAGCGTTTTCCAGCGCGCGCTTGATCGAGTTCCGGTTGCGCACATTGGCCTGCACCAGCTGCACCTGGCCAACGTCGCCGGCCAGCTTCACGTCGCCAGCAAGGTGCGGCCGGCGGGTGGCCACGCGAACGCGCCAGCCCTGACGGCACAGCGCACGCACGACATGCCGGCCAAGGAAGCCGGAGCCGCCGAACACGGTGACGATGTTGCCAGTCATGCAATATCTCGCGGAAAAAGGGCGTTCAGGTAGGGCGCATAGACCAGAATCGCCCCGGAAAGTCCATGCGGCGGGGTGGCGTCAGGCAGGTGGCATCTGGCGGGCTTGCGAGGCTCTGCTAGAGTCCCCGGCTTGTAGCGTGGGTGGCGGTTGTGAAGCGTTTTATCGTCTGTTTTGACGGCACGTGGCAGAAGCTGCGCCAGCCTCAGCCTACCAACATCGCCATCATCGCCCGCTCCATCGCCCACACGCATACGCTGGAGGATGGCAGCAAGATCCCGCAGATCGTTCTCTACAGCCAGGGCGTCGGGTCGAACGTCGATGCGCTGGGAAAGGACGGCTTCATGGACGGGTTCAGCGAATGGCTGAACCGGATGCTGGGCGGTGTGTTCGGCGAGGGGCTGGAAGACAACATCGTCGAGACCTATCTGCGTCTCGCCTTCAACTACGAAGACGGCGACGAGATCTATGTGTTCGGTTTCAGCCGCGGCGCGTTCTGTGCGCGAAGCTTTGCCGGCCTGATCGGGTGCGCCGGGATTGTCAGCCGCACGCATGCCGAGAAGGCGTGGGACGCATTCCGGCTCTACCGCGCAAGCCCGCCGCGAAAGGCGACGAAGTTTCAGCTGGAGGATTTCGAGCGCGCCCGGCGCGATTTTCGCGCCAGCTATGGCAAGGGCAAGCGCGCGCCGGATGGCACGCGCATCAAGACGGACGAGCCGCCGAAGGTCACCTATCTCGGGATCTTCGACACAGTGGGACAGCGCGGCGTGCCTAGCGCGCTGGGCGGCCTCGCACATTTTTTCAACAAGCGGTTCGGCTTTCACGACATGCAGATCGGCGCGAGCGTGCTCTCTGCGCGCCATGCGCTGGCGGTGGACGAGAACCGGCTCGGCTTTCCGCCGACACTGTGGGAGGGCGTGGATGAGGCCAACAAGCGGCCACACTGCGTTGATGGCAAACAGCACTACGCGCAACGCTGGTTCATCGGCACGCATGGCGATGTTGGCGGCGGGGAGGGATCGCCCTTGTCGGCCGCGCCGCTGAAATGGATCGCCGAAGGCGCAGCCGAATGCGGGCTGCGCTTCTATGGCACGTATGGCGAGGATGAATCGCCGCTGAGCAAGGCCGTGCGCGAGGCGGGGCTGGTGTTCAAAGGAAAGATATCGCGGCCACGCTTCTGGGACTCGCTCTCGCCGATGAACTATCCGTTCGCCTCGCGCCGGATCTGGGCCGCGAAGTCGCGCAAGGAACAGCCCACGGTCGACTATGCCGCGAGCCTGCTCGATCCGAGCGTGGTTGAGCGCCTGTCCGCGAACGACATGAAGCCGCGCTACAATCCGGGGCCGCTGAAGCCGTTCAGGCCAGTCCTGATCCCGCCGCCGCCAAAGCCGGCGAAGAAGGGCAAGGCGAAGAAGGCCGTGAAGGCGGACGAGACGCCGCCGACGACACCTTGATCGGCCACCCCCGCGCGGGATTTGCCCAAAAATCGAGCCATTCACCAACACGCCCTTGATGTACCTCGAAAATGGAGGTATATCGGGAGAAAGCTTGGGTGACGACTGTGAATGCACAGGTGGACGATTGGGAAAAGCGCTGGCGCAAGGGGGTTTTGCCCTTTGCCGTGCTCGGCGCGCTGAAGTCCGGCCCGCGTCACGGCTATGCGCTGGCTGTCGCCGTAAAAGATGTTCTGGGCGCCAGCATTCCCGAAGGCACGCTCTATCCGTTGCTGGCCGGGTTCGAGCGGGACGGGCTGACGAGCGCCGAATGGATCATCCAGGATTCCGGGCCTGCCAAGAAAACATACCTCATCACCGCCAAGGGGCTTGCTGCGCTGGACGAAGGCGCCCGCCGCTGGATCAGGTTCGACGCCAGTCTGAGGGGGCTGCTTGATGTCTAGCTGGATTGAAGTTGGCGACGTTCAGGCGCGCACGCTGCTGGCGAACTATTTCGCGCGGATTGATCGCGCTCTTGCGCCGCTGTCGCGCGATGAAGCCGCTGCTGTGAGACAGGAGCTCGAGGCGCATATCCTCGACGCCATGGCGGGAACGCCGGCGGGCGAGACAGATGCGCGGGCCGCACTGGAGCAGCTTGGCGATCCGGATGAATTCATCCCGCAGCTGGTGGCCGACCGCTTGCGTGCACGCGCGGGCAGAACGTTTGGTCCGCTGGATGTTGCGGCGGCAATCCTGCGCACGGCAGTCACCGGCGTTCGGGGGTTGCTGACGGCGATCGTCATGAGCATCGGGTACCTGACGGCGACGGTGTTGATCATCCTTGGCATCCTGAAGCTCACCACAAATCAGGCCGTCGGCGTTTTCCGTCTTCGCACCGGCGAACTGTTCATCGGCGCCGACGAAACCGTCGATGGCGTTGACCTGCTGGGCGTGTGGTTCGCGCCGCTCGCCATTGTAACGGGGCTTGCTCTCTACCTGCTGCTGACCTGGGCGTATGGACGCGTGAAACGGCCGCGCGCGCCACCGCCATCTGATCCTTCCAACGAATTCTAACCCTGGAGACTGCAATGAACATCATGTGCTCTGCCGCTATTGCGGCGGGATTGCTGGCGGCTGCGCCGGCGTATGCGAGGGACCATGCCGGCGAAGTGGCCGTCAGCTTCTGTCCTGTCGGACAGGTTCGCACCTATCCGCTGGAATCGCGGCGCAGCGTTCAGAGCCTGATGCTGCAGAACGTCCTCGTGTCCTATGACGGGCCGGAGCCGGTCGAGATCGTCGCAGTTGATATTGATCTGATGGCGGGGGGCGAGGTGAAAGACACCCGCCGCATCGCGGGGGCTGAACTGAACTCGATATCTGCATCAGGCCCGCGCCTGCAGGCATCCGGCGCGCTGGAGCTGATGGCGTTCCAGTTCTGCTCGGGCGCGCTGATCCCCGCCGAAACGAAGCTGGCCGGGCCGGCTCTGGATCACGGGCAGGCGCTTCTCCTGATGCAGCAGCCCTTCGCCTACAAAGGCGCGAGGGACACGCTGCGCGTGCGCGTTCATGCGGAGCGGGCCGGCCAGGCGGTCGAGGCGAGCGCAAGCCTGCCGATCAATTCGGAGATGTCGAAGACAGTTTTCCGTTTTCCGATGAAGGGCCAGTGGTTTTCAGCTGTTGGGCCGACGCCGCACACGGCGCACCGCTGGGCGCTGCCGGAAGAGTTTGCGTTCGATATCGTGCGCTTGGGTGATGGGACGAGCTCCCATCGCGGCGCTGGAACGGCGTTCGAGGATTTCTACGCCTACGGCGCCGACGTGCTGGCGGCGGCTGATGGAAAAGTCGTGGCGGCGGTGGCTGGCCTCGCCGAGGACCCGGCGACGCTGAGGCAGCCTGGAGAAACGGCGGAGGCGTATGGCGAGCGTGCCGGCGCCTATCAGATGCAGCTGATCACGACGGATCCGGACTCGATCGGCGGAAACTACGTTGCCATCGATCACGGCAATGGCGAGTTCTCGGTTTACGCTCACCTCAAGGCAGGCAGTGTGGCTGTGAAGGTCGGCGATGTCGTCAAGACGGGGCAGGTGGTCGGAAAGCTGGGATCGTCAGGCAACTCGACCGAGCCGCACCTGCACTTCCAGGTCTGCGATCGGCCCGAGCCGCTGAAATGCGTGGCGATACCGGTGAACTTCACGGGCATCGAACTGCCATACGCTGACTATGCGCGTCCGCTGCAGAGCGGGGATATTGTTATTGCTGAGTGAGGTCTGGCTTGCGTGGGTGGTCCGGATACTCCGGACTACTTCCCGGCCAACCTCAGGAAGCGCTCGCGCAGTTCCTTGTCGGACTTGAACACGCCCGAGAACTGCGTGGTGATGGTCGACACGTTGGGGTGGTGAACCCCGCGTGTCGTCATGCACTCGTGCTTGGCGTCGATCAGGACGGCGACGCCCTGCGGCTTCAGCACTTCCTGGATCGCGTTCAGGATCTGCGAGGTCATGGTCTCCTGCGTCTGCAGGCGCTTGGCGTAGATTTCGACCACGCGGGCAAGCTTGGAGATGCCCACCACATTGTCGAGCGGCATGTAGGCGACAAACGCCTTGCCGAGGAACGGCGCCATGTGGTGCTCGCAATGCGATTCCACATCGATGTCGCGCAGCATGACGATGTCGTCATAGCCCTTCACGTCGTCAAACGTGCGGGAGAGGTATTCGCGCGGATCTTCACGATAGCCCTTGAACCACTCTTCATATGCATCGACCACCCGGCCGGGCGTATCGATCAGGCCTTCGCGGCGGGGATCATCCCCGGCCCAGGCGATCAGGGTGCGGACCGCATCCTCGGCTTCGTCCCGGGAGGGGCGGGTGTGCGGCTCGGCGTCGGCCTTGGCCTTGCCTTTGATCACGGCGTCCATGGCCGTCCCTTTCGTTGCGAAGGCGCTCAAACCTTCATGGTTTCAGAGCCCGGGCGCCACGACGCCCTTAAATTCAGCGTCCCGCCGGGCCAGATTGATCGGGCGGGGTGTGCGTGACACATAGGCGCCTCTTGCGAAAACGCCAGCCTGACGCAAGGCAATACCTTATTGAATATTCCTAACGGATCGAAAAGACCGCCTTCATGGACATCCGCCTCCACAACACGCTGACCCGGGAAAAGGAGACCTTTTCCCCGCAAAACCCGCAGCGGGTGACGATGTATGTGTGCGGACCCACGGTCTGGTCCTATGCCCATATCGGCAATGCGCGGCCTCCCGTCGCATTCGATGTGCTGTTTCGCCTTCTGCGTGCGCGCTACGGGGCCAACCACGTCGTCTATGCCGCCAACATCACCGATGTGGACGACAAGATCATCGGCGCCGCGGCCGAAACCGGCAAACCGATCGCCGAGATCACGGCGCTCTACGAGCGGATCTATCGCGAGGACATGAGCGCGCTCGGCGTGATCGAGCCCACCTTCCGGCCGCACGCAACCGAGCATGTTGCGGGCATGATCGAGATCATCGAGACGCTGGTGGAAAAGGGTCACGCCTACGAAGGCCAGAACGGGGTCCTGTTCCACGTGCCGTCGATGACGGACTACGGCAAGCTGTCGGGCCGGACCCGGGACGACATGGTCGCCGGCGCGCGCGTCGAGATCGATGGCGGCAAGCGCGACCCTGCGGACTTCGCGCTGTGGAAGGCGGCCAAGCCGGGCGAGCCGCCCGAGGCGCGCTGGCCATCGCCCTGGGGCGAGGGCAGGCCGGGCTGGCATATCGAATGCTCGGCCATGGCCAAGGCCGTGCTGGGCGAGACGCTCGACATCCATGCCGGCGGGCTCGACCTGATCTTCCCGCACCATGAGAACGAGATCGCGCAGAGCGAGTGCGCCCATGGCAAGCCGATGGCGAACTACTGGCTGCACAACGGCTTCCTGTCGATGGATAGCGAGAAGATGTCCAAGTCGCTGGGCAATGTGAAACTCGTCCACGACCTGCTCAAGGAATGGGATGGCGAGACGCTGCGCCTCGCGCTGATGTCGGGCCACTATCGCCAGCCCCTCGATTTCACAGCCTCCCTGCTCACGCAGAGCAAGGCGACGCTTGACCGGCTCTACAACGCGCTGCGGCGCATGGATGTCGAGGCGGATGAAGTTGGCGCCCCTCAGGGCGTCGTGGCGGCGCTGTCCGATGATCTCAACACGCCGCTTGCTCTTGCGGAACTCTCGGCGCTGGCGACGGAAGCCAACAAGGCCGAGCCGTTTGAATGGCCGCGTCTCAAGGGCCAGATGCTGGCGGCGGGCGCGCTGCTGGGCCTGCTGCAACGGGATCCGGAAGACTGGGCCCGCGGGGATGCATCCGAGGCGGAGCGGATCGATGCTCTGGTTGCCGGGCGCGTTGCGGCGCGCAAGGCGAAGGACTTCGCCGAGGCCGACCGCATCCGCAAGGAGCTTGCCGCCGAAGGCATCGAGATCATGGACGGGCCCGAAGGCTCGACCTGGCGGCGTGTTTAGGACACCGGGTTTGAGGAGGCACATCTGACCCAGCCGCCCGACGCCCCAACGCCTCATGTGGGTTATACCGATGACCCTGGGTCGACGGCCGTACCGACATCGCAGGTCCTCCTCCACGCCGTGCGCGGCGAAAGCGAGAAGGTGTCGGTGGCCGAAATCATCGACGCGCTGGATGCGCGCTCATTCGGCCTTGCCGTGCTGCTGTTCTCGCTGCCGTCGGTTGTCCCGATGCCGCCGGGTGTGCCCACCGTGGTCGGCATCATCCTGCTGATCGTGTCGGTCCAGATGGTGTTCGGCCGCGAGGATCTGTGGCTGCCGGGAATTCTGTCAAAGCGAACGTTTCCGCGAAAATCGCTGGTCAGCGCGTTCGAGGGGCTGGCCCCGAAGCTGGCCTGGCTGGAACGCCTCATGAAACCGCGCCTCCTGTTCATGACGGGCAAGGCCGGCACGATCGCCATCGGGGCGATCGTGCTGATCATGGCGGTCGTGCTCATCCTGCCATTGCCGCCGGGCGGAAACTTCCCGCCGGCGCTGGCCTGCACAGTGCTGGCCCTGGGGCTGGTGCAGCGGGACGGGATCGTTGTGCTGCTCGGCATTGTCGGCTCGGTTGTCGCGATGGTCGTGGTGTCATATGTCACGCTCGTGTTCATCCAGTCCCTGCCGGGATTGTTGAATTGGCTGGGAACGACGCTGGGATTTGCCGGATAGGACGGTGCAGGATACTGCACGGCGCATGTTTGACGCCGGTCTGGCCCGGTCTATGCTGAGGATGGGCTGTTGAAAGGTTATCCGATGTCACGATTTGCTGTCGGGATCGCCGCGGCTGCGCTGCTGGCCGCCTGCGCTTCCAATTCTGTTCAGGGCGGTCCGCGCCCTCCGCAGGGACCCGGTCCGGCCGGCACCAATTTCGGCCGCTGGGACATTGATGCCGAAGGGGCGGTCGATCAGGGATTCCGCATCTTCATCATGGGGCGCTGGAATGGCGGCCAGGAGGAAGAAGCGCGCAAGGTGTTCGAGGCCGATGGCTTCAAGTGCCGCGATGGCAACCGGCCGGAGGCGCGGCCTGTGCCGATCCTGGAATGCGAGCGCGTCTATTCGGTGAATGACAACGTCCATGCCTGGACCGTTGAGTTCTGGCCGAACGAGGCGGAGCCAAAGTCGCACTACGCGCGCATGCACATGCGCGACCCGATGAAGAACTACAACGACCGGGGCAACTAGCCGCTGATGGCCTTTATCATCGCTCCCCATGAAGGCGCCGCCGAAGGCCTGCAACGCGTGATCCGCGAGCAGGCCGAGAAGCTCGCGTCCGAGTGTTCGGAAGCCCAGGAACATGCCTCCGCCTTCGCCCACAAGGCGCGCGTCCGCTGCAAGCGGGTCCGCGCGGCGCTGCGGCTGGCCCGGCCGTTGATGACGGAAAAGGCGTTCGCGCGCGAAAACCGGTGGTGGCGCGATCTCGCGCGCCTGCTGTCCGACCTGCGGGACGCCAGCGCCCGTGTCGAGGCGCTTGAATCTCTGAGGCCCTTTCTCGTGATGCGCATCGGGCCCGAGCCGACGCGGCGCCTTGAAGAGCGCTTTCTCGCAGAACGCCGGGCGGCGGACGCCGCCGAAGTGATCAGCGCCTTCACCGCGCGGCTTGAAGCGCGCGATGGCGACCTTGTGCCGGACCTTGCGGATGGCAGCCGCCAGAAGCTGGTGAAGGCGCTGGGCGAGACCTATCGCATGGCGCGCACGGCGATGAAGACGGCGCTGGAATCGGGCGAGGCGGAACTGCTGCACGAATGGCGCAAGCAGTCCAAATATCATGCCTTGCAGGTTCGGCTGATGCGACAGCAGTTTCCCGATGCGCTGGACCGCCGCGTGGCTGGCGTCCGCGATCTCGCCGAGCTTCTGGGAGAGGTGCAGGATATCGAGGTCGTGGCCGAAGCGGCGCGCAGCTGGAAACAACGCCCGGCCGGGTTTTTCGATGTCCTGAAGACGCGCCGCACCGCGCTGGTCACAGGCGCAAGCGCCACCGGCGCGGCGCTGTTTGCCGAAAAGCCGCGGGACTGGATCGGGGCGCTCGCGCCGCCGGTGCTGGCGGGTCAGGACTAGCTGGTCACTTGAATGCCGCGGCGATCCATCCGATCTAGGCAGCATGTTCGGCGAACTCTACCACAATCGGGTTCTGGAGCTGGCGGCTGACATCCCGCATGTCGGGCGGCTGGCTGATGCGCAGGGGTCCTCTCACAAGGTGTCCCGCGTCTGCGGCTCGACCATAGACATCGATTTGAAGCTCGACGCCGAAGGCCGCATCGCCGCCATCGCGGTCGATCCCAAGGCCTGCGCGCTTGGCCAGGCCGTGACCTCCATCCTCGCCCGCAACGCCATCGGCCGCTCGCTCGAAGAGATAGAGGCCGCACGCGATGCGCTCAGGGCCATGCTCAAGGACGGCGCCGAGCCGCCCGGCGGCGTGTTCTGGGAACTGCGCCACCTTCAGGCCGTGCGCGACTATCCGCCCCGCCACGTCTCCACCATGCTGGCCTTCGACGCCGCCGCCGAGGCGATGCGGAAGGCGCTGGGCCTTCCGCTCGCCTGAGGCCTAACGCGGCTTGTCCGCCGTCTGGTAGAACGAAAAAGTGTGACCGTCAGGGTCGCCGAGGTCGCCGGACCATCCGCCGGGTGCGTGGCTGACGGGCGTGACGATCGTCGCCCCCTTTTTTGCGAGGCCATCCACGATCCCATCGATCCCTCCATCGACAAGGTCATAGACGATCACGGGGCTCTGGCCGGCCTTCGCATCGGGGTTGCAGAAGAACAGCAGGTCCAGCCCGCTGGCTGTCTTCGCCATCAGCCAGTCATTGCCCGACCCATCATCGCCCATGCGGATGACTTCGAGGCCGAGCGCGTCGCGATAGAACGCTTCCGTGCGATCGATGTCGGCGACGTAATAGACGATGTTTCCGATCTTCACATTGGCAAGCATGAGGGTCTCCTGTTCCGTTACCCGCCTGTCTGTTGCCGCGGGGTGGCGATCTGTGAGCGGCTCACCACAAAAAGATGTCCGTCAGGGTCGTGGCTGGCGAGAAAAGCCTGCGCGCGGCGGGCCGGGCCCAGAAGCGCGCGCCGGATCCGCCCGAAGGCCAGCGCTCCGTCGGGACCAGCCGCCCGAGCCCCGCCGGCGCCGGCCAGGGCCTTCCTGAGCTGGGAAATGCGCTGGCGCAGGGCTGCGTCGCTGAGGTTGAGGAGCCAGGCGATTTCCTGCCGCGTGTGCCCGCTGAGCGCGAGCAGGGCGGTGACCCTCAAGGCGGGCGAAAGCCGTGTGACGGCGGCGGCGGCCGCCTCTCCCTCAATCGCTGCATGCTGCGGCGCCGCCAATTCCGACCAGCCGGTCTCGCGCCGCCGCCGCCGGGCCGAGGTCCGCGCATCGAACGCGGCGCGATTGCGGATCACACCGGCCAGCCATCGGCGCGTTTCTGGCGCAGCAAGGTCGGCGCGGCCTGACTCAAGCGCCGCCAGGACCGCCTGTTGCACAAGATCGTCGGCATCGCCGCTGCGCCGCGCCACCCGGCGGGCGAGCGCATGAAGGTCCCTGAATTGCCGCTGCACGGTCATGCGTGGAGGCTAGCCCTACCGTAACGATGGCGAAAGGTGTTTGGCGTTGGATGCAGGCTCGGCTTCGGGCGGGATAGGGCGCGTGACTCTGGATCAGCGAGTGACGCTTGGCGCCGTGGCGCTGTCGGTCGTGTACGCGGCCGTTCTCGTGGCGCTGTCCTCGCCCGTGTCCTTCTACACGCTGGACGATCCTTACATCCACATGGCGCTCGCCGAGAACATCGCGCGGGGGCATTTCGGCGTGAACCTGGGCGAGGTGTCCAATCCGTCCTCATCCGTGCTCTGGCCCTGGTTGCTGGCGGCGTTCGACAAGGTTGGCCTCGTCCTGTGGGCGCCCCTGCTGGTGAATGTCGCCTGCTTCGTCATCACTGTCCGCGTCATGCTGGCCTTCTGCCTGTCACGCCTCGCGCCCGAGGGGCGGGACGCGGCCAATGTGCTGATCCTGCTCGGCCTGGCGCTGCTCGCCTTCAACGTGTTCGGCGTCATCTTCACGGGCATGGAGCACAGCCTGCACGTGGCTCTGTCCGTCATCGCCGTGACCCGTGCGATAGACGGCAGGTATGACGCAATCACGCTTGCTGCGCTCGTGTTCGGACCCCTCGTCCGGTTCGAGGGGGCGATCATCCTTGCCTTCGGCGTGGGTGCAGCCCTCGCGGACCGGCGCTGGCGGTTTGCCGCCGCCGCGCTTGTTGCGGCTAGCGCGCTTTTCGTACTTTACGCGCTCTGGCTTGGCAGCATCGGCTTGCCCATCCTGCCAAGTTCGGTGCTCAGCAAGTCCGCGGTAACCAGCGGCGTGGTCGATGGCGGCGGGGGTGTCCTCGCAGGGCTCGCAGCCAGCTTCCTGGAAAATGCGCAATCCGCAGCTGCGCCCCTCCTCGCCGTCCTGGCGATTGGCCTGATCTACGGCGCGATCAAGCGAACGGCCCGCGACCGGCTGATCGCGTTCGGCCTGATTGCGGTCTTGATACTGGCGATGATGCTTGGCCGGATGAACAGCTATGCGCGCTACGAAGTCTACGTTCTGTGCGCCGTTGGCGTAGGCCTGGTCCACCTGCTGCAGCATGAGCTGCGCCGGCTGCTCGTCTCGCGGATACGCGTCTTTATTCTAGGGGCGGGTCTCTGTCTGCTTGGCGCGTCCCTCGGGCCCTACGTCATCGCGTCCACGCCGCAGGCGGCTCGCAATGTCGAGCGCCAGCAGTACCAGATGCACCGGGTCATCGATGAATGCTGGCGGCGGCCGGTCGCGGTCAACGACCTCGGCTGGACCAGTTTCCGGAACGACGGCTTCGTGCTCGACCTCTGGGGCCTTGGCAGCGAGCGAGCGCGCAAGGCGCGTCAGGCCGCAGAGCCCGGCTGGATGAACGCGCTCGTGCAAGAAAAGGGCGTCGAGCTCGTGATGATCTATGCCGAATGGTTCCCTGATCTGCCGAAGGACTGGACAAGGGTGGGCATGCTGGTCGACAGCGAACGCAAAGTCACGCCTTACGCCAGCGCGGTCCAGATCTACGCGGCCCGGCCGGAAGCCGCCGACGCCATACGCGCCTGCCTGAGGCATGTGCAGCGGCCGGGCGGCCCGGCAATCGTCATCGCTGAGTGACTTGACCCAGGCGATCGCTGCAACGAACGGGAAACATGGAAGCGAAGCTGACCTAGGCCGCCGGCGTGACGGTTACGGGCTTCTCCGGATCGGCGGGCAGGTCGATGATCAGCTTTTCCTCGGCGGTCTTGATGTCGCCGGTCCCTTCCTCGACCCATGAGCGGCTGATCTTGAGCACCACACGTGTTGGCGATTCCTCGATCACCTCCCACGAGTTGAAATCGCCGATCATGTAGTTGCGGGTCCACCCGTCTGGCGCGGAATAGGCGGAGACGTAGGTGTAGAGCCCGTTGATGGCCGGGTCGCCCCCGGCGGTGGAGAAGATCTTGAAGTCGGCGTCCTTGATGTGATGCACATCGGTGACCCACGCCTCGGGCATGTGATCGTCCTCAGGCTCAACCGTTTTGGCCGGGCCGGAGGGTTTGGCGGGTTCGGCGGCCGGCGCTGGCGCTGCTTCCGGGGCAGCCGTTTCGGCGGGCTTGGCGGGTTCTTCCGCCGCAGGCTGGCAGGCAGCCAGCGCCAGCGCGCCGGCCAGAATGGCAAATCTCATGATCGTCCCCTTGGGTTGTGGCCAAGATGTAGCCGACCCACCCCGGTTTGATCCATTGGCCTTTAGTGGCTATATGGCGCGGATGGCTCAGGCCCCCGCATATAAGCCGGTAATCGGCGCCCTGCTGAAGGGTTACAAGGCGACGCTGTCCCCAGCGTTTGTCGCGCTTGGCGTGCGTTGCCGGCATGAGCCCTCGTGCGCGGAATACTGCGCGGAATGCGTGTCGAAACACGGCGTCTGGGCCGGATCATGGATGGGGCTGGCGCGGTTTTCCCGCTGCCGGCCTGGAGGATCGCACGGGTGGGACCCGGCGCCGACCCTGACTACCAGCGGCGCGCGGTGGTTCACCCCCTGGCGCTATGGCGTCTGGCGCGTGAACCGGTCCGAACCGGCGCGCCCTTGAATTCAGGACTCAGCTGAAAACCGGATTGCGGAGGCCTTGAGGCCCTCACGCTTGTCATCCCGGAAGCGCCCTTCGACGCCGCTTGCGGCGTCGCTCAGGGTAAACCAAGGCGCTGTCCGGGACCCATTTGGCGGCCGTTAGGGCGGATGAATGGGTCCCGGCTCTCCGCTGCGCTCCGGCTGGGATGACAGCCGAAAAGGTGGGTTCAACGGGACGCGAAATCGCCCTACACCTCCGCCAACACGACGAAAGACGAAACAATGATCAACGTATCCTTCCCCGATGGCTCGGTGCGCGAATACCCGGACGGGTCGACGCCCATGTCCATCGCCGAGGCCATCTCGAAGTCGCTGGCCAAGCGATCAGTGATCGCGAAGGTGGACGGCCAGCTCCATGACATGAAGCGGCCGCTTGAGCGCGACGTGAAGCTTGAGCTTCTCGATATCAACGCCAAGGAATCGCTCGACCTCATCCGCCATGATGCGAGCCACGTCATGGCGCAGGCGGTGCAGGAGCTGTTCCCCGGCACGCAGGTGACGATCGGGCCGACGGTGGAAGACGGGTTCTACTACGACTTCGCCCGCAAGGAGCCGTTCTCGACGGAGGACTTCGCGAAGATCGAAGCGAAGATGAAGGAGATCGTCGATCGCGATCTTCCCATCAATCGCGAGGTCTGGAGCAAGGACGACGCCATCGCGCACTTCAAGAAGATCGGCGAGGACTACAAGGCGCAGATCATCGATGACATCATTCCACCGGGAGAGGCGATCACGCTTTATTCCCATGGCGGCGTGTGGAGCGATCTCTGCCGCGGGCCGCACCTGCCGTCCACGGGCAAGCTGCCCAAGGCGTTCAAGTTGATGAAGCTGGCCGGCGCGTACTGGCGCGGCGATCATCGCAACGAGATGCTGCAGCGCATGTACGGTACGGCGTGGGCCAACGAGAAGGATCTCGCCGCCCACCTGATGCGCCTGGAAGAAGCCGAGAAGCGCGACCACCGCAAGCTCGGCCGTGAACTCGACCTCTTCCACATGCAGGAAGAGGGCAAGGGAATGGTGTTCTGGCACCCCAAGGGCCTGACGCTGTGGCGCGTGGTGGAGAATTATGTGCGCCGCCGTCTCGATGAAGCCGACTACATCGAAGTGCGCACGCCGCAGGTTCTGGATCGCAAGTTCTGGGAACAGTCGGGCCACTGGGAGAAGTATCGCGACAACATGTTCGTCGCGGAGACGGCGGAGGATGAGACGCTGTCGCTGAAGCCGATGAACTGCCCTGGCCACGTTCAGATCTTCAAGCAGGGGCAGAAATCCTATCGCGACCTGCCGATGCGCATGGCCGAATTCGGCGCGTGCCACCGGTACGAGCCCTCGGGCGCCCTCCACGGCCTGATGCGCGTGCGGGCGTTCACGCAGGACGATGCGCACATCTTCTGCCGCGAGGACCAGATCGAGTCGGAGACGGCGCGCTTCATCACGCTGGCCAAATCCATCCATGCCGACTTCGGGCTGGAGACGGATCACATCAATCTCGCCACGCGCCCGGAAGTCCGTGCCGGTTCGGACGAGTTCTGGGACAAGGCTGAGAAACAGATGCTGTCGGCTGCGCGCGCCGCTGGCGTCGAGCCGATCATCGCCGAGGGCGACGGCGCCTTCTACGCGCCCAAGCTCGATTTCGTCATCAAGGACGCCATCGGCCGCGAATGGACGATCGGCACGATCCAGCTCGACTACGTCCTGCCCGATCGTCTTGACGCCGAATATGTCGGCGAGGATGGCGGCAAGCATCGCCCCGTCATGCTGCACCGCGCGATCCTCGGCTCGCTGGAACGTTTCATCGGCGTGCTGATCGAGAACTATGCCGGCGCCTTCCCGATGTGGCTGTCGCCCGTGCAGGTGGTCGTAGCCTCGATTTCCGAAGGCGCGCATGCCTATGCGGAGCAGGCGGCGGAGGAA
The DNA here is from genome assembly GCA_022844345.1 of Hyphomonadaceae bacterium. Classification (GTDB taxonomy): domain Bacteria; phylum Pseudomonadota; class Alphaproteobacteria; order Caulobacterales; family Hyphomonadaceae; genus UBA7672. The sequence continues at coordinate 292,783 of JALHLU010000004.1, forward strand.
CTGCGCGCGGCGGGCCTTCGCGTGGCGGTCGATACGCGCGGCGAGAAGATCAACTACAAGATCCGCGAACACTCGCTGCAGAAAGTGCCCGTCATCGCCGTGGTCGGCGCGAAGGAAGCCGAAGAGCGCAAGCTCGCCCTGCGCCGCTTTGGCTCGCAGGCGAACGAGGTTGTGCTGCTGGATGATGCGAAGGTGTTCCTGGCTGGCGAGGCGTTGCCGCCGGATATCAAGCGGGCGAAGGCGGGATGAGGGGCGTCGGCGCACAACCAGAAAATCCTGCGTTCGTGCGCCAGCCTCGCGCTGACCAAGGGCCGCGCTGTCAGGGCGGAGAACAGCTGCGTAGCGATGGCTAGCACTGGCGCAATATTTGCAGATGCACGCGTCCTTGCGCTGCGTTTGCGGCTGCACCTGACAGACCTGCAACGCGTTGAGGCGTGGGCGGACGAAGCCATACTGCGCGAATGCGCTCCGCCGGAACTGGCCGATCTCTGCCTCGCCACGCGGGCGGGTGAGCGCATCACGCAGCGCATTCTCGATGATCTTGGCGGATCACCGCGGTCGGTGGATGTGATGCGTGCGCTGGCCGATCTCGATACCGAAGCGGCGACGCAGGATGATCTGCGCCGCCTGTCCGACAATCTTGATCCGATCCTCAAGCAGCTTGAGCGCGCGGCGGATCTGCCCAAGGCGCTGGCGCCTGCCGTCGGCTTTGCGCGCGCATTCTGGCAGGCGCGCATGGAAGGCGCCGCTGCGCTGGAGGCGCTGGAAAAGGACGTGCGCGACGTGTTCCAGGCCGTGAAGGAACACGCCGCCGACATTCCTGACGCGTGCGACGCTCCCGCCGAAGACGTCACGCCGCCGCGTATCGCCGCCATCGTGGTCAGCTACCACACGGGCGATGTTCTGTTCGACTGCCTCGCCGCACTGGAAGCTGACGAGGACATCAGCGAGATCGTGCTGGTCAACAACGGCAACCCGCCCGGCGCCGTCACGAGGCTGGATGAGATGGCCGCGCAAACGAGCAGGCTGAAGATCATCGGTGAGAGCTTCAACCGTGGCTTCGCCGCTGGCGTGAACCTCGGGGCAACCGCCACCGCCGCGGACCGGCTTCTGATCATCAATCCCGACGCAATTCTGCAACCCGGATCGGTCGTGGCGCTGGAATCGGCGATCACCCATGCGGCGGAGCCCGCCATCGCCGGCGGCCGGATTGTCGGGCTGGACGGGCGCGAACAGCGCGGCGCGCGGCGCCGCAAGCTCACCATGCGCTCGGCTGCGGCGACGTTCCTAGCCGCTGGCTGGCTGCGCGCGTTGAACCCTGCTTTCGTCAACATCAACCGCCACAACGAGCCGCAGCCTGCAGGGCCCGTGCCCATGGACGCGGTCAGCGGCGCGCTGATGTACATGACGCGCCACGGCTTCGAGCGGCTGGGCGGGTTCGACGAGGGCTATTTCATGCATGTCGAGGATCTCGACATCTGCCGCCGCGCCGAGGCCGATGGCGGCGCGGTGATCTACACGCCGTTTGCATCTGCTCTGCACCACGGTGCGACAAGCGATGCGCCATCGTTGGTGGTGGAGAGGCACAAGGCGGCCGGGCTCAACCGCTATTTCCGCAAGTTCGCCGGAACGCGCGGCGAGCAGGCCGCCGCCCGTGTACTCGGCCCGGTGATCGGCTTTCTGCTGGTGACGCGGGCGCGGTTGCGGCGGCGCTAGGGGTGAGTGCGGATATAGATCGGATTGCCGATCAGCAGAAGTTTTCCGTCGACGTCGCGGATGTTGACGCGGATCCATCCGTGGTTCTTGCCGCCCTCCACGTGCACCAATTTCGCTGCGCTGGCGGCGGGGTCGCTGGGGACGCTTACGACGAGTCCGTATGAGACCCACTCGACCTTGGCGCCGGGTGGAAGGGCGCTGGTCGATGCGGCGACTGTCGCGTTCTCGCTGGCGGCCAATACGAGTTCGCCACCCATGCTCGCAGAGCTGTTCGTTGCGGAGGCTTTCATGTCCAGTCCGGCGCCGGGCAATCCCGCCACATCCACGAACACGCGCCCGGATTTCACGCCCGCGACCACGCCCCGCGTCGATAGCTCGTCCGCGAACACCACAGTCGCCGGCTTGCCGACCGGCGACTGCTTCGCGCCGGTTGTATCCTTCGCGTCGTGATTGTCGCTGCCGCCGATGGCGGTGATGCGGTGGCCCTGGTTGAGCAGGGATTCCCAGAACTTGATGCCGTTGAATGCGCCTTCTGCGCCTGACGTGCGCAGTGTGGAGCCGTTGACGATCTCGATGGCGGATACGCGCGACCAGTCTGTGTCCTTCGCAGTCCAGCCGCAGCCCATGCAAGCTTCGCCAGATGGCAGTGAGGGATGATTGACCGATACGAATCCGCCGGCCGCGTCGACCTGATCGAACAGCTTGGCCAGCGTCGGAAGGCGCGGCGAGCCGAGCTGGAAGTCGAGGAAGCCCGTATTGCCCACAGCGTTGGCGTGGCCGAAGAAAGTCGTGATCTCCGTGCCGGGCATCAGCAGCGTTTCGGGAAACACAGTCTGCAGCTCGCGGATATCGGCCAGTTGCGTGATTGTGTTGTGTTCGGTGAGGGCCACGAAATCGAGACCGGCAGCCTTCGCGGCCTCGAAGGTGAAGACAGCGGGACAGGGCACGCGCGCATCGCCCACATCGCAGGATCCATCCGAGTGGCCCGTGTGGGTATGGAAATCCCCACGCCGCCAGCCGGGAGTCGCGTCGAGCACGATCGCCGGGCCGCTCAGCTGCACGGCCTTGCGCATGCCATCGGGCGGGCCCAGCGTGATCGTCGCCGAGTAGCTTGCTGTCTGGCCCTCGCGGATGTTCGGCACGCCCAGCACCAGATGCCATGTGCCGGGCGTGATCGGCCCGTTGGCATAGGAGGGCGTTGAGGCGAATTCGGTGATCTCGAACCGGCTCTTGTTGCCGCCGCTCCAGCCGCGCTGGCCATTGGGATCGCGCATGCCGATGTCGATGACGGTGCGCTGGTCCTTGCCGGTGTAGCTGAAGTCCACGGCGATCCGCCCCGTCCCTGCGGGAACCTCAAACGGGATTTCGCGATAGCTCTGGTGGTCGGCGCGGGTGATCCCGCCGGTGAGCGTGATCTGGCTTGCTGCGTGCTGCGCTGCGGCCGGCGCGGCCTGTTCCGGCGCGGCGGTGCATGCCGCCAGAACGAGCAGGAGCGCGAAAGAGATATGCCGCATGCGATTGCCTCGGTTGATCGTGGCGCAGCCTAGAGCAGCAGTGTGACGCCTCCAACGCCATTCGCGCCGGATGCCCATCGACAGCCAAGCCGGGCCGTGCTGAACATTTCCAATGGACGGACGGGCAGGGACGGCGGGGAAACGCAGCAGGTTTCTGGATGCGGTCGAGCGGCTGGGCAACGCCCTGCCGGACCCGATTTTCATATTCGTGGTGATTATCCTTGTCCTCGTGGGCGTGTCGATGATCGGCGCGTCGGCGGGCTGGTCGGCTGTGAACCCGGTGACAGGCGAGACGCTGGTGGTCTCCAGCCTGCTCAGCGAGGCGAATGTCCAGAAGCTGTTCGTCGAGATGCCGCGCACATATACCGGCTTTGCGCCGCTGGGCTTTGCGCTGACCATCATGCTAGGCGCCGCGGTGGCGGAGAAGTCGGGCCTGCTGACGGCCCTGATGCGCGCCAGCCTGGGCGGCGCGCCGAAGAACATCCTTGTGCCGATGGTGTTCGTGCTGGGCATGCTGGCGACGCACGCCAATGACGCAGCCTACATGGTCTATGTTCCGCTGGCGGGGATCGTGTTCGCGGCGGCCGGACGCCATCCGGTGCTGGGGCTGATCGCCGGGTGGGCGGGCGCGGCGGTGGGCCTCTCGGGCAACCTGTTTCCGGGACAGTACGATGTGCTGCTGCTGGGCATCACCGAGACGGGCGCGCGGCTGCTCGATCCCGAGTGGACGATGAACCCTCTGGGCAACTGGTATTTCAGCATCGGCATCGCGGTGGTGTTCACGGCCGTGGGCTGGTGGGTCCTCGAGCGCGTGATCGCGCCGCGTCTGGGCGACTGGAAAGGCGAGGGCGCCGAAGCGGAGCTCGCGGGCATGAGGCTCACCTCCGTCGAGAAGAAGGGATTGATCTGGGCAGGCGTTGCCGCGCTTGGCGTTGCGGGTCTCGCGACGGCGCTGGTGATGTGGCCGGGCTTCACGCCGCTGATGGATGAAGAGGCAAGCGGCAGCCAGCAGATGACGCCGTTCTTCCGCTCGATCGCGGCGCTTCTGTTCCTGCTCTTCATCTCGACAGGCTGGGCGTATGGCGCGGCGACGAAGTCGATAAAATCGCATCGCGACGTGGTGACGATGATGGTCGACGGGCTGGGCGTCATCATGCCCTATCTCGTGCTGATCTTCTTCGCGGCGCACTTCGTGGCGATGTTCGGCTGGTCGAACCTTGGGCCCATCACGGCGATTGCAGGGGCGGACCAGCTGCGGGCGATGGAGGCGCCGCCGGCGATTCTCCTGCCGCTGCTGGCGACGATGTCGGCCTGGCTGGATTTCCTGATTGCGTCTGGCTCGGCGAAGTGGGCGGCCATGGCGCCGGTGGCGACGCCGATGATGATGTTGCTGGAAGTCTCTCCTGAAATGACCACGGCCGCCTATCGCGTCGGCGATACGGTGACGAACCTGATCTCGCCGCTCAACCCCTATTTGATCCTGACCATGGTGTTCGCGCAGCGCTACATGCCGAACTTCCGGCTCGGCACGATGATCGCGATGGCGCTGCCGCTGGCGGCGGCGTTTTATATCTCCGGCATGCTGCTGACGGCGGTGTGGGTTGCGCTAGGCATTCCGGTGGGGCCGGCGGCGCCGGTGGAATACCATGTGCCCGGACTGGTCAACTAGCGACTGGGCCCGGCTAGCGCTCCAGACCATCGGCCAGGAACGCCTCGGCGATGGCGCAGTGCAGGGCGGCGCCGCGGGCCATGACGCGTTCGTCCAGCATCATGCGGTTGGAATGCAGCGCGCAGCAGGTGCGCCAGTCGCCGCCTTCGGGCGTGGCGCCCAGGAACATCATCGCGCCGGGGGCCTTCTGCAGCACGTAGGAGAAATCCTCCGCGCCCATCATCGGGTGGGGCATCTCGAACCAGGCTTCCTCGCCGAACATCGCCTTGGTCGTGCGGCGGGCGAGGGCGACGGCCTTCTCGTCGCAGATCGTCACGGGGAAGCCGGGGATGATCTTGAGATCCGCCTCGCACAGATGGGCGGCGCAGACATGCTCCACGACGCGCTTCAGGCCATCGCGCGCGATGGTGCGGGATTTTTCGGAGAAGGAGCGGATCGTGCCTTCGATGAAGGCCGTCTCGGGGATCACGTTGTTGGTGGAGCCGGACCGGATGTGCGCGATGGTCAGCACGGCGGGATCGAAGGCGGGCACGCGGCGGGTCATCATCGCCTGCAGCGCGGTCACCATCTCGCAGGCGACGGGGATGGGGTCGACGGCATCGTGCGGTTGCGAGGCGTGGCCGCCCCGGCCCTTGATGGTCAGCTCGATGCGGTCAGCGGCGGCCAGCAGCGGACCGACGCGGCCGGCGAAGACGCCGGACTGGATGTTGGGCGTGATGTGCAGGGCGTAGGCGGCATCGGGAATGGGGTCGATCAGGCCGTCCTCCAGCATGTAGCGCGCGCCATGCCAGCCTTCCTCGCCCGGCTGGAACATGAACTGCACGGTGCCGGCGAGACGTTCGCGCTGGGCGCAGAGTGCGTGAGCGGCCGCCACCAGCATGGCGACGTGCGTGTCGTGCCCGCAGGCGTGCATGGCGTTCTGGACGGTGGAGGAGAATTCGAGGCCGGTGTCTTCTTCCATCGGCAGGGCGTCCATATCCCCGCGCAGGAGGACGGTGCGGCCGTTCGAGGGACCGCGCAGCGTGGCGATGAAGCCGGTGGTGGAGGGGCCCTCGGTGTATTCGAGCGGCAGGCCCTTGAGCGCTTCCTTCGCCTTTGCGGTGGTCAGCGGATTGTGCAGGCCGATCTCGGGCTCGGCATGGATGGCGCGGCGCAGCGCGATCATCTCGGGCAGGCGGGCTTCGGCTTCTTCGATCCAGTGCTGCATTGCCGGTTTGGTCATGACGGTCATCCCTTGTGTGGAACGATCATCGGCCAAGTCGGCGGGGAAGGGAACTGGTCCAGGGAAACACCGAAAGCTCCACGGCCCGGATGGGCATGGAGGCCTGCTTTGGTTCTGGCCCATTTCACGAGAATGGAGGGCCGGGGACGCGGATGGCTCCGCAGGTTTAGTCCGTAGTCCGTGGTTCGTAGTTCGAGAGCGGATCGCCCGCGTCCCCGCGAACAGGTTTCCCGGCTCGCATCGCCCCGCGCCGACAGTGATCAGCTGCCCTCCGTGCGGAGACGACGGGCGCATATTGCGCTCACTCCGGAGGGGGGTGGATGAGATTGCGGCTGTCCCACAGCGGAAATTGGCGAGGCCTCTGATTGTGCTGGAGAAGATCGCTGCAATAGACACCGATATCCGGCCGAATCTGGCCTGCCGCAATCGCCCGCGTTTCAGGTCCGGAATGTTGCGCTGATGGCGGGCCTGAATCGTGTGTCACCCAAAAAAACGCCGTACTCGTGCAAAAAACGATCCCATAGCCGCCTCGCGGCGGTAGCATCCCGGTAACCGAACCGGGCGCATAGCCGATCGAGCACCTAAGGAGGCGCAAGCCATGACACGTGTTGCTGTCATCATGGGGGGCTGGTCTTCGGAGCGGCCCGTGTCGCTGTCCTCGGGCAGGGGCATGGCCGAGGCCGCGCGCCAGGCCGGCTACGACGTCGTCGAGATCGACGTCACGCGCGAGCTTGCGCAGCAGCTGACCGATGCCAAGCCCGATGTCGTGCTGAACGCGCTGCATGGCCCCTGGGGCGAGGATGGCTGCGTGCAGGGCGTGATGGAAATCCTGGGTATCCCTTACACGCATTCCGGCGTGCTCGCTTCGGCGCTGGCGATGGACAAGGACAAGTCGCGGGCGATCTACGTCCAGCACGGCCTCGATGTCGCCGAGGGCGGCATGTACGATGTTGAGGACCTCGCGCGCGACCACATCATGCCGCCGCCCTACGTGATCAAACCGCCGGCAGAGGGATCCTCGTTCGGCGTGTTTATCGTTCGGGAAGGCGCCAACCGCCCGCCCAAGGAACTCACCGACGGAACCTGGACGTTCGGCAAGCGGGCGCTGGTCGAAAAGTTCATTCCGGGCCGGGAACTTACGGTCGGCGTCATGGGTGACCGCGCCATGGCTGTCACCGAGATCACGACTTTAAGGGAGTATTACGACTTCGCTGCAAAATACGAGGCTGGAGGATCGCGCCACGTCCTTCCTGCAGACCTGCCGAATGCGGTCACCGAAGCTGCGCTTGACGCATCGCTGAGGGCCCATCGTGCTCTTGGCTGCCGGGGGGTGTCGCGGTCTGACTTTCGCTACGATGAAAAAGCGGGTCGACTGGTGATACTCGAGACCAACACGCAACCGGGCATGACGCCCACCTCGCTCATCCCCGAGCAGGCTGCGCATATGGGCATCGACTATCCCTCGCTCGTCCGCTGGATGATCGAGGACGCATCATGCCCAAGGTAAGACGGCCGCAGATCGCGGGTCCAGCCTATGATGATCGTGACGGTGCGCCGCCCCCGCCGCGCGCGCAGTCGCACGGTTCGGCGCGCCGTGCGCGCGACATTCCGTACTCCGTCGCCTGGTTCCGCGACCGCATCGCGACCTACGCGCTGGGCACGATCATCTGCGGCGCTCTGATGCTGACCATCGCCGCCTGGATGGGCGGATCGCTGGGCGCGTTTGGCCGCAACATGACCAATGGCTTCAACGTGATCGCCGGATGGGCGGGCATGGGCATCAAGGGCGTTGAGGTTTGCGGTCCAGGCAGAACAACGCAGAAGCCATGCCCCGAGATCGACGGGGATGTCGTCACGCACGTGCTGGCGGCGGCGGATATCAAGTCTGGCGCGGCCGTTATCGGCGTCGACCCCTACGCGGTTCGCCAGCAGATCGAGGGCCTCGATCTGGGGGCGGTGAGCGTGCAACGCCTCTGGCCCGATCGCATCCGTATCGAGCTGGATCAACGGGAGGCCGTCGCGCTCTGGCAGGAGCACGACAAGGGCGGCGCCTGGCGCGTCGTGGACCAGAGCGGACAGGCGTTCGCGGATGCCGATCTTTCCAAATATGCCGGCCTGCCGCATGTCGTCGGCGCAAATGCGGGTGAAGCAGCCTCCAGCCTCGTTGCAGCGATGAGCGCTTATCCGAACCTCAAGGAACGTCTGGAGGTTGCCTATCGCGTTGGCGGGCGCCGTTGGGACATCAAATTCTCGGGCCGCGCAGACCTGGTCGCAATGCCCGACGACCAGAAGCTCAAGGCCGCTCTTGATTGCGTGAACCTGCTGCACGCCGAGACCGGACTCCTCGATCTGCCTGCGATGCGCATCGACGCGCGCGCCGACACCTGCAAGCTGGCGATCCAGCCGATCCCGGGCGCCCCTGCGGACCCTCTGTCCGGAGATGCGTGATCACCATGTCGACGCTTGCCCAGCGTTCCCAGGTCCGTGACCGCGCCATCGGGCGCGGTTCGGTCATGGCTGCGCTGGACATCGGGTCGTCCAAGGTCGCCTGCCTGATCGCCCGCCGCGCTGACGCGACCGAGGGCGAACCGCGCGTCGCCGGAGCTGGGGCCCAGGGCACCAAGGGCGTACGCTCTGGCGCCGTCGTCGATCTCGACAATCTCGAACGTTCCATTCGTCTTGCCGTCGAACAGGCCGAGCGCGCCGCAGACTTGCGCGTCACCGACGTCGTGCTTGGCGTGTCGGGCCCCGACCTGCGCTCTGACATTGTCCGCGCTGCGCTGCCGCTCAGCGGGCGCGAGATCACGCCCCTGCATATCCGCGAAGTCCGCATCGCCGCGCTGGAAAGCTTCAAGTCGCAGGGCCGCGAAATTCTCCACTCCGCGCCGCTTGGCTTCACGGTGGACGGCACGGCCGGCGTCAAGGATCCGCGCGGCATGTATGCCGAAACCCTGACCGCCAGCTTCCTCGTGGTCTCGGCCCCGACGGCGGCCTTGCGCAACATCGTCCAGTGCGTGTCGCGCGCCCATCTCAACGTCTCAGCCATCCTGGCTGCCCCGTTCGCATCCGGCCTTGCCTGTCTGGTCGAGGACGAGGCCGAGCAGGGGGCCATGCTGATTGATTTCGGGGCGGGGGTTACGTCTGCGGCAGCCTTCTACGATGGCGGGCTGGTCCACGTCGAAACCCTCCCCATGGGCGGCGCGCGCGCCACGTCGGACCTCGCCCAGGGCCTGGGAACCACCTTTGCCGCCGCCGAACGGCTCAAGATCCAGCATGGCGCCGCCAGCCTCGCCGCCGCCGGGGCGCTGGACATGGTCGAGGCGCCGCGCCTTGGCCAGGATGGCCGCCTCGAAGCGCACCAGTGTTCCCGGGCGGATATCGCCCAGGTGCTGCGTCCCAGGATCGAGGAAATTCTGGAACTGATGGACGGACGGCTGTCCAAGGCGTCAGCAACGGGTCGGCCCTTGCCGAGACGGATCGTACTCACGGGCGGATCGAGCCAGATGCCGTGCCTGCAGGAGCTGGCGGAAGACGTTTTTCGCGCGCCGGTGCGTCTCGCCAAGCCTGCCAATGTGAAGGGTCTAGGCGAGACTTACAGTTCACCCGCTTTCGCCGCTGCGGCAGGGCTGTTACGCTGGGACCTGATGGGCGGCCCGGACCCTTCGCGCTTCAGCGGAGACCGGGGCGCAGTGGATTCCGGCGAAGGCCTCTTCAGGCAGGTCTTCGGGTGGGTTCAGAAAAACTTCTGAACCGGCGCTACCTTTAAGGAGCGCTTAGCCAAACGCCGCGATCTTCATCGAGTGCGCCAAGCGGGCAAGGGCCCGTGCGGCTGCTGGGATGCGTTTCGAGGTTGCCCATGGCTGTTGAATTGAGCCCCCGGATAGTCGTGATCGGTGTTGGCGGGGCCGGCGGGAACGCCGTCAACAACATGATCGACGCCAAGCTGCAGGGTGTCGAATTTGTCGTCGCCAATACCGACGCACAGGCCCTGACGCGCTCCAAGGCGCCCACGCACATCCAGCTTGGCATGGCCAAGACTTCCGGTCTCGGCGCCGGGGCGAACCCTGATGTCGGCATGGAAGCCGCCAAGGAGAGCTCCGACGAGATCAAGAAGATCCTGCACGGCGCCCACATGTGCTTCATCGCCGCCGGCATGGGCGGCGGCACGGGTACGGGCGCCGCCCCGATCATCGCGCGCATCGCGAAGGAACAGAAAGTCCTCACCGTCGGCGTCGTCACCAAGCCGTTCGACTTCGAGGGCAAGCGCCGCATGCAGGTCGCCGAGCGTGGCATCATCGATCTTCGCGCCGAGGTCGACACGCTGCTGATCATTCCGAACCAGAATCTGTTCCGCATCGCCGACAGCAAGACCACCTTCGCCGAGGCCTTCGGGCTCGCCGACAAGGTTCTCTATTCCGGCGTGCGCGGCATCACCGACCTGATGGTCATGCCTGGCCTCATCAACCTCGACTTCGCCGACGTGCGCACCGTGATGGCGGGCATGGGCTCGGCGATGATGGGCGAGGGCGAAGGCGAGGGTGAGAACCGAGCGCTGAAGGCCGCGCAGGCCGCGATCGCCAACCCGCTGCTCGACGATGTCTCGATGCGCGGCGCCAAGGGCGTGCTGATCAACATCACCGGCGGCTATGACATGACGCTGTTCGAGGTCGACGAGGCCGCGAACGAAATCCGCCGCGAAGTCGATGTCGACGCGCACATCATCCTCGGCTCGACGTTTGACGAGAACATGAGCGGCAAGATCCGCGTGTCCGTCGTGGCTGCGGGTCTGCAACAGGCCCAGGCGGGACGCCCCTCGCAACCGGTTCGGGAACTGCAGGCGGGTCTCACCACGGCTGTCATGAACGCCCCGTCGCCTGCCGCAACGCTCGGCATCGTGGCCCAGCCGCCGGCGGTGGCCGCGCCGGTTTCGCCAGCGCCCGCGCCTGCAATTCCCGTGACCGCCGCCGCCGAGCCTGTCCAGCAACAGGTTGTGCCGCCGTCCGACCTGCGCCCAGCGCCGCCGATCATCCGTTCGCGTCCGATCGCACCGCCGGTTGAAGACGTGGCGGAACCGGAAATCGAGGACGAAATGCCTGCGCCAGCTGCGCCGGTCGCTGCTGCCGCGGCTCCTCAGCCCCCGGCTTCGCCCCAGCCTGCGCCTGAGCCCGCTGTGTCCCCGGGGGAGCAGGCGAAGGAGCGTTCGTTCGCCTCGCTGTTCGGGTGGAAAACCAAGCCTGCCGATGAACCCGGCCAGCCGGTCGCAAAGCCAGCGCCCGCAGATGATTCATTCGACGACGACCTCGAAATTCCGGCCTTCCTGCGCCGCTCGGGGAATGCCTAGTTCTCGAAAACATCGCCCCAATCGGCCCGGCGGGCCTGTTTGAACGCTTCGCCTTCGCGGCGGGTGACCAACCGGTGGGCCGCCTGTCCGTCTGGCTGGCAGAGCTTGAGGCGCACGCGGCCGGTGGCTGTTTCTGGCGGCGCCAGCACGCGGGCGGATAATGCGGCAGCTAGCATGCGCGATGCGGCGAGGTAGGCGAACTTCTCATCCTCCCACGGGACGTCCCCGCCCTTGGCCAGCCGGTGGATGCGCGAGCGCGCCACGCGGGCGGAGAAGTGGCACCAGTCTGGCTCTGTGATCGGGCAGGACATGGCGTGCGGGCAGGGTGCGATGATGTGGGCGCCCGCGCCAATCAGCTGTGCGCGCGCATCGAGAATGCGCCGCCAGCCTGATGTCGTGCCGGGCTCGACGATTATCAGCACGCCGGCGGTCGCGGTCCAGAGGTCGCTGACCAGCCTCGTCCGTTCCGCAGGCTCAAGCTCGTCGAGAACATAGGCCAGCGTCACCAGATCAGACGCGATGGCGCTATCCACGCCGTGCCGCACGTCCGTCTCGCGCCATGCGATATGTTCGACGGTGCTTGCCGCCGCGAGTTTCTGTCCGATGCTGCGGATGGCCGGGCTCGCCTCGAGCAGCGTGGCGGATCGCAGGTGGGGCCATGCCGCCTGCGCCGCCCACAGAGCCGTGCCAGGACCAGCGCCCGCGTCCAGCAGGGTCGTTGGCGCAAAGGCGGGCAGCCGTTCGGCCGCCGCTGTCACGGCAGTATGGATCGCGGCATAGGTCGCCGGCATGCGCGCCGCGATATAGGCCTGCGCCGTCAGCGCATCAGACAGGTGCAGGCGACCATCGCGCACCTCGTTGCGATAGCGCTGCGACAGCGCCTTCGCAGCGGCCGCAAGCTGTGTGGCCGAGACGCCTTCCAGCGCCTGGTCCACCGCGAGTCTGAGAGCAGGAGGCAGTTCCATGGCGCTGCCAGTAGCAGGTCCGGCGGCGGCGCAACATCCGGCAATAGGGCGTGTCTTGCGCCTGCGGCCGTCCGGCCGTAGCTGACGGCGCATGAGCCAGGTCATCAATACGCAACACACGATCGCCGGTCCCGCCAGCGTTTCGGGCATTGGCGTTCACACGGGCAAGCCGGCCCGGCTGACTGTTCGCCCTGCTGGCGAAAGCGCGGGCGTGGTGTTTGTGCGCACCGACGTCGCTGGCCGCGCCGCAGACATTCCCGCGCTGGCGACGATGGTGACGACCACCGAGCTGGGCACCAACATGACGAACGCAGCCGGCGTTTCGGTCTCGACGGTCGAGCACTTTCTGGCGGCCTGCGCCGGTCTTGGCGTCGATAATGTCGTCGCCGAGCTGGACGGACCCGAACTGCCCATCCTTGACGGCTCCTCGCGTCCGTTCGTCGAGGTGCTGGAGCAGGCTGGCATCGTGCAGCAGTCTGCGGCGCGCAAGGCCCTCAGGATTCTGAAGCCCGTCGAGATCAGACAGGGCGTCAAGTTTGCGCGCCTGTCTCCGGGCGCAGGTTTCACCCTGAAAATCGCGATCGACTTTGCGACGAAGGCCATTGGCCGCCAGGAGATCAGTTTCACAATGGCGCCAGGCGCCTTTGCGCGCGACATTGCATGGGCCCGGACGTTTGGCTTCGCGCACCAGGCCGAACAGCTTCATGCGATGGGCAAGGGGCTTGGCGCGTCGATGGACAACACTGTGGTGATCGAGGGCGATCAGATCCTCAATCCCGGCGGGCTGCAGGCGCAGGATGAGTTCGTGCGCCACAAGCTGCTGGACGTGATCGGCGACCTGTTCCTTGCGGGCGGGACGATCGAAGGCCTGTATGAGGCCGAGCAGCCGGGCCATGCGCTCAACAACCAGTTGCTGCGCGCCGTGTTTGCAGACGCAGCATCGTACGTGTGGGCGTGAACGCTCCGTAAGACTTTATTTTGCCGCTATAGCGCGGTCAGGTTGCGGCTCCGTTCGGGGAGACTGAGATGATCCGGGTAGGCGCGATTGCGCTGGCTGCTCTCGCGCTTGGCGCGTGTGGCGGAGAAGCTTCCAGGGGATATGCAGGCGGGTTTGACGCCTCATCGGAGATGGTGGCCGCAGCGGCGCCGATGGTTCCAAGGGAGGAGCTCCAGTTTCAGGCGCCGCCGCCGATGGACGTTGTGCTTCCGCCCGCGCCCGGCGATGGCGGCGCGCCGGTGAACCCTGATGGCGGACGGCTGATGTCGTATCGCTACGCTTGGGAATTCTCGGTGCCGACCGAGAACATGTCGGGACTGCAGGCCGCTCACAAGAAGCTGTGCGAGGATGCCGGGCCGGCGAATTGCTATATCACCAGCTCGCAGCTTGAAGGCATCGGCAATGCCGAGGGCGCCTATGGCCGGCTTTCCATGCGCACGACCGAAGCGTGGATGCGCAAGTTCGAGCAGGGCGTCGGCGAGGGCCTGAAGCCCTTTGGCGGCTCGATCTATTCGACGGGACGGGATTCGGAAGACCTGACGACGCAGATCGTCGATCACGAGGCGCGCCTGCGCTCGATGATCGCGCACCGCGATGCGCTTCAGAAGATGCTGGACGACAAGCCGGGGCGGCTTTCGGATTTGCTGGAAATCCAGAAGGCGCTGGCCGAGTCGCAGGGCAATATTGATGCGAGCCAGTCGCTGCTGGCGGCGCTGCGCCTGCGGGTATCGATGTCGGTGGTGGACTTCGCCTACCGGGCGGAGCTGGGCGCGGCGTCCAATTCGATGTGGCGGCCGATAACTGACGCGTTCGGGGATTTCGGGCCTGCCTTCGCTCAGACCGTGGCCGGCATCATCCGGTTCATCGCGGCGATCCTGCCGGTCCTGGTCCTGGCCGGGCTGGGCCTATGGGTTGCGATCACCGTGTTCCGCTGGCGGGGCCGCAATCGCCCCATCAAGCCGCCCGTTTCTCCGGCAAAAACCGGTTCCTAGCTTCGTTATTCCCCTTGGGCCTGGCTGTGACGACGCCGCAGTCCGGGGGCTTGGACGCCCATTCCCGTTTGGTCTAGAAGGGCCGCATGGTCTAGAAGGTCCCCCAGCGTCGCGGTTCAGACGTTCGCCATATACCTGCCGCATGGGCGGGCGAATGACTGCACCGCCAAACTAGCCGTTTTCCGGAGTTCATGCATGCGTTCAACCGTTGCGCTCAAGGCCTGCCTGGCCGCTGGAGCCGCCCTTCTGGCCGCATCTGCGTCCGCGTGCGCGGGGAACACCCGGCAGGAGGAACTTGCGTATATCGAGCGTCCGGTGGAGACGATCTACAACGACGCTGTTCGCAGCCTGAACCGGTCCTTGTGGGTCGTTGCCGCCGCCCAGTTCGACGAAGTCCAGCGCCAGCACCCGTATTCGCCCTGGGCCCAGCGCGCCATGCTGATGGCGGCCTATGCCCGCTACCGCGCCCGGGACTTTGAAGACGCCATCGGCAGCGCGGAAGAATACATCGCCCTCCACCCCGGCGGCGACGGCGCGCCGTACGCGTACTACCTCATTGCGGTCAGCCATTTCGACCAGATCATCGATGTCGGCCGCGACCAGGGCCGCTCGCACAACGCCTTGCGGACCCTCAGCGAAGTGATCGCCCGGTATCCGCAGTCCGATTACGCGCGTGACGCCGAGCTGAAGGTCGACATGGTTCGCGACCAGCTCGCAGGCAAGGAGATGGAGATCGGCCGCTACTACCTCACGCGCAGCGAGCACCTCGCCGCGATCAACCGGTTCAAGCGCGTGATCACCGACTACCAGACCACCAGCCACGTTCCCGAAGCGCTGCACCGGCTGGTCGAGGCCTACCTGTCGATCGGCCTGGCCGGACAGGCGCAGCAGACCGCGGCCGTGCTGGGCCACAACTATCCCGGATCAGACTGGTACGCCGACAGCTATGCCCTGATGCAGGGGCAAGGCGTCAGCCTGCAGGAGAAGCCAGACGCCAACGCTGGTTTCAACATGTTTGAGCGCATTGGACGGCTGTTTTTCTAGGCTATTCTGATTGCCGCCAAATCAAAGGGCGCGATCCTTCCGGATCGCGCCCTTCTCATTTTGCAGCCTTGGTCGCGGTTGAACGTCAGTGCGCGGCGTGCGCGCCATGGGCCGCTTTCCAGGCTTTCACTGTCTCGAGCGTCTTCTCGATGTGGCTGTCGGGTTTCATGTCCGTGTGCGACAGCAGGATCTTGCCGTCCGGCGCGATGACGAACGAGGTGCGGTTCGACCAGTCGGCGCGTTGCGGGTTCAGCACGACGTCATAGGCCGACACTGTCGCCGTGTTCACGGCGCCGATCGGGAATTTGTCGGAGCAATGCTGTTTCGAGAACTCGGCAAGGCGCGGGATGTTGGCTTCAGCGCTGGCCATCGAGCCGTCAGCCATGCGCGCCATCGTCGTGACGCCGATCAGCGTCGCGCCGGCTGCTTTGAACGCATCGGCATTCTCGCCGAACTTGATGGTCTCGACCGTGCAGCCCTCGGTGTAAGCGGCCGGGAAGAAGTAGACGACGACCGGTCCCTTTTTCAGCGCTTCGGACAGTTTGAAGTTGAAGGACTTCCCGTTCAGCATGCCTGTGGCTGAGAACTCCGGCGCGCTGGCGCCATTCTGCAGGGCGGCGAAGGCGGGGGCGGCGATGCCGGCGGCGGCGACAGCCGACAGGGCAAGCGCGGCGGCGGCGATGATTTTCTTCATGTGTATCTCCCAGATCCGGCCTCGGCCGGGTGCGCTCTTATCGCCGCTGCAGCCCGTCCCGTCACGCGCCATAGCCATCACGACTGCGTTCTCTGAATTCCTTGCAGCACACGGGGTTTGCAGCTCTTCGGACGAGCTTGCTGCTTTTCGTGTTCCCTTTTTGTTCGTGCCATGGTAGGAGGCGTCATGCTGACGTCGCTGTCCATTCGCGATTTCGTGCTGGTTCGGGCGCTCGACCTTGAACCAGAGGCGGGATTCACGGCGCTTACGGGCGAAACCGGGGCCGGCAAGTCCATCATGATGAGCGCGCTGGCCTTTGCGCTTGGTGGACGCGGCGGGCAGGATCTCATCCGCGCTGGTGCGGGCGCGGCGGAGGTTGTTGCCGCGTTCGATATCCCGGCCGACCATCCGGCGCGCGCACTCGCCGCTGAGAGCGGTGTGGAGGACGATGCGTCCCTGCCCATGGTGTTCCGGCGCTCGGTGAAGCGAGGCGGGGCGGCGCGCGCCTTCCTCAACGACCGGCCGGTGGGGGCGAGATTCGCGGCCCAGCTTGGCCAGCTGATCGCCGACATCCATTCCCAGCACGAAGGGCTCGGCCTGCTCGACCAGTCGCGGCATCGCTCGCTGCTCGACGCGTGGGCGAGGGCGGACGATGTGCTGGCCGAGGTCGCCCGCGCGTGGGAAGCGCTGCGCACGGCGACGGCGGCGCGCCTCGCGCTGGAGGCGGAGACGGCGCGCGTCTCGTCCGAGCGCACATGGCTGGCGCATGCGCTGGACGATCTGGACAATCTCGATCCGCAGGAGGCAGAGGCCGCGCGCCTCGCGCTTGACCGCGCGACCATGCAGGCCGGCGAGCGTGTGGCCGAGGCGCTGGAAGGGGCATCCCACTCGCTGTCCAAGGCGAATATCGAGAATGCGCTGGCGAACGCCGCCCGCGCCGCATCGCGGGCGCTTTCAGCGCCGGCCCTGTGCGGCGATGGCGCAGACAGCGAACTGGCGCGGCGCATGCGCGGGGCCTGCGAGGCGCTGGAGCGTGCATTGATCGAGGCGCGTGAGGCGCGCGCTGCGCTCGACCTTGCGGCGGCGGCCTGCGAGTTTTCTCCGGCCGCGCTTGAGGCGGCGGAATCGCGGCTTTTTGCGCTCCGGGCCGCCGCCCGGAAGCACAATGTCGACGCAGACGGACTTGCGGCGCTGCGCGACAGGCTGCGCGCCCAGCTCGAGGGGATCGAGCAGGCGGATACGCGCCTGGCCCAGGCTGCGGCAGCGGAAGCTGGAGCGCAGCATGCCTACCGCGCCGCCGCCGAAAAGCTGACGGCCCGCCGCCAGGCTGCTGCGCGGAAGCTTGCAAAAGCTGTCGGCGAAGAACTGGAGCCGCTGAAACTCGGCAAGGCGAAATTCCGGATCAGCGTCACGCCACGCAGCGAACCGGGTCCGTCGGGCTGCGATGACGTCGCTTTCGAGGTCGAGACAAACCCGGGCGCGGGCTTTGGGCCGCTGGCGCGTATCGCCTCGGGCGGCGAGACGGCGCGCTTTGCGCTGGCGGTCAGCGTCTGTCTCGCCGGAGCCTCGACGGCGCCGACGCTGGTGTTCGACGAGGCCGATATGGGCGTGGGCGGGGCGGTCGCTGCGGCGATTGGCGAGCGGCTGGCGCGCCTTGGCCAGACCCGGCAGGTGCTGGCGATTACCCATTCTCCACAGGTTGCAGCGGCGGCCAGCCGGCAGCTGCGTGTCTCCAAGGCCATCAGCGAGGGCCGTACCGTCACTTCGATCGAACCGCTCGACCGCAAGGCCCGGCGCGAGGAAATCGCTCGTATGCTGGCTGGAGCCAGCGTCACGCGCGAGGCCCGCGCCGCCGCCGGAAGGTTGTTGGCGGGCGCCTGAGTGGCGGCTAAGAAGCCGCCATGGCGAAGAAGAAATCCTCCTCTGGCGAAACGTCCGTTGAAGAGCTGACCAAGGCCTCCGCAAAGACGGAGCTTGCGCGTCTCGTCGAGGCAATCCGCGGCGCTGACGCCGCCTACTACCAGGAAGACGCGCCGCATATGTCGGATGCGGATTACGATGCGTTGCGCCAGCGGCTTGGCGCCATTGAAGCGCGGTTCCCCGATCTCAAGCTCGCCGACAGCCCCAGCGAGAATGTCGGCGCAGCGCCGGTTCAGGGTTTCGGCAAGGTCACGCACCTCAAGCCGATGCTGTCGCTCGACAACCTGTTCTCGGAAGAGGACGCGGCGGATTTCATCGAGCGCGTCCGCCGGTTCCTGAACCTGAAGGACAGCGAAGAAGTGGCCGTGACGGCCGAGCCCAAGATCGATGGGCTGTCGTGCTCGCTGCTCTACGAGCATGGCGATCTGGCGCGCGCCGCCACGCGAGGCGATGGCGCGGTAGGCGAGGATGTCACCGCCAACATCCGCACGCTGAAGGATGTGCCGCACAGGCTGAAGGGCAAGGGCCACCCAGCGCAGATCGAGGTGCGCGGCGAGATCTACATGACCATGGCCGACTTTGAGGCGTTCCAGAAGGCGGAGGAGGACGCCGGCCGCAAGCGCCCGGCCAATCCGCGCAACGCCGCCGCCGGCAGCCTGCGCCAGAAGGATGCGTCCGTCACGGCGTCCCGCCCGCTGCGCTTCTTCGCGTATACATGGGGCTTCGTGCCGGAGCCGTTTGCGAAGACGCAGATGGAGGCGGTCGAGCGTTTTGCGGCATGGGGCCTGCCGGTGAACCCGGAGATGCAGCGCGCGGCCAGCGTCGAGGCGATGCTGAAAATCTATCGTGACATCGAGGCCCGCCGCGCCTCGCTCGGCTATGACATTGACGGCGTTGTCTACAAGGTCGACCGGCTCGACTGGCAGGAGCGGCTCGGTTTTGTTTCGCGGTCCCCGCGTTGGGCCGCCGCGCACAAATTCCCGGCCCAGCAGGCGATGACGCAGCTTCTGGACATCGACATCCAGGTCGGCCGCACGGGCAAGCTCGCGCCGGTCGCGCGACTTGCGCCCGTGACGGTCGGCGGCGTCGTGGTGTCGAACGCCACCCTGCACAATGAAGACGAGATCGCGCGGCTTGGCGTGATGATCAATGACTGGGTCATCGTCCAGCGCGCGGGCGACGTGATCCCGCAGATCGTGCGCGTGGTGGAGGAGAAGCGCCCCAAGGACGTAAAGAAGTATCTCTTCCCGCACACATGCCCGTTCTGCGGTTCCGAGGCTGTGCGCGGCGGCGGCGCGGGCGGCGAGGAAGTGGATCGGCGCTGCACGGGCGGGTTGATCTGCCCGGCGCAGGCTGTCGAACGCCTCAAGCACTTCGTTTCGCGCCGCGCGTTCGATATCGAGGGCCTCGGCGCCAAGCAGATCGAGGAATTCTTCGAGGCCGGTGTGATCACGGCGCCGCAGCACATCTTCATGCTCGACGAGCAGATCGCGAAGGCCGGCAAGCCTCCGCTGCAGGAGTGGGAGGGCTATGGCGAGACGTCGGCGGCCAAGCTGCGCGACGCTATCGCCAAGGCCAGCACGCAGCCGCTTGATCGCTTCATAAATGCGCTCGGCATCCGGCACATCGGCGAGACGAACGCGCTGCTGCTGGCGCGCCATTTCGGTAGGTTCGAGGCCCTGCAGGAAACCGCCGCGCGCGGCGTGGAGCAGCGTGCGAACGAGTCATATCGCAGGCTGGAGGGTCTCGAAGGTGTTGGCCCCGGCGCGCGCGACAAGCTGCTGGATGCAGCCCCCGGGCTTCCGGAAAGGCTGCTGGCTTCGCTCGATACATCGCTTGAAGGGGAGCTATCGGCCATCGCGGGTCTCAACAAAACGGCGCGCGCGGCGCTCGCTCGCGAGTATGGCGACTGGCAGACGTTCCGCGATGCGGTGCAGTCCGCAGCCAGAGGGCGCCCGGGTGAAGACCTGATCGCGCTCGCCGCCATCAACGGTTTCGGCGAGGTCGCGGCAGAGGCGCTGGTCGATTTCTTTGCCGAGAAGCACAATCGCGAAGTGGTCGATGAACTGGTGAAGCGCATCATTATCACGCCGTACCAGCTGGCCGATACGTCCGGCAGCAAGGTGGCCGGCAAGACGGTGGTGTTTACTGGATCGCTCGAGAAGATGACGCGCGACGAGGCAAAGGAACGCGCCATCGCACTGGGCGCCAAGGTCTCCGGCTCTGTCTCGAAGAAGACGGATCTTGTGGTTGCTGGTCCGGGTGCAGGCTCAAAGCTGGCAGATGCGGAGAAGCACGGCGTGAAGGTGCTCACGGAAGACGAGTGGCTGGCGCTTATAGGCCAGGCATAGCTTCAGAACCCGCCATGTTCCTTCACCCATGCGGACTCTTCGGGTGTTGAGGCCCGCCCCAGCACGTCGTTGCGATGCGGGAAGCGACCGAACTGTTCGATCACTTCGGCATGGCGCCGCGCATAGTCGAGCGCGGACTGGAATGACGCGCGCGTGTCATCTGTCGCGGCTGACATCAGCCTTTCGAACAGGCGCACGGCCTCGCGCTGGTCGGCCATGTCTTCGGAATGCTCGAACGGCATGTAGATGAACCAGCGCTCGATAGGATCAAGCTGCTGGTCCTCGCCCCGGGCGACGGCTTCCCTGGCGAGGCGCAAGGCGAGGGGGTCGCTGGCGAACGCCTTTGGCGACCTGCGATGAATGCTGCGCGAAAACTGGTCGAGGGCGATGATGGCTGCCAGCCGGCCGCGCGGGCCCTGCTTTGGCCACTCATCCGCAAGCCCGTTGGACAGCGCTTCCACGGTGGCGCCAAAGCGTCCGGTGAGCGCCGCGTCCATCTCCTTGCCGCCGGAATACCAGCGCTTCACCTGCGCGCCGAGGGCGCCGGGGCGCGCGACCACATCCTCGAACCAGAAGGTGAGCACATCTTCGGGTGTTGCGGCGCTGGTCATGCCGTCCTCCGCGATCAGGTTTTCGGTCTCTTCGCCGTGATCATGTAGTTGACGGAAAGGTCGCGGCTCAGGCTCCACTTGCCTGTGATCGGCGAGAAGCTGACGCCATGGCTCTCGTCGATCTCCATGCCGGCGCCGACAAGCGCTGCGCGCGCTTCCTCCGGCGTCACGAACTTCTTCCACTCGTGCGTGCCCGGGGGCAGCCAGCGCAGCACATGCTCGGCCCCCACAATGGCCAGCGCGAACGCCTTGGCCGTCCGGTTCAGCGTCGCCATGACCAGCATCCCGCCAGGCGCCACCAGGGCTGCGCAATCGGCGAGGAAGCGGGCGGGGTCCTGCACATGCTCAACCACTTCCAGCGCCAGCACGATGTCGAATTTCGGTTCGCCGGCCGCGATCAGCCCCTCGATCGTGCCGACGCGGTAGTCGACATCGATCTCAAGCTCGCCGGCATGAACCTTGGCGGCCTTGATATTCTTGTCGCCAGCATCGATCCCAACCGCATGCGCGCCAAGCCGCGCCATCGGCTCGGTCACCAGCCCGCCGCCACATCCCGCGTCCAGCAGGCGCAGGCCTTCCAGCGGCTGTTTCGCGTTCGCGTCGAGACCGAATTGCTTCACGGCCGTGTCGCGAATGAACCCGAGCCGCACAGGGTTGAACTTGTGCAACGGCGCGAACTTGCCGGTCGGCGACCACCAGTCCGCCGCCATGGCGCGGAACTTCTCGATCTCCGCAGGATCGACGCTGGGGGATTCCGGGATGCTTTCGTCGCGAACGAGGGTCTTTGCCATGCTTCTTATCTGGACCCGCAAAGGCCTGCCCGCAACCGTCAGGGCCTGTGAAGAAGCGTCCGGCGGGCCGGTCGAATGTCGCAGCAAGGGGTGAGTTCTTGCCCTTCCGCCGCCACACCCCTATAGCCCTCGCGCGCGGGTGGTTGATGTCCCCCGCAAACGGGAAGGACTTGCCCCCGCGATGAATCGCCTGGTGCTTAAATTCGGCGGAACCTCGGTCGCCAACCTCGAGCGTATCGCCCATGTGGCCGATATCGTGGCGGCGCGCCGCGCCGAAACGCGCGCCATCGCAGTTGTCGTGTCCGCCATGTCAGGCACAACCAACCAGCTTGTCGAATGGGCCAAGGGCGCTGCCGGTCCCGACCTGCATGGCGCCGAGTTTGACGACGAGTACGACGTCGTCGTCGCCTCGGGCGAACAGGTCACCGCCGGGCTGCTTGCGCTTGCCCTCCGCCGCAAGGGGCTGAAGGCCCGCTCATGGCTTGGCTGGCAGCTCAAGCTCACGACCGACGAGGCGCACGGCAAGGCGCGGATCACGGGCTGCGACAACCCGGAGTTCGTCCGCTCGGTCGATAGCGGCGAGATCGCCGTCGTCGCCGGCTTCCAGGGCGTGGACGAGCACGGCCGCGTCTCCACGCTCGGCCGCGGCGGATCGGATACCTCGGCCGTGGCTGTCGCCGCCGCCCTCAAGGCGTCCCTGTGCGACATCTACACGGACGTCGATGGCGTCTACACCACCGACCCGCGCATCACGTCCAAGGCGCGCCGTCTGGAGAAGATCTCCTACGAGGAAATGCTGGAGCTGGCTTCGCTCGGCGCCAAGGTGCTGCAGACGCGCTCCGTCGAACTGGCGATGAACCACCGCGTTCCGGTACGCGTGCTGTCGTCCTTTGAAGGCCCCGTGGCCAAACCCAATACCGGAACGCTCGTGTGCGATGAGGAGCAGATCGTGGAAAAGCAGGTTGTCAGCGGCGTCGCCTATTCGCGTGACGAGGCCAAGTTCAGCATGATCGGCGTCGAGGATCATCCCGGCGTTGCGGCCACCATCTTCGGCGCGCTCGCCGACGCCGGCGTCAACGTCGACATGATCGTGCAGGCCTCCGCCAAGACGGAAGGCCGCCAGAATATCGTGTTCACCTGCCCCGATCGCGATGCGATCCACGCCAAGGCTGTGCTCGAAAAGCTGAATGGCCGGGTCGGCTATGAAAGCCTGTCCGTCGCCCGCGACGTGGCGAAGGTCTCGGTCATCGGGGTTGGCATGCGCAGCCACGCCGGCGTCGCCAAGACGATGTTCCAGGCCCTGTCCGACAAGGGCATCAATATCCAGGTCATCTCGACGTCGGAGATCAAGATATCCGTCCTGATCGATGCCTCCTACACGGAGCTGGCCGTCCGCGCGCTCCACACCGCCTACGGCCTCGATTCGGACTGAGGCGACCCGGAATCCAGGCTGATTGCGTGTAGGGCGCCCAGCGGCAGTGAACCTGGCTGGCTGATCGGCCGGCTGCGTTTCTCGCCGGCCAATCCGCCGATCGCTGCGACCGCGCTTTCCACTGCTATTTGTGACGTTTGGCTTCTGGCTGGTCACGGATTCAACGGAATTGGCGGCTGGCATGACGGCTGGCGTATTATCGGCTACAGCCCGGGTTCGGGACCAATCGGGAGCGTTCGTGAGCGATCGCGGAAGACAGGGAGAGAAGGGCGCCGGTTCGCCGCGTCCGCCTTCGGGCGGCGGCGCCAAGCTGCTGCTGTCGCGTCTGCGCGCCCTTATGGCGAACCAGACGCAGGACCCCAAGCGGTTGGACCGGGTGGTCGAACTGATCGCCAACACCATGGTGGCCGACGTCTGCTCGATCTACCTCAAGACCGAAGATGAAGCGCTGCTGCTGATGGCGACCCAGGGCCTGCGCCCGGAAGCCGTTGGCCGCACCCGCATGAAGGAAAACGAGGGTCTGGTGGGCCTCGTGTCCGCCACTGCCCGGCCGCTCCGCCTGACCGACGCCTTTTCCCACCCGCGCTTCTCGTACCGGCCCGAAACGGGCGAGGATCCCTTCCACTCCTTCCTCGGAGTTCCCATCCTGCGCGGTGGCCGTGTGCTGGGCGTACTCGTCGTCCAGAACCGCACCGAGCGCGCCTATGACGACGAGGAAGCCGAAGCGCTCCAGACCGTCGCCATGGTGCTCGCGGAGCTGGTGGCGGCGGCGGCCGACTCCATCAGCGCCTCCCTGCGCCAGACCCGCCCGGTGGAACTGCGCGGCCGCACGCTCAATGAAGGCCTCGCCATCGGCAAGGTCCACCTCTACGACCCCGTTGTTCCCCCCGCGCGCCTGTTCGCCGCTGATGCCGAGGCTGAGGAACTCCGTCTCAACGATGCGCTCGAGGCTCTTCGCGCCTCGATTGACGCCATGCTCACCCGCGCCGGCCCGGTCCTTTTCGGGGAGAGTCGCGACGTCCTGGAAACCTACCGGCTGTTCGCTCACGACCCGAGCTGGGAAGCCCGGCTGGTTGAGGCGGTGCGCTCGGGCCTTTCAGCGGAGGCGGCTGTTGACCGCGTTCGCCGCGAACACCGCGCGCGCCTCGAAAGCGCCCGCGACAGCCTGCTGCGCGAGCGCCTGCACGATCTGGAAGATCTCGAAAACCGGCTGCTGCGACAGCTGGCCGGCGACAATGGCGGCGCCCGCACCGTTCCCCCGGGCTCTGTCCTGGTAGCGAGCCGGATCGGCCCGGCAGAGCTGCTGGAGTATCGCGATGCGGGCCTCGCCGGTGTAGCGCTGGAAGAAGCCGGCGCCGGGTCCCACGCCGCCATCGTCGCGCGCGCCATCGGCGTTCCGGCCGTCGGGGGCCTCAACGGCCTGGTGACGCGGGCCGAAGATGGCGACCCCATGATGGTGGATGGCGAGGGCGGGCTGGTCCACATCCGGCCCAATCCCGAGATAATCGCCAACTTCCAGGCCCGGATTGCCCTTTCACATCAGACGCAGGTGGAACTCTCCCGCCTGCGCGACCTGCCGGCCGAGACGACCGACGGCGTCGAGATCGACCTTTTCATCAATGCCGGTCTCAGCTTCGACCTCGACCACCTGGACGAGGTTGGCGCCAAGGGTGTTGGCCTGTTCCGCACCGAGTTCCAGTTCATGGCGTCCGAAACCATGCCCGGCCTGGACGAGCAGGCGACGTTCTACAAGTCCGTCATCGAGCGGGCGGGGGATCGCCCTGTCGTCTTCCGCACGATCGACCTTGGCGGCGACAAGATCGCGCCCTTCATGGGCAGGCGGGAGCGGGAAGAGAACCCGGCGCTGGGCTGGCGCGCCCTGCGCATGGCGCTGGACCACCCGTTCTTCTTCCGCCGCCAGCTTCGGGCGCTGATCCGCGCCTCGCGTGGCAAGACGCTGCGTTTGATGTTCCCCATGGTCACCACCGTGGAGGAGTTCGAGGCCGCCCGCCGTCTTGTCGACAGCGAAATGGAATGGGCGATCAAGTTCGGCCGCGACCTGCCCACCAAGCTCAAGGTTGGCGCGATGGTGGAAACGCCCTCGCTGGCGTTTTCGATCGACAGTCTCAAGGGAAAGGCCGATTTTCTCTCCATCGGCACGAACGACCTGATGCAGTTCTTCTTCGCTGCGGATCGCGACAATGCCCGTCTTTCCGGGCGTTACGACCTGCTCAGCCGGCCTGCGATGCGCCTGCTGCAGCGGATGCGCCAGCGCGCTGACGAGGCCGAACTGCCGATCACCGTCTGCGGCGAGGCGGCCGGCCGGCCGCTGGAAGCGCTTGCGCTCATCGCCATTGGTTATCGCAGGTTGTCCATGCAGGCCTCGCGTATTGGGCCGATCAAGCTGCTGGTTCGTTCCGTTGAGATGGCGAAGCTGGCGCCGCGTGTGCAGGCTGCGCTCGATGGCGGTGAACAGTCGATACGTAACGCAATGTTAAGTGTCGCAGATGAGTTCGGTGTGAAGATTTAGGTTGTAGCAGTACTGTCGAGACCTTAACTTCGTAATCATCTGTTAGGGCGGCGGGCGTAAGCGGATTAGTCTTGTCTTCAGTATTTGCCTTTCCGTGTCGGACAAACAAATGAGCGGCGTGGCCAAAGACGATACAAACCCGACCTTGCCTACAGATGACACGGCCTCCGCCGTTGCTGCGGAAGAGGCTGTTACTGCTGAGGCCCAGGGGACTCCCGCGACCACAGTTTCGCCACCGGCGCGGGACGAGGGCGAGGGCAAACCGCGCCGCGCCGCGACCCATTTGCGTGTCGTTACCGACAACGATCCCGAATTCGTCGCTCCCGCCGGCGCACCGCCGCAGCGCATTGGCGAGGTAATCCGCACGGCTCGTGAGAATGCCGGCTACACGCTGGAGCATGTTTCGCGGGAGACGCGCGTCCACCTCAGCCATCTTCGCGCAATCGAGGACATGACCCCCGGCCTCCTGGGCGCCCCGGTCTACGCCAAGGGGTATATCCGCTCCTACGCCCGCTATCTCGGCCTCAACGAGCAGGACACGCTGGATCGCTTCCTGCGCGAATGCGCTGCGATCCTGAAAGATCCCGAGAAGCCCGAAATTGCCCCGCCGGCCACGTCCAAGGCGCGCAAGCTGCCGCTGGCGGTTCCCGTCCTTGGCCTGCTGGTCGTCGGCCTTGTGGCTGGCGGCGCTGTCATCTTCCTCGCCAACGGCGACAAGCCTGCCGCCACATCCACCGCGTCGAACGGTGGGGGAATTCCGGCGGTAGCCGCCGTGGAGCCCATTTCGCCCCAGCTTCGCATCGTCGCTCTCAAGCGCGGCATGCTTGAGGTCCGCTCGGCCAAGGGCGACAAGTACGTTCACCGCTATTTCAATGCCGGCGAACGCTATTCCGTCCGCGTTGGCCTCGGCTGGACAGTCACGGCTGATGACGGGGCGGCCTTTGAATGGCGTCTGGGCGACCAGTCGCTCGGTCCTCTCCAGGCTGAAGGCGGACCGGTCTATACGCAGAACGTCGACCTTGCCGCCCAGCGCCAGCCGATCGCCCCGCCAGAAGCTCCGGTTGTCGAGACCGATCCATCGATCACGGCTGTCACCGGCCCCCTCCCGCCTGCCGCCGGCACGGCCCCTGCTGCCCCACGTCCGCGCACCACGCCGCGCCCGCCGGCCCAGCCAGCCGCGCCTCCCGCAGCGTCGGCCAATCCCTCATCCGAACCGGCAGAGACGCCTCCGGTCCCGCGCGATCCGGCGCTGGATGCCTATCCGGACCAGGTTCCGCCTGCTCAGCAGTGATGGCGGCGTGTCAGGAATTTGAAGGCCGCGCGACGTACTGTCGTGCGGCCTTCGCCTTTACGGGGCCCGGGCAAAGGGCCAAATGTCGGCTATCTGCTGATCCGGGCGCATCATGAGCCACGACATCAATCACATCCGCCCCTGGCGCACGATCACGCGGCGCAAGTCGCGCCAGATCCGCGTCGGCAATGTGCTGGTCGGGGGCGATGCGCCCATCACCGTCCAGTCGATGACCAACACGCCCACCTCGGACGCCAAGGCCACGATCGAGCAGATCCGCGGCCTCGAGGAGGCCGGCGCAGACATCGTCCGCGTCTCGTGCCCGGACGAGGAATCCACCGCAGCGATGCCGGAAATCTGCCGCGCCGCGAAAGTGCCGATCGTCGCTGACATCCACTTCCACTACAAACGCGGCATCGAGGCGGCCAAGGCCGGCGCCGCGTGCCTGCGCATCAACCCGGGCAATATCGGCAACGTCTCCCGCGTGAAGGAAGTCATCCAGGCCGCCAAGGACCATGGCTGCTCCATGCGCATCGGCGTCAATGGCGGCAGCCTCGAACGCCACCTGCTGGAAAAGTACGGCGAGCCATGCCCCGAGGCGATGGTCGAAAGCGCGCTGGATCACGCGCGTATCCTCGATGACAACGACTTCCACGAATACAAGATCTCGGTGAAGGCCTCCGACCCGTTCCTGACGGTCGCCGCCTACCACCAGCTCGCCGAAGCCACCGATGCGCCGCTGCATCTAGGCGTCACCGAAGCCGGCGGGCTGCGCACCGGCACGGTCAAATCCGCCATCGGCATCGGCTCCATGCTCTGGGCCGGCATCGGCGACACCATCCGCGTCTCGCTCTCGGCTGAGCCGGTCGAGGAGATCAAGGCCGGCTATGAAATCCTGAAATCGCTCGGCCTGCGGACGCGCGGCGTGAACATCATCTCGTGCCCGTCCTGCGCGCGTCAGGGCTTCGATGTGATCCGCACGGTTGAAGCGCTTGAGGCGCGCCTTGCCCACGTGCAGGAGCCGATCTCGCTCTCGATCATCGGCTGCGTGGTGAACGGCCCCGGCGAAGCCACAATGACCGACCTCGGCTTCACTGGCGGCGGCAAGGACGCCGGCATGATGTATGTGTCGGGCAAGCCCGACCACAAGGTCTCCAATGCCGAGATGATCGACCGCATCGTCGCCCAGGTTGAAGCGCGCGCCGCCGTGGTCCGCGCCGCGAAGGAAGCGGCCAGCAAGGCGGCGGAGTAGGGCGGGCTGACTGGCCGGAATTCGCCCAAGTTCAGCCGTTCGCGGCGCGTTGTTTTGTATCGCCCGCACCCTCTTTCAGTAGGCTCTGCATCTTCGCAATCAGGGCGCGTTGATCGATCGGCTTTGGCAGGTAGTCGGTCATGCCGAGGGCCAGCAGGCGTTCGCGGTCGCCGAGCATTGCGTCGGCGGTCAATGCTATCGTTGGGATGTTCCGCCACGACTCTGTTGAGCTTCGAATGAGCTTGATGGCCTCCCTACCGTCCATCACCGGCATGTGGACGTCGAGCAGGACAAGATCGAATTCTCGATTCGCAAGCCTGTCGAGTGCCTCTTGACCATTGGACGCCTCTTCGATCTGGCAGCCCAGCGGGGCCAGAAACAGTTTGACGACCTGGCGATTGATCCTGTTGTCGTCGGTGAGGAGAACTCTCTTTCCGCGCAGGCAGCCCGGCGCCGCATCGGTTTCGACAGCGTCGATTCCCGGGGCCATGACCGGTTGATCCGCCAAAGCGCCCGGCTCGGCCAGAAGGGTCAGCACAAATGAAGATCCCTGCCCCTCAACGCTTGTGGCTGTGAGGTCGCCGCCCATGAGGCGCGCCAGCTTACGTGAAATGGCAAGCCCGAGCCCGGTTCCACCAAACTCACGCGTCGTCGAACCGTCCGCTTGGGAGAACGCTTGGAACAACCGAGCCTGGACGTCAGCGCTCATGCCGATGCCGGTGTCGCTGACGCATACATTGAGCTCTACCATCCCGTCATCCCGAAGTTTCGACTCGGCCTTGATCCAAATAGCTCCTTCCCGAGTAAACTTCAGCGCATTGGAAACGAGGTTGCTCAGACACTGGCGGAAACGCAGGGCGTCGTAGTTGAGTAAGGTAGGAATCCCGTCGCTGATAATGAGTTCGAACTTCAAGCCCTTCTCGGCAGCGTTGCCATCGAAGAGGTCGCAGCTTCGGCGGATCGTCTCGGTGAAGTCGCCCGGTCTTGGATCGATCTCAAGCTTACCGGCTTCAATTTTCGAAAGATCCAGAATGTCATTCAGCAGCAGGAGGAGAGATCGCCCTGATTCCAGGATAACAGCGACCTTCTCCTGCTCGGGTTTCGCCAGGTCGCCGTCCTTCAGAGACTGGGCCATGCCCAGCACACCATTCAACGGTGTACGAATTTCGTGGCTGATCGCGGCCAGGAAGTCGGACTTTGCTTGACTGGCGGCGGATGCATCTGCCGCAAGTTGCGCGTTTGCAGAAGACTGAAAGAACTGAGCCGCCTGGTCGCCGAGCGACGCTGCAAAAGCAGCCTCCTCCGCACTCCACATCCTGAGCTCACTGACTGACTCGCAGCAGATGATCCCAATGACTCTGCCATTTGCCCGGATTTGGGTGTCGAGAAGGGACTTGACCCCTGTCGGTCGACAATACAGGTCACGCAACTCAATCGTCTCTGGAGCGGTCCCGGCATCGGTGACTGACACAACCCGATTCGATTCGACGGCTGAAAGGTACGTCGGAAACTCGTCGCGATTGAGAATGAGACTCTTGGTCGTTTGCGCCGCTCTCGGTCCATCAATTGCCCGGCAATGAAGTGAGGACCCGCTCTCATCGAAAAGCCAGATGCTGACTTGATCGACACGGAGAGCGTTGAGCGCGTTCTCTATCAGCGCAGAGCAAAAGGAAGACACGTCAGCACGGCTGTTCGTCTGCAATCGAAGCAGATTATCAAGCGCGGTTTGGAAGCCTTCGCGACGGTCAGCGGCCCATCTAAGCCGAGCGGAGGAGGCTGCGAGAGCCAACTGGGCCGTCCGGTGCTGGGCAGCAATTGATAAAATGAAAATCCCGCACATTACTTGGGTCGCCGCCAACAACGGATACGGCTCTCCCGACCAGCCAAACAGGTGATAAGTGGCTTGCGCGATCAGTATCGGTCCGACGAAACTGATGAGCACCTTTCGTGAGAGGCTACAGGAGAAGCCGCCGGAAATCGCAATGGCACCGTTCACAATGGCTAGGAATGCGACAACTGGCGAGGAGGGGGAATCGTTGAACGCAAATACTGAAGCGGCCCAGACGCATGCGTTACCTAAGGTCGCGAGCGCCAGCTTTGTTTCCCAATCTGAGACGCTTTCGTTAGTGTCTACGGCCAGGTCGCGCGCCACCAAGAAGCGATGAAGCGACGAGATCGCGATCGCGGCGAACCAGAGGATGGCCACACCTGGCGTCGCAGCAGACCAGGCACCCAGTGTGGTCAACGCAGCCACTCCGACGTTCACCGGGGCAGCACGTAACGCTCCTTGGGCTGCAAGACGTCGACGCTCCGAATCAATTTCCCGCGTGATCTCGTGGTTCTCGTTTGCGGGGATCGTCGCCATGCTCGCTCTGATGCAACAGGTCTCCGCTTAGTGTGGCATGGCTTGGTGAACCTCGCGTAAATGCTCGCGCGGCGATGCCGTTTGTGGATGGCCTCTGACCGCGGCGTTGAGAAGCAAACTGAGCAGGAGCCATCGGCGTGGTAGGATCGTCCTAGCGCCGGTCACACAGCGTTTGCGAATGTCCAATTTGGGCCCCCGAACGCCGAGCCCGCCGCTTTCTTGCCTATGGCAGTGCTGCTCGTAACTTGCCGGTCGCGCCTGCTCTTCTGATCAGGCGGGGCCTCGCCCAACAGCTGCCGGTCATCCCGCCCCAGCGAACCCGGCGGGAGATCGCCCCATCCTGCCGGTCGAAGATCAAGCCGCCTGCGTTGCGTCGTTGGAGGAAACAGCTATCGCTGCGCAACTAAAACCAAATGGCCTCCGGGGTTACCGGCGCGGTTCAGGCCCTTCATTCGGCTGGACTTGAAGAGTGCTTTGGCCAGGTCAGCGCAGAGACGACGATTGAGACGCTCAATGCGAT
>JALHLU010000005.1:0-10061 GCA_022844345.1 Hyphomonadaceae bacterium
AATTCTCTATGATGCCGTTGTGCACGATGGCGACCCGGCCGGAAGCGTGCGGGTGGGCGTTCGTCTCGTTCGGCTGGCCATGCGTCGCCCAGCGCGTATGGCCGATGCCGACGCTGGCCTTCAGCGGCGTGTCGCGCACCTTGGCGTCGAGGTTGGACAGCTTGCCTGGCGCGCGCAGCCGCTTGAGCTTTCCGCCTTCCAGCAGGGCGACCCCGGCCGAATCATAGCCGCGATATTCCAGCCGCTTCAGCGCCTCCACCAGGCGGGGGGCCGCCGGCTGGTCGCCAAGGATACCGATAATACCGCACATCAGTTAGTACTCCCCACGGGATCCTTTTCGATCCGCTCCACCGCACGAAACAATGCCTCGAAATACGGTTTCATTCTTATGTCAACTTTGTTCCGCTGGACCGAAGATAAGAGGTGCAATTGTAACGCGGCGGTGACGCTTGCCAAAGCGCCGTCGCTGGATAGCGCCCTGATCAGCCCTAACCTCTTGCCAGATCTGAAAGAGGCTGGCGCCAACTTTTTTCGGACACGATGCCTCTTTGGCGGTGCCCCTGAGGCACGCCAATTCAAGTACCCCGTTGAGCAGAGAAAAAACGCGCCAAACAAGCTCTCGAATAGCCTAGCGGGCTGCGGCTATCTGCTCCTGCGACCAGATCGCGGTTCGGCCGTCGGCTAACGTGCCTGCAAGTACCGTCTGGATTTCTGCCCGCCTTGCCGCTAACAACCATCTGCTGGGCCAATGTCGTGATTGATGGCTGGGACAAGGGGAGCGTTGAGGATGACGCAAGAGCAATTGATCTTTGGGGGAGTAGGCATCGGCTCCGTCGCGCTGCTTATTCTGGTTGTCATCTTAGTGCGGGGTATTGGGCGTGGCTCAAGCAAAAAGCTGAGGACTGCCGAGCAAATCCGATCCCGCAACGGCGACGACCCGGCTAGGCGGGTAGCGCCTTTGCCTGTGGTAGACCAAGTAACAAAGCAGGAAGCGCATCCCAACTCTGCGCCCACTTCTACGTCCGTGATCCCGACGATCGAGACAGCTTCCCCAACCAACCCAGTTTGGAAGACACGCTGGGGTCCGCTTCCGGCTGAGATCAAAAACGGCGACGGCTTCGTCACCCTTCCAACCGGCATGCATGCTGTTTCCGATCGGGCGCTGCCCACCTCAGAGGGGGATACTTGGATTTGCGAGTTCTCCCTCAAGGCCGCAGGCGCGCCACTCAATGGAGCGCCTGTGACCGCCTGGGTGGGCCCTCTGGTACTCGACGCGGGTGGTGAGGTCCTGACGTGGTGGATTGAGCAGCCGACTCTGATCCCGGGCCAGCCGCCACGCCCTGGTAGCGTTGAGGTGACCGCGCCTGTTGGAGCTGTTAGCGTTTGCATTGGGGTTCAGGGTTGTCACCCAAGCAACGGCTTCGCCGCAGCAGACGTTGCAGTGGAGTTCACAGACGTTTCAATGTGGCGGAAGTAGATTCTGGAAGAAAGTTTGCGTCGCTACTAAGTCTGGATCATTGATGTGTCACCGACAAAGTGCAGCGCCGCATGGTCCCACATGTAGCCGAGAAAGAAGCATGCGACTGCCTCGTCTCCGGCGAGAATTCCATCGAAGTATGAATTATACTCGCGCGCTAAGCTCAATTCCAGAATAGGGGCTTGAGGCGGCGGGACATAGATGCAGACATGGCCCGCCCGCCACGCTTGCTTTAGTTGCGTTAGGGTATCCGGAACCCTAAAATCTGTTATCGTCACAACGTCGTCTAAACGCTGACCAGTCGAGACGCCCAAGCAGGCAGCGGCGGCTCGGTGCAGTGCAGCGGCATCTGTCGTTGAGCGGCGGAGCCAACGATTTGCGAATCGGCGACGGACCTTGTTCGATAGCCAGCACTGTCTAATGCCTTGCGAGGCCGTTACCGAATGTGAATGCAGCCGGTGTCGATAGAGCGTCTTCGGGAGATGAAGAAACCTGCCATCTGCGTCTGCAATCTTCAGAGACAGCTCCCAGTCTTGAATGCCGGAGATCTGAGGGTCACACCCGCCTACTCCTATATACATTTCGCGACGGATTACTTTGAGGTGAGAAGCAACCATGCCATCGAGCAAATCGCTGCGTATGTCGCCGGATGGCTCAAGCCATGGATAACCGCCATACTGCGCCACTCTCACCGCTTCTCCACGCTCGTTCACATCAATTCTGTCGGTGAACAGGTAGTCAACGTCGGGTTTGATTGCTTCAGCTACTAGCGCAAGCGCATCTGGTTCAAGCAGATCATCGCAATCCACGAACGCGATGTACTCCCCTTTAGCGATCTCCACGGCGGAATTCTGAGCGGCCGAAATTCCGATATTGTGATCGTGCAGCACCAATCTCACGGACGGTAGCGCGTGGGCAAATGTCTTCAGCAAAGGCCGTATGCGCAGATCGCTCGAGCAGTCATCGATCAAGATGATCTCGACACCGGCGGCATCCGACTGTGAAGCAAGCGACGCCAGGCAGGCTGGCAAGTGTTGGTAGTGATTGTGAACGGGTACTATCACTGAAAGTGCTGGCGAGTCCGACAATGAAGCTGTTTTTTGAACAGAATCCCCTATCCAATCTATACCCGCGCCGTCTACGACATCTGACGATAAGACCTCCGCAGCGGCGACCGGAAAAGTCTGCTTAGCGCGGTCTTCTGCAAGAATGCGAGGGCCATAGAAGGTCTGGTGCCATGCCTGTGTTTCAGCGATGAAGCGCGGGTCTCGGCATTCGGTGGTTTCGTGGATGCGCTCTGCTGCAATGAGTAGGTTGTTGCCCATGGCTCGATATGATTTCGACATGCCATGTGGATGCTGCCGGTAGATCGCACCATTCACTGGCAGATAACCAAACCTACGGCCCTCATGAGCCTGCTGGCTCCAGAATATCCAGTCTTCCTTTCCTGTTACTGTCGTATCGAATTTTATCCGTTCGAACACACGTTGGCGAAACAAGCCGCAATGTATGGGGACGGAGAATCCTCGTTCCCAGCGGTACAAAAATTCAGAAAGGTGAAAGTTGAAACGGCCTATCGAGTCGCCATCACGCTGAAACTGTGCGGCATTTTCGTCGCATGTGAGGTAGTTCGTGACCGAGATGTCTAGTCTCGGTTGGATTTGAAAGTGTGCGATCTGCAAATCAATCTTGCCAGGTACGAGCATGTCGTCGCTGTCGAGCAGCTGTACAAAACTTCCGTTTGCCTCTGCGATCCCAACATTCCGGGCGAATGAAAGGCCACCATTCTCTCTGTGAACGATTCGAACGTCGGGGCTAATCGCGCAGGCGTCCTTCAGAAAGGTCGAAGCTCTAGGTTCCGGGCTGCCATCGTTTACAACGATGACTTCTTTCGGGCCTGAGTAGGCTCGCACAGCGGAAGAGACAGCCTGATGGAGGTGTTGCCCATGGCTGTGATAAGGAATTACGACAGAGACAAGCGGGGCCGCATCATTCACTTGGATTGGGTCCCAATGACAGATAGCCACGTACTGTACTCACAGAGCGTAGGAAGGCTGAATAACTGTGCCGTTCCGAAATCAGCGCGATGAGAGCCTCTGCTCTGCTTTGCGCGTCCGCTGGATGTGATGTGATCTCCCGCAATGCTCGGGCGTAGTCTGCAGCGCTTGCATGTTCCCCGAGTGGATAGCCCGTAGAGTCGTTGATCAGCTCACCCACCCCGCCAACACACGCCGCGACTATAGGGATGCCTAGTGCGCCGAACTCTAGCAAGACATTGGGCAGACCTTCCCACCGCGAGGTAAAAATGAAGGCGTGTGTCTCGTGCTGCCGAAGCACCTGCGCAGGGTCCTCGAACTCGCCGTAAAGGCGAACATTCGGAAGCTGTAAGTCTGCGGCAGATTCCAATTCATCGACGACCCGCGCACCGTGGACATGAAAGTCCATATTGGGACATAGCTCTGCGATCTTGCTTATCAGATCAATGCGCTTTTCCCGGTCGAGTCGCCCTGCCCACAAGACCTGAAGCCGTTTCGCGGCACTGATACGCGCGCTGAGGCCGACGGCACCCGCTGGCGAGGGGGCGGTTCGCACGGGATTATAAATGACATGCATCCGCCCTGCCGCGTTCGCGAGATCGTATTCAGCGATAGCATCGCGGACAAGTCTTTGATTGTCCGAAAGCAAGCCGTCCAAGTTTGGCATCGCATCCTTCAGAAAGACAGCAGCGTAGCCCAACTTCCGACCGGTCTTTTCATCGAACTGAAATGCGAAAACTGACGCAAAAACCTTGGCAACAGGTCGGAACCGCTCGGGCGATTTTGCGATGATGTTCCAGCCGACGCCGGAGTTGATTACATGAAAAACGTCCGGCGATGCGATCTGGAACAGGCCGATGAGCATTGCCTCACGTTCCGCCAGGTCCGCATCTGGAACGAGTTCGCTGAGGCTTATCGTCAGGACTCCTGGCTCAACCTCAAAGGAACTCACGCCGGGCAGCGCTTTGTCTGCAGCCACCAACAGGACTGATCCACCGCCGTTCTCTATTGCCGCCCGGCAAAAATTCAACGCTGTCAGCTCTGCGCCACCGCGCGCGAGAAAGGGTAGCACGATCAGATGCGTGATGCGGCCATTGCGAACGACGTGATCCCGCAATTTGTGGCTCATTCGCCAAAGGGCGATGCGGGAATGTCGACCATCTTCGGGGGCCTCTACCCACAAGGGACCCGCTTCTCGCCTACGCCTGATCGCGGGCGCGCCAGCGGACGCGACGATGCGTCGGTACAGTCTTGGAGCCAAGTGGCCTGCCGCTCCGCTAATGCGGTCCCGCACTTTAGAACTGATCGGCAGGAGTCGATACCAGCCCACGACAACGCGAATGGCGGTATTCACGCCCGTGGTGAACATCAAAGCAACTCTTTGTTTCCAGACAAAGACCACGCGCGACATCTCTCGTACCGCATCGCTAGTTCCAGACAAATCAGCGCTGCCACGCCCAAACCCCGTTTTTGCTCCAGTCCTACCATACAGGTACCGACTGTTCGATCAGCTTCCATCTCCGCCGACAATCCCGCCCCCATCGTCATAACTGGTGCAACTAGGCCGTGTGCCTTGAAGGCCGCCCGGTGGAATAGCCCGACGCGTCAGCAGTTCAGTGGGTGAGTACTTGGCCGGAGGCTCGCTATCGGCTGCACTGGCTTGGCAGCCGGCGCTACAGACCTGATCGGCTAGAGAGCCGCGTCAAAAAGCCGTTGGTGCGGTCACGTCAACCTGCGATGAAACGCAATTGCGGCGTTGCTTAAGTGTTCCGTAAGACTCCCTTGGCTGCCGCCACGGCGCGGTGTTTTCCAACTGACGACGTCAACTGGAAGCCTAGAAGCCGTGGAGTTTGCGATCGATCCATGCGTGCACATTGAGCTGGGCTCCTTTACTCTCGCATCGCAATAATTGAGTGGGATGGGACCTTGAATGGCGCCTGCGTTTGGGTCATCACCGCTCAGAACTCGAACAAAGCGGTTGCGGGTTATCGGGGGGCGCGATGGCGACGCTGATCACAGGGGCTGCGGGTTATATCGGCTCGCATATGGCGCTGGAACTGCTGGACCGGGGCCAAGATGTCGTGGTGCTCGATTCCCTTGTGACGGGGTTCCGTTCCGCAGTACCAGCCGGGGCCGTGTTTGTGCATGGCGACGTTGGCGATCGGTCGCTCGTCGGTCGAGTACTGCGGGAGCATAAGATCGATGCCGTGGCTCATTTCGCGGCATCCACCGTGGTGCCTGAAAGCGTCTCAGACCCGTTGGGCTACTATGCGAACAACACCCTGCAGACCCATGCGCTGATCAACGAAACGGTCAAGGCAGGGGTGCCGCGCTTTGTGTTTTCTTCCACGGCGGCGGTTTATGGAACGACGACATCGTCTCAGGTGGACGAAAAGGCGCCAACATCACCTGAATCCCCGTACGGCTGGTCCAAGTTGATGAGTGAACAGATTCTAAGGGATGCTGCGGTGGCGCACGGCCTTTCGGTAGCGGTGCTGCGTTACTTCAACGTGGCGGGGGCGGATCCGCAGCAAAGGGCCGGTCAGTCAACTCCACGCGCTACACACCTCATCAAGGTCTGCGTGCAGGCTGCGCTGGGAATGCGTGATAGCGTGGAAGTCTATGGCAGCGACTTCCCGACACCGGACGGGACCGGCGTGCGCGATTACATCCACGTCTCCGACCTCGTCAACGCGCACGTGCTCGCGCTTGATGCCCTGGGCGTGAACCCGGGTACTATGCTGTTGAACTGCGGCTATGGTCGCGGCTTCTCGGTTCTTGAAGTCGTCGATGCTGTGAAGCGGATCTCAGGGTCGAACTTTCCGGTGAAGATGTCTCCGCGCCGGCCCGGCGACTTGCCGGCTGTTGTGGCCGACGCGACCCAACTGCGGTCGAAGATGGGCTGGAAGCCGCGGTTCGAATCGCTGGACACGATCGTCGGCCACGCGCTGGCGTGGGAAAAGATCGCCAGCGCCAAATAGTTGCCGCCCCAGCAGGGGTTAGCTAGCTGAATTGCCAGTCGCTGCTGTGGGCCGAGCGTGTGCGGGCAGGCTTGGCCAGGACAGAATCGAAAAACATCTCGAACGCCTTCACGCGGCGGCTCCAATCCCACGGGATGATGGAGACGACGTTCTCCTGCCGGAGCTCCTGCAGCAATTCGCGATTGAAGTATATGTCGCGGATAGCATCCTTCAGCGCGTCCTTGTCGCGTGAGGGCAGTATGAAGCGCTTCTGCTTTGGTCCCAACGCTTCCGGCACAATGCCCACGTCGGTTGTGATGACCGGCACGCCGCAGGCCATGGCCTCAAGCACAGGATTGGGTGTGCCCTCGATCTTGGAAGCGCAGAGCAGCAGGTCGATCTTGCCATAGTAGTCCGGCATCAGCGCGTGCGGTATGAGGCGCACGTGGCGATCCGCGAAGACTTCATCCAGGCCCAGCCCCTCAGCGCGCAACTCATCCAGCGCGGGGCGGATGATGGTGTGTAGGCCCTTGAAGTCCTCGATGTCGGCCGCCCATTTCGAGTTGCCGACCCAGCCCACGCGAAGCGGTTCGCCCTGCCCGCTCCTCCTGTCCGTGTGCGGACGGAACATCGAGAGGTCCACGCCGTCCGGGATCAGACCCAGCGGCAGCGCGTCTGGGTAGGTCTTGCGGTAGATCTGGTCGAGCTTGTTCGACGACGTGTAGTAGCCGTCCACGAGCTTCCCGAGGACGGTGCGATAGCGCGACACGCTCTCGTCATCGAGGAACAAGTGATCGTAGATCGCCGTGGTGATCTTCTTCTGCAGCATGCCCCATCGAAGGTCGTGATCGTTGGCCATGCCGATCGCATTGGCGTAGCCAGCCAGCGACGGATCGAAGAGGTGCATGAGCTGGGGGCGCCAGAAGAAGTGGACGAGGTCCGCCTGCTTGCCCAGCAGCATGACCTGCCCGAAATGGTCCAGCTCGTGCGAGGCAGTGATCTCTACTTCATACTTGCCCGACAAGTTGCGCGAAATCTGGTCGGCGATGTTGCTGAAAGCCCACCCGGTCTGGTCGATGACCAACAGCAAGCGCGGCTTCTGTGTGATCGCAACGCCGGATGCCGCGTCTGCTTCTGTTTCCACGGTCGCGGCTTCGTGTCCGTCGTGGATGCCAAGCTCGCGCTGGCGCTCCGTAAGCCAGGACTCGACGCCCTTGTGCCAGACCTTGAGGCCGTGCTTGCGTTCAAAGTGTTCAGCCGACTCGGCGAGAAAGTTGCGCTGGAAGCGGATCTTCTCGTAGTCCGTGTCCACTTTCGTTTCCGGCTTGGGATGGTCGTGAACAAGAGCCGCCACGGACGAACAGCCAACCTTGTAGCCTTCGCGGAACAGCCGGAGCGAGAACTCATAGTCCTCGAAGCCAATGAACATGGCGTCGTCATACATGCCCATCCGCCGGAAGGTGGCGGCGTGGTAGATACTGGCCCCGCCCATCATGCAGCTACCAAGGAACGGATCGCCAATGACAGGCCTTGCGTCGTCGGCAGGGCAGCACGAGCCGCCTCCGAGATAGACGTCCTGGTCACTGGTGCTGACATAGAGGTGCCCGCCGCGCAGGAAGACGGTCGATAGGCCGGGGTCGTAGAGCGCGAGCGAGAAGAACCGGCAGCCCAGCGACGCAATCTCGTCTTGCCACTGCGGCAGCGGATTGCTGACGAAGTAGATGTCGTTGTCGATGCTCATGACCCAATCGGTCTTGACGTGGGGCATGCCGCGATTGCGCCCGCCGGCGACGCCGTAATTCTTGTCCATGCGCACGATGCGCGTGCGGAGAGGAAGTTCCTCGAGCATGCGCGAGATCGCCGCGAACTCCTCGTCAGTCGAGGCGTTATCGATCGCCAGGATCTCGCCCTTAAAGTTCGGGATGTACTCGACGATGGACCGGCACAGCCTCTCACTGAGGCCGCTACGATTCATCGACAGGAACATGATGGTGAGATGCTCGCCATTCCGGCCGATGTTTGCGCCCTCAGGACGCTCGAACCCTTCCGCGATAATGCGGTGCTCCGGCTGATACACGTGCGTCAGCCGTTGAAGATGAGGGAGAAGGGGCGGTTGAGACATGATTGCTGCTCGACACTACTCAACGCTTGTGCGCGAAATCACTTCGGCTTGGTCTTCTTACGCGTGACTACGTGAATGAGCGGGCCCGGCGCAAGCCTGCGGATCGCATAGTAAGCCTTGCCGATGGGCGCAGGCACGTGCATGCGGCCTGCCAACGCTGGATCGTTCAACTGCCCGCCCGGTCCGAGCTGATGCACATAGTGACCGGATGCGCCCTTATGCGCCTGGCTCTGCTGCAGGCGCCAGACGCTGTCACGCAGGTTGAAGTTTTCCAAGCTCGTCGCCGCCATCCGCAACTTCAGCCGCTTCGCGGTGAGTTGCGTGTCGGCCAGCTCGCCCTTAAGAGCCTCAATGTCCACCCCAACATTTTCGCATGCTAACGCATGGGCGCGCATCCGTGATTCCAGGTCGCGCTCAAGTGTCTGACGCTCGCGCTCGGCGTGCTCGCGCGCCGCGGCGAGCTCGGTCTTGAGCCGCTCGCGCGTGGCGTTCACTTCCGATGAGAGGCGGTCGCGGGTAGCGGCGAGTTCCAATTCCAGCTGCTCGCAACGCTCGCGAAGCGCGCTTACTTCGCCCGTCGCCGCGTTCGTCGCGTTCTGTTGGCGCCAGACGCCATCGCGAAGCTGCAGATTCTCGGCGATCTTCACCGCCAGCCTGATTTCGGCCCGCTTTGCCAACATCCTCAGTTCGTGAACGGCCAGCGCCTGCACTTCCCGTATTGCTTCGATACTCTGAAGCTGCTGGCGAAGCTCGTTGAGAACCGCTTCCTGCTCAATCCCATCGCTGCGAAGCGCTTCGGCCTGTTGCACGTAAATCGCAAGGTCACGCGACAGGCGTTGTGCCTCAGCCTCGATCCGCGTCATTTCAGACTGAAGCTGCTGGTTCATCGAACATTGGGTGTCGAGGGCTTTTGCCTGCACCTCAACCTTGGCTGCCAGTTTGCTGCGCTCGGCCTCGGCCGTCTTGCGTGCGTGCGTCTCGTCGGACAATTCACTTGTCAGCGCCTGCTTATCGTTGCGCAGCGCGTCGGCCTCCAGGGACTGGTCGGCAAGCTCATGGGCGAGGCGGCGAGCTTCGGCCTGGAAAGACGACATCTCCGCCTGCAGTAACGTTATAGTCGCGCGTTGAGCGTCGACAGTAGCGGCTTGCGCGCCGATCTCGCCCACCAATTGGTCGCGTTCGGCTTCGGCTGCGCGGCGGGCTTCGGCTTCACGGGCCAGCTGGGCGCCAAGTTCCAGTTTCTCATGACGGACGACTTCCGTCTGGCGGGCCTGGTCTGCCATTTCGCGCGAGAGCCGATGCGTCTCCGCCTGGAAGTTAGACGTCTCGGTCTTCAGCAGCTCGATCATTGCGCTTTGCGCCTGCGCGGTGACGACCTGCGCGGTGGCCTTGTCGGCGAGTTCGTCGCGTTCGGCTTCGGCTGCGCGGCGGGCTTCGGCTTCACGGGCCAGCTGGGCGCCAAGTTC
>JALHLU010000005.1:10071-307216 GCA_022844345.1 Hyphomonadaceae bacterium
ATTGCGCTTTGCGCCTGCGCGGTGACGACCTGCGCGGTGGCCTTGTCGGCGAGTTCGTCGCGTTCGGCTTCGGCTGCGCGGCGGGCTTCGGCTTCACGGGCCAGCTGGGCGCCAAGTTCCAGTTTCTCATGACGGACGACTTCCGTCTGGCGGGCCTGGTCTGCCATTTCGCGCGAGAGCCGATGCGTCTCCGCCTGGAAGTTAGACGTCTCGGTCTTCAGCAGCTCGATCATTGCGCTTTGCGCCTGCGCGGTGACGACCTGCGCGGTGGCCTTGTCGGCGAGTTCGTCGCGTTCGGCTTCGGCTGCGCGGCGGGCTTCGGCTTCACGGGCCAGCTGGGCGCCAAGTTCGTCCTTTTCGCCGCGGAGGGCGGTCATCTCGCTGCGGGAGACGCCCATCTGCGAGGCGAGTTCAGACAGTTCGCGCGAAAGCCGAAGGGATTCGGCCTGCAGGACGGTTTGCTCCGTCTGGAGGAGCTCGATCATCGAGCGCTGCGCGTCCATCATCTGGGCCTGGGCTTCGACCTTTTCGGCGAGTTCGTCGCGTTCGGCTTCGGCTGCGCGGTGAGCTTCGGCTTCACGGGCCAGCTGGGCGCCAAGTTCGTCCTTTTCGCCGCGGAGGGCGGTCATCTCGCTGCGGGAGACGCCCATCTGCGAGGCGAGTTCAGAAAGTTCGCGCGAAAGCCGAAGGGATTCGGCCTGCAGGACGGTTTGCTCCGTCCGGAGGAGCTCGATCATCGAGCGCTGCGCGTCCATCATCTGGGCCTGGGCTTCGACCTTTTCGGCGAGAACGCCGCGCTCGACTTCGGCGGCGGCGCGAGCTTCCGCCTCCTGCGCCAGGCGAGCCGCCAGCTGGGCGGCTTCCGTTTCTAGCGCCTTGCGCGGGGGTCCCTGCTCGTCGCTTTGCTGGATAAGCGTCCGCAGCTGAACGAGTTCCTGTTCCACACGAGTTGTGAGCGCACGATTCTCATCAAATGCGATTTCTGACTCAATGCGTTTGGTTAGTATACTGACCTGTGCCTGCAGTTCGTCGGTCAGCCGCCGGGCGGCCTCAGCATTTTCCTGCTGCTGGCGGTTGGCTTCACTCAACTGTGCGCGGGCTTCATTCAGTTGTGCACGCACGGCTTCCACTTCCCGCTCGGCAGCGAGACTACGGGCCCGATTGGCTTCAGAATCCGCTACCAGCATGACGAAGCGGTCCACAAGCGGATTGATAGTCGCAGAGCCGCGCGTCGCGTGCATGCTATGCCGCGTGCCGTCAGCCGACATTTCGAGGCCCCCCGTTTTGCCCTTACGAGGACCATTAATAGTCGGTTTCCTGTCGAAATCCAGACCAGGAAGATCATACAGCCGCATTGGGCCCGCATATGTAACGCGCAAGCCATCAATGACCGGTCTCAAGGCATCGAAGCGTACAGGCCCTCCCGCAACTGAGAGCAGGGGGCTGGAAATAAGGACTTCCGCGCCGTCGTGGACCGTCACGATTGTCATCAACTGGCGGTCGCGGTCATTGTCGATGGTCCAGCCGGCTGCCGTTACTGGCAGCAGGCGAGACTTTAGCAGACTGATATACTCGTCCAGCTGCCATTCGCGGACGTGAGCGGGGTTACCCGGCGGCCCGAGATGATCGGCGCCGCGTACGCGAACCCGGTCCGGCGTGCTTGTGATCACGAGAGAGCCTGAGTTGTAGGCTTTTCGCCATAGCTGGATCAGCGGATCGGGGTCGATCAAGTGCTCCACCACGTCGGCGCAGATCACCACCGTATCGGGGCCTAGCAGCGGCTCGATCTGTCGGAGGTCTTGCGTCTCAAAGTCCGCCTCGATCCACTCGCCCCATGAGTGATGTTCCCGGCACCATTCCAGGTTGGGCCCGAAATCGACGCCCACCCGGCGCGGCACGTCGATGGCTTCCAGCTTCAGCCCGCTGCCGCAGCCGATGTCGACCACCGTCTTCAGTGATCGCGCCTTTGCGAAAAATCCCGCCAGTTCATAGACCTCGGGCTGCCAAGTGACGCCGCTCTGCGCGACCGAGGCTTCGTGGTGATACTCTGGCCGCGTGCGCGAGACATAGCGGGGCGGCAGGCTGAGCCCGATGCGATGCATGTCGGGCGCTGGTGGCGGCAGCGGACGGCGGGCAGCGGGCGGCGCCGGCTGGGCTGCCTTGGGCTTGAGCGGAACGATCTTGGGGACAGACGCCTTTGCCGCCGGAGGGGCGAATTTCTTCGCGGACTTCCGGGGCGGGGCCTTTTTTGGAGCGGCCTCGCGGGGCGCGGTCTTCCTGTCGGCGGCCTTGGCGACCGTCACCCGTTTGGCCTTGAGCGCGGCGGCCACGGCTTCGGCGGCTGTCTTGCGGACAGGTGGCGCCGCCTGCTTGGGCTTGCGGCGGGAAGCGGGGGCGCGTTTTCTGGTCGAGGAGGCCATGCAACAGATCTCGCAATAATCGCGAGTACATACTCGGGAAGAGATAACAGAGGGCGCCTGCGACCCCCAATTTTTCTCGAATTTACGTCAGCGCCGGATCGTTCGGATGTCAACCTTTGTCAACCTCCGGGCGCATGTTCCGCGCGTGGGTGCGGGCTTGCCCGCCGGGGCCGACTTGTGCCATCAATCGAGGATGTTGAATGCCACGCACGGCCTCCAGGACCGACTATCAGGGACTCTAAGCCGCAAATTACTAGCGCGTCGTTCGACGTAAAGGTTGCTCCGCGCCCGATTGCCAGTCTCGCCGCCGAATACCGCCGTGCCGCGCTCGATCTCGGGACGCGAGCGGTCTCTTGGTCCGCCTTCTCGGTGATCGGGGCCGCTAATGCGTACGTAGCTGACAATTCTCCGGGTGAGACGGTTGGCGGCAAGGAGTATTGCCCGTGTCCCTGACAAGGCGAGCCATAAGCGGCGCAATCAGGTGTCGAGCGATGCATCATAAGGCTCAATGATTTCAGGCGCGCCGCCAACCGTTGTGACCACTCGGCTCCTCGCCTCTATCCACCTAACTGCGCAACCCAACGAAGGGACATAAATGCCGATCGGCCTTGACCTTGACGTAAATCAGCAAGTTGAAGCTTAAGCGCTTCTCAGGAGGCATTTTTTCGTCGTCAGTGAGCGATGCGGCGGTTGATGCGGCGCTTCACGAGCTCACGGACCATCGCGTCACCGAATTTCAAAATAACGTCCTCCCTTGGCTTAAACGATACACTGATATCGGGCCGGGCACGCGCGTGCTCGAGATAGGAGCGGGCACGGGCGCGTCCGTCACCGTTCTTGCCGCTACTGGCGCATCGGTCGATGGTGTAGATATCTTGGAGGGTCACCTTGAGGTCGCGCGCTGGCGTGTCGCCCAGCATGAACTCCACAACGCCGCGCTACACTGCCTCAACGCCACCGAACTTGCCGGGCTTTACAGTAGGCCCTACGACCTGATCCTGTTTTCTGCTGTGCTTGAGCATATGACGTATTCGGAGCGTTTGCAGGCGCTATCGGAAGCATGGGCGAATCTACAGCCGGGCGGCGTGCTGTGTATCTACGAGACGCCAAATCGACTTTGGCATCGCGACGACCACACATCGATCCTGCCATTTTTCCACTGGCTCCCCGATGAACTCGCCTTGAAGTATGCAAGTCGTTCGCCCCGTAGAGAATTCGCGGACAACATCACCTCTTTACCGACAGATCAGAGTCTGG
Source organism: Hyphomonadaceae bacterium (assembly GCA_022844345.1). GTDB lineage: Bacteria > Pseudomonadota > Alphaproteobacteria > Caulobacterales > Hyphomonadaceae > UBA7672. The sequence continues at coordinate 13,749 of JALHLU010000005.1, forward strand.
CCCGGTGGGGCAGAGGCGCAAGCTTTCACGAGTTGGATCTAGCAATCGGGCTGGACAGAATTACGTTTGGCGAAAGTCTGAGCGATCACCTTACAGCTCAGCATCCCGGCTACCGCCATGCCCGAGAAACCGCTGCCGACGCGGCCTATCGGGCCCTGCTGAGTGCCTTCCAGCCAGCCCTGCCAACAAGCTTCTTTGAAGCCACACTTGACATGATTGCGATCAAGCAGCCCTAGCCTGCGAGGGCCAAGTTTAGATGTTCATCAGATGCATAAACGCCTCTGGGGTCTCACCTATCTCAACCTCGGCGCAGTTTGTGCCGGGGTTTCTTTGCTACTGGGCGGGCTGCGCTGGCGCAGGACGGGCACGAACGCTAACTTAGTCGCGAGCGGACTTCGTCCAAACACCCATCCTATGTTGTCCTAGGCTGAAGTTTCATGCTTGAAGAGATCGACCCCATTCACCTCATTTCCGCATCGCGGTTGGATTGTGTCGTCAAATACGACTTCTTCAGGTCGCTGATGACAGGAATGGACGTTCAGCCAAGTGAACTGCGCTACCGCTGGCACGTTGCGCAGAGAACCGGGGGCCGCGAGCCCGCGGACTTTCATGGCAGGCAATCAGCGAAGACTGTTGTGGATGATTATGTAGTGAGCGCCCGAAGCCTTCTGGAATCAATGCGAGTGCGGGGCTTCGACAAAGCTGATGCGGTACCTGTTGGATCCGATGGGCTTCTTCTTGATGGCGCTCACCGCGTTGCCGCTGCTGCCGCCCTCGGGCTGCCTATCAGCATCGAGCGACACGAACGGCCAGGATATTCGTGGGACTTTTCTTGGTTCAAGGACAAAGGCGCCAACAAGGCTAACCTCGGGAGATTGTTGCATTCGTGGGTTCGACTGAAATCTGATTCATCGGTGTTCATATTCTGGGGACCGGTGCTGCATCATTGGGAATCGATGCAGGCTGCGTTGCTGCCCGAATTTGAGGTTGTCGGCGGGATCGATTTGGCGTTCGGCACGAGCGAAGCCGCAGCCTTTCAGAGTTTGGTGCTCGACTGCTACGCGCTCGACACGCAAGACCTTTTCGGAATGATCAACTACATCGGCGTGAAGGCCGAGAGACTGACCAATTCTCCCATGTTCATCAGGATAGTTGTTGGTCGCACCACTTCACCCAACGTAGAGCCGAGTTTAGCCGCTCGCGCAGTCAAGGAACGACTCCGCGATATGGCGCACCCCAGTGTGGACCGCGCTCTATTTATGTCTTGTCACGCGTCGTCCAGCTACTGGGAAGCGCTCTACCTTGCGGAGATTTTTCTCAATCCAGTTAACATCGCCCACGTCCGACTGCGCCGAAGTGCCAAACCGCGCGACCAGTTCATCACTTGGTGCGAGAGCACACGGAAGAAGGTCTTGGATTTGGGATTAACCTTGGCCGACGTATGCGTAGTGGGAAGTGGGCCGCTGGAGGCGGTCGGCCTGAGGAACGCCACCGACATCGATATCACGCTGAGATCGTCTTTGCGGCGTCGGCTGTTTGATGCGGAAGTGACTCATGTCCAAAAAGACTTAGACGTGGTGACGGAAGGGTATCATCGCACCGCCGATCGGCCATGGATTAGTGACGACCACCTAATTGAATCCCCGGAGAACCACTTCACTATGCTGGGCCTCAAGTTCGCGTCACTCAGCTTGGTATGCGACCGCAAGCGACATTCTGGGCGTGCGAAGGACCTCCTAGATGTCGAACTGCTGGGGCGTTTTGTTGATACCCGTTCACTGCGCGCTCTGTCAGATTGAGATCGCGCGATGTGGGAACGATCGCAATACGATCAGGTGCTGACTGCCTTGGCGACGGAGTCGCCAGCGCTGCTGGGCGCTCGTCTGCGAGCCGCGCACGCGGAACTATCAACTCCACTTTTCATTCGTGAGTTTGCAGCGTTGCTCGGTATCGAGATTGCGATAAGGTCGCCCTACTACCTTCTCCACCCAAACCCTATGGTGAGCGAGTATCGCCGGGTATTGGCAATACTCGTTCTGGAGTGCGCGGCTCTGGGTGTCCCGATCCGGATAGTGTCGGCCGGCCAGTCCAAGGAGCTGGTACGAGACCCTCGACGTACAATTACTCTGACGTTTCACACGCACGGAGAATCGCCCAATCATTGGCACTTGAAGGATTCTCATGCGCCTCATCGCTTCTATTTCAACAAGCTGGGCTATTCAGGCTGGCTGACGCTCTCGCCAAAACAAAGCGCGGGGGTTATCGACGGCACATTGGAGCGTCCTGGACTGGCTGAAGACTGGCTTAATGCGCTGCGCGCCGCCCCGGTGACAAAGTACGCTCAGCCCGACAGTTCTGATGCAGTGAGGCCAGGTGGCGTGTTCTTTCCATTACAGCTTCTGGGCGACACGGTCAGCGCGCTGCATCGCGTCCCGCTCCTCGACGCGCTAACCATCGCCGCCGAAACCGTTCCTGCAACAGGAAGGCGGCTAACCGTGAAGCGGCATCCGATGTGCAGGGATGTGCAGGTAACGGAAACGCTGGACCGCCTTCGAGGCGTTTCGGGCGTCGACATTGTGAACTGCGATGTGCGCGAAGCCGTCGCGGTTTGTGACGTCGTCATGACCGCGAACTCAAGTGTCGGATTCACGGCGCTCATTGCAGGCAAACCAGTGATTGCGTTCGGCGACAGTGACTACGACGTTTGCACGTACAAGGCAGCGGACTGTGAGACCTTGCGCGCTTTGCTCATGCGTATGGACTTGAAGCTCGATGAGGAAGTGCTGCGGCGCTACGTCGAACTATTTCTGTTGGAACTCACCTTCGACATTCGCGACGAAGCTCCGTTGCGAAAGCGCCTGGTTGGCGCGGTTGCCGAACTGATTTCCAATCTCACGGAATCCGAGTTCGCCGAGGCGGTGAGGGCCGCGCCGCGATTCTAGCGTAGATTCTGCGTTCGCCGTTGTTCAACCAGTTGGTGACCAGCCCGTCCGACGTGAAGATCGTCATCGTCAGGTTACTGCGTCTTCCTCGTCTCTTCGATCAATACGAACGTGGAAGAACTCACCTCGCTGAAAGATAGATGCCCAATCTAACGCATCGTCCCACGAGGTGGCTGAAGCAACCCACTTGTTCCCCTTCGGGAACTCGCCGGTGACGATCCACTCGGAGCCTTCAAGTTGGCTTTCCATGGCGCTACCCCTGCCGTTTAATTATGCTTCACTCTCTCAAATATTACTGCTTCACGCAAACGTCGCGTCTTTTATTCAGAACGGCACAAAGGAATCAGCAATTTGCTACCAGGCGTGACGCAGACCCAATCAGAAGGCAGACTTATCTTCCGCATCGGTCACGTGGTTTGGCTCAGTCGCCAGGGCGATCGCCGCTTCCAGGGTCGTGAGATCCCCGAGCGACGCAATCCGCGCAACTTCGAAGTCGATCTCTCGACACTCGGCGGCAGCCCAGCGATACGGGACTCGTAGACGATGCGTCCGGAGGGGGTAAGCTCGATGGGAGCATCGAATATCAGCGCACCTCCTTCCGCTCGCCGGGGTTGAGCCGCAGAGAAACGCAACGCACCGCCGGCGACCGGATGCTGCGCGCTGAGAGTCCTGCTGCTGGTCCAAAGACCCGAGACAGTGAGACCTTCAAGAAGGGCCTCGGCCACTTCTGCAGCGCCGGAGAACATCCACGACCCGAAGCCCTTGCGCGCCTCAAGTCCCATCGTGGTCATCCGCTTTTCATTTTCCTCGCCGAAACCGCTCTGCATTGGTCCACGAAGCGCGGTGGTGTCATCGCGCAGCGCAGAATAGCCGAGTCTTACGCCCCAGTCCGCACCCACGCCGCCGACACCGAAGCTCGAAGAGCTCCTGCCCGAACCTTCGGGCGTGCGGGCGTCGAGAGAGATGGGACCGAACGAATGCGATGCGCGGGTCCATGAATCGCCTGAGCCAAACATCGATCGGCCCGAGAGGTCATCGACCAACATCAGCCCTGGCGTCAGCCGCTGAGGGCCGCCGCCTCTTCCAACCGCCAAGGTGGAGTCGCCCATCTGATAACTAGGTTGGAACGTGGCGTCCGGCGCCTCCATCCAAGGATAGTGCGGATCACAGACGGAGGCGGGGGCGCTGAACCACGACAGCTGCGCCGGCCCGAGGCAAACGATGAGTTGCGTTGCTCGCTCATGGCGACTCCCACTGGCGACTGTTGTGCCTCGCACGCCTAAGAGGCTCCGCACTGTCCGGCCGGGTCAAGTAGCATTTTCTTCAACTCGATCCCCGCAAAGCGTGTGGAGAGACTTTTTTGTTTTTCCTGAAGACGGTGATAGGCCATCCTTGAATTCCCTGTTTGACGAGCCAGGGCCTAGTGCGTCTAGCGGCGGCCGCCTGCCCGAGTTCCCTGGCCTTGCTGAAAAGCGCATGGAGAGGCATGTCCAGACGTCTGCTAATCGTGGGCCGATCCGGCCAGGTGGCGACAGAGCTTCAGAAGCTCACGCCCCCTCCGGGCTTCGTTCTTGAGGCTTGGGGTCGTGATAGAGTTGATCTCTGCGATCCGCATATGGCTGCCAAACTTATCGCCTCTCACGAGCCTGCCGTCGTCATCAACGCGGCGGCCTATACGATGGTCGACCGGGCCGAGACGGAACCGTCAGCGGCGTTTGTCATCAATCGTGACTCGCCGGCAGCCATTTCCCGTATGTGCGAAAGTCGGGGCATTCCCTACGTCCACATCTCCACCGACTACGTGTTCGACGGCGACAAGCCCGCCCCCTACGTCGAGACCGACCGGCGCAATCCCAAGACTGTCTATGGACGCTCTAAATCGGAGGGCGAGGATGTGGTCATAGCCAGCGGCGCCAGCGCAGCCATCATCAGGACATCTTGGGTTTATGCTGCTCACGGAGCAAACTTCCTGCGCACTATGCTGCGCCTCGCCGAATCGCATGACGAGCTTCGAATTGTTGCCGATCAGATGGGACGGCCGACCTGGGCGAAGGACATTGCCGGCGCTGTGCTAGATGTGGCCGTCCGCGCCCAAGCTGGTGACCGTGACGCGCTTGGGGTTTTCCACTACAGCGGCGCGGGCGACGCGAGTTGGGCGGACTTCGCGCACACGATCTTGGCAAATACATCTCGCTTCAACATCAAGACTGCGCGTATCAGACGTATCACCACAGCTGAGTATCCAACGGCTGCCAGACGTCCGGCGAATTCGCGCCTGGATACCACTAAGATCGAACAGCGCCTTGGCATCATTCCGCGTGATTGGCGCGAGGGCTGCCAACTATGCTTGAGCGAACTCCTCGACTAACCGCTCAGGACCGATGGGTCTCAGCCCGCTGAAACTGCTATGGTTCATCCCAGGCTTGAGAAGTCACGGAGCCTATCGCCAGGCTCACATTTGGAATGCCCAAACGCCGCGGGCTGTAATGCTGCGCTTTGTACGTTTGCTGCTGCAGTTTGCTCGCGATCCGAATCTGCGACTACCGGTCTACAGTCTATAAGTCTCAAGCAGGTCAGCGCCGATCGCCTCGCGCTTCTGTTCGGCGTCAACATCGCTGATTGAGCGGCAGGCCGCGAGGCTGATCTGGGCAGCGTAGGATGCTGCACTGACGATTCCACCGGATTGGACTTTCCAGCGCGTCCAGCCCGGGTAGGCTGACGTTCGGGGCAGACGAGAGATGGGAATTGCTTGTCGAGGAGAACCGAGGCCTAGAGCGTCTACGGCACAGCGGTTGTCTCCATCTTCGGCATGGGCGCACCAACGTCCAGAACCAGGAGGCGCAGCAACAATCGGCTCTCCCGCTTATATGGGCCGGTTGTAGCCAATGTGATGCGATCGGGCGTCACGGATGTGTCAAAGGCAGTGGCTAGCCTTGCCACAGCTTAGGGGAGACAGGTCATGAATCAGAGGTCTTATGACCGGGCGCTTCACACTAGGCGGCATCTGATAAGGCGTTTCGGCGTGGCGGCGGGCGTGTTCGTCGCTGCTCCCCTACTCTTCCGCGAAGCGCTCGCGCAAGTCTCCTTCAGCGATGACCCCTTCCAGCTTGGCGTCGCTTCCGGAGAGGCCGCCGGAGACGGCTTCGTGATCTGGACGCGCCTTGCGCCCAAACCTTTCGAGATCGGTTTCGGGTTGCCGAGCCAGCCGGTCGAAGTGGAATGGGAAGTCGCTTCGGACGAAGGCTTCCGGACCATCGTTCGTGCGGACAAGGCCATCGCCAATCCAATGATGGCGCACAGCGTTCACGTCGAGGTGGATGGGCTCTCCCCCGCACGGCCCTACTGGTATCGTTTCCGCGCCGGAGGCGTCCAAAGCCCGGTCGGTCGCGCGAAAACGTCGCCGCTGGCGGGCGCCCCGACCCCACGGGCCAGGTTCGCAGTGGTTGGCTGCCAGCACTACGAGTCCGGCCTCTATACCGCCTACCGGCACCTTGCAGCCGCAGAGCCTGACTTCGTGTTCTGCTATGGCGATTACATCTACGAGAACGGCGGCACACCCGCGAGCGCAACCACGCCGCCCGCTCTGGCGAACCGCCGCCACCTGCCCGGCGAGATCTTCAGCGTTGATGACTACCGGCGCCGCTATGCGCAGTACAAGTCCGATCCCGATCTCAAGGCCGCGCATGCCGCCGCCGCCTGGTATCCGGTCTGGGATGATCATGAGACCGACAACAACTGGGCTTCGGAATGGGACGAGAAAGGTACCCCGCCCGAACTGTTCCGGTTCCGCAAACAGGCGGCGTTCCAGGCCTACTATGAGCACATGCCTCTGCGGCGGTCCTCGCTTCCCAACGGCGCAAGCCTGCAGCTTTACCGACGCGCGCCCATCGGCGACCTGATCGACCTCAATCTGCTGGACACGCGGCAGTACCGCTCAAACCAGCCCTGCAATGACCAGAGCGCTGGGTGTGCCGACCTCAACTCTGCGCCTCACTTCCTCGGCGATGTGCAGGAGGCCTGGCTCAAGCAGGGTCTGTCCGCTTCCAAGGCGCGCTGGAACGTTCTGGCGCAACAGGTTGTGATGATGGACCTCGACCGCGATCCCGGTGAAGGGTACCGCGCCAATGTCGATAGCTGGGCCGGTTACCGGGCGCCGCGCGGACGCGTGCTTCAGCACATCGCCGACGCGCGCGTTGCCAACGTGGTGGTGTTGACCGGCGATGAGCACGTCAACTATGCGGGCGAGGTGCATCTCGACAGCCGCAAATCTGGCTCGAACCCGGTCGCTGTCGAGTTCACTTCCACGTCGATCTCGTCAGGCGGCGACGGGCAGGACCAGACTACGAACGATCAGGCCGTACTGAGCGCCAACGCCGCCCTGAAATTCGTCAACCGGCAGCGCGGCTTCATGCTTTGCAATGTCGGCAAGGACGGGTGGGAAACATCCGTCCGCGTGCTCGACAAGGTCTCGGAGCCGAATGGGAAGCTTTCGACCCGGGCAACGCTGAGCGTCGCGCCGGGATCGAACCGGGTGACGATCGGTTAGTACGCGAACGGCGCCGTGCATGCAAAACAAGCGCTGAACTGAATCAGAGACGCCGCGAACGCCCTGTTCCGGCAGGTCGCCGACGTCGTTGGCCACGCGCTCGACTGTCTTGTGAGTCAGGCCCGAACGTTCCCACTCCAGAGGGGCGCGTGAACGAGCGGAAAACGACCCGTTTGCTTAGATTTCACTGGCGCACTCGTCGCGAACCGATAGACTTTTGACAGTCATTTCCCCGGCATCCTCTCGGCCGGCGATCGTGCCTATGCCTCTGCCTGCATGGTCTGCGTCTATCGTCTGCTTTGCCTGGCTGTGTTTCGGACTCTGGGTTTCGAATTTTTGCGGCAGCACCCACTTTATCAAGCGCTGCACTGACCCACCGAGATCGCGGCCTTCCTAACGGGAATCCTCCCATGCGTTACTCGATATTTGCGGCTTTCTTTTGTTTGCTCGCCGCGTGCGGCGGAGGCGGCTCCTCAACCGGCACAGGCAGCGGAGGGGGCGGACAAGGTCCCTCCGCCCCGCCGCCAACGGCGCCGGAAGCTGCGCGACTGCTGACGCAAGGGACGTTCGGCGTCACAGAAGCCGGCATCAGTGAGGTGCAAAGCCAGGGTATCAATGGCTGGATCACAGCCCAGATAGCCCTGCCCCGGCCGGCGCTCAGCCATGAGGCTTTTATTGACAGCGCCCTCGCCGCCAACGGCTCCGTCAACGCGAACAATTTCTACCAGACGTGGTGGAGACAGGCGATCAATGAGCCGGATCAATTGCGCCAGCGCGTGACATTCGCGCTGTCTCAGATCTTTGTCATTTCCCTGGTTGATCCTGCGGTCGATACCCGTGGGGCCTCGTCCTATTATGACATGTTGCAGCGCAATGCCTTCGGCAACTTCCGCACGCTTCTGGAGGAGGTAACACTCCATCCGATGATGGGCCGCTACCTTACCTACCTGGGCAATCAGAAGGAGGACGCGGCCGGCACACGTACGCCCGACGAGAACTACGCACGGGAGGTCATGCAGCTCATGACAATCGGTCTGGTCGAGCTCAACGCCGACGGCACGGCCCGGCTCAATGGGACCGAACAGATCCCCGCCTATACGCCCGCCGACATTGCGGGGCTTGCAAAGGTTTTCACAGGCCTCAGCTGGTATAGCACCTCCCCTAACAACACGACATTTGCCGGCGGCAACGCGCACTCCGACCGCTCGGTGCGGCCGATGATTTTCTACCCCAACTACCACTCGACGTCGGCGAAGGCGTTCCTGGGCGCCACCATCCCGGCTAGCACGACCGTCGATATCGCAGGCGACCTGCGCATCGCGCTCGACCGGCTATTCAATCACGCCAATACCGCCCCGTTCATCGCCAAACGTTTGATCCAGCAGTTGGTTACATCCAACCCTAGCCCCGCCTATGTCGGACGCGTCTCAGCCGTCTTTGCCAACAACGGGTCGGGCGTGCGCGGCGATCTGGCGGCGGTTGTTCGCGCCATACTGACGGACACCGAGGCGCGGAACATGTCGGTCGCGACATCGACGAGTTTTGGCAAGCTGCGTGAACCCGTTATCCGGGTCACAAACTGGGCGCGATCCTTTGGCGCTACATCGCAAACCAGCAACTTCCTGATCACCTCGACAAGCGCAAACACGTCTCTCAACCAGTCGCCGCTCGCCTCACCTTCGGTTTTCAATTTCTGGCGCCCCGGGTTTACCCCACCGGCTACGACCCAGCTGGGTCAGAACATGTTGCTAGCGCCCGAGTTTCAGGTGGTCGATGAGGTCACGACCGCGTCCTACATCAATCAGATGCAGGACTGGATCAACTCTGGCATCGGATCGGTTCCCACAGGCGGGTCAGGACGCGATGTGCGCTCAGCCTATACGGCTGAAATCGCGATTGCTGATAACCCCACCGCCTTGGTCGATCGGATGAACTTGTTGCTGTTCTACGGGCAGATGACGCCCACCCTGCAGACGCGTCTCAACGCGGCGATCACAGCGGTTGCAATCCCTGCCGCCACCGGAAGCAATCAGGCGGCGATAGACACGGCTCGGCTAAACAGAGCCAAGACGGCGGTCTTCTTTTCGATGATTTCCCCCGAATACCTGGTTCAGCGCTGAGGAGGCCGAGCATGACCGACAAGCCAATGTCGCCCGCCACCCGTCGCGAGATACTCCGCCGAGCAACCGCGCTTAGCTGCGTCGGGGCCGCCGCCTCCACCTTCGGTTTCCAGCTTGCAACGATGGGCCAGGCCGCGGCGCAGACCGCACCCAGCTACAAGGCGCTGGTGTGCATTTTCCTGTTCGGCGGCAATGACTCCAACAACACGGTGCTCGCGACCGACACGGACAGTTGGGGACGGTACTTCTCCGCCCGCAATAGCGGGGTCGACCCCATCGCGCTCATGCCCGTCGGCACGGCAGCGACGCCCCCGGGCGGTACAAACGCTGTTACGGGACGTACGCTGGCCAACAATGTTACGGCGTATCTGCGGCCGGAAGCGTGGGGCGGCGTCCTTCCCATTGTTCCGGCAACACCCAACCCTGTTCCGGCAGGGACCAACGCTTCGGTTCGCACCTTCGCTCTGAACCCGCATTTGAGCCCATTGCTCCCGCTGTGGACAGGGGGCCGTCTGGCCATCGTCGCCAATGTCGGGCCGCTGATACAACCGACAACCAAAGCGCAGTATCGCGCTCGAAGCGTGCCGCTACCCTCCAACCTCATGTCGCATAACGACCAGCAGTCGACGTGGCAAGCCGGCGCCGCCGAGGGCGCCCGCCGCGGCTGGGGCGGACTGATGGCCGACCAGTTTCTATCGACCAATGGCGCCAATTCGGTCTTCACGGCGATCTCGACTGCGGGCAATGCCGTGCTGCTGGCGGGCCAGAACGTCGTGCAATACCAGATATCTACGAGTCAGACGACGCCGGCTATCCGCATCACATCAGCAGCAGCGCCCACAACGACCGTTTTCGGGGCCAGCAATGCAGGTGCGCGCGTGCGCGAAATCATCGGCGACGTCACCGGGACCAGCTACTTCATGCAGGACCATGGCGCGAAGGTGGTCCGCTCGATGGGCGCGGCCGATCTGCTCAACGCCCAATTCGCCGCCGGCACTCCCGGCGCATCAGTCCCGGCGCCATCACAGCTGCTCAATCCGATCACCCGGCTCAACGAAACGAATGTGCTGGCCGTCCAGCTGCAGAGCGTCGCCAAGACCATCGCTGCGAACGCGGTGTTGGGTATGCGGCGACAGGTCTTTTTCGTCTCAATGGGCGGCTTCGACAACCATGACACCCAGAATGGGTCCCAGTCGCCGCTTCTTGCGCGCCTGGCCCACGCATTGGCCTACTTCGACGGGGCGATGGCCAACCTCAATGGCGTCGACATGCGTCCGCAGGTGACTGCATTCACAGCATCGGATTTCTCGCGCACCTTCACCACCAATGGCGATGGCACCGACCACGCATGGGGCTCACACCAGTTCGTCATGGGCGGGGCGGTCAATGGTGGAAACATGTACGGCCAATTCCCGACCTTGGGCGTCGACCAGACGGGCTTTACCAACCCAGACATGTCGGGAAACGTTCTTGTTCCGTCGATGTCTGTCGACCAATATGCAGGCACGATCGGACGGTGGTTTGGCCTTACAGAAGGCCAGCTGGATTCGATCTTCCCCAACTTGCGAAACTTCAATCGCAATGTCGGCTTCATGGCGGCCGCTGGGGCCTGAGGCCGGCCGGGCCCCGTGTGTCCCCCAATCCGTGTTTGCTAGATCACTGCGTGATGGCAGCTTACCGCTTGTGAAACGTCACCGAACTGACGACTCGTCTGCCTTGGATTCGCGATAGCTGGACGATCACGTCGATGACAGATTTCGCGTACTCGATGACGTCCGACCGCGTCAGCGTCAGTCCTGCCTGAAGCGTCATGAAGGCTATCTGCTCAAGTGCGCCTTGTGGGCTGTCGGCATGCACCGTTGTCAATGAACCAGGATGGCCGGTATTGACGGCGCGCAAAAATGCGAACGCCTCTGGCCCTCGTATCTCACCGACCATCAACCGATCAGGCCGCATGCGAAGGCTCGCCCGCAACAGTTCGTCGATTCCAACCCGCGCCTCGCCAAGTTCGCTGCCGACCGCCACCAGTCCCAGCGCATTGGGGTGCGCGAGCACCACTTCGGGCGTGTCCTCGATCACGATCAGGCGGCTATCCTCCGGTATTTCCTTCAGCAGCGCGTTCAGGAATGTCGTTTTCCCTGTGCCCGTACCGCCGGAAATAACGATGTTGCGCCCCGCTTTTACCGCTCGTGAAAAAAACCAGAGCAGGTTTCCAGCTTCAAGGAGCTTGTTGAGTTCGGAGTCCACCGCAGCGCGCTCGCTGCCAGCAACGCGGCTCACCTGCGCGAAGGCGCCTGCTTTCTCATAGTCAACAAGCCGCAAATCCGGCAGCACATGCTTCCTTATCGCCAGCGCGAAATGCTTGCGTGTCGCGGGCGGCGCTACGACCTGGACGCGGGCGCCATCGGGAAGCGTTGCGGCCAGCAAAGGATGCTCCCGGCTTAGGCCCTGGCTGGAGTGCGCAGCGATCTGCTGGGCGAGACGCTGGAGCATGACGTCGTTGACGTCGGGGGATTCAATCCGCTCGAACCCAGAGGCACCATCGATCCAGACTTCTCCGGGTTGATTGACCAGGATATCGGTTACGTCAGCGCGGTCCAGCCAAGGCGCTAACGGCGCAAGATAGGTGCGGAGATAGACCCCCTCGCCGATCAAGTGGGCGGGCTCAACGCCGGGACGGGTCCGACCGTCGAGAAGTCGAGGTCCTGGCTCACAAACACGCGCACCGGCGCGCCCTGCGGCACCGTCACGGTCGGAGCTATGTTGACGCCGCTTGTGACCGCACTCGCACCTGCATCGACCCCGGCGCGGGTCGATGCAATCACGATATTCGTATCACCCGCATCGACTGCCGCGCCTACGCCTAGGTTGAGAAGCGACAGGAGGACGGCCCCCCCAAAGCGCTCAAAGAAATGGGTATCGACATCGCCATCAAGTCCGCCGCGCCCGAGACCGTCGGTCGCCGGAGCAGATAGTTCGATTGTAACTCCATCGGGTCGGATCATGCGCGTCCAGATCACAAAGGTCCGGCTCTGGCCAAGGGCTACGCCGGATTTGTACTGGCCGATGAGTCGCGAGCCGCGGGGAACCAGCACCTTGCTGCCATCGAAGCCCCGTACCTCGCGCGTTACCACCGCGCGCACATATCCGGGCAGGTCTGAGTTTAGTGCTGTCTCGAGTACAGCGGCGATGACTGTTCCCTCAATAATCGTTGTTGAGAGATCTCCGAGCCTGCTTGCCTTCGTTGGCTTGGATGCATCGCCCACGCCAAACCGCTGAGCAAACCGCTCATCTGCGTTGAGACTCTGACTTGCGGCGGAAGACATAGCCGCTGAAATGGCATCCGGGTCGAGCGGGCTTGCACCCGTGGGTTGCTGAGCGCCCGCCGATGATGGCTCGTACGATCCTAGATCGACCACGAGAGCGGGGGCGCGAAGCCGGTCGACCTCGACCTGCGTTGGTCCGGGAACGACTTGGGGAGGCGGCGCGGTCTGTTCCTCGACAAGCGGTATGAGTTCAGGCGGTGGCGACGCGGGCAATGGGGGACCCGGAGGAATGAGTGGGGGCGGCGCCGGCGGCGCGGCAGCGGCTGCAAGCTGCTGAGCGGCGGCAACGTCGGCGGCTTGTTGGCGCGCCAATTCAGCGGTCTCGAGGGTCGTGCGGCTAGATTCGAGCTGCATGAAAACCACCGCGCCGAGCGCCAGGGCGCCGACGACGCCAAACATGATCGGCCAAAGAGAGTTGCTGCCGGCAACACGCGGCAGCGCGTCAATGTCGAAGGTCGGATCAAGGCCGGTGCGAGGCGGTGGCGACGGCTCGATCATGTCAGCCGCCCTGACTTGGTTGCGGAAGCGGTGCGGGTTGCGGCTTGGGGCGCTTGCTCCACGCGCGGTTCTTTAGCTCGGCCTGAGCCTTTCCGTACCGCAAGACAAACTTCTCAGCGATCAGGTCCGCGACCGTGTAGTCACCGTCTATCCGCGTGTTTGCCATTTCTTCTTTGCCGTCCAAACCAATCACAAAGATGGCGGGTGCAGCGCTTCTGCTGTCGAACTGAAAATAAGTGACCACGCCGTCGTCGAACACCCTAACCGGATAGAGCGCCTTCGTACCAGACTGCGCATAGTCGAAGTTGAAGTCCTCCGGACGTGGCGGAGGCGGTGGAGGCGGTGGCGGTGGTGGAGGGGCCGGCGCCACCACAATGGGGGCCGGGGGTTCAGTATAGAGGAAACGCAAGCGAAGCATCGTTTCCGGATCAGTGGGATCGGCGTCCTCGACGATATTGAGCATGAACGAATAAATGCGCTCGTTGGTCACGACCGTCATGCTGGTCGGATTGCTCTTCGACGTAGGCTTTAGGAACAGCAGGGTGGCTTTGCGGTTAGGTGTCACCTGCCAGGAAAGTGAGTCACCGATCGAAACATTTTCGATCCGCTCCTCCTGGCCAAACTCAATCATCAATTCGTAGCCAAGTTGACCGCGTATCTCCACGATCGCGTCAGGGTCGTACAGGAACTCCTTGATGCGCGGATCGCCCGGACCGGGTCCGGGAACAGACGCGATCTGAGCGGAGGCCGCATGGCTGGCCGCCAGGGCGAACAAACCAAGGGCGGCGGTGCGCAACAACGACGCCAAAATGATACGACCGCCCGACCGCATGGCATCCCGTTCCAAGATAGGCCCGCAACCGCCAAGCCGCGCGCCAACAAAGATTTCGTCATCGAACCTGGACCTAGCCATATCAGCCATCTCCCCGGCGGTCAGCCACCCGGGGGGCGCGGTCATACGATTGGCCGAGCCTGTCGCTCGCGAGCTGTGGCGCTGAGGCCACCGCGTCTGCGATTTCGCCGGTACGGCGGCTTACCACCTCGCGATTTGAGTAGACCCCGCCGCTCTCGGCGGCGTGATGCCTGTCGGTTCTCGCAATTCTCGCGACAATCTGTTCGGCACGTTCTCCCGGGCCCTCGCTAAGCGGACGATCCGGCGCGGGCAACCTACGCAGCGCAGGTTGATTGTCGCCTCCCCTTGAGAACGCAAAACCGCGCCCAATCGCGGCTACCGCGCCTAATCCGAAAACCATCACCATCAGGAACACGATCACGACAATAGTAATGGTGATCACAGGTCCCATATCAAATTTCAGATTGGCGGCGTTGCCGACAAGTATTTCCAGGAATGGCTGCAGGATCATCAGCATCACCGCGCCGAATACGTGAACGGCCAGCGGCGCCATTGCTGCTGAGAAGGCGGCGCGCATCCAGCCTTCGAAAAGCCCGCGCGTCTGGTCAAACAGCAGCATACCAATGAAAATCGGCCCAATCGCGAGCAAGAATGCGAGCACGATCTTGGCGGCGATAACCAAGCCTAGCGTCAGCAGGAGCAACGTTATCGCGGTCAGCCACAACAACCCCGAACCGAGCATGGGTCCCCCTTGAAGGAGGTTCGCCGTCGGGCTCGCCATCCCCCCATAAATACTTGCGGCGCCGCTCATGTCCTCGAACGCTCTTTGCACTCCGCCCATGACGTCGCCGTCAAAGCTGGCGCCACGCGCAGAAAGAGGGCCGACTAGGACCTTCATGATCTCGGCCGGTCCATCGAACAGGAGATTGAAGATGAGCGTCTGGTAGGCTGCCCAGGACGTTAGAAAAGCCAGGATCAGGCCCAACTTTAGAGCAACGATCGGCAACTCCGTCACGCGAAGTCCGCCTCGCCCGAAGAGAAGCTGATATCCAAGAAGAGCGATGTAGATCGTCAGCAAGCCCGTGAAGGCCGTCGCAAACAAGGTGTTCGGCCCTACAAGTTCGCGGTAGGTGTCATGCACCAGCAGGCGGATATGGCAATCGACCGTCTCGAGGACGCCGCCGACCATGCCCTCTTCTGCGGGAGCGGGACAGAGAGCCACTATGCCCCCCTCGCTACAAGCTGCGGCATCCACGCCTGTGGATCATCGCCGACTTCCGCCCGGATATCATCGAGCATGCGCACCGTCCGCTCTCGACCTGAAAGCACTGTCAGGAGATCTCTCTGTCCATTCAGGTTCAGTCGGGCAACCACGCTTTCGGCTCCGTGTTTCACCAGGAAGCACCGTGAGGTATCGGGCAGAGTGCGGATCAAATCGAACTCGTGTCGGGACAAGCCGAACCCCTTGCAGTACTCCGCTTCCTGGGCCTTGGGGTTGGGCAGAAAAACCTGCGTTGCGGACTGCTCGATTACGGCATTGGCGATACGGGACTCGAGGGCGTCCCCCGTCGATTGCGTCACGAACCCAACTATGCCGTTGCGCTTTCGGATAGTTTTTTCCCAGTCGCGAATCCGCGCTACGAATACCTCATCGTCCAGCGCCTTCCATCCTTCGTCGATTACGATAATCGAGGGCTGACCGTTAAGCCGCTCTTCGACACGGTGAAAAAGATACATCATCGTCGGCGTGCGCAGTACGGGGTCGTCCAATAGATGCGTCATATCGAACCCGACGATGCGCGCAACTAGATCCAGATGATCGTTCTCGTTGTCGAACAGCCAGGCGCGATCGCCGTCACCGATCCACGGGTTGAGTCGCGAGGCGAGATCGCCCGGCGTCGGTCTGCGCCCCCCTAGAAAAAGTTCCCGGAAGTACCGCAGACGTCGGAAGTTTGAAGTCTGATCGTAGTTTGCGCTTATGGCCGCCGATATTGTCGCTGAGTCCTCGGCGGAGAGGATTTCTCCGTTCGAGGTCACCAACTTCGCCGCCCATTGCTGCAAGAAGCGACGGTTACCGGGTGTGTCCGGGAGTTGGAGCGGATTGAACCCTGTTCGCGCACCTGGCCGTATAACGTCGTAGCGGCCACCTATCGCCCGAAGGAATATCTCCGCACCGCGATCCTTGTCAAAAAAAACGACTTTGGGCTCGAAACGTTCGCATTGGGCGATCAGGAAGTTGAGCACCACAGTCTTGCCGGCTCCCGAGGGGCCGATCACCAAGAAGTTGCCGAGGTCGCCTCGGTGGAAATTGAAATAGTAGGGTGAGGCCGCTGTCGTTTCGAGCAGCGTCACAGCAGGGCCCCAATGATTCCCGCCCGCGCGACCGATCGGATGACTATGGAGGCTCGCGAGCCCCGCGAAGTTTGCGGAAGAGATCAACGCCTTGCGCGGGATGTAGGCGGCATTGCCAGGAAATTGACCCCAGAAGGACGGCTCCAAAGCTGCTTCCTCGCGTACGCCAATGACACCGATCTCGGTAAGGGCAGCCTGAACGTCAGCGACTGCGTTGTCCAGCGGTGCGAAGTCCGGCTCCCGGACCATGATGGTCAGGTGATGCTCGCCGAAGACAGCGCGGCCTGCGGCGACATCGTCCTTTGCCTGGACGAGATCGCGACGGAGCGACAACGCCTCGTCATCGGCAGCACGCATGCGGCGAAGGGCTAGATTCATGCGGTTGAGCGCGGGCTGGCGGTCTACGAATGAAAAGCTTTGCGCGATGACCATCTCACGCGGTACGCGCAAAAGGCCGTCGAGCTGGCCGCTGGCAGTATGGGGCGGATACTCTTTGACGGACAGCATCGCGCCAAGCATGCGTGGACTGCGCGAGTTGCCGGAGAACTCAAGCGAGTCCCCGCCAAAGCTGACACGGCGATCGACAAACTCCGCACGTTCCTTTTCAAACGGCACAGGTCTAATTTCGCCGTCGAAAAGGAAAGCGAGAAACTCCAGCGGCTCCGAAAAAAGACCACCGACGGCTTCGTATGCGGTGAGCAGGCGGGGGCCATAAGGTTGGAGAGCCGCGAGCAGACTGTCCGTGGCCGCGTCAAGCTCGCGGCGATCGCGCATACGATTGGCCGCGTCCCAGTTCTTGTTCTTGCCGATGGCGGCAATGCCGGTGCGGCCTAGCGCAGGTTTGCGAGTCAGCGTCAGAAAGAGGTCGTTGACATAGAGGCGGCCCCCTGCAAGTCGCTCACGCCAAGCATCGTCCAGAGTGCGTGCAAAAGGGTTGGCGAAACGCCCATGCAGACCGGGGCGAACAAGATGCCGAATGACATACGCGCCAATCGACAGGCGCGATGATGCTATTCCCCGCAATACGGTATCGCGCACGTTCTTCCGATAGTTGAGTTCCTGCGTGTCGGCTGTCTCGAACCCGAATCCGACGAGGTGCAGAACCTGCATCTGGGCGCCGTCACGGGTGGCAATTGTCGCTTCATCTATGTGCCGCGCATAGGGCAACATGTCGTGCGCCCGTTTTTCACGGCGTCCGAATCGCGTCTTTGCCTTGCTATCCGATTTTGGACGCGGCTCTTTGGTCATGGCGAGTAAGAGTTGCAGCGCCAGTGGGCAAAGTTTGGGACCCGTGGACACCGGCTGACCTTCTGGATCCACAGGTCAAGCCATCTAGGCTCGCGCAGACACATCACGTAGCCAAAAACATGCAACACGAGTGCGGTCACGATCGCCCAGTACGATTTGGTGATCAGGAACACCTCGGTCGTGATCACCAGATTTAGGACGAAGAACGAGTAGCTCACGCCCGCAAACATTTGTGGGCGCGTCAGGGCGGAGAAGACGATGTCGCGCTCAAGGCTGGCCATGTGGCTAACCTGCCGAAGCTTGCGCGGCCGACTGAATGCCGCCGACGATGGTCGCCGCACCGAATAAAATGAAGCACCCGATGATCACGGTGATCCCGTGCTTCCAGTTCATGCGTCCGGTCAGCATCATGAATCCGACGAAAGCTACCGCAATGACGGCAACGGCAGTTGCGATGCCCCCCTCCATTGTCCCGCGGACCCAGTTCACCGCACCAAGGATCGGCCCCGAGCCCGGGGGGTTGCCACCCTGAGCGAATGCCTGCTCAGCGGCGATGAACGCGGCGATCAGGAACGAGGCTATGCGGCGAGCGAACTGCATTACTTGATCTCCGGAACGCTGGTGCTGGCGAGATACTCCATCACCTCAGCGACGTACGCACGAGTCTCCGCATAGGGCGGTATACCGCGATGTCGAACAACGGCCGACGGCCCCGCATTATAGGCGGCCAAAGCAAGCTCCAAGTCGTTGTCGAACATTGCAAGCATCTGACGGAGATACGTCGCCCCACCCTGCGCATTCTGGACCGGGTCCGAAGGATCGACGCCAAGCTCGCTCGCCGTGCCTGGCATCAACTGCATCATGCCCACAGCTCCCTTTGCAGAAACGGCATCTGCGCGGAACCGGGATTCAACGAAGGCTACAGCTTCGAGCAAGCGCGGTGAAAGTGCGTTTAGGTCCCCCGCAGATTGCAAAAGGCGTTGTGCAGCAGGGGGAGCGACCGGCCCTGGCGCGACCGGCCGGGTCGGGGCGATTGGCCGGACGCCATCGCTGGTTGTCACGGATGGGCCCGAGATCACTGCAATCCCCGATGGCCCGACTTCCATCACTTGAGCCAAAGCCGGAAGAGCTAGTCCCAACGTGAGCGTGCCGCTTGCAAAAGCGAATCGCAACAGACGAGTGATGTCGCGTGGCCACGTGGGCCATTCACAACAGAAGTAACTGTTTCGCCCTCGACCTGGATCGCCCTGCCGCTCCGCGGCGGAATTCCTGCACAAAATCAAGAACCGAACCGGGACAACCGCGCCGAGGACGTCCTGATTTCCCGGGATGGAGCTTGGCGCTTCACGACCAGATGTGGGGACCATGGGATCTTCTTGGCTCAACTGGAGGTGACGAAACGGGATTAAACCCGGCTTGCGGCGTCATGTCGAGTTGGGCAGCGAGGATGACCCGCGATCGTCTGGAGATCGGGCGGCCGAGCCAGAGCGCCTCGGGGCCTTTCGCCATGCTGTCAAACCCAAAACCCCCGGGTTAGCGTATCAGGCTGGCACCCCCAACGCCAGTGCAGGCACGTAGCTTCTGGTTCGCTCGCATGCTTGGAGGCCGGTCTTTGCGCACGCGCATCAGGGCAGCGGCTCTACCCGAAAAACCTGGCCGCTGATCGATACGATGTAGAGATTCCCGGCCCCGTCTGTCCCGAAATTGGTTATCTGACCGATGGTCCCCGCATCAGGCGCAAAAGAGAGATTACGCTGGGTGTAGGCGGAGGCTGGCAGGGTCGAGCCAGGATTCAGATTCGCGAACGGCGCCGACCACATATTGCCAGAAACGAAGTCTCCAAAAACGTATAGCCCCTGCAGGTCCTCAACTGGCCCTCTGTAGACGACGCCGCCCGTGATCGACGCTCCGGTCAACGGACCTGAGCCATGCTGATACTCGGTGACCGGCAGAAGGAAGGACGGATCGTCTGCGCCGCTATTGTAGGGCTGGGTGCCCTCGCGGCGCGACCAGCCAAAATTGAACAGACCCGTGGTACCGAATGGAATGCGATCAACCTCTTCTATCGCGCCTTGCCCGACATCTCCGATCATCACGTCGCCGGTCAGCGCATCGACCGTTGTCCGGAAGGGATTGCGCAGTCCCATCGCCCATACTTCCGGAGCCCCGCCGGCAGTCGCAAAGGGATTTGAGGGCGGGATTTGGTAGTCGCGAAGCGGATCCGTTGGGTATGCATCGCCCGATACATCGATGCGCACGATCTTGCCCAATAGCGTGTTGCGGTTTTGGCCGTTGCCCAGAGGATCGCCGCCGCCGCCACCATCGCCGAGGGCCAGCAACAATAAGCCGTCACGCGAGAACTCGAGCGATCCCCCCTTGTGATTTGTAAACTGGTCGGGCTGGTCCGCTGTGAATATGACATCGGCGCTCGCGGGGTCGGCACGGGCAATGTCTGTGGCGAGCATTCGGTATCGACGAATTTCGGTATCACCGGATAAGTTGATCATGTGGACATAGAATGTCCTATCGATGATGAAGCGCGGTGAGAAGGCGAGGCCAAGCAAACCCTCCTCGCCCTGACGTCTCACCTGACTTGCGATGTCGAGCATCGGCGTTGAAGCAACGGCCCCGTTGGTCGGATCCATCAGGTGCACGCGCCCCCCAAGCTCAACCACAGCGACTCGACCGCTATCGTCCGGGAAGTTTGTCAGCAACACAGGCTGATTGAGGGCCCCGTTTGAGATACGCCTGACACGCAAGCCATTGGGGACATTCGTCACTGTGACCCGAAGGTCTAGCGAGGTGATGTTCGCACCGTCGGACGCTGCCAGCCGCACCTCGTAAACATTATCGCCATTGGCGTCGGCGGGCGCTTCGAAATTCGGCGGCGCTGCGAAGCGCAGGTGCTGCGTTATGGCGTTGTATGTGAATCGGGCCTGGTCTGCTCCGCCCGCGAGACTGATACTGACGGCGCTGCCCTCGGGATCGGCGGCAAGCGCGCGATAGAATGTTCCGATCACATTCTCCTGCAGCGAGGCGGTCGCACCCGACGTGAAAGCCGGCGAAAGGTTGACCGGACCGGGCGGTGCAGGCGGCGGCGGACTTGATCCGCCCCCACCGCACGCTGCGGAACCCAGCGCCAAGGAGACAAGCAGTGCAGCCCGCATAGCAGTCACCTTGATCACGCTTACAACCGCAGGTTCCTTACGCTGTCTTGCACCCTGAGGAAAGAACAGGGGTCCGGCGGAAATCGTTGAGAGCCCCCAGCGTTTACCGGGTCGCGCCGGCTAAGTAGCCTCCGCCTTCATGAAGGCACTAGCGGATAAAGCGGCTGCCTGGACGCAAAGAAAGTTTTGTCCTCGGTCCGAAGCTATTGGAGATACTTGAATTCCTGACTTTCGAGCATGCTCCGCAGCATCTGCTTGCGGTCCCCGCCATCCCTGATGAAGGTAAGGTTCGACAACGCCCCGCCCTCATCCGGCTCGCGCGCCAAAGCCACCTTGTAGGCCGCCCAAAAATAGTCAGTCACGGCGGAGGGTGATCTGACAGCAAGCTGCGGTACCATGGCAGGGATGACGCCAACGCGGATGACAGATCTGATGGACGCTCCACCGCGTAGCGCCTTTCGTGCGGGGCCCTTTCCAACCTGCGAGGGCGCTGCCGCGCAGCGAACTCCAAGCCGGATGCGCGCGTCAGACGCTCACCGCGGCGAGCAAAGCTCGCATCTTCTTCGGGTCTCGTGCAATCGCGAGCAGCAGGGCGCGAGCAGGCAGCCGCCGGTTTGAGATAGCCCTGCACCATTCAAACCGCATACACGAGGCGTACCGACTACAGGTACGCTATCAAGTTTCATCTGATCGATTGCACACCGTTGAAACAAGCAACGACGTTTGAGTGACGCGCTACTCCAGACGCCCGCGCCGGACCGAAATCGGCAGGGCGAGCGCGTATCCCGGCCGCCATCGGGAACGCCCTGATCGGGTCCGGTACAGGGCGCTTCTGCCTCCTCACGCCGTCTGACGTTCACGGGGGACAAACATCGTGGAGGGACGCCGCACGCTTTTCCTCCCTGATCCCGGGCGCTCTGTTGCGTGAGCCTTCGGTGTTTCGCGGACTTCTTTCCTTGTTGTTTGTCAGAGGATCGGCCGCTTTCGCGGACGCTTCAAGCCGATCATGCTGCGCGCCTAGAGATCCCTTCCCGCATTTCCGTTTTCTTTCCCTGCAATCGGTCAAGGAACACGGAAAATGGCGCCCGCCCGGCCCCAGCCGCGCAAGGCTAGCCCTCGGACGGCTCCTGCTCGCTAATACCGCCTCCGGATCACCATCGTGCAGCGCCCGAAGGCCGTCAGTTCTCCCGGCCCGCTTTCCAGAACGTGCTCGTGAGAGGATCGAGCAGGTATGCCAGGGCCGTCCGCTTTCGCAGCGGCACGATGACCTGCGCAGGCAACCCAGCCCGGATGCCGCCGTCCGCCCGGAATTCTTTCAGTTTTGCGAATTCCTCCGGGGGCACCATCACTTCAATTTCGAAATAATGAGCCCCTGTGCGGGGATCCTCGAAGCTGTCCGCCGAGACCTTTGATATCTCACCCTCGATGATCGGGAGGCTCTTTTCCTGCAGCGCCGGAAAGCGAATCTGCGTTGTCATGCCGATTGAGAGATCATCCGCGTCGGTTGGCGCAGCCTTGGCCTCAATTACGAGCGTGCGGTCCTTGGGGACGATCTCCATCAGCAGCTCGCCGGCCGCGATGACGCCGCCTTCGGTGAACACCTTGAGGCCAACCACCTGCCCGGTCGCAGGCGCGCGCACTGTGGCCCGTTCGATCTGCTGACGAGTGGCCAGCTGTTTGGGCAGAAGTTCGTCGAGACGCACCTGCACTTCCCGCATTTCGGCAACCACTTCTTCCTGTCGCTGCCGCTCCAGGCCGAGAATTTCGAGGCGAGCCTCCCCGATTGCCTCAGCGAGGCGTGCGATGTCAGACTGGAAAGAGCCCGCCTGCCCCGTGAGGGCGGCCAGGTCGCGCTCCATTGCGCGGATCCGGTTTAGCGAGACATATCCGTCGGGAACCAACCGGCGCAGGCCAGCTAGTTCTTCCGAGAGCAGGTCCTGTTGAACCACGTTGGACTTCATCTGGTGTTCGTAGCCGGCAATCTGCTCGACATGTTGACGAATGCGTTGCTCGAGGACGCTGCGTTCGGTTGCCAGCGAACTGCGGCGCGCATCGAACATGAGAATCTGCCCGCGCATCGCCTCTTCTGCAAGCGAGTGATCCTCCTCTGGCAGTTCGGCAAATTCTGGCGGAGTGACGACGCGCGACAGGTTGGCGCGTTCAGCGCGAAGGCGCGCCTGGAGGGACTGCAGCGCGATGACCTCGCCTGCCATGCCGCGCTCCTGCGCCACGAGCTCAGAGGCGGATATCTGGAGCAGGATACCTCCCTGCTGGACGAACTGCCCCTCGATCACATTCAGCTTGCTGACAATCCCGCCGTCGCGATGCTGTACGGCTTGCCGGTTGCCAGAAACCGCAACAACGCCATCGGCCGTGGCGCCAGCGTCGAGCGGAATGAGCGCCGCCCACCCCAGGAATCCCACAAAGAAAAAGCCTGCTATGATCCCGCCAATCCGCAGCTCGGGCACAACAGAGTCAGCGGCAGGCGTCATGATATTGCGTGGCGCTTCGTCGTTTGCAGGAATGGTTGCGCTGGTCATCACGCTCTTCCCTGAGAGATCGGCACGACATTGGGCCTGGTTGCGCGCTTCTTGAGTTCATCGACCACTTCCTGGCGCGGACCGACGCAGGAGATCTCCCCCTCCTGCATGACCATCAGCCTGTGGGCGTTGTTGAGCACGGCCGTGCGATGCGCAACGACCATCACCGCGGCGCCACGCGCGACAGCCGCCGCAATGGCCCTGCCAAGCGCATCCTCGCCTTCAGTATCAAGTGCAGAGTTTGGCTCGTCTAGGATCAGGATCTTGGGATCGCCAAAGAGCGCGCGGGCCAAGGCTACGCGTTGCGCCTGCCCTGTGGACAGCTCGAAACCGTTGGTCTTGATTACCGTGTCATAGCCGTTCGGGAGCTGAAGCACCATGTCGTGGGCGCCAGCCAGCTTTGCTGCAGCGATGACCAGCGCATCAACCTCTGATTTGGCCCGGCCGGCGACGGCCGCAAACCGCGAGATATTCTCGCCGATCGTGCCGGGAAGCAGCGAAAGGTTCTGCGGCAGGTAGCCAATATGCAGGGCAAGCGATTCCGGCTCCCAGTCCTGGAAGCTGGCGCCGTCAATGCGGACCTCGCCGGCATCGGGAGGCAAGGCCCCAGCGGCAACGCGCGCGAGGGTGGACTTGCCCGATCCGGATGGCCCGATCACACCCAGGATTTCGCCTGGGAGAAGCGCGAAGGACACATTTCGCAGGATGAGGTCCGACCCGGATGGCGACTTCACGATGACCCGTTCCAGTTCAAGGTGGCCCTTGGGTTCAGGCAGCGCCGTGCGTTCAACAATCGCTCCGTCCGTCGATGCAAACAGCCGCCGGACGGTCTGCAGAGCCAGACGGGCCTGCATGATCGTGGGCCAGCTCCCCACCAGTTGCTCGACGGGCTGCAGAGCCCGGCTGAGAAGAACGGAAGCCGCGATGATTGAGCCCACCGAGATTTGTCCTTCGACGGCCAGCCAGGCGCCAACCCCGAGGGCGAGCGACTGCATGAACATGCGAATGAACTTGACCAGCGAATTGTAGTGCACGCCGAGCAATTGAAGCTGACCAGACGCCTGCAAGCCCTCGCTACGCTGTTGGATCTGCCTGGAAACCATGGCGCGGCGCATGCCAAGCGCCCGGATCGCTTCAGCCTCGGCAATTGCGGCCTGATGCGACGCGTAGGCTGCCGAGTTTGCAGCATGGGCCTTGCCTGACTTATTGCGTGTATGCCGCTCATTGACGATGGCCAGCGTCACCAGGATGGCGCCGGCGGCGATGACGAGACAGCCCAGAATGGGATGGATGGCGAACGCCACCAGAAGATAAAGAGGCGTCCAGGGCGCATCAAAAACAGCGCTTGCAGCGGGACCGCCAACGGTGTCTCGCAGAGAGTCGAACTCGCGCATTGCCTGTGTGGTCGATGGCTCGCCAGGCTTAACCTTGGCGCGTGACATGAGGCGTCCCATGATCTCTGCCGACAGGAGCCGGTTGAGCCTGCGCGAGGCCCGCATGAGCACCCGCGTGCGGGTGGCCTCCAGCATGGTCAGAGTTGCGATCGCGACCGCGATCACGCCTGTTATCCATATCAGCGTGATCACGCCGGCGGTCGGGACGACGCGGTCATAGACCTGCATCATGTAAATTGTAGGCGCTAGGTAAAGCACGTTAATGAACGCGCTGAATACTGCCGCCGCAATGAAGTGTCCGCGGCAGGCTGAAAGTGCATCGGCAATTGGGCCCGGGAGAGATGCCTTCATCACGCGAGTGTTAACCTTGAGCCAAGCTTCCTACCTCCGCGATTGCGAGGCCGGTGTAGGACAGGCCTGCAAGATGCAGGCCTGTCCCTATGCCGCAACTAGTGAAGATCGACGGAGTAGCCAGCCAGCATCGACCGGTAGAGTATGTCAAACTGCTGATGCGGGCCAGTTAGCAGGCTCTCGCCGGAGTACCGGTTGAGCTCCATCGGCGCCATTTCGAGAGGCGCCAACTCGACCAGATCACGGACCATCGTGATGGACGCTTCCGCAGATGCCTGACCGGCCTCCGCAGCAGCTGCTGCCTCAAGGATGAAGTTCGTCAGATCGAGGTCATTGGCGTTCACACCCGTCAGGTGCATCCGTGCCGATCCGACAGACACCCAGGCATCCGATCCGGCCTGGTTGACGGAGACCGCCTCCCAGAGGTTGCCTGCCGTGACCCCCAAGGCGCCCAGATCCATCTTGTCTTCACCCGACACGAAGTCGGCGATGCTGTCGCCGTCTCCGAAGCGGAAGACATCCGCGCCCGAGGCCCCCGTGAGGACGTCAGCGCCAGCGCGCAGATCAACCACACCGTCCCCGTTGATCACGTCCTGGGGACGCAACTGACCGATAACGGTATCCGCGCCGCCATTCGAGTCGAAGACCACGCGGTGAGCTGACGACAGATTGGTGATGTCGATGGTGTCGTTTCCAACGCCGCCCGCGATGCGGATGGTGTTGTAGTCCAGGCTGGTCTCCGTGAAGTCGCCGAACACCGCAACCGTATCGCCATCGGCGTTGGTCTGGCCGCTGCCGCCGGGAGACGTGTGGAGCAGCGAGTTGATCCGGATCTCCTCGATGCTATCGAGCTCAGCGATGATGGAGGCGTTGTTTGTGCCGTTGCGGGTGATCACGATCTCGGTTCCCGCCGCGAAGCCGGTCATGCCAGCCGCGAGAGCCGCATTCAGCGTGTAGATGCGGAAGGTTTCGGGTGCAGCGACGCCTTGCAGAATATATGTGTCGGTGCCCGCCCCCCCATTGACCAGGTCGCGGCCGTCAGTGGCGCCGGTTTGGTAGATGAAGTCGGCGCCGCCCCCACCGTTGATGGTGTCATTGCCTGCTCCGCCATGCAGGATGTCGGACGAGCCCGCACCGTTGAGCGTGTCGTTGCCGGCAAAGCCGAACAGGGCGTTGCTCTGGCCGTTGCCGTTGAGGGTCTGCCCGCCAGCGCCGCCGAATATCGTCGTGTAGGCGGTGCCCTGGAAGCGCAGGACCTCGATATCCGCTGCGAGGGTGTCAATGCCCTCGTTGCCGACGGTGTCGGTCAGCAGGATCTGCGAGGCTGTGGTTTCCACGCGGAAGTTGCCCAGTCCTCCGGTGTAGACGACGGTGTCAGTGCCGCCGTTGCCGGCGATCGTGTCATTTCCTGCACCGCCCGTGAGGATGTCGTCGCCGGCCTGCCCGAGGAGCAGATCGTCGCCGGCCTCTCCGTCCAGGGAGTCATTGCCCGCGTTTCCGTTCAGCGTGTCATTGCCTGTGCCGCCAAAAAGGTTGTCATCGCCCTCGCCGCCGAAGAGCGTGTCGACACCACCGTTGCCGAAGAGCGTGTCATTTCCAACACCGCCCGTGAGGATGTCGTCGCCGGCCTGCCCGCGGAGCAGATCGTCGCCGTCCTCTCCGCTCAGGAAGTCGTTGCCCTCGTTTCCGTTCAGCGTGTCATTGCCTGTGCCGCCAAGAAGGGTGTCCGCCCCCGCGCCGCCGAAGAGCGTGTCGTCGCCGGCCTCTCCATTCAGGGAGTCGTTGCCTGACCCACCGTCCAGCAAGTCATTGCCCCCACCGCCGTTCAGCGCGTCATTGCCGCCAAAGGCGCCGCCGGGTGCGATGGCGATGTCATCGCCAGCCGTCCCGTTGAACAAATTTGTGACTAGTGGTTGTGCGGTCCAGTTTACACCCGTCGGGCCGGAAGCGTCGGAGGTGATGGTCTCCAGGTAGCCACGGCCATCGGTGAAGCTGACCACCACCCGCAGCTGCTGGCCCGCTTGCGGACCGAAGACGCTGCCCGGCAAGTCCACAGGCGTGAACGTCGCATTGGTGGCGTTGGCGATGTTCGTCCAGTTTTCGCCATCAGCAGATTGCTGCCATTGGAATGTGAATGGCCCAAGACCGTTCGCATCCGCGACGGACGAGGCGTCGAACGTGACGGCCTGCCCTTCGGTCGGGGTCAGGTCACTCAGAATGACCTGGCCAGTCGCCGGTTGCGGGGTCACGAAGGCGATCGGCACTTCGACGGTGCCGCCATTGCCATCGCCGAACCGCACGCGTTCGATATTGCGGAGCGTATCGATCCCGTCGGAGACCCGGAAGCCGCCGTCAACCGGCAGGTTCGCCGGATCGAAGCCGGAGTGGTTGACGACAAGCGCGCCATCCGAGGCCACCGAGAACGTGTAGTTGTCGATGATGTCCCAGAAGACTGCAACGTCGGTATCGCCAACACCGTCGTCCTTGACGATCTCGCGCACAATGTGCAGCTGGTTCGGCACGATCGTGCGGTCGAGCATGAGCTCGAACACGGACTTGCCTTGCCACGCAACGATGGAGAAATCGTCTGCAAACTTGTGTGACAAGCTGTCGATGGTGGCGATTTGGTTTAGGGGATCGTTCGCTTCGCCCGCTTCCGTGATGCGGATCCGGACGTTGAGCCAGCGGTCGCCATCGATGATGTCGTTGCCGCCCTTGCCGGTGATCGTATCGCTGCCGCCGCCGCCGAGAATGACGTTTCCGCCCGAGAAGATCGACTGGACGTTGTCGGAGAAGTCCGACCCGTAGATACCGTCGAACATCTGTTCAGCCGTGATCACCTCCTCGAGACCAGCGATCCGGGCGATGCCTTCCGCGTTGATCTCGTCGCGGAAGAAGACGCCTTCAGCTGTTGCGTTGACCACGCCCAGCACGTTGTCGCTGAGTCCGCGATCATCGCCGGTCAGCACGTCGTTCTGGTCCCAGCCCGAGAGACCTTCGACCTTGTCGAAGCGGTTGCGGAGGATGTCTTGGACTTCGGTCGTGAAGATCGGCACGCCTAGATCCGCATCAGCGGCTTTCGAGTTGCCCTTGTAGGTCGCCCAGTCGAAGCCGAACATGCCTTCGTTGCGGATCACGCTCTCGCCCTGGACCATGATGTCGTCGCCGGATTCGGCGTCGAAATCATGCTCGTCGGTTCCGGAGAACATCACGTCGTGGCCGATGATCCGGCTGTCGAAGAACAGTTCGGAGTTGTCGCCCGCCGTGGTGTCGAAGCCGGCTCCACCCTCCATCCAGTCGTCGCCCTCGTTGCCGAGGAGGAAATCCACGCCCGCGCCGCCGAGGATGAAGTCGTCACCCTCTCCAGCGAAGACCTCGGTATCGTCGACGCCCACGAAGAAGACGTCCTTGCCGGTGCCACCCATAAGGATGTCCAGGCCGTTCGAGTTGGCGATGACGTCATCGCCTTCGTCGCCTTTCAGGAAGTCGCCCGTATCGCCGCTGTCCGTGATGATGTCGTTGCCGCCGCCGCCATTGACCAGGTCGACGCCCGCGCCGGATTCGATGCGGTCATCGCCATCACCGCCCCAGATGCCGTCATCGCCGAAGTCAGTGATGATGGTATCGTTGCCGTTGGTGCCGCCCACGACGACATGTTCGCCGCCCTGGACACGGATATAGTTGGCGTCCGCGCCGGGGGTGGAGAGGTCGTCACGAATGACCTTGCCAAGACCGGCAGCTTCGAGAACCGGGTTGTTGCCAACCGGATCCTTGCCAGCAGGGTTGACCGAAGCTTCCGCCAGATCGGCTTGAGCCTGAGTGAGCGCAGCGAGCGCCGCAGCCTCGGCAGCCGCAGCAGTCGCTGCAGCGCTATTGGCGGCAGTCGCAGCAGCAAGAGCCGCAGCTTCCACAGCATCAGCGGCCTCGGCGGCATCTGCCAGCGCATCGGTCGATGCAGCGGCGGCGTCCGCCGCCTGATCAGCCGCAAGCGCCGTGACGTAACCGTTCAAGGCCGCCATCAGGGCAGCCTGGGCCGAAGCATCAGCACCCGGTGCGTTCGCAGCAACGAGCGTCGTCAGCAGCAGGCCAAGCTCCGCCGTCGTATTGAGAGCAGCGGCTTGAGCCTGCGCTGCGTTCGCATCGGCACGCAGCGTAATGGCATCCGCCGTAGCCGCCGCCTGGGCAGCCGCCAGGGCAGCAGCAGCGTCGGCCGCGGTCTGATCGGCAGCATCGCTCGAGGCAACAGCGGCATCGTGGGCGTCCTGCGCTTCGTCAAGCGCTTGGGTAGCGGCGGCGATGGCTTCCGGCGAGGCTGTGTTGTAGTCAACCTGATTGTCGACGTTCACTTCGAGCACGTAGTCGTAGACGCCGAAGGAGTCGACGCCGATGTGGCGCTCGATGATGTCGTCAGCAGTTCCGCGAATGCCGTCAGCGCCGGGCTGGGCCAGAGACGTGTTCGCCATCATCATCTTGGCGAAAGAGTTCTGTTCCAGGGCGTTGAGGAAGTTCTGCCCCTGCGTGCGTGTCAGATAGTAGAAACGATCGCCGTCCTGTAGGTTTTCGAGTTGGAGTTCGAACACCGCGTTGAAGGTCGAGCCGAGGAATCCGCCGAACGGCATCTTCTTCTCGGCCAGGCCGCCGATCCACAGGTCGATCTCGTTGAGACCGCCCTTGTCGGTGTAGGCGCCGGTCGCCGTGAGGAACTCCATACGGTCCGCGAAGATCGGATCCGAGGAGCCGCCCATCACGAGGTTCCAGGCCGCATCGCGCTTGGCGTCAGCCGTCGTCGCTGATGTGATGGACAGGTGCGTGCCATAAGCCGCGATGAAGTTGACGA
Source organism: Hyphomonadaceae bacterium (assembly GCA_022844345.1). Classification (GTDB taxonomy): domain Bacteria; phylum Pseudomonadota; class Alphaproteobacteria; order Caulobacterales; family Hyphomonadaceae; genus UBA7672. The sequence continues at coordinate 43,923 of JALHLU010000005.1, forward strand.
CCGAGACCGGGTGCTTGAGGTTGGCCGCGAAGTCGACCCAGTTGGCGTAGGGCTCGAGGAAGGTCGAGCCGCTGGCGTTAAACAGCGCCTCACGGGCCTGGTTCAGCGACGGCATGCCTGTATCGCGGCCGCGAGCAATGTTGATCGCGCCGAGGTCGAGCGGCAGGCCGAGCAGGTTGTTGCGCAGTGCATCAACAAGGAATTCGTCGATTTCATTGCCACGCTCGATCGTCATGCCGCGGATGACGGCGGCGGCGCCCTGGTCGTCCGTGAGGCTACCATTGTTGTCGAACGCAAGCGGGTTGAGGAACGACGCGACAAGACCGAATTCCTCGGCGTCCATTGTCGTTCCGTCCGCCTTCATGCCGGGGACTTCAAGGCCCTGACCGTTGATGCGCGGCATGTTGTCCGTCAGCATCGAGTGACCGAAGCGGTACACGACGTGTGCAAATTCGGCAAAGATTGACGGGTCGATATCCGGCGCGGTGTTGAACACGAACGGATCGATCGCCGGCTGGATCTTGCGGGCGAATTCTTCGAACACGAGGTGCTGGTACTGCATCTCGGTCGCCATGCGCGCCGACTGGAACAGGCGCTCGCCATCCCAGCTCAGCGTCGCAGCGAAGTCATTCAGCTCAAGCGGAGTCTTCCCGGCCACAGCGTCGTACTGCTCCTGGGTGATGTCGGTGAGGAGCCACTCGTTCAGGAAGGCGAGATCGCCGCCTTCGAGGATTGTCCGCTGCTGCTGTTCGACCTGCCGGTTGTGTTCCGCATGGAACACGTGGTGCACGGCCGTGAGGCCGATGTTCTCGTTACCGCGGCCGTCGCCCGTGATGTAGTGCTGGTCGAGCAGCTCGTTGTCGTAAGCGACCTTGCGGCCTTGCGAGTCCGTCGCGATGGAGTTGCCCACGAGGTTGTCGCCATCGGCTTGCACGACAATCGCCGCCGTGAGCGGGTCGTTGTCATGGTCGAACACCGTTCCCGGCACTGCGGTGTGAGCAATGTCGTCCAGGAAGGCATGACCCGTGCGGACGGCCGAGACCGTTTCGCCATCTTCAATCACGTTGCCGCCGAACAGCACCGTGCCAACCGGCAACTGGATCGCCGACGGATTGATCGGGCTGGTCAGGCTGGTTTCAACCCAGATCGAGTTGCCGTTGGAGTCAACGCCCGCCAGGATCTGCGGCATGCCGTTGGGCCCGCGAACGAATTCCCCGTACGGGTCCATGCGCAGGACAGGGATGTTTCCAACATCGAGGTCGGTCAGCTGGATTCCGAGCATGCTGAGGGCTTGCGCCTTCACATCAGCCCAGGTCGGCAGGCTGCTTTTGACATCGTTGCCGTCGCTGCCATCGAGCAGATGACCGGTGGCAAGCGGACGGCCGGCAAGCGGTCCGGTGTCGTCCGGATCAACCAGCTTGTACTCGCGCAGGAAGGCCTGGTGCGAAGCGTTGGACGTATAGGTCTGGTTCTGATCGACGAACGGGGTCGTCTGGTTGATTTCCGATTCACCCGACGGCGTCGCGCGCGTCAGCGCCATGAAAGCAAGGTGCGAATTTTGCGGGAGAGACAGCTCGTCGCCGGTTCCGGCGATCCCGTCGGCGCCATGCGTCATCAGCGGATCGTCAGCCAACAGCGGAACGTAAACCGTGCCGTTCCCGCCCTTGTTGATCAGGTCGAGGCCGTGGTCGAAGAACTGGCCGAAGAACGTCATCCAGGCGTTGAAGGGGACCGAGAGGCCTTCATCAGGTGCGATGTTCGGGATGGAGATTGAGGAGCCATTGTGCTCGACGCCAAAGCCGGCCAGCACCGCATCAAACGCCTCGTTTGCAGCATCGGCTTGGTCGGAGGTGTGGGGATTGTCCAGCACCGCACGCAGATCCGCAAAAGCATCCTGAATGGTCTCCAGAGCGCCGCCCGGACCGTAGATTTCGCCGGCGAACGCGCCGTTGAATTCCGCAAACGACAGGGCCGCGACGATGGCCGCGGGGTTGTTGAACGACATGTCCGAGACAAGGTTGGAAATCAGGCGCGGGTCGGTGTCGACGACGTTGCCGGATGGGACGCCGTCAACAGGATCGCGATTCACCGCATAGTTGTTGTTGGTGACGCCAAAGAATGGGGCGTCATCGCCTTCGTTGCGGTAGTAGCTCGGCAGGAGGCGCGGCATCGGCTGATCCGCAGCGCCCCAGAGTTCGCGGCCGGGTACGATGTTGTTGTTGGAGCCATCGACGGTCCTCAGACCGAACGGCGCCATCGGAGATGCGATGGCCAGAATTGCGCCCTCCGTTCCTGGAGGCACGACGTTCCCATCGATATCTACCCAGATCTCCGTCAGCGGCGTTCCGCTGGAATTTGCCTCGGCAATTTTGATCTGACGAAGAACGAACACCAGGTCCGCAAGATTCAGTTTGAACGCAGCCATTTGAAATTCCCCATGTCACCCGCGCAAATGGCGGAGTGCTCTTGATGCTAGGGATCAACAATGTGCGGGACGAAACAACTGCATTCATCCTGCGAGGGCAATGCTCGCGCGAACAATGCCTGCTAGGAGACTATAGTTGTATGATATTAATCTTAACCCAGCGCCAGAAGCATGGGGCGGTTGAAGTGACGGCGCTTTCGCATCGGCATTCCCACAGCGTCGCCGCGGACAAATCTCCGAATGCGCGTTGAAGAGCAATCGTTGTCACCGGCTTGAGCGCACTGACGCCGGCGCGCGTGCATGAGCTTGTACGGCAGCCCGCACGACAAATGCCGCGAACAACCTGAACAGCATGCCCGGCCGATAGAAATGAACATCGGGCGAAGCCCAATCGCCAGACGCGGCGGCGTGGCGGCTCAGTGTTCCGCCGAGGCGAGTTCACGAACCTTGGCGACCATCTCGCTCACGGATGTGTCGTGATAGAGAAGCCCGGCAACCTGTCCTTCCGGATTAACCACATAGACGTTTGTCGTGTGATTGAGCTGGTGCCCCATCGCTTCCTTGCGGAGCATGCTCGACTCGATGCGCGCCTGGAAAAGCCGTTGGGCCGTGCTCGTCTGCTTGCGGGTGCCAGATAGAATGACGATCTCTTGATCAAGATCCTTGCCCCACTCTGCAAGCGCAAGACGCCGGATGTCCGGGCCAGTCATCGCTGCGTGATCTCCGGGGTGGGAGCCCTGATGGCCGCCGCCGTGTGCGCCGTGACTTCCAGGGCTGCCGGCCACGCCGTGAGCCGCCCCGCCTGTCGTATCATCAAGGCGCGGCGCGTTGATGTCGATAAACACTGTCCGCGCTGAAATGCCGTGACCACTCAGCTTCTGGACCGCCGCCGGCAGCGAGGCGAGTGCGATCGGGCAGGCTTCCTGACATTCCATGTAGCCCAGATAGACAAGTGACCAGCCGCCGCGCAGGTCGGCATCCGAGAACGGCTTGCCGCGGATGTCCAAGAGCTGGAACTCACCGCCAAGTTCGGCGAGGTCGGGCGGCCTGTACTCGTGGCCGCCATGCCCTGTTGCATCGTCGGCCGGCGGAGCGTTCTCCACAAGCTTCGTTACCGCAGCCCCGCTGCTCTCGCCCTGGCAACCCGCCAGCGCAAGCGCCGCACTCAAAGCGGCAAGAGAGATAAGAAACTTGCTCATGCTTTCACGTTGATGATGGTCTCACAGATGCCCGCGCCGTTGTTCTGGATCTTGCCGGTGATCCAGTCGCGGAACTCCACGATGACCTTGTAGGCGCCGGGCACAGTCGGCTGCAGAATCAAGTCGCGGCGCTGGGCGGTCGCCAGCTCGTAAGCGTCGTCGGCATGCCACGGAATGGGCTGCATCCAGGGACGCTCAGGATCATTGAGACCCCTGCCATCGGCGCCGAAACATGTCGACTCAAGACCCATGATCCGCATCGAGACGATCGAGTACGACGCATTGAGGCAGCGGATCAGGATGCGTTGCCCGACCTTTGCGGTGATGCGCACGCGGGGATCGGTTCGAGTCTTGTGACTTGGGACGCCCGAAATGAGAAAGTATTTCGGCTCAAACCGGTCGAGTCCCTCGTCGTCGCCGCACATGCCGGCGTCATGATTCATCTCGTGCCAGCGCGGATCGACGTCATCGAAGGCCCATAGCGCCTCCACGTCGTATGCTGGACCACCCTGATACAGCCTGCCCGGCCCTTCGGGGGGATCCACGATCAGGAAACCATACATGCCCATTTCGAAGTGGAGCACTGTGTTCTTGTGGCAGTGATAGAAGTACGTGCCGGCCGAATGAGGCTGGAACTGATAAGTGTACTTTTCCGAGACTTCGAAAGACACGTGACCCACACCATCATTGTAGGTGCTGGAGTTCATGCCGTGGTGGTGGATTGTGTGCGAGCCCTTCTTGGCGTCGATCGTCGAATGCACCACCTGTCCCTGCCGGACCCGAATTGGCTTCGATGGCCACATGGTCTTGCTTGCATCATCACGACCGTCGGTAAAGTTCCAGAAACTGACAACCTTGCCATCAGGCATGGTGACAGGAACTTCCCGGGCTCCCTCACGAATGAACGTGATGTCCGGATTCACCCGATCAGGCGTCGGCGGATCGGCTTTGAGCGGACTGCAGCCAAAAGCGTCGAAAGCCTGCTCGTCTCTGATTCTGACCATGGCCCTACCTCTTGTCCCCAAGCATCGCCCAATGCGTCACCAGGCCCTGCGGGTAGTTGCCGCCGCCAGCCGTCTGCGACATCTCGATGTGGCAGTGCATCGGATAGTACAGCGGGAATTTCTCTTCCTTCGGAGGCCAGGCCGCCGCCGGGATTTCGTTCGGCTTTTCGAACGGTAGCAGGACGTCGCGGCGATCGAGTGGCTTCATCATCCAGGTATCGACCTCAAGCACGTTGCCGCTAGGGCGGCCTTTCGAAATCTCGTCCGTCAGCACCAGAACGTGGTTGCCATGGATATGCGGCGCGTGCGTCGCGAGCCCAGCGTTCATCACGCGGATCAGGCAGGGCTCGCCGACATAACCTTCCGGCGTCGTCCAGTAGTCGTGGGCGGAATCGTAACCGCTCAGTCTGTTGAGGCAAAAATAGCGAGGCTTGAAAATGTTCCTCAGGCCGGCATGCGCAATGTTGGGATTCTGTTGCGCCGCCCTGCACAGCGCCGGATCGATCTCGGAAAAAATCCAGGTCCTCTCGCGCTCGACCAATTCTGGCCTCCACGGCTGGCCGGGGAAGCGCGCGTTCCTGCCCATCGCGTCAAACACTGACGCGACGGCCGGCGTGAGCTGAGCTTTGCTGAACGGGGTGGCCGAGCCGAGGGCGGTAAGGCCGTTCATGGGAACAACCACGAATGAACCATGGATGCCGAGAATGCGCCCGAGATCACCCTGCGCCGTGTCATGATAAAGGTAGCTGCCGCCGGCCGGCGCGGTGAAGGTCACAGTGCTGGTCCCGCCAGCGGGGATCAGAGCCGATGTCGCAGCCGAAATGCCAGTGATGGCGAAGCGGCGCGGCCGGCGCGTCTTGTTTGTCAGCTTGATGCTGACTGTGTCGCCCTGCTTAACCCGGATTGGGGGACGCAACACCCTCGTGAGGGGGTCACGCACGCTAAGACCGTACAGCACTTCGCCGTCGATCATTTCCTCGAAGATTTCTTCGAAGTGCAACTGGATAGATATGGCGCCTGCGGGCGCTGACTGCGCGGCGGCCACTTGTTCCTTAAGGTAAACCGCCGCCAGCGCGCCTGCGCTGCCGTAAGCTATAAAGTCACGCCGCCGCATAGTTGTGCCCCAGATCCGCAGATCAATCCCGATGCGGAGCAGGCAAGAACTTGGTGTTCGAAAGAGCCAGCCCGCAAAGCCCTTCTGCCCAGATTAAGCGCAGAAAATTGCCAAAAAGCAAGAAGGTTAGAATATATTTATTCCGTAGCGTGATACGCATAATATAATTCGCGTTCCGGATGTAATTCGAATTTTATATTCGCCTCGTACGCGAGAATTAGACTTCTGCCCAGAAGATGAGCGGGCCATGGTTCCACACCAGCCATCCAGCAGCCGCGAGGAAGGGTCCGAAGGCGATCGCCGTGTCTCGCGTAAGGCTTTTGCCGCCAAATCGCGAGCGCGCGAGCAGGAAGATGATTGCTCCGCCTGCGGACAACAGAACCACCGAGGGCAGAGCCGCCCATCCAACCCATGCGCCGATGGCGCCAAGCAGTTTGGCGTCGCCCCTGCCCAGACCGTCGCGTTGGCGGAAGTGGCGATAGGCATGCTCGACAAGCACGAAGCCCAGGTATCCACACACAGCGCCAATGACGTGGTCTGCAAGACGGTCGGGTTCAATGAGCATCGCCGTCAAGAGCCCAGTCGCCGCCAGAGGGGCCGTCAAGACGTCCGGCAATCGCCTCGTCCGAATATCGATGGCTGATAACGCAAGCAGCATCCAGCCAAATAGGCACGTAGCGAAGAAGATGTTGCCCGGCACGGCGAACCAGGCCCATAGAGCAACTGCGACAGCAGCGAGCTCAGTCACCGGATAGGCGACGGAGATGCCCGCAGCGCATCCCCTGCATCGCCCACGTAGCGCGAGCCAGCTGACGACCGGGACCATCTCAATCGCCTTGATGGCCCGGCCGCAGCGCGAACAGCGCGAACGGCTGAGATCCCACGCCCTGCCCTCCGCAACGCGTGCGGCGCCGGCCGCCACAGCTGAGCCGATCAGCGGCGCCGCCGCCGCCGTGTAGCCGTTAAGGATAAGCAGGTCCCCAAACCCCGGCATCAGTTCACCAGCCGGAAACCACGCGCCCGGCGCGCAGCCATTCCAAGAATGCATCTTGCATGCTTGGATGGTAACTTCAGGAGTGAATGATGAGGCGTGTCAGGAAAGCTGGGGACCGGGGCTTCTCGCTGATGGAGTTGCTGGTTGCGCTTGTCATTCTCGCATTGATCGTTGGCCTCGTTGCTCCGCAGGTCATGGGCTATCTGGGCCGCGCGCGAGGGCAGACAGCGGATGTCCAGATCGCCAACATCAAGGCCGCGCTCAACCTCTATCTTATCGACAACGGTCGCTATCCTTCCGGCGACGAAGGACTTGCCGTCCTCGTCAAGGCGCCTGCTGGAGCACCCAACTGGCGCGGGCCCTACCTGGAGGACGGCAAGATGCCTCTTGATCCTTGGGGGCATGACTACCGCTACGAGTTCACCGCCGACGGACTGCCGCCCCGGGTTTTTACACTCGGCGCCGACAATGCCGCTGGCGGTGAAGGCGATAACGCAGATGTCGGCTGAAGGCCCGGTCGCGGCTGTCATCTGCAGTCCTGCACGTTTTGGGGCGCCGGAATGATCTCGCCCTCTCCCAGCCGCCCCTGAACAAATCGCACAAGCAACGGCGTGCCTGCGGGCTGTGATGGCCCCTCGACCACGGCTTCGCGGACAAACACCGCGCCATTGTTGGTGACCGCGACGACCCGAACACTCATCATTGTGCCTTCAAAGGAAGTCACCGCATCTGCAGCAGCCTCGGGCGGCGGCAAGGAGGCCAATGCGTCTTCCTCCTCCATCGAGGCGCCGGCGAGCTGGCGCTCGTAGTCGGCAAGAGCGGCGCGCATCATCGGGTTGGCAAATTGAGCTTCGATATCGCTTGCGCGGGTGTGCACAGTGACGTTGGGCAGGATCGCCTGATACACCGCATCATCCATGCCCGGCAGGTAGGCCAACTCCTCGATGGTCTCGAAAGACTCGTTTCTTGGACGCCACGCAAGACCGGCGGTGGCATAGTCCCCCGCCTCGGCGCCGTCGGGTCGCGTTTCTTCGTCGTCATCACGGTAATCGACCGTCATGGCTGCAAAGCGGCGCGCATCCCCGACATCGGCGCCGGCCGCTCGAAACAGGGCCGAGAGCATCTGTTCGGAAGCCCCGTTGAGGTCGGCCTTTGCGCGCTCCGGACTCACCGTCACGAACATTGCGCCCTCGTCCGTCCGGCACGACCATTGCCCCGTATCTGGATCCAGCTCCCCGTTCGAGAAGGCTGTCCAGCCAGCGCGTACGCCTCCGTCAGCAAGCGACCGCGCCTGTGTCAGTTCCGCGCCGGCGTTGACCGTCGCGGCCGACAGCGCGGATTCCCGCGTCGCCGCCGCGGCCACGATCGACATCACGACCGTGCCCCAGAGTACCAGAACAAGCGCCGCCCCCCGCTCGCCAGGCCGATCAGCAGGACGGCGGCTAGCCATGGTCTATTCGTCCGCCACGGAACGTTCCGCGGCGGCTTCCATGGCAAGGCCGACACCGCGCATACGATCGCGCAGCTCTTGCGTAACGCGTTGCGCGTCGTCGCTATTTGACACAACCCGGGGGGTGATCAGCACGATCAGCTCGGTTCGCTCGCTCTTTTGCGTTGTCGAGCGAAAGAGTTCGCCAAGGCCGGGAATGTCGCCGAGCAGCGGGACCTTCGTGTTGACGTCTGTGACGCGATCACGGATCAGGCCGCCGAGCGCGATGGTCGAACCGTTGTCGACTGCGACTGTGGTCTGGATGCGACGCTGCTGGATCGTCGGCGAGTCGATGCCCGACGTTTGCGTTTCCACGACGTCGGAGACTTCCTGTTCGATCTCCAGCATCACGCGGCCTCCATCGTTGACGCGGGGAGTTACCTTCAGAATGACGCCAGTATCGCGCAGGGAAACCTGGTTCACGATGGGTGCATCGGGATCGATGGTCGAGACAGCGGTCTGCGTAACGATCGGCACTTCATCGCCCACCTGAAGGGTTGCTGTACGGTTATCGAGCACCATCAGGGTCGGCGAAGATAGCACCTTGACGTCCGTGACGCTGGCGACCGCCGATAGGGCTGCACGGCCGTTGTCACCGCTGAACAGAACCGAGAAGCCGGGGAAGGTCTCCGCAACAGCGCCATTTTCGGCGTTGCTGAAAGTGAGATCAAAGTCACCGCTCCGCAGGAACCAGGTTAGCCCAAACGACAGATCGTCGCGAAGGGTGACCTCCGCTATCGTGGCCTCCAGCATCACCTGGTTGGGAGACACGTCCAGCATGTCGATGACCCCCTCAAGCGCCTGGAACTGGCTGGGCGTCGCGAGGATCACCAGGGAGTTGTTCGCGTCGTCCGCGCGGATGCGGGCCTCCGGCGCGATGCCAGCAGCGCCCGCCTTCCCGGGGACTGTAACTGTAGCGCCATCGGCGCCTTCGCTGCTGGTGACGACCGCTGTCATCCCGGGCTGGACCCCCCCATTGGTGATCGAACGGGAGGGCGTTCCCTCGGGCGACAGCGCGTCCTGAAGCACCTCAGCCACTTCCTTCGCCGAGCGGTTCTGGAGCGGCACAACGTAAAAGGTCTGGTCGGCCATCTGGCCGAAGCGATCGAGCCGCTGCATCCAGTCCTGTACCTGATCGATGTGTTCTGGCTGGGAAGCGATCGCCAACACGGCGTTCAGACGCTCGATCGGCACGAAGCGGATCAACCCGGACATCGGGGTGTCTCCCGTGACGCCAAAAACCTGTTCAAGCTCGCTAACGAGTCCGATGGCCGAGGTGTTCTTCACCGGCACCAGGGCGAAGGACATGCCCGCGAGATAGTTGACGTCGAACATGTCGATCATCTCGAGCATGCTTTCGAGATTGCGGGCGTCATCCTTGAGAATGAGAAGATTGCGGGAGGCATCGACCCGGGCGATCGCGCCCTCGCCAGCGAGCGGCGCTAGAATCTTCTCCATCTCACGCGCAGCAATATACTGCAGCGGCACGATGTGAACGCCCGGGCCCACCCGGATATCGCTGGGGCCGGCGCCATATCGCACGGCGGTCGATGCAGTGCCCGCCTTCGCGGTCGACACGATGCGATAGAAGCCGCCGTCATTCAGCAGGACGGCGTCGCTGCCAGCCAGCGCGCCGGAGAGGAGCTGCAGCGCCGTGCGCTGGTCGACGGGCGTCTGGGTCTGGATCGTCACCGTGCCAGCAAGCTCTGTCTCGATGACATAGTTGAGACCCAGCGTATCACCGAGAATCTGCTGCACAGCCTCGTCCGCTTCCACATCCACGAGCTTGATGACGATGTTTCCGCGTCGCGACCGTCCGGTCTGTGAGGAGCTGGCGACGAACTCGCCGGTGCCCTTCTGAACCGTCGTTACACCCGCCCCATCCGGCGACTGGACGTCCGGCGCGCCGGCACGAAGCTGATCCGGCCTGCTGCTCGCCTGCGGCGGCGACGCGGCTGACGGGCCATTGTGTTTGGGGGTGCGGCCGCTGGCCGGGTCACTGACAGCCACGCAGGCGCCTAGCGTCAAGGCCGCCGTAATGGACAAGGTCAACTGCACATAGAGCGCCGTCTTGCCGCGCTGGCAGACAGTCGCCGCCGATGATTGAACCTTGGTCTGCATGTTGGACTCCATGTCCCTACCTGTCTTCATCGAGGCTGAGATCGACGACTTCGTCACCGCTGCGCAGCCGCACGCGCTCGGGCGTGATTGCGTCAACGGTCCATCCACCCAGCTGGTCGCCGACGCTCGACCAGACCGGCGCGTCGCCATCCGCGAGATCAAGCGAGGCGCGCGCCCTGGAGCCGTTGATGAGGATACCCGTCACTCTGATGTCGCTGCCGGAAGCGACCACGCCTGGCGGCGGCGCAGCATCATCGAATCCGTCGTCAATCGCCCGGCGATCACGCTGGAACAGCGGCCGGCGAAAGGCTTCATCGCCCTGCGATGACGGCGGCTGGGTATCGGGAATGACCGGAAGAGACGGCTCGCGAGCTTCGACAGCGACGGCCTGGATTCCGCCATCGGAAGCCAGGAAGACGAAGCCGGCGGCGAAAAACGCCGCGCTGGCTACAGCAAGCCCAATGGTGGCGAGATAACGATGCAGGGTCAGGCCGCTCACGGCTGTTCCTCCTGCGCGAACGCGTAAACGTCGAGCGTGGCCTGCAATTCCTGTGGCCGGCTCCAATCGGCCTCGAAGCGGGTGTCGCGCGCACTCTCGATGTCGGCCCCGGCGATCATCAGAACCGGTCGCGCGCCAGCCATCCTCTGCAGGGCGCCGTTGATCCGGGGCGTGGTTCCCGCAATCACCAGGCGGACTCCGACTCGCCGCACGGGACCATCTTCCAGGACATCGAGCGCCTGAACGGATCGCACGGTGACGCCGGCGTCCGAGAAAAGTCTCTGCGCCGCAGCTTGAACCGATGCGGCGGCCTGCGCGCTGCTGACTGGCGGATACATGTCCACGAGGAGGCGGGGGTCACGCTCAAGTCTGGCCCAGACACGCCGGAGTTCCGCAGTCGAAACGGACGTCGCTTCCAGGGTGGCGAGGCGGCCGCCCAGCTCGGATACGCGGCGCTGCTGGTCAAGGAAGAGAATGGAAGCGAGCCACCATAGAGTCAGTGCAATCAATGCAACAACGGCGAGGAGAAGTCCGGCCGCAAGAGCGCGCCGAGAAGTTCTGGAGAGGGCGTAGAGTCTCATTCACCCTCCTCCTGGCCGGCCGCTGCTGCGAAGGTAATCTCCATGCGAAAGCGTTCCGCCCCGGTTTGTGAGTCGGTCACCACTGGCGAGGCAAACTTCGCGCTTGCCACCAGGTCCGATGCCTCAAGGATTTCGATCAGGGCGGCACTGTTGGCCGACAGGCCTGTGATCGTAACGACAGGGCGGGCGTAGACGAACTCTTCGAGCCAGGTGCCATCCGGCAGCAGCGCCGCAGTGGCTTCATAGACTTGCTGAAAGCGAAGCGGATCGTTCAGCAGAGCGTCCACGCTCTGAATTGCATCGGCGCCGGAGCTGATCTGCTTGATGACGCGCAGCGCTTCTTCCGCGCCGGCTTCCGCGGCTGGCAGGGCTGCTTCCGAAGCGGCGATCTGCCTGTCCTGCAGGTCGCGCCAGGCCCAGCCGGCAAACATCGCAGCGCCCACGAGAACGATCAACAGCACGCGATTGAGTGAAAACCTGCCGGCCTGCGCAGCCACGCGTTTCTCGACTGGCAGGAAATTGAAACCGGCCCGGCCGTCGGCAGACCCGGTATCCGCTACGTCGACGCCGGACAGACGCACGCCATAGACGTCGTCCATGCGAGTCAGGATTCCGTCGACCGTTGCGCGTTGCGCCAGACCCTGGTCGGCCAGAATCTCGCTCGCGGCGCCGTCCTCGTCGATCACCCGCGTATCAGCATAGACCTCGTCCATGGCGAATGGGGTTTCCGACGGGATTTGGAGGGCCATGATGTTGCGGGCTTGCGCGCGGGCAGCCCGCGGCAGCTGTTTCCGCCGGCGGAGAACCGCCTCCTCGGGCAGCAAATAGACCGCCTGGGCGGCGCCAAGTCTCGACCGGGCCGCACCAGGCGCGGGCTCCAGGACATGCGTTCGAGTATCGCCCTGATGCTTAACGACGAGACAGCCGTCCACTTCCTGAACGGTCGAGACCGGGTCTTGGCGGGAGAACAGGCGCCTGATCCAGGATGGAGCCAGCTGGGCCAGCTCATCCCGCCACCAGACCAGGAACTCTCCGATATTGGCAGTCAATTCAGCACGCACGGCGGATTGACCGGCGATCGTGCCGGTTGTCTTGCTGTCGCCGTCAGCTGATGTCGACACGCTGGCGCCCCTGAGGCAATTGTCGAGAGCGCGGGCCCTCGGACAGGGTCGATCCGCAAGAATTGTTCCATCGCGCGTCGGCCCCTGTACCGTCGGCCTGCCTCTTGCACCGCCAGCAGGGGGGCTGCGCCGGGCGGGCGCGCCGCCAGAGGGATGTCCCACAGTGGCCAGCAAGGATCGCGCAGCCAGCACGCCTGGCGTCCGGAAGGATGACCCGGCGGCCGCAAGGCTTGAGCAGGACAGTCAGATCGCCGCGGCGGTCAGTTGGTTAATCGAAAAAGACCTGCTCCACCCGGAAAAGCACGCCCGCGCCGTTGCCATGGCCAGCAGCACGCAGGAACGGCTTGACCTCGTTCTCGTGAAGCTCAGGCTGATTGACGAAGAACACCTTGCTCAGGCGCTTTCTGTCGCCTGCGGGTTGCCGCTGGTGCGTGAAACCGACTTTCCAAAGGACTCCCCGTTCGGCAATCAGCTCAACGGCGGCTATCTCCGCGCGCAACGCGTCGCGCCGCTGCGGCTGCACGATGAGACCATGCTTCTCGTCATGGCCGATCCCTTTAACCATGAAGCGGCCAATGCCGTTCGGTTCAAGACGGGCCTGCAGGTCAGCCGCGCAATCGGCGTCGGCCGGGAGATTGATGGCTGGTTGGCCTCAACCTCCATGGAACCCCTGCAGAACAGCGCGTCTGCTCCGCCGGATTCCCGGGAGATCGGGGATGCGGACCTTCAGCGTCTTCGGGACCTCGCCGGCGGGGCTCCCGTCATCCGGTGGGTCGACCAGCTTTTCGAGACCGCCGTCGCCATGGGCGCATCGGATATTCACCTCGAACCGGGCGATCGCCGCCTGCGTGTGCGGTTGAGGATCGACGGCCAGCTCCGCGATATTCCGCCGCCGGATCCGGCTCTGTCCGAAGCGGCAGTGTCGCGCATCAAGATTCTTTGCAAGCTGAAGATGTCCGAGCGGCGCCTCCCGCAGGATGGCCGCTCGCGCATCACCATGCAGGGTCGCGAAATCGATCTACGTGTCGCAACATCTCCGACGCTCCACGGCGAGGGGCTCGTGCTCCGCCTGCTCGACCGTTCGGCCTCGCTGCTGTCACTCGACCGCCTGGGACTGTCCACACCCACAGTCGAAGCGATCAAGCGGTCGATCCGGCGGCCCAACGGCATTACGCTGGTGACGGGCCCGACAGGCTCCGGGAAGACAACAACACTTTATGCGGCTCTGCTGGACATCCTGTCGCCGGAGCTAAAGCTGGTCTCCGTCGAGGATCCGATCGAATGCCAGATCGACGGCGTCTCCCAGATTCAGGTGAAGCCGTCCATCGACCTCACCTTCGCAACGGCGCTCCGCTCGGTGCTGCGGCAGGATCCGGATGTGCTCATGATCGGGGAAATCCGTGACCGCGAGACAGCCACAATAGCCATCGAGGCGGCGCTGACAGGCCATCAGGTCCTGTCGACCATTCATACGAACAATGCGCCCGCGACCATCACCCGTCTTCTGGAAATGGGTGTTCCGGAATATCTGCTGGCCTCCACGCTATCCTCCATCTCCGCCCAGCGGCTCGTGCGGACACTCTGCCCGGAATGCGCGCAGCCATACGATCCACCGCCTGAGATCACCCGTAGACTTGCTGGCGCAGCACCCGTCGCCGCACCGGCCTTCCGCAGGCCACAGGGCTGCGCCGCCTGTCGTGGCTCAGGCTATCGCGGGCGCTCCAGCATCGCCGAGATCATGATCATCTCGGAGACGATGAAAGACCTGATCCTCAACCGCGCGAGCGAGAGCGCCATCCGGGAACAGGCCATGGCCGATGGCATGACGCCGCTGATTGCCGACGGCTTCCGCCGCGCAGCCGCTGGCGAAACGTCGATCGAGGATGTGATCCGCGTGGCGGGCCTCGACTGATGGCGGAGTTTACCTACAAGGCCTACTCGAAGACTGGAGATCTGGTGATCGACAGGATAGCCGCGCCCGATCAGGCCGAGGCGGTCAGCACGCTCGCGATGCGAGGCCTTGCCGTCTTCGAGCTTCGGGCTGACCGGAAGGCGGTTGCCGGGGGCCGCACGCGGCTGTCTTCGCGCACGCTCGGTGTGTTCTGCCGCCAGATGGCCACCATGCTCGAGAGCGACCTGCCGATCGACGAAGCGCTGGCGCTCCTTGCCCGCGACACAGATCCCAAGGCAGCTGCGCTCGCAAAGCAGCTGCATACCGCAATGCTGCAGGGCGCCACCGCGTCTGCGGCTCTCGCTGCGGCATCGACACGCGTACCCGATTTCATGGTCGGTCTGGTGGCCGCCGGAGAAACCGGCGGTACACTGGCCGAGGTATTCGAGCGGCTGGCCGACAGCTTCGAAGGCCAGGCACGCATTGCGGAAACGCTTGTGTCGGCCCTGGTCTACCCTGCGGTCTTGGGCGCCACAGCTATCGGTTCACTGGTCCTCGTGCTGACCGTGGTCGCTCCCGCTCTCGCTCCGGTGTTTGCCGGCGCCGGCGACAAGACACCCTTGCCCGCCCAGTTGCTGATGGCTGCATCAGAGGGTCTGCGCAATTACTGGGGGGCGATGGTTCTCGGTATCCTGCTCGTCGTACTTGTCGCCGCGATGGGCTTGCGCACGCCAGGCGGTCGCGCGGCCATGTCGCGTTTCTTGCTCAAGGCTCCGCTGGTCGGGCCGGTCGTCGCCAACACCGAGGGCTCGCGCGTGCTCTATTCGCTCGCCGCCCTTCTCGACAATGGAGTCAACCTCACCGCAGCGCTGGAGATCGCGACGGGCGCCACGTCCAACGAGACCGTCGCGGCTGACATCGACCGCGTCACGTCGGAAGTCCGGCAGGGTGAACGCCTGAGCGAAGCGTTGGCGCGCTCCACCGTCTTTCCCCCGAGCGCCGGCCAGATGGCTGCTGTCGGGGAGAAAGCAGGCGGCGTTGAGAAGCTGCTGCGCCATTGCGCGCGCGGTATGGAGGAAAGCGCCCAGCGCCACGTCCGTCGCCTGATGGCTATCGCAACGCCAGCACTGACTATTTTCCTGGGTGTGCTTGTCGGCGGTATCGTCCTGTCACTGCTCAGCGCCATCATGAGCGTCAACGATCTCGCGCTGTCGGGAACGTCATGACCTGCTCCGTCGCCCCCAAAGCGGACCGTGAGGCGGGCTATTCGCTGCTCGAAATCATTGTGGCGCTGGTGATCCTCGCACTTGGGGTGACACTGGTCAGCGTTGCATTCGCTGGCGCAAGCTCGGGAATGAGGTTCGACGAGAGCGCCCGAAGTCTCGCCTCCAGTGCACGCGAGGCGCAATTGCGGGCCCTGCGCTCAGGCCGGGACGTCTCGCTCGTCATCGACGTTGATCAGCGCGCCTACGCAGTTGCCGGCGACAATTGGATAACGTTGCCAGACGATGTGAGTCTGCGCGTGACCTCCGCAAGCGAACGCTCCATGGCGCCGCGCCGCCCAGCCTTTGTCTTCGCGCCGGACGGCGGCTCTACGGGCGGCATGATCGAGATATCGCGACCGGACCGCAAAGCCACCGTGACGATCGACTGGCTTACCGGAGAGGCGACCCTGATCTATGGGGGAGCTGATGCGCCGCCGACCTGACCGCAGCGCGGGCTTCAGCTTTATGGAGGTGCTTGTCGCCTTTGTCATTTTGAGCCTGGTCGTCACGGCGTGCCTGCAGGTTTACGCTACCAGCATGCGGACACAGGTGAGGGCCCAGCAATCTGAGGCGGCATTCGCGCTGCTGCGGGAGAGGCAGGCGTCATTCGAATCGCTGGGGCTCAGCCCCGGCGCAGGCGCGCGAGGCGAAGCGCCGGGTGGCCTGCGATGGGCCATAGACGTCTCGGAGCCGGAACCTGATCCGGCCGGCGACATCAGCGGGCGCAGCCTGGTCTGGATCAGCACGCAGATTGTCGACGAGGCAGGCCGGACCTACTCCGCTACGACGTCGCGTTGGCTGGGCGAAGCCTTTGCGGAGGCGACGCAATGAACGCGCCGAGATCGAGTGAGGCGGGCTTCTCGTTGCTCGAGACATTGCTCGGGCTGACACTGACCGCGCTGATCGCAGTGCTGATGATGGGCTCCTTGCAGATGGGCGCCCGTGTTTGGGAACGCAGCAGCGGTCCAACTCTCCCCGGGGCGAGCCAGCTGATCGAAAGCAGGATCAGCGACTGGATCGCTCAGGCAAGCCCGGCGGGCTTCCAGCCGCCTGCCGATGGGGAGCCGGCGTTTTCGGGCGATGCGTTACAAGTCTCGTTCACAATAGCCGGTCAAAACCTCGGCGGGCCGCCGGGGATTTATCGCGTCCGGCTCGTGCTTGCTAAGGCGGAGGGTTGCCCCGGAGGGCGAGAGCTGATCGTGATCACACGACTGCTTTCTCCGGGGAATCATGAGGCGGTGAACCAGGAAGGATCTGTCGCCACGCGCGTGCTCCTGCCCTGCCTCGTGAACCCGGCGTTTGCCTTCTATGGCAAGTCAGGCCCTGAGGATGCTCCCGTCGAGGCGTGGATGTCCGACTGGGCTGACGCCGCAAACCTGCCTCTCATCGTGCGGCTTCAGTCATGGGAGCCGGGACTCTCGCCGGCTGTCGTGCTCGCACAGCGTATTGCGCGCGCCACGCGGTGAAGCCTCCTTGACGCTGCGCGCTAGCGACCTTCACGACTGAAAGAAATGGACTTCCACAGAGCCATCATCGACGGATTGGCAGTCTCGCTTAGATGTGCAGCGCCGCGATCAGGATGAGGAGCAATAGCAGCGCGCTTGAAATCACAAGAAGGAACTCGGCCGGATCCTTCTCGCCCGCGCCAATTTCCCTGCCGACCACGGCGAAATAGGTCTCGAGGATGTCGGCTCCGCAGCCTTCGCAATCGAGCGATCGCAGGCCGCATTCCGGCGCCGTGTCATCCACCACATACCGATAGCTCTTGCCCCGGCAGTCCGGACAAAACGGGACGACGGTTGCGACCCATTGAGGTGACGGAGGGGCGCGGGTCAAAGGTCAAAGTCCTCGGCAGGGCGCACCCTGGTTAACGTCGCAAGGCGGAACACAACGAAGGGTTCTGCGGCGCGGATACGACTGGAAATGCCTTGCAACGGGTCGGCGCGCTCGGTTGGAAGTTGCGATAACCCAAGCTCCGGCCTTGGGCAGCGGCCCGAATGGAGCCTCAGTGATTTTCCTGCCAATCCTGTCTTGGTCAGCCCGTTGGCGCCGTAGCGTCTGTCTGCATTTTTGGCCCGCCCGCGTCTCCTGCGGGGCACGTCAGGGCGTCCTGATGCCTGAGCTACGTGTTGTGGGAGGATATGTCTGGGCTCCGGCGTACCTCCATGGGCACTCACTTCCGGTGCACCCAAAGGCGCAAGCCATCCTTCGCTTAACATTATCCGCCAGTAGCGCCTTTCTTGCATAGGACCCTCACGACCCGGCTGTATCCGCCCCACGCCAGGCCACGACAGACTTTGGGGTACGAAGCTTGTGATAGCCTGACGGGGGGTCGCAGTGCGCATTCTATTGGTCGAGGACCACGCAACTCTTGGCCTCGCTGTACAGGAAGCCCTGCAGCGCGCCCGCTTTCTGGCCGATTGGTGCCACAACCTGGACGAGGCCGAAGCGGCCATGGCCGGCCGCAGCTACGATCTCATTTTGCTGGACCTGAGCCTGCCCGATGGCGACGGTCTGGAATTCCTCCGCCAGGTTCGATCGGCCCGGGTGCATACGCCCATCATTGTCTTGACCGCCCGTGGCGGCCTCAACGATCGCATCGCCGGGCTTGACGACGGCGCCGACGACTACCTGGTCAAACCGTTCCAGCTCAGCGAAATGGTCTCGCGCGTGCGGGCCGTTCTTCGCCGGCCCGAGCGTCTCGCGATGGAGGCCATCCGTCTCGGCCGCGTAGTCTTCCACCCGGTTTCCGGCGACGTCACAATTGGCGATCGGCCGATCGTCCTGTCGCGGCGTGAACAGCAATTGCTGATCGCCCTCCTGCGCCGCTCCGGCCGCGTTTGCAGCCGCGATCACCTGGAGGACTCCCTCTATGACCAGAACGCGGATGTTGGACCGAATGCACTGGAGAGTAGCGTCTCACGCCTTCGCGCCTACCTGACGCTCCACGAGGCCGGTGTAGACGTTCGCACGGTGCGTGGCGTTGGCTACGTGCTCGCCGAAGCGAACATGGGCGCCGAAGCAGACCATGAGTAAGGCGACTGAATGGTCGCTGGCGCGACGGCTGCGCTCCCGGCTGTATGCCGTCATTGCGTTGATCACGACGGTCGTCACCATCTCCATAGCCATTCACTATGGCCGCGATATTCCAGAACTCCATCAGCGCACGGTATTCGACCTGTCGAGCCACGTCGCGCGTGAACTGCCGCCTCAAGCGACACGCAGCGATATCGAGAAAATAGTCGCCCGCACCAACCCGATCTTCGCGCAGTATCCTGACGCCTATGACTGGGCAGTTCTGAATGACAAGGGCGACCTTGTCGCTGCATCCCACCCGGAGTTGGTTACGCGCAAGCGGTTCCCACCGGGTCTGCCGCCGTATGAATGGAGTTCGCCCTGCGGCCAGGAATGCTGGGAAGCCGGCAAGACCTATCAAACGGGCGACACCCTCTGGCACGTTGTCGCTATCGCCCGCACTGACCCCGCCGGACTGTTGTGGTGGCTCGTGCTTGACGAAATGCTGATGCACATCGTCCTGCCGATCGTGCCGTTTTCGATCCTCATCCTGGTCGGAACGTCCGGCATCATTCATCGCGTTCTTGTTCCTCTTCACGACCTTGCCGCTCAGGCGCGCAGCGTCCGCACCCTGCAGGACATGCATCCACTGGACGCGAGTGGAGCTCCGGTCGAAGTCGAAGATCTCGTTCAGTCACTGAACCGCGCGCTTGCCGGCCTGCGCGAGTCGATCGAGCGCGAACGGGGTTTCCTGCTCGATGCATCGCACGCCCTGCGCACACCACTCGCGGCCGTGAAGGCGCGACTGGAACTCGATGGGTCCTCCGTCGACGTCAAGCGCTTGCGCGGCGATATCGACGCGCTGGTACGGCTGACCACCCAGTTGCTGGCGTCCGCAAATGCTGAACGTCTGGTGCTGGACCCCAACGCCGTTGCGGATCTCGGAGTCATTGCTGAAAATGTCGTATCAGACATGACGCCGCTCGCGCTGCGCGCTGGCGTCGATCTTGGCGTCTCAAGCCCGGGACCCGTCCCCGTGAAGGGTGACCTGGACGCGATCAGCCACGCGCTCAAGAATCTTGTCGAGAACGCGCTGAAGTTCACACCAAAAGGATGCCGCGTGACCGTTGAGGTCGGCCGAACGCCGCCCTCGCTCAGCGTCGTTGACCAGGGCCCAGGCGTACCCTCGGCGAGAAAATCTGAAATCTTCGCACGTCACTCTCGCGCACGCTTCGGTGAAGGCAGCGGTGCAGGCCTTGGCCTCTCCATCGTCAAGCGGATATGCGCCGCTCATGGCGGCACGGTTGCGGTGCACGATGCAGAAGGCGGTGGCTGCGCCTTCATCATGTCGTTCCAACGGCTGCCCCTGCAAACGCTGGAGGTTGAACAATGACCCGCCCCAGAGCTTTCTGACAGGAAGTTGGTTGAGGGACGACCTCCTTTGCGGCGCTAACTGTGAACTCTCAACAGGTTGTCCTGGGAGAGGCCGAGGCGACTGATGAGTGGTTGCATTTGTGCCGCCGTGAGAGCGATGTAAGTTGTATCTGTGGGTCCAGATTGAAAGGTCTGCGGCGCGCTGGTCTGATGTGTTGTAGGCCTTGGCGTAGTCCCATTCCGTTGGACAGGTCTGGATGAACCGCTCGGCCTTGCCATTGGTGCGCGGCGTGAGTGGCCTGTTGCGGACGTACTTAAGGCCGAGTTCCCTAGCCTTGAGATCAGCGACGGCACTTGTTGCTCTCTCGTGGGGATGGACTGGGTGACGGAAGGGTGCGAGGCGTCGTCGATGCAGACGTGGACGAACCCGATACGACAAGCGCGCGGACATCTTCCTATCCGCCATCTGCCTCGCAGCAGCACTTACATGGTGGACCGCTATTGAGTCTGGACCCTAGCGGATCAAGCGGCCGCCCCGACGCGAAGAGGTCTCGCCCCCCGTCCGAAACTACTGGAGATTTTTGAACTCCTGGCTTTCGAGCATGCTTCGGAGCATCGTCTTGCGGTCCCCGCCATCCTTGATGAAGGTAAGGTTTGATTGCGCCCCGCCCGCATCCGGTTCGCGGGCCAATGCCACCTTGTAGGCTGCCCAAAGATAATCCTCGTCTGATGAGGAAAGGTCTGCGTTGCCATCTTTCTCGTCGGCGACCCAGACGACGAACGCGTTCGCCAGATCAACGCCTGAGCCGCCCGAGAGAAACCCGAACTCTCCCAGCCTGGTCGCAACATCAGCGGGACAGGCGGCCGCGAACGCGCTTTTGCAGAAGCGCTGCACCAGGTCAGCGTTTCCGCCCAAGCTCACAATGTCCGTTATGCCGGCGGAGTATTCCGCAAGCTTCTCGCTGGTCGACGGCTCCGCAGCTGCGAGTTGTTCTGTAGGATCGCTATCGCAACCTGCGAAAAGCCCCAGACTAGTCGCGGCCAAACAAAGATTTCTGTAGTTCATACTTGTCGCCTCGCCCGATTCAGATCCGTCACTCCGGCTGCAAGCTGCAGCGCGCCCCCTGCGCCGGAGCCTCATCGCTGTAGAAATGGAGCTAAGCCTCCAAAAAGGCAAAGCGATTCTTCGGCGTCCAACACCCAGCTGCAACCGCAATCAACGCGCCGACAGGCCGCGCTTTGGGCTGCTGCCGTCTTTGCAATGACGGACCGCTCCCCTGGCAGTCAGCATCCTGGCCCGAGCGGTCCCACCCTGTCAGCTTGCGCCAACTCCCGCCTCACTTTTTTAGCGGTGCGCTTCTGCCTTTCAGGGCGCCTGGACGCTACCCACGCTTTTTCAGGATATTGATTTCTTCGTTTGTGTCGGCGCGGAATGTTCGGATCTGAACCGCCCCGGTAACCCCGGAGGCTGTTTGGTTTGAGTCAGGCTGCGACGGCTTGGTTATCCAGCGACGCAAAGTAGGCGGCCTCTGCCTCGGCAGGCGGGATGTTGCCGATGGGCTCGAGCAGCCGGCGATTGTTGTACCAGTCGACCCATTCGAGGGTGGCGTACTCGACGGCATCGAGAGATCTCCACGGCCCCTTCCGCCAGATCACCTCGGCTTTGTAGAGCCCGTTGATCGTCTCAGCGAGATAACTGTCGCCGACGCTGCCGACGGAAGTTTCAAGACCCGCTTCGGTAAGGCGCTCGCTGTACTTGATGGATACCTATTGGGCGGACTCAACCGGTCGTCGCAACACTTCGAAGAAGGAGGTTGCGATGGGCATTCGAAAGCGGCGGTCGGATCGAAGTGGACGGCCGCCTTGCGATCCGCGATCCGAGTGGTGGACGAGCCCGCCGCCCGAGAGCGGTCTGCGGTCATGAAGCGCCTGCTCCAGAGCATCGAGCACGAAGCCCGCCTGCGCCGAGCGGGAGACGCGCCACCCGACGATGCGGCGAGCGTAGACGTCGACAACGAAGGCGACGTAGACGAAGCCCGATTAGGTGGCGACATCGGTGAAGTCCGAGACCCACAGCAGGTTCGGTCGCGGCGCGTGGAAATGCCTGTTCACCCGATCAAGCGGGCAAGGCGCAGCCTTATCGCTGAACGTTGTGCGATGCCGCTTGCCACGGATGACGCCCTTGAGCCACTCGCAGCCAAGTCCGGGGCTTTCCGATGGCCTGATCAGGGCCGCAATGGCCCCATGATAAATTGGACGCGGAACGGCAAGGTCTTCTGGCCGGGAGCGTGACAGCATCGCGACGACAGGCTGTTCATTCTCCTGACCAGTTTACGCGATCAGGCGTATTTTCCCCTTTGCGCGTCCCATTGATGCTCCCGGTCCTTGCGGCTTAGTGGACGAACTCATCGCGGATGGTCCCCGGCAACCGAGACCGGGTTCCAAGAAACGGGCATGGGTCCTGACGCCCCGAACGCCATCTGCAGGTATTTGAAATAACTCGGAAAATCCGCCGCGCGGTACATGGCGGCCCGTCCCGAAACCGGTGCTCCTAAATTAAGCTCTAAATAAGTTCGGTAACCGACCTCCCCAGGTCAGTTCTACACGCTACTAGCGTCAACAATGAAAGCTACTCAGATGAACTGGAAAAACACAAAACTAAGGCGTCTCCCGGCCAAGCCGAGGCGCCCTCGTAACCGCCGCGTTGAACAGCTCAACCGCGAAATCCGTCAGATACGCGCCTTTTTGCGTACCGAGGCGCAAACGATCAGTGACATTCTCATGAACGGTACTCTTGAGGAGGTACCGATGAAGTCACTAGACGTCAGCTTCCCCAAAGCAGGCGCCCGGACTACCGATCCCGCCGACCTCATACAGCGCTTCAGCGGTCATACTGCGGAACTGCGGGCGGAGTTCGCGGAGCTTGATTCCGGCTTAAAGCAGTGCGGGCAAGCCTTTGTCGAACTTCTGGAGGTGATCGAGGACCGTCTGGACGCGCTTGTGACGCCGGCTCGTTATCGTCGCTGATCTTTTTTTGACCGGAGGCCCGACGGCCGACTTCCAACTGGCCTATTTCCATATTGGGCTGGCCTTGCGGCCAGCTCCGCCCCTTGAAAGAGGGGTATTTGAAACCGACATAAGGATTTAACTATGACTATAATTGAACTTATCTTTGAACATAACACAGTGGAACAGAAACTTGCCCGCGAACGCAGGCGCGCCGGAATCCTGAGGAAGGCGGGCGATAGTCTTAAAAGGCTTAATACCGACCCCACTGAGGTTCAATATCTCCTCGGGCGTGCGAACAAGGCCGATCAAGACGTGGTGAACCTCCAGTGCAGGCTCGACGGTATTGCGGCGAAGCTTGAGTCCGAGAAGAGGACCATCGAAGCCCGAGGCCAGCACACGCCCGACGCTCGGAAATCCAGCACGCCTTAGGAAGCATTAATCGGTGGCCGTCAGGCCGCCTCGTTGACGGCGGTCGTGGGCTTCTAGTTCCACGGCGGTCAATCATCGAGGCAGCTCGGGCGGGACGCCCGGCGACACCGCAAGGACATCGCCCAGCCGCTCTTGGGGATTGATGTAGTCCAACCGGTTGAGGCGATGAGAGAATAGCTGGCTGCCGCCCTTTGGCAGCCGCGATCTTAGCCGGCGAGCATCCAGCTTTTTCTGCCCAGAGCCATGTCGCGTAGGCTGCTCGCGGCCGCTTTGTTGGTTAGACAGATGCGACTATCGGTAAGAAAGGCCGCGAACGCCTGCCAGCGAGGACCGCCCCCTTGCGAACGGATCTTCGCCTGCACGAGCCGCGGACAGGCTTCGAGAACGGCGTCGTCAGGACAGCTACTCCCGGGGGGCCCGGCCGCTATCGCCCGGCCCCAACTCTTCGCCCCGGTTTGGTGGGGAGCCTAGTGCTGGCTTTCCGGCGTCGTCACTTTGAGCCCATCCAGATCTTCCCGGATCTTGATCTGGCAGCTCAGCCGCGAGTTCTCTTTCACATTCTCTGCGAAATCGAGCATCGACTGTTCCATCGCCGAGGGCTTGCCTACCTTTTCGGTGAAAGCGCCATCGACATAGACATGGCAGGTCGCGCAGGCGCAGGCCCCGCCACAATCGGCGTCGATCCCAGGAATATTGTGCTTGATGGCCGTCTCCATGACGGTCATGCCGTTCTTGCCCTCGACGGTCCGCTCGGTTCCGGAGGCATCGATATAGGTGATCTTCGGCATGGCTTTCCTTGGGGTCGAACACTAGCTCAGCGCGCGTGCGCCGATATCCTTCATGGATATGGATTTATCGGCTAGTTCGCCGGGCGCAACTGTCGCCTGCGCCGCAACCAGCTTCTTTCCGACAAGATATTCGGGCGCCGCGTTGACCGCATCGACCGCGATAACCCTGCCTTCCTTTAGGTAAAACACCGCAAAACTGCGCGATTGCGGGTCCCCGCGCAGGATCCGTTCGTCCGCCCCGGTCCACAGCCCGGCCGTCTGCAGCTTGAGATCATACTGGTCCGACCAGAACCAGGGCACATCCAGCGCAGGCGCCGGCAGCCCAAGGATCGATGCGGCAACGATCTTGCCGCCCTCGATGGCGTTGTGGACCGACTCCAGCCGGCCTTCCCTACCGTAGTGCGCTAGCGGCCGCCACGCGACATCGCCGATGGCGTAGACATCCGGCTGGCTGGTCCGCATCTCCCCATCGACCACAATGCCATTGCCGCAGACCAGCCCCGCTTCGGCCGCCAACTCCATGTTGGGGAGAACGCCGACCCCTACCAGCACGAGGTCCGCCGGGATCACCTCCCCGTCGTCCAGCCGCACGCCGGTCACGTGGCCCGCGCCCTCGAAGGCCGCAAGCCGTGCGCCGGTACGGATATCAACGCCGGCTGCACGGTGCACGCGGTTGTAGAACTGGCCGATCTCCGGCCCGGCCACGCGCGACAAGACCTGCGGCATCGCTTCGAGCACGGTCACCTTGAGGCCGAGCTGGTTTGCAACCGCCGCCGCCTCAAGACCGATATAACCCGCACCAACCACCACCAGCCGCGCATCGGGATGGGCGACCGCCTTCAGCCGATCAACATCATCGAGCGTCCGCAATTCCAGAATGCCGCCAAGGTCCGCGCCCTCGACCGACAACCGGCGCGGCCGCGAGCCTGTTGCGATCACCAGCCTGTCCCAGCCGACAGCGGCGCCGGAAGAAAGCTCCACGGTGTGCGCATCGAGGTCGATCCGCGTCGCCGCGACGCCCGTCAGAAGCTCGACCCCATGCTCGGGGTAATACTCGACCGGCTTCAGGAACAGCCGCTCGGCGTCCAGCTCGCCCTTGAGATAGGCCTTGGACAGCGGCGGCCGCTGATAGGGCGGCTGCGGCTCGTCGCCGATGATCGTGATGGCGCCCGCAAATCCGCCCAGCCGCAGCGAATACGCCGCCTGCCCGCCAGCCTGGCCGGCGCCGATGATCACAACACGCTTGGGCGCTTCCGCCATGCCCGATGTCCTTCCCGAGAGGCCCGCCTCTTAGCATGCCTGCCTCGCGGGAACAGCGTATCGGCGCCGATTAAACGGGCCTCATCCCAAGGCCATTGCGTGGGCCTTTGCGGGCGCTCGACATCGCGCTCTACGGATTGTCCTTGATGAACTGGATCACCACCGCCGCCAGCTCCTCTCCCTTGTCTTCTTGCAGGAAGTGGCCGGCGCCCTTGATGGTGATGTGTTTCTGGTCCTTTGCCCCTGGAACCAGTTCGAGGAATTTCTTGTCCTGTCCCCGCGTCACTGGATCCCCGTCCGAGAACGCCGTGAGGAAGGGTTTACGCCAGGTCTTGAAAACCTCCCAGGCGCGCTGGTTGGCGGGAACCGCGGGATCCTCCGGCGTGACCGGAACGAGAGCCGGCATGATCAGTGGTCCGGCCTTGTAGCTTTTGTCGGGAAAGGGCGCATCGTATCCTGCGACCACATCGGGCCCTTGCTGTCGGCCGACCATCTGACCGACCGGCATGTCGCCCGATGCCCGGAAGCCAGCCGCCATCCGGTTCCAGCCCTCAAATCCCGGCCCCATACTCGCGCCCTCTGGCAGCGCGCCATTGGCGAGCACGATGCGCGCAAAACGATCAGGGTTCTCTGCGGCCACCCGCAGGCCGATCAGGCTGCCCCAGTCCTGGCACACCAGCGTGATGTTCCTGAGGTCGAGCTCGCGGATCAGTTCGCTGATCGCATCGACATGAAACTTGTAGCTGTGCGCATCCATCGCCACCGGCTTGTCCGACCGGCCGAAGCCGATCAGGTCGGGCGCGATCACCCGATGCCCGGCTCCAGCCACAGGGGGGATCATTTTGCGGTAGAGATAGCCCCAGGTCGGCTCGCCGTGCAGCATCAGCACGGGCGCGGCGTTGCGCGGACCCTCGTCGACATAGTGCATGCGATAGCCGGCGACGTCGGCATAGTGCGGCTCGAAGGACCAGCCCTGGAGATTGGCGAAGCGCTCATCCGGCGTGCGCAGGGTTTCGGCCCTGAGCGGCAGCGACGCCGCATCAGCCATAACCTTCGGACTGGCGCAACCTGCCAACACCGCCGCCAGCACAAGCCCCACCGCCAGTTTCCGCATCCCATCACCTCATCGGTCACGACTGTTCAACGCGCCAATCATCCCGATCGCGGGCGAAGGACAAGTCAACTCTCTGAGCAGACGCCTTAACCGGACCCCTGCGCTTTTCGCGAGATCAGTCTCGCAGCCCGTTTGTTGGCGTCCGGACCCCGCGCCGTTTTGGATCTCGGTCGGCCCGGTTGGGAAAAGTCCTGAGATACCCCGCGAATGTCGGCCTGTGGGCGGTGAACGCATCCTAGAGACGGAGCCGTGAACGTTAGCCGCGCGCCAACAGCGATCATTTGGCGGGCTAACGCCAAGTGAAGCCATTTGCATGTAGTCACAATCGTGGGATGCGAGCGGACCATCTCCGGTACGGCCTGTTTGAACAGGGACGATACATGAGCACTATGCTGCCGACTTCATGGACGCCGCGCTCAGCTGGCCTGCTTCCGTCCGACCCGACGCGTTACCGCGGCCCGGCTATCGCGTACTGGATTACGACGATCCTTCTCGTCATGATCACAGCACGAAGTCTGGTCCATCTTTTCTCGCCCGATGGCGGGGCCCATAGCATCGCAACGATCGACACGAGCGTTGCCGGCGGCGACAACATCATCGCGATCTTCGGCCAGTGGGGAGCGAGCCAGCTGCTGCTCGTGGGGGCGCTCTGGGTTTTGCTTCTTCGGTACCGCGGGCTCGTACCGCTCATCCTGTGTGTGCTGCTGCTGGAACCATTTCTGCGCGCCATCTCCGGCCATCTGAAACCCATCTTGACGCTGGGAACCGCGCCGGGCGCGGCCCTCAACTGGTTCGCCGTTCCGGTTGTGGCCGCAACACTCTATCTCGCGCTGTGCAGTGCTGAGGAACGAAGGTCTTAGTATTGTTGGGGCTTAGCGATGTCCGTGATGGGCGATTGGTGGACGCTAGCCGCCGCTTCGCGGAATGACTGAATGCCGATGTCAGAGCCCTCGCTGGCGCTCGACATTTCATATGCGATCGGCCGAATGTGGCCTTAAACGGTCAGATCAAACTTCGACCATCGGCATTGTTGGCACCAGCGATGGTTGTCGGCTGACATGGTTTCAAACTCGAACCTGTCCCTGAATCAACGGCACCGTTTCTCCAGCGCAACTCCATGTCGATGAGCGCGCTCTGCGCCGTCTAGCCAAAACGCGCGCCACATTGGCTTGACAGAAGTTGTAGTTCGAACGTCTATTCGTCGATTGATCATTCGGCGAATAGAAGCACGAATTGCAATGCGAACTCGGGACGACGACCTCAACAAAACCCGCAGCGCCACCATCCTCTCCGCCGCCGGGGACTGTTTCGTCCGCAACGGTTTCCATTCCACCAGCATGAAAGACATTTGCAGCGCTGCAGGGATGAGTCCGGGCACGCTCTACCATTACTTCCGATCGAAGGCCGACATCATCGCCGGCATTGTCGAGGGAGAGAGAGCGGCGACGCAGCTAATCCTGAGCCGGCTAACGGACGCGCCTGACTTTATGCAAGCGTTGTTTGTGGCGCTCGACGCTCTCGCTGGTTCCATCACTGAACGGGATCTGATCCTTCACGCGGAAGTCTCCGCCGAAGTTTTGCGCCGCCCCGAATTGCGGGTGCGGGCACGCGCCGCGGACGATGAGGCGAGGGATTGGCTGGCTGCGGCCATTGCGGAGGCGCAGGCGCGTGGCGAACTCACCCGGAGTCTGAGCGCGCATGAAGCGGCGGTATGCGTGCTGGCTCTGATCGACGGAATGTTGTGGCGCGCCACGCTGCATGAAGCAGCCGATCTGGGCGACAGACTTGAAACTCTGAAGCAGGCGCTCACCCGCCTACTCGCGGAAGGGGAGGTCCGGCGATGAAACTCGTCCGTGCCCGATGGCCAATCGTGGGACTGTTGATCCAGAGCGGCCTTGCACGATGCGGCAATCAGATGGCGGCAATCGTCTACGGGTGGGCGATCCAGCAACAGACAGGCAGCGGCCTTGCCGCAGGGTTCGTGATGGCGGCTAGCGTGGGGGCCCTCGTAGTCGGCACGCTCTTCGCCGGCCGGATTGTTGCCCGCTGGGGCGTTCGGCGTGTCGCGCTGTCAGGCGCGTGGGTCAGTGCGCTGTCTGCTTGCGTCATTGCGTTTCTTTTCGCAGCCGGCCACGCCGATCCGCTGACCATCGCGGCCGTCGCTGCGCTTGGAGCAATTCTGGACGGTCCGGCGACGATAGCCGTCGAGACAAACTTCCCCGCCGTCGCACGTCTGGCGCGTGTTCGGCTGCTATCACTCAACGCTGTCAACGAAAGCCTCGAGCATCTCGCGGCGTTGATGGCGCCAGCAGTAGGCGTCGCTATCATGGCGGTAGCGGGATCGTCCGCCGGCGTCGCGGCGGTCGCCGGACTGTCACTCTTGGGGGCCACGATACTGACGGCAGCATTGCCGCCTTTCCGGACGCTGCAGACAGCGAGAGCGACCAGACTGAGAACGATCGTCGATTGGCTGTCGCGCGATCGTCTCGTGTGTGCCCTGGTCGTGCTGTTGAGCCTCGCGGTCAGCTTGCTCGCGTCGATTCAGCTAGTAATCCTTCCGCTCGCGTTGGGGCATCGCGGAGATGGAGCCCAAGGCCTCGCCATGTTTCTCGCGATGTTCGGGGTCGGCGGACTTCTCGGCGCACTGGGAGCTGGAATCTACAAGGGCGCCATAGCGTTTCGCTGGTTGTTGCCCATCGTGTTTCTGTGTCTTGCCATTGCGACGACGTTTCTTGTCGCTAGCACATCTGCATTCAACCTGGCGATCGGCGGCCTGCTGTCCGGAGCCTGCGTTGGCTTCGTCTCTCCGCCTCTCGCCACAGCCCTGCAGCAGCGCCCACCCAAACATCTCCGCGCAGATATCCAGGCCATCTCCGGCGCGTTGATCTTTGCAGGCGCGCCAGTGGCTATGGTCGGCCTTGGCCTTCTATCCGAAACACTGAGGCCGGGCGATCTCTTAGCCATCGTGGCCGGAGGTTTTGTTGTTTTGGCGGCCTGCGCCCTGGTTGCTGTACCCGGCAACGGACGCCGGCCGGACCAGCCCGCATTGAAGTGACCGTTCTCGGCGATGAGTTGACGCTCGCCGCCGCTTCGCGGAATGACTGAGTGCCGACTTATTCGCGCTATCAAAACCAGACTCGCATGCCGCACCCAACGCTCACCATCGACCTGCCCGATGAGGCGGCCACCGCCGCCCTCGGCGAGCGGCTGGGCGCGGTCGCGCGCGCGGGCGATGTGATCGCGCTCGTCGGCGACCTCGGAGCCGGCAAGTCCACACTCGCCCGCGCCCTGATCCGCTCCCATCTCGGCCCCGAAACGGAGGCTCCCAGCCCCACCTTCACGCTGGTCCAGACCTATCCCGGGCCCCACTTCGCGATCTGGCATTTCGACCTCTACCGGCTGGATCATCCCGACGAAGCGCGGGAACTCGGCCTGGAGGAAGCTGTGGATGGCCTTTGCCTGATCGAATGGCCTGAAAAATTAGGGCGCCATCTTCCGTCACGGCGGCTGGAAGTTCAGCTATCCATGGATGGCGACGGGCGAATCGCCCGGCTGATGAATTTCGATGACTGGAGCACACGGCTTCATGGCGACTGGCGCCCAACACCTGAGTCTGACTCATGACTAACAACCTGAGATCGACCGAGCTCAAGGAATTCCTCGCCCACGCCGGGTGGGGCGAGGCTGCGCGCACGCCGCTCAATGCCGACGCCTCCACGCGCCGATACGAGCGCCTGCGCCGCAAGACCGAGACGGCGATGCTGATGGACGCCCCGCCGCTCGAATCGGTCCCCTGCCCGCCTGGCGCTGACGAGGACGAGCGCCTCCGGCTCGGCTGGAACGCCATTGCACGTCTCGCCGCCTCGCGCGTCGAGGCCTTCGCTGCAGTCGCCGGCCACCTTGCCAATCTTGGCCTGTCGGCGCCGGCCATCCTCGACGCCGACATCACACGTGGCATCGCCCTGCTCGAGGATCTTGGCGACGATCTCTTCGCCGAAGTCATCGCGAAGGGCGGCGACGAAGCCGCGCTCTACGCCGCCGCAGGCGACGTGCTCGCGGCCGTCCATCGCGCGCCCGTCCCCTCCACGTTGCCCTATCGCGGCGGCGAATGGCCGGTGCTGACCTACGACCACCTCGCCCTCTCCGCCAATCTCGATCTCTTCGTCGAATGGATGCCGCAGCGCGACCTGTCTATGCGTATCAGCGAACAGACGCGCCTGCGCTGGGAGCGTGTGCGCGAGAACATGATCGGCCGCGCCGAGGACTATCCGCGCGCCCTGATCCTGCGCGACACGCACGCCGAGAACCTCATCTGGCTGCCACAGCGCGACGGCCTCAAACGCGTCGGCCTGCTCGACTTCCAGGACGCCGTGCTCGGCTGGGGCGAGTGGGACATGTCGATGCTGCTGCACGATGCCCGCCGCGATGTGTCGCCTGCGGCCCGCGAGGCGGCGACGCGCGCATATCTTGAAGGCACAGGACTCAACCGCTCCGACTTCGATGAGCGGCTCGCCGTGCTGGGCGCGATGAACGTCATGCGCATCATGGGCATCTTCGCGCGTCTTGTTACGCGGGACAAGAAACCCCGCTACGACCAGTTCCGGCCCCGCCTGCGCAGACTGCTCAACGAAACGCTGAGCCACCCCGCACTCGCCGAAACGCGGGACTTCGTGAACGCCGTCGCGCCTCATCTATTGGTTTCGGCATGACGCGCATCACCACAGCCATGCTGCTCGCGGCCGGCCTCGGCACGCGCATGAAGCCGCTGACCGACACGTTGCCCAAGCCGCTGATCGAGGTTGCAGGCCGCACGTTGCTTGATCGCGTGCTCGACAAGCTGGTCGCGCAAGGCGTCACGCGCGCCGTCGTCAATGTGCATTACCTTGCCGATCAGATCGAAGCGCACCTGAAGTCACGCAAGGATATCGAGATCATCATCTCGGACGAGCGCGGCCTGCTGCTTGAGACCGGCGGCGGCGTGATCAAGGCGCTGCCCCATCTGGGTCAGGATCCCTTCTTCGTCGTCAACACCGACGTCACCTGGGCCACCGCCGGCGACGACACGTTCGCGCGAATGGCCGAAGCCTACGCTCCCGACGAGATGGATGCGCTCCTGCTGCTCGCCGAGATGGGCGCCACGCTGGGCTTCCGCGGTCCCGGCGACTTCTTCCTCGGCCCCGAAGGTCAACTCATCCGCCGCGGCGACAAGCCCACAGCGCCTTACGTGTTCGCGGGCACATACATCACGCACGCCGGCCTGCTGTGCGGCTACGAGGTGAAGCCCTTCTCCGCCAACGTCTACTGGAACGCGATGGGCCGCGCGGGCCGCCTGTTCGGCACGGTGATGAAACCGTTCTGGCTCCATGTCGGCGACCCGCAGGGACGTGACGAGGCCGAAGCGCGCCTGCGCGCAATGGGGCCGGGAGCTTGATGGCGTCGGGGGGCGTGCGATGACAGACATCTTCTCGACCACGCCGCGCATCTTCTCCCTGCCGCCGTCCTCGGCCTATCTCGACGAAGTCGCACGTGGCCTCGTCGAGGCGACAAACGCGAATGCCAACCCCGAAGCGCTGGCTGACGCGCTCATCTTCACGCCCAACCAGCGCGCCGCACGCGAGTTGAGCCTGGCGCTCTATCGCGCCGTCGGCGGCACGCTGCTGACGCCCGAAATCCGCACCCTTGGCGACATCGAGGAAGAGGACGGCCTTGCCGCCTTCGGGCCAGATGCGCTCGACCTGCCGCCCGCAATCTCGTCCGCCCAGCGTCGCGGCGCCCTGTCGCGCCTGATCCAGCGCTGGCGCACATCGGCCGGGGGCGACGCCCTGCCGCCGGGCGCTTTGCTGTCGGCGGCCGACGAGCTTGCCGCGTTGATCGATCAGTCCTGGATGGCTGGCGGCGTCGACTGGAAGAAGCTCGATGGCCTCGCAGATGAACTCGCGCCACAGCTTGCCGCGCACTGGCGCTCGTCCGCGGACTTTCTCGACATCGTCATGCGCGCCTGGCCAAAGCATCTCAAGGAACAGGGCCTCAGCGACGCACAGATGCGCAGGCTCGGCGCCGCAGAAGCGCTGGCCACACGCTGGGCGCGAACACCGCCTGCCCATCCCGTGCTGGTCGTGGGCTCGACCGGCGCAGGCGCTGCAACACGCATCCTGATGCAGGCCGTACTGACGCTGCCCAAAGGCGTGATTGTCCTGCCCGGCCTGGACCCCGACTCTCGCCCGTCTGCTTGGGCTTCGATCGGCGAAGCGGCAAGCCATCCGCAATACGTATTGCACGCAACGCTCAAATGGCTCGGCCTCGGGCCCGAAGCTGTTCGCCCATGGCCCGGCGCCGTTGAATCGCCAAGGGCCGTGGCGCGCCGCCGCCTGCTCAATCAGGCGCTCGCCCCCGCAGTGGAAACGCGCGACTGGACACAGCGCCTCGCCGAGCTCGCGCACCCTGCAGACCCCGCCGGCTTCGTCACATCGGCGCTGGACGATCTGCGCCTTGTCGAAGCCGAAGACGAAAACGAAGAAGCGCTCGCGGCGGCGCTGCTTCTACGCGAGACATTGGAAACACCAGACAAGACAGCCGCACTCGTCACGCCAGAATCGTCCCTCGCCCGCCGTGTTGCAGCGCTGCTGGAGCGCTGGGGCATCGACATCGCGCCCTCGTCCGGCGCGCTTCTGGCGCACTCGGAAACCGGCAGCCTGCTGATGATGCTGTCGCGCTGGGTTTTCGATCCTTCCAATCCTGTCCTGTTGCTCGCGCTGCTGAAGCATCCGCATGTGCGCCTGGGGCACGATGCGGCCGAGCTTGCGCGCATCGTCACACGCATTGACCGCCACAGCCTGCGCGGCCCGCGCAAGCACCGCACACTCGAAAGTCTCGCCGGCTTCATCGCCAACCCGCCGCAGCCGGATGATCCTGATCGCCCCGGTCCACGACCTGATCCGGATGGCGCCGCCCTGCTGCGCGACCTTGCCGAGCGGTTCGCGGAAGTCGCGCACGCCTTTCCCGCCGATGACTTCAATGGACCCGCCGCCGCCGATGGGCTTGCCGAACTGGCCCAGAGTCTCGCCGAAGGGCCGGCACATCCTGGCACACGCATCTGGTCGGGCAAGCCGGGCGAGATGGCGGCGCGCTTCGTCGACCAGCTGCGCGACCTGTCCGGCGCCATCGCCGACATGGCCGCGTCCGACTTCCCGGATTTCCTCGCCGCAGCCATTCGCGGCATGACTAGCGCACCCGACACGCCCGAGCATCCGCGCATCGCCATCTGGGGCCCTCTCGAAGCGCGCCTGCAGCGCCGCGACCGCATGATCCTCGCCAGCCTCAATGAAGGTTCATGGCCGAAACCGGTCGCCGCCGACGCCTTCCTCAATCGCAAGCTGCGCAGCGAGCTTGGCCTGCCTGATCCCGATGAGCGCATCGGTCTGTCGGCGCACGACTTCGCCCAGCTTGCCAATGCGCCGGAAGTGGTCCTGCTGCGCGCACGCCGCGTCGACGACAAGCCCGCCGTCGCCTCGCGCTGGCTCTGGCGGCTGCGCACGCTGGCGGCCGGGGGCCTTGGCGGACGCAAGGAGGCTGAGGCTGCGTTGAAGCCGGATGCAAACCACGATCCGCTGGTCTGGGCGCGCGCGCTGCGCCGCGTGGCGCATGTGAAGCCAGCGAAGCCGCCCGCGCCGCAACCGCCCGTGGACAAGCGCAAGCTCGCCCGCTTCTCGCCCACCCGCGCCACCACCTTGATCCGCGACCCCTATGCCGATTTCGCCCAGCGCATTCTCGGCCTCGAACGCCTGCGCCGCGCGGGCGAGCCCATCGATGCGCGCGAACGGGGCTCGGCTGTGCACAAGGCGATCGAACTGTTCGAGACGCCAGGCAATACGCGCGCGCTTGGCGACCTCATCCTCGAACGCCTGCTTGAGGCCGGCGCTGCGCCCGAGATCGCCGAGCTCGAACGGCCGCTGTGGCTGCGCGCTGTTGGCGTCTACCGTGACTGGATGAAAGGCCGCAGCGACCGCGTGATCCGCGCCGCGCTGGAGGCGAAAGCCGGGATCACCCTCAAGACCAGCGCGGGCGACACGACCTTGAAAGCCACCGCCGACCGCGTCGAACTGCTAAAGGACAACACGCTCGCCATCATCGACTTCAAGACCGGCACGCCAAAGTCGGCCAAACAGGTGCGTTCGGGCCTGGAACCCCAGCTGGCGCTCGAAGCAGCCATCGCAGCGCGTACCAACTTCGGCGACATCCCGGCCCTGCCGGTCTCGGAACTGATCTACTTCCAGTTCTCCACCAGCGCCGCCGTGATGAAGGACTCCAATGGCGAGCCGCTCGACCTCAAGGAGCCAACCGCCGACAATGCCGAACAGGCGCTCGCGGGTCTCGTCCGCATGATCGAGGCCTACAGCAATCCGGAGCAGCCCTATCTCTCGCGGCCCCGCGTCTTCTCGATCAAGATCTTCACCGACTATGACCGGCTCGCCCGTCGCGCAGAGTGGACCATCGGGGAGGGCGAGGAATGAACACGTCTTCGCACACCAGCTGGCCCGAATGGGAGGCCGCGCTTGCGGGCCAGGCCGCCGCCGCCGAGCCGCGCGCCAATGCGTGGGTCGCCGCCAATGCGGGCTCTGGCAAGACCAAGGTTCTGATCGACCGCGTCGCGCGCCTGCTGCTCTCGGGCGCCGAACCGGATTCGATCCTGTGCGTCACCTACACCAAGGCTGCCGCCAGCGAGATGCAGGATCGCCTGTTCGCGCGCCTTGGCGACTGGTGCGTCGCCGATGACGCACGGCTGCGCAAAGATCTTGCGCTGCTGGAAGGCGAGAAGGATTTCACCGACGCCTATCTTGGCCGTGCGCGGGAGCTATTCGCACGCGCGCTCGAAACGCCGGGCGGCCTGCGCATCGAGACGATCCACGCCTTCTGCGGCCGCCTGCTGCGCCGGTTCCCGCTTGAGGCCGGCATCGCGCCCGGTTTTCGCGAACTCGACGACCAGGATTCCGAAGAACTGTGGGACGAGGCCTTCCTCGCGCTTGGCGCCCGCGTCGTGCGCGGCAATCCCGAACTCGTCGCCGCCGCGCGCACAGTGGCCGAGGCCGGCGGCGCCGGCTTCGATGTCCTGAAGCGCCTCGATTCCCATCGCGGCCAGATCGAGTCGGCGCTCGCGCGTCCCGGCGGCGTCCATGCCACAATCGAACGCCTTCGCATTATCCTGGGCGCGACGACGTTGAGCGAAGCCCAATTGCTCGACGCTGCGATGAGCGCCGATCTCCCGCGCGCAAGGCTAGCCGCCATCGCTGCTGCGATCCCGACGAAAGGCGCAACGGACGCCAAACTCGTCGACAAACTGTCAGCGGTGCTGTCCGACATGGATGCCGCCATCCGCTTCGATGCCTACTCAAGCATCATCTTCACGGACAAGGGCGAGCTTCGAAAAACGCCCTACACCGCCGCCGCGCTGAAAGCTGTGCCGTCCTTGGCGGACCTGTTCCAGACCGCAAATCCAGAGGGCAGCGAAGTCACGCGCATCGTGGAAGTCTCGCGCCTGCTGGCCGCCCGCCGCATCTTCGAACGCTCCGCCGCGCTGCTGCACCTCGCCGGGCCGCTGCTTGGCGATTTCGAGCGCCGCAAGCGCGCCCTCGCCGGCCTCGACTTCGACGACCTGATCGAGAGCGTCTCCCGCCTGTTCGACCGCAGCCACGCCGCCGAATGGGTGCTCTGGAAGCTTGATGGCGGCATCGCCCACGTCCTGCTCGACGAGGCGCAGGACACCAGTCCCGCGCAATGGCGCATCCTTCGACATCTCACAGCGGAGATCTTCGCCGGCGCTGGCGCCGTGCGAAAGGCCCAGCGCACCCTGTTCATCGTCGGCGACCAGAAGCAGTCGATCTACTCCTTCCAGGGCGCCGATCCCGAACACTTCCTCCAGGAAGCGCGCGACATGCATGCCGCCGCAGAGGCAGCCGGCGCGCCCTTCAACACGCCCAGCCTCGCCATGTCGTTCCGCTCGGTGCGCGAGGTGCTGGGCTATGTCGACGACGTGTTCGACCCACAGCACTTTTCCGGCGGCGCGCCGTTCTCGGTGCAGGTCCCCATCGAGTCCGACTATGCGCCCCACACCGCGCGCCGCCGCGACGAGCCTGGCTGCGTCGAACTCTGGCCGCTCGACCCGCCCGCCGGCATCGACGAACCCGATCCGTGGGATGCTCCGGTCGACCGCGTCAGTGAATCGGACGCCCCCGTCCGGCTCGCCCGCCAGGTCGCCGCCTTCATCGCGCGCGAAATCGCGGCCGGCGCAGCCGTCTGGGAAGATGGCCGCCAGCGCCCCGCCCGGCCCGGCGATTTCCTGATCCTCGTCAAGCGCCGCACCGGGGGCATTTTCGACGCCATCCTCCAGCAGCTGAAGGCGCGCGACATTCCCGTCGCCGGCGCCGACCGCATCCACCTGCTCGACAGCGCGCCGGTGCAGGATGTGCTCAACCTCGTCCGCTTCGCGCTGACGCCAACCGACGACCTGACGCTGGCCGAAATCCTCAAAGGCCCCTTCGGCGCCCACACCGAAGGCGGCGACTTCCCCTGGCTCGACGACAATGACCTCTTCGACCTCGCCATCGATCGCAAGGGCTCGCTCTGGGATCAGCTTCGCGCCGCGACATCGCCACGCCTCGCGCCCGTCCGCGCCTTCCTCGACGACCTGCTTGACCGCCGCCACCTCCCGCCGTTCGAATTCATCACCCACGCGATGGAGCTTGGCTGCGGACTGCCTCGCCCCGGCTGGGACCTGATCCTCTCCCGCTTCGGCGGCCCGGCGCGCGAACCTGTCTCCGCCTTGCTCGACCGCGCCTCCGGCTTCGACGCTGACCAGCCGCCCAGCCTCGAACTCTTTCTCGCCGCCATCGAAGCATCCGGCGGCGAAGTGAAGCGCGAACTGTCCGGCCCGCAGGACGAAGTGCGCGTGATGACGGTCCACGGCGCCAAGGGCCTGCAAGCGCCCATCGTCATCCTGCCGGACACCACCAGCGCGCCCAAGCTCGACACGTCCGGCCTGTTCTACACTGCCGAGGGCCTGCCCGTCTGGGTCGGCCCCAAGGGCGGCGACACGCCCGCCACCGCCGCGCTGCGTCTCGATTCAAACGAGCGCGCGCTGCGCGAGCACCGCCGCCTGCTCTATGTCGCGCTCACACGCGCGCAGGACAGGCTGATCGTCTGCGGCGCGTGGCATGGCCGCAGCAAGGACGGCCGCGACAAGGACTCCTGGTATCAACTCTGCGATGCGGGGATGCAGCGCCTTATCGCTGCGGGCTCAGCCACGGCCGCAGATGATGCGCTCGATGGTGCTGCGCGCCTCGTCCTGCGCGTCGGCGATCCGCCGCCCGCGCTTGGCCGCGCCAGCGGCGCCGCAATCACTGAAGCCAGCCTGCCAGCGTGGCTGCGCACGCCCGCGCCCGCCGAAACCGCGCGCCGGATCCTCTCGCCCTCGCGCCTCACCGCATCGTCCGAACCGCCCGTCATGTCGCCCTTCGGCGAAGGCCGCGCGGAGAAGCTGCGGCGCGGAACGCTGATCCACACGCTCTTTGAAGTCCTGCCCACGATCCCCCCGAAGAATCGCTGGCGCGCCGCCGAAACCTTCCTGAAGAAACAGCTCGACCTCACCCCCGCGCAACGTACGGAAATGCTCGAAGCCGCCTTCGCCGTTCTGGACGATCCGCGCTTCGCCAACGTCTTTGCCGAGGGTGGCCGCCCCGAAGCCCCCGTGATCGGGGATCTGCCCTCAGGCGCGACCATCAACGGCCGGGTTGACCGGCTGGTGGTCACAAAGGCCGAAATCCTCGTGATCGACTACAAGACCGACCGACCCGCCCCCGCCTCCGTGGAAGGCGTCGGCGAGGCCTATATCGCGCAGATGGCCGCTTACAGGCATGTATTGTCGCAGCGCTGGCCAAACCGCCCGGTCCGTTGCCTGCTGGTATGGACAGACGGCCCCCAACTCATGGAAATACCCTCGAAATTGCTGGATGGCGCGCTCAGCCGCTTGCGCTGATCAACCGACCGTTTAGCGACTCTGCGTTGGATATTGGCCTTCGCCTGCCTACCTAGGCGGTACGATCAGTTCAGGAACCGCCACCATGGCCGTAGCTTCCATCACAGACGACACCTTCGACAGCGAAGTGCTGGCCGCCGACACCCCGGTGGTCGTCGATTTCTGGGCCGACTGGTGCGGCCCCTGCAAACAGGTCGCCCCCACCTTCGAGGCCCTCGCCGAAGAGCTTGGCGGCAAGGTCAAGATCGTGAAGCTCAACATCGACGATCATCCGCTCTCAGCCCAGCGTTTCGGCGTGCGCGGCCTGCCCACCTTCATGGTCTTCCAGGGCGGCCAGGTCACAGCCACTCACCTCGGCGCGATGAACAAGGCGCGCATGATCGAATGGATCAAACAGTCCGCGCCCTCCGCGGACGAAGAACAAGGGAAAATCTGACATGGCGCTCGCCGAAGTCACCGACGACACTTTCGAAGCTGAAGTCCTCAAGGCCTCCGGCCCCGTGGTCGTGGACCTGTGGGCCGAATGGTGCGGCTCGTGCAAACAGATGATGCCCGCCTACGAACAACTCGCGCAGGAATTCGAAGGCAAGGCCAAGCTTGTGAAATTCAACGCCGACGAAAACCCGATGACGCCCGGCCAGTTCGGCGTCCGCGGCCTGCCCACGCTGCTGATCTTCCAGGACGGCAAGCTCCTTTCGATGAAGACCGGCGCGATGACCAAGGCGAAGCTTGCCGAATGGATCACGCAGACGGCGCCGTCTGTCGCCTGATCACTGAACCGCCGGCCAGCAGCGAACATCCAACACCACCCCTCGCTCTCACCGGCGAGGGGTTTTTTTTGTTTGCGGCTTTGGCCCGCGTCCAACCGCAACAAGTCGCGTCCTTCGACGGGCTCACAGACCCCCGACTGTAGGAAACCACCCTTTCAAATCCGTAGGAAACCCAGAAACAAAACCCCAACCTATCAGAGCCTGCGCCCTGAATTTGTAGGATGGAGCCGCCGCAATTCGGCCGGGCCGGAGGCGCGCATATACTCATCCCCATGCAGGCCGAAGCGACAGCACGCCAACATGACGCCCACTGGTTCCGCGCCGGTGAGTGGCTCACGGCCGCGTTGCGCCGCACCAACGCCGCGCCGGACCAGCTCACGCGTCTCCAGGCCATGCACATCAAGCGCCTCATCTGCCTGTTCGAGTTTGCGCTGCGCCGCCTCATCCTGCTCGCCGCCCTCGCGATCGAGCTTGAACGCACGCCGCCAAGGCCGCGCCGGTCCCCGCCCCACGACAAAGCCGTCAGGCGATCCGGCGCGAGGCGAACACCGATCCGCCTCTACGCTTTCGGTTCGCGCGCATCACATGCACACGCACACGCCGCCGCTTCAGCAGAGCCCAACGCGGCGCATGACAAAGGCCCGCGCAAGCCGCGCTTCCACATTGGCCAGGCCGACTGCCTGACCCAGGGCAGCGCGCCCGCCCGCGCATCGCAAACCCGGCGCCCTCACCGCGAAACATCCGGCGCAACCGAAAGCTTCGACATCGACGAGCCGCCGCCCGAACTCCTGCCGCCCGAGCTGCGCCTTCAAGTGTGTGTCGCGAGGCCGGCAGCCGCGCCCGTCGCGCAAGGCGAAGCGCCTGCCCCCGCAACTGCCGCCGCGCCGCCGGCCATCCTCACGAAGCAGCAGATGCTCGCACGCCTCGCCGCCCTCGCGGCGCTGATCGCAAATCCATCCGCCGCCATCCGCCGCGCCGCCCTCGCGCTCGCCCGAAACCAGGAACTGACGCGCCACATCGCGCGCCTGGAATTCATCCGGCCGAAAGGCGTGATGCGCTTCTCGGTCCACGAGTACACCCGCGTCCTGCTGCCCCTTCACAAGGAGCTGCGCCGCGTCACCCGCGAGCTGACCCATGACTCAAGCTGACCCCAACGCACCGCCATCCCACCAACTCGCAGCCACCTGCGAGATCGTGGACCTGCGCCCAGTTTGCTGGAAGGAGAAAAAATGACAGCTCACCTTGTTCGCGAATGGCGAAGGGGTTCTCTCGACCGCGCACAGTCGCTCACACGCCTCGTCCTTCGACAGGCTCAGGATGAGGCTAGGTGGTCGCCGCCCTGTGCCAACTCGCCGCCGCCCAATAGGCCTCATCCTGAGCCTGTCGAAGGACGAGGCCGTGCTCACCTGCCCCGCACCAACGCCCACACCCTTGAACCCCCTCCCAACTGATGCAATGCAGCACGACGCTTGCATCCCAGACCGACAAAACCCCGGGGACTTCAATGAGCACGAGAACACCGCGCCAGTTCTTCAAGCCGCTGGCGATTGGCGCGCCGGAACCGATGCGCGACCTGCCCGTGCGGCTCGAGCGCATGATCCATTTCGTGCCGGGCCATAACGAGAAGGTTCGTTCCAAGACTCCCGAGATGGCCGCAAAGGTCGACGTCATTCTGGCGAACCTTGAGGACGCCATCCCCTCGGACGCGAAAGACGCCGCCCGCGCCGGCGCGATCCAGATGGCGAACATGCTCGACTGGAAGGGCCAGGGCACGGGCCTGTGGACGCGCGTCAATCCGCTCAACTCGCCCTGGTTCCTCGACGACGTGACCGAGATCGTCACCAAGGCCGGCAACGTGTTCGACGTTATCATGCTGCCGAAGGTCGAAGGCCCGTGGGACATCCACTACGCCGACCAGCTGGTCGCCCAGCTTGAAGCGAAAGCCGGCGTCTCCCGCCCCATCCTCTTCCACGCCATCCTCGAAACCGGACAGGGCGTCGCCCTCGTCGAGGATATCTGCCTCGCCTCCCCCCGCATGCAGGGCATCAGCCTTGGCCCGGCCGACCTCGCCGCCAACCGCGCGATGAAGACCACCCGCGTCGGCGGCGGCCACCCGATGTATAAAGTGATCGAGGACCCGCACGCAGACGCCGCCGCCCCGCGCGCCGCCGCGCAGCAGGATCCGTGGCACTACACGCTCGGCAAGATGGTGGATGCCTGTGTGCAGGCCGGCATCAAGCCCTTCTATGGCCCCTTCGGCGACATCGCCGACCTCGCCGCCTGCGAACAGCAGTTCAAGAACGCCTACCTGATGGGCTGCGCCGGCGCCTGGTCGCTGCACCCCGGCCAGATCGACATCGCCAAGCGCGTCTTCTCGCCTGAACCCGCCGAAGTGAAGTTCGCCCTGCGCATCCTCGAAGCCATGCCCACCGGCGCCGGCGTCGTCATG
Organism: Hyphomonadaceae bacterium; assembly: GCA_022844345.1. GTDB lineage: Bacteria > Pseudomonadota > Alphaproteobacteria > Caulobacterales > Hyphomonadaceae > UBA7672. The sequence goes on from JALHLU010000005.1 coordinate 85,862, forward strand.
CTCGACGGCAAGATGCAGGACGACGCCACCTGGAAACAGGCCAAGGTCATCGTCGACCTCGCCAAGCAGGTCGCGGCGAAGGACCCGGAGATGGCGAAGGCTTACGGACTGTAGGGTGCATTGAGCGAAGTGAAATGCACCTTCGGCGCCCCACATACGAATGTGGACTTGTGCCGCTCAATCCGACCTAAGGCTCCTCAAGGCCATAGACATCATCGCTGGCGTCAATCCGCCAGTGCCATGAACCCTTGCGATCGGGAAACGGAATCACATCCACGCGGATGCAAGCGTAGGGGCGCGTGGGCTGGTTGTCGGCGTCACGTCCGTGGATCGGCCAAAGCTTCGTGCAGTCAGACTTCAGGCACCAGCATGCCTCGGCGGCCTCATGATCGCGAGACGAAGATCGATATCCCAAAATGCGCAGCTCCTTCACGGCGCCGCGCTTGAGCCCCGCGAACGCAGTACTCTCACGCGTCAACAACTGCTCGGCCTGATAGGCATTGCCGATGATGTCCGTGAGGTCAGCCGCATCGCCCCTCCGCATCGCCGCCTCGAACTGAATTGCAAGATCTGCCGCGAACTCGGCAATGAGGCCCTCCGGTTCCGCTAATGTGAGATCCCCACCCTTCGCCCCCGGCAGTCGCCGCTTGATCCCCGCCGGCTTCATCCCCGCGTGAGTCATAAACACAAGAAACGGCCCTTTCGGCTCAAGGCATCCCAGCGTGCGTCCATGCAGGCTGATCCCCGGCGAGCGCAGCAGGCCTGTCAGCAGATCCTCTTCCGCCACCGCGCAATCGGCGACACGGCCGGTGAACGTGCCCGTCCATGCCCCGCCGACATCACCCTTCCCATCGACATAGCCACCGATGGAATTGCTGTTCAAGCCATAGATCGCGTCCGCATCCACATTCAGCCGCTCGCCCGAATAGATCGCCTCGACGCTGACGCACTTGCCCATCCACGCCGCCGGATCGGCGGCGATGGCGGCAACAGTCGCCTTCTCGGAATTGGTCGGCGCGCAGACACGCGGCGCCCCGGCCGGCGGCTGGGCATGCGTCGCCGACGCAAGACCCAGAGCGAGGACAATGATCAGGGCGGCGTGCTTCATCGCCAAGGGCTAGCACGCCAGCGGCGGCTCCGTCAGCTCCAGCTGTCGAACCGGAACCAGCCCTTCATCGGCCAGTCGAACAAGCATGGTTCTTCCTGCGTACCCGCGCCGATATTGTGGGCGATCAGCGGCTGGCCACCCTGCATCTTTCGGGTCACGACGCCGATATGAGGCAGGCCACTTCCCGAAAGTCGCCAGCTCACAATATCGCCCGCGCGATAATCCGCGGCGCTGGTGCTGATGGTCTTCGCCCCACCCTTCCGCCTGAACAGCGTTTCGAGGTTGGGCACTCGGCGATGGTCGATATTGGGATCCGGCTTGGTGAGGCCCCACATCTTCGGATAGGCGCTGAAGTTCGCGCGCATGTCCTCGTGCACTTCCACCTGCAGGTCCACGCCCGCATGACGGAAAGCGCGGATCACCGTGTCGGTGCACACGCCCCGATCATCCGCCACGTCGCCGCCGGGATAGACCAGCTTCACATAGGCGGGATCATAAACCTCCGCCTTCTGCGCCCGCAGTTCGCCGCCCATGGCGACCTTGATGGGGAAAGCGACATCCTGCCCGGCCGGCTGTGCAATCCCGCGCGGGGCAAACAGCAATGTCCCCGCGATTGCAAGGAACAACCGGCGATGCACAAGTCCAGACATGAAGACCCCCTGATATCGCTTGGACATCAGGGGGCCATTCGATTGCGGCGGAGGATCGACCGAAACCCGGCGGGCTGCGGTCAGCCTGTACTAGCCGAGCTTCTTGATCACGCCGAAATGCGTCAGCAGGATCAGCGCGCCGCCAGCGATCGTGATGATGCTGCCGGCCGACAGGATGCCGCCCACGCCGCTGAACGCCATCATGTCGCCGAAGAGGCGCGGCAGGAACATGTTGCCAATGAGCGGCAGCACGATCGGCCCGCCAGCGGCAAACGCTCCGACAGCCAGACGCGCCGTCGGCGTCAGCTTGTGGTTGGTGAGTTCGAAGTAGATCAGCGCGCCCGCGGCGATCGGGATGAAGAACAGCAGCGCGTAGAAGAAGCCCGCCATTCCCATGACGCCCATCGGTCCGCCGCCGATCATCTGGATCGCACTGAGATAACCGCCAATCAGCGAACCGAGGATCACGATCCCGGCCCAGATAACATTCGGCTTAGCCAGGATGTTCTTCACGTTCGGATCCGCTGCGATCTTCGACATGTCGATGCTCGCGCCGGGCGGAGGAGCCGCTGCCGCCACGGCGAAGATGTCCTTCGCATTGGATCCATCGGCGACGTAGTCGACCTCGTCACCCGCCTTCAGCGGAGCGGGACTCTTGTTGTCCGATGCCGTGAACGCATAACGGCTGCCGTCCTCGCCATTGATGACGCCCGTACCTGCGGCCGGATCGAAGCCCAGAACCTTGCCCTTCATGGATTGCCCCTCAGCTTGCCCACGTTGCTGAAACAGTTAGCAAAATTCGGCCTCTCGCGCAAACGCGAGTTGGAGGAACGCCCTCGCCCAGCAACGATCTCCTCGTGCCGCCCGCGACCTTAACCGCGCATGAACCCTTTTTTGTCGCGGCGCCAAACGGCCCGTTAAGCTTGATCGTGCATAAACGCGACAACGCAAAATGCGCCTGACGGCAGGGTCGAGTTATGTTCCAGATCATCGGGATTGTGGTCGTCTTCGTGATGGTCTTCGGCGGCTTCATGCTCGCCGGCGGCCATTTCGACGTGATCATCAAGGCCGCGCCGTTCGAGATGATGATGATCGGCGGCGCCGCCGTCGGCGCCTTCCTGATCGGCAACTCGTTCAAGACCGTGATGGCCTCGCTCGGTGGCTTCGGCAAGATCATGGGTGGCTGCAAGTGGAAGGCGAAGGACTATACTGACCTGCTCAGTCTCTTGTTCATATTGACCAAGACAATGAAGACCAAGGGCGTTGTGGCGATCGAACAGCACATCGAGAACCCCAAAGAATCCACGATCTTCCAGAACTACCCCAAGATTCTGAAGGACCACTTCGCCACCGATCTCATCTGCGACACGCTGCGCATGATGACGATGAACCTCGAAGACCCGCACCAGGTCGAGGATTCGATCGACAAGCAGATCGAGAAACACCATCACGAGGCCCACAAGGCCAGCCACGCCATGCAGAACATGGCCGACGCCCTGCCCGCGCTGGGCATCGTGGCCGCCGTGCTCGGCATCATCAAGACCATGGGCGCGATCTCCCAGCCGCCTGAATATCTGGGCCAACTGATCGGCTCTGCGCTCGTCGGTACATTCCTCGGCGTGTTCCTCGCCTATGGCTTCGTCGGCCCATTCGCCGCCCGCATGGGGCAGGTGATCGACGAGGAAGGACAGTTCTACAAGATCATCAAGGACGTGCTCGTCGCCCACCTGCACGGCAACGCCGCCCAGGTTTCCGTCGAGCTCGGCCGCGGTCAGGTCCCCTCCGACAGCCAGCCTTCCTTCGCCGAACTCGAAGAGGCGCTCAACGCCGTCACGGTTTAGGGCCGTGACAGTCTAGGGCGGTCGCCGGCAGAATTTGTAGAGTAGCGTAAAGCTTATGCATCACGACCCGGCTCCCACGAGCCGGGTCGCTTGCGTTCTAGCTTCCGTGCAATTTTCCCGCTGGCACGACGCGCGCTTCGCGGGCGTTCTCCGGAACCAGCCACGCCTGCGCCGCTGCGATGATGTCCGCCTTGGTGATCGCTCGCACGCTCGCCTCGATGGCCTCCAGCCTGTTCCGCGCCATGAGGTCCGGCCGCGTCTGCGCCTGCGATATCAGGCTCAACCAGTATCCGTTGGACGTCGCATTCTGCGGCAGCACTTCCAGCGACGGCGTCACCGCGCGTGCAAACTCGTCGTCCGATATCTCGCCGGCCCGCATCTGGGCTGCGATCGCCATCAGCGCCGCAAACACGCGATCGCCATCCTCCGGCTTCACCTCCGCGCTCGCCGACACAAAGCCAAAGCCCGGATAGATTGACGAGATCGATGCGCCCGCGCTCGGCGAATACGTCGCGCCTAGCTCCTCGCGCACAGCCTCGGTCACCTTCAACCGCATCACCGCCGCCATCACCGCCAGAACGCGTACGGCGTGGGGTTCCTTGTCCGGATCAACACCCGTCACAGGCCAGATTAGATTGACCAGAGCCTGGCTCGCCTCACCTGCATGCGACAGCACGAGTGGCCTGCGATCCTCACGGAAGGCCACCGGCTGGTCCGACGTCCACCGCAGCGGCGTTGCCTCGCGCCTGGGCAGAGCGCCAAATGTGCGCGCCACGAGCCGGATCACCTCCGCCTCATCGACATCGCCGACGACCGCGATCTCGATCGCCCCTGTCTGCAGGACAGGCGTCAGGTAGTGGCGCAGCTCCACGAACGAACGGAAGGCCGCCCCATCGTCGGGATCATTTCCGAACCGCCTGTCGCCGCCCACCAGAGTGCGCAATCCTCGCGCGTTCCACACGGTCTGCGCCGTTGCATCCGCCCGCGGCCAGCTCAGCACAACGCTCTGGCGCCAGCGCCGCTCCGCTTCTGGCCTATAGCCCGGATGCGTGACATAGGCCGCCAGCAACTGCAGTTGCAGCTCCAGATCGTCCGGCGTTGTCGAATATGTCCCGCCAAACGTGTTGCCGGAGACAGCAAAGCGCGCCGACGCCACGCGGCCCTGCAGGATGGCGCGCAGGTCGTCCGAGGAGTGCTTCTCCAGCCCCCCAGCGCTGAACGCCGACAGCAGCGCGCCAAGCCCGAACGGCTCATCGGGGAAATCGAGCTGCCCCTGCCCGAGCCTCAGCGACACCTGCACTGAGTTACGTGTGAAATCGGTCGTCTTGATGTTGAGGCGGACATTGTTTTCGAACATCACCAGCCGCGTGTTGATGTCCTCAATCCGCTCGTCGCTGACCACGCGCCCCGGCCTGCCGAAATCCGTATAGGCGAACGGGATCCGCGCACGCGCTTCAGGCGGAGCCATATCCACCTCGCTCGCCTCGCGCCACGCTGCGATGACGGCATCGGCAAGCCCCGCCTCCTCGACGCTCGACGCAACAAAGAACAGCGGTGAACCAATCCCCATGTGCTGCACGAACGCCTCGTGCACAACCTCGGGCGTCACATCGGCGGCCCAAGTCTCGAACCGCGCCAGGCCGGACGACGGGGTGGCGAACACCGTGTCGTTCTGCACCGACGACATCAGCTGGTTCATCAGCGCGCCGGTTGTCCGGGTATTTTCGCGTTCCGCCTGGTTCTTCTGGCTTGTGCGCAGCGCCGCGACCTGCGCCTCGATTTCCGGCGCGGTGAAACCGTGCAAGAGCGCGCGCCGCCATTCCTGATTCAGCGCGGCCAGAGCTGGGGCCCATTCGCCGGGCGGGAAGGTTACGCTCGCCGACGCCACGCTGGCCGCGCGCAGGATATCTCCGCTGGACAGCCCCGCGCTGCGAAAGGGCGGCTCCTCGGAATTCACCATCGGCGCAAGGCGGCGCTGCACCGCGCCGATCCCGAACATCAGGATGTTGTCGGCCTGGCGCTGTGCGCCCGTGTCAGTGTCCAGCACGAAGGGCGAGAGGGCGTAGACCCCGATCGAATCCCCGCCGTCAGGATGCACAAAAACCGAAGCTGCAGGTTCGCGCGCAGCCGGGGCATAGCGTCGATCCGGCTCGGCGCCCGCCTCACCCTGCCCGGCCCAGTCGCCAAAGCGCGCGATGATCTTCTGCTCCACCGCATCGACATCAAAGTCGCCCACGATCAGCAGTGTTGCGCGTTCGGGCCTGTAATAGCGCTGGTAGAGGCGCATCATCTGCTCGCGCGTTGCTGCCTCCAGCACTTCGGGCTTGCCGATCGGCATGCGACTGGCGGCGAGCGCGCCGGGTAGAAGGAATTGCAGCTGCTGTTCGCTGCGCCGGCGCTGAAAATTGTCACCGCGCCGCCATTCAGACAGCACAACGCCGCGTTCGCGGTCGATGGCCGAGGCGCTGAATGTCAGTTCGCTGGCGGTTTCACGCAACAGGAACAGACTCTCATCCACCAGCCCGTCCGATGCGTTCGGCAGGTCGAGCGAATAGGTGGTGAACTCCTGTCCCGTCGAGGCGTTGGTGTCGGCGCCGAAGGCAAGGCCCAGGCGTTCGAGGATTTTCACCATCTCGCCTTCCGGTACGTTGCGCGAACCGTTGAACGCCATGTGCTCGATGAAATGGGCCAGCCCCTGCTCGCCCTCCGCCTCGTGGAGGGAACCGAACGCGACAACGAACCGGATCGACACGGCCCCGGCTGGCAACCCGTTGTGTCGCAGCGCATAGCGCATTCCGTTCGGTAGCGTACCGAACCGCACTGCGGGGTCGGGTGCGATGTCGCTTGCTTCATGCGCCCAGGGCTTTGCCGCAACCTGTGCGGCCGCCGGCGCGGCGAGCGCGGCGAACAACACCAGCAAGGCGGCGACTAAGCGGACCATGTCCTCTCCCGGCAGCGCGCGCACTGTGGGGCCAGTCGGACGCCGTTGTCGATTGCTGGCGCGCATGCCAGCGCGGCTATTCCACCCGTTCGCCATTGGCTGCGAGTGCTGCACCGCAGAGATAGACCGATCCGCAGACATACAAGCTCTGGGAGCGCGAAAGGCCCGCCGCCACGGCCTCTTCAAGACTTGCCGCGACTGTGACGTTGGCGCCGAGCGTGCGCGCAATGCCGGCGACGTGATGGGGGTCCGCGCCCGGGCCGCCTTCCTGCCCCCCGCTGTCGGGCAGTGGGCAGGCGATGATCTCGTCCGCCACGGACACAAGTTCGGTCAACACGCCCTCAATGTCCTTGACCGCCTGGCTCGCGAACACAATCGCCACGCGTTCATCCGTTTGCCGCGAACCCCGGATGGCGCTCGCCAGAGTCGCGGCCCCGCCCGGATTGTGCGCCGCGTCGATCCAGACCGAACCATCACCCGCCAGCGGCCCGGGCTTGAGCCTCTGCAGCCGCGCCGGCCACGATACCTCACGCAGACCCGCCGCCATCGCCGCCGGCGTAATCCGCCGATCGCCGACAGCCTCGAGCGCCGCACAAGCCGCGCCAGCATTCTGCGCCTGGTGCCGCCCGCGCAGGCCAAGCCAGGGCGAGCGCACAGTCAGCCTCCGCCCTTCATAGACGAACGCTTCGCCTTCCCAGCGCGCTCTCCAGTCATCGCCAGATTCCAGCACGTCCGCCGCCGTCGTCCGCGCTTCCTCGCGCAACACGCCCAGCGCAATGGCGGGCTGCTCCGCGATGATTGCTGGAACTCCGTCGCGGAAGATGCCGGCCTTCAGCCGCGCAATCGCCGCCACGCCGGAAACGCCGAACATGCCTTCATGGTCACGGCTGATTGGCGTCACCACACATGCGGCGGGCCGCGTCATGACGTTTGTGGCGTCGGTCGCCCCGCCCGCCCCGACCTCGATGATGGACAGGTCAGCGCGATGCTGCGCGAACAGGCAGAACGCGGCGGCCGTCAGCGCTTCGAAATAGGTGAGACCACCCGTCCGCCGCCATATGTCGGCCAGCACGTCCGCCAGTTCGTCATCCCCTACCAGCTTTCCGGCAATGCGGATGCGTTCGTTGACGCGATTGAGGTGGGGCGACGTGAAGACATGCGCCTTCAGCCCGGCAGCTTCGGCCATCGCGCGGATGAAGGCGCCGGTCGAACCCTTGCCGTTGGTGCCGGTAAGGTGGATCGCAGCCGGAATCCGGTCCTGCGGATCGCCCAACTCCACCAGCGCCGCGCGGATGTGCGCGGTGCCGAACGCCGGCGACACGCGCCCCGCAGACGCCAGCCTGAACCTGTCGAGTTCGGCGCTTACGATCGCGGCGTCAGCCAACCGAATCTCCAGCCCAAGGGACACAACCCCTGCGCCTATCTAGGCAGATTATCCCGCAACGCAAACCGCACTCACGGCGCGCGAGAGTCGCAGCCCGCGAGTGCCAAAGACATGTGGTTGGAGACCCGCCAGAATCCCTGTTTCTTCGACAGCATCCCGTAGCCAAGACCGGAAATCAGATATGAGCTGGCCCGAAGGCGAAGATGGGGACGTGTTCCGCAGTCTCGAACAGGACGGGTTCGATTTTGCCGAGGAGGTCCTCATCGACTTCAACGTCGACGTCGACGGGTCCGACAACATGGTTGACGCCATCAGCGCAGCGCTTGAGGTCTATCCCGATGCCGATATCGGCCAGGAGGACGACTACTTTGTCGTCCAGCTGCAGTCCCGCCTCACCTATGACTTCGTCATCGAGGTCCAGCAGAAGCTCACTGCCGCCACCGCAAAGTTCGGCGGCCAGTGCGACAGCTGGGGCATCCTGCATTGAAGCCGTGAAGCGGCCTATTTCGCCGCTGCAGCTTCTTCAGCGAGCTGCGCTTTCGAGCGGCGGCCACGAGCCGGCGCCATCAGCATGCCAAGGATCGCGCCGATGGTCGGCGTCAGTTCCTTGCGGTGGCAGACGATGTCGACCATCCCGCGCTCGCGCAGGAATTCCGAACGCTGGAAACCTTCGGGAAGCTTCTCGCGGATCGTCGCCTCAATGACGCGCGGGCCGGTGAAAGCCAGCTGCGCCTGCGGCTCAGCAATCTGCACATCGCCCAGCATGGCGTAGGACGCCAGCACGCCGCCCGACGTCGGGTCGGACAGCACGACGATGTAGGGAAGTTTCGCACGCTTCACGTCCTGCACAGCGAGCACCGTGCGCGGCATCTGCATCAGCGCGAAGGAAGATTCCTGCATGCGGGCGCCGCCCGAAGCGGTCACCACGATGAACGCCGCCTTGCGGGCGACAGCGGCTTCCGCCGCCTTGATGAAGCCCTCGCCGGCCGCCATGCCGAGCGATCCGCCCATGAAGGCGAAATCCTGCACCAAAATCACGGCCTTGCGTCCGTTGATCTCGCCGTGCGCGGCCGCCATGCAATCGTCGCGGCCGGTCTTGGCCTTGGCCGACTTGAGACGGTCCGTATAGCGCTTGTCGTCCTTGAACTTCAGCGGGTCCTTCTGCACCGGCGGCATCGGGATCTCGGTCCACAGCCCGCCGTCGAACATGTATTCGAAACGCTGCTCGGGGCTGATGCGCATGTGTGCGCCCGACGGCGTCACCCAATAGGCGCTCTCAAGCTCCTGCCGGTAGACCAGCTCGCCCGTCTTCGGACATTTGACCCAGAGGCTATCGCCTTCGGAATCATCCCTCTTGGCGAAGATGGACTTCAGCCCCGGGGGGAGGTTTGTCAGCCAGTTCAATGAACGCTCCGATCAATACGCGCCGAGGCTATGGCGTTTGACAGTGACTTTGCAACCACACTTATGCGCTTGACAGACGACGCAGGATCGCCTTCTTCCACCGCCGCCCGAACCTCTTCCACAAGCGCGGACCCCACCACGACGCCATCCGAAATACGTGCAAAAGCAGCGGCTTGTTCCGGCGTTCGCACACCAAAGCCAACAGCCACAGGCAAATTGGAGAGTCGACGGGCCTGGTTTACGCCTGCGGAAATGTCGGACTCGGCGCCTATTCCCGCGCCGGTCACGCCGGCGACCGACACGTAATAGACGAAGCCAGAGGCGCCGTCGGCGATCCGCTCCATGCGCTTTTCGGTCGTCGTGGGCGTAGCAAGGCGGATCACGGCAAGGCCGTGGGCGGCCAGCTCCTGGCGCAGCGGCGCATCTTCCTCGGGTGGCAGATCCACGGTGATCACGCCATCGATGCCGGCCTCTGCGGCTGCACGCGCAAAAGCAGCATAGCCCATCCGGTGGATCGGATTGGCGTATCCCATCAGGATCAGCGGGGTTGTCACGTTGGTGGTCCGCAAGCGCCGGGCGATATCCAGCGTGGAGCGCAGGGTGGCTCCGGCGGCCAGCGCCCGCAGGGCGGCCTTCTGGATGGCTGGCCCATCCGCCATCGGGTCTGTGAACGGCGCACCAAGCTCGATGATATCGACACCGGATTCCGACAACGCCTTGATATTGTTGAAACTCGTCTCGATGTCCGGGTCGCCGGCCATCAGATAGCCGACAAAAGCGGCCCGTCCCTGCTTTGCACAGGCGGCAAATGTCGCGGCTATCCGGTCAGCGGTCATGGGCTCGGGTTTTGGGGTGTAAGCGCTTCAGACGGTCAAGGCCAAACGCAGGTTCCATTGCGCCCCTCGGGGCCGGAAGGCGGGTTCAATACCCCAAAACGCCCCCTCGACCTACCCCCCTCCGCGCTTCCCGATGCCGCACCGCAACAAATGGGGAACGGGCCCTAGAACTTCTCGAACGAGACCAGCAGCCCGCCCGATTTCGCATTGATCGGTAGTTCGGCCTCGAATGCCTTTGGCCGCGAGAAATCGAGATCGAGCACGCGGTGCTCGTGGCCGCCGCTTTCGCGGCTGGTCTCGACATGGATGCGATACTTTCCGGCAGGCACGGAGCCGCCAGCATCATCAATGCCGTCCCAGTAAACCTTGTAGGTCCCTGACCCACGCGTCGACATCGACCGGCCAGCGAAATAGCTGTCCACCTTTGCACGGTTCTGCCGCCACCAGATGTGGTTGCCCTCGTGCCATTCCTTGTAGCGCCCGATCAGCAACAGCGTGCGCACCGGCTTGTTATCCATGTCGCTGACCCAGATGACGACATAGGGCGAGCGGAAGGCGATCTCGCGCCGCATGTCCTTGGGCGGCGCCTCGAACGTGATGTTGGCATGCCAGCCCTGCTTCCATAGCGAAGGGGCGCCCTGTCCTTGCGGCTGTTGCGGCGTATACTCGATCCAGTGCGGCTGCGCAGACCCAAACCGCTGCACGCCATCGGGCTGCGTGACACGCGCCGTCATGCCTGGCAGCCGCGCCACCAGATCGCGCGCATTTGCCGGCGCCATTACCAGCATCGCTGTTGCGAGCGCATCGGCCGCCATCGCGGATGGCGCAATCGCCGTCGCCGATCGCTGGTGCGTGACAGGCCAGCCGGTGCGCGGATCAAGCGTCGCGCTGCGCACGCTGGCGCCTGCGCCCACATCGCGCGGTCCACACCCCGATGTCGCAACCGCCGCATCTGTCAGCTCGAACTCGCCTGCAAGCGGCGCGTTGTCGAACAGCGAGAGCGGCTGCGGCAGGCCAATGCGCCAGCGCCCGCCATCCGGCCCCTCACCTGCACAACGGATGTCGCCGCCAATATCGATCATGGCGCCGGCGACGCCGGCAACGCCCATCGCCGCCTCAGTTGCGCGATCAACAATGTATCCCTTTGCGATGGCGTCGAGATCGAAGCGAACAACATCCGGACGTGTGATCATGCGCGTTTGGGTATTCAGCCCGATCTCCGCCGCGCCAATCGCGCTGGCAAGCACAGCCATATCGCCCCGGTCCGGCGCCGCATTCCTGCGCCAGTGCTCCAGCAGCACGCCCAGCCGCCCGCTTACCGCGCCGCCGCTGAGTTCGCGCCAGCGCTCTGCGGCTTCCACAACCGCAAAGAGATCAGACGACGCCGCAAAGCGCCCCGCCCGGTTCAAGCGCGAGATCTCGCTTGTCCCCTCGCGCCAGTTGAACACCGCATCCAGCCGGTCAATCTCGGCCCGCACTGCGCAGGCGGCGGCAAAAGCTTCAGCCTGCCCCGCCGCACGCACAGCCACGTTCAGCCGCGTGCCCAGCACGCACGGATCATGGAAGAGGAACACGCTCCCGGCGCTGGACGCCGCCATCTCCCGCACAGGCGATGGGACTTCCGCGGGAGGCAAACCAGGCTGGCCATCGGCAGGAAACATGGCGGCTACAGGTTTGCGCCGTCATACTTCTGGATCGCCAGCGCGTCGAGATCGACATCCGGCACGCAACGCAGGTTCACCGCCACCATTTGCGCGCCGTCCGGCGCGACACCGCCGCCGTGTGTGGATATCCCGCAATTGGCGCAGAAGTAGTGATTGATGGCTTGCTTGTTGAACAGGTAGACCGACACATCCTTCTGCGGGGTCTTCATCCTGAAATGCTCGGGCGTCGTGAACGCCAGCATGTGGCCAGCGCGCCGGCAGTAGGAGCAGTTGCACACCAACGCCCCGCCGAAATTACCTTCGACCTCGAACGCCACGCGTCCACAATGGCAAGATCCGGAATATGTGGTCATGGCGATATATCCTGAGACTCGTGCATGGGTTTGGCGCAGCCCCGCCTAGCACGCGGCGCACGAAACTTCGACCCGCACACTGCACCAGCAAGCAAGCTGGCGGAGCACTCACGCGTGATGACTCCGGCTTAGTTCAGCACGATCTGGCTGGCGCTGGTGACTTCGATACGATTCTGGAACCAGGGCTCGGCCGGTCCCTTGCCTGCCTCCCCCGAAGGCTTGCGAGGACGGGGTTTGATCTCCACGCGCTGCACTTCGCCGCGCACAGAGATCGTCCTGCCGTCCAGCTTGTCCTTCAGGGGGCCGCCCAGCGCGAGCTCAAGCTCGCGCGCAGCAGCTGGGCGGACCATCACGGAGAGATTGCCGGGATCTCGGTAGTCGGCCATCGAATTCAGGAATACGACGCTTTGCTTGCCCCGCCCGCCGCCAACGCTCGCCACGGTCAATGCGCTGAGCGGATCGCCCGCGTCTGGCGTTGCGGCTATCGCTACATCCGCCACCGCCGCACCGACTGCCTGCTGTGGTGGCGCGTTGCACCCCGCTATCAGCAGAACGCCGAAGGCCGCAACGGCCAAGATCTTTCCGGTTACCATCACGTGTCATCCCCCATCCGAGATAGAAGAGAACATATCAGGAACAACAACGGGCGCCTAGACCCGATTTTCTCGGCTCCGACTCACGACGGTGCATAGGCTAACCCAAGATCGCCGGCGGCCGCAGCAAGTCGGGCGTCCATCGTCCAGAGCTCCGTCGAACCGGCCAACACGACAGACGACAGCAGGTGAGCGTCGGTGTACCCGATCCCACGCGCAAACAACTTCCGCGCTTCGATGAAGGATCGCACCTCCTCTTCCGTGGCCAGCGGCGTCCGTGGAAGGTTCGCAAGGTCCTCGAGCGTGGCCTCACGGTCCTTCAGCGAGCCAAGCGCAAGCTCTCCCAGCACGTGATCATGCATGATGACCCGCCCAGCATTGAGCAGATCAACCAGCTGCGAGCCTCTCGCGCGAAAATGGGCGATCCAGATGGATGTGTCGGCCAGGATCATCGCTTGGCCCCTGTCAGGCCCGGGGCCGCCTGCGTGGCGGGGCAGCGGCCTTCGGATCGCCGCCGCCAAGCCGCGCGAGCCTCAGCGCGCTTTCGCGGGCGATCAGCGCCTTCAACGCCTCGCGCAGGAGCGCCGGGCGCTCCTCGATCCCCGTGAGCTTTTCAGCCCGTTCGAGGAGATCGTCGTCCAACGTTACAGTGGTGCGCATGGCGGCCTGGCTCCTTACGCATCAAGATACGCATCCTTTGATGCAAACTCAAGTGCAACACATGCCACTGCGAAGATATCCGCAGACCCGCACACATTGCTCTCAGGCATTCTGCCGAAGCCATCACGCGTCTTCGTTGAATGCATCTTCGAGCGCCACAATCAAGCGTGTGACGTCGCAGGCGTAAAGTCCGCTGGCATTCAGCGTATTGATCTCGATGATCCTGTAACCAAGAGGCGTATCTGCGATATCGATCACGAACGCGTCGTGCGGCTGCCAACCAGTTTTCGAATCAATGGCGGATGCAGCAAATGCGAGAACGGCTGGATCAACCCAAGCATCGAACGCGCCTTTACCGTCGCGCCGATACAGGCAGGCTGTCACGATTTCACCCTTCACCACCCACAACCGGTATTCTGAGTAGATGGTCTTGATCTGGCTTACCTGAACGACCGTATCTGCGTTAAGCGACGTCGCCTCAGCCACATCAAGCGCACAGACGCGCCCGCGCCACTCCTCGAAATCGCCGCGATCAAACGCCTGCCCTGCGAACGCTTTGCTGTCGTCCGTAGGGCGGACAAACATTCGATCGCTGGTGAAGCGCGCTCCTGACAAAGAAGAAACAACGATGTCATGATTGAGCATCAGCTCGCCCCAGCGCGCACGCTGCTCGACAAAATCATAGATGCCAATGTCAAAGACGCCCGGTTGCCACCCCATGCGGCTCGCGACGAGGCGCAACGAGTATGCGCCCATGCAGATCACGTTCCGTGTCGTCAACACAGGCGCGGGCAACAACTCGCCGACGAACGGTACGACCTTGTGCATCGACATCGGCAGGGACAGCCGCGCAAGGGCTTCAGGAAGCGCCTGCCCGCCGGGTCCACGAAAAAACCCGTCGTGCAGAATCCAGTGCATGACGAACCCTAGATCTCCATCCCCAGATGCCCGGCCACCGAGAAGATGTCCTTGTCGCCCCGGCCGCACATGTTCATCACGATGAGGCCGTCCTTGCCGAGCTCCTTCGCGATGTCTCCCACGCGCGCCAGGGCATGCGCGGGCTCCAGCGCCGGGATGATGCCCTCGAGCCGCGTGCACAGCTGGAACGCCTCAAGCGCCTCCTTGTCCGTACACGTCCGATACTCCGCCCGCCCGGTCTCGTGCAGGAAGGCATGCTCCGGCCCGATGCCCGGATAGTCGAGCCCGGCCGAGATGGAGTGCGCATCGATGATCTGGCCGTCCTTGTCCTGCAGAAGGTAGGTGCGGTTGCCGTGCAGGATGCCCGGCATGCCGCCGGTCAGCGAGGCTGCATGCATCGGCGTATCGACGCCATGCCCGCCCGCCTCGACGCCAATCATCCTGACGCCTTCGTCCTCCAGGAACGGATGGAACAGGCCGATCGCGTTCGACCCTCCGCCGATCGCCGCCACCAGAACATCCGGCAGTCGGCCTTCCTGTTTCAGGATTTGCTCGCGCGCCTCGCGCCCGATCACGCTCTGGAAATCGCGCACCAGCATCGGATAGGGATGCGGCCCCGCCGCCGTGCCGATGACGTAAAACGTGTTCGACACGTTCGTCACCCAGTCGCGCAGCGCTTCGTTCATCGCATCCTTGAGCGTGCCCGTGCCCGAGGACACCGGCACGATCTCGGCGCCGAGCAGGCGCATGCGGAACACGTTGGGCTTCTGGCGCTCCACATCGGTCTCACCCATGAACACCACGCACGGCAGACCAAAGCGCGCGCAGATCGTAGCTGTCGCAACGCCATGCTGGCCCGCCCCCGTCTCTGCGATTATGCGCGTCTTGCCCATGCGCCGGGCAAGGAGAACCTGCCCGATGCAGTTGTTGATCTTGTGCGCGCCCGTGTGGTTCAGCTCGTCGCGCTTCAGGTAGATCTTCGCCCCGCCAAAGTGCCTGGTCAGGCGCTCGGCGAAATACATTGGGCTCGGCCGGCCGACATAGTGTTCCAGCAGCCAGTCGAATTCCGCCTGGAAGCTGGGGTCGGCCTTTGCCCGCGCGTATTCCTGCTCGAGATCAAGCACCAGCGGCATCAGCGTCTCTGCGACGTACCGCCCGCCAAACGTGCCGAAACGCCCGTTCGCGTCGGGCCACTGGGACCAGGTGTTGGGGAGAGCCGTCATAACCACTTCCTCGGTTGCGACGCGTCCTTTACGCCCTGCCCGCCCCCCTTGACCAGAGAGCAGATGAGCAGGGCGAAGATGCGCCGCACCGGGCAATGAACAGCCTATCCTGCCGCCGGGATCACACGCCAGCGGCAGGGTTTCGGCCCTAGAAGAGAGAGGACGCGGGGCTAGTCTTTTTCTTCCTCGTCGTCCCCGTCTTCAGCCTCGTCTTCCTCGCCGTCTTCGTCCTCGTCTTCGTCTTCGTCTTCTTCATCCTCTTCTTCCTCGTCTTCGGGAACAGCCAGCAGAGGATCGGGGTGGAACCCGGCGGACAGCAGGGCAAACTGCAGGTGGGCAGGTACGATTTCGAGTTCTGGCGACACGTGGCCTCCTTATTTGTCAGCAACGAAGTATGGCAGCGGCGAATCACCGGACCATCGCATGTCTAATTGGATCGCGTGTGACAGAAGGAAAGCATCGCTCCTGCAAGCGTCTGCCGCAGGGGTCATCCTGAGACAATCAGGCAGAGGTGGAGACGGGAGACGGACGGCATGCGGTTCTTGGATCTCACATCCTGGCAGGGCATCCTGCTTACGATCTTCGGGGTGGCGCTTATCGCCCTCATCGGCGTCGGCATCCGCGTCCTGATAATGCTGACCATCCAGCAACGCCAGCAGCGCATGAACCGCCAGATCAATGAGCGCCTGCGCACGCTGATCGCCGCCTACAAGATGCTCGGCGGCTCCTTCACCGGCGAACTCAGCGTCGACCCCACACACCTGCGCGAACTCAACCAGCGGGCCCGGGAACAGGGCGTGGACGCCCCCGACGCCAACGGATCCGACCGCGTGCGCCGGATCCGCGATTCCGTCGAAGCTGCGCTGTCGGACATCATCCTGCTCGGTTCGGAGGAGCATGTGCGTCTGGCCAGCCAGGCTGCGCGTGACATGGTCGCGGGCCGTCCGATCCACACTGCCGAGCTCGTCGTCTCGCTCCGCAACTTCATCCGCCAGGCCCTCGACCTTGCGCCCATCCCGGCAGGGGTCGAGATCCCCTCACAAGGCCCGACCCGCCAGCAGGCCGGCGGCGGACGTGGCAAGGGCGAAGGCGAAAGAGGCGGCCGCGGCGGCGGCGGCATGGGTGGCGGTGGGGGCGGCGCCGGCGGCGCGGGCCTCGGGATGGGCGGCAGCGGCCGCGCGGCGGACGACGCCTGAAGCCTTCCCTCGCAGAGCGTCCCAGGACCCGCTTGCAGAGGCTATCGCCGCAGGCCAGTAGGAGGCGCTGATATCTCGATGCACGAAGGCTCCTCCATGCAGTACGACGAAGTGATCTTCGGCCGCCGCAGTATTCGCGGCTACAAGCCAGATCCCGTCCCCCGGAAAGTGATCGAGGAAGTACTCGCGCTCGCCATGCGTGCGCCTACATCGATGAACACCCAGCCCTGGCATTTCTACGTGATCACCGGCGAACCGCTGGACCGCATCCGCGCCGGCAACACCGAGCGCAACCTTGCGGGCGTGCCGCACTCGCGCGAATTCCGCATCGGCCAGCCCTTTGCCGGCGAGCACCGCGAGCGCCAGATCGGCGTCGCCAAGCAGTTGTTCAGCGCGATGGGCATCGCCCGCGATGACAAGGATGCGCGTCAGGACTGGGTGATGCGCGGCTTCCGCCAGTTCGATGCGCCGGTGTGCGTCATCATCACCTATGACCGCGACCTCGACGGCAGCGACGACACGCCGTTCGACTGCGGCGGCGTCGCCAATGCGCTGGTCAACGCAGCCTGGTCGCGCGGCCTCGGCACGGTCATCAACAGCCAGGGCATCATGCAATCGCCCGTCGTGCGCGAGCACGCCGGCATCCCCGCCGATCAGGTCATCATGAAGAGCATCGCGCTCGGCTGGCCCGACGACACCTTCCCCGCCAACGCCGTCGTATCCGAGCGCAAGCCGATCGAGGAAGCGGCGGTGTTCGTGGGGTTTGAGGACTGATCGGTGGAAGGGAACCGGCCGGTCTTGGTTTACAAGACTTGCCCGCCCAAAATCCCATCCGTCCACGCTCTTACTTGGGGCCCGACGAACGGCGCGAAATAGAGAAGTTCGGCGGCGGTGATAACACCAGCAAAGGTTAGCAGCCCCATCCTGAATGGCTTCAACCACCCTGCGATAACGAACTGCATGACTATGGAAAGAGCGAAGAGGCTGAGTCTCTGGCCTTCGCTAATGAACGGCAGCAGCGAATCGTGCACAGGCACCGGCTGCTTCAGGTGGAGTGCGGCAGGGTCCCCGCCTTGGAACACGATTGTACCGAAGACAAAAATATAGGCCAGCATCAGAGGAGCGGCCCAGTTAATGCTCCAGCGGAGCCATGTCGGTAGACCCGCGATCGATATAGGCCTCATAAATTTCCGGATGCCGAATAAGGCAGGGATCGTCACGGTGCTCATGAAGACGATCGTGTTTACCGTGGCCGCGCTCAGGTCAGGGATGAATGGCAACTGTCCGACCAACGCACCAATCTGGTCAGCCACCACGGACCAACCGACAACTAACGCGTGGATCGCGCGCGCTGCCTCATAACTCTCAAGGCCGACCACGTCCGCAAGAAGGGTAATGGCCGACAGGGCTCCAACGAAACCTCTAACGAACGTGTTCAGCCAGAGGAACTTAGCGACACGAGGCCAAGGACGGCCAGGATCGGCTGGAACATCAGATATGGCAGTCTGAGCGGTCATGAGAATCTCTGCGCCGCGACAGTATCTGAGGATAGCCAAGTCACCGCAACCACGGACAGCATAGCGTTACGCCCGCCTAGTCGCCTGCCTTCGCCGCCGCGATGAACGCTGCAACCTTCACAGCATCCTTCACACTCGGGCTCGACTCGACGCCGGAGGACACATCCACCGCGCCTGCGCCCGAGAGCCGGATCGCTTCGGCGACATTATCGGCCGTGAGGCCGCCCGACAGCGTCCAGTCCTCGTGATCATGGACACGGAATCCCTTGAGGATCGACCAGTCGAAGCTCCTGCCATGCCCGCCCTCGCGCAGGGCGCCTTTGGGCGGTTTGGCGTCGAACAGGAAGGCGTCGGCCGCCTCGAAGTCCGCCGCCTCGGCAAGGTCACGCGGCCGCTCGATGCCCATCGCCTTGATCACGGGAACCAGCTGGTGCCGGCGCGAGAACGCCGCCACCTGTCCGGGGGTTTCCTTGCCATGCAGCTGCACCGCGCCGATCTCCGGGGTCTCATCCACCAGCCTGTCGAGCCAGGGCACAGCCATGGTCGCCACCACCCACGGCTCGGCGCCCAGTTCGGCGGCACGGCGGATCAGCGCCTGCGCCAGATCGAAGTCCACGAAGCGGGGACTGGTGTCGACCACCACAACGCCGATCATGTCGGCGCCGGCCGCAACCGCCATCTCGACATCGGCCTCGCGGGTCAGCCCGCAGATCTTCACGCTGACCATGCCTGCCTCCGCATGCAAACAAAGCACAATTCAAGAAACAGAAAGGGCGGCCGTGGAGGCCGCCCCTTCCGCACTCTACATAACTCTACCAAGAACGTCCAAATACATCAGCGGCCTTTTGCCAGCAAGTCCCTGATCTCGACCAGCAGCTTCTCCTCGGCCGAGGGAACCGGCGGCGCTGCGGGCGCCTCGGCCTCTTTTTTCTTCATGCGGTTCATCGCCTTGACCACCATGAACATCGCGAACGCGACAATCAGGAAGTTGATGGTGAACTGGATGAACTTTCCATAAGCGATCACGACGGCGGGCACAGGCTCGCCTGCGGCATTGACCATCGCGGCCTTCAGTTCATAGCCCAGGTCGGCGAAATTCACCCCGCCGGTGACCACCCCGATGATGGGCATGAATATATCGGCCACCATCGAATTGACGATCAGGCCGAAGGCCCCGCCGATGATCACGCCGATTGCGAGATCAACGACGTTGCCTCGCATTGCAAAGTCCCGGAATTCCTTGAGCAAGATATCTCCCCTCCTGCCACACGGCGCGTGTGATGCGCCGGTTACAGTCTCGCAATGCCGCAGCCCAGCGTCCAGCCCGAATCAGGAAAGCCGGCTATTCCCCGCCGGCGCGGGCGCCCCAACATGGGCATAGGCGTCAGGTCCGGTCTTCGGGGTCCTGGCCGTTGTTCAGGCGCGAGCGAAGCTCCTTGCCGGCCTTGAAGAACGGCACGTGCTTGGCCTCGACCGACACGGAATTCCCCGTACGCGGATTGCGCCCCGTGCGGGCGTCGCGCTTGCGAACCGAGAAAGCGCCAAAGCCGCGCAGCTCCACCCGGTCGCCCCGCTCCAGCGCGGCGGCGATCTCGTCGAATATGACATCGACGATCCGTTCGACCTCGCGGGCCTTCAGGTTCGGGTTCTCTTCAGCGAGCTTGGTGATCAGTTCGGAACGCAGCATGACGCCAAAATTGCGCTAAGCGTCGAGGAAGGCAAGAGATTTTCGCAACCCCCCTGCATCTGGCGGGGTCCGGGTGCGCCATTCCGGGTCAGCCCCGAGCGATTCAGGACGGCATTGCCCCGTCAGGCAGGCCCCAAAAACGCAGAACGCCCCCGCTTTCGCGAGGGCGCTCAACATTTCGTCCCGAAGGAAAGACCTAGTCTTCCTTCTTCGCGTTCTTGAGAGCCGCGCCGAGGATGTCGCCCAGCGAAGCGCCCGAGTCGGCCGAGCCGTACTGTTCCACGGCTTCCTTCTCGTCCTTGATCTCCATTGCCTTGATCGACAGCGAGACCTTGCGGCCCGCCTTGTCGAACGCGGTGACGAGAGCATCGACCTTGTCGCCAACAGCGAAACGCTCCGGACGCTGGTCGCCGCGATCGCGTGCGAGGTCAGCCTTGCGGATGAAGGACTTCATCGCGCCGTCGGCGATCGACACTTCGATGCCGCCCGTGGTGATCTCGGTGACGGTCGTGGTGACGATCGAGTTCTTGCGCAGGTCGATCGTTTCGGTCGGATCCTGGCTGAGCTGCTTGATGCCCAGCGAGATGCGCTCCTTCTCGATGTCGATGTCGAGAACGCGCGCCGAGACCGGGTCGCCCTTGTTGTACTTCTTGATGGCTTCCTCGCCCGGCTCGTTCCAGTCGATGTCGTTGATGTGGACCATGCCGTCGAGATCGGGGCCGAGGCCGACAAACAGGCCGAACTCGGTGATGCCCCGCACTTCGCCCTCGATGTTGGTGCCGATCGGGTGCTCAGCCTGGAAGGCTTCCCACGGATTGTGCATGACCTGCTTGAGGCCGAGCGAGATGCGGCGCTTCTCGGCGTCGACATCCAGCACCATCACGTCCACTTCCTGCGAAGAGGAAATGATCTTGCCGGGGTGCACGTTCTTCTTCGTCCAGCTCATTTCGGAGACGTGGATCAGGCCTTCAACGCCATCTTCCAGTTCAACGAACGCGCCGTAGTCCGTGATGTTCGTGACGCGGCCCGTCAGCTTGGCGCCGACCGGGTATTTGGCGGAGACGCCATCCCACGGATCGGTCATCAGCTGCTTCATGCCGAGCGAAATACGCTGCGTGTCCGGGTTGATCTTGATGATCTGGACTTCGACTTCCTGGCCGACTTCCACAACCTGAGACGGGTGCGAAACGCGCTTCCAGCTCATGTCGGTGACGTGCAGCAGGCCATCGATGCCGCCCAGGTCCACGAACGCGCCGTAGTCGGTAATGTTCTTGACGACGCCCTTGCGCTTTTCGCCCTCGGCCATGTTGCCGACGATCTCGGCGCGCTGTTCCGCACGCGACTCTTCGAGCACGGCGCGGCGCGAGACGACGATGTTGCCGCGCGGACGGTCCATCTTGAGGATGGCGAACGGCTGGGCCTGGCCCATGAGCGGGCCGACGTCGCGGATCGGACGGATGTCGACTTGCGAACCGGGAAGGAAGGCGTTGACGCCGCCGAGGTCGACCGTGAAGCCGCCTTTGACGCGGCCGACGATCGTGCCTTTGACAGTCTCTTTCTTCTCGGACAGGCGCTCGAGGCGCGTCCAGGCTTCTTCACGCTTGGCCTTGTCGCGCGAGAGAACCGCGTCTCCGAGCGCGTTCTCGATGCGCTCCAGGTAGACTTCGACGATCGAGCCGACCGTGGGCTGTGTTTCGTCAGCGGCGAATTCGCGGGCCGGGATGCGGCCTTCGGTTTTCAGGCCGACGTCCACGGTGATGAAGTCGCCGCCGACAGCCGTGACCGTGGCGGGGACAACCCGCCCTTCGATCATGGCTGAGCCGGCAAAGCTGTCTTCAAAGAGAGCGGCAAAATCGTCGGTAGTCGGGTTCATGGTGGCGACAGGCATCAAGGCTCCAATGGATTTGATAATTTCAGGCCAGCCGGTTGTCCCGGCGGTCTCGCCGCGGAATGCGGCGTGAATGCTGAATTTCCGCGGGTCAGCTGGGGATTTCGCGGTTCCAGCCGGGCAAGCCGGCGTGACCACGAGAGCTGTCCACTCTGCGGGAGCGGGTCTGTAGGCGTTGAAGCCCGGAGAAGTCAAGCGAAAGGGGAATCCGGCGGAAGGGACAGCCAGCATGGCTTTGCCGTCGTATAGAGTGGGCGCAGTCAAACTGAGGGAGCTCTCCATGAAATCCATCGTCGTCACTGGCGCCTCGACCGGCATCGGCTGGGGCTGCGTGAAGGTGCTCACGGCCAAGGGCTTCCATGTTTACGGCAGCGTCCGCAAACAGGCCGATGCCGACCGCCTGTCGAAGGAGTTCGGGGCGGCCTTCACCCCCCTGATATTCGACGTCACGGACGAAGCTGCGGTTCACGCCGCCGCGCGGGAGGTCGCCACGAAGCTCGGAGGCGAGACCCTCGCCGGCCTCGTCAACAATGCCGGCATCGCCAATCCCGGCCCCCTGCTCCACGTCGGCATCGACAGTTTTCGCCAGCAGATGGAGGTCAACGTCACCGGCCAGCTGATCGTCACGCAGGCCTTCGCGCCCCTGCTGGGCGCGACGCCCGGCGTGAAGGGGAAAAAGCCCGGCCGCATCTGCATGATGAGCTCGGTCGGCGGCAAGGTCGGCATGCCGTTCGTCGGTCCCTACAACACGTCGAAATTCGCACTCGAGGGCCTCTCTGAATCGCTGCGCCGCGAGCTGATGATCTACGGCGTCGACGTCATCGTCATTGCTCCCGGCGCCATCGCCACGCCGATCTGGGACAAGGCCGACGCCATCGACGTGACGCGCTACGCCAACACGCCGTTCGCGAAATCGCTGAACATGGTGAAAGGCTACATGCTCGAAATGGGCAAGAAGGGCTTCCCGCCCGAGCGCATAGGGGAAGTGGTCCACACCGCCCTTACCGCCGCCAAGCCCAAGACCCGCTACATCGCCACGCCCGATCCCCTGGGCAACTGGCTCAGCAACAACATGCCCAAACGGATGGTCGACAACACGATCGCAAAGCGGCTCGGGCTGGAGCGGCGGTAGGCACAAATACCTTGAGCCCGCGCCTCGTGCTTCGACAAGCTCAGCATGAGGCGCTTGGGGCACAAATGGCGATTAGGCCTCATGGTGAGCCTGTCGAACCACGAGGCCGTGCTCACAGACGTCCGCCCCAAAAAAAGGAATTTTTCGTCTCACCCGCGCCCCTCACTCCAACGCTTTCAAGCCGCTAGGTGCGGGAAACGCGAACTGCAAAAATAAATCCGCACGCAGAGTTTAACACACCCCCGCCACCTGACTCATTATGCCCCCATCGCAACCGCATGGAGGGCAGCCGTACACTGTCCGGCGCGGATGCGGGGCGGGTGGGAAACCATCCGCGGGGACGCGGCAACTCCGCGCACCACGAACTACGGACCACGAACTGCCGGCGCCGATGCAAAACATCTGCGCCACACAAGCGGAGCCATCCGCGTCCCCGGCCCTCCACTGATTTCAGGAGGCAAGACCACACCATCCCGCAGGGCAATCCGCTCGTGCGATGGCGGTCATGCGCGCCCAACACGAGCGCCCATCTCTTGCGCCACGTCACCTCTGGACAAACCGCACGGCGCCCGGCCACCCTGCTTCCATGACAAACATCACCCAACGCGTCGACGCCGCCGTCCAATCTGCGCTCGACGAGAAACGCATCGTCGGCGCCGTGATCGCCGTGATGAAGGAGGGCGAAGTCGCCCACTTCAAGGCCTATGGCCAATCCGACCGCGAGGCCGGCCGCGCCATGAAGGAAGACGACATCTTCCGCCTCGCCTCCATCTCCAAGCCGATCGTCACCGCCGCCGCCATGCGCATGATCGAACTTGGCAAGCTCTCGCTCGACAGCGCCGTCACGGACTTCCTGCCCGGCTTCAAGCCGAAGGCTCCGGATGGTTCGACGCCCACCATCACCATCCGCCACCTGCTCACCCACACCTCGGGCCTGTCCTACGATTTCCTCCAGCCGCTTGATGGTCCCTACAACACCATCCCTGTCTCCGCCGGCATCGACGGCGATTTCACGATGGAAGACAACCTCGACCGCATGGTGCAGGCGGGGCTCACCTTTCCGCCAGGCGCGATGTGGCTCTATTCCGTCGCCATCGACGTTCTGGGCGCCATCCTCGCAAAGATCGAAGGCACGGATGTCGAAGGCGTGGTGAGCAAGTACGTCACCGGCCCGATGGCGATGGCCGACACCTCCTTCCACGTCACCGACGCCGCGCGCCTCGTGCAGCCCTATTCCAACGCCGCGCCCGAGCCCGTGCGCATCGGCGACAACTGGAAGCAGCCCTTCGTTCCCGGCTGCGGCCCGATCAACCTTGGGGTCTCGCGCGCCTTCAACCGCAACGCCTTCCAGGGCGGCGGCGGCTGCATGAACGGCAAGGCGATGGACATTGTCCGCATGCTCGATGCCATCCGCGCCGGCGGCGCGCCGATCCTGTCGGAAGCCACAACGAAGCAGATGATGTCGAACCAGGTGGGCCCTCTGCGCATCCTGTTCGACCCGACCGGCAACACCGCCTTCGGCTTCGGCGGATCGATCCTGCTCGACCCCGCTGCGTCCGGCTCATTCCTCTCGCCCGGTTCTTGGCAATGGGGCGGCGTCTGGGGTCACTCTTGGTTCGTCGACCCCACGCGCAAGACCACCATCGTCAACCTCACCAACACCACTCTCGAAGGCATGGCCGGCCAGTTGCCGCGCGACATCCAGCAGGCGGTGGTGGGGACCTAAGTCTTCTTCTTCCCCCGCTTCGCCTCGACGATCTCGATCGCCCTCGCCAGACATTCGTCCGGCGTCATCCGCGTGGTATCGATCCAGATCGCATCATCAGCCGGCTTCATCGGCGCATCCTTACGCTGCGAGTCGCGCGCATCGCGCTCCTTCAGCATGGCGAGGACCTCAGACTGCGTCACAACCTCACCCATGCCCGACAGTTCGAGAAACCGCCGCCGCGCGCGCTCCTCAACCGAAGCGTCCACCCACAGTTTCACGTCCGCATCCGGTGCGATCACCGTGCCGATGTCGCGCCCGTCGAGCACTGCCCCGCCCTGCCGATGCGCAAAGGCGCGCTGCAGCTCGAACAGCGCGCGCCGCACACCCCCAAGCACCGCCACAATAGAAGCCGCCGCGCCCACACCCGCCGTGCGCAGCTCGCGCTCGTCGAAGTCCTTGAGGCCGATCTGCATCGCCAGCGCGGCGCAACTCGCCTCATCCATCAGGTCAACGCCTGCATCCAGCGCCGCCTTGCCCACGGCGCGATAGAGCAGTCCGGTGTCGAGATGCGGCAGGCCATATTGCGCCGCCAGCCGCTTGGCCAGCGTGCCCTTGCCCGATGATGTGGTTCCGTCGATGGCGATGATCATGGCCTACGCCTTCTCGACATCCGCGCCCAGCGTGGCCATGTGGTCGAAGAATTCGGGATAGCTCGTGGCGATCATCGCGATGTCGTCCACCGACACCGCCGCCTTCGCCGCTGAGCCCATGACGAGGGCCGACATGGCGATGCGGTGGTCGTGCCGCGCTTCCACCAGGCCGCCGCCCGGGGCGCCACGCGCGCCCAGGCCGGTCACGATGAAGCCATCCGGCAGTTCTTCCACGGCAACGCCGTTCACGGCCAGCATGGCGCAGATAGCCTTGATGCGATCGCTTTCCTTGACGCGCAGCTCGGCGGCGCCTGTCACCTTTGTCTTGCCGTCCGCGAATGCGGCCAG
The DNA here is from genome assembly GCA_022844345.1 of Hyphomonadaceae bacterium. Classification (GTDB taxonomy): domain Bacteria; phylum Pseudomonadota; class Alphaproteobacteria; order Caulobacterales; family Hyphomonadaceae; genus UBA7672. The sequence goes on from JALHLU010000005.1 coordinate 111,563, forward strand.
CACGGCGAAGATCGGCAGCTCGTCGATCATCGAGGGCACAAGGGCAGGATCAAGCGTGATGCCATTCAGGCGCGAGGCCGATGCGATCACGCGCACCGTCTCCTCGCCAGTCGCCTGCCCGTCGCCTTCGACACGCAGGACGCCGCCCATTTCCTTCGCCGCATCGAGAAACCCCGTGCGCGTACGGTTGTCGAGCATGCCCGTGACGCTCGCCTCGCCTTCGCCAGAGATCAGCGCCATGGCGATGGCGAAGGCGGCCGAGGATGGATCGCCTGCTACCGATGCGCCCCGGATCGCCTGAAGCGCCTGGCCGCCCCTGACGGACACAACCGGCCCACCCTCGCTACGTGCTTCCACGCCGACTTCAACGCCGAAGGCGCGCAGCATGCGCTCAGTGTGGTCCCGCGTGGCTTCCTTCTCTTCCACAACCGTGACGCCATCGGCGCGCAGGCCGGCCAGCATGATCGCAGACTTCACCTGCGCCGATGCTTCCGGCGGGGCATAGCGGATCGCCTTCAGCCGCCCGCCCGTCAGCACAGCCGGCAGCCGCCCGCCCGGTGCAGTCTTCGCCCTGAGGCCCATTTCACGAAGCGGCTTCAGCACCCGCTCCATTGGGCGCGAGGACAAAGAGGCGTCGCCCACGAAGCGCGCCGTGACGTCATGCCCGGCGACCAGACCCATCATGAGCCGGGCGCCCGTGCCCGAATTGCCGAAATCCAGATCCCCAGCGGGCGAGGCAAATCCGCCAGCGCCGACCCCGTCAACAGTCCATGCGCCCTGCCCGGTCCGCTCCACGCCGGCGCCGAGCGCCTTCGCCGCGCGCGCCGTGTTGAGCACATCTTCCCCTTCCAGCAGGCCGGTTATGGTCGATTCGCCATGCGCGACCGCCGCCATCATGACCGCCCGGTGAGAACAGGACTTGTCCCCGGGAGCGCGGGCCGTTCCGGCTATCCGGCCGACAGGTCTCGAAGTCGCGCGCATTGGGCTTTCAGGCCTTGTGAACAGGGCTGCTGGCCACGATCTGGCCCGCGAAACATGAGCGCTTTACAGCCTCGCACAGACATGGCAAGCGCCGACCCAAGCATGGGGAAATAACCTTGGCGAATTCAGAGCTTGGCGGAAAACATGTGTGCCCCGAATGCGGGTCGAGATTCTATGATCTCGGCAAGCTGCCGCCCACATGTCCAAAGTGCGGAACCATTGTTGAAGTAGCCGCTGAAGTGGCAAAGCCAAAGCGCGCTGCGGCGAAGCCGAAACCCAAGGTGAAGCCCGCCGCCGTAGTCAAGGCCTCGTCCCGCGACGAAGACGACGAGGACGAGGAAGAAGACGACGAGGACGAGGACGAAGAGGACCTCGACGAGGGCGACGACCTCGATGATGACGAGGACGACGAAGAAGAAGAGGACGAGGCCGAAGAGGAAGAGGACGTCGTTGAGGCTGACGAAGAGGACCTCGACGACGAGGACTTCGACGAGGATGACGACGACGACGACGACGACGACGAGGACGACGATCTGGATGACGACGATGACCTGACGGTCATCGGCGAGGAAGACGAGTTCCAGGACGATGATCTCGAAGTCGAGAGCGGAGACGAGGAAGAAGGCCGTTAGGGCCTGGCCTTGCGAGAATTCAGCGGCCCGCGAGCATCTCGCGGGCCGTTTGCTTTTGTCGGCGCGTTCGAAATTGAGGGCGGGGCGAGTGGAAACAGTCCGGCTGCGCACCTTACGCTTCGCCGCGGCAGCCTTCGCTGATTTCATTCGGGAAGGCTGGTGGAGCCAGACGGAATCGAACCGACGACCTCTTGCATGCCATGCAAGCGCTCTCCCAACTGAGCTATGGCCCCACTTGCCGTGGTTCGGGCGTCCGTTGCCGGGTGGCCCGTTTTGGGAGCGCGTTGCTTATACTGTGACTCCCCCATGATCAAGCGGGTAAACTGAAGGAGTTCGCGCGGAGCCAGAGCCTCGCTATCCTGCGCGAAAAGCCCTGCAATCAAAGGCGCGAGGGGCGTGCGGCCCGGCCATCGCGTCACTATTCACGGGACAGCGCCGCCTGAAGGCTGCGGTCAGGCGGCGTCGCTGGCCGAATCCGGCGCCAGGATGGCAAACACCGTTTCGGCCGACTGCGCCTGGCGCAGGGCCGTGCGGATACGTTCCTGCCGGAAAACCCGGGCCGCGCGCGCCAGCGCCCGCAAATGGTCCGCGCCAGCATCCGTCGGCGCCAGCAGCATAAGGATCAGGTCAGCCGGCCGCTCGTCGATCGCCTCAAAGTCCGCCGGTTCGAGCAGGCGGGCAAAGCCGGCAACCGGCCGCGACAAGGTTTCGATGCGCGCGTGCGGTATGGCGACCCCCTCGCCCACCCCGGTCGAACCCAGACGCTCGCGCTCCTGAACCGCTTCGTGCACCAGCCGGGCATCAAGACCGAGGGCCTGCGCCATCATGGCGGACATCTCGGACAGCACTTGTTTACGGCCCTGCCAGCGTGCGCGCGGTGCAATTGCGTTCGGCAGCAGGAGATCGCCGAGGCTTGGCGTGATCATGGGGTTGGATGCCGGGACAGCCATCAGCGTGCTCCAGCCGGGATAACGAGACTGCGATACATAACTCTACTACGTCCCTCTACAGGGTACGCCCTTGCGCCCGACTGGGGCCAGCATATCGCGCGGACTAACGAGCGCATCAAGCGACTGCGTCCCTATCGCAAATCATCTGCAAAATTTCAGCCGTAAAGAATCAGCCGTCCTTGCCAGGGTCTACCCAACCGACGTTACCGTCAGGTCTACGGTAAACCATGTTCAGCCTGCCGTGAGCGGCGTTCCGGAACATCATTGCCGGAGAATCGGCCAGTTCCAGCTGCATTACCGCCATCGAAACGGTCAGCGTCCGGATCGCCATGTCCGATTCTGCGACAATTGCCGGGGAATCCCCGGAGGCTGCTTCCGCGGCCGGAGCGTCGTCAGGAGCATCCGTTTCGTCCGTAGGGAGAATGATCCGCTCAAAGCCGACTTCGGCTACGCCATTTTCCTTGCCGCGATGATCGCGCAGGCGGTTCTTGTAGCGGCGCACGCGCTTCTCGATCTTGTCGAGCGCCATCTCGAAGGCCTGGTAGCCATCATCGCCCTCGCCATGGGCCTGCAGCGACACGCCGGAAGGCAGGTGGATCGAGCAATCGACATAAAAAGCCCAGCCCGGCTTGGAGACCGTTACGAACGCCTCGCCAGTGCGGTCGAAGTATTTGGACACACGCGACTCAAGACCGAAGGATATGCGCTCCTGAAGCGCTGCGCCGACTTCGATCTTCTTGCCTGCGATCTGGACTTGCAATGGAGGCTCCTCATTCCTGGTCCGCGTTGTGTAGATGCCGCGTAACTGGCCCGACCTTGCTGGTACTTATCAAGTCTGGGATCGCACACAGCGAAGGTCAACGGCTCAAGCGCGCCGCAGATGAGTAATGCTCAGTACTGTGAAGGAGTTGCAGTCAGCCCCGCGAATGCGTCTCGCAGGCGCCGCATCAGCCGCCTGATGCAACAATCCGGCGGCGTTCCACCGAGGAAGGGATACGCAGCGACTCGCGGTACTTGGCGACAGTGCGGCGCGCGATGTCGACGCCGTAGGCGCGAAGCCGCTCGACGATCTGATCGTCAGACAGGACAGCATCGCGACTTTCCTGGTCGATCATTTCCTTGATGCGATGGCGAACAGATTCTGCCGAATGCGATTCACCGCCCTGTGTCGCCGGGATCGACGCCGAGAAGAAGTACTTCAACTCGAACACGCCGCGCGGGGTTGAAACGTACTTGTTCGAGGTGACGCGGCTCACTGTCGACTCGTGCATCTCGACGGCGTCAGCGACAGTCTTGAGGTTCAGCGGGCGAAGCGCGCGCACGCCGCTGACGAAGAAGCCGTCCTGCTGCCGCACGATTTCGCTGGCGACCTTCAGGATCGTGCGCGCTCTCTGGTCGAGCGACTTGATCAGCCAGTTGGCCGACGCCTGGCATTCGGCGAGGAATGCCTTGTCCTCGTCCTTCTTCGACAGGCCCGAAACCTCGGCATAGTAGGTGCGATCGAGCAGCACGCGCGGCAGCGTGTCGGCATTGAGCTCGACAGAGTATGTGCCGTTGGGCATTTCGCGCACAAACACATCCGGCGTCACAGCCGGGGCCGCATCGCCCGCGAAGGCGGCGCCCGGGCGAGGCGTCAGCGTGCGGATCTCGGCCAACATGTCGATGATGTCTTCCTGATCGACACCGCAGAGGTCCGACAGGCGCTTGAAGTCGCGCTTTGCCGCAACTTCGAGGTTCGCGATCAGCTTCTGCATCGCCGGATCGAAGCGATCGCGTTCGATCAGCTGCAGCGACAGGCATTCCTGGATATTGCGGGCCATGACGCCGGTCGGCTCGAAGCCGTGGCACACGCCGAGTACGGCCTCAACATCCTCGACCTCGGTGCCGAGGGCTGTTGCGATCTCGTTCACGTCGCCGCGCATGAAGCCGGCTTCGTCGGTTTCCTCGATCAGGCGCGAGGCGATCAGGCGGTCAGCATCGGTGAGGCCGGCAAGCTGGAGCTGGTCCTCGAGGTGGTCGCGGAGCGATTTTTCCTCGGCAGTGATGGACTCAAGATCGAAATCTTCCGACCGCTGCTTGCCCGATCCGGCCTTGGACCAGTCGAGTTGCGCGGACGGGCCGCCCGCAGAGGCGCCATCGGGCGCTTCGGAAGGGCTGTCGTTTTCGTAGACATCGTCGGAGCGGGCATCGAGCTCGCGGCTGGCCTTGTCGGCGCCGTCGGACTCATCCAGCCGCATTTCTTCGCGTTTTTCCGTCGTGCGTTCCGGCGCCTCGCCATCCGGACCTTCGTTCTCGGCGCGCGTCAGCAGCGGGTTACGTTCGATCTCGGTCTCGACGTATTCCGCAAGCTCGACATTGGAGAGCTGAAGCAGCTTGATCGCCTGCTGCAGTTGCGGCGTCATGACAAGGGACTGCCCTTGTCTCAGCTGCAAGCGATGCGCGAGCGCCACCCTGACCTCCCATGGCTCCCGGCTATGCCGACTACCGGCCGGCCGGGCGGAACCAATCCAACGGAGGCTACACTAAGCGCGCGGTATTAAAATTGCATAATCGGCTGGGCGCCGAAATTTCCGCATCTGCTCAAGTCGCTCCCGGCGAACTTCCGTCACTGGGGGCTGAACCTTGCTCCAAGGTAAACGCGGCGGACATCCTCGTTAGCAAGTACGGCCGAGGGCGTGCCCTCGAACAGCACCGTGCCGTCATAGATGATCGAGGCGCGGTCAACGATTTCAAGCGTTTCACGAACCTGGTGATCGGTGATCAGCACGCCGAGGCCCCTGCCCTTGAGATAGCGGACGAGGTCGGAAATATCCGAGACAGCCAGCGGGTCGATACCCGTGAACGGCTCATCCAGCAGCATGAAATTCGGCCGCGAGGCGAGCGCCCGGGCGATCTCGACGCGGCGGCGCTCCCCGCCCGAGAGCGAGTTTGCGTTCTGCTTCGCCAGCCGGGCGATCTGCAATTCCTCCAGCAGGCTCTCGGTCAGTTCCTTGCGCTTCGAGCGCGAGCTTTCGGTCAACTCGGCAACCGACATGACGTTGTCCCACACGCTCATGCCGCGAAAGATCGAGTTCTCCTGAGGCAGGTAACCGACACCCAGGCGCGCCCGCTGGTACATCGGCAGGGCGGTTACATCGGCGCCGTCTATCGTGACGCGGCCCCCATCGGCGGCGATGAGACCCATGATCATGTAGAAGCAGGTCGTCTTGCCCGCACCGTTAGGGCCCAGCAGGCCGGCGATCTCGCCGCGCTTCAAGCTGAGGCTGACATCCTTGACGACCTGGCGACCCTTGAAGGATTTCGCGAGGTTGTTCGCGCGCAGACCGTCGCGGTCATCGGCTTCGTAAGCGAGTGGGGCCGTTTCGCTGCGAACGTCCATGTCGATCTCAGTTCCCCGGGGGCGTGGCAGGCGCCGGCGCAGGAGCCGGATCGCGGCGCGCCGGCGTGAAGATGGACGTGACCCGATCCTGCTGGGTGCCGGTAATGAGCGTGCGGCCCTCGCCAACATTGTAGACGACACGCTTGCCGCGCACCACGCCGTCAGCTCCGCGCGAGAGGATCACATCGCCCGTGATCGTGATGGTATCGCTGGGATAGTCATACTGCGCGAGATCGCCTTTGATGCGGACGTCGGGCGCCGTGTAGTAAATGTTGCCCTCGGCCACGAGCCGCTCGATCGCTTCGCAGGCTGGCGCTTCGCCGCCTGTTGCGGGACCGGTCTGGCAGATGACGGTGAGCTTGTCCGTGGTGATGCGGCTGTCGCCCTGCGTGGCGACGACGCTGCCCGTGTAGACGCCGCGGCCTTCGTTCTGGAGATAGGACGCCTGAGCGGACGTGATCTCGATCGGAGCATCTGAGCGGCCGATCTGCGCCTGCGCTGCGCCTGACGCCAGCGAAACGGCGAGAAGCCCCGCAACAATGCCCGTGGTTTGCGACCACACCATAATGCTCACCCTGTCCTGCTCTCTCACGCCGCCGGGCCCCGAAGGCCTAGTTCCGCTTCTTCTTGGCCTGGAATCTTGTCCAAACATTGCCCTTGAGGATGATGCGGTTGCCTTCATCCAGGACCTCATAGGAGTCCGCACGGACATCGCCAATAGGGCCCTTGCCCTGCAGCGGGTCCTGCCCCTCCACCCGGTTCTCGCGCACATACATCCGCGTGCGCTGTGAGGTGAACGTGTAGCCAGCTGCGTCCGTCATCACGACGTCACCTTCCAGTTCAAGCAGCTCCGTTTCGGCGTTCCAGACCCCCTGGCGCGCCTGGACGGTCGAGGACGCGGCGTCCTGCAGGCGCGGGTTCACGAGGTCGATCAGGTTCACATTGTCCCGCCGCCGGCGCGCGGTTTCGGCCGTGAGCGTGTAGGGGCGGTCATTGGCGTCATAGCCATCGAAGCGCGGCCCGAGAACTGTGACGCTGAGCCCCGTGGCGCCCGGCTCGGCGCCCTTCTGGCGCAGGCTGCTCTCGATCACGGTGCCCAGCAGCCAGCCGGCCGCCAGCACGGCCCCGATCGTGAACAGCAGGCGCAGGATATGAACCAGCGCGGTGCGCGCCCGGGCTTCCTTCAGCGAGGTGGCCCGGCGCGGACCCCAGAGGTCCATGGAGTGGCGAGAGTGGGCGGCAGTAGCCATACGCCAGCCTAGATCGGACAAGCCGCCCGAGGAAACCGGGCGAGCGCAGCGTTACGCCTGAATCGGGCGGAAATTCCACCCTTTCAGACGTGCCGAGGGCGAAATCCTCAGCTGTGTGCAAAAATATCCTGGTCGGCCCAGCCCGAAAGGTCGAGCGCAGCCCGGACCGGCAGGAAATCGAAACAGGCCTGAGCCAGCTCTGTCCGGCCCTCGCGCTCGAGCATCACGTCCAGCCGGGCCTTGATTTCGTGCAGGTGGAGGACGTCCGAGGCTGCATAGGCCAGCTGGGCCTCGGAGAGCTTGTCAGAGCCCCAGTCAGAGCTCTGCTGGGCCTTGGACATGTCGATATTGAGGACCTCGCGCGAGAGATCCTTCAGCCCGTGCCGGTCCGTATACGTACGGGCGAGGCGCGAGGCGATCTTGGTGCAGTAGACTGGAAAACAGGGCGCGCCGAGCCATTGCTGGATCATCCCGAGGTCGAACCGCGCGAAGTGGAAGATCTTGAGGATGCGCGGGTTCGAAACCAGGGCTTTCAGGTTGGGGCAGTCATAGTCCGGCCGCTTGAGGCGGACGACATGGGCATCGCCCTTCCCGTCGGACAGCTGCACCACGCACAGGGCGTCACGAAACGGGTTGAGACCCATGGTTTCCGTGTCGATGGCGACGGAACCCTCGAACTTCACATGAGCCGGCAGGTCGCCTTCGTGGTGATGAATCGCCAAGATCAGTCTCCTCGTCTGTAGCCGAGGATTGGCGAAAAGCCCATTTCCGGCAGCTTCCGGGCCTGACCATCAGCCGCCCGGGAAAGTGGTGCCCAGAAGAGGACTCGAACCTCCACGGTGTTACCCGCTAGTACCTGAAACTAGTGCGTCTACCAATTCCGCCATCTGGGCAGATAGCAAGGGGCGCGTGATACAGGCGGTACGCCCCGGTTTCAAGAGGATCGTTGGTTGAGTCCCCAGCCTATCGCCAGACCAGCCGGAAACCGCGGCCTACCGCTGGTCCAGGCCCCTGAGGGACCCTAGTCGAAGTTCCAGACCGCCCGGATACCGAACTCGTCCAACCCCTGATTGCGGCCATCGCCCAGGATCTGGCCGTGGCTGAGGTGCTCGTAGATGCCCTGCAGCGCGAAATCCGGCGAGATTTCCCATGTCAGCGCGAGTGACGTCCGGAACAGGTCGCGCGAGCCGAGCAGCACGTGCTCCGCATCGAAGGCGATATTCTCGGGCGTGCCATTGGGAAACTTATTGTTCAGTTCGCCGTCGTGGATCGCGTATCCAAAGCCAGGCTCCAGCCGCCAATCGGGCGCGAACTGCCAGTCCCATTGCAGGCCGGCAGCGATGTAGGAGGTATTCCCCCGGGTGTTGACCGAGGCCATCAGATAGGGATGCGGCGAGGCCGCCCAGGCGAGGAAGTCCGGCGAGATAAAACGCAGTTCGGCGGCGACGTTGGGTCCCTCTTCCTTGTCCGCATTCGAGCAGTCGATCTGATTCAGGAAGTCGTCCGCGATGACACAGATATTGTGCTGCATCACGCCGAGGCGGACGCTGTCGACCTGTGCAAACGCAGCAGGCGCAGCGGATACGGCCGTTGCCATGGCGGCGGCAGTCAGAAACCCCGGCTTCATACAGACTCTCCCGAATTCCGGCTCCCGGATTCAGGACAAGCTAGAGCATGTTCCGGCGCAACAGTGAACAGCCCGGCCGGCTGCAGCCGCGCCTATCCGATGCCCTACCGTTTGGGCTCGCGGGTCATCAGCGTGGCGTAGATCAGCACGAGTGCAAAAACAGACATGACGGCGATGACGCCGGGAATGAAAAGGGGCTGCAGGTCCATGGCAGGTCTCCTCGTTGAGAATTGGATTCAGCTTTCCTGGACACAGGACGGCAGGCGCATCTGGTCGTCGGCATCGCAGGCATAGGTCACGCCCGCGACAGCGGCCTTCCAGGTCCACTTGGCATTGACGCGCGCCTCTTCCGTGACCGCGATCGAAGCAGCATCGGCTACGCCGAGCGCCCCGGCGGTCAAGTCCCTCAGCGAGGCCCGGTAGTCCTCCGACGTCTGGGCGTCCCCACAGGAGGCCAGCGCGACCAGGAGGGCCAAGCCGACAAGTTTGGTGGAAGTCCTTCCGATCATGACGATCCCCGATGATCTGCCGTCCGGTGTCATCAGGCTCCATGATGCCGGGACCTTCGAGGCGAGAGTCTGATCCAGATCAAGGGAAGACGGGGGACGAAAAGGCATCGACGATCGGCAGCGCGATCCGGCGCCGCGAGGCCTGTCATGCGAGAACCCACGCCCGCCATTCCGCCGCCTGCGCCAACTGGCGCCTCGGAAGGGCATGCGCTAGACTCGGTGCCTATGTGGAGACTGCCGGACATCAGCCTGCAATCGCTCTTTTCAGACGATCGCTTCCGCATCGTGCCCGAGACGATGGTGGACGGCTTGATCGTCATCGATGCCGCCGGGGTGATCCAGTATGTGAACCCGGGCTGCGAGAAGCTGTTCAGATATACGTCCGGGGAGCTTATTGGGCGCAACGTGGCAACGCTGATGCCAACGCCTTACGCCGAGAAGCATGACGGCTTTCTATCGCGCCACCGTGAGACGCGCGTGAAACGCATCATCGGCGTCGGGCGGGAATTGACCGGCCTGAAATCTGACGGCGCCGTGTTTCCGATGTATCTTTCGGTCGGCGAGGCCGAGACGGCCAACGGCATCATTTTTGTCGGGATCATCTATGACCTGACGGACAAGAAGCGCGCCGAGGAAGTCATCCTCCACCACCAGAAGCTGGACGCCATCGGCCAGCTGTCGGGCGGCATCGCGCACGACTTCAACAACATCCTGGCGGTCATCGGCGGCAACCTCGAGATGATCGCGAACGTTGACCTTCCACCGGCGGCGCGCCGTGCGGTCGCGCGTGCGCAGGACGCCGCCGTGCGGGCCGCAAGGATCACGCAGCGCCTGCTGGCCTTCGCCCGCAAGCAGCCGCTGCAGCGCCAGATGCTGGACCTCAACAAGTGTCTTGAGGACATGGCGGAAATGCTGCAGCGGACGATCGGTGAGCCCGTGGACATCCGCATGTTCCTGGCGTCCGACCCGGGCCTTGTCGATGCTGATATCGACCAGTTCGAAACCGCCGTCCTCAACCTCGTGGTCAATGCCCGTGATGCGATGCCCGAAGGCGGTATCGTGACAATTGAAACGGAAATGGTGCGATTCGACGACGATCCGCGCACCGCCCAGGAAGCGCCGCCAGGCGATTACCTGCGCGTGTCCGTGTCGGACAATGGCGCGGGCATGTCGCCCGAAGTGTGCGCCCGTGCGATCGAGCCCTTCTTCACGACCAAGGAAGTGGGCGCTGGAACCGGTCTTGGCTTGTCCATGGTCTATGGTTTCATGAAGCAGATCGGCGGCCACGCGCGGCTTTACAGCGAAGTCGGCCATGGAACGCGCGTGAGCCTGTTCTTTCCGCATCAGGAATCAGGCGAGAAGGCGGTCGTAGCCGGAACGGATACGTCAACGCCTGCGGGCGATGGCGAAACAATCCTGGTGGTGGAGGATGATCCCGACGTTCGCCTCGTCACGGTCTCGCGGCTGGAAAGCCTGGGCTACAAGGTGAAGATCGCGGTCGATGGCGCCAACGCGCTGGATGTCCTTGGCCGTTCGCCGGAAGTCCAGCTCGCGCTTGTCGACATCGTGATGCCGGGCGGCATGGACGGGCATGCACTGGCCGACGAAATCGAGAAGCGAAATCCGCGCGTCCGCATCGTGCTGACATCCGGTTATTCGCCCCGCATGGCTGCAGGTGGCGGACGGGCCGGCCGTTCCTTCCTGCCCAAGCCCTCGACGCGGGCGCAGCTGGCGCAAATGGTGCGCGGAACCCTCTATCCGCGCAGCGGGGCCTAACGCCGATCGCTACGAGTTCAAGCGCACCTCGCACGCCAGCACATAGCCCTCGCCCCGTACTGTCTGGATCAGGTTGGCGTTCGACCCATGCTGCGTCAGCTTGCGGCGCAGGCGGCTGACCAGCGTATCAATGCTGCGGTCAAAGGCATCCCAGTCGTCCTTCTTCGTCGCCTCCGCGATTGCGTCACGCGACATGACGCGATTGGGGCGATCCAACAGGGCGGCCAGGAGATTGTATTCGGCTCCGGTCAGATCGACGGAGACACCAGACGTCGTGCTGAGGTCGCGGCGCGATGGGGTCAGCACAAAATTGTCGAAACGGACCTGCCGTTCCACCGTTGCGGCGGACAGGGGAACAGCCACCTCCGCTGGCGGTCGCGCGCGGCGCAGGACTGCGCGTACGCGCGCCAGCAGCTCACGAAGTTCAAAAGGCTTTGGCAGGTAGTCATCCGCGCCGACCTCAAGCCCCACGACGCGGTCGACCATCGACCCCTTGCCGGACAGCATGATGATGGGCGTCGTGAGCCGTGACCTTATCTCTGCCGCGAAGGTCAGTCCGTCGCCGCCCGGCATGTTGATGTCCAGGAGCAGGAGGTCGGCCGCTGCGGCCGCCATGGCCGCCCTTGCCTCCGCAGGGTTGCCCGCCTGACGCGTGACATACCCCTCCGCATCCAGGAAATCGGCCAGGGTTTCCCGAAGACCGACGTCATCGTCGACGATCAGGATATTCCCCAGTGAACTCACTCCCGGCACCAAAACGCTCCAGCCTGCTGGCGCGAGCATTCCCGCGCCATCTCAGGGGCCACCGCGCGCTCCGGCTGTCAACGCACGAGTTGCCGCTCCCCTCGTGTCTGCGGCGTCAGGGCAAGGGATCCTTGTCCGTCAATATCCGCGCCGCCGACCCCGCAGGGTCATCATACTGGCCCGCCCGGAGCGACCAGACAAACGCCGCCAGGGCGATACCGGCCAGCAGAAGGGCGGCGGGCATCATGTAGAGAAGCACATTCATCGGGCGTCATCCTCGAGTTTCATGATCGAAAGCCGCAGGGCGTTGAGCGTGACAATCGCCGAGGACAGTGACATCGCCGCCGCCGCCACCATCGGCGTCGCCCATCCGGCCATGGCCACGGGAACCGCCACCAGATTGTAAACGGCCGCGAAGGCGAAGTTCTCGCGCATGCGCTGGCGGGCGGCGCGTGCGATATCGATGATCATGGCCACCGATTTCAGGCTGTCGCCGGAATAGACGCAGTCGCTGGCGAGCCGCGAGACATCGACTGCGCCCCCCGGGGCCAGCGAGGCGTGCGCCCCGGCCAGCGCAGCCGCGTCGTTGAGGCCATCGCCCACCATCAGCACCTTGCGCCCGCTTTTCTCCAGATCAGCGAGACGCTGCGCCTTGGAGACGGGCGTTGCCGCCGCGGTCCACTGGTCGATGCCTGCTTCAGCCGCCGCAAGCGCAACACGCGCGGACGAATCTCCCGATAGCAGCTCCACGGAAAGCCCCAGGCGGCGCAGGCGGGCCACCGTGTCCCTGGCCTCGGGCCGCAGCGCGTCTTCGAACCGGAAGGGGATCGGCGTATCGCCTTCGATTGCGAGCCAGAGCTCGCTGCCGCCCTGCCCGGCCACGCCAGCGAAGGCTGCAGAGCCAAGGCGCGCGGACCGCCCGCCAATAATTCCGGAAACGCCTTCGCCGGGATGCTCGACGATTGAATCTGCCACCGGTCCTGGTCCAGCCGCCTGGGCGATCGCGCGCGAGAAGGGATGCCGGCTGGCGCGGGCAAGCATCGCCGCCTGGGCAATGGCGCCGGGAGTAGGCTCGCCAACGAGCCTTGGCTCACCAAGCGTCAGCGTGCCGGTCTTGTCGAAGACGACATGGTCGACCGCAGCGATGCGCTCGAGCGCATCGCCCGAGGACAGATACGCGCCATGGCGAAACAGCCGGCCGGCGGCGGCAACCTGCACCATGGGCGCCGCCAGCGCGATGGCGCATGGGCATGTGATGATCAGCACGGTAATCGCGATGAAGGCCGCCTGCGACAGCGACGCACCGAGCACCAGCCACGTCACGAATGTGAGGCCGGCAGCGATATGGACCTGCGGCACATAGGCCTCGGCCGCGCGGTCGGCGATACGGCGGAAGGAGGATTTTTTCTGCTCACCTGCCTCCAGCAGCCGCCCGATTTCGGCGGTCAACGACTGGCTCGCCGGCGCTGCGGCGCGCACACGCAGGGGCGCCGAAAGGTTGACCGCCCCAGCGTGGAGCAACTGGCCGGAATACGCGGCGGAGGGCTCGACCTCGCCGGTGACCATGCGGAGATCGACATCGCTTGCGCCTGAGATCACCTCTGCGTCGACGGCCAGCCGCTCGCCAGCCGCGATCAGCAGCACATCGCCAGGCCGGACATCGGAAGCCCGGACGGCTTCGACTGCGCCCAGGGGGCCGATGCGGGTGGCGCTGGCCGTCTGCAACGCCGCGAGGGCGTTAGCCGCCGCATAGGCGCGCCTGCGCAACCGGGCGTCGAAGAAGCGCCCGATCAGCAGGAAGAACAACAGCATGACCGATGCATCGAAATATGCGTGCTCGCCACCGCGCGCCGTCTCGTAGAGGCTGATCGCAATGGCGAGGATGACCGCCAGCGAGATCGGTACATCCATGTTCAGGCGGCCGCGACGCAGCGCCGAAAGCGCTGACTGGAAGAATGTGACGCCCGAGAAGGCCGTTGCGGGTATGGCGACAAGCGCCGAAGCCCAGTGCATCAGCGTGCGCGTCTCCGGCGTCACATCGGGGCTGAACCAGAGGGGCTCGGACACCACCATCACCATCATGGTCGCAAGTCCGGCAACCACCATGGCGACCATCAGGCGCCGCTCTGCCGAGACGTTGCGGTCATCCGGCTTCGCAAGGTCGCAGGCGGCGGCGCCGTAGCCGAGCTTCGTGATTGTTTCAGTGATCCGGCGCGGTTGCAGTCCGCCGGTCCATTCCACATGCATCCGTCCGGTCGACAGGTTGAGGCGCGCGACCGCAACGCCCGGCAAGGCGACGACCGCGCTCTCGATCTTCGACAGACACCCGCCGCAACTCGCCCCACGCACCATGATCTCAAGCGAGCGGCGGCCGCGATTCTCGGTGACGAAGGCGGAAGGATCCTGAACAAAGGCAGCCGTCGAGACAGGCGCCAGCCCGCTGGGACACCCTGCCGCCACCCCGGTCATGGCATCACCAACGTCTTGTCTGCCTTGAACACGGCGGTCTCTTCAGAGCGGCGCCGGGCTGTTACTTGAGTCTCCACCCGCGCCCCGCCGGGCGCTTCGATCCGCGCCGCATACTCCCCTGGCGCACCCTCGGACAGTTCGATGCTTGTCGCGCTTGCCTCGCCCGCGACATGCGTGCTCGCCAGGACGGCCAGCCCCGTCAGCGGCGCCTGATCAGGACCCAGTATGCGCACGATGAGACGGCTATCTGCTTCGTCCGAGAGGCCGACTTCGGCCGTCCAGCCGAGCGCCTCCTGCTGGCGCCGGCGGGCCACTTCACTGTTGTAGTCGAGGCCAAGGACATAGGAGTTCTTGACCTGCTCACCAGGGAACGACCTCAGCGCCCAGAACAGGAACACCGCGTTGACAGCGAGCATCACCGCGAAGAGGCCGGAAAGCCAGTAGAGCAGGTGGATGCCGCGGAACTCTTTGGCCCTGGTTGTCATGTCAATTCTCCGGTCCAGAGAAACGTGTTGCCGCCACAGCCCGCACGCCTGCGGCGTCCGTCAGGATGATACGGATATCAGCTCCGCCCGAGGCCAGACTGGCTGCGGACGCCGTCATCAACACGCGATAGCTTTCAACCGCATTCGGCTCCAGCTGAAGGCCGCGCCCCACAAGGTCAGCCTCGCCGATCACTTCCAACGCAGCGCCGGAAATGCCTTCGACGGACAGCTTGAAGGTGCGGGGCTCGCGCTGCTTGTTCGCGATTTTCAGCGTGTAGGTGTTGCGAATCTCGCCCGAGCTGAGCTGGACGAAGGGCAGCGTCCTGTCCTTCAGGGCAGTGAACTCAAGCGTGGTGCGGGTGGAGAGCCCGAACACCATCAGTCCCGCCGTCAGGAGGAAAACCACAAGGTAAAGCGTCGTGCGCGCGCGCACGGGGCGGAAGGCGCGCTCCTTCTCGCCGACCGACCGCAGCGCGACGTTGTCGTCCGTGTCGTAGGCGATCAGCCCCTTTGGACGGCCGACCTTCTTCATGACGGCGTCGCACGCATCAATGCAGAGCGCGCACTGGATGCATTCGAGCTGGGCGCCGTTGCGGATGTCGATCCCCATCGGACAGACGACAACGCACTGCGTGCAGTCGATGCAGTCGCCCCGCCCTTCCCAGCTTTCGCCCTTCTTGTGCGGTCCGCGCGGCTCTCCCCGGTCAGTGCGATAGGTGACCGACATCGTGTCCTTGTCGATCAGCGCGCCCTGGATGCGCGGCCACGGACACAGGTATGTGCAGACCTGCTCGCGCATGGTTCCCGCCAACGCATAGGTCGTCGCCGTCAGAATGATGGCGAAGGCATAGGCAGTCGCCGGCGCGTGTCCGGTAAAGAACGACTCCGCTATGGTCGGCGCGTCATGCCAGTAGAGGATAAACGCTCCGCCCGTCGCGAACGAGACAAGTAGCCAGACCGCATGCTTGGCGCTCTTGCGCCACACCTTGTCGACGCTCAGGGGCGCCTTGTCGCGCATCATGCGAGCGTTGCGGTCGCCTTCGAAGAACCGCTCCACGACGATGAACAGATCGGTCCACACGGTCTGCGGGCAGAAATAGCCGCACCACACCCGTCCGAAGATGGCCGTCACCAGAAACAGCCCGATTGCCCCCAGGATCAGAAGGCCTGTGATGTAGTAGACTTCCTGTGGCCAGATCTCGAGGAAGAAGAAGTAGAACTTGCCGCCTTCGAAATCAGCAAGCACGGCCTGATCGGGCATGCCCACACCACGATCCCAGCGCAACCACGGCAGCACATAGTAGACGGCCAGGGTGAGGATCAGCAGCGCCCATTTCAGCGTGCGAAACCTGCCCGAGACAAGCTTGGGATAGACCTGCCGCCGCTTTACATAGAGCACGACGGGCTCTTCGCCGTCGGGCGGCTCTGCCCCCCCGGAAGGAGCGGGACCACGCTGGCCGCGCTTGTCGATCAGCGTGGTCGTGCCCATCGCTATTCGCCGCCTCCGAGGGAGTGGACGTAGACAGCGAGCGCCCGGATGGTCGCATCGTCGAACCGGCTGCTCCACGCTGGCATGACGCCGTTCCGCGGGCCGAAAATGGTCCGGCGGATGGTGGCGCGGTCGCCGCCATAGAGCCAGTCCGCATCAGTCAGATTTGGCGCGCCCTTCGTTCGGTCGCCGAGACCGGTGACGCCATGGCAGCTCGAGCACTGTTGCTGGAAGACTGGCGCAGCGCGAGCGACGGCCGCCGGATCCGCCGAACGCCGGGACAGAGCCGTAACGTACTCCACGAGATCGCTGATCTGATCTTGCGGCAGGAATCCGTCGCGACCAAACGCCGGCATCTCGGAGAAGCGCGCCTCGGCGGCGCCGTTCCGGATGCCGTTGCGGATCGTGTATTCTATATCGCTGAGCGAACCGCCCCACAGCCACACGTCGTCTGCAAGCTGCGGATACCCCTTGGCGCCGCGTCCGCCCGCACCATGGCAGGTGGCGCAGTTGTCGCCGAAGGCGCTCTCGCCCAACGACAGCGCGAGCTGGCTCAGCTCGTGATCCTTGAGGATGTCGGCCGCGTCCCGCGCCATCAGCTGGCTGCCCAGCGCGGACCGCTCTGCGCGGGCGGCCGAAACTGTCGTCGCCACATCGACGCGATCGGACTGCTCCCACACGCCCCGGGTGTGACCCTGCATGCCGGGCAAGGCCGGCCAGGCCGGCATCAGCACCCAGTAGACGATCGAGAACACGACCGTTCCCCAGAAGATGAAACGCCACCAGCGTGGCAGGGGATTGTTGAGTTCCTTGATGCCGTCCCACTCATGGCCAGTGGTTTCGACGCCGCTATGGGGATCAACTTCAGGCGAGCGGTCGGTCATCACCGTGCTCCTTCTCTTTCATGGGGAGTTCAGCGGCGCGCCGGAAGCGGGCGCCGTTGCGGGGCCAGAGGGCGTAGACCAGCACGACCAGGAAGATCGCGACGAAATACGTCGTGCCTCCCGTCTGTGCGAATGACGACCATCCTTCATAGTCCATGGGATCACCGCTTGTTTGAGAGGTCTTCGGCTTCGTAGGTCGAGAAATCGACCATCGTTCCGAGGACCTGAAGATAGGCGATGAGGGCGTCCATCTCGCTCGGCTCGCCAGGCGCGCCGTCGAAATCGCGGATCAGCACCGTTCCGTCGCGGCCGGCAATGGCGCCATAGTCAGACTTCATCGCCTCGACATCGTATTCGCCGCCCGCCTGCGCCAGCACATCGTCGGTTGCGCGATCAATCATCGCGTCCGTGTAGGGCACGCCCGCCACTCTCAGCGTGCTCATGTCGCGGCGGATGCCGGCGAAGTCGAGCGGCTGGCTGGAGAGGAAGGCATAGGGCGGCATGATCGATTCCGGCACCAGCGAGCGCGGATCGACCAGATGCTGCTTGTGCCATTCATCCGAGTACTTGCCGCCGACGCGCGCAAGATCCGGGCCTGTACGTTTCGATCCCCATTGGAAAGGATGATCGTACATGCTTTCGGCGGCGAGCGAGTAATGCCCGTAACGTTCGACCTCGTCGCGCAGCGGACGGATCATCTGCGAGTGGCAGACATAGCAGCCCTCGCGGAGGTAGATGTTCTGTCCCGCCAGTTCGAGCGGCGTGTAAGGCCGCACGCCCTCGACCTTCTCGATCGTGTTCTTGAGATAGAACAGCGGCGCAATCTCGATCAGGCCGCCAATCGCGACAGTGATCAGGATTCCCACGAGAAGGATGTAACTGTGCCTCTCGAAGAACTTGTGATTGCGGAGCAGCCAGCCCTGTTTCGCAGCCATGTCTGCTTCACCTATTCAGCGTGTTGGAGGGTTGGGGCGGCCGGCGCGCGGTTGCGGTCCTCGACAGGAACATCGCCGCGCGCGGTGCGCACCAGGTTGTAGATCATGATCAGCGCGCCCAGCAGGAACAGCCCGCCGCCGAGAGCCCGGATGATGTAGGAGATGTGTTTCGCGCTGACGGTTTCGACGAAGGAATACTCGAGGAAGCCGAAGTCGTTATAGGCGCGCCACATCAGGCCTTCCATGATGCCCGACACCCACATCGAGGCGATGTAGAGCACGATGCCGAGCGTCGCGATCCAGAAGTGCCATTCGACAAGGGAGTTGGAGTAGAGCTTCGGACGCTTCCACACCCACTGTGTCAGGCAATACATCGAGCCGAAGGTGACGAAGCCAACCCAGCCGAGCGCGCCGGAATGGACGTGGCCGATGCCCCAGTCAGTATAGTGCGACAGGGCGTTGACCTCGCGCACCGACATCAGCGGGCCTTCGAATGTCGCCATGCCGTAGAAGGCGACCGAGACGACCAGCATTCGCACGACAGGATCGGTGCGCAGCTTGTCCCAGGCGCCCGACAGCGTCATCAGGCCGTTGATCATGCCGCCCCAACTCGGCATCCACAGCATGATCGAGAAGGTCATGCCCAGCGTCTGCGCCCACTGCGGCAGCGCCGTGTAGTGAAGGTGGTGCGGGCCTGCCCAGATGTAGATGAAGATCAGCGACCAGAAGTGGACGATCGACAGGCGATAGGACCAAACCGGCCGCTCCACCCGCTTCGGGATGAAGTAGTACATCATCGCTAGGAAGCCGGCCGTGAGGAAGAAGCCGACAGCGTTGTGGCCGTACCACCACTGGATCAGCGCGCTCTGCACGCCGCTGAAGACGGAGTAGGACTTGCCGCCCGCCAGGCTCGCCGGAAGCGAGATGTTGTTCACGATATGCAGCATCGCAATGGTGACGATGAAGGCGAGATAGAACCAGTTCGCCACGTAGATGTGCGGTTCCTTGCGGCGCAGGATGGTCGCGAGGAAGACAGCGAGATAGGCGACCCACACGACAGTGAGCCAGAGGTCGGCATACCATTCCGGCTCGGCGTACTCCTTGCCTTGCGTGACGCCCATCAGATAGCCGGTTGCGGCGACCGCAATGAACAGCTGGTAGCCCCAGAAGACGAACCAGGCCCACATGCCGCCGGCCAGACGCGTGCGGCAGGTGCGCTGCACGACATAGAAAGACGTGGCGATCAGGGCGTTGCCGCCAAAGGCGAAGATCACCGCCGAAGTATGCAACGGCCTCAGGCGGCCGAAATTGGTCCAGGGGAGTTCAGGGAAGTAGAAAATGTTGGGCCAGGTCAGCTGCAGGGCGATGATGAGGCCGACGAGAAATCCGGCGACGCCCCAGAACATCGTGGCGACGATACCGGCCTTGACGACACCCTCTTCGTAGAAGGCCTTGTCGAAGGTCGGCGTCTTGTCGCCCGCTTCGTGCCAACCCAGCAGCGCAGCGAGGCCCGCCGCCGCCGCGATGAGAAACATCCAGCTGTGCGCGGCAAAGCCCACATCCGTTGCATTGGCCGCCCCGGCGAAGCCCAGGACAAGAACCACCAACAATACTATGCCAACCGCCGCGGAGCTGGGATCCAGGCGCGCCGTGCGCAAACTTTCCGCCGCCATGATGTCGTCCTCGCAAGCGGGCGCCCCGATTGGCCGCCCTCGCGAGGTGCAACTGCCAGCATGCTAGCGACTGGCCCTTGACGCAGCTCAAACAGCCCGGAAGCGCTTGGGAATAGATGAACTCACTAACCGCGATGCGTGCGTCGCGGCGGTCGATGTGGAGGCGCCTGTGAAGTCAGTGGCTGTATTCCTGTCCGGTGTCGCCATTGCCATAGCGGGCGCCCTCACGCGCTCCTGTGATGCAGGTTTTGCAGCGCAAATGGCGGCTTCCTGGTGTGGGGATGCTTCCCTGCTCCCGTCATCCGGGCATGAGCATTGCGCTGGCTGCGCGCTGATGGCGATTGGCGGAATTCTGGCCGCCATCGCTGCTCTGATGCACGTCGCGCGTGATCATGTCGCAGCCGACGCCAGCCCCGCCATGGCTTCCGCATGATCGCGCGAGCCCGCCCTGACAGATCGACCGCGCGGCGCTGGGTGTACATGCCCGAGTTCGCGCAGGAGCAGCTTCCTCGCTATACGAGCTATCCGCCCGCCAACCGGTTCCACGGCGGCATCGGTCATGGAGCGGTCGCCACGGCGCTGGGATCGCTGCCCGCCCGGTCCAAACTCTCGCTCTACCTGCACATCCCCTACTGTCAGAAGCTGTGCTGGTATTGCGGCTGCCACACCAGTGTTCCGACGCAGGCGGACCCGGTGGAAAGCTATGTTGCAGCGCTGGAAGCAGAGATCGCGCAGGTGGCCGCGTTGCTGCCGCAGGACGCACGCGTCGGCCACGTACACTTCGGTGGAGGCTCTCCCGACATTCTCAGCCCCGCCCAGATCGACCGCCTGTTCCGGGCTCTGCGCGCTGGCTTTGTCTTCGCGGGATACCCGGAGATCGCGACAGAATCCGATCCGCGCGGCCTTTCACCGGAGGTCATATCCGCCTTTGCCCGCAACGGCCTCACGCGCGCGAGCCTTGGCGTTCAGGTGCTTGACGCCGAGGTGCAGCAGCGGATCAACCGGATCCAGCCGCGGGAGTCGATCGAATCGGCGATAGACGCTCTCCGCCGGGCCGGGGTCGAAGGCATCAACATCGACATGATGTATGGCCTTCCCGCCCAGACACTCGACCATGTGGTCGAAACCGCGACATTCGCAGCGATGCAGGATGTCGATCGCGTCGCGGTGTTTGGATACGCCCACGTTCCGTGGATGAAGAAACACCAGAAGGGCATCGACACCAACGAACTGCCCGAGGGCGAGGCCCGCTTCCGGCAGGCGGAAGCTGCCGCGCGAACCCTCGAACAGGCCGGCTATCTGCCGATCGGCTTCGACCATTTCGCTGCGCCAGGAGATTCGATGGCGGCGGCCGAACGCCGCGGCGAGCTCCGCCGGAACTTCCAAGGCTATACCGACGACAACGCGGTCGCGCTCGTTGGTTTTGGCGCCTCATCAATCTCGTCCTTGCCGGGCATGATCTACCAGAACGTCGCCGACACGGCGCGCTACCGCGAAGCGTTGTCGGAGCGGCGTTCACCGGTGGTTCGCGGCGTGGTATTGAGCGAAGACGATATGCAGGTCGCCCGGATGATCGAGCGGCTTATGTGTGATTTCACCGTGGAGCTGCCCGATGAATGGCTGCGCGATCCGCCCCTGAAGCTTGCTCGCACGATAGAAGCCGGCATGGCCGAGCTTTCGGGACGCACGCTCAGCGTAACCGCTCTGGGTCGTCCGTACGTCAGAAACGTCGCGGCATGCTTCGATCCGGACCTCGCGCCGCAGCCCGGAAAGCACAGCCTCGCAATATAGCACTCCAAGAAAGCCGACCGGAAACACAGAGTCTGCGAGTACGTCTCAAAGCGACTAGCTTGGACTCAGTTACCCATTTTGGATTTTGGAACATCCAAGGCGCGATGGATCGAGATTGCACTGTTTGACTACGATCAAATTCTGTAATCCCCATTCTGATAGCCTGCTAGCGTGAGTTGGTTCACGCTGCGCTTAGCAGCACAGGAGCTTGCAACGGAATGGGCGCAGTAGCTGTGACGCAGACATCCCCGGAACGAGTTCAGCTTCAGATCGAGACCTTCTTCAAGGCCGCGCTTGCCACGCGCCGCTTCCGTGCGCGTTTTGCAGAGCGTGTGAAGTCGACAAGCCAGACCGAAGCGCGCTGGAGCGCTCTCTACTTTCTCTCACACGCGAAAGAGGGCCTGATTCAGTCCGATCTGGCCGAGCGCATGGGCGTTCAGGGGCCAACGCTTGTGCGCCTGCTCGATGCCCTCGAAGCACAACAGCTGGTCAAGCGGACCGAAGCAGCCGGCGATCGTCGCGCAAAGTGCGTCCTGATCCAGCCCGCTGGCGAGAGCATCATCGCCGAGGTTGACGCCGTTGCTGCACAAATGCGCGATGATGTTTTCGCTGGTGTCAGCGACCAGGACCTCGCGACCACCCTGCGGGTGCTGGATGTGGTGGTGAATGCGCTGGAGCCGGAACATGTTCGCTCTACGCGGACACGGCGCGCACCGCCCACGAGCTTCCGGGTTGTCGACAGCTAGCATCCTTTTAATTTTTTGGTGCGGCGTCTGGCCGCGATCCAGCTTGGAATGGGGACTTTGCGGCCGATTTCTCCGTCTTTGTGACGCCAGACACACTTCGACACACACGCAGACACACTTCGGCAAAGCCCAGCAAGATAGGAAGCACATCGTTCTCCTCGCCACACACGGACAGGAGGCATTCATGTGCATCGCAGGCGGAGCAATCACCGGGTTCTCACCGGAGGCGGCCCAACCGAAATCGCCGGCGGGTGAGCGTACGCCCCAGCGCGCCGCCTCGCGCCATGTCGCGGCGCACGATCACCTCTACTACGAAGGCGATGCGCGGGATTGTCTCTACGTCGTTGAGTCTGGCTGGGTGAAACTGTATCGCACACTCATTGATGGGCAGCGACAGATTGTCGGCTTCGCCAACAAGGGCTCCATCCTCGGTCTCGAATCCGATGTCGAGCATTCCAATGGCTGCGAGGCGGTTACGCCGGTTTCGGTGCGCTGCATTCCGATGGCCCGCGTCACCGAAATCTGTCTCAATGACGGTAAGCTTGCCAATCAGCTCCTGCGGCAGGTCGGACGCCAGCTTGGCGCGGCCCAGGCCCAACTTGCGGCAGTCGGCACGCAATCGGCCGAGCAGAAGCTTGCCAACTTCCTCCTGACGATCTGCGACCTGTGTGACGACGCCAATGACGGCCAGTTCGACATGCCAATGCGGCGCGGCGACATGGCGGAGTTCCTCGGCCTGCGCCTCGAGACGGTGTCGCGCAAGATGTCGGAGTTTCAGCGCCGTGGCTGGATTCGCATGGAATCGCTCTACCATTGCCGCATCGTGCGCCGCGACATCCTCGAGAGTCTCGGTGAAGGCGGAACCGCTGACGACGGCCCGATCCTGCGCGCCAGCTGACCCTATTCGCTGATCGTCGCGATATAGGCGATCAGCGCGTCGGCCGCCTGCACGTTGAAGTCGAACAGCGGCATCTCGTCATGACCGACGCGCATCGACTCGATGAAGCGATAGGCTAGGCTGTCGGCATCGTTTACAGCCAGCACATTGCGAAGCGGAGGCGCCGCAGCGTTAGGGCTTTTCGTGGTCCGGTCGATCGCGTGACACTGGGCGCACTCCCGCTCTGCAATCTGGCGACCCGCCTCGACCTGGGCTGGATCAGCGTTCATCGCCACGCCAGGCCATCCCTGCGCCTCGGCCTCGCCCGCAGCCTGCGTTGTCGCTGAAGCGCAGGCCGCCAGTGCAGCCATGGCGCCAGCAGCTATGATCAGTGCGCGCAAACAAGCCGTCCTGCGGGAAAGTGTGGCGGTCATTGCTGTCTCTCCGGATGTCGCGTGCGGCTCTCTTGCACCTTATCTGTCACGACGCACCTTATCTTGCTGAAGGTCAATCGCCGCCCGCACCCGTCATCAATGGAAGTCGCGCGACTTCGGCAGTATGCGCACATCGCGCGGATGGCGGAACAGGCCATCGGGCCCTTTCGGACCACGTGGATGCTGGGGATGCTTGATTTCATCGGCCCGCGTCAGTTCGATCTCGGCGACATGGTCTTCCGACAGGCGCGCGAGTTCCCCGGAACGATCCGTCACGCGGGCGCCCATCAAGTGAATGACGCCTTCCCTGCTCTTCTGCACCCTGCCCTCGATCAGCAGCAGGCGCGCGCCCATCACCTCTGATCGGAAGCGCTCGAACACACGCGCCCACAGCAACGCGTTGGTGACGCCTGTCTCGTCTTCAAGCGTGATGAAAATCGCCTTGCCGTTGCCCGGCCTCTGCCGCACCAGCACGACGCCCGCCGTGCGCGCCCACCGCCCATCGGGCAGCGCGCTGGTCTGCGCAGATGACAGCACCCGTTCGGCCGCGAACACCGGCCGCAGGATCTGCATCGGATGCGCCTTCAGCGACAGGCGGGTTGTCTGGTAATCGGCCGCAACATGCTCGCGCAGCGGCATGCCGGGAAGGCGGCTTTCCGGTTCCTCGCCCAGTTCACGCGCCTGCGCGGCGGCGAACAGGGGCAACAGCTCATCATCCGGAAGGCGTCGCACATCCCACAACGCCTCGCGCCGATCCTGATCGAGCGAGCGGAACGCGTCCGCATCCGCCAGCCGCCGCAGCATCGGCGTCGAAACGCGCCCGCGCTCACGCATGTCCTGCACGCTGGCGTAGCCGCCGCCACGCCGCGCGACGAGGTTGGCCGCATCATCCTCGCGCATGCCATCGATCTGGCGGAAGCCAAGGCGCAAAGCGAGCGATCCATCCTCGCGCCGCTCAAGCGTGTTGTCGTAGTGGCTGAAATTGGCGTCGACGGCGCGCACCTCCACGCCATGTTCCTGCGCGTCGCGCACGATCTGCGCCGGCGCATAGAACCCCATGGGTTGCGAGTTCAGCAGAGCACACGCAAACGCCGCCGGATGATGGCATTTCAGCCATGACGACACATAGACCAGCTGCGCGAACGCCGCCGCATGGCTCTCTGGAAAGCCATAGCTGCCGAAGCCCTTGATCTGGTCGAAACAGCGTTGCGCGAATTCGCGCTCGTACCCGCGTCCGACCATGCCTTCGACCATGCGCTCTTCGAATTTGTGCATGGTGCCGACATTGCGGAAGGTCGCCATTGCGCGGCGCAGGCCATTTGCTTCTTCTGACGTGAATTTCGCCGCCACCATCGCAAGCTTCATTGCCTGTTCCTGGAACAGCGGCACGCCGAGCGTCTTGTTCAGGACATTACGGAGTTCATCCGGATGGCCGTGCTTGAGCGACGGCGAAGGAAAGACGACATCTTCCTCCTTGTTGCGCCGCTTGAGATAAGGATGAACCATGTTGCCCTGGATCGGCCCAGGACGAACGATCGCGACCTCGATCACCAGATCATACATCTGCCGGGGCTTCATGCGCGGGAGCATGTTGATCTGGGCGCGGCTTTCGACCTGAAAGACCCCGACAGAATCTCCCTTGCACAACATGTCGTAGACGGCGGGGTCCTCTGCCGGAAAATCCCGCAAACCAAAACGTGGATGGCCATGCCGATAGAGAAGGTCGCGCGCTTTGCGAATACAGGTGAGCATGCCGAGCGCCAGCACATCCACCTTCATCAGGTGCAGCGCGTCGATATCGTCCTTGTCCCATTCGATAAAAGTGCGCTTGTCCATCGCCGCATTTCCGATGGGGACGAGTTCATCCAGCCTTCCCTGCGTAAGCACGAAGCCGCCCACATGCTGCGAGAGATGGCGCGGGAAACCCAGCAGCCGGTTGGCGAAGCGCAGGGCGCGATGTAGCACCGGATTGTCAGGATCAAGACCCGCCTGGCGTAGCTGCTGCCCGATCGGCGTCGCCCCCCAGCTGCCCCACACAAGGCCAGACAACTGGGCTGTTACATCATCCGTTAAGCCGAACACCTTCCCCACCTCACGCATTGCGCTGCGCGGGCGATAATGGATCACAGTCGCTGCGATGCCGGCGCGATGGCGGCCGTAACGCTGATAGATGTGCTGAATGATTTCCTCGCGCCGCTCGTGCTCGAAATCGACATCAATGTCTGGCGGTTCATCGCGCTCTTTCGAGAGGAATCGTTCAAACAGCACATCAAATGTCGCCGGGTTGACCGACGTGATGCCCAGCACATAGCAGACGGCAGAGTTGGCCGCCGATCCACGCCCCTGGCAGAGGATGCCTTTGTCTTCGGCGACCCGCACCAGATCGAAGATGGACAGAAAATACTGTGCGATCCCCTTCGTCTCGATGTAGGCAAGCTCGCGCCGCAACAGACGCTTCACCTTTTTCGGAATTCGCCAATTGTACTTGATCCCGGCGTGGAACCACACACGCCTCTCCAGATACTCCTGGGCCGACATGCCCGGCGGCACGGGTTCCTGCGGATATTCGTATTTCAGCTGGTCGAGATCGAAACTGACCAGGTCAAGAAGCACCTGCGTTTCCGCTATCGCCTCAGGCGCCGCGCGGAACAGGCGCATCATTTCGGCAGCAGGCTTGAGATGCCGCTCTGCGTTCGACTCCAGCAAACGCCCCGCGCTTTCGATTCGGACACCTTCGCGGATGCAGGTCATCACGTCCTGCAGGTCGCGTTGCCGTGCGTCGTGATAGAGAGCGTCGTTTGTGGCAATCAGACGGACGCCTGCGGCTTCTGCGATGCGTCTCAGCCCTTCAAGCCGCCGCGCATCGCCGCCGCGCCGATGCATGCAGACGCCAAGCCATGTCGGAGCACGGTCCCGCAAGCACGACAGTAGATCGGCGAGCCCATGCACATTTTTTTCCGGAATCACGATCAGCAATAGATCCTGCGCGAAAGAGAGAAGATCGCCGATCGCAAGACGGCACTCACCCTTGACGGCGCGCGCCTCGCCAGGCGCCGCGCGCGTGTTACCCAGAGTCAGCAGCCGGCACAGCCTGCCCCACCCGGCCCGGTTGACGGGGTAGGCAATGATGTCGGGCGTGCCGTCTACGAAAGCCAGGCGTGCGCCAACGCACAGCTTGAACGTCTTCGCGCGCTCCAGCAGGTCGGCTTTTTCTCTCAGCAGTTTTTCCTGATCGGGATGCTCGACCCATATGGTTTCGCCGGGGGAGCCGCCTTCCCTTACCTTGCTCGGGGGCGGCAGGCCATCCTTCCGCACCTGCTTCAGCGCCATCCACGCCCGCACCACGCCGGCAACCGTGTTGCGATCCGCAATCCCGATGCCGTTATGGCCAAGGCGGAGGGCTTGCAGAACCATGTCCTGCCCGGTCGAGGCGCCGCGCAGGAAGGAGAAGTTGCTGGCAGCCGCCATCTCGGCATAAAGCGGCCTCTCAGACGCGGCGCTCTCCCCTGCTACGCCGGGAAATGTGAGAATGCTGGACGGAACGCTCATCCGAACGCCCCGTGCAGGAACCAGCGCGGCGGCGCGCCTTCCACGCCATAATCGCCCACGCGGAACAGCCAGAAGCGGCGCCCGTCTGCGTCTTCAACGCGATAATAATCGCGCGCCTCTGCCGATGCCTCGCGCCACCATTCCGGCGCGATCCGCTCGGGTCCTTCATGCGCGACAACGCGATGCTCCCTGCGCCGCCAGTGGAAGGCGCGCGGCGGCCCGTCGGGCACCTCGGCCAGCGTGATCGCCACCGGCTGGGGCGGATCGAAGATGCGCGGCGGGCGCAGCGGCGGCTCGCCTGCGGACAGGGCCGGCCACGCCGCCGCATCCGCCGCCTCCTGCAACACCGGCACGCTACGCGCCGCGCGGGCGGGATCGTGCGTATCGCGCGCCACAAAGCGCAGCACCCGCTCCTGCCCGAACCGCGCCGACAGCCGGTCGGCAAGGTTCGCAACCTCGTCCGCCTCCAGCGCGCGGCCATCAAGCTCGGGCTGCGAGACCGCAAGGCTCTCCCCCTCCAGCACGCACAGCCGCACCAGATCGAAGCCGAAACCGGGATCGAGCGGATCGGCCACCGCATCCAGCCGCTCGCGGAACAGACGCATCAACGCCCGCACATCGCGCAGACCCCGCCCCGTCTCCACAGCGATGCGCCGCACGGCCCCATCGGCGCGATGGAAGCCCGCCTCCATCCGCCGCGCGCCTTCCCGCCGCGCGAGCAGCATGCGGCACACCTCTTCGCCAAGGTTCGCCAGCGTCGCCTCGATATCCTCCATCCGTCCGATCGGCTCGGCAAAGCGCTGCTCGGCCCACAGCATCGGAACAGCGCGGCGCGGCGTCAGCGGCGATGGCGCGAGCCCCTGCAGCCGCGCCAGCCGCCCCGTCATCTCCTCGCCAAAGCGCGCCGTGAAAAGCGCGCTCGGCCGATCGGCCAGCGCTCCGATCGTCTTCAGCCCCGCGCGCGAGATCGCCAGCTGGTCCTTGTGCGCAAGGCCCAGCGCCGCGATGGGCAAGCCGCGCACGGCGGCCGCCTCCTCCCCCGGCGCGACGATGGCCACGCGCCCATGCCGGGCCAGCGCACGCGCCGTATCGGGCGCGCCGGCAATCACCGTGCGCACATTGAGGCCGGCCCTTCCGAACCGCTTCGACAGCCCCGCGCGCAGCCCCGCCTCCCCGCCGAACAGGTGGCCGCATCCGGTGATGTCGAGCACAAGCCCGTCGGGCGCATCGATCACGATAATGGGCGTCACCCGGTCGCAATCCTCCGCCACTGCATCGAGCAGCCTGGCATCCGCCTGACGGTCCATCTCCTCGACCCATAGCTGTGGAATGCGCGCGCGCGCATCCGCCAGCGTCAGCCCCGGCGCCAGCCCCGCCCGCCGCGCATTGCGGCTCACGGCGGCGATGCGGCTTTCGCCCTTCACCTTCTCGACCAGCACGAGGGGAAGCGGTTCGCTGGATTTATCCTGCGCGCCTGAGGCCGTGTTCCTCAGGATGCGGTCCGCCGGAAGATACGGGAACCACGCCGCCAGATAGCGACGATCCGCCTTCGTCTCCCACATCGCTGAAGCTGCGGACATCACGGTTCCATTCCACGATCCAGCTGCGTCCGGCGCCTCCCGCACGGTCCCGCATCAGGCTGACTTCAAAGACGGGATGGCCCGGCGCCGACGCCTCCAGCGGGACCGAAGCCGCCGCCTTCACGCTCCATCGCGTCGCCGCGGCCCCCGGCAGCGGCGCTCCCCCCGCGCGCAGCAGGAATACCGGCACGCCCGACCGCCCCGCCGCCAGCATCAGCCGCCGCGAGGCCACAAGATCGAGCGTCTTGGGATTGCCCCACGGCTCGATGATCACGGCCCCCAGCGGCGGACAGCGCGCGGCCTCTTCGCCCGCGCGCAGCACGCCCGGCCCATCGCGCGCCTTCACGAGGATCAGCCGCTCGGGCGACAGGCCAAGCTCGGCCAGGCCCGGCGCATGGATCTCGCCCAGCTCCAGCCCGACGAAATCCTGGCGCACCCACAGCACAGGCGCCGAAGGCGCCGCGCGCAGCGCCAGCCCGATCACGAAAGCCGCCGCCGACGCCTCGTCCAGCATGCTGGCCGCGAACACCTCGTGCATCGCCCCGCGCATGAGGCCGCCGCCAAGACTGTTGTCGAGATCAGCCACGCCGGTCGAAAAGCGCGCCGATGCGATGGGCGAAGACCCCCGCTCAAGCCGCGCCACCTCCCGCTTCAAGACTTCCAGCCCAGCCTTCGACACGCTCACGTCCTGTGGATATGTTCCCTATTTGTTCCATTAGGACTCAGCTCTGTTCGAGAGTCAAACGGAGTCTGAAAGAGGTAGTGTCTCAGTTTGAATTTGCCCTCGGAAAAACGGCTGAGAGAGCTGTTTGAGGCTCCCTCAAGAGGAGGAACTTTTTTCGGAGTCCGGTTCAAAAACCGGGAGACTCCACGATGCGAACGAATTGGGCCATGCTGCGCTCCATGGCGGGAAAAGACAGGCTTAGCTGGATCAATACGCGCTGGGCGCTCTTTGATCGCATCTGGCCTGTCGCCGTGGCTGCAATCGGCGGCGGCGTCTTGACTTGGCTCACCGACTTTATGGGAGCCTACGCCCCCGCGTCTTACGGATTTGGCGCTGGCCTCGCTGCGCTTATGTGGCTGGCGGGGTCGCTTCTAGTCGATGCCAGCAAGACGCGACGCTTGAAAAACAAACAGTACGAAAGCCTGCGCGAACCCAAAAGCGAGTTCGATCCGCTGGCCAGCACGTTTGAGAAAAAACGTATCTGGGTCGAAGACCTGTTTTTGCCGGGCTATCCAGTGGTTGAGGACAAGACTTTCTTGGATTGCGAGTTCGTGGGGCCCGCGAACATAATGCTCGTAGGCGACGGCCATTTGACCGGCGTTACGCTCTCAAACTGCGACTTGATCCTGATTACCCCGCCAGAAACGCCTCACAATGCGAAGTTCTTCAAATCCTGCCTCATCAAAGGCGGCGGAATTTTCTTCTGCACCTTGTATTGCAATGAGCACACCTACCGAATGCTTCGGAAAGAGATGACTGGCGACGCCAATTGGCTGTCTGCGACTCCACATAAGCTTCCAAATTGGCCAGAGCTTTCCCAAAGGCCGGCCAACCAGAAAGACGAGAAGTCTTAGCCGCGCTTATTGTAAGGCTTGCGCGGTCCCGCCTTCCGCGCCCGTCCATCCATCAGCCCCACGATATCTTCCAGCGACCAGACGCGATCCGTGATGCCCGCTTGCATCGCAGGCGTGACGCGCAGCGTCTTGTGGATGCGGATGAAGTTGTCGAACGCGAAGCAGAGACCGAGCGCGTGAAGCGCCCCCTCACCGCGGCCAGATGAAGAACAGCAGGACGCTCACCACCACCACAACAACCACGCTCGCGCCGATGATCAGCTGGCGCTTTTCCTTTTCGGACATCGGCCCCGAGGATCGCCTCACGGCGGCGGCCTTGCGTCTGTCTCTGCGGTTGGTCATGCAGCGTCCCTGGAACATCCCGCCCGGCAAGAGCCCGGGCGCCTTTCCGGCGGGCCAAGGCTAGGCCGGCCGGCGTCACATGAACAGGGGCGCGCGCGCAGTCTGGCCCCGCGCCACGGGGCCATTCCACTGCGGAAGGGGCGGAAAATCTGGCGGTGAAGGTGGGATTCGAACCCACGGTACGGTTTCCCGTACACACGCTTTCCAAGCGTGCGCCATAGACCACTCGGCCACCTCACCAGCGCAGGGGGGCCTTTTACATGGGCGCGTCTGAAGCGCAAGTTACCGGCCTGTCGCCCGGGGGTTTTGACCTTCCGCCCCGGCGGCCCCACATAGGGCGCGCAACACCGCCCCTGAGGATGCCGCCATGTTCTCGCTTGGAAAGAAGGTCACCCTGCCGAAAGCCGGAGAAGCCCTGCCCGGACGGGCGACCCCCATGCCCGTCGGCAACCGCCATTTCGTGAACGGCCAGCCCATCAAGGGGCCCTTTCCGGAGGGGCTGGAAGCCGCCGTGTTCGGGCTTGGCTGTTTCTGGGGCGCGGAGCGCAAATTCTGGCAGCAGGACGGCGTGTGGACCACGGCCGTCGGCTATCAGGGCGGCGAAACGCCCAACCCCACCTATCAGGAAGTGTGCTCGGGCGGCACGGGCCATACCGAGGTCGTGCTCGTGGTGTTCGACCCGAAAGTCACCAGCTATGAGGCGCTGCTGAAGGTGTTCTGGGAAAACCACGATCCTACCCAGGGCATGCGCCAGGGCGGCGACGTGGGCACGCAATACCGTTCGGCGATCTACACCTATTCTGGCAGCCAGGCCGAACAGGCGCGCGCCTCGCTCGCGGCCTACCAGTCCGCGCTGAGGCAGGCCGGCATGGGCCAGATCACCACGGAGGTGCGCGAAGCCCCGCCCTTCTTCTATGCCGAGGAATACCACCAGCAATATCTCGCCAAGAACCCGGACGGATATTGCGGCCTTGGCGGCACAGGCGTGACGTGCCCGGCCGGCGTTGGCGCCGGCGCCTGATCAACCCGCGATGGAAGCTGGCTGACGTCACCCTGCCCGGCTGATAAGCGCTGGCCAGGGAGGAGGCGCTGCGTGGCCGCAACCGTCGACAATCTGGAATCGCATCACAGCTATCGCGTCATCCGCGGCTTTGCGGACGCCAACGGCGTGCACATTCCCTTCGATGCGGTCGGCGTCATTCGCCACATCGCTCTCAGCGATGACTGGACCCAGATCATCATCGACTGGGAGCAGAACGGCCAGACGCAGAAGCTCGTCTTTGCGATGAACGCCACGGACGGCCCGCGCAACAACCACATGCGCACCTATTTCGAGAAGGGTGAGCTGTCGCTCCCACCGCGCCCCGCCAAGCCAAAGCCGGAAACGCCGCCCGCCCCGACCGCGCCCGCAGGGCCAGCAGCCGATCCCTCGCTCGAGCGCTTCGGCGGTCTCCAGCCGCTGGAGGAAATCAGCCTTGGCGAACTTGCTGTCGCGTGCAGCTGCGATCCCGCCTTCCATCGCCCCGTCTGGCCGCCCGCGCATCTTTCGGTGCATGCCTGCCTGCGCTGCGGCACGGTCACCGTCACGCGGCAGGTGGGCGATGATGGCCGCCACACCGGCAATGCCTGGATTGGGTGGTGGGCCATGCCGACGCCGCAACCCACTGTCGACTGGCTCGGCCGCTTTCCGCGCGTGAACCGCACCTATGCAGGCGCCAAGTGGCGCTGGGCGATGCCGGCGACGCTCGTGCGTTACCCCACGCTGGTTTACCCGGCTGACGCCCGCGTGGCCGACAAGGCCGAACTCGCCGCGCTGGAGCAGCGCCTCGGCGTGGAGCAATCCGCCACGCCACGCGCCTTCACTTTCGGCCGGGCGCTGATGGATATCCCCGCCCCACCCGCCGGCGTCCCTGATTCATTCCGCGCCTTCCTCTTTGCGCGCGAGACCGCGGCGTTCGATGAAACCGCTGCCCCTGAAACGCTGCGCCGCCACGCCAACCTCTATAACCCTGCTTCTGAACTCGCCGCAGACCTGCTGCTGCGCCGTCCTGACGCCTATGGCCTGATGATGGGCTGGCTCGTCTCCGCGGACGACGACACGTTTGGCGCGGGCATCGCCATGCTGCGAGATGCGCGCCGTCTGTTCACGGGGCCCGGCGATCCGAGGCTCGCGCCTGCGATCCTGAGCATCATGGACGGCCTGCCGCTGGGCAGGTTGAACGACGTGCCGGGCCGTGTTGAAAGCTGGATGCGCTTCGAGGCTATCCTCGCCGCCATCGCCGACCTTGGCGCCAATAGTCCCGCCATGCTCGACGGTCTCTCAGGCCTCGCCCAGAAGCTCGCGAGCAAGGACCGCTATCTCGTCGACGCCATCCGCATCGTGATCAACGAGTTGAACGGCGTCGACAACAGGCCCCCAGTATAGATAGTGCAGTACCGCTAGCGCATCCCCATCAGGCGCTTCGAGATGATCTCGTCCGCCTCGCGCATGATGCGGTCGATCAGTTCCTTCACGGTCGGAATATCGTGGATCAGGCCGGCGACCATGCCGCAGCTCCACGCGCCGGCTTCCATATCGCCCTCGACCATCACCTTCGGATAGATGCCCGCCACCTCGTTGAGGATGTCCTCGAACTTGATGCCGGCGCCGAGCTGCTTCTCCTTCTCGAGGATTTTCGCAACGCCCGCATTGTTCAGCACGCGCTCGGTGTTGCGCAGCGGACGCATGACAAGGCGGGTATCCAGCTCGCTCGCCTTCACCAGCGCGTCCTTCACATTCTGGTGCACAGGCGCGTCCTTCGTGGCGATGAAGCGCGTGCCCATGTTCATGCCTTCTGCGCCCAGCGCCAGCGCCGCCACCAGCGAGCGCCCGTCAGCCATGCCGCCGGAGGCGACGAACGGAATCTTCAGCTCCTCCGCCGCGCGCGGCAGCAGGATGAAGTTCGGCACATCGTCCTCGCCCGGATGCCCACCACACTCGAAACCATCGACGCTGACCGCATCGCAGCCGATCGCCTCTGCCTTCTTCGAGTGGCGCACAGACGTGCACTTGTGGATCACCTTGACGCCCGCCTCTTTGAAGAAGGGCATGACCTGGCTGGGGTTGTTCCCCGCCGTCTCGACGATCTTGATGCCTTCCTCGATGATCGTGCGCACGAAGCCCGGATAGTCCGGCGGCGTCACGGCTGGCAGGAAGGTGAGGTTCACGCCGAACGGCTTCTTCGTCATCTCGCGGCAGCGGCGAATCTCGTTCCGCAGACCCTCGGGTGTCTTCTGCGTCAGCCCGGTGATGATGCCGAGCCCGCCAGCTTCGGAGACAGCCGCCGCCATCTCGGCGAAACCGACATAGTGCATCCCGCCCTGGATGATCGGATGCTCGATGCCGAAGAGTTCTGTGATGCGGGTTTTCATGGGCGACGTCCTCCGGAATTTTCCCCATCAGGAAACTGCCAGCCAGACGCCGTCAAGCCATGTTGAGCTATCGAATACGATCAGAGAGGGGGCGAGCCCCCTCGAACCACACCTGACGCGCGGGGACGCTGACCAGCTCCCGCTCGGGCCAGCGCAACGCCGTCAGCCTGCCGCCAAAACAGCAGCCCGTATCGATGCACCATGTGTTGTTCACCGCCTGAACCTCAGGCGCCGCCACATGCCCATAAACAACCGCAGCATCGCCACGATAATCCAGCGCCCAGTTGCGCCGCACGGGTGATCCAAACCCGTCGACCTCTCCCGTCGTATCCCCAAATAGAGCGAACGATTTCACCTTCCCGCCCGACTGGCCGATCATATCTTCCTTGAGGCCCGCATGCGCCACCACAAGCGCGCCACCATCAAGCCAGAGATAGATCGGCAGCCCGGCCAGATACTTCCGCACCCGCGCATGAAACGCCGGGTTCTCCCCCGCCATCTGGTCGGCCGAAGCCTGCAGGCCATGACTGCGAGCCACATTCGCGCCGTTGATCCAGCGCGCGAATTTGTTGTCGTGATTGCCATCGACGCATAGCGCCGTTCCCGCTTCCGCCATCGCCATGGCGATGCGCAATACATCCGGCGTGCGCGGGCCTCGATCGACCAGGTCACCCACGAACACCAGCGTCCGCCCAGCCGGCGGCGTCACGGCCACGTCGGGACCCGACCACTCCACCTCATAGCCCAGCAGCCCGAGCAATTCCTCCAGCTCGTCCGCGCAGCCATGCACATCGCCGATGATATCGAACGGTCCTGTAAGCTCGCGGCGATCGAAGGTGTGGTTGTCGGACGTCATGCGTCCGCTCTATCACGCCGCCCGCGCCCGGCGAAAGCGCGTGCCCGGCGCCGGTGGCGGCTCGGCCGCGCCTGCAAAGCACTGCGCCATCGCCATCCACTGCGTCGCGACGGGACCGCGCACGACCAGCTTCGTGTCCGACACGTTCCGCACTTGCGTCACGACCTGGCAGAATTCGGTCGCCGAGCCTGTCACAGCGTTCGCCGCTCCCTCCTCGCCCCAGGTCCAGATCGCGCCCGACGGCGCCGTCAAGCGCACATGAGGAACAGCCGGCGGCAACTCCATCCGGCGAACCTGATAGGTCCATCCGAATGTCGAGACGCCCAGATGCGCAATGTTCTTGATGCGATCGGCATCCACGCGCTCGACCCCGAGATGATCGTACACCTCCTGCCCGTGGGCCCACGTCTCCATCAATCGCGCCGTGATCGACGAGCGCGCGCTCATGTCCGGCCCCGCCCATTTCAATCGCGCTTTCGGATCGGCCCGCTGGTACAACGCCGCGATTTCGCCAGCTGTCGCCAACCATTCCTCGCGCAAGGCCTGTCCCGAAGCGCGCACAACATCGCGCTCCACCGCCCGCATGCCGCCAGCCGCGGCGCCCAGCAGCCGCACCAGCTCGCCCTCGTCGGTCAGTTGCAAGCCCGCTGCGCGATTCCAGAAATGCAGATGCCGCACCACGTCGTTAAGGGTCCAGCCCTTGAACTGCGTGGCCTCGTCGAACGCCGCATCGGACAGCGGCGCCAGCAGGCCTGCCAGCGCCTCCGTCTCCGCCAGGAAATCTCCCGCCTGTTCCATTCGGGCAACCGCCTTCAGAGCGTCCGCGCGATCAGCAGCTTCATGATCTCGTTAGCGCCGCCATAGATGCGCTGGATGCGGATGTCGCGATACATGCGGCTGATGGGATACTCGTCCATGAAGCCATAGCCGCCGAACAGCTGCAGGCAGCGGTCGACGATCTTGCCTTCGAGGTCAGTCGTCCAGTATTTCGCCATCGACGCCGTCGCAGCGTCCAGCTTGCCCTGAAGGTGCACGCGCATGCAGTGATCCACGAACACGCGCGCCACCGTCGCCTCGGTCTTGCATTCGGCCAGCACGAACTGAGTATTCTGGAAATCGATGATGCGCTTGCCGAAGGCCTGGCGCTGCTTGACGTAGTCGATCGTCAGCTCGAGCGCCTTGTCCATCGTGTTGATCGCCTGGATCGCAATATTGAGGCGCTCCTGCGGCAGCTGGCCCATCAGCTGGATGAAGCCCTGTCCTTCTTCCGTGCCGAGCAGGTTTTCCGCCGGCACCTTCACCTCGTTGAAGAACAGCTCGGACGTGTCCTGCGCGTCCTGGCCCATCTTCTTGAGATTGCGGCCGCGCTCAAAGCCTTCGACCTCGTCGGTTTCGACGAACACCAGCGAGACGCCCTTGGCGCCCTTGGCCGGGTCAGTCTTTGCCACGACGCAGATCAGGTTCGCGGTCTGGCCGTTAGTGATGAATGTCTTCGAGCCGTTGATGACATAGCCATTGCCCGAACGCTTGGCCGTCGTCTTGATGCCCTGCAGGTCCGAGCCCGCGCCCGGCTCGGTCATCGCGATGGCGGTCACGAGTTCGCCCGTCGCCATGCGC
This sequence comes from Hyphomonadaceae bacterium, assembly GCA_022844345.1. GTDB lineage: Bacteria > Pseudomonadota > Alphaproteobacteria > Caulobacterales > Hyphomonadaceae > UBA7672. The sequence goes on from JALHLU010000005.1 coordinate 148,127, forward strand.
GGCAGCCAGCGCTTCTTCTGCTCCTCCGTGCCGTAGTGGAGGATGTAGGGGGCTACGATCGCGTTGTGAAGCGAGATGCCGAAGCCCTCGACGCCGTTCTTGGCCAACTGCTCCATCAGGACGACTTCGTGGCGATAGTCGCCGCCCATGCCGCCATATTCTTCGGGCATCGACAGGTTGAGCAGGCCCGCTTCGCCCGCCTCGTTCCACATCTCGCGGTCGACCTGCTTCTGGGCGCGCCATTTCTCCACACGCTCAGGCGGGGCATGCTGCTGGAAGAACTTCCCCACCGAGTCCTCGAACATGCGGATTTCTTCGTCCTGCATGAAGTCCGGACGCTCGACATTGAGAACCGACATGGTCTCTCCCGATGGATTCAGTTTTTGAAGCAGCAGAATATTCTGCCTTCCGCGCGCGTAATCCTGCACGCCCGGACGCGGCTGTCCATGCTGACGTTGCGTGAAGGCCGGCTAGACGAGCACAACCCCCGGCGCCGCCTCCGCCGTAAACAGCGAGGCCACCTCCGCCGCCCTGTTCGCCTGCGTCTCGCGCTGGTTCACATAGCCCTTGTCGGTGATCTCGCCCGCATCCAGCGAGGGCGGCGAGGTCAGGATCCGGAATCGCGTAACCCGCCGCGAAGAGCCGGTCTGCGTCGCATTGAACGCGGCGAGCTTCGCCTTGATCGCAGCAGCCACCGACCCGACCGCCGCCGCCATGTCGCCGCCGGACGCTTCGGCCGCCGCCTTCACCGCCGCGGGCGATGGCCACAGCAGCGCGCCGATGAACGGCTTGTCCTGCCCGCACACCACCGCATCAAACACCAGCGGCGCACACGCCGCGACAATATCCGGCCGCAGCGTACCCACCGACACCCAGGTCCCCGAATCCAGCTTGAAGTCCTCGGTCACGCGGCCATCGAACACCAGCCCTTTCTCGGGACGCTCCGGATCCTCGAACCGCGCCGCATCTCCGAGGCAGTAGAAGCCCTCCTCGTCGAACACCTGCGCGTTCTTCTCCGGCATGTTGAGATAGCCGCGCATCACCATCGGCCCCTTGACGCGCACTTCCATCTTGGCCCCGACGGGCGCCAGTTTGAGCGTCGTTCCCGGCAGCGGCACGCCCACCATGCCGACGCGCTCGAGGATCCAGTGCGTCATCGTCACGCCCTGAGTCTCGGTCGCGCCATACATGGTCAGCAGCGGAATGCGCATGCCCGTGGACTGAACCGACAGCTTCTGGATCCGCTCGTACACATCATCCGACAGCGTCGCGCCGCCATAGATGAAGGCCTGCATGCGCGAGAACACCGCGTCCCGCAGTTCAGGATCAGCCTCCATCGCCTCCGCCAGCATGCCGAACGCAATCGGCGCCGAGCCGAACGACTGTGGCCGCACGTCCTTGAGGTTCGCGATCGTCGTCTGGAACAGACCCGGCATCGGCCGGCCCTCGTCGATATGGAATGTGCCGCCCAGCGAGAGCACATTATTGAAGTTCACGTTGCCGCCCGAGATGTGGCTCCACGGCATCCAGTCGAGTGCCTGCGGAACCTCGTCGCTTGGCTCGCCCTCGATGGCCGAGCGCGCTGCGATCTGCGCTGTCATCTGCCCCTGGCTCTGCGGCGCTGGTTTCGGCATGCCTGTCGAGCCCGACGTGAACAGATACTTGCCCACAGAATCGGGGCCCAACCACTGCATCGCCGTATCCACCAGCGATGAAGGCGCCGTCTCCGCCAGCTTTGCGAACGCCTCCGAGCCCTCCGATCCGTCCGCCGAGATCACCGACACGCCCGTCAGGTCCAGCGTCGCCAGCGCCTTGCGAAACGGGTCCATCGTCTGCACGAAGATCGCCTTGGGCTTCACCGCCGCAAAGCAGTGCTTCAGCTTCGCGAAGTCCGTGGACATGATGGAGTAAGCCTGAGAGATCGGCGTTGCAGGCGCGCCGATGCGCTGTGCCGACAGGCTCATCAGCGCATGTTCGATCGAATTGCCCGACAGGATCATGAGCGGCGCATCCGGCCCCAGCCCACGATCCAGCAGCGCCTGAGCAACGGAGCGCGTTATCCGCGCTGCATCCCCGTACGTCACTTCGCGCCAGGGACCGTGATTGGGCTGGCGCTGCCTTAGCCACGGGCGATCCGCATGGGCCGCCGCGCGCTCGTCGAGAATATGGGGGATGGACCGCGCCGGAGGCGGCACAGGTGTGCGCGAGCGCAGGTATACCACGCCGCCCTCGCCCCGCGTCACTTCAATGTCCGGCGCCTTGTATGGCAGCGGCTTGAACGGCGGCTGGCCGCCTGCTTGTGCGGACATCTGGTTTCCTCCGGTAAGTCTTTTCTGTTCCGGAACCCTAACGTCACTGCCGCGCACGTCAAATCGCGCCGTCTGCAAACAGTCGTGACTGTGCTGGGGAGCCCGTGTTCGGGGGACGTCGGATCAGGCAGCTGGCTTCCAGCGCCGCAGCATCCAGCGCACCCACATCTTGAAACGATCGCCCGTCTTTACGCGATAGCGCGCCGCCACTTCCTGCGTGAACCGCGTTTCCGCAAGCGCGCGCCAATAGAGCCAGGCCCACGGATGATAGACCCCGGGGAGCCACGGCTTCTCCGGCCCTGTAAAGTGTACGATGCCCGGCGCTTTCGCGCCCAGCCGGTTCCTCACGGCCACCTCCCCGATCAGCGAGGGGATCACCATGTGGCGCTGCACGTTCCAGACGACATCCAGCGCATGCCAGCGACCGGCAAAAGCCCAGTTGAGCGCATCCTGATCAGTCAGCTTCAGCTGGTCGCCATGTTCGGCCACGAATGTCAGGGCAGCCGCGAACAGGCCATCGCGCCGCGCCCGCTCAAGATCGACCAGCAGCACGCCGGAATTGAAGTACCGCGCTGGCGACTGAGTGATGCCCCAGCGTTCGCCGAACGCCACCGGGTCGACATAGCCGTCTTCCACGGCGCCCAGCGCTGCGTCGCCGAGGTCGGCCGACCACAGCTTGCGGATGTCGTCTGTGACGATGAGATCGGCATCCAGATAGATGATGCGCTTGCAGTCAGCTGGCGCAAGGCGCGCAAGGCCCAGCCGGAACAGGATGGCGCGCGTGAAGTGCATGTGAGCGGAGAAGCCGGGAAAGTCCTTGTCGGAAATCTCGGTCCAGACAAAGTCGGCTCCGGGGGCGACCGACTCGCACGCCTTACGGCGCGCAGCGTCGAAAGCTTCGTAGAGAACGATGAACCGCAACTTCGCGCCCGGCGCATGGCGCACGATCGAGCGGATCACAGCGGACAAATGCGGCGCGTAGTTGCCGTCAACGCCAAACGCGATGTCGACTGTACCGGTCACGTCTGTCCTGCTCCGCCGCGTTTGCCCTGACCCATAAGTAACCCGGCGGTCTTGCCGAAATACGCCCACAAGACAGGGGTGGCGCCCGTCCCGTCACTCATCCGCGAGCAAACGGCATGCCATTCCCCAGACAGGGCGTTAACCCTGTTCACCGGCGATCTGGCCAAGCCTAACGGTTCGCTCCTCCATCGGGGAGATTGTCCGACAGTCAGCACCGCAGCAGCTCGTCATACGAGCGATGAAGAAGGGCAGCGCGTTCGATACAGCTTGCGGACGCCGCGTCCGCCTGTATTCATCAACCTGCGACAGGTTCCCCCAAAAGGGGATTCAAAGGGAACCGGGTTCAACACCCGGGCTGCCCCCGCAACTGTGAGCGGCGAGCGCCGCACCGAAAGCCACTGGGATCTTCGCCTCGGGAAACCGGGCCGGAGCAACTGGGAAGGCGGTGCGATCGCGATGACCCGCAAGCCAGGAGACCTGCCTGTCGCAGTCGTCTTTCGGCGATCCGGGGATGGATCGTACGAACGGAAGCTATTTCCGGCTGGCGACGTCTTCGGACCGTGTCCTTCCCGGCAATTCCGCCGTGGCGGGATCGCGGTCTCCAACCTGTTGGAGACGTCTTTTGAAACTGCCCAAATCTCAAATTACATGGCCTAACGCCTGGCTTCTGTCTGCAAGCAGCCTCGCCATCGCAGCCTTCCCCCTCGCGGCGGAAGCGCAGGAGACGGCAAAGCAGGACACCATCATCGTCACCGGCGTCGCGATGCCCGTCGCCGAGGAGAAGGTTGGCCAGACCATCACCGTCTTCACGCGCGAACTGATCGAGGACCAGGGCTACAACTTCGTGCCCGACGTACTGCGCCAGGCCCCCGGCGCCGCCGTTAGCCAGATGGGCGCGCCCGGCGCCCTCACCCAGGTCCGCATCCGCGGCGCGGAGGCGAACCACACCCTCGTGCTCCTCGACGGGATCGACATTTCGAGCCCCGACCAGAACGAGACAGACTTCTCGACGCTGACCACCTCCGGCCTTGACCGCATCGAATTCCTGCGGGGCCCGCAAAGCGGCCTCTACGGCTCGAACGCCCTCGCCGGCGTGGTCAACCTCGTCTCCCGGCGCGAACTTGACGGCCATTACGTCAGCGCCTCGGCCGAAGTCGGCTCCTTCGAGACCTCGGATATCGAGGCCAGCGCCGGCATCGGCAATGGCGACGCGTTCGCATCGCTCAGCTTCAACCGCCTCATCTCGGAAGGCTATGACACCTCGCCCGACCAGACCGCCAATGGCGTTCCTGCTGTTGGCGTCGGCGGCGTTGTGGGCGATGAAGAAGGCACGGCGATCACAACGATCAACGGCCGCGCCGGCACGAAGCTGTCTGACGCGCTGCGCGTCAATGGCGTGGTGCGCTACATGACCGCCGAGTCCGAACTCGACGGTCAGGCCTATGGCTTCCCCATTGCCGGCCGCACCTATGACGACGCCAGCCGCACCAACCACGAACAGCTTGTCATCGGCGCCTCCGCAACGCTCGACCCATGGGCCGGCGCGTGGGAGACAGTCGCCTCGGTTTCCTATGTGGACGGCAGCCGCCGCAACCGCCTGACCGACTTCCCCTTCCTCATCGGCCCGCCGGTCCCAACGCCGGACCAGCTGCTGCAAGTCCCCGTCTACACCAGCGGCACGGACTCATCCCGCTTCACCGCCGCTCTGAAGTCGACCTACACATTTGGCGGCGAAAGTTTCCTGAACGTCCTCACCGGCTTTGCCGAGCATGAAGAGGAAACCTACGAAGACGCCTTCACCACGCGCGAAGAGGAGCGCACGCTCAGCGCTGTCGGCCTGCAATACCGGGCCGAAATCGCAAGCCAGCTCTATCTGTCTGCAACGGTTCGCCACGATGACAATGACGCGTTCAAAAACGCGGACACGTGGAGCGCCTCCGCTGCGTGGGTCGTCCCGGACCTAGGCACGCGCCTGCATGGGTCGATCGGCACGGGCGTCACCAACCCGACCTTCATCGAGCAATTCGGGTTTGATCCCAGCACCTTCATCGGCAATGCCAGCCTTGTGCCGGAAGAAGCCATCGGCTGGGATGCGGGCATCGAACAGACCCTGCTTGACGGGGGGCTCACGCTCGATCTCACCTACTTCTCATCCGAACTCGAGAATGAGATCTTCACCGCCTTCCTGCTGGGCTTCCTGACGACCGCGCTCAACAGCACCAGCGACAGTGATCGCTCGGGCTGGGAGTTCACCGTCTACGCTGACCCCAGCGACGACATCTCGATCTATGGGACCTTCACGCAGCTGGAGGCGTCCGAGCCCGCCGGCATCGAGATCCGCAGGCCCGAACAGACCGCGTCGCTGGACGCGAGCTGGAGCGTATTCGGCGGCCCGGTGCAGCTGAACCTCGGCGTCTCCTACACGGGCGAATCATACGACACCGACTTCGGCACATTCGCGCGCACCCGCGTTGACCCGTGGACGCTCGTTCGCCTCGGCGCGTCATGGGAAGTGTCCGACACGCTCGAAGTATACGGCCGCGTCGAGAATCTGCTGGACGAGGAATACGAAGAAGTCATCGGCTATTTCGGCGCACCGCGAGCTCTCTATGTCGGCCTCCGCTTCCGCGACGAGGCCAGCAAGTGAAACAGCGCCGGCCCCATCTGCCGGTCACGCGACTTGCCTCCCTCAGTCGCCCCGCGACTGGGGGGGGCGGCGCGCCGCGTCTTCGCGGCGTGACGGAGGTCGCTCGACTGAGCTCTGTCGATACACGCGCCTCGTCCTTCGACAGGCTCAGGATGAGGCGCTTGGAGCCAGCCGCCCCCGATAGGCCTCATGGTGAGCCTGTCGAACCACGAGGCCGTGCTAACCTCTCTCACCAAGCCCACGTACTTCAACAAGCATTGACCTGCCTGATTCTCGCGATCCTGTTCGCAGCATTCGCCCCCGCCCAAGCCCAACCCCAACGCATCGTATCGATGAACCTCTGCACCGACGAACTGCTGATGCGCCTCGTCGAACCTTCGCGCATTGCTGCGATCACCTATCTCTCGCAGCAACCCATCAACGCCGCGCTCGGCCTCGGCCACATCTCGGCAAGCCTCCCTGTCAACCACGGCCTTGCAGAAGAAGTGATCCGCCTCGATCCCGACCTCATCCTCGCCGGACAGTTCGCGGCCACAACGGCTACCTCGCTGCTCACCCGCCTCGGCTATCGCGTCGAGACCTTCGCGCCCGAGAGCAGTTTCGCCGACATGCGCGCCAACATCCGCCGCCTCGGCGAACTGGTGGGCGAGCCTGCGCGCGCCGAAGCCGTGATCGCAGACTTCGACGCTCGCCTCGCGGCACTGCAAGCAAAGCTTCCACCCGGCGAGAAACCCGTCTTCGCTGACATCGGCGTCAACAACTACATCGCGGGCGCCAACACGCTCTATACCGAAGTCGTCAATGCCGGCGGCTATCGCACGCTCGGCCAGGCCCTCGGCTTCGAGGGCTTTCGCAATGTCCCGCTCGAACTGATCCTCACCGTGCGCCCCGCCCTCATCTCGACCGCGACGCCGTGGACATCCCCGCCCTCCATGTCGACCATCTCCCTCGGCCACCCGGCCCTGCGCGCCCTGGTCGAACGCACACCCCACATCACTATCCCTGAACGCTACACCACCTGCGGCGCCCCCAGCATGCTCGGCGCGGTGGAGTTGTTGGTGGATGCGCGGAAGGCGGGTCAGCAATGACCCGCCCCGCCATCCCCTACGCCCTCCTCCTCACCCTCCTCACGCTGCTCTCCCTCGTCCTTGGCGCAGTCTCCCTCCTTGTCGGTCCGGGGGGCGGCCCCGCCGAAATCATGGCCATGCTCGCGCGCGGTGATGGCGACATCGCGTGGATGATCGTGGGCGATGTCCGCCTGCCGCGGACCCTGCTGGCGCTGATGGTTGGCGCAACGCTCGGCATGGCGGGCGCCGCCCTCCAGGGCCTCCTGCGCAATCCGCTGGCTGATCCCGGCGTCGTCGGCGTCACGACTTCAGCATCTCTCGGCGCCGTCATTGCTCTCTACACCGGCGCATCACTGGCCTTCCCGCTGGCGCTTCCCGTCATGGGCATCGCGGGCGCGCTCGCCAGCGCCCTCGTCCTGCTCGCACTCGCCCGGCGCGGCGGCATGCTCACGCTTGTGCTCGCAGGCGTTGCGATCTCCAGCCTGTGCGCCGCGCTCATGTCGCTGGTGCTAAACCTGTCGCCGAACCCTTATGCCGCAGCCGAAATCATGTTCTGGCTGATGGGCTCGGTCACCGACCGCAGCATGGACCATGTGTTGCTCGGCGCGCCGTTGATGGCGCTCGGAGCAATCCTGCTCATGGTTGCAGCCCGCGCGCTCAACGTCCTCAGCCTCGGCGAGGAAACCGCCGCCAGCCTGGGCGTCAGTCTCGCCCGCACACGCGCGCTCGTCATCGGCGGCGCCTCCATCGGCGTTGGCGCAGGGACGGCCATCTGTGGCGGCATCGGCTTCATTGGGCTTGTTGTCCCGCACCTGCTGCGCCCGCTCGTCGGCCACACGCCGGGACGGCTTCTCCCCGCCAGCGCACTTGGCGGCGCAGCCTTGCTGATGGCGGCCGACATTCTCGTACGCCTTCTGCCTACGGGCATCGAACTGAAGCTGGGCGTCGTCACATCCCTGGTAGGCGCGCCCTTCTTCCTCTGGCTCATCTTCCGCGCCCGGACGGAGCTTGAGGCATGAAGCTCGAGGCAAGGAACATCACCGTCACCGCACGCAGCCGCACCATCGTCGACGGCGCCGGCCTTTCTGTCACCTCGGGCGAACTCGTCGGCCTCATCGGCCCCAACGGCGCCGGCAAGTCGACGCTGCTTCGCGCCCTGCTCGGCATCACCCACCGTGACGCCGGGCATGTGACGCTCGATGGAGCCGACTTTGCCGCCATGCCGGCGCCCGCACGCGCGCGCTCCATCGCTTTCCTGCCGCAGGACCGCCGCGTCGAATGGCACCTTACCGCGCATGATGTCGTGATGCTTGGCCGCTATCCCCACCAGGCTGGCTTCGGCGGGCCCACGCCCGCCGACCGCGAAGCCGTCGCTCGCGCCTTCGCGGCCGTCGAAGGCGAAGGCCTGCTCGACCGCCCCGTCTCGGTCCTGTCAGGCGGCGAACGCACGCGCATCCTGCTGGCCCGCGCCCTGGCGGTGGAAGCGCCCTTGCTGCTAGCCGACGAACCCATCGCCGCCCTCGACCCCTACCACCAGCTCCACGTCATGGAGATCCTGCAGACCCGCGCCCATTCAGGCGCCGGCGTCCTTGCCGTCATTCATGACCTCTCCCTCGCCAGCCGCTTCATGGATCGACTCATCCTGATGAACGGCGGCAGGATCATCGCCAGCGGGCCACCTGCGGAAGTCCTGACCCCCGACCACCTCGCCGCCGCCTACCGCATCACCGGCGCCCCCAACGCCTGGTCCCGGCTCACGTCGTCTTCCCTTGCGTAAATTGCGCGATGGACTCCCTGCATCTGTCGCAATCGTGACCTTCCAGCTTGCTTCACGGCGCACCCGCAGGTTTCCGCGTTAGGGCGCTTATAGTAACATGGGTTACAGGATCGCGCTGAGTGCGTGCGCGATGACGGGAGATACTACCTCATGAAGTTCAAGCTGCTGGCCTCAACCATGGCCGCCGCCGTGCTCGGCATTGCCACCATCGCAGGCGTATCGGCCATCGCGGCGCCGTCCCCCGCGACGGTGACCGTGCCCGCCAAGGCCGACAATTTCCAGCTGACTGACCACACCCGGCTCGCGCACGAACTGCATTACTTCCGCGACGCCAAGGCGATCGTGATCATGAGCCAGCTGAACGGCTCTGAAGTATCGCGCACCGCAGCTGCCGAACTCGAGAAGCTGCAAGCCGCCTACAAGGCCAAGGGCGTGCTTTTTTATATGCTCAACTCGGCCGCCACGCGCGATGCGGTCGCCCAGGAAGCCAAGGCCCAGGGATATGACATCCCGGTCCTGGTCGATGAACTCCAGCTCGTTGGAGAGTCGCTCGGCGTCCAGCGCGAGGGCGAGATTTTCCTCATCACCCCGAAAAATGGCTTCGCCATCGCCTATCATGGTCCGCTCGCGGCTGACGGCCAGTCCTATGCTGCCGAGGCCATCGACGCGGTGCTCGCCGGCCAGCCGGTCGCAACGGCGCGCGTCGAGGTGAAAGCCGGCGCACCGATCAATTTCCCGGAGCGAGGCAAGGCGCAGGAGCACGCGAACATCTCGTATGCCAACGAGGTCGCCCCTATCCTCCAGGCCAAATGCGTCACCTGCCACCAGAAGGGCGGCATCGCCCCCTTCGCCATGGACAGCTATGACGTGATCAAGACCTTCGCGCCGATGATACGCGAGTCGGTGCGCGCCGAACGGATGCCTCCCTACTTCGCCGATCCGCACATCGGCACCTTCCAGAACGACCAGGGTATGACGGCCGCGCAGACCAAGACCTTGATCCACTGGCTGGAGGCCGGCGCCCCGCGCGGCAAGGGCCCGGACGTGCTTAAGGAACAGGCCGGCGAAGCACCCGAATGGCCATCCTATCTCGGCAAACCGGACGTGATCGTTGATCTTCCCCCGTTCGACGTGCCGGCCTCCGGCATTGTCGAATACCAGAACCAGCGGGTCGACAATCCATTCAAGGAAGACGCCTGGCTGCGAGCCATCTCGATCAAGCCGGGCGACCGCACGGTCCTGCACCATGTGATCTCGAACCACGTGCCGGATCGCACCAAGCCGCCCTCACGCATTCCCGGCGGCTCGGTCGGGTCCTACACGCCCGGCGCCGAAGCCCAGGTGATTGCAGCTGGCGCAGGCGCGCCGGTTCCCGGCGGCGGCAAGCTCAACTTCCAGATGCACTACACGACCACGGGCAAGCCCGCGACCGATCGCACGCAGGTTGGCTTCTACGTGCTGAAGACCCCGCCGCAATTCATCAAGCGCTCGACGGTGATCTTCGACCTCGGCCTGATGATTCCGGCGGGTGAGGCGCGCCACAAGGAAGTCGCCTACGTCACCATGCCGGCGGATGCCTATCTCTACACGCTGTATCCGCACGCCCACTATCGCGGCTACCATGTGGAGCTCTTGCAGAAGGACGCCGATGGCAAGGAGACGATGCTTCTGTCGCTGCCCAAGTATGACTTCAATTGGCAGCGCGACTATGATCCGGTGGAGCCGATCCTTGTGAAGGCCGGCACCAAGCTGATCGCGACCTGGGTGTTCGACAACTCGACCAACAATCGCGCCAACCCGAACCCGAAAATCCCCGTCATGACCGGCGAGCAATCGCACCAGGAGATGATGTACTTCCGGGTCAACTATCGCTGGGCTGACGAGACCGTCGAAAACGTGCGCAACGATCTCGAACAGCAAATGCGCGCCAGCATGATGTTCGGCATGATCGACGACAACTATGACGGCCTGATCCAGCGCGAAGAGCTGAAAGGCATGATGGTCTCGATGAAGCCGCGCTTCGACGCCCTCGACGTCGACAAGTCGGGCGGGCTCGACCCGGCCGAGATGGGCGCAAGCGGCATGGGCGCCATGATGCCCCGCGGCGAAGACTTCGACCTCTAGGTCAGGTTGCAGACCAGAAAACGGAAAGGCCGGAGCGAAAGCTCCGGCCTTTTCCGTTCTGACCTGCAGAAACTGTATCAGATCGCCAGGCTGGTGGGCGGTACAGGGATCGAACCTGTGACCCCTACCATGTCAAGGTAGTGCTCTACCGCTGAGCTAACCGCCCCTTCCGAACCGGAAGGCCAGCCTTGGATCGCGCCCTGGAAGCGCCATGCGCCCCAAGTCGAGGCGGGTCTAATGCCCCCAAGCGGCGGAGACGTCAATGGACTGGCGCAATCGTGGGGTCACAGGGCCAGGGCGCGGCGCGCCCAGCCGGCTTCAGGCCGCCATGACGCGCTCAACTTCTTCCACCAGCTCGCGCAGATGGAAGGGCTTGGACAGGACCTTGGCGCCAGCGGGCTGCACCCCGCCGGTCGACAGGGCGACCCCGGCGAACCCCGTGATGAAGACGATCTTCATGGCTGGGTCGAGTTCGGCCCCGCGCCGGGCCAGCTCGATGCCATCAAGGCCTGGCATGACGATGTCGGTAAGCAGGAGATCGAACACTTCCCGCTCAAGCGCCTTGAGCGCCGTGCGGCCTTCGTCGAAGTCCTTCACAACATGGCCGGCGCGCTTCAGCGCGTTGACGAGAAAGCCCCTCAGGCTGTCATCGTCCTCTGCGAGTAGAATCTTGGCCATAGCGTGCGGGACCTCGACCCAGCGGGTTCATTCGTACGATTTGTGAGGCGTCGTGGTAAAGCAGGTATAAACACGCCTTGACCCGGCGCGGGGCTCCGAAAATATGTCGCGATGTTTTCTGGCATGACGCCTTTCCCGAACTTCCTCGCGAAAGGCGCTGAAAACGGGCTTTCGAAGGCTCCGGACGGGGCATCCGACCGCCCCTCACTCGCCTTTTCGATCGAGGAGCCGGTGGCGGTTGTCTCCCCGGCTGTGTTCGCCTCCCCACATTCCGGACGGCTTTATCCCAAGGGTTTTCTCGAATCAGCCCGCGCCAGCATGCTCGACCTGCGGCGGATCGAGGACGCTTATGTGGATCGCCTGCTGGCCGATGTGCACGGGTCCGGGGCGCCGGTGATCTGCGGTCTGGTGGCCCGCGCCTATGTCGATCTCAACCGCGCTGAATCGGAAATGGACCCGGCCATGTTCGAGGATCCCTCCCCGAGCTGGTTCACCCAGCGCTCGCCACGGGTTGAGGCCGGGCTGGGCTGCATACCGCGTGTCGCCTTCAATGGCGCCCAGATCTATGACCGGCGCCTGCGGCGGGAAGAGGCCGAACGGCGGCTGGATCAGGTCTACCGCCCCTATCACCGGGCGCTGGCAGCCCTGCTGCGGCGCGCCCAGGCCATGTTCGGACAGGCATGGCTGATCGATTGCCATTCCATGCCGGCGGAGACCGAAGCCGGCGGCAAGTCGCCGGACATCGTTGTCGGAGACCGTTTCGGGGCGTCCTGCGCGCCCGGGCTCGCAGACCTTGTCGAGCAGCTGTTCCGGAGCCGCGGCTACTCGACAGCGCGCAACAGCCCCTATGCGGGCGGGTTCGCCACTTTGGCGCACGGCCAGCCCGGACTCGGCCGGCACGCCCTCCAGATCGAGGTGCGTCGCAGGCTTTATCTCGATGAAGCCGCGGTGGAGCCGAATGATGGCTTCCTGACGCTCCGGCGCGACCTAGGGGAAATCTCCGGGGAGATTTGTGCCTTTGCGCGCGCCCAGGTGGGTCTGGCGCCGGAAAACACAAAGAAGAAGGCCGCGCTGGATACCAGCGCGGCCAAAGGTTTAGGGAGGAAACGCCCATAAGGGCAGCGGCTCCGAAGAGCCACGAGCTGAATTTACGCTGCAGCGCAAAAAGCTCAAGGTTGAATCTCGCAGGTGCGGCGTAATTCCGCAGTTTGGCCCATAAGTGACAGTTTTGATGCGTTCTGAGGCGCCGCTGTCCGCTTGTTGTGCAGCCAGTTCGTGCTGCATTGCACAAAACTCATGACAGCGCTGTCAGTACTCGCCCCACAGGTTGGCAAGCGCCTTGCTGATCAACCGGACGACGGTCCTGGAATGGTACGGGCCGGCGTGTGGGAGTAAGCGTTATGGCCACGGATGTGGATATTTATGTCGGCAAGCGGCTTCGCCGTCGTCGCCGGCTGCTGGGCCTGACCCAGCAGGACCTGGCTGGCCAGGTCGGCGTTCGGTTCCAGCAGATCCAGAAATACGAGTGCGGAGCTAACCGCATCACCGCCAGCCGGCTCTTCAGCCTTGGCACGGCTCTGAACGTCAACATCAACTATTTCTTCGAAGGCCTCGCGCCGGATGGCAAGCAAGCCCCGGCGAACGACCAGGCCGACCGCCTCTCGGGCGATATCCTTTCACAGAAGGAAACCCTGGAGCTGGTGCGCGCCTACTATCGTCTGTCGGAGCGTCCGCGCCGCCGCCTGCTCGATCTGGCCAAGGCGCTGGAAGGCGACTCGGCTGACGCTGTCGCATCCTAAGGTCTTCTGACCCACATCGCCATCGGCGCCTGGCCCGTCCATTCTCTGGCCAGGCGCCCTTGGCGTGTCCGGCATCGCAGCTTGCGGCCGGACCGGCCCACGGGCAAAGGTCGCGCCATGGATCGCGCGAATTTCCTTCTGCCCATAGCCAATGAAATGGCCGACGCTGCGCGCGCGGCTGCCCTCCCCCATTTCCGCTCGGCTGCAACCATCGCCGACAACAAGGCCGAAGACGGCTACGATCCGGTGACTGAGGCGGACCGCGCCGCTGAACGCGCGATGCGCCAGATCCTGCAAGACCGGCGGCCGGACGACGCCATCGAGGGCGAGGAGTACGGCTCCGCGCCGGGAACCACAGGCATCACCTGGTATCTCGACCCCATCGACGGCACGCGCGCCTTTGTGGCCGGCTTGCCCTCGTGGACGACGCTGATCGGCGTCACGCAGGATGAACGGCCCATCCTTGGCATCATTGACCAGCCCTGGCTGGACGAGCGCTATGTCGGCCTCACGGACGACGACCGGAGCGCCTATCTTGTGGCGCGCGGGATAACCACCCCGCTGGTGACGCGGCGGCTGCAGCACCTCACGCAGGCGATCCTTTCAACCACCGATCCCTTCATCCTGACGCCGCCCGAGCGGGGCGCGTTCGAGCATGTGCGCGCGACGGCGAAACTGACGCGCTATGGCCTCGATGCGTACGCCTATGCGCGGCTGGCGGCGGGCACGATCGACATGGTGATCGAAAGCGGGCTCAAATCCCACGATGTTGCAGCGCTGATCCCGGTGATCCATGGCGCGGGCGGACTGGTGACCGACTGGCGCGGCGAGCCGGCGAAACTGGGCGGCCAGATCGTCGCCGCCAGCTGCCGCGGAATTCTAGACGAAGCCTTGATCTCGCTCAGGCGTTCAGCCGAGTGACAGCACAGGATGGACAGATGAACACCCTTCTTCTCAATGCCGCCCGCGCCTTTGCGATGGTGTCGTTCTCCGACGGGCGCATGAGCCCGGCCGAAGCCCAGCGATTTGCCCGTATGGCTTCGCAGGAGCCCGCGCTTGACCATTTCGGACACCTGCAGGCGTCGGACGCCTGGGCCGTCGCCTCACGGGAGGTGCACGAGGCGGAGAGTTTTGGCGCGGCGCTGCTGGCGATCCGCACCGAGATTACCGAAGCCGATGGCAAGGCCCTGATGATGCGGGTGGCGCAGGCGGCTGTGGTGGCCGACGGCAAGCTGGAAGCGCAGGAGAACAAGGCGATCGCCATGCTAGCCGAAGCGCTGGGCCTTGATCCGGAAAATTTCTGAAGGGCTCAGACCCCTGCCTGCTCGCAGAGTTCGTCGAAGGCCTTGAACCAGACGGCGCGGCGCGCGTCCGTCTCCATGAAAATCTCGTGGGCTGCGCCCTCAACCGGCACGTGGCGCGCGGCAGGCAACAGCGCCGCGAGGCGCGCGCCGGCTGTCGGATCGACGATCATGTCCTCGGTCGCGGTGGCGACCAGCATGGGTATCGCCTTCAACCGGTCGAGCGCGCCGGGGCGGAAGAAGCCGGCGCAGACATCAAGCGCCGCGACGACCCAGCCAATCGTTGGCTGGCCGAGCGCGAGACGCGGATCAGCCGTGACCAGCCGCCGGTAGAGCCCCCAGCGTTCCAGATCATGCGTGAAGGGATTCCCTTCGAACTTTTCTTCCTTTGCCTCCGGCTGGGCCGGGAAGGTTCCGAAGCCCATCATGTTGGCGGTGCGGGCATAGAGTTGCAGCGGCGGCGGCACCGGAATGCCCCACATCGGCGCGGAGAAGGCGGCCAGACGCGGTTCGATCACGCCGGTGCGCATTGCTTCGAGCGAAATCGCGCCACCCATCGAGTGCGCCAGCACGATGTGCTGCTTCGGCGCCCGGCCCGCAAGGGCGGCGAGCCCGCGCGACAGCGCATCGGCATAGGTCCTGAAACCGGTGACGTGGCCGCGTATGGGATTCTTCAGCGGCCGGTCGGACAGGCCCTGCCCCGGCCAATCGAAACAGGCGATGGCGAAACCACGCGCCTGCAGGTCGCGCTGGACCTCGAAGTATTTCTCGATCGACTCGGTCCGGCCGGGACAGACAACGGCCAGCGCACGCGGAGTGGCGGCCGTCGCCGGAGCGTAGAGCATGCGAAGGCGGATGCCGCCCTCGCCCTGATACCAGAGGATTTCGGCGCCAGCGGGAGGCGGATTGCCCGGGACGAGGACCATGTCCCCGCCGGGCGTCGCCTCCGGCTGAGCGCCATCTCCCATGCGCCTACTTCAGTTTGGAGAAAATCGACGAAAGCTTCATGGCGACGCCCATATTGCCGTCGACCTTCAGCTTGCCCTGCATGAAAGCCATGGTGGGATCGAGTGCGCCCTGCGCCATCTTCAGGAAGTCGTCGAAATTGACCTTGATGGTGGCGTCAGCCGCGCCGTCGTCGTTGGAGACCTTGCCGGCCGCGCCATCGATGAACAACTTGCCGATATCGCCGAAATCGAACTTCACCTTGTCGGTGAAACCCGAGCCCGCGCCGAGCGCGCCTTGTACCTTCGAGGTGAGTTCAGCCAGATCCATGTGTCGTCTCCTTTGACGGTGTCAGGCTCTTGTCGCGCAGCCGGCGGCGGAGCGCAACGCAGAATGTATGACAGCCCACTCGCGCCGGCGACCCGCCATCGCTAGGGTCGATACAGGGAGACCCCATGAGCTGGAAAAGCCACATTGACGAACTTCGGGCGCGCGAGCGCCTGGCCGAACAGATGGGCGGGGACGAGCGCGTCGCCCGCCAGCGCGGCATGGGCAAGTTGACGGTACGCGAGCGGGTAGCCTTCCTCGCGGACCCCGGGAGTTTCCATGAGGTCGGCAAGATCGCGGGCAAGGCCGGATACGGACCGGACGAACAGATCGCGGAATTCCTTCCCGCCACCATGGTGTTCGGGCGGGCGACCCTGAACGGCCGGCCGGCCGTGATCCTCGGCGATGATTTCACCGTGCGCGGCGGGGCGTCCGACGCCTCGATCGCGGGCAAGATGCTGATGGCCGAGCAGATGGCCAACGAATACGGCATGCCGATTGTGCGAATGATTGACGGCACGGGCGGCGGCGGCAGCGTGAAATCACTGGAAACCAACCCGCGCACCTACATTCCGACAACGCCGGCATGGGAATGGCTGGTCGCCAACATGCAGCGCGCGCCCGTGGTGTCGCTGGCGCTGGGGCCGTGTGCGGGCCTTGGCGCGGGCCGCGTCGCGGCCAGCCATTTCTCGGTGATGGTGAAGGGGCTCTCGCAGGTGTTTGTCGCGGGTCCGCCGGTGGCGAAGGCGATTGGCGAGGATGTCGACAAGGAGGGCCTTGGCGGCTGGGAGATCAATGGCCGCAATGGCGTGGTCGACAATGTGGTCAACTCCGAACACGAGGCCTTCGCGCAGGCGCGGCGGTTTCTTTCCTACCTGCCGCTGAATTCCAGCGAGGCGCCGCCCCTCGCCGCTTCAACGGACGATCCGAACCGGCGCGAGGAGTTCCTGATCGACATCGTGCCAAAGGACGGCAAGACGCCCTACATGCCGCGCAAGATCATCGAGGCGGTTGTCGACAAGACGCCGGAAGGATCGAGCTTCTTCGAGATCGGCGCGCTGTGGGGGCGTCAGGTTGTCACCGGGCTCGCGCGCATTGACGGCCATCCAGTTGCGATCATCGCGGGTGATCCGTTCTTCCTGGATGGCGCATGGACGGCCGATGCGTGCGAGAAGGTGGTGCGCCATATCGATCTGGCCGACACCTTCCACCTGCCCGTTATTCACTTTGTCGATTGCCCGGGATTTGCAGTTGGCGTGAAGCACGAGAAATCAGGCGTGACGCGCAAGGGCGTGCGCGCAATGGCGGCGGTCTACCAGGCGCAAACGCCAATCCTGCCCGTGGTGATCCGCAAGGCGTATGGGCTCGCGGGCAGCGTGATGTTCAATCCGACGAAGACGCGGTGGCGTTACTGTTGGCCGTCCGGCGACTGGGGCAGCCTGCCGATGGCGGGCGGCATCGAGGCGGCCTACAAGCGCCAGCTGGAAGCGGCCGAAGATCCCGAAGCGGAGCTGAAGGAGCTCTACCGCAAGTTCGAAGCGATGCGCTCGCCCTTCCGGACAGCGGAGGCCTTCATCGCCGAAGAGATCATCGACCCGCGGGACACGCGGCCGCTGGTGGTCGACTTCGTGCACCACGCCTATCGCGTGCTGAAGGCGGAGCCGCGCAGTTTCGGGATGCGGCCGTAGGGCGGCACGTGTGAGCGCAGCCTCGTGGTTCGACAGGCTCACCATGAGACCTATTGGTGAGCGCGCCCGTGGCTAGAGCGCCTCATCCTGAGCCTGTCGAAGGACGAGGCGCGGGATGCGGGGCGCGAAGCCGCAGGCCCCAGAAACGGCGACGCCGGCCACTGCTTTCACAGGGCCGGCGCGACACCATGGTGGTCCGCCAGTTCGTCCATCGAGCCTCGGCCTTTCGACCTTCCGCCCTGATCAGGGGCGCGCCCGTACGACGCCATCCAGCGAAAGCTGAGCCTTGAGCGCCTTGGTGTGCGGACCACAGAACTCTGGGAACCAGTCCCACTTTCCTGTTGTCGCGCAGCTGAAGCCACGCTCGTGTCCGGTCATCCCCTCTCGAGGGCCCGCGCGGTCTTGGATCCCGCCTTGGGCGTGAAGCCTGCCGTGCGCGGCGAGACCTCACTTCCGGTGCTCGTTTGCTCCCCTTATCCTCAGCGCCTGTCCAATCAGGCTTACCAGCGGGGACATCCAGTTGCTCGACCCGCGACGGTCTTCTCTCCGGACAGGTTCAGCATGACAGAAAAGTTTGCGGCGCCAATTGCGGCGCCCTGTGGAAACTGTTGACGGTGCTGTTGATAAAAACCTCTCGCACATGCGAGACAAATCGGAGACGAAAATGGCGCTCGATCCGGATACGCGCGACCAGTTGATTGAAACCGTTCGACGTTTCGTCACTGAAGTCTGCCGGCCAAACGAACAGCTGGTGTCGGAGACCAACGCGATCCCCGAGGCCATCGTGCAGGAGATGCGCGATCTCGGACTCTTCGGCATTTCGATTTCGGAGGAATACGGCGGCCTTGGCCTCACCATGGAGGAAGAGGCGCTGGTGATCCTCGAGATGGGCCGCACGTCTCCGGCCTTCCGCTCCACCTTCGGCACCAATGTCGGCATCGGCAGCCAGGGCATCGTGATGTTCGGCACCGAAGACCAGAAGCGCGACTGGCTTCCGAAGCTGGCCACCGGCGAAGCCATTGCTAGCTTTGCGTTGACAGAGCCCGACGCGGGATCAGATGCTGGTTCGGCGAAGACGAAGGCCGCGCGCGATGGCAACCATTACGTGCTGAACGGCGCCAAGCGCTACATCACCAATGCCGACAAGGCGACGATCTTTACGGTGATGGCGCGCACCGACCCGAACACGCCGGGCCCCAAGGGCCTCTCCGCCTTCATCGTCGAACGCGACACGCCTGGCGTCACCATCGGCAAGCCCGAGAAGAAGATGGGCCAGCAGGGCGCCAATGTCTGCGACGTGATCTTCGAGGATGCGCGCGTGCCGATCACCAGCCGCCTTGGCGAGGAAGGCGAAGGCATGAAGGTGGCGATGTCGGTGCTGGACCGCGGCCGCCTGCACATTTCCGCCCTGAGCGTCGGAATCGCCGAGCGCCTTGTCGAGGAGATGACCCGCTATGCCAGCGAGCGGAAGCAGTTCGGCAAGCCGATCATCGAGCATCAGCTGGTGATGGGCATGATCGCCGACAGCTACGCCGAAGCGACTGCCGGGCGCGCCATGGTGATGGACGGCGTGCGCAAATACGACGCGAAGGAGAAGACGACGCTGATCGCGGCTGCGACCAAGATGTGGTGCACCGAGATGGTGGGGCGTGTGGCCGACCGCGCCGTGCAGGTGCATGGCGGGGCCGGCTACATCGCAGACTATGCCGTGGAGCGCTTCTATCGCGACGTGCGCATCCTGCGCCTCTATGAGGGCACGACGCAGATCCAGCAGATGGTGATCGGGCGCGAGCTGCAGCGGATGGCGAAGGCGGGGGAGATCTAGCCCTCCTCCCCCAGCGCGGCGACGAGGGCGGCGCGGAGTTCGGCGTTGTCGTCGAAGTTGACGGCCATCTTCTGGCCGTTGATCATCACTGGGAGCGCTTCGGTGTTGGCGCCTGCGAGCGTGACGGCGCGGTCGAAGTCGGCCAGCGCCGCCTGGCGAAGCTGAAGGCGGATGGGCTTCTCTTCAATCACATCGGCCAGGGTTGCGCGGGCGAGGGCGGCGACCTTGAGGACATGCGGATTGGCGAGACAGGCGGTGGTCTTCTCATTGATCGAGGCCGTCGCCTCGGCGTGATCGACGCCCTCGCCGTGCTGGCCGATCGAGACCATCAGGCTCGCGGTCTCCTGCAGCGCGCCATCGGGACAGGCCAGGGCGGCGGGAGCGCCGAGAATCGTTGCGGCGGCAAGCAGAAGTGTTTTCATGGCCCAAGTCTGAGCGGCGCATTGCGGCGCAAAGGCGGCGGTTGCTGCTTCAGGCGTGACAGGCGCCGCTTGTCCCGTTTAGATCGCCAACAGAACAAGCCGGGGCCTCTATGGACAGTGATGGTGAAATCGCGCGCGCCGCGAAGCTGAAGCCGGTTGCGGAGATCGGCGGCAAGCTGGGCATACCGGCGGATGCGCTGGTTCCATACGGCCATACCAAGGCGAAGATTTCGGCCGGCTTTCTGAAGTCGCTGGCCGGCCGGCCCGAGGGCGACCTCGTGCTGGTGACGGCGATGAACCCGACGCCTGCGGGCGAGGGCAAGACCACCACAACAGTGGGGCTGGGCGACGCCCTCACTCGCATCGGCAGACGAGCGGTGATCGCGCTGCGCGAGCCTTCGCTTGGGCCGTGCTTTGGTCAGAAGGGCGGCGCGACGGGCGGCGGCTATGCGCAGGTCGTGCCGATGGACGACATCAACCTGCACTTCACCGGCGACTTCCACGCCATCACGGCCGCGCACAACCTGCTGGCGGCGATGGTGGACAATCACATCCACTGGGGCAACGCGCTGGGCATCGACGCGCGCCGTGTGCGCTGGCGCCGGGCGCTGGATGTGAACGACCGCAGCCTGCGCGGCGTAGTGACGGGGCTGGGCGGCGTGGCGAACGGCACGCCGATGGAGGCGGGGTTCGACATCACGGTCGCCTCCGAAGTCATGGCGATCCTGTGCCTGGCGAACGATCTTGCAGACCTCAAGGCGCGGCTGGCGAAGATCATCGTGGCGGAAACGCGCGAGCGGAAGCCGGTGACGGCTGGCGACATCAAAGCGGATGGCGCGATGGCCGTGCTGTTGAAGGACGCGCTGCTGCCCAACCTGGTGCAGACGATCGAGAACACGCCGGCCATCGTTCACCTCGGGCCGTTTGCCAACATCGCGCATGGATGCAATTCGGTGACGGCGACGCGCGCTGCGCTGAGGCTGGGCGAAATTGTTGTCACTGAAGCTGGCTTCGGCGCGGACCTCGGCGCGCAGAAATTCTTCGACATCAAATGCCGGCTGGCTGGCCTCAAGCCGCGCATGGCTGTTCTGGTCGCGACCATCCGCTCCATGAAGATGAATGGCGGCGTGGCGAAGGGCGACCTTGGCCGGGAAGACGTCGATGCGCTGCAGCGGGGGGCGGTGAACGTGCAGCGTCATATCGAGAACCTGAAGGGCTATGGCCTGCCGGTGATCGTGGCGCTCAATCACTTCACCAGCGACACGCAGGCGGAGATCGATGCGGTGAAGCGCATTGTCAGCGCTATGGGCGCGGAAGCCATCGTCTGCCGCCACTGGGCCGAGGGCGGCAAGGGCGCGGAGGATCTGGCGCGCGCCGTCGTCGCGCAGCTTGCAAAGAAACAGGACAAGTTCGAAGCCCTCTACGACGACGCCCTGCCCCTGCTCGACAAGATCGAGACGACGGCCAGGCGCATCTATCGCGCGTCAGGCGTTTCAGCACCGCAGAAGGTGATCGCGCAGTTGAAGCGATGGGAGGAAGCTGGCTATGGCCGCCTGCCGGTCTGCATCGCCAAGACGCAGTATTCATTCTCGACCGACCCAACAAGGCTGGGCGCGCCAGAGGGCCATGTCCTTGACGTGCGCGAAGTGAGGCTATCGGCGGGCGCCGGTTTCGTGGTGGCGATCTGCGGCGACCTGATGACCATGCCGGGCCTGCCGCGACAGCCCGCGGCCGAGCTGATGTCAGTGGACGCCGACGGGAATATTCACGGACTTTCGTGAGGGAGCGGCCCATGCGGATTGCAAAACTCGCCCTCCTCGTGCGCGAATATGACGAAGCCATCGCCTGGTTCACGCGTTGCCTGGGCTTCGAACTCATCGCGGATGATGCACGTGGACCGGGCAAGCGCTGGGTGGTGGTGCAGCCACCGGGCGGGCGTGGGGCGGCGCTGTTGCTGGCGCGCGCGGTTGGCGATCAGATGGCGGCGATCGGAAACCAGTCCGGCGGGCGCGTCTTCCTGTTTCTCGAGACGACCGACTTCGATCGCGATCACGCACGGATGAGCGAGGCTGGCGTCAGGTTCACCGAGACGCCGCGAGCCGAGCCCTATGGCAAGGTCGCGGTGTTCGAGGATCTCTATGGCAATCGCTGGGACTTGCTGGAAGCTCATAGCACGTGAAGTCCAGATGGACTGACCCAACGGCGCCGCTTGCGCTCGGCGCCGTCAACTGGGAAGGATTCGCCACACAAGAAAACTCCAGGGAGCGAACATGCGGCTGACACGGCGGACACTTCTCGCGACAGTCTGGGCGACAGGCGTTGCAGCCTGCGCTGGCATTCCCGGCATCGCGGCCACAGGCAGCGAGGTTGATGCAACCGAACTCGCGAGCCTGATCAAGTCCGGGAAGATGTCGGCAGCCGAAGCCGTCGAAGGCGCAATCGCGCGGGCACAGGCGGCGCAGACCAAGATCAATTTCATGGTGTCGGACACGTTCGCCGCGGCGCGGGCGCGCGCGGCCAATCCAGGAACGGGGCCTCTCGCGGGCGTGCCTTATCTGATCAAGGACCTCAACGATGTGACCGGCGCCGTGACGCGGATGGGCTCACGCGTGACGGGGGGCCGCCCGCCCGCAACCGCGCTGGACGTCTATGTCAATGCAACGCTGGACACCGGCCTCATCTGCATCGGCAAGTCGGCCACGCCCGAGAGCGGCTATCTTCCAACGACGGAGCCGCTGGCCTTTGGGCCGACGCGCAATCCGTGGGACCTGAATCGCTCGACGGGCGGATCGTCTGGCGGCGCGGCAGCGGCCGTCGCCGCTGGCGTTGTGCCCATGGCGCACGCGAACGATGGCGGCGGATCCATCCGCTTCCCGGCGGCGAACTGTGGCCTTGTCGGCCTCAAACCGTCACGCGGCCGGCTGGTCGCGGAGACACCGCCGGGGCCGCTGGATATCAGCGTGCAGGGTTGTGTTTCACACACTGTTCGCGACACGGCGCTGATGCTGTCGCTGACCGAACGCAAGGGCGCGGCCGCGATCCACGCGCCGGCGGGCATGGTTACCGGACCCGTGCAGAGGAAGCTGCGCGTTGGCATGCTGACAAAGGGATTTGGCGGACACGAGGCCGACAAGGAAGTGGCGGCCGCCGTGCACAACGCGGCGCTGATGCTGGAAGGTCTCGGCCACACGGTTACACAGACCAACTGGCCGTTGGCGCAGACCTTCCAGGATGACTTCCTCGCTTTCTGGTCGCTTGGCGCCGCGCAGGATATCGCGGGCGCGACGAAGGACTCCGGCCGGCCCGCCACGACGGAGTGGTTCGAGCCCTTCAGCCTGCGCATGGCCGAAAACGCATCGAAACTGACGGAGGCTGATACCAACGCGGTGATCGGGCGCCTGATGGCGGCGACGGCCGCCTACAATCAGTGGATGATGGGCTTCGATATCGTTCTGTCGCCAGTGTTCGCCTCGCCGCCGTCGCCGCTGGGCTACCTGCGGGGCGATGTGCCGTTCGACACGCTGCGCGAGCGGCTGCTGCAGCAGGTGGGCTACACGCTGATTCACAATGTCTGCGGCGCGCCTGCGATCAGTCTGCCGCTTGGCCGCACATCCTCTGGCGTGCCGATCGGCGTTCAGGCCTCGGGCGCGCTGGGCGCCGATGGTCTCCTCGTGGAAGTGGCCTACCTGTTCGAGGAAGCGATGCCCTGGCGCAGCCATCGCGCCAAGCTGGCCTGATCGGGGGAGACGCCATTGACACGCGCTCTTGCTGCTGGGTTTTTCGTGCTCGCCTCCGCCTGCGCCTCGGCGCCGGCTGAGAATGCCTTGCGCCCGCCCTCGCCGCCAACGGTGAGCGTGTTTGCAGTGGCGCACCAGGACGACTGGCAGCTGTTCATGAACCCCGAGGCGTATCACGCCATGAACGAGCCGCAGGAGAAGGCGGTATTCATCCACGTGACCGCGGGCGACGCTGGCGCGGGCGCAGGCGGACCTGATCCTGTGCCCTACTATCTCGCCCGGGAAGAAGGAGCTTTGCGCGCAGTCCGCTTCATGGCGAACGCGGCTGATCCGACTGTCGGCAAGGGCGCGAAGATGGAAGGCGCGATGGTCGAGCGCGGGGGGCACGGCGTGCAGCGCTATGCCTATGCCAACGCGGTCGTGTATTTCCTGCGGCTGCCGGACGGGAACATCGTCAACGGAACCGTTTTCACACCCCATCCGGAATCTATCACGCGTCTGCGCTCGGGCGAGGCGGCGACATCGGGCACGGTGGAACAGAGCGCGCGCTATGAAGGCTGGGATGATCTTGTGGCGACGTTGAACGCCATCGTAGAATCAGAGCGCGTAGCGGGTTCCGGCCTCACCCTGCATATTGCCGAACTGGACGAGGCGCTGAACCCAGGCGACCACCCGGATCACCGCGCGACTGCATTTGCGATGGAGGATGTGGCGAAGCTTCATCCCTGCGCGCCGCTCTACCGCCACATCGAATACTTCACGCGCACCAAGCCGGTGAACCTCACTGGCGAGGACTACATGATCGACGTCGGCACATGGGCGGCGACCGCGTCCGGTCTCAGCGACAACCACGCCAAGGCGACGTGGGAGCCCGATCACAACGCCTGGATCGGCCGCAGCTACTTTCGGGTGACGCCTGCGACAGGCGCGTGTGGGGCGACCTCTTAGTCAAGCCACAACTTGGGTGGAGAGGTGCAACACGCCCGATGTGCAGGAATGTGATTCCGAGCGAAGTAGCGCGTAGTCCACCTCGGATTGACCCATGGTAGCATTGCAGCGTTGCCGATGACGGAAAAAACTCCGGGCGCGCTCCGACTCCATCGGACGTTTGATGAAACTGTAGTCACCAAAGAAGTTGACCTTGCAAATCTCGAGCTGCAATTCTGCAAACTGACTACCAACGCAACGTTGGATGCCGCCACCGATTCATGTCTGTTTGGGTTCTCATCTGGAAGGCTCACTTGACACGGACGGTTGCGTCAACACCTCAGCGTCGGTCCTGCTAGACAACCAAATGACCCGGCTGCTATCCTTAGCGCTCAAGGTTGGGTGCGGTCATGAAGTCGTTGCTGCGTTGCCTTTTATTTGGATCGATCATTGCCTGCGCAGTTGGCTGTATAGATCGTACTGCTGCAAACATCGATGGCATGGCAACCTCGGTTCCCCCAAGCGAAGTTTTCATTTCTATCGACAACGATGTCACTCAGATCGAAGTTGAAGGCGTTCAGCACCGGTTGCTGGCATTTGCCACGCCTGGTCAGAACCTCTTTGAGTCCATTTCGAATGTATTCGCCATCGCTTCGAAGCCGACGTTTCTGGGTGAACGGGTTGCTATTGAGTGCGCTCTCTCGCACTTCGGAGGAATGCAAGAACTTTCCTCACTGGGCGCTGATTCGCTTGAAGGCTATCAAATGGCGGGATGCCTCCAAGGTGGTCCGATCCTGTATCTTCCAATGGGCACCTGGGACGAGATAGAGTCTGCTCTTGAAAACGATGCAGAAAACGCTTCTTCCGAGAATCTACTCGGCAAGGAGGGACTCGTACTATTTCTCGGCAAAACGATCGATAAGTCCCCCCTCAAATCAATCAGTGACTTGGGTATGGGGGTCCGCCCGATAGTTGTAGATCATTGGTCTTTGACAGGAAGAAGATATGGGTTTTGGGAGGAGTTAGGAAAGACCGGCACAGTGCTTTTGCAGATTGCCGAAGTCGGCTTAACGCTGAAAGAACTCGCCAATCGTTAGAGTAGGTCTCTACTTCGGGTAAACCCGCACCGGCATAGCCACATAGCCCTTCACGAAAGAGCTCGGCACGCGCTCGGGCTCGGCAAGAACTTCGATACGATCATAGCGGGCGAGGATTTCCTCCCACAGGATCTGCAGCTGCAGTTCGGCAAGCCGGTTGCCGACGCAGCGGTGGATGCCGAAGCCAAAGGACAGGTGACGGCGAACCATCGGCCGCTCGATATTGAGGACTTCCGGCTTGTGGAACTGCGTCTCGTCGCGATTGCCCGAGGCGTACCACATAAGGACCTTGTCGCCCTTGCGGATGGTCTGGCCGCCAAGCTCGTAATCCTCCAGCGCCGTGCGGCGCATGTGCGCCAGCGGCGTCTGCCAGCGAATGATTTCGGACACGGCCGAAGGCAGCAGTGCAGGATTGGCCTTCAGCTTCTCCCACTGATCGGGCCACTTGTTCATGGCGTAGATGCCGCCGGTCATCGAGTTGCGGGTGGTGTCGTTGCCGCCGACGATCAACAGCAGCAGGTTGCCGAGATATTCCTGCGGCGTCATGTTCCGCGTGTGCTCACCATGGGCCAGCATTGAGACAAGGTCGCCCTTCGGCTCGGCGTTCACGCGCTCGTTCCACAGGCGCGTGAAATAGCCAAGGCATTCGAGCAACTCGCCACGCCACTGTTCTTCGCTGGTCACGATCTCCGGATTGTTGCGGCCGGTGGCCACGTCCGACCAGCGCGTCAGCTTGCGGCGATCCTCGAACGGAAAATCGAACAGCGTCGCCAACATCATGGTGGTCAGCTCGATCGAGACCTTGTCGACCCAGTCGAAGGATTCACCGACCGGCAGTTCATCGAACAACGTCTTGGTGCGCGAACGGATCAGGGCTTCGAACGACTTCAGGTTGTCTGGGCCGACGATGGACTGCACCGTCTTGCGCTGCAGGTCATGCTTGGGCGGGTCCATCGCGATGAACATCGGCAGCTGGAAATCTTCGTCCTGGTCGACGACGGTGATGCCGCCTTCGGACGAGAAGACGCCGTGGGTGGTGTCCACGGTCATGATGTCCTTGTAGGTCGTGACATTCCAGAACGGACCGAACGGAGTGTCCGGCGTGTAGGAGACCGGAGCCTCCTTCCGCATGCGCGCGAAATAGTCCCAGAAGGCTTCCTGGCGCCAGAGTTCGGGGTCGGTGATATCGAAAGTGGCGAGGTCGATTTCGCTGGCCTTAGGCGGCGCGTCCCCTCGCGGCAGCCCATTCTTGCGGAAGGCTTCCGCGCCGGCTTTTGTGGGGGCTGCAGTCGTCGCGGTATCGGCCATGGTGTAATTCCTCACGTCGGATTGCAGGGCATACTCCCCGCTTGCCTTGACACAGTCTAGCAGAGGCTTGCATCCGTGGCAGTCCTGTCCTAGCGGCAGGGCATCGCATTCTTGCAGGAAACTCGACTGATCTGGCGCCTGCCGATGCAAGCCTTTCAGGCGCCTGCGGATATGCTAGACGTTCTGGCCTTCCGTTTCGCCGCCGCGCCTCCGACAGGGACAGCTCGCCTTGGGTCCAGACTCGCAGCCTTCCCAGCGCCGCGCCTTGTCCGTGCTGATCCCCTTCTACAACGAGGCTGGAAACATCCGGCCGCTGCTGGACGAGGTGCATGCCGCGATGGCCGGCGTGGACTACGAGATCGTGTGCGTGAATGATTGCTCTTCAGACGCAACAGCGGCTGAGCTCGCCGCCGCACACTTTGCGAGCCCCGGCCGGATAAAGGTGCTGACCCATCGCCAGCGGCGCGGCAAATCCGCCGCCCTTTTCACGGGCCTGCGCCATTGCGTGGGCGACTGGGTGCAGCTTCTGGACGGTGATGGGCAGAACGACCCGGCCGACGCCCGCCGCATCTGGGACCTTGTTGCGGTCAAGGACGAAAACCGCGCGCTTGGCATTATCTGCGGCAAGCGGACCAGCCGGAACGACAGCGGGTTCAAATGGCTGCAGTCGCGTATCGCCAATGGCGTGCGCCGTTTCTGCCTGCGCGATGACGCCACCGACACAGGCTGCGGCTTCAAATTGATCCGGCGCCGGGCGTTTCAGGATCTGCCCTATTTTGCGGCGATGCACCGGTTTCTGCCAGCCCTGGTCAAGCGCGCCGGGTGGGACGTGCGCGAAGAGGCCGTTGCTGACCGGCAAAGGCAGCACGGAGTATCGAAATACGGGTTTCTGGGTCGTTTCGGCGCCGGACTTGTGGACCTGTTCGGCATGATGTGGCTTGTGCGCCGGGGAGGCTATGGCGTCGCTGTCGAATGGGATGATCCGCGCAAGCAGCGCTAGGACATCCTGTGCCGGCTGGCGTCAGTAGAGTGGAAGACAGCGCGTGAAGCAGCCGATCCGGCAGCCCAAGCAAAGCAAGCAGGCCCAGCGTGCGGCTGCAAAGGCGGCCCAGCGCCGCCGGCAGCCCGAGCGCGAGGTCGGCTCATCCTTCGAAGCGCTGGTGCGGCTGGATCGTTCGGCCGTCCTGACCACGATCCTGGTCTACTGCGTGATCCACTGGATGATCCGCGTCTTCATCGCGCCGGTCTACACGGTGGAGGAAGCCAACCAGCTTCTGCTCTCGCAGTCGTTCCAGCTGGGATACGAAGCCCGCCAGCCACCCATGCTCTCCTGGCTGTACTGGCTGGCGACGCGAGCGGGCGGCATTTCCCCGCCCATCATCTTCGCGGTGAAGTATGCGCTCATGTTCATCGGGCTGTCATTCTACTATCTGGCCGCCCGCAATGTGCTGATCCGGCCCGGCGTTTCGGCGGCGGCGCTGGGAGCCTGGGCGCTGACTTTCCAGATCGGCTGGGCGGCGCACGAGGACCTGTTGGGCGGGGTCGCCCTGATGGCCGTGCTGGCCATCTGCTTCCACGCCATCACCCGCATCCTGACGTGGCGCCGGCGGCGTGACTGGGCCTATCTCGGAGTCGCCCTCGGTCTTGGCCTGCTGACGCACCACCTGTTCGCGACCTTCCCGGCGGCGATCCTGCTCGGCGTCGCCCTCTCCCCTTTCTTCCGCGATGCAATGAGCCTCGGCCGCCTGCTGACGGCTGTACTGGTCGCGGCGCTGATATATTCACCCTATGCCGCGTGGGTCGTCACCCATATCGGCTCGGTCGGCGATGCGGCGCGAGATTATGCCGCTTCCTGGGAGATCGACTCGGGCTGGATCGAGCGCGCCGGCAACGCCGCCGCTCAGCTGGGTCGAGCGCTGCTGGAATTCAGCCTGCCGCTGCTGCTTTTCTGGATGATGCTGTTCTGGACGCTGTGGCTGCCGGTGATCTACCCGCTATTCCCCCGTCGCAACACGGACGAGGAGCCGCACGAATTGGCCTGGCGGCGCCTGTTCACGCGCGCTGCCATGTTCGCGGCCATAATCTATATGGTCAGCGTCGTGCTGGGTGTGCAGGCCTACAAGCCGCACTGGATGATGCCGGTGCTGTTCGCCCTGCCGGTCTGGCTGTTCGCGCATGTGAAGCGCGCCGGCGACTTCCCGGTGGCGATTCGCGCCTTTGGCGCCCTCGTCATCGCGTTCATCTGCCTAGTCATTGGCGGACGGTTCGCCGAGGCCCAGCTGGAGATCACCTCCTGCCGGGAGGGCGGCTGCCGCCCCTATGCCCCGATCTCGGACTGGGCCGTAGCGCTGAAACAGGCCGAATTCACCGAGGGCACGATCGTTGGCGCCGATATCCATCTGACCGGAAACCTGCGCGCTGCTTTCCCGCGCGCCCGCGTGATCGACGCATCCGCCCCGCCCGATGCCTATCCCGCGCGGCGCACCCGCAGCGCCTGTCTTATCGTGTGGCGCGACACCTCGTTCAACGAGGGCCGCAACATCGCGATCATGCCGGAAGAGCTATCAACCTATCTCGCAGAACAGCTGGATGTCACCCTGCGCGACAGAGGCGCGCGCGGCGCCATCCGGCGCAATCTGGTCGGGTCCGAGGACAAGGCGGCGACGCTCTATTTCCAGCTTATCAGCCCGTCCGGTGATTGCGGCTAGCTGGCTTGTTCCGGATCGTCCTCACGGCGGGCCGTCATGCCTTCCGGAAGTAGGGCGGGATCGGGGTCGACGCGGAGGAGGCGGTTGTCCATGTCCAGTTCGATGAACACGTCTTCGGTGAATGGCAGGAAGTAAGTCTGGCCCGAGGGCGGCTGCACCTCCACGAGGTCTCCGGCGCCGAAATCGTGCACCGCCTTCACGACGCCCAGCACGCGGCCATCGACATGAACCACCGAGGCGCCGATCAGATCGGCGACATAGACCTCGCCCTCTTCATCCGCGGGCTCGGGCAGCGCCTCGCGCAAAGCGTGCAGCAGCGTGCCGCGCATGGCTTCCCATTCCTCGCGCTGTTTCTTCTCGGCGGTGGTGACGCCGAACCCTTCGTTCAGGGGCCGGCTTTTCACCGGCGTCAGCACGACACGCCCGTTCGCATCGACCAGCGGCCCATAGGTGAAGGCGGCTTTCGGGTCGTCCGTGAACGAGCGGACGCGCGCCTCACCCTTGACGCCAAACGCGCCCATGATCTGGGCGACGACGATCAGCTTGCCCTGATCAGTCACAGCGGCCGCTCCAGCATCGCCACGACCTTGCCGGAACCCGACATGCGCGAGACGAGGCGGCGAAAACCCAGCCGCTCGTGAAACGCCATGCTTTCGGGATTGGGCGGATCTTCGTTGACCTCGGCCGTCACGCGCTCTTCCCCCAGCTCGGCGGCGAGGCGCAGGGCTTCTTCATACAGGGCGCGCCCGACGCCCATGCCGCGCGCTGCATCCGACACGGCGATGCGGTCGACATAGAGATGCTGTCCGAACTGCCCCTCGAACCAGCCGTAATTGTCGCTTGGATAGGCCGAGCCGGGGCGGAGCAGAATCATGAAGCCGGCGGGAGCTCCGCCGGCTTCTGCAATCAGCACACGATAGGACCAGCCGACGAGCAGCCGGTATTTCTCGCGCGTCATGTCGCCTACGGCCGGCGTGCAGGCGGCGTTGAGGGCGAGGATGAAATCCTCGTCCCCCTCGCCTGCAGCGCGGACCGATACGGCGGACACTATTCCGCAGCGGCTTCTTCAGCGGGAGCTTCGGCCGCAGCGCGGCGGGCTTCTTCGCGCTCGGCGCGCTCTTTCGCGCGCTCCTTGGCTTTCTCGCCCGGCTCGGCAGCTTTCGGGTTGTTGCTGTTTTCCCATTTGCCGACGCCGGCCTTGGCGAGGTTGCGGGCGACGCGGTCGGTCGGCTGGGCGCCTTTGGCGATCCAGGCCTTGGCCTTTTCGACGTCGACGATGAAGCGCTTCTCGTCGTCCTTGCCGAGCAGCGGGTTGTAGGCGCCGATCTTCTCGATGAAGCGGCCATCGCGGGCCGAACGCGAGTCGGCGACGACGACGTTGTAGTACGGGCGGTGGGTGGAGCCGCCGCGGGCCAGACGGATTTTCAGGGACATGGTCTACTCTCTTCTTTCAGTTTCGATTGGGGTTGGTGTTGGCGGGTCGGGCGTCAGCCCTTCCCCTGCAGTTTCTCATGATGGCGGATGACTTCCGTCACGATGAAGTTGAGGAACTTCTCGGCGAAGTCCGGATCGAGATCGGCGGCCTTCGCGAGCTGGCGCAGCCGATCAATCTGTTGGGCTTCGCGTGACTTGTCTGCGGGCGGCATGGCGTGTGCGGCCTTGAGCTCGCCCACGGCCTTGGTCGCCTTGAAACGTTCGGCCAGCATGTGGACGACAGCCGCATCGATGTTGTCGATGGACGCGCGCAGACGGGCGAGTTCGGCGGTGGGGTCGAGAGTCATTTCTTCTTGTCCCCGCTCAGACCGGGTAGACCGCCGCCGAGCCCCGGCAGTTTCGGCGCGCCGGGGCCGCCGCCGAGGTTCTTGAGCGCGTTGAGCTGGGCCTGGCTGACCGGCGGCGCACCGCCTCCGCCGCCCATGCCGCCAGGGCCGCCCATATTGCCGAGCATGCCAGCAAGGCCTTTCATGCCGCCCTTGCCGATCTTCTTCATCATGTCGGCCATGTTCCGGTGCATCTTCAGCACCTTGTTGACCTCGGCCACATCGACGCCGGCGCCCGCCGCGATGCGGCGCTTGCGCGAGGCCTGCAGGAGTTCGGGCTTTTTCCGCTCCTTCGGCGTCATCGACATGATGATCGCTTCCTGGCGCTTGAGCATCTTGTCGTCAACGCCGGAGGCCGCCATCTGCGCCTTGGCGTTCTTCACGCCGGGCATCAGGTCCATCAGGCCGCCAAGTCCGCCCATGCGCTGCATCTGACGCAGCTGGCCGGCGAGATCTTCCAGGTCGAACAGACCCTTCTGCATCTTCTTGGCGACACGCTCGGCTTCGGCCTGGTCAATCTCGGCCTTGGCCTTCTCCACCAGCGAGACAAGGTCGCCCTGCCCGAGGATGCGGCCCGCTATACGGCGGGCGTCGAACACGTCGAGGCCCTCGAGCTTCTCGCCCATGCCGATGAAGCGGATCGGCAGGCCGGTGACCGAACGCATCGACAGCGCCGCGCCGCCACGGCCGTCGCCGTCCATGCGGGTAAGGACAAGGCCGGTGAGCGGCAGGCGCTCGTGGAAGCGCTTGGCGGTCTCGACCGCGTCCTGGCCCGTGAGGGCGTCGGCAACGAGGAGCGTTTCGGACGGGTTGGCGATAGAGGCGATCTCGGCCGCCTCGTTCATCATCTGCTCGTCGAGCGTGGTGCGGCCCGCCGTGTCGAGCATAAGAACGTCATAGCCGCCGAACTTGGCAGCCTGCATGGCGCGGCGGGCGATGTCGGCGGGGAGCTGTCCCTGCACGATCGGCAGCGCGTCAACGCCAGCCTGCCCGGCAAGGATCGTCAGCTGTTCCATCGCAGCGGGGCGGCGCGTGTCGAGCGAGGCGACAAGAACCTTCTTGCGGTCCTGCTCTTTCAGGCGCTTGGCCAGCTTGCCGGTGGTGGTGGTTTTGCCCGAACCCTGCAGGCCGGCCATCATGATGACAGCGGGCGGCGAGTCGATCTTCAGCGGCGCGGGCTCCTCGTCCCCGCCGAGCGTCTCAACCAGGGCGTCGTGGACGATCTTGACGACCAGCTGGCCCGGCTTGATCGACTTGATGACGTTCTCGCCGATGGCCAGCGGGCGAACGTCATCAATGAATTTCTTGACGACGGGCAAGGCGACGTCGGCTTCGAGAAGCGCCACGCGGATCTCGCGCAGGGCCTCGTTGACGTCCTTCTCGGACAGGACGCCGCGGCCGGTGAGGCCGTCGAAGACCTTGCCAAGCCTGTCTGTCAGCGCGTCGAACATCGCGGTTCCCTCATCTGCCGGACCATCCGACATGGGTAGACTTGCTTCCGCGTCCAAACGCCAAAACGCCGAACACCCCGCTGAGCGCAACGCGCCGGGCGGGGGACCTCGCCAGCCTCGTCCGCAGACCCTGAAAAAAGGGAAAGGGGGGCGTGCTGGAGAAAGCACAGATGGAATCTGCGCGGAAAGACGGGCTGCCTACCCCCGCCTGTGGAAAAGGTCAAGAATGGATCCAGCGAGCCGGCACCTCAAGAGGATCTCGCCCTAGGCAGGCGGGACGTTTATTCTCGGCCCATCGGGGTCGTCACGCTTGATGTCAGCCCCCGAGGCAGAGTCCTCATTTTTCAGGGCACGGAGAAGGTCGAGAATCGGCTTGACCTGCTTGCCATAGACGTCGGGATCGCCGGGGTCTTCAATCTCCGTCAGTATGTCAACGAGCGCAGTCTGAAGCTCGGTATCCGCTGAAAGTGCACCGACCCGGGCCTCAAGGCCGTCCGCATAATGCTGCAGGATTGATGAGCAACCCGTGCCATCGCTCCCCGCAAAGCCAACGCGATCCCTCAGGTAACGCAGGCAGATCGTTGGGCCCATGTCATTCGAATTCATTATCCTGACGATCTCAACCACAGCCTCAGCGGCTGCTTCCTGCGCCTTTGGGTCTGGCGGTGCAACGATAAGGGCTGGCGCAGAAGCTGCCGATGACCCAGTCGCGGCTGCAGTTTCGAGCGCCTTGTTGTAGTAGGCTAGCACCTTGTCGCTGGTTTCCACTTCGATCGTCATGGCATCCACTTTTTTCTGTGCGGCCTGCAGGTCGGATTCGAGCTGAGCTTTCCGGGTCGCATACGCTTGCTGGGCCGCCGTATCAGCGCCATCGGGAAGCTTGTGATTGTTCAATGCGGTCTGTTTCGTGTCCCGATCTGTCTTTGCCGTCTCAAGCTGCTTCTTGAGGTCGGCGTTGCGAAGGACTTCCGCGGTACGCGCAGCAGCGATTGCCTGGACTGCGCTGGCAGACACCGCGTTGGCAGATCCACCAATAGCGACCGTCGGCGCAGCCACTGCGCCCGTCAGCTGTTCGATAGCCAACATGCCGACGAGCGACAATTGATTGTTCCGCTGGCCAACCATCAGGTCGATGTCGTCAATCCACCCGTTGGCGCGCGCTTCGCACAACCGGTAATACGCGTCACGCTGGGCAAGGATCGTCGTGGTCCGTCGCGACAGTGACGCACCACTTTCCGCTGAAGCCATTGACCCCGCAACTGAAACGCCTGCGGGATTCGAAACGCCAAGCTCGCCGGAGGCAGCAAGAACCGTAAAAGCATCTGGGCTCGGTTCGGCGCATACGGATATTGCCGTAGAGTGGCTCTCTTCAAGTGTCTCGGATGGTGACTGCGCACTGTTCCGGGTCGTGATGGTCGATGGTGTGACGTTACCATCCACGTCGCGAACTCCAGAGCTGCTGCCCGTCACTTCCGTTGTGGTCTCACCCGGATAATACCGCGTCGTGGTTGTCGTCGTGGTTGACGGCCAGACGACAATCGCGCGCTGCTTGGCGTCGATGAGTTGCGAGCCGTCGACATCCAGCTTCGTCGGTCTGTAGATTGAGTGGTAGTTTGCGTTGCAGCCGCTCACTATCAATGAAGCGACACCGATCAATACCACGCGTGCCATATGCATTCCCCCAATCCCAACAGGCAATAGAGGCCCGTTTCAAGACGTCTGGACAGTCGGGAGAACCCCTAGTCCAACAAAATTCCGGCTTTGATGATAGGCTTTGTCGCCGTGGAACCTGCGGACGCCGCCAATCGTTATAAGATTGCTTCCTCCCCCGATCCAAACACTCCCAGGCCGCCACCATGCCCGCTTTCCGGATCCGTCATGAAACGATCTATGCCTATTCCTCGCCGGTCAGCCTCGCGCCGCACCAGCTCTATCTCCGCCCCCGGGGCGATCACCGGCTGAAGCTTGGCGCCTCCAACCTCACCCTGTCGCCACCGGCCGAAGTGGTCTGGCGGAACGACATGTACGGAAACTCGGTCGCCAGCGCCCGATTCACCGGGCAGGCGCGCCAGCTGCAGGTCGTCAGCGAGATCGATGTCGAGACTTTCCCTCGCTCGGAGCAGCAGCGCCGCCTCCTGATCGAGATGGGCGTGGCGCACTATTCCCCGCTGGAGGGCCATATCCTGGCGCCATTCATCCAGATGCCGCCGGATACGTTCGAGGCCGTGTCGGCCTGGATCAGAAAAGGCCCGCAGGCGCCCAAGGGCACTTATGATCGCCTGCTGGAATGCGCCGCCCGGATCCGCCACGAGTTCGACTACCGCATGCGCTTCGAACCGGGACTGCAGAGCCCAGCGGAAACGCTTGGCCTCCACTCGGGCACCTGTCGCGATTTTGCAGAGCTGATGATCGCGGCTGCGCGCAGTATAGGCTGCGCGGCGCGGTTCGTGACGGGCTATGTGTTCACGCCAAATGCTGCGCCGGGATCTTCCTCGCCGCATGCCTGGGCGGAGGTCTATCTGCCGGCGCTGGGCTGGATCGAACTCGACGCAACCAATGGCCTGATCGATGATGGCGACCTGACCCCCGTCGCCTCCGCCGCCAGCGGGACCGAGCTGACCCCGATATCCGGGGCGTATTCCGGCTCCGGCGCCACCTCGACAATGAAGGTCGCCGTGGACGTCATCAAGATCGCCTGAGCCTGTACCCGCCCCTCACGCGATGCTAACGCGCTGAGGGAATGCGGAGTACACCATGCGCACAATCGGCCTGATCGGCGGAATGAGCTGGCAGTCGAGCCGGAACTACTATGACCGCATCAACCAGATGGTGGCCGAGCGGCGCGGGGGCGCCAGCTCTGCCAAGATCATCCTCAACTCACTCGACTTCGCCCCCATCGCAAAGATGCAGTCGGAGGGGCAATGGCGCGAGGCCGGAGCGGTTCTCGCAGATGCTGCGCAATCGCTGGAGCGCGCCGGGGCGGACGTGATCGCCATCGGCGCCAACACCATGCACAAGGTCGCCCAGCAGGTGATGGCGTCCGTTCGCCTGCCGCTGATCCACATCGGCGACTCGCTGGCCGCCGAGCTGAGGCGCGATGCGCGCTCGCGGCCGCTGCTTCTGGGCACGCGCTACACGATGGAAGACCCGTTCCTGATCCAGCATCTCGAGCGCAAGGGCATCGGCGCGATCACGCCGGACCAGGATGACCGCGATGCGCTGCACGCCATTATCTATGATCAGCTGATCAGGGGCATTGTGACGGACGAAGCGTGCGAGACCGTGCGCGCGATGATCACGAGATCCTTCGCCCGGGAAGCCGACAGCGTCATCTTCGGTTGCACCGAGATCGGCATGCTTTTCCCGCCGACCGAGGTCGGCGTGCCCGGCTATGACACGCTGGAACTGCACGCCCAGGCGCTGGTCGACTTCTCGCTGGGATAGGCGCCGCCGGCGAGGTCGTGAGTTCGTGATATTACGCCGCTTGCCTGCGCCGGGGTTGGCCTGCAAGCTGCCTTCCTACACGAGCCGCGGAGCGGTGCATGAATATCCTGTCTCGACTGCGCGCGGCCGCTGCGCTCGCCATTGCAGGGCTGGCCGGGCTGGCGATGCCGGTCGGGGCCCAGCAGGGGGCGCTGCAACGGGTTGACCTGGAGCTCATGCTGGCGGTCGATATCTCGCAGTCGATGGACTACGACGAACACTCCATCCAGCGGCAGGGCTATATCGACGCGTTCCGCCATCCCGACGTGATCAATGCGCTGATGGGCGGGCCGGAGGGCAAAATCGCGGTGATGTACATGGAGTGGGCCGGGGATTTCGATCCCATTCCCACCATCCCGTGGACGATCATCGACAGCGAGGACTCCGCCCACGCCTTCGCCGACCGGCTCGAGAAGGAGCCGATCTATGGCGAGCAGCGCACATCCATCTCCACCGCGCTGCTGGCGGCGCAGGAATATATCCGCGGCAACAACATCGCCTCGCACCGGCAGGTGATCGACGTGTCCGGTGATGGCGCCAACAATGCCGGCATGCTGGTGGAGCCGGTGCGCGACGAACTGGTGAAGAACGGCATCATCATCAACGGCCTGCCGATCATGCTGAACAAGCCGAAGGAATTCTACGACATCGATCACCTCGACCGCTACTACAAGCAGTGCGTGATCGGCGGCGTGGGCGCGTTCATCGCGCCTGTGTTCGACCTGCGCCATCTGCCGGCGACGATCCGCAAGAAGCTGGTGATGGAGATCGCCTCCATCGAGATCGAGCCCGGCATGGCGCCGATACAGTTTGCTGAAGCGCCCGCGCCGGTCGAGGGCGGCTTTTATCGCGCTCAGCTCAAGCTGCCGACCGAGAAGGTCGACTGCACCATCGGCGAACAGGTCTGGGGCGGCGGCCGCGGGTATGGCGGATATGGGCGCTTCCGCGATCAATAGGATCGTTCAGAGAGCTCAGGCCTGCGCGGCGGCGCGGCGGTAGAGGGCCTTGTCCGCATACATCGCCTCGTCGGCGCGGGCGAGCGCGCCCTCGGCGGTGTCATCCAGATCAATGTGCGCGATGCCGTAGGCGGCCGAGACATAGTGCGGCACACCTTCGTGCAGCACTTTCTCGGTCGAGAGCGCAGCAATTAGCGTCTCTGCCTTCGCAGCGGCGGCTTCATGCCCGATGTGCGTGAGCAGGACAGCGAACTCGTCCCCGCCGATGCGGCCGACCACGTCGGTCTCGCGCGTCTGGCGCACCAACACTTCGCCGATGGCGCGGATAACAGCGTCGCCCGCCGGATGGCCATGGCTGTCATTGATCGCCTTGAAGTTGTTGAGGTCGAAATAGACGAGGCTCGCTTCGATCTCGTGGCGCTTGACCATGGCGATGACGCGCGAGGCTTCGCGCACGAAAGCGCGGCGGTTGTAGACCGGGGCCAGCGGATCGTGGTCGGCGGAGGCTTCGGCTTCCGCCAGCGAGAGCTTCAGTTCCTCGACGTCGAGGCGCAGCGAGTCGATCTCGCCGATCATGACGTTGAACGCAGTACGCACCTGGGGCGTGAGGTGGCCTTCGGGCACACCGAAGATGCCAGCAACGCGCAGGGCAAGGTCGACCGGCTTTTCGACCGGGGCGACGTCAGCCTGGCGGCTTCGCGGGGCGAAGATGGAGAAGAACTTCATGTCGTGCGCGGAACTCCTCGGCCTATTTCAGCTCAAGCCCGTTAGCAGCTGATTAACCGAGTTCCGGCCGCCCGTTGCGAAAAAGCCATGTATGCTTATAGAAGGCCCCTTTCGCGGGCCGGAGAGCCTCATGAACGCGGCGGTAAAGACCCCTCTTGTGGGCATTGTGATGGGCAGCCGGTCTGACTGGCCGACCCTTCAAAAAGCTGCGGATGTCCTCACGGAACTGGGCGTCTCGTTCGAAGCCAAGGTGGTTTCGGCCCACAGGACGCCCGACAGGCTGGTGGAATACGCCAAATCCGCGCGCGGCCGGGGGATCAAGGTGATCATCGCTGGAGCGGGCGGCGCGGCGCATCTGCCAGGGATGATCGCCTCGATGACTACCCTGCCCGTTCTGGGCGTGCCGGTGAAATCCTCGACGCTGAACGGCCTCGATAGCCTGCTCTCCATCGTACAGATGCCCAAGGGTGTGCCCGTGGGGACGCTGGCAATCGGCGAGGCGGGCGCGGCGAACGCCGGCATCCTCGCGGCGTCGATCCTCGCCGGCAATGACGAGGCGCTGCTGAAGCGGCTCAACGCATGGCGCAAGGCGCAGACGGATTCAGTCGCCGAGACGGTGGAAGACGACAAATGACATCCGGCCCGATCGCCCGGCCGGGCGACGCCATCGGCATTCTGGGCGGCGGACAGCTGGGCCGCATGCTGGCTATGGCGGCGGCCGACCTTGGACTCGACGTCCACATCTTCACACCGGAAGCCGACAGCCCCGCCGCGCGGGTCGCGAAGCGGGCGTGGGTAGCGGACTGGAACGACACGGCCGCCCTGAAGGAATTCGCCGCGAGCATCGTGGCGGCGACACTGGAATTCGAGAACGTGCCGGTTGCGGCCGCCGACCTGATCGAAGCGGCAGGCAAACCGATGCGGCCGAACGGGCGCACGCTTGAGCGCACGCAGGATCGCCTCGCAGAGAAGATGTTCCTCCGCGAGATCGGCATCGAGCCGGCGCCGTTCGCGCGCGTCGATGAGCCCGACGATATCCAGAAGGCGCTGGACAGCCTTGGCGGCAATGGCGTGCTGAAGTCGCGCTTCTCCGGCTATGACGGCAAGGGCCAGGTGCGGCTCAAGGGCAAGGCGCCGGCGAATGCATGGGCCGATGTCGGCGCCGGGCCCTCGCTGGTGGAAGCGTGGATCGAGCATGATCGCGAGATCTCGGTCATCGCAGCGCGCGGAAGCGATGGCGCGTTCGTGGCGTTTGATCCGCCGGAGAATGATCATTCGGGCGGCATCCTGCGGCGCTCGGTATTCCCTTCCTCTGCGCCGCAGGGCGTGCTCGATGAAGCCGTGCGGCTGACCAAGCGGCTTGCCGAGGCGCTGGATTATGTCGGCGTGCTGGCGCTCGAACTGTTCCTCACAAGGGATGGCAAGCTGCTGGCCAACGAGTTTGCGCCCCGCGTGCATAACTCGGGACACTGGACACAGGACGCCTGCAGGACCGGCCAGTTCGAACAGCATATCCGCGCCGTGTGCGGCTGGCCGCTGGGCGATCCCACGCGCCATTCAGATGGCGAGATGATCAACCTGCTGGGCGAGGATGTGCTGGGCTGGGAGAGCTATCTGGCCGAAGGCGCAAAGCTGCATCTTTACGGCAAACGCCATGCGGCGAACGGCCGGAAGATGGGCCATGTGACGCGGCTGCGTCCCCGGAGCTGACGCGACCCGTTCAGCTCGCTTCGTCGACGCGGCGGGAAAGCATCTCGATGCGCGCGGCGGCGTCGGTGAGAAGGGTGGCGGCCCGGTTTTCGAGACTGCGGATGCGATCATCCAGCGCCTTGGCGCCCGCGCCGACGGCCTGCGCATCAAGCTCGTCGAGGATGGAAATGCCTGCCGCGAGAAAGAGCCGTTCCGCCCCCAGGTCGCCCAGCGCCTCGGTGAGTTCCATCACGCGCTGGTCAAAGCGCGCGCCAAGCTCTTCCAGGCGCGCTTCCTGGCCGGGTGCGCAGCTCAGCGCATACCGCTTACCGCCGATGGTGATTTCAGCCTTGGCCACGACGCCGTCTGCCTCTTCCGCCGTCCCCAATCCGGACAGTCTAACGCGTCTGCCCGGTCATGCGCCAGTGTGCGCCATCAGCAACGGAACGCCGCAGCACGGCGGCAACACCGGCCGGGATGCCGGATGTCCCGTCAGACCTTCCCCAACGCCTCGCGGACCTCTGAAATTGCAGCGCCAAGGGCCTCGGACGCCTCGTCAGCCAGTTTCTGGAGCTCGCGTTCCCGCGCCTTGGCCGCATCCAGATCGCTTGCCAGGCGAGCGCGGTCGAGGCGCAGGGCCTCGGCCTCGCGCATCTGGTTGCGCTGGCCTTCCAGGCGCGAAAACAGGCCATCGAGCCGGCCTTCCAGCCGGTCGATCGCCGCCTCCAGCTGTTGCAGGGCGTCGTCCATCTCTGCCTTGTTTTCAGGTTCTGTCGTCATCCCACGGTCCTGTTGCCGCAATGTGATGCCTGTGAGCAACCCGCGCAATGGCGGCATGCGGCAGTGAAACCCCTTTGATGCAGCCCGCATTGCCGTTAACCAGCGGCAAAATCCCCCGGAGGCGCCCGATGGCTACCAACCTTCCGCTCGCCAATGCGATCCGCGCGCTCAGCATGGATGCAGTGGAGAAGGCCCAGAGCGGGCATTGCGGCCTGCCGCTGGGCTTTGCGGACGTCGCGACCCTGCTCTACCAGGAATTCCTCAAATTCGACGCCTCGGCGCCGGACTGGCCGGACCGCGACAGGCTGGTGCTGTCGGCAGGCCATGGCTCGATGCTGCTCTACTCCCTGCTTTACCTGACGGGGTATCCAGAGGTCACGCTCGACGAGATCCGGAATTTCCGCCAGCTGGGATCAAAGACGCCGGGCCATCCGGAGTTCGGCCATACGCCGGGCGTCGAGACGACCACGGGTCCGCTGGGCCAGGGCCTCGCCAATGCGGTTGGTATGGCGATGGCCGAGCGGCACCTCAATGCGCGCTTCGGCGACGATCTGGTCGACCACAAGACCTATGTGATCGCAGGCGATGGATGCCTCATGGAGGGCATCAGCCAGGAGGCGATCACGCTGGCAGGCCATCTGCGGCTCAAGAACCTGATCGTCTTGTTCGACGATAACGCCGTGACCATCGACGGATCGACCTCGCTGTCTGACGACACCGACCAGGTGAAACGCTTCAAGGCTTCGGGCTGGAATGTGGCGCGCGTCGATGGCCACAACATGGACGCAGTGCGCGGCGCGCTGCTGGCGGCGCAGACCGCCGACAGGCCGAGCCTGATCGCGTGCAAGACCATCATCGGCTTTGGCGCGCCGAAACTGGCCGGGACCGGCCCGGCGCATGGCGGCCCCTATGGCGCAGAAGAGATTGCGGGCATCCGCAAGTCGCTGGACTGGCCGCACGAGCCGTTCGTGATCCCGGACGAAATCCTCGCGGCGTGGCGCAAGATCGGCAAGCAGGGCGCGCGCCATCGCGAAGCCTGGCTGAAGCGTCTGGGCGCATCCGACAAGCGCGCGGCGTTTGAGACGACACTGTCGGGCAAGCTGCCTGAAGGCGTTCGCGCTGCGATCAACGCGCACAAGAAATCCGTGGTTGAAGGCCAGAAATCGGACGCAACGCGCAAATGGTCTGGCGCGGCGCTGGAAGTGTTGACGCAGCTGGTTCCGGAAATGATTGGCGGATCGGCCGACCTCACAGGCTCCAACAACACGCGCACTGCATCCGCGAAAGCGCCGTTCACGCCGGAGAACTATGGCGGCCGGTTCGTGCACTGGGGCATTCGCGAGCATGCGATGGCGGCTGCGATGAATGGCATGGCGCTGCATGGCGGCGTGATCCCGTTCTCGGGCACGTTCCTGGTGTTCTCGGATTACTCGCGGCCGGCCATCCGTCTCGGCGCGCTGATGGGCCAGCGCGTGA
Organism: Hyphomonadaceae bacterium; assembly: GCA_022844345.1. Classification (GTDB taxonomy): domain Bacteria; phylum Pseudomonadota; class Alphaproteobacteria; order Caulobacterales; family Hyphomonadaceae; genus UBA7672. The sequence continues at coordinate 190,217 of JALHLU010000005.1, forward strand.
TCCACGTGATGACGCATGACTCGATTGGCGTGGGCGAAGATGGTCCGACCCACCAGCCGGTGGAGCATGTCGCCTCCCTGCGCATGATCCCGAACCTCAACGTCTTCCGCCCGGCGGACGGCGTTGAAGCGGCGGAAGCCTGGGAGATCATGCTCAACACCACGACGGGGCCCTCGCTGATCGCGGCGACGCGGCAGAACGTGGCCCCGGCGCGTAAAGTCCACACCGACGAGAACCTCACCGCGAAGGGCGGCTATGTGCTCTCCCCCGCCACGGCGAAGGAAAAGGTCGTGCTGATCGCCACGGGCTCCGAGGTCGAACTGGCGCTGGCGGCGCAGAAAACGCTGGAGGCCGAAGGCATTGGCGCGCGCGTCGTTTCCATGCCCTGCTTCGAACTGTTCGCGGCGCAGCCGGAAAAGTACCGCTCGGAAACGCTGGGCAAGAAACTGCCCAAGGTGGCGGTGGAAGCTGGCGTGCGCGACGGCTGGGACCGCTGGATCGGGCCCGAAGGCGGCTTTGTGGGCATGACCGGCTTCGGCGCCTCCGCCCCGGCCAAGACGCTTTTCAAGCATTTCGGGATTACGGCCGAGGCCGTGGTCGAGGCGGCGAAAGCGCTGGTGTAACGGCCCGTTTCCGGCCGCTCACGAAGTGCTGCAGGGAATTGCGTGATTTTCACCGCGCTTGCCCCTCGCTTCACACCAAAAATCAGCTATTAGGCCGCCATACCGCCGCAGGTGAGCGGCTGGCGGGCGTGCATCCTTCTTGCACCCGTCTTGCCGCATTTAACGTCAGAAGGTTTTCGCAATGGCTGTGCGTGTCGCGATCAACGGGTTTGGCCGGATCGGTCGTCTGGTTCTCCGTTCCATTCTGGAACACAAGCGCACGGACATTGAAGTCGTCGCAGTGAACGACCTCGGCCCGGTGGAAACCAACGTCCACCTGCTGAAGTACGACTCGGTCCACGGGCCGCTGAACATGGACGTGAAGGTCGAGGGTGACATGGTCTCCGTCGGCAACCAGAAGTTCAAGGTCACCGCGATCAAGGATCCGGCCCAGCTGCCGCACAAGGACATGAACGTCGACATCGCGTTCGAGTGCACCGGCATCTTCACCGCGAAAGACAAAGCCGCCCTCCACCTTCAGGCCGGCGCCAAGCGCGTGCTGATATCGGCACCGGGCGAGAACTCCGACCTCACGGTCGTCTACGGCGTGAACCATCAGAAGCTCACGAAAGAGCACATGATCGTCTCGAACGCCTCGTGCACCACGAACTGCCTCGTGCCGGTGGTCAGCGTCCTTCACGAAGCCATCGGCATCGAGAAGGGCATGATGACGACCATCCACTCCTACACCGGCGACCAGCCGACGCTGGATACGATGCACAAGGATCTCTATCGCGGCCGCGCGGCTGCGCTGTCGATGATCCCGACCTCAACGGGCGCGGCGAAAGCCGTCGGCCTCGTGATGCCGGACCTCAACGGCAAGCTGGACGGCATCTCGGTGCGCGTGCCGACACCGAACGTCTCGCTGGTGGACTTCAAGTTCATCGCCAAGCGCGAAACGACCGCCAAGGAGATCAACGATCTCATCCGCACGGCCGCCAATGGCAAGCTGAAAGGCATTCTCGGCTTCACCGACGAGAAGCTGGTTTCGTCCGACTTCAACCACAACCCGCACTCGTCGATCTTCCACACCGACCAGACCAAGGTGATGGATGGAACGTTCGTGTCGGTGCTCTCCTGGTACGACAATGAGTGGGGCTTCTCGACCCGCATGAGCGACACGGCTGTCGCCTGGGCGAAGCTGATCTAGTTCCATCGACCCCATGAAATTGGGAACGCCTCCGGCCGTGCGCCGGGGGCGTTTTCATTTCAGCGGCTGCGGTTGACGGAGCGCTGATGGATGACCCAAGGTCCGGCGATGAATGAACCGACCGCCAAGACCGCCACGAAACCCGAAACGCCTGCCGATGAAGGCGTCGCCGTTCATGCGACCGCATCCCCGCCCTACCATGTGAAGGGCGAGGTTGTTGACGCCGACGATATGCCCGCAGCGCAGGTTCCCGCACGCGGGCCGCCGGACCCGGCCAGCTGGATGCACCAGCGGCTGGTTCACCAGATCATCGAGTTCGAGAAGCACCTGGGCGCAGACCATGAGCTTGGCGGCCGCTTCGTTGGCGGGCCGACGAATGAGCCGCTGCACATCTCGAACGTAGCCAGCTGGGGCCCGGACATGATCGTGTTCATGGGCCAGTATCAGGACGGCCGACGGTTCGAGCTGCTGCAGCACTACAGCCAGGTGAGCGTGCTGCTGGTGGCCGTGCCCAAGACGAAGGACGAGCCCCGACGGATCGGCTTCGAGCTGCTGAAGAATGTGAAGGACCTGCCTCACCCGTGGGGCGATCCGATCAGCTAGGGCGGCTGCCGCCGCAGCGGCCTGAAGCCTGCAAGCGTTGGCGAGGATTCTTCTCTCTGGTAGATTTCCAGCCTTAACCATCCGGGACTCGAAACGCATGACCTTCCGCACGCTTCAGGGCGCAGACCTCAAGGGCAAGACGGCGCTGGTGCGCGTCGATTTCAACGTACCGATGGAAAACGGCCAGGTGCAGGACGACACCCGCCTGCGCTCCGCGCTGCCCACCATCGACCTCCTGTCGAAAGCCGGCGCAAAGGTCGTCCTGCTGGCGCACTTCGATCGGCCCAAGGGCAAGCGCGTGCCGGAGATGAGCCTGAAGCCTGTACTCGATCCACTGTCCGCCCTTACCCGCAAGCCGATCAAATGGGCTGATGACTGCATCGGCGAGACGGCGAAGGCCGTGATCGATGCGATGAAGCCCGGCGATGTCGCGCTGCTGGAGAACCTCCGCTATCATACGGGCGAAGAGAAGAACGATCCGGCCTTCGCCGCCGAACTCGCCAAGCTGGGCGACATCTATGTCAACGACGCCTTCTCCGCCGCGCACCGCGCGCACGCCTCGACCGAGGGCCTCGCCAAGCTGCTGCCGGCCTATCCCGGCCTGTCGATGGAGCGCGAACTGTCCGCGCTGGACGCGGCGCTCGGCAATCCGCAGCGGCCAGTGCTCGGCATTGTGGGGGGCTCGAAAGTCTCGACCAAGCTGGACCTGCTCAAGAACCTCGTCACCAGGCTCGACAAGCTGGCCATTGGCGGCGGCATGGCGAACACCTTCCTCTATGCGCAGGGCCACGATGTGGGCGCCTCGTACTGCGAGAAAGACCTCGCCGAAACGGCGCGCGAGATCATTCGCCTTGCCGGCCAGAACAACTGCAAGCTGTTCCTGCCGATCGACATTGTGGTCGCCGAGCAGATGGCCAAGGGCGTGCCGACCCGCGTGCGCGCGCTGGGATCGATCGATGAGCATGAGCGCATTCTCGATGCCGGTCCGGAAACGGTCGCTCGTCTGAAGCGCGCGATGGCGAACTCGAAAACGCTGATCTGGAACGGACCGCTGGGCGTGTTCGAAATCCCGCCCTTCGACAAGGGCACGGTGGAAGCCGCGAAAGAAGCCGCGCGTCTCGCCAAGGCTGGCGAACTTGTCGCCGTCGCTGGCGGCGGCGACACTGTAAGCGCCATGCACCATGCAGGCGTTGCAGACGACCTTACTTTCATCTCGACGGCAGGCGGCGCCTTCCTCGAATGGATGGAAGGCAAGGAATTGCCGGGCGTTGAGGCGCTGAAGATCTAGGTCACGTAAGCCGCGCGACGAATTCTATTCCACCGCCAGCTCTGCGGTCACCGACTGCGCGAGGCATTGGCAAGGACCATTCGTGGTCAGGAACGCGATGTCTGCGGCGTCACGCCCGATGCCCACCCGCACCAGACCGTCAATCGGCGCGAGACGCGTGGGATCGACCACCCACCAGCCGCCGCCAAGATAGACTTCGAACACCGCATGAAAGTCCGGCGGGTTAAGCTGCCAGGCATACGCGCTGACGGCCCGGGCGGGAATGTTGAGCGCCCGGCAGAGCGTGATGCCGAGATGGCTGAAATCGCGACAGACGCCCGCGCGGTCGACGAACGTGCGCTCGGCGGTTGTCTCCGAGTCGCTGACGCCGGCGATGTAGTCGACATTCGCATGGATCCAGTCGAGCACTGCATGCACGCGGGCGCCTCCGTCTGCGATCCACCCGAACTCGCGATTGGCGAAGGCGAAGAACTTGTCTGACGGGCAGTACCGGCTTGCGGTCAGATACGGCAGCACGCCCTGCGGAAGATCGCACCAGGATCGCTGAAGGACCTCGGATGGAAGGGGAATACGCGAGCCATTGTCGACGACCGACTCATAGACAATCCGTGTCTCGCCCGAAAATACGGCACGGAAGCGCCGCTCTCCCCGTTCGTCCGGCAGGTCCTGCACGAACTGTCCGTTCGGCGAGATGATAAGGTTCTCGGAAAGAATCTGCTGATCCGGCGAGGCGGCAGCCTGGATCGAGATGATCGCTTCCGTTCCTGCCGGAAAATCGTACAGCAGATCCGAGCGCACTTTCAGTTTCATGGGGCCACTCCCGCCGACGGTGAGAAATGCGCTGGCGCCAGTTCGGTTCCTTAGCCTGCTCCGGCGGCAGAAGAGAAATGCGCACAAAGCGAAAGGCGCGCTCACCCGGCGCCGGGACTTGCCTTCCTCGTGCCGGTGCGCCATCGGATGCGCGATCACTGAACGAGGACGCACATGACAATCCGGTTTGACGGCAAGATCGCTATCGTAACGGGCGGCGGCAATGGCCTGGGGCGGCATCACTGCTTGCAGCTGGCTGCGCGTGGCGCGAAGGTGGTGGTGAACGACCTTGGCGGATCGGTGGACGGCTCTGGCGGATCGACCTCGGCGGCGGAAGCGGTGGCCAAGGAAATCCGCGATGGCGGCGGCGAGGCAATCTCGAACGGCGCGGACATCACCAAGCTCGACCAGGTCGAGGCGATGGTGGCCGACGCCAAGTCCAAGTGGGGCCGGGTCGACATCCTCATCAACAATGCCGGCATCCTGCGCGACAAGTCGTTCTCCAAGATGACGATGGACGATTTCAAGAAGGTGGTGGACGTCCACCTGTTCGGCACCGCGAACTGCACCAAGGCGGTGTGGGACACGATGCGCGAGCAGAACTATGGTCGCATCATGCTGACCTCGTCGGCCTCGGGCATCTATGGAAACTTCGGCCAGTCGAACTATGGCGCGGCGAAAGCGGCGATGGTCGGCCTGATGAACGTGCTTCACCATGAAGGCGCGAAGAACAACATCCGCGTCAACACGCTGGCCCCCACGGCTGCGACGCGCATGCTGGAAGGTTTGATCCCCGAGCAGGTCGCCAACCTGATGCAGCCGGAACTGGTGACGCCGGGCGTGCTCTATCTCGTGTCGGAAGATGCGCCGTCGAAGACGATCCTCGGCGCGGGCGCTGGCTGCTTCTCGGTGGTCCACATTTATGAGACCCCGGCCGTGTTCCTCGGCGGCGCGGCCACCACGGTGGACGATGTTGCGGCCAACTGGGCGAAGATCAGCAATCCGGCGGGCGAACAACCGCTGGATGCCGCCTTCTCGCAGACCAACAAGTTCGTTGCGGCTGCGGCCGAAGCGCTGGGCGTGAAGCTGGGTTAGCGCTCAGCTCATCTTTCTGCGGCGCGCGATCTCTGCCGGCGATGGATCGGGACCCACGAAAGAGCCGGTTGTGATCTCCCCACCCCTATCATATCTCGCGACGATCACGCCGTCAGACGAGACCTGCGTGTGCGTGAGCTTGAGCGCACGCGGCGCAGAGCCGGCATCGAACAGCCGCTTTCCCTTGCCGAATACAACCGGGTAGATGATCAGCTGCATGTGATCGACGAGGTCTTCGCGCAGCAGGATGTGGATCAGCTCGGTCGACCCCTGCACGACAAGATCGGGGCCGTCGGTTTTCTTCAGCTCGCGCACGGCTGCGCCGATGTCCTGGCGCATGGCCTGCGAGTTCGCCCACGTCAGTGTTTCGGGGTGGTGGGTGGCGACGAACTTGGTTGCCGCGTTGAACGTGTTGGCGATATGCGCGCCGCCCGCGCTGTAGTTGGGCGCTGCAGGGTCTGTTTCGAAACACGGCCAGTAGGCGGCGAAGATGTCGTAGGTCGTCCGGCCCAGCAGCAGGTCGAACGGCTTCGCGAAAAGATCGCCCACCGCATCGCCGGTTTCATTGCCCCGGTAGGGCATGATCCAGCCGCCGAATTCAAAGCCGCCTGACCTGTCCTCGTCCGGCCCGCCGGGGGCCTGCATCACGCCATCCAGGGTGGTGAACACGCCCACGATGACCTTTCGCATGGATGCTGTCCTCTTGTCTCATCCGTTTACCGTCAAAGGACGACGGGAACAGGCTGGTTCCGACATTTCTGGCGCCACACCGTGAAAACGCTTGTTTTCGGGCTCTCTGGCCTGCCAGTTGCTGCGTCGCTGTTGACCGATTTTCGCTGTGCCGCCACAAGGCGAAATACAGCTTTTAGGGGAAATGAGATGGCGCGTATCACGCTTCGGCAGCTTCTGGATCATGCGGCCGAGCATGCCTATGGCCTGCCGGCGTTCAACATCAACAACATGGAACAGGCGCTTGCCATCATGGAAGCGGCGGATGCGGTTAACGCCCCCGTCATCATGCAGGCCTCCCGCGGCGCCCGCTCCTACGCCAACGACATCGTGCTGAAGCACATCATCGACGCCTGCGCGGAGATGTATCCGCACATCCCGATCTGCATGCACCAGGACCACGGAAACGGCCCCGCCACATGCGCCACCGCGATCCAGTATGGCTTTACCTCGGTGATGATGGACGGTTCGCTCAAGGAAGACGGCAAGACCCCGGCCGACTACGCCTACAACATGGACGTGACGCGCCGCGTCGTTGAGATGGCGCATGCGTGCGGCGTCTCCGTCGAGGGCGAGCTTGGCGTGCTCGGCTCGCTGGAAACCGGCATGGGCGAGAAAGAGGACGGCCACGGCTTCGACGGCAAGCTTGATCATTCTCAGCTGCTGACCGATCCGGATCAGGCGGTCGATTTCGTGAAAGCGACGCAGGTTGATGCGCTGGCCATCGCGATGGGCACCTCGCATGGCGCCTACAAGTTCAGCCGCAAGCCGGACGGCGCAGTTCTCGCCATGAACGTGATCGAGGAAATCCACCGCCGCCTGCCCAACACGCACCTTGTGATGCACGGCTCCTCGTCGGTGCCGCAGGACCTGCAGGACGAGATCAACAAGTATGGCGGCAAGATGCCTCAAACGTGGGGCGTGCCGGTTGAAGAGATCCAGCGTGGCATCAAGCACGGCGTCCGGAAGATCAACATCGACACCGACAACCGCATGGCCATCACCGGCGCGATCCGCAAAGTGTTCGCCGAAAAGCCGGGCGAGTTCGACCCGCGCAGCTATCTGAAGCCCGCCAAGGAAGCGATGCGCAAGGTCTGCATCCAGCGCTATCAGGAGTTCGGCTGTGAAGGCCAGGCAGCGAAGATCAAGCCGATCTCTCTGGCCGTCATGGCGAAGGAATACGCCGCCGGAAAGCTGACGCCGAAAATATCGGCCGCAGCGAAAGTCGCCGCCGAGTAGGCCTTGGACCGACGGGCCTTGGGTCCGATCTTGCCCCGCCGCTCGTGCAGGCGTACGGCTCGCGCATGTCGCTGCGTCGCTGCCGCCTTTATCTGATTACGCCGCCCGAGATCGCGGACATAGCCGCGTTTTCCCGCGCGCTGGACGAGGCGCTGGATGCGGGCGACGTCGCGAGCCTGCAGCTGCGCCTGAAATCGCGAGACGGCGTTTCCGCGCCCGATAGCCAAATCCTGGAGCTCGGCCGCCACATCATCCCCCGGGCACAGGATCGCGGCGTCGCCGTGCTGGTGAATGACCGGCCCGACCTGGCCGTGGAGTTGGGCGCCGATGGCGTGCATATCGGCCAGGGCGATATGCCTTATGCCAAGGCGCGAAAGTTGATGGGGCAGGACGCGATCGTGGGCGTTACCTGCCATGACAGCCGGCATCTTGGTATGGAGGCCGGGGAAGCGGGGGCGGAATATGTCGCCTTTGGCGCGTTCTATCCCACCGGCACAAAGGACCCGAAGGCCAAAGCCGAGCTGGAGCTGCTGACCTGGTGGCAGCAGATGATGGAGCTGCCGTGCGTGGCCATCGGTGGGATAACGGCGGAAAACGCCCGGCCGCTGGTTGAGGCGGGGGCCGATTTCCTTGCGGTTTCGGCGGGGGTCTGGCGTGCGGACGAGGGTCCGGGCGAAGCCGTGCGCCGGTTCAATGCCGTTTTCGACGAGCTGGCGACCTAAGCCGCACCCCTCAAGAGCGAACAAAGCTTGCGCTTTGAGGCTATCCCGCTAGAGGAAGCCGCCTAAGTGAAGGCTGTTTGACATGTCCCGTCCCTCCCCCACCGTCAGCGTGATGATGGATGCCGCGCGTGCGGCTGGCCGCAGGCTTGTGCGTGATTTCGGGGAGGTCGAGAACCTTCAGGTCTCGCGCAAGGGACCGGCCGACTTCGTATCCGCCGCCGACAAGAAGGCGGAAGAGATCATCCGCAAGGCCTTGGAGAAAACACGCCCAGGCTATGGCTTCCTTCTGGAAGAAGGCGGCGAGGTCATCGGATCGGACAAGACGCACCGCTTCATCATCGATCCGCTGGATGGAACGCTGAACTTCCTTCACGGCATTCCGCACTTCGCGATTTCGATCGGTCTTGAACGCGATGGCAAGCTGCGCGCGGGCGTGGTGTTCGACCCGATGCGCAACGAGCTGTTCTGGGCCGAGGAGGGACAAGGCGCCTGGCTGGAAAACAAACGCCTTCGCGTGAGCGCGCGCCGCAAGCTTTCCGAATGCGTCGTGACGACGGGTATCCCTCAGCTGGGCGTCAATGGCGCCGAGAAGTTCCTCGACGAGCTGGCGCGTGTACGGACGGAAGTGGCAGCTGTTCGACGCTTCGGCTCGGCGGCGCTGGATCTTGCGTGGGTTGCGGCGGGACGGTTCGACGGCTTCTGGGAACGTGGCTTGTCGCCTTGGGATATCGCAGCGGGCTTCGTCCTTCTGCAGGAAGCGGGCGGCATGATCGTCGGACTCGACAAGCAGGACCCCCGCAAGGGCGCGTTCGCATGCGGCAACACCAGCATTGCACAGAAGCTGGGCGAGTCGGTTGAAGGCAAGATCAGGAAGCCGGCTTCGACGTCGAAGCTGCGTCCGGCCTGATTTCGAAATCGCTACAGCGCGAGCCGGCCGTCTTTCACGCCGCTGGCGTGCACTATCAGGGCGTCATGCGGGCGACGGTAGGGCGTGAGCGGAAGCGGCGGCTCATAGGTCACCCACTGCCCCGCTTCCGGCTTCAACCAGACGCAGTTGAGCATTTTCGATATGCCGATGACCGGCGTTGAATCCCACGGCGTCTCGAAGCCTGGCGGCATCAGCAACGCAGACACCTCGCCTTTCCAAAGCCGTGCGGCCCACGCGCCGATGGACGAGCCCATGATCTCGTAATTGCGGAAGCGCTGCACCAGCGCGCGCGTTTCTGGACCATAGATGTCAACCGGATCGCGCAGGAGACCGTTCACTGCGTCGAGATTGGCCGACGCGGCGGCGGCGGGGTTCAGTGGCTCGAATGAGTCGAGATTGGTGATCCGGTGCACCGCTTTGGACCCTGGCCTGTAGCCGTACACTTCATCAGAGGAAATGTCGCCGACATAGGCGGAGATCACCTCGCCCTGGTCCACCAGTGCAACCATGGTTGTGATGCCGTGGCTTTGGCGGCGGATGAAGGCGCGCGTGCCGTCGATGGGATCGACGGTGAAATAGGCGGTGACCGGGGCGGTGGCGGGAATGGAGAGCGAATCTTCTTCGCCGATGACGCCACAGCCGGGGAAGCACTCCATGAAGGTGCGCAGATAGACTTCCTGCGCCGCCTTGTCGGCTGACGTGAAGACATCGTTCATCGAGCCGCCATAGCCCTTCTTCACGTGCGCCTCGAAGGTCAGGCGCTGGGCGCGGATTTCGGTGGCGGCGCGCCGCACGGCCTCTTTCAGGATGCGGCCGACGCTATGGCCGTTGAGTGGGCCGAGATTCACTTTGGCTTCGTTCATGCGTGTCCTCTCAGCGTCCCTATAGGACGCGTTGCTGCAGATGTCTCCAGCGCCAGACAGGTCAGCCGCGCTTGCCCTGATCGCGTGGAGCGATTAATTGCGGACGATGGCCCTGCTCCCTCCGCTTCCGTCGCGCGCAAACGTTCTCAACAACGCGAAACGCGCGCTGCTGGCGCTCTTGATCATCGTGGCGGCGGACCAGTTCACCAAATGGCTGGTGGTTGAGCAGATGCACCTGCGCGAGGTGGGCGCCATCGACTTCATCCCGTTCCTGAATTTCCGGATGGCGTGGAACACCGGCGTCAATTTCGGCCTGCTGTCGGCGGACGATCCAGCGGGCCGTGTGCTGCTGATCCTCTTCACTGGCGGGGTTTCACTGGCGCTGATTGCCTCGGCGCTGTGGATGCGGCGGCCGTTGTCGGCAATTGGCCTTGGCATTGCGGCGGGCGGCGCGATCGGCAACCTGATCGACCGCTTTACCTATGGGGCGGTGGCCGACTTCATCAACATGTCGGGCTTTGGCATCCGCAATCCGTGGTCGTTCAACGTCGCCGACATCGCGATCTTCATCGGCTTCGGCCTGCTGCTGTGGCCGGAAAGAAAGGCGCAGGCCGCACCCGGCGCCAAGCCTGCCGTCTAGCCCTCGAACGGCCAGAAGGCGCGGATCTCCAGCCGGCCGGCGCGCGCCATCGGATGCCGCGCGGCGATCTCGACCGCCTCATCCATGCTTTCGCACTCGAGGATATCGAAGCCGACAATCACTTCCTTGCTCTCAGCGAACGGCCCGTCAGTGATCTGCTTGCGCCCGGCGCGCACACGCACAGTCTTTGCATCCGTCACCGGCCTCAGCCTGTCCCAGACGATCCGCTTGCCCCGGCCATCGACATCGTCGCACCACGCCTCGATCTCTCCTGGCTTTTCGGCCTGGGGATCGGGCTCGGCGTCGGAGCAGACGAACATCATGAAGCGCACGGTCTTTCCTTTCCTGCAGGGCCCATAGGACGGGGCTCGCGGCGCCCGCCCTACGTTCGCCCGCGAGAAAATTTCATCAGGCGCTCGTGAACTGCATCTCCGCCAGCTTGGCATAGAGCCCGCCCGCGCGGACAAGGCTTTCATGGTCGCCCTGCTCCACTACGCTGCCCTGATCGAACACCACGATCCGGTTGGCCTTGCGCACGGTGGCGAGACGGTGGGCGATGACCAGGGTGGTGCGGCCCTGGGACGCCTGATCCAGCGCCTTCTGCACCAGCCGCTCGTTGGCGGCGTCGAGCGCCGACGTGGCTTCATCCAGCAGCATGACGGGCGCGCCGCGCACGAGGGCACGGGCGATGGCAATGCGTTGGCGTTCGCCGCCGGAAAGCTGGCGACCCTTGGCCCCGACTTCGGCGGCCAGCCCGCCCCGCCCTTCGAGGAAGGCGAAGGCTTCGGCTTTCTTCAGCGCCTCGCGGACTTCGTCCTCGGTCGCATCTGTGCGGCCGAAGCGGACATTGCCCGCGGCGTCGCCCGAGAAGATCGGCGCTTCCTGCGGGACATAAGCAAAGCGTGCGCGCCATTCGCCGGGGTCGACCTCGCGCGGGTCGAGGCCATCGAGTGTGACGCTCCCCGACTGCGGATCGAAGAAGCGCAGCAGCATGCGGAAGACGGTGGACTTGCCCGCGCCGGAGGGACCAACGAGGGCAACAAGTTCACCGGGTCTTGCCTCGAACGACACATCCGTAAGCGATGGCCCCGCCGTCTCGGGATAGGAGAAGGAGACATTGTCGAGCTTCACATGGCCCGAAATCCGCGCAGGCATGGGTTTCGGCGATGGCGGGGCGGCGATGTCGGGCTTCTGTTCGAGAATATCGACAGCACGCTGGGCGGCGCCGGATGCACGCATGGCGTCGCCCATCACCTCGGCCACGGTCGCAAAACCGCCAACCCCGAACATCGCAAGCAGGACGAACTGCATGAAGGAGCCAACGCTCATCGCGCCGGACTGAACCTCAAGCGCGCCGATCCAGACGACGCCGGTGACGCCCGCAAACATCAGCGCAATGATGATGCCAGTGAGCCAGGCGCGCGCGCCTATGCGGGCAAGCGCCGCCTGGAAGGCCAGCTCAATGGCGGCGCGGAACCGGCCTTCGCGTTCCTTCTCCATGCCATAGGCCTGCACGAGATCGATTGCATCGATGGTTTCGGTGGCCTCAGAGGCGGCATCCGCGATGCGATCTTGCGCGTTGACCGACAATTTCCGGACGCGCCGGCCCATGGCGAGGATTGGCAGAATGAGGACCGGGGCAAGCACGAACAGGATGAGCGTCAGCTTCCAAGATGTGACGAACATCAGGATCAGCGCGCCTATGGAGGTGACGAACGAGCGCACCGCCATCGAGAAGGTCGAGCCGAAGAAGGTCTCGATCAGCGTCACGTCGGCGGTGAGGCGTGAGACCGCCTCGCCCGTCTTCAGCTTCGAGAAGTAGGCCGGGGACAACGACATCAGCCTGGCATAGACATCCCCGCGCAGGTCGGCCGCCAGCCGCTCGCCGAAGCGCGAAAAGAAATAGAAGCGGACGGCCGATGCGACGCCGAGCGCCAGGGCAATGCCGATCATCGCCATGAACCCAGCATTGATCATGGCGGGGTCGAAGGTCTGGAAGGCGTTATTGCCCAGCCATTGCACCGGGAAGGTGAGGGCGAGGTTCAACGCCGCGGCAACGAACAGGAAGACAACGCCCAGCGTGGCGACCGTGCGCTGGCGCGCCATGTAGGGCGCAAGGCGCATGAGAGGCTTCAGCGAACGGGACTTCGCCCGCTCCGGCCCACCCTCGCCCCAGCGCTGGGCGCCGGCCGTACGGTCAAAGCTGGCGTCGCCCGAACTGGGGGCGGCTGGGGCGGATTGGCCTGCTCCGTCGCTCATTTTCCGGTCCGGACCCCTGATTTGGTTGGTTTCAGCCGCCCGAGTGGCATTGGCTTGCCAGCGCTGGCGGGTTCGGGTATGAGCCCCGCTCCCGAATTCAGCAAGGCTTCCGGCGTCAACGCCTGCCGGACGCCGCGCGCAGACGCCAGAGACGTCCGATGAAAAAAGAAGGCCATCCCAACTATCACTTCGTTGAAGTGGTGATGACCGACGGCACGCGTTACAAGACGCGGTCGACGGCTGGCAAAGAAGGCCACGTCATTGCGCTCGACATCGATCCGAAGACGCACCCGGCCTGGACCGGCGGCACGGGCGTGTCGCTGGATCGCGGCGGCCGCCTGTCGCGCTTCAAGGACAAGTTCAAGGGTTTCGTGAAGCAGCAGTAGCCTGCTCCGCACCTGACAAGACACTGGGAGGGCCCGCCAGCAATGGCGGGCCTTCTGCTTTGAGAGGCAAAGCTGGCTTTCTTCAAGGGGCGCGGCGGTGTTCCTGCCGGGCAATCAGCAGCGCCCCGCCAGCCAGCATCACCGCCCACGCTGAGGCCAGCCACAACCCGCCAAGACCGAGGTGCGGCCACAGCATCGCGCCCGTGATGGCGCCGGACGCCAGCCCCAGCCACAGCGCCGCATAGGGAAGCCAGTCCATCTTTGGCCCGCCGGTGAGCGCGCGGGCGATTCTCTGGCCCAGCTTGACCAGCGTCCCCGTCATGTAGGTGAGGCCGATGGCGACCTCGCCATCGCGCTCGAACGTGGTGTTCTCCGCGCCCATCGCGGCGGCGACCAGAAGGGTGGCGATAGCCGGCGCGCCCCAGGCGCCAGCGAGCGCGCCCAGCGCGATCAGCAAGGCGACCAGCACCAGGATCAATGGCTGACGCCGCCACCCGCCCAGGCGGCCGATCAGGCTTCCGAGAATGACGCCGCCAAGAAAGGCGAGGATCAGACGGCCCGCGACGAAGGCTTCCGCAGGAATACCAGCCACCCCGACGGCAAGGCGTGTGGTGTTGCCGCTCATGAAGGAGACGAAAAAGCCCTCGAGGCTTAGAAAGCCGATGGCGTCGACATAACCTGCTAGCGCCGACGCCCCGATGGCGAGCGCAATGTGGCTTCTGGCATAGCGATGCATGTGCGTCCCTGCGGCAATTGACCTGCGTGTAGAAGGGATAACGACACCGACGTTGACCCCACTCAAGCGAAAGCTGTTTCGCCAGCCACTGTTCATGGCGACGCACGGGCGATACACCAGCCTGAGACGGGGGTAGGCGCATGAGCGGGACTTCCACGCCTCGGCCGCGCATTGCGCTGGCCTTTGCGGACACCAGCCGCGATCTCGCGCATCAGCTGGCGCAGGCGCTGGAGGCTGCAGGTTTTTCCGCTGACGCTTCAGGCGACCTTTCCGACGATGTTCAGCTTGTGCTGGTGTGCTGGACGCCAGCGGCCGTCGCCAGCGACGCCGTGAACCGCGAGGCGGCGCGGGCGCGCAAGGAGCGCCGGTTTGCGTCGGTAATCCTCGCGCCGTGCACGGCGCCCATGGGCTTCGGCAGGCCGATGGGGGACCTGTCAGGCTGGCAGGGCGATGCAACCAGCACAGAGTTCCGCGCCCTCGTTGGAACGCTGCACGGCCGCTTGTCAGGCCGGATGTTCAGCGGAGACTTCTGGCGCTCGCGTTATCTCTCCTGGGGCGGACTAGGCGCAGCGACACTGGGCGGCATGGCCATCATCGCAAACCTTGGCGATCTCGGACAGACGATCGACGGGGCGCTGAACCCGACCGCGTCCGAACGGACGCTGAGCCAGACTGACGCCAAGGTCGAGGAGGTTCTCCAGCTGCTGCGGCAGAAATCGGGACAGGACCTCAGCGATGATGCGGAAGCGGCGCTGCGCGAGAGCATCATGCGCCTGCTGGAGGCGCAGGATGGCGCGCGCGGCGCGGCAGCGCAGAAGCTGGCTGCGGGCGATTTCGAAGGCGCCATGATGGACCTGATGGGCGCCGCCGACGAAGGCGAAAAAGTCGTCCAGGGCCTAGCCGAAACCTGGATGGAAATCGGCGCCCTCGCCTATCTCAACGACACCTTCACGGCGCTGGACGCCTACAAGCGGGCAACGGAGCTCGCGCCGGAGAATTCCGAGGCGTTGAACATGCTGGGCAGTCTCTACATGCGCACGGGGCGGCACGAAGAAGCCATCAAGGTGTACGAGACGATGCAATACGTTGCCCAAGGCGACGAGGAGAACGCTACCGCGCTTGGCAATCTGGGCTTTGCCTTCTTCTCGCTCGACATGCTGGACGAGGCCGAGCAGCACTTCCGCGGCGCCCTCGAACTGAATGAGCGCGTAGGCAATCTGATGGGCGTGGGACAGGACCTCAGAGATCTTGGCGAAGTGTTGCGGCTCAAGGGAGACGAGGAGAAAGCCGGCGACTACATGCGCCGCGCGCTCAAGATTGCACAGGACACGAAGGACAAGGCCGCAGAGGCCAGCGCCCACCTGCGCCTTGGCGGTCTGGCGCATGGCCGCGGCCGGCTGTCGGAGGCAGGCGCGGCCTACACGCGATCACGCCAGCTGTGGGAAGAGCTCGGCGATCCCGAAGGTCGTGCGGCGGCGATGAACAGTCTCGCTTCGGTCGAGTTCGACCGCGGCCGCATCGATGCCGCCAAGGCGCTGCTGGACCAGTCGCTGAAAATTGCGCAGGACGTGGCCGCGCGCGAATCCGAAGCGTATGCGCTGGGCCTGCTCGGCCAGATCGCGGAGAAGCGCGGCGACAAGATCGCGGCCATCAACTTCTATCGTGAGGCCGAGTTCATCTATCGCCAGAACGGCCAGTACACGCTGGCCGCGCCCTTCGGCGACATGATGACGGCGCTGGGCGCCACTCCCCACCCCGAAGGCCCTGAGAACTAAAGCGCTACTTCCGCCAGACCGAGAGCGGATCGAACGCGCCGCCTTCGGCAGCCGCGCGCAGCCGGTCGATCTGCTTCATCACGTGGTTCTCGGTGGGCTGCGGCGTTTCAGAATACAGCGCCGCATCGAAGCGCCAGACACGCTCGTAGAGGCCGCGCGAGCGATCGACCAGCGTCATGAGCTGCGCGGGCATGACCGAGCGATCGACCGGATGAGGCTCTCCCGGGCGGGCGATACGATACTTCTCGTCGCCAGCCTCTTCGACCTTCATGTCCTTCTCGCGCACCGCGCGCTGGACCACGAGCCAGGACGCGGCCTGCATAAGACGTGTGGTCACTTCCATGCTTTCAGCTGCATAGACGAGCGCAAGTTCGCGATTCAGCTTGCGCGAATCCAGACGGCCGGGACCATCGAGATAGCTGGCGGCCTCCTCAACGAGGGACATGCCCTCTTTGAAAAGGCGATCGAACAGCTCCGAGCCGGCGAACTCAGCCACCCGCTGTTTCCATTCATCTTGCGCAGGATCGGCTGAATACATGGCGTCGCGCATTAGTCCCTCAAAATACATCCATCCGGCGAAGCAGTCTCTGCCTGAGACCTTGCCCGCGCCTTGATGACGGTTACCCCGTGGTTCGAAATGGTATCACGCAAGACCCTTGCCGAAATATGAGGCAGCGGCGCCGCGCCTCACCCTCCCGGACTGTGGCCAGTTCTCAAGACTTGAAAAAAGCGGCTTCGGCCGCCTTTCGCGTCGCTTCCTTCTTCACGATCATCTGTTCGCAGGCGGCAATCTCGCTCTTCAACGCCTCTATACGCTCCTTCAGGTCCTGGATCGACATGTCATCCAGGCTGCGTTTCACCACGCGAATAGGCTCTTCATCGAATGTCATGGCGCTCTCGCCCCTCTGCTCTCCATCGGGTCCGCTCTGTCCCCCTGCCCAAACAGGAAGACCCGGCCCCAAGCCAGAAGGCCCGGCTTGACCGCCCGGGCGCTTCACGCCCAAGACAATCTAGCTTGCCTGTTCATGATTAAAGCGCGGGACGCATAAAATGTCCAAACCGATGATGAAAGCCGTGAAGTCCATCGTGGGACAGAAGCTGGCGCTGCACGAGATCGAAAAGCCTTCGCCCGGACCGGGCCAGGTGCTCATTCGCGTGCACGCAGCCGGGGTAAACCGCCCCGACCTGATCCAGCGCGCCGGAAAGTATCCGCCGCCACCGGGCGCGCCGGAAACGCTGGGACTGGAAGTTGCCGGCGTAATCGAAACGATCGGCGATGGGGTGACGCGGTGGAAGGGCGGCGAGAAGGTGTGCGCGCTGGTTCCCGGCGGCGGCTATGCTGAATACGCGCTGGCGCATGAGGGTTCCGCCATGCCGCTGCCCGCGCCGCTTGGCTTTGTGGAAGCAGCCGGCCTGCCGGAAACCGTGCTGACCGTGTGGAACAACGTCTTCCACATGAGCCGTCTTCAGCCGGGCGAAACCTTCCTGGTGCATGGCGGAGCGAGCGGCATCGGCACGACAGCGATCCAGCTGGCCAGCAATTGGGGCGCGACCGTCTATGCGACAGCGGGGACGGACGAGAAGTGCCGGCTGTGCGAAAGCCTCGGCGCGAAGAGGGCCATCAACTACCGGACGGAAGATTTCGAGACAGTGCTGCGCGACGCCGGCGGGGTCGACGTGATCCTCGACATGGTTGGCAAGCCATATTTCGAGAAGAACCTGACTATCCTGAAGGACCTTGGCCGCCTGTCCTACATCGCCTTCCTGCAGGGCTCGCGCATCGAGGGGGATTTCACCCGGCTTATGCTGAAGCGCATTTCGGTTTCCGGCTCGACGCTGCGAATCCGGACAGACGCGCACAAGGCCATGCTTGCGGCCGAGGCGGTAAAGCATGTCTGGCCGTGGATCGAACAAGGCAGGTTCCGGCCTGAAGTGAGCGGGGTGTTTCCCATAGCGGAAGCCGATGCGGCGCACGCAAAAATGGAAGCTGCCGACCATGCCGGCAAAATAATTCTTCAGATCGCGCCCTAAAGCCCTGATTCTTTGTGAGCAGCATTACGTCATTCGAGGTTCACAAGCGCAAAAACCTGAACTATATCAGCGGCGCTAGGACTAACTTCCCTTCTCGACAATTCCGAGAAACCCGGCCCCAGCGCCGGGTTTTTCCGTTTCAGGACTAACGAGGCGCTCCATGGCCAAGATTCTCATGCCGAAAGCGACAGCCGTCTGGCTGATCGACAACACGACGCTGACATTCGAGCAGATCGCCGACTTCTGCGAACTGCACCCGCTCGAGGTGAAGGGCATCGCGGATGGTGAAGTGGCCGAGAACATGCGCGGGGCTGATCCCGTCGCCTCGGGCGAGCTGACGCGCGAAGAGATCCAGAAGGGCGAGGACGACAAGGCCTATCGCCTGCAGCAGCCTGCGCCGAAGTACAACGAGGTGCCGCAACCGAAAAAGCGCGGCGCGCGTTTCACGCCTGTCTCGCGCCGCAAGGACCGCCCGGACGCCATCGCCTGGTTCCTGCGCCACCACCCCGAGATCACCGACGCGCAGATTTCAAAACTGATCGGCACGACCAAGTCGACCATCGAATCGGTGCGCTCGCGTCAGCACTGGAACGCCACCAACCTCAAGCCGGTTGATCCGGTGACGCTGGGCCTGTGCACCCAGATCGAACTCGATTCCCTCGTCACGCGGGCGGCAGCCAAACGCGCGGCCCACCGCGACGAGAAAGATGCGCGCCTTGCCGGCCCGACGCTGCGCAAGGTGGTGACGCCTGCGACGGTCGAGCCGTCGGCCGATCAAGCCGATGATGGCGATGAGCCCAAGCGCGAAAATATCACCGCCGAGCAGCTGTTCGCAAATTTCGGGAAGAAGCCCGACGGCGGGGAATAGCCCACGAAGGACGCCATGACAGGGACGCCAGTTCGCGATGCCGGCGCACTCCTGGAACGGCGATCTGCGTGGCTGATCTTCCGCGTCTTCCTTCGGCTCGGTCTGACCTCGTTTGGCGGCCCGATTGCACACCTCGCCTATTTCCGCGAAGCGCTTGTAGTCCGCCGGAAGTGGCTGGATGAGCAAACCTATGCCGCGCTGGTCGGCCTTTGCCAAATTCTGCCGGGACCAGCATCGAGCCAGGTAGGCTTCGCCATAGGCCTCCGACAGGGCGGGATGGCGGGCGCGCTGGCAGCGTTTGCCGGCTTCACACTCCCGTCGGCGATGCTGATGTTCGGTGCGGCGTGGGGCCTTGCCTGGCTGCCAGCTGAAGTTCGGGCGCCGCTGTTCCACGGGCTGGTGCTGGTGGCCGTACCGGTCGTCGCGCATGCCGTGATCGGCATGGCGCAGCGCCTCTGCAATCGGCTGCTGACTGCAGGCATCGCGCTGGGGGCGGCGGCGAGCCTGATCGCGTTCGATATGCCATGGCTGGCGCCGGCTCTGATCCTCGCCGGCGGGCTCTTGGGAATTGGGTTGTTGCGCGAAGCGGGCGCTGCAGGCGAAATCGGACCGGCGCCGCTCTCGAAATCTGCGGGCGTGGCCTGCCTGGTTGCGTTCATTGTACTTCTGCTTGGCCTGCCCACGATGGCGAGTCTCGCGCCGGTCCCTGCGCTACAGCTGGCGGAGGGCTTCTACCGCACCGGCGCGCTTGTATTCGGAGGCGGACACGTAATCCTGCCGCTGCTGGAGACAGAAACCGTTGCGCGCGGATGGATCGCGCCAGAGACTTTCCTTGCCGGCTACGGTGCAGCGCAGGCCCTGCCTGGCCCCCTCACCGCATTCGCCGCATATCTCGGCGCGGCTGCATACACCGGACTCGACCCGGTGGTGGCGAGCCTGATCACGCTCGCTGCGATCTTTGCGCCCGGCTTTCTGCTGGTGGCTGGCGTCATGCCGTTCTGGAACGACGTTGCCGGACGGCGCTGGATGGCCGGGCTTGCTGCGGGCTCGGGCGCTGCGGTTGTCGGCGTACTGACGGCGGCGTTGTGGCGGCCGGTGATTTCTTCAGCAGTGCTTGGCCCCGCCGACGCGGCGATTGCTCTGGCCGGACTGGCCGCCCTGATGCTGCGCACGCCGATCTGGATTGTCGTATTCGCTATTGTAGCTGCCGGCGCCTATTCCTCCGCAGGATAAGCAGGGCGACCGTTTTGGCGTATCACGCCCTATAGGATGCGCCCTCTTCGCCGACGTAAGCGCTGTTTTTCTCGCGCAGGCGTGCTGCGACGTCGTCGTAGAGGAATGGCAGGAAGGCGAAGCGCCGCCCACGCTTCATTTCGGAGACGCAGTGCAGCAGGGAACAAGAGAAGACCACAGCCCCGCCCACGGGCGGCTTGAACGTCCGGCTGCCGTATTCCGGAAAGCCAATTTCGCCGCCGTCAAAATCGTCGTTGAGATTGATCGACACCGCAAAGCGGCGGTGCGCCGTTCCAGCCGTCGTGTTGTCGCGATGCGGCCGGAAATGGCCACCCAAACCGGCGTCGTAACAGGCGACGAGATAGCGCTCCATGCGCGTAACGTGAAACTGGTGCGCCTTCGCGATTTCCGGAACAACGCGCCGGTGGATGCGATCGCCTGCCTTCTGCATGACTGATGCGTTCGTCAGAAGGTGGTCCTGGCGGCGTTTGTGGCCGTGGTCGTGCACGACGACTGTTCTGCCATTCTTCTCACGCATGAAGCCGGACTCCTCGCCACCGGCGGCCTCGTAGATGTCGATCATTTCCCTGCACAATTCTGGCTCGAATACACGCGGCAGGAACAGAACGGGCGCCTGCACCGCCTCACCCGCATGCGTGTCGACAGGCGGCAGGCCGCGCAGAATCGCAAGCAACCCCTCGCATTCGGCGCCAGATTCCGTGAACGGGATGACAGCGAGCAGGCGCAGGGCCGGATCAATTACGAACCACATAGGACGTTGCAGACTCGGGGAATCGGGCGGCTGTGGCGCTACGCCATAGAGCCGCGCGACCAGGTGATCGAGATCAAGCAGGTAGCGTACCCCAGGCACTTACTCCTGCAGCCTCCCAGCGGCGGCGTCCTCGGGATCGGAGCTGACTCCGAAAAAGGCGAGCCGGCTGTCGTCGAACATCGCCCGATTGGCTTGGACGAACGCCCGAGCATGCGTCCCGGGCGCGCTGTTGGCGCTGCCAAAAAACGCGAGAACGACGAAGCGCCCCGCCACAGCGTCGAACGCATAGGACGGGTTGCTCAGGGATGCCTGGCGAAACCACGGGGCAGGATCGCCCACCATCAGGTTGCGGTATCTGGCCATCACCCTCCCTCAACGCGTGGCTTGGCTATGCCACTGGAGCGGCGGCCAGACAAGCACGCAGCGGCGGCGCGACTGCCGACCTATTCCGCAGCGGGATAGAGGGGACCGTCATCGCCTGCCCGGCCGTCGACTGCCCGTTGAGTGGCGGGCTCTTTGGTTTGGAACACCGGCGCTGAAGCCGGCGCGGGCCGGCCGCCGAGCGCGTCCTCGATCGCGGCGAGACGATCGTGCGTGCGGTTCATGGCGATCAGCATGTCCGCCATCATGCGCAGCGCTAGCCAGATGCCGAACGGCAGCGCGATGCCTGCCGCAAGTTGCATGGCGCCGGCGGCGTATTTCTCGTCCGCCACGCTGGCGACTGAGATCAACAGCATCACCACAGAAGCCAGCCCCAGGAAGCCGCCCACAAGCGCAAGCGCCGAGCGCAACAGCGCGGGAGACAGGGGTTTCTCGTTGTCCCAGAGGCCTCGCATCAGGTCTGACCCTCATCCGTCCTAGCACGCCCCTTGAGCGTCAGGATTCGCTTACGCGCGAAGAAGGTCAATCACGATCTGATCAGCGTGAGATTGCCGCGCACATCATTTCGTGCGCGATGCGAACCACAGCGCCCGGCCAGTCGTGCTGATGGTTGCTAGCTGGCCGCGCGTATCAGTTTGTGCGCAGGGACGCGATCTCGTCCTTCAATCGGAGTTTCTTTCGTTTGAGCTCGTGGATACGCACGTCATCGCCGGCAGGATGCTTGAGTTCGGCCGCAATGGCCGCATCCAGACGCTTGTGACGCTCATTGAGTTCCTTGATGCGTGATTCCAGGCTCATAGAGAGGTCTCTCCTTTTCAGTTGCGTGGCACCCGACCTGGAAACCAGGTGGTGGCCGACGCTAACCCGACGGCGAGCGGACGGTGCTGCGTCCGCTACGGCCTCGGTGGAGATTTCGAGGAGACCGAAACGGCTCGCTGACCAGCCGCTGGGCAAAGTGAAACATGAAGAATTTTTCGCGTCACGGCTTGAAAAGCCGAAAACGCTGCACCTCATGAAAAAAGTGCAATACTTGCGCATTTTGCACTGCAGCAAGGACAGTTGACGGGCGCGCCGGCGGCCCCCGCCGCTTCCACCTGAGCCCCGGATTTGCTATGCCGCGCGCCGGTGGGAGGGCATGCGGACCGAACGTCCGCTGCACGACCTTTAATGTTTCAGCGCCCTGAATCGTTTCCGGATTCCGCGATCTCGATCCGGACTACGGGACGCACGGCGCAGCCAGGGTCTGGGAACCACGCTTTGAGCGATAGCAGTTTCGACACGACGGATATCGACGCGATGCTGCAACGGCTGGAGGAGCTGCGAACGCGGCACCGCGAGCTCGACACCTCGATCGAGCAGCTGGAGGCCTCTGGTTCGAACGACATCCAGATCATGGCTCTCAAGCGCGAGAAGCTCAGGGTGAAGGATCGCATCGCCTGGCTGTCCTCGCACATGATGCCGGACATCATCGCCTGAATCTCTGACCCGTTGCCGTCGGGCAGGCGTTGCGCACAGTCGCGGCGCGCGATCAGAACAGGCACTTTTCGCGCGACACGCGAAAAAGTTGACCACCCGGGCGCCGCCGCCGTGTCTCGCCTGCATCGCTTGCCGACAACATGAGCGCTTTCGCAACAAAGCGGCCGAGATGACGAGACAAGCGGCCCGCGCCGTTGCAAGCCTTCACGCAACTTCCACATGACAAAGGATGACTACGATGGTGTCGGGAAAGGGGCGGTCCGTCCGCTTTGCCTTGCTGGGGCTGATGTCGGCCGTATCTGCGACAGCGCTGATGGTCGCGCCGGCCGTTGCACAGGACAGCGAAGACAGGCTGGACGTCGTGATCATCACGGCGACGCAGCGCGCAGAAAACCTGCAGGACGTGCCGGTTTCCGCTGCGACACTGTCGGAAGACGCAATCAGCGCCATCTTCTCGGCCGGCGAAGACGTGCTGGCGCTCGCCACGCGGGTGCCGGCGCTTTACGCTGAAAGCTCCAACGGACGCGTCGCGCCGCGCTTCTACATCCGCGGCCTGGGCAACACCGACTTCGACCTCGCCGCTTCCCAGCCCGTCTCCATCATCATGGACGACGTTGTCATGGAGAATGTCGTCCTCAAATCCTTCCCGATCTTCGACGTCGAGCAGGTCGAGGTCTATCGCGGCCCGCAGGGCACCCTCTTCGGCCGCAACACCACAGCCGGCATCGTGCGCTTCACCTCGGCCAAGCCCACCGAGGAGTTCGACGCCCGCGCCCAGGCTTCCTATGGCTCGTATGGCACGACGACGTTCGACGGCGCCGTCGGCGGCGGGATCGCGCCGGGCCTGTCGGCTCGCGCCTCCGTGCTCTGGCAGCACCGCGACGACTGGATCACGAACACTGTCAATAACTCAGAACTCGGCGGCTATGACGAGTATGCCGGGCGCCTGCAGCTGGCCTACGCCCCGGACGACAAACTCGACGTTCTGGTCAACCTGCACGCTCGCGATCTCGACGGCACAGCCGCGATCTTCCGCGCCAACGTGATCACGCCGGGAACCAACGGTCTCAACTCGAACTACACGCGCGACCGCGTCGCCTACAACCAGGGCGGCGGCAACAATCAGGCCTATAATGGCTGGGGCGCATCGGCGAACGTCGCCTATGACTTCGGCGACATCGAACTGACCTCGATCACAGCCTACGAAACGGCCGAAGGCTCCAGCCGCGGCGATATCGATGGCGGCATCGCGGGCTCGGGCCCGGGCTTCATCCCGTTCGACAGCGACACGCAGGACTCGATCGACGATCTCAGCCAGACCACGCAGGAATTCCGTTTGGCCAGCGACATTGCAGGCCCGCTCTCGTGGCAGGTCGGCGCGTACTATTTCGACGCCGAGTTCACCGTCACCACAGTTGGACCGTCGGGCTTCCCGCCGCCCGCTACGCTGACCCACGCCAACCAGTCGTGGGCCGTGTTCGGCCAGGCGACGTACGACATTTCGGACGTATTCTCTGTCACCGGCGGCCTGCGCTACACCGAAGACGAGAAGGACCTCACAGTCGCCGCCGCCCCGATCAACAATGTCAGCATCTCTGACGATCATGTCAGCTGGGATGTGAGCGCGATGTACGACATCACGCCGGACTTCTCGGTCTATGGACGCGTCGCCAACGGCTTCCGCGGACCGTCGATCCAGGGCCGCGACATTGCCTTCTTCGCTCCGCCGTCAGTTGCGAAGTCCGAAACCGTGCTGTCATACGAGGCCGGCTTCAAGTCGACGCTGTTGGAGGACACGCTGCGCCTCAATGCGGCGGCGTTCACCTACGAGGTCGACGACATCCAGCTCACCGCGGTGGGCGGCGGCGCAAACCTCGTGCAGCTGGTCAACGCCGAGAAAGGCAAGGCCTGGGGCTTTGAAGTCGACGCTGAATGGGCGCCGATGGACAACCTCGTCTTCACGGGCGGCTTCTCCTACGTCGACTCCGAGATCGACGATCCGAACCTCGCCGTGGGCATCTGCGCCCAATGCACGGTGACCGATCCGACCGTGGTGATCTCGGGCTCCACCCGCGCGCTTGTGGACGGCAACCCCTTCCCTAACGCGCCAGAGACGATCGCCAACATCACGGCGCGCTGGTCCGCACAGGTTGACGCCGACTCCGAGTTCTTCGTGTTCACGGACTGGGCCTACCAGGGTGCCACCAACCTGTTCCTCTATGAGTCGATCGAATTCCAGACCGACGACCAGTTCGAGGGCGGCCTCAAAGTGGGCTGGACCAAACTCGACGGCTCGCTCGAGATCGCTGCTTTCGCCCGCAACATCACGGACGAGAACAACATCAAGGGCGCCATCGACTTCAACAACAACACCGCCTTCGTGAACGACCCGCAGATCTGGGGCGTCTCGCTGAAAGTGACGAACTGACCTGACGCGCTTGCGCGCACATGAAGGCCGCTCCGGGAAACCGGGGCGGCCTTTTCGCATCGAGGCGATCAGCGGATCTGGCCTCGCCCAACGAATTGGGAGATCACCCAGCTGCGCTGTCTGACAGGCGATATCTGGTTGGCCTTGCTCACGCCTACGCTGGCAACAGTTTGTGTCCCGCCAGAACAGGCGGCCGCCTAACCTGCCAGGCGGCGCATAGCGTCAGCAGCTTGTCCTACCGGTTCGGTAATGCAAACGGGTCGGGGCTTTCCGGATAAGGCATGGGCGCCGGCGGCGGCTTGGGCGGAGGCTGCTTCGGGCTGCACTTCTGGGCCAGGTCGGAGATCATTTCGCGGTGCTGTGCGATCGATGCCGTACACTGCGCCTGTTCGAATGTCCGGGCGTTCTTCGCGAGCGCCAGCTCCATCGTCAACCGTGTGTTCTGGACCCGCAGGTCGCCTGCGGCGGCGGCTTCGGACTGCAGTTCATTGACGCGTCCAAAAAGGAAAAGACTGCCGATCACGGCCGCACCCAGCAGGGCGCCCATCCATATCAAGGCAACGCCAGGCGTTGCGCGTCGGGGTTTCTGATCCACGTCCGGCTCCTCGGAGCTTTGCGGTTGAACAACATAGACAGGATGGCCCTGAGGCTCGACCTGCGGGTGGACAACGGCGAGCGCGCTTTCGCCCGCCCGGAGGTGGAATTGCGTATCCGCCTCAAGCCGCACATAAGGTTGCGTCCGCTCTATGCCGAACTTGACGGCGAGGTCGTGCTGCAGGCCTTCCGTGAGCTTGGGAAGCTCATCCTGAATCACCGCCACATGCCGCGCCGTAGGCGAAGCGAAGACGCTCATCACCTGCAGGAAGGAGTGCGGCTCGGCGAAATGCCGCTCGACCTGCACTGTGCCTTCAAGCGCATCCTTGGCGATCCGCTGTGCAATCTCGTAGATCCACAGGCTGGCTTCATCAGGATGCGACGTCCAGGCGGGCGGACGCCCCTCCTCGGCCAGCACGCGAACCTCGATCTCCAGCGCGCGAATCAGGCCTTCGCTCGCCCCTGTACGTCCCGTCATGGGAGAACTCCTTCTGGCCTCTAATAGGCTTCGCAGCGCGCCACATGGAAGGTGTCGAAATAGGCGCGGACGTCAGTGCTGGCCTGGCTTGTCGCCTGCCGGCCGACGTCTGCGAATCCCACACAATACAGCGCCAGTCCCTCGCCGAAAGCGAGCCGCTCGCGAAGGATCCGACGTTCGGCTTCCGCGGACGTCTCAACCTTCTGCTGTCCTGCCGAGAACGCGAGATAGGCGCTTTCCCAGTTGCGCTTGCGATCATCGCCTATCGCGAAGTGGGCTGCGCGAAGATGATACATCCCCGACAGGAGATGGGAGCCGGCCGAATCGTCTGACACCGTGCAGGGACCCGCACCGGAGGGGCGGCGCACATCATCCTTCGACAGGAAGCGGATGCGCACAAGGCAGGCCTGCGCGCGGTACTGCGGAGGGCCAGGGTCTAGTGCGATCGCTTCTTCGGCGTAGCTGACCGCAAGACGTGCGTCCTTGCCGCCGCCTTCGGTCTCGATGCGGCTCAGAAAGTAGAGCGCCTCCGCCCGCATGGTGTTGTCGCCCGAGCGCGTCAGACGATCAGCTTCGCGAAACTGGTCTCGCGCAGCAGGAAAATGTTGCGGCCCTTCGCTGAAGAGCAGCTTCCCAAGCCCAAGAAAAGCGCCGGAAAAGGCGGGGTCCAGCTTCTGCGCAGCCATCAGGCTCTCACGCGCGCGCTCGTTTGCACCGATGGCAATCTGCACATCGGCGGTCTCGAACAGGCTTCGCGCCGAGGCCTCCAGCCGGTTGACCTGATCATAGGTGCGCTCCGCCTCTGCAAGGCGTCCCGCCCGGCGAAGCGCTCGCGCCAGATCCAGGCGGCGTGGCGCGCTCGTCGGCGCCAACTCCACGGCGCGGGCATAGTATTCGACAGCCTCCCCCGGCCTCCCGAGACCGAACAGGGCCGCGCCCATGCCGGTCTGGGCATCGACCGCTGCCGGCGCCAAGCGCATGGCATGGCGATATGCGTTGGCAGCCTGCTCGTACAGGGCCTGGGCTTCCGCGCCGCTGCGCAAGCCAGCCAGTTGCACGCTCGCGGCGCCGCCGCCCAGCCAGGCGTCAACATTGTCAGCGTCCAATTTGCGCGCGGCTTCATAGTGGCGAGCAGCGCGCTCAAGACCGTCAGTTCCCCCCGCCGAGATCGCGATGGCGCCGAGCCGCGTTTCCGCAACAGCTGCAATTCGCACTTGCTGTCCGACGTCGGCAGCGGCGAGGGCCACAACCTTCTCGAAATCGCGCTCCGCGAGGTCAGATCGCCCGATGCCAAGATGCGCATCGCCCAGCTGCATGGTCGTCTCAAGATCGTTGGGGCCGAGAACCAGCGCCCCGTTCAGCGCCTCAATGGCGGCTGGAAAGTCGCGCAGTCCCAAGCGCGCCTTTCCCGAAGTGAGCAGAATTCTTCGCCGCAAATCCTTCTGGACGCCAGGCATCGCGAGCGCCAGATCAAGGGCTGCAGCGCTTTCAGCGAAGTCCTTGAGCTCGTTTCGGGCGCGTCCGATGTGATAGTTGGCGACGGCGAAGTCGCCCGTCGTCGCGTGCGGGTTCGTGGCGGCACGCTGACACGTCGCGGCAATGGCGGCCCAGGCGTGCTGCGCCATGTCCAGCTTGTAGCATTCGGCCTCGCGAATAGCGCCAGCTTGAAGTCCCGCCGACAATGACGCCTGCGTCGGCCCGGAGCTTGTGCATCCGCCGGGACTTGCGGCTGCAAGCGCGATCGCAACAACGGTGGCGCTGAGCCGCGCGTGACGTCTTGCGTGCCAAGGCGAGACCATGAGCCAGCCCTTCCATTTCAGGATAAGTCTGGCCGGGACGCGCACGCCGCTGATTGAGCGACATCAAACGCGGAGCCGGAAGCACGAAGAAAAACGCCGCCTCCTCAAGGGAAGCGGCGCTTCGCATTTCAGAAAGGTTGGATCTTACGAGGACGGCGTCGGCGTGACCGGAGCGGTCGGTTGCGGCTCGACAGGAGCAGCAATGTCGGTCTGGACCGGCGCCGGGCCCGTGGTGCAACAGCGGATCTGCATTTCGAGGACCTGGCTGTTGAAGCGACAGCCCTCATCGTTGATCTCGCGCAGGATCGACGGAGCGCCGGCATTGTACGTGAAGCGCGTCTGGACGCACGACTGCACCTTGTAGCCTTCGCCGCACGATCCGGTCTTGGCGCGCTGGATCGTTTTGGTCTCGCAGTTGAACTGGGCCTGCGTCGCCACTGCGGCCTGCGCGTTGTTGGCAGCGGTCATTGCGGCATCAGCCGAGGACTGAGCGGAGTTGGCGCGCGACATCGCGCTGTCTGCGATCTGGCGGGCCTGGCTCAGGCGCATGTCGGTGTCAGACAGCGCACGCTTCTGGCCATCGATCTCGACGTTGATCTTGCAGACATCCGTGTTGCCCTTGTCGGGCTGGGCACAGAACTGCGCGACCGTCATGTCTTCAGGAATCTGCTGACATGCAGAAGCAGCAAGAGCCATTGCGGCCACGGCTACGAAAATCTTCAGGGACATTCATTATCCTCCATCACCTGCAGCCAACATGGATCAGGACGGGCAAGCGGCAAGTGAAATGACTGCAAGCCTTCACGTACGTGGGTCTTTGCGCGCGGGCCCTTCGCGCTGAACGGGACAGTCGTTCCATGTTGCGGGTTACGGCCAGTTCATCCGCGTGCTGACAATGCTGATTCAGCGATGATTCCTTATTGTGCGCGCAGTGAATGCGTGGCTTCGTGAATCTTCCGACATGAATCGCGGATTTCCACGGCTGCGCCCGTTGGCCGACGCATGTCGCTGGCTGCGTCAGCATGGCGCGGCAATCCTGACCCGGTCGAGACGCCGCCCGCCGCTGCGCATAGCGTTGACGAGCGCCGCCGGTCCGCCGCCCCTTCCAGGCGGGCCAAACCGGGCCGGGCTTTACATTTCGCGCGTCCCGGGCAAATTTGACGGTCTACAAAGACTGTAAAGTGCACATCAGAGGCGCGATTCGGGAGGAGACCACATGCAGCGGAAGCTGGGACTCGGGCTTTGCGCATTGTTCGCGGCCTCGACGCTTGTCATTGGCTGCACGCAGATGGCGGCGACGACGGCTGCCGATACGCCCACCGCAGCTGCCACAGCCAATCCTCTCGCACGCAAGCCCGGGGAATGGGTCACCTGGGGCGGCGATCCGGGCAATACGCGCTATTCCCCGCTCGCGCAGATCAACGCCGGGAATGTCAGCCAGATCGAGATCGCCTGGCGCTGGAAGGCGTCAGATGTTGCCGGCCGTCCCGACGCCAATTGGAAGGCCACACCCTTGGTGGTGGACGGGGTCATGTATGTGCCGCACGGCGGCACGCGCATTTCGGCGATCGACCCTTCGACAGGCGCCACGCTGTGGACCTTTGAGCCAACCCCCTATCGCAAGCAGTCGACCCGCGCGTTCTCAGGCTCCAGCCGCGCCGTCTCGTGGTGGACCGACGGGACCGCCAAACGAATCCTGCACAACTCGATTGATGGCCGCCTGCTGTCGATCGATGCGGTGACGGGATTGCCCGATCCGGCCTTCGGCGAGAATGGCCAGGTTGATCTCAAGAAGGACCTGCTGCCGCCGGACGACCCGCGCACCGTGCAGGACATCAACTCCACGGCGCCGGGCATTGTCGTTGGCGATGTCATTGTGATCCAGGTGATCGGCGATGATACCATCGCGACCAAGGGCGGTACGCCCGGCTATGTGCGCGGCTATGACGTGCGCACAGGCAAGAGGCTCTGGACCTTCCATACCATCCCGCGTCCCGGCGAGTACGGCAACGACACGTGGGAGAACGATAGCTGGAAGGATTTCGGCGCAGCGTCCGTCTGGTCGATGATGTCGGCCGATCCGGACCTCGGCATGGTCTACCTGCCGGTCGAGAGCGCCACCAACAACTGGTGGGGCGGGCAGAAGCCCGGTGATGGCCTGTTCGCGGAGAGCATCGTCGCGCTGGACGCAAAGACTGGCGTGCGCAAATGGCACTTCCAGATTCTGCATCATGGCGTGTGGGATTATGACCTGCCGGCAGCGCCCATTCTGCACGAGGTCAACAAGGATGGCCGCACGATCAAGGCGATCACTGTCCTCACCAAGCAGGGCATGAACTTCGTGTTCGACCGCGCGACGGGCGAGCCCGTCTGGCCGATCGAGGAGCGTCCGGTGCCGACGGAGATGGCGCCCCCGGAAGAGCATCTGTCGCCCACCCAGCCCTTCCCCACCAAACCTGAGCCCTATTCACGCCTCGGTTTCCACGAGGAGGACGTCGTCGACTTCACGCCCGAGATCAAGGCGCAGGCGATGCAGTTCCTGTCCGAGTACACGCGCGGGCCGATGTACACGCCGCCGACGGTGGTGACAGCAACAAACAAGGGAACGATCGTCTATCCGAACTATGGGGGCGGTTCGAACTGGAATGGCGGCGCGGTCGACCTTGAGACCAACACGCTGTTCGTCCCTACGCGCAACACCTTCATGGCGATTGGCCTGCGCAAGACGGATCCCACGAAGACGGACTGGAATTATGCGCCGGTCAGCAGCGGCGTGCTGCGCCTGCCCAATGGCATTCCGGTCAGCAAGCCGCCATGGGCGCTGGTGACGGCGACAGACATGAACAGGGGCGAGCATATCTGGTCGCGCTCGATCGGCGGCGCGCCAACGTCGATCCGCAACCATCCGCTGCTGAAGGACCTGCCGCTCGATTTCGACAATATGGGCCAGATTTCCGTGCGGCCTTCACCCATGGTGACGAAGACGCTGATGTTCATGGCGGAGTCGGCGAATATTGGCGGCGATCCGGGCGGCAAGATGTTCCGCGCCTATGACAAGAAGACCGGCGCGGTCGTCCATGAGTTCGAACTGCCCGGCCTTACCTCCGGCGCGCCGATGACCTATGAGCATCGCGGACGGCAATACATCGCCCTCGCTCTCTCGGCACAGGGACAGCCGGCCGAGTTGGTCGTTCTATCGCTGCCGGGCGCGCGCATGCCCTCAGCCACTGGCGCGGCTACAGCAGCGTCGACGGCCGCCGCACCGGCCGAGCGCGTGACCGCCACACCAGCGCAGCTGACGGCTGGGCGCGATCTCTATGCGCGCAACTGCGCCATGTGCCACGGCGCCTCCGGCCAGGGCATTCCGGGCGGCAGCGCGCCAAGGTTGACGGCTACTGGTTCGCTGACAGACGTGGTGAACTTCATCACGCGCGGCGCACCCGAAATGCCGGGCTTCAGTGCAACGCTGTCGGTCGAACAGATCGACACGCTCGCGCGCTTCGTGAAAGTCGGCCTCGCGCCGGCGCCAGCGGCTGGCGAAAACAACTGACGGGGAGAGAGCGCCGCGATCGCAAACACGCGACGCGGCGCTCAGGTCACAGGAGGAATGAAATGAAACTCCGCGCATCAATGATCGCCATCGGACTGGCGGCGTTCGCTGCGCCTGCGCTGGCGCAGGTCAACAGCTATTCGGCCGACGCCTACGCGAAGCCGAACTATGAGGGATACGTGCCGCCAAAGAACGGCTTTGGCCAGCCGGACATCGCTGGCGTGTGGAGCAATGCGACCACCACGCCGGTGGAACGGCCAAAGGAGTACACCAGCCTCACCCTCACCGAAGAACAGGCCGCGAGCGTCCAGGGCCGCGCGGAAAACTATCGCCGCGCAGGCGATGCGCCGACCGATCCGGCCGTTGGCGCGCCGACCGACCGCAACACAAACCTCGGCTACAACCGTTTCTGGACTGATCCTGGCACCCAGGTGATGCGCGTTCGCGGCGAGCCGCGCTCGTCCATCCTGACGACGCCGGACGGCCGCATCCCCGCCCGCAAGCAAGGCGCGCCGCCGCCGCCCAAGCGGCGCGTGGCCACCACCAGCGAGGTCAGCGCAGAGGCTGGCGCGAATGACGGCCCGGAGTCTCGCGGCCTGCCCGAGCGCTGCATCTTCATGCCGACGACAGCAGGCGCCGTGATGCGGCCGGTGCTGTACAACAACAATTACCAGATCGCGCAGGGAAGCGATTCCGTCGCCATCTGGGTCGAGATGATCCACGACATCCGCATCATCCGCATCGGCGCGAAGCACAATCAGGGTTCGGCGATGATCCGGCCGTGGCTGGGCGACGCGATCGGCTGGTATGAGGGCAATTCGCTGGTGGTCGAGACCATCAACTACCACCCGTTCCAGGAACTGTATGGTGCGTCCGACGATGTGAAAGTCACCGAGCGTTTCACGCGCGTCGCCGACAACCGCCTGCTCTATCAGTTCTCCATCGACGACCCCATAACTTGGGATGCGCCATGGGGCGGGGAGTATGAGTTCTGGGCTTCGGAAGGCATCTACGAATACGCCTGCCACGAGGGCAATCACGGCATGCTCGGCATTCTCGAAGGCGCCCGCGCGCTGGAGCGCCGCGAGGACGAAACCGCCAAGTAGTCAGAGAATCGCGCCGGGCTCCCGAGAAAAGCCGGTTGCGAAACCTGAAGGGCGCCGCTCGCTCCGGCGCCCTTTTCTTGTGCCCGTCCAAGCGGGATGTGCCGCTCCACAAAAGGAGAGCAAAATCGCCTTACTTCCCGTCCATCAGCTTGCGCGCCAGATAGGTGAACTCCAGCGCCGTGCGGCGGGCCGCTTCGCGCTGGTTCGCCGCCGCCGAGTGGCCGCCGTCGATGTTCTCGTAATAGAGGAACGGCTTGCCGGTTTCCTCGAGCCGCTTGGCCATCTTGCGAGCGTGGCCCGGATGCACGCGGTCATCCTTGGTCGACGTCTCGAAGTAGATCTCCGGATATGTCTTCGCCGGATCGATATTGTGATAGGGCGAGGTCTTCTCGAGGAAGGCGCGCTCTTCGGGAACGGCTGGATCACCATACTCGTCCATCCATGACGCGCCCGCGAGCAGCAGGTTGTAGCGCAGCATGTCGAGCAGCGGCACCTGGCAGACGATCGCCCTGAACAGGTCCGGGCGCTGCGTGTACATCACGCCCATCAGCAGCCCGCCATTCGAGCCGCCCATCGCGCCGAGCTTTTCCTTCGATGTGATGCCGTGGTCGATCAGGTCTTCAGCCACCGCGATGAAGTCGTCATAGACGACCTGCCGTTTCGTCTTGAGGCCGGCCTGGTGCCATGCGGGGCCGAACTCGCCGCCGCCGCGGATGTTGGCCATCACATAGACGCCGCCCTGCTCCAGCCACAGCTTGCCGACCGTGCCGGAATATCCCGGCGTCTGGCTGACCTGGAAGCCGCCATAGCCATAGACCAGCGTGGGGTTACTGCCGTCGTTCGCGATGCCCTTCTTGTGGACCACGAAATACGGAACCTTCGTGCCGTCGCTCGATGTCGCCTCGCGCTGATGCACCACATAGGGCGAGGCGTCGAACCAGGCTGGAAGCTGGCGCAGCTGGTTCACCTCGCCCGTGCCTGAGTCATACGTGTACAGCGTGTCCGGCGAGAGATAGCCCTCGTATCCGAGGAAGGCCGTTGTCTCCTTCGCGTCGGCGAAGATCACGCCCGCCGATCCATTCGGCGGCAGCGGCAAGTCCTTCGACATCCAGTTCATGCCTGATTTCGTGTAGGCCATCACCTTCACGGCGACATTGTCCGAGATATTGACCAGCACGTTGTTCTTCGTGATGCCGACACCCTGCAGCGCCTGTTTGGACGTGGGACGGAAGACAAGCTCGACACGCGGCAGCTTGCCCTCGGCGAGGAACCCGCTCCACGAGAAGCCGACAAGATCGCCCGCCACGAACTGGCCCTGGCCTGCTGGCGCCCAGTCTTCTTCCAGCGTCAGCAGCAGCGTGTCGGCGAATACGCCCTGCGGCGTCGCCTTCTTCGGGATCGGCAGCGGCATCGCCTTGTCGCCTGCGCCGAAGATGAAATAAGTCGACGTGAAGAACGTCTCGGCCTGCACGGCGCCAAACCATTCCTGGCCATGCTCGTCCTCGAAGGACAGCGGCCACACGCCGACATTTTCCTTGGTTCCTCGGAACAGTTCCTGCGCCTGCGCCTGCGCCTGCCCGCGCGCGAGGCGCTTCACGATGAACGGATAGCCGCTCTCGGTCAGCGTATCGGCTCCCCAGTCGGTCGAGATCAGCAGCGCGTCCTTGCTCTCCCACGCGAAGGAGCTCTTGGCCTCGGGGATATCGAAGCCTCCGGCGACAAAGCCAGCCTTCGCGCCGCCGTCCGCGATGGAGTATTCGCGCACGCGCACTGCATCCTTGCCGCCATCGGACAGCGACAGCAGGCAATCTGTCTGTTCCGGCGGCCGGCACTGCACGCCCTTGTAGACCCAGTTGGCGCCTTCGGCCTTCGCCAGCGCGTCGACATCGAGCAGCGTTTCCCATTCAGGGCTAGCGCCAGCATAGCTCGCCAGCGTCTGGCGCCGCCACAGGCCGCGCTCATGCGCCTCGTCCTGCCAGAAATTGTAGACATGGCCCTGGCGGATCGAGCCATAGGGGATGCGCTCCTTCGAGGTCGAGATCGCCAGCGCGGCGTCATAATATCCCTTGAAGCGCGGATCGCCCTCCAGCACGGCCAGCGAGCGTTCGTTCTGAGCACGCACCCACGCCAGCGCCTGTTCCCCCTCAACCTCTTCCAGCCAGAGATGCGCCTCCGAATTGGGGTCGAGCGCGCTGGCCGTGGCTGAGGGAGTATCTGTCGTCACTGTTGTCGCCTCCTGGGATGCGCATGCCGCCAGCACGGCCATCGCCACACCCATCAATATAGTGCGCATGCGTATCCCCTGTTTTCCGGGCAGGAAGGGTTAGCAGCCCCGAACGCCGCTGCAACCCAATTGACGCGCATCAAGTCTCCCAGCCGCAACAGGTGGACACTCCGGTTTGGAAAGTCCGGAGCTGCGACATGGCCCTGCTACGCACTCGCCTTCTCGTTGCCTGCCTTGCGGCGCTCGCGGTTGCGAGCCCGCTGGCGCTGTCCCAGACGCCCACGCCGCCCGCCACCCCGGCCGACCCCGCCGCCATGCGCGGCCTTGCCTATGCCCGGCAGTCCTGCGCCGAATGCCATTCGGTGGAGCCCGGCGCGCCCGGCATGCCCGACGCCAGGGCCCCCAGCTTCACCGCCATTGCGGCGACCCCGGGCATGACCTCGATGGCGCTCAATGTCTGGTTCAACACCAGCCACCCCAACATGCCGAACCTGATCATCAGGGGGCCGGTGAAGGACGACCTGCTGGCCTATTTTGACGTGTTGCGCACCGCCGCGAAGGCCGCCCGCGCCCAACACTAGCGCGCCACCCCGCAAGGCCCTAAATCTCTCCGGATGAAATTCTGGAAGATGAACGGCGCCGGGAACTCCTTCGTCATTTTTGACGACAGGAAAGGTGCGCTTCATCTCAAGCCCGAGGAAGTGAAGGCGCTGGCCGACCCGAAGACCGGCGTGGGCGCCGATCAGGTCATCGCCATGGAGACCACCCTCAAGGGCGACGTCTTCATGCGCATCTGGAACAAGGACGGCTCCTCCGCCGAGGCATGCGGCAACGCCACGCGCTGCGTCGCCTGGCTGGTGATGGAGGAGACGGGCAAGGACAAGGTCATCGTCGAGACGGTCGCCGGCAAGCTGAAGTCCGAACGCCTTGGGCCCACGAAAATCTCCGTCGACATGGGCTCGCCCCTGCTCAAGTGGGAAGAGATCCCGCTGGCCGAGCGGATGGACACGCGCGGCATCGATCTCAAGATCGGGCCGATCGATGCGCCTTACCTGTCGATGCCCGGCGCGGTGAACATGGGCAACCCGCACATCATCTTCTTCGTGCCCGAGCTCGACAAGATCGACGTGCGCGCCGTCGGCTCGCTGTGCGAGTGGCACCCGCTCTTCCCGCAGGGCGTCAACACCGGCTTCCTCGAAATCATCTCGCGCACCGAAACGCGCCTGCGCACATGGGAGCGCAATGCAGGCCAGACGCTCGCCTGCGGCTCCAACAACTGCGCCGCCATCGTCGCCGCCGCCCGCCGCAACCTCACCGGCCGCAAAGCCCTCGTCCACAACGACGGCGGCGACATCGAGATCGAATGGAGCGAAGCGACCGACCACGTCATCATGACGGGGCCGGTGGAGCTGGAGTATGTGAGCGGGGGGTGAGAACCCCGTTTCAGTGACCACCGCGCGTTGAGATCAACTCGGCAAACCGTCCGCGTAATGAGAAAACTTTTGGCCAACGTTTGACTCCGAGTGTGAAAAAACATACCGTGAATATAGAGAGAACAATACAGCATTGACTCGATTGCGGATTTCAAGCCAAGCGCTCCGGTGCCGGAATGAAGGTCTTTATTTCCTACAGCCACGCCGACGAGCGAGCGGTTGAGCGTCTCAAGACGCACACGGCGATGCTGGCCCGTGAGGGGTTGATCACCTCGTTCTTTGATCGGGATATTCTCGCCGGCGGACATCTGGATGCTGAGATTTTTGCTCAGCTGGAATCATCGGACGTCTTTCTGGCGATGGTGAGCCCTGACTTTCTTGCTTCAAATTACTGCTACGAAAAAGAGATGGAGCGCGCGGTAGAGCTTCATGGCGCAGGCAAGATTCGGATAATTCCGGTGCTCGTGGAGGAGTGTGACTGGAAGTCTTCGCCACTAGCGAAATTCAAAGGACTTCCAAAAGATGCGAAGCCGATTTCGACGTGGTCGAATGAAAACACTGCGTACCTCAGCATCGTGACTGGGTTACGCGAAGTCGCCCAAGGCAATCAGCGACCTGTGCCACCGACGAGCCCAGCAACACCCTCAACATCCGCAAGCATAGATATCGGCGCTAAGCCTAAGCCTGCTTACCGAATGAAGCGAACGTTCGATAAGATCGACAAGCTCAAGTTTCGCGAAGAGGCGTTCGCCATAGTCCGTGAGTTCTTTCGATCCTCGGTTGCCGAGATAAGCGCGATCGACGGAGTTAAAGCGCTTTACCGGCAACTTGGAGACTACTCATTCACCTGCACAGTTATCAACGAAGCCTTTGGACGAGGCGTCGCTCACATCACTGTCCATATGAGTACCGACCGCGACAGCATGGGCGATATCTATTGGTCCAATCAAGAAAACGCTGAGAGAAACACCGCCAACGGAAGCTGGAATATCGGCCACACGGAATACGATCAGCATCTTGAGGGGGGCAACTATTCTGCTTTTGGCGGGGGGCGTGAGCGCGCCTTTGCACCGAAGGCTGCGGCTGAGTCGATGTGGGATGATTTTATCGAGCGCGCTGGAATTTCTCATGCCTGAGAAGATTCGATTTCGTTGCAAGAACTGCGGTAAGCGCTTCGAGGCTGAGGCATTAAGCGCAGACGAAAAGCGTCGAGCTCGCGAGGATCGACAACCGACGAGCGCGATACACTGCCCGGATTGCAAGCGCACCGACATTCGACGTGGTTGGGAGTAGCATGATGAGCGGCGACGCGGACAAAATACATACGACGCGTGCGGACAGTGTTTGGCTTGATACATCTGCGCTGACAATCGCGATTCCTAGCAAGCATGCAGCAGGTTCCGTGCTGTTTTTCTCCAACACTCGACTCCAACCCTCCCCGTACGCAGTAGCGCTGAGGATCGATAATGTGGAGGAAGACGGCGATCTCGTTGAGTCGCTAATGTGGCTTGTGGGCGACCCTTGGAATCAGGGCGGCCTTAGCGGCTGCATCGACGGCTGCAGAGACCATCATCTGAATGAAAAGCAGGTATTGGGTCTGTCTCCGAAGGATTTTAGGACGCGGATAGAACTGGGCATTTCTGCACCAGTCACAGACGGTAGCGAGCTTGGCTGGTCAAACGGCGTCGGCCTTGTTGCAACAGGCCAGTTCGGATTCCGTCTAGTTGGCGGCGTAAAGAGACAATTCGGACAACCTTTTCCTCGGCTTGTTGACCCAGATAATTGGACTTCGCACGACAAGTTTCTCGCTTCCCGCCCCGTGGCGAGAGAATGGATCCGCGATTGGAGGATTGCACTGCGCAAGCCTGATACGAATGATCTGCTGGCGTCGTTCGCCGTGGCGCGATCAAGCGCTGCTTAGAACTCGGCATTGCTGGGCGCGCCAATAGAAGCCCACTCACCCCACCGCCACATCCACCATGATCTCGCCCGAGATCGCCTCCAGCGCGGCCTGCACCTTTGCCGCTTCGAGCCCCACAGGCAGGCGCAGGTTGGCGGCCATGTGAAAGAGGGGCGCGCCGGAGTGGGCTTCGGAGGTGAGCCAGGTTTCGAACGTCTCGATGTTGGCGCCGAGGTCGCTGACGGCCTTGGTCACCTGGTTGACGATGCCGGGCCGGTCCTGCCCCACGAGAGAGAATTCCAGCGTCTCGCCGGCGGCGCCTGTGCGCGCGCCCGCGGGCGCGATCCGCACCTCAAGCCCCGCCGCATCGACGGCGGAGACGGCCGCGCGCAGCGCTTCGACCTTGCCCTCCTCCAGCTCGACCAGAACCGAGCCGACATAAAGCCCGCCAAGGCGCGAGAGATGGCTCTCCAGCCAGTTGCCGCCCGCCGACAGCACGGCGGCCGCCAGCGCCTTCGTCAGGCCGGGACGGTCGCTGCCTGCAACGCTGAGAACCAGTAACGCCATGGGAGATCCCCGGGATGGATGATCCGCCCTAGATAGGCCAGCGCGCCGCAACGCGCCACCGCCCCTACTCCGACATCACTTCCAGCCACACCTGCCGCCAAGGCTGGGTCGCCATCCCGTCCATGTAGATCTGAACCACCGCGCCCTTGTGCGCGCCGCCCGTGTGGGTCATGCGATAGCCCTCGGTGATCGCGATGTTGTTGGGCCGCTGCTCGCCCGCGATGTCGGTCCACTCCCATCCGCCCGAGAGGCAGACCTTCGCCATGTCGTAAAGCGGCGCGATCGCCTTGCCGGCGTCGGCCACGCTCGCCCGGTCCCACAGGCAGACATACTGCCCCATGATCGAATCAACGCTGCATTCGTCCGCCTCGAAGAACGAGATCCCGGTTTCGAAATAGCCGTCCTGGAGCAGTTCGCCGCTTATGCTTTCGAAGCCATCCTCCACCGCCGAAGCGATGACGGTTTCAAGCGGCGCGCAATCCTGCGCGTGCGCCAGCGGGGCCAGCACAAGCGCAGCTGCGGCCAGCACAACGGATTTCATGGACACGCCCTTCCCTCCCCAACTATCGCGGGGCCTGGGTACGGACGTCAATCACGTGAAGCAGGCGCTTGCCGCCGCCCGGCGCACGCAGCGCCGGATTCGGCCGGATAGCCGGGCGGTCCTGCAGAATCTTCCCGCGCGCGCTCAAGCCGCTAGCAACATCCAGCTGTAGGACAGGCGCAATCTCATCCCCGCCCTCCATAGCGGGCGTATATTGCGTCCATCGCCTCCGCACGGAGGGCTTCTGCAGAAACCTGTAGAGCGGGGCGATGCGGGCGGGAGCAATCCTGTTCGCGGGGACGCGGGCCATCCGCGCTTCGGACTATGAACCACGAACTACGGACTTCCATCTGCGGAGCAATCCGCGTCCCCAGCCCTCCATCTCATCCGGGCGGCAAGACAAGTGAAAAGCGGACGGCGCAGGGCCGGTCCGGCAGCGGCCGCGCATCAGCAACATGAACGCGCGGACGCATTCAAACCCTGACTAATCCCCGTTTCGCCCCAATTCGCGCCGCGTCACGGCCCCATTCCACTGCGACAACCTGACACTGCGGAGCACCGGACGACACCGGGCCCGCAAATCCAGGACCAGACGTTCAGGGGACCGACGTGCGCCACTCCATCCGCCTCATGCTCACTGCGCTGCTTATCTGCGCCGTGACGTATGCAGCGGCCGGCGCGCCTTCTCCGTCTTCGGCCGAAGCGGCGGCTCCCGCGCCGGCGGCCAGCTTCGCCCTCCTCCGACACTAGCGCTGCACCCATCCCTCCATCCTGGGAACCAGGACCATGAAGACCCGCACAGCCATCGCCGCCCTTCTCGCCCTTGCAACCGCAGGCGCGGCCACCACCACAGCCGCCTTCGCCAAGCCGCCGGTCAACCCGGCGATCCATTCCTACATCCTGCTCGATCGCACCGGCTCGATGGAGCCGATCTGGTCCGAAGCGCTCTCCTCGGTGAACGCCTATGCCGATGGCCTCGCCGCGCTTGATGGCGGCCCACGCGTTGACGCCGACATCACGCTGGCGGTTTTCGACGCGCAGGACGGGCTGCAGTTCGACGTGCTGCGCAAGGGCGTCGACGCCGAAGGCTGGCGCGATGTCACAAGCAAAGAGGTCAGCCCGCGCGGCATGACCCCGCTCTATGACGCGATCGGCCGCATGGTCTCGCTGGCAGAGAAGGACCGCCCGGAAAAGGCGATCATCGTGATCATGACCGACGGGGAGGAAAACTCCTCGACCGAAATGAGCAACGCAGCGGCCAAGGCCGCGCTCGATCGCGTGCGCGCCAAGGGGTGGGAAGTCGTCTTCCTCGGCGCCGAATTCTCCAACTTCGAGGACGCCGTCGGCGTCGGCCAGACGACATCGCGCAACATGGCCGTGTCGAAGGACCAGCTATCCGATTCGATGGGCCGCCTTGCTGACAAGTCGAAAGCCTTCGCCTCGGGCGCTGCGCCGTCTGTGGAATGGAACGAGGAAGACCGCGCCGCCGCCAAGGAAGACGAAGTGCAGCAGCGCAATGGCGGCAACAACCGCTGAACCTGACGGGCGTGGGGACGCCTGGATCGCAGACCACCGATCCACAACCGGCCAGCGGCGGTCTCTCCCCCGTCGCTGGCCGGTCCGTATCCGGGGTGCTATCGGGTGGGCCTGAAACACGATTACGGGATATGCCATGAAACACGCACTCGCCATCGCCGCCTGCATGCTGGCGCTCGCCGCGTGCCAGCCGGCCGCCGCGCCAGCGCCGGACGCCAAGCCGCCGGGAGAGGTCTCTGCCGCGCCAACGGCGTCACCGGCATGCGCGGCCTCCGCTGATCTCGCCTGGCCCGCAGAACTGACAGCAAGCGCCATTGTAACCGGTCCGTCGTGCGAGAAGGCGGCCGTCCTTCTGGTTGTCCGCAACGATGATCAGGATCCGCTGCTGGTCTGGTCCTCGCCCACGAGCGACGTGTTCGGGCTCGACGACAAGTCTGACGCCGCGGGCATGACGACAGGCTTGAAGGAATGGCTCAATCAGGCCTCGAACAACATGCCGTCGTCCTCGAAGCTGCCCGAATGGAAGGCGGGCGCGGAAGCTCCGGGGGAACCCGCATCGGAGTTCCCCTTCCATGTCGAGGAATGGATGGACCGCGAGACATATGAGGCAATCCGCATGGAAGACCTCGTGACCTTCATGTTCCCGCAGGGCCGCGAAAGCGCCGCCGTCTTCGTCTATCGCGACCTGCAGCTTGAGCCGGTCGGCATCCAGCAATTCCCGGGCTGAGCCAAAAACCGTCGTGTCTGGAAATCAGCGCACGTCATCCGATCGGTACGCAGCGCTGCGTCCTGCTCGAACGTCCTGATGTATGCATTCCGGATCGCCTCGACCCCGGCCGAGGCCTCCGCGCCGCCATTGTGGAACCGCACCAGCACACGCGATGGCTCGCGCTCGGTGATCCCGCGCTGTTCCGACAGCCAGAGGCCCTGCCCCTCAAGGATGGTGAACCCCTCCTTCCAGCGCGGCGCGACCTCGGCCTCCACGAACTGCTGGAACTCGAACCGTGACACAGCCCCACCCGGCCGCGCCGCGCCGCGCCGAGAAACAGCATGGTCTCGACCATCGGCGCGCCGACCTGGCAGGCGCTGGCCGGAGGCGCGATCCGTGGCTCTGAGGCGCTGATGCAGCCCTAGACGGCCAGGCTGGCGAGACATCCAGCTATCAGCTTTGTCATGAGAACCGCTCCCGAACGGGCCTAAACTGGCCCAATCCCGCCCAATTGGGGAGGTGCGGGCCCGAAATACCCGTGCGGCGCCTGCAGCGCTCGCTTTCTTCACAAAAGCCCTGTATTGCGGCGCACAAATCCGCCCCCTCCCGGCCAAAAAGACCTTACGCTCATGCAACTGCGCAACATCGCCATCATCGCCCACGTCGACCACGGCAAGACCACGCTGGTCGACTGCCTGCTCAAGCAGTCGGGCTCATTCCGCGACAACGAGGCCACGTCAGAGCGGATGATGGATTCGAACGACCTCGAGCGTGAGCGCGGCATCACCATCCTGGCGAAAGCCACCTCGGTCGTCTGGAACGACATCCGCATCAACATCGTCGACACGCCCGGCCACGCCGACTTCGGCGGCGAAGTGGAGCGCATCCTCAACATGGTGGACGGCGCAATCGTGCTGGTCGACGCCGCCGAAGGCCCGATGCCGCAGACGAAGTTCGTGGTGTCCAAGGCCCTTAAAGTCGGCCTGCGCCCCATCGTCTGCATCAACAAGATCGACAAGCCGGAAGAGCGCCACGTCGAAGTCGTCAACGAGGTGTTCGACCTCTTCGCCAACCTCGACGCCACCGACGAGCAGCTCGACTTCCCGATCATCTACGGCTCAGCCAAGAACGCCTGGATGAGCAAGGACCCGGCCGTGAAGACGACCGACATGGCCGCCCTCTTCGAAACCGTTCTGGCGCACGTGCCGCCGCCGCGCGTCGACAACGGCCCGTTCCGCATGCTGGGCACCACGATCGGCTCCGACCCCTTCCTCGGCCGCATTCTCACCGGCCGCGTCGACTCGGGTTCGGTGAAGCCCAACCAGACCGTGAAGGTCCTCTCGCGCACCGGCGAAGTCATCGAGCAGGGCCGCGTCTCGAAGGTCCTCGCCTTCCGCGGCCTTACGCGCACGCCCATCGACGAAGGCAAGGCCGGCGACATCGTCTCGATCTCGGGCCTGACGAAGGCCACTGTCGCCGACACGATCTGCGACCCGTCCGTCACCGAGGCGATGCCGGCCCAGCCGATCGATCCGCCGACCCTCGCCATGACGTTCCGCGTGAACGACTCGCCGCTCGCCGGGACGGAGGGCAAGAAGGTCACCAGCCGCGTGATCTGGGATCGCCTGCTGAAGGAAGCCGAAGGCAACGTCGCCCTGAAGATCTCGCGTGCCCCGGATTCGGACGCGTTCGAAGTCGCCGGCCGCGGCGAACTCCAGCTTGCCGTGCTGATCGAGACGATGCGCCGCGAAGGCTTCGAGCTGGGCGTGTCGCGTCCGAAGGTCGTGATGCAGAAGGACGCGGTGACCGGCGAAGTTCTCGAGCCGATCGAGGAAGTCGTCATCGACGTGGATGAGGAGCATTCCGGTATCGTCGTGCAGAAACTGTCCGAGCGCCGCGCCGACATGATGGACATGCGCGCCTCGGGCGCCGGCCGCCAGCGTCTGGTGTTCCACGCCCCAACGCGCGGCCTCATCGGCTATCAGGGCGAGCTGCTGTCCGACACGCGCGGCACCGCCATCATGAACCGCATCTTCCACGAATACGCCCCGCACAAGGGCGAGATCAAAGGCCGCCACACGGGCGTGCTGATCTCCAACGGCTCGGGCGAGAGCGTCGCCTTCGCGCTGTGGAACCTTGAAGACCGCGGCCCGATGATGATCGAGCCTGGCGTCAAGGTTTACGAGGGCATGATCATCGGCGAACACACGCGCGGCAATGACCTCGAAGTGAACGTTCTGAAAGGCAAGAAGCTCACCAACGTGCGCGCCTCCGGCGCCGACGAAGCCGTGCGCCTCACCCCGCCGATCCGCATGACGCTGGAAAAGGCGCTGGCCTACATCCAGGACGACGAGCTGGTCGAAGTGACGCCCGAGAGCATCCGCCTGCGCAAGGTCTGGCTCGACCCGAACGACCGCAAGCGCAACTCGCGGGCTTCCGTCGAGGCCTGAGTTGTCAGACACGCTGCCGCCCTGCCCCAGCTGCGCGTCCGCCCTCACCTATGAGGACGGCGCGATGCTGGTGTGCCCCGAATGCGGGCATGAATGGTCGCCGGGTTCCGCTGCTGCTGCCGGCCCGCGCGTCTACAAGGACGCCAACGGCAATGTGCTGGAGGACGGAGACACAGTCACCGTCATCAAGGACCTGAAACTCAAAGGCTCGTCCGGCGTCGTGAAGCAGGGCGTCAAGGTGAAGAACATCCGCCTGGTGGACGAAGACCACGACATCGACTGCAAGATCGATGGCTTCGGCGCGATGAAGCTCAAATCGGAATACGTGAAAAAGCAGCCGCGCTGAACCGCTGGCTTACTTCCCCGTCGCGCTCGCCCGTTCAATCGATTCGAGGATGAGCTCGCGAGCGCGCTCCGGGCCATGCAGGCCTTCGATCTTCACCCACTTGCCGGGTTCGAGATCCTTGTAGTGCTCGAAGAAGTGGACGATGCGCTCGACGACGATCTCGGGCAGGTCGGTGTAGTGTTTCACCTTCTCGTAGTAGCGCGTCAGCTTGGGGTGCGGCACGGCGAGGATTTTCTCGTCCTGGCCCTTGTCGTCCGTCATCATCAGGACGCCGACAGGAACAACGCGCACAACGCAGCCGGGAACCAGCGCGCGGTTGCCCACCACCATCACGTCGATGGGGTCGCCATCCAGCGACAGCGTGTGCGGAATGAACCCGTAGTTACACGGATAGCGCATCGGGGTGTACAGGAAGCGGTCGACGAACATCGCGCCGGACGCCTTGTCGATCTCGTACTTGATCGGCTCGCCGCCGAGCGGCACCTCGACCACGACATTCACGTCCTGGGGCGGGTTCGGGCCAGTCGAAATCCGGGAAAGGTCCATGTCTCTTCTCGAAAACCTGCGTCTGCGCGCATCTGGGAGGCGCCGTTACGGCGCCACTGCAATAACGGGGCCGCCTGCA
The DNA here is from genome assembly GCA_022844345.1 of Hyphomonadaceae bacterium. GTDB lineage: Bacteria > Pseudomonadota > Alphaproteobacteria > Caulobacterales > Hyphomonadaceae > UBA7672. Next base: position 235,149 of record JALHLU010000005.1, read on the forward strand.
ACTACAAGGTTAATGCGCAGATCGCGACGGTTTCACGCGGCGGCCAGGACCGCCTCCAGCATCGCGCGCGGATCGATCGGCTTGGCGAGGACCCCGGCCATGCCGGCCTTCCGATAGGCCTCGAGCTGGGCCGGCAGCACGTTGGCCGTGCAGGCGATGACCGGCGTTTCGGCATTGGGGCCGCCGGCATCGCGCAGGCGGGCCAGGACATCGAACCCGTCCATCTCGGGCATCACCATGTCCAGCAGGACCAGGTCCACCTTGCGGCGGCGCAGGAGTTCAAGCGCCTCAGCCCCCGAGGTGCATTCTATCGCGCCGTGGCCTGCCGCCCGCAGCATCGCCGAAAGGACGTAGAGGTTGCGCGCATTGTCATCGACGCACAGGATTTCGAGCCGTCTTTCGGCGGGCCCGGGACAGCTTTCCTCCGCAGGCGCGCGCTGGTCGGGCGCGGCTGCCAGCGGCGCATCGATCCGCACCGTGAAGCGCGAGCCAAGGCCGGGCCGCGTATCGAGGCTGATGTCGCCGCCCATGGCGACAGCCAGGCGCCGCGCGATGAACAGCCCGAGCCCAAGACCGCCATGCCTGCGTTTCGATGAGACGTCGACCTGTTCGAAGGGCGAGAAAATGCGTTCGGCCGCCTCCCGCGGAACGCCCGGGCCGCTGTCCTCGATCTCGATGGCGACGCGCTGCACCCCGCCCTCGCCAGTTTCCGGCCCGGCATTGATGACAATGCCGCCTACGGTGGTGAACTTGATTGCGTTCGCCATGAGGTTGCCGATCACCTGCAGCAGACGTGCGCGATCGACCATTCTCTCCGCCTGGAGTTCCGGATCGATCATCACAGACAGAGACAGACCTTTGCTGCGGACATCGGATGCCCAGATGACGGCGGCATCCTCGATCAGCCGCACCAGCGACACCGGCTCGGGATCGATGCGGATCTTGTCGGCGTTGAGGCTGGACAGATCGAGGAGATCGTTGAGCAGCACCAGCATCTGCCGGCCCGCGTCTTCGAGCACGCCGAGCGTGCGGCGCTGCACCGGGTCGAGCTTTGACTGCGACAGCAGGCTGGCGCAGCTGAGCACCGCGTTCATTGGCGTGCGCAGCTCGTGGCTCATGACGCCAAGGAATTCGGTCTTGGCCTGGCTTGCGCGCTCTGCGGCCGCCAGCGCCGCCGACAGTTCGGCTGTGTGCGCTGCGACCTTCTGTTCAGCCTCAAGCTGCGCCGTGATGTCCTTCATGGTGACGACGGCATATTCGACGGCGCTTGTCTCAGGGTGAAGGAGAGGAACGGTGTTCACTGACAGCCAGCGCGTCCGCCCATCATCCATTTTTATCCCGAGCGGAAAGTCCTGTAGCGCCTGCCCCGTGCGCAAGGTGACCATGACGGGAAACTCGTTGGGTTCGTAGTCCGTCCCGTCCGGCCTGAACCCTTGCCAACGCGGGTCCTTGTAGTTGCGCAAGGCCGCTTCCTCGCGCGTGAGGCCGATGAGTTCGAGGCAAGCCGGATTGACTTCCACGAGCCCCCGCCTCGGCGCGACAACATTCACCCCCTCCCGGATGGCGTTGAAAATCTGTTCGAACAGATGTTGCCGCTTGCGCTCGGCTTCTGTCCTCGCAGCCGCTCGCATTGCCTCGATCCCTTCGAGACGCGCGGTCAGGAACGAGGTCACCAGCTCGGCGATCCGCTCCAGCCGCTGGACCTCGAGCGGGCCGAACCGGCCCGACTCGGTGTGTCCAACCGCAAGCACGCCCAGCGGCAAATCAGGAACGGCGCCGACGGGCGCGCCGGCGAAGCTGCGCACATGGGGCTCACTGTGGACATAGCGGGCCTGAGCGAAGCGATGGTCGAGCCGCGCATCGTCCGTGAACAATGTCGCGCCGGTCTCGAGAATGGGCGTGCACATGCACTCCGCCGCCAGCATTGTCTCCCGAGTGCCGTAGCTGGTCGAAAGCTGGAAGGCTTGGGTTTCGTCATGCACCACGAAGGCCGCGATGTTTGCATCGCAAACGTCCGCCGCCAGCGCGATAAGGCGATCAAGGCCCGGGAACTCGCCGCCATCAAGTACATCGAGATCGCGTAGCACCGCGACGCGCCGTTCGATCTTTCCCATCTGCACGCTGCCGTTCATCGTGTTGTGCAACAGGAATGCGCGATCGCGCGGGGAAATCCAGGGCCGGGACATTTCATCGGATTACATCCGTATCTCGCTTGCCGGCCGGTCGCGGGGCGCCGCCGGCGCGCGCGCCACCGCCAGGATGAGGTCGACCGTGTTGATCGGCATTGCGATGATAGCGTGAACGCCGGGCGCACCGGCCAGCTGGCGGGATGCAAGCGGAACATTGGCCGTGCAGACGATGATGGGGGGGTCAGTGAATTCAGGCCGCCCATCCTCGTCTCGCGGGCGACCGCTACGCCGCTCACCTCAGGCATAAGCGCGTCAAGCACGGCGACATGGTAGAATCGCTTCATCAGTCGCCGCAAAGCCTCCGTCCCGGACCCGCATGTCTCGACGTCGTAGCCGACGCCGCGCCTGTTGGTTCCGACAGGGAGCCCTTGCATGGGCTTGTCTCCGATCGCCGCCGCCGGTCTCGTGTCCGGGAATCAAACGTGGCTACGTGCTGGCAGCATAGGTAACCTGGCGCGGGTAGCGCAACCCCGCCAGCCGCCCGGCGCAAGGAATTCCCGGCTCAGAAGCCCGCTTCGGAGACGTCAACGCTTCCCGGCCAGGCCCAGCAGGCGGAGCCGCAGGGCGTTCAGCCGGATAAAGCCTTCCGCGTCCTTCTGGTCGTAAGCGCCAGCGTCGTCCTCGAACGTGACGTGGGCGGCAGAGTAGAGCGAGTAAGGCGAAGCCCTGCCCGTCACGATCACATTGCCCTTGTACAGCTTGAGCGTGACCGTGCCGGTGACGTTGGCCTGGCTCTTGTCGATCGCCGCCTGCAGCATCTCGCGCTCGGGCGCGAACCAGAAGCCGTTGTAGATCAGCTCCGCATAGCGCGGCATCAGCTCGTCCTTGAGGTGGCCGGCGCCGCGATCGAGCGTGATCGATTCAATCGCGCGGTGAGCCTGCAGCAGGATCGTGCCGCCGGGCGTCTCGTAGACGCCACGCGACTTCATGCCGACGAAGCGGTTCTCGACGAGGTCGAGGCGGCCAATTCCATTGTCGCGGCCAAGGTCGTTCAGCGCCGCCAGCAGGGTGGCGGGCGACAGCGCCTTGCCGTTGAGCGACACGGCGTCGCCCTGGGCAAAGCCGATCTCGATTTCGGTCACCACATCAGGCGCCTCCATCGGGGAGATGGTGCGCTGGTAGACATAGGGCGGCGGCTCGACCGCGGGGTCTTCCAGCACTTTACCTTCAGAGGAGGAGTGCAGCAGGTTGGCATCGACCGAGAACGGAGCTTCGCCGCGCTTGTCCTTGGCGACTGGAATCTGGTGCGCTTCGGCGAATGCGATGAGATCCGTGCGCGACTTGAATTCCCATGTCCGCCACGGGGCGATCACCTTGATCGACGGGTTCAGGGCGTAAGCCGAGAGCTCGAAGCGGACCTGGTCATTGCCCTTGCCGGTGGCGCCGTGGGCGACAGCGTCGGCGCCGGTCTTCGCCGCGATGTCGACGAGATACTTCGCGATCAGCGGGCGCGCGATCGAGGTGCCGAGCAGATACTGGCCCTCATAGACCGCATTGGCGCGGAACATCGGGAACACGAAATCGCGCACGAATTCCTCGCGCAGGTCTTCGATGAAGATGTTCTCGGGCTTGATGCCCATCAGCTCGGCCTTCTTGCGGGCCGGGGACAGCTCCTCGCCCTGCCCGAGGTCGGCCGTAAACGTGACAACCTCGCAGCCGTATTCGGTCTGCAGCCATTTCAGGATGATCGAGGTGTCGAGGCCGCCGGAATAGGCGAGCACGACCTTCTTCGGAGCAATCTTGGCGGCGGGCATGGGCGTCTCCCGGAAACGGGGCATTGGGATGCGCGCTTATAGCCCCGGCTGGCTGTCCCGCAAGCGTTCGGCGCCGCGCCGCCGCAGATGGCTGTTGCGTGATGTGGCGCCGGGAAAATCGCGTGCTAGCTTCAGGTCAGAACCGGCGCAGCGCCGCTCTGTTGGGAGAACGACATGGCTGGATTTGCCGCATGGGGGCGCACAATTCGCTCCGCCCTGGTCGCTGGCCTTGCGGCGGCGTCCGCCTGGGGCGCGCCCGCGCTGGCCCAGCCTGCCATGTGGGCAGTGAAGGACGCGGATTCGACCATCTATTTTCTCGGTACGGTTCACCTGCTGAAGCCCGAAACCGAGTGGCGGACCGAAAAGCTGGAAGCGGCCCTCGCCGAGGCGAAAGAGCTGTGGCTCGAGCTGCCGACGACCAACCCGGAAAAGATGGCTGGCGAGATGATGGTGCTCGTTGGGCGCTATGGCATGTCGCCCCGGCGGCGCCTGTCGGCCGACCTGACGCCGGAGGAGATGACGACGCTGGACGAGGCGGCGAAGCTGGCCAACCTGACGGCCGCGCAGCTGGACTTCTTCCGGCCGTGGTTTGCGGCGATCACCATTTCGTCTTCGGCCATGACGCACGCGGGCTACGATCCGGCATCGGGCGTTGATTCGAAGATCGAGGCGATCTTTGGCGAACGCGGAATTTCGCCCAAGGGCCTGGAAACGCCCGAGCAGCAGATCAAGGTGTTCGCGGGCATGTCGCGCGAGGCCGAGCTGGAATACCTGCGCCAGACGATCGCGGACTATCGCGAGGCGTCGGTCGAACTCGACAGGATGGTGGCCAACTGGGCCAGCGGCGATATCGCCGCGATGGAAGAGATGTTCGTCACCGAGATGAAGAAAGAGGACGAGGCCCTTTACGACGCGCTCCTGACCAAGCGCAACGCAAACTGGGTGGTGGAAATCGAGGAGATGCTGAAAGGCTCCGGCACGGTCTTCATCGCCGTCGGCGCGGGCCATCTGATCGGGCCGGACAGCGTGCTCGCCATGCTGGGCGCCAAGGGCATCAAGGCGGAGAGGGTGCAGTAGTTGGACCGCCGGGCGCCTGCCCGGGGCTACGCCTAGACCTCCGCCCACTTCCTCAGCAGGTTGTGGTACACCGCCGTGAGGCCGAGCACCGCCTCGTGCTTGTCGCCCAGCTCTGTGCGCGTCTTGATAATGGACTGATCGAGTTGGTAGAGCAGCGTGCGGCCGCCATCATCCTTTACCATCGACTGGATCCAGAAGAATGACGCCCAGCGCGAGCCGCGGGTGATCTCTTCTACGCGATGCAGGCTGGTGGCGGGATACAGCACCATGTCGCCGGCTCCGAACTTCACGCTCTGCGTCCCATAGGTGTCCTCGATCACCAGTTCACCGCCGTCATAGGAGTCGGGCTCTGACAGGAACAGCGTGGCCGACAGGTCGGTACGCACGCGGATGTTCGGGCCGGGGATGAAGCGGATGGCGTTGTCGACATGCGCGCCGAACTTCATGCCGATGTCGTAGCGATTGAATAGCGGAGGAAAGACGCGCAGCGGCACGGCGGCGGAGTTGAACCCCTGCGAGCGGGCGAGCGCACGTAGGATGATCTCGCCCAGCGCCCGTGCCTGCGGCGCATCTTCGGGGACCTGGAGATTGTGCTTGGCAAGCGCCGACTGCGCGCCGGCCGTGACCTTGCCGTCGACCCATTGCGTGCCTTCGAGGATGGAGCGGCAATGAGCCACCTCCTCCTTCGAGAGGACTGCTTCAACCTTGACCAGCATAATCGCCTACCCTTCTGGCGTTGCTTCCGGGGTGTATTCACCCTCTCATACAAAAGGGCCGGACTCATGCGAGTCCGGCCCAGTCACACAGGCGCGGTCTGGGGAGGATTAGTAGACCACGCCGAGGGTCACGACGAAGGTGCGGCCCTGGCCCGGCGTGACGCGGTTGCCGTGGACCTGGGAAAAATAGAGCTCGTCCGACAGGTTGTAGCCGTTGAGCGAGACGCGATAGCGGTCCCAGCCGTACGACACGAAGCCGTCAACCGTCGTGTACGACGGGATGGCCGCGAGGTTGGATGTGCTGAGGAAGACCTCGCCCTGATAGGTCATACCTCCGCCAACCTCGAGGCCCGCGAGCGCACCCGTGAAGTTGTAGGTGGTCCACAGACTCGCGGCCGTTTCCGGTGTGAAGGCGATGCGATTGCCCACGACCGAGATGGCCGTCGTGCCGCCGACGGGGGTGTAGGTGGTCGTCGAGTCGGTCACTTCCGTGTCGAGGAAGGTGGCGTTGGCGTTGACTGACCATTCATCGGTGATCGTGCCGGCAATGCCGATCTCGAAGCCCGTGATTTCCTGCGCATCGCCCGAGGTGACGTCGAGCAGGCCATCGGACCCGAAGATTTTCGCGTTGTCCTTCTTGGTCTGGAAGATGGCGCCCTGCAGCTGGAACCGGTCATCGAGCAGCCCAATGCGGCCGCCGATCTCGATGTTGGTGTTTTCCTCCGGCTCAAGGTCCCTGCTGGAAAACTCAACGCCCGTTCCCGGCGCCGCGATAGTGTCGCCATTGTTGGTTGATGCGCCCGGCGGTTTCGCCGACTGTGAGTAGTTCAGATACCATTGCTGGTTCGGCGCCGGCTCCCAGATCACGCCGATCTGTGGCGTGACGAAGTCGGTGTTGGAGGAGACTGGCGTGTAGCAGGTGGCGGGGACGGCAGGGACCGCCACATTGTTGCAGGTCGCAGGCAGCGCCGTGATGAAAGTCGTCGTGTTCTGGTCAACCTCATAGGCGCCCCAGCGCAGGCCGCCCACAAGCGACCACTGGCCGTTGAGCCATAGGCGTTCGTTGGCGAACACGCCGACATCACGCGTGGTGGTGTCGCGGATGTTGGAGCGGCCCGCCGCTATTGCAACGCCATCGGTGAGCGCTGGGTTGAACAGGTCGAGTGAAGCCCGCGTGCCGCCATAGGCGTACTGGTTGCGGTCGTTGTGCTGCCAGGCGGCGTCAAGGCCGACAGTGAGCTCGCTGCGCAGGCCGCCGAGCGGCGCGGTGATATGTGCGGCGGAGATGTTCTGAACGCCTTGCGTATCCTGATCCCAGGGGCCCGGGCCGCCAGGCGTGGCCACGGGAACAGTCGCGGGATCGTTGTCGGTGAGCGCGATAACGCAGGTTGCGTTGCAGCTGGCCGGCGTAAACCGCGCATAGCGCTGGTAAGCGCCCCAGCGCGTATCGCTGGTGAGGGTGAGCCAGCTGGTCGCCTCGTGGCGCAGCCGGACCGTGACGGTGTCGACGGTCGTTTCGTCCACATCGGCGCGATAGCCGTAGAAGTTGGACGGGCTCACCCCGAAATCCGTCACCGGGCGGCCGATGCCGCCGACCGTGGCGACTGGGATGCCGTAGTCGGTGAGCTTGCTCTCGTCCTGGTGGAGGTAGGCGATCGAAACGATGGTGGGCGAACCCAGGCCGAAGGCGAAGGACGGCGCGACACCCCAGCGTTCGGAATAGACGTGGTCGCGGCCGGTGTTGCCGCCCTCGTGCGTCATGGCGGCGATGCGCCCGGCCATGCCGTTTCCGAAATCCTGGTTCCAGTCGGCGGTAATGCGAAGGTGGTCGGCATCGCCGGCTGAAATCTGAGCTGAGCCAGCCGTTTCCGCATAGGGCGTCTTGGACGTGGTGTTGATGCCGCCGCCCGCTGCGCCCCGGCCGAAGGCGGACGCCGAGGGTCCCTTGAACACTTCGACCTGGCCGTAGTTGAACGCGTCGCGCGTGTAGACGCCGAAGTCGCGCAGGCCGTCGGTGAATATGTCGTTCTTGGCGCTGATGCCTCTGATGAAGAACTGGTCGCCGCTCATGACGCCGCCTTCACCGATCTGCGTCGTGATGCCAGGCACATTGCGCAGCGCCTGTTCGAGTGAGGTGACACCCTGCTCCTGCAGGATCTCGCCGGAGATTACGTTCACGGTCTGGGGCGCATCTTCCACATTGATCGTCGCGATCGACGTGACGACACGGCGGCCGTGAACATAGACGCGGTCGCGCTGGGAATCCTGTTCTTCCTCGGCATGCGGCCCGCTGGTCTGTTGGGGGGCGTCAGTCGCTGGCGCTTCAGCCGGAACCGTATTGGCGGCGATCTGCGCGAATGCGGGCAGTCCTGAAGCCGCCGCGAGCACCAGAGCCATGGCCACGCTGGACCGCAGCCTGCGCGAACCATCCAGGCTGGTGGCGCTTTGATCGTCTGACATTTCACTTCCCCGAGCGACTTCTGCACTTGCGAATGAGTTGCAACAAGAAGCTCATACCGGCGCGGCATGAGAATGCAAGTGCCTCGCAAGTGCAAATTGACGCAGCTTGCTTCGGGGGAGTGGGGGACAAAAAAGCGCCGACCTCTTGGGGAGGCCGGCGCCAGGCAGCGTCGAGAACGATTGGGGAGGAGAGAGATCGTTCCGCGCGAGGCGCCTCGCGGCGCCAAAGGGAATTCGGGAAGTAGCGGCCGACTGGGGAGGAAGCGCCGGCCGCTGCTTCGGGAGGATGAGATCAGGCGGCCAGACGGCCGGCGGCTTCAACCAGGTAAAGGATCGCGCTGGCGCCGAAGATAGCGAGCGGCAGGGCGAGGAGACGGGCCAGCACGTCCGGGCTGGCGGTCGACGTCTTGGGGAGGAGGGTCATCGTGCAGTTCCTTGTATCCGGGGTCTCTTGCGGCCCCTGGGGGATGGGTAGGCAGGTTTGGCAGGCGGGCTTCTGTGTTCCCGTCCATGCACAACCATATAGCCGAGGCTCAGACGGAATGCAATGAATGAAAGTCTAAGCATTCAATATTTCTGCTGCGGCCGCGATCACATGCCCGCGATTTCATGCTGCAGGCGCTAACGTGCGCGCGTTTCCAGCCGCCTGACGGGATCGGTGAAACTTGACGGATCAGGTGCGGCGCGCTGTCAGGAAGCTTACTTCCGGGCAGAAAGCCCTGTGAAAATAAGGGCTAGCAACCCATCCATCTCGGCCTGAAGCGCATCGAGCTGCTCAGTTGTCCACAGCTGCGGGATGCGGAACTTCATCATCGCGCACTGAACGAGGTCAGCCGTAATGGTGAGATCGGCCGGCGGAGCAAAATCGCCGGAAATCTGGCCTTCTTCGAGAATCTTCTCGATCTGGATCCGCTCCTGGGCATGTTCCTCGGCCAGGAATTCAGGACGCTCGCGCGCCATGATCTCGGCAAGCTCCATCAGTTTCGGGTGCTTCTCGAAGGTGCGGAACGTGCGCTCCAGCCGGAAGGCGAAGAAATCCCTGAGTTTTCTGGAGGGAGAACGCCCGGCATCGCGCAGGATGCCAATATAGCCGGTATAGGTTTCGGCGTTGAAATTGCGCGTCATCGCCTCGGCGATGTCGATCTTGGATGGATAGAAGCGATAGATATTGCCGGCCGACATGCTGCAGTCCGAAGCGATCTCGGACATGGTGGTCTTGTTGTATCCGTAGTGGAGGATACGGTCGGCGGCCGCCTGCAGGATGGCGAGGCGCGGATCGGCCTTGTCGGCCTGGATTTCGGTCGGCTGGGCTGCGGTCATTCGGACATTGTAACAACGGAACGCTGAACGTTCAATGAAATCTTCAGCACATAACGTCGATGGGTCTGGATTGTTCCAGCGAGTGGGGGTTGCCGGAGCGGGCGCCTGGGGAACCGCGCTGGCTGTCTGCGCGCTCGCGGCCGGGCGGGACGTTCGCATGTGGGCGCGCGAGGCGGACGTTGCCGAATCGCTTTCTGCAGGCGAGGGCAACCCGGCTTTCCTTCCCGGCGTCAGCATCCCCGCGATTCCTTCCTCCACCAACTTCGCTGCGCTTGCCGCTTGCGACGCCATTCTTCTGGTCGCCCCTGCGCAGCATCTTCGTGCGACGTTGAGATCGCTGGCGCCGCACCTCAAACCGGGCACGCCGATCGCGTTGTGCTCCAAGGGCATTGAGCGCGGCACGCTGAAGCCCATGACGGACGTGCTGGCCGAGGAAGCGCCTGACGCCTCGCCGGCTGTTCTTTCCGGTCCATCCTTCGCAAGCGATGTTGCGAAGGGCCTGCCGACCGCCGTCACCCTTGCCTGCCCTGACCGCGCGGTCGGGGAGATGTGGATGCGCTCCATCGGCCGCCCGCACTTCCGGCCCTACTGGAGCGATGATCTGATCGGCGCGGAAGCTGGCGGGGCGATCAAGAACGTGCTCGCGATTGCCTGCGGCGTCTGCGAGGGCATGGCGCTGGGACGCTCGGCGCATGCTGCCCTGATCGCGCGCGGCTTTGCGGAGATGACACGCCTTGGCGTCGCGCTGGGCGGTCGCGCCGAGACCCTGGCGGGCTTGTGCGGGCTGGGCGATCTGGTGCTGACCTGCTCTTCGCCGCAATCGCGCAATATGAGCTTCGGGATGGAGCTGGGTCGCGGAAAATCGTCTGGCGAAATCCTCGCCGCGCGAACGTCAGTGACTGAGGGCGTCGAGACGGCGCCCGCCATCGTCGAGCTCGGCAAGCGGCTGGGTGTCGATCTTCCGATCTGCAATGTTGTGCTGGGCATAATTGAAGGCCGGCTGAGCGCGCGCGAAGCTGTCGATGTCCTGCTCAACCGTCCCATGAAAGGCGAAGGCTGATGGCGCTATTCCTGTTCCAGGGGGTCGACAAGCCAGGCGCGCTGGAGCTGCGCAAGGCCACCCGCTCCGCGCACCTTGCATGGATCGAGGCGCAATCGCCCCGCGTGAAGATTGGCGGGCCGATGCTGTCGGAAGATGGCGCGACGCCTGTTGGCTCGATGCTTGTGGTCGAGGCTGAATCGCTCGCCGAGGCAAAGACGTTGTTCGCGCAAGACCCCTATGCCCTCGCCGGGCTGTGGGCCGAGACAAGCGTGCGTCCGTTCAACTGGCTGATCCGGCAATGATGCGCGGCGCGGCTGTTGCGATGGCGCTGACGAGCCTTGCCCTGCCCGCGCTGGCGCAGCCGCCCGTCGCTCCGCCAATCCCGGAAGAGCCTCGCGCCTGCGAGGCCTGCCTGGCCGAGAAGCTTGAGCTGCCCCAGCGGTTGAACAAGGCGTTGAAGGCGGACGACCGCTCGATGGAGCATCGCCTGCGCGACGAGAACCGGCAGGTGCGCAGGATAGTCGAGACTGCATGGCCGACGATGCGCGAGGTCACCGGCGCGCGCGTGCTCGATGTGGCGTCAGGCGGCGGGTATCTGGCGATCATCTTTTCCTCGCTCGTCGGCGAGAGCGGACATGTCGACATTCACAACACGCCCGGATGGATTGCGCAGTTTCCCGGCATGGATCCGGAGATGCAGCGCAAATGGATCAAGCGGCAGAACATTGGCTGGGTAACGGCGGGCTGGAACGACCTTGATGCGCCGGACGGAAGCTATGACTTCATTCTGCTGGGCCAAGTCTATCACGACATCATCTTCGAGGGCGGCGACTTCGAAGCGCTGAACCAGCGCTTCTTCGACATGCTGTCGCCGGGCGGCCGCGTGATCGTGGAAGACCACGACGCCATCGAGACCATGCCCCTGATGCAGCAGGCGAACCTGCATCGCATCAGCCATGGCGATGTGATCGGCGATTTTCTCGCGGCGGGATTCCAGCAGGTGGCGTTCGAGGAAATCGAGAGCCGCCATGACGACCGCAAGATGAACGTGTTCTGGCCCAACGTGCGCGGGCGCACAGACCGTTACATCCTCGTGTTCGAGAAGCCGTTCGACGGTAGGCCGGCGCGGTGAAGTGGCTGGATCGTTGAGCCCTGTTCCGCTCATGCTGACGAAAGTCAGCATCCAGGAACGGTGCAGCCGCCGGAGAGGACTTTAAGCTACAAGCCGGGACAAGCCTCGCCGTCAGCCCTGGGTCCTGACTTTCGTCAGGACGAGCGGGGACGGAGCACTGCTTACAGGCGAACGGATAGCCCTTACGCGCGCACGAAATCCAGAAACACCGGCGCGCAGTCGCCCAGGCGCTTTTCCTGATAGCGCGTGGTGACGTGGTCAGTGGGGGGCGTGCGCCAGTCGTCGGCGCGGTTGGACTGCCAGCTGAAGCGGCCGTCGCTGATGACGGCGTGCAGCGCGCGGTTGGCGTAGTCGGCCCAGTCGGTGGCGAAGCGCAGTTTCGCGCCGGGCTTCAGCACGCGGGCCAGTTCGGCCACGAAATCCGGCTGCACGAGGCGGCGCTTGCGATGTCGCGTTTTCGGCCACGGGTCGGGGAAGAGGATGAAGGCGCGATCGATCGAGGCGTCTGCGAAGGTGGAAACAAGATCGCGCGCATCGCCGCGGCGCAGGCGGATGTTGGAGAGGCCCTGCTCGTCGATGGCGGTGAGGAGTTTTGCGACACCGTCGACGAAAGGCTCGGCGCCGATGAAGGCCGTGCCGGGATGCCGGGCGGCCTGGCCAGCCAGATGCTCGCCGCCGCCAAAGCCGATCTCGAGCCATACCCCCTGCGTCGCTGCGCCGAAGAGGACGGCAGGGAAAAGTTCGCCCGGCCCGGCCTCCGGGATCGCCAGCTTCGGCAACAGGTTGTCCACGAGCCCCTGCTGGCGCTGGGACAGCGGCTTTCCAGCGGCGCGGCCGTAGAGGCGGTGGCGGGGTTGGCCATTCTTCGGGTCAGATGATGGGGCGTCGTTCATGCCGGCCTTGTGGTCACTTCTGGCAGGCGGCGCAATAGAAGGTGGAGCGTCCCGACTGAACGATCCGCTTCACCGGCCGCGCGCAGGCAAGGCAGAGCTCTCCCTCCCGGTCATAGATGCGGAAAGTGTGCTGGAAGTAGCCGAGCTCGCCGCCGGTGGATTTGTAGTCCGAGATGGTCGAGCCGCCGGCGAGGATGGCCTCCTCGATCACTTTCCTTACTTCGATGGCAAGCACTTCCAGCCTGTCGCGACGGATGGCGCCGGCCAGTTTCTTCGGGCTGATGCCGGAGCGATAGAGCGCCTCGCAGACATAGATGTTGCCGAGCCCGGCGACGACGTTCTGGTCAAGCAGCGCAGACTTCACCGGCGTCTTCTTGCCCCTGAAGGCGTCAGCCAGATAAGCGCCCGAAAACTCATTCGAGATCGGCTCGGGGCCCATGCCGGCGAACGGCGCATAGGTTGAGAGGCTGTCTGCCGGCCAAAGGTCCATGAAGCCGAAGCGGCGGGCGTCGTTGAACACCACGCGCGCCCCTCCCTGCATCTCGAACACGACATGGTCATGCTTTTCCTCGCCCCCGGCGTCGTGATGGAACTTGCCCGGCGTCTTGCCTTGGACGGTGAACCGGCCGGTCATGCCCAGGTGCATGATCAGGGCTTCCCCGCTGGAAAGTTCCGCGACCAGGTATTTCGCCCGGCGGCCCATATGACGGAGCCTTGCGCCTTCAATGCGCTGGTTAAAATTCTCCGGAAACGGGAAGCGCAGGTCTTTCCTGCGCGTTTCCACACGCAGGATGCGTTTACCTTCCATCGCAGGGGCGAGTCCGCGACGAACAGTCTCGACTTCGGGAAGCTCGGGCATCGCTGCGCATATAGCCGTGGGAAGGCCCTTCGCCTATGCTCCTGGCATCATGGACGAAGACAAGGTCTCCTTCGGGTTCGAGGATGTGAGCCGGGATGAAAAATCCCGTCGCGTCAAAGGCGTGTTCGCGTCTGTCGCCTCCAAATACGACCTGATGAACGACCTGATGTCCGCCGGGGTCCACAGGATCTGGAAGGCGAACATGATCGCCTGGCTGAACCCGCAGCCGGGCGAGACGTTGATCGACGTGGCCGGGGGCACGGGCGATGTCGCGCGGGCATTCCAGAAACGCGCGAACGAAGTGGCGCGCCGGCGCAATGTTTCGGTTGAGGCGATGACGTTCGTGTCCGACATCAACGAGGCGATGCTGGTAGCCGGCATCAAGTCGGCGGACCAGAACATGCCCCGCGTGGCGTGCGACGCGGCCGCGCTGCCCTTCCCCGATCGCTGCGCCGACGCGGTGACGATTTCCTTCGGCATCCGCAATGTGGTGGAGATCGACCAGGCGCTGCGTGAATTCCGGCGCGTGCTGAAACCGGGCGGGCGGTTTGCCTGTCTCGAATTCTCGCACATGACGCATCGTGCGCTGCAGGACGCGTACGACGCCTATTCGTTCAAGGTGATTCCGGCCATGGGCGAACTGGTGACAGGCGACAAGGCCTCCTATCAGTACCTGATCGAATCGATCCGGCGCTTCCCGATGCAGGATGAATTTGCCGATCGCATCCGCTCTGCCGGGTTCGGGCAGGTTGGCTACCAGAATTACTCCGGCGGCATCGCCGCGCTCCACACCGGATGGGCGGTGTAGGCATGCTGACCGCCCTTGCAGACTATATGCGCCTTGCCCGCGCCGGGGCCGTCATGGCGCGGAATGATGTGATCATACCTGATGCCTATCGCGCGCGACTGCCGTTTGCAGCGAAGGCGGCTGGGGCCGTCCTGCGCATCCTGCCAGGCGGCAGCGGCAAGGGGCGGCCGGGAGAGCGTTTTGCGCGGGCTCTGGAAAAGCTTGGGCCGGCGTGGATCAAGCTTGGCCAGTTCATGGCGACCCGGCCGGACGTGATCGGCGTGGAGGCGGCGACAGACCTCTCTCGCCTCAAGGATTCGATCCCGCCCTTCCCCAAGGCGCAGGCCCTTAAGACGCTGAAGCAGCAGTTTGGCGAGGATGCCGCGCGCCTCTTCTCCGGCATGTCCGACGCCATCGCAGCAGCCTCGGTGGCGCAGGTCCACCGCATGGAGACACCCAAGGGGCCCCGTGCTGTGAAGATCCTGCGGCCCAATATCGAGCGGGAGATGGAGCTGGAAGTGCGCGCGATGAAGCGCGTCGCCTATGCCGCCCAGAAGAACGGAAATGCCGAAGTCCGGCGCATGGAGCCTGCCGCCTTCATCGACACCATGGCGCGCTCGCTGACGCGCGAGATGGACCTGCGGTTCGAAGCGGGGGCCGCCTCCGAGTTTGCCGAGGTCGCCGCCATCGACGGCTATGTTCACGCCCCGCAGGTTGACTGGGAGCGCACCAGCCAGCGCGTACTGACCACGGAATGGATCGAGGGACGGTCGCTGACCAATCCCGGGCCGCTTTCTCCCGAGCAGCGCATCGACCTTGCCAACCGGGTGACGCGCGGCTTTCTCGCCTGCGCGCTCGACCATGGCTTTTTCCATGCCGACCTGCACGAAGGGAACATGATCCTGACGCCGGACGGGCGGCTGGTTCTGGTCGATTACGGCATCATGGGCCGTATCGGCATGAACGAGCGGCTCTTCCTCGCCCAGATCATCAAGGGCTTCCTGGAACGCGACTACAAACACGTCGCCAAGGTGCATTTCGAGGCGGGCTATGTGCCAGCCGAGCATTCGATGGACGATTTTGCACAGGCGCTGCGCTCGGTGGGTGAACCCATCTTCGGCAAGGACGCCACGGAAGTATCCATGGCGCGTGTGCTGCTGCAGCTATTCGACATCACGCGTCAGTTCGGTATGCACCTGCGTCCTGAGCTGATCCTGCTGCAGAAGACCATGGTTCAGGTCGAGGGCGTGGCGCGCACGATCGACCCCGCGCACAATATCTGGCAGGCCGCCCAGCCCATCGTCGAGCGCTGGAGCCGCCGCGAGTTCGGGCCGGAGGGCCTGCGCAAGCTGGCGGCGACCACGGCGCGTGAGGCCATTGCCCGCCTCCGCCGCCTGCCCGAGACGCTGGAAAAGCTGGACGCGGCGCTTACCCGCGCGGCCGAGCCGCCTGCCCCGCCCGTCGTCGTCAAGCGTACGTCAGGCTGGGCCTGGATGCTGACCGGCTTTGCTATAGCGGCGGTTTCGGCTGCTGGGCTGTGGCTCTTGCTGATCTACAAGCCCTGATCCTTCGGCCCTGAACACAATCGGCGCGACCCTTGTGGGATCGCGCCGACGCTGTTTCTGCCTTGAGTGGGCGCTTACTTCTTCTTGCGCGCGACCTTCTTGGCCGGCTTCACCGAAGCCGCAGCGACTTTCATTTTGATCGGCGCCTTGGCGACCGGCTTCTTGGCGACGGGCTTCTTCGCGGCCGGCTTCTTGGCCGAGGCCTTCACCACCGCCTTCTTCGGGGCGGGCTTCTTCGCAACCGGCTTCTTCGGCATCGGGATCACGTTCGACACCGGGGCGACGACTGCGGCGGGCGCCGGCATCGGCGCGGACGGCATCGGCGCCGGCATGGCGATCACTTTGGCGACAGCCGACTTGGCGGCGACGGTCTTCTTCGAGGTCTTGTTCTTCGTGGTCATGTCTCTCTCCAGGTTCTTTTTTGTTTGCTGCGGCGAGGCAATCTGCGAGTCGCCGTGTCGATCTGATGGAGGCAACCTGCCCCGAGAACCTGAACGGGGAGTTTCCAAAAACACCTGCGCAACTCTTCACGCGAATTTTTTTCGCACGAAGAGTCACGCTGTGGTCGTCCGTGTGGAGACGATCAGTCGTCGTCGCGATCATCCCGATCGTCATCGCCGCGATCGTCGTCGAAGCGATCATCGCGGGCGTGCTCGTGGCGGCTGAAGCTGTAGATCACCACGTCGCGTCCATCGCGCCGGTACTCGCGCACGTCGTGGCGCGTGTCGCCGCCGCGCCGATCGATGCGCGTGTCGACGCGCACATCGCGTACGCCATCCGATGACCTCGACTGATTGCTTGACGCGTTCGAACTCGAATTGCTCGACCAGGGGTCGGAACTCGTGTTGGTCGATGTGTTCGTGCTGGTGTTGTTGCTCTGGGCGACGGCGGCGCCGGCAACTGCAAGGCCGGCCACAAGCGCGGCGGCGACGAGGAAGGTTCGGCTTCTTCGCATCTTGTCATGCTCCTTTTGTTTATGCGCAGGAGCGTGTGAACCGGGCGGTGAACGCGATCTGAATGGCTCGTTGGGTAAGGCGCGTTACGCCTTCAGAACAGGTCGCCCTGCGCGCGAGGCGTTGCGCTCTTTGCGGCCTTCGATGGCGCCTGTTCAACCATTTCCCAATTTCCCTGATCATCAAAGGTCTTCAGGAGCGCCTTCACCTCGCCGAGCGGCGCATCGCTCGTGCCCAGCCAGACCGGCCAGTCTTCCGGGCGCAGGATAGCAGGCATGCGATCGGTAATGCGGCCAATGGGTTCGTTCGGCGGCACGGTGATCATGACGAATGTCGCCTCTGACCCCGCATCGCCTGCCCATTCCTCCCAGATCACGGCGATGGCGATGGGCTTGCGATCCCTTGGCCGGATCACCCATTGCTTTGTCTTGCCGCTGGGCAGCTGTTCACCCTCGTTGAACGTCTCGACCAGGGCGATGCCGCGCCGTTCGGCGAACGCGTCTGCGAATGTCGGGCGGGTGTCGACGGTTTCCGCCCGGGCGTGCATGTGATCAGGCTTGAACGAGGGGTTTTCCGGTTTCGAGAAGCCCCAGCGCATTCTTGCGAGTTCGGGCCGGCCGTCCTCGCCCAGCCGCATCACCTTTGCGATACGCATCGGCGTCGACACTGTGACGTCACCACCTTCGGGAATCGCCGTCAGCGGCTGGGAGAAGGCCACCACCTCCTCCCACGTCGCCATCTGGGTGAACTTCCCGCACATGGATGATGCACCGGGCCTCTAGCGTTTGCGGTTCCCGAACATGCCGCGGAAGACAAACTTGGAAATCTCGCGCGCGGCCGTGCGCATGAACGTACTTTGCGCGGCCTCGACAGGTGTCTGCCGCGTGGATTTGCGCGCCGTACTGGCCCGCGTGGCCGATGCGCGCGTGGAAGCCTGCGAGCGGCTTTCTGCTGCCGCCTTGGTCGCCTCGCGGCGCGCACGGGCGGCCTCAGCTTCGGCGGTCTCGGCGCGCTTCAGCGCATCTTTCTCCTTGGCGGCCACCGCCTCGCGGCCCGTCAGAACCTCATAGGCCGACTCGCGATCGATGGTGGTGTCGTATTTCATGGCGACGGGGCTCAGCGCCTGCACGGCGGCGCGATCAGCCTCCGAGGCCGGGCCCAGGCGCGACATGGGCGGGCGGATAATCGTGCGCTGAACGACGGTGGGGGCGCCCTTCACATCGAGCGAAGAGACCAGCGCCTCGCCCGTGCCGAGTTCAGTGATCGCGGTCTCGGTATCGAGCTCGGGATTGGGGCGAAAGCTCTGCGCGGCAGCCTTGACCGCCTTGCGTTCGGTCGGCGTGTAGGCGCGCAGGGCATGCTGGATGCGCGTGCCAAGCTGCGCCAGCACGTTTTCGGGCAGGTCCTTCGGGTTCTGCGTGACGAAATAGACGCCGACGCCCTTTGAGCGGATCAGGCGGACAACCTGCTCGATCTTGTCGACCAGCGCCTTGGGCGCGCCATCGAACAGGAGATGCGCCTCGTCAAAGAAGAAGACGAGCTTCGGTTTGTCGGGATCGCCCACTTCGGGCAGCTGCTCGAACAGTTCGGCCAGAAGCCACAGAAGGAAGGTGGAATAAAGTCGCGGGCTGTTGATCAGCGTGGTGGCGTCGAGCACGCTGATATAGCCGCGCCCTTGTGTATCCACCCGCATGAAATCAGAAAGCTCAAGCGCCGGTTCGCCGAAGAACTGCGGCGCGCCTTCCCGCTCCAGCATCAGGAGCTGGCGCTGCACGGCGCCGATGGATGCGGGAGCGACATTGCCATAGGTGCGCTGGATCTCGGACGAGATGGTCGAGATGTGGGTGAGCAGGCTGCGCAGGTCCTTGAAGTCCAGCAGCAGCAGGTCATTGTCGTCGGCGTACTGGAAGGCGATGGTGATGACGCCTTCCTGCGTGTCATTGCACCCGAGCAGGCGGGCCAGCAGCTGCGGCCCCATTTCGGAAACGGTTGCACGGATCGGGTGGCCGGCCTTGCCGTAGATGTCCCAGAAGATGCACGGGGCGGCCGAATAGGTGAGCCCCGGCAATCCGATCTGGGCCGCCCGCTCGTTGAACTTCTCCAGCATCTTGCCTTCGGGCGCGCCGGCAACGCAGATGCCCGAAAGGTCGCCCTTCACGTCGGCGCAGAAGACGGGAACGCCGGCCGCCGAAAACTGCTCGGCCATCACCTGCAGCGTCACGGTCTTGCCCGTGCCGGTGGCGCCGGCGACCAGCCCGTGCCGGTTCGCCCGCGCCAGCAACATGGTCTGCGGCAGCTTGTGATCAGGCCCGCCGCCGCCAATAAAGATCGAATCCGTCATCGTGCTGTCCCGGTGCTGCGTGAGCCACAGACTAGAAGGCCCGCCCGCTCCCGCCAAGGCGGCTTTGGCCACGGGGGTCGTCCGCTCGACTTCGTTGAGGGAGCAGACAATGTTGCTGTGGATGAATTCGCGTTCAGGCGGGGCGCCTGCGGCCGGTTTGGCCCCTGAGCCACTTTGCTTCGCTCCAAACGCGCCATAAGTCTTTTCGGATGGAATCGCCTCACGAGACAGACAACAGGACGTGGCTGACTGCGGGCGTGTGGCTGATCGCGACCGTCGCGCTTGGCCTTGTACTCTATAATGGCGCGCGCATCCTGGCGCCCTTTGCCATGGCGGTTTTCGTCTGGCTGATCATGGAGGGGTTTGCACGCGCGATCCGCCGCCCCTTCCCCGATCTGCCGGGATGGGTGGCCAACCTGTTCGCAGTGACCGTTGTCGCCCTGAGCGTCCTCACCTTCGTCAGCGTCGTGAGCGGCGCCATCACCGAGTTCCAGTCGAAATCGGATGAATACGAGGCCCGGATCAATGTAGTAATCCGTGACGTCTACAACATGCTGCCGCAGACGGCGACAGATGGTTCGCCTGCGGACACCTCGGCGACACCTCCGGCCGCCTCATCGCCAGCCCGTCCATCGGCCCCGCCGCCGCTGACCCCTGGCGATGCCTTGCTGACGCCGCAGGACGAGCCGCCCGAGACGCCGCCACTCGCCACGGCCCCGGAAGACACGACGCCAACCCTGTCGAACCTGGTGACGCAGTATGCTGGCAGTATCGCGCCGATCGCAGCCGGATTTGTCTCGGGCCTGATCACGGACATGCTGCTGATCCTGATTTATGTGGCATTTCTGTATGTGTCCGCCGGCGCCTTCTCCCGGAAGCTCGACCGCGTGTTCCAGCGCCCTGCCGACCGGGCGCGCTCGCGCCAACTGGGCGACCAGGTGCGGCGAACCATGGAACAGTATCTCTGGGTTCAGACCGCGCTATCGATCATCGCGACCTCGCTGACCTATGTGACCCTGATGATCGTTGGCCTGGACAATGCGCTGTTCTGGGCCTTCGTGATTTTCGTCCTCAACTACATCCCGACCATCGGATCGATCATCGCGACTGTCCTGCCGTCCCTGTTCGCGATCGTGCAGCCGGAATCGCAGTGGCCGGACTGGATGCCGGACAACGCTCTGCTCAGCGCGCTGGTGGTCTTCGCCGGCGTCAGCGTCTGGCAGTTCCTGATCGGGAATTTCGTTGCCCCGCGCATGCAGGCCAACAGCCTGAACCTGTCGCCGCTGGTCGTGCTGCTCTCCCTTGCGGTATGGGGCGCGCTATGGGGGCCCGTGGGCATGTTCCTGTCGGCGCCGCTCACCGTGCTGGTGATGATCGTGCTCGCGCAGGTGCGCGGCGCGCGATGGATCGCGGTGCTGATGTCGGCGGACGGCAAGCCGGGCGATGATCCGGTCGCCGCCGAAGAGCTGAGCGGAGAACCCGCTGTCACGCAGAGGTAACAAAGCTGCCGGCATGCCGCAGCCTGATCCGGGTCAGTTTCACCGCGCTGCAGCAAATCTCGAGGCAAATCTTCGCCCTTGCCCGGCCATATCGGGCGGGTCTAGCACTCCCTCACGGCGATTCTCCTGTCGTATATTCTCATGCAGTATCAGCGCCGAAACGCGAAACCGGAGACAGTGTCCTGTCCAACGATCTTGCATTCTCGCGCGATAAATTCCTGTCGGCCGCACGCGCCTTCGCGAAGGGCGCCAAGGAGCTGCCGGACGACTATGTCAGCTTTCTGGACCAGTACCGGGCCGACGCCTTCATCGAGGACTTCCTCTCGCTTGGCGTCGAGGACGCAGCGATACTTGCCGCCGACCTGTGGCGGCTGAACAAGGACAATGAAGCCAGCAGCGCGCGCGTGATCCGCACGCGCCAGGCAATCGGCGCCGATGGAAAGCCGCTACGCATGGACGTCGCCGAGATCGTAGGCCCTGACGTCGCCTTCCTGGTCGACAGCACCATCAACGCCTTCCAGGAGTGCAGGGTCGAAATCCGCGCCGTTCTCCATCCGGTCGTGGAGGGGCCAGCGGGCAAGCGCTCGACCATTCAGGTCCACCTGCCGCTGCTTGACGCGCACATGCGCGCCGAACTGCAGAAGCGGCTGGAGGACGCCTTCGCCGACGTCGCCGTCGTCAATGCCGATTTTTTGGCCATGCGGCACAAGATGGAGGCTGCATCCGAGGCGCTGGCCAGCGTGAAAGCGGCGGGCGGACGGACATCGGCCGAGATCGCGGAGGCTCGCGCCTTCCTGGCCTGGCTGGCGGACGAGAACTTCACCTATCTTGGCGCGCGGGACTACACGTTCGCGCTCGACGCCAATGGCCAACTCGCGGCGGAGGAGCCCGTCGTCGACGAGGCTTCGGGCCTTGGCATCCTGAGCGATCCGGACCGCAACGTGCTCTCGCGCGGCGCCGAGCCGACCATGCTGACGCCGGCCGTGCGCGCCTTCATCAACGAGGCCTCGCCGATCATCGTGGCCAAGGCGAGCTTCGTCTCGCGTGTGCACCGTCGCAGCCATGCCGACTATGTCGGGGTCAAGCGTTACGACGAACGCGGGGAAGTGATCGGTGAGACGCGCTTCGTCGGTCTTTTTACCTCCGAAGCCTATACGCGCGCGGCGGACGAGGTTCCGCTGATCCGCCGCAAGATCGAGAACGTGAAAGCCGCCGCGCCGCAGGGTTCGCGCTTCTCGGCCAAGCAGCTGGATGCGGTTCTCAAGACCTATCCGCGCGACGAGTTGTTCCAGATTTCGGAAGGCGACCTTGAGCGCATCTCGGCGGGCGTGCTGCGCCTGCTGCTGCGGCCCCGGACGCGCCTTTTTATCAGGCGCGACCGCTTCGACCGCTATGTCTCGGCCCTGCTCTACACGCCGCGGGACAGCTACAACTCCGAGCTTCGCACACGCGCCCACCGCCTGCTGGCCGAGGCATATGGCGGCCGCACGACAGCCTATTACCCGTCCTTCGGCGAAGGCCCGCTGGCGCGGGTGCACCTGATCATCGGCGTTGATCGCGGCCATCCCGAACCGGACGAGGACGCGCTCGACCTGCAGATGCGCCAACTGTTCGAGACGTGGGAAGACGCGCTTGCGCGCGTTGCGCGCGCGACTGGCGCAGACCAGACCCTGCCTGCCCACTCACACTTCACCGGTGCCTACAAGGAGACGTTCCAGCCGGAGGAAGGCCTCGCCGATCTCCTTGCGATAGCGCAGATGCCACCCGTCAAAGGGCTGCGCGCGCGGGTCTGGGGCCCGGACTTCGAAGCGGGCGTCAGCCGCGTCAAGATCTACCACCGCGACAAGCCGCTGGACCTTGCCGAGATCGTGCCCGTGCTGGAGCGAATGGGTCTGCGCGTGCAAGCGGAGGTCGGCTATCCGATCCGCATCGGCACGAATGACGGCACGCCGGATGGCCTGGTCTATGTGCACGACCTCGCCATCGACCGGCCGGCGGGCCAGAAGCGGCTCGACGCCCGTTTCGAACAGACGTTCGAGGCGATCTGGGGCCGCGAGACAGAGAATGATCGCTTCAACAGCCTGGTGGTGGCCCTTGGCGCCGACTGGCGATCGGCGGCGCTGCTGCGCACGCTTTGCCGTTATCGCAGCCAGTCCGGCCTTGATCCTTCGGAAGCCGTGCAGGTGCGCGCCCTGGCCGACCATGCGGACATTTCCAACAACCTGCTGACGCTCTTCGCCGTGAAATTCGATCCGGCCGCCACGGGCGACCTTGATGCGCGGCGCAAGGCGGCCGCCCCCCTCATCACCGAGATCGAGAAGCAGCTGGAGGCGGTTGCGACGCTGGATGCCGACCGGGCGCTGCGGCGCCTGCTGTCACTGGTGAAGGCGGCGCAGCGCACGAACTTCTACCTGCGCGATGGCGATGGCCGGCCCTACCGCCACATCGCCGTGAAGATCGCAAGCCGCGAGGCCGATCCCCTGCCCGCGCCGCGTCCCTATCGCGAAATTTTCGTGTGGTCGCCCGATGTCGAGGGCGTGCACCTGCGCTTTGGTCCGGTTGCGCGCGGGGGCCTGCGCTGGTCCGACCGGCGGGACGATTTCCGCACCGAAGTGCTGGGCCTCGTGAAGGCGCAGCAGGTGAAGAACGCGGTGATCGTGCCGGTGGGGTCAAAGGGCGGATTCTATCCGAAAAACCTGCCCGCCAAAGGCACGCGCGAGGACATGCAGGCCGCCGGCATCGCCGCCTACAAGACCTTTGTCGGCGCACTGCTGCAGCTCACCGACAACATAGTCGATGGCAAGACCGTGCATCCGCCCGGCGTCGTTCCGTGGGATGGGGAAGACCCCTACCTCGTCGTCGCGGCCGACAAGGGCACAGCGACGTTCTCCGACATCGCGAACGGGCTTTCGGCTGACTACAATTTCTGGCTGGGCGATGCGTTCGCTTCAGGCGGATCGGTCGGCTACGACCACAAGAAGATGGGCATCACCGCGCGCGGTGCGTGGGAGGCGGTGAAACGCCACTTCCGCGAAATGGGCCACGATACGCAGACCCAGCCCTTCTCCGTCATAGGTATCGGCGACATGTCGGGCGATGTGTTCGGCAACGGCATGCTGTTGTCGAAATGCATCCGCCTGCAGGCGGCGTTCGACCACCGCCACATCTTCCTCGACCCCAACCCGGCCGATCTCGAAGCAACCTGGAACGAGCGCAAGCGGATGTTCGACCTGCCGCGCTCGTCGTGGGCGGACTATGACAGCAAACTTATCTCTAGGGGCGGCGGCGTGTTCGAACGCTCCGCCAAATCAATCCCGCTTTCGCCCGAGATCAAGGCCCTGACCGGCCTTGCCGACGACGCGGTGACGCCTGACGCCTTGATCAAGGCGCTGCTGGGGGCGGAGATTGACCTGCTGTGGTTTGGCGGCATCGGCGCCTACATCAAGGCCTCGACCCAGAGCCATGCCGATGTCGGCGACAAGACCAATGACATCCTGCGCGTCGATGCAAAGGACGTCCGCGCCAAGGTGATCGCGGAAGGCGCAAATCTCGGCGTGACACAGGCCGGCCGCATCGAGTTCGCGCGGCTTAGTAGTGGAGGACGGGGCGGTCGCATCAACACCGACGCCATCGACAATTCGGCGGGCGTCGATAGCTCCGACCACGAGGTCAACATCAAGATCCTGACCGCCGAGGCCATCAACCAGGGCGCACTCAAGACAGCCGATCGCAATGCGCTGCTCGCCGTGATGACGGACGAAGTCGGCCACCTGGTGCTGGCGAACAACTACGACCAGACCGGGGCGCTCAGCGTGATGCAGGCGACGGCTGCAGCCGACCTCGACAGCCACGAGGCGCTGATCGACGCTCTGGAGGCGCAGGGCAAGCTTGATCGCACTGTCGAAGGCCTGCCATCGACGGAAGCTTTCCGGCGTCTGCGCGAGGCGGGCCAGGGCCTGACCCGGCCCGAAATGGCCGTTCTCATGGCTTACGCCAAGATCGACCTGTTCACCTCGATCGTGGGCTCCTCCGCGCCGGACGATCCGGCGTTCGAAAAGCTGCTGACGGGCTACTTCCCGCACGAACTGGAAAAATATGGCGAAGCGCGCAAGCGCCATCGCCTGCGCCGCGAGATCATCGCGACGATCCTGTCGAACCGGATCGTCAACATGACGGGAGCCAGCTTCGCCATCCAGAAGCGCGACGCCGAAAGCCTGGATGCCGGAAAGATTTCCCAGGCGTTCGAGGCAGTATTCGCAGCTTTCCATCTCGATGAACTGGTCGAACGGATCAACAGCCTGGATGGCCAGATTCCAGCGGCTGCGCAGACACTCATGATGGTGGAGACCTCGGCGAACCTGCGCATGCTGGCGGGCGGGTTCGCATCCGACCCGGGCCTTGGGCGCGGCTCGGTTTCAGCCATCCATGCGCGCTATCACGACGCCATAGCCGAGATACGCACCGCGCTTCCTCTTGCTCTTTCTTCGATCGTTCTTGGCCGGGTCGAGAGCCGCGCTGAGGCATATCGCAATGCTGGGGCGCCGGCTGACATCGCGCACGATGTGGCGCTCGTCCGCGCCCTCGCCTCGGCGCGCGAAACAGTCGATATCGCGCAGGAGACCGGCTGGCCGCTCCAGGCGACGCTGTTCGTGCAGCACCAGGTCGGTGCCTTGCTTGGGCTGGACCGCATGCGGGCCGCCGCGCGCGACCTGCAGCCCCGCGACCAGTGGGACCGGCTTGCCCTGCAGCGGGTCGCCGACGACCTGCCCCGCCGCCAGAGCGAGCTGAGCATTGCTGCGATCCGCTTTGCGCAGGCCGCAGGCATGGCACCCACCGCGATGGACCAGGCCTCCGCCGGCCGTCTTGCCGCCGACTGGATCGCCCCGCGCCGGGCCAGCGCCGACCGCCTGACCCAGCCGATGAGCGCCTTCGATCGCCAAGGCGGCTGGTCGCTTGCAAAATTGGTCCTGCTGGGCGACGCAGTGCGGGAGTTCGTCTATTCTGTCCGCGCCGAGGCTGGCGGCTGAGCACCCGATCGGAGCTGTAAGTGAATCGCGACCTGACCTTTCGGGACGCCCAGGTAAGGGATGCTGACGGTCTTGCGGAGATCGGCCGCGAAACCTTCGTCGAGACGTTTGGCGATCTCTATTCAGCCGGCGACCTGCGCCAGTACCTGGACGAGACCTACTCCGTCGAAAAAATGATCGCAGATATCAACGACCCGGAGGTGGAGGTCCGTATCGCCTTCTCAGGACGCAAGATGCTCGCCTACTGCAAGATCGGTCCGTGCAAGCTGCCGATCGACACGGGGCCCGAACCCGCGCTCGAGCTTCACCGCGTCTACGTCTACCAACATGGACAGGGTGTCGG
The DNA here is from genome assembly GCA_022844345.1 of Hyphomonadaceae bacterium. Taxonomy (GTDB): domain Bacteria; phylum Pseudomonadota; class Alphaproteobacteria; order Caulobacterales; family Hyphomonadaceae; genus UBA7672. The sequence goes on from JALHLU010000005.1 coordinate 261,106, forward strand.
CGTTGGCCGCATCCTGCTGTCCTGGGCGATTGAGCGGGCGCGCCAGCGAGGAGCGCGGAATCTCTTCCTTGGCGTGTGGGAATCCAACGAGCGGGCCATTGCGCTTTACGAAGGAACCGGCTTCGAGAAGGTGGGCGGCTACAAGTTCAAGGTCGGCGACACGCTCGATGACGAGTTTATAATGCGCCTTCGCCTCGCGTAACACCGCTCACAGGCCTGAAATCGCTTAACGCCGCCGCGATACGGTGCGGCAAGGGAGACTAGTCGAGATGAACTTCGATATCGCGCCGCTTCTTTCGGATCCGGCAGCGTGGGCCGCGCTGATCTCCCTGATCATCATGGAAGTCGTGCTGGGTATCGACAACCTGATCTTCATCTCGATCCTCACCAACAAGCTGCCCGAGGGGCAGCGTGCGCGTGCTCGCAATATCGGTATCTCGCTGGCGCTCATCATGCGGCTGGCGCTGCTGTTCACGATCACATGGATTGTCGGGCTCAAGGCCACGGTCTGGAATCCGCTGGGGATGGAATGCCCCGTGGATGTCGAGGCGATCGCCGGGCATGGCGTGGTCGTAATGCACTCGGCGGGCTGGGATTCCTGTTTCTCCTGGCGCGATCTCATCCTGATTGCCGGCGGCTTGTTCCTCGTCTGGAAGGCCACCATGGAAATCCACCACACCATGGACCCCCACAGCGACACGAAGGGCGGAACGCCGATCGCCGGCCAGGCGGCCATGAACTTCGGCGCGGCGATCTTCCAGATCATCCTGCTGGATATCGTCTTCTCGATCGACTCGATCCTGACGGCCGTGGGCATGACCGACCACCTGCCGATCATGGTCGTCGCCGTGGTCGTCGCCGTGACGGTGATGCTGCTGGCGGCAGGCCCGCTGTCACGCTTCATCAACGCCAACCCGACCGTTGTCATGCTGGCGCTGGGCTTCCTGCTGATGATCGGGATGGTCCTGATCGCCGATGGCTTCGGCGTCCATGTGCCCAAGGAATACGTCTATGCGGCAATGGCGTTCTCGGCCTTTGTCGAGGGGCTGAACCTGGTTTCTCGCAAGCGGAAGACCAAACCGCCAGGCGAAGACGCCGCCCCGCCGCACTAAGACAGCAGAATGACGCTGTAGTTCACGGCGAATATCGCTTTCGCGCAACAGACGTGGTCAGTTGGCACGCGTCCCTTCCATAGACGCGAGCAAACGCTCACATAGGGACAACACGTGACGGCGCGACATGCGCCGCGCGCTCAATCTGGGCTGACGGCGGAGGGTGGCCATGAAGCTGACGATCAACGGCAAGGAACAGGACTATACCGGGGAGGAGGATCGCCCCCTGCTCTGGTATCTGCGTGAAGACCTGAAGATGACGGGCACGAAGTTCGGCTGCGGCGTTGCAGCCTGCGGCGCGTGCACCGTGCTGGTCGACGGTGCGCCGATGCGGGCCTGCATTACGCCTGCAGCATCTCTGCAAGGCAAGGCGATCACCACGATCGAAGGTCTGGACACGCCCGCCGGCAAGGCCGTGCAGCAGGCCTGGACTGAGCTTGATGTGGTCCAGTGCGGCTGGTGCCAGTCTGGCCAGATGCTGGCGGCGGCGGCCCTCCTGACCGAGAAACCGAAGCCGACCGAGCAGGAAATCACCGACGGCATGAATTCCAACATCTGCCGTTGCGCCACCTATCACCGCATCCGCGGCGCTGTCGCGCGCGCTTCCGAGATCATGGGATAATGACCATGGCTGACACAGCAACCTTCTCTCCCTCGCGCCGCTTCGTCATCGCGGCCCTTGGCATCGGCACAGCCGGCTTCGTCGTGGGGTGCAATACGGGCACGACCGCGCCCACCGGACCGATCACCCTCACCTCACTGGGCGATTATGTTCGCGTGGGGTCGGACAACACGATCACCGTCTACCTGCGCCATATCGAGTTCGGTCAGGGCGTCTCGACCGGCCTCACCACCATCGTCGCCGAGGAGATCGACGCCGACTGGAGCCAGATGCGCTTCGAGCATTCGCCCGCCGACAATGCCAAGTACGGCAACCCAGCCTTCGGCGGCATGATGGGCACGGGCGGCTCCACCGCCATCTTCTCCTCGTGGCAACAGCTGCGCGCAGCCGGCGCCTCGGCGCGCGAAATGCTGCGCCAGGCGGCCGCCAAGAAGTTCGGTGTTGATGCTTCCGACGTCCTGCTCGTGAAGGGCAAGGCGGAAGGTGGCGGCAAGTCGGCCACCTATGGCGAACTTGCAGCCGAGGCAGCGACAATCACGCCGCCAGCGGTTGAGAGCCTGCAATACAAGGACGCGTCAGCCTATGAGTTCATCGGCAAGGACCGCGACCCTGCGACGTTCTTTGGCCGCCTCGACACGCCCGACAAGGTGCAGGCGAAAGCCATGTATGCGCTGGACTATCAGCCCGAGGGTGTTCTCACCGCCGTCATCGCCCGCAGCCCGAAATTCGGCGGCAAGGTTGGCAGCGTCGATGACGCCGCCGCCAAGGCGATCGCAGGCGTCACCGACGTGGTGCAGATCAGCAATGGCGTTGCTGTCGTGGCGACCAATTTCTGGGCCGCCAAGAAGGGCCGCGACGCCCTGAAGATCACTTGGGACGATAGCGCTGCTGAGACGCGCTCAACCGACGCCATGATCGCGGACTACAAGAAGGTCCTCGCCAAGCCGGGTCTTGAAGCCCGCAAGGAAGGCACAGGCGCCGCCGGTCTCCGGGGCGCGGGCGAGGTCATCACGGCCGACTTCGAATTTCCCTATCTCGTCCATGCGCCGATGGAGCCGCTCAACTGCGTCATCGACTACAAGCCGGGCGAATCGGCCGTGATCCATTCCGGATCGCAGATGCCCACGGGCGACCAAGGCGCCGCCTGCGCCGTGCTCGGCCTCACGCCGGACAAGGTGACCATCACCACCATGCTGGCCGGCGGATCGTTTGGCCGCCGCGCGACGCCTGACGCCGACCTGGTGTCGGAGGCCGCCCAGATCGCGAAGGCGATCAACGGCAGGGCGCCCGTGAAGCTGATGTGGACGCGCGAGGACGACATTCGCTCTGGCAAGTATCGCCCCATGGCGGTTCACCGCATGACCGCGCGCATCAACAACGGCGCCATCGAAGCATGGGGCGACCGCACCGCGATCCAGTCGATCATGGAGGGCACGCCCTTCCTGCCGCCAGGCACACCGGACTTCTCCTCGATCGAGGGTTCGAACGACATCGCGTACGACATCCCGAACATCAGCGTCGATGTTCACCTGGTGAAGAACCCGGTGTCCGTCCTCTGGTGGCGTTCGGTGGGACACACCCACACGGCCTATGCGAAGGAGCACTTCTTTGATGTGGCCGCGCGCAAGGCCGGAAAGGATCCGGTCGAACTTCGCCGGACCCTTCTGGCCAAGCATCCGCGCCAGCTTGCCGTCCTCAACCTTGCGGTAGAAAAGGCGGGGCCCCTGCCCGCCGGCAAGACGCGCGGCGTCGCCGTGCACCACTCCTTCTCGTCCTACGTGGCGGAAGTGGCCGACGTCACCATCAATGCCGACGGCACCTTCCACGTTGATCGCGTAGTCTGCGCGGTTGATTGCGGCATCGCCATCAATCCGGACATCGTGCGCTCGCAGATGGAAGGCGGCATCGGCTATGGCCTCTCCGCCATTCTCGGCGAAGCTCTGACGCTGACAGACGGCGCGCCCGTACAGAACAACCTCTACGACTACAACGTGCTGCGCATGAACCAGATGCCGAAAGTCGAAGTGCACATCGTGCCATCGACCGAGCCGCCCACGGGCGTCGGCGAGCCCGGTGTTCCGCCGATCGGCCCGGCCGTCGCCAACGCGCTGTTGGCCGCCACAGGCAAGACCTACGCGAAGCTGCCGCTCGGCGCGAAAGCGTAGGCAGCCAGGAACCCTCATGCAGACGCCGCTCCGGAAACGGGGCGGCGTTTTCATTTGCGGTTGCGCCAAGTAGTCGGGCCGCCTTACGTAGCGGCCCCAGGCTGGGCCCCTACAGCTACCTTACGGTATCGTAATCTGCCCCACTCGCGCCCAATTTCCGGGTGATTGGACCCCGCCAATCTGCGAGGGGTACCCCATGCGACTTGTCCTGACAGCCGCCGTCTTCATCGCCATTTCAGCGCCAGCCTTTGCCCAGTCGTCCGTGCGGAACGCCTCCGAAGCCTCGCGCCAGACCAGCCAAGCGGTCGGCGCAATCGGTGAAAGCAGTCTCAAGGCGACTTCGGGCGTTGTCGCCATTCCGATGGGCGGGGTGGCCGTTGCATCCGGCGCGGTGGGGCATTCGGCCAACGCGTCAGGCTACACGGACGTCGGCGCTAGCTTCGAAGCAGGCGCCGCCAGCGCGACGAAGGCCGCCAGGGCGCTGGTCGATTTTTCGGGTTCGCCGCTGACCGTTGCAGACGATGTGATCGTCGGCCGCAAGTCGCGGCCATCGCCGCAACCCGCGCCGGCCGTTCCCTACACCCCGGCCGAGTAATGTTGCGCGCCGCAATCGCCGCCCTGGCGGCGCTGGCCATCGCTGCGTGCGGAAGCACGGGCGGCGCCTCCAATGTCGCCAACGGTTCGGGCTTCAGCGCAGCGGGCGCCACCGCTCCCTACCTGACGATCGATCAGGCCGCAGCTTTCGCCAAGCAGATCGAACGCGACCTGGCCGCCAAGGGCGCGCGCCTGGCCATCGTGTTCCGCGCCGGGGAATCGCGTGACAAGCTTCGCGAGGGCATCGCCTACAGTCATGGCGCGTTCTGGGCCTACATGCCGGTCACGCTGGACGATGGCCGAACGGTGAACGGCTACGCCGTCTACAACCTCTACCGGGGCGATGGCGAAAGCCTGCCGGTCGACAAGTCTTACCTGCACCAGGATTTCCCGCTGGATTTCATCGCCTCGACTGGCGTCGACGATGTCGGCGTGATCATCCCCTCGCCCGAGGTGCAGCGGCGCATCCTGGAAATCATGGCCAGCCCGACCTACGAGGCGCTCCACATCAAGCCCTATTCGGTCGTCTCGAACCCGCACAACGCCAAATACCAGAACTGCAACGAGTTCATGCTGGACGTGCTGGCGGCTGCGATCTGGGAAACGACCGACATGGCGCAGATCAAGGTCAACCTTGCAGCGCACTTCAAGCCCACGGTCGTCAAGACGAACGTGTTCGAACGCATGTTCGCCCCGATGGCGGACGCCAGCATCAAGACAGACGATCAGGACGGGGAGATCGTGACCGCGACCTATGAGTCGATGTCAGTCTTTATGGAGGCCAACGGCCTGACGAAGGCCGTCTATGTCCTGCCGCGCGACACGTCGGCAGATGCCCCGGCAGGAAACTGAAAAAACTGCGGGACCGGCCGGAGGATCAGCCCCGCAAGTTTGACCTCCGCCTCCTCAGGCGGCTTTGGAAACCGTTTCAATCCATTGCGCGAAAGCCTTCGCAAAGCTGGCGAGGAATTCACGCGTCTTGTCGTCCTTGACGTTGCCCGCGTCATCGAACCAGTTGCCGACGCCGCTGAGATACATTTCGGGCTGCTGCAGCGTGGGCATGTTGAGGAAGGCCAGCGTCTGGCGCAGGTGATGGTGCGCGCCGAAGCCGCCGATATTGCCCGGCGAGTTCGAGACGACCGCAGCCGGCTTGCCGTCGAAGGCGCTCTTGCCATAGGGGCGCGAGGCGATGTCGATCGCGTTCTTCAGCACGCCCGGCACCGAGCGATTGTATTCCGGCGTCACGAACAGCACGGCGTCCGCGCCCTTGATCTTCGCACGCAGGTCCAGCCAGGACTGCGGCTCCTTGCCGTCGAGGTCCTGATTGTAGAAGCCGACGCTCGCGATATCGACTTCCTCGAACGCAAAACCGTCCGGGGCGAGCGCTTCGATGTTCTTTGCGATCTTGCGGCTGAAGCTGCCCTTGCGGAGCGAGCCGACGAGTACGGCAATCTTGCGGGTCATGGCTTATATGTCCTTTTGAAGCTAGGAGTTCGGAGGTCCAGTCTCTTGACGAACGGCCCGTCCGTCACTTTGTTGCAAATGCAACATAGGAGTTTTAGTTGCGAACGCAACAACCAGCGCTAAAGACACCGGCGAGAATTCCTTCAGATGCGCTCCAGCGCGTCTGGGTTGCGCTCGGCCGCGTGTCTCAGGGCGTGCAGTGTGAGGTGGAAACGGCGCTCAAGGAGGCCGGGTTCCCGGAATTGTCCTGGTACACGGTGCTGTGGGAACTGGAGCGGGCCGGAACGCCAACGCGCCCCAAGGATCTCGCTGTCCCCCTCTTCATCCTTCCCTACCAGCTGTCCCGCCTTGTCGACCGGATGGAAAAGAGCGGGCTGGTGAAGCGGATCGCCTGCAAGGAAGACAAGCGCGGCCACCTGCTGGAGCTTACGGCAAAGGGCTTGGCCCTGCGCAAGGCGATGTGGGCGGTCTATGCGCCAGCGATGGACGAAGCGCTGAAACGCATCAACGACAGCGAAGCGCTGGAGCTTGCCCGCCTGCTGAACAAGCTGGGCGGCATCGAGCATGTCGACTGCAGCGACAAGGCCTGAAGCTTGAGGCTGAACCCGTGACATTGCGCCCCGAGCGGCCTATGTCCCCGGCCATGGCCGACGGCGCGCCCCTCCCCCCAAAACCGTCAGTCGACATCCTCACGCTGGGATGCCGGCTGAATTCCTATGAGTCCGAGGTGATGCGCGGCCATGCCGAGACGGCTGGCCTTTCCGACGCCGTCATCGTCAACACCTGCGCCGTCACCGCCGAAGCCGTGCGTCAGGCCCGGCAGGCCATTCGCCGCGCGCGCCGCGAACGGCCCGGCGCCTCCATCATCGTCACCGGCTGCGCCGCGCAGATCGACCCCGCCTCCTTCGCCGAAATGCCCGAAGTCACCCGCGTGATCGGCAACGAAGAGAAGATGAAGGCGGAGACCTTCACCGCGCTCGATCATCTGGCCGACACACCACGCGTGCAGGTCAACGACATCATGTCGGTCAAGGAAACGGCGGCGCATCTCGTGGACGGCCTCGATGGCCGCGCGCGCGCCTTCGTGCAGGTGCAGACGGGATGCGATCACCGCTGCACCTTCTGCATCATTCCCTATGGCCGCGGAAACTCGCGCTCGGTCGCTGCGGGCGAAGTGGTGGACCAGGTGAAGCGCCTCGTCGCCACCGGGCACTATGAAATTGTGCTCACCGGCGTTGACCTCACCTCATGGGGCGCGGACCTGCCGAATGCGCCGAAGCTCGGCAATCTCGTCGCGCGCATTCTCAAACTCGTGCCCGACCTGAAGCAGCTGCGCCTCTCCTCCATCGACGCCATCGAGATCGACGAGCCTCTTTTCGAACTTCTCGCTCACGAGAAGCGCATCGCGCCACACATGCATCTCAGCTTCCAGTCGGGCGACGACATGATCCTGAAGCGGATGAAGCGCCGCCATTCGCGCGCCGATGCGATCAACCTGTGCAACCGCCTGCGTGACGCTCGCCCGGAAATGGCTTTCGGCGCCGATCTGATCGCGGGTTTCCCGACCGAGACGGACGAGATGTTCGCCAACACGCTGGCGAGCGTGGATGAATGCGGCATCGATTACCTGCACGTCTTCCCCTACTCGCCCCGCCCGCAGACGCCGGCCGCGAAGATGCCTCAAGTTGCGCGTGATGTCGTGAAAGCCCGCGCCGCGCGCCTTCGCGAGAAAGGCGCCGAGCGCCTGGGCCTGCGGCTTGATCGCCATGTCGGTGCGCAAGCATGGGCGCTCGTCGAAGCCGGCAATCGTGCGCGCTTGCCGGACTTCACGCCTGTCCGCATCGCCGGCGCATCGCCCGAGCCCGGCCGCCCCGCTCTCTTCCGCCTTACCTCACGCACCACCTCAGAACTTATCGGACAGCCGCTATGATCCTCTGGTGGGGCAAGAAGAAACAGCCGGACCCCAAGACCGGCGAAATCCCGATTGAGCCGCTGAAGCCGGGCGAGAAGCCGGCGTCTCCGCTCGACAAGCCCGTCGTCAGCCTCGACGAGCAGCTGTTCGGCAATGCGCCGGTGCAGGTAGAGCCCGAACTGGGCGACGATCCCCTCGGTATCCGCAAGGCCGCCGAACGCATCGCCGCCGAGCGCGCCGCAGAAGCCGCCGCACGCGAACAGTCCGTGCTCACCAAGCTGAGCGAAGGCCTGCGCCGCTCGTCTTCGCGCCTGGCCGACGGACTTGCCGGGCTGGCCAAGCGCAAGATCGACCGTGAATCGCTCGAAGAGCTCGAAGAGCTGCTGATCACCTCCGACATGGGCGCCAAGGTTGCCGCCCGCATCGCGAAAGCCTTCTCGAAAGATCGCTTCGACCGCGAGATATCCGGCGATGAGATCAAGGCTGCACTGGCAAGCGAAGTAGCCGCCATCCTGAAGCCGCGCGAGAAGATCGTGGATTTCAGCGTCGGCCCTCGCCCGCGCATCGTGCTCTTCGTCGGCGTGAACGGTTCGGGAAAGACGACGACCATCGGAAAGGTCGCGGCAAAGCTTTCAGCGCAAGGCGCAAACGTGCTGCTTGCGGCGGGCGATACTTTCCGCGCCGCCGCCGTCGAGCAACTGCGCGTCTGGGCCGACCGCGCTGGTGCCGGGTTCATCTCCAAGCCACATGGCGCAGACGCCGCGGGCCTCTCCTACGAGGCCGTCGAGATGGCGCGGAAGGAAGACCGCGATCTTGTGCTGATCGACACGGCCGGGCGCCTGCAGAACAAGACGCAGCTGATGGACGAACTCTCGAAAGTCGTGCGCGCCATCCGTAAGGTTGACCCCACTGCCCCGCACGACGTCATCCTCGTGCTGGACGCAACCGTGGGCCAGAACGCGCTGGGCCAGGTCGAGGCCTTCCGCGACACGGCGGGCGTCACCGGCCTCGTCATGACCAAGCTCGACGGCACGGCAAAGGGCGGCGTCCTCGTCGCCATCGCGGAAAAATTCGACCTGCCTATCCATTTCGTCGGCGTCGGCGAAAAGGCCGAAGACCTCCACCCCTTCAGCGCCGACACATTCGCCCGCGCGCTGGTGGGGCTGGACGCGTAGGTGGATCCCACGCTGTTCGCCTTCGCGCTCGGCATGGGCTCGGCGGTGACCCTTGCCGGGGCCAACACATTCGTCAAAGCGGCCAAGGACATTCTCGGCGCCCGCGCCGTGATGGCGCTGTCTTCCGCCCTGTTGATCTTTCCGGCTGCATTCTTCGTTCCCCTGCCAAGCCCGCAAACCTGGATGATCCTCGCTCTGTCGCTGCCGGCGCACTGGCTTTACCAGACCGCGCTGGTGCGTGCGCTGTCGCGCGGCGATCTCTCGCTGGTCTTCCCCGTGATGCGCGGATCGGCTCCACTACTGACAGCCATCGCCGCCGCCCTCGTGCTGGGCGAACACCTGTCGCCGCTGGCGATACTGGGCCTTGTGATCGCGAGCCTCGCAGCCGTGATCTTCGCCCTGCCGGAGAAGGATTTCGGCGGATCGCGCAAGGTGCGCAATTCCGCGCTGCTGTGGGCCGTCGCGACAGGCGCGTGCGTCGCCATCTACAATGTGATCGACGCGCAGGGCGTGCGTTCCGGCCCATCGCAGTGGAGCTTCATCGTCTGGCTCTTCCTGCTCGACTGGATCGGCATCAACACCTTCGCCTTCCTAACGCGCGGCCGGCGCCAGTTCGTGTTGTCCGCGCGCGCCGCGCTGTGGCCCGGCCTTGGCGCGGGCGTGTTCTCGCTCGCTTCGTTCTCGATGGCGCTCTACGGCTTCTCGATCGCGCCCGTAGCCTACATGTCCGCCATGCGCGAGACGGCGGTGGTCTTCGGGGCGCTGATGGGCTGGTGGTTCCTGCGCGAAGGGTTTGGCGTGCGCCGGACTTTCGCTGCGATCCTGCTCGCCGGCGGACTCAGCCTGCTTCAGTTCGGCTAGTTGCGGCCGCGCAACTGGGCAGCGCCCGGCCGAATCGTGTTGCGTGACCACGCCTCGCGCAGCGCCGTGACGGCCGCGCCATCGCCGCGCCGCCCCTCAAGCAGGAAGTTGAACATGCTGTCGGACTTTTCGTAGCTTTCATCCTGCGTCGGCCAGCGGAAGGCGGCCCAGCCGATGCCCCGCGCCTCGCATGCGGCGATCCGCGCGGCATAGTATTCATCCGCGCCCTGAGCCCAGCGCGATGCGCCGAATTCACCCAGAAAGATCGGTGCGCCGGCGTTCGCTCTCACCGCGTCGATGCGCTTCTCGAATGTGTAGTCGCCACCTTCGCTGAATACAGCGATGCCAGCAGACTCTTCGGGATGATGCGTGAACGCCCGCGGTTCGTAGTCGTGCACGCACCAGACGACGCCATCCACCGGCGGCGCGCCCATCACGGCGAGGAAATCCGTCCGTCCGAATGCCGGTGGCGAGATCAGGATCGGCAATCCGGGCGCCGCCGCCCTCACCCCCCGCGTGACATCGCCGGCAATACGCTTCCAATCCGAGACATCACTGACCGCTGGCAGATATTGCTCGGGCTCCCAAGCGCCCAACCTCCCGCCATCGCGATTGAGCCCGCCGACATTCGGCTCCGGCTCGACCATGATGTTGAGCCCGGCAATCTCGCTGCGCCCACCGACCAACCGCGCGACATCCGCACACATCTCGCCCCACGCCGTCTGCGCATCGCGCTCGCGCCAGATCGAGTCGACGATCAGGTCCTCAGGAAACCAGTCGCCCGCCGAGTCGCGGTGGAAGACGAAGTCAGACCGGCCGGGCCCGGAGCGCAGCGCAAGAACGACGTAGAGGCCCGCGGCGCGCGCATCGTCCAGTTGCCGGCCCAGCACATCGACCATCGCGGCATCGCGGCGCCAGGGCGGGCCCACCGTCCACAATTCCGGAAACGACATGACGACGAGATTGGCGCCGGCTTCGGCCAGCGCCTCGAAATCGGAGCGGCGATAGGCCGGCAAGACCGGGCCGCCCCCGCCGAATGTGTCGCCGTCCACGGCCACGCGGCGACGCCGTTGGGCGATCACCGCGCCGCGCAGGGCGGGCGGGCCCTGCCGGGGCCACAGACGATCCGTACCCGGACCCTGCGCCGCGACGGGCGGATTGCTGCAAGCAGCAAGGCCCGCGGCCCCGATAATGGCATGCCGCCGCGTCCAGCCTGATTCCGATGGGTTTGCCCGGAAACGCTTCATGAACGGCATTCTGGTTTACTCAGCTGAAGAAACTGGAACCAACCGGGTTTCCCGTGGCCCCCCGACTGAGCGCCTGACCCGTCGATGATGTTGCGCCGCCTTCTTGGCTATTTTCCGGCAAGCCTCGCCGGCGGCCTCGCCAGCTTTGGCGCGGTCTACGCTCTGACGCGCCTGCTCTCCCCGGCCGAGTATGGGTTTTACGCCCTCGCGCTGACAACGATGGGCATCGTCTACACGGTCTCGGTCACCTGGGCGGAAGCCGCCGCTTACCGCTTTTCCGGCGCCGCGCGCGATCAAGGCGCGCAGGCCGATCATATCCGCACCGTCATGGGGCTGCTTGCCATCTCGGCGATGATCGCCGTCGCGCTGCTGACATGCGTGATCCTGATCACCACGGACCCGGTCCTGCGCATCGCGCTGATTGCCGCCACGAGCACGATGGCGCTCGCTCCCCTCCTCAACGCGGCGCAGGAGATGAACCGGGCGCATCACCGCGTCTCGCGCTATTCGACACTGCGCGTGATCCAGGACGTGGGCGCATTCGCGATCGGCACAACGTTGGCGTGGCTGACAGGCCTAGGTCCGGCTGCGCCGTTCGTCGGACTTGCGTGTGTTCTAGCGCTGCTCGCCGTCGTGGAGGGATCGCGGTTGTGGCGCGAATCACGCGGCGGCCGTTTTGATCGCGCGCGTGTGCGTCCCTATCTCGCCTATGGCGTACCTGTGGCGCTTGCGCTCGCACTGAACATCGCACTCGATGCCGGCGACCGTTTCATGATCGCGCTGTTCCTCGGACCCGAGGCCGTCGGCGTCTATGCCGCTGGATACGGCATCGCGGACAAGACGGTGGGCCTGCTTTGCATCTGGGCCGCCGCCGCCGGTGGTCCAATGATGATGGCGGCGTGGGAGCGCGAAGGACCAGAGGCCATGCACGCTGTCTCCGCTCAGGCCGCGCGCACGCTGATGCTGATCGCCGCGCCTGCCGCAACGGGCCTCGCCCTTGTCGCACAGCCGCTCTCTGAAGTTATGATCGGCGAGGACATGCGTGATCAGGCCGCGCGGATCATTCCGTGGATCGCCCTCTCCGGCCTGATCAACGGCTTCGTGCTGCACTATGTCTCCGAAGCCTTCCAACTGTCGCGGCGCACCGGCCTGCGCGCGGGGCTAATGGTCATACCGGCCGTGGCGAACGTGGCGCTCAACTGTGTGCTGCTGCCGTGGATCGGGTTGATGGGCGCGGTTTACGCAACCGTGGCCTGCTATGCGCTGGCGCTCGTCCTTCTCGCCTCGGTTGGCCGCCGGCATGCGCCGCTGGCATGGCCGTGGATCGATTTCCTGCGGATCGCCGGCGCCTGTGCGGCCATGGCTGTTGTCGTGAGCCTGACGCCCGCCATTGGCGGGCTGCCCGAACTGCTGGTGAAAGCCTGCTTGGGCGCCGGGGTCTATATTCTCGCCGCGCTGGCCTTCAACGTGGCCGGCGCCCGCCATGTAACGCAACAATTCATCCAGCGCCGTGCGCAACGTGTTTGACCATATGCGCCCCACCCCGCTAAGTGACCGTCAATGACAGAGCCAGCCGCCACCGAACCGAAGAAGTCGATCCCCAAGGGGGCCGGCAACATCTGGACCGATCTCGGCCCGGTTCTCGTTTTTGTGATCGTCTTCAACGCCATGCAAAACTACGCGCCGGAAACTGGCCCGGTCTCGCAGGAGACGGCGATTTTCTGGGCGACCGGGCTCTTCATGGGCGCTGTGGCGGCCGCCATCGGCTGGACGCTGATGAAGGGGCGCAAACTGCCACCCATGCTGATTATCACGGGCACAGTCGTGATGGTGTTCGGCGGGCTGACCCTCTTTCTTCAGGACAAGACGTTCGCCTTCATCAAGCCTACGATCATCAACCTGCTCTTCGCGGTGACAATCCTCGGCAGTCTCGCCATCGGGCGAAATCTCTGGAAGACGGCGTTCGAGCACGCCTTCACCATGCCGGATCACGCCTGGAAGATTTTTGCGCTGCGCTGGGCGGCTTTCTACATCGTGCTTGCCATCATCAACGAAGTGATCTGGCGGGGAACCGACGCCATGAACTCCAAGGATGGCGAGGCCTTCTGGGCCAACTCCAAGTTGTTCCTGTCGATCCCGCTGGCCATCGGGTTCATGGTGATCAACCTGCCGTTCCTGATGAAGCACAACATCGCGGATGGCGGCGCGGGCGAGGACAAGAAAGCCAGCGACGCAGCCTGACGCACCAGTCCGGCCGGTTCAACGGATCGCTGCGAAATCGGCCAGCAGCCGGGACCAGGCCTGTTCCATCGCCCCGGTCCATTCCGCGCCGAGGATGCGGCGGAAAGCATCGCGCAGCGCAATCATGAACGCATCGAAGCGTTCCGTCGGCACGCCATAACCACCGTGGCGCGAGCGTTCGTCGGCCATGATCGTCACTGCCGCGCGCCCGTCGCCCACCTGATCCATGATGCACTCGATCGCCTGCTGGACCATGGCCGCGCGCACGCTGCCGTCGCGATCCAGCCAGAACAGTTTCTCGAGTTCCGGATGCGCCGCGAAGAGTTCCGAATAGATCGCTTCGGTCGGATCGCCATGGCGTTCGGCGACCGCCTCAAGCGTCGCGAGGATGACCGCCCCGCCGGTCGTTGCATCAGCGTGTGAGATGGTCGGTTCCATCCGGATTCCCAAAGGCGCTGAAGACGGCCTGCCCTGCGGTTCGCCTGTAATGATCGAGCGCCCAGCGCACAGTCGGGAACGCAAGTTCCTTCCACGGAATATCGTCCCAGGTGAACAGCCCCACTTCGAGGCTCTCGACCCCAGGTGACGGATCGTTCAGGAGACGCGCACGGAAAAATATCTGAACCTGCCCAATGCGCGGGATCGAATAGAGGCCCAGCATCGCTTCGATCTCGAGTTCAGCGCACGCCTCTTCACGAGCCTCGCGCTTTGCTCCGTCCTCGACGCTCTCGCCCAGCTCGAGGAAACCGGCCGGAAGCGTCCAGAAGCCCTTCCGGGGCTCGATGGCGCGCCGGCAAAGAAGGATCCGGTCGTCCGCATGCGCCACCACGCCTGTCACGATTCTGGGGTTCACATAGTCGATGAAGCCGCAACTGTCGCAAACGCGGCGCTCGCGGTCCTCGCCGGAAGGAACCTTGGCTGAGAAGGAAATGGGAAATAGTGGATCGCTCACCATCGCATGATGACCCTTTGCTGTGCATAGCGGAAGGTGGAATGTCGGAATTCCCCAAAAGGGGGCTCACCGGCATGCCCGGCCATCCGTATGCTGATCGGGACTGGAGGCCCGCCCGCCCATGACGATTCGCGCCGAAGCCCAGAGACGGCCTGTCCGCAAGGCGGCCGGCCGCCCAGCCGCAAAGAGCGAGAGTTTCCGCCTGAGCGAGTCGCCCTCCCACATGCTGCGGAGAGCTGAACAGTTCGCCGCCGACATGTTCGCCCGGTCGGAACTTCGCGATGGAATTACATTGCGCCAGAGCGTGCTGTTGGCAGCGATCGCCGAATCGGAAGGCGCCAGCCAGTCCGACCTGGTGCGGACGACCGGGGTCGACCGGTCAACCCTGGCCGAGATGATGGCGCGCATGGAACGCCGGGGGCTGATCGCCCGCGCCGCTGCGCGCGACGATGGCCGCGCAAAGTCCGTTCGTCTCACCGCACAGGGCCGCCGCCGCCTGGAAAGCGCGATGCCCGCCATGCGTGTGGTGGACCGCGCCCTGCTGGCCGCCGTGCCTGCCCCTAGCCGCGCCTTGTTCCGGGCGCTTCTGGTCTCGCTGGCCGAGGCGGCGGATCGTGTCCTTGCGGAGAACGAGGATGTTCAGGCGCCGAAGAAGAGCGCGGCCCCGGCGCCTAAACCGCCCGCTCCCAAGCCGCCCACTCCAAAGGCGCCAGTGCGCAAGCCGCTTGTCCGGAAACCCGTCGCGCGCGCGCCTGCCGCTAGCAAGAAGGCGCGCAACAAGCGCTGAGGTTCAGGGAGCGGACGCTTTCGCCGCTTCAGCGCGATAGGCCGACACGAACTCCTCGAAATCGGGCTCGACGAAGTAGTTCCGCTTGGTCTTCACGATGCGCCCGTCAGCATCGATCAGGAAGCTCTCGGGCACGCCGGACAGGCCCATGTCGATGCCAAGGTCGCCCGTGGGGTCCAGACCGACAGCGACATAGGGGTCGCCTTCCGTTGCCAGCGTCTGTTTCGCCAGTTCGAGCCCCTTCGGATCCTTGTAGAGAATGCCGACAATCTCGACCCCGGCCTCGCGCATGCGCACCAGCAGCGGATGCTCGATCTTGCAGGGGCCGCACCATGTGGCCCAGAAGTTCACCAGCACCGGGCGGCCCTTGTAGTCGTCGAGCTTCACCTGCCCTCCTTCGAGGCTTGCCACATCGAACTTTGGCGCATCGCGCACGGGCGACGTGAACGAAGCCGGCGCAGGATCCTTGCCGGTGAGCAGGCCGAGCGCCACGACGAAGAGGCCGGCAAGCACGACGAGCGGGATGATGGCGATTGCGCGCTTCACTGGTCGGCGTCTCCGCTGGGGTCGGAGTCAGGATTCTCTGCCTCATCGAGCTTCCGGCGCGCGCGCATCAACCGGAGCGCTGACCAGGCCAGCGCGGCGGCAAGCGCACCCATCGCAATGAGATAAGTTGCGTTCACATAGGCGGAATAGTCTGTGTCCACGATGGGCATATCAGTCGGCCGCCTGCCTGCGCTGGAACAGCATTTCCGCGCGGGTACGCATGATTTCGGCCCGCATGTTCATCAGGGTGAGGCCGCCGAACAGCGCGAGGTAGCCCAGCGCCGAGATATACATCGGGATCTTGAATTCGGCCGTCGCGCGATCATCCGTCGTCATGAAGGTCGACTGCTGGTGCAGCACGGCGAACCATTCGACCGAGAAATGGATGATCGGCAGGTTCACGGCGCCCACGAGGCAGAGGATGGAGGCCGCGCGCGCAGCCTTCTGCGGCGTTTCCATCGCCTGCCAGACGGCGATGTAGCCGAGGTAGATGAAGAACAGCACCAGCACCGAGACAAGACGCGCGTCCCCCCACTCCCACCATGTGCCCCAGGTGGTGTAGCCCCAGATCGAACCGGTCATCAGGCCGATCGCGGTGAACACCGCGCCGATTGGCGCCGCCGACTTGGCCGCCACATCCGCAATCGCGTGGCGCCAGACAAAGGAGACCAGGCTGGCCCCCACCATGAAGGCATAGGCGAACAGCGACAGCCACATCGCCGGCACGTGCACGAACATCATCCGCGCGCGCTCGTCCTGCTGGTGATCTTCCGGCGCCAGCAGGCCCCGCCACACGCCGAAAGCGATCAGCGCCACGCCAAGGGCCGTAAACCCCCAGGCAGGCCATTTCGACGCCGCCATGAAGCGGTGCGGGTTGGCGAAGAAAGACATCACGGCCATTGGCCATAGGCTCCTGTAAGCAACGCAAGTGTAGCCATGCAGGAAGCTCCGGGGATTTCACATCTTCCGGAGCCAGACTGTGGCAAAATCTCTAATCTATCGCGGTCCTTAGCGCCATCGCCGCCCCGAAAGGCGATGTTGCAATGCCAAAAAGCGCCGCCGACCCCGTCAGCATCAGCGGGCCCAGCCAGTCGCCACCGCTCGCCGCGGCGTCAAGCGTGGCGGCCCCGAAGATCATGGTCGGCACATAGAGCGGCAGCGTCACCAGCGCGATCAAAAGACCCCCCCGGCGCATGCCGGCGGCAAGTGCTGCGCCCACCGACCCGAAGAAGAAAAACGCCAGCGACCCCACCAGGGCTGCGCCCGCCACCAGCCCGCTCGCCTCCGGCGCGCCCTGCAGCATGATCCAGAGGATAGGCGAGACCAGCGCCAGCGGAATGCCGGTTGCGATCCAGTGCGCCAGCGTCTTGGCGAGCGCGATCCCCTCCATACCGACGCCAGAACTGGCATAGGCATCGAGCGTCCCGTCCTCGAGGTCCGCCTGGAACAGGCGCTCCATCGGCAGCAGGCTGGACAACGCGAGCGCGATCCAGATCACGCCCGGCCCTGCCGTTTGCAGGGCTATCGTGTCGGACCCCACGGCAAACGGCGTCATGCTCGCGGCCGCGGCAAAGAATCCAACTGGCAACGCCGCCCCGCCCCCGCCCGACCAGGCAAGCTTCAGTTCGCGCATGAAGACAGCAAACGATCCGCTCAACTGCGCCCCGCCTTCAGGTCCGAGAGGTCCAGCACGCGCGATCCCGCAAACCCGTCGCCGTGGACGGCCGAGATCACAGCGCCGCCAGCTCTGCAATGGTCGGCCACCAGCTGGGCCACCAGGTCGCGCCCCTCGCTGTCGAGGGCGGCGGTCGGCTCATCCAGCAGCCATAGCGGACGCTGCTCGATCAGCAGGCGGGTGAGCGCCAGCCGGCGCTTCTGGCCGGCGGACAGCCCTCGGCCGGGCACCGACGCGCGCGAGGAAAGGCCGACTCGCTTCATCGCCGCCTTGGCTGTTGCGGGGTCTCGCCCGAAATACCGCGCCCAGAACCGGGCCTGCTCGCCAGCCGTTTCGGCCGGTTTCACCGCGTCGAGATGCCCCAGAAAGTGCAATCCAGCCGCCTCGGCCTGGCTGGAAAGCTTCACGCTTCCCGCCTGGGGCCGGGTCAGCCCGGCGAGAATGCGAAGCAGGGTCGATTTGCCAGAACCGTTCGGCCCACGCAGCTCCAGCGATTCGCCCCCGGCGAGCTGGAAGGACAGCCCTTCGAAAAGCAGGCGCAAACCCCGCGCCGCTGCGAGATTCTGCACTTCAAGGACCAGTGATGAGGCGCCAGCGGACGACAATTCCTTTACCCCTTTGGCCTCAATTGCTTCCCATACCGGCGTCCTGTAGGAACGCCGCCAGAGCGGGGGGCCGCCGGCTCCCGCACGTCGATATATCGATGCCCCGAAAGGCGCCCCAGCATGCCGTCCCTCGATAGTTTCAAGTCCCGCAAGACCCTTCAGGTCGGCGCCAAGTCGTACGCCTATTACAGCCTTGAGGCTGCAGCGCAAAACGGCCTGGGCGACATTTCCCGCCTGCCTGTGTCCCTGAAGGTCCTGCTGGAGAATTTGCTGCGCTTCGAGGACGGCAAGACCGTCACCAAAGCCGACATCCAGGCCTTCGCGGGCTGGCTCAACGACAAGGGCGCGGCCGAGGTCGAGATCGCCTACCGCCCGGCCCGGGTGCTGATGCAGGACTTCACCGGCGTTCCCGCCGTGGTCGATCTTGCCGCCATGCGCGACGCCGCCGCCAAGCTGGGCGCCAACCCCAAGGCCATCAACCCGCTGGTTCCGGTCGATCTCGTGATCGACCACTCCGTCATGGTCGATTATTTCGGTCACGGCGACTCCTTCGGCCGCAACGTGAAGCGCGAATACGAGCGCAACATGGAGCGCTACGAGTTCCTGAAATGGGGCCAGACCGCGTTCGACAATTTCCGCGTCGTTCCGCCCGGCACAGGCATCTGCCACCAGGTGAACCTCGAATACCTTGCCCAGACCGTGTGGACGAAGGAAGAAGACGGCGAGATCGTCGCCTTCCCTGACACCTGCGTCGGCACCGACAGCCACACCACGATGATCAACGGCCTGGCGGTCCTTGGCTGGGGCGTGGGCGGCATTGAGGCCGAGGCGGCCATGCTGGGCCAGCCGGTCTCCATGCTCATCCCGGAAGTCATCGGCTTCAAGCTGACGGGAAAGCTGCCCGAAGGCGCAACCGCCACCGACCTCGTGCTCACCGTCACGCAGATGCTGCGCAAGAAGGGCGTCGTCGGCAAGTTCGTGGAATTCTACGGCCCCGGCATCGACAATCTCAGCCTCGAAGACCAGGCCACGATCGCCAACATGGCGCCGGAATACGGCGCCACCTGCGGCTTCTTCCCGATCAGCCAGGAAACGATCAACTTCCTCACCGCCACCGGCCGCCTTGCCGAGCGCGTGGCCCTCGTCGAGGCCTACGCGAAAGCGCAGGGCTTCTGGCGCGCCGACATGAAGGACCCGGTGTTCACCGACACGCTTTCGCTGGACCTCGCCTCGGTCGAGCCTTGCATCGCCGGCCCGAAGCGCCCGCAGGACCGCATCAACCTGCGCGACGCCGCCGACAATTTCGCCGTGTGCCTCGACAAGGAATTCAACCGCCTCGACAAGGCCCACGTCCGCGCCAAGGTTGAAGGCGAGGAATACTCGATCGGCCATGGCGATGTCGTGATTGCCGCCATCACCAGCTGCACCAACACCTCAAACCCGTCCGTCCTGATCGCCGCCGGCCTGCTGGCGCGCAATGCCCGCCAGCGGAAGATTTCGACTCAGCCCTGGGTGAAAACCTCGCTCGCGCCGGGCTCGCAGGTTGTCACCGACTACCTCGCCAAGGCCGGCCTGCAGGACGACCTCGACGCGCTTGGCTTCAACCTTGTGGGCTATGGCTGCACCACCTGCATCGGCAACTCCGGCCCGCTGCCGGAAAGCGTCTCCAAGGCGATCGCCGAGGGTGATCTCGTCGCCACGTCGGTTCTGTCGGGCAACCGCAACTTCGAAGGCCGCGTGAACCCGGACGTGCGGGCGAACTATCTCGCCTCCCCGCCGCTTGTCGTCGCCTACGCGCTTGCAGGCTCGATGAATGTCGACATCACGAAGGACCCGCTCGGGTACGATGACGAAAATGAGCCTGTCTTCCTCGCCGACATCTGGCCGACGTCGCAGGAGATAGCCCAGACCGTGCGCACGGTCGTGACCGCGGAAATGTTCGCCACGCGCTATTCGGACGTCTTCAAGGGCGACGAGCAGTGGCAGGCGATCAAGGTCGAAGGCGGCGCCACTTATGGCTGGCCGATGGCTTCGACCTACGTGCAGAACCCGCCCTACTTCGAGGGCATGACGATGACGCCCGAGCCCGTCACCAATGTGGCGAACGCGAAAATCCTCGCGCTGTTCGGCGATTCCATCACCACCGACCACATCTCACCTGCCGGCGACATCCAGTCCAAGGGCCCGGCCGGCAAATATCTGCGCGAGCACCAGGTGCCGGTGACCGAGTTCAACTCCTACGGCGCGCGACGCGGCAACCATGAAGTGATGATGCGGGGAACCTTCGCCAACATCCGGATCAAGAACCACATGGTTCCCGGCGTCGAAGGCGGCATCACGCTGAAAGATGGCAAGCAGGAAGCGATCTATGACGCGGCGATGGACTACATCGCCGAGAAGACGCCGCTGGTGATCTTCGCGGGCAAGGAATACGGCACCGGCTCCTCGCGCGACTGGGCCGCCAAAGGCACTCGCCTGCTGGGCGTCCGCGCCGTCATCGCAGAGAGCTTCGAGCGTATCCACCGCTCCAACCTGATCGGCATGGGCGTGCTTCCGCTGCAGTTCGCTGATGGCGTGAGCTGGAAATCGCTGGGCCTCACCGGCGCGGAAACCGTCACGATCGACGGAATCACGGAACTCCTGCCGCGTCAGACCGTCACCGTGAAGGTCGCCTTCCCGAACGGCGCCACGCAAACATTTGAGGCAAAAGTCCGCATCGATACGGAAAACGAGCTGGATTACTTCCGGAACGGCGGCATCCTTCACTATGTTCTGCGGGAGCTCGCCAAGGCTTCGTGATCAGGCCAAGCCTTCGTGATCAAGGATGCGCTGTTTCTCACAGCGTCTTGATTCGTGGTTTTGTGCAGCTGCGAGATAACGGTCGGAATGAAATCGGCATCCCGCCTCCTCTGCGCGCTGTTTGTGCTTCTGATCGCTCCGGCTGCCTCTGGCCAGCGCGGCGGCATGAACGTGCCCGAGCACGCCGGGCGTCCCGTGGTGATGGAACTGTTCTCGAGCCAGGGCTGCGGCAACTGCCCCGCCGCCAACGAGAACATCGCGCTGCTCGCCGAACGCTCGGACGTTGTCGCCCTCACCTACCCGGTCGGCATCTGGGACTATCTGGGATGGGACGACACCTTCGCCAAGCCCGAGTTCACCGATCGCCAGAAGCGCTATAATCGCACGCTGAACTATCGTGGGCCCTATACCCCGCAAGTCGTCTATTCCGGCCGCGTGCATGGCCCAGGCACCAACATCAAGGATATCGAGGAACGCTTCGCCGTTCGCGACATCAGCCCCTATCCTGTTTCGGTCGCGCTGGCAGATGGCGCCGCGACGGTCTCGGGTGCGCTTCCGCAGGGCGTCGAGAAGGCTGGCGTCGTCGCCATCCACTTCCGGCCCGGCGTAACCAGTGTCACGCCCGGCGGCGGGGCCAACAAGGGCAAGCCGATGTCCTACTGGAATCTGGTGACGAAGTTCGAGTCGCTCGGCGAGTGGACCGGCGGCTCAAAACGCTATGCGCTCTCCTGCCCGGCCGGTTGCGTCGTGATGGTGCAGAAGGACGGCATGGAAGGCATGGTCATCGGCGCGATCCAGAAGAAATAGCTCTGGACTGCCTGGCCCCGGCCGGCTTTCGCCGCCCAGCGGTGATCTATCGACAACCACCCCCTACTCGGCGATTGCGCTCAGCGGCGTTGAATAGGCGCCCCAATCGAGATCGATCAGCCCGAACGCCCAAGGCGCCGCGCGCGCATTGATGTCCGCCGCCGCCTGTTGTGCGGCCGACCCGGCGTCCTCGGCCGTCGCCGCGCTTACCGTCACCCAACCGCGATCATCGACCCGCCAGGACCGCACGACGATGGCGACGCCGTCACGCGTGCGCGTGATGTGTTCGGCCACAGGGCGGCCGACGCCGATCTCGGCGGCCGGCGCCACGTCGACCGGCGCAAGACGCGAGATCGCTTCGGCCACCATCTGCGGTCCAAGCGCTGCAAGCACCAGCCTCTGCTGGTGAGGCGGGGCAAGCCCGAACCCGCCTTCCGGCTTGCGCGTGAAGCGATAGGCAGGCCCCTCCGCAGGCCGCACATCGACCTCGACAATGTCTGCAGCCGCCACCTTCACCACATCAAGATCGAGCCAATAGGCCGCCCGCTGCAAGGGCGGAAGAACGGCGCCATCCACGGCCCACGCCTGCAGGTCGTCGGGCCGGCGTACATAGCTGCGCCCGTCACGAAGCCCGGCGATCAACTTGGCGAAACTGTTGCCCTGTCCATCGCCCACTTCCAGCAACGCGCCGGTTCCGCCTGAGCCGGGATCGCCAAGGCCAATGCGGTCGAACTTGCGATCATCCCGCGTCATCGCGCGGCCATGGGTGATGGCTGACAGGGCCTGCGTCAGATCCTGGATGCGCGCAGGGCTAACGGGGTAGGAGCCTTTCTCGGCCAACACCCACTCAGCGCCGTTGCGGACCAGATGGTAGCTCTCCTCCTTGGTCGACACCATGATGAGCGAGACAAGAGCCGTCTTGCTCTCGAAGGCCGGGAGGACCCGCTGCCCGACCTCGGAGCGCGGCAGGTCGCCCTGCGCCGGAAGGAAAGACACGGCGGCTAGCACGGCGCACACAGCAGCGGCTGCCCCAAGCATGATCAGCGTCTTGCTGCGCTGGCGCGCGCCGACCTCGCTCATTTCGCGCCTCCCCGTCCACGGTTGCGCCAGGCCATCACGCCGACGCCGATCAGGCCGATGATGATCGGCGGCAGCCAGATATTGACGAAGGCAAGCTGGCCGGCGAGCGCATCGACATCACGGCGGAACTCGCGCTCCACCGCGCGAAGCTGGCGCTTGGCCTCCATCGCCTGCTTGCGATAGCCTGCGATCTCGGCCAGCTCCTCCTCGCTCGAAGCAGTCCCGCCTGCCCGGCGGGCTTCCAGCTCGCCGACGCGCGCCTCCGCATCGGCCAGCAACTTCTCGAGCCGGCTCTGCTCGGCATAGAGCCGTTCGCGCGCCGCCGCCTCGATGTCGTCGACACGCTTCATCGGCCGGGCGGCAGGCGCGCGCGAACGCAGCTCCGTCAGCGCATAATCGCCGCTGAGATTGTCGAGCGCGTTGAGGATGAAGGCTGCATTGTCGGCCAGCGCCTGCCCCGTCTGCGGGTGGACGTAGAAGCCGTCGTCGAACATGTCAGCATCGGCGACCAGAATGATCTCTGCAGGCGACTGGGATGACGACACGAACGGCGCTGCACGCTCCATCGCCTGGCGCTGAAGCTCGGCCAGCACAGGATCGTCATCCGGGGCCGGTTGAGGCGGCCGCTCGAACGTCGATCGCAGCTCGCCAGAAAGACGCCCCGCGAGGACCGGGCTCTGACCGGTCGCCTGATAGGCGTCCATGACGGCGCGCGGCGCCGGATCGCCCATCGCGAAGGCCGGCGTCATCAGGGCGGCCTCGGCGCTTGCCGCGATCAGCGTCTCGAATGTGACGCCCGCACGCGGCGCAAGGCTGAAATGCCCCGGCGAGCCAAAGTTGATCGGGCGCGACAGGTCCGCTGTGACGACATCCGTCTTGGACATCAGGCTTGGCGGCGGCGCGATAAACAGCGGCTGTCCCGCCTGCACGACACGCCCGCCGCCTGCATCCACATTCACCGGCAGCGCCAGCGTGCGATCCGCGACGACATCCGGCGCCAGCGACACGCCGAGCATCTGCTCAACGCGCGGCAGACTCGAAGCAGTCGGCGCAAGGCCGCCGCGCTGAACGGCCGCTGCACGCGCCGCCGGATCCAGCGCGATCAGCGCCATCCCCTTGTGCAGCAGGAACTGGTCGATCAGGTATTGCTGCCACTCGGTCATCGGCCCGGGATGCACGATCATCAGCACATCCGTTCCCGGCGGCAGTTCCCGGAAATCCGGACCAAGGACTTCGACATCGTAGGCGCGCCGGGCCTCGCGCAGAAGAAAGGCCGCCTGCGGTTCGCTTGGATGCAGCTGGTAGGGCGTCAGCGAGGAAATCACCGCCACCTTCGGCGGCGCGGGATCATCAAGCTGCGAGATCAGCCGCACCAGTTCGTATTCCAGCAACGCGTCGCGCTCCGGCGCGAGGAAGGGAATCGCGATGGCGTCATCAACCGTGTTGTGGCCGATGATGCCGGCATAGAGCGGATCGCCCCTGTCCGTCGGCGCGGGGGTCAGCCCTGCCCCCGCGATACGCTCCTCCTCTTCGGAATAGGGCTCCGGTTCGATCTCGCGCACCTTGACCTTGCCGCCGGAATACGCCGCGATCTCGGTCATCATCTGGCGCACACGATCGGCATGGGCCCGGATCGCAGGAAAATCGGAACCGAGGCTGCGCGAATAGACGAACTCCAGCTCCACGGGCTCGATCAGACGCTCGACCACCTGCCGCGCCGAGGACGACAACGTGTAGAGCTTGTTGGCCGTGAAATCGGCCCGCGCCGGCGCAAGCCATTTCCATGCGGCAAGGTTGAGCCCCGCGAAGATCGAGATGGCCGCGAGGCTTGCAAGAATGGCGTAGTGCGTCCGGCGCATCACCCGCCCTTCCTTGCGCTGACAAGGATCGCGTTCAGCGACAGCCACAGGGCGATGAACGCCGCATAGAAGAACAGCGCGCGGAGTTCGAGCACGCCGCGCTGGGCCGCCTCGAAATGCGTCAACAGCGAGAACGAAGCCAGCGCATCAGCGGCGCCCGGCCCGAACAGCCCGGCAATCCCCGACGCCACCACCGGCAGCCCCGCCGCCGTGAACACAAAGCCCACCGCAACCGACAGCACGAACGCGACCACCTGGTTGCGCGCAACCGCCGACATCGCACACGCGATCGCCAGATAGCCGCCCGCCATCAGGAAGCTCATCGCATAGGTGAGCAGGATCGCGGCATTGTCGGGCGCGCCCAGCCAGTTCACAGACATCCACATCGGCGTCGTGAACAGCAGGGCCGCGCCCGCCACCGTCCACGCAGCCAGGAATTTGCCTATCACCAGCGACCAGGTCGGCGCCGGCAGCGACAGCAGTAGCTCCAGCGTTCCGCCCTTCGCCTCGTCGGCCCACAGGCGCATGGCGATCGCCGGCAGGAAAACCAGATACAGCCATGGATGGAACAGGAAGAAGGGCGCTAGGTCGGCCTGGTTGGTCTCGAAGAAGCGTCCGATCTCGAAGGTGAAGGCGCCCAGCGCAATGAGAAAGATCGCGATGAACACATAGGCCAGCGGCGTCAGGAAGTAGGCCGCAAGCTCGCGGCCATAGATCGCGCGCATCGCGTTCGCAGCTTGGCCGGCGCTCTGCCTCCAGCCGGGGTTCGCAACTTCGCTCATGCCGCCGCCTCCCCGCGCGTCAGCGCATGGAATGCATCCTCCAGCCGCCCCCCGGGCGTCCGCCCAGCAAGTTCGGCCGGCGTTGAGTCCGCGATGATCCGCCCGCCATCGATCAGGATGGCGCGCGAGCACATCGCCTCCACCTCGTCGAGCTGGTGCGTGGAAATCAGGATCGCCTTCGCTTCGCCCATCCGTTTGATCAGGCCGCGCATGGCGATCTTCTGGTTGGGATCGAGCCCGTCTGTCGGCTCGTCCAGGATCAGCACTGGCGGATCGTGCACAATGGCGCCGGCCAGCGCAACGCGCCGGCGATAACCCTTCGACAGGGTCTCGATCGGGCGCAGCAGGACATCGGTGATTGCCGCATCCTCCGCCGCCCGCCCGATCGCCTGCTTGGCCTCGCCGCCCCGCAGCCCGTGCGTGCGCGCCAGAAAGGCGAGGAAATCCTTCGCCGACAGGTCGAGATAAAGCGGGGCGCCTTCGGCGAGATAACCAAGCGCAAGCTGCGCGCGTGTGCGATCGGACTGGATGGACGCGCCGTTGATCCAGGCGTCCCCCTCGTCCGGCTCGAGATAGCCAGCGATCATGCGCAGTGTCGTGGACTTGCCCGCGCCATTGGGACCCATGATCGCAACGGTCTCTCCGCGCGCGACACGAAGGCTCACCTTCCGTACGGCCTGCCGCGAGCCGAAGGATCGGGAGAGGTTTTCGACCTTGAGCGCGTCTCTAGCGTCAACTGGCATGGCGATGGCTGGGCCTGTTCGCTGAGTCTGTCTGCAAATGGGAATCTGCGGCAGTCTTCCGGACCCTTTGCTAGGCCCGGCGCCGCTGCGAAGGAAGTCAGGACTTGATGAAGATTCGGCCAATGCAGACCGGGGCGAATCACACACCGAAATTAACGATTTGCGCCGCCTGCCGACGAACAGAGCGCAATGCTTCGACATCGGCGGCCGCACGCGCGAATCCAAGGCTTGCGCCTTGTTAGAACATTAATTTTTGGGAGAGTAGGTGTCGGGCGAACCGTCAGTCGCAACCCTGGGGGGCTGGGGGGCTGTTGGGTCCAAGGTCGGCGTCTTAACCATCCGCCCGACTTGATTAACTTGGCCGTGATCCGTGTCTTTGGCTAGTCCAAAATGCGGTGATATTGCGAATTCTTCGTAAGGTTCGCAGGATCGGGTCCGAACGGACTAATTGTCCACAGGACCCTTCACCAGGAACCGCCATGACGCAGACCAGTCAGCCGGGTTTTCCCTCGTCTTCCGCTGCTGCCACACGACAGGTCTGGTTCGACCGACGCGAGCTCGAACTCATTCTCTGGGCTTATGGAAAGCTTGTCTCTGCGGGTGAGTGCCGCGACTACGCGATCGGTGCCCACGCGGATCACGCAGCCTTCTGCATGTATCGGCGCGCATCTGAAGCGCCGACCTGGATTGTGGAAAAGCGGCCCGATCTCGCACGCAAGCAGGGCGCATACTCCGTCACCAACGCCACCGGACAGGTGCTGAAGCGCGGGCATGAGCTGGCGCAGGTGCTGAAGATCTTCGACAAGAACCGCTTCAACATTGTCGATTGAGGTGTGAAACGGCCGCTCCACACATAATCCACAGGCCGCCATCCACAGCTGTTCACAAGTCGCAACGATCAGAAGCCGCCACCACCGGAAGCCACAATGAAAAGCCCCGGACCATGGGTCCGGGGCTTTCCTTGTATCGCCTGTAATCCAGCGCTATTCGCGCGAGGACAGGAACATCAACACGATGCGGAACATGTTGATGAAGGAGATGAAGAAGTTCAGCGCACCCCAGTTGGTCATGACCGCGAGGCTGCGAGCATCACCGCCGAAGGCATAGTAGCCGTTCTTCAGCTGCTGCGTCTCAACCGCGATCAGCACCGCCGACAGCGCGAACACGGCACCCATGATGATCCACTCGAACATGGACGAGGGCGGCAGGATGAAGTTGAGCAGGGACATCGCCAGCACGCCCCAGATCGCCATCATGGCGAAGGAGCCGATGCCCGACATGTCGCGCTTCGTGGTGTAGCCGAACAGCGACAGGGCCGCGAAGGCGGAAGCCGTGATCAGGAAGGCTTTCGCGATCGTCGCGTAGGTCGTCGACAGGCCAATGCCGCCGCGCGTCGCCGATTCGGCGCCGCTCTCGGCCATCATGACCCAGATGCCGAGACCCGCGCCCATCAGGACGACGATTGCCCAGTACATGATGCCGGTCGCCAAAGGCGACGGGTTCTTCATGAAGAACATCGAGCCGAGCATGAGGGCGATCGGGCCCCATTGCACGACGTAAACCAACGGCGTGCCAAACACGAGTTCCGTGACCGCCGGAACTGCGCCGGTGGCATAGGCAACCGCGCCGGCAAGGAAGATGCCCAGCGTTAGCTTGTTATAGACGCCAAGCATGAATTTGCGGAGGCCGGCGTCCGTGGCCATATCGCCCGTCTGAGCGCCTGTGCGCGTCTGGGCATACTGGAAGTCAGCCATGGTTCTGTTTTCAACCCTCTGTCTGCGGTAAGGACGCACCTTACCAACCTCCATGGATAATGGTCATGCAGGCCCGCCATTGCAAGTAAATCCGGGCGCTTTGAGGCCTGCTGGCGAGTCTGTGATCCCAGTAAAAGACACGCTAACCCTTGATTCACCACATCATCAGCAGCCGCGCTTCTTGTAAGGCCAGTTACAGCTCCGATCCGCGCCCCGTTTATGCTTGGCGCCCGTACGGATCATCCACATGACCCTCCGCCTTTTTCTTGCCATTCCGATCCCCGAGCCCGCCGCCGAACGTCTGCTCGCGCTTGAGACGGACGTCCCAGGCGCCTCCTGGCGCGCGGCCGAGCAGCTTCACCTCACCCTGCGCTTCATCGGCGAGGTCAACGAAGCAATCGCCCGCGACATCGACACGGAAGTCGGCCGGATCCTGGCCGCCCCGTTCGAGATCGCCCTGGAGGGTGCAGGGAGTTTCGGTGGGCGCGAACCCAGTGCGCTCTGGGCTGGGGTGCGCGACTGCCCTGCCCTTGTCCAGCTTGCCGGCGCCTGCGAGTCCGCCATCCGCAATGCTGGCCTGCCGCCCGAGCCGCGCCGCTACAAGCCGCACGTAACCCTCGCCTACCTCCACGGCACGCGCGACGTCGAGGTTGCTCACTTCCTGTCCGACGCCGCCGAGTTCCGCTCCACACCCTTCATCGTCGACCATTTCTGCATGTATTCGTCGCGAGCGACGCGATCAGGCAGCCATTATGTCGAGGAGGCGGTTTATCCGCTGGCGGGCTGATGCCTTTCGGCGCCTTCGAAAGTCGCACTGTTCAACCCCGCCCCCTGGCCAATAGGATGCCCGCATCTTGGGAAGAGCACGCGCAGCCCGGAAGGCGGCGCATAACAGCGGGAATACCGGCATGAGCGACGAACACCTGAGCGAACTCAACGACCTGCGCATGTCGGACAAGGGCCGGCCGCTCTACGAAGCGGTGAAGCGCCACATAGCCGAGAACGTCGCCCCGATCCTCAAGGAGTTCGAAGAGCTCGATCACGCCAAGACCGATCGCTGGAGCTGGCATCCGCGCCAGCTGGAACTGCTCGATGGCGCGAAGAAAAAAGCCAAGGCCGCCGGCCTGTGGAACTTCTTTCTGCCCAACGCCGAAACCGGCGAGGGCCTCTCCAACCTCGACTACGCCTACATCGCCGCCGAGTTGGGCAAATACCCCCTCGCCTCCGAAACGCTGAACTGCTCCGCGCCCGACACTGGCAACATGGAAGTTCTCGAACGCGTCGGCACGCCCGAGCAGAAGAAGAAATGGCTCGAGCCCCTGCTCAACGGCGAGATCCGCTCGGCCTACGCGATGACGGAGCCAAACGTCGCCTCCTCCGACGCCAAGAACATCTCCACCAGCGCCGTGCTGGATGGCAATGACTGGGTGATCAACGGCGAGAAGTACTACATCTCGAACGCTGGCGACCCGCGCTGCAAGATCATGATCGTGATGGTCAAGACCAGCCCGGACGCGCCCGCCCACCTGCAGCAGTCACAGATCCTGGTCCCGATGGACACGCCCGGCGTGAAGGTGCTGGGACCCATGCACGTCTTCGGCGCCGACCACGCCCCGCGCGGCCACATGCACATCAGGTTCACCGGCGTGCGCGTGCCGAAGGAAAACATCCTGCTCGGCGAAGGCCGCGGCTTCGAGATCAGCCAGGTCCGCCTTGGGCCAGGCCGCATCCACCACTGCATGCGCACGATCGGCAAGGCGGAAGCCGCGCTGGAAATGATGATCAAGCGCGGCCTATCGCGCGAAGCTTTCGGCCAGCCGCTCATCAAGCTGGGCAAGAACCCCGAAGTCGTCAGCCGCGCCCGCTATGACATCGAGCAGATGCGCCTGATGGTTCTCAAGGCCGCCAAGGCGATGGACGTGCTGGGCAACCGCGAAGCGCGCGTCTGGGTCTCGATGGTGAAATCGATGATCCCGGAAATCACCTGCCGCATCATCGACGAGGCGATCCAGGTGCACGGCGCCACCGGCATCTCGCAATGGACGCCGCTGGCCGAGCTCTATGCCGATGTCCGCCATCTGCGCTTTGCCGATGGTCCGGACGAGGTTCACCACATGGTCGTCGGCCGCGCCGAAATCCGGAAGTACGAGCCCGGCCGCAACGCGCCGTAGTTCGGGAATTTCAGTTCAGGTCCACAAAAAAGCGCGCCCTGCGGGGCGCGCTTTCCTTGTTGTCAGACCAGTGATCAGAAGATCAGTCGAGAATAGTGACCTCGACCCGGCGATTGATCGCCCGGCCAGCTGCGGTGTCGTTCGACGAGGTCGGGGCCGATTCGCCCATTCCGATCGCGTTGATGCGGTTGAGATTGACGCCCGTCGAGTTGAGATAAGCCGCAACCGACTGCGCCCGGCGCGCCGAAAGATCCATGTTGGACGCATCAGACCCTTGCGAGTCGGTGTGGCCGGCGATCTGGATTCGCGCATCCGGTTGTTTGGCGAGGAAGGAGGCGAGCGGCGCAAGACGCCCCTGCGCTCCGGCCCCGAGCACGGCCGAGCCGGACGTGAACTGAAGATCGCGCAGGATGAGCGTCACGCCCAGAGCGGTCTTCTGCTGTTCGTATCCAGCAAGCTCCGCACGGAGTGCAGCCGTCCGCGCTTCAGCGGCAGCCTGGTCAGCGCGAGCGGCTGCGCTGTCGGCGACGGCCGCGGCTGCGACAGTTGCCGACTGATCAGCGCGGGCCTGTGCACCCGCTGCAGCTGCGCGCGCTGTTGCGGTAGCAGCCTGGGCGTTGGCGGTTTGCGCCCGCGCCGTTGCGGTGGCCGCTTCGGCGCGCGAAAGTTCCAGCCTGCGCGATTCGGCGACCATGTTGGCGCGATCCGTGTTGAGCGTGGCGATCTTGCGGTTGGCAAGAAGCTGGTCGCCGCGCGTGTCGGCCAGCAGCACATAGCTCTCGCCCATGCGGAGCGAGTGGGTGTACTCGTCCGTCTTGCGGTCCATGTAGTACGCGCGGGCGTCGCGCAGCGCGGTTTCCGCTTTTTCGAGCGGGGCGCGCCCCGACTCCATCGTGGCTGAATCAGCCTTGGCTCTCTGCAGCGATGCTTCGGCCGAAAGCAGTCTCGGGCTCGGTTCAGGCGCCGACGCGCAACCGGCAAGAGCGAAAGAGAGAGCGGCCATGGCGGCCGCAGATTTCAATGCGTATGTCATGTGTGGGTCTTTCTAAGAGACGAGTTCGCGGCGGAGCGTTGCGATGCCGGTCTCGATTTCCGAAACGGTGCGCTGCAGCCCGAAAAGCTTGATCTGTTCCTGGACGATCTCAGTATGGAGCAGGGCTTCGTTCGAGCGCCTCAGGGATTCTTCGTCGTTGTTGCGCGCTTCTGCCGCGCGCGCTTCGTCAAGCCGGAGCTGAGCGTTTCGATATTCAATTGGAGCTGCGGCGGAGGCGTCCGCCGAATTCAGCGCCTGAACCTGCGCTTCGGCGCGCAGGAGGTTGTCGCGCGCAGGGTCTGCGAACGCGGCCGGGGAAGCGACAAGCGCACCTCCAAGCAGTGCTGCAGCCATCGCAAAAGCAATGCGCATTTCGTGTCCCTTCGAGGAAAAGCATTCGCCAGGTTCTTCTGGATATGCCTCTCAACCCCCCGGGGGCGCCGAAGTTCCCGAATACCTCGCCCCCAACGCGAAACGCGCGCCCCTTGCGGAGCGCGCGTTGTAAAATTCACACCGGATGACTGCCCTATTCCACGCCTTCCATCTCGGCGGCCTGGCGGTGCAGGCGGGCGATGCGGCGTTCAGTCGGCGGGTGCGAGGCCGAGGGTCCGCGGCGGGGGCCGTGCAACGGATCAATGACGAACATGTGGGCGGTCGCCGGGTTGCGCTCGGCCAGCGGGTTCAGAAGCGAAGCGGTATGGCGCTCCAGCTTCAGCAAGGCATTGGCGAGGTTCACAGGCGCGCCGCAGATTTCACCAGCCTGCTTGTCCGCAGCGTATTCGCGGTGATGGCTCTGGCTGATACGGGCGACGAGGCCGGAGACAATGCGTTGGACCCGCTTGCGCTGACCGATCGGATAGGCGATCGCGCCAAAGATCGTCGACAGCACGGCGGCCAGCGCCGATCCAATGCCCATGGCCAGCGCATCGCCGCGCTTCACGTGGGCCAGTTCGTGCGCGACGACAGCGGAAACCTCAGCGCGGGTAAGGGTCTTGAGCAGGCCGTCGGTCACCGCGACCGAAGCATGGTTGGTGTCGCGCCCGGCCACGAAGGCATTCGGCTGGAAGGCGTCGATGATGTAGGTGCGCGGACGCGGCATGTTGGCGCGCATGGCCAGACGGTCGCAATCTGCTACAAACGCGCGGATCATCGGCGAGGGGTCGTCCGAGCCAACCTCGCGGGCATTGTGCAGCTTCAGCACGATCTTCTCGGCATACCAGAACACAAGGATATGGAACGCCAGCGCGATCAGGGTCGCAGCCAGTGCGCCTTCTCTTCCAGCGATCCACCAGCCCACGCCCGCAAAGGCGGTGTGGATCAGCAGCATCAGTCCGGCGGCTTTGAAATAGCTCATCGCGGTTCTCTCACGCAGGCCAGTCCCCTGAGTGCAGCTTTGTTGATGTTGGTGAATGCTTCCTTTCCAAAATCCAAAAAATTGGTGAACCTGCTGTCATGACGAACCCCGACGACACATCACCGGAAGCCTGTGGCCTGACGGACTCATCTCCGGAAACCCCAGCGATCCCGGGCGCGGCGCCTGGCAAGGCGCTGTCTCCCGAGGCGGTTCGCGCCCTGCTGGAGGCCGAGGCGCGACGCCAGGCCGCGCCCGCGCTCGACCTGCCGCCCGAGATCAATGGCCGTCGCCAGGGCGAGGAACCCACCCGCTATGGCGATTGGGAGAAGAAGGGTCTCGCAGTCGACTTCTGATTAACCGGGAATCGCCTCTGTGGTGTCTTGCTTGGCCCGGCCGCCGGTCCGGGTGTTAACTCTTGGCCGGCTCCTGCCACGCGGCACGGCGGCTGCATCGGAGGTCGCCATGAAACCGATTTTCCGCATCCTGGCTGCCGGCCTCGTCGCCGCCTCGTTCGTTGCTCCCGCCTTCGCGGACGGCCGCAATCGCCGCCCGCCGCCGGTGGTTGCCCCGCCTCCCCCGCTGAACAGGCCCCAGCCCACCCCGCCTTCGCCCGTGCAGGCGCCCGAGCCGGTTCCGGTCAAGGCTGGCCCATCACACATCATCCTGCCGTCCGATTTCGGCACAGGCGGCGTTGGCATCGACATCAATGGCGGCGCCGGCGGCGGTGGCCGCGTCATCGTGATTGGCGGCGGCTCGGCCCGCGCCCAGGCTTCGGCAACAGCGGTGGCGTTCGCCAGCGCGAGCGCCATTTCGTTCGGCGGTGGCCGCGGACATGGCGGCGGCAAGGGCGGCGGTGGCGGTTGCGGCTGCCAGTAGCCGCTACAGCCAGCCGCGCTCGCGTTCATCCAGCCACAGGTGCGCCGCACCCAGTAGAGGCGCTGCGTCCGCCACGATCAGGCTGATCTGAAATCTCTCCAGCATGGGCGTGTGCGGTCCACGGCTGTGGAAACGCTCCAGCGCCTCGGGCTCGTCCAGCCACGGCGCAAGATGCCGCGCGACGCCGCCAGCGATGTAGACGCCGCCCGCTGCATTGCTGATCAGGGCCAGGTTCCCCATCGCGGTCATGACCGTCGCCGCCCGCAGCCTGCAGAAGGCCGACGCAAACGCGTCACCCGCCAGTCCCGCTTCGATCACCTCTCCCGGCGACATGTCTCGCCGCCCAACCCCCATCACCTCGGCCAGGCAATCGCGCGTCAGCTCGAAGCCCGCGCCGGCTGAGACCAGCTCGTTCGAGACATCAACACCGCGCTGGCGCATGGCCTCGGCCAGCGCCCATTCCAGTGGCGTCTGGGGCGCATAGGCCTGGTGACCGCCCTCCCCCCCAACAACGACCCAGCCGGGCTTTATCCGACGCAGGATCGCGATGCCAAACCCGGTGCCCGGCCCGCCGACGGCAGCCGAACCATCGGGATCGCGCACGCCTGAGCGGATCGGCTCCAGCCCATCGTCATCGAGATCGGGGGCTGACCGCGCCATCGCGACAAAGTCATTCACCGCAACCAGCCGCTTGCCGCCGATCCGTGCCCGCACGTCGGCAAGCGCGATGGTCCAGCCGCGATTGATGAGGTCGATGCGATCGTTGATCACCACCCCGGCGAGGCCCAGCGCCGCGCCATCCGGCCGCGCGCCGGTTTCCTCGAGAAACGCATCAAGCGCGTCCGCGAAGGATGGAAACTCAGCGCCCGCACGCTTCCATATCTCTGACAGCGTGATCCGCCCGTCCTTCGGATACGCCAGTGCGAACCGCACATTGGTGCCGCCCACGTCGCCAACAAGGATCGCTTCATCCGCCATTTGCAGACGTTAGCCTCGCCTGTGGCCCGAGGGAAAGCACCAAGCGTGGCGGGCCCACGCGTCACGCATGACGGACACCGTACGGAAGGCGAGGATTTTATTGACTTTCGGGGTCGCAATCCGTCACCCTCGCTCCCAAGTCGACTACAGCCTCACGCCAATCGAGGGACGCCCACATACGATGCCCCACGGGACACCGCTGATCTCGCTTTTGACTATTGGCCTGGGCCTGGCCTTTGTCTTCGGCATGATCGCGACCCGTCTGAAGCTGTCGCCGCTGGTAGGCTATCTGATCGCCGGCGTCGTGATCGGCCCCTTCACGCCGGGCTTCGTTGGAGACGCGCAGCTTGCCACCGAACTTGCCGAGATCGGCGTCATCCTGCTGATGTTCGGGGTCGGCCTGCACTTTTCGCTCGACGACCTCCTGTCCGTGCGCGCCATCGCAATTCCCGGCGCGCTGGCGCAGATCCTCGCCGCGACCCTGCTCGGCGTCGGCATGGGCTATCTGATGGGTTGGCCGCTTGAAGGCGGGATCGTCTTCGGCCTCGCCCTGTCCGTCGCCTCCACCGTTGTCCTGCTGCGCGCGCTGCAGGAGCGGCACGTCGTCCAGACCGAGCGCGGCCGCATCGCCGTCGGCTGGCTGATCGTCGAGGACATCGCCATGGTCCTCGCGCTTGTCCTCCTGCCCACCTGGGCTGACCTGCGCAACCAGGTAGCCGCCAGCGGCGGCGGGTTCACGTGGGACCAGGCCGGGCAAGTCGGCCTCGCCGTCCTCCTCACCCTCGGCAAGGTCGGCGCGTTCATGTTGATCATGCTGCTGTTCGGCAAGCGGCTCATCCCCTGGGTGCTCCATCGTGTGGTGCACCTGGGCTCGCGCGAGCTGTTCCGCCTCGCCGTTCTCGCCATTGCGCTTGGCGTGGCGCTGGGCGCGTCGGAACTGTTCGGCGTCTCCTTCGCGCTGGGCGCCTTCTTCGCTGGCATGATCATGGGCGAGAGCGAGCTGTCGCATCAGGCCGCCAACGAGACCCTGCCCCTGCGCGACGCCTTCGCAGTGCTGTTCTTCGTCTCGGTCGGCATGCTGTTCGACCCGATGACGCTGATCAGGGACCCTTGGCCGTTGCTTGGCGCCCTTGGCATCGTGGTCGTGGGCAAGTCGCTTGCTGCTGTCGCCATCATGCGGGTTTTCAGGCAGCCAGCCGACTCAACCATGCTGATCTCGGCAAGCCTCGCCCAGATCGGGGAATTCTCCTTCATCCTCGCCGGCCTCGGCGTGGCGCTGGGTCTCCTGCCGGAGGAGGCGCGCGACCTCGTCCTTGGCGCAGCCATCCTGTCGATCGTTCTGAACCCGCTGGCGTTCGTGGTCGCCGACCGGTTTGTTCCCAAGCCGCCGCCAGCGCCGCCTGGTCCACCGCCGGCGCCCGCCGCACGCCAGCGCGCCATCATCGTCGGCTTCGGCCGCGTCGGCTCGCGCATCGGCCGACAGCTCGAAACCCGCAAGATCGACTACGCCGTGGTGGAGGAGCGCGAGGAAATTATCGAGCGTCTGCTCGAACAGGGCATCGAGACCATCACCGGCAACGCCGCCTCGGCCGACACGCTGCGCGCCGCCGCCATCGAACGCGCCAACCTGATATACATTACGGTGCCCGACGGCTTCGAGGCCGGCCGCATCGCTGAACTGGCGCGGCAGCACAACCCCGGCATCCGCATCCTCGCCCGCTCGCATTCGGACGCCGAGGCCGCACATCTCGCCGGCCGCGGCGCGGACGTGGTCATCTCGGGCGAAGAGGAAATCGCCCAGGCCATGATCGACGCCACCGGACCGAAACTGGCCGGGGCATGAGCGTCGCTTCCGGGCTGATATATCGTTCCATTGTATTCATTTGATATTTGTGCGCGCGCCGCGTAGGTCAGGCGGATGGCGCACGATCACGCTCACGCTCATGCCCACGCGCACGACGAACACACGCATGGTCACGACCATGCGCACGGTCATTCGCATGACCACCATCATGGCGGCGACGAGAACAACGCCGCGCGCATCGGCATAGCCGCACTGCTCACCGGCGGCTTCATGGGCGTCGAACTCGCCGGCGGGATCATTGCCGGCTCCCTCGCCCTGATCGCCGACGCCGGACACATGCTGTCGGATTTCGGCAGCCTCGCGCTCGCCTGGATCGGCTTCCGCATGGCGCGCCGTCCCGCCGACTCCCGCCGCACATTCGGCTTCCGCCGCTTTCCCGTGCTGGCCGCCTTCGTCAACGGCCTCACCCTGTTCGCCATCGCCGCCTGGATCGTGTTCGAGGCCATCGTTCGCCTCAACGAACCGCGCACGATCGAACCGGTGCTGATGACCTGGATCGCGGCGGCTGGCCTTGGCGTCAACATCGCGGCCTTCGCCGTGCTGCACGGGGCCGACCACGACAATCTCAATGTGCGCGGCGCACTGCTCCATGTCGTGGGCGATCTGCTCGGCTCGGTCGCGGCGATCGCGGCGGGCGTTATCATCATGACGACGGGCTGGATCCAGGCCGATCCGATCCTCTCCGTGCTGGTTGCGTTGATCATCCTGCGCTCGGCCTGGTCGGTCACGGCGCAAAGCGCGCACATCCTGCTGGAGGGTGCACCGACAAACATCAGCCTCGACAAGGTGACCCACGACCTGGTCGACCATGTCGACGGCGTCCTCGACGTGCATCACGCGCATCTCTGGTCGCTCGACGGGCGGCGTTCGATGATGACGCTGCACGCACGCATTGCCGACAGCGCGGAAGGCCCCGCCATCGTCGGCCGCATCAAGACGCGCCTGCGCGAGGTTCACGGCATCGGCCACGCCACGGTCGAGATCGAGGGCGACGACTGCGCCGGCGGCGAGTGCGGCTGAAGCCCCAAATCGAACCGGGCCCCCGCATGCGGGAGCCCGGCTGATCGTTTCAAAGTCCTGGTTTCGAAACGCGGCCTAGTTGGCCGGCGCTGCGGCTGGCTCAGGCGCTTGAGGCGCCTCAGGCGCAGCGGGCACGAACGTCGCCGAGAAGCCGAGGTTGTCCTTGGTCATCGGCATGGTCATCGCCGACATGATGCCGAGCGGCTGTTTGGGCTTCAGCTGCAGGCGCAGCGTCCCCGGGCCGGCCAGGAAGCCAGCCGTGGCCGCCGTCAGTTCGTCGGCGATGGCGGCGTCAACGCCCGCCTCCGTCATGAATGCAGACGCGCCCTGCACCATGCCAACGAGGTCGCCGCGGAACTCCGCAAGGCTTTGCCCGGCGCCCATGGCCTGCTGGTTGAGGATCAGCTCCATCAGCTTCTGATCCGTGATCGACAGGTCCATGTCGGACAGCTGCAGCGGCATCAGCGCGAACAGCATCTGCATGGCCATGGCCGTCGTGGCGCCGGACATGTCGTCCGCGCCGGTTTCGGCGTCGTCGGATACGATCGGGTTGCCTTCCTCGTCCAGCACGACCTCCATGTCGCCCAACATGTCTGTCGCGCTCTGCAGCGAGGCCATCAGCCCCGGCAGCGCCGCGTGAAGGCCGACAATGCCCATGTCGAGCTTCATGTCGGCCACATCGGTCAGGCCGAGATTATAGCCGCTGAGACGCGTCACATCCTTCTCGGGATCGAATGTGCTGTTGCCGGCGGTGTACAGTTCGATCGAGTCGGCCGGATAGCCGCCCATCGCCAGCACCATGAGGCCCATCGCGCCGACCATTCCGCCGGCGGCGTCTGCCGTGAGCTTCAACTTGGCCTCCGGCCAGGCCGTCGCGACCACCACGCCATCGGCGTTCCGCGTCACCGTCTGCTTGATCGCGGTGGTGTCGAACTTCAGGCCAGACACGTCGATCTTCATGCCCGACCAGTCGAGCCCATCGATCCCGGCTTCGAGCGGGCTGGTATAGCCCTCGTAAAGCGACGCGTAGTCGGACTCCGCCGTGGGGTCCATCGCCATCTCCATGCCCAGCGCGAACGGCCGGGTGAAGAACTCCGTCTGAAGCCTCGAGATGTCGAGCGTGCCAAGGTCGAACTTCGCCGCGATCGGAACCATCTCGGTGGGAACGTTGACCTCGCCTGCAATCCCCGCAATCCGCACGAGGCCCATGATCGTGTCGTCGAGATCGGACACGGACAGTTCGCCAACCTTGACGTCGAAGGTGATGGGGCCCTGCTCGCTTTCCATATCGCCCTTGATGGCGATGTTGCTGACGCCGGCCTTGCCGAACATCCACTCACCGAAGGCGGGAACTTCATCGAAACCTTCTTCCGTGAAGACGCTGGCGATGAAGGCGCCGGTCTTCTCGTCGAGCCCTTCGACGCCAAGCGATCCGATGGTGACGGTCGCCCCGCCCATATCGCCGATGGGTGTAAGGCCGTTCATCACCAGGTCGCGGACCTGCGGCTTGCCGTCCTTCATGGTGAGCCCGTTCATCACGACCGACTCGACCGACAGCACGGGAACGACGGAATCGGCCTCGTATTCGGCCGCTTCCGCATCCCCAGGCGCTTCCATGCCCATCATCATCGCCATGAAGGGGGAGGACAGGAACGACACGCCTTCCAGCTTCACGTCATTCCCGGAACCGGAGAGTTTCGCGTACGAAAATCCCGGCGCGGTCGAATTTTCACGGAACTGCATGAGGTCTAGCGCCTTCAGCGCATCGGGGCTCGTTCCGCAGGCGGAAAGGACCAGCATGCTGGCAAACGCTAACTTCAGTTTCATTTTAGTTGGTCCCCCTCGATGGGTCATGTTGCTTCGCAGTCGCCAGGACGATACCCCTTAGCATGGTCATCGCGGAATCCCATCCCAGGGTTTTTTTGATAGCGAAATCAGGCGCTTCCGTGCCTGTGCGGGTGCACATTGACAGCCGGGCCCGCCGGGTTTCCGTTAGGATAGACCCGATGGCCCGCGAGGCTATCGCTACCGCCCCCGCCGCCCGCCATGCCCTCGACGCCATCTCTTTCGCTACGGAACGCGTTGACTGGATTGCAGAAAGGCTCGGCGCCCTGCCGCCGCAGATCCAGTTCCGGCCGGGCGTCTACATCCCGCTGCGTGGGGTTATCCACCGCCTGAAACAGGCCGAAGGCGGCCGGACCGTTAAGATCGACCGGATGTCGTCCCCGACGCCCCTCATTCTGGTTCCCGGACCGCGAGATGCCTTCTCGGACAAGGTGCGGGCTTTCCTGCGCGCATCTGCACGCGTCGACTTCGCCGAGCGCGTGGCCGTCCACGCCGAGACACTAAAGGTCCAGCCCAAGTCGATCGCCATCAAGGACATGCGCTCGCGCTGGGGCTCGTGCTCATCCGAGGGCCGGCTCAACTTCACCTGGCGCCTCGTCTGCGCGCCCCCGTTTGCGCTCGACTATGTCGCCGCGCACGAGGTCGCGCACATCAAGGAGATGAACCACTCCAGCCGGTTCTGGAAGCAGGTCGAGCGCTGCTATCCCGAATGGCGCGAGGCGCGCACATGGTTGCACGAGCGCGGCGGCGCCCTCCACGCCATCGGCGAGTGAGGCTCGCTCGTTAGCTCGACAGCTGCGCAAAGGTCCGCGCGGCCGTGGCCAGCTGGCGCACCATCTCGCGCTCTGCGACCGGGATCAGCGGGTTCCAGATGTCGAAGATCAGCACGACGCGCATCTCGTCGCTGTCATTGCGCGCCATGTGCTCAAGCGTGTCGTCGAACACCAGAATCTCGCCAACCTTCCATTCGCGCCGCTCATAGCCGACGCGATAGGTGCACTTCGGCGGCACAATCAGCGGCAGATGAACAACGAGGCGCGCATTGGTCTCGCCCGTGTGGGGCGGAATTTCGGTGTGCGGGGCCAGCGCCGAGAACATCGCGTTGGGACACAGCCCGTCGATCGAGGCCATATCGACCTCCTCGAGCGCGGCGCGCGTCTTGGGACAGGCCGCAAGATGCGCCTCATCGGGTACGCCGCCGCGCCACAGCGAATAATGGCTCCAGCGCTTCGAGTGATTGAGCTCGGCCCACTGGTTGACCGGATCGCCGGGCCGGTAGGCGATGTACGGCGCAAAATCCCCCTGCTCCGTCGCCAGCGCCGCCTCGAGTTCGTCGCGGATCACGGCGGTGTTGGCCTCCAGCGCCTGCGCCCACGGAAACATCGCGCGGTCATAGAAGGGGATGGCTGGCAGGCGCGGCACGCCAAGCTGATTGGAATCCGACACATAGGGCTTGGTGCGCCCCGCCATGATCGAGGCCGCCTCGCGCCAGCGTTCAGCGGACGCCGCGGGCATATCCCGGCTCAGGCCGGCGATCTGTTGGTTGAGATACGCCTCGTAGGTGCGCGCATGACGATCGACCAGGTCGCGCGCGTGCAGCAGCTGGGCCCGCAGCGTTGCCGGCCAGTGCGCTTCGGGAGGCGCGACCCGCATCACGTTCCGATACATTGCAGCTGCGGCCGCCGGCGTGGAATAGCGCTCAAGCCAGGACGCCTTGGCGACGAGCCCGGGCAGGAAATAGGGCTCGACGGCCAGCGCCGCATCGATGGCGTCGATCTCGGCGGGGCCATCCCCCAGCCTGCCATGCACAACCCAAAGCGCATTCAGCGTCGACAAGGATCCCGGCGCAGCGGCCCGCGACTGTTCCAGCAGCACCTTGGCGCCCTTCAGGTCGTTGCGCTGAAAGGCGTGCATGCCAAGGCTGTAGAGCGCGCGCGGATGGCCGGGAGACAGGCGCTGCACCTCCGTCCACAGCCGTTCGGCCTCAGCCCAGTTCTGCATCTGCACGGCCCGATCGGCGGCCGCAACTATCTGGTCAACCATGCTCATCCCGGCACCATGGCCTGCCCCCATGCGGGCGGCAATTGCACGCGCGAGGATCGGCGGCCTGCGCGTCCCCGGCTTTGCTCGCGATCAAAAAACGCTCCGCCCAAAAACAAAAGCGGCGGACCTTGTGGGTCCGCCGCCAATGCTAGTGGTGTCGTTTCGCGAACTAGAAGCGCGCGTTCACGCCGATGCTGAACACCCGGCCGAGCACGTCATACGTGGCCGGGAAGGTGTTGCCCGAGTTGGAGGCCGTGTCGGCAGCTTCGTTGCCAACCACCGGCGGATCTTCCTCGAACAGGTTCGTCACGCCAGCGCTCAGCTTGAGCATGTCGTTGATGCGCCACGAGCCGGTCAGATCGATGTAGTCGTAGGCGTCGATCGTCTCGAAGGCGTCGAACACGCTGCCGGGAACGTCGGTCGTGACTTCGCCAAGGTGGCGCCAGAGGTAGCCGATCTGGAGTTCCTGGCCGAAAGCCTCGAAGTCCCAGAGCGTGCGCTGGATCCAGCGGGTTTCCGGCAGCGGGGTGCCGAAGTTGCCGCCGCAGGCTGCAGAGTAGAACCCTTTGCAATCCTGGACCGGCAGCGTCGACGCGGCGCGGAACTCGTTGTTGAGGTAGTGGTTGGCGTTCAACGAGACGTTGAGTTCGCCAAGCGGCAGTTCGACACCGAAGCTCGCGCCGATCTCGATGCCCTCAGCGCTGAGGTAGTCGAGGTTGGTCGTGAACTGCTGCAGGCCGGAGCCGGGCAGCGTCAGCGTACCGCCAACACGAACGATCTTGGCGCATTCAGCCGCGATCGACAGGACGTAGCAACCATCAAGCACGCCCTGGGCCGGCGGCGCGTTGATGTAGTCGTCGATCTGGATGTCGTAATAGTCGACAGTCAGGGCCGGGTTCTTGATGAAGCCGATATCCGACGGGGTCCAGACGAGGCCGAACGTGGTGGTGTCGGCAGTCTCGGGCTCCGGCAGGTCGCTGAGGCTCGTACCGAAGAAGCCGTTGATCTGGCCGGCGACGATGTCTTCGACGGTTCCAACCTGAGCGTTCGTCATCCCCGTGGAGATGCAGAGCGCGCGCAGGGCGGCGTCGATGTTGGCCACGTTGCCGATCGAGCAGGGATCGCGCGTCGCATTGTCGAGACCGGTGGTCTGCGGCGCTGCGAGCTCGCCCACGTTCGGCGCACGGTTGGCGCGCTGTTGCATGGCGCGGAAGCGGAGGCCGTCGACGGGCTCCCACGAAAGGCCGTACTTCCAGCTCTCAAGCGTGCCCGACGGATCGTAGTCGGCGGTACGGAAGCCGAGCTCGAGGTCGAGCGATTCAGCGAAGGGCTGGTTCGACAGGATCGGCATGATGCCTTCGGCGAAGTATTCGTAAGCCGAGAAGCCGCCCGAGATCGGCAGCGTGTTGCCGCCGGCGCCGCCGAGGCACGACGTCGGAGCAAGCTTGAGGCACTCGTCCGGCACGGTTACGCCGTTTTCTTCGCGGTATTCCGCGCCGAAGCTCAGCGCCAGACCGGAGTCAGCCCAGGGGCTGCGGATCTGATCGAGCTGACCAGTCACAGTGCCGAGCGCGATGGTCTGCGTGTAGGAGCGCTGTTCGATCGCCGTCGCGCCGGCATAAGCGGCCATTGCGGGCGTGATCGAGCCAAAGCCGCCGAACAGGTTGATCGGAACGCAGGCCGAATCGGACGTGCCGCGGCAGGTGACGCCGTCGACCGAATTGAGCTGTTGTTCGATGTTCGCGACGTTGGTGTAACCGGCGCTGATGTTGGTGCGGTCCGATTCGCCATGCGAGACCGACACGTCATAGGTCCAGTTGTCGACGATCTCGCCGCGCGAGCCGACAACGATCTGGAACCAGTTCTGGTCATAGCTCGTCGAACGTGGCCCGAGTTCCAGCGTGCGGCGGCGGTAGGAGATCAGCAGTTCGTCCGCCGCATCCACAACGCCGTTGCTGTTGATGTCGCGCCAGTTCGGCAGCGCGCCGGTCGTCGTGACCGTACCGGGGCCAACGCCGGCCTGGGCAGCGGTGATGATCGACGTGCGGGCGGCAGCGCCGATCAGCGGGTTCTGCAGCGGCGTCCAGAACGTGTTGCCGAAGATGCCCGACGGGGCGATCTGCTGCGTCACATTGGTCGCAGAGAACGAGGCCCGGCCGTAGAGGTCGAAGTTCTCGTTGATCTCGTAGTGGGCAACGCCCGTGAAGCCATAACGCTCCTGCGGGGTCTGATAGTAGTTGTACGGGTTGAAGTTGAACACGGAGCAGTTGGCGCCGAGCGTTCCGTCGTTGCGGAACTGGCCGAGGCCCGGTCCACCGGCAATAGCAACACGCGTCGGGATGCCCGTCGTGGAACCGCCCGCCGCCACCGCGTCGGGAGCCGTGCAACCGGCGGGGGGCGCCGTGGGGGTCTGACCGGCGAGGAAGTTGGCGTAGCCCGATCCGTCCTCGGTCACGATGCCGAGCTGGCCGAGCGGACGCGCGCCAAGCTGTACGCCGTCACGCTTGGTGTAGTTGATGCCGACCATCGCGTTGCCGCGGCCATCAGCGAAGTTGCCGCCCATGGTGACGGAGCCGCTCAGGATCTGGCCGTCGTCCTCGCCCGTGATGGAGCGGTCGAAGTTGAATTCGACGCCTTCGAAGTCGCGCTTGAGGATGAAGTTGAGGGCGCCGGACATGGCGTCCGAACCGTAGGTCGCCGAGGCGCCGCCGGTCACGATATCAATGCGCTCGAGCATCGCGGTCGGGATGACCGATGTGTCAACGCGGCCGTTGATGTCGTACGGCGTCAGGCGCTGGCCATCCATCATCAGCAGGTTGCGCTGCGAGCCAAGGCCGCGAAGGTTGACGGTCGCGGCGCCGACGGTGCCGTTGTTGGTGTTCTGACCGTCGCCCGGGATCGTCGAGGGCAGCAGGCGAAGGATTTTCTCGACTTCAGGCTGCTGCTGGAGCGCGATCTCGTCGGCGCCGACCGAGACGATCGGGCTGGAGGATTCAGCGCCCGGCGCGGTGATGCGCGTGCCGGTGATGGTGACCACGTCTTCGCTGGCAGGGGTCTCCTGGGCGATGGCATTCGAACCTACGCTTGGCGCAACACAAAGCGCTGCAAGCAGTGTTGTGCGCAAAAGGTGCGCTTTCGCGGTAGTTTTCAAGGTGAAAATCCCCTCATTGATGACTTGTTTACGAGCCTGACCCTCAAGGCGCCTGTGAGCGCCCGGCCGCTGTCGCCTCACGGTGCGTATGCCGACGCTCTGTGGGTTCCTTCGGATGGGCCACATTCCCGTCATATACTTTCATGCGTCAATTGCCGTACGGGCGTCCCGAAGGATTTTTCGCAAACATGCGAGATACTGCAGCATTTCTGCATCAGCTTTCGTTGCGGCAGGTGGAATATTCCAAATTTGTGGACCCCAACCCGGACATTCGGGGACATCGCAGGCGGCAATGTGGCAGAATCTTGCGAGTTGACGTAGCGAAGACACGCCCAGCCTGACCTTTTGACAGTCAGTTGCGCCCCCATGGGACCAGCGCTTCGATCCTGGGGGCCGCAACGGGCGGCTGTAGCAGCAATTCCGTCACAGCCCAGACCAGAGCGTCGGCCCGGTCATAGGGGCCGCCCTCCCCCTGCCCCAGCGAGATCAGCTGGTCCTCCAGGTCCGGGAAGCGCCCGGCATGCTTGACGCGGCCGAGCTGATAGGCGTGATAGACCGGCTGGGCGCGGGCCCGCTTGCTGTCCATGGCCCGAACGAGGCGCACGCGGCAGGGCGGACCCGCCTGCCGCAGGAGCGTAT
This sequence comes from Hyphomonadaceae bacterium, assembly GCA_022844345.1. Lineage (GTDB taxonomy): Bacteria > Pseudomonadota > Alphaproteobacteria > Caulobacterales > Hyphomonadaceae > UBA7672. The sequence continues at coordinate 305,862 of JALHLU010000005.1, forward strand.
CCACCATATCCCCGCCCTGGTTGCACTCGGCGACAATCTCGGCGGCGCCGAACTCCCGGGCGACGGCGACAACCCGGCTGGTCCAGCCCTCCGGCTTGAGGCCCTGCACCGACCGGTCGGCCAGCACATGGGCGGCGCCTTGCACCCTCCCCGCCACGATGACGCCGCAGGCCGATCCCGGCCTTCCAACCGCCGAGCCAGCGGGTGGATCGACCGCCACGATCACCCTCTCGAACGCCGCCGGGGACGGGCTGCGGACATCGATGAAATCCTCCCGGCGCCACATCTGCCCGTCAGCGTCGACCAGCTTGCCCAGCACTTCCTGCTCGATCAGGCGCGAGCCCTCGTAGAGGAGATTGATGGTCTCGAGGAAGACGGGCGACAGATTGGCCGCATTCGCTTCCGTCCCCGCCTGCGTGGTCACGCAGGAGGCCTCGTCCCGCAGCCTGTACAGGCTCGCTCGCGATAGCGGTGTTGTGGTGACCACCAGGCGCGGCGCCTCGCCAAGCCGCAGCCCGAGGCGCAGCGTGGACAGCACATAGTCCGGCCGCTTCCACACGCAGAACTCGTCCGCCCAGGCCGCATGAAACTGCGGGCCGCGCAGGCGTTCGGGCTCCTCTGCGGAGAAGCCCTGGGCGATAGCTCCATTGGTCCAGCCAAGCCGGCGGCGCGAGCTTTCGTACTTCGGCGTCTCGCGGTCCGGCAGGCTCAGGATACCGGACACGCCCGCGATCATCACTTCGCGCAGATCGTGCTCGGTGGGCGCGATCAGGGCGAACCGGCCGTTCGGATTGCGCGCGGCCTGATCGGCGATCCATTCGGCGCCCGCGCGCGTCTTGCCTGCGCCGCGCCCGCCCATGAACAGCCAGGTCGACCACTCGCCCTCCGGCGGCAGCTGCGCGGCGTGAGCGCGAGCCCGCCACGTCTCTGCCGCCCGCTCGGCCTGCTCAAGCGCATCCGGTGCGGGCCCATCACGTGCCGGCGTTGCTGCTGCATCCTGCGAGTCCATCGCACAATATGGACCCGGGGCCTGCCCCGGCCGTTTCCGCCGCGCTCCATCCGACAATCAGGCGCGCCTGACGGTTGACCGCGCAGCGATTACGCCCGCTTGTCTCCGGCGAATCCGGAAAGGCTGTTTCCCACAAGCCGCGCGTTGCGGCCGTGCGCAGTTACGCCAGATCCTTCAACGCGCCGACGAGGTCCGTCTTCTCCCACGAGAAGCCGCCATCTGCATCCGGCTCGCGTCCGAAATGGCCGTAGGCCGACGTGCGCGCATAGATCGGCTTGTTGAGGCCAAGGTGCGTGCGGATGCCGCGCGGACGCAGATCCATCACTTCGCCAAGGCGCTTTTCAAG